>NZ_KI973178.1:2257326-3056673 GCF_000534415.1 Enterobacter sp. BIDMC 27
TTGAAGTACATCCCGCAAGGGGTCGTTAGCTCAGTTGGTAGAGCAGTTGACTTTTAATCAATTGGTCGCAGGTTCGAATCCTGCACGACCCACCAATTTTAATGTTTTACTCAGATATTAAACGTGAAGGATAACGTTGCTTTAGCAACGGCCCGAAGGGCGAGGCGAAGCCGAGTCATCCTGCACGACCCACCAGTGTTGAAAGGCGCCCTAAAGGCGCCTTTTTGCTATCTGTCGTTCGCCAGTGCCTTGTAGGTCGGGTAAGGCGAAGCCGCCACCCGACAGATGCTACCGGCATCAATTCCCGATGACATTCTTCCTCAAATTCGCTATCTTGTTTAGTATACAAAACACCATTGCCTCATTTTTGTTATCTCATGCAAAACAAAGGCAATATTGTTAAGCCAGTAAAACGAGAAGCCATAATGAGTGTGATGTTTGATCCCGAAACCGCAATCTATCCCTTCCCGCCGAAGCCCGCTCCGCTAAGCAGGGATGAAAAACAGTTCTATCGTGAGAAAATCAAGCGCCTGCTTAAAGAGCGTGATGCGGTGATGGTGGCGCATTACTACACCGACCCGGAAATTCAGCAGCTGGCGGAAGAGACGGGCGGCTGTATCTCAGATTCCCTGGAAATGGCGCGTTTCGGTGCAAAACATCCTGCCTCCACGCTGCTGGTTGCAGGTGTGCGCTTCATGGGCGAAACGGCAAAAATTCTCAGCCCGGAAAAAACCATACTGATGCCGACGCTGAATGCCGAATGCTCCCTTGACCTCGGTTGCCCGATTGATGAGTTCACCGCCTTCTGTGATGCCCACCCTGATCGTACCGTGGTGGTCTATGCCAACACGTCTGCGGCGGTGAAAGCCCGGGCAGACTGGGTAGTGACCTCTAGTATCGCCGTTGAGCTGATTGAGCATCTGGACAGCCTGGGGGAGAAAATCATCTGGGCGCCCGATCGTCACCTGGGAAACTATGTACAAAAACAAACCGGTGCGGATGTGCTGTGCTGGCAGGGCGCCTGTATCGTTCACGACGAGTTTAAGACCCAGGCCCTGACGCGCATGAGAGGATTATACCCGGACGCCGCGATTCTGGTGCACCCGGAATCCCCGCAGTCCATCGTCGACATGGCGGATGCCGTCGGGTCAACCAGCCAGCTCATTCATGCTGCGAAAACCCTGTCACACAAGCAGCTCATTGTGGCGACCGATCGCGGTATCTTCTACAAGATGCAGCAGGCCGTGCCGGAAAAAACGTTGCTCGAAGCGCCGACCGCCGGAGAAGGGGCGACCTGCCGAAGCTGCGCGCATTGCCCGTGGATGGCGATGAATGGGCTCAAAGCGATTGCGGAGGGGCTGGAAAACGGTGGCGCAGCGCATGAGATCCACGTGGATGCCGCTCTGCGTGAAGGCGCGTTAATTCCACTTAACCGTATGCTGGATTTTGCGGCTACACTACGTACTTAACTTATTACGCCCCGGAGAAAAAATGGATTTTTTTAGCACACAGAACATCCTGGTTCATATCCCGATTGGTGCGGGCGGCTATGACCTGTCGTGGATTGAAGCGGTGGGTACGCTGGCCGGTTTACTCTGTATCTGGCTGGCCAGCCTTGAGAAGATCAGCAACTATGCGTTCGGGCTGATAAACGTCACGCTGTTTGCGATCATCTTTTTCCAGATCCAGCTCTACGCCAGCCTGCTTCTACAGCTGTTCTTCTTCGCAGCCAATATCTATGGCTGGTACGCCTGGTCTCGGCAAAACAGTCAGCAGGAGGCGGAACTGCAAATCCGCTGGCTGCCGTTGCCAAAAGCCATCGCCTGGTTCGCGGCCTGCGTGGTGGCTATCGGCTTTATGACCGTCTTTATTGATCCGGTATTTGCCTTCCTGACGCGCGTGGCGGTCTCGGTCATGTCGGGTCTGGGATTAAATGTGACGATGCCTGAGCTTCAGCCGGATGCCTTCCCGTTCTGGGATTCCTGCATGATGGTGTTGTCGATTGCCGCAATGATCCTGATGACCCGTAAATACGTTGAGAACTGGCTGCTGTGGGTGGTTATCAACGTCATTAGCGTGGTGATTTTTGCCCGCCAGGGTGTTTATGCCATGTCGCTGGAGTACATGCTGCTGACGGTCATTGCCCTGAACGGCAGTCGCATGTGGATTAACAGCGCGCGTGAGCGTGGCTCGCGCGCGCTTTCCCGTTAATGGTGATGGGCGTGTGAGTGGCCGGACTGCGCCTCGTTCAGGTGACAGTCTGGCCCGTTACATGGCTGATACTCCATCTGGATGGTGGCGTGCGCAATTTCGTAGTGATGCTCAAGGAAGTGCCGAATACGTTCAAGCAACGCATCGTGATCGTGGGGCGGAATAACCTGAACGTGCAGCGTCATAAGCGGTTTCTCACCCACCAGCCAGACGTGAACGTGGTGAACGTTACGGACTTCAGGAATGGAACGACACAGATTGCGTTTTAGCTCGCCAATATCCAGCGACGTGGGAGCGCCTTCCAGCAGCTCATTGACGCTCTCTTTCAACAGCCGCCAGGCACTGCGTAATACAAGGCACGATACCAGCACGGAAAGAATCGGGTCGATGGGAGTCCAGCCCGTGCCCATAATGATCAGCGCGGCTACGATGGCCCCTACGGAACCCAGCAGATCGCCCAGCACATGAAGCGCCGCGGCCCGTACGTTCAGATTTTTTTCACTGCTGCCGCGGTGCAATATCCAGAACGCCAGAATATTGGCGACCAACCCGGCAATGGCGATAACCATCATTGTCGTCCCGGCTATCGGTTGTGGATGCCGAAAGCGCTGAAAAGCCTCCCAGACGATAAGAAGAGTAATGACCACCAGTGCAATCGCATTCACAAAGGCGGCAAGCGTGGTCAGTCTGAGCCAGCCAAAGGTGTGGCGAGTATTGGGAGGGCGACGGGCAAACTGCACGGCCAGCAGAGCAAACAGGAGCGCGGCAGCGTCGGTCAGCATATGCCCGGCATCGGCCAGCAGCGCCAGCGATCCGGATATCAGCCCGCCTGTTACCTCAATTATCATAAAGGTGGCAGTGACGCCAAAAGCCAGCAGAAGCCGTTTGGCATTTTCATCGCCAGTGGAGTGGGAATGGGAGTGGGAGTGCGCCATGGTATCGTTCCTGATTTATTATTATTTTTAGTGTAGCGTTTTTAAGAGCTTAAATAAAAAAGGAGAGCATTCGCTCTCCCTGTTTTACCTTACGGAAGGTTACTGGGTAGTACCGTCCGTTTTGGTATTGGCATCGCTGCCTACTTTGTCATTCGGGTCCGGGCATTTCCCGTCTTTACACACTGAGTTTTTATGAACCTCGTCGGTAGTCATACCCTCATGGTTCATCGTGCCTGTGTTCGTCCCGCCGGTGTTGGTATTGCCCGTGTTGATATTACTGTTATCAACATTGTTTGGCGCAATATTCTGTTTTGCATCCGGCGCAACCTGGCCTGCTTCGGCAGCGGCATTCGCGTCGCCGTTGCTGCCGGATGAGCCTGCGTCAGCAGCCAGTACGCTACCGCTTGCCAGAGTAAGGGTTGCCGTCAGGAAAAGCGTAGTCAGTTTCGTCATTTTCATCATGGTGCTCCTGTTCTTATCGTTACGCTGGATAACATTCTCCAACAGTGCATCTTGTTCAGTGGCGAAAGATCCCAGTTTCCTGATTTATGTCAGGATGGAATCGCGTATAAATATTTAAAAACAGTCGTTACAAGTAAAAAGCTTAGGCCAGATCTCATTTTTCGCTATTTTGTTGTGTATTTTAGGCGAATTCCAGGAATTATCTGCGCGAAGTGTAAAAGCCCGTTTACACTTCGTGGCCGACAAGTTAGATTGAAAGGATTGCTTTCATTACTAAAGATATGGCAGAGCCGGAAAGAAGATGAATTATCAGAACGACGATTTACGCATTAAAGAGATCAATGAGTTATTACCTCCCGTAGCGCTCCTTGAAAAATTCCCCGCCACCGAAAATGCCGCCAACACGGTGTCTCATGCCCGCAAGGCGATCCACAAGATCCTGAAAGGTAGCGACGATCGTCTTCTGGTGGTCATTGGGCCGTGCTCCATTCACGATCCTGCTGCGGCCAAAGAGTATGCGTCGCGTCTGCTCGCCCTGCGTGAAGAGCTGAAAGGCGAACTGGAAATCGTGATGCGCGTTTATTTCGAAAAACCGCGTACCACCGTGGGCTGGAAAGGGTTGATCAACGATCCGCATATGGACAACAGTTTCCAGATCAACGACGGCCTGCGCATTGCGCGTAAGCTGTTGCTGGAGATCAACGACAGCGGGCTGCCTGCTGCCGGAGAATTCCTCGATATGATCACCCCGCAGTATCTGGCTGACCTGATGAGCTGGGGCGCTATTGGCGCGCGTACGACGGAATCTCAGGTTCACCGTGAGCTGGCGTCTGGCCTGTCATGCCCGGTGGGGTTCAAAAATGGCACTGATGGCACCATTAAAGTCGCTATTGACGCCATTAATGCGGCTGGCGCGCCGCACTGCTTCCTGTCGGTGACCAAGTGGGGCCACTCCGCTATCGTGAATACCAGCGGTAATGGCGATTGCCATATTATACTGCGCGGCGGTAAAGAGCCTAACTACAGTGCTAAACACGTAGCGGAGGTAAAAGCAGGGCTGGAGAAAGCGGGTCTGGCACCGCAGGTGATGATCGATTTCAGCCATGCCAACTCCAGCAAACAGTTTAAAAAGCAGATGGAAGTCGGCGCAGATGTGTGTCAGCAAATCGCCAGCGGTGAACGCGCAGTGATTGGGGTGATGATTGAGAGCCATCTGGTGGAAGGCAACCAGAACCTGGAGGGCAGCGAGCCGCTGGTCTACGGTAAGAGCGTGACGGATGCCTGCATTGGCTGGGACGATACCGATGCGATCCTGCGTCAGTTGGCGGATGCGGTTAAAGCGCGTCGCGGCTAAGTTTGTCCCGGGCAATAAAAAAGCGTGGATTGCTCCACGCTTTTTTTATGTCCGGCGAATATTACTTCGCTTTACCCTGGTTCGCCACGGCCGCCGCTTTTGCAGCGATTTCGTCGGCGTTACCCAGGTAGTAATGTTTAACTGGCTTGAAGTTTTCGTCGAACTCGTACACCAGCGGCACGCCGGTAGGGATATTCAGCTCGAGGATTTCATCTTCACCCATGTTGTCCAGGTATTTCACCAGCGCACGCAGGGAGTTACCGTGAGCAGCGATAATGACGCGCTCGCCGCTTTTCAGGCGTGGCAGAATGGTTTCGTTCCAGTAAGGCACAACGCGGTCGATGGTCAGCGCCAGGCTTTCGGTCTGCGGCAGTTCAGCCTCAGTCAGCTTCGCGTAACGCGGATCGTGGCCCGGGTAGCGCTCGTCATCTTTGCTCAGCTCTGGAGGCGTGACCGCAAAACCACGACGCCACTGCTTAACCTGCTCGTCACCGTATTTTTCTGCGGTTTCCGCTTTGTTCAGACCTTGCAGCGCACCGTAGTGACGCTCGTTCAGTTTCCAGGATTTCTCAACCGGCAGCCAGGCCTGATCCAGCTCGTCCAGAACGTTCCACAGGGTATGGATGGCACGTTTCAGCACAGAGGTGTAAGCAAAGTCAAAGGTGAAGCCTTCTTCTTTCAGCAGTTTACCTGCCGCTTTTGCTTCGCTCACGCCTTTCTCGGACAGATCAACGTCATACCAACCGGTGAAGCGGTTTTCGTTGTTCCACTGGCTTTCGCCGTGGCGCACCAGGACAAGCTTAGTATTAGCCATTTCTTACTCCTCAAGCATTTTGAATGATAACAATTCTCATTATATTGCTGTGACTGTGCCAGCAGCAACGCTTAACCCTAACCATAGCGAAAATAGTTCGAGAGTGTAAGATGCATGTGAATCCAGGGTTATGATTTTGTCTGCGATCGCCGCTATTTTCAGCAAGGCGGAGATAAAAAAGCCCTCGCGATGAGGGCCAGTCTTTTTTGCCGGATGGCGCTTCGCTTATCAGGCCTATATTCGTAGGCCCGTGCGCCGCCGGACATTAAGCGCGCGGAATGAAATGATACTCGGTGACGCTTACGTACTCTTCACCCGGACGTAGCACGCAGTCCGGCTGCGGCCATTCAGGATGGTTAGGCGTGTCCGGCAGGAACTCGCTCTCCAGCGCCAGTCCTTGCCAGGCGCCGTAGGCGTCATGTTCACGCGCCGTAGTACCCTCCAGATAGTTACCGGAGTAGAACTGTAGGGCAGGGGCGGTGGTGTAGACCGTCATCTGTAACTTCTCATCAGCAGACCAGACCTGTGCGGCAGGTTGAGAAAGATCGCCTTTCGCCTGCAACAGGAACGCGTGGTCGTAGCCTTTCACCTTGCGCTGATCGTCATCACTCAGGAAATCCTGAGCAATGGTTTTCGGCTGACGGAAATCAAAGCTATTTCCGCTTACTGGTTTCAGCCCCTGATAAGGGATACCCATCTCATCGACCGGCAGATACTCATCCGCCAGGATCTGGAGTTTGTGGCTGCGGACATCGGTCTGATTACCGTCAAGGTTGAAATAGGCGTGGTTAGTCAGGTTGACCGGGCACGGCTTATCGACGGTCGCGCGGTACTCAATGGCGATGCGATTATCTTCGGTCAGGGTGAAGCGCGCGGTTGCGGTGAGATTGCCCGGGAAGCCCTGGTCTCCATCGAGGGAGTCCAGAGAGAACCAGACCTCACCGTCATTTTGCTGCACAATCTTCCAGCGACGTTTATCAAACCCTTCCGGGCCGCCGTGCAGCTGATTTTCGCCCTGGCTGGCAAGCAGGGAATACGTTACGCCGTCCAGCGTAAACCGGCTTCTGGCGATGCGGTTAGCGTAGCGGCCTATGGATGCGCCCAGAAAAGCAGTCTGCTCGATATACTGCTCCGGCGATGCGCAGCCAAGCAGGGTTTCGCGCACGCTGCCGTCAGGCATCGGTACGCGGGCAGAAAGTAACGTTGCGCCCCAGTCCATCAGCGTAACCACCATCCCGGCGCTGTTGCGCAGGGTTAACAGGCGATACGGCAGACCATCCGGTGCGAGTGTCGGTGTTTCGTTTAGCACTGTCCGGCTCCTTGTGATGCTTTACAGACATAGAAAGTTTCTTTGATGCCCGTTTTGGCTTCGTACTGTTTAGCCACCGCGTCCTGAATGGCAGGGACCAGCTCTTCCGGCACCAGGGCGACGACGCACCCGCCGAATCCGCCGCCGGTCATACGCACGCCGCCTTTGTCGCCAATCGTGGCTTTCACGATTTCAACCAGGGTGTCGATTTGCGGCACGGTGATTTCGAAATCGTCACGCATGGAGGCATGCGATTCGGCCATCAGCTCGCCCATCCGCTTCAGGTCACCTTTTGCCAGCGCGGAGGCGGCTTCTACGGTACGGGCATTTTCCGTCAGTATATGACGCACGCGCTTCGTGACAACCGGGTCCAGCTCGTGGGCAACCTTGTTAAATTCATCAAGTGAGACATCACGCAGGGCTGGCTGCTGGAAGAAGCGCGCGCCGGTTTCGCACTGTTCGCGACGGGTGTTGTACTCGCTGCCCACCAGGGTGCGTTTGAAGTTGCTGTTGATGATCACCACAGCCGCCCCTTTAGGCAGCGGAACCGCTTTGGTCCCGAGGGAGCGGCAGTCAATCAGCAAAGCATGTTCTTTCTTGCCCAGCGCGGAAATCAGCTGATCCATAATGCCGCAGTTGCAGCCTACGAACTGGTTTTCCGCTTCCTGACCGTTGAGGGCGATTTGCGCCCCGTCCAGCGGCAGATGATAAAGCTGCTGGAACACGGTGCCGACCGCCACTTCCAGCGATGCGGAAGAGCTTAATCCCGCCCCCTGCGGCACGTTGCCGCTGATCACCAGATCGGCCCCGCCGAAATTCTTGTTACGCTTTTGCAGGTGCTTCACCACGCCGCGAACATAGTTCGACCACTGCTGGCTGTCGTGGGTCACGATCGGCGCATCGAGGGAAAATTCGTCAATTTCGTTGCCGTAATCCGCGGCCATCACTCGCACCTGACGATCGTCGCGTTTCGCGCAGCTGATCACCGTCTGGTAGTCGATGGCACACGGCAGGACAAAACCGTCGTTATAGTCGGTGTGCTCGCCGATCAGATTAACGCGGCCTGGCGCCTGGATAACATGGGTGGCAGGGTAGCGAAATTTTTCAGCAAACAGGGATTGTGTTTTATCTTTCAGACTCATTTTTAGACTCCTGATTCGCGGTAATGGACGTCGCTAACGGCACGCAGACGTTCTGCCGCCTGTTCCGCCGTCAGGTCGCGCTGGGTTTCCGCCAGCATTTCATAGCCCACCATGAATTTACGTACCGTCGCAGAACGCAGCAGCGGCGGGTAGAAGTGTGCATGTAACTGCCAGTGTTGATTCTCTTCGCCGTTAAACGGCGCGCCGTGCCAGCCCATGGAGTAGGGGAAGGAGCACTGGAAGAGGTTGTCGTAGCGGCTGGTCAGTTTTTTCAGCGCCAGCGCCAGGTCGTCACGCTGGGCGTCGCTGAGTTCGGTAATGCGCTGTACATGGGCTTTCGGCAGCAGTAGCGTCTCAAACGGCCACGCCGCCCAGTAAGGGACCACCGCAAGCCAGTGCTCGGTTTCCACCACGGTACGGCTGCCATCCGCCAGCTCACGCTGGGTGTAATCCACCAGCATCGGCGAACCGTTCTGGGCGAAATACGCTTTTTGCAGTCGGTCCTCACGCTCGGCTTCATTCGGCAGGAAGCTGTTCGCCCAGATCTGACCGTGCGGATGCGGGTTGGAGCAGCCCATCGCCGCGCCTTTGTTTTCGAACACCTGCACCCAGGGATAGCTCTGCCCCAGCTCCGCGGTTTGCGCCTGCCAGGTGCTGACCACCTCTTTCAGGGCCTCCACGCTCAGCTCCGGCAGCGTTTTGCTGTGATCGGGCGAGAAGCAGATCACGCGGCTGGTGCCGCGGGCGCTTTCGCAGCGCATCAGCGGGTCATGGCTTTCCGGCGCGTCTGGCGTATCGGTCATCAGCGCGGCAAAGTCGTTAGTAAACACGAAGGTGCCTTGGTAGTCCGGGTTTTTATCGCCCGTCACGCGCGTATTGCCCGGGCAGAGGAAACAGTCCGGATCATGCTGCGGCAGCGTCTGTTTGGCAGGCGTCTCTTGCGCCCCCTGCCAGGGGCGCTTGGCGCGATGCGGTGAAACTAAAATCCATTGCCCGCTGAGCGGGTTAAAACGACGATGCGGGTGATCGACGGGATTGAATTGCGTCATGACAAATCCTTAATCTGGATAGCCTTGCGGATGGCTCGACTGCCAGTGCCAGGTATCCTGTGCCATTTCATCAAGCGTGCGGGTGACACGCCAGTTAAGCTCTTTATCCGCTTTGGTGGCATCGGCCCAGTAAGCCGGGAGGTCGCCATCCCGGCGGGGAGCGAAGTGATACTTCACCGGCTTGCCGCAGGCTTTACTGAAGGCATTCACCACGTCCAGCACGCTGCTGCCGATCCCGGCGCCGAGGTTGTAAATATGCACGCCCGGTTTATCAGCCAGCTGCTGCATCGCCGCCACGTGGCCGTCGGCCAGATCCATGACGTGAATGTAATCGCGCACGCCGGTGCCATCTTCGGTGGGATAATCGTTACCAAAAATCGCCAGGGAATCGCGGCGCCCTACGGCAACCTGCGCGATATACGGCATCAGGTTATTAGGAATGCCCTGCGGATCTTCGCCCATATCACCTGACGGATGTGCGCCGACCGGGTTGAAGTAGCGCAGCAAGGCGATGCTCCACTCAGGCTGGGCTTTTTGCAGGTCGGTCAGGATCTGCTCTACCATCAGCTTGCTTTTGCCATACGGGCTTTGCGGCGTACCGGTCGGGAAGCTTTCAACGTAAGGGATTTTTGGCTGATCGCCGTAGACGGTCGCGGAGGAGCTGAAGATAAAATTTTTAACGTTGGCCGCTCGCATGGCGGAGATCAGACGCAGGGTACCGTTAACGTTGTTGTCATAGTACTCAAGCGGTTTTGCCACCGATTCGCCAACCGCTTTCAGGCCCGCGAAGTGGATAACGGTTTCAATCGCGTGATCGTGAAGGATTTCAGTCATCAATGCTTCATTGCGAATGTCGCCTTCCACGAAAGTCGGCTGTTTACCCGAAAGGCGTTCAATGACCGGCAGCACGCTGCGCTTACTGTTGCACAGGTTATCAAGAATGACGACATCGTGGCCGCTTTGCAGCAGTTGCACACAGGTATGACTTCCTATGTAACCGCTACCACCTGTTACCAGAACTCGCATATTTCGCTCCATTAGGCTTATGGTATGAATTAACCATAGCATATCAGAGACGCGAAAAGTGTGACATGGGATAAAATAGTGGTATCGTTTACACTGGTTTTCACACGCGCTTTTTCACAGACTGAGTGCATTGTAGATCAAAGAGATAGAGATGTATTGTTGCAGGTTGTCTGAAAAGCGGAGGGCAGCGCCCTCCACGCGTTAATCGATTTTGCTCAGCAGGTAGCGGTATTGCTCGCGGTCAGGGACAAATTCCAGCCGATGGGTGATGCAGGACGGGGCATCTTCAGCATGGTGGGACACAAACAGCAGCTGGGTTTCACCTTCGCTAATCAGGACATCCACAAAGCGGCGGATCAGCTGACGGTTGAGCGGATCCAGCCCCTGCAACGGTTCGTCAAGAATCAGCAGCGTAGGGTGCTTGACCAGCGCGCGGACGATCAATGCCAGCCGCTGCTGCCCCCACGACAGGCTGTGGAATGGCGCATCGGCGACCCGGTTATCCATACCCAGAATATCCAGCCACTGCTGCGCCAGCTTGTGCTGCTTGTCGGATACCGCCTGATAAATACCAATGGAGTCGAAGAAGCCAGAGAGGATCACATTTCGCACCGTGGTGCTCACCCGGTAGTCCAGGTGCAGGCTGCTGCTGACATAGCCGATGTGCTTTTTGATATCCCAGATGGTTTCCCCGCTGCCGCGGCGACGGCCGAACAGGGTGAGATCGTTGCTGTATCCCTGCGGGTGATCCCCGGTGATCAGGCTCAGCAGCGTGGATTTACCCGCTCCGTTGGGGCCGACGATCTGCCAGTGCTCACCAGGATTAACCGTCCAGCTGAGGTGATTAAGAATAGGGCGATCGTCGTAAGCAACCACCCCATCGCGCAGCACAATGCGCGGCTGGTCAGGGTCCAGCCCGTGGCGTGCTGAAGGCGCATCCGGCTCCGGCAGGGCAATACCGTCCAGTTTCTCGCTGTGCGCCAGCTGCGCAATCAGCGCCTGCCGAAGCAGTACGGCTTTCTCGCCGGTTTCGGTCAGGCTACAGTCCGCCAGCACGCCCGCATAATGTACGAAATCCGGGATCTCATCAAAGCGGTTAAGAACCAGCACAAGCGTGTATCCCTGCTGGTTAAGCGACGCCAGCAACGCTGCCAGCTGCGCGCGGGATTGCACATCCAGTCCGTCAAACGGTTCATCCAGGATCAGGAGTTCCGGCTCGCTCATCAGCGCCTGACACAGCAGCGTTTTGCGCGTTTCACCGGTTGAAAGGTATTTAAAGCGGCGATTAAGCAGGGCGGTAATGCCAAATTGCTCCGCCAGCTGCTGACAGCGGGCAGGATCTTTTATCTCATCCTGGATAATTTCCGCCGTCGTGCGGCCGGTATCTTCTTCGCCGGGGCTGAGCAAATCGGTATTGTTACGCTGCCACTCATCGCTGACCAGCTTTTGCAGCTGTTCGAAGGAAAGGCGCGTCAGCCGGGTAAAGGTGCACCGACGTTCACCCTTCAGTTGGGTTAATTCGCCTGCCAGAGCGCGGGCCAGCGCGGATTTTCCGCTGCCATTCGTGCCCACAAACGCCCAGCTTTCTCCGGCGCGAAGGGTTAACTCTGGCAGCGATAAGGTACGGGTATCACTAAGACGAAACGTGCCTTGCGAAATATGCAATGATGACATGTGTTATCCCATTTTTTGCAGCAACAGATGTCAGGGATACTCAGTGTAAGCAGGGTTGTCAATGCGCTTAGCACAATGTGGCGATAATTACCCTGTCTGCATTGAAATATGCGGTCACCACAGCACCTTCGTCTAATTCGGTCGCGTCGTTCACCGGAACGGTGGCGCAGAGCAACTGTCCATCCGGCAGGGTCATCAGCACTTCACATTGTTCTGCGCCGCGCTCGATGTGGCTGATACGCCCGCGTAGCTGGTTGTCGGCCTCTGCGGCCTGCTCAGGGTTGAGTGCGATGCTGATCCAGGGCGCTTTGAGTAATACCAGCACCTCCTGACCTTCGTTCAGCCCAAGGCGTTGACCACTTTGCGCGGTGATGGCGGCTTTCAGACGCGTCGTACCGTCCGCGAGCAGGATCTCTATATGCTCCTGCACCTGCGAATGATCGCGCCCCGTCACCGTACCAAACCACTGGTTGCGGGCGCTGGTCTGCAAAGAGAAACGGGAGATGGCGCCCAGCAGGCTGTCCAGCGGCAGGTTGTCGTCATCGCTCAGCACATCAAATGCTTTTTGCTGGATCTGCGCCAGTAAATCGTAGAGCTGGATCAGACGTTGCCCGTAACGCGTCAACACGGCGCCGCCGCCGCCTTTCCCGCCGGTGGCGCGCTCAACCAGCGTGTGTTCGCTCAGGGTGTTCATGTCGTTAATCGCATCCCAGGCGCTTTTATAGCTGATGCCGGCGTTTTTGGCTCCCTGGCTAATCGAGCCAGTTTGTTCTATTTGTTTTAACAGGGCGATGCGTCGCGGATCGGCGAAAAGCTTCTGCTGAAGTCGTAGGGTGAGGAGAATTTCGGCCTGCATAACAGTGTCCCGGTAAAAAGGCTATTGTGACCCAAATGCCCGGGGGCGGAAAGCGCACCGCACAAAAGGGGATGTTTTTCTTACTTTTCAGGGTAGAATAAGCCGTTCACAAGATCTGGAGAAAACCATGTTAGAGTTGTTGAAAAGTCTGGTATTCGCGGTAATCATGGTGCCAGTAGTGATGGCTATCATCCTCGGTGCCATCTACGGCCTGGGTGAAGTGTTCAACGTCTTTTCGAACATTGGTCATCGTCGTGACCAGCCTAAAAAGCAGCAATGATTTCCTCCAAAACGCCCGGCCAGCCCGGGCGTTTTGCTCTCAAGTTTATTCCTTTCCCGCCGATATCTTTTACAACGTTCCTTGAGTTTACGCATTAATGGGTACGATTTAGCGCTAGGAACACCTGCGATATGTCGTTATATTTATTTGTATATAACGACACGCACAGGAGCTTCAAATGGCACGTTCATGGGTACGCCTTTTCGCAGGGGCAACGCTGACTCTCTCACTCACCGCCCACGCACTGGCGGATGAAGGAAAAATCACGGTCTTTGCGGCGGCGTCGCTGACTAACGCGATGCAGGATATTGCTGCGGTATATAAAAAAGAGAAAAACGTCGAGGTGGTCTCGTCGTTTGCCTCCTCGTCCACGCTGGCCCGCCAGATTGAAGCGGGGGCACCCGCGGATCTGTTCATCTCTGCCGATCAGAAATGGATGGATTACGCGGTGGAGAAAAAATCTGTTGATACGGCTACCCGCGAAACGCTGCTGGGAAATAGCCTGGTGGTGGTCGCGCCCACAAACAGCAAGCAGGACGACATCGCCATCAACAAACAGACGGACTGGACCCGTCTGCTCAACGGTGGCCGTCTGGCGGTAGGCGATCCGGAGCATGTTCCTGCCGGGATTTATGCGAAAGAAGCGCTACAAAAACTGGGTGCATGGGAGACCTTATCGCCGAAGCTGGCTCCCGCAGAAGATGTGCGTGGCGCGCTGGCGCTGGTGGAGCGTAACGAAGCGCCACTCGGGATCGTTTACGGCTCCGATGCCGTCGCCAGTAAAGGTGTGAAGGTGGTGGGCACCTTCCCGGAAGACTCGCATAAGAAAGTAGAATATCCTGTTGCGATAGTTGATGGACATAAAAATGCGACCGTGACGGCCTTTGTTGACTACCTGAAGGGGCCGGAAGCGTCCGCGATCTTTAAACGTTACGGATTTACGACTCACGAATGATATTGACCGAACCTGAATGGCAGGCCGTGCTGCTGAGCCTGAAAGTCTCTTCCCTGGCGGTTGCGCTGAGTTTGCCCTTTGGGGTGTTCTTTGCCTGGTTACTGGTTCGCGTGAAGTTTCCAGGCAAAGCCCTGCTCGACAGTGTTCTCCATCTTCCGCTTGTCTTACCGCCTGTGGTGGTCGGATATCTGCTGCTGATCTCCATGGGGCGACGCGGTTTTATCGGCGAATGGCTGTACGACTGGTTCGGACTGACCTTTGCTTTCAGCTGGCGCGGCGCGGTTCTGGCCGCGGCAGTAATGTCCTTCCCGCTGATGGTGCGCGCTATCCGCCTGGCGCTGGAAGGGGTGGATATCCGGTTAGAACAGGCCGCCCGCACGCTGGGCGCAGGCCGCTGGCGGGTATTCCTGACCATTACGCTTCCGCTCACGTTACCGGGCATTATCGTCGGTACGGTGTTAGCCTTCGCCCGCTCGTTGGGTGAGTTTGGCGCGACCATCACCTTTGTGTCGAACATTCCCGGCGAGACGCGGACCATCCCGTCGGCCATGTATACCCTGATTCAGACCCCGGGCGGCGAAGGTGCGGCGGCCCGGCTGTGTATTATTTCGATTGTGCTCGCTCTGGTCTCGCTGCTGGTGTCTGAGTGGCTGGCGCGCCTCAGCCGTGAACGGATGGGGAAATCGTGATGCTGGAACTCAACTTTACGCAAACCCTGGGCAGCCACACCCTGACGCTGAACGAAACGCTGCCTGCCAGCGGTATCACCGCCATTTTTGGCGTGTCCGGGGCGGGGAAAACGTCGCTGATTAATGCGATTAGCGGCCTGACGCGTCCCCAGTCTGGCCGTATTGTGCTAAATAACCGCGTCTTAAATGACGCGGAGAAGAAGGTCTGCCTGTCACCGGACAAACGCCGTATCGGCTATGTGTTTCAGGATGCGCGCCTGTTTCCGCACTACAGCGTTCGCGGGAACCTGCGTTACGGCATGGCAAAAAACATGGCCGGACAGTTCGATAAGCTGGTGGCGCTGCTGGGCATCGAACCGCTGCTGGATCGTCTGCCGTCGTCGCTGTCGGGTGGTGAAAAACAGCGCGTGGCGATTGGCCGCGCCCTGTTAACCGCCCCGGAACTGTTGCTGCTGGATGAGCCGCTGGCCTCGCTGGATATTCCGCGCAAGCGCGAGCTGCTGCCGTATCTGCAACGTCTGGCGCGGGAAATCAATGTGCCAATGCTCTACGTCAGCCATTCGCTGGATGAGATCTTACATCTGGCCGACAAAGTGCTGGTGCTGGAAGCGGGCAGGGTGAAGGCATTCGGCAATCTGGAGGAGGTGTGGGGCAGCAGCGTTATGCATCCATGGCTGCCAAAGGAGCAGCAGAGCAGCATTCTGAAGGTGAGCGTGCTGGAGCACCATCCGCACTACGCGATGACCGCGCTGGCGCTGGGCGATCAGCATTTGTGGGTGAATAAAATCGATACGCCGATTCAGTCCACGTTACGGATCCGCATTCAGGCGTCGGATGTCTCCCTGGTCCTGCAACCGCCGCTGCAAACCAGTATCCGCAATATTTTGCGCGCAAAAGTGGCGCAGTGTTTTGATGATAACGGCCAGGTGGAAGTGCAGCTGGAAGTAGGCAACAGAACGCTGTGGGCGCGCATCAGCCCGTGGGCCAGGGATGAGCTGGGCATCAAGCCTGGCCTGTGGCTTTACGCGCAAATCAAGAGCGTTTCCATAACCGCCTGATTACAGCAGGTGGGTATAAATATACTGCGCGATGCTGTCGGTGGTGTTATCGCCAATCACCACGTCAGCGCGCGCTTTCACCGCGTCATCGGCATTACCCATCGCCACGCCCGTTCCGGACGCTTCCAGCATGCTGATGTCGTTATAGTTATCGCCGAAGGCAATTACGTCCTGCATTGATCCGCCCTGCGATTCAACGAACTGGGTCAGACGCTTTCCTTTGCTGTTGCCTTTGCGGGCGATATCCACCTGATCGTGCCAGGACCATTCACATTCCAGACCCAGCGTATGCTCGACATGTTTTGCGAAAGTATTCAGTTTGGCGGTGTCTTCATCGGTCAGGGCAAATTTCCAGATTGCGTCGACGTCTTCCGCCGCCTGGCGCAGGGAGGAAACCTGAGTGAACACCGGACGCTGCGCTTCCGGCAGAGACAGAGCCCAGTTGCTGGTGCGGATCACATGGCCGGTAGGGCGTTCATACACCATGGCGTTGTCCACATACATCAGGCCGTGAATGGCATGCTCATCCAGTAAATCAATCAATTGCAGCGCCTGCGTAACGGGAAGCGGATCGGAGGCTAAAACCTTTTTTGCCTGATAATCATACAAATAGGTGCCATTACAACAAATTGCAGGTGTATCTAAGCCCAGTGCCTGATAAAAAGGATGAATGGCTACGTGATGTCGACCCGTTACGATGAGAAGTTGATACCCCGCTTCCTGGGCTCGTTTGAGGGCCTCAAGAGAAGAGGGGAGCAGGGTTTTCTGAGGGGTAAGCAGTGTTCCGTCTAAATCCAGGGCAATCACTCGCGAGGTCATTTTTTCTTCCGGGTTAATGTTGAATTTAAGGTCTGTCGGGATGGTACACCGAGAGCGGAACCCTGCAAAATCCCGGACTACAATTCAGCATTCACCGTTAAAAATAATCAGGAGTATTCATGAAACAAACCGTTTATACCGCCAGTCCTGAAAGTCAGCAGATCCATGTCTGGCGTTTGAATACAGAAGGTTCGCTTACGCTGGTTCAGGTTGTTGATGTGCCAGGCCAGGTGCAGCCGATGGTCGTCAGCCCGGATAAACGTTTTCTTTATGTCGGCGTACGCCCGGAATTCCGCGTGCTGGCATACCGCATCTCCCCGGACGACGGCGCGCTGACCTATACCGCAGAAGCCCCGCTGCCGGGCAGCCCGACCCATATTTCCACTGACCATAAAGGCAACTTTATCTTCAGCGGCTCCTACAATGCAGGCTGCGTGAGCGTCACCCGCCTGGAAGACGGTATTCCCGTTGAAACCGTCGACGTGGTAGAAGGGCTAGAAGGTTGCCACTCCGCCAACATTTCGCCGGATAACCGCACGCTGTGGGTGCCAGCGCTTAAGCAGGACCGCATCTGCCTGTTCACCCTGAGCGATGACGGCCATCTGGTCGCGCAGAGCCCGGCGGAAGTCACCACCGTGGAAGGCGCAGGCCCGCGCCACATGGTCTTCCATCCGAATCAGCAGTATGCCTATGTCGTTAACGAGCTGAACAGCTCGGTAGACGTGTGGGAGCTGAACGATCCTAACGGGCAGATCGAGTGCGTACAGACGCTGGACATGATGCCATCTGATTTCTCCGACACACGCTGGGCGGCAGACATTCACATTACGCCGGATGGCCGTCACCTGTATGCCTGTGACCGTACCTCCAGTCTGATCACCATCTTCAGCGTCTCTGAAGACGGCAGCGTTCTGGCAGTTGAAGGCTTCCAGCCGACAGAAACCCAGCCGCGCGGCTTTAATGTCGATCACAGCGGCAAATACCTGATTGCGGCGGGGCAGAAATCCCACCACATTGCGCTCTATGAAATCCAGGGCGTGCAGGGTCTACTGGAAGAGAAAGGACGCTATGCGGTCGGACAAGGGCCGATGTGGGTTGTGATTAACGCTCATTGATCCGTAGACGAAAAAAAACCTCGCAAATGCGAGGTTTTTTATGCGCGGTTAATGCATGAGGTAGGCCGGGTAAGGCGCAGCCGCCACCCGGCAGCAGGCATTTTACTGCTTCGGCTCAGCAACCACTTTGCTACCCAGACCGCGGTTGTTATATTCCCACATGCGGTTAAAGTTAGCGTCATTCAGGTTACGCTGCACGTTGTCTTTCTCATCCACCGTGCCGGTGTTGCCGGAGAAAGGACGTTTCGAGATCGCCGCATCCGCCCACGGTTTTGCCATGTTAAAGCCTTCGTTAATCACGCTGTCGCGGATCACGACCTGGCCGTTAGTGGCGGAGTCCACGTCCAGAGAGCGACCAAGCTGCGCCACGCCATCGCCAGCAGCAGTAAAGCGGCTATTCACGGCCAGGAAGCCATAGAACAGGTTAGACTGCGTGGCCGGGGCAAAGACGTAACCTTCCTGCTGCGTACGTGAATTCACCACGCGGAAGTCGGTGTTATCAAATACCACCGCGCCGCGGCCAGAGACCATATCCACGTCGCCTTCAATGTAGCTGTTGGTGACCAGAGTACGCGTCAGACGGTTGTTCTGAAGGGTATTCTGCACGCCGCTGTTGGTCACGAAGAAGGTGTTCTGGCGGCCCAGGATATTGACGTTGTTAATCTGTACCTTGTCGCCATCGCTACGCAGCGCCACGGCCTGATGATTACCTGCGTCAACGCTGTCGCCCAGGGTGTTCTGAATGGTCAGGTTCTGCAATTGCAGGCCATTGTTCTGTGACCAGAATACCGCTGAACACATCACGCCAATGGTGGCGGCACGCTTGCGCTGGCAGTTATCAAACATATACCACGCCGGTTTACCTGGCATGTATTTACCGGCCGGGTTCACCAGATGGCGCCAGGTGGTGCTGTCGATCTCTGAATCAATCGCCAGGCCAATTTTTACGTCGACCGCTTTTTCGCCCAGGCCGTAAAGCGTAATGCTTCCCGGTGCCGCCGGAACATAAACGGTTCCTTCGTATTCACCCGGCAGGATGGCAATGTACTGACGAGATGCGCTGTGTTTGGTAATTGCGGCATCAACGGCTGCCTGAATAGAGGTGTGTGTAACGCCCTCTGCCCCGGCCGGGCCGACAACGAAGTCTGGCTGTTTCGGCAGGTTAATAGAAGAAGGCGTCCACGGGGCTGCATTGGGATCCATCGCCGAGAAATAGTGCGCACGGGTGAAGTTCTTCGCTTCAGCCGCTGACAGGATCGGACGGGAAGCGGTGCCCGGAGCAACCTGCTCAGAAGGTTGCTGATCCGGTGGTGTTGAACTGCAAGCGGATAAAGTCACGCCAAAGGCGAGTGCCAACGCCAGACGGGAAATCCTGGAAATATTCAAGGTAATGCTCCTGGGTATGCAAGTCTTATCTGGATAGACGAAATAGCCTGCTTTTTTATACTAAGTTGAGCGAAACGGGAAGATAAAAACCGGAAAAGTTGCATTTTTGCCCGCAGGCGACGGGAAAGTCATCACAAATAAATAACATTTTCCCCCAATGCGGTTGACAGCAGGCGGCAGATGAAAATAAATGTCTATACAACCCATGACAAGTGGAAGGCACATGCAGCAGCTTCATCCCGATGATGTGATATGGCGAAATGCGCGACTGGCAACCCTGGCGACAGGGGAGGCGGAGCCCTACGGCCTGAGAGAACAACATGCCCTCGTTGTGCGCGGCCAGACGATTCTGGCCATTATTCCTGAATCCGAGATCCCCTCCGGGCATCGTCAGTGTGTCGATCTCGACGGGCGTCTGGTTACCCCCGGCCTGATCGATTGCCACACCCATCTGGTGTTCGGCGGCGATCGCGCAGCGGAATGGGAGCAACGGCTTAACGGCGTGTCATATCAGACCATTAGCGCGCAGGGCGGCGGAATTAACGCCACGGTCACGGCCACCCGCAACAGTTCGCCGGAAACGCTCCTGACGGTGGCGCAGCAGCGACTCCAGCGGCTGATGAATGAAGGCGTAACGACCGTTGAAATCAAATCGGGATACGGACTGAATGCCGAAGCCGAAGAGAAAATGCTGCTGGTTGCCCGCCAGCTCAGCCTGAATAATCTGGTCGATATCAGCCCGACGCTGCTGGCCGCGCACGCCGTTCCTGCCGAGTACCGACAGGATCCGGATGCCTATCTGGCGCTGGTCTGTGAGCAGATCATGCCCACGCTGTGGCAAAAAGAGTTATTTGAAGCGGTGGACGTGTTTTGTGAAAACGTCGGCTTTACCCCGGCGCAAACCGAGCGCCTGTTCCGGGCCGCCGCCGCGCTCGGGATCCCGGTAAAAGGGCATGTAGAACAACTGTCGAATCTCGGCGGCGCGGCGCTGGTCAGCCAGTATAAAGGGCTGTCGGCCGATCATATTGAGTATCTCGATGATGCAGGTATTCAGGCGATGGCGCAAAGCGGCACGGTGGCGGTATTGCTCCCCGGCGCGTTCTATTTTCTTCAGGAGCGCCAGCGTCCACCGGTGGCGCAGCTGAGAGAGCAGGGCGTGCCGATGGCGGTGGCTACCGACTACAATCCGGGCACCAGCCCGTTTGCCAGCCTGCATCTGGCAATGAACATGGCCTGCGTCCAGTTTGGCCTCACGCCGGAAGAGGCCTGGGCTGGCGTGACGCGGCATGCGGCGCAGGCGCTAGGACGTGGTGCGACGCACGGGCAGTTAAAGCCCGGTTATGTGGCTGATTTCGTCGTCTGGGAGGCGAATCATCCGGTTGAGATGGTTTACGAGCCGGGGCGGAATCCTATGTATCAACGCGTGTTTCGGGGGCAGGTAGCATGAAACTGTGGCATCCCGTCTCACCGCAGGTCTGGCAGGGTCGTGACGACAGCGCCGAGTCCAGCACCGCGAAACGTCTCTTCCAGACCATACAGCAGCGCGAACACTTTTCTCCCGCGCCGTCAGGCATCGCCCTGCTGGGCTTTGAATGTGATGAAGGGGTTAAGCGTAACCAGGGCAGGCCCGGTGCTGCACAGGCGCCCGATGTGTTGCGTGGCGCGCTGGCGAATATGGCGAGCCATCAGGGTCATGCGCGCCTCGTGGATATGGGCGCTATTTATGTTGAAGGCCACGCGCTGGAGGCGGCACAGCAGGCGCTGAGCGAGGCCATAACCGCGTGCCAGCAATCCGGGATGCGTACTCTGGTTTTCGGTGGTGGACATGAAACCGCCTGGGCGCACGGGCGCGGCGTGCTGGACGCCTTTCCGAACGATCGCCTTGCGGTGATCAACCTGGATGCGCACCTCGATTTACGCAAGGCCGAACGGGCAACGTCCGGCACGCCGTTCCGCCAGCTGGCGCACTACTGCGCGTCTCAGTCGCGGGTGTTTCACTACGCCTGCCTGGGGGTAAGCCGTGCGGCGAATACTCAGGCGCTGTGGGAGGAAGCTGAGCGGTTGAACGTGACGCTGGTTGAAGATCTCGATTTTCGCCGGGATGCGCTATCCGCGCTGGATAGCGTGCTTGCGCAGGCAGACCGGGTTTATCTCACCGTTGACCTTGATGTGCTGCCTGCCGCAGAAATGCCCGCCGTGTCCGCCCCTGCGGCGTTGGGGATCCCGGCGCTGGATCTGTTCCCGGTGATTGAGCGTATCTGCCGAAGCGGTAAACTACAGGCGGCGGATCTGGTGGAATTTAATCCGCACTACGATCGGGACGGTCAGGGCGCTAAGCTCGCCGCCCGACTGGCCTGGCAAATTGCTCACTGGTGGGCATAACAACATTCAAGGAGTCATGATGTTTTCACGCTCGCCCCTGCCGCAGCCGAGCCCTCCCGCGCCTTTTTACGAAAAGGTGAAGCAGGCGATCAGCGAAAAAATCGCCGCCGGCGTCTGGCGCCCGCACGACCGCATTCCGTCCGAGGCCGAGCTGGTGGCGCAGTTTGGCTTTAGCCGAATGACCATCAACCGCGCACTGCGTGAACTGACCGATGAAGGGTTGCTGGTGCGTTTGCAGGGTGTCGGAACCTTTGTCGCCGAGCCAAAAGGACAGTCGGCGCTGTTTGAAATCCGCAGCATTGCCGATGAAATTGCCGCCCGCAACCATCAGCACCACTGCGAGGTGCTGGTGCTTGAAGAGACGCTGGCCAGCGCCGAACAGGCCATCGAGCTGAACGTTACCGAGGGCACCCGGATTTTCCATTCGGTGATGGTGCATTATGAGAACGACATTCCGGTCCAGATTGAAGACCGCTGCGTCAACGCGGAGCGGATACCGGACTACCTGAGCCAGGATTACACCCAAACCACACCGCATGCGTATCTCTCGCTCGTCGCCCCGCTGACGGAAGGGGAGCATATCGTGGAAGCCGTGCGCGCCACGCCGCAGGAGTGCGAGCTGTTGCGTATTAAAGAGCACGATCCCTGTCTGCTGATCCGCCGTCGTACCTGGTCGTCCTCGCAAATTGTGTCGCATGCGAAGCTGCTATTCCCGGGGAATCGCTACCGGTTGCAAGGCCACTTTATGTCATAAGTTTTATAAGCGTGATCGCTAACGCAATATAGCAAAATTGTATCTTTTTTGTTAAATCCGACCTTGTGTGTGCTTGTCTATACAAGTATATCTAAATGCATCACCTGTCCCTTATGAGGAACACACAATGTCGTCAGATAAATACCGCAAGCAGGATGTCCGCGCCGCGCGCGGCACCACGCTCACCGCAAAAAGCTGGCTCACCGAAGCACCGCTGCGCATGTTGATGAACAACCTTGATCCTGAGGTAGCAGAAAATCCCCACGAGCTGGTGGTCTACGGCGGCATTGGCCGCGCCGCGCGCAACTGGGCGTGTTATGACGCGATTGTCGAGTCTTTGACGAATCTCGAAAACGACGAAACGCTGCTGGTGCAATCCGGCAAACCGGTGGGCGTATTCAAAACCCATAAAAATGCGCCTCGCGTGCTGATTGCCAACTCCAACCTGGTGCCGCACTGGGCGACGTGGGAACACTTCAACGAGCTGGACGCAAAAGGGCTGGCCATGTACGGCCAGATGACCGCGGGTAGCTGGATCTACATCGGCAGCCAGGGGATTGTGCAGGGCACGTATGAAACCTTCGTGGAAGCGGGCCGTCAGCACTATAACGGATCACTGAAAGGCCGCTGGGTGCTCACCGCCGGACTGGGCGGCATGGGCGGCGCGCAGCCGCTGGCCGCGACGCTGGCGGGCGCGTGCTCCCTGAACATTGAGTGCCAGCAGAGCCGCATCGATTTCCGTCTGCGTACCCGCTATGTCGATGAGCAGGCCGACAACCTCGATGACGCGCTGGCGCGCATCAAAAAGTACACCGCTGAAGGCAAAGCCGTGTCGGTTGCCCTGTGCGGCAACGCGGCGGATATTCTGCCGGAACTGGTGGCGCGCGGCGTGCGTCCGGATCTGGTCACCGACCAGACCAGCGCTCACGATCCGCTCCACGGCTATCTGCCAAAAGGCTGGACGTGGGAAGACTACCAGCAAAAAGCGGAAACCGATCCTGAGGGCACGGTACTGGCGGCCAAACGCGCCATGGCGGAACACGTCTCCGCGATGCTGGCCTTCAGTAAGATGGGTATTCCGACCTTTGATTACGGGAATAACATCCGCCAGATGGCGAAAGAGATGGGGGTGAATAACGCCTTTGACTTCCCCGGCTTCGTGCCCGCCTATATTCGTCCTCTGTTTTGCCGCGGCATCGGGCCGTTCCGCTGGGTTGCCCTGTCCGGCGACCCGGAGGATATCTACAAAACTGACGCCAGAGTGAAAGAGATTGTCGCCGACGACGAACACCTGCATCGCTGGCTGGATATGGCGCGCGAACGCATTAACTTCCAGGGCCTGCCGGCGCGTATCTGCTGGGTCGGGCTGGAGTGGCGGCAAAAACTCGGCCTCGCCTTTAACGAAATGGTGCGCAGCGGCGAAGTCTCCGCGCCGATCGTCATTGGCCGCGACCACCTGGACTCCGGCTCTGTCGCCAGTCCGAACCGTGAAACCGAAGCCATGCGCGACGGCTCGGATGCGGTCTCCGACTGGCCGCTGCTGAATGCCCTGCTGAACACCGCCAGCGGCGCGACCTGGGTGTCGCTGCACCACGGCGGCGGCGTCGGGATGGGCTTCTCCCAGCACTCCGGGATGGTCATCGTCTGTGACGGAACTGATGAAGCGGCCGCGCGTATCGCTCGCGTGCTGCACAACGACCCGGCAACCGGCGTGATGCGTCACGCGGATGCGGGTTACGAGATTGCCATTGATTGTGCCAAAGAGCAGGGCCTGAACCTGCCGATGATCCCCGCCACACAAGGAAAGCCTGCATGAACGCGTTAACACTTACTCCCGGCTCGCTGACGCTCAAACAGCTGCGTCACGTCTGGCGTCAGCCGGTGACACTCTCCCTTGATGAAAGCGCCCACCGTGCCATTAACGACAGCGTGGCCTGCGTGGAGGCGATTGTGGCGGAGGGGCGCACCGCCTACGGCATCAACACCGGGTTTGGCCTGCTGGCGCAGACCCGCATCGCCACGCACGATCTGGAGAATTTACAGCGTTCGCTGGTGCTGTCGCACGCGGCGGGGGTTGGCCAGCCGCTGGACGATGAGATCGTCCGCCTGATGATGGTGTTGAAAATCAACAGCCTGGCGCGTGGGTTTTCCGGCATTCGTCTGAGCGTGATCCAGGCGCTGATGGCGCTGGTCAATGCGGAAGTTTATCCGTGGATCCCGGCGAAGGGCTCCGTCGGCGCCTCCGGCGATCTGGCGCCGCTAGCGCATATGTCGCTGCTCCTGCTGGGTGAAGGCCAGGCGCGCTGGCAAGGGGAGTGGCTGCCTGCGAAAGAGGCGCTGAAAAAAGCTGGCTTAACGCCGATCACCCTCGCGGCAAAAGAGGGGCTGGCGCTGCTCAACGGCACGCAGGCGTCGACCGCTTTCGCGCTGCGCGGTCTGTTTGAAGCGGAAGATCTGTTCGCCTCGGCGGTGGTGTGCGGTGCACTGACCACTGAGGCGGTGCTCGGCTCGCGTCGTCCGTTCGATGCCCGCATCCACGAGGTGCGCGGCCAGCGCGGGCAGATTGATGCCGCTGCCATGTACCGCCACGTACTTACCGATACCAGCGACATTGCCGATTCGCATCACAACTGTGAGAAGGTGCAGGATCCGTATTCCCTGCGCTGCCAGCCGCAGGTGATGGGCGCATGCCTGACGCAGCTGCGCCAGGCGGCAGAAGTGCTGCTGGTCGAAGCCAATGCGGTGTCCGATAACCCACTGGTATTTGCTCAGGAAAACGAGGTGGTTTCTGGCGGTAACTTCCACGCCGAGCCGGTGGCGATGGCCGCAGATAATATCGCCCTGGCGATTGCCGAAATCGGGGCGCTGTCTGAGCGTCGAATCGCGCTGATGATGGATAAGCACATGTCCCAGCTGCCGCCGTTCCTGGTGCGCAACGGCGGCGTGAACTCGGGCTTCATGATCGCCCAGGTCACCGCCGCGGCACTGGCAAGCGAGAACAAAGCCCTGTCGCATCCGCACAGCGTGGACAGCCTGCCAACCTCAGCCAACCAGGAAGATCACGTTTCGATGGCCCCGGCTGCCGGGCGTCGTCTGTGGGAGATGGCCTCTAACACCCGCGGCGTGCTGGCGGTGGAGTGGCTGGCGGCGTGTCAGGGTATTGATTTGCGCGAAGGGCTAAAATCCAGCCCGCTGCTGGAGCAGGCGCGCCAGGAACTGCGCGAGCACGTTACGCACTACGATGACGACCGCTTCTTTGCGCCGGATATTGATAAGGCGATGCAGCTTCTGGAGGAAGGACGGCTGGTGGGGCTGTTACCTTCGGTGCTGTGATTTTTACCCTCACCCTAACCCTCTCCCACAGGGAGAGGGAATTGTTAGGTTTTCTCCCTCTCCCTGTGGGAGAGGGCCGGGGTGAGGGCATCAGCCCGCACGATTACGAATACATCGCCGTAATCGACGCGCTACCCAGCGAATGGAAATGCACGTTAAAGCCTACCATCGCGCCGCTCGCCCCTTCGTCGACCTCAATCTTGTCCACATCCAGCGCGTGCACGGTGAAGATATAGCGGTGCGTTTCCCCTTTTGGCGGCGCCGCGCCGCCGTAGCCCGCTTTGCCAAAGTCAGTGCGCGTCTGAATCGCACCGTCAGGCAGAGCAACCAGATCGGAACCGGAGCCCTGCGGCAGCACGCGCGTGTCGGCGGGCAGGTTTGCCACGATCCAGTGCCACCAGCCCGACCCGGTTGGCGCATCCGGATCGTAGCAGGTCACGACAAAACTTTTGGTTCCCGCTGGCACATCGTCCCACGCCAGATGGGGAGAGATATTATCCCCCTGATAACCCATCCCGTTAAACACGTGACGTTCCGGCAGCTTTTCGCCGTCGCGCAAATCTTTACTGATGATTTTCATCCGATTTCCCTCGTTACTCACTCATTCAGAAAGTGTAACGCATGGGGTTAAATCGCGAAATGCGCTGAAGTGTTAACGGCTTCAACCACTGCCCCGGTCAGCTTGCGGAGCTGATCCGCAGAAATGCTGTAAGGCGGCATGAGGTAAATCAGCTTACCGAAAGGTCGCACCCACACGCCCTGGTCAACGAAGAAGCGCTGCAACGCGGCCATGTTCACCGGATGCGTTGTCTCGATTACCCCGATGGCGCCCAGTACGCGGACGTCCGCGACGTATTCCGCCTCCGCCGCCGCGCTTAACTGCTGCTTCAGCTGCGCCTCAATCGCCGCCACCTGCGTCTGCCATGCGCCGCTTTCCAGAATGGCGAGGCTTTCGCTTGCCACGGCGCAGGCCAGCGGGTTGCCCATAAACGTCGGGCCGTGCATAAAGCAGCCCGCGTCGCCGTCGCTGATGGTATCGGCAACCTGGCGGGTGGTAAGCGTGGCGGAGAGAGTCATGGTGCCGCCGGTGAGCGCTTTCCCCAGGCACAGAATATCCGGCGCGATCCCCGCATGCTCACAGGCGAACAATTTCCCGGTGCGGCCAAAGCCGGTGGCGATCTCATCGGCAATCAACAGGATCCCTTCGCGGTCGCACATCTTCCGAATGCGCTTCAGCCACTCGGGATGGTACATCCGCATTCCGCCCGCGCCCTGCACAATCGGTTCGAGAATAACGGCGGCAATCTCGTGACGATGGGCCGCCATCAGCCGCGCGAAGCCCACCATGTCCATCTCGTTCCATTCGCCGTCGAAGCGGCTCTGCGGGGCTGGCGCAAACAGGTTTTCCGGCAGATAGCCTTTCCACAGGCTGTGCATGGAGTTGTCCGGATCACATACCGACATCGCGCCGAAAGTGTCGCCGTGATAGCCGTTGCGGAAGGTAAGGAACCGCTGGCGCGTTTCGCCCTTCGCATGCCAGTACTGCAACGCCATTTTCATCGCCACTTCCACGGCCACCGAGCCGGAGTCGGCCAGGAAAACGCACTCCAGCGATTCAGGCGTCATCGCTACCAGGCGACGGCATAAATCCACCGCGGGCTGATGCGTGATCCCGCCAAACATCACGTGTGACATCTGGTCAATCTGCGCTTTCATCGCCGCGTTTAGTCGCGGGTGGTTGTAGCCATGGATCGCCGCCCACCAGGAGGACATCCCGTCAACAAGCCGCTCGCCGCTGGCAAGATGCAGCTCGCAGCCGTGGGCCGAGGCTACCGGATAGACGGGAAGGGGGCGGGTCGTGGAGGTGTAAGGGTGCCAGATATGCTGCTTGTCGAAGGCGAGATCGTCCTGGGTCATAATCGACTTGTAAACCATTTTGAAAAGTTTTAGGTTTACAAGTATAAACCGAACCGACAATTAACAAAACCCTTTGGAGAAGCCCGATGGCTCACCACGCACGCTGGACGATGTCGCAAGTCACTGAATTATTCAACAAACCTTTCCTGGAGCTGATGTTTGAGGCGCAACAGGTGCACCGCCAGCACTTCGATCCGCGTCATGTTCAGGTCAGCACGCTGCTGTCGATCAAAACCGGGGCTTGCCCGGAAGACTGCAAATATTGCCCGCAAAGCGCGCGCTATAAAACCGGTCTCGAATCCGAGCGCCTGATGGAAGTCGAGCAGGTGCTCGACTCCGCGCGCAAGGCCAAAAACGCTGGCTCGACCCGCTTCTGCATGGGCGCGGCGTGGAAAAATCCGCATGACCGCGACATGCCCTATCTGGAGCAGATGGTGAAGGGGGTGAAGGCGATGGGGCTTGAAGCCTGCATGACCCTGGGCACGCTGAACGAGGAGCAGGCGCAGCGTCTCTCGGCGGCGGGGCTGGATTACTACAACCACAACCTCGATACTTCGCCGGAGTTTTACGGCAACATCATCACTACGCGCACCTATCAGGAGCGTCTGGACACGCTGGATAAAGTGCGTGATGCGGGGATCAAGGTCTGTTCCGGCGGGATCGTGGGACTGGGCGAGACGGTAAAAGATCGTGCCGGCCTGCTGTTACAGCTGGCAAACCTGCCGACCCCGCCGGAAAGCGTGCCCATCAACATGCTGGTGAAGGTAAAAGGGACGCCGCTGGCGGATAACGAGGACGTGGATGCCTTCGATTTCATCCGCACCATCGCGGTGGCGCGCATCATGATGCCGACCTCTTACGTTCGCCTCTCTGCCGGTCGCGAGCAGATGAGCGAGCAGACCCAGGCGATGTGCTTCATGGCCGGGGCCAACTCCATCTTCTACGGCTGCAAACTGCTGACCACGCCAAACCCGGAAGAGGACAAAGATGTCCAGCTGTTCCGCAAGCTGGGGTTGAACCCACACCAGACCGAGGTACAGGCGGGGGATAACGAGCAACAGCAGCAGCTGGAGCAGCAGATTTTTAATGCCGACACCGACCAGTTCTACAACGCGGCAGCCGAATGACCTGGCAGGCACGTATCAGGACCGCGCTCGACGAGCGGCGGGCGGCGGATGCGTTTCGGGTGCGCAGGGTAGTGGAAAACGGTGCAGGCCGTTTTCTCTCCCGGGAAGGAGAGCGGTTCTGTAATTTCTCCAGCAACGATTATCTGGGCCTGAGCCAGCACCCGCAGATCGTTCGCGCCTGGCAGCAGGGCGCGGATCGTTACGGCGTGGGCAGCGGTGGCTCCGGGCACGTCAGCGGCTACACCACGGCGCATCAGGCGCTGGAGGAAGAGCTGGCCGACTGGCTGGGCTACCCGCGGGCGCTGCTGTTTATCTCCGGTTTTGCCGCGAATCAGGCGGTGATTGCCGCCCTGATGGGCAAAGACGACCGCATCATCGCGGACCGCCTGAGCCACGCGTCCCTGCTTGAAGCGGCCAGTCTCAGCCCGGCGCAGCTGCGGCGTTTTGCCCATAACGATGCCTCTCAGCTGAACGTCCTGCTGGGTAAACCCTGTTCAGGGCTTCAGCTGGCGGTGACGGAAGGGGTATTCAGCATGGACGGCGACAGCGCGCCCCTTGCCACCTTGCATGACGTCGCAAAACAGCAGAACGCCTGGCTGCTGGTCGACGATGCCCACGGTATTGGCGTCACCGGCGAGGAGGGGCGCGGAAGCGCGCATCAGCAACGCGTCAGGCCGGAACTGCTGGTGGTCACTTTCGGCAAAGGCTTTGGCGTCAGCGGCGCCGCGGTGTTGTGCAGCGAGCCGGTGGCCGATTACCTGGTGCAGTTCGCCCGGCACCTGATCTACAGCACCAGCATGCCCCCGGCGCAGGCCGTGGCGCTCTCTGCGTCGCTTGCGGTGATCCGCGGCGAAGACGGCGCTGAACGCCGGGCGCGCCTGGCCGACCATATTCAGCGTTTTCGCCGGGGGGTAAGCGCACTGCCTTACCGGCTTACCGACTCGCACAGCGCCATTCAGCCCGTGATTGTGGGTGAAAACCATCGGGCGCTGATGCTGGCACAGGCGCTACGAGAGCGGGGGCAGTGGGTCACGGCGATCCGCCCACCCACCGTGCCGCCAGGCACCGCGCGCTTGCGTCTGACGCTCACGGCAGCGCACGAGCCGCAGGATATCGATACGCTTCTGGAGGCACTGTATGTCTCCTGTCAATAAACAGGCCGTTGCCGCCGCGTTTGGCCGGGCAGCGCAAAGCTATTCACAGCACGATGAGCTGCAACGCCTGAGCGCCCGCGGGCTGCTGGCCGCGCTCGGTGAGGGGCGTTTTGCGCAGGTGCTCGACGCTGGCTGCGGGCCTGGCGGCAATAGCCGCTACTGGCGCGCAACGGGTAGCCACGTCACGGCGCTGGATTTATCCGCGCAGATGCTGGATGAGGCCCGCCAGCAGCAGTCAGCAGACCGTTATCTGGTGGCCGATATCGAGGCCATCCCGCTGGAGGATGCGCTGTTTGACCTCGTCTGGAGCCATCTGGCGGTGCAGTGGTGCGCCAGCCTGCCGCAGGCCCTACGCGAGCTATACCGCGTGGCGCGGCCCGGCGGAGCGGTGGCCTTTACCACCCTGCTGGAAAGTTCGTTGCCAGAGCTGAATCAGGCGTGGAGGGCAGTGGATGCGCAGCCGCACGCCAACCGGTTTCTCTCGCACCAACAGGTCACTCAGGCGCTGGCAGGCTGGCGCTATCGCTGCATGGTCCAGACCGTCACCCTCGAATTTAGCGATGCGTTAAGCGCCATGCGATCGCTTAAGGGCATAGGCGCGACGCACCTGCACGCCGGACGGGAGAAGAAACCCCTTACCCGTGGCCAACTCCAGCGTCTCGAGCTGGCCTGGCCGCAGGAGCGGGGCCGGTTCCCGCTCTCTTATCATCTTTTTCATGGGATTATTGAACGTGACTGAACGTTATTTTGTTACCGGCACGGACACTGAAGTCGGTAAAACGGTTGCCAGCGCCGCGCTGTTGCAGGCGGCGCGTCTGCTGGGGAAAACTACGGCCGGGTATAAGCCCGTAGCCTCCGGCAGCGAGATGACGCCGGAAGGCTTACGTAATACCGATGCGCTGGCGCTACAGCGTAACAGCAGCCTTACGCTGGCCTATTCTGCGGTGAACCCCTATACCTTTGCTGAACCCACCTCGCCGCACATCGTCAGCGTCGATGAAGATCGTCCGATTGATTTTTCGGTGCTCTCTTCCGGGTTACGCGTCCTGGAAACGCAGGCCGACTGGGTGCTGGTGGAGGGGGCTGGCGGCTGGTTTACCCCGCTGTCCGACGAGCAGACATTTGCTGACTGGGTGCAGGCCGAGCAGCTTCCGGTCATTCTGGTGGTTGGCGTGAAGCTTGGCTGTATCAATCACGCCATGCTGACCGCCCAGGCCGTGCAGCAGGCCGGGTTGCGTCTGGCAGGGTGGATTGCCAATGACGTGGTAGCGCCGGGTAAACGTCATGCTGAGTATCTGGCGACGCTGAAGCGGGTGCTGCCCGCGCCGTTTCTCGGCGAGATCCCGTGGCTTGCCGACGGCGCAGAGCAGGCGGAAACCGGACGCTATCTCAACCTCAGCGCCTTATGTCCCGCGCCATCCAGTGCGCAATAAGGTCGTCATCCAGCTCGTTAACGTGGCCCTGTGCCACGTTACGCCCGCGATAGAGCATGCAGAAACGATCCGCTACCCGGCGGATAAACGACAGCTGTTGCTCCGCTAACAGCACCGTCATTCCCAGCTCCCGATTCAACCGCACCAGCAACTGCCCCAGCCTGCGCGCGAAACCGTGCCCTGCGCCATGCATGGGCTCATCCAGAATCAACACGCGCGGACGATTAACCAGCGCACTGGCGAGGGCCAGCTGATACTGGTCGTCAGGGCACAGCGCAGAGGCACGGCTTTGTCGCAGCGGATAGAGCTCCGGAAACAGGGCATACACGTCACTTTTTGATGCCGGGTCGGGTTTCCCCGTCGCCCGCATAGCGATATGCAGATTTTCATCGACGGTGAGCTGGGAAAATATTCGCCGATCCTGCGGGACGTAGCCTATCGTCGGCGGCGCCGGGAATGCTGACGCAGGGTTGAGCAAGTTATGCGGCGGCGCGCCAGCCTCATGCCAGATGATGGTGCCGCTCTCGACGGGCACCTTTCCGGTAATGCAGTTCATAAGCGTGGATTTGCCCATGCCAGGCAGGCCAACAATGCCCGTACAGATGCCTTGCGGGAAATCGATATTCACGTTCCATAGCGTATGTTGGCTTCCGTAAAACTGATTTACAGCACGCAGACTCAACATCTTTCTCTCCTTAAAAATGTGTGGGGTGATGCACAGAGTGATGTCTGCAAAACGCCTGCCAGGAACTTCATAATGATTAAAAAAAGGCCATTTTTAGGAATAACTCACTATCAAAAGCTGAACGTTTATACGAATTGCACACTCCCGGTGCTGCGTATGTCGAATTGTGGTGCAGGAGAAATGACAGAATTGTGATTAAGATCTCGCCAGTCGCTTATGAAAAAATGAACGTTTTCCAGGCAAAAAAGAGTGATAAAAATTTTTTACTGCCGCTTCGTGGGAAAAACCGGGAATTTGCTGGAGTGCATGCTGTACGGGCTGGAGGCAGTTATCCACTATTCCTGTGGATAACCTTGTGCATTAGAGTTAGAAAACCCGCGATAAGCGAGAGAATACGCGGGTTACAACCAAATTGATGCGAAACGCGGCTTAATAAATTAGTCTTTATTTTTTAACGAATTAGATAAAAGCAATTCCCTCAACGCCAGCGAGACCTGTTGCCATAAAACTTTCATAACCGCCCTTGACAAATGTTAAAAAAGTAATAGTTCTGGGGATAACCCCCTGAGGCTGGTGTTTTATTTTGTCACAGTCGAAATTTGGCTCGCGAACGCACTAATCCTCTCTGCGCTACGCTAAATATCCTGACACGCTACTGGTTTTTCATCCAGTGTTTTTTACTGGCAATCCTGGCCACAACGAGTAAAATTACTCACCTGCCGCTTATTCTGTCATCAGGTCGTCGCCCATGAGTAAACCGTTTAAACTGAATTCTGCTTTCCGTCCTTCCGGGGATCAGCCCGAGGCTATTCGTCGCCTGGAAGAGGGGCTGGAGGACGGGCTGGCGCACCAGACCCTGCTGGGGGTTACCGGTTCGGGCAAAACCTTCACCATTGCCAACGTCATTGCCGATCTCCAGCGTCCGACGATGGTTCTCGCGCCGAACAAAACGCTGGCGGCGCAGCTGTATGGTGAGATGAAAGAGTTCTTCCCGGAAAACGCGGTGGAGTATTTCGTCTCCTACTACGACTACTACCAGCCGGAAGCCTACGTTCCCAGCTCCGACACGTTTATCGAGAAAGATGCCTCGGTGAACGAACATATCGAGCAGATGCGTTTGTCGGCGACCAAGGCGCTGCTGGAGCGTCGTGATGTGGTGGTGGTGGCCTCGGTGTCGGCGATCTACGGCCTGGGCGATCCGGATCTCTATCTCAAGATGATGCTGCACCTGACGCAGGGGATGATCATCGATCAGCGTGCGATTTTGCGCCGTCTGGCGGAGTTGCAGTACACCCGTAACGATCAGGCGTTCCAGCGCGGGACCTTCCGCGTGCGCGGCGAGGTGATTGATATCTTCCCGGCGGAGTCGGACGATATGGCGCTGCGCGTGGAGCTGTTCGACGAAGAGGTTGAACGCCTGTCGCTGTTCGATCCGTTGACCGGTCACGTCGAGTCGGTGATCCAGCGCTTCACCATCTACCCGAAAACGCACTATGTAACGCCGCGCGAGCGTATTGTGCAGGCGATGGAAGAGATCAAAACCGAGCTGGCGGACCGCCGCAAAGTGCTGCTGGCGAACAATAAGCTGCTGGAAGAGCAGCGCCTGAGCCAGCGTACCCAGTTCGATCTGGAGATGATGAACGAGTTGGGCTACTGCTCCGGCATCGAAAACTACTCGCGCTACCTCTCCGGGCGCGGGCCGGGCGAAGCGCCGCCGACGCTGTTTGACTACCTTCCGGCGGACGGCCTGCTGGTGATCGACGAATCCCACGTTACGATCCCCCAGATCGGCGGGATGTACCGCGGTGACCGCGCGCGTAAAGAGACGCTGGTGGAGTACGGGTTCCGACTGCCGTCAGCGCTGGACAACCGTCCGATGAAGTTTGAAGAATTTGAGGCGCTTGCTCCGCAGACCATCTACGTATCGGCCACGCCGGGCAACTACGAGCTGGAAAAATCCGGTGATGACGTGGTGGACCAGGTGGTGCGTCCGACCGGGCTGCTGGATCCGATTATCGAGGTGCGTCCGGTGGCGACGCAGGTGGACGATCTGCTCTCGGAAATACGTGCCCGCTCCGCCATCAACGAGCGCGTGCTGGTTACCACGCTCACCAAACGTATGGCGGAAGATTTGACGGAGTATCTGGAAGAACACGGCGAGAAGGTGCGGTATCTGCACTCGGATATCGATACCGTGGAGCGTATGGAGATCATCCGCGATCTGCGTCTGGGCGAGTTCGACGTGCTGGTCGGCATTAACCTTCTGCGAGAAGGGCTGGATATGCCTGAGGTGTCGCTGGTGGCGATTCTGGACGCGGACAAAGAGGGCTTCCTGCGTTCCGAGCGCTCGCTGATCCAGACCATTGGCCGCGCCGCGCGTAACGTCAACGGGAAGGCGATCCTGTACGGGGATAAAATCACCCCGTCGATGGCCAAAGCGATTGGCGAAACGGAACGTCGTCGCGAGAAGCAGCAGCGCTACAACGAAGAGCACGGCATCACGCCGCAGGGGTTGAACAAGAAGGTGGTGGATATCCTGGCGCTGGGTCAGAACATTGCGAAGACCAAAGCGAAAGGCCGCGGCAAGGCCCGTTCAGTGGTGGAAGAGGATACCGTCGCGCTGACGCCGAAAGCGTTGCAGCAGAAGATCCACGAGCTGGAAGGGCAGATGATGCAGCACGCGCAGAACCTGGAGTTCGAAGAGGCCGCGCAAATCCGCGATCAGCTGCATCAGCTGCGGGATCTGTTTATTGCGGCATCGTAGTTTTTTGCCCGGTGGCGTTTTCTCCCTCTCCCTGTGGGAGAGGGCCGGGGTGAGGGCATCAGGCCGCACAAAACGAACCTAACCTAATGCCTGAATCGCCTTCTCCAGCGCCTCGCGCAGCAGATGGCGGTCGTGGCGATATTTAATATCGCTGGCTTCCAGCGGCTCCTGCACCACCACGCGATCGCCAATCCCCGATACATCCACTTTCGGCCCGACCACGACACCATCGATAATTTTCTTACCAACGTACTGTTCCATCAGGTCCAGCTTATCCGCCAGCGACAGGCTTGCCGCCGCCGGGCTGAGTTCGCGGCCTAAATTACCGATATAGACCATGGGCGCAGGCGTTCTGCGCAGCGCCTGCGCCAGCTCTTTCACCAGCAGGATCGGCATCAGGCTGGTATAAAAACTTCCCGGCCCAATCAGGATCAGATCGGCCTCGCCAATCGCTTCTACCGCTTCACGCGTTGCGGGTACGCTGGGGTAGGTCATTAGCTCTTTTGGCGGAAGAAGAAGCTGGTCGATATTCACTTCACCATACACTTCGTGATCGTCGGCATCGATCGCCATTAAATCCACCGGCTGTTCGGACATCGGGATCAGGAATGCATCCACCTTTAACAGGTTACGAATTAAATTGATCGCTTCCAGAGGGCGCACGCTCAGGTGATCCAGCGCCTTTAACATCAGATTTCCAAGGTTATGGCCTGAAAGTTCACCATTCCCGCCAAAACGGTACTCAAACATCGCCGAGGCCACGCTAGGCTCCGTGATAAGCTGGTTGAGGCAATTGCGCATGTCACCCCAGGCAATCCCGCCTTCAGCGCGTCGGATCCGCCCGGTTGAGCCGCCGTTGTCCGTTGTTGTCACGATGCCCGTCAGGCGCGAGCCCAGTGACGATAACGACGACATCACTCGTCCCAGACCGTGACCTCCGCCAAGAGCGACCACACGGTCCAGATCCGCAAAAGTGCGATTGCGCATACCTATTCCTTATCCTGTTAAGCTTGCGTCACAGTAACGCAACTACTCCTAAAAGACGATGCCTCTCACAAACCATAATGACGTATATCAATGCGAAAGCGCTGTTTTTGCGTATTCTGTAGTGAAAATGCACGATAACATCGTTATATATAAATTTATATAGCGAAAAGCGACAATGGCGAAGTGGCGATTTCCACGCTACTATCGCCATAACCACGTTTTCAAAACTGAAAACATACACTCTAGCCCTGGCGCCTGTGTCGAGAGATATGGCGCCCTGGCCGTGGCGGATTTGCCACCAGGGTACAGAAAGAAATGACTGTGCCTCCCGATCTGGAAAGGTGTACATGGCTTCACAACTTACTGATGCTTTCGCGCGTAAGTTTTTCTACTTACGTTTGTCGATTACCGACGTGTGTAACTTCCGTTGCACCTACTGCCTGCCCGATGGCTACAAGCCGGGCAGCGTCACCAATAATGGCTTTCTCTCCGTGGATGAAGTACGCCGCGTCACGCGCGCGTTCTCTGAACTTGGCACGGAAAAAGTGCGTCTTACCGGGGGAGAGCCCTCCCTGCGCCGTGATTTCCCTGACATCATTGCCGCCGTGCGTGAAAACGAACGTATCCGCCAGATCGCGGTGACCACCAACGGTTACCGCATGGCGCGTGACGTGGCGAACTGGCGCGATGCGGGGCTGACGGCGATCAACGTCAGCGTCGATAGCCTGGACGCCCGTCAGTTCCACGCCATTACCGGCCAGGATAAGTTCCAGCAGGTGATGGACGGCATCGATGCCGCGTTCACCGCCGGTTTCGACAAGGTCAAAGTCAATACCGTGTTGATGCGTGATGTGAACCACCATCAGCTGGACACTTTCCTGGCGTGGATCAAACCGCGCCGCATTCAACTGCGTTTTATTGAGCTGATGGAGACCGGGGAGGGCAGTGAGCTGTTCCGTCGCCATCATATCTCCGGCATGGTTCTGCGCGACGAACTGCTGAAACGCGGCTGGATCCACCAGATCCGCCAGCGCAGCGATGGCCCGGCGCAGGTCTTTTGTCATTCGGATTATGAAGGCGAAATCGGCCTGATCATGCCCTATGAAAAAGACTTCTGTGCCAGCTGCAACCGCCTGCGCGTCTCCTCCGTCGGCAAGCTCCATCTTTGCCTGTTCGGGGATGGCGGCGTCGATCTGCGCGATTTGCTGGAAGATGACGCCCAGCAGGACGCGCTTGAAGCACGTATTTCCGAGGCGCTGACGCACAAAAAGCAGACCCATTTCCTGCATCAGGGCAACACCGGCATTACTCAGAACCTGTCCTATATCGGCGGGTAATCAGGCTTTAGAAGGAACCAGAAGATGAGTCAGGTAAGCGCGGAATTTATCCCGACACGCATTGCTATTCTTACCGTTTCCGAACGTCGTGGTGAAGAGGATGATACCTCCGGCCACTGGCTGCGCGAGGCGGCACACGAAGCCGGACACCAGATTGTTGATAAAGCGATCGTCAAAGAAAACCGTTACGCCATTCGCGCTCAGGTCTCACAGTGGATTGCGGGTGATGACGTCCAGGTTGTGCTGATCACTGGCGGCACCGGCTTTACCGCAGGCGACCAGGCGCCGGAAGCGCTGCTCCCGCTGTTCGATCGCGAAGTGGAAGGCTTCGGCGAAGTGTTCCGCATGCTCTCCTTTGAAGAGATTGGCACCTCTACGCTTCAGTCCCGTGCCGTCGCGGGGATGGCGAATAAGACGCTGATCTTCGCCATGCCGGGGTCGACCAAAGCCTGCCGCACCGCGTGGGAAAACATTATTGCCCCGCAGCTGGATGCCCGTACCCGTCCGTGTAATTTCCATCCCCATTTAAAGAAATAAGCTATGTCACAACTGACCCACATAAACGCCGCTGGCGAAGCGCATATGGTGGATGTCTCCGCCAAAACCGAAACGGTGCGCGAGGCGCGTGCTGAAGCGTTCGTCACCATGCTGCCGGAGACGCTGGCGATGATTATCGACGGTAGCCATCACAAGGGTGATGTGTTTGCCACCGCCCGCATCGCCGGTATTCAGGCCGCTAAACGTACCTGGGACCTCATCCCGCTCTGCCATCCGCTGATGCTCAGCAAAGTGGAGGTAAATTTGCAGGCGCAGCCGGAGCATAACCGCGTGCGTATCGAGTCCCTGTGCCGCTTAACCGGCAAAACCGGCGTGGAGATGGAGGCGTTGACGGCGGCCTCCGTGGCGGCGCTGACCATCTACGACATGTGTAAAGCGGTGCAGAAAGATATGGTGATTGGCCCGGTGCGTCTGCTGGCAAAAAGCGGCGGCAAATCCGGTGATTTTAAGGTGGAAAGCCATGATTAAGGTGCTCTTTTTTGCCCAGGTCCGTGAGCTGGTCAATACCGACAGCCTGACGCTGGACGGCTCTTTCGAAAATGTCGCCGCCCTGCGTGCGCATCTGGCGGCGCAAGGCGACCGCTGGGCGCTGGCGCTGGACGAAGGCAAACTGCTGGCCGCCGTGAACCAGACGCTGGTGGAGTTGACCCACCCGCTGGCCGATGGGGACGAAGTGGCCTTCTTCCCGCCGGTCACAGGGGGTTAAGATGACGGAAACCCGAATTCTGGTCGGCCATGAGCGTTTTAACGTGGGCACGGAATATGACTGGCTGGCCGGGCGCGACGAAGACGGCGCGGTCGTGACGTTTACCGGGAAAGTGCGTAATCATAATCTCGGGGACAGCGTAAAAGCGCTGACGCTGGAGCACTATCCGGGAATGACCGAAAAATCGCTGGCGGCCATTGTGGAAGAGGCGCGAGGCCGCTGGCCGCTGGGGCGCGTTACGGTTATCCATCGCATCGGCGAAATGTGGCCCGGCGAAGAGATTGTGTTTGTCGGCGTCACCAGCGCCCATCGCGGGAGTGCTTTTGCGGCGGGGGAGTTCATCATGGATTACCTTAAAACCAAAGCGCCGTTCTGGAAGCGTGAAGCGACGCCGGAAGGTGAGCGCTGGGTGGAATCACGCGACAGCGATAAGCATGCCGCCAGCCGTTGGTAGTTGGTTTACGCGGATGTGTTACTCTTAACGTGTGTGTTTACTTAATCAGGAGTGAATCATGGACCGATTTCCGCGTTCCGATTCGATAGTTCAGCAGACCCGTAGCGGGCTGCAAACCTACATGGCTCAGGTGTATGGCTGGATGACGGTTGGCCTGCTGCTTACCGCGTTTATCGCGTGGTATGCGGCAAACACGCCTGAACTGATGATGTTTATCTTCTCAAGCAAAATCACCTTCTTTGGGCTGATTATTGCGCAACTGGCGCTGGTGTTCGTGCTCTCCGGGCTGGTGCACAAGCTCAGTGCGGGTATGGCGACCACGCTGTTTATGCTCTATTCGGCGCTGACCGGGCTGACGCTTTCCAGTATTTTCATCGTTTACACCTACTCTTCCATCGCCAGCACGTTTGTGGTGACCGGCGGGATGTTCGGTGTGATGAGCCTGTACGGTTACACCACCAAACGTGACCTGAGCGGCTTCGGCAACATGCTGTTTATGGGGCTGATTGGGATTGTGCTGGCGTCGCTGGTGAACCTGTGGCTGAAGAGTGACGCGCTGATGTGGGCGGTGACCTATATCGGGGTGGTGATCTTCGTGGGCTTAACCGCTTACGACACCCAGAAGCTGAAAAACATCGGTGAACAAATTGATGTTCGCGACAGTTCAAACCTGCGCAAATACTCGATTCTGGGCGCGCTGACGCTTTATCTGGACTTCATCAACCTGTTCCTGATGCTGCTGCGTATTTTCGGCAACCGTCGTTAAGCTTGTTTTGCCGGGTGGCAGCTTCGCCTTACCCGGCCTGCGGTTCTCAAAACGGCAACTTCGTTGCCGTTTTGCTTTTATTTTGCCATTGCCTTCTCGTTCTTCGCGCGCAGCTTCTTCGCCCGACTCTCCAGCACCAGATAACATACCGTTGCCAGCGCCAGCGGCAGGAAGTAGTAGATCATGCGGTACGCGAGCAGGGCGGCGATAATCGTCCCGTGAGACACATGCTCCCCCGCAAGCAGCGCGATAAACACCGCCTCCAGTACGCCAATACCCGCCGGAATATGCACAATCACCCCGGCAATACTGCTTACCAGCAGCACGCCCAGCACGAAGAAGTAGTTCACATCTTCGCCAATCAACAGCCAGATAATGGCCCCCATCGCCATCCAGTTAGCGCTGGAAACCACCATTTGCAGGACGGCAAACTTCCATGACGGCAGCACCAGCTTCTGGCCTTTAATGGTCATGTGACGACGTTTGGCAAAGGCGCAGGCCCACAGGTAGGCGGCGATGATCAGCAGCAGTACGATGCCCAGGATGCGCAGGGTAGCCTCATCGATGTACCAGTGCGCAGGCAGCTGCACCACGCCGATGGTGAAAATCACCCCGCCCAGCAGGATATACCCCAGCCAGTTGGTGGTGATGCTTAAGGAGAAAATACGCGTGATGGTGCCGCCCGGTAAGCCAAGGCGGGAGTACAGGCGATAGCGCATACCAATCCCGCCCACCCAGGTGCTCAGCGTCAGGTTAAAGGCGTAGCAGATGAATGACACCAGCATAACCTGCCGTTTGGCAAGCTTATGTCCGCAGTAGGCACGTCCCAGCAGGTCATAGCAGCCGTACATCAGGTAGCTCACAATCACCAGCCCAACGGCCCCCAGCAGGACTGTCCGGTTGTAGTTGCGAATAACTTTCCACACCTCTTCCCAGTCCACCTTCTGGGCATACACCACCAGCAGGACCGCGACGGCAATGAAGAACAGCCAGGTCAGGATTTTTTTCGCCAGCCGCCAGCGAGGATGAGATTTCGACATCAGGTTTTCCCTCCATCTTCCGCCTCTACGCGGTCCTGGGTTTCCATTTCGGGTTGCACAGGCGGATCCACCAGCGCCAGTTTCGGCGTATGCGCGGGCAGCCAGCCCACCATGGCCGGGAAGTGGCGCAGGAAGTGGAACACCACCACGCCGATGCCCACGTTCCACCAGCTCCGTTTCGGCACCATGGACTCATCCACACGCACGCAGTCTTTATTGATAAGACCCTGAAGGTTATCGCGCAGGGTCTGATTAAACTGGCGATCGTGGATGATCAGGTTCGCTTCCAGATTGAGCGATAAGCTCAGCGGATCGAGGTTGCTGGAGCCAACGGTCGCCCAGTGGTCATCCATCACGGCGACTTTGCCGTGCAGCGGGCGGCGGCGATATTCATAGATCTGCACGCCGCTTTTGACCAGATAGCGATAGAGCAGACGCGCGCCGACCTTCACAATCGGCATATCGGGCTCACCCTGCACGATAAGCTTCACGCTCACGCCGCGTCGGGCCGCGTTGCGCATGGCGTGCAAAATCCGGTAACCGGGGAAGAAATAGGCGTTGGCGATAATCACCTCGCGCTTCGCGTTCGCCAGCATCTTCAGGTAATGACGCTCGATATCGTCCCGGTGCTCCTCGTTATCCCGCCAGACGAACAGCGCCTGCGCCTCGCCGGGCTTGCGGTTCTCTTCCGGGCGATGACGGCGTCGCCACCAGCGGCGAGCGGCCTCTTTGCCGGGTAAGTTTTCCAGCACGAACAGCTGGATGTCCTGAACCACCGGTCCTTCGATACGGATCGCGTAGTCCTGTTTAGCTTCGGGACCGTAATCCGACATATGCTCGGCGGAGTAGTTAATGCCGCCAACGAAGGCCACTGTTTCATCCACCACCACAATTTTGCGGTGCATTCGACGGAACAGGTTGGTGCGCATGCCGAACAGACGCGGGCCGGGATCGTAATAGCGGAACACCACCCCTGCGGCGGTGAGCTCGTTAACAAATTCCTCGCTGAGATCCGGCGAACCATATCCGTCGAGCAGAACCTCGATTTTTACACCGCGACGGGCGGCATGCAGCAGTGCGCTGTGCAACTGCCTGCCCACGTCGTCTTCAAACCAGATAAACGTTTCCAGAAAGACTTTCTGATGTGCGTGGCTAATCGCCTCAAAAACCGCCGGATAAAAGTTATCGCCATTTTCCAGCAGCGTAATACGGTTACCTTCCTGCCATGTGCATTTCATAAGTGGATCTCCGCGCTGAGTGGGGCATGGTCGGAGAGATGTCGCCAGTTGAGTAAAGCCAGCGCCGTCGGGCTGCTGGCGTGGGCATTTTTTACGTAGATGCGGTCAAGGCGCAGCAGGGGGAAGCGCACCGGAAACGTCCGCGCGGGACGACCGCGTGAGCGGGTAAAGATCTCCTCCAGCCCCGCCTTCACCTTCAGCGGATGGTTGGCCCGCTGTCGCCAGTCGTTGAAATCACCGGCCACCACTACGGGCTCGCCCTCCGGCAGCGCATTGGTCCAGTCTGCCAGCATCTGTAGCTGGGCCTGACGGTGGGCTTCACGCAGGCCAAGATGAATACAGCCCACATGAATGGGAAAATCGAGCGCCGGGGGGGTGATACGACAGTATAACAGCCCGCGTTTTTCGCTCTCGCCAACGGAGACGTCGCGGTTCTCATAATGCTCGATAGGAAAACGCGACAGCACCGCGTTACCGTGATGCCCCTCCGGGTAGACCGCATTGCGCCCGTAGGCGTAATCGCTCCACATGGTATCCGCCAGAAATTCGTAATGGGGCGTGTCGGGCCAGTTTTCGAAATGCATCGGGTGCACTTCGTGCGCGCCCATGACCTCCTGGAGGCAGACAATATCGGCGCTGACGGTGCGTACCGCGTCGCGCAGCTCCGGTAAAATGAAGCGGCGGTTAAATGCTGTGAAGCCCTTATGAATGTTTATCGTCAGCACCTTAAGCGAGAAATGCTGCGTTTTTTTGCTCATAAACACCTTCCTGGGTGACTATCCCGATGAAAATAAAGTGTAGTAGGCGTCACAAAAAGATGCGGCGTTACGGAATTTTCCGTAAAGTGCGGTAGTCTGAATTAGCAGAGAAAAATCCTTCAGGAGAGAAGCCATGAAGTGGCAACAACGCGTTCGTGTCGCAACCGGTTTGAGTTGCTGGCAGATAATGTTGCATTTACTGGTCGTGGCCGTACTGGTGATGGGCTGGATGAGCGGCACGCTGGTGCGTGTCGGCTTAGGGTTATGCGTGGTTTACGGCGTGACCGTGCTGTCGATGCTGTTTTTACAGCGTCACCACGACGCGCGCTGGCGTGAAGTGGGTGATGTGCTCGAAGAGCTCACCACCACCTGGTATTTTGGTGCGGCAATGATCGTCCTGTGGCTGTTGTCACGCGTGCTGCAAAACAACCTGCTGCTGGCCCTGGCGGGTCTGGCTATCCTCGCAGGGCCTGCGGTGGTGTCATTGCTCACCAAAGAGAAAAAACTACGCGATGTTTCGTCTAAACATCGCATAGGCCACTGAGCCCGTTGTGGCCGCGATGACCAGTAGCGGCCACAAACTTCCCCATACAATATCCAGACTCGCATCCTTCAGATAGATTTGCTTGGTGATATCCGTGAAGTGACGAATCGGGTTTATCCACGTCAAATCCTGTAACCACACCGGCATGTTCTCCACTGGCGAAACGTACCCTGAAAGCAAGATCGCCGGCATCATAAAGACAAACACCCCGATAAACGCCTGCTGCTGCGTTGAGCAGAGCGCGGAAATCAGCAGCCCAAACCCCACCAGCGACAGGCCGTAAATTACCATCGTGAAGTAAAACAGCGCCAGCGATCCGGCAAACGGGATCTGGTACGCCCATATTCCCACCCCCAGCACGATGGTGGCCTGGAACGTCGCGACAATCAGTGCCGGCACCGCCTTGCCGACAAATATCTGCCAGGTGGCGAGCGGTGAGACCAGCAGCTGATCCAGCGTACCTTGCTCACGTTCGCGCGCCACGGACAGCGAGGTGACAATCATCACGCCAATGGTGGTGATCATGGCGATCAGCGACGGCACCACAAACCATTTGTAGTCCAGGTTCGGGTTGTACCAGTTGCGCACCACCAGTTCGCTGTTGTTGGGTTTGGGTTTGCCCGCCATCAGCTCCTGCTGGTAATCCTTCACCACCTGTTGCAAATAGTTCGCCGCAATCTGGGCGCTGTTGGAGTTACGTCCGTCGAGGATCAGCTGCATCGGCGCGGTCTGGAATGTGTCCAGGTTGCGGGAGAAGTCCGCCGGGAAGCGCACCAGCAATAATGCTTTCTGCGTGTCGATGGTGGGCTGGATCGCCTGCGGGCTTTCCAGAAGCAGGACATGGGTAAAGGCTTTGGCGCGGGCGAAACGCTGCGTCAACTCGACGGAATGCTTGCCGTTGTCTTCGTTGTAAATGGCGATGGTGGCGTTGGTGACCTCCAGCGTGGCGGCAAACGGAAACAGTACAACCTGAAGCAGCACCGGCAGCACCAGAATGGCGCGGGTCTGCGGCTCGCGCAGCAAGGATTGCAGCTCTTTGCGGATCAATGTCCATAAACGGTGAAACATCGCGTCGTCCTCCTGTCGGGTGGCGCTTGCGCTTACCCGACCTACAAAATCCGATGGCTAATCTAATCTTCTTTTCGTTTTCATCCACGTCAGCCCGATAAACATCACCGCCGACGCCAGCAAAAACAGGGTGTTGATAATCAGCACCACCGGAATATTTCCCGCCAGGAACAGGCTTTGCAGGGTGCTCACAAAGTAGCGCGCCGGAATGATGTACGTCACGGCGCGGATCACCGCCGGCATACTGTCTATCTGGAAGATAAAGCCGGAGAGCATAATCGACGGCAGGAAGGCGGCATTAAGTGCCACCTGCGCGGCGTTAAACTGGTTGCGGGTGATGGTGGAGATGAGTAGCCCCATGCCCAGCGTGCTGAGTAAAAACAGGCTGGTGATAAAGAACAGCACGACAAGCGAGCCGCGATACGGCACGCCGAGGATAAAGACCGAGACAAGCATACAGAGCAGCATCGCCAGCATGCCGAGGAAGTAGTAGGGGATCAGCTTGCAGAGCAGCAGCTCGACGCGCGTCACTTCGGTCGAGAGCAGCGCCTCCATGGTGCCGCGCTCCCATTCGCGGGCGATCACCAGCGAGGTGAGGATCGCGCCAATCACCGTCATGATGATGGTGACCGCCCCCGGAATAATAAAATGCTGGCTGATGGCGGCGGGGTTAAACCAGTAGCGCGTCTGCACGTCAATCAGCGGTTCAAACTCCTCCCCCCGGTCTTCGGCGCGCTGCATCTGCCAGAGCTGCCAGATACCCTCCGCATAGCCCTGCACGAAGTTGGCGGTGTTCGGCTCGCTGCCGTCGGTGATCACCTGAATTGGCGCATCGGCGCCCGGGCGTGCCATATTGGCGGCAAAATCGACCGGAATGACGATCAGACCGCGAATTTTTCCGGCCTGCATTTTCTGGATCAGTTCCTGCCGGTTGTCGCTGATGGTGGCATCGATGTAGGGCGAGCCGGTCATGGCGTGGGTGAAGTCCAGCGCCTCTTCGCTCTGCTGCTCCAGCAAAATCCCGACCCGCAGCTTGCTGGAGTCGAGGTTAATCCCGTAGCCGAAAATAAACAGCAGCAGCAGGGGGATCACCACCGCAATCAGCCAGCTGCTGGGGTCACGCACAATCTGCCGCGTCTCTTTGACGCACAGGGCGCGCACCCGGCGCCAGGAAAGGGCGTTACTGCGCATGAGTATTCTCCTTATCCCAGTCGTGGATGAGGGTGATAAACGCCTGCTCCATGGTCGGGTCTGGCTGCGCGTCGTCGGCGGCCTGCGCTTTCAGGTCATCCGGGGTGCCGTGGGCAATCAGCTTGCCGCGATAGACCAGCCCGATGCGGTCGCAATACTCTGCCTCGTCCATAAAGTGGGTGGTGACCATCACGGTCACGCCTTTTTCCACCATGCTATTGATATGCAACCAGAATTCTCGGCGGGTGAGGGGGTCCACGCCTGAAGTCGGTTCATCAAGAAACAGGATATCCGGCTCGTGCATCAGTGAGCAGGCCAGCGCCAGCCGCTGTTTGAAGCCAAGCGGCAGAGCGTCGGTAGCGTGTGAGGCGATATCGGTCAGGCCGAAGGCGTCGCACATGCGGCCGATCTTCTCATTCTGTGCCCGTCCCCGCAGGCCGTAGACGCCGGAGAAAAATCGCAGATTTTGCTCCACCGTCAGGTTGCCGTAGAGCGAAAACTTCTGCGCCATATAGCCCAGGTGCTGGCGCGCCTTGCCGGAGCTGACTTTGAGATCCATGTTCAGCACCAGCGCTTTGCCGGAGGTTGGTACCAGCAGGCCGCACATCATTTTAAAGGTGGTGGATTTCCCCGCGCCGTTCGGCCCGAGCAGGCCAAATATCTCGCCGCGCTTCACCGCAAAATTGACGTTATCGGTGGCGGCGAAATCGCCGAATTTTTTGGTGAGCGATTTTGCTTCAATGACCGTTTCGCCCGGCGTGCCTTCCACCGTGTGCAGGATGGCGCCAAGCGGTGATTCTGAGGTTCCCGCCCCGCCCAGCAGATCGATAAACGCATCTTCAAAGCGCGGCGCGGTCTCTGTCATGTCGATCTCAGGCATACCCTGCGCACGGCGGATATCGTCGGCGGTAGTCTCTTTTTTGAGGATCACGCGCACCGAACGGCCCTGAATCATCCCGTCGCTCACCTGCGGCAGCTTCAGTACCCGTTGCAGCAGCTTGCGGTTGGACTCCTGCGCGCTGTGCAGCAGAAAACTGCGCCCGGCCATGGTTTGCGTCAGCTCGGTGGGTTCGCCCTGATAGAGCAGTTCGCCTTCATTCATCAGCAGCACGTCGCGGCACTGCTCTGCTTCATCAAGGTAAGAGGTACTCCAGAGGATCAGCATGCCGTCACCCGCCAGCTCGTGCACCATCTGCCACAGCTCGCGGCGGGAAATCGGGTCCACGCCCACGCCGGGTTCATCCAGCAAGAGCACCTTCGGTTCGCCCACCAGCGTGCAGGCCAGCCCCAGCTTCTGCTTCATCCCGCCGGAAAGTTTGCCCGCCAGCCGGTCGGTGAACGGGCCGAGGGAGGTAAACGCAAGCAGACGCTGGAAGGTTTTCTGCCGGGTTTCGCCGGTAACGCTGCGCAGATCGGCATACAGGTTGAGGTTTTCCATTACCGTCAGATCTTCGTACAGACCAAACTTCTGCGGCATATAGCCGAGCATGCCGTGGAGCGCCGCGTCGTCTTTGATCGGATCGAGGCCAAGCACGCTGGCACTGCCTTCATCCGGCTTCAGCAATCCCGCCAGCATCCGCATCAGCGTGGTTTTACCCGCGCCGTCCGGCCCCACCAGCCCGGTCACATAGCCTTTCTGAATCGTACAATTCAGCGGTGCGACCGCCGGTTTGGCCATTCCCGGGAAGCGTTTGACCAGATTGTTGAGCTGGATAACCGCATCATTCATGTCGTTCCCCGTCGTTTAAGGTCACGGTAACAGGCATGCCCTGACGCAGCGCGTCGTCCGCATCGGTGACGATGATGCGCAGGCGGTACACCAGGTCGGTACGTAGGTCCGGGGTTTCAACGGTTTTTGGCGTGAACTCGGCGGTAGGGGAGACGAAGCCCACTTTGCCGTGATACGGCTTGTCCGGGCGACCGTCGGTATAGAGCAGTAGTTCGCGGCCCGGCTGCATCTGACCAAGATTTGGCTCATCAATGTAAGCGCGCACCCACACCGGACGGGTTAAGGAGAGCGTTAACACGGTGCTGCCCGCGCTGAGCATGCTGCCTGGCTCCACGGCGCGGGTCATCAGCGTGCCGTCAGACGGGGCGACTAACGTGGTGTCGTGCAGATCCAGCTCCGCCTGGGCTAACTGCGCCTGCGCCTGCTCAAGGCTGGCCTTCGCCTGGGCAATGTCCTGCGCACGGTTACCGGTGCGGTACTGGCTTAACTTATCCTGGGCAGATTTCAGCGTCGCCTGTGCCTGGTCGCGGGATGAGCGCGCGTTTTCCAGGTCGTTGGCGGAAATAGTACGGCTTTTCCATAAGCCTTGCTGACGGTTATAGAAATTCTGCGCATAGTCATAGGCGGCTTTTGCCTGCTTAACGGCAGCGGCCGCCTGGGAGATCTCTTCGTCACGGTAGCCCGCCAGCATCAGGTCGTATTGCGCCTGTGCGACGGAGACGCCTGCTTTTGCCTGCATCAGCGCGTTCTCAAACGGGGCTTTGTCCAGCATTCCCAGCGTCTGCCCGGCTTTGATGGCATCGCCTTCGTCAACGTTCAGCGAGGCCAGCCGTCCGCCGACGCGGAAGCTCATGTTCACGGTGCGGATATCCACGTTGCCGTACAGCGTCAGGCCACGATCCTGCTGGCTCTGATACCACAGCCAGCCACCGATTCCCGCAGCAAGTAACACAACAACCACCAGAATGATGGCGACAGGTTTTTTCATGACTTCTGGCTCCTTTGCGTTAAGCCTTGCAGGATCAGATCAACGTGACAGGTAATGACCTGGCTAATTTGCGCGGCTTTATCCTCATCGAATTGTGTCCAGCCCGTACGTAACAGGATGGTCTCACGCCCCAGACGGAAGGCGAGCACTTCGCCCAGCAGGGCGTGGGTATGCAAAATGGTGTCGGTATCGCTGGCGTCCCGTCCGGTATAGGCGGCGATCAGCCGGGTCAGATGGCTGTGCATCGGGGCGATCACCTGATCGTGCACCAGCTGGTACGCGGTAGTGGGGGAGAGCTGCTCGCGGGAGATAAATTTGCTCAGGTTCAGCGTATCGTCGTGCGTCAGCAGGCGGATCATGTTGTGACAGGCGTTAAGGATCAGCTGGCGGATGGCAGCCCGGTCAGGCTCTGGCTGGCTGAACAGCGCGGTGGCTTCTTCCACGTGCGGGCGAAAGCTGGTGCCGATAAAATCCGCGATCCACTGGGCGCAGGCGAGGTATAAATCCTCTTTTGAGCCAAAATAGTAGGTGATGGCCGCAATATTCTGCCCGGCCTGAGCGGCGATATCCCGCGTGGTGGCATGCAGACCATACTCGCCAAACTGCGCCAGCGCGGCGGCGATAAGCTGACTTTTCGCCTGTTCGCCTTTGGTTGTCGTTGGGGTTGTATTCATAGCAGCATTAAAAATTAATCAATCGATTGATTAAGATTATGCCTGATTTGCGCAAACGTCGAGTCATCGCCGGGGATATTTTATGCGCCACGTCACAAAAGCTGCTACACTCCGCTCCTTCGCGACATTGTGGTTTTTGTCCTTCTATTCGTTATATCTCCCTGAAAACTACACCTGTGATGGTCGGGGCGGTTCGGAGTTTTTATGTCTTTTGATTCCCTTGGTCTGAACCCGGAAATTCTGCGCGCCATCGCAGAGCAGGGCTACGTTGAGCCAACCCCTATCCAGCAGCAGGCCATTCCGGCCGTTTTGCAGGGCCGTGACCTGATGGCAAGCGCGCAGACCGGTACCGGTAAGACCGCGGGCTTTACCCTGCCGCTGCTGGAGCTGTTGGTAAAAAACCAGCCGCACGCCAAAGGCCGTCGTCCGGTGCGTGCGCTGATCCTCACCCCAACCCGCGAACTGGCGGCCCAGATTGGCGAGAACGTGCGTGAATACAGCCGCTACCTCAACATTCGTTCGCTGGTGGTTTTCGGCGGGGTAAGCATTAACCCACAGATGATGAAGCTGCGCGGCGGCGTGGACGTGCTGGTGGCAACGCCGGGGCGTCTGCTGGATCTGGAACACCAGAACGCGGTGAAGCTCGATAACATCGAAATTCTGGTGCTGGACGAAGCCGACCGTATGCTGGATATGGGCTTCATCCACGACATTCGCCGCGTGCTGGCGAAGCTGCCGACGCGTCGTCAGAACCTGCTCTTCTCCGCGACTTTCTCCGACGAGATCAAGGCACTGGCGGAAAAGCTGCTGCATAACCCGCTGGAAGTGGAAGTCGCGCGCCGCAATACCGCCTCCGAGCAGGTGACGCAGCACGTGCACTTTGTGGATAAGAAGCGCAAGCGGGAACTGCTCTCCCAGATAATCGGCCAGGGCAACTGGCAGCAGGTACTGGTCTTTACCCGCACCAAGCACGGCGCTAACCACCTGGCGGAACAGCTCAATAAAGACGGTATTCGCAGCGCGGCGATCCACGGCAACAAGAGTCAAGGTGCGCGTACCCGCGCGCTGGCTGATTTTAAATCCGGCGACATACGTGTGCTGGTGGCAACCGACATCGCCGCCCGTGGCCTGGACATTGAAGAGCTGCCGCACGTGGTGAACTACGAGCTGCCAAACGTGCCGGAAGACTACGTGCACCGTATCGGCCGTACCGGCCGTGCGGCGGCAACCGGGGAAGCGCTCTCTCTGGTCTGCGTGGATGAACACAAGCTGCTGCGCGACATCGAACGCCTGCTGAAGAAAGAGATCCCGCGCATTGAGACCCCGGGTTATGAAGTGGATCCGTCGATCAAAGCCGAGCCAATTCAGAACGGTCGTCAGGGCGGCGGTCGCGGTCAGGGCGGCGGCGGTCGCGGTCAGCAGCCGCGTCGTGCCGAAGGTGGCGCGCCGAAATCTTCGGGCAAACCGCCGCGTCGTAATAACGACAGCAAACCAGCCGGTGAAAACCCGTGGCGTAGCGGCGAAGGGAAACCGGCAGGCGAGGGGCAGCGCCGACGCCGCCCGCGTAAACCTGCTAACCCGCAGTAATCTGGAAGCCCGGTCGTAAAGCCGGGCTTTTCTTTTTGCGGCAGCGAAGAGAAAGTGCCACAATAGTGGCTGTTTATACAGTATTTCAGGTTTTCCGATGGCTTTAACCGCTGCGCTCAAGGCGCAAATTGGCGCATGGTATAAGGCGCTACAACAGCAGATCCCCGATTTTATCCCCCGAGCCCCGCAGCGGCAGATGATTGCCGACGTGGCGAAAACGCTCGCCGGGGACGACGGGCGACATCTGGCGATTGAAGCCCCGACCGGCGTCGGGAAAACCCTGTCGTATCTCATTCCCGGCATTGCCATCGCGCGGGAAGAAGACAAAACGCTGGTGGTCAGTACCGCTAACGTGGCCTTGCAGGATCAGATCTTCAGCAAAGATTTGCCGCTGCTGCGCAAAATTATCCCCGATTTACGGTTCACCGCCGCCTTTGGTCGCGGGCGCTACGTCTGCCCGCGCAATCTGGCGGCGCTGGCCAGCAGTGAACCCTCCCAGCAGGATCTGCTCGCGTTTCTTGATGACGAGCTGACGCCAAACAACAAGGCGGAGCAGGAGCAGTGCGCAAAGCTAAAGGCCGATCTCGACGGCTACAGGTGGGACGGCCTGCGGGATCACACCAGCCAGGCGATCGGCGACGACCTGTGGCGCAGGCTCAGCACCGATAAAGCGAGCTGCCTGAACCGCAACTGTCATTACTATCGCGAGTGCCCGTTCTTTGTCGCCCGGCGTGAGATTCAGGAAGCGGAGGTGGTTGTCGCCAACCATGCGCTGGTGATGGCTGCCCTGGAGAGTGAAGCGGTCCTGCCGGAGCCCAAAAACCTGCTGCTGGTGCTGGATGAAGGTCATCATCTGCCCGACGTGGCGCGGGATGCGCTGGAGATGAGTGCGGAAATTACCGCCCCGTGGTTTCGCCTGCAACTCGATCTGTTCTGCAAGCTGGTGGCAACCTGCATGGAGCAGTTCCGCCCGAAAACCACGCCGCCGCTGGCGGTCCCGGAGCGGCTGAGCGAGCACTGTGAAGAGGTGTACGGCCTCATCGCCTCGCTGAATAACATTCTCAACCTGTATCTCCCCGCCACCCAGGAAGCGGAACACCGCTTTGCGATGGGTGAGTTGCCACAGGAAGTGATGGAGATTTGCCAGCAGCTGGCGAAGCACCTTGAAAAGCTGCGCGGGCTGGCGGAGATGTTCCTCAACGATCTCAACGAGAAAACCGGTACCCATGACGTGGTGCGCTTGCACCGCATTCTGCTGCAAATGAACCGCGCGCTGGGCATGTTTGAGGCGCAGAGCAAACTCTGGCGGCTGGCCTCGATGGCGCAGGCGTCCGGGGCGCCAGTGACAAAGTGGGCCACCCGCGAAGTGCGAGACGGACAGGTACATCTGTTCTTCCACTGCGTGGGCATCCGCGTGGCCGATCAGCTGGAAAAGCTGATCTGGCGCAGCGTGCCGCACGTGGTAGTGACGTCGGCAACCCTGCGTTCACTGAACAGCTTCTCAAGGTTACAGGAAATGAGCGGCCTGAAAGAGAAAGCGGGGGACCGTTTTGTGGCCCTGGACTCGCCGTTCAACCACTGTGAGCAGGGCAAGCTGGTGATCCCGCGCATGAACTATGAGCCGCTTATCGATAACGAAGAGCAGCATATTGCGGAAATGGCGGCCTACTTCCGCGAGCAGGTTGAGAGTAAAAAATACCCCGGTATGCTGGTGCTGTTTGCCAGCGGCCGCGCGATGCAACGCTTCCTGGAGCACGTCACCGATCTGCGCTTACTCCTGCTGGTGCAGGGCGATCAGCCGCGCTATCGGCTGGTGGAAACGCACCGTAAACGCATTGATAACGGCGAGCGTAGCGTGCTGGTGGGGCTACAGTCCTTTGCGGAAGGGCTGGATTTAAAAGGCGACTACCTGACGCAGGTGCATATCCATAAAATTGCCTTCCCGCCCATCGACAGCCCGGTGGTGATCACCGAAGGCGAATGGCTGAAAAGCCTTAACCGTTATCCGTTTGAAGTGCAAAGCCTGCCTGCGGCGTCGTTTAACCTGATCCAGCAGGTCGGGCGCTTGATCCGTAGCCACGGCTGCTGGGGCGAGGTGGTGATTTATGACAAACGCCTGCTTACCAAAAACTATGGCCAGCGGCTGCTGAATGCGCTGCCGATCTTCCCGATTGAGCAGCCAGAAGTGCCGGAGGTAAAAAAACGCCCGGCAAAACCCTCTGCCGGGCGTACAAAAAGCATCCGTGCAAAGAGGCGCGGTCCTACTGGTAAGTGAATGTCACCTGAATCACGCTGCTGAACGTCCCGGCAGTGACGGGCATTGAGGTGGCGTAGTAGCGTGCGGACAGAGGAAAGGTTGCCGTGTGGTCGCTCGGATTGATGGCGGCGTTAAAGGCGGCCTGCGGGGCAATCAGTATTTTGTCCTGTCGGTCTGCCAGCTCCAGCGCCAGTCCCTTTGCGCTACCGATATTGGCAAATTTGGTCGGATGCACGCTGTCTGCCTGGCCATAGAAAAAGGCCGTGGCAAGCGCCAGCGTGGCTGGGCAGTGCGATACTGACAGGGAAAAGTCTTTCCACTCGCCGGTATCCCCCACGTCTCTAAAACTGCCCGACACCGCCTGGCCTAAGTCCACCGTCAGGTTGCGGCTGGCGCTGTCAATGACGCAGGTATTGGCGTAAATATTTCCCGTCATCTGGATCTGAATGTCGTCTGCGTGAGCCTGGGCCAGTAAGCCCACCGCCAGAAACGCGATTGTCTTTTTCATGTTTGTCACTTATAGGCGAGAGTGATGGTTGCTACGGTGTTGGCGGGGCCGGGCGTCACCACATCGCTGGTCTGCTCGTAGCGAACCTGAAAGGGGATATCCAGCGTTTCATTGGCAACGGCCTGGCTTTGGGTGTTGACGTAGGAGTCAAAGGTCGCGATATGGTCATCAAACAGCATTCTTACCCCGACGCCCCTTGCCATGCCCGTCTGCTTCGTCAGTTTGATCACTCCCTCAAATGCCGTTTCGTACCCGTTAGCACTGGTGATTTTTAGCTCAGGCTGAACGGTTGTGTCACAGTTAACGGTGATATTAAACGTCTGAGCGGGGCTAGATAAAAACCCCACGCTCATAAAATCACTGACGGGAAAATCGCCCAAATTAACGGTGAGATTTTTTGGCGAAACAGAGCAGGTGACCTGATGCAAAATGACGTTACCTGCATACGCAATATGATTAGGGCTGCCGATCCCTTCATGGCCAAAAACGCCAATGCCGAATTCGGTCTGAGACTGCACCAGCGTGCCGGATGTCACGGCGTCGCTTGTTTTCACTAGTTCAAGCGTGACGTCAAAGTTAAACGACTGTGTGCCATCGGTAGAAACATAGGCAACAGGCGTTCCGCGTGAATCGCACTGTACTCCGCCGGCTCCGCTGATTCGCTGACCCTGATCGTTCATTAGTGCGACCCCAATCCCCGGTACGCCGGAATCATAAACGCCCCTGAGCCCAGGAATTTCCGCGCCGGTGCCGTAGTAGCAGGAAACAATTTCCAGACCGCTGTCGATACTCTGATCGCAGTGCCCGGCAACATGAACGCTTTGCTCTGTACCCGGGATAGTTGCGCCAACGGCCAGCGTCGTGGGGACAGAGATGGAGGCCACGTTAATCATTTTGGGCAGATCCGGCGTGGTGCAGGTCGCCTTCGCATGCGGCATAAATAACGCGGCGGTTCCCAGAACCAGTAAGAAAAAGCACTGTTTAATCATTTGCATAATCGTTAGCCTGAACGGTAATCAATGACACTGCGCGGCAGCGTTAATGATGCTGGTTTTCTCTTTCTCATCCGTTAGCGCATAGTCAGCGACGCAGTGCTCGCTCGCCTCCTTTCCCCAGGAAACGTTGAGATGCCCTTGCTGTGGCAGACCCGAGAGGTAAGTCTGGCCGTCATTTCCGACAATAAATTCGCTGTCCTTATCCCCGGTGGTGACCGTTGCGCCGAAGGGCAGCGGTTTACCATTTTGTGTAAGCGTCATCAGGACGCGATTACCCACGCGGGTAGTAAAGCTGGCGCGCACCACGGCCCCTCGGGTCGGCGTCACAATTTGCGCCGCGTGGGTGACGTCGGCATCCTCCGGCAGCGTTTCGGTATCCAGTGCGATGGTGTTATGGCGATACGCGGTCACGAACGGCACGACGGTATAGCCGCGGAAGTCAGTCTCCACGCCTGTCTGGTTGGTGATATGGGTGCCGTGCGTACCTGGCGCTTTCACCAGCGCGATGGTTTCACCGAGCGGCTGGCTCAGGGTTATCCCGTTAGCGTGGGCCACCACGCCGCCCTGCAAACCGACGTTCAGGGTCTGCTGATACTTATCCTGACTGACGCCTGCGCTCACTTCGCCGTAGGTCGCTTTGTAATCGGTGTTGATGCTGGTGGAGTTACCGCTGCCGGTGCTGCTGAGCCCTTCCTGGATATTCCAGTTCAGGTTGTCTTCTTTCAGGGCCGTACCGTTAAGACCGATGTTCTGCGTGGTGCCATCTTTGGTGTTGTTCAGGTTGTACGTGGCCCAGGTATTATGCATCCAGCGATCCAGCGGAACCGAAACGCTCAGCGAGAACTGGTTGTCGTTTGTTACCTCATTACCGTCTTCATCGCTGTCGTGGGTGTTTTTGTTCATGCTGTAGCTGAGGCTGTAGCTCACGCCGTGCCAGCTGTTGTTGTAGCTGACGCTCAGGGAGGTCATGTTCTGGCTCTGGCTCCAGTAAGTTTCCTTCACCATGCTCAGCGTCACCGACCCCCAACCTTCTGGCAGCGTCTGGTCAATGGTGGCTTCTGTACGGGCGCGGCGCTGCTGGGGAGCAGACCAGTCGTCGGCGCGGGTATACGACTCCATAGTGTCGTCCAGGGTGTAAAACCCCTTGCTGTTATAGCGATAGCCCGCAAGCGAAAAGTTGGTGCCTGAACCGGCGAAATCTTTGCTGTAGCGTACGCGCCACGACTGGCCCTTGCTGGACTGCTGTTTTTTCAGCAGGGCTCTGGCGCGGGTCACGTCAATGGAGAACGCCCCGAGATCGCCCATGTTTTTCCCGGCGCCGAGCGCCTGGGACTGATAGTGGCTGCTCTGCTGCACGCCGCCGTAGGCCGTGAAGCAGTGAGGTAAACCGTAGATGGCGCTTCCCTGGGCAAACGGGGTCTTTTCAACGTCTTTGTCATAAGAGCGATAACGCCCGGCGGTTACGCTGTAGCGCAGGTTTTTTTCACGCTGCAATACCGGCACGGAGGCAAACGGCACCACGAAATGACTTTCGCTGCCGTCAGTTTCTTTCACCGTGACCTGGAGGTCGCCGCTGCTGCCGGTGGGGTAGAGGTCGTTAATTTCGAATGCGCCCGGCGCGACCGTGTTCTGATAAATCACGTACCCGTTCTGGCGGACCATCACCAGCGCGTTACTGTGGGCGGTGCCGCGAATAATAGGGGCATAGCCTTTTTCGCTGTCCGGCAGCATGTCGTTGTCGGATTTCAGCTCCACGCCGGTGTAGGGGACGCTGTCAAAAACGTCGGAAGGTGAGGTGCTTTGGCCCACCGTCACGTCACTTTTCATTGCCACCATATCGCGTTGCGCATAGGTATAAACGGAGGTGAATTTCTGTTCCTCCTCGTGGCCCGTGGTGCTGCGATTCCAGGTGGAGTAGTTACGAACGCGCCATGCCCCGAGGTTGAAGCCGGGACGCAGGTTAACGTACTGGCTGCTGCTATCCTCTTCACCCTGCTGGCGCGCATGGCTCTGGCTGGCGTTGACGCTGTAATTAAGCAGGCCCGCGTTGATCCCTTCGTCAAACTCTTTCGGGTCGATGTAACCGCGTGGCACCTGTCCGAGCGCCTTTTGCGGAATGCTCAGCAGCAGCTGCTGATTGCGCACGCGAAAGGTCGCGGATGCCGAAGGGATGGCGTGTAGATCGGCGCATTGACCTTCTGCCCTCAGCTGCGGATATTTTTGCGTTTTGATCCCGAGGCTCTTTAATTCGTCCAGTGTAAAACAGGGCTGAAGCGTGCTGGTGCCCTGCGGATCTTTAACTACGTTAAAGGTCACGTCACGGGTATCAATTTTATTGTTATTGATAAATACCGCGACCTGATATTTACCTGGCGCCTGACCGGGACCTTTTTCATAGACAGACAGATCGGTCTTTTCCTGCTGCGGGTTATCAATGTCCAGCAGGGCAGGGTTAAAATAATCATCAGCCAAAACCTGCTGCGCAAAGATCGCCATTGCCAGGCAACAAAAAGTCATCAGCAATGACGAAAATCGGCAGGTGAACGGCTTTTTATGGCTGTACATGATGATTTTATTACCGGGCAATATTACTAATGAACGGGTTTAGACCATGTCTGGCTGATGCTGCCGTAATCCGTAATAATGGAATACACGACGGTCGAGCCTCCGACATTGCCAGGTAAAGCAAAATGCGTTTCAGTTTTCGGCACAGCCCAGGTGGCTTTCGTGATTTTCTGACCATTCAGGGTGACGGCCTGAAAATTCATATAGAAAGGCGTGGGATTATTTACCACTAAATCATTCCCTTCGCGATGCCATTCAAGTTTATCGGCCATATCTTCTGGTTTGCCTTTTACCGCTGACGGGCGATACAGCAATTTAATTCGGGTGTTAATGGCAATTTGCAGCGTATTTACGCCTTCAACATGCTTTGAGGACGGGATCGCTTTAATATTCAGCCAGTACAGAGATTCCCTGTCTTCCGGTAAATTTCCTCCCGTACGCACCACGCGTAGTACGTTATCTTCTTTCGCATCCAGTCGGAAAAGCGGCGGGGTGATCAGGAACGGTGCTTTGGCCAGGTTTTTACCACCGGAATCGACCCAGGACTGCACCAGATAATCTGTGGTATCTGGGTTTGAAAGACCAAGAGATGATTCGTTTTTATCTCCCTGATAGACCAGACGGGTGCCATTGATCACGACACCCGCCTGTGCCGAGGCTGCTACCAGTAAAAGAGTGCTCAGTAAATAACCGTGGCGCATAAAGATTTCTCAATAAAAAGATGAGATATTAATGCCCGCAAGAGCATTAATATCTCAGGATTGATAAGATCAGTTATAAATAACGGTGAAGGTCGATACAGAGTTAGCAGGGCCCGCAGTAACTGCCGCCTGAGTTTGAATATAACGCGCACCGAACTCCAGGTCGTTAACCTCCGTTCCGGAGGCTAAAGGATATTGCTTCGAAGGGGTATACAGAGTGACAGGCTGCCCGGAAGCGTCCATTAGCTGAATAGCTACACCAGTAGCCGCATCGGTATCGGGCGTTAATGCCAGCGTGGCATTATTATCCGCATCCGGGGTACCACCGAAGTTAATCGCAGCCGAGGTTACGGTTTCCGGACAATTGGTTAACTTAATATCAAACTTCGTGAGTGTGCTGGTAGAGCCTGCGCCGGTAAATACCGTTTTAGATACTTTTCCTAACTGAACATCTAATGGATTACTTAATCCATTCACGACCTGGCAAGCAGAATCGATAATTTCTCCGGTGAAATTAATCTGCCCTTCACCGTTGGTTTCCGCAAATGCGGATGCAGAACACCCCACCGTTGTGGCGATAAACAACCCTAATGCAACCTTGTTCATAGTAAATCCCAATGTGTTTCTGGCAAAAACGTTGCCTGGACGTTTTTACCGTTGACCCTTAATAACTTTCCGATGTTTATTTAATCAAAAAAAGGGCAGGTACGAATCTTTAGTTCCAATCACAAATAATGCAAATAGTGCTTGAGTTTATTTTTTTTACCTGAAAACAGCAGGTTGATAATGATCACAAAACACTATCGGGTGCGTGTTCATCGGGCTATATTGTTAACAAGATGATGCTGTCAGGAGAAATGTCGTGGATTACCGCAAAATAATCAAAGAGGTAGGGCGTGGGAAAAACCATGCTCGCGATCTGGACCAGGAAACGGCCCGTACGTTGTACACGCATATGCTGAATGGCGACGTGCCGGATCTGGAAATGGGCGGCATTCTGATTGCGCTGCGCATCAAAGGGGAAGGTGAGGCGGAGATGCGCGGTTTTTATGAGGCCATGCAGTCGCAGACGATGCGTTTAACCCCGCCCGTCACGAAGCCGATGCCGATTGTGATCCCGACCTACAATGGCGCGCGTAAGCAGGCAAACCTCACGCCGCTGCTGGCTATTCTGTTGCAGAAACTCGGTTTCCCGGTGGTGGTGCATGGCGTGAGCGAAGATCCGACGCGCGTGCTGACAGAAACCATTCTGGAATTATTAGGCATCGAACCCACTCTCCATGCTGGCCAGGCGCAGGCAAAGCTGGAGGGGAACCAGCCGGTCTATATTCCCGTGCGCGCGCTCTGCCCGCCGCTGGAAAAGCAGCTGGACATGCGCTGGCGCATGGGGGTGCGTAACAGCGCCCACACCCTGGCGAAGCTGGCGACGCCGTTTGCCGAAGACGCCGCGCTGCGTCTTTCCAGCGTCTCCCATCCGGAGTACGTGACGCGGGTCGGTCAATTCTTTGCCGAAATCGGCGGGCGAGCGCTGCTGATGCACGGGACTGAAGGGGAGGTTTACGCCAACCCGCAGCGTTGTCCACAGCTGATGCTGATTGAGCCTGCCGGGACGTGGGTCGTGCTCGAACGTGGGGAAGAGAACAGCGATGTGATCCTGCCTGAGTCGAAAGATCCGCAAGTCACCGCGCACTGGATCGTACAGTGTCTGGCCGGAAAGGTGCCGGTTCCGCAGTCTATCAAGCTGCAAATGGCCTGCTGTCTGCTGGCGGCAGGGGAAGTGGCGTCCGTGGACGCCGGGTTGCAGCGCGTGGCGCAGTCGTTTTAAGCAAAAAAAAAGCCCGTCCAGTGGCGGACGGGCAAACAAGGGTAACAACAACAGGGTCAATGAGGGTTGGAGCATCTCACCAGAGGGTAGGGTGAGGGTGGAGCATAATTCGTTCGATTACTTGTAGATAACCGCGGTACCGCTCAGTTTGTTATTACCGTTAGTGGAGGTGATGGTGTATCCACTTGCGCCGGCAGCGGCAGCTTTTTCCGCCAGTTTGGCTTCCAGACCGTCCAGCGTGGTCGCGCCTTCAGCACTCACCACCCCGATTTTGTTCAGATCCTGTGCCTGAGTAGAGGAGACTGGCTCTACGGCGAAAGCGCCGAAAGACAGAGCGGACAGGGCAACAGCGGCAACAGCATATTTGATTGTTTTCATAGGTCAATTCTCGCAGGTTATTCTGTTAAGGGGACGATGTTCCGTCGATGTGATAAGTATCACGGTTTTTAGTGGAAGATAAAATCGAAGAGAATTGACGTGGTTACTCAAAAAAATTGAATGACAAATAACTTATTGATTATTAATAAATTCAGAAGCGCAATTGACATTTCTTGGGGATGCGCTTTACAGAAGCCATCGGAAGGGCACGTTTTGCTACGCGTTTCGCTAAAAGTCGTGAGCGTAAAGTAAACGGCTGGCGCGGTTAACTTCGGTAAAGGAAAGTCAACGTAACTGGCTGTCTTTCGATCCTCTACGATTATATCCTGAATGTGCCGCATTTTTTGAATCTTTCTCCTGCTGACAGGCAATGCATAGCCGTACGCCAGGAATGGCTTTACGCCGTGCTTCAGGAATCGGATCCCCGCACTCTTCGCATTCCGTCAAACTTTCGCCGCGCGGAATTTCACCGCGAGCACGCGCAACCGCATCTTCAATGGTACTGTTGATCTGTTCGTTAACGGCGTCGTCATTCGCCCAGCCGGAAGCCATCATGTTCTCCTGATCTGTTTAAGCCATTTATCTTAATATGGGGTTAAAAAACGCACAGTCAAGGCGAAGGAAGGAAATGAGAACTGCATCTGCCTGGCAGATGCAGTGTGGGAAAAGAGGGCGTTATTTATAGATGGTCGCGGTGCCGTACATATGGTTATCGCCACCGGCGGCGTTCACCACGAAGCCTTTAGCCCCTTCCTGACGCGCTTTTTCGGCCAGCTTGTCCTGAAGGTCATCAAGGTTGCTTGCCCGGCTGACAGAGACCGTCCCGGCCGCACGTAGCTGGCTGGTGTCGTTGCTGTCGGTCAGAGGTTGAACGGACCAGGCTGAGAACGATGCGCCTGCCAGCGCACCCGCAATAATAAAGGTCAGATACTTTTTCATAATCACATCCTCAGGGGAAACAACAGGTGATTCCTCTTAAGTTTAGAAGCCTGACGCGCGTGATTTAGCGCAAAAATTTGATGATGATCTGCTTATTTTTTGAACGATAAATTCTGACAATTTGCTGACAGATCATAGACATACAGGTTGCTGATTTTCGTCGGTTTTTTGTGCAGCGCAGACAGATATTTACCCCCGCGCCGTCACAGGGTATCTTACGCGGCTGTCTAAAGGAGAATGCCATGACTTCCCAAAAGCCGGGATTGCACCCGCGTAACCGCCACCGTAGCCGCTACGACATGAAAGCCCTGTGCCTGAGCTGCCCGGAATTGCAGGATTTTATTGTTCAGACACCAGCCGGTGAACCGTCGGTAAACTTTGCCGATCCGCTGGCGGTTAAGACGCTGAACAAAGCGCTGCTGGCCCATTTTTATGGCGTTACGCACTGGGACATCCCGGATGGCTTTCTCTGCCCACCGGTGCCAGGCCGTGCGGATTATGTCCATCATCTTGCCGATCTGCTGGCAGATGATAATGGCGGCGTGGTGCCGAAACAGGCCACCGTGCTTGATATCGGTACGGGCGCGAACCTGATCTACCCCCTGATAGGCGCACATGAGTACCAGTGGCGGTTTACCGGCAGCGAGATCGGCGCCGAGGCCTTTGCCAGCGCACAGGCCATTATCAACGCTAACCCAGGGTTAAGCCGGGCCGTTCGTTTGCGTCGTCAAAAGGATCCCGCTGCTATTTTCAACGGCATTATTCACAAGAACGAACAATATGATGCCACCCTGTGCAACCCGCCATTCCACGACTCCGCCGCCTCCGCACGTGCGGGCAGTGAACGCAAGCGGCGTAACCTGGGCCAGGCTGAAGATGGCGCGCTGAACTTTGGCGGCCAGCAGCAGGAGTTGTGGTGCGAGGGCGGGGAAGTGGCATTTATTTTGCGCATGATTGCCGAGAGTAAGGGCTTCGGTCGTCAGGTGAAATGGTTTACCACGCTGGTTTCCCGTGGCGATAACCTGCCGCCGCTTTACCGCGCCCTGACCGACGTCGGCGCGGTGAGAGTGGTCAAAAAAGAGATGGCGCAGGGCCAGAAGCAGAGCCGCTTTATCGCCTGGACCTTTATGGACGATAACAAACGCCGCAAATAGCCCCCCATCGCAGGCCGGGTAAGGCGAAGCCGCCACCCGGCTCGGTTACAGCGTCGGCTCCTGCGGAGGCAGCGGCGAAGCGGGCGGCGACAATACCTGATACGTCTGCACCGGCGCTCTCACGTTCGCCAGATCGAAGTGTTTTTTCACCATGCTGTCGAGGGCGAAGCGCACCGTCCACTGCTTAAGGGGCTGGGTGGTGAACGACACGCGCAGGGTAAAGGCAGTGTTCGTCAGCCCGACGATACCCGCGAACGACGGTTCACCAATCACCAGCCCGCGAATATCCTCCATCTCCATCAGTTCGCTCACCGCATCCCGCAGCGCCTGCTTCGCCTTATCTGCATCCTCATGACGATCGACATCATAATTCGCCACCACCGAACCAATGCCGCGCACAAAGTTGGCAAAGGTGGTGATCGATGACCACGGAATAATGTGGTACGCGCCGGTATCCTGACGTACGCCGACGGAGCGAATGGACATGCGTTCCACCGTGCCGGTGAGCGGTCCTATGGTCACCAGATCCCCGGTGTTCATCCCGTTCTCAAACTGGATAAAAATGCCGGTGATAATATCCTTCACCAGCGTCTGCGAACCAAAGGAGATCGCCAGCCCAAGCGCACCGGCACCCGCCAGCAGCGGGGCGATATTCACGCCGATTTCCGACAGTACAATCATGATGGTGATGGTGCTGATGATCACCGCCAGCGCGTTGCGGCACAGGGTCAGCAGCGTGCGGGCGCGGGCGCTCGGCAGCGGCCTGCCGTGGACATCCGACACCAGACGGTTTTCGATAAGGCTTGCCAGCAGCGTCCAGCCGACGGCGGAGAAGAACAGGATCAGCGCGATACGAATAAGAATATCAACGGTCTTTTCCCCCGCGCCGTTATGCAGCCAGTTCCAGAAATCAAACAGCCCCCACGCGTTCAGCAGTAGCATAATTGCCACGCAGACCGTCAGAATACGCGCCACCTTCAGGGATACCGTCATCCAGCCATTTACCCGCTTTTGCAGTTCCGGGTAGTTACGCTGAACCTGCGGCGACAGGGTGATCGTTTTCGACAGCCAGCGGGAGAGCAGGCCAGAGACAAAGGCCGCAATGCCGATAATCGCCAGGCTTTTGAACGTCGCCCCCATCATAAATTTCAGGCTATTGCCCGGATCGAACAGGGAGAAGAAACAGAGCACAATAAAATAGGCGCTGGCCAGCCAGTGCCACACCAGCGCAAAGGCGCGAATAAAGAGGCTGAAAAAGGAGAGGGAGCGATCGGCCAGGTGCAGCAGGCTGTCGGTGATCGCTTTTTTATTGTGGAAGATGAGGTACAGCGCCCAGACGGTAATGCACAGCATGATCAGCACGTTCGCCAGCGCCCCGAACTGCACGTTAACCTGGTTGGAAATAATCGGCACGGCAACCAGCAGGCCATAACCAATCAACCCGCTCAGCACGCTGAGCCGCACCGCCCAGTATTTGGCGCTCTGATCCGAAATGGCGAAGGGGCGAAGGTCCGGCACGCGCGGGCAGAAGATCAGCCGCAGGAGGGCTTTAAAGAACTCAATCAGGGCAAATGCATTGAGGAACAGTCCCTGCTGAAACGCGATGGTTTTGTTTCCGGTATTAAGTCGGTCGGCCAGCATCTGGCCGACAAACAGCGTCAGGGCCAGCAGCAGCAAATCGATGACAAACGCCCCGGTAATCATTGCCGGAAGATGCAGCCAGCTGCTTTTATGCTGATTCTTTTTGCGTCCCCACTGGCCCATTTTCCGGTAAAGCGGCCAGACAGACAGGCGCAACAGCCAGTAAAAAATGAAGACGGCGCCAGCCAGAATAGCAAACTGGGTGGCGGCTGCGGAAAAGGTGTGAGGATTAAAAGGCTTATGTGAGGTGCCAACCAGGTTGCGATAGAGCTGGGCAAAACGCGACGACAGGGCTTCCCCGTAGCGGCGACTGATGTCGGTGACGTTTTCCAGCACCGTTTTTTCTTCTTCGGCTTCCGGCGGCGCAATAGCAGGAACCGGATCCTGAGGCGGCGTGGCAGCCACCTTCCTCAGCTGATCGATCAGCTCCTGTCGGGACGTGTCGTTCTCAAGCACGTCGGCCAGCGCGCCGTAGGCGGCTTTTTTCTTTTCTGCGTCTGGCTCTGGCGGCGCATTTTGCTGGGTGGCGGTGGCTCCGGTGGTGACGCCGGGAAGGGTTACAGCAAGTGATGGCGCGCTTAACAGGCTAAACAGTAGCAACAGGATCCACGGCACGGCGTCCTCCGACAAAAATATCGTGCAAAATGATAAGTATAGAGCGCGGGGGGCGGAGGGGATTTTTTGGGAACAATCCGGCGTAAAAAAGCCGGGCATGCCCGGCTCTGGGTGTGTCTATCAGGAGACGTGTTGCAGGAACTCCTGGAGGCGCTGGCTTGGTGGGTTCGCAATCAGCGCCTGCGGATTCCCGTCTTCCGCGATACGGCCCTTATCAATGAAGATCAGACGGGACGCCACCTTTTCGGCAAAGCCGATTTCGTGGGTAACGATCACCATCGTCATGCCTTCTTCCGCCAGATCCTGCATAACTTTCAGCACTTCGTGACGCAGCTCCGGGTCGAGTGCCGACGTTGGCTCATCGAACAGCATCATCTTTGGCTTCACCGCCAGCGCACGGGCAATGGCCACGCGCTGCTGCTGGCCGCCGGACAGCTCGGAAGGATAGTGGTGGGCACGCTCCGCCAGACCAACCTTCGCCAGCAGATCTCTTGCCAGCGCTTCCGCTGCCGCTTTGCTGGCCCCGCGCACGCGCAGAGGACCGAACATCACGTTTTCCAGCGCCGTGAGGTGCGGGAACAGGTAGAACTGCTGGAACACCATGCCCGCTTCCTGGCGGATCAGGCGCTCGTCCACTTTCGGATCGTTAACCTTCAGACCATCGACGATCAAATCGCCGCTGGTGATCTCCTCAAGCTTGTTAATGCAGCGCAGCAGGGTGGATTTACCGGAACCGGACGGCCCGATGATCACCACCACTTCGCCCTGCCTGATGTTCAAATCGATATTGTGCAGCACCTGGGTTGGGCCAAAGTGCTTGGAAACGTTTTTAAATTCAATCACAGGATTTTCATCCTTCTTTCAAGACGACGCAGAACAAAGCTCAGGACAAGCGTGATAATCAGATAGACAACGGCGACCGCACTCCAGATTTCCAGAGCGCGGAAGTTACCCGCGATGATCTCCTGGCCCTGACGGGTCAGTTCGGCCACGCCGATAACAATAAACAGCGAGGTGTCTTTAATGCTGATGATCCACTGGTTACCCAGCGGCGGCAGCATGCGGCGCAGCGCCAGCGGCAGGATCACGTGACGAATGGTTTCGCGACGGGAAAGACCTAACGCCAGGCCGGCTTCGCTGAAGCCTTTATGAATCGACAGCACCGCACCGCGGGTAATTTCCGCAATGTAGGCGCCGGAGTTGATCATGATGGTGACAACGGCGGCGCTGAACGGGTCGATGCGCAGGTCGGTGAAGGCCATCGGCAGGGCGAAGTAGATGAACATGACCTGCACCACAATGGGGGTGCCGCGGATCACTTCGATGAAAACCAGTGCGATGTGGTTTGCAATCCAGCCGCCGTAGGTGCGGGCGAAACCGGCCACCAGACCGATAATCAACCCGCCAACCAGACCGAGGACCGAAATCCACAGGGTCATTTTAGCGCCTTCAAGCAAGAGAGGAATGGCAGGCCAGATGGCGCTCCAGTCAAACTGCATGATGTATTCCTGTATACCGTGGTGAAAAACAAAAAACGTAGGCCCGGTAAGCGGAAGCGCCACCGGGCGTTACAAACCTGAAGTCAGGTGAAATTATTTAGGCTCGGTACCGAACCATTTTTTGTAGATTTCGTTATAGGTGCCGTTCTCTTTCAGGGTTTTCAGCGCGCCGTTAACTTTGTTACGCAGGTCGTCGCTGCCTTTCGGGAACGCAATACCGTACTGCTGAGCTTCCAGGGAATCACCTACCGCTTTGAACTTGCCATTACCGGCGGTTTTGATGAAGTAAAGGATGTTAGGCGTGTCGTGCAGCACCGCGTCAGCGCGGTTGGTGCCCAGTTCCATGTAAGCGTTGTCGATGTTCGGGAACTGACGCAGGTCTTTGGTTTTGATGTTGGCTTTCGCGTAATCAACGGAGCCGGTGCCGCTCTTCACGGCGACCACTTTACCGTCGAGATCTTTCACGCTTTTCACGTCGTTGTTATCCGCTTTCACCATCACCAGCAGGCCGCTTTTGTAGTAGCCGTCAGAGAAATCGATGGCTTTTTTACGTTCTTCGGTAATGGTGATGCCTGCCAGCGCCAGGTCAACGTTTTTGGTTTGCAGTGCCGGGATAATGCCGCTGAAATCCATTGGCTTCAAGGTGTAATCCAGTTTGAGTTCTTTTGCGACAGCGGCCCACAGATCCACGTCAAAACCAACGTATTTATCACCCTGTTTGAATTCAAACGGTACGAACGCCGTGTCAGTCGCCACAACCAGTTTGTCGGCGGCCTGCGAGGACACCGCAAACGCCAGGGTAAGTGCAGCCAGTGAAACTTTTAATACAGACTTCATAGCATTTCCTTTTATATCCACGGGGCGATCCCCTGCGAGAACCTCAGGCACAATGAAAAAATCGTGCCAATTTTACAAGCTGTTGTTTTGCAAAGGGGATGATGTCACGCATTGCACAAAAAGCGTGGCAATTCTGCCAGGTTGCACCAGAATGGAGCACCGTTTTGGTGCGCTTCGTTAAGGTCTTCTGACAGGGGGATATTTAGCGCAGAATCTGACGAAAAAACAATCTTCCGTTAACGGTTGTGTGAGGTGATTATTACATTTTATTCACTTTTGCGGCCGTTGCGGGCAAAAGTGCGCACCATAAATGTGCAAAACCCCCGCCAGGGGCGAGGGTTATTCGGACAATCCGCAGGGATTATTCGATGTTGGACTCGATGAACCACAGGAACTGATCCAGGTCGCGTGATGCGGCAGTGAAGATATCAGCGGTATCTTCATCTTTGGCTTCGCCAATCGCTTTACGAACATCATTCGCCACAATCGCATAACGATCCGCCAGCTCTTTCAGGTGATCCTGAACGGTATGGATATCCAGCGGATAGCTTTTCAATGGCGTTTTGCTGTTGATCACCTGTGTTGTACCCAGTGCCACGCCACCCAGCTGTACGGCGCGCTCGGCCATGGTATCCAGGTGAGTCACCAGTGCTGTGCGGAAGCCATCCAGCATTTCATGAACGGCAATAAAGTTTGCACCGCGCATATTCCAGTGGGCCTGTTTGGTGATCAGCGAAAGATCGATGAACTGGACCACCTGGCGATTCAGCAACTCGATGGTCGCTTTTTTATCGCTATCCGATACATCGTTACGGGTATAAAGCAGATTAGACGCTTTCGTTTTCACCAGTTTAGCGGTACTCATAATCTCATATCCTCTTGATGTTTGTGTCCCAGGTAATTACGGGACTAAGTATAGCACCGGATTTTTTCTCTGCGGTTTGGCTCTGCCTATCGGTTTAATAGCGAAAGGAAGGTTGTATTATCAACTATTTGAAAAGTAGGTGGTTTATTTAAATTGATACAGATCAATCTTAATTCGCTTTCCCGGAAGGCGAGCAGGTGAAATATTTTGGCAATATGAGAGAGTTTGTAAGAAATTATTTGAGCTACTGACGTGGCGTATATTCTGCATGGCGGGTTAGCCATGCAGAATTTAAGGCTTAGTTGAGGTCTATTTTTTCCACTTTAGGTTCCGGACGCATGGTCAGGGTGGAGCCCATAGACGCCGCGATAATGGAACAGAGCGCCAGCGTTTGTACCAGGGTCAGGGTTTCACCGAGGAAAATCATTCCTGAGATGGCGGCCAGCGCGGGCTCCATGCTCATGAGCGTACCAAAAATGCGTGTGGGCAGGCGCGTCAGGGCGATCATCTCCAGAGAGTAGGGCAGCGCCGTGGAGAGAATGGCAACCGCCAGCCCAACCGGCAGGATTGACCATTGCCATATTGAGTCTGTCGCTTGTGCCATTCCAATCGGGACAAAGATAACGGCGGCAATCAGCGAGCCTAAGGCGACCGTCGCGGGGCCGTGCTCTTCCCCCGCACGCTGGCCAGTGAGAATATACACCGCCCAGCATGCCCCCGCGCCCAGCGCCAGAGCTGCCCCTGTCAGATCGATTTGTGAAACGCTTTGCCCGAGCGGCAGCAGGAACCATAGCCCCAGCACGGCCAGTACGACCCAGATAAAGTCTACCGGACGACGAGAAGAGAAGAGGGCAACCGCCAGCGGGCCGGTAAATTCAAGCGCGACCGCGATCCCCAGCGGGATCGTCTGAATAGAGAGATAGAACATGTAGTTCATCCCTCCCAGCGCCAGCCCATAAAAAAGCAGTGGCAGTCGCTGCTCCTTTTTAAACCGTAGCCGCCAGGGTTTAAAAACAACCACGAGGATCAGGGTGCCTAATGCGATACGCAGCGCCGTAACGCCGGGCGCACCAACCAGCGGAAACAGCGATTTTGCCAGCGACGCGCCGCTTTGTATGGACATCATCGCGATAAGTATGACTGCCACCGGCATCCAGACCGACGATTTACGAGGTAAACCTGGCATCCTTTCTCCTGTCAATTTATGTCAAATGAGGTAAAAGTCGCAGTGTAATGGAAATAAGCTGCAACGGTTGAGCTACTGTTGAAAAAAATCCAGGGAAAATCCGTAAAATGAGAAAACGTTGATGATTTTATCGCCTGAAAGATTAGGAATAATCTGGATGAACTAAATGGCGATGACGCGCACTATTAGCATTTACAGGTGAAAATCTGGAGTTATTTGAACGAGATAGCTGGTGCTGGAAATGTTCTGTTACAGGAAAGGTCGCATTAGACATCGTGAATGACAAAGAGTTTCACAGAATTTTTTGATATATTTAAAACTTACGGACTTACTTGAAGCACATTTGAGGTGGTTATGAAAAAAATTGCATGTCTTTCAGCACTGGCAGCTGTTCTGGCTGTTTCCGCAGGTACCGCTGTAGCGGCAACTTCTACTGTAACCGGTGGTTACGCTCAGAGCGATATGCAGGGCGTGATGAACAAAACCAACGGTTTCAACCTGAAGTACCGTTACGAGCAAGACAACAACCCGCTGGGTGTGATCGGTTCTTTCACTTACACCGAGAAAGATCGTACTGAAAATGGCTCTTACAATAAAGGTCAGTACTACGGCATCACCGCGGGTCCTGCTTACCGCCTGAATGACTGGGCAAGCATCTACGGTGTTGTAGGTGTTGGCTACGGTAAATTCCAGCAGACCGAAAACCAGGGTCTGAACCGTACTGCAAGCAACAGCGACTATGGTTTCTCCTATGGCGCAGGTATGCAGTTCAACCCAATCGAAAACGTTGCTCTGGACTTCTCCTATGAGCAGAGCCGTATCCGCAACGTTGACGTTGGCACCTGGATCGCGGGCGTAGGTTACCGCTTCTAATCACTTCGGTGAGCCAGTAAAAAATCCGCCCAATGTGGCGGATTTTTTTTGTTTGTACCCTCTCCTCGTGGGAGAGCCGGTGAGGGCATCAGCCCGCACGAAACGGCAGAAATTACTTACTCTTAATATCGAAAATATCCGTCCCAAGATGGGTATAGTCGACTTTCTGTAACTTAAAGTTGGTAATGTAAACTGGCGAGCCCTTCTTCCCGGAGATAAACGGGTAATCATTTTTTATCTCTTTCGCCTTAATCCCCGTCCACTGAGAGAAGAATTTCAGGAAATCGTTCGCGGAACGGCGCGCTTTGATGATGCGATGCGTTTTGTCATCACTCGACAGCACCATAAACGGTACCTGGAAGTTTTGCTGGAACTTGTCATCGTGTGCCAGATATTGCACCTGTTTACCGCGTTCCTTAAATGCCAGACCGTGGTCAGAGAAATAGACCATCGAGAAGCTGTCGCCGCTGTTGCGCAGCTGTGCGTACAGCTTGCTGAGCAGATCGTCGGTTTGCGTCATGGTGTAGAGATAACACGAGGTCTCTTTGGATTGCACAAACTCCGCATATTTTCCCCCGGTACGATCGCATGCCTGCGGGTGTGACCCCATCAGGTGCAGGACAATCAGCTGCGGCTGGGTGCGCTGAGTAGCAAAGACCTGCGCCGTCATTTTTAGCAACGCTTCATCTTTTGTGTTTTTATCGGCTTCGAAATCACCGCTTTTCAGGAACTGTACCTCGTCGGCACGCTTCGCGATGCTGGCGATGGCGGTATCATACTCGCCGATCTGTCCCTGGTTAGAGAACCACCATGTCTGAAAACCTGCCCGGTTGGCCAGGGTGACAAAATTATCCTGAAACTGCGGTTTTCCATCCACCACGCGGTTGAGCGTCAGACCGAGTGATTTCTGCGTCGAGCCGCTGGCCGCCACGTAGTCGGTAAACAGCGTACCGTTAACGGAGCTGGCAAACGGCGTGTTATCCCAGTGACCGCCAAACGCGCCGAGCGCATCGCGACGCGCGCTTTCCCCGATCACCACCACGTAAGTGTGATACTTCGGTTTCACCGCCAGCACGTTCCAGGTATCTTTCATGGTGGAAAGCTCGGCCATACGCGCCTGCTCGTCGAGCACTTCCTCGTTATTCACCACCACGTCTTTGACGAAGCGAAACACCGGATACCCGGTATCTTTAAGCTTAAACACGCCGCCCCAGGCCAGATTTTGTACCGGTGCAACAAAAAACGTCACCACGCTAAAGGCCAGGCACAGGCTTTCAATTTTACCCCATGCCTTTTTCCCGACGGGCTTACGACGAACCGCAATCACGCCGAGGGCAAAAATGAAAAGGCCAACCACGTAGTTGTACCACGGAAAGATCGTCAGGATCTCTGTGGACTCTTCCATATTGGTGGAGTGGAGCGCCAGCAGAGTATTAAAGTTCGGCGCGCCATAGGCCTGGCCAAACGGGAAATAGGCGGCAGCAATCAGAGAACAGATCCCGATAAGCACCTTCTGCACGCGCGGTGCGCTTCGCCAGAGCAGGTGAAGAATACAGGTGAACCCGACGGCATAAAGCAGGCTAAAGGGGTAGCCAAGAGCAAAGTTAATCAACAGCGATTGCAAAAAATAGAATCCCGTCCACGGGCTTAAGGCCCGGCTGCGGGTAACAAGTGTATCAATCAGGGTTACGTTCATAGATCACTATCACGAAAACGCCATGTGCTCACCCTGGCGTCAAGGGTCAAAGCCTGCCGGACAGTGCGTGGAAAGGGAATGAGAGGTCCGCTTCAGCGAGCCGCAAATTGTGCAGGGCTGCAAGAAGATAGTGCGAGCGTGAATTAAGGTCAACAGTTGCTAAACAGATGTTTTGCGAAGGGGGCTGCAAATCCGCAAAAATAATCGGGAACAGGCCAGTTTACAACGTAAGTGTGACGGGAAAATGAAGCGGCGTACCGCGACGCCGCTTAGTGGGAAGAATTGTCGTCCTGCTGCGGTTTGGCGTTAAACATATCGCACAGCATGTTCAACAGCATCAGGCGCACTTTAAAAGGAGAGTGGGTAAACACGTTCATACACCTCTTGAATTCATTCATAAGACCTCCTGATTCATGATCCCTTCGATCCGTGAAGGGTGACTGCATTACATACAGATATAGCACAGGCTATATTGTATAGCTATGGCTAATTCGTTAATTTTTTGTGCTTGTAGAGCTATGGTTTACAATGTGCGCTCCGTTACAGGGCGCTGGAAGCGTCAACCCCATTGAGGAAGCACAATGAACCGTCGCGCAGGTAAGCCAACAACAAAAAAAACGACGCAACTGGTGAACGTTGAAGAGCATGTGGAAGGCTTCCGCCAGGTGCGTGAGGCGCACCGCCGGGAGCTGATTGATGATTATGTCGAACTGATCTCTGATCTGATCCGTGAGGTTGGAGAAGCGCGCCAGGTGGATATGGCCGCACGCCTGGGGGTGTCGCAGCCAACCGTTGCCAAAATGTTAAAACGTCTGGCGTCGGTCGGGCTGATCGAAATGATCCCCTGGCGCGGGGTGTTTCTCACCGCTGAGGGCGAGAAGCTGGCGCAGGAGAGCCGCGAGCGACACCAGATCGTCGAGAATTTTTTACTGGTGCTGGGCGTCAGCCCGGAAATTGCCCGTCGGGATGCCGAAGGTATGGAACACCACGTCAGCGAGGAGACGCTGTTGAAGTTCCGCGAGTTTACGCTCAAATACGGTCCCTCCGCTGAATGAACATCCCCGGTTTGCAGGCCCTGAAACGCGATCGCTTTTTCCATCTTTTACTGATCACTGGCGTTGGGCTCAGCGTCTTTGTGCCCTTCACGCCGCACACCTGGCCGGCGGCCATAGACTGGCGCACCATTATTACCCTGAGCGGTTTGATGATGCTCACCAAAGGCGTGGAGCTGAGCGGCTATTTTGACGTGCTGGGGCGCAAAATGGTGCGCCGCTTCGCCACCGAGCGCAAGCTGGCCCTGTTCATGGTCTTTTCGGCGGCGCTGTTGTCGACGTTTCTCACTAATGACGTGGCGCTTTTTATCGTGGTGCCGCTTACGCTCACGCTGCGTAAGTTGTGCGAAATACCGGTTACCCGTCTGATTATCTTTGAAGCGCTGGCCGTCAATGCGGGCTCGCTGCTCACGCCGATCGGTAACCCGCAGAACATTCTGCTGTGGGGACGCTCCGGCCTGTCGTTTACCGCGTTTACCGGGCAGATGGCGCCGCTGGCGCTGGCGATCGTGGCGTCGCTGCTGGCGGTGGGCTGGTTTGCTTTCCCGAATAAATCGTTGCAGTACCACAGCGGTACAACCGGCCCCCAGTGGCAGCCGCGTCTCGTCTGGAGCTGCCTGGGGCTGTATATCGTTTTCCTTATCGCTCTGGAGTTAAACCAGGCGCTGGCGGGCGCGCTGCTGGTGGCGTGCGGCTTCCTGTTCCTCGCCCGGCGGGTGCTGGTGAGCGTTGACTGGACGCTGCTGCTGGTGTTTATGGCGATGTTTATTGACGTCCATCTCCTGATCCAGCTCCCGGTATTGCAGAACGTTCTCCATAGCGTTAGCGTTCTGTCGCAGCCGGGATTATGGCTGACGGCGATTGGTCTCTCGCAGGTGATCAGTAACGTGCCGTCCACCATTTTGCTGCTTAACTATGTTCCCCCAACGGTACTGCTGGCGTGGGCGGTCAACGTCGGCGGCTTTGGGTTGCTGCCTGGCTCGCTGGCTAACCTCATCGCCCTGCGGATGGCCAACGATCGCCGCATCTGGTGGCGCTTCCATTTATGGTCAATCCCGATGCTGCTCTGGTCAGCGGCGGTCGGTTTCGGACTATTCCTTCTCATATAGTGCGCAATTTGTCAGTTTTTCCTGGCAAATGTATAGCAACGTCCTAGCTTTAGTGAACGGCATAGTGTGATGCCGCTCACTGACAGGACCGTTGCTGAACTATGGCAGAAGATCAAAACCCACCTGCTGACGAGCAGGATCAAAACAATAACGAGCGCAAGCGCCCGGGGAAAAAACCGTTAATTATCCTTGGCATCGTGGTCATCGTGATGGTGATTGTGGCGCTGGTCTGGTGGTTTTTAACCCGTAACGAAGAGACCACCGACGACGCCTTCACCGACGGCGACGTAGTGACCATTGCCCCAAAAACGGCAGGCTACGTCACCGAACTTCGCGTGCGGGATAACCAGCGCGTGAAGAAAGGGGATGTGCTGGTGGTGATCGATCCGCGTGATACCACCGCCCAGCGCGATCAGGCCCAGGCCCAGCTTGGGCTGGCGGTTGCGCAGTTGCACCAGGCGCAGGCGCAGCTGGCGCTCTCGAAGGTGCAATATCCCGCCCAGCGCGATGAAGCCAAAGCCCAGGTACTGAAAGCTCAGGCGGATATGGCCAATGCGCAGGCGGAGTACCGCCGTCAGCGCGGCGTTGACCCGCGCGCGACCACGCAACAAAGTATCGATGCCGCGAACGCTCAACTGCGGAGTGCCCAGGCGGGTCTGGCCAGCGCGCAGGCGCAGCTGGAAGTGGCGGAGCAGGTTCAGCTGCAAATCCGCCAGCAGGAGACCAACGTCGAAGCCCGCGAACGGCAGGTCGATCAGGCCAGAGCGCAGCTGGAAACCGCCAACCTGAACCTCTCTTATACCGAAGTCCGCGCCCCGTTCGACGGTTTTGTCACCAAACGCAACGTCCAGCCCGGTACGCTGGTGCAGGCAGGTACGGCGCTGTTCTCGCTGGTTTCCCCGAACGTGTGGGTGGTGGCGAACTTCAAGGAGTCGCAGCTTGAGCGCATGAAGCCGGGCGACAAAGTGACCGTGTCCGTCGATGCCTGGCCGGATATGGAGCTGGAAGGCCATATCGACAGCATCCAGCAGGGCAGCGGCTCGCGCTTCTCGGCCTTCCCGTCGGAAAACGCCACCGGTAACTTTGTGAAGATCGTTCAGCGCGTGCCGGTGAAAATCGTCATTGATAAAGGGCTGGATCCGAACAAGCCGCTGCCGCTGGGGCTGTCGGTTGAACCGAAGGTCACCGTGGAATGACGGATCACAGCCACGATAACTGGAAGCCCGCCAGTAACCCGTGGGCGGTGGCGATTGTGGTCACCCTGGCGGTGTTTATGGAAATTCTGGACACCACCATTGTCAACGTGGCGTTGCCCCACGTCGCGGGGTCGCTCTCGGCCAGCTATGACGAATCCACCTGGGTGCTCACCAGCTACCTGGTGGCGAACGGCATCGTGCTGCCGATTTCGGCCTTTCTGAGCCGCCTGTTTGGTCGCAAGCAGTTCTTCCTGATCTGCATTGTGATGTTCACCATCTGCTCGTTCCTGTGCGGCATCGCCACCGAGCTATGGCAAATCATCCTGTTCCGCGTGATGCAGGGGTTCTTTGGCGGCGGATTGCAGCCTACCCAGCAGTCGGTGCTACTCGACTACTTCAAGCCGGAGGACAGGGGCAAAGCCTTTGGCCTTTCATCCATTGCCATTATCGTCGCGCCGGTACTCGGCCCCACGCTGGGGGGCTGGATCACCGATAACTACTCCTGGCGCTGGGTGTTCTTTATCAATATCCCGGTAGGGATTGTGACGGTGCTGGCTATCTATCAGCTGCTGGAAGATCCGCCGTGGGAGAAAAAGTCGGAAGAGAAGCTCACCGTCGACTGGACGGGGATCGGCCTGATCGCCCTCGGTCTTGGCTGTTTGCAGGTGATGCTCGACCGGGGCGAAGATGATGACTGGTTCTATTCGAACTTTATCCGCACCTTCGCAGTACTGACGCTGGTCGGCATTATCGGCGCGATCTACTGGCTGATGTATGCCAGAAAGCCGGTGGTGGATCTGCACTGTATGAAGGACCGCAACTTTGCGATCTCCAGCCTGCTGATGGCGGGGATGGCGATGATCCTGTACGGCAGTTCGGTGGTTATTCCGCAGCTGGCGCAGCAGGATTTGGGCTATACCGCCACCTGGTCCGGGCTGGTGCTCTCGCCCGGCGCGGTGCTGATTGTGCTGACCATCCCGCTGGTACTGAAGCTGATGCCGGTGGTGCAGACGCGCTGGATCATCGCCTTCGGCTTTACCTGCCTGGCGGTGTCGTTCTTCTGGTCCCGCACGCTGACGCCGGATATCGACTTCGAAACGCTGGTGCTGTTCCGCAGCGCGCAGTCGATAGGGCTGGGGTTCCTGTTTGTGCCGCTGACCACCATCGCCTTTATCTCGATCCCGAGGCGGCTTAACGCCGACGCGGCGGCGCTGTTTACCATGTTCCGCAACGTGGCGGGTTCGATTGGGATTTCGCTCTCGACGGCGGCGATCACCGAGCGCTCGCAGGCGCACAGCGCGCATCTGGCTTACCACGCTTCGCCGTTTAACGAGCAGTTCCAGCTGGCGATTCGCGAAAGCGCCCAGGCGATCCAGAACTTCACCACTCAGGTGGGCGATCCGACCGGCATTGCCACCGGGCGGATGTACCAGACGATGATCGAGCAGTCGCGCTTTCTGGCCTACATCGACGTCTTCACCATTCTGAGCGCGGTGGCCCTATTACTGATTCCGTTTTGTTTGTTGCTCTCGCCGGTTAAGAGCGAGGGGAGTGCAGGAGCACACTGATGATACACAGACGTTTACACCCCCTGATGATAATGATGCTGCTGGTGGGCTGCGCCGTCGGGCCGGACTACCAACAGCCTGCACCGCCCGCCACCACGCACTGGAACGATAAGGGCGACAGCGCGGTGAAATCGCAAACTTCCTCCGCGGCCACTAACCCGCGCTGGTGGAAAACCTTCGGCTCGCCGCAGCTCGACAGCCTGATTGAACGCGCCATCGCCGGGAATCTGACGCTACAGCAAACGGTATTACGCATTGCCGGCGCGCGCGAACAGATTAACCAGGCCGGCGGGGCGTTTTTCCCGTCGGTGAATGGCAATGTGCAGGCGACGCGCCAGCAGCTTGGGCTGGAAGGGGAGCTGAAATCCCACGGCGTGTATGACCACTTGAATAATGTCGATCCTGAACTGCGGGGCGCGTTAGGCCCGCTGACGCAGCCGATAAACCTCTATCAGGGCAGCTTCGACGCCCAGTGGGAAATCGACCTGTGGGGCAAGGTGCGCCGTCAGGTAGAAGCGGCCGAGGCGCAGCAGCGGGCGGCGATCGAGCAGCGTAACGATGCGCTGGTCTCGCTGGAAGCCGAAGTGGCGCGGGCGTGGCTACAGCTGCGTGGGGCGCAGAGCATCATTGCCACGCTTAATACGCAAATTGAAAGCGCACAGCAGACGCTGGATCTGACCGAAAGCCGCCAGCGGGGCGGGCTGTCGCCGCAGATGGACGTGGAGAACGCCCGGGCGCAGCTGGGCAATCTTGAAGCGCAGCTGCCGCAGTATCAGGCGCAGGAACGCCAGGCGATGAACGGGCTGGCGATCCTGCTCGGCAAACCGCCGGGCGCGCTGGATGCCGAACTGCAATCCGTGCAGCCGATGCCTGCCCTGCCAGATATTGTGCAGACCGGTATTCCGTCGACGCTGGCCCGCCGTCGCCCGGACGTGCGCGAAGCCGAGGCGAATCTCCATGCCGCCACGGCGCAGATTGGCGTCTCGGTGGCAGAACTGTTCCCGAGCTTTACCCTCTCCGGACAGTTTGGCCTGCGCAACAGTGAATCTAACTGGCTGACCGACTGGAGCAGCCACTTCTACAGCTTTGGCCCGCAGGTTTCCATACCGATTTTCCAGGGCGGTCGGCTGGTCTCCAGCGTCAAGGTGGCGCGCGCGCAGCAGGGGGCGGCAGTGCTGGACTATCGCCAGACGGTACTGACGGCGCTCGGCGACGTTGAAAACGCGCTGGTGAGCTATCGCACCGACCAGCAGCGTGAAGCGGGCCTGGCGAAAACCATCGACGCGCTGCAAAACGCCTTTGATCTCGCCAGCGACAGCTACCGGCAGGGGATCGCCAGCTTTATCGACGTGCTGGACGCCCAGCGTCAGCTCGCTCAGGCCGAACAGCAGCGGGCACAGGCGCAGGTGCAGAGCGCGCTTGACCTGGTGGCGCTCTACAAAGCCCTCGGCGGTGGCTGGGAGCCATATCAGCAGGTGCGGCTGCCAGACTACAGCGTCTTTGGCGACGCCCCGCGCGGATAGATTCAGAGGATTGGGCAAGAAACGGACAGGAACGCCACATTCGCGATGGCTGGGGGGCGGGTATAACTAACAGACACCCAATCGACATGCGAGGAAAGCGTTATGCGTTATCAAAAACTGGGCAATACCGGACTGTTTGTTTCTGAACTCTGCCTCGGCACCATGACCTTCGGCGGTGAAGGCGGCATGTGGGGCAAAATTGGTCAGCTTCAGCAAAGCGACGCCGAGCAGCTGGTGGGCCGCGCGCTGGACGCCGGGATCAATTTTATCGACACGGCAGATGTCTACTCGGAAGGGCGTTCGGAGGAGATCACCGGACAGGCGCTGAAGAACCTGAAAATTCCGCGCGAAAACGTGGTCGTTGCCACCAAGGTGTTCGGTGAAACCGGCACAGCGGGGGTGAACTCGCGCGGTAGCTCGCGCTATCACATCATCAGCGGCGTGAAGGAGAGCCTGCGTCGCTTGCAGCTGGATCATATCGATCTCTATCAGCTGCACGGTTTCGACCCCGCGACCCCCATCGAGGAGACGCTTTACGCGCTGGATAATCTTGTGCAGCACGGTCACGTACGCTATATCGGCGTCTCGAACTGGGCGGCATGGCAGATTGCCAAAGCGCTCGGCATCTCTGAGCGTCTGGGGCTGGCGCGTTTTGCCTCATTGCAGGCGTACTACACCATCGCCGGGCGCGACCTTGAGCGCGAACTGGTGCCGATGATGCAGAGCGAAGGCGTCGGGTTGATGGTATGGAGCCCGCTGGCGGGTGGTCTGCTAAGCGGAAAATACGATCGCGATGGGCAGAGCGCGGCCGGTAGTCGTCGCCTGGCGTTCGACTTCCCGCCAGTGAATAAAGATCGCGCCTTCGACTGCGTGGACGTGATGCGTACCATCGCCGAAAGTAAAGGCGTTTCCGTGGCGCAAATCGCGCTGGCGTGGCTGCTGCACCAGAAAGCGGTGACCAGCGTCATTATTGGTGCGAAACGCGTCGATCAGTTGGATGACAACATTGCCGCAACCGGCGTTCAGCTAAGCGATGATGAGCTGAAACAGCTGGATGCGGTCAGCGCGCTGCCGCGCGAGTATCCTGGCTGGATGCTGGAGCGCCAGGGCGAGTACCGTCGCAATCAGTTAGCGCAACAATAACCTTTCTTTCCCCGGTGGCGCTTGCGCTTACCGGGGCTGCGTTCCCTTGTAGTGACATATTAACGTTATGTCACTACACGAAATACCAATGGGCTGTTCTCTTCTTCCGCTGTTTCAGTATGCCAGCTTTACGAACGCACAGGGTGGTACCCGGGAAGAATCACTCCGGGCCAATGCGTGCGTTTCATTAATGCGCGCATCCGTGTATTAAGGATTGCCTTAATCCTCTCCAAATGATATTAATTATCATTCTTATTATAAAAATAATGGCAGTTTAAAATATCTGGCAAGGATGTGAGCTTAACGATCGATCACTTTTACGTTAGGCATGTATTAGGGAATGGGTATGAGAATTATCAAGATCTTCTGGCCGCTCACTGCGCTCCTGGCAGGGTTGAACAGTCAGGTATCACTGGCAAAATCCTCCGATGATAACGACGAGACCCTGGTGGTGGAAGCCACCGCTGAGCAGGTACTCAAACAGCAGCCGGGCGTGTCGATTATTACCAGCGAAGATATTAAAAAGAACCCTCCGGTCAACGATCTCTCCGATATTATTCGCAAAATGCCCGGTGTCAATCTGACCGGCAACAGCGCCTCGGGTACACGTGGTAATAACCGCCAGATCGACATTCGCGGCATGGGGCCGGAGAACACCTTAATTTTAATTGATGGTGTGCCGGTGACGTCGCGCAACGCCGTGCGTTATAGCTGGCGTGGAGAGCGTGATACCCGCGGCGACACCAACTGGGTGCCACCGGAACAGGTTGAGCGTATTGAAGTGATCCGCGGCCCTGCGGCGGCACGCTACGGTTCGGGCGCAGCGGGCGGGGTGGTGAACATCATTACCAAACGCCCTACCAACGACTGGCACGGTTCGCTGTCGTTATACACCAACCAGCCGGAAAGCAGCGACGAAGGCGCTACGCGTCGCGCCAACTTCAGCCTTAGCGGGCCGCTGGCTGGCGATGCGCTGACCATGCGCCTGTACGGAAACCTGAATAAAACCGATGCCGACAGCTGGGATATTAACTCCTCGGCCGGTACGAAAAACGCGGCCGGGCATGAAGGGGTGCGCAACAAAGATATTAACGGCGTTGTCTCGTGGAAATTAAATCCGCAGCAAATTATCGATTTCGAAGCCGGATATAGCCGCCAGGGGAATATCTATGCGGGCGATACGCAAAACAGTTCTTCCAGTGCCGTCACTGAAAGCCTGGCGAAATCCGGCGAAGAGACGAACCGCCTGTACCGGCAGAATTATGGCATTACACATAATGGTATCTGGGACTGGGGTCAAAGCCGTTTTGGTGTCTATTACGAGAAAACCAATAACACCCGCATGAATGAAGGATTATCCGGAGGCGGTGAAGGGCGTATTTCGGCGGATGAAAAGTTCACGACCAATCGCCTGAGCTCCTGGCGAACCAGCGGCGAGCTTAATATTCCGCTGAATGCGCTGGTCGATCAAACGCTGACCGTGGGTGCGGAGTGGAGCCGCGATGAGCTCGACGATCCTTCCTCTACCAGCCTGACCGTGGATGACAGTGATATCGGCGGCATTTCTGGCTCGGCTGCGGATCGCAGCAGTAAAAACCTTTCCCAAATCAGTGCGCTGTATATTGAAGATAATATTGAGCCGGTTCCCGGCACGAATATCATTCCCGGCCTGCGCTTTGATTATCTCAACGATTCCGGCGGTAACTTCAGCCCCAGCCTGAACCTCTCGCAGGAATTGGGGGATTACTTCAAAGTCAAAGCGGGGATTGCCCGAACCTTTAAAGCACCAAACCTGTATCAATCCAGCGAAGGTTATCTGCTCTACTCGAAAGGCAACGGTTGTCCAAAAGATATTACATCGGGCGGCTGCTACCTGATCGGTAATAAAGATCTCGATCCGGAAATCAGCATCAATAAAGAAATTGGGCTGGAGTTCGCCTGGGAAGATTACCATGCCAGCGTGACCTACTTCCGCAATGACTACCAGAATAAGATCGTGGCCGGCGATAATGTTATCGGGCAAACCGCTTCCGGCGCATATATTCTCCAGTGGCAGAACGGCGGGAAAGCGCTGGTGGACGGTATCGAAGCCAGCATGGCGTTCCCGCTGGTGAAAGATCGTCTGAACTGGAATACCAATGCCACCTGGATGATCACCTCGGAGCAAAAAGACACCGGTAACCCGCTGTCGATCATCCCGAAATACACCATTAATAACTCGCTTGACTGGACCATCACCCAGGCGTTCTCTGCCAGCGTCAACTGGACGTTATACGGCAGACAAAAACCGCGTACTCATTCGGAAACTCGTAGTGAAGATACTGGCGGTCTGTCGGGTAAAGAGCTGGGCGCTTATTCGCTGGTGGGGACGAACTTCAATTACGATATTAATAAAAATCTGCGTCTTAACGTTGGTGTTAGCAATATCTTAGATAAACAGATCTACCGATCTTCTGAAGGGGCGAATACCTATAACGAGCCTGGCCGGGCTTATTATGCCGGTGTTACCGCGTCATTTTGATCGTAGTGTTACAGGTGTACTGCCCGCGTCAAGGCGGGCAGTGTTTAGCGGCTTAATGAATGACAGCCTGCTGTGTTACCTGCGTTTTCACCACTGATATCTAACAGCGCTCCGCGGAAGGAGGCGTTGAACATCGGCCCGTGTCCCAGGTTTGGGAAATCCCAAAAGGCGGCATTGACGCCTTTATCTTCCAGCGTGGCGAGGGTGGCATGAATTTTCGTCAGCACTCCGGCAGCATGCGTTTCCCGGTTATCGCCCGGCGTCGCCGAACCTTCCATTATCATCAGGCGCCTGGCGCAGTATTGCGACGGCTCAACCGCCGTGATGCGGCTCAGTAGCGCATCATGGCCTCTGCCCAACGACGGGCTGGCGCTGTAATACGTCCGGAAATAAGGGGAAGACAGCCATGCATCCAGCACGAACAGGCCGCCGTAGGAGTGCCCCCACAGGCCGCGACGCTGCCGATCGATATTCAATCCCTGTTCCACCTTTGGCGCTATACGCGTTTCCAGTAACTGGCGGAAGTCGTTGCTACCCCCACTCTTACGGCTAAAACGCCCGTTGCGGGTATCCGTTTTGCCGCTTTCTGCTGCTGGCGTATAGTCGTAGGCCCTGCCGTTGAGATCGAAGGGGAGGTTGGTCTGATACCCGACAGCCACAATCACCGGCGGTGATTTTTCTGCCAGCTGTTTGAGCAGGTCGTCGTTCAGGCGGTCCATAACTGCGTTGCCGTCGAGCATATATAAAATCGGGTAGCCCGACGCCGGTGCGGATTTATTTGGCACGGCCGTCCATACCCGATAATGGCGGCTGCCATCGTCGGAGTCGAACGAGTTGACGCTGAAATGGTAAAACGCAGAGCCTTTATCGGCGATATTCGGCCCCAGTGGCTGCATATCCGGCTTTGCGAAAGCGTGCGCATTCCAGATAAGGGTGAGACCAGAAAGAAGAGTGACAAGCGCCTTGCGTGAGTGTGTTGGGCGATACTCGCGGGCATACATCTGATGTTTATTCCTTTTCCGCAGGTGACATTTTCTTTATTCAGGAAGCCTGTACAGTTGCCTGAAAGTGTTCGCGGGTCAAGTCAACCCTGGAGTAAACCAAGCCCGTCAATCAGTGCGCCGCGCCACCATGCGTAATCGTGACCCCCGGTGTACATTGCGCAATGGCTGTCGACGCCAGCGGTAAGCAACTGCTGATGCAGCCGCTGAACGTGGGGTACCGTCGAACCTTCCAGCGATCCCACGCACAGGCGGATGCGCACGCCCTGCGGCGGGGCAGAAAGCAGATGTTCGCTCACCCATGACGAATCGGTTTCGCTGAACACGTTTGGCCGGCTGGCACCCTCTGGCGTCCACCACATCGAAGGGGAGTGGCTGAGCGCCAGCCCGAACGTTTCCGGTGCGTAACGAGCGGCCATGAGCGCGCTGACCCCGCCGAGGCTCTGTCCGGCCAGCACGGTGCGCGAACGGTCTGCCCACCGCCGCTGCGGGTGTTCGGCGCGGATCGTCGGCAACAACTGGCCGGCGATATCCTTTATCAGCTCGCTGCGCCCGCCGAGTATCGCAGTTCGCTCGTGTTCATCGATATTATCGATGCCAAGTACAGCCACAGGCACGATGCGTCCGTTGTTTATGGCGGCGTCAATTGCCGCGCATACGCCAAGGTGATCGAACCAGGTTTCACCATCGGGCAGTACCACCAGGCCGAGGGGCTGCGAAACATCAACGTCCGGCAGATAGAGCCGAACCCGGCGCGATTCCCCGGCGAGAGTGCGCGCCGAGGTAAGCAATTGCCCGCTGGGTGACCCGCCGCGCCATTCGGACTGGGCGGGGGCTTTATCAAGCGCCAGCACCGACTCCTGTGTGCTTCCCCGAACGTTGATCCCCGGCGTTTTGTTTAGCGGATCGGCGTGCCCGACGAGGGTAGCAAAGCGGCCTCCGGACTGTGCAATCGTCTCGGCCGGGGTGCCGGGGGGGATTTCCACCAGCGAATAGGAGCCGCAGTAGCTTGCAGGTAAACGCAGTGTCAGAGTCCAGATATCCGTCGCGGGAAGGGCGGTCATCATCCCTTTCGCCACGTGCTCTTTATCCGTCACCCGATTCAGACGCAGATAAACGCCCTGTAGAGGGTGCCTGGCGCGCCACAGAAATGTCACATCACGCTCGTCTTTCGCTCCGTCGACTGGCGTCACCAGCGGTACATTTAGCGACTCAGCGTCTCGCCAGAAGTCAGAAAGGTTAGCAATGTGGCCTGCTGCCAGCTGGCTGCGCAGCCTGGCGATAGCAGAGGGATGTTGTTGCATGTTCAGCATTCACTCTCTTTGAATATGAAGGGTGTCAGTATAAATAGCTAAAGCGGCTATTCCGGGAACAGCCGCTTTAGCGCGTGTTTTGTAATGTCTTACGTGCGCAATTACTCTTCCACGATTTCCCCCGTGATGTCGTGCTGGCGATGGGGAACAGAGCTGCCGACGCTGTCATGCCACAAGCGGGTGTAGAGGCCGCCGGCCGCTAACAGCTGTTCGTGGGTGCCGTATTCCGCAAGCTGCCCCTTATCGATAACGGCAATCAGATCGCAGCGCTGCGCGGTGGTCAGACGGTGCGCCACAATCAGCGCCAGGTGCTTCCCGGCGTGCGCGACGTCTGTTAACGATGACATCAATCGCTCTTCGGATGTGCGATCCAGGCGTGACGTGGCTTCATCGAGCAGCAGGATGTGAGCATTCGCCAGTTGTGCGCGGGCCAGCGCAATCAGCTGGCGCTGACCTGCGGACAGATCGGCACCGCCGTTATTCACCGGTGTGCGGAATCCCTGCGGCAGATTGCGCACCGTCTCATACAGCCCTGCCTGTTGAGAGGCAATCTCAACGTCGTCATTGGTACTGGATGGCCGTGAATAACGAATGTTTTCCGCGATATCACCACTAAACAACGCCACATCCTGATCGACCAGCCCAATCTGGCGACGGTAATCGGCAAGCGAGGCATCATCAATTATCCGATCGCCAATGCTGATCCTGCCGTGGGTGGGGGAATACAATCCGGCGATCAGCTTAATCAGCGTTGACTTACCCGCACCGCTGCGACCAACGACCGCGACGACCCTTCCCTCAGGGATTGTCAGGGTAAGTTTGTTCAGCGCGGGTTGAGGACTGTCGGGATAACTGAACGTGACCTCATCAAGATGCAGCGCGCCGGTGGCGGGCGGTGCGGAAGAGGGCTCGATGTTCTCTGTGCCTTCGGTCGCCAGCAGTTCATTGATATGTTTGCCGCTGGCCGTCGCCTGCTGCCAGGCGTCGACAATTCCTGATAACTGCTGCACTGGCCCATAGAATTGCCCCAGCAGCAGGAAGAAAGCCGCCAGCACCCCGGCGGTCATTTCGCCTTCGGCGACTCGCGATGCACCCACCAGAAGAACGGCGGCATAGGAGGCCTCGGTGCAGAAGGTCAGGAACGGGAAATAGACGGCAAGGTATTTTTGCGCACGTACGCGGGTCGCACGGAACCGATCCGATAACGCGCGCAGCCGGGCGGCTTCCTGTTCCTGCTGGCCATGCGATTGCACAACGCGCAAGCCGGAGACTTTCTCCTGCAGGGTGCTGTTGACTTTGCCTATTTCCAGCCGCGCCTGCGCATAAGCAGGGGAGCTGAGGCGGCGATAAATCCAGGTTGCCAGTGCGACCACTGGCACCGCGCTTAATGCCGTCAGCGCCAGGAGCGGGTCGAGCCAGAACATGGCGGCGGCGATGGCGAACATTGTCACCAGGCTGGTGGCTGCACCGGCAAGGCCGTTTTGCAGAAAGCGGGCGAGAGAGTCCACATCTACGGTCATGCGGGTCAGACGCGAATCGACATGCTTTTCATGCCAGGGGAGACCAAGACGCAGCATATGGCCGAAGCTGCGCAAGCGCACCGTATGCTGGACTGACTCTGCCGCTCTGGCGGCGAAGACAGTCTGTAGTGAATAACAGCACCAGCTCACGGCCACCAGGCACAGGGCGAATAGGGCACAGAGGCCGATAGTCGACATATCGCCTGTGGCAACGCCGGAGTCAATGCCGCGCTGCAGCAGTATCAGTACCCCGACGCCTGCCGCCGAATCGAGGGCGATCAGCAGGGCGGCGATGGCGAACATCCACGCCACGGGCTTCAGCAGCGACGTAACTTTGCGGCCTTTACCGGCCAGCGCCTGCTGTACTGCATTTTCCGGCACGCGCGTCATACGGGCGACAAAGCCTTTATCCCCCGTCTGCGCCGCATCGTCTTGTGCCGCTGGTACGGTCGGCCACAATCCGTTAGGCCCACTGTGGGAAGGCGCGAGGAAATCGCCGTCGCCGGTCATCAGCGCGCGGAACGCCGGACAGCGCGCTTCAAGTTCTGCCTGGGTTCCGGTGTCCACCACCCGGCCCTTATCCAGCACCACAATCCGGCTGGCTAACTGAAGCGTCGAACGGCGTCGGGCAATCACCAGCAGCATATGCTTTTCGTCAGCATAGCGACTCAGCGCGGTGTTGATCTCCGCTTCAGTACCGGCATCGACCGCAGAGGTGGTGTCATCGAGGATCAACACTTCCGGCGCGGTAATGAGCGCCCGCGCCAGCGCGATTCGCTGCCTCTGTCCGCCGGAAAGATTCTTACCGCGTTCGGTTAATTGGGTATCGAAGCCTTTCGGCAGGGCGTTGATAAAATCGCTGGCTCCTGCTGCCCTCGCCGCGAGGCGAATGTCGTCCGCCGTTGCCTGAGGGTGCCCGTAGGCGATATTTTCCGCCACCGTACCGGCAAACAGAAAAGCATCCTCAAACACAACGCCTACCCGACGACGAAGCGCCTCCAGCCTGAGATCGCGGAGGTTCTGTCGGCCTGCGCTGGTGTTGAGCCATATCTCTCCGGCGCTGGGATCGTAAAAACGCGCCAGCAGCATCAGCAGCGTGGATTTCCCGGAACCCGATGCGCCCACTACCGCCACCGTTTCACCGGCGTGCAGGGAAAAGGAGACATCGCTGAGGATGCGTCTGCCGCCACGGTACTCGAAGCTCATATTCTCCAGTTGCAGCCCGATAACCTGACCGTTAACCGCCTCCGTCCCGTCTTCCATCTGCGAACGGGTGTCGATCAGAGCAAACACGCGCTCCACGGACGCCTGGGTGCGCTGGGCGATAACCAGAAACGATGCCAGTACACGGGTTGGCCCGGTCAGCATCGCGAGGAAGCTGGCAAACGCCACGAAGGTGCCGAGATCGATGCGCCCGTGCATAACCGACCAGCCGCCGTAGCACAGCAGGACGATTTGCCCGAGCACCGGTAGCGCCAGCATGGTGGCACCTGGCATCGCCTGCGAGATGGCCGCACCGATGCGTACCCGCACCATCTGCCGCGACTGGCGATCCAGCCAGCGCGTTTCACGCAGCTCCGCCACGCAGGATTTTACCACTGAGATCTGCGCCAGCACCTCGCGCATATGTTCGGTGAGATTTGCCAGTCGGTCCGAGGCCAGCCCGGTTTGCGCGAAGACCCGGCGACGCGCGCGCAGCGCAGTGATAGCCAGGCATGCCAGTACGCACACGACGATGAGCGTCATGGCGGGTGACATCCACAGCATCACGGCAATGCCGGCAATGTAATAAGTGAACACCGCCAGCGGCACCGGACACATCTGTAGCAGGGTATGCACCTGCTGCAGATCGCTGTTGGTCCGTGAAATCACCTGCCCGGTGCGCAGTGCGTCCTGGCCTGCGCCGTCAAGTTTTTGAATACTGTCGAATGCCCGTCCTCGCAGGGTGTGCTGCACCCAGAGCGAGAGCTCCCCGGCATAACCGCGGCGCACGTAGTTACCGATGAAATCAAAAAAGGCAATCAGCAATAGCCCGCAGGCCAGCCACGGCAGACGAGTCGGATTGCCCGCCAGCGCGTCGTTCACCGCTTGCCTTGTCAGCAACGGCGTCAGCGCGGCCAGCAGAATGGTCGAGACCGACGCTACCACTACGATGATGCTAAGTTTCTTACGTTCCCAGCACACGCGTGCCAGGCGAACTATCCAGGACCGCGCAGGAGTGGGAGAGTGAGTCGCAGGCATTAAGCCTCCTCCGTCTGTAAACAATAGGATCCAAGTCGGATCGCTGTGCAAAAAAAAGCGCCAGCCCGATCCGGTCCCGCATTGTTACGGGCGTATCTCCTGGATGCGTGCTGGCGTATGATCGTCATGACGGCGTAGTGGCTACCCTTTCTGTACCCTCGCGATCAGGCTTTTCGCCACCTCGCTCGGACAGGGTTGCGCTGCCATTTCCGCCGCTACCTCTTCAGAGGCGTCGCGAAGCGCGCGATTGTCGAGGAAAGCATTGATCATGCTGCTCGACAGGCCGTCGTCGCCGGGGATGATCCCGCAGCCGCGTTCGACAACAGCGCGGGCATTTACCGGGCGATCGGCACCCTGGCCGAAGACGATCTGTGGAATACCGGCGTGCAGCGCCGTCAGGGTATTGCCCGCGCCACCATGATGAATGAAGCCATCTGCGCCGTTCAGGAAGGCTCCCATGGGTATCCAGTCGACCAGGCGAACATTTGAGGGCAGTGAGCGCAGATCCGACCGCGCATTGGCCGAAAGATGCAGGATGATCTCGGCATCGACTTCACTGGCGGAATCCATCACCCAGGCGATCAGGTCAAGGCCGTCGACCATCGGTTTGACGGTACCGAGACTCACCAGCAGACGTTTACGGTCGGGCGTCCTCTCCCACCACGGTTCCCACACCGCGCCGCCGTTGTACGGGACGTACTGCATGGGAATAATGGGTTCTCCGTCGTTTTCAAGAATGCTCATGCTCGGTGGTGTTACGTCGATCCAGGCCATATCGCGCGGTGCGGCCCCAACGCCGTGGCGATGATAGGCGTCCGCGAGCGAACGCGTTACGCCTTTGATATGCCAGGGCGTATGGCCGAAGCCGACGGTTTGCATTACGACCGGTATATCGTATTTGGCGGCTATCAGAGGCCCGATGACGCCGAGCGGCGGGTAGATGATGAGATCGGGCCGCCAGTGTCCGGCAAACTCCACCAGGTGGTCGGCCATCTCTTCGCTGAAGAATGAGAAGTTGCCCATTTTTGTGCCGATGTTGCTTTCTTTTCGCTGTGCCTCGCGGCGGCGATAGTCAGCTTCAGAATCAAAACCGGGTGCGGCGTCAAATACCACCAGCCCTGCTTCTGCCGCTTTTTGGGCGAATTTTCCTCCGCTGGCGATCAGCACTTCATGGCCGTTAACGCGAAACGCCTGTGCCAGAGACAGCACAGGATACAGCAGCCCATAGAGAGGCGGGCCTACAAACAAAATACGCATGAGAAAATCCCTCTCCGCTTGACGAACTAAATCAGGAAGTCGACGCAGTCATATGCCAGCAGCAGGACGTTAATTTTCGTTAAGCCTGCTTTGACAGACGCTGCGTCCTTTTTGAGTTTCATCAGCCTTACGAACGGTCCTGTCGCTGACTATTCCGTGACGTAGGCTGGTGAATCGGGAATTCCTTGTCCCGGCTTCCATTAACGCTTACGCGCCGTTGTCCTTTTGAACAGCCCAGGCGGCGTCGTGATGCCACGCCGCGGTGTTCAGATGCATTTGTTGAGTGTGAGACCGTTCAACAAACCTGGAGAGGCTTGTTTCCTGATACCTCTGTATACCTTGCCAGATAAACCATCAGTGCAAATGCTAATGATAATAATTACTATTATCATATGTGAGTTGCAACTATAATTAAGCACTTAATGCACAATGAATCGATTATGGGAAAAATCGCAGGTGGGGCTCAGCAAAAGGGGACTCTGTGGATTTAGGCACAAAATCCCACGCTTGCGGCGGTTTACAGGCGGACCTGGTGATTCTGTGTAATTGATGGCGGGGGTCTACGATGACGCTACTTCACCAAATAGCGCGGGTTTACCTCCCGTAAATACTGGCGATGTTACTATGATGCCTGATTCACTGCTGTTTATCGTTATGGAAAACCTGCGTAATGTTAACAAAATTCCCTCCCCGACGCGTAATGACCTGTGCTGCGGCTCTGCTAATTATTTTTAGCATCGCCTTGTTCTTCTTCCTGAGAAGCCCCGAGGTTCCTGAGTATGTTACCGCTCCAGTACGCATCGGCGATATTGAAAACGCCGTACTTGCTACCGGTCGAATTGATGCGATTGAGCGGGTCAACGTTGGGGCACAGGTTTCTGGCCAGGTTAAGTCGCTGAAGGTGAAGTTAGGCGATCGTGTCACTAAAGGACAGCTCATCGCTGAAATTGATGACGTGCCGCAGCGGAATGATTTACGCAACGCAGAAGCTGCTCTCAACGTGGTAAAAGCGGACCTTCAGGCTAAGCAGGCGCAGTTGAAGCAAGCCTCATTGCGTTTTAAGCGCCAGCGCCAGATGTTAAATGAGGATGCCAGCTCGAGAGAAGATTTCGAAACGGCTGAAACCACGCTGGCCAGTACCCGCGCTGAGCTATCGGCACTGAACGCCAAACTCGTCCAGGCGCAAATTGATGTCGACAAGAAAAAGGTCGATTTGGGTTATACAAAAGTTGTTGCTCCCATGGACGGCATTGTTATTGCCGTTGTCACCCAACAGGGCCAAACGGTTAACTCCAGCCAAAGTGCGCCGACCATTATCAAACTCGCACGTCTGGACGTGATGACAATTAAAGCCCAGATCTCTGAGGCGGATATCACGCGAATTTCACCGGGACAGAAAGCCAGATTCACCATTTTCTCTGAGCCGGATAAGCATTATGACGCCACGTTACGTACCGTTGAACTGGCACCTGAGTCGGTTATGAAAGATGATAGCCTTGCCAGCAGTAGCTCAGCCTCAGGGTCAGGCACGTCAAATGCTTCGGTGTACTACAACGCGCTGCTGGATGTCCCCAATCCAGAAAATCGATTGCGAATTGCCATGACAGCACAGGTGACCTTGCTGGCTGGAGAAGCTAAAAATACGTTACTGGTGCCGATTCAGGCTGTGCACAAGGTGAGTGGCAACAAACAGCAGGTGCAGATATTGACCAGTGATAACCGGCTGGAAACCCGTGAGGTCAAAACCGGCATTACTAACAGTGTGGATATCCAGATCCTGGACGGTGTAAAAGTCGGGGAACATGTTGTGTTATCGCAGCCGGGTGAAAAAGCGCCCGGGGAAGGGTTTGTATCTTGAGTAATATCATAGAACTCAAGGGCATCAGCCGCACCTACAGGAACGGTGGACAGGAGCTCACCGTGCTTAAAGGGATTGATTTGACTATCGCTGCTGGGGAGATGGTCGCGATCATCGGCGCCTCCGGTTCCGGTAAGTCAACCCTGATGAATATTATGGGCTGTCTCGATGTCCCTGATTGTGGCGATTACTTTATCAGCGGTCAAAATGCCGCCCAGCTTTCACCTGACGATCTGGCAAGGATCCGCCGTGAGCACATCGGTTTTATCTTCCAGCGTTATCATTTAATGCCCGACCTGAGCGCGTTAAGTAACGTTGAAATTCCGGCGATTTATGCCAATAGTGAGCGCGAAAAGCGCCGTCTGCGCGCGGCGACATTGCTTGGAAGACTCGGGCTGGAAGGTCGTGAACATCATAAACCGGGAGAGCTTTCAGGCGGCCAGCAGCAGCGTGTGAGTATTGCCCGCTCGCTGATTAACGGCGGTGAAATCATTCTGGCGGATGAACCCACCGGCGCGCTGGATACGCAGTCCGGTCAGGAGGTACTGTCAATACTCAGTGAACTGAATCAGCGTGGCCATACCGTGGTTATGGTGACACATGATATGAAGGTAGCGCAGCATGCTAACCGTATTATTGAGCTGCGTGACGGTGAAATTATTTCTGATACCGGCAGTCGTGTTACCTCCGGGGTTGCCCTTAAACGACCTGACAGCGTTCAGCAAAGCTGGTGGCAAAGTATTGTTGACCGTACCCGTGAATCCCTGCACATGGCGTTAAAAGCGATGAATGCGCATCGCCTGCGCACGACGTTAACCATGACGGGCATTATTTTTGGTATCGCCGCGGTTGTTACGGTGGTGGCACTGGGAGAAGGCGCGAAACAGCGAACCCTTGATAATATCAAGGAGCTTGGAACCAACGTGGTGAGCATCTACCCGGGAAGGGATTTCTTTGACGACAGCACTGAAGCCATTCGTACACTGGTCCCGGCAGACGCCGAAGCATTAGCAAAGCAGGGGTTTGTTGACAGCGTCAGCCCCGAAGTTAACGCTTCCGACAACATTCGCTTTCTGGGTAAATCCGCTACCGCCACGATCAATGGCGTTGGGCGCGATCATTTTCGCGTAAACGGTATTGAACTGTTGCAGGGATCAACTTTCCAGGACGATCGAAATGCCTCGCAGGAAGTCATCATTGATGAAAACGCCCGCAAGGCGTTATTTGACGATGCGGGACTCAAGGCACTTGGGCAAATCGTTTTTCTGGGTTCCGTGCCTGCACGGGTTGTCGGCATCGCCAAAGGGAACAGCCGAAGCTATGCGCCTAATCGCATTAACGTCTGGATGCCTTACAGCACGGTGATGTATCGAATGACAGGAAAACCGGTGTTGACCAGCATCAGCGTAAGGCTTAAGGATGATGTTGCCAACGAGGCAGCGGTCAGCGCTATTTCTCAGCTTCTCACTCAACGCCACGGCGTGAAAGACTTCCAGCTTTATAATTTCGAGCAGATTCGACAATCAATCGAACGGACCTCAATGACCTTTAGCATCCTGATTCTGATGGTGGCCTGCATCTCGCTGATGATCGGCAGCATTGGGGTGATGAATATCATGCTGGTGTCGGTCACGGAACGGACCCATGAGATTGGCGTACGAATGGCGGTCGGTGCGCGTCAGGGCGATATCATGCAGCAGTTTATGATTGAGGCTGTGCTGGTATGTCTAATAGGCGGAGTGTTAGGTATTGCACTGTCGTATGCCGCCGGAGCGCTGTTCACCGCGCTGGCAGGGGGCATTTTCACCGCCATTTATTCGTGGCAGGCCGCTGCTGCCGCATTCTTCTGCTCAACTTTAATCGGCATGATCTTTGGTTATCTCCCTGCCCGCAAGGCAGCAAGGATGGATCCGGTCGTTTCACTGGCCAGCGAGTAACCCATGAAAATATTATCCCCTTTAACGGTATGCCTTGCTGTCCTGCTTAGTGCTGGCTGCGCCGACTCTCTGAAAAGCGACTATCAGCCTCCTGAGGTGAAATACCCTGCCAACTGGTATCAGGCGGATGCTGCGGAGGAGAGGATGCCGTTCGACTGGCAGGCCTTTAACGATCCAGACCTCGACGGCTGGCTGCGGCAGGTGATGGTGCGCAATAACGATGTCGCTGGAGCAGTATTGCGTGTTTATCGCGCCCGCCTGGAAGAAGAGCGGATTGGCATCACAAACGATCCGGGACTAAAAGGTTCGCTCGCGCTTGACGGTAAAAAACAGCTGAACAGCTCAGCCAACTGGAGCAGGGGCAGCGTTGCCAGTATTAATACCAGCTATGAGCTGGATCTGTGGGGCAAAATAGCGCGGCAGCGCGATGCGAAGGCGTGGGCACGTTTTGCCTCGGAAGAGGATCTGCGTTCTGCACGCCTGACGCTGCTTTCAAATGCCAGTAATAATTACTGGCGCTTAGGCTTTATTAACCAGCAGCTGTCTGTCCTGCAACAAAGCATCGACTATGCAAAAGAGACGCTGCGCCTGGCTAACGCGCGCTATGCCGCGGGCGGTGCCTCCTCTCTGGATGTTGTGGATGCTCAGCAGGGCGTGCTTTCGCAGGAAAACAGGCTGGCGGCGTTGAAGAATGAACGTTTACAGGCGCTCAATCAGCAAGCCGTTTTGCTTGGAACCGCGCCGGGCAGCGCGATAGTCGAACCGAAAGCGTTACCAATGGGACCACTGCCGCAGGTCAGTGGAAAGATCCCGGTCAACGTGCTGCGGCATCGACCCGATATCAGCGCTAAAGAGTGGCGGGTACGGGAAGCATTGGCCACCGTTGATGTCCAGCGTACTGCATTTTATCCAGCGTTTAGTCTGACCGGCTCGCTTGGCACCAGCAGCAGCAGCCTTATCGCCTTCCTGGAAAATCCTGTAGGCTCTGTTGGAGCAAACCTGACCCTGCCGTTCCTGGAATGGAGAGAAAGGGGCATGGACGTGAAGATTGCCCGAAACGACTACGAGCAACGGGTTCTGGAGTTTAAACAGGAACTTTACAAGGCGATGAGTAGCATAGAAGATGCGCTTGCTTTGCGTCATCAACTCCTGGAACAGGAGACGCTTCTACGTGAAGGCCTGGAACTGGCGAAAAAATCAGAGAGGCTAAACGAAGTTCGCTATCGCCAGGGCGCGGTGCGAATTTCTTTCTGGCTTGATGCTCAGGAGAAACGCCGTCAGGCCGAACTGGCACTGTATGAAAATCGCTTTAACCAGTTAAATAATCTGGCAAAAATCTATATGGAGTTCGGCGGTTCGGCATCTTTCCCCTGAATTGCGCAGACTCATTTACGTCTGGCAGCAATAGGACTTGCTGCCAGGGCGCAGTTCGCAAGACATCCCTCGTCATTATTCAAACCCATCTCACAAAAATCGTTCCTCCCCTTTGATCGAAATTCCATCTCCGGCTATATGACTAGTCATATAATTTAAATGACTAGTCATATAGGAGGCAACCATGAATCAATCACTGCCAGCCAACTTCTTATGGGGCAACTCGGTGTCGAGCATGCAGACGGAAGGGGCCTGGAATGAGGGCGGAAAGGGGATGTCGGTGTACGACATTCGCGAAGCCGGTGAAAATATCTCTGACTGGAAAGTGGCCACCGACTCCTACCACCGTTATCGGGAAGACTTTGATTTGATGCAGGATCTGGGCATGAACTGCTACCGCTTCCAGATCTCCTGGAGCCGCGTCTGCCCGCAGGGTGACGGCGAGTTCAACGCCGAAGGCATCGCGTTTTATGACCGTTTTATCGACGATCTGATCGCCCGCGGTATCGAGCCGATGGTCTGCCTCTACCATTTCGATATGCCGCTGGCGCTGGCGCAGGAGTACAACGGATTTAACGATCGTCGCGTCGTGGAGGCGTTTATCCGCTACGGCAAAAAGATGATCGACTGCTACGGTGACCGGGTGAAGTACTGGCTGACCTTTAACGAGCAGAATATTTTCCACATGCCGATAGCCTTCCGCATCTCCGGCTATATGAAGGGGGAGGAAACCCTGCGCGAGCTGTACGAAGTGCAGCATCACACCATGGTGGCGCACATGGCGCTGACCGAGTACCTCCACCAGACTAAGCCGGGCAAGCTGATGGGCGGCATGCTGGCGCACCAGCTGATTTATCCGGCCACCTGCAAACCGCGTGACATCTTCTGCGCCCAGCAGTACGACGAATTCCTCAACCAGAACCTGCTGCGCGTCTTCGCGGGCCAGGGCTACAGCCCGGCGGTGATGGCGGTGGTGGAGCAGGAAGGCTTCGGCGATATCTACCGCGCAGACGATCTCGCGCTGTTTGCGCGCACGAAGAACGACTTTATGGCCTTCAGCTACTACGCCAGCAAAACGCTGGACAGCGATGCCATCCCGGAAGGCACGCCGGTGAACTATTACCTGCTGCACGGCGAGAAAAACAATCCGTACCTGAAGGCCACCGAGTGGAACTGGCAGATCGATCCGCTGGGCTTTCGCACCATCATCACCCGCTATGCCAACGACTGGCGGATGCCAGTATTCCCGATTGAGAACGGCATTGGGGTGATTGAGTCCTGGGATGGCGTGAATCCGATTGAGGACACCTACCGCATCGACTACCACCGGGCGCATATCGAGGCCATGAAAGAGGCGATGTTCGAGGACGGGGCAGAGGTATGGGGCTATCTCGGCTGGGGGTTGATTGACATTCTCAGCTCCCAGGGTGACATGCGCAAGCGCTACGGCGTGGTCTACGTCAACCGTGAAAATCACGACCTGAAAGACCTGAAGCGCGTGCCGAAGAAGAGCTATGCGTGGTTAAAACAGGTTATCCATACCAACGGACGCGAGATGTAAGCCGTACGCTGCCGGGCCGTTTTTGTGACTGATTGATGGGAACACTCCGCTATGTCTGAAACAAAAATAACACCGCACATGCAGTCTTTTGTCGATAAATTTGTTGAGTTCTCGGCGCGCCTGGCAAACCAGGTGCATCTTCGCTCCCTGCGCGATGCCTTCGCCACGGTAATGCCGATTTTCATCCTCGCCGGTCTGGCTGTGCTGGTGAATAACGTGGTGTTCCCCTGGATCTTAGAGGGCGACACGCTCACGCAGTTTAAGGTGTGGGGCGAGGCGATCATCAACGGCACGCTGAACATCGCCGCGCTGCTGCTGGCGCCGATGATCGCCTGGTCGCTGGCGCGCAACAAAGATTTCGACAATCCGGTCTCGGCAGTGGTTATCGCCGTCAGCAGTTTCATCATCATGATGCCGATGCGCTTACAGATTACCCCCGTCGGCAGCGACGCCACGGTAAACGTTACCCAGGTGCTGACGTTCGCCAATATCGGCTCCACCGGGATTTTCGCCGGGGTGCTGATTGGGCTGCTCTCAACCGAGCTGTTTATCGCCATTTCACGGCTGAAGGCGCTGCACATTTCGCTGGGGGAGAACGTACCGCCAGCGGTGAGCAAATCCTTTACCGCGCTGATCCCGACGATCCTCACGCTCTCCCTGTTTGCGGTGCTGGCGGCTATACTGGCGAACGTGCTGCACACGGATCTGATCCATCTCATTACGACCTTTATTCAGCAGCCGCTGCGGCTGATCAACACCAGCCTGCCCGGGACGATCTTCATTTACAGCTTCGGTAACTTCCTGTTCACGCTCGGTATTCATCAGTCGGTGGTCAACAGCGTGGTGCTGGAGCCGTTCCTGCTGATCAATACCAATGAGAATATGCTGGCCTTCGCCAACGGCCAGCCGATCCCGCACATCATCAACAACATCTTTGTGCCGACCTTTGGCATGGTGGGCGGGACGGGCAGCACAATCTCATTGCTGATTGCTATCTTCATCTTCTCAAGACAGAAATCAGCGAAGCAGGTGGCGCGTCTGTCGCTGGCGCCGGGTCTGTTTAACATCAACGAGCCGGTGATTTTCGGCCTGCCGATAGTCTTTAACCTGCCGCTGATGATCCCGTTTGTGCTGCTGCCCGCTATCGGGATTTACTTTGCGTGGCTTTGTACCACGCTGGGGCTCATGTCGCGCTGCGTGGTGATGATCCCGTGGACGACCCCGCCGATCCTCAGCGCCTGGCTGGCGACGGCGGGGGACTGGCGGGCGGTGGTGGTGCAGTTGGCAATCATCGTATTTGGTGTATTCTTCTACCTGCCTTTCCTCAAAGTTGCCGAGCGAGTGGCGTTGAAAAACAGCGGGACAGAACACTAATTTAAGGAAGGACGATGGCGGCGAAGTACATCACCATAGCGCGGGAAATTAAGAAACGCATTATCACCCAGCAGTACGCCGCCAATGAACCTCTGCCGGACCAGTTCGCGCTGGCGGCGGAGTTCAGCACCAGCCGGATGACCATTCAGCAGGCGATGCGTCAGCTGATCGTAGAAGGGCTGGTCTATACCCGACAGGGGCAGGGCACGTTCATCCGCAAAAATTTCCTCCAGCTTTCCCAGTGGGATCTCTCCGGCAGCGACTACTTCGGGGCGACCAAAACCTGGGAACATTTGGGCACGGTGACGAGCCAGGTGGTGCACTTCGAACTGCGCTTCCCGAACGAGAAAGAGCAGGCATCGCTGATGATAAATCCGGATACGCCGATCTATGACTTTATCCGTCTGCGTTTGCTGAACGGTGAGCCGATGTCTCTGGACGCTACGGTAATGCCGCTCAATCTGGTGCCCGGTCTGAACAAAACCCATCTTGAAAGTTCGGTATTCCGGTATGTACAGGAGACGCTGGGGCTGAAGATCATGGGATCGTATCGGGTGGTGCGGGCGCTGAAGCCCAGTGCGCTGGATATGCAACACCTTGTCTGCGAGCCAACCGACCCGGTGCTGGAGGTAGAGCAGGTGATCTATCTTGAAGATGGTACGCCGCTGGAGTACGCACACTGTCACTATCGCTATGACCATGGCGGCATCGTTATCGTGAATAACGGATAAAAAAAAGCGGGCCCCGCGGCCCGCTTTTTTAATTCTCACGATTAGTTCAGACGCACCGGCATACCGGAACGGTTCTGAATCGCCTGGTCAACAATGGTCGTGTCAACATCCGCCTGAGAGGTGACGGACTGCACCGCGCTGGTCAGCTTAATCGGTACGATTTCGTTGTTGTTGATCTGATCTTCGCTGGTGGACAGCGGGTTATGCACTTCAATGTAACGGCTGCCGTCCGGCTCTGACGTCGCTTTCACCGGTTCGTTAATGAACTGCACGCGCGTACCGACCGGCACGTTATCGAACAGGAATTTGATGTCTTCATTACGCAGACGCACGCAGCCGTGGCTTACGCGCAGGCCGATACCGAAGTTGGCGTTAGTACCGTGGATGGCATACAGACGTCCAATGTACAGCGCGTACAGACCCATCGGGTTATCCGGGCCGGCAGGCACAACGGCTGGCAGCGGTTCGCCGGCAGCAATGTACTCAGCGTGCATTTTGGCGGTCGGCGTCCAGGTTGGGCCCGCTTTCTTACGCTCCACTTTGGTGGTCCAGTTCAGCGGAGTGTCTTTACCCAGCTGACCGATACCGATAGGCAGCACGATCACGGTGTTGGTGCCTTTCGGGTAGTAATACAAACGCATTTCGGCGCTGTTAATCACGATACCTTCGTGCACGGTATCCGGCAGGATCAGCTGCTGTGGAATGTTGAGTACGGTACCCGCTTTCGGCAGATACGGGTCAACGCCCGGGTTCGCCTCCAGCATGTTCGACAGACCGAGCTGATACTGCGCCGCGAAGTATTCCAGCGGCTGAGAGTTCCCTTCCGGCACCGTCACCACCTGGTTTTCACCCACCAGACGGCTTCCGTCTGTCGGCAGGGGATACGTCACCGCAGACGCGGTCTTACAAAAACCTACTACGGCTAACGCCGCCGCAAAAAGCGTTGTTAATTTCATGTTCATGTTATGCGAGGTATCTAAGCCATTCTGGCGATGAGTTGATAAGTCTGAATCGGTAATGGGAGCGCATTATATGTGCATTCCCGTTAACTGGGAATTCAGATGTGTACGAAATCACATTTTTTTCGATTTTGTTAAAGTTTAGTGGATTACCGCAACACGGGATCTCAATTCGGAATTGTGGCATAATGCCGCGTTTATCACACTTTTCGCAGGAATCTCTCCGTGTTAGTTACCAGCAACGTCACTATGCAGTTTGGCAGTAAGCCGCTGTTCGAAAACATTTCCGTCAAATTTGGCGGCGGCAACCGTTACGGCCTGATTGGTGCCAACGGTAGCGGAAAATCCACCTTTATGAAGATCCTCGGCGGTGACCTGGAGCCAACGCTCGGTAACGTGTCGCTCGACCCTAACGAGCGCATCGGTAAGCTGCGTCAGGATCAGTTCGCCTTCGAAGAGTTCACCGTGCTCGACACCGTGATCATGGGGCACGCGGAGCTGTGGGAAGTGAAGCAGGAGCGCGATCGTATCTACGGTCTCGCTGAGATGAGCGAAGAAGATGGTTACAAAGTGGCCGACCTGGAAACGCAATACGGCGAAATGGACGGCTACTCTGCGGAAGCGCGTGCGGGCGAACTGCTGCTGGGCGTCGGTATTCCGGTTGAACAGCACTACGGCCCGATGAGCGAAGTCGCGCCAGGCTGGAAGCTGCGTGTGCTGCTGGCGCAGGCGCTGTTCTCTAACCCGGACATCCTGCTGCTCGACGAACCGACGAACAACCTGGACATCGACACCATCCGCTGGCTGGAGCAGACGCTGAACGATCGCGACAGCACCATGATCATCATCTCGCACGACCGTCACTTCCTGAACATGGTGTGTACCCACATGGCGGATCTGGACTACGGCGAGCTGCGCGTTTATCCGGGCAACTACGATGAGTACATGACGGCGGCAACCCAGGCGCGCGAGCGTCTGCTGGCCGACAACGCCAAGAAGAAAGCGCAGATTGCTGACCTGCAATCCTTCGTCAGCCGCTTCAGCGCCAACGCCTCTAAATCGCGCCAGGCAACGTCGCGTGCCCGTCAGATCGACAAAATCAAGCTGGAAGAGGTTAAAGCCTCCAGCCGTCAGAACCCGTTCATTCGCTTCGAGCAGGACAAGAAGCTGTTCCGTAACGCGCTGGAAGTGGAAGCCCTCACCAAAGGCTTCGATGAAGGCCCGCTGTTCAAAAACTTCAACCTGCTGCTGGAAGTGGGCGAGAAGATTGCCATCCTCGGCGCCAACGGCGTGGGTAAATCCACTATGCTGAAAACCCTGGTCGGTGAACTGCAACCGGATAACGGTACCGTGAAATGGTCTGAAAACGCGCAGATTGGTTACTACGCGCAGGACCATGAATATGAGTTTGAAAACGATCTGACCGTCTTCGACTGGATGAGCCAGTGGAAGCAGGAAGGCGACGACGAGCAGGCGGTACGCAGCATTCTGGGGCGTCTGCTGTTCAGCCAGGACGACATCAAAAAGCCCGCCAAAGTGCTCTCCGGTGGTGAAAAGGGCCGTATGCTGTTCGGCAAGCTGATGATGGAAAAACCGAATATTCTGGTGATGGACGAACCGACTAACCACCTGGATATGGAATCTATTGAGTCGCTGAACATGGCGCTGGAGATGTATCAGGGCACCCTGATCTTCGTCTCTCACGACCGTGAGTTCGTTAGCTCGCTGGCGACCCGCGTGATCGAAATTACGCCAGAGCGCGTGGTGGACTTCACCGGTAACTACGAAGATTACCTGCGCAGTAAAGGTATCGAGAGTTAAAAAAATAGCCGGGTGGCGGCTTCGCCTTACCCGGCCTACGTTCTATCCCCTCTCCCTGTGGGAGAGGGTTAGGGTGAGGGCAACAGGCCGCACTACACCACCCACTCGCCCCCTTCAACCCCGTTCACCCGCAACGTACGTTTTTCCCCCGCCGGTAATGACACCTTCAGCGCCTTCCATGCCGGACGATAGTCGCCGCGCGCATTCACCTTCAGGTTGATACTTGCGCCGTCGCACTCCATCTCCCATTCCACCCACAGCGCGTTGCCGTTCTGGTAGCCCCAGCTTTCGCCGTCATCCTCAAACAGCAGCCCGGCGGTGGTGCCGACGCCTTTCACCGGGAACAGTTTCAGCTCACGGGTATCGTCTTTATCTGCGCTCACGTGACGGATGCGTTCGCTGAGTGGCAAACCGGCCCCGGCGCGTACCAGCAGCGGCAGCTTTTCCAGCGGCGCATCAAGGACGATCGATTGCCCGCCCGCATACCACGCGTGAGTGTAAAAATCGTACCAGCCGGTTTCGTTATCCGGCAGCCAGACGCGGCGCTCGCGCTGCCCGGCTTCGACGACGCTGGCCACCAGCAGGTCACGGCCCAGCAGGAAGTCGTCGCACTCTTCAAACGTCTGCGCATCGTGCTCATGATCGAGGAAGGTCGGGCGCAGCATCGGCTCGTCGTCGGCGTGCGCCTGCCAGAGCAGGGTGTAGAGATACGGCAGCAGGCGGTAGCGCAGTTCAATGGCGCTGCGAATCGCAGGCGTGACGCCCGGGTACATCCACGGCTCGTTCACCGTGTGATCATCGTTCCACGAGTGAATGGTAAAGCGCGGGTGCATCACGCCGTTCTGTACCCAGCGCACGAACAGCTCGGCATCCGGCTTGTCGCCGGAGAAACCGCCGACGTCGTGACCGACGTTGAACAGTCCGGATAGGCTCATGCCTAACCCCATGCGGATGTTATAGCGCAGGGTGTCCCAGTTGGTGCGGTTGTCGCCGCTCCAGGTCTGAACGTAGCGCTGCATCCCGGCACAGCCGGAGCGGGAGATCAAATACGGACGTTTCTCCGGCGCAAAGCGCTGCTGCGCTTCCAGCGAGGCGCGCATCATCAGCAGCGGCATCACCGGGCGAATGTGCTTGATGGCGATCTCCTGACCGAAGCCATAGCAGCGCGCTTCCCCGTCCCACACTTCATACTCGTTGTTGTCGTTCCAGGTGGAGTCGATGCCCATCTCCAGCAGCTGCATGGTCACGCCGTTCTGCCACCACTGCACCGTCTGCGGGTTGGTGAAGTCGAGATGCGATCCTTCGTCATCCCAGAAGCTGGAACGTTCAGGCGCATCGGTTTCTGAATCACGAATGAACAGGCCGCGTTCCGCCACTTCGCTGTAGCGGGGATGATCCTGCAACAGACACGGCTTGATGTTGGCCGCAAGCCGCAGCCCCGCGTCGTGGAACGCCTGGCTCATCACCTTCGGCTGCGGCACTTTGTCGTAGTTCCAGTTAAAGACGTAGCGCTTGCCGTTAATCGAGGTATAGCCGGAGGAGAGCTGGAACGAGTCGCACGGAATGGCATGCTCATCGCACAGGCGGATGAAGTTCATCAGCTGGTTTTGCGCGTCCGGCGCGTCGGTGTAGTGCATGGTCGAGCCGCTGTAGCCCAGGCTCCACTTCGGTCCGAACAGCGTTTTCCCCGTCAGGCGCACGAAGGCTTTCGTCACGTCCAGCACGCGCTTGCCGGTGAAGAGGTAGTAGTCAATATCGCCCGCTTCCGCCTGCCAGCGGCGGTAGGCGGTGTGATAGTTGTCGATCTCGTTACCCAGATCCAGCCAGCAGCTGCTCAGGTTATCGTAGAACAGACCGTAGCTCACGTCATCGCGACGGGTGAGGGTGAACGGGATGTGCTTGTAAAGCGGATCGGTGCTGGCCGCGTTATAGCCCATCGCGTCCAGGTTACGCATCTCATAGCGTTTGCCGTTGCGCTGTAAATCACCCGCTTTCTCACCCAGACCGTAAAAACGTTCATCCTTACGACGGCTAAGATAGTGCGCCACGCCGTCACCGTGGGCGTTCAGCAGGTAGGCGCTGGTCGGGCGGTCATTGACCAGCGGCTGCCACTCGCCCGCCTCATTGCGGTAGTGCCACTCCAGCCACAGCGGCTGGTGGACGGTGACGCGCAGCTGTTCAGTCGCTACGGTTAACGTGTCGTCCCGCTGCGTCAGCGTCCAGGCAGGGCAGGTGAAGCCGCTGACATCGTCACGACGGCGGCCTTCCCACGGCACATCTTGTTCCGGCGCGATGCTCCAGGTGCGGTTCAGCGCCAGCTCGCCTTTACGTTTGATCAGCACACGGAACAGATTCTCTTCCAGCACATACAGACACAGGCGGTGCTGGTTATCGATTAGCAGTTCCAGATGATTCGCCGACTGCGTATCGACGGTCCAGTTTTTCAGGTTTTTCATATGCAATACATCCACTATCAGGCGCGCTTGGCGCGACGTTCAGCAATAAATGCCACCAGGAAGACAGCGCCAAGCAGGTCAAAGAAGCCCATGGCGATAAAGAGCGGGTTGAAGCCGATTTTGTCGGCGGTCACCCCAATCAAAAGGGAGAACAGGAAGCTGGCGATCCACGCTGCCGAGCCGCGCATGCCGTTGACCGTCGCCATCTGGCCTTTGTCGAACGACTCCACGACCAGCGCGCTCAGCATGCAGGAGATGATCTGGTGCCCGAAGCCGCCGATGGAGATCAGCACGATGGTGATATACGGGTCGCGGGTCACGGCCACGACGGCCAGAGAAATCATCAGAAACGCGCCGGTGACGGAGCTGGCTACCACCGAGTTGACGCGGGTGCAGCCAAACCAGCGGGTGTAGAGCCGGGTCAGGTAGCCGCTCGCCACGCTGCCGAGGTCGGCGGCCAGGAACGGCAGCCAGGCGAACATCGCGATCTGTTTCAAATCCATACCGTGCTCTTTGGCGAGGTACAGCGGCACCCAGAAGCTCAGCACGGCCCAGGCCGGTTCCGCCATAAAGGCCGGGATGGCGATACCGTAGAAACGTTTGTTCTTCGAGACGGTTTTCAGCGCGGTCAGGAAGGGCAGTTTGACCGGCGCAGGTTCGTTATCCTGCTTGATAAACGCCAGCTCATCGCGGCTCAGGTTTGGGTGCTGTTCCGGGTTGTGATAAAACGCCCACCACAGGATCACCCACAGCAGCGCCAGCACGCCGGTAAACATAAACGCACCCTGCCAGCCGAACGACGCGTGAGCAAAGTAGATGATAGGCGGGGCCAGCATGGCCCCAATGGAGAAGCCTACCCCCGCCCAGCCTGCGGCAACAGGGCGCTCTGATTTCGGGAACCATTCACCGATGGTTTTGGCGTTCGCTGGCGTGGCGGCGGCTTCGGACGCACCCATAAAGAAGCGCAGAATCGCCAGGTGCAGCCAGCTTCCGGCACCCGCGTGGAAGATACACATCAGCGCCCAGATCCCGGCGCAGACCATAAAGCCGATTTTCAGGCCGATAACGTCAATCAGCCAGCCGCACAGGGGCTGGAAAATGGTGTAGGCGATCTGGAACGCGCCGACGATCCAGGAGTACTGCTCGGTGGTGATCCCGAGGCTCTCTTTCAGTTCAGGGGCGAGAATACCTAACGAGTTACGGGTGATGTAGTTAACGGTCACGCCGAGAAGAAACAGCACCAGTACGTACCAGCGCAGGTTCCTGATGACGCGACGTGTTTTGCTTGTCGCTACGGTGTTATTGATGTCCTGACTCATTTTCTTCTCCACAAGACGGACGGTAAGGGGACAAAGGTTCAGGTGTCACACAGCGTCAGGCGTTTGAAAGTTATCTGTTTTAGAGCGCTAAGCTGCTATACAACTAGTATGGAAGTTGTGTGACAGGTTCACCTTAAGAAAGAAATTGGGCAGGGAATAGTGTATTTTGTGCAAACTTTCTCATAACTGAGGTTTAATTTTCGGCATTATGGCCTTCTCGCAAGTTATTACCTGATAAACATGTTGTGAAAATTTTTTCATTTCACATCCGGAGCCAGATCACAAAATGGACAAAAGGCTTAAAATCACCGAAATCGCCGCCCGGACGCAGCTCTCCATCAGCACCGTTTCTCGCGTGCTGGCGGGGAAGGCAAACACCAGCGAAAAAGCACGGGCAAAGGTGCTGGCGTGCGCGCGGGAGCTGGGGGTAATGGACGGCATGGCGGCGGGGCGCTTGCTGCTTAACAGCCTGGTGGTGTTTGCCCCGCAGCGGGCGTTTGACGAGCGGTCCGACATCTTTTACTACCGCGTCATCCAGAGCGTGAGCAAAGGGCTGGCCTCGCACGAGGTGCGTCTGCGCTACTGTGCGCTGGAGGAGAACGACAGCGATGCCCAGCTGTTTCTGGCCCGCATGAACGAAACGGACACCCAGGCGGCGATCCTCCTCGGTATCGACGATCCGCATATCCACGATCTGGCGGTGGACGTGGGCAAACCCTGCATGCTGATTAACTGCCGGGACCGCCACATGCGCCTGCCCGCCGTCGCGCCGGATCATCGCGCGATTGGCGAGCGGGCGGCGGAGTACCTGTTCGAGATGGGGCACCGGGAGGTGATGAACGTGCTGTGCCTGCGTCGCTACACCATGGAGCTGCGCCTGTCCGGGATCCGCGACGCGTGGCACGGTCATAACCTCAGGTTCAGCGACAGGCGCGACCTGCTGATGGTGTCCAGCTTCAGCGCCAGAGAGACGGAGCAGCTGGTAAGCGAGTGGCTTCACCAGCAGAAAGGGAAGGACCTGCCAACGGCGTTCCTGGTTGGTGGTGATTTTATGGCGGCGGGGACCATCAGCGCGCTGCAAAAACACGGTCTGCGCGTGCCGCAGGATGTCTCGGTGATGAGCATCGACGGCTTTAATCTCGCGGCGATTCAGGATGTGCCCTTAACCGCGGTACATGTTCCGCGTGATGAGCTGGGAACGGAAGCGGTGCATATGCTCCAGCAGCGGCTGATGCGCCCGGATGCGCCGGTGGGAACATTGCTGCTAAACGGCACGCTGACCGTGCGGGAGTCGGTACGGCGGATACGTCAGGGGAAACGACGCACCGCCGTTGAGCGGGAAGGGCTGTATGACGGTTAAGCCATGCCCAGCGCGCGCCTGCCGTGGATGTTGAGATCGTTCACGGTAAAGCGGCCCTGCCAGCTTTTCTCATAATCCTCGCGCGGGAAATCGCCCGGTGACGCGCCGGTTTCCAGCGCTTCCTTGACCTTTTTCGCATAGGCGAGATTCTTCTCGCACATCGGCGCGGCAGGAATGTACATCACGTTGCCCCAGCCCTGCTGATTTTCCACCGGCGCGACGGAGTGGATCACATCGCAGTGCCACCACACGGAATCACCGGCTTCCAGCGCCGGAATGCTGGTTAACGCTTCGATCAGCAGCGGGTGCCACTTCTCAGAAATCGGCAGCACACGCCCCGGCGCCACGCCGCACAGCTCGTCTTCCGGCACGTCGTCCAGCAGCGGACGCAGCAGAATGTAAGCCATTGCCTCCGGGATCGGCACCACGTGCAGCAGCCCCTGGCCGGGGATCATATCCGACAGCGCCGTCCAGCCCTGGAAGGTGCGGAACACCGAGCATTTGGTGGTGTTATCGACGGTGTACTCTTCCACTTCGGTACGATGCGCGGCATTCCACGGATCGTATTTCTCGACGTTGCCGTCAAACACGCGGGCGAACACCTGCTGATAAGCGGGCAGCAGCCAGCGCTCCAGCGCGCCAGAATCGGTGTGTGCGCCAAGTCCTTTCGAGGTGGTTCCCGGCGGGCGGCGGCGGATGCGGTCAGGGTAAATCACGCTCACGTCCGGGTCGAACCACTGTTTACCGTTGCTCTCAAATGTCCATAAACGGTTCAGGAATGACTGTACCTGCGCCATCTCTTCACTCTGGCGCGCCTGCATTTGCGCCTGAGACCAGTAGATCGGATAAATCTCCGGACGAGAGGCCGTTAAGGTGCCGAAGAAGTTATCGCCGGGTCCTTTGTACACCTCGTCAAATTTGTTCAGATCGAGGTAGTCGAGCATCGACTGATCCCACGCCAGCGCCTGCTCGCGCGGGAAGTGGCCTTTGATCACCGCGCAGCCGCGACGTTTAACGGCTTCGCGCTGTTCGGCGGTGATCGTGCCGTTTTTCACGTCGGCAAAAGGGATCACTGGCCAGACGGTTTCGCCTTTGTTTTTGAGAGCGTTGATTTCCGCCACGCGGGTGGCGATTTTATCGCTGAGCCGGTCGAACACCGCCTGCACATCGCCGATCTGCGCGCGTAATTCACGTTTCATCTGACGGATTGCCGCTTTATGGTCCGCTGGCAACGTTTCGCTGGTAAAGGTCATAACTGCCTCGCATCTTTCATTCGAAAGTAAAAGTGTCTACAAGTGATACTTTAAGTTAAAAAAAAGTTAATGCAAGTTTAAAACCTTGACGGGTACCACAGGATGGGAAAAGAGTGAGGGGGCCGGAGCGAGGCTCCGGCAGGTAGGGGGATCAGGCGTCGAATGGGGAGTGCGCGTCGAGCACGGCCTGAATCACGTTCAGCGCGCCCTGATGGTTGTTATCGTCGGTAGCGTAACGGCTGACCGCTTTAATGCTTTCCGCCGCGTTGCCCATCGCAAACGAGTATTTCACCAGCTTCAGCATTTCCGCATCGTTGCCGCTGTCGCCAATGCCGACGCACTCCTGCGGGGAGGTTTTCCAGCGTTTCAGCAGGCGGCTGATGCCGTTGGCTTTGTGCAGGCCGGGGATAATCAAATCGACAAAACCGAAGCCGCTGGTGACCGGCTTCATGATGCCGTCCAGGGAGACATGCAGTTTATCAACCAGATTCGGGATATCGCTGTCCGGCAGGTTCAGGGAGAATTTAAACAGCACGTCGTCAATTTCGCGGTAATCGCTGATGGGTTTTAAGCGATGGTAGTGTTTCGACATCAGCTTCACGAACGCTTCTGGTGCTTTATCGCTGACGTACGCGCTCTCCAGCCCGCAGGCCACAAAGTTCAGCCCTTTGTCTTTTAGCAACTCGCCAATGACGATTTGCGACTCATGACGCGTCAGTTCGCCGTGGAAAATCTGTTCGCCGTGATCGAAGACCAGCGCGCCGTTTTCCGCGACGAAGGAGATCTGATCTTTCAGCTCCGGGAAGAAGGAGATGAGCTGGTAATACTGGTTGCCGCTGGCGACAACAAATTCAATGTCGCGGGCTTTAAGCTGCTCAAACTGTGCCTGGAAGCGGTCACGATCGTACTGCTTGGCATCATCAAGGAAAGTTCCGTCCATATCGGTGACGATAACTTTTACGGTCATACTGTGCTCCTGGGTCACTGCGTTTGAAACATTCTAATAACAAGGTGACGGGGAGCACAAATTTAATTTCATTCGAAAGTCAAAGCAAAACGGCAACCGAAGTTGCCGTTTTTAGTGTTTTCTCCCTCTCCCCGTGGGAGAGGGCCGGGGTGAGGGCATCAGCGTGCGCATTTCCCCCTCACCCTAACCCTCTCCCTCAAGGGAGAGGGGATAAACCGTTACAGCGTATGCTCAGTACGGGCGATAATATCGTCCTGCGCATCCGGCGACAGGGCGGTGAAGAACGCCGAGTAACCCGCGACGCGCACCACCAGGTCACGATACTGATCCGGGTGTTTCTTCGCTTCCAGCAGCGTTTCGCGGGAGACGATGTTGTACTGAATGTGCCAGCCTTTATGCACCTCGAAGAAGGTGCGCAGCAGCACCATCAGCTTCTGGCGATCGCTGTCGTTTTCCAGCGTCGACGGGTTCAGCTTCTGGTTTAGCAGCACGCCGCCGAGAATCGCTTCCGTCGGCAGTTTACCCACGGAGCCAATCACCGCCGTCGGGCCGAGGTGGTCGGTACCGGAGGCCGGGCTTGCCCCTTCCGCCAGCGGGGTGTGGGCTTTACGGCCGTCCGGCGTTGCCATGGTTGCTGCGCCAAACGGCACGTTTGCGGAGATAGACGACGTGCCCGCATAGTAGTTACCCCCAATCGGGCCGCGGCCGTAGCGTGGGTTATGGTACTGCTTCAGCTCTTCAATGTAGGTTTCGTAGGCACGGGTCAGCAGCAGGTCCACGCTGTCGTCGTCGTTACCGTACTTCGGCGCGCCGTTGATCAGGCGCTGGCGCAACTGCTCGTGGGTCAGCCCCTCGAAGTCATCCGCCAGCGCCGCCGCCAGCTGTTGCTGACCGATAACGCCCTGGTCAAACACCAGCTTCTTCACCGCCGCCAGGCTGTTGCCAAGGTTGGCGATCCCCACCTGTAGGCCGGAAACCCAGTCATACTTCGCGCCGCCCTGCTTAATGCTTTTCGCGCGTTCAATGCAGTCGTCCACCAGCGCCGAGCAGAGAATATCGTGGACGTTCTCTTCCAGCATGGTGTCCACCACGTACTCGATCTCAATGGATTTGCGGGTGTAGTAGCGGATCTGGTTATCCCACGCCGCCATGATCTCATCGAAATTGCCGAAGTTACCGGCAGAAAGCGCTTTTTCCTGCGGCAGGAATACCTTACCGCTGGTGGCATCGCGGCCACCTTCCAGCGCGGCGAGCATCACGCGGGCGAAGTTGATAAAGCTCATGCCGGTGCAGCGATAGCCCCACTTGCCGCCGACGGCGGTTTCGATACAGCCAATCGCCGCATAGTCATACGCGTCCTCTCGTTCCACGCCGAGCTTGATAAATTCCGGGATCACGATTTCATCGTTGTTAAACGCTGGCATCCCGAAGCCGCAGCGGATCACCTGCACGCAGGCGTCGACGAAGTCGTTGCTCATCCCCGCGTGGTAGCGCACGCTCAGGTTTGGCTGGGTGGAGCGCAGGCGACCACAGGACTCCAGAATCGCGTAAGAGAGCGGGTTGACCGCGTCCATCGGCTCACCGTTGACCAGCTTCTGGCCGCCGATGGTGACGTTCTGATACAGCGGGCTGCCCGCAGAGGCTTTGGAGTGCGAGCCGGAGCGGATTTTGTTCACCTCCAGCAGCTTCAGCCAGCAGCTGTGCAGCAGCTCAATGGCGTGCTCGCGATCCAGACTCTGATCCAGCTCCACGTCGCGGCGGTAGTACGGGTAAAGGTACTGGTCCATACGGGCAAAGGAGACGGAGTGACCGTTGGACTCAATTTGCAGGATCAGCTGAATGAAGTAGCACAGCTGTAGCGCCTGCCAGAAGGTTTTTGGCGGTTGGTGGGCGATGATGTCGCAGTTTTCCGCCATGGCCAGCAGCTCGTCGCGGCGGCTGTCGCGGGTTTCTGTCGCGGCCATTTTACGCGCCAGGTCGGCAAAGCGTTTGATGTGCAGGCTTACGGCTTCCAGCACGATATCAATGGCTTTCAGGAACTGATCGCCGTGCAGATCGTCCAGCACCGTCAGGTTGATGCGCGACCGGCGCTCGGCCACTTTCGCGCGCAGGCCGTCAAGCCCTTTCTCCAGCACCAGCGGGAAATTCACTGCCAGGTGTGCGTCACCGGAGGTCATATTGCCTTCGGCTTTGATAATGCCGGTTTCCAGCAGGCCTTTCTGCTCGTCGGTAAACATACCGTAGCAGCGATCCTGCACCGTCTGGCCGCGCCACCACGGGCAGATCGCATGCAGGACGTGCTTGTTCTCTTCGCTGACCGCGAAGCCCGCACCCGGACGGTCCGCCAGATCGTCAATCTCTTTCTCAATCCAGGAGACGGTATATTCCGGGAAGATCGGCGCGGCGCGCACTTCGCTGGCCTGGTTACCGATAATCAGCTCGTCATGCTTGATCCAGATGGTACGCTCGGCCAGGTGATGCGCCAGCGCCAGGGCGCGACGTACCGGGATCGGCTTGTCCATGTGCTGCTGATACATTTCGGTATAATGCTGTGCGCGCTCGGTACAGACCGGCGGCTTAACGATATGCACCAGCGCCGTTTTGTGCGCCTTGATGCGCTCGCTGAGGGTGTTGAGATTCAGGGTGGTCATAAGTTTATCCTCGTAAGGTCGCTGTTAACCCTTTCTGGCAGGCATACTGCTGCGCGAAGTCCAGCAGGGCAGGGTTATCCAGCGGTTTGTCAGGGGCAGAGTAGGGTTGGCCGAGCAGGGTGTATTTGTTCATGCCCAGCGTGTGATACGGCAGAAAATGAATATCGTGAACGCCGAGTTCGTCGGCGGCGAAATTGGTAATGGCGGTAACCGACGCTTCATCGGCGTTAAAGCCCTGGATCAGCGGCACGCGAATGGTGATTTTTTTCCCGGCGGCAGCCAGGCGCTTCAGGTTGTCCAGGATCCGTCTGGCTGAGCCATCGGTCCACTGTTTGAATACGTCACTGTCCACATGCTTCAGGTCCGCCAGGAACAGATCGACATACGGCAGTGACGGCTCGATATAATGCCAGGGCACGTGAAGGCAGGTTTCAACGGCCGTATGAATGCCTTGTTCATGGCTGGCTTTAAACAGGGCATGTGCCAGCGCCGGGTTCATGAACGGCTCGCCGCCGGAGAGGGTGATCCCGCCGCCGCTGCGGTCGTAGAAGGGCTTGTCGCGCAGCACGGTGGCCATAATCTCCTCCACCTGCTTCTCCTCACCGCAGACGATAAGCGCCTGGGTCGGGCAGCAGTCGGTGAGGGCAGTGAGCGTCTCGTCGTTAAGCGTCTCACGATGAATGACCAGCCCGTTCAGCGCGCGTTCAACACACCCCGGCGCGGCCTGCTGACACAGGTCACAGCCGTCCAGGCACAGACGGGCATCAAACAGGACGTCCCGCGTGCGGGAGCGGCTTTCCGGGTTCTGACACCAGCGACAGCCCAGCGAGCAGCCTTTCAGGAATACCACGGTTCGAATACCGGGGCCGTCGTGGGTGGAGTAACGCTGTATATTGAAGATCATTTTCTTGCCCTCGAATTACATATGAAGATTAAATTACTTTCGAATGAAAGTTATCTTGATATGGGTCAATTCCTGAGCAGGTTTTGCTGTGATAGGGTAAGTGCAGGCTAATTTTGAGGGTGACATCATGGAACTTTATCTCGACACATCTGACGTTGCGGCAGTCAAAAAGCTGGCGCGTATCTTTCCGCTGGCGGGCGTGACCACTAACCCAAGCATTGTGGCGGCGGGTAAAACGCCTCTGGAAGAGCTGCTGCCCGCGCTGCACGACGCGCTGGGCGGCAAGGGCCGGCTGTTCGCTCAGGTGATGGCGAAGACCGCCGAGGGGATGGTGGAAGACGCACGTAAGCTGCGCGCGATAATCAATGACCTGGTGGTGAAAGTGCCCGTGACTGCCGAAGGGCTGGCGGCGATCAAAATGCTGAAAGCAGAAGGGATCCCGACGCTGGGTACGGCGGTGTATGGCGCAGCACAGGGGATGCTCTCCGCACTGGCGGGGGCTGAGTATGTGGCTCCTTATGTAAATCGCGTGGACGCACAGGGCGGGGACGGGATCCAGACGGTAGTCGAACTGCAACAGCTGCTGACCCTGCATGCCCCGCAGTCAAAAGTGCTGGCGGCGAGCTTTAAAACCCCGCGCCAGGCGCTGGACTGCCTGCTGGCAGGGTGCGAGTCCATCACGCTGCCGCTGGACGTGGCGCAGCAGTTTATTACCTCTCCGGCCGTGGATGCGGCAATTGTGAAGTTTGAGCAGGACTGGCAGGGGGCGTTTGGGCGGACGTCTGTCTGATGCGGTTGCCGGGTGGCGCTAACGCTTACCCGGCCTACGTTTGCATCGCTGTTGCCGGGTGGCGCCGTTCGAGCCGTTGTAGGTCGGGTAAGGCAAAGCCGCCACCCGACTTTTTTACTGGCTACACACCTCACACCCGGGGTTACGCATCAGCTTCATCTCGCGGAACTGGCAGGTCATCGCGTCATACATCACGATTTTACCCGCTGCGGGCGTGCCGTAGTGCGCCAGCACTTTGATCGCCTCCATCGCCTGCAAGGAACCGATAACGCCAACCAGTGGCGCCATCACGCCCGCCTCGACGCAGGTCAGCGCATTCTCGCCAAACAGACGGCTCAGGCAGCGGTAGCAGGGCTCTCCTTCAGCGTAGGTGAAGACGGTGATTTGCCCCTCCATGCGAATGGCCGCGCCGGAAATCAGCGGCGTTTTACGGGCAAAGCAGCCCGCATTGAGCTGGTTGCGAATGGCGACGTTATCGGTGCAGTCCAGCACCAGGTCATGCCGTGCAATCTGCGCAAACAGCGCGTCGTCATCCAGCATCGCGTCAATCAGGGTGAACTGAACGTTGGGGTTAATGCGCGCCAGCGCCGTGCGTGCTGATTCCACTTTAGGCTGACCGACCGTCGCGTCGCTGTGCAGCGTCTGGCGTTGCAGGTTGGACACCGACACGGTGTCGAAATCCAGCAGCGTCATGCTGCCGACACCCGCCGCAGCCAGGTATTGCGCCGCTGCGCAGCCCAGCCCGCCCAGGCCCACAACCAGCACGCTGGCCGCCTTGAGCGCTTCCTGGCCCTCGAAATCAAACCCGCGTAGCACGATCTGGCGGTTATAGCGCATCATCTCCGGGTCGCTCAGTTCCACCGTCATGTCAGCCTCCGAACAGGTGATTAAAGCGTTCCACTTCAACCCATTCGCCCGCCGCAACGTGGCCGCGATCGCGCTCCAGCACGATAAAGCAGTTCCCCTGACTGAAGGAGCTAAAGATGTGCGAACCCTGATGCCCGGTAGTGCTCACCTCCAGCTCGCCGTCGGCGTTGCGCGCCAGAATGCCGCGCTGGAAATCGAGACGGCCGGGTGATTTTTTGAGGCGCGTTGCCGCCCGCACGCGCACACGCTCCGGCAGCGGGCTGGCATTGTTGCCTGAAAGCTTCGCCAGCAGCGGGATCACCAGCTGGTAGAAGGTAAGCGCGGCGGAGACCGGGTTACCCGGCAGGCCACAGAACCAGCTGTGCGGAAGTTTGCCAAACGCGAACGGTTTGCCCGGTTTAATCGCCAGCTTCCAGAAGGCGATTTCGCCCAGCTCTTCAAGCAGGGTTTTGGTGTAATCCGCTTCGCCAACCGATACGCCGCCGGAGCTGATCACCACGTCGGCAGAGGCGTCAGCGTCGATAAACGCCGCGCGCAGTTTTTGCGGAGCGTCAGGAATGATACCGAGGTTAATCACCTCACAGCCCAGCTGCTCAAGCATCAGGTGCACCGCCAGACGGTTGGTGTCGTAAATCTGCCCCTCGTTCAGTGGCTGACCCGGAAGCTGTAGCTCGTCTCCCGTGGAGAACACCGCCACGCGCACTTTGCGGACCACGTCAATCTCCGCGATGCCAAGCGATGCCAGCACCGGCAGTTCGGCGACCGTCAGCTTTTGCCCGGCGGCAAAGACCGTTGCGCCCAGGGTAATGTCTTCCCCGATGTGGCGGATATTTTGTCCCGCTTTGACGCTGGCGGTAAAGCGCACGCCGTCGTCCGTTTGTTCGGTCTCTTCCTGCATCACCACGGCTTCACAGCCCTTTGGCACCGGTGCCCCGGTCATAATGCGCACGCAGGTGCCCGCTGGCCACTCACCGTTGAACGGCTGCCCGGCAAACGCTTTACCTGCCACCGGCAGCGGCTGACCCGTTTGCAGATCCGCCAGACGTACGGCATAGCCGTCCATCGCCGCGTTGTCGAACCCCGGCACGTTCAGCGGCGAGACGATATCGCGCGCGGCAATACGGCCAAAACAGCGCACAAGCGGCAGCGTCTCAACGTCGTGCAGGGGAGTAATACGGTCAAGCATCTGCGAGAGTGCCGTCTCAAGCGGCATCAGTCCGGCGGTAAAATCCATGGTGGGCTCCTGCGGAGTAACAACGAAAGCGCTCATTATGGCAGAAAAGTGCGGCTAACTGTATGACCCGATGGGTGTACGCTTTACATCACAGTTGCGTCTTTCTATATTCAAAAATCATCTGAAGATTCGTCGACGATAATGATATTTATAGAAAAAGCAGCCAGCCAGGCTGATGGGTGATGCGAAATGAGTAAAGCGGTTATCGCAATTCATGGCGGTGCCGGGGCAATCACCCGTGCACAGCTCAGTCCCGAGCAGGAGAAGCGTTATATTGATGCGCTGAACGCCATTGTGGAAACAGGCCAGCGGATGCTGGAAGCGGGCGACAGCGCGCTGGACGTGGTGACCGAAGCAGTACGTCTGCTGGAGGAGTGCCCGCTGTTTAATGCCGGTATTGGCTCGGTCTTTACGCGCGATGAAACGCACGAGCTGGATGCCTGCGTGATGGACGGCGTCACCCTGAAGGCGGGCGCGGTAGCGGGTGTCAGCCGTCTGCGTAATCCGGTGCTGGCCGCGCGTCTGGTGATGGAACAAAGCCCGCATGTGCTGCTGGCCGGGGCGGGGGCGGAAAAATTTGCCGTCGAGCACGGGATGGACACGGTCTCGCCCGATCTTTTCTCCACCGAGGAGCGTTACCGGCAACTGCTGGACGCCCGTACAGCGGGGATGACGCAGCTGGACCATGCCGCGCCGCTCGATGAACGCAGCAAAATGGGCACGGTAGGCGCGGTGGCGCTGGATAAAGCCGGTAACCTCGCCGCCGCGACGTCGACAGGCGGTATGACCAACAAACTTCCCGGTCGCGTCGGCGACAGCCCGCTGCCGGGGGCCGGGTGTTACGCCAATAACGCCACCGCGGCGGTGTCATGCACCGGCACCGGCGAAGTGTTTATCCGCGCGCTGGCGGCCTACGACATTACCGCGCTAATGGATTACGGCGGATTAAGCCTGAGTGAGGCCTGCGAGCGGGTAGTGATGGAGAAACTGCCGGCGCTGGGCGGGATTGGCGGCTTAATTGCGGTGGATCGGGAGGGCAACGTGGCTCTGCCGTTCAACAGTGAAGGGATGTACCGGGCGTGGGGGTATGCCGGCGATGCGCCCAGCACAGGCATTTATCGTGAATAAGGGGGCATTGCGTGCCGCACCGTGAAGAGCTGGACAACTGCGAAGTGCTGGCTGTCCACCAACTGAATATTGCGTTTCAGGAAGAGCGGCAGTTCATCCCCGCAGTACAGAATTTATCGTTTTCGCTCAGGCGCGGCGAGACGCTGGCGATTGTTGGCGAATCAGGTTCCGGTAAATCCGTTACCGCGCTGGCGCTGATGCGTCTGCTTGAGCAGACGGGCGGGCAGGTCACCAGCGAGCGGATGCTGTTGCGCCGTCGCAACCGTCAGGTTATCGATCTCAACGAGCTCAGTGCGTCCCAGATGCAGGGGGTGCGCGGGGCAGATATTGCGATGATTTTTCAGGAGCCGATGACCTCCCTGAACCCGGTTTTTCCGGTGGGCGAGCAGATTGCCGAATCTATCCGCCTGCATCAGGGACTGAGCGGTGATGAGGCGCTCAACGAAGCAAAACGGATGCTGGAGCTGGTGCGTATCCCTGAGGCGCACGCGATTTTGTCCCGCTATCCGCATCAGCTTTCCGGCGGCATGCGCCAGCGGGTGATGATTGCGATGGCGCTGTCGTGCCGTCCGGCGGTGCTCATTGCGGACGAACCCACCACGGCGCTGGATGTCACCATTCAGGCCCAGATCCTGCAACTGATTAAGGTGTTGCAGCAGGAGATGGAGATGGGGGTGATTTTCATCACCCATGATATGGGGGTGGTGGCGGATATTGCCGATCGGGTGCTGGTTATGCATCAGGGCAATGCCGTGGAAACCGGCACGGTGGAGCAGGTCTTTCATGCGCCGGTGCATCCTTATACCAAAGCGCTACTGGCGGCGGTCCCGCGTCTGGGGGCCATGAATGGCAGTGATTTTCCGCGCCGTTTTCCGCTGTTCTCACAGATCGAACAGGGCCAGCAGGAAGACGAAACCGAGCAGGATACGGTGGTTCCTGGCAGGCCAATCCTCGAAGTGCGTGACCTGGTGACCCGTTTCCCGCTGCGTAGCGGGATCCTCAATCGCGTGAAGCGCGAAGTGCATGCGGTTGAAAACGTCAGTTTTGATCTCTGGCCGGGCGAAACGCTGGCGCTGGTGGGGGAGTCCGGCTGCGGTAAATCCACCACCGGGCGGGCGCTGCTCAGGCTGGTGGCGTCGCAGGAGGGGAGCATCACCTTCAACGGTGAGCGCATCGACACGCTCCCTAACAGTAAATTGCAGGCGGTGCGCCGGGATATTCAGTTTATATTCCAGGATCCTTATGCGTCGCTCGATCCGCGCCATACGGTGGGGTACTCGATTATGGAGCCGCTGCGGGTGCATAACCTGCTCGACGGTGAAGCCGCGCAGCGCCGCGTCGCATGGCTGCTGGAGCGCGTGGGCCTGAAGCCGGAGCATGCCTGGCGTTATCCGCACGAATTTTCTGGCGGTCAGCGCCAGCGTATCTGCATTGCGAGGGCATTGGCCCTCAATCCGAAAGTGGTGATTGCGGATGAGTCCGTGTCAGCGCTGGATGTCTCTATCCGCGCGCAAATCATCAATCTCCTGCTCGATTTACAGCGGGATTTGGGCATTGCGTTTCTGTTTATCTCCCACGATATGGCGGTGGTGGAGCGGATCAGCCATCGCGTGGCGGTGATGTACATGGGGCAAATTGTTGAAATCGGCCCCCGTCGGGCGGTGTTTGAAAACCCGCAGCACCCTTACACCCGCAAGCTGATGGCTGCCGTACCGGTTGCCGATCCTGAGCATCGTCACGCCCAGCGCGTGCTGTTGCAGGACGAAATGCCGAGCAATATTCGTAAACGGGGCGAAACCCTGGAGCGCGTGGCGCTGCGTGAGGTGGGACCCGGTCATTTTGTCGCACCACCGCGTCAGGGCAATGCATTCTCGCGGTTATAACTTACAACAGGCAGGAGAACACAATGGTTCCTTTTGTTGCTCGTAAATGGCTGCTGGCCGCGAGCGTGACGGCTGCGCTGGCCGCCGCCCCCGCGTTCGCGGCGAAAGATGTGGTGGTGGCTGTGGGGTCTAACTTCACGACCCTGGATCCGTATGATGCCAACGACACTCTTTCTCAGGCGGTGGCAAAATCCTTCTACCAGGGGCTGTTCGGCCTGGACCGCGAAATGAAGCTGAAAAACGTGCTGGCGGAAGGCTATACCGTGTCGGACGACGGGCTGGTCTATACCGTTAAGCTCCGTACCGGCGTGAAGTTCCAGGATGGCACCGACTTCAACGCCGAGGCGGTTAAGGTCAACCTGGATCGTGCCAGCAATCCGGAAAACGGTCTTAAACGCTACAACCTGTATAAAAATATCGCCCAAACCGAGGTGGTTGATCCGGCAACGGTGAAGATCACCCTTAAAGAGCCGTTCTCGGCGTTTATCAATATCCTGGCGCATCCCGCGACGGCGATGATTTCGCCCGCCGCCCTGAAAAAATATGGCAAAGAGATTGGCTTCCACCCGGTGGGGACCGGACCGTACGAACTGCTCACCTGGAACCAGACCGATTTTGTGAAGGTGAAAAAATTCGCCGGATACTGGCAGCAGGGGCTGCCGAAGCTGGATACCATCACCTGGCGGCCGGTAGTGGACAACAACACCCGCGCTGCAATGCTGCAAACCGGCGAAGCGCAGTTTGCCTTCCCGATCCCGTACGAACAGGCTGCGCTGCTGGCGAAAAACAGCAAGCTGGAACTGGTGGCCAGCCCGTCGATCATGCAGCGCTACATCAGTATGAACGTTACGCAGAAACCGTTTGATAACCCGAAGGTGCGTGAAGCCATCAACTACGCCATTAACCGCCAGGCGCTGGTGAAGGTGGCCTTTGCCGGCTACGCCACCCCGGCGACGGGCGTGATGCCGCCAACCATTGAGTACGCGCAAAGCTATCAGCCGTGGCCTTACGATCCGGCGAAAGCGCGGGAACTGCTGAAAGAGGCGGGCTATCCGAACGGCTTTAGCACTACGCTGTGGTCGTCGCATAACCACAGTACCGCGCAGAAGGTGCTGCAATTTACCCAGCAGCAGCTGGCGCAGGTGGGTATTAAAGCCAGGGTTACGGCGATGGATGCCGGACAGCGAGCGGCGGAAGTGGAAGGCAAAGGACAGAAAGAGAGCGGCGTGCGGATGTTCTACACCGGCTGGACGGCTTCAACCGGAGAAGCGGACTGGTCCCTGTCGCCGCTGTTTGCTTCCCAGAACTGGCCGCCAACGCTGTTCAATACCGCGTTCTACAGTAATCCGAAGGTGGATAAAGATCTGGCCGATGCCCTGAAAACCACCAAACCGGAAGAGAAAGCACGCCTGTACAAAGAGGCGCAGGACATTATCTGGAAAGAGTCGCCGTGGGTGCCGCTGGTGGTGGAAAAACTGGTCTCAGCCCACAACAAAGCGCTGACCGGTTTTTACATCATGCCGGATACGGGCTTTAGCTTTGATGACGCGGATTTGAAATAAAACTCATGCTGAATTATGTGTGTAAACGCCTGCTGGGGCTTATCCCGACGCTGCTGATTGTGGCCGTGCTGGTGTTTTTGTTTGTTCATATGCTGCCCGGCGATCCGGCGCGTTTGATTGCCGGACCGGAAGCGGATGCGACGGTTATTGAACTGGTGCGTAAACAGCTCGGTCTTGACCAGCCGCTGTACAGGCAATTTCTGCGTTACATTGGCAATGTCCTTCAGGGCGATTTCGGCATCTCAATGGTGTCGCGTCGTCCGGTGTCGGAGGAGATTGCCAGCCGCTTTATGCCTACCTTCTGGTTAACGATTGCCAGTATGAGCTGGGCGGTTGTCTTTGGCCTGGGCGCGGGGATTGTCGCCGCCGTCTGGCGCAACCGCTGGCCGGATAAGCTCGGTATGGCGCTGGCGGTCACCGGCATCTCTTTCCCGGCGTTTGCGCTGGGCATGCTGCTGATGCAGATTTTCTCCGTCGAGCTGGGCTGGTTGCCGACCGTCGGGGCCGACACCTGGAAGCACTACATTCTGCCCTCTATGACGCTAGGCGCGGCCGTTGCGGCGGTTATGGCCCGGTTTACCCGCGCCTCGTTTGTCGACGTGCTGAGCGAAGATTACATTCGCACCGCGCGGGCAAAAGGGGTGAGTGAGAAATGGGTCATTCTGAAGCATGGTTTTCGTAATGCGATGATCCCGGTGGTCACGATGATGGGGCTACAGTTCGGCTTCCTGCTGGGGGGCTCTATCGTGGTTGAGAAGGTCTTTAACTGGCCGGGGCTGGGGCGCCTGCTGGTCGACTCGGTCGATATGCGTGACTATCCGGTTATTCAGGCTGAAGTCCTGCTTTTCTCGCTGGAGTTTATTCTTATCAACTTAGTGGTGGATGTGCTTTACGCCGCCATTAACCCGGCCATCAGGTATAAGTAAGATGCGATTACTGAACTGGCGTCGCCAGGCCATTTTAAACGCTATGCCGGGGATCAGGCCGGACCATATTCGCCCCCCGTGGGTTGAGTTCTGGCGTCGATTCCGTCGTCAGCCCGTCGCTATGGTCGCCGGGTTGTTTGTGTTACTGCTGATCCTGGTGGCGATTATCGCCCCCTGGATAGCCCCGTTTGATGCGGAAAACTACTTCGACTACGACCGGCTGAACGATGGTCCGTCGATGATGCACTGGTTTGGCGTGGACTCGCTCGGGCGCGATATTTTTAGCCGCGTGCTGGTAGGGGCGCAGATCTCACTGGCGGCCGGGGTCTTCGCGGTGCTGATGGGCGCAGCAATTGGCACCGTGCTGGGGCTGGTGGCCGGGTACTACGAAGGCTGGTGGGACCGCATCATCATGCGTATCTGCGACGTGCTGTTTGCCTTTCCCGGTATTCTGCTGGCGATTGCCGTGGTGGCGGTGATGGGCAGCGGCATGGCGAACGTCATTATCGCCGTGGCGGTATTCTCGATTCCCGCTTTCGCGCGTCTGGTACGTGGCAACACGCTGGTGCTGAAGCAGCAGACCTTTATCGAGTCGGCGCGCAGCATGGGAGCCAGCGATGCCACCATCCTGTTCAGCCATATTCTGCCGGGAACGGTCTCGTCTATCGTGGTCTATTTCACCATGCGCATAGGCGTGTCGATTATCTCGGCGGCCAGCCTGTCGTTTCTGGGGTTAGGGGCACAGCCGCCGACGCCGGAGTGGGGCGCGATGCTGAACGAGGCGCGGGCGGATATGGTGATTGCGCCACACGTGGCGATCTTCCCGAGCCTGGCGATTTTCCTGACCGTGCTGGCGTTTAACCTGCTGGGGGATGGGCTGCGCGACGCGCTGGATCCGCGGATAAAAGGGTAGTGCTGTGGAATGTGCCGGGTGGCGGCTACGCCTTACCCGGCCTACAAAAGGGAAGCAGGGTGTTTAAACCCGGCTACCCCACAGGTCATACTCATCCGCGTTTTCAACCTTCACGCGAATAATATCACCCGGCTTAACCTGTGTTTCGCCGTTCAGGTACACCGCGCCATCGATTTCCGGTGCATCCGCCATGCTGCGGCCAATCGCGCCTTCTTCGTCCACTTCGTCGATAATCACCAGAATTTCGCGGCCCACTTTCTCCTGCAAGCGTTCAGCAGAGATCTGCTGTTGCAGCTGCATAAAGCGGTTCCAGCGCTCCTCTTTTACCTCTTCCGGTACCTGGTCCGCCAGCTCGTTGGCCGTTGCGCCTTCAACCGGGCTGTACTTGAAGCAGCCGACGCGATCCAGACGCGCCTCTTTCAGGAAGTCGAGCAGCATCTGGAAATCTTCTTCGGTTTCACCCGGGAAGCCGACAATAAAGGTGGAGCGCAGGGTCAGATCCGGGCAGATCTCACGCCACTGCTTGATGCGCGCCAGTTGGCGATCCACGGAGCCAGGACGTTTCATCAGCTTCAGAATGCGCGGGCTGGCGTGCTGTAGCGGGATATCCAGATACGGCAGGATTTTGCCTTCCGCCATCAGCGGGATCACATCGTCAACGTGCGGATAAGGGTAGACGTAGTGCAGGCGCGTCCAGATCCCGAGCTTAGCCAGCTGCTCGCACAGGCCGACCATGCTGGTTTTCACCGGCTCGCCGTTGTGGAAACCGGAGCGGTGTTTGACGTCCACACCGTAGGCGGAGGTGTCCTGGGAGATGACCAGCAGCTCCTTCACGCCCGCGTCGGCCAGGCGTTTGGCTTCTGCCAGCACCTCGCCAATCGGACGGCTCACCAGATCGCCACGCATCGACGGGATGATGCAGAAGGTACAGCGGTGGTTGCAGCCTTCGGAAATTTTCAGGTAGGCGTAGTGGCGCGGCGTCAGCTTCACGCCCTGTTCCGGCACCAGGCTCAGGAACGGGTTGTGCTTTGGTTTGGGGACGTAGTGATGAACATGTTCCAGCACCTGCTCGTAGCTGTGCGGGCCTGTGATCTCAAGCACTTTCGGGTGCACTTCGCGGATCTGATCCACCTTCGCGCCCAGGCAGCCGGTGACAATCACTTTGCCGTTTTCCGTCAGGGCTTCACCAATGGCTTCCAGTGACTCCTGGACCGCGCTGTCGATGAACCCGCAGGTGTTGACGATCACCATGTCGGCGTTGTCGTAGCTTGGCACCACGTCATAGCCTTCAGTGCGAAGTTCAGTCAGGATGCGTTCGGAGTCCACCAGGTTCTTCGGGCAGCCGAGGGAGACAAAGCCGATTTTCGGCGGGTGCGTAACATTGCTCATAGGTTAAAAATTCATCAATTATGGAGTTATCAGGGCGGGATTTTACAGCGTATCGCGGGGGATTTATACACTCTTGATGGCGCAGTTGAGGCGGGCAATCGTTGTAACATTGTAAAGAATGTTAATCAGTTATCGTTTATTGATCTCAGGCATTACATTGTACAAAAAATGACCTTATCCTTAATAAGGTAACATGGCTGACAGGGGAGGAAATCGCATGTCCGTTGACAGACTGAAACGCGATCTGCTTAACAAGCTGATCAACGCCCGAATCGACCTGGCCGCATATCTGCAACTCCGCAAGGCGAAAGGGTATATGTCAGTCAGCGAAAGCGAAAATCTGCGTGATAACTTCTTTGAACTTTGCAATTTCATGCGCGAAAAAGCACCCATCCTGAAAGCGCACTACGCTGAAAGCGAATTAGTGGCGTTGCGCCGCGCCGCCGAGGTGCTCTCCATCGCCGGGGTCTGTTTGATGAACGGACGTCACGACTGCCCGAATTTTATTGCCGTTAACGCGGAGAAGCTTGAAAACTGCCTGACCACGCTCGCGCTTTGCATCATGTGTCTGAACAAGCCGGAAACGCTTGCCCGGCACTGAACCCGGGGGAGGCAACTCCCCCTTCTGATTAAGCTTTTGTAAAAGTGGTAACGCACCCGGGAACAGTGGCTAATCTTTAAGCCATATGTCGACAAAGGAGTGCGTTATGCCTCGATCCTCGCTGATTTTCCTTCCAGTCTTGTTATTCCCGCTTTCACTGCTTGCAGCACCTGAGACGGTTAAGGTCGACGTGCTACAGACAAAACTGGATCACCCCTGGTCGCTGGCGTTTTTGCCAGATAACAAGGGGCTGCTCATCACGCTCAAAGACGGGCAGCTTAAGCACTGGCAGGCAGGAAAAGGGCTCTCCGATCCGATTGTCGGCGTGCCGAAAGTGTGGGCGAGCGGCCAGGGCGGACTGCTGGACGTCGCGCTGGCCCCGGATTTTGCACAGTCACGGCGGGTCTGGCTCAGCTTCGCCGAGGCAGGTAATGATGGCAAAGCGGGTACCGCCGTGGGCTACGGGCGGTTGAGCGATGACCTTTCGCGCATTGAGGGCTTCCAGGTGGTGTTCCGACAGATGCCGAAGCTCTCTACCGGCAACCACTTTGGCGGACGGCTGGTGTTCGACGGCAAAGGCTATCTCTTTATTGGCCTGGGTGAAAACAACCAGCGCCCGACGGCGCAGGAGCTGGACAAGCTTCAGGGCAAGGTGGTGCGCCTGACGGAGGACGGAAAAGTGCCGCCGGATAATCCGTTTGTGAACACCGCCGGTGCGCGCCCGGAAATCTGGTCCTATGGCATTCGCAACCCGCAGGGGATGGCGATGAATCCGTGGAGTGACACGCTGTGGCTCAACGAACACGGACCACGCGGTGGGGATGAGATTAACATTCCTGAGAAGGGCAAAAACTACGGCTGGCCCCTGGCGACGCACGGGATCAATTACAGCGGCCTGAAAATCCCGGAAGCGAAAGGCGAGCACGTTGAGGGCACCGAAAAGCCGTTGTTTGTCTGGAAAGTATCGCCCGCCGTCAGCGGCATGGCGTTCTACAACAGCGACGTCTTCCCACAGTGGAAAAACAAGCTGTTTATCGGCGCGCTGAAGGAGAAAGACGTCATCGTGCTGAGCGTGAAGGGCAATAGCGTGACGGAGGACGGACGCATTCTGGGCGATAAAGATCAGCGTATTCGCGATGTGCGCGTCGGGCCGGATGGCTATCTGTACGTGCTGACTGACGAGACGGACGGGCAACTGCTGAAAGTCAGCCCGTCCAGGTCGTAATCAGGTCACCGGGATCATCACCACGTTGCGATACGCCGGGCGCTCGCTAAGCTGCTGGATCCAGCGCTCCAGGTGAGGGCGCGGGCTCCAGCTAAGACCCATGTTAGTGAGGTTCCAGACGAAGGGGGCGACGGCGATATCGCCCACGCCGAAGGTGTCGCCGGAGAACCAGGCGTGCTTCGCCAGTTCGTCGTCCATCATCGCGAACAGGGATTCGCAGGCGTCCTGGGCGGCATGAATGGCGGGATAATCACGTTCGGCTTCCGGCGTGCGGATCAGCCCCATCAGGATCACCCGGTGCGTGGGGGAAAGCGTCTGGTTTGCCCAGTCCATCCATTTTTCGCCCTGCGCGCGCCGGGCCGGATTTTCCACCCACAGGCGACCCTGGCCGTACTGCGCGGCGAGATAACGCACGATGGTGTTGGACTCCCACAGCGTGGCGTCTGTCTCGTCATCGCGCAGCAACGGCACCAGTCCGTTTGGGTTCATCGCCAGATAGTCGGCGTCTTTATTCACCCCGAACGCCATGCCAGCCATGATTTGATTGAACGGTAAATCCAGCTCCTCCAGCGTCCAGAGCACTTTCTTCACGTTGGTCGAATTGTTCCTGCCCCACAGCGTAATCATATTTACTCCCGATGAGATGTGAATCCGAGTCAGCTTTTCGCCATGGTGAGATAAACCTAACAATTACGCAACAGATGCTAAAAAAAACGCCGCAATCAAAGCGTATCTGAATGTTATTGCATAAACTTTAAAAACTTTACCTGGAACAGGTTTCTTTGAACGCTGTAGTGCGCTATTACTCATCGCTTCTTGCGACACGGTGATTGTGACGTGATTTTTAGAATGGACACTCGGGTGGCATTTATGACGCAAAAAACTTCTTCTCTGCGCAGCCTGGCGGCAGGCTCGGCGCTGCTTTTCCTTTTTGCCCCAACGCTCCATGCGGCGGAACAGACGGCGCCCGAAGCGCCGCCTGTCGATGCGCGCGCCTGGATCCTGATGGATTACGCCAGCGGGAAAGTGCTGGCGGAAGGTAACGCCGACGAAAAACTCGATCCGGCGAGCCTGACGAAAATTATGACCAGCTATGTGGTCGGTCAGGCGTTGAAAGCGGGCAAGATCAAGCTGGATGACATGGTCACCGTCGGCAAAGATGCCTGGGCGACGGGTAACCCGGCGCTGCGCGGCTCGTCCGTCATGTTCCTGAAGCCCGGCGATCAGGTCTCCGTTTCCGATCTGAATAAAGGGGTCATTATTCAGTCGGGAAATGATGCCTGTATTGCGCTGGCCGATTACGTCGCAGGCAGTCAGGACTCATTCATTGGGTTGATGAATGGCTACGCGCAAAAACTGGGTCTGACCAACACCACCTTTAAAACCGTTCACGGCCTGGATGCGCCCGGTCAGTTCAGTACCGCGCGCGATATGGCGCTGCTGGGCAAAGCGCTGATCCATGACGTGCCGGATGAGTACGCCATCCATAAAGAGAAAGAGTTTACCTTCAACAATATCCGCCAGCCTAACCGTAATCGTCTGCTCTGGAGCAGTAACGTTAACGTGGACGGCATGAAAACGGGGACGACCGCCGGGGCCGGATACAACCTGGTGGCTTCTGCGACGCAGGGCGACATGCGCCTGATCTCGGTGGTGCTGGGGACGAAAACCGACCGCATTCGTTTTAATGAATCCGAAAAACTGCTGACCTGGGGTTTCCGCTTCTTTGAAACCGTCACGCCGATTAAGCCGGACGCCACCTTCGTCAGCCAGCGCGTCTGGTTTGGGGATAAAAGTGAAGTGAACCTGGGGGCAGGTGAAGCGGGGTCCGTCACCATTCCACGCGGTCAGCTGAAAAACCTGAAAGCCAGCTATACCCTGACCGAGCCACAGCTGACCGCGCCGTTGAAAAAAGGCCAGGTGGTCGGGACGATAGATTTCCAGCTTAACGGCAAATCCATTGAGCAGCGTCCGCTGGTGGTGATGGAAGCGGTGGAAGAGGGCGGCTTCTTCAGCCGGATGTGGGACTTTGTGTTAATGAAGTTCCACGGCTGGTTTGGCAGCTGGTTTAGCTAGGTTTTTGCCGGGTGGCGCTGCGCTTACCCGGCCTTCGTTTGAGCCGTTGTAGGCCGGGTAAGGCGAAGCCGCCACCCGGCACAACCTCAATACATCAACTTCACCTGCTGCGCCTTTGCATACGACACCAGCTCGTCATCCGGGCGGCAATCACTGACGATGGCGTCAAAGCGCGACAGTTCCCCCATCCTTGCCGGACGAACCTTGCCAAATTTACTGTGATCAACCACCAGCACATGCTGCTGTGCGGCGTTGAGCGCCCACTGTTTCACCGGTAACTCTTCAAGATTAAAACAGGTTGCCCCCTGTTTCACATTCACACCCGCCGCAGAGTAAAAGGCGATATCCGGACATACATTGCTCAGCGTGTCCTGAATATTCAGCGGTTTGAAGATGGCGTTGCTGGCATGAAACTCGCCGCCGCACAAAATCACCCGGCACGCCGGTTTCTCCTGCAAGGCCAGGAAGGTGTTTAGCGAATAACAGACGGCGGTAAAGGGAACGGTGCTGTCGATGGCCTCGATGATCCACGGGGTTGTCGTACCGCAGTCAAAAAACAGCGTTTGATGCGGCTGCACCAGCGAGGCGGCGAGCCGTGCGGCTTTGCGCTTCTCTTCCACCAGGCGTGTTTTTTGATCGCTTAACAGATAATGGCTGGCGCTACGCGGCTCCAGAACAATATACCCGCCAAGCAGCACAACGGGGGCGCTGTCGCTGTTCAGATCGCGACGAATGGTCATTTCAGACACGCCAAGCAGGGTAGCGGCTTCCTTAAGATGCAGCTTATCGCTGCGCTTCAGCGCCTGAAGCAGCTGAGCAATGCGGTCATCGCGACGTGTTTCCATAGATCCTCGGGCTAAAAAAGTGAGCCCCCGCAGGGCGGGGGCTCAAGTGTAACCTGACGGACCGGGGTTAGTCACGTATCCAGCCTTTGCGGATCGGAAGGGCAAACAGAACGCGATAGGCCTGTGATAATCCACGATAAAGCGCCGGACCAAAGAGGCTCCACAGGATGGCTGCGCTGACGCAGCCCATCAGCCCCACCAGGAAACCGCCGACCATATCCAGCGGCCAATGTACGCCCAGGTAGACGCGGGACCAGGCGATAGCGACCGCCACGCCCATCAGCACCATGCCGGACCACAGGCGATGCCAGAACAGGAAGGCCAGCGCAAAGGTGAAGATCACCGTGCCGTGATCGCTCGGGAACGAGTCATCCGGCGCATGGTGCAGGAAGTTGTAGCCGACGTGCTCGACAAACGGACGATCGTGCGGGAAGGCGTGGCCCAGCACGTAGCTTGCCAGCACGCTCACGCCGATCGCCATCGCCATTTTGATCACCAGATGGCGCTGGGCGGTGACCTGTGTACGAGGTCCCCATAACCAGAGGATCACCGCCAGCGCCGGTACAATGCTGATCACATCTTTCGCAATGAAGGTGGCGAGATCGATCATCCATTCCGGTGATGCTGGCGTGGCGTTGAGCAGGTAAAACAGTTCGTAGTTCAGATTTTCTAACATAATCTCGTTACTCTTTAGCAAACCAGGTGGAAACCAGCCCGTAAACCAGCACCTGGGAAAACCAGACCCACCACCCGGCCCACAGGTTGTGAGAGAAAAAATGCGCGCCGCGCATGACCTGCCCGAATCCCATCAGCAGCCCCATAACAACGCCTAACGCGATAAAGGTCCAGGCCAGGCGCGGACGTTCACGCCAGAAGGCAAAAAACAACCCCATCACCATAAACCCGCTTGAGGCGTGGCCGCCGGGAAAGCAGCGTCCTGGTCCGCTGTCTGCCGGAACGGCGCTGAACAGGGGATACGAGACGGCTTTGCCGCCATACTCAACCAGATCCCACGGACAGCTGTGGTGGCTTATGCTTTTCAGCACCCCAACTACCAGCGCCCCCAGCCCCATCAGAAGCGCGGCCGTCACCAGCCGGGCATTGCGTTTGTAAGCGCCGTAAATCAGCGATGCGGCAGCCAGCGCAATGGCCACATATTTCGCCAGCCGATGGTTCAGCAGATCCAGCAGCGGGTTTTGCTGTAGCGGGAAATGGTGCGTCGCCGCGTCATACCAGAAGCCGGTTATCCATCGGTCAAGCGATTCATCGCGCGAAAGCCAGGTAAAAAGCAGCGCAAGGACGATCAGCCCGAAAAGCTGATAACCATAAAAGCGGGCAGGCAAACGGTAAAGGCGTTTTGTCTTATTTGTCGGTAACTTAGATAATTCTGAAGGGCTGACGGCGTGTGTCATAGTTTCGGTCAATAACGTGAAATAGCACTATCATAGGGAGGGCAACTTAAGGAAACCTTAAACAACAACGATAAGTGCTTTATTTCTGTGTTTTCACGTGATTATGCTATCTCAGACAGCGGCAATTCATTACACTCATCGCGATTTTTTCATACTAAAGAGATTGCATGATAAACCGTTCTTCTTCCGGTAATCGTCTCGGTCGTCAGGCGTTACTTTTTCCTCTATGTCTGGTGCTTTACGAATTCTCTACCTACATCGGCAACGACATGATCCAGCCAGGCATGCTGGCTGTGGTTGAGCAGTACAACGCAGGTATTGAGTGGGTACCTACATCCATGACCGCCTATCTGGCGGGCGGCATGTTTTTACAGTGGCTTTTAGGGCCGCTGTCGGATCGTATTGGCCGCCGCCCGGTGATGCTGACGGGCGTGGTGTGGTTTATCGTCACCTGTCTCGCCACGCTGCTGGCGCAGAACATTGAGCAATTCACGCTGCTGCGTTTCCTTCAGGGCGTGAGCCTTTGCTTTATTGGCGCCGTGGGCTACGCCGCTATTCAGGAGTCGTTTGAGGAGGCGGTATGTATCAAAATAACCGCGCTGATGGCGAACGTGGCGCTGATTGCGCCGCTTCTGGGGCCGCTGGTGGGAGCCGCATGGGTCCACGTTGCGCCGTGGGAAGGGATGTTCGTCCTCTTTGCCGCGCTTGCGGCCATCTCTTTCTTTGGGCTGCACCGTGCGATGCCGGAGACCGCCACCCGCCTGGGCGAAAAGCTCTCGCTTAAAGAGCTGGGGCGTGACTATAAGGCGGTGCTGCAAAACGGCCGTTTTGTCGCGGGCGCGCTGGCGACGGGCTTTGTCAGCCTGCCGCTGCTGGCGTGGATTGCCCAGTCGCCGGTCATTATCATCAGCGGCGAACAGCTTAGCAGCTATGAGTATGGCCTGTTACAGGTGCCGATTTTTGGTGCGCTGATTATCGGTAACCTGGTGCTGGCGCGTCTGACGTCGCGCCGTACCGTGCGTTCGCTGATTATTATGGGTGGCTGGCCCATAGCGGCAGGGCTGATTATCGCGGCGGTGGCGACCATAGTCTCGTCTCATGCGTACCTGTGGATGACGGCGGGGCTGAGCGTTTATGCGTTTGGTATTGGCGTGGCGAATGCCGGCCTTGTGCGCCTGACGCTGTTCGCCAGTGAAATGAGTAAAGGCACGGTGTCTGCCGCGATGGGGATGCTGCAAATGCTGATTTTCACCGTCGGTATTGAGGTGAGCAAGCATGCCTATGCTTTCGGCGGTAACGGACTGTTCAGCCTGTTCAATCTCGCAAACGGTGTGCTGTGGGTAGGGCTGATGGTGGTGTTCCTGAAGGACAAACGCGTCGGAAACGCCCTGCAACCGTAATCCTTATTCCCTCTCCCCCGTGGGCGAGCTCGGGACAGTCCCCTCTCCCTGTGGGAGAGGGTTAGGGTGAGGGCACCAGAGCGCACGGAATCAATTAAACGGCGCCCTCCCATCCAGCACCCTATCAATTACGTCCAGCACCCCTTCGTCATTATTGTTCGGCGCTTCATAGCGGGCCACCGCTTTAATATGCGGTCTGGCATTGGCCATCGCGAAGCCAAACCCAGCCTGGCGCAACATCTCCACGTCGTTACCGCTGTCGCCAAAGGCCACCACTTCACTGTCCTCAATGCCCCAGCGCGCTTGCAGGATCCGCAGGCCGTTAGCTTTGTGTACGCCGGGGATAATCAGGTCGATACTGCCGTGTCCCGTGGTCACCGGCACCATGATGTCGCCAAGCTTCTCATGCAGCAGCGCCTGAATGCGCGGAATTTCGTCGTCAGAGACGTTTAGCCCGAATTTGAAGAAAATATCGTTGAGGTTGTCAAAGCTGCTGACGCTTTCAAGGCGGTGATAGTATTTCGCAGCAATCTCTTTGAAGAGGTCGTTATACGTTTTCAGCGTGTAGGCGCTGTTTTTTCCGCAGGCAATTATCTCAATGCCGGGCACGTCGTTTAACAGGGTGGCGACGGTCAGAAAATGCTCTTTCGACAGTTCGCCGTTAAACACGTCTTCGCCCGCATCCACCACCCAGCCGCCGTTTTCGGCAACGAAGGCAATTTCATGGGCGATCTCCGGGAAAAATGAGATCAGCTGGTAGTACTGGTTTCCGCTGGCGACCACAAAACGGATGCCTTGCGCTTTCATGCGCGCGTACTGCGCCAGAAAACGCGCGCGGTTATAGGTTTTCGCATCGCTCAGGAAGGAGCCATCCATGTCGACTGCAATCAGTTTAACGCTCATATCCCTTCTCCATTGACGTTGTTTCTGCTTCCGGTTTTGCCACCGCTCGCGCCACCAGGGCGGCAATAATGACTAACCCTAATACCACCAGCATCGCGCTGCGTAACCCGTAGTGCTCACCGAGGAATCCAAGCAGCGGCGGGCCCACCAGGAAAGCGAGGTAGCCCGTGGTCGCCACGACGCTCACGCGCGTCGGCGCGTCGGGGCCGGTATCGCTGGCAGCGGAAATGGTCAGCGGGAAGCCAAGGGAGGCGCCCAGTCCCCACAGGATCACCGACACGCCGGCAATCCAGTCCACATCCACAAAGATAATCATCGCGATGCCCAGCCCACCCAGCAGGGCGCTGGCACGGACGACAGCCACGCGGCTGTAACGGTCGATAAACCAGCCCCCGGTAAAGCGTCCGACGGTCATGCCGAGCGTGAACCCGGCGTAAATCAGCGAGCCGGAGGTGGGGCTAAATCCGTGCCCGTCTACCATCAGCAACGGTAGCCAGTCGTTGGCGGAGCCTTCAGCAAACGCCATCGCCAGTACCACCACGCCAATCAGCATCAGCTGGAAATCGCGATAGAAGGGCAACCCTTTTGCCGCAGACTTCTGTTCGTCCGAGGCATTTTGTCCTGTGCCAGCGGGAATAGCCCTGATGCCGGTGAGGATCGGGATAATACAGACCAGCGCCGCGAGTAAAATGTGCACATTGGCCGCAATGCCCAGCGCCGTCAGCGCCATCCCTATGCCCGCGCCCGCCAGCGTGCCGAGGCTGTAAAAGCCATGCATCATCGGCAGCACCGTTTTGTTCATCGCCTGTTCAACGGCGGCCCCCTCGACGTTAATGGCCACTTCCGCCGCACCAAAGCTGCCGCCAAATACCATCAGCCCAAGGGCAAACATCAGCGGCGAGGCGAACCACAGCGCCACGCTCAGACCGAGCATTCCCACCACGGCGCAGCACATGGTGGTGCGGATCACCGCGCGCGTGCCAAAGCGTTTCACCAGCCAGGCCGAGCAGAGGATGCCGCTCATCGAGCCAATCGACAGGCCAAACAGCACGATCCCCATCTCCGCCGTCGAAACGGATAGCGTATCGCGGATTGCCGGGGTGCGCGTTGCCCAGGAAGCCATCAGCAGCCCGGGGATGAAGAAGAACATAAATAGCGCCCACATGCGCAGATGCAGGGCTTTGCGAGGAGAAGTTAGCGTCATTGGGATCAGCACCAGAAGTACAACAATAGCGACAACACTAGCAACTTTGTGTACATTTGTACATAAACCGGATGAGGATTTTATGAGCAGACCACCGAACGACCCTAACCGCCGCGAGAAGATACTCCAGGCGACGCTGGACACCATTGCTGAGCACGGTATTCATGCCGTCACGCACCGCAAAATTGCCACCTGCGCAGGCGTGCCGCTGGGGTCGATGACCTACTATTTCGACGGGATGGAGTCGCTTCTGGAGGAGGCATTCACGTGGTTTACGCAGCAGATGTCTCAGCAGTACCGGGATTTCTTCGCGGGGGTTACGGGGCGCGAGAGGGCGTGCGAGGCCATTACCACGCTGATCCACAGTTCAGCCGTGACCACGCCACACAATATGGCGCTGATGTATCAGCTGTACGCGTTTATGCACCGCAGCGCCGCGCTGAAAACGGTGATGCAGGACTGGATGAAGATGAGCCAGGCTACGCTGGAGCAGTGGTTTGATCCGGCCACCGCCCGCGCGCTGGATGCGTTTATCGAGGGGATGACGCTGCATTTTGTGACCGATCGGTCGCCGTTAACCCGGGAGGAGATCCGGGTAATGGTGGGGCGGATTGCAGGCGAGGATACCGTCTGATAGCACTCGCCCCGGCTACGCTTATTGTCGGGAGATTTTTTTCCCGCTGGCGTCAACGACGACTTCGCCATCTTCCTTTGTAAATGCCCCTTTTTGCGCGTCCGGAAGGATGTCGAGAACGACTTCAGAAGGACGGCACAGACGGGTGCCCAGCGGTGTCACCACAATCGGACGGTTAATCAGGATGGGGTATTGCAGCATGAAATCGATAAGCTGGTCATCGGTGAAATTTCCCCCGGCAAGGCCCAGTTGCTCATAAGGCTCGACGTTTTTGCGCAGCAGATCGCACACGGAAATCCCCATGTCTGCAATCAGCCTGGTCAGTTGATCGCGTGACGGCGGGTTTTCCAGATAGAGGACAATCTCTGGTTCCGTACCGCTGTTGCGGATCATCTCCAGCGTATTGCGCGACGTGCCGCAGGCAGGGTTGTGATAAATGGTGATGTGGCTCATATCAGTGACTCATTATGGTGTGAAGGAGAGACGTAGCGCGAGTGCGGCGAGCGTCACAAAGAGAACCGGCAGGGTCATTATGATGCCCGTCCTGAAGTAGTAGCCCCAGGTAACAGTCATGTTTTTCTGTGCCAGCACATGGAGCCAGAGCAGGGTAGCCAGACTTCCTATGGGGGTAATTTTCGGCCCCAAATCGCAGCCAATCACGTTAGCGTAAATCATCGCCTCTTTAACCAACCCTGTTGCAGCACTACCCTCAATGGAGAGCGCGCCAATCAGCACCGTTGGCATATTGTTCATTATGGATGACAGGAAGGCGGTGATAAATCCGGTTCCCAGCGTGGTGACCCAGAGTCCGTATCCGGCTAAGTGATCAAGAACGCCTGAAAGAGACTCCGTCAGCCCGGCGTTGCGCAGGCCATACACCACCAGATACATCCCCAGCGAGAAGATAACAATTTGCCACGGCGCGCCGCGCAGCACTTTTCCAGTGTTAATGGCGTGCCCGCGTTTAGCAACGGCAAACAAAATCAGCGCGCCAGTTGTTGCGATAGCGCTGACCGGGATACCCAGAGGTTCAAGCACAAAGAAACCGACAAGCAGTAGCAGCAGCACGATCCAGCCCGTTCTGAACGTTGGCAGGTCGTGAATGGCCCGTGCGGGCTCGCGGAGTTTTGCCTGGTCATATTCGGGGGGAATTTCTTTTCGGAAGAACAGATGCAGCATCACCAGCGTTGCGGCAATCGCAGCGATATCAACCGGGATCATCACCGAGGCGTATTCGCTGAAGCCCAGCTTAAAGAAGTCCGCCGACACAATGTTGACCAGGTTGGAGACAATCAGCGGCAGGCTGGCGGTATCGGCGATAAATCCCGCCGCCATCACGAACGCCAGCGTAGCCTGCTTGCTGAACCCCAGCGCCAGCAGCATAGCGATGACGATAGGGGTGAGGATCAGCGCCGCGCCGTCATTGGCAAACAGCGCCGCCACGGCTGCGCCCAGCAGCACGATCCAGGTAAACAGCAATCGCCCGCGACCGTTTCCCCAGCGGGCAACGTGCAGCGCGGCCCACTCGAAAAAGCCGGACTCATCCAGCAGCAGGCTGATAACGATAACCGCGATAAACGTTGCCGTCGCATTCCAGACGATATTCCACACCACAGGGATATCGTTAATGTGGATAACGCCGCTCATCAGCGCCAGCGCGGCGCCAATGGTCGCGCTCCAGCCGATGCTGAGCCCTCTGGGTTGCCAGATGACCAGCACCAGTGTGAATAAAAAAATCGCTCCTGCCAGAAACATCTTTTACTCCATTATATCTGTTATTGTGAATATGTTTTGGTCAGCACGAGCCCGGAAGTCGGTTTTTCAGCTTCATACGCGTCTCTTCCCGCAGGCAGTTCCAGCTGGTGTCGATAACGGTTGCCGCCCATGCAGGCATGTTGGGAGAGAGACGGTAGTAGATCCACTTACCCTCGCGACGGTCGATGGCCAGCCCGGCCTCGCGCAGTAAGGCCATGTGGCGGGAGACTTTCGGCTGCGGCTCGTTGGTAGCGGAGCAGAGATCGCAGACGCACAGCTCGCCCGCTTCACGCAGAAGCATGACGATGGAGAGGCGCGTTTCGTCGGAGAGGGTTTTGAAGAGCTGAACGGGGTGAAGCATCTGGCGATCCTGCGTGGTTTTTGTCATATGCATTAAATCATATATGTTTGTGGCGAGTGAGGGAAGGGCAATAAGGGCAAATAAATGCCCTTAAAGAAGTACTTTTATTTTACGCCGTAGTGCGTTCGTTCCAGGCGTCACTGTGCTGGATGTTCCCATCAACAATGCGCCAGGTGATCTTCTCATACTGCAAGCTGACGCTTTCGACGTGGTTAATTTTATCGTTGGCCGCGATTTTCACATTAGGTACGCTACAGTTAACCCCAGTCACCTTCACGTTCTCCATGAAGACTGTGTAATAGCACACTTCCTGACCGGCATCGTTAATATGATAGAACTTAATTTCTGCGCTTTTTAGCGCCTGGCCAGTGGCGGCAGCTTTATAAAGATATGGGGTAGAACTATCCACCTCCTTTTCGATCCTCATAGAAGAGTGCTGTCGTGTACCGGTAATCGCTCCATTTGCGCTGTTAACCGGAAGATTGATACCGTGACTTAAACCGATTATCTCAATGCTTCCTTCGCGGTCCTGAACATCTACTGAGCCTTTGATATCTGCGCCGCCGTCGTCTTTGAGCCACATATAGGGAGGGATTGGCATATTATTTTTTCCTTATTTTATTGAATAACTTCATTGTTAAGAGATAGAAAACCGTTGTGAGAGTAAACAGGATTAAAATATCGGTGTTTATATATGTTTCGTACATTGTTTCCGCATTCACATCACCATAGATGAAGCCGCAAATAGCAGTTGCAACATTATGATTAATATAATCTGTTGAAGGACCCAGCGTGCGTCCTAGCGGAAAGCTAATTAACACAAACCAGACGGCCTTAAGCAGTCTTGATCCCCATTTACGGGCAAGTGTAGCTATATCCACCGTCAACAACCTCAATACAGCCGCGAGCCATAAGTGAACGCATACATGGAACCTGAATAAGCTCTGTGTTCATAAGAGCGTTACGGATTAATGCATAATCGGAGTTATGAGCGATTGTTATACACCCTTCTGACACTGTACCGGGATGGAGTCTGAACAGCCCGCGATAGACGTGATCAACCCATGCTCCATCGTCGATTCCCCAATCATCCTTATATAAAGCAAACCACTCATCACGGCCAAATTCCGCACCGGATCTTATTTTGTTCCATTGGTCCTGAACATGAGCTTTTAATGAGGATAAGAAACCTCCTGAGCCTCGATCAACAATCCAATATTTACCTGGGGGAATTGGGCCTGCACCTTGTATTGCGCCACAAGTTCCTTGATTACGGTAAGTTCCCTGACCGGAATGCGCCATAAAGATGCCAACCCCATATAAATTAAATGGGGCGTAGTCAGCACCATTTAGCGTCATTGTTCCATTTATAGCCATACATACCAACCCTTCTTGTCACCGTTGGATTTTATCTTCGGCATGGTCGTCATCTTTAATCCAAATACTGCTGCTGAAAAGTCCATCTCTGTTAATTCCATCATTTACATTTATTCGCCGTAGCATATGCCCGCAGATGAGATGAAAATTCAAACCTGATCATGTTAAACCCAATGAATCTGTTTTTAGGAAATTGACCAAGTAAATTTTAACCAAGTAATAGAAATGACTTACGAAAGTTCCCACACTGCCAGGACGATTTTATTAGCCATTAGCAATAACGGTTGAAATGAAACTGATGTTCTTGCGCATCCTTTCAGAAACATTTGATGTGCGACAGTTAACCTTATTTCCTGATCTTGATGGTTTTTGTAAAGCGTCCACTGAGCATGTTAAGAGGTGGGATAACGAAAGATGGTGATACATGTATTTTTTAGTCGCCATTTTGCCGCCACTGGGCTTGATGATGCAATATAACCTATTGATTTTAATGTTAATAAAATTCAGGCAACAAAAAACCCATCAACCTTGAACCAAAACGGCGGGGTTGATGGGCTCCACAAATTGGGGACATCAAAGAAAAGCAGTGGCACTAGTTATGACTGCACCCTGCGTAAAAAGTTCTGCGCGTAACGAAAATTTTTTCAGCCACACGCAAACTTGAGATTTATCCGAGTCCTGGCCAGATAATGATGATCAGCGTACCCGCCAGCGTCAGCAGCACGTTGGCGATTGCGTACGTGCCTGCATAGCCCAGCGCCGGGATATTGCTGCGCGCGGTGTCGCTGATGATCTCCATCGCCGGTGCGCAGGTGCGCGCGCCCATCATCGCGCCGAAGAGCAGGGCGCGGTTCATGCGCAGCACGTAGGCGCCGAACAGGAAACAGATCACCACCGGTACCAGGCTGACGATAAGTCCGGAAACCAACATTTGCCAGCCGACCGCGCCCAGGCCGTTGCCAATGCCGCTCCCGGCGCTTAAGCCGACACCCGCCATAAAGACCATCAGACCGAACTCTTTCACCATATTCAGCGCCCCCTGAGGGATATAGCCGAAGGTGGGATGGTTCGCTCGCAGGAAGCCCAGCATGATCCCGGCGAACAGCAGACCGGCTGCGTTACCAATGCCGAAGCTAAAGTTGCTGAACTGGAAAGTGATCATCCCGATCATCAGGCCGACAATGAAGAAGGCGCAGAAGGCTAACAGGTCCGTCACCTGGCTGTGGATCGAGATAAAGCCGATACGGTCGGCAACGGTTTTAACCCGTCGGGCATCGCCGCTGACCTGCAACACATCGCCTTTATTGAGCACCACGTTATCGTCGATAGGCATTTCAATCTGGCTGCGGATCACGCGGTTGAGGAAACAACCGTGGTCGGTCAGCTTCAGCTGTGCCAGACGGCGGCCCACGGCGTTGTGGTTTTTCACCACAATCTCTTCGGTGACGATACGCATGTCCAGCAGGTCGCGGTCAAACACCTCTTTCCCGTTGCGGAAGCTCGGATCGAGACGCGCGTGGGCGTCCGGGTAGCCAACAAGGGCGATGTCATCGCCCATCTGGAGCACCGCGTCACCGTCCGGGTTTGCCAGAATGCCGTTACGACGGATACGTTCGATGTAGCAGCCGGTCTGACGGTAGATCCCCAGCTCGCGCAGGTTTTTCCCGTCGGTCCAGGCAACCAGCTCCGGCCCGACGCGGTAGGCGCGGATCACCGGCAGGTAAACTTTACGTTTGGAGTCCGTGTCCAGGCCGCGCTCGCGGGCGATGGTCTGGGCGCTGGTCTGGAGATCCTGATGCTGAAGTTTTGGCAGATAGCGCGCGCCAACAATTAGGCTCACCAGACCAATCAGATAGGTCAGGGCATAGCCCAGACTCAGGTTGTCCAGCGCGGAGGAAAGCTGCGTGCCTGCCATGCCAGAATGACGAAGCGTATCCCCCGCGCCAACAAGCACCGGCGTGGAGGTCATCGAGCCTGCCAGCATACCGGCCGTTAAGCCGATGTCCCAGCCAAACAGTTTGCCCAGCCCTAACGCAATCAGCAGGGCGCTGCCGACCATCACCAGCGCCAGCATCAGGTAATTTTTGCCGTCTCGGAAGAAAATGGAAAAAAAGTTCGGACCGGCTTCCACGCCTACGCAAAAAATAAACAGCATGAAACCTAAGTTAAGCGCGTCCGTGTTAATACTGAAATGTTGTTGACCTAATAACAGGGAGACGACTAAAACGCCAATGGAATTACCAAGTTGAACTGAACCCAGGCGTAATTTACCCAGACAAAGGCCCAGCGCCAGTACCACAAATAATAACAGGATGTAATTCCCATTTAACAAGTCTGCGACGTTTATATTCACGGAGGCTAACTTCTTGTTTACCAGTAAGTTGTTGAATGAAAGGACTATTTGGGCTACTGTTTTCAGAGTCAGGGAATCACTTTGCATCTCCCTGCTTCCTGATAAATACCCTAAACACTAGCAGTCGGTTAGTTTAATCGTAATAGCTACCGACAGCCACCTATTATCGCACGACTTTTGTGCGTGCTTTGGCAAGGATTGCCGCATTGCTTTATCTGACTGGGCGTCCACCGGACGATTTTTGTATTTGATAGAGATAAGTCAGGAGGATAGTTTGAACTTTAAACGAAACTGGGCTGGCGTAATCAGCTGTTTTTTGCTGTTTACGGTCGTTTGCATGTCGCTCGCTTTTAACGTGAAAGGCGCCTTCAGAGCGTCCGGTCATCCCGAGCTGGGCCTGTTGTTCTTCATCCTGCCGGGGGTAGTCGCCGGTTTTCTCTCGCGTAAAGGCGAGGTGGTGATGCCGCTTATTGGGGCAATGCTTGCGGCCCCGCTCTGCCTGCTTCTGATGCGCGTGCTGTTTCTCTCGTCGAGAAGCGTCTGGCAGGAAGTGGCGTGGCTACTGAGTGGCGTTTTCTGGTGTGCGCTGGGCGCGCTCTGTTTCTTATTTACGCGCAGCCTGCTGCAACAGCGGAAGCACCGTAAATAAAAACGCCCTCAGGGTGAGGGCGTCTTCGCATTACTGAGCCGCAAACAGGCCCAGGTGTTCTTTGGCGTAGGCCTCAAAATCGGTGCAGCCGCCGATGTGTTTCTGATCGAGGAAGATCTGCGGCACGGTTTCAACCGGTTTACCCACGGTTTTTTCCAGATCGGCTTTAGTGATGCCTTCCGCGTGGATATCCACGTAACGGAAGTTGAAATCATCACGTTCTTCAGTCAGTTTCTCTGCCAGCTCTTTCGCGCGTACACAGTAAGGGCATCCTGGACGACCAAAAATTACTGCAAACATTTCTCTCTCCTCAAAAAACAAGCCTGACGGCGAATGGCGCCTATAGTGCACGATAACCTGCCGTCATGGAAAGAAGGTTTCACCTGTCACTTTGATACAGTCAGGCTATGTTTCGCCAATTACATCAGGTGGATCATTGCCTATACTGGCTGCCATACGTTTTACGCAACACAAAGAGAGACAAAATGACGCCAACCATTGACCTGCTTCGTTCCCACCGTTCCATTCGCCATTTCACCGATGAGCCGATTACCCAGGCGCAGCGGGAAGCAATCATCGACAGCGCAAGAGGCACCTCCAGTTCCAGCTTTTTGCAGTGCAGCTCCATTATCCGCATCACCGATCCGGCGATGCGTGAGCAGCTGGTAACGCTGACGGGCGGACAAAAGCACGTTGCCCAGGCGGCTGAGTTCTGGGTGTTCTGCGCCGATTTTAACCGTCATCTGCAAATCTGCCCCGAGGCCGAGCTGGGGCTGGCGGAACAGCTGCTGCTGGGCGTGGTGGATACGGCGCTGATGGCGCAAAACGCGTTCACGGCGGCGGAATCGCTGGGGCTTGGCGGCGTCTATATTGGCGGGCTGCGTAACAACATCGAAAGCGTGACGGAACTGCTGAAGCTGCCGAAACACGTGCTGCCGCTGTTTGGTCTGTGCCTCGGCTGGCCGGCAGATAACCCGGATCTGAAGCCGCGCATTCCTGCTGCGATGCTGGTGCATGAAAACCACTACCAGCCGGTCGACCAGGACGTTCTGCATCAATACGATGAAGAGCTGGCGAACTACTATCTGACGCGCGACAGCAACAACCGCCGCGACACCTGGAGCGACCATATTCGTCGCACCATCATCAAGGAGAACCGCCCGTTCATTCTTGATTACCTGCACAAACAGGGCTGGGCAACGCGGTAGTCCATTCCTCCTGCGCCTCGTGTATGATAGGCAGGCTTTTACCATGTCTTTAGAGAGGTGCAGGGTGAAAATTGCCATATTGTCCCGGGATGGAACGCTCTATTCATGTAAACGCCTGCGAGAAGCGGCGGCGAAACGCGGACATCAGATTGAGATCCTCGATCCGATGTCCTGCTATATGAACATCGACCCTGCGGCATCGTCGATTCATTACAAAGGCCGCAAACTCCCGCATTTTGATGCGGTGATCCCCCGCATTGGCTCCCAGATCACCTATTACGGTACGGCTGCGCTGCGCCAGTTTGAAATGCTGGGAAGCTATCCGCTCAACGAGTCCGTGGCGATCTCACGCGCCCGCGATAAGCTGCGCTCGCTGCAACTGCTGGCGCGCCAGGGGATCGATCTGCCCGTCACCGGGATTGCCCACTCCCCGGACGACACCAGCGATTTAATCGACATGGTGGGCGGTGCGCCGCTGGTTATTAAGCTGGTGGAAGGTACGCAGGGTATTGGGGTGGTACTGGCGGAGACGCGTCAGGCGGCGGAAAGCGTGATCGACGCGTTTCGCGGTCTGAATGCCCATATTCTGGTGCAGGAGTATATTAAAGAGGCCAACGGGTGCGACATCCGCTGCTTTGTGGTGGGCGATGAAGTGGTGGCCGCCATAGAGCGGCAGGCAAAAGAGGGCGACTTCCGCTCTAACCTGCACCGCGGCGGTATCGCGCGGGTGGCCCTTATTAGCGAGCGCGAGCGCGAGATTGCTGTGAAAGCAGCGCAGACGCTGGGCCTGGACGTGGCGGGGGTCGATCTGCTGCGTGCCGGGCGCGGGCCGCTGGTGATGGAAGTCAACGCCTCGCCGGGGCTGGAAGGGGTGGAAAAAACCACAGGCGTCGATATTGCAGGTAAAATGATCGCATGGATTGAACGCCATGCGACGCCGGGATTTTGCCTGAAAACGGGCGGTTAAATGGATCGGCGCGCACTTTTTGCGTAATCTGGACAACGTTTTTATTTAAGAGGCTGCACAGCGATGGATTTACAGGTCGTACCTACACTGGATACGTTACGTCAATGGCTCGATGATGCCGGTATTACTTTCTTCGAATGCGACTCCTGCCAGGCGCTGCATCTGCCTCACATGCAAAATTTCGATGGCATTTTCGATGCCAAAATCGATCTGATTAACGACGTGATCCTGTTCTCGGCGCTGGCTGAAGTAAAGCCTTCTGCGCTGCTGGCGCTGGCGTCTGATCTGTCAGCGATCAACGCCAGTTCTTTGACGGTGAAAGCGTTTCTCGACATACAGGATGATAATCTGCCAAAGCTGGTGGTTTGCCAGTCTTTATTCTCCGGCGCGGGGCTCTCCTTCAAGCAATTCGCCTGGTTTATGCGCCTGAGCGAAGAGCAAATTTCAATGGTAATGATGGAAGCCAACGCACATCACCTGCTGTATAGCGCGGAAGATGATGCCGAGAATAATGATGCATCTCCCAATTTTCTCCACTAAGCCTGTCTGACTTTTGCGCAGTCGCTGCCAGAGCGGCTGCATAACACCGTTTTTTCTGCTGCTTTTAACCTTTCTTTAAAGAGTTTTTCACCTCCTCTCCGGCCGTTTCGGCTTATCACGTAGACATAATCTGCATAAAAAATTGATAAAAGGCGTTTTTTCGTCTGGGCTATAGCCGGAGACACGGGCTACAGTTATTCTTGCGGTGCTTAAAAAAGCGAGCGGAACCTGCCGGGAAGAGGGGGGTATTTTATTTCGGGCAGAGCGACAAACTATGCATGATTATTGCATATCTTCAGGCTGCACAGTTTTGGTTCGTTTGTTAACGAACTTTCAGAAGGAATAACAATATGATCGCCTTGAATAAAAAATGGTTATCGGGTCTGGTTGCGGGTGCACTGATGGCCGTCTCTGCCGGCACGCTCGCTGCGGAACAAAAAACGCTGCACGTCTATAACTGGTCTGACTATATTGCGCCGGACACCGTCGCGAATTTTGAAAAAGAGACCGGCATTAAGGTTGTCTACGACGTATTCGATTCCAACGAAGTGCTGGAAGGCAAACTGATGGCGGGCAGCACCGGTTTCGATCTGGTGGTGCCGTCGGCAAGCTTCCTGGAGCGTCAGCTGACCGCCGGTGTCTTCCAGCCGCTGGACAAGAGCAAATTACCGAACTGGAAGAACCTCGATCCGGACGTGCTGAAGCTGGTGGCGAAGCACGATCCGGAGAATAAATACGCGATGCCTTACCTGTGGGCGACAACCGGTATTGGCTATAACGTGGATAAAGTCAAAGCGGCGCTGGGCCCGGACGTCAAGCTGGACAGCTGGGACGTGGTGCTGAAGCCGGAAAACCTCGAGAAGCTGAAAAGCTGCGGCGTCTCTTTCCTCGATGCGCCGGAAGAGATTTTCGCCACCGTGCTTAACTATCTCGGCAAAGATCCAAACAGCAGCAAGGCCGACGACTACACCGGTCCGGCGACCGACCTGCTACTGAAGCTGCGTCCGAATATTCGCTACTTCCACTCCTCTCAGTACATCAACGACCTGGCTAACGGGGATATCTGCGTGGCCATCGGCTGGGCGGGCGATGTCTGGCAGGCGGCGAACCGCGCGAAAGAGGCCAAAAACGGCGTGAATGTTTCCTACTTCATTCCGAAGGAGGGGGCGCTGGCGTTCTTCGACGTCTTCGCGATGCCGGCTGATGCGAAAAATAAAGAGGAAGCGTATCAATTCCTCAACTACCTGATGCGTCCGGAGGTGATTGCCCACATCAGCGACCATGTCTACTACGCCAACGGTAACAAGGCCTCCGTGCCGCTGGTGAGCGAAGAAATCCGCAATAATCCGGCGATCTATCCGCCAGCCGATGTGTTTGCCAAGCTCTTCACCCTGAAAGTGCAGGAACCGAAAATTGACCGTGTGCGTACCCGCGCGTGGACCAAGGTGAAAAGCGGTAAGTAACGGCGTTTGATATCGTTGCCCGGTGGCGCTGTCGCTTACCGGGCCGACAGATCCCGTAGGCCGGGCAAGCGTTAGCGCCGCCCGGCGATGCGCACCCTGACGGTGCGTTTGCACCAGTGTTGATCTATGCCGGAGAGCACCCCGTGAATGACGCTATCCCCCGCCCGCAGGCGAAAGTCCGTAAAGCGCTGACCCCGCTTCTTGAAATTCGTAACCTCACCAAATCCTTCGACGGCCAGCATGCCGTGGACGATGTCAGCCTGACGATCTACAAAGGTGAAATTTTTGCTTTGCTCGGCGCATCGGGCTGCGGCAAATCAACACTGCTGCGTATGCTGGCAGGCTTTGAACAGCCTACCGCCGGGCAGATCGTGCTGGATGGGGTAGACCTCTCCAGCGTGCCGCCGTACCAGCGGCCCATAAACATGATGTTCCAGTCCTATGCCCTGTTCCCGCACATGACCGTTGAGCAGAACATCGCCTTCGGTCTGAAGCAGGACAAACTGCCGAAAGCCGAAATCACCGCGCGCGTGGCAGAGATGCTGAGCCTGGTGCATATGCAGGAGTTTGCGAAGCGTAAGCCGCATCAGCTTTCCGGCGGCCAGCGTCAGCGCGTGGCGCTGGCAAGAAGTCTGGCGAAGCGTCCAAAATTATTACTGCTCGACGAGCCGATGGGCGCGCTGGATAAAAAGCTGCGCGACCGGATGCAGCTGGAAGTGGTGGATATCCTCGAGCGCGTGGGGGTGACCTGCGTGATGGTGACTCATGACCAGGAAGAGGCGATGACCATGGCCGGGCGCATTGCGATCATGAATCGCGGTAAGTTCGTGCAGATCGGCGAGCCGGAAGAGATCTATGAACACCCGACAACCCGCTACAGCGCGGAGTTCATCGGCTCGGTAAACGTCTTCGAAGGGCTACTGAAGGAACGCCAGGAAGACGGTCTGGTGATTGAATCGCCGGGGCTGGTGCACCCGCTGAAGGTTGATTCTGATAACTCCGTAGTGGACAACGTGCCGGTTTACGTTGCCCTGCGCCCGGAAAAAATCATGCTTTGCGATGAGCCGCCCGCCGATGGCTATAACTTTGCCGTGGGCGAAGTGGTACACATTGCCTATCTCGGCGATCTGTCGATTTACCATGTGCGCCTGAAAAGCGGCCAGATGCTCAGCGCCCAGTTACAGAACGAACACCGGTATCGCAAGGGACAGCCAACCTGGGGCGACGAAGTGAGCCTCTGCTGGGATGCGGACAGTTGCGTAGTCCTGACGGTATAAGGAGCGGTCATGAGCACACTTGAACCTCCAGCCCGCGTCAAAAAACCGGGCGGTTTCGCGCTCTGGCTGGCGCGCATGCAGATGGCGCATGGCCGCAAGCTGGTCATCGCCATGCCCTATATCTGGCTGATCCTGCTGTTTCTGCTGCCGTTCCTGATCGTCTTTAAGATCAGCCTGGCGGAGATGGCGCGGGCGATCCCACCGTATACCGATCTGTGGGAGTGGGCCGACGGCCAGCTGACGCTGACCGTAAACCTCGGTAATTTCCTGCAACTGACCGACGATCCGCTCTATTTCGAAGCCTATTTGCAGTCGTTACAGGTGGCGGCTATTTCAACGATCTGCTGTTTGTTGATGGGCTACCCGCTGGCGTGGGCAGTGGCGCACAGCAAGCCGTCGACGCGAAATATTTTACTGCTGTTGGTTATTTTACCGTCGTGGACGTCGTTCCTGATCCGCGTGTACGCGTGGATGGGGATCCTGAAGAATAACGGCATATTGAATAATTTCCTGCTGTGGCTTGGGGTCATCGACCAGCCGCTGACGATCCTGCACACCAACCTTGCGGTGTATATCGGGATTGTCTATGCCTATCTGCCGTTTATGGTGCTGCCGATCTATACGGCGCTGACGCGAATCGATTACTCGCTGGTGGAAGCCTCGCTGGATCTCGGCGCACGCCCGTTGAAGACTTTCTTCAGCGTCATTGTGCCGCTCACCAAAGGCGGGATCATCGCCGGATCGATGCTGGTGTTTATCCCGGCGGTCGGGGAGTTTGTGATCCCGGAACTGCTCGGCGGCCCGGACAGCATCATGATTGGCCGCGTGCTGTGGCAGGAGTTCTTCAATAACCGCGACTGGCCGGTGGCCTCGGCGGTGGCGATCGTCATGTTACTGCTGCTGATCGTGCCGATCATGTGGTTCCACAAACATCAGCAGAAACAGATGGGAGACCACGGATGAACAACTTACCGGTAGTACGCTCCCCGTGGCGAATTGCGATCCTGATTATCGGCTTTACCTTCCTGTATGCGCCAATGCTGATGCTGGTGATCTACTCGTTCAACAGCTCTAAGCTGGTCACCGTCTGGGCGGGCTGGTCCACGCGCTGGTACAGCGAGCTGTTCCACGATGATGCGATGATGAGCGCGGTGGGGCTGAGCCTGACCATTGCGGCGCTGGCGGCGACGATGGCCTGCGTGCTGGGCACGATTGCCGCGCTGGTGATGGTGCGCTTTGGCCGTTTCCGCGGGGCGAATGGTTTCGCGTTTATGATCACCGCCCCGCTGGTTATGCCGGACGTCATCACCGGCCTGTCGCTGCTGCTGCTGTTTGTCGCGCTGGCGCACGCCATCGGCTGGCCAGCGGATCGCGGGATGCTCACCATCTGGCTGGCACATGTCACCTTCTGTACGGCGTATGTGGCGGTGGTGATCTCCTCGCGGCTGCGCGAGCTGGATCGCTCCATTGAAGAGGCGGCGATGGATCTCGGCGCAACGCCGCTGAAGGTCTTTTTCATCATCACGCTGCCGATGATTATGCCGGCGGTGATCTCCGGCTGGCTGCTGGCGTTCACGCTCTCGCTCGACGATCTAGTTATCGCCAGCTTTGTGTCGGGGCCGGGCGCGACGACGCTGCCGATGCTGGTCTTCTCCAGCGTGCGGATGGGGGTGAATCCGGAGATCAACGCCCTGGCGTCCATCATCCTTGGCGTGGTCGGAATTGTCGGATTTATCGCCTGGTATTTGATGGCGCGCGCGGAAAAACAGCGTGTGCGCGATATCCAGCGTGCAAGACGCGGCTGAAGGAATTACTATTTCCAGTGATGTGCCGCGTATGACGCGGCACTGTTTTTCAGGGAAGTAAAAACATTGGGATTCTTACAAAAAACACGTCATTCGCACGCTCGTCCGAACGTCCCTGCACTGGTGCAGGTGGCGGCGCTCGCCATTATTATGATCCGCTGCCTGGATGTGCTGATGATAATGAACACGCTGGGTCCGCGCGGAATGGGGGAATTTATTCACCGCAGCGCGCAGACGTGGAATCTGACGCTGGTGTTTCTCAGCAGCCTGATGCTGGTGTTTATTGAGATCTACTGTGCGTTCTCGCTGGTGAAAGGACGTAACTGGGCGCGCTGGGTGTATCTGCTTACGCAGATCACCGCCGCAGGCTACCTGTGGGCCGCCTCGCTGGGCTATGGCTATCCGGAGCTGTTCAGCATACCCGGTGAGTCGCGACGCGAGATTTTCCATTCACTGGTGATGCAAAAACTGCCGGATATGCTGGTGCTCTGCCTGCTTTATCTCCCGGCTTCCAGTCGGCGGTTCTTCCGCCTGCAATAATGTGTATAATCGCAGCCCTCGTGTTTCTTAAGGTTTTCATATGCAGTGCGCACTCTATGACGCCGGACGCTGCCGCTCCTGTCAGTGGATAGAACAGCCGGTCTCTCAACAACTCACCGCCAAAATGGCCGACCTGCAACAGCTGCTGACAGCACATGCGGTGGGCGAGTGGTGCGCACCCGTCAGTGGCCCGGAACAGGGCTTTCGCAATAAAGCCAAAATGGTGGTCAGCGGCAGCGTTGAAAAGCCGCTGCTGGGGATGCTGCACCGCGACGGCACCCCGGAAGATTTAACCGACTGCCCGCTGTATCCCGCCTCGTTTGAGCCGGTGTTTAGCGCGCTGAAACCGTTTATCGCCCGGGCGGGGTTAACGCCCTATAACGTTGCCCGCAGGCGCGGCGAGCTGAAATACCTTTTGCTGACCGAATGCCAGATCGACGGCGGGATGATGCTGCGCTTTGTGCTGCGTTCGGAAAACAAGCTGGAGCAGCTGCGCGCGGCGCTTCCGGGGTTGCAGGAACAGCTTCCGCAGCTCAAGGTTATCACCGCGAATATTCAGCCGGTGCATATGGCGATCATGGAAGGGGAGAAAGAGATTTTCTTCACCGAACAGCATGCGCTGGCGGAGAGCTTTAACGGCGTGCCGCTGTGGATCCGTCCGCAAAGCTTCTTTCAGACTAACCCCACCGTCGCCAGCGCGCTGTATGCCACCGCGCGCGACTGGGTGCGTGCGTTACAGGTTCATCACATGTGGGATCTGTTCTGCGGCGTCGGCGGCTTTGGCCTGCACTGTGCCACGCCAGACATGCAGCTCACCGGAATTGAGATCTCCGCCGAAGCGATTGCCTGCGCGAAGCAGTCCGCCGCAGAGCTGGGGCTGACGAATCTGCACTTCCAGGCGCTGGACTCGACCCGGTTCGCCACCGGACAGGGCAACGTGCCGGAGCTGGTGCTGGTGAACCCGCCGCGCCGGGGTATCGGCCAGGCGCTCTGCGACTACCTGAGCCAGATGGCGCCGGAGTACATTGTCTACTCCAGCTGTAACGCGCAGACCATGGCGAAGGATATCGCCAGCCTGCCGGGCTACCGCATTGCGCGCGTTCAGCTTTTCGATATGTTCCCCCATACCGCCCATTATGAAGTGTTGACGTTGTTAACCAAAGCGCAGGCCGGGTAAGGCGAAGCCGCCACCCGACATAAACCCCGCACAATGTTCAACAAAATGTGAACTCTTCCCCCGCTCGAAATCAGGTAAGCTTACGTCATAACAAATGATTGAAGGCTTACCCATGAAGCAGATCCTGCTGGTAGAAGACGACCACGATATCGCAGCACTCCTGCGTCTTAATCTGGAAGATGAAGGCTACGCCATTACCCACGAGCCCGACGGGGGCAACGCCTTAGAGCGTCTTGAAACACAGCCGTGGGACGCGGTGATCCTCGATCTGATGCTGCCGAATGTTGATGGTCTGGAGATTTGCCGCCGTATCCGCCAGATGACCCGCTACCTGCCCATTATCATCATTAGCGCCCGCAGCAGTGAAACTGACCGTATTACTGGCCTGGAAACAGGGGCGGATGATTATCTGGCAAAACCTTTCTCGGTGCAGGAGCTGATTGCCCGCATTAAGGCGCTGTTTCGCCGTCAGCAGGCGATGGGCCAGGCGCAGACGGACGGCATTATTCAGGCGCACGGACTGACTATCGATCCGCTGGCGCGCACCGTGCGCCTTAACGGTCAACACGTCGATCTCACCCCGCGCGAATTTGAACTGCTCTATTTCTTTGCCCGCCATCCCGGAGAGGTCTTTTCGCGGCTGGCACTGCTGGAGCAGGTATGGGGGTATCAGCACGAAGGCTACGAACACACCGTCAATACCCACATTAACCGCCTGCGCATTAAAATAGAGAAAGATGCCGCCGAGCCGGAGATCGTTCGCACCGTCTGGGGCAAAGGCTACAAATTTGCGGAGCAGAATCATGATGCGTCGCTTTAGCCTGAGCCAGCGCCTGACGCTGCTGTTTACGGCGTTACTGCTGCTCTGCGCCACCGTCGCCTGTGCGGTGCAGCTCTACAGTAGCATGCAGTACGGCAATGCGATGGTGCAGCGGCTCTCCGGCGGGCTGGCGCAGCAGATTGTGCAGCGGGAAGCGATTCTGGATGCGCAGGGCAGGGTGGATCGCAGCGCCTTAAAACCGCTGTTCGACCGGCTGATGACCTTTAATCCGAGCGTCGAGCTGTATGTTGTCTCGCCAGATGGCGATATCCTGGCCGATGCCGCCCCGCCGGGGCACATTCAGCGGCAAAAAATTGACCTCGCGCCGATACAGAATTTCCTCAGCGGGACGGTGATGCCGGTGTTTGGCGACGATCCCCGAAGCCAGAATAAGAAAGTCTTCAGCGCCACCCCGCTGCGGCAGGACGGTGAGCTGAAGGGGTATCTGTACATTATTTTGCAGGGGGAGGAGTCCAACGCGCTGGCGGAGATGGCCTGGCACAAAGCGCTCTGGAGTACGGCGCTGTGGTCGATGCTGCTGGTGGCGCTGTTTGGTCTGCTGGCGGGGTTGCTGCTCTGGTACTGGGTGACGCGCCCGGTTAAAGAGCTCACGCTGGACGTGGCTGGGCTGGAGCAGGACAGCATCAGCGCGATTAAGCAGCTGGCGGCCCAGCCGCTTGAGCCTGCCGGCCAGGATGAAGTGGCGATCCTGCGCAATACCTTTATCGAGCTGGCGCGCAAAATCACCTCTCAGTGGGATCGGCTGGCCGACAGCGACCGCCAGCGCCGGGAGTTTATCGCCAACATTTCGCACGACTTACGCACCCCGCTGACGTCGCTGCTGGGTTATCTGGAAACGCTGTCGCTGAAATCCGCAACGCTGTCGCCGCAGGAGCATCAGCAGTACCTCGCTACCGCGCTGCGTCAGGGGCAAAAGGTACGCCATCTGTCGCAGCAGCTGTTCGAGCTGGCGCGTCTTGAGCACGGCGGCATCAAGCCCCAGCGCGAGCGTTTTGCCATGGCTGAACTGATTTCCGACGTGGCGCAAAAGTTTGAACTCGCTGCCCGCACGCGTGAGTTAAATCTGCACATTGACGTCCCGGGTCCGCTGCCGCAGGTGTTGGCCGATGTTTCCATGATTGAACGGGTGGTGACGAATCTGCTGGATAATGCGATACGCCATACCCCAGCAGGTGGAGACATTCGTCTGGCGGTGTGGCAGGAGAACGACCGGTTACAGGTTGAAGTGGCCGACAGCGGAACGGGTGTTGATGCCGCATTACGGGACGATCTGTTCCAGCGTCCGTCAGCGTTAAATCCACAGGCCTCGCGGGAGCACCGGGGCGGGTTAGGGCTGTTAATCGTGAAAAGAATGCTGGAGCTGCACGGCGGGGGGATCAGGCTGATGGAGTCCGTGAGCGGGGCACGGTTCAGGTTCTTTGTGCCGCTTTAAGAAATTGCCGGGTGGCGGCTTCGCCTTACCCGGCCTACAGACCACCCCCGTAGGCCTGGTCACCCGGCAAAAAAGGTTATTGCGGGAACCACTGCTCGCTGATTTTCTGGTATGTGCCGTCAGCTTTGATCGCTTTCAGCGCGCCGTTCAGTTTCTCAAGCAGAGCCTTGTTATCCGGACGCACGGCAATACCGAGGCCAGTGCCGAAATACTGCGGATCGGTCACTTTCTCCGTCGCTGTACCCAGCTGCGGGTTGGTTTTCAGCCACTCATTCACGACCGCGGTGTCGCCAAATACGCCATCAATACGGCCATTTTTCAGGTCGATAATGGCGTTCTGGTAGCTGTCGTAGGCCACGGTTTTCACTTCAGGATGCTTGTCCTGGAGGTATTTCTGGTGCGTGGTGCCGTTCTCCATGCCGATGCGCTTGCCTTTCAGCTCGTCGAAAGATTTATAAGCCCCTTTCTTCGCAATCACCACCGCAGAGTTCGCGTAGTACGGGTCGGTGAACGCGACCTGCTTGCTGCGCTCTGGCGTGATGTCCATGCCGGAGATCACCGCGTCGTACTTTTTAAATTTCAGGGACGGGATCAGGCTGTCAAATGCGTGGTTAGTAAAGGTGCAGTCGGCCTGCATCTGCTTGCACAGCGCTTTCGCCAGGTCGATGTCGAAGCCGACGATCTGGTTGCTGGCATCCAGCGATTCAAACGGCGGATAGGTGGCAGAAACGCCGAAATTGATTTTATCGGCGGCGGATGCGCCAGCGGCGAAGGTTGCGAGTAATGCGGCCAGAACTAACTTTTTCATTGTAATGCTCCCGTCTGTCAATCTTGTCATTATGCGCCGTGTCTGCGGCATGGATGTACAATGCCACTCAATGAATTTATATGCAATAAATATGATTAAATATTATTTAATGCATAAAAAAATGCGGGTAACCCATCAGGTTACCCGCACTACGAAATCAGCTTTATGCATTAAGTCGATTAATTTCTGCGCTCAAACGCCAGCGCCTTACGCTCGATAAGACGCATCATCAGGGTCAGCAGACCGTTGACCACCAGATAGACAAGACCCGCCGCACCGAACACCATCACGTCGTAGGTGCGTCCGTACAGCAGCTGTCCGTGGCCCATCACTTCCATCAGGGTGATGGTGTAGGCCAGAGAGGTACTTTTGAACACCAGCACGACTTCGTTGGAATAGGAAGAGAGGGCGCGCTTAAAGGCATAGGGCAGCAGGATCGCCAGCGTATCCTTCTTGCTCATGCCCAGCGCCCCGCAGGACTGCCACTGGCCTTCCGGGATCGCGCGAATGGCGCCGTAGAACAGCTGCGTGGTATAGGCCGCGCTGTTCAGGGAGAGGGCAATCAGGGCGCAGAGCCATGGCTCAGAGAGCAGATGCCAGATAACCGGATATTCCTGTAACGACGGGAACTGGCCCGGGCCGTAGTAAATCAGGAAGATCTGCACCAGCAGCGGCGTTCCGGTGAAGAGCGTAATGTAGCCACGTACAATCCACACCAGCACCGGCGTTTTCAGCGTCAGGACGATGGTGAAGATCAGCGCCAGGATCAGCGCCACGATGATAGACGCGACGGTCAGCGTCAGGCTGGTGTGCAGCCCTTTCATCAGTTCGGGTAAATAATCCAGCATCAGCCTGGTCTCCGTTCAAAACGCGTTGCGCGCAGATCAATACGCTTCAGAACGTACTGGCTCAGCAACGTGATCACCAGGTAGATAGCCGCCGCGACGATGTACCAGGTAAACGGCTCCTGCGTACGGGTGGCGATACTTTTGGTTTGCAACATCAAATCGTTCACGCTGATCAGGCTCACCAGCGCGGTATCTTTCAGCAGTACCAGCCACTGGTTACCCAGCCCTGGCAGGGCATGACGCCACATCTGCGGCATCACCAGGCGGAAGAAGATCGCCGCTTTCGACAGACCCAGCGCCTGGCCGGATTCCCATTGACCCTGCGGTACCGCTTTCAGCGCGCCGCGCAGCGTTTGTGACGCATAGGCCGAATAGAGCAGGGAGAGCGCAATCACGCCGCACAGGAACGGGCTGACGTCGAAGTTCTCAATCTGCATCTGCACCGGGATCTGCGCAAAGCCGAGATTAATCGTGAAGCCGTCCGACAGCGTTAACAGCAGCTGTGAGGAGCCGAAATAGATAAACAGGACCACCAGAATTTCCGGCAGTCCACGCAGCACAGTCACCAGCGCTGAACCGAGCCATGCGACAGGGCGCCACTTAACGGACTCCCACACCGCAAAGAACATCGCCAGTACGAGGCCGATAATCAGTGCACAAACGGCAAGGCCGACGGTCATCCCGGCGGCGCTTGCTAAAGGAAAAATTTCATTCATCAGGAATTACTTCTGGAACCATTTTTTGTAGATGGTTTCGTAGGTGCCGTCTTTCTTCACTTTTTCCAGCGCAGCGTTGAATTTCTGCTGCAACTCGGTATTGCCCTGACGTACGGCAATACCCAGACCTGTACCGAAATAGTCTTTATCGGTCACCTTGTCACCCACGGCGGCCAGCTTGTCGTTCGCTTTCAGCCATTCAGTCACAACAGCCGTGTCCCCGAACACCGCATCGATACGACCGTTTTGCAGGTCCAGCTTCGCATTCTGGTAGCTGTCATACGGCACGGTGGTGATTTCCGGATGCTTATCCATGATGAATTTCTGGTGCGTGGTGCCGTTCTGCACGCCGACTTTCTTGCCTTTCAGCAGGTCAACGGAGGCGTATTTACCTTTCTGACCGATGAACAGGGCCGAGTTGTCATAATAAGGGGTGGTGAACAGAACCTGCTTTTCACGCTCCGGAGTGATGTCCATTCCGGCCATTACGGCGTCGATACGGCGGAACTTCAGGCTTGGGATCAGGCTGTCGAACGCCTGGTTGCTGAAGGTACAGGTCGCGTCGATCTCTTTACACAGGGCGTTTGCCAGGTCCACGTCGAAGCCAACAATCTTGTTGTTCGCATCAATGGATTCAAACGGAGGGTAGGACGCTTCAGTGGCGAAACGGATGGTCTGGGCTGCGGTAGCGGAAAGGCTGACGCTAGCAAGCAGCGCGGCAATCAATACTTTTTTCATTATAATTTCCCTAACACATCAGTGAGATAAATAGTTTTTGAAGGCATCGGTTTGCGGGTTAGTGAAGCAGCTCGCGTCACCCTGCTCAACGATATACCCGTTTTCCATATAGACCACGCGGCTGGCGGTTTTGCGCGCCACTTCTACCTCGTGGGTCACGATGACCTGGGTAATGTTGGTTTCCGCCAGCTCACGAATAATGCTCACGATCTGGGCGGTAATTTCCGGGTCCAGCGCCGCGGTTGGCTCGTCAAACAGCAGCACTGCCGGCTCCATCATCAGCGCACGGGCGATCGCCACACGCTGTTGCTGACCACCAGAGAGGTGTAAAGGATACCGGTCGCTGTACGGTTTCAGACGCAGACGTTCCAGCAGCTTTTCCGCACGCGCCATCGCCTGGTCTTTGCTTAAGCCAAGCACGCGGCACGGGGCTTCAATCAGGTTTTGCACCACCGTCAGATGCGGCCAGAGATTGTATTGCTGGAAAACCATGCCCACGTTTTGACGCAGTTCACGAATCGCTTTATCAGACGGGGTTTTCGCGAAGTCAAAATGGTTACCGGCGATGGCCAGCGTCCCCGAACGGGGCATTTCAAGCAGATTAAGAACACGCAGAAGGGAGCTTTTTCCCGCGCCGCTTGGGCCGAGCAAAACCAGCGTTTCGCCCTCCGGGCAACTCAGCGTAATGTCGAACAGCGCCTGGTGTGCGCCGTAGAAGCAGTTAATGCCGTTTAGTTTAATACTCATCGGGGCAGTCTTTACTCATCCAGGCAATCTATAGCAATTGAGGCCGCAGATAGTACCGTTGACAGAATAGTTATGCAATATTTCTGCGTTAAAAGTTAAATATAACCCGTGTTTCCTCTTAAACATAGCACAAAATAGCGACGGGAAAGGGGGGCGAGTATAAATGTCGGCATTCCGCAGGAAATGCCGGACATTTTACGGGGTTAACGTTTATTGAACGGAGGCGTTAGCGGTTCTCGATCGACTGGCGAAGGGTGCCCGCCGGGGCATGAACGCTGCCGCCAATGTAGCGCACATCGTCTATTGCCCAGCACTGGCCTTCACGGATCATCAGCACCTCATCCTGCCAGGTTTGCGTCCCCTGGGTGAGCTTCACGCGCAGGGGAATATTGCGTGCGTCGGTATTCGGTATGGTGGACGCGCTGGCGACGTCGGCGCTGTCCGGCAGCGTGGCGCGGCTGGAGAACGGATCGGATGACAGCAGGGCGTTGTGCTGCGGATCGCGCGAAGCGTCGGTGAGCAGTTTCGCCAGATTATCGCTCAGGTACGGGCGCAGGGCGGTCAGGTCATTACCGCGATGCTGAATACGGTAATCATAAAATTGTTGCGCCACGGCATCCGGGCCACCCTCAATACAAGGGCCGCTGCGGGTTCCGATATCCTTAAAGGCTGGCGTGACCGGCGTTGTGCAGGCGCTGAGCACCAGCGCGCATGGCACTAAAAGCGTTAAAGCAGAGTAGCGCATGTTGATTTCCTTATTTATTAACTATCCTTTCAATCATAGCGTAACGAACCGATAATGCTGTCGCTAACGCATTGAACGCTAAAGAAGGAGAGAAAGTATGCAATTTTCAACAACGCCAACCCTGGAAGGTCAACCGATTACCGAGTACTGCGGCGTGGTCACCGGTGAGGCGATTCTGGGCGCCAACATTTTCCGCGACTTTTTTGCCGGCATTCGGGATATCGTCGGCGGACGCTCCGGCGCGTACGAGAAAGAGCTGCGTAAAGCGCGCGAGATTGCGTTTAAGGAGCTGGGCGAGCAGGCCAAAGCGCTGGGCGCGGATGCGGTGGTGGGCATTGATATCGACTACGAAACGGTCGGGAAAGATGCCAGCATGCTGATGGTGAGCGTAAGCGGTACGGCGGTGAAAACCCGTCGATGAAGCGTTCGCTCTCAACCCTCCTGCTGGCGATGTTGCTGGCAGGATGCGCCTCGGAAGAGGGCATTGTTGATAAAGGCGCGTACGAGCTGGATACGCGCCATCAGGCGCAGGCGGCCTACCCGCGTATAAAGGTGCTGGTTATTCACTACACCGCCGATGATTTCGACACCTCGCTTGCGACCCTGACCGATAAAAACGTCAGCTCTCACTATCTCATCCCCGCAAAGCCGCCAGCTCCGCAGGGCAAACCGCGTATCTGGCAGCTGGTCCCGGAGAGCGAACTGGCCTGGCATGCGGGCATCAGCTTCTGGCGTGGCACCAACCGCATAAATGATACCTCCGTCGGCATTGAGCTGGAAAACCGCGGCTGGCGGAAAACCGGTGACGTGAAAACCTTTACCCCCTTCGAACCGGGGCAAATTGCGGCGCTGATCCCGCTTGCCAGAGACATCATCGCCCGCTACGACATTAAACCGCAGAACGTGGTGGCACACTCGGATATCGCCCCGCAGCGTAAAGACGATCCTGGGCCACTGTTTCCTTGGCGCGAACTGGCGCAGCAGGGTATCGGAGCCTGGCCCGATCCGGGGCGCGTGAATTTTTATATCAACGGGCGACCACATTATCAGCAGGTTGATACCGCAGCACTGCTCGATTTGCTGGCGCGCTACGGTTACGAGGTGCCAGAAAACAGTACGCCCGAACAGCAAAAACGCATCATCATGGTTTTCCAGATGCATTTCCGTCCGCAGTTATGGAATGGCGTAGCGGATGTGGAAACCATGGCGATTGCCGAAGCACTTTTAGAGAAATACGGACAGGGGTAAACCTTCGGATTACCCCCGAATGAGTATATTTTAGCAAGTTTCTATCAGATTAATCTTAAGTACAAACTCATTTCATTTTTAGTTAATTGACTTAAAATTATCCCGATTTAAGATGGACACATAGCGCGCTAAGTAATTTGGCGAATTAATAAAAAGTTTCACTCTTGTTTTGTTTATTCTTGACGTTTTCATCAGGAAAAATATTTATGGCTCGGTAACAACACCGTGGCCATGCTTTTTAAAAATCACATCTTAAATCGGGTATAACAATGTTAAGCATCTATGGAAAAAAATTACGTCCGCAACATGAAATGGAAAAGATCATTTCTGCAACCTCAGGCGTTGAAGAAAGAACGTTAAAAAAATGGCAGAAAATTTCCACTTCTGATTCCGACTATATTCATATTATCGTCAGCGGTGAAGTCGAATTTCGACGTGAATCTGACGAACTGTGCATGTTCACCGTCACCGGGCAATGCATTTTCGGCCTGTCGTCAATGTATTACAGCGCCACCCATATGTACGGCCTTGTTCGGACGAATACGGTTGTTCGCTCGATCAAGAAAGAGGTCTTCGCCCAGCTGATGACCGAAAAAAATCTGTGGCCAGAACTGACCAAAGTCCTTTCCTGGTACATCTGCATGCTGAGCAAACGTGATGATGTTCTGGTTGCCCGCAGTGCGTATTCCGTTGTCCGCGAATTTTTATATGAGATTAACGACCTGATTGTTCAACAACAGCGTGATATTAACGTTTATGATTACATTCAGGAATACACTAACCTGGCACGTAGCACTATTATTAAAATCCTCTCCGATCTGAAAAAGGGTCAATATATTGTGGTGGAAAAAGGTCGACTGCTTAACCTTACCGCACTGCCTGAAAAATATTAATACCTGCTCCCGCCGTCTCCTTTTTCACTGAAAGGAGAACGGCTATTTCCACTGTTTTTTACACTGGCTTGTGAATTATCCTGCGTTTCGTCAACCGGCGGCGCGGGAATTTTTCCTTGAGAATAATCCTGCTCCTGCTCTTTTAGCGCCTGCTTAAATAATTCCGTTAATGATGACTCTTCACTGCCCGTGCTGGCGGGAGCGTTATCGTGCTCATGCGCTTCGGTCCCGGGTAAGGTATCCCGCGAGGCGTCGTGTGGCACTGCGCCGTCGGGCGCTTGCTGCCAGTCGCCATCATCACTGTTGATCGGCAGATCCTGCATCGATGGAACATCAACTGGCACTGGCGCAGCTTTAGGTTGCGGATGCGGGAACGGTTTACTCACGTACACGTAATGCATATCCGAAAGCTGCGTTTCCGGTTTCGCAACGCTGGCGTTGACCGGTTCAGGCGCCGGGTGGTGCAGGTTCCAGTAGACGTGCATATACAGGCCGACAACCAGCATGACGCAAATCCCGACCAGCCATAACGCTGTTTTGCCGAATACGTTTTTCAGGCTGGGGAGACGGTACGAAAACCAGACCGCTTCCCCGGTTGTATAGCTGCGCTGGGCCGCAAGGCAGATGGTCGACATTAGGCTTTCTTCTCCTGCATTTTCGCGTCCGGGGTGGTGCGGGTGGTCTGAATCAGTACGCCCGGCGTGCTGTTGGTCACGCGCATCAGCTGCATCAGCGTATCTTCGCCGGGGATGCCATCCACGTGCAGATGCATTTTTTGCTGGAACTCGCGGGTGCGTTTCATCATCTCTGTGGTCCAGATCCGGGCATGCGTTTCGGGCTGGCTCAGCGCCAGGCTTAATTGCTGATCCAGCCAGGCCATATCTTTGCTGTCGCTGGCCGCGCCGATCGCGTCTTTACCTTCCGGTGTCAGGCGGTGCAGCTGGGTGAAGTTGCCGGTCGCGTGCCGGTTAAACCAGCTGCGGCTCACCTGCCAGGTCCGGTTATTCATTAACAGGTCAATGGACGTGTTCCCGACCCTGGCGATCACCGCATAGTTAAGATGGCCGCTGGTTTTCAGTTCACTGACCCACGGATACCCTTCCTGCGCCAGCGTCTCCGGCGACGCGTTCCCCTGTTTACACATCAGGTTCACTTTGGCGGCGTTCTGGCACAGCGCATCTTCGGCCGAGGCGTCATACCCCCACATGAGATACAGCTGATGCATCGCATCCGGCTGATTAACTATTTCGTTGTCGATAACCGGCACTACGGGCGCTTCGACTTTTAGCGATTGCTGTTTCCAGCTGACGGGCACCGGCAGCTGGATCGGCAGGCGTGCACCGATCGATGAGGTCAAATACCAGCCGCAGGCGGCAAACAGCACGGACGCAAACAGCCCCACGGTCGCCAGGCGCTTACCGTGTTTTTGGGCGGGCAGGATCTCTCCCGCCGCCAGACGTAAATGACGTGGGCTGACCTGGGCCGCGCGTTCCGTCCAGGCGGCGAGCATTGACAGGTGCGCCAGCGCGTTCAGTTTGCTGATGTTGCCTTTGGTTAGCGTGTGCATTTTGCGCACGCGGGCAGGCGGCAACGGCGAGTTTTCGCAGCCGTGTTCTTCGCACTGGGCCTGTACATAGCTCAGGTATTCGCGGCAGGTCAGGGGGCGCAGGGCATGATGCGTGTGCGTATATTCGCGCAGTTCAGGTTGCTTTAGCAGGATCTCCTGATCCGCATTGCCCGTCAGTACCACGGCGAGCCGGAAGTTCAGCTCCTGGGCGCGCGTGAGCAGCGTTCCCAGGACTTCACGGCAGCTCTCCTTCATGGCTTCGGCATGGGCGATCGTCACTACTCTGGATTTCGCTTTCCCCTCCTGCCACTGGCGCAGGACGGCATCCACCGCCTGCATGCGATCTTTAATCGCTTTCGTTCCCGGGTTGAGTTTGTACAGCAGGCTACTGGCACTCAGTTTGGGAAACGCGTTGATGGCAAGAACGGTATGGTTGCTGGCTTTCAGCGCGTCGATGAACAGACCCAGAAGCGGAGCGTCGTCGCAAAAAAGCCCGATAATTCCCGCCAGCTGGGTTTTCTCTTTCAGCAGGTTGAACACGTCCTGATGATAAGGCACCAGAAAATCACCGGATAAACGGGTGATTGTCCTGAATGGCGGATTTTTAAAATTAAAGTGGCTCTGATACATAACGACTTACCGTCTCTGATTAGGAATAGCAACAGCAGCAGAAAGTAAGGTAATGCCCCTGAGCGGTCAATTTGCAGACAGAGTAAAAATATCCAGCCGGCTGCGCCTAACATCTGGAATTTATACGGTCAATATTTTTCTTTATGAAAGTTGGTGGCGAAGTCAGTGGTCGCGTTTGCAACAGCTTATTACTATTTTCCTCCATATTGGCGCAGTATGACGCTGCTTATTTTTGCTTTGCTATAGGCCGGATAAAAAATGAGGTTCTCATTTCTGTCACGGTGGATAACGCCTTGTATTATGTTTTTGCTGCTCATTTTTTGTGGCCAGCAAGGCTATCTCACCTTTAAAGATTATAAAAAAGTTATGAATAAGTTTGCTAATTCTGACCTACAGCCGCTGAAAAAAACGCGCGAAGACAAACCCTTCACGCTTTTTACGGCTGCCGTCCGTCAGGAGAATTTATCGGCTGCGGCAAAACCCCCGCTGGCGGCGGAGATTGAAGGCATTGTGCGCAGTGATGACGCCTGGCTCTCCTTCGCTGTCATCAAAACCCCGGGCGGCCAGCGAAGCTACCGCGAGGGTGAACCGCTCGCCGGGTTTAACGACGCATTTATTCAGGAAATAAACAAAGATAATGTGGTGGTTAATTATGAAGGTGCTACGCAGGTACTGGCGTTAAATAAACCGGACTATTTTAAGGGGGGCGTGGAGAGCGGCCCGGTTACAAAATCGACGAAAGATGCTGGCGCAGAGAGTGTGCATCTTGATGATTATCTGGTGTTAAAACCATCATTGAAAAAGGCCGACTGGAAGGCTACAGGATAAACCCAAGGAATGCCTCCGCCTTTTACAGTCAGTCAGGTCTGGAAAAAGGCGATGTGGCGATTCAGGTTAACTCTGTCGATATGACCGATGAAGCAAAAGCGAAAAGCATTATTGCCAACTGGTCGAAAATGAAAGAAGCGGAGGTCATCGTACGACGTCACGCTCACCTTGAAAATATTCGGGTTAATGTTCTAAACAATTAATAAGTGTGCAGACATGAAAAAATTTCCCTGGGCGTGCGTGGCGCTGACCGCATTGTCGTTATATTCCAGTTCGCTGCTTGCAGCTAACTTTAGCGCAAGTTTTAAAAATACTGATATTCGCGAGTTTATCGATACGGTAGGTCGCAATCTCAACAAAACTATTCTGGTCGATCCGTCCGTCCAGGGAACCGTCTCGGTCAGAACCTACAACGTGCTGACGGAGGATGAGTATTACCAGTTCTTCCTGAGCGTGCTGGATCTCTACGGCCTGTCGGTGATCCCGATGGACAACGGCATGGTCAAAGTGGTGCGCTCAAGCGTAGCGCGTACCGCCGGTGCGCCGCTGGCAGACAGCAAGAACCCGGGCAAAGGTGACGAGATTATCACCCGCGTGGTGCGTATGGAAAACGTACCCGTTCGCGAGCTGGCCCCGCTGCTGCGTCAGCTCAACGATGCCACCGGCATCGGGAATGTGGTCCACTTTGAGCCGTCCAACGTCCTGCTGTTAACCGGTAAAGCCTCGGTGGTGAACCGCCTGGTGGATCTGGTTCAGCGCGTCGATAAAGACGGTATTCAGCGCCGCGAAATCATCCCGCTGCGCTTTGCCTCTGCCAAAGAGCTTTCGGATATGTTGAATAACCTCAACAACGAAGAGCAGAAGGGGCAGAATGCGCCGCAGCTGGCGACCAAGGTGGTGGCGGATGACGAAACCAATAGCCTGGTGATCAGCGGCTCGGAAGATGCGCGCGCGCGTACCCGTTCCCTTATCCATCAGCTGGATCGCGAGCAGAATAACGAGGGGAACACCCGCGTCTTCTACCTCAAATATGCCAGCGCCACCAAAGTGGTACCGGTGCTGACGGGGATTGGCGAGCAGCTGAAAGACAAGCCGGGCGCGGCCAAAGCGAAAACCGCGAGCGCCTCAACCGACCTGAATATTACCGCCGACGAGTCGACCAACTCCCTGGTGATCACCGCGCAGCCTAACGTGATGAACTCCCTGGAGAAGGTGATCGACAAGCTGGATATTCGCCGTCCGCAGGTGCTGGTGGAAGCGATCATTGCCGAAGTGCAGGACGGCAACGGCCTGGATCTTGGCGTGCAGTGGACCAGCAAGCACGGCGGCGTGCAGTTTGGCGCTACCGGCCTGCCAATCAGCCAGATTAAAAATGGCACCATGAAAGGGGCGAGCTTCACGGGCCTTGCGACCGGCTTCTTTAACGGTGATTTCGGTGCGCTGGTGACCGCGCTCTCCACCGACGGTAAAAACGACATCCTCTCCACGCCAAGCGTGGTCACGCTGGATAATAAAGAAGCGTCGTTCAACGTCGGTCAGGATGTGCCGGTGCTTTCCGGTTCGCAAACCACCAGCGGCGACAACGTCTTTAACTCGGTTGAGCGTAAAACCGTGGGGACCAAGCTGAAGATTGTGCCGCAAATCAACGATGGCGACATGATCCACCTGAAGATTGAGCAGGAAGTATCCAGCGTCGACAACAGCGCAACGGAAGATTCCAGCCTCGGCCCAACCTTCAACACGCGCACGATCAATAACGAAGTGATGGTCCACAGTGGCCAGACGGTGGTGCTCGGCGGCCTGATGGAAAATGTGACCAAACAGTCGGTCTCCAAAGTGCCGCTGCTCGGCGATATCCCGCTGGTCGGGCAGCTGTTCCGCTACACCTCGCAGGATACTTCCAAACGCAACCTGATGGTGTTTATTCATACCACCGTCCTGCGTGACGACGACAACTACAGCGCAGCCTCGAAAGAGAAATATGATCAGATCCGGGTGCGCCAGATGCAGCGCGTGGAAGAGAAAAAGCTCGGTATTGTCGAGCCGAGCGACAACGCCGTACTGCCAGCGTTTCCTGCCGCCAGCACTGCACCCGTGAAAACCCACGCGGCACGCAATCCGTTTAAAGAGTAAGGCGGGGGGAAACGTGGACGAACTGACTAAAACCCTGTGTAGCAGCAACTACGCAAAAGAAAACGGCGTTCTGCTTTACAACAATGACGTCTATATCCGTGAGGACACCCCGGCGTTAGCGCTGCTGGAGGTGCGCCGGGTGCTGGGACGCGCGTTTGTCCCGGTTACCCTGGCGCCGGAAGCGTTTGACGAGATGCTGGCCAAAATCTGGCAGCAGAGCAGCGGCGTGTCGCAGCAGCTGGTGGACGACATGGACGCGGATATCGATCTGATGGCGTTAACCGAGGAGATCCCGGATAACGAAGATCTGCTCGATAACGACGAAAACTCGCCGGTGATCCGCCTGATCAACGCCATTCTCGGCGAGGCGGTGAAGGACGGCGCGTCGGATATTCATATCGAAACCTTCGAGCGCACCCTGAACATACGCTTTCGCGTTGACGGCGTGCTGCGCCCGGTGCTGCAACCGGCGCGTAAGCTCGCCCCGCTGCTGGTGTCGCGTATCAAGGTGATGTCGAAACTCGACATCGCCGAGAAACGCCTCCCGCAGGATGGCCGTATCTCCCTGCGCATCGGTCGCAAGGCTATCGACGTGCGCGTCTCGACCATTCCGTCCCAGTACGGCGAGCGCGTGGTGATGCGCCTGCTCGATAAAAGCAATCTCAAGCCCGACATCAACAAGCTGGGGCTGATTGATGAAGAGCTGGAGAAGCTGAAAGGGCTGATCGACCGCCCGCACGGGATCATCCTCGTTACCGGCCCGACGGGTTCCGGTAAAAGTACCACGCTGTACGCCATTCTTTCGGCGCTGAACGGCCACGAACGCAACATTCTGACCGTGGAAGATCCGATTGAGTACGAGCTGGAAGGGGTGGGGCAGACGCAGGTTAACCCGCGCGTGGACATGACCTTTGCCCGCGGGCTGCGCGCCATTCTGCGTCAGGACCCGGACGTGGTGATGATCGGGGAAATTCGCGACGGTGAGACCGCCCAGATTGCGGTGCAGGCGTCGCTGACCGGTCACCTGGTGATGTCGACGCTACACACCAACAGTGCCGCAGGGGCGATAACCCGTCTGCGGGATATGGGGCTGGAGTCCTTCTTAATCGGTTCATCGCTGCTCGGTGTCATTGCCCAGCGTCTGGTGCGTCGGCTGTGTACGCACTGCCGGACCACCAGTCCGCTGGACGCCAATGAAAAAGCGCTGTTCAGCTTTATGGCCGCGCCGCCAGACGCGATTTACCGCGCGGTGGGGTGCGAACACTGCCGTCAGAGCGGCTATCAGGGCCGCGCCGGTATCCATGAATTCCTGGTGGTGGACAGCGCCATGCGCCGCGCCATCCATGAAGATAAGGACGAAATGTCCCTCGAAACGCAGCTTTTTAAGCATGCCTACAGCCTGCGTGAAAACGGGCTGCTGAAGGTGATCGGCGGCGTGACGTCTCTGGAAGAGGTCATGCGCGTCACCGCCGAACGTGGAGGGGATGCGTAATGGCTTTCTACGCCTGGACGGCAACGGATGCCGCGGGGAAAACACAGCGCGGGACGTTACAGGCCGAGGGGCAGAAGCAGGTTCGCCAGTGGCTTCGCGAGCAAAAGCTGATGCCCGTCAGCATCACCGAAACCCGCGAAACGGCGGCTGGCGGGAAAGCGAAAACCGGGGTGAAGCTCTCCACTCCGGTGCTGTCGATGTTTACCCGTCAGCTTTCGACGCTGGTCAACGCCGCGCTGCCGCTGGAGAGCGCGCTGAAAGCGATCTCGAAGCAGACGGAAGACAAAAAGCTGGCGGCGATGGTGGTGGAGATCCGCGAGAAGGTGGTGGAAGGCCACACCCTGTTCGATGCCTTCAGCCAGTTTCCGCGCACCTTCGACAAGCTTTACTGCACGCTGGTGATGGCCGGGGAGAAAACCGGTCACCTGGGCGACGTGCTGGAAAAGCTGGCGGAGTACAACGAGCAGCGCCAGAAGATGAAAAGCAAGCTGACGCAGGCAATGGTCTACCCGATAACCCTCACCGTGGTCGCCATCGCGGTCATCAGCATCCTGCTGGTGGCGGTGGTGCCGCAGGTGATCGAGCAGTTTACCCACATGAAGCAGCAGCTGCCGATCACCACCCGGACGCTGATTGCGGTCAGTGATTTCCTGCAAGCCTGGGGCATTTATATTGTGGGCATTCTGGGGGGCGGCTTTATCGGCTTCAAAACCTGGCTGAGGAATGCCAAAAACCGTTTTCGCTGGCACAGCTGGCTGGTGAACGGCTCGCCGATTAAAAAGCTGGTCTGCGCCATCAACAGTGCCCGCTATATCCGTACCCTGAGCATTTTGCAGGCCAGTAGCGTGCCGCTGCTGGAGGGAATGTATATCGCGATGGACGGTATTGAAAACCGCTATGCCCGGCAGGTGCTGGAGCAGGCCGCCGACACCGTGCGCCAGGGGGCGTCGCTGTATGCGGCGCTGGAACAGGCGAAATTATTCCCGCCCACCATGCTGTATATGATTGCCTCCGGTGAAGAGAGCGGGGAATTAGGTAATTTAATGGATCGCGCGGCGGAAAATCAGGAATCGGCCTTACAACATCGAATTACATTAACGCTGTCGGTCTTTGAACCGGCGCTGGTGGTATCCATGGCGACGATTGTTTTATTCATCGTTCTGTCAATATTACAACCGCTTCTGCAACTTAATAATATGGTAGGTTAAATCATGGCTTTAAAACGTAAAAACCTGGCTCGCCAGGCGGGCTTTACATTGCTCGAATTAATGGTGGTCATTGTTATTCTCGGCGTACTGGCGAGTATGGTGGTGCCAAATTTAATGGGCAATAAGGAAAAAGCCGATACGCAAAAAGCAACCAGCGATATTGTCGCGCTCGAAGGCTCGCTGGATATGTACAAGCTGGATAACCACCGCTACCCGACCACAGAGCAGGGTTTGCAGGCGCTGGTGACCAAACCTGAAATCGCGCCAATCCCGAACGGCTACCGCACGGACGGCTATATCCGTCGCCTGCCGCAGGACCCCTGGGGCAATGATTATCTTCTGGTGAGCCCGGGTGAACACGGCGCGGTGGACGTCTTCTCAGCCGGTCCGGACGGCGAAGCCAATACCGCCGATGACATTACAAACTGGTCTCTGGATAAGAAAGAGAAATAATGAAAAATCAACGCGGCTTTACGTTGCTGGAAATTATTCTGGCGCTGGTGATATTTGCCAGCTGCGCCATGATGGTGGTGTCCACCATTCCTTCGCGCAGCGGCGCGGATATATTTGGCCAGCAATTAAAAGCGCTCGTTGATTATGGTTCAGACCGTGCGGTGATGGACGGAAATATTGTCGGGCTGGTGATCGCCACCGATAAATATCAGCTGGTGACGATCGCCGATAAAAATGGCGAGCGGCACTGGATGCCATTATCTGCCGGACGCATTAACACCAAAGGTGATTTTCCGGAAGAGATGCATGTGTCGCTTTCGCCGCAGCGTCTGGACGCGACGGTGACCTCCGAGCCGCAGGTGATCTTTTTACCGGACGGTGAAATCAGCCGCTTTACGCTGACGCTGCAAAGTTACGACAAACAGCACCATTTCCGCGTGGTGTCGCACGGTGCGGCGCCGGTATCGGTAGAAAACGATGGCTAACGGCAACAAAAAGCAAAAGGGGATGACGCTGCTGGAGGTGATGGTCGCTCTGGTGATTTTCTCCACCGCCGCGCTGGCACTGATGAACTCGGTCTCCCTGAACGTGCGTTTTACCCATGGCCTGGCCGATACCTTGCAGGCCAGTTGGGTGGCGGAAAATCAGCTGGCGGAAGCACAGCTCACCCGAACCGACTTCCCGGATGCTGAACAGCAGGGGACGGAAATCATGGGCGGGCGCAGCTGGAACTGGCGTAAGCAGCGGGTGAAAACCGCCGACAACGTCTGGGCGAATACCCTACGCGTGTATGCGGAAAGCGATGAGAGCCAGCCGGTTATCTCCCTGCGCATCATTCCGCCGGGAGAGAGCAAGTGAAGAAAACGCGACGCCAGCGCGGATTTACCCTGCTGGAGATCATGATTGCGCTGACTATCTTCGCGGTGATCAGCACCCTGGCCTGGCAAATTCTGGACGGCGCGATGCGTACCAGCTCGGCCACCGATGCCAGCGCCGCAAAGCTCAACCAGCTTCAGCGCGCCTGGAGTCTGATGGAGCGTGATTTTTTCCAGCTTCAGGCGCGCGCCCCGCGTAATGAGCCGGAGCTGTTTCGTCAGGAGGGCGATGCTCTTGAACTGACCACCCTGAATGGCGTGAGCGGAACGGTCCAGCTGGAGCGCGTGCGCTGGCGGCTGGAAGAGGGGCGTTTGCATCGCGACGTCTGGCCGGTCATTGACGGCCCGGCGGACGTTAAGCCTGACGAGGTGCCGATTGTCAGCGGCGTAAAATCATTGCAGTGGCGGTTTTATCGTCAGGGCTGGCTGACCGCCTGGCACGACGCCGCCCATCTGCCGGACGGCGTGGAGGTTACGTTGACGATGGAAAACGGGGATACCTGGCGCTGGGTGTTCACTACACCGGGTGATATGCCGGAGGTGGCCGCTGCCGCAGCGCCAGCGCCTTCGCCGGAGACCAGACCATGAAACGGATCCGTCAACAACAGGGCGTCGCCCTGCTGGTGGTGCTGATTTTGCTGGTGATGATGTCGGCGCTGGCCGCCAAAATCAGCCAGCAGTTCTGCCGTAATTTGCAGAAAACGCATTATCAGGTAAGCCAGCAGCAGCTGCGCTGGGCGATGCAAACCCAGGAAAAAGTGGTGAAGGACCGGTTACAGACCGACGCCAGCGGCGAGAGCAAGCCGCTGGCCCTGGACGGCGACTGGCATCAGCCGCTGGAGACGCAGGGTGAGGACTATACGGTCGTGAGCCAGGTGGAAGATGCGCAGGACTGCTTTAACGTCAATAACCTGTTGACCGCCGACATCGCACCCCAGGGGCAAAGCGCTCCCGGGGTGGCGGAAAAATCGCGTAAAGAGCGGATTGTTGAACAACTCCTGACGGAAAGCGGCCTCAGCCCGGGCACGGCGGAGGCGGTCTATTTCCAGCTGGTGGATTATCTCGATGGTGACAGCACCACGGCGAAGGAGGGGGCCGAAAGCGATGCGTGGGCTGGCGTCGTGCCCGCGCGGCAACCGGCAAATCAGATGATGCGCAGCATCGCAGAAATCAAACTGCTGCCGGCGTTCCCTGTTACGGCGTATCCGAAGGTGAGCAAGCTGCTATGCGCGCTGCCGGACACTGTCAGCAAGGTCGATGTCAACACTCTGCAACCGGAACAGGCCGCCGTGCTGGCGGCCATGTTCCCGGGAAAACTGACGCGGGATGACGCCGTTCGCCTGTTGGATGCGCGTCCGGAATCGGGCTGGGAAAATATGGAAGCGTTCAGCAAAGCGCTGGAGCAGGCCTTCCCGCAGTTAAAAGACGATCTCCCGCAGGTGGCGGATCAATTTTCTATAAACAGCCGGTACTTCCGCGTGAATTACACCGGCAATACCGATGAATTAACGCTTCGCGTGGTCAGCCAGCTTCAGGTGAATAACGAAGCCGGTGAGATCGTGACGTGGCAGCGTCGTTACCGAATGATTGAATAAGAAAAGTAGAACGTTATGAAACAGGTACTTTTTGTTCGTCCCGACAGCCGCGAGGGCGGGAAAATAATGTGGTGTGAGTCCGGCAGCGAGCGCGTTGAGGTGGTCGACAGCCTGGAGATGCTGGCCGAACACCCCCTGGCTACGCGCGTTTGTCTCCTGTTGCCCGCCAGCGACATGATTTTCCGCCATTTTACGCTGCCGAAAAAGGTGGCTTCTCAGGCGATGGCCTTCTCGTGGATGGCGGAAGAGACGCTGATTGGCGACGTGGACAACCTCCACTGGACGGTACTCCACAAAAAAGGCGCCGACGTCGACGCCGTGGCCATTGACGCCGACCGCCTGCGCGCGGCATTAACCCGCTGTCAGGAGGCCGGATTAAACGTGATTCAGGCCCTGCCTGATGCCTGGCTGCTGCCCGTGACGACAGGGGGCAGCACGCTGGTCGCACAGGATGATAGCTACTGGCTGCGTTTATCGCCCCATGTGGCGGGTGAAATGGAGGCAACCCTGCTGCCGCTGTTAATGCAGAAAGCCGGGGTCGGGGAAGTGTGGTGTTACGGCGATGCGCCTGCGAAGGTGCACGTTGACGTGCAGCATGCCTGGCAGCATCCGCTGGCACTGATTCAGCCGCAGTGGCAAACCTGCCGCGTTAACCTGCTTCACGGTGAATTCAGCCTTAAGGCCGGTAATGGGCGGGCGGCGAAAAGTATGAAAGCCGCGATGGTGGCGGCGGGTGTGCTGTCTGTTGCTCTGCTGCTGGGGCCACGCATTGCAATGGCCTGGATGCTGGTGCAGCAGGAAAATCGGGTGCAGGAGGAGATCGTCCAGGTTTATCAGCACCATTTCCCCAGCATGCGCCAGCAGACCAATATCAAATATCACTTTGGTCAAAGCCTGAAAAAACAGAGCAAGGGATTCTTTCTTCAGCTTGATGAGCTGGAGAACGCCCGGCAGTCAGTCCCTGCGATGGAGATCGAGCTGCTGGAATACGATGCGCAGCAAAACACCCTGACGCTGAGCGTCAGCGCGCAAAACCAGCCCGCGTTGCAGGCGTTTGTTAACCAGACCAGTGAGAATTTTGATTTTACCTTACAGCCTGTTTCAACAACCGAACCGTATACCGCCATGATCGCAGGGAAACATAAATGAAAGAGCGAATCGCGCAGCTGAAGTCACGCTATCAGAATTATAGCACCCGGGAAAAAATTATTTTAAAAATATGTGCCGTTGCCATTGTGGGGGCAGTGGTGTATTACACGGGAGTGATCCCCCTGGATAATATGATTCAAAATAGTAAGTCGACGCTTAAAAGACAAAAAGAAACCCTTAACTGGATGCGCAGTGAAATTGATAAAAATCATCTTCAGGTCCAGATAGTCAAAACGAATAATCCGCGTACGGTGGTCGAGAACAGCGCCCATGAAATTAACCTTTCACTGACGGATATGCGCCAGGAGGGGCAAACTTTATCGTTCGTGTTGAATCGGGTGAATGTGTATGAATTAAGAAGCTGGCTGCGTGAAATTAATCAGACCTCCGGCGTGAGACTGCAAAAAATAAACCTCACGCCGGTGGACCACCTCAGCGACGTGAAAGCGCAGGTGCAGCTCACCTGGTCAAAAAACGCATGAATACCTTTTCGCTGATGCGGGACGCCTTTCCGGTAGGGTTCCCGATAATGAGTGCGATCCTGGGCGGCATTGTGGGCAGTTTTCTTGGCGTTGTCGCCGAACGCGTACCGGGGATGGTGATGGATGAGGAGGGGAGTGGCAATCTGCTCTTTCCGGCCTCGAACTGTCCGGTGTGCCAGCACGCACTTGCCGCGTGGGAAAACATCCCGCTGCTCAGCTGGCTGTTATTACGGGGACGCTGCCACCAGTGCGGCAGCGCGATCCCGCTGCGACTCTTTCTGGTCGAACTGATCTCCGCCTTGTTTTTTGGCATCACGGCCTGGTGCATGCCGGACGTTCAGGCGCTGTTCTCTTTGTGGTTACTGGCGGCTTTTTTACTGCCGCTGGCCATGATCGACTGGCAGCATCAGCTGCTTCCGGACTGCCTGACCCAGCCGCTGCTGTGGGCGGGGTTAGTGCTCCATGCGTTTGACCACACGTTGCCGCTACGCGATGCGCTGTTCGGCGCGGTGGCGGGCTATCTGTCGCTCTGGCTGCTCTACTGGGCTTTTCGTCTGATCACGGGACGAGAAGGTCTGGGTTACGGGGATTTTAAGCTACTGGCGGCGCTGGGCGCCTGGTGCGGCTGGCAGGTGTTGCCCTCCATTGAACTGGCGGCAGCGTTAAGCGGTATTGTCGGTTATTTCGCCGTAAATAATTTAAATAAAAATAACCTCACTATTTCTTTTGGTCCTTATCTCGCCTTTGCTGGAATAGTGGTGTTTATGAGCCAGCAATTTGCTTTCACATTTTAAATATACAGGTCAAGATTTTTTATAAATCTTTTTGATGGAGGAAGGGAAGGACGACCCTTTACGCTCAGTGTATCGTAAGAGATATAAGCTACACGGAATTTCAGCTTGTATCTTTTAATGGAGGAATACAACGCAGCAACAATTTTTTGTTCACGGCACTCACGTTGGTTAAATACGCATTACGCGAAACGCATCCATGATCTCACGGAAGACATGGGTTATTACGTTACGAATAAATTTATCAGGAAATAAAAATGAAATTTATGAAGCCAAAATATCTGGCGCTCTTTATTGCGGCGGCAACCAGCTCCGCATTTGCAGCAGCGCCAGGGGCACCGACGATCGGCTATGGCAATGACAAATTTGCCCTGGTGGAAGTGGATCAGGCAGCCCAGGATTATAACAATCTTGTCAAAGTGCATAACGATGGCGTGGATGTAAAAGTTGAGTGGAACGTCTGGAGTGGTGATGCGCCAACTTCAGCGAAAGTTCTGCTGGACGGACAAACCGTATGGACCGGCGCAGCCGGCGCGACGGGCTCTGCAACGTTTAAAGTGAAAAAAGGCGGGCGTTATCAGGAACAGGTTGAAGTCTGTAACGCCAGCGGCTGTGCGAAAAGCGCCAGCAAGCTGATTATTGTGGCAGACACCGACGGTAGCCACCTGCTGCCGCTGAATACGTCTCTCAAAGAGAATAACAAAGCGTTTGCGAAGCATACCGATAAAGTGGTTGCGGCCTACTTCCCGGAGTGGGGCGTTTATGACCGTAACTTCCCGGTTGATAAGATCCCTGCGGCAAACCTCAACCACATTCTTTACGGCTTCATTCCAATCTGTGGCGGTGACGGCATCAACGACGGCCTGAAAACCATTGAAGGCGGCAACAGCTTCCGCGTGCTCCAGAACGACTGTAAGGGCCGACCTGACTATACCGTGGCGATCCACGACCCATGGGCTGCGCTGCAAAAACCACAGGCTGGCGTCTCCGGCTGGGACGACCCGTATAAAGGTAACTTTGGCCAGCTGATGGCGCTGAAAAAAGCGCATCCGGACCTGAAAGTGCTGCCATCTATCGGCGGCTGGACGCTCTCCGATCCCTTCTTCCACATGGGTGACCCGGCTATCCGCGCACGCTTTGTCTCTTCTGTGAAAGAGTTCCTCCAGACCTGGAAATTCTTTGACGGCGTGGATATCGACTGGGAATTCCCTGGCGGCGGCGGTGTGAGCGAAAACCTGGGCAATCCGCAGCAGGATAAAGCGACCTATACCGCGCTGATGCATGACCTGCGCACCATGCTGAACGAGCTGTCTGCACAGACGGGCCGTACCTATGAACTGACCAGCGCCATCGGTGCAGGCCGCGATAAGATCGAAGACGTGGATTACACTGCCGCTCAGCAGTACCTCGACCACATCTTCCTGATGAGCTATGACTTCTACGGCGGCTGGAGCAACACCGTTCTCGGCCACCAGGCGGCGCTGCGCGCGCCAGCATGGCGTCCGGACACTGACTACACCACTGAAAATGGCGTTAACGCGCTGCTTTCCCAGGGCGTACAGCCAGGCAAGATCGTGGTGGGTGCGGGAATGTATGGCCGCGGCTGGACCGGCGTGCATGGCTACACCGGTAACAATCCATTCACCGGTACGGCAACCGGCATGGTGAAAGGCACCTGGGAACCGGGCGTGGTTGACTATCGTCAGATCGTGAACGAATACAAAGGCAAACCAGGCTGGGAATACGGCTACGACACGACCGCTGAAGCCCCTTACATCTTCAACAAATCCACCGGCGACCTGATCACGTATGAAGATGCGCGTTCAACCACGGCGAAAGGCAAGTATGTTCTGGCCAATAAACTGGGCGGTCTGTTCGCGTGGTCTATCGACTCTGATACCGGCGACATTCTGAATGCGATGAACGAAAGCCTGCTGGGCGGCGACTCGACTCCGGTTGATCCGGTGGTCACCAACCACGCGCCAATTGCGTCCTCTGCCGATCAGAACGTGTCTGGCCCGGCAACCGTCACGCTCGATGGCTCTGCATCCAGCGATCCTGATGGCGATGCGATTACCTACAAATGGACTCAGGTCTCTGGTCCGTCGGTCACCATCACCAACAGCACCAAAGCGAAAGCGACCTTTAACGTTGCCGCCGCGACGTCCGACCAGACCATGGTGTTCCGCCTGACGGTGACCGATGCAAAAGGCCTGAGCAACGCGATTGATGTCCAGGTGGTGAACAAGGCGCCGAAAGCTAACCAGGCACCGGTTTTAAACCCAATGGAAGCGATCACGCTTGAATCAGGTGAAACCTATGCGCTGCATGCCCAGGCTGCGGATCCAGACGGTGATACGCTGACCTACGCCTGGAGTGTACCAGCAGATATGCACGCTACCGGGACTGACTCCGCGAACGTGAACATCACGGCGCCGGAAGTGAGCTCGACGTCTACCTACACCCTGAGCGTGGTGGTGAGCGACGGTAAGACCAGCGTGCAGTCTAACGTCCAGGTTACCGTGAATCCGAAAGCGGCGCCTGCACCGGTACCTGCTGACGAAGACGATAACCCGGCGGATGACGTTACCCCTCCGGCTGATGATGTGACTCCACCGTCTGACAAAGGGAGCTGCGATGCACCTGTGGATGCTAACGCCAGCAAATATGCGGCGTGGGAATCCAGCAAAATCTACAACGGTGGCGATACCGTAAGCTTCGACCATCTGGTGTGGAAAGCGAAGTACTGGACTCAGGGCAATCAGCCTGGCTTCGGTGTGGATGCATGGGAGCTGGTAAGCAACGTGAAGATGAACTGGCGTTCTGACCTGGTCTACAACGGCGGCGACACCACCACCTATGAAGGAAACGTTTACCGTGCGAAATGGTGGACCCGTGGTGATAATCCAGCCAACAGCGACGTATGGGTAAAAGAAGGCGCATCAACAGACTGCAAATAATCTAACCCATTAATGACTCCCCCTTTTAGAGGGGGAGTGATTCAAAATTCATTTTACAGGATGTTGGTAAGGAGAAATAACCGAAACTGTCAGCAGGTAAAAATGAAAAAGTTGATTTTGTTGTTATTGATAATAAGCCAAAGCGCTCTGGCAAACTGTTGGAATAAAGCGGCGCATTATTATCATGTCGACCCTTATTTACTGTACGCGATAGCGAATGTGGAATCCGGAATGAACCCGTATGCGGTTGGGCAAAACCGCGATGGCACGCGGGATGTCGGGCTGATGCAAATCAACAGTTCGCATTTTACAGCGCTGGAAAGCAGAGGAATCGACGAATACCGGTTAATCACGGAGCCGTGTACCTCGATCATGGTCGGGGCTTCTATCCTTGCCGGGATGATCAGGGTGTATGGCTATAACTGGGAAGCCGTTGGCGCGTATAACGCCGGACTGAAAAAAGAAAATTATCCGCAGAGGATGAAATATGCCCATAAGGTCTGGGCCAAATATCAGCAACTGAAATTAGCAGCACGTTATTAACGTTTTTTATTTTTGAAGAATTCCTGAAGGTGTTCTTCGAAAAGTGAAAACAGCTGAATGTGGTTTATGTATTAACGGAGTAATACCTAAGCCGGGATTTTAACATTTAATTTTAAACGAACAGGAAAACTGAAATGAACAAAAGGACGTTACTGAGTGTACTCATTGCGGGAGCCTGCGTGGCGCCACTCATGGCTCAGGCTGCTAACCTGAAGGAGACCAGCAGTGAGCCGTACACCATCAAAGCCAGCGATCTGGCGAAGAAAGAGAAGGAACTGACGGACTTCCCGCTGATGGCTTCGGTTAAAGAGACCATCCAGACGCTGGATAACGCGCAGGTTGAACTGATTGAGCCAGGCCGGGCGGCGAACCCGGACAACGTTAAACGCGTTGAAGGGATTGTGAAAGCCAGCGACTGGGAATATCTCTTCCCGCTGCGCGCGCAGGCCTATACCTACAGCAACTTCCTGAAAGCCGTGGGTAAATTCCCGGCGCTGTGTAAGACCTACAATGACGGTCGTGACAGCGACGCCATCTGCCGCAAAGAGCTGGCCACCATGTTTGCCCACTTTGCCCAAGAGACCGGCGGCCACGAAAGCTGGCGTCCGGAAGCCGAATGGCGTCAGGCGCTGGTCCACGTACGTGAAATGGGCTGGAGCGAAGGGCAGAAGGGCGGTTATAACGGCGAATGTAACCCGGACGTCTGGCAGGGGCAGACCTGGCCTTGCGGTAAAGATAAAGACGGCGATTTCCTGAGCTACTTCGGTCGTGGTGCGAAACAGTTGTCCTACAATTACAACTACGGTCCATTCTCTGAAGCGATGTACGGCGACGTGCGTACGCTGCTCGACAAACCTGAGCTGGTGGCGGACACCTGGCTGAACCTGGCGAGTGCGATCTTCTTCTTCGCCTATCCGCAGCCGCCAAAACCAAGCATGTTGCAGGTGATCGACGGTACATGGCAGCCGAACGATCACGATAAAGCCAACGGTCTGGTTCCGGGCTTTGGTGTGACCACCCAAATCATCAACGGCGGCGTTGAGTGCGGCGGCCCGACTGAAATTGCGCAGTCTCAAAACCGTATCAAGTATTACAAAGAGTTCGCGAACTACCTGAAAGTGCCTGTTCCGGCGAACGAAGTGTTGGGTTGCGCTAACATGAAGCAGTTCGACGAAGGTGGCGCAGGCGCCCTGAAGATTTACTGGGAACAGGACTGGGGATGGAGCGCGGATACTCCGGACGGCAAAACCTACTCTTGCCAGCTGGTGGGTTACCAGACCCCGTTCAGCGCATTTAAAGACGGTGACTACAGCAAGTGCGTGCAGCACTTCTTTAACGTGAAAATTGTTAACGACGAGGGTTCTTCCGAGACCCCGGACGAAACGCCGGTCACGCCAACACCGACGCCATCCGACGATGAAACGCCGGCACCAACCCCAGCGCCGGATGAAACGCCGGTTGTGGTGAACCACGCGCCGGTTGCGCAGATTGCCGGTCCGATCGGTGCAGTGGAAGCGGGTGCGCAGGTTTCTCTGAGCGCCGAAGGCTCTACCGATCCAGATGGTAACACGCTGACGTATACCTGGCGTTCCCAGGATGGTCAGACTGTTACCGGTCAGGACAAAGCGGTTGTGACCTTTACAGCGCCAGAGTCTGCGACGGCGCAGCAGTATGAAGTGAGCCTGACCGTCAGCGATGGCGAACTGAGCAGCACCACGTCTTACCTGCTGAACGTGAAAGCGAAAGCGGCAACGCCATCCGGAGAAGATACGTCTTACCCGGCATGGAGCGCGAACAGCAAGTACAACGCCGGTGATATCGTGAACAACCACGGTAAACTGTTCCAGTGCAAACCGTTCCCGTACAGCGGCTGGTGTAACAATGCGCCGACGTACTATGAACCTGGCGCAGGTCTGGCATGGGCTGAAGCCTGGACGGCATTATAAACAGCAAACGGCAACCCCCAGGGTTGCCGTTTTAGTGTCTGCACCCTCTCCCTGTGGGAGAGGGCCGGGGTGAAGGCATCAGTCCGCACTCTCTGTTTTTTGCCGGGTGGCGCTGCGCTTACCCGGCCTACATGAGGCTGGAACGCTTACCGGTGCAACTTCCCGTGATCCCGTAACCACGCCGCCGTACGCACTATCCCTTCATCCAGCGATACAATCGGTTTATATCCCAGCTCGTTCTCCGCCCGCGAAATATCCAGCGTAAAATCAAAGTTGAGCTTCGATACACCGTAATGCGTCAGCGCAGGCTCTTTCGCCGATTTACTGCCAAAGCGCTCCATGCTGCGGGCAATCATGTCCAGCATCGGGTAAGGAACAGAACGGATCCGGCAGTCGATTTTTAACTCGTCAATCAGCCTTTGCACAATGCTGCGCAGGGTACAGGGTTCGCCGTTGGTGATGTTGTACGCGCGGCCCGACACCAGCTTATCGCATTCCGGCTGGCTCGCCAGCCACATGGCGTGAACGGCATTTTCGTAATAGGTCATGTCCACCAGCGCATCGCCGCCGCGCGGTAACAGCACGCTGCCGTAGTGGTGCATCATCTGGGCCAGTCGCGGGATAAAGACTTTGTCGTGCGGCCCAAACAGGCTCTGCGGACGCAGCACGGTAAAGCGGGTGTGCGGGTTTGACTGGGCCAGCAGGTCGATCACCTCTTCGCCCGCCGCTTTACTGCGGGCAAACTCGCAGGCGAAGCGCGCCGGGCGGAAATCTTCCTGAATATCACGATGGTGGTGATAGTCGAAATAGAGCGACGGGGAGGAGATATGAATAAAGTTACGCACGCCCCAGGCGACGGCCCATTCGCCCAGACGACGCGTGGCGCGCACGTTGGCGAGATCAAAGGCTTCCTGGGTACCCCACGGAGAGGTAAAACTGGAGCAGTGCCACAGCGTATCGATACCGGCGAGCATCACCTTGGCCTGAGAGGAGACCAGTTCCGTCAGATCGGCATGGACAAATTCAGCGCCCATTTTTTGCAGGAGCTTACCCATCGCCTCATTGCGACCGGTGGCCCTCACGCTGATGCCTTTGTTGCGCAGAAACTCGACCGCATTTCGGCCTAAGCCGCTGGTCGCCCCGGTAACCAGTACCTTCATAACAATCCACTGTGTTGAAAAGAATTTCGTGCGCATTCTTTCGTGAATTACGATGTGTTGCAATGGGAAAGGTGAAAGATTAAGAGTTTTATTTAGTTATTTTCCCGCTTTTCTTCTGCCAGTTGCGCAATCCGTTTCGCCATTCCGCGGAAGATAAACAGGTGTGCCGGGATCATCAGCAACCAGTAAAACAGACCCGGCATTCCGTGCGGATGCCACCATGCCCGAACGTCCAGTTCACGATGGTCGCCGTTGTCCTTGAGGGTGAAGCAGAGCCGCCCCAGCCCCGGCGCCTTCATGCCAAACAGCAGCGCCAGCTGTTTTTCCGGCTCAACAATAATCACTTTCCAGCTGTCGACGGTATCGCCCACCTTCAGCCAGGGATGGGCAGGGCGGCCTTTTGCCAGCCGGTGACCGACCAGCAGATCCAGCGCGCCGCGCGTTTGCCACAGAATATTGCCGAAGAAATAGCGCTCTTTGCCGCCGATCTGGTTCACAACTTCCCACAGCGCTGCCAGGCTGGCCGTGGTTTTTACCGTACAGCCCGCCTGTTTCGGATAATAGCCGTACTCGGGCCGCCAGCGGGCAAACGCCTGCGCGTCATAACCCCAGTCGCTGGAGTTCACCAGCTTCTCTTCCTCTTTCAGCGTGTTGCGCACCGCGTCGTCAAAGCGGATGAGTTCCTGGGGAATTAAGGCGCGCAGCGCGCGATCGTCCGCCAGCAGATCGTGCTTCAACCCCTGGATAAGCGCTTTGGCGGTCGTCGGCGGCACGGAGGTGATCACATTCAAAAACCACACCGATATCCAGCGGGTCGGGAAGGGGATGGGGATCAGCCAGCGGTGGCGGCCACTCACCCGCATAAAATGTTCGAACTGCGCCTGATAGCTCAGCACTTCCGGGCCTGCCGCCTCCAGCACGCGATGCTGCTCCGCCGGGTGATCCAGCAATGCCACCAGATAATGGAGTAAATTCTCCAGCGCAATGGGCGTGGTGCGCGAGCGTACCCAGCGCGGCGGCGTCAGCACGGGCAGGTTGTAGACCATATCGCGCATCACTTCGAACGCGGCGGAACCCGCGCCGACGATGATCCCTGCCCGCAGTTCGGTAACGGGGATACGGGCGCTCCGCAGCGTTTCTGCCGTCAGCTGTCGGGCGCGTAGATGGTCCGACTGCTCGTGCTCAGGCGCCTGGAGCGAGCTTAAAAAAATCACCTGCTTCACCGGCGTTTGCAGCAGCGCATCACGAACGTTCATCGCCACCTGACGCTCGTGGGCGATAAAATCGCCGCCTTCGCCCATGCTGTGGACAAGGTAGTAAAGCGTATCGACCCCTTCCAGTAGCGCAGGAAGCGCTTTCGGCCAGCTAAGGTCAACGTTGTGACACGTCACGCCAGGCAAATTTAGCTTTTGCAGGCGTTCCGTGTTGCGTGCCGCTGCCAGCACCTGGTGCCCCTGCTGGCTTAACGCAGTGGTCAGATGCTGACCGATATACCCGCTGGCGCCGAGCACCAGAATACGTTGCGGCACGGTATGCTCCTTAACGCTGTAAAAAAGCCTGCCAGTGTTTCACCACCTCGGTCAGCTGCTCGCGGTTAACGTCAAGGTGCATCACCAGCCGTACGACCGGGGAGGCGTTAATCAGCACGCCTCGGGCTTTCATAAAGTCGCCCAGCGCGGCAGCATGCTCATCGCCGACGCGGACAAACAGCATGTTAGTGTCGTGACGCATGACATCAGCGCCGATTTCACGCAGCTGCGCTGCCATCCACGCCGCATTGTCGTGATCGTCTTTCAGGCGTGACACGTTATTTTTCAGGGCGTACAGTCCGGCAGCCGCCAGAATACCCGCCTGACGCATCCCGCCGCCGGTCATTTTGCGCCAGCGGTTGGCGCGCCTGATGTAGTCCGCGCTGCCAACCAGCAGGGAACCTACCGGCGTACCCAGCCCTTTAGAGAGGCAAATGGTGAACGAGTCGCAATATTGGGTGATCGCTTTCAGCTCGCAGCCGTACTCCACCACGGCGTTGAAGATACGTGCGCCGTCAACGTGCAGGCCGAGCTTACGCTCGCGGGTAAAGTCCCATGCCGCTTTCAGGTATTCGCGCGGCAGGACTTTACCGTTATGGGTGTTTTCAAGGCTCAGCAGTTTAGTGCGGGCGAAGTGAATATCATCGGCTTTGATTTTCGCCGCGACCTTGTCCAGCGGCAGCGTACCGTCCGGTGCGGCATCGATCGGCTGCGGCTGGATGCTGCCAAGCACCGCCGCACCGCCGGCTTCGTACAGGTAGTTATGCGCCCCCTGGCCGACGATATACTCCTCGCCGCGCTCGCAGTGGCTGAGCAGCGCCACCAGGTTAGCCTGCGTGCCGGTGGGCAGGAACAGGGCAGCCTCTTTACCGCTCAGCTCTGCCGCATAGCGCTGGAGTTCGTTGACCGTCGGGTCATCGCCGTAGACGTCGTCCCCGACCGGGGCAGCCATCATCTCTTCGAGCATGGCGCGGCCCGGACGGGTAACGGTATCACTACGTAAATCAATCATTTCACATCCCTTTAATTTAAGAGGTCTTGTGAAATGTTTTACCTGAGCCAGTTGGTTTTTGCCAGTTCGATCACTTCGTCACCGCGCCCGCTGATGATGGCGCGCAGCATGTAGAGGCTAAAACCTTTGGCCTGTTCCAGCTTGATTTGAGGCGGGATCGCCAGCTCTTCTTTGGCGACCACCACATCCACCAGCACCGGGCCGTCGATGGTGAAGGCGCGTTGCAGGGCGTCGTCCACCTCTGAGGCTTTCTCCACCCGAATACCGGTGATACCGCAGGCTTCGGCGATGCGGGCGAAGTTGGTGTCGTGCAGTTCGGTGCCGTCCGTGAGGTAGCCTCCGGCCTTCATCTCCATCGCCACGAAGCCCAGCACGCTGTTGTTAAAGACCACGATTTTTAGCGGAAGCTTCATCTGCGCCACCGACAGGAAATCCCCCATCAGCATGCTGAACCCGCCGTCGCCGCACATCGCCACCACCTGACGTTCCGGTGCCGTCGCCTTTGCGCCCAGCGCCTGCGGCATAGCGTTGGCCATTGAGCCATGGTTGAACGACCCAAGCAGGCGACGTTTGCCGTTCATTTTCAGATAGCGCGCGGCCCAGACGGTGGGCGTTCCTACGTCGCAGGTGAAGATGGCATCGTCGTCGGCGAAGTGGCTGATCTGCTGCGCCAGATACTGCGGGTGGATCGCTTTTTCGCTCGGTTTGGCGAGATCGTCCAGCCCCTTGCGCGCATCGCGATAATCGCTCAGGGCTTTATCGAGGAATTTGCGGTCCGTTTTTTCTTCCAGCAGCGGCAGCAGGGCGGCGAGAGTGGATTTGATATCGCCGATAAGCGCCATATCCACCTTGCTGTGCGCGCCGATGCTGCCGGGATTAATGTCGATCTGGATAATTTTGGCATCCGTCGGGTAGAACGCGCGGTACGGGAACTGGGTGCCGAGCAGGATCAGCGTGTCGGCGTTCATCATGGTGTGGAAGCCGCTGGAAAAACCGATCAGCCCGGTCATGCCGACATCGTACGGGTTATCGTATTCAACGTGCTCTTTCCCGCGCAGGGCGTGCACAACTGGCGCCTTCAGCTTGCCGGCAAATTCCACCAGCTCTTTATGCGCGCCGGCGCAGCCGCTGCCGCACATCAGGGCGATATTGCTGGAGTATCGCAGCAGCTGTGCCAGCTTTTTCAGCTCTTCTTCGGCAGGGGTAATGGTTGGCTGGGGCGCAGAGTACCAGTGGGTGGTGGCGGTTTCAGGTGCGGCCTTCAGCGCCACGTCCCCCGGCAGCACAACCACCGAAACCCCGCGATTCAGGATCGCCTTACGCATGGCTATCGCCAGCACCTGTGGGATCTGCTCCGGCGATGAGACCAGCTCGCAATAGTGGCTGCATTCACGGAACAGCTCCTGCGGATGCGTCTCCTGAAAATAGCCGCTACCGATTTCAGATGATGGAATGTGAGCCGCAATCGCCAGCACCGGAACATGGTTGCGGTGACAGTCGAACAGACCGTTGATGAGGTGCAGGTTTCCCGGTCCGCAGGAACCTGCACAGACGGCGAGTTCACCCGTAAGCTGCGCTTCGGCACCGGCGGCAAAGGCGGCGACTTCTTCATGGCGGGTGGGCATCCACTCAATAGTTTTCATCTTGTTAAGGCTATCGCTGAGTCCGTTCAGAGAATCGCCAGTGACGCCCCAGATACGCTTTACGCCAGCCTGCTCAAGGGTTTTCGCTATGTATGCAGCCACAGTTTGTTTCATGGTTGTCCGTCTCCTTTATGTGATATCGCTTACAAGCTTAGAAGAAAGTCGCTGTATTGCCTGCTCAGTATTCCTTAAGTACAGGTGGTTTTTCTGCGCGACGCGCCTGGCAAAGTCAAAAAAAATAACGGGCTGCCGTACAGGCAGTAGGCACAATGTAGGCCGGGTAAACGTAGTGCCGCCCGGCAAAAAGCCCGGTGGCGCTGACGCTTACCGGGCCTACAGGAGTTACAAAGGCAAATGAGCTGGCCTGCACGGACAAAAAAGCCCGGTGGCGCTGATGCTTACCGGGCCTACAGGTGAACCACGACAGATTATGCGAGGACAAGATCGCCCTGCGGATGGCACGAACATGCCAGCACATAGCCCTCCGCGATTTCCGCGTCGGTCAGCGTCATGGTGCTGGTGACCGTGTACTCACCGGAAACCACTTTGGTCTTACAGCAACCGCACACCCCGGCGCGACAGGCCGCTGCCACCGGTACGTTGTTGCTTTCCAGCGCTTCAAGCAGCGTGGTGCCCACGCGGCCAAAGAAGGTCTGCGCCGGTTGCAGCTTCGTGAACTTCATCCCGCTGGTCGCCGCTTCAGCTACAGGCGTGAAGAACTGCTCTTTGAAGAAGCGGGTCACGCCGAGCGCTTTCACTTCTTTCTCCACGATCTCCATGTACGTCGCCGGGCCGCAGGTCATCACGATGCGGTTCGCAATATCCGGCACGCTTTGCAGCAGCTCGCGGCTCAGGCGCCCCGCGACAAAACCGTGCGTCGCGTTGTGCTCGGCCACCAGCGTCACCGGATAGTTGCGCCATTCTTCGGCAAAAATCACATCTTCCGGGGAACGAACGCTGAAAATCACCTGCACGTCGGCCTGAGGTCGGTATTTCGCCAGCCAGCGACGCATCGACATAATCGGCGTCACGCCACAACCCGCCGCCAGCAGCAGGAATTTATCTTCCGTCTTGTCGTCACAGGTAAACTCGCCCTGCGCGTCAGACAGCCAGATGTAATCCCCGCGCTTCACGTCCCGGGTCAGCCACTCGGATCCTGCGCCGTCATCAATACGACGAACGGTGAGCGTAATGTACTCGCTCACGCCCGGCGTGGAGGAGATCGTGTAGGCGCGCAGAGTATCCGCCGAATTACGCACGCTCACCAGCGCATACTGGCCCGCGCGGTACGGATAATAGTCATGGCACAGCAGCGACAGCGTCCACACATCCGGCGTCTCCTGATGGATGTGATGAACCTGCATCCGCCACGGACATTGTGAGGTTGGCATGGTCATGAGTTACTCCTTACGCGCTCAGCAGTTGCTTCATATCATCTTCAACGTTGGTCACAGAACGCAGACCAAATTTCTCGTTCAGGATGGCCAGCAGGTCCGGCGTCAGGAAGCCTGGCGCGGTCGGCCCGGTGACGATGTTGGTCACGCCGAGAGAGAGCAGGGTCAACAGGATAACGATCGCTTTCTGCTCGAACCAGGAGAGCACCAGCGACAGCGGCAGATCGTTCACGCCGCAGCCCAGTTTCTCTGCCAACGTGACCGCCAGAATGATGGCTGAATATGCATCGTTACACTGACCCGCATCCACCAGGCGCGGCAGACCTTCGATGTTGCCGAAGTCCAGCTTGTTGAAACGGTACTTACCGCAGGCCAGGGTCAGGATCAGACAGTCTTCCGGTACGCGGGTGGCGAAATCGGTGAAGTAGTTACGTTCCCCGCGCGCGCCGTCACAGCCGCCGATCAGGAAGATGTGACGCAGTTTTTCACGGCTGACGAGGTCAATCAGGGAATCCGCCGCACCCAGCAGGGTTTCACGACCAAAACCGACGGTGATGAGGTGCGGAATTTCGCTGTACGGGAAGCCTGCCATCTGCTGCGCCTGAGCGATAACCGGACCGAAATCGTCGCCTTCAAGGTGGCTCACGCCCGGCCAGCCGACGATGCTGCGGGTCCAGATACGGTCGTCATACGCGCCGACGGTCGGGTCGATGATGCAGTTAGAGGTCATGACGATTGGGCCAGGGAAGCGGGCAAACTCCACCTGCTGGTTCTGCCAGCCGCTGCCGTAGTTACCGATCAGATGCTTAAATTTACGCAGCTCCGGGTAGCCGTGCGCGGGCAGCATTTCGCCGTGGGTATAAACGTTAACGCCGGTGCCTTCGGTCTGCTTCAGCAGGTTGTAGAGATCTTTCAGGTCATGACCGGAGATCAGGATGCATTTGCCTTCGGTCGCTTTGACGTTGACCTGCGTTGGCGTTGGGTGGCCGTAGGTGCTGGTTTCACCGGCATCCAGAATGCTCATCACTTTGAAGTTCATCTGGCCGATTTCCATCGAGCATTCCAGCAGGGCGTTCATATCGGAAGGCCAGGTGCCCAGCCAGGCCATGATTTTGTGGTACTGGGCGTAAATAGCGTTGTCGTACTGGCCGAGTACGTGCGCGTGTTCCATATAGGCCGCAGCACCTTTCAGACCGTACAGGCACAGCAGGCGCAGGCCGAGGATGTTTTCGCCAATCGCCGCTTTGTCTTTATTGGGAGTAAATTCTGCGGCCTGACGCTGTAGCTCGCCCAGGTCGTCGCTCACCAGCTGTAGCTCCGCCATCGGGTTGTCCACGCGGGCGCTGGCGTCGGCATTCAGGCACTGCGCTTTCAGGGCTTCACGCAGGGCAATCGCTTCGCGGGCATAGCCCACAATGCGTGGAGAATCGAAGTTAACGTTGGTCAGCGTGGAGAAAAATGCGCGCGGCGCAAAGCTGTCGACATAGTGATCAACAATGCCATATTCACGGGCTTTGAAGGCCCAGGCGGACAAGCCTTGCAGCGCCGCAATCAGCAGATCCTGGAGATCGGACGTTTCTGCGGTTTTGCCGCACATACCCTGCGCGTAAGAGCAGCCGTTGCCTGCTGGGGTACGGATGGTTTGTTCACATTGCACACAAAACATAATCACACCTGTTAAAGTTATATTTGATATACATGTTTAAGGTTATGCCTGTGCCACAACGGAGAAAAGTGCTTTCTTATACTAAGTGGAGGGTTATTGATTTAGCGCAATTTTGGCGGCAGGTTCACTACCGCCAAAGCAGTATCAGGCTGAGAAGAACGCCATCAGAATGGGGACCAGCAGGCTCAGAATAAAGCCGTGTACGATGGCGGCAGGAACCATCTCCAGTCCTCCCGAGCGCTGTAACACCGGCAGGGTAAAGTCCATTGAGGTGGCCCCGCACAGGCCCAGCGCGGTAGAGCGGCTGCGGCGTACCAGGCCGGGGATCAGCATGATGGCTATCAGCTCGCGCGCCAGATCGTTAAAGAAGGCGGCGCTGCCGATCACCGGACCAAACGATTCGGTCAGCAGAATACCGGAGAGCGAATACCAGCCGAAACCGGACGCCATCGCCAGGCTGGTTTTCAGCGGCAGATCGAGAATAAAGGCGTTAATCACTCCCCCCGCCAGTGAGCTGGCCACAACGATAACGGCAACCATCATGCCCCGGCGGTTAAGGACAATCTGTTTCAGCGTCATGCCATTATTTCGCAGCTGAATACCAATCAGGAAGAGCAGGAAAATAAGCGTATATTCGCTGGCTTCCGTTGCGTGCTGTAAAAATGCCCAGCCGGTCAGACCCAGTAAAAAACCGAGTACCACCACGCCGCACAGTTTTAATGATTCCAGCGCCATCGCAATACGGGAGGGAAGCTTTTCCTGATGGTGGTGATTTTTCCAGGGAATAGTGCGTTCCAGCCAGAACAGCGCAGCAATATTGCACAGCAGAATAACCACTACCGTAACCGCAGAATAATGCAGGATGGAAAGCAAGTTCGTCGCCAGATTATCCAGGAAGGCCAGGCTGATCCCCATAAAGAACAGAATGACGTAAACAATCCAGCTGAGAAAACGATTAATAAGCTTTAAGGCCGATTCATGACGCAGCGGAATAAGGTAGCCCATAATCAGGGGCAGAAGAATGATGAGGAGTCCTGAGAACATGAACAGCCGGTCCTTTTGAGTTTTCGTTAAGCGCCAGAGACACTACCCAATAAAGGCTGTGAGGTAAAGCTACAAAAAAAGCCGGGTGGCGGCTACGCCTTACCCGGCTTGTCTATTTGGGGTGGTGCGGCCTGATGCCCTCACCCCGGCCCTCTCCCACAGGGAGAGGGGGAAAACCATTAATCGTGTTTTTCCAGCAGGGTGCGATACAGCACGCCGCCCAGAATACCGCCGATAATAGGCATCACCCAGAACAGCCACAGCTGTTCAAGCGCCCAGCCGCCCTGGAAAATAGCCACCGCGGTGCTGCGCGCCGGGTTAACGGAGGTGTTGGTCACCGGAATGGAGATGAGGTGGATCAGCGTCAACGCCAGACCAATAGCGATGGGGGCAAAGCCCGCAGGCGCGTATTTGTCCGTTGCGCCGTGGATCACCAACAGAAAGCCTGCGGTGAGCACAATTTCAATCACGATGGCAGACAGCATCGAGTAGCCGCCTGGAGAGTGTTCGCCGAAGCCGTTCGACGCAAATCCGCTGGCCGCGGCGTCAAACCCGGCTTTTCCGCTGGCAATTACGTACAGCACCGCCGCGGCAATAATACCGCCAATAACCTGGGCAATAATATAGCCAATAATATCTTTCGCCGGGAAACGTCCGCCCGCCCATAATCCTAATGTGACGGCCGGGTTGAAATGACCGCCGGAAATATGCCCCACGGCGAATGCCATGGTTAATACAGTTAAACCGAATGCCAGCGCGACGCCGACAAAGCCAATACCTAATTCCGGAAATGCGGCTGCCAGTACTGCGCTACCGCAGCCACCAAACACCAGCCAGAATGTACCAAAGCATTCTGCCGCTAATTTTCTGAACATAACCACCTCAATAATAAACGTCCGCGCCCATTCCTGCGCGCGGGTTATATCGCCATAAAGGGATGACGACTCAAAGAGCCAGTATTTTGAAACCATCAACATCCCTTCGCCACTCAAATAAATTCACTAAATTTGATTTAAGGCAATGTGATGTCAATCCTTGTTCAGATCGGAGGTAATAAGAGCATAGCCCAATAATTAAGGGGCGTATATTCTGCTGTCGTGACCCACAGCCTGCCGCTATACTGCTGATAACTTGAAGGAAAAAGTGGCCGAATTGCGGGGGATGTATGCTACTCGAACGTGTGGAGATTGTCGGGTTTCGCGGGATTAACCGCCTGTCGCTGCAACTGGAACAGAACAACGTCCTGATAGGCGAAAATGCCTGGGGTAAATCCAGCCTGCTGGATGCCCTGACGCTGCTGCTTTCGCCCGAAGAGAACTTGTACCACTTCGTTCATGATGACTTCTGGTTTCCGCCAGGGGATGTCAACGGACGCGAGAAACACCTGCATATCATTCTGACCTTCCGCGAATCCGAGCCCGGTCGCCATCGCGTGCGTCGTTTTCGCCCTATGTCGCCCTGCTGGGTGCCCTGTGAAGATGGTTTCCAGCGTATTTTCTATCGCCTTGAGGGCGAAATGGCGCAAAACGACGGGGTGTTAACCCTGCGTGAATTTCTTGATGAGAAGGGAAATCCGATCCCGCTCGATAATATTGACGAGCTTGCCCGCCATCTTATCCGCCTCTCCCCCGTGCTGCGCTTACGAGACGCGCGCTTTATGCGGCGGATCCGTAACGGCACCGTGCCGAATATGCCCGAGGTGGAGGTGACCGCCCGCGAACTGGATTTCCTCGCCCGTGAACTGGTCTCACGGCCGCAGAACCTCACCGACGGCCAGATCCGTCAGGGACTGTCTGCCATGGTGCAACTGCTGGAGCACTATTTCTCCGAGCAGGGAACGGGGCAGGCGCGCCACCGTCTGATGCGTCGCCGCTCGCACGATGAACAACGAAGCTGGCGCTATCTCGATATTATCAACCGCATGATCGACCGCCCCGGCGGGCGCACGCATCGGGTGATCCTGCTGGGATTATTCTCCACGCTTTTACAGGCGAAAGGGACGGTGCGCCTGGATCGGGACGCGCGCCCGCTGCTGCTGGTGGAAGATCCGGAAACGCGGCTGCACCCGATTATGCTTTCCGTGGCGTGGCATCTTCTTAATTTGCTGCCGTTGCAGCGAGTCACCACCACGAATTCCGGAGAGCTGCTCTCTCTGACGCCGGTGGAGTATGTCTGCCGCCTGGTGCGTGAATCCTCGCGGGTCACCGCTTACCGGCTCGGGCCCGGCGGGTTAAATGCCGAAGATGGCCGACGAATTGCGTTTCATATCCGTTTTAACCGTGCCTCTTCCCTGTTTGCCCGCTGCTGGTTGCTGGTGGAAGGGGAAACGGAAACCTGGGTGATAAACGAGCTGGCTCGCCAGTGCGGACACCACTTTGACGCCGAAGGGATCAAAGTGATCGAATTTGCTCAGTCTGGCTTAAAACCGCTGATCAAATTTGCGCGCCGGATGGGGATAGAGTGGCACGTACTGGTGGATGGCGATGAGGCGGGTAAAAAATATGCGGCGACCGTGCGCAGCCTGCTCAATAACGATCGTGAAGAGGAGCGGGAACATCTGACCGCGCTGCCTGCGATGGACATGGAGCACTTTATGTACCGCCAGGGATTTGACGACGTCTTTCACCGCGTGGCGATGATCCCAGTAGATGTGCCCATGAATATGCGCCGGGTGATTGCCAAAGCTATCCATCGGTCGTCAAAACCGGATTTGGCCATTGAAGTTGCGACGGAAGCGGGCAGGCGAGGCGTGGAGTCGGTGCCCACGCTGCTGCGTAAAATGTTCTCCCGCGTCCTCTGGCTGGCTCGCGGGAGGGCCGATTAACGGGCAGTCGCCTGCGAAACCTGTTGGATCAGGCTATCAAGCAGGGCATAGCGGCGGCGGTATTCGGACCGTTTTTTACTCGCAATTTCTTCCATCGGTTTGCGTGGCATGGTCAGTGGCAGGGCAAAGTTGCCGTTATCCTGCTGCTGTCCGCCAAGGGAGCGCCAGAAGCTGTCATAGTCAGCCAGCAATTTTCCCTCTTTTTTCTTGCGATAGCGCCAGCTGCGGTAGATGTGGGTGGCGTTACTCACCGCGAGGATCTGCTCGACCGGGAAGGCGCCTGCCAGCGTCATGACCGCTTCAACCAGCAGACGTTTTGGGAACAGTCCGTGACAGGCTTTGGTCGCCAGCTGAATGTGCTCGTGCGGGACATGCGCTTTCGCCCCCTGCATTCCGCCGATGAAGAGTGTTGGCTTGCCCTGGTATGTGCACAGCGTAAAGGTCAGCTCGGCCAGCACCGTGTTCTGGTGGTCGCAAAAAGTGAGGGTCGCTTCCCCTTCTTTGTCCAGAAACGCATCCGCGCTCAGGCGAACGCTAAACTGCTGCTCCTCTTTGCCCGTTAACGTCACCAGCGTGATGCCCTGGCTGGAGAGGTAGCCATTCAGCAGCGACGCCGGAAGATGGCGGCTCATCATCTCATAGTGATCGTTCAATGCGTCCAGCGTAGTCTGACGGTCCATATTGACGGTCAGCCACGGCCGGTGCAGGCGGCACGGCAGGCCGGGCTGCACGCGCAGGATCTGCATCAGACGGGGCTGTTTTACAAGGTTTTCGAGCAGGCGCGCAGTGGTGAACGGCGTTGCCAGCGAGCGCAACATAAACTTACGTCGATAGGCCGGATTTTGCCACGCCAGCCCCGGCGTGAGGGAACCCGATGCCAGGCTTTTAAACAGTTGCCAGCCCGATTTAGGCTGGGGCAGCGTTGAATAGGGTGTATCGACGATGGAAGACATGTTAGATCCTGCTTCTGGTGGAATATCGCTATTTCAGCAGGCGCTTTATCAACATCGGGTAAATAATTCCCGACGATTACGGGGATCGGGGGTTTCGTTGAGGAGTGGTTTAGATAAAATCAACGGTGATGATAGCCAGAACAATTATTTGGAATATTTATGAACCTGAAGGGAAAACGCAGAAAGCTGTTTCTGCTGCTGGCGGTAGTGGTGTTAGCGGGCGGATTCTGGTTATGGAAGGTACTGAACGCGCCGGTACCACAGTATCAAACGCTGATTGTTCGTCCGGGCGAGCTGCAACAAAACGTGCTGGCGACGGGGAAACTGGATGCCCTGCGTAAGGTTGACGTGGGCGCGCAGGTCAGCGGTCAGCTTAAAACCCTGTCAGTTGAGATTGGCGATAAGGTTAAAAAAGGCCAGCTGCTGGGCGTGATCGATCCTGAGCAGGCGCAAAACCAAATCCGCGAAGTGGAAGCGACGCTGATGGAGCTGCGCGCGCAGCGCGCGCAGGCTCAGGCGGAGCGTAATCTCGCTCAGGTCACCCTGACGCGCCAGCAGGCGCTGGCGAAAACGCAGGCTATCTCGAAACAGGATCTGGACACAGCCGCCACGGAGCTGGCGGTGAAGCAGGCGCAGATTGGCACCATCGATGCGCAAATCAAACGGAATCAGGCCTCGCTGGATACGGCGAAAACCAACCTCGATTACACGCAAATCGTTGCGCCAATGGCCGGGGAAGTGACGCAGATAACCACCCTGCAAGGCCAGACGGTCATCGCCGCGCAGCAGGCGCCGAACATCCTGACCCTGGCGGATATGAGCACCATGCTGGTGAAAGCCCAGGTATCCGAAGCGGACGTCATTCACCTTAAGCCGGGGCAGAAAGCCTGGTTTACGGTGCTGGGCGATCCGCAAACCCGCTATGAAGGGGTGCTGAAAGATATCCTGCCGACGCCGGAGAAGGTCAACGACGCCATCTTCTACTATGCGCGTTTTGAGGTGCCAAACCCGCAGGGCGTGCTGCGTCTGGACATGACCGCCCAGGTGCATATCCAGCTGACCGGCGTGAAAAACGTGCTGACGGTTCCGCTCTCCGCGCTGGGCGAATCCGCCGGGGACAATCGCTACAAGGTGAAAGTGCTGCGCAACGGCGAAACCCGCGAGCGGGAAGTGGTGATTGGCGCACGTAACGACACCGATGTGGTGGTGGTAAAAGGGCTGGAAGAGGGTGAGGAAGTGGTCACCAGCGAAACCCTGCCCGGAGCCGCGCAATGACGGCGCTGCTTGAGCTGAATGACATTCGTCGCAGCTATCCGTCCGGCGACGGGCCGGTGGAGGTGCTGAAGGGCATCTCCCTGCGCGTTGAAGCCGGTGAAATGGTGGCGATTGTCGGGGCGTCGGGCTCGGGTAAATCAACGCTGATGAACATTCTCGGCTGTCTGGATAAGCCCACCAGCGGCACCTATCGCGTGGCCGGGACGGATGTTTCCACCCTGGACGGCGACGCGCTGGCGAAGCTGCGTCGCGAGCATTTTGGCTTTATTTTTCAGCGTTACCATCTGCTTTCACACCTGAGCGCGGCGCAGAACGTGGAGGTGCCGGCGGTGTATGCGGGCGTCGAGCGCAAAAAACGCCTTGAACGCGCGAAGGCGCTGTTAACGCGTCTTGGGCTGGCGGAGCGTGTTGATTATCAGCCTTCGCAGCTTTCCGGCGGTCAGCAGCAGCGCGTGAGTATTGCCCGTGCGCTGATGAACGGCGGACAGGTGATCCTCGCTGATGAGCCAACCGGTGCGCTCGACAGCCATTCCGGTGAAGAGGTGATGGCGATCCTGCATCAGCTGCGCGATCAGGGGCATACGGTGATTATTGTCACCCACGATCCGCAGGTGGCAGCGCAGGCGGAACGCATCATCGAGATCCACGACGGCGAGCTGGTCAGCAACCCGCCGTCGCGTCAGTCCAGAGCGGCGGCAGCGAAAGAAGCCTTGCCTGCGTCCACCGGCTGGGGACAGTTTTCCAGCGGTTTCCGCGAGGCGCTGACCATGGCCTGGCTGGCGATGGCGGCCAACAAAATGCGCACTCTGCTGACCATGCTCGGCATCATTATCGGTATTGCCTCGGTGGTGTCGATTGTGGTGGTGGGCGATGCGGCGAAACAGCTGGTGCTGGCGGATATTCGCGCCATCGGGACTAACACCATCGACGTTTACCCCGGCAAAGATTTTGGCGACGACGAGCCGCAGTATCAGCAGGCGCTGAAATACGACGATCTGGCGGCTATTCAGAAGCAGCCGTGGGTGAACTCCGCCACGCCTGCCGTGTCGCAAAACCTGCGTCTGCGCTACGGCAACATCGACGTGGCGGCCAGCGCTAACGGCGTCAGCGGAGATTACTTCAACGTCTACGGCATGACCTTCAGCGAAGGGGCGACCTTCAACGCGGAACAGCTGGCGGGCAGGGCGCAGGTGGTGGTGTTAGACGCTAACTCGCGCAGACAGCTTTTCCCCAATAAAACCCGTGTGGTGGGGGAAGTGATCCTGGTGGGTAACATGCCCGCCACGGTGATTGGTGTGGCGGAAGAGAAACAGTCCATGTTTGGCAGCAGCAAGATCCTGCGCGTCTGGCTGCCGTACAGCACCATTTCCGGGCGCATTATGGGACAGTCCTGGCTCAACTCCATTACCGTGCGAGTGAAAGAGGGCTACGACAGCGCGCTGGCGGAACAGCAGCTCGAGCGGCTGTTAACGTTGCGCCACGGGAAAAAGGATTTCTTCACCTGGAACATGGACGGCCTCTTGAAAACGGCCGAAAAGACCACACGTACTCTTCAGCTGTTCCTGACGCTGGTGGCGGTGATTTCGCTGGTCGTCGGCGGGATAGGGGTGATGAACATTATGCTGGTGTCGGTGACCGAACGTACGCGCGAGATCGGCATTCGCATGGCGGTCGGGGCCAGAGCCAGCGATGTGCTCCAGCAATTTTTGATTGAAGCGGTGCTGGTGTGTCTGGTGGGAGGCGCGATGGGAATTGCGCTCTCGATGATGATCGCCTTCGCGCTCCAGCTCTTTTTACCGGGGTGGGAGATTGGCTTCTCACCGATGGCGATCCTCACCGCGTTTTTGTGCTCCACCTTTACCGGCATTTTGTTTGGCTGGCTGCCGGCACGAAACGCGGCGCGGCTGGATCCGGTGGATGCGCTGGCGCGGGAATAACCCGAAAATAAAAATGCCAGCCGATCGGGCTGGCATTTTGCCTGCGGGGTGTACACAATGAATCAGAGAGCTATGCAACCGTTTCTGCTTCAACGGGCACGATAAGACTGGCGTGATTGCCTTTTGGCCCCTGGTGTACATCGAACCGGACGGACTGCCCGGCTTTGAGCGTCCTGTAACCATCCATCTGAATGGTGGAATAGTGAGCGAAGATATCCTCGCCGCCGCCTTCGGGGCAAATGAAGCCAAACCCCTTGGCGTTGTTGAACCACTTAACAGTACCCATTTCCATGCTTCGACATCCTTCGTAAATCTTATAAATTAAGATGGAATGAACCGGTGGTGGAGTGGGGGCTGTTCAAAACCTCGCCAACTCACGCTTGTACAATTTAGAGAAACGGAAGAAGCCGTCAAGCGTTTGGCGCTGGAGTTGGGACAATAATCAACCAAAATTTGAGGCAGTTAACGCTATTGCAACAGTTTGTGACAGACATCGCGGATGACAGTAATAGATGATTGTTATCTAACATCTGAGGTAGATTCAAAGTGGTTATGCATAATGGGTAAGACCAACGATTGGCTGGATTTTGACCAGCTGGCGGAAGATAAAGTGCGCGACGCGCTAAAACCGCCATCTATGTATAAAGTTATGTTAATGAACGATGATTACACGCCGATGGAATTTGTTATTGACGTGCTACAAAAGTTCTTTTCTTATGATGTTGAACGTGCAACGCAACTGATGCTTACCGTTCATTATCGTGGCAAAGCGATCTGCGGCATCTTTACTGCCGAGGTTGCGGAAACCAAAGTAGCGATGGTGAACGACTATGCAAGGGAGAACGAGCATCCGTTGCTGTGTACGCTGGAAAAGGCCTGATAAGGCATAAAATTGGGGGAGGTGCCTATGCTCAATCAAGAACTGGAACTCAGTTTAAACATGGCTTTCGCCAGAGCGCGTGAGCACCGACATGAGTTTATGACCGTCGAGCACCTGCTGCTCGCACTGCTTAGCAACCCATCTGCCCGCGAAGCGCTGGAAGCCTGCTCCGTGGATCTGGTGGCGCTACGTCAGGAACTCGAAGCCTTCATCGAACAAACTACACCGGTGCTGCCAGCCAGTGAAGAAGAGCGCGACACGCAGCCGACGCTCAGCTTCCAGCGCGTGTTGCAGCGCGCGGTTTTCCACGTCCAGTCTTCCGGACGTAGCGAAGTGACTGGCGCCAATGTCCTGGTCGCCATCTTCAGCGAGCAGGAGTCCCAGGCGGCCTACCTGCTGCGTAAACACGAAGTCAGCCGGCTCGACGTGGTCAACTTCATCTCTCACGGAACGCGAAAAGACGAGCCTAACCAGGCATCGGATCCCAGCGGACAGATCAACAGCAATGAAGAGCAAGCAGGCGGGGAGGATCGTATGGAAAACTTCACCACCAACCTTAACCAGCTTGCTCGCGTTGGCGGTATCGACCCGCTGATTGGCCGCGATAAAGAGCTGGAGCGTGCCATCCAGGTGCTGTGCCGTCGCCGTAAGAACAACCCGCTGCTGGTGGGGGAATCTGGCGTGGGTAAAACCGCGATTGCCGAAGGGCTGGCCTGGCGCATTGTGCAGGGCGACGTGCCGGAAGTGATTGCCGACTGCACCATCTACTCGCTGGATATTGGCTCGCTGCTGGCGGGCACCAAATACCGCGGTGATTTCGAAAAACGTTTCAAAGCGCTGTTAAAACAGCTGGAGCAGGACACCAACAGCATTCTGTTTATCGATGAGATCCACACCATCATCGGCGCAGGTGCGGCCTCCGGTGGCCAGGTGGATGCCGCTAACCTGATCAAACCGCTGCTCTCCAGCGGCAAGATCCGCGTGATGGGCTCCACGACGTACCAGGAGTTCAGCAACATCTTTGAGAAGGATCGTGCGCTGGCGCGTCGTTTCCAGAAAATCGACGTGACCGAGCCGTCGGTTGACGAAACGGTGCAGATCATCAATGGCCTGAAAACCAAGTACGAAGCACACCACGACGTGCGTTACACCGCGAAAGCGGTACGTGCGGCGGTGGAGCTGGCGGTGAAATACATCAACGATCGTCATCTGCCGGATAAAGCGATTGACGTGATTGATGAGGCGGGTGCGCGTGCGCGCCTGATGCCAGCCAGCAAGCGTAAGAAAACTGTGAACGTGGCGGATATCGAGTCCGTGGTGGCCCGCATCGCGCGTATTCCTGAGAAGAGCGTTTCTCAGAGCGACCGTGATACGCTGCGCACCCTCGGCAATCGCCTGAAAATGCTGGTCTTTGGTCAGGATAAAGCCATTGAGGCCTTAACCGAAGCGATCAAGATGGCCCGTGCTGGCCTTGGGCATGACCACAAGCCTGTCGGTTCCTTCCTGTTCGCCGGCCCGACCGGGGTGGGTAAAACCGAGGTGACGGTTCAGCTCTCCAAAGCGCTGGGCATTGAGCTGCTGCGCTTTGATATGTCCGAGTATATGGAGCGTCATACCGTCAGCCGTTTGATTGGTGCGCCTCCGGGATACGTGGGCTTTGACCAGGGCGGCCTGCTTACGGACGCGGTTATCAAGCATCCGCACGCGGTACTGCTGCTCGATGAAATCGAGAAAGCGCATCCGGACGTGTTCAACATCCTGTTGCAGGTGATGGACAACGGGACGCTGACCGATAACAACGGGCGCAAAGCCGATTTCCGCAACGTGGTGCTGGTGATGACCACCAACGCGGGCGTGCGGGAAACCGAGCGTAAATCCATCGGCCTGATCCACCAGGATAACAGCACCGATGCGATGGAAGAGATCAAGAAGATCTTCACGCCGGAGTTCCGTAACCGTCTGGACAACATTATCTGGTTCGATCATCTGTCTACCGAGGTGATTCATCAGGTGGTGGACAAGTTCATCGTCGAGTTGCAGGTTCAGCTGGATCAGAAAGGTGTGTCGCTGGAAGTGAGCCAGGAGGCCCGCAACTGGCTGGCTGAGAAAGGCTACGATCGTGCGATGGGCGCCCGTCCGATGGCGCGCGTGATTCAGGACAACCTGAAGAAACCGCTGGCGAACGAGCTGCTGTTTGGCTCGCTGGTGGACGGCGGCCAGGTAACGGTGGGGCTGGATCAGGCGAAGAACGAACTGACGTACGATTTCCAGAGTGCGGCGAAGCACAAGCCGGAAGCGGCTCACTGATTTTCTTTAGTGTAAAAGCCGGGTTTTTAACCCGGCTTTTTTGTGTCCGCTTTTCTCCCTCTCCCTGTGGGAGAGGGTCAGCGTGAGGGCATCAGACCGCACTAAAATACCTCTTCCTGAACAGCCACACTAAAGCCATAAATAAAAAAGGCCGGGAATATCCCGGCCTTATTTAATATTCATCTGCCATTACAGGCGAAAACAATTAGCGACTACGGAAGACAATGCGGCCTTTGCTCAGGTCGTACGGGGTCAGCTCAACAGTCACTTTGTCGCCCGTCAAAATGCGGATATAGTTTTTGCGCATTTTACCGGAGATGTGCGCAGTTACCACGTGACCGTTTTCCAGTTCTACGCGAAACATGGTATTAGGCAACGTATCAAGTACGGTACCCTGCATTTCAATATTGTCTTCTTTGGCCATCTAATCCTCTGGGGTATCACTACCAAGTTTTGAACCGGCAAGATAATGCCGAAATTCCTCAATTAAGTAAAGAATTGCGCGTTTAAAACGCAGCAAAACAGTCTCAGCGTATTGCCCAAGCGTCACGGTACAACCGAACGGAAAGCGCATTCGTAAAGGGGAGACGACAGGATAAACGTAAGGACGTTATCTGAAGCGAGGGTCCCAAACGGCGGCGGGGCAACAGGCAGAAGCTACTCTGCGGCGTAATTATAACACCCTCATAAAAAATATGCGGAAAACATTTAGGCATTGGGTATAAAGAGCGTTCTGGGAACCCAAAAATCGCGTGGTAGGGTCTTCTTTCGGCACTGTTCCAGGTGTTCGATATAGTGTCGGCGGGAGATTTCAACGGCGCCGAGCGAGGCGGTGTGCTCATTCAGCACCTGGCAATCCATCAGCCGTCCGCCGCGTCGGGCAAATTCCTCGCTAAACACCAGCAGCGCGGTTTTCGACGCATTCGTGGCGCGGGAGAACATCGACTCGCCGCAGAACAGCGTGCCCTGCGCCACGCCGTACATTCCGCCGACGAGGTTATCCTCTTTCCATACTTCAATAGAGTGCGCGTAGCCCAGCTCATGAAGCTGGTGGTAGGCGATAATGATATCGCGGGTTATCCAGGTGCCTTCATGACGATCTTCAGCGCAGCCTTCGATAACCTGGCCGAAGGCGTGATTGAGCGTGACGCGAAAGGGGGATTTTGCATGAAAACGCTTCATGCTGCGGCTCAGGTGAAACTGTCCAGGCCACAGCACGGCTCGCGGGTCGGGAGACCACCATAAGATCGGGTCGCCGGGAGAAAACCACGGGAAGATGCCGCGCTGGTAAGCCATTAAGAGCCGTGCCGGGCTGAGATCGCCGCCCAGAGCCAGCAAGCCGTTAGGTTCACGCAGCGCCCCCTCCGGTGAAGGGAACGCAATATTATGGCGAGAAAGCTGCACCAGGCGCATGACAACAGAACTCCAGTACGCGAGAGAGGACGCTACAAATATAGTCTACAGGCGCTGTTTAAACTGGTAGTAGCGACCCTGTTTTGCCAGCAGCTCTGCGTGACTACCTTGCTCAATTATGTGTCCGTTGTCCATCACAATTATCTGATCGAAATTCACCAGCCCGCGCAGACGGTGCGTGACCATCACCACGGTTTTACCTTTCATCACATTCGCCAGTAAATCAAGGATTTGGCTCTCTGTCGTGGCATCCAGTCCTTCTGTCGGTTCATCCAGCAGCATCAGCGGCGCATCGTGCAGCAGCGCACGCGCAATGGCCAGACGACGCAGTTCGCCGCCGGAAAGCTGTCGACCCCCTTCACCCAGCCAGCTGTTCAACCCGTCGTCTTCAAGCAGCTTGTGCAGCCCAACCTGCTCCAGCATTGCCCGCAGCGTATCGTCGGAGGCGTCTGGTGCCGCCAGAAGAAGATTATCGCGCAGCGTAGCGCTGAACAGATGCACCCGCTGGGGCACGACGCTGACCGTTTTACGCAAGGCCGCTTCGCTAAAACCAGACAGCGGAACGTCGTTAAACCGAATCTCGCCCTGCTGTGGGTCCCACGCGCGCGTGAGAAGTTGCAGAAGTGTCGATTTCCCACATCCCGTACGGCCAAGGATCGCAATGCGCTGCCCGGCATCAACAGAAAGGGTGATGTCTTCCAGCGCGTTTTGCGCCTGCTTGTCGTAGGCGAAAGTGACATTGCTGAGCGTCAGCGCGACCTGCTCTGGCACAGCGGTTTGACCCGCGCTGAACTTCACTTCCGGCTCCTGCTCGGCAATATCCGTAATGCGCAGCGCAGAGGCAATCACCTGGCCGAGATGCTGAAAGGCGCCCGTGACCGGGGCTAAGGCTTCAAAGGCTGCCAGGGCACAGAAAACAAACAGCGCAATCAGCGGGCCAGGCTGCGCGTTACCGCCCACGCCACCGGAGGCCATCCAGAGCATGGCGATAACGGCAATCCCACCAATTAACATCATCAGCGCCTGGGAGAACGCGGTCAGTTCAGACTGGCGACGCTGGGCTTCATGCCAGTTCAGCTCCGTATTTTCCATGCGGGCGCGGTAGCGCTTGCTGGCACCAAAAAGGGTGAGCTCGGCCTGTCCCTGCAACCAGGCGGTGAGCTGCTGGCGATATTCTCCACGCAGGCGCGTCAGGTTTTCCCCGGTGGTTTTACCTGCACGATAAAACAGGGGCGGCAGAATAATCAGCGTCATCAGCATGATGCCGCCGAGCGTCAGTGCGATGGGAACATCCAGGAAACTCAACCCCAGCGTGACCACGACAATCACTACAAACGCGCCCACCATAGGTGAAATGACGCGCAGATAGAGGTGATCCAGCGTATCCACATCTGCGACCACGCGGTTGAGTAATTCGCCCTGTCGAAAACGTGCCAGCCCGGCAGGGGAGAGGGGCAGCAGTTTGCTGAAGGTGTAAATACGCAGGTGTTGCAGCACGCGGAAGGTCGCGTCGTGGCTGACCAGACGTTCAAAGTAGCGCCCGGCAGTTCGCGTAATGGCCGTGCCGCGCACCCCGGCGGCAGGCAGCATGTAGTTAAAGCTGTACAGTCCGGCAAAGCCTGCGGCCGCAGACGCGGAGAGGAACCAGCCGGAAAGCGTAAGCAGACCGATGCTGGCCAGCAGAGTAACGATCGCCAGCACGATCCCGAGCGTCAGCATCCATTTGTGGCGTTTATACAGTGCAAGATACGGAAGCAGGGCGCGCATCAGATATCCTCCTGACGGTTCGCCAGCAGGGTCGCAAACGGCCCCTGCGCGGCAACAAGCGCGGCGTAATCGCCTTGCTCAACAATGTGTCCGTTTTCCATCACCCAAATCTGATCCCAGTCGGCAATACCTTCCAGCTGGTGGGTCACCATCAGGGTGGTTTGCTGGCGTGAGGCTGCGTTAAGCGCATCCATCACGCGCTGCTCGCTGTGAGCGTCCAGGCTGGCGGCGGGTTCGTCCAGCAGCATTAGCGAAGAGGGATTCAGCAGCGCACGGGCAACCGCGACGCGCTGTGCCTGGCCTACTGACAGCCCGGCAGACTGATCGCCAATGACGGTATCGACACCCTGCGCAAGCAGCGGCAGAAACTCGCTGACCCAGGCGCGGTCGAGGACCGATTGCAGCTCATCTTCACGCGCATCCGGCCGTGCCAGCAGCACATTCTCGCGTAGCGTCGGAGCTGGCAGCTGAGGGTTTTGCCCCACCCAACTCAGCTGTTTACGCCAGGCATCAGGATCGAGCTCGCGCAGCTCCGTTTTATTGATACGCAGCGATCCGGTGTACGCCATAAAACCTGACAGCGCATTCAACAATGAGCTTTTACCTGAGCCGCTGGTACCCACCAGCACCACACGTTGCCCGGCAGGCAGGGTAAAGTTCAGCGGACCGGCCAGCACTTTGCCTTCAGGCGACAGAACAGAAAAATCCTGTGCTTCAATGGTCACCGGATCGTTCGTATTCAGCGTTACCTCACCACGCTCCGGATTCGCCAGCGGCGTTTCCATGAAGGTTTTCAGGCTGTCGGCAGCACCCACCGCCTGCGCTTTGGCATGGTAAAAGGTGCCGAGATCGCGAAGCGGCTGGAAAAATTCCGGGGCCAGGATCAGCGCCAGGAACCCGGCGGAAAGCGTGACCGCCGTACCGTAGTGGCCAAAGTCCAGCGCGCCGAGGTAGGAGAAGCCAAAGTAAACCGCCACCAGCGCAATCGACAGGGAGGTGAAAAATTCGAGCACACCAGATGAGAGAAAGGCCATGCGCAACACTTCCATGGTGCGCTGACGGAAATCCTGCGACGCCAGGCGAATGTTTTCGGTTTCCGCTTCACCACGACCGAAGATCCGCAGGGTTTCCATTCCGCGCAGACGGTCCAGGAAATGACCGCTCAACCGACCCAGCGCCAGGAAGTTACGACGGTTAGCATCTGCCGCGCCCATGCCGACCATCGCCATAAACAGCGGGATGAGCGGGGCGGTGCCTAGCAGGATCAACGCCGCCACCCAGTTAACAGGGAAGATGGCGATAACAATCATCAGGGGCACAAACACCGCCAGCGCCATCTGGGGAAGATAACGCGCGTAGTAATCGTGCATATCGTCGATTTGCTCAAGGATCAGCGTCGCCCAGCTGCCGGCTGGCTTACCCTGGATCCACGCAGGTCCGGCTTCCGAAAGCCGATCGAGTACCTTGCGGCGAATCTCATAGCGGATGTGCTGCCCGGCGTGGAACCCAACCCGCTCGCGCAGCCAGACCACCCACGCACGCAGAACGAAAACCAGCACCAGAACGATAAACGGCAACAGCAGCGCTTCGCGCGGAATGTTCTCCATGATCATATGATTGAGAATGCGGGCCAGCAGCCATGCCTGGGCAACAATCAACAGACCGCTGATGAATCCCAGAACGCGGGAAATCATAAGCCAGCGGCGGGACAGAACGCTTTGCTGTTTCAGCCAGCGGGTTAACTCTTGTTGACGGGTTTTTTCCATTGCGTACTTTGCAGGTGACGTTATAAGAAATTAGACCTCTGCATGTTACACGCGAGCAAAAATAAAGGCGACCAGTGGCCGCCTTTATTTACGTTTGTTACTGACTTGTAAAGATTATTTGCCTTGTTCAGCCAGCCCGTCCAGGTAGCGTTCTGCGTCCAGCGCGGCCATACAACCGGTGCCCGCAGAAGTGATCGCCTGACGATAAATATGGTCCATCACGTCGCCAGCTGCGAAGACACCCGGAACGCTGGTCTGGGTGGCGTTGCCGTGAATGCCAGACTGCACTTTGATGTAGCCGTTCTCCAGCTCCAGCTGGCCTTCAAAGATAGCCGTGTTCGGGCTGTGACCGATTGCCACAAACAGGCCTGCCACTTCCAGCGTTTCGACGTTATCGGTGTTCTGGGTATCACGGATACGCAGTCCCGCCACGCCCATCTGATCGCCAGTCACTTCTTCCAGCGTACGGTTGGTATGCAGCACAATGTTGCCGCTCGCCACTTTGTCCATCAGGCGTTTAATCAGGATCTTCTCCGCGCGGAAGGTGTCGCGACGGTGAATCAGGTGTACTTCAGAGGCGATGTTTGCCAGGTAGAGCGCTTCTTCCACTGCGGTGTTACCGCCGCCGATCACGGCGACTTTCTGATTGCGATAGAAGAAACCGTCGCAGGTAGCGCAGGCAGATACGCCTCGGCCTTTGAACGCTTCTTCAGATGGCAGACCAAGGTAACGGGCAGAGGCGCCGGTGGCGATGATCAGCGCATCGCAGGTGTATTCGCCGCTGTCACCCGTCAGGCGGAACGGACGGTTCTGCAAATCCACTTTATTGATGTGGTCGAACAGGATTTCGGTTTCGAATTTGGCGGCATGCTCGTGCATGCGCTCCATCAGCAGCGGCCCGGTCAGGTCGTTCGAGTCGCCAGGCCAGTTTTCCACTTCCGTGGTGGTGGTCAGCTGACCGCCTTTTTCCATCCCGGTGATCAGTACCGGTTGCAGGTTAGCGCGTGCAGCATAGACCGCTGCGGTATATCCCGCAGGTCCAGAACCAAGGATTAGCAGCTTACTGTGTTTGGTCGTGCCCATGAGATCCCCATTGTTGTTGGCAGGCAATGGGCTGGATTGTAGGGAATTTGTTGCCGTAAAAAAAGAGCAGGAGAGTTTTGCTTCCGATATATGCAATAGACGCGCCCTATGGGTCAGAGGCGGTCACATCACTTCTGCTACTGAAAACCGCGCGTTTATAAGGCAATAAAATGAGGATTAATACCCCTCCGTAATGAATATCCGGCATGTTGTACTAAAAATCGATGTTTTGCTTTGACAATCCCCTGCGCTTTTGCGAAAACATTCAAGGAAGAAAAAAAGACGCACGAACTGCATGCCGCATAGACATGCACGGAAATGCCATTTTTACCGGGTCAGTGAAATCTACGCATGGTGTGGACAGACGCCATACGTGATGTCTGTGACTGCTTTCGGGCAACGGTCTTCTTACCGCAGAACCCGAATCTACATCGCGTCTAATACATAACCAGGCGATGTGATGAATAACGGGTCCAGGCTCTGAACAGTGATGTGCACAGGGTCCAGGCAGGAGTAGGGAAGGAATACAGAGAGACAATAATAATGGTAGATAGCAAGAAGCGCCCTGGCAAAGATCTCGACCGTATCGATCGTAACATTCTTAATGAATTGCAAAAGGATGGGCGTATTTCCAACGTCGAGCTTTCAAAACGTGTGGGACTTTCCCCGACGCCGTGCCTTGAGCGTGTGCGTCGACTGGAAAGACAGGGTTTTATTCAGGGCTATACGGCTCTGCTGAACCCGCATTATCTGGATGCCTCACTTCTGGTATTTGTTGAGATTACTCTGAATCGTGGTGCACCAGATGTGTTTGAGCAATTTAACGCCGCTGTGCAAAAACTTGAAGAAATTCAAGAGTGTCATCTGGTTTCCGGTGATTTTGACTACCTGTTGAAAACCCGTGTGCCTGATATGTCCGCCTACCGTAAGCTGCTGGGTGAAACCCTGCTGCGTCTGCCAGGCGTGAACGACACCCGTACTTATGTGGTGATGGAAGAGGTCAAACAGAGCAATCGTCTGGTTATTAAGACGCGCTAACACGGAACAGGTGCAAAATCAGTGTAGTTTGATTACACTCCTGTTAATCCATACAGCAACAGTGCCGGGGAGTCCCGGCGCTGTTGTCCGTTTTAGCACACAGGCAGGACATGCCTGATACCTGGAGAGCCTTTCTTGAGCCAGGAATACACTGAAGACAAAGAAGTCACATTATCTAAGCTAAGCAGCGGACGTCGTCTCCTTGAGGCGTTACTGATTGTTATTGCCCTTTTTGCCGTCTGGCTGATGGCTGCCTTACTCAGTTTCAACCCCTCAGACCCCAGCTGGTCGCAAACCGCATGGCATGAGCCTATCCATAATTTAGGTGGCGTTCCCGGCGCCTGGCTTGCGGACACACTCTTCTTCATTTTCGGTGTGATGGCCTATACCCTTCCCGTCATCATTATTGGCGGATGCTGGTTTGCCTGGCGTCATCGACAGAACGACGACTACATCGATTATTTTGCCGTTTCGCTGCGCCTGATTGGCGCCCTGGCGCTGATCCTCACCTCCTGCGGACTGGCGGCGATCAACGCCGATGACATCTGGTACTTCGCCTCCGGCGGGGTGATTGGCAGCCTGTTGAGCTCCGCGCTGCAACCGATGCTTCACAGCAGCGGCGGCACGCTGGCGCTGCTTTGTATCTGGGCAGCGGGCCTGACGCTGTTTACCGGCTGGTCCTGGGTGAGCATTGCCGAAAAAATCGGCAGCTTTATTCTGACTCTGCTGACGTTTGCCAGCAATCGCACCCGTCGTGATGATACGTGGGTCGATGAAGACGAATATGAAGATGAGTACGAAGAGGAAGACGAGGCACCCGTGCAGCGTCGTGAATCCCGCCGTGCCCGTATTCTGCGCGGTGCTCTGGCACGCCGCCAGCGCGTTGCTGAAAAATTTGCTAACCCGTTAGGCCGTAAAACGGATGCCGCGCTTTTCTCCGGCAAACGTATGGATGAAGAGGAGCAGATTGAGTATCGCGGCGCGGCCGTCGATCCTGATGATGTGTTGTTCTCTGGTCATCGAGCTACGCCGGGTGAGTATGATGAATACGATCCGCTGTTGTATGGTCATTCCGTGACTGAACCGGTAGCCGCTGCTGCTGCCGCAACGACGGCTGCGCAGGCCCATGTTGCGCCTGTTGAAGCCGTGATGCCGTCCTCGCCTGTTCCGGCACCGGAGTCCGCGATCCAGCAACCGCAGGTGGACTGGCAGACTGCGCCAGGTGTCCATACGCCTGAACCGACCATTGCGCCGGAGCCTGAAAGCTATATTCCTGTGCAGCAGGAACAGTGGCAGCAACCGTATCAGCCGCCTGAGCCTGCCAGCGAGCCGCAACAGCCGTATCAGGCTTATACGCCCGAACCTGCTGAACCTGAACAGCCATACGTTGCGCCGGTGTCTGAACCCGAAGTGGTGGAGGAAGCGAAGCCATCCCGTCCGCCATTGTACTATTTTGAAGAGGTGGAAGAGCGCCGTGCCCGAGAGCGCGAGCAGCTTGCCGCCTGGTATCAGCCCGTGCCTGAGCCGGTGCAGGAGCCTGTTGTAAAAGCGCCTTCTGCAAGCGTTGCACCTGTAGATCCAGCGCCAGCCGTTGCGTCAGGAGCGGAAACCGTGAAGCAGGCAACGGCAGCCGCTGCCGCGTCCGCTCCGCTATTCAGCCCGGCAACCGATGGTGCGCCGCGTCCTCAGGTAAAAGAGGGCATTGGTCCACAATTGCCGCGTCCTAATCGCGTGCGCGTACCGACGCGCCGGGAGCTGGCCTCTTATGGCATTAAACTGCCTTCCCAGCGTATGGCGGAAGAAAAAGCCCGTGAGTCCGACTACGAAGATGATGCCGACGAACTGCATCAGGATGAGCTGGCGCGTCAGTTTGCCGCCCAGCAGACTCAACGCTACGGGAATGAGTACCAACACGATGTTCATTCTCAGCAGGATGAAGATGATGCTGCCGAAGCGGAATTAGCGCGTCAGTTTGCGGCCACGCAGCAGCAACGTTATTCCGGTGAGCAGCCTTCGGGGGCAAACCCGTTCTCGCTCTCGGATTTTGAATTTTCACCGATGAAAGATCTGGTGGATGACGGTCCGAGCGAACCGCTGTTCACGCCGAGCGTGATGCCAGAAGCGGAACCGGTGCGTCAGGCGCCAGCGCCGCAGGTTAATGCGCAACCACAACAGCCAGTGCCGCAGGCTTATGCGCAGCCGCATACACCGCCGGCCCAACCGCCGCAGCCGCAGTTCCAGCAGCCAGCACCACAGCCGCAGGAAAGCCTGATTCACCCGCTGTTGATGCGTAACGGAGACAGCCGTCCGCTGCAACGACCAAGTACGCCGTTGCCGTCGCTGGATCTGTTAACGCCGCCGCCAGCGGAAGTCGAACCGGTGGATACTTTTGCTCTTGAGCAGATGGCCCGTCTGGTGGAAGCGCGTCTGGCTGACTTCCGTATTAAAGCGGACGTGGTGAACTACTCCCCTGGCCCGGTGATCACCCGTTTCGAACTGAACCTGGCGCCAGGCGTAAAAGCGGCGCGTATTTCTAACCTGTCCCGTGACCTGGCGCGTTCTCTGTCGACCGTGGCGGTTCGCGTGGTGGAAGTGATCCCAGGTAAGCCTTACGTTGGCCTTGAGCTGCCAAACAAGAAACGCCAGACCGTTTATCTGCGTGAAGTTCTGGATAACACCAAATTCCGCGACAACCCGTCCCCGCTGACCGTGGTGCTGGGTAAAGATATCGCTGGCGATCCGGTGGTTGCCGATCTCGCGAAGATGCCGCACCTGCTGGTTGCGGGTACCACCGGCTCCGGTAAATCGGTCGGGGTGAACGCCATGATCCTCAGTATGCTCTACAAAGCGCAGCCTGAAGATGTGCGTTTCATCATGATCGACCCGAAAATGCTTGAACTGTCCGTCTACGAAGGCATTCCGCACCTGTTAACGGAAGTGGTGACCGACATGAAGGACGCCGCCAACGCATTGCGCTGGAGCGTCAATGAAATGGAGCGTCGCTATAAGCTGATGTCTGCGCTGGGCGTGCGTAACCTGGCCGGTTATAACGAGAAAATCGCTGAGGCGGCACGTATGGGCCGTCCGATTCCGGACCCATACTGGAAGCCGGGTGACAGCATGGATGCCCAGCATCCGGTGCTGGAAAAACTGCCTTACATCGTGGTGCTGGTGGATGAATTCGCCGACCTGATGATGACCGTTGGCAAGAAAGTGGAAGAGCTGATTGCGCGTCTGGCACAGAAAGCGCGTGCGGCGGGCATCCACCTGGTGCTTGCAACGCAGCGTCCGTCCGTAGACGTTATCACCGGACTTATTAAGGCAAACATCCCGACCCGTATCGCGTTTACCGTGTCGAGTAAAATTGACTCGCGTACTATCCTGGACCAGGGTGGTGCAGAGTCGCTGCTGGGGATGGGTGATATGCTCTATTCCGGCCCGAACTCCACCTCGCCGGTGCGTGTCCACGGTGCATTTGTTCGCGACCAGGAAGTGCACGCGGTGGTGCAGGACTGGAAAGCGCGCGGTCGGCCGCAATACGTTGACGGCATCACCTCCGACAGTGAAAGCGAAGGTGGCGGCGGTGGTTTTGACGGCGGCGAAGAGCTGGATCCGTTATTTGACCAGGCGGTTAATTTCGTTACCGAAAAACGTAAGGCGTCCATCTCCGGCGTCCAGCGCCAGTTCCGTATTGGCTACAACCGCGCGGCGCGTATTATCGAGCAGATGGAAGCCCAGGGTATTGTGAGCGAACAGGGGCATAACGGTAACCGTGAGGTGCTGGCGCCACCGCCGTTTGATTAACCTTCAGCGATTGCAAAGAAGGGTAAATCAGCAAAAATTAAGCATATTCTTCTGTCGCCTGCCTTCGGGCAGGTCCAGAATAGAAACGGAACCCCATATCGGGAAGACGTATTTTAAGGAATAACAATGAAAAAAATCGCCATCGTCTGTGCATTACTCTCCAGTTTTGTTGCCAGCAGCGTCTGGGCTGATGCAGCCAGCGACCTTAAAAGCCGACTGGATAAAGTGAGCAGCTTCCACGCCAGCTTCACGCAAAAAGTGACTGACGGCAGTGGCAACGCGGTGCAGGAAGGTCAGGGGGATTTGTGGGTGAAACGCCCGAATCTCTTCAACTGGCACATGACCCAGCCGGATGAAAGCGTGCTGGTGTCCGACGGGAAAACCTTATGGTTCTACAACCCGTTTGTTGAGCAGGCGACCGCCACCTGGTTGAAAGACGCGACCAGCAATACGCCGTTTATGCTCATTGCCCGTAACCAGTCCAGCGACTGGCAGCAGTACAACATTAAACAAAACGGTGATGAGTTCGTCCTGACACCAAAAGGCAGCAACGGTAACCTGAAGCAGTTCACCATTAACGTGAGCAGCAACGGTACCATTAATCAGTTCGGTGCGGTTGAGCAGGACGATCAGCGCAGTAGCTATCAGCTCAAGTCTCAGCAAAACGGCGCCGTAGATGCTTCGAAATTCACCTTTACCCCACCGCAGGGCGTAACGGTGGACGACCAACGTAATAAGTAAGAGGCATGAGTGAGCAACCTGTCGCTCGATTTTTCAGATAATGCGTTTCAACCTCTGGCCGCCCGTATGCGGCCAGAAAATTTAGCGCAGTACATCGGCCAGCAACACCTGCTGGCTGCGGGGAAACCCTTGCCGCGCGCCATAGAGGCGGGGCATCTGCACTCCATGATCCTCTGGGGGCCACCCGGCACCGGCAAAACAACCCTCGCTGAAGTGATCGCCCGCTATGCTAACGCGGACGTTGAGCGCATCTCGGCGGTTACCTCCGGCGTGAAGGAGATTCGTGAGGCGATCGAGCGCGCGCGGCAAAACCGTAATGCCGGGCGCCGCACCATTCTGTTTGTCGATGAAGTCCACCGCTTCAACAAGAGCCAACAGGATGCGTTTCTGCCGCACATTGAAGACGGCACGATTTTCTTCATCGGCGCAACCACGGAAAACCCGTCGTTTGAGCTGAACTCTGCGCTCCTTTCCCGCGCCCGCGTTTACCTGCTTAAATCCCTGACTACAGAGGATATCGAAAAGGTTCTGACCCAGGCGATGGAGGACAAAGCGCGGGGTTACGGCGGACAGGATATCGTTCTGCCGGACGACACGCGTCGTGCGATCGCTGAACTGGTCAACGGCGATGCGCGTCGGGCGCTGAATACGCTGGAAATGATGGCCGATATGGCCGAAGTGGATGATGCCGGCAAGCGCGTACTGAAACCTGAATTGCTCACCGAAATAGCCGGTGAACGCAGCGCACGCTTCGATAATAAAGGCGATCGTTTTTACGACCTGATCTCGGCATTACATAAGTCCGTGCGCGGCAGCGCCCCGGATGCGGCGCTCTACTGGTACGCGCGTATCATTACCGCCGGTGGCGATCCGTTATATGTCGCGCGTCGCTGCCTGGCCATCGCGTCAGAAGATGTCGGTAATGCCGATCCACGCGCCATGCAGGTCGCTATTTCCGCCTGGGACTGCTTTACCCGCGTCGGACCCGCGGAAGGTGAGCGTGCCATTGCGCAGGCAATTGTCTATCTGGCCTGCGCGCCGAAAAGTAACGCGGTGTATACCGCCTTCAAAGCGGCGATGTCAGATGCACGTGAACGTCCGGACTACGATGTGCCGGTTCATCTGCGCAATGCGCCAACCAAATTGATGAAAGAGATGGGTTACGGGCAGGAGTATCGCTACGCCCATGATGAACCCAATGCCTACGCCGCCGGGGAAGAGTATTTCCCGCAGGAGATGGCACAAACCCGCTATTATCATCCCACAAACAGAGGTCTTGAGGGTAAGATTGGCGAAAAGCTCGCCTGGCTTGCCGGACAGGATCAAAATAGCCCTATAAAACGCTACCGTTAGTTCAATCGTTGCGGTAATGTTGGCAATATATCTCTGTGGCCGCAGGCTGTGGTCACTTTTTCCTTTTTTAATTCGATAAGCACAGGATAAGCATGCTCGATCCCAATCTGCTGCGTAATGAGCCAGACGCAGTCGCTGAAAAACTGGCACGCCGGGGCTTTAAGCTGGATGTAGATAAGCTGCGCGCTCTTGAAGAGCGTCGTAAAGTTTTGCAGGTACAAACTGAAAATCTGCAAGCAGAGCGTAATTCTCGATCGAAATCCATTGGCCAGGCGAAAGCGCGCGGGGAAGATATTGAGCCATTACGCCTGGAAGTGAACAAACTGGGTGAAGAGCTGGATCAGGCGAAAGCTGAACTGGATGTTCTTCAGGCTGAAATTCGTGATATCGCTCTGGCGATCCCGAACATTCCTGACGACAGCGTGCCTGTCGGCAAAGACGAAAACGACAACGTTGAAGTGAAACGCTGGGGCACGCCTCGCGAGTTTGACTTCGAGGTGCGCGATCACGTCACGCTGGGCGAAATGCACGCGGGCCTGGACTTTGCGGCTGCGGTTAAGCTGACGGGTTCTCGCTTTGTGGTCATGAAAGGTCAAATTGCCCATCTGCATCGCGCTCTGGCGCAGTTCATGCTGGATCTGCACACCGAGCAGCACGGCTACAGCGAAACCTACGTTCCGTATCTGGTTAACCACGATACGCTGTACGGTACAGGCCAGCTGCCGAAATTTGCCGGCGATCTGTTCCACACCCGTCCGCTGGACGAGGAAGCAGACAGCAGCAACTACGCGCTGATCCCAACCGCGGAAGTGCCGCTGACCAACCTCGTGCGTGATGAGATCATCGACGAAGACGATCTGCCAATCAAACTGACCGCGCACTCTCCATGTTTCCGTTCTGAAGCCGGTTCTTACGGTCGCGATACGCGCGGTCTGATCCGTATGCACCAGTTCGATAAAGTTGAGATGGTGCAGATCGTTCGTCCGGAAGAGTCTATGGACGCGCTGGAAGAGATGACCGGTCATGCTGAGAAAGTGCTGGAGCTGCTGGGCCTGCCGTACCGCCGTATGGCGCTGTGCACCGGCGACATGGGCTTCGGTGCCTGCAAAACCTTCGACCTTGAAGTCTGGGTGCCTGCGCAGAACACCTACCGTGAAATCTCCTCCTGCTCCAACGTCTGGGATTTCCAGGCGCGTCGTATGCAGGCGCGTTGCCGCAGCAAATCTGACAAGAAAACCCGTCTGGTTCATACCCTGAACGGTTCCGGTCTGGCAGTAGGCCGTACGCTGGTTGCTGTGCTGGAAAACTACCAGCAGGCTGACGGACGCATTGAGATCCCGGAAGTGCTGCGCCCTTACATGAAAGGCCAGCAGTTCATCGGCTAATTATTTGCTCTAAGACAAAAAAGCGCCTCAGGGCGCTTTTTTTATGCCTCTGATTTGATACGAAGCAATAACCCCTCCCTCTAAAGTAGTAATACTCCTCCGAACGAAAGTCAGCATAAAACACTGATAACCAAAAATATCGTTATACATAAAACTATATAGCGGTGTATGCCGCCCTTTATTTCTTTGTGAGCAACCAAAGTGAGTCTTTATGAAAATCAAAGCGCCTGAAGCGTTAATGGCTGCCGAGGTCACTCGCCGTGGGTTGATGAAAACCACGGCAATAGGCGGTCTGGCGGTTGCCAGCAGCGCCTTTACGCTCCCTTTTACCCGTCTGGCGTCGGCGGCGGAGGCTCTGTCTCCCGCTTCAGCCCCGGAAAAAGTGGTGTGGAGTGCCTGTACCGTTAACTGTGGTAGCCGTTGTCCTCTGCGTATGCATGTTGTGGACGGTGAAATCAAATATGTCGAAACAGACAATACCGGCGATGATAACTACGAAGGGTTACATCAGGTTCGTGCCTGTCTGCGTGGCCGTTCAATGCGCCGTCGCGTTTATAACCCGGATCGTCTGAAATACCCAATGAAGCGCGTCGGTAAGCGTGGGGAAGGGAAGTTCGAGCGTATTAGCTGGGACGAAGCCTACGATATTATCGCGACTAACATGCAGCGCCTGATCAAAGAGTATGGCAACGAATCCATCTACCTCAACTACGGCACCGGGACGCTGGGCGGTACCATGACCCGCTCCTGGCCGCCGGGTAAAACGCTGGTGGCGCGCCTGATGAACTGCTGCGGCGGCTATCTCAATCATTACGGCGACTACTCTTCCGCACAGATTGCTGCGGGTCTGAACTACACCTACGGCGGCTGGGCAGACGGTAACAGCCCGTCGGATATCGAAAACAGTAAACTGGTGGTGTTGTTCGGTAACAACCCAGGCGAAACCCGGATGAGCGGCGGTGGGGTAACCTATTATCTTGAGCAGGCGCGCGCCAAATCCAACGCACGTATGATCATCGTCGATCCGCGCTATACCGATACCGGCGCGGGACGTGAAGACGAGTGGATCCCTATTCGCCCTGGTACCGATGCGGCGCTGGTCAATGCGCTGGCGTATGTGATGATCACTGAAAACCTCGTCGATCAGCCGTTCCTTGATAAATACTGCGTTGGTTATGACGAGAAGACCCTGCCAGCCAGCGCACCGGCTAACGGGCATTACAAAGCGTACATTCTTGGTCAGGGCAGCGACGGGGTAGCGAAAACCCCTGAGTGGGCATCCACCATTACCGGCATTCCAGTCGAGCGTATTGTTCAGCTGGCCCGTGAAATTGGTTCAGCAAAACCGGCTTATATCAGCCAGGGATGGGGACCACAGCGTCACGCGAACGGCGAAATTGCCACCCGCGCTATTTCTATGCTCTCGATTCTGACTGGCAACGTTGGTATTCACGGCGGTAATAGCGGGGCGCGTGAAGGCTCGTATGAAGTCCCGTTTGAACGTATGCCAACGCTGGATAACCCGGTTCAGACCAGCATCTCCATGTTTATGTGGACGGACGCGATCGAGCGCGGCCCGGAAATGACCGCGCTGCGTGACGGTGTTCGGGGCAAAGATAAGCTGGACGTGCCGATCAAAATGATCTGGAACTACGCCGGTAACTGCCTGATCAACCAGCACTCTGAAATCAACCGCACCCATGAAATTTTGCAGGACGACAAGAAGTGCGAAATGATTGTGGTGATCGACTGCCACATGACCTCATCGGCGAAGTATGCCGATATTCTGCTTCCAGACTGCACCGCGTCTGAGCAGATGGATTTCGCGCTGGACGCCTCCTGCGGCAACATGTCCTATGTGATCTTCACTGACCAGGCCATCAAACCGCGCTTCGAGTGCAAAACCATTTATGAGATGACTTCCGAGCTGGCGAAACGTCTTGGCGTTGAGCAGCAGTTCACTGAAGGACGTACTCAGGAAGGGTGGATGCGCCATCTGCACGAGCTCTCACGCAAAGCCATTCCTGACCTGCCGGACTTCGATACCTTCCGCAAGCAGGGCATGTACAAGCAGCGCGATCCCGAAGGGCATCACGTGGCATATAAAGCCTTCCGCGACGATCCGCAGGCCAATCCGCTGACCACGCCGTCGGGCAAAATCGAGATCTACTCCGAAGAGCTGGCAAAAATTGCTGCAACGTGGGAATTGCCGGAAGGGGATGTTATCGATCCGCTGCCGATTTATACGCCAGGCTTCGAAAACTACAACGATCCGCTGACGGCGAAATTCCCGCTTCAGTTGACCGGTTTCCACTACAAAGCGCGTGTTCACTCCACCTACGGCAACGTTGACGTACTGAAAGCGGCCTGCCGACAGGAGATGTGGATCAACCCGATGGATGCGAAAGCGCGCGGCATCAGTAATGGCGATCGCGTACGTATCTTCAACGGACGTGGCGAAGTGCATATCGAAGCTAAAGTGACTCCGCGTATGATGCCTGGCGTTGTCGCGCTGGGGGAAGGGGCCTGGTATAACCCGGATGCGAACCGTATCGATCAGGCGGGCTGCATCAACGTTCTCACTACGCAGCGTCCGTCGCCGCTGGCGAAGGGCAACCCATCCCACACAAACCTCGTTCAGGTTGAAAAGGCGTAAGGAGTAACCGATGACAACCCAGTATGGATTTTTTATTGATTCCAGCCGCTGCACCGGGTGCAAAACCTGCGAGCTGGCCTGCAAGGATTACAAAGATCTGACCCCGGACGTTAGCTTCCGTCGTATTTATGAATACGCGGGCGGCGACTGGCAGGAGGACAACGGCGTCTGGCATCAGGATGTCTTCGCCTATTACCTGTCGATTGCCTGCAACCACTGCGAAGATCCGGCCTGCACCAAGGTCTGCCCGAGCGGGGCAATGCACAAGCGCGACGACGGTTTTGTGGTGGTGGACGAGGATGTCTGCATCGGCTGTCGCTACTGCCACATGGCCTGCCCGTACGGCGCGCCGCAGTACAATGCCGCCAAAGGCCACATGACCAAGTGCGACGGCTGCCATAGCCGCGTGGCGGACGGCAAAAAGCCCATCTGCGTCGAATCCTGCCCGCTGCGCGCGCTGGACTTTGGCCCGATTGAAGAGCTGCGCAAAAAACACGGTCAGCTTGCTGCCGTCGCGCCGCTGCCGTCTGCGCACTTCACGAAGCCGAGTATTGTGATTAAACCTAACGCCAACAGCCGTCCGACGGGTGACACCACCGGCTACCTGGCAAACCCGAAGGAGGTGTGAGATGGGAAGTGGATGGCATGAATGGCCGCTAATGATCTTCACGGTCTTTGGGCAGTGCGTGGCGGGCGGGTTTATCGTCCTTGCGCTGGCGCTGTTAAAAGGGAACCTCAATGCTGAACAGCAGCAGCGTTTGGTGTTAAGCATGTTTGGCCTGTGGGTGTTGATGGGCATTGGGTTTATCGCCTCTACGCTGCACCTGGGCTCACCGATGCGCGCGTTCAACTCCCTGAACCGCGTAGGTGCCTCTTCGCTGAGTAACGAGATTGCCAGCGGGGCAATCTTCTTTGCCGTTGGCGGGCTGGGGTGGTTACTGGCAGCGGTGAAAAAGCTGCCGTCAGGGTTACGCGCGTTGTGGCTCATCGTCACCATGGTACTGGGCGTTGTCTTCGTCTGGATGATGGTCCGGGTGTACAACACCATCGATACCGTTCCGACCTGGTACAGCGTCTGGACGCCGATGAGCTTCTTCCTGACCATGTTTATTGGCGGGCCGCTGCTGGGTTATCTGCTGCTGCGTGTGGCTGGCATTAATGGTTGGGCGATGCGCCTGCTGCCCGCGGTCTCGCTGCTGGCGCTGGTAATCAGTACCGTTGTCGCGCTCATGCAGGGAGCGGAGCTGGCGACCATTCACAGCTCTATCCAGCAGGCTTCGGCGTTGGTGCCGGATTACGGTTCGCTGATGGCCTGGCGTGTGGTGCTGCTGACGGCGGCGCTGGTGTGCTGGATTGCCCCTCAGCTTAAAGGTTACTCGCCTGCGCTGCCGTTACTGTCCCTGGCCTTTGTGCTGGTGCTGGCAGGGGAGTTAATTGGTCGCGGCGTATTTTACGGTCTGCATATGACGGTCGGTATGGCTATCGCCAGCTAATTTTTAGATTTTGTTATAAAAAGCCGGGACATAGCGCCCGGCTTTTCTTTTTTCATTCATGAAATTTTTCGACTGATGTTTCGTTGTAAAAATTCCCGGAAATAAATAAAAACAAATAGATAATTAATATCAGTAGCAGGCTTTGCATTAGCAGGATGAGTTTTTTAAATCGACAAGGCGCATAACGTGCGTGACGCCTGAACCGGTGGATTGACTTTGTTTTTGCCAGTGGCATGATGCGCACGAAATCTGAACTTCCTCACGGTTTTTAATCCATGACCACCTATACCCGCCCGGTGCTTTTGTTGCTCTGTGGCCTGCTTTTGCTGACCCTGGCGATCGCGGTGTTAAACACACTCGTCCCGCTATGGCTCGCCCATGAAAACTTACCGACCTGGCAGGTGGGTATGGTTAGCTCGTCCTTTTTTACGGGCAATCTGCTGGGCACCTTATTAACGGGCAGCCTTATTAAGCGCTTTGGTTTTAACCGCAGTTATTATCTGGCGTCGCTGATCTTTGCCGTCGGCTGCGCCGGTTTAGGCCTCATGGTCGGCTTCTGGAGCTGGATGGTCTGGCGCTTTATTGCGGGCGTCGGCTGCGCCATGATCTGGGTGGTGGTTGAAAGTGCGCTAATGTGCAGCGGAACGTCCCGTAATCGCGGGCGTCTTCTGGCGGCCTATATGATGGTTTACTACGTCGGTACCGTTCTGGGACAGCTGATGGTCAGCAAACTGCCAACAGACCTGATGAGCGTGCTGCCGTGGGTGACGGGCATGGTTCTGGCGGCGATCCTGCCGCTGCTCTTTACCCGCATTGTGAATCAAAACAGCGAGCATCAGGAAGCTACCCACGTCTGGCCGATGCTGAGACTGCGCCAGGCGCGTCTGGGGGTTAACGGCTGCATTATTTCCGGGATTGTGCTGGGCTCGCTCTATGGCCTGATGCCGCTCTATCTTAACCATCAGGGCGTCAGTGATTCCGGGATCGGTTTCTGGATGGCGGTGATGGTCAGCGCGGGGATTGTCGGCCAGTGGCCGATTGGCCGCCTGGCGGACCGCTTTGGTCGTCTGCTGGTGCTGCGCGTCCAGGTTTTCGTGGTCATCATGGGCTGTCTCGCCATGCTCAGCAACGCCGCAATGGCGCCTGCGCTGTTCATTCTGGGAGCTGCGGGCTTTACGCTCTATCCGGTCGCGATGGCCTGGGCCTGTGAGAAAGTTGAGCATCACCAGCTGGTTGCAATGAACCAGGCTTTGTTGCTGAGTTACACCATCGGCAGTTTACTGGGTCCGACGTTTACCGCTATGCTCATGCAAAATTATTCTGACAATCTGCTGTTTATTATGATCGCCAGCGTGTCGTTTATTTATCTGTTAATGCTGCTGCGCAAAGTGGGCGAACATCCAACGCCAGTGGCCCATGCATGACTTATTAAAAGCCTGTCGATGACAGGCTTTTTTGTCCCTGTCACATATAAGACTTTTACTTATTGTGAGTTTTTACTGCCTGGCGATAATTCAAATGAGTTTACCACTAAAAGGCAGCAATCATGTCTACTCGTCGTTTTTCCACTACCGCACTTGCCGTAGTGTTGGCTTTAACGTTTGCAACGGCTCCGGCCATGGCTAATCCTGGAAACGGGAATGGTGGTGGTCACGGAAACGGTGGCGGACAAGGTAATAGCGGCAATCATGGTAACGGGAACGCTGGTAACCATGGTAATAAACACAATAACGGTCAGGATAACCCTGGGAAATCGGATAAGAGCTTTAAAAACAGCAAAGATGTCGGTAATGATGTGGATGCTCGCGTGAGCTTCGATCATGCCCGCCATCTGGCACTGAATTACGGCTTAACGGGCTACGACTCTCTGCCTCCGGGAATTGCGAAAAACCTGGCGCGCGGTAAGCCACTGCCTCCGGGCATTGCGAAGAAAACCGTGCCAGCCGATATGCTGGGTCAGCTTCCTTCCTATCCGGGCTATGAATGGCGCGTAGTAGGTGACGACCTGGTCTTAATTGCGCTGAGTACGGCGATTGTGTCTTCCGTTATTAATGGCGTCTTTAAATAGAATATAAAAAGGCCCGGTTTTCACCGGGCCTTTTCGTTAATACATGACCTTGTGGCCATACTGCTCAAGAATACCTTTGACGCGCTCCATCGTCTCTTTTTTCGGCGGCTTCACGCCATCGAGTTTGTACTCTTCACCCATCGCCACCCATTTATGTTTACCCAGCTCGTGATAGGGCAGGAGTTCAATTTTCTCCACGTTACCCATATCCCGGGTAAATTCACCCAGACGATGTGCAGAGTCATCATCATCTGACCAGCCCGGCACCACCACGTAGCGGATCCAGGTCTTGACGCCTTTGTTGGCAATGTATTTGGCAAATTCCAGGGTACGGTGGTTTGAAACGCCAACCAGATTCTGGTGGATCTCATCGTTCATCTGCTTGAGATCGAGCATGACCAGATCGGTCACTTCAAGCAGTTCATCAATAACCGGATCGTAACGGCGCACAAAGCCGTTGGTGTCGAGGCAGGTATGAATGCCTTCTTTGTGGCAGGCGCGGAACCAGTCGCGCACAAACTCAGCCTGAAGAATGGCTTCACCGCCGGATGCCGTCACGCCACCGCCGGACGCGTTCATGAAGTGGCGATAGGTCACCACCTCTTTCATCAGATCTTCAACGGTGACTTCTTTACCGCCATGGGTGTCCCAGGTGTCACGGTTATGGCAGTACAGGCAGCGCATCAGGCAGCCCTGGAAGAAAGTGATAAAGCGGATCCCCGGGCCATCGACGGTGCCACAGGATTCAAAGGAGTGAATGCGACCAATAATTGACATTGCGGTGATATCTCCGAATTTGGCCCATCCGGGGGCCTATGTAGATGCACAGCTCAAAGGCTATGTCGAGTCTGTTTTGGCTGTTATCCATTAAGTATAGATAGCGGACAAAAGAGACTGATGAAGCGAGGGTGTTAAAAAGGCCCCACTTGCGTGGAGCCTTTATTGTACGCTTTTTAACGCGTGATTTCAGTCAATTCCACTTACATGGACTGAGTGAAAGTACGGGTAATAACGTCCTGCTGCTGTTCTTTCGTCAGGGAGTTAAAACGTACTGCGTAGCCAGATACGCGGATGGTCAGCTGAGGATATTTCTCAGGATGTTCCATCGCGTCGAGCAGCATTTCACGGTTCATCACGTTCACGTTCAGGTGCTGACCACCTTCGATGGACGCTTCGTGGTGGAAGTAACCATCCATCAGACCCGCCAGGTTAGTTTTACGCACTTCGTCGTCTTTACCCAGCGCGTTTGGCACGATAGAGAAGGTGTAAGAGATACCATCTTTCGCGTAAGCAAACGGCAGTTTAGCAACGGAGGTCAGAGAGGCAACCGCACCTTTCTGGTCACGACCGTGCATTGGGTTAGCACCTGGGCCGAATGGCGCGCCAGCACGACGACCGTCTGGGGTGTTACCGGTTTTCTTACCATACACAACGTTAGAGGTGATGGTCAGAACAGACTGAGTCGGGATAGCGTTACGATAGGTAGTGAGTTTCTGAATTTTCTTCATGAAACGTTCTACCAGGTCAACCGCCATGTCATCAACGCGAGCGTCGTTGTTACCAAACTGCGGATATTCGCCTTCGATTTCGAAGTCGATAGCCAGACCATCTTCGTCACGAATTGGTTTAACTTTCGCATATTTGATTGCAGACAGGGAGTCAGCCGCAACGGACAGACCTGCGATACCACACGCCATGGTGCGAACGACGTCACGGTCGTGCAGCGCCATCAGAGAGGCTTCGTAGCTGTACTTGTCGTGCATGTAGTGGATAACGTTCAGCGCGGTCACGTACTGTTTAGCCAGCCAGTCCATGAAGTGGTCCATGCGGTCCATGACTTCGTCATAGTTCAGCACGTCGCCTTTGATCGGTTCAGACTTAGGACCAACCTGCATTTTCAGTTTTTCATCAACGCCGCCGTTGATTGCGTACAGCATGGTTTTCGCCAGGTTTGCACGCGCACCGAAGAACTGCATTTGCTTACCAACAACCATTGGACTTACGCAGCAAGCGATAGCGTAGTCATCGTTGTTGAAGTCAGGACGCATCAGGTCATCGTTCTCATATTGCAGAGAAGAGGTGTCGATGGACACTTTAGCGGCGAATTTCTTGAAGTTCAGAGGCAGTTTTTCAGACCACAGAACGGTGATGTTCGGCTCCGGAGAAGGACCCATGGTGTACAGGGTGTTCAGGAAGCGGAAGCTGTTTTTGGTTACCAGAGTACGACCATCTACGCCCATACCGCCGATAGATTCGGTTGCCCAGATTGGGTCACCAGAGAACAGCTCATCATATTCTGGGGTACGCAGGAAGCGAACCATACGCAGTTTCATGACCAGGTGGTCAATCATTTCCTGAGCGTCTTGTTCAGTGATTTTGCCTGCTTTCAGGTCACGTTCGATGTACGCATCCAGGAAGGTGGATACGCGGCCGAAGGACATTGCTGCACCGTTCTGAGACTTAACAGCGGCCAGGTAGCCGAAGTAGGTCCACTGGATAGCTTCCTGAGCGTTGGTAGCAGGACCAGAGATATCGCAGCCGTATTTAGCCGCCATCTCTTTGATCTGACCCAGCGCACGGTGCTGTTCAGCGATCTCTTCACGCAGACGGATAGTCGCTTCCAGGTTTACGCCGTTTTCCAGGTCAGACTGGAGAGAGACGAACTGCGCGTATTTGTCTTTCATCAGGAAGTCGATACCGTACAGCGCAACGCGACGGTAGTCACCGATGATACGGCCACGGCCATAGGCATCTGGCAGACCGGTCAGAACGCCAGATTTACGGCAGTTCAGAATGTCTTTGGTGTAAACATCGAATACGCCCTGGTTATGGGTTTTGCGGTATTCGGTGAAGATTTTTTTCAGCATTGGGTCCAGCTCGCGGTTATACGCTTTGCAGGAACCTTCAACCATTTTGATACCACCGAACGGGATGATTGCGCGTTTCAGTGGTGCTTCAGTTTGCAGACCGACGATTTTCTCAAGGGCTTTGTTGATGTAGCCAGCATCGTGAGAAGTGATGGTAGAAGCAACGGAGGTGTCAAAATCAACTGGCGCGTGAGTGCGGTTTTCCAGTTTAACGCCTTCCATCACGCTGTCCCACAGCTTGGTGGTTGCGTCAGTCGCACCAGCCAGGAAGGATTCGTCACCTTCATACGGGGTATAGTTTTTCTGAATGAAGTCACGGACGTTGACTTCATTCTGCCAGTCACCTTTCGTAAAACCTTCCCAGGCTGTGGCTAACTTTTCATTAAGCTCGGACATGTAACACCTACCTTCTTAAGTGGATTTTTTATTTACTGCCTGAGACAACCATTAATGATGATCGCCGCCACGCAGGTAAATGACCCAGTATGTCAACCCAACTAACAGACCCCCACCGATAATGTTCCCGATAGTGACGGGGATCAGGTTATCAGTAATGAAGTTCATAATAGTCAGGTGTGAAAAACTTTCCGGGGTTGAACCTACAGCAGTCCAGAACTCCGGGCTTGCAAAGTTGCGGATAACAATACCCATCGGGATCATGAACATATTCGCAATACTGTGCTCAAAGCCGCTGGCAACAAACATCGCAACCGGCAGAACCATAATCATGGCTTTATCCATCAGGCTACGACCAGAGTAGCTCATCCAGACCGCCAGGCAGACCATCAGGTTTGCGAGGATGCCGAGAGCAACAGCTTCGATAAATGTATGGTGCATTTTGTGGTCGGCGGTTTGCAGGACGTTAAGCCCCCAGCCGCCGTTGGCGGTCATATACTCGCCAGAGAGCCACATCAACAGAACAAAGAGCAGACAGCCAATCAGGTTGCCAACGTAAACGTTGAGCCAGTTGCGCCCCAGTTGACCCCAGGTAATTCTTCCGCTGGCTTTTGCCACCACAATCAGCACCGTTGAGGTGAAGAGGTCGGCGCCGCAGATGACGCAGAGAATCAGGCCCAGTGAGAAGCAAATACCACCAATCAGTTTCGCTATGCCGAAAGGCATCCCGGCAGTGCCGGTGGTGGCTGTGATATAGAAGACGAAAGCGATGGAGATGAACACCCCAGCCGTAATGGCCAGAAAGAACGTCGTCATCGGATGTTTCGTGGCTTTGTAGACACCCGCTTCTTCGGCAACTTTCGCCATCGCAGCGGGGAGTAATAGATCAAAAGGGTTGTCAGCTTTCACACTAACTCTCTCTTTATTAAGTCGGCGACGAGATACTAACAAAGCATTATAGAAGAGAAATTGATATAGATCATATCTCGCCTGGCTTATAGGCCCGCAGTGTGTATGGTTTTACAGCAAAAGCGGAGTAAGTATTTGATTATCCGTGTAAAAATAAATTTTAAAAGTTATGAAAAGAGTTGAATTTTTTCCTTCAGCCTCCCGTGGAACAGTTAATTAAAATGGAGTATTTATTATAATTAGTAACAGTAAAGCTCAGGTAAGCGTTTTTATATTTACCCGTGGTTAACTTAATTATTACAATTAAACGTCATTGCGGAAAAATAAAAAAAAGGGGCAATGAAATTGCCCCGTAATATAGCTCAGGCGATTGAATACGCCTACAGCCATTAATGTTATATGCGCTTATTTTGACCAGTAAGCGGCTTTTGCCTTCTGCAATTTTTCATACGCATTCAGCAGTGACTGATGCGCCGGGAAGGCTTTCAGATCGCTGTCAACCGCTTGCAGGCCGTAGAATGGTTCTTCACCGCTCAGCGCCGCGCTGGCAGCTTCAACGGCATCCGCACCGTACATACGTACAAATGCGTTCAGATACTGCAATGGCTCGCGGTCGTCTTCCTGAGAAAGCAGGAGCAGCGTTTGCAGGCAACGGTAATAGTTTGTGCGCTCGGCGGAGAAGACGGACTGGTTAAACTCCATCGTCCACTCGGTCCAGGCCAAAGCCTGATCCAGATCGCCGCCCGCCAGCGCCAGCATCGCTTTCAGCTCGCCGATGCGCAGGGTGTACCAGCCGTTATCTTTTCCGGTCGCCAGACCCAGCAGTTCGCGCACGCGGGTGAAATCATCGTGTCCTTCTTCGTCCAGCTGGGCGATCAGGTTCAGATAATCTTCTTTATCCCACTCGCTGCCTGGCAGGGCCAGCAGGGTTTCACGCAGATGCGCGCCCATGCTGTTGTTCGCCAGCCACAGATCTTCTGCCGGATAAATGTCCGACATACCTGGCACAATAATACGGCACGCGTAAACACCGAGGTGTTCATAGTCGGCAATGTAAACTTCCTGATCTTCCGCGTTGAAGATCGCCATCAGGGTGGCGAATTCTTCTTCCGTCGTACCGGCAAAGCTCCAGTCCACGAACGGATAGTCCGCGTCCTGTTTGAACATATCCCAGGAGATCAAACCGCTGGAGTCGATGAAGTGTGTTTCGAGGTTGGTGTGCTCGGCGACTTCTTCGTCATCAAAGGTTGGCGGACTAAAGACATCGAGATCTTTCAGGCTACGACCTTGCAGCAGTTCGGTTACGGTACGCTCCAGCGCCACGCCGAAGTCCGGGTGCGCGCCGAAGGAGGCGAAGCAGGTGCCATTTGCCGGGTTGAACAGTACCACGCAGATAACCGGATATTTGCCGCCCAGAGAGCCGTCATAAGCAAAGATTGGGAAACCTTCTGCTTCCAGTTTGGCGATGGATTCCACCACGCCCGGGTAGCGCGCCAGCACGTCAGCCGGGATCTCCGGCAGGCTGATGGATTCAGCAATAATGCGGTTTTTGATATGACGCTCGAAAACTTCAGACAATCCCTGCACGCGCGCTTCGTTGCGGGTATTACCGGCAGACATGCCGTTAGACACATACAGGTTGCCGACGATGTTCATCGGGATATAAACGGTCTGCTCGTCAGACTGACGGGTGAACGGCAGGGCGCAGATCCCACGATCCTCATTGCCGGATTGCAGGTCGATCAACATGCTGCCGGTCAGTTCGTTTTCCGGATCGTAGAACGCGCGCAGGCGGGCATCGAGAATGCCTTCCGGCAGTTCATCGTTTTCGGTCAGCGGGAACCATTTTTCGTTCGGATAGTGAACGAACGGACCGTTGGCAATAGTTTCGCCCAGCCAGAAGTCGGCGAAGAAGTAGTTGGTGGACAGACGCTCAAAATACTCACCCAGTGCAGAGGCCAGCGCCGCTTTTTTGGTCGCGCCTTTACCGTTGGTAAAGCACAGCGCACAGTCTTTGTCGCGAATATGCACGGACCAGACGTGAGGCACCGGATTCAGCCAGGAGGCTTCTTCGATATTAAAGCCCAGGTCGGTCAGTTTCTGCTGGAAGCGAGCGATGGAATCTTCCAGAGCGGCGTCTTTGCCGGGGATAAACGTTTGAGTCATGGCGTTCACTTTTATCGTACGTAAAGCGCGCAATGATACGGGTTTTGCGTGACGGGTGCTATCTCCGGCGAAAATAAATGGCTGGACTATGCTTATAAGCAGTAACCTACTGTTAAGGCATAGAAAAATGAAAGCTTTCGATCTCCAGCGGATGGCGTTTGATAAAGTCCCTCCTGAGTTTTTAGGCGAAGTAGCGCTGCGCAGCCTGTACACCTTTGTACTCGTTTTCCTGTTTCTGAAAATCACCGGACGTCGCGGCGTGCGGCAGATGTCGCTGTTTGAAGTGCTGATCATCCTGACGCTGGGGTCGGCGGCAGGGGACGTTGCCTTTTATGACGATGTGCCGATGGTGCCGGTCTTTATCGTCTTCGTGACGCTTGCACTGCTGTACCGGCTGGTCATGTGGCTGATGTCGAAAAGTGAGAAACTGGAAGATCTGCTCGAAGGGAAGCCGGTGGTGATTGTCGAAGATGGTCAACTGGCCTGGGAGAATGTGCAAAGCGCCAATATGACGGAGTTTGAGTTCTTTATGGAACTCCGTTTGAGCAGCGTTGAGCAACTGGGGCAGGTGCGTCTGGCGATTATGGAAACGAATGGTCAAATCAGCGTCTATTACTATTCCGACGATGAGGTGAAGCCCGGCCTGTGCATCCTGCCGGATATGCTCATCGAGCGATACAAAACTGTACCTGAAGCGGGCGAGTACGCCTGCATAAAATGTAGTCATGTCGTGGTTATGCAGGCGGGCGAACATCAATTATGCCCCCGCTGTACGAATCCAGAATGGACGAAGGTTAGCCGGGCTAAACGCATCACCTGACAGCGATTTTGTCGGTTTTGTGACAACGGTACGGCAGATTGTATTGTGTGACGAGGGGCACATTTCTTCGGCCATCAGTTTTAGACATTGCGGCGCGTGTCACTGAATGATAAAACCGATATCCACAGTTATAACTTATGGCTTTTAGCGTGGTGAGGGGAAATGGCTCAAGTCTTTAATTTCAGTTCAGGTCCGGCAATGTTACCGGCAGACGTGCTCAAACAGGCTCAACAGGAGCTGTGTGACTGGAACGGTCTGGGTACGTCGGTGATGGAAGTCAGCCACCGGGGTAAAGCGTTTATTCAGGTGGCGGAAGAAGCAGAAAAGGATTTTCGCGATCTGCTGAACATTCCCTCGAACTACAAAGTATTGTTCTGTCACGGCGGTGGACGCGGCCAGTTTGCGGGTATCCCGCTCAATCTACTGGGCGACAAAACCACCGCTGATTACGTTGATGCCGGCTACTGGGCGGCCAGTGCGGTAAAAGAAGCGCACAAATATTGCACGCCGAATGTCATCGATGCCAAAGTGACCGTTGACGGTCTGCGCGCCGTGAAGCCGATGAGTGAGTGGCAGCTTTCTGACAACGCCGCGTATCTTCACTACTGCCCAAACGAAACCATCGACGGTATTGCCATTCACGAAGAGCCAGACTTTGGCGAAAATGTCATTGTGACGGCGGATCTCTCTTCAACCATTCTGTCCACCCCGCTGGATGTCAGCCGCTACGGCGTCATCTACGCGGGTGCCCAGAAAAACATCGGTCCTGCGGGTCTGACTATCGTTATTGTGCGTGAAGACCTGCTGGGGAAAGCCCATAAGTCTTGCCCGTCAATTCTGGATTACACCGTCCTGAACGACAACGATTCCATGTTCAACACCCCACCAACGTTTGCCTGGTATCTCTCCGGCCTGGTCTTCAAATGGCTGAAGCAAAAAGGCGGTGTGGCGCAGATGGATAAGATCAATCAGCAAAAGGCTGAACTGCTGTACGGCGTGATCGACAAGAGCGATTTCTACCGTAACGATGTCGCCAAAACTAACCGTTCGCGCATGAACGTGCCGTTCCAGCTTGCGGACAGCAACCTGGATAACGTGTTCCTGGAAGAGTCCTTCGCGGCGGGTCTGCATGCGCTGAAAGGCCACCGTGTGGTAGGCGGAATGCGCGCCTCTATCTATAACGCCATGCCGCTGGAGGGCGTTAAAGCCCTGACTGATTTCATGATCGACTTCGAACGTCGTCACGGTTAATTGGCTGTTTTTCACCCCCGCAGCGTTCCTGCGGGGTTTTTATTATGTTGAGTTGAGAGTTGAGTTTCATGGAATCCCTGACGTTACAACCTATCGCGCGGGTAGATGGCACCATTAATCTGCCTGGTTCAAAAAGTGTCTCGAACCGCGCTCTGCTGCTGGCAGCTCTGGCAAACGGCACCACCGTCCTCACTAATCTGCTGGACAGCGATGACGTGCGCCATATGCTCAATGCACTGAAAGCGTTGGGCGTTCAGTACGCGCTGTCTGACGATCGTACCCGTTGTGAAGTCACCGGTAACGGCGGCGCGTTACATTCTGCTGAAGCGCTGGAGCTTTTCCTGGGTAACGCCGGTACCGCGATGCGTCCTCTGGCCGCAGCGCTGTGTCTGGGGAGTAACGATATTGTGCTGACCGGTGAGCCGCGAATGAAAGAGCGTCCGATCGGCCATCTGGTGGATGCCCTGCGTCAGGGCGGCGCGCAGATTGATTATCTTGAGCAGGAAAATTACCCGCCCCTGCGTCTGCGCGGGGGATTCACTGGCGGCAATGTTGAGGTTGACGGTAGCGTTTCCAGCCAGTTCCTGACCGCGCTGCTGATGACCGCACCGCTGGCACCACAGGACACCGTCATCAGCATTAAAGGCGACCTGGTTTCTAAGCCGTACATTGATATCACCCTGCACCTAATGAACACCTTTGGTGTTGAGGTGGAAAACCAGTCTTATCAGCGTTTCGTGGTTCGCGGTGGGCAGCAGTACCAGTCGCCGGGCCACTACCTGGTTGAAGGCGATGCTTCATCCGCCTCCTATTTCCTTGCCGCAGGCGCGATTAAAGGCGGTACGGTTAAAGTGACGGGCATTGGCCGCAACAGCGTGCAGGGCGATATCCGTTTTGCTGACGTGCTGGAAAAAATGGGCGCGGTGGTGACCTGGGGCGATGACTTCATCTCCTGCACCCACGGTGAGCTGAACGCCATCGATATGGATATGAACCATATTCCGGATGCGGCGATGACCATTGCCACCGCTGCGCTGTTTGCGAAAGGCACCACCACGCTGCGAAACATTTACAACTGGCGTGTGAAAGAGACGGACCGCCTGTTCGCGATGGCAACCGAGCTGCGTAAAGTGGGGGCCGAGGTAGAAGAGGGCGAAGACTACATTCGCGTCACGCCGCCGGCAAAACTGCAATTTGCAGAAATTGGCACCTACAACGATCACCGCATGGCGATGTGTTTCTCGCTGGTGGCGTTGTCAGATACGCCAGTCACTATCCTTGATCCGAAGTGTACGGCAAAAACGTTCCCGGACTACTTCGAACAGCTGGCGCGCATTAGCACCCTGGCCTGATTATCGTATGCCGCATCACCTGATGCGGCATTTCCTTACGCTTTCTGACACTCATCCTCTTTCATTTCTTCTACACTCTGCTTCAATCATTCCGTAATTTGCACGCAAAGGTAACAGTTGCGCACGTTGGCGCGTATAATGCGCGGCGTTCATGTAAACGGTATGCCTTAATTAAGGAGAAAAAGATGACGGCAATTGCCCCGGTAATCACCATTGATGGGCCAAGTGGCGCAGGGAAAGGTACTCTGTGCAAAGCGATGGCGGAAGCATTGCAATGGCATCTTTTAGATTCGGGAGCAATCTATCGCGTGCTGGCGCTGGCTGCGCTGCATCATCATGTGGATGTTGCGTCTGAAGAAGCTCTGGTACCGCTGGCTGCGCATCTGGATGTGCGCTTTGGCTCGACCGATGGCAACCTTGAAGTGATCCTTGAAGGGGAAGATGTCAGCGGTGAAATCCGTACGCAAGAAGTGGCCAATGCGGCCTCTCAGGTGGCGGCTTTCCCACGCGTTCGTGAAGCGCTGTTACGTCGCCAGCGCGGTTTCCGTGAAGCGCCGGGGCTGATCGCCGACGGCCGCGACATGGGAACCGTGGTATTCCCCGATGCGCCAGTGAAAATTTTCCTTGACGCCTCTTCAGAAGAACGTGCTCAACGCCGCATGCTTCAGTTGCAGGAAAAGGGGTTTAGTGTTAACTTTGATCGCCTTTTATCCGAGATAAAAGAGCGCGATGACCGCGATCGTAACCGCGCCGTCGCACCACTTGTTCCCGCGCAAGACGCATTAGTGCTGGATTCAACCAGTTTAACTATTGAGCAAGTGATTGAAAAAGCGCTACAATATGCGCGCCAAAAACTGGCACTCGCGTAATCGCGACCGATTTAGCAGTACCCCCGCTGCAATGGATTGACGGCGGGTATGTGAAACAACCCCATCCGGCACGGAGCCAGGTGGACGTTAATATTAACCTGAAGATTAAACATGACTGAATCTTTTGCTCAACTGTTTGAAGAATCCTTAAAAGAAATCGAAACCCGTCCGGGTTCCATCGTTCGTGGCGTTGTTGTTGCTATCGACAAAGACGTTGTACTGGTTGACGCCGGTCTGAAATCTGAGTCTGCCATCCCGGCTGAGCAGTTCAAAAACGCCCAGGGCGAGCTGGAAATCCAGGTTGGTGACGAAGTTGACGTTGCTCTGGACGCAGTAGAAGACGGCTTCGGCGAAACCCTGCTGTCTCGTGAGAAAGCTAAACGTCACGAAGCATGGATCACGCTGGAAAAAGCTTACGAAGAAGCTGAAACTGTGGTCGGTGTTATCAACGGCAAAGTTAAAGGTGGCTTCACTGTTGAGCTGAATGGTATTCGTGCGTTCCTGCCAGGTTCTCTGGTAGACGTTCGTCCAGTCCGTGACACCCTGCACCTCGAAGGCAAAGAGCTTGAGTTCAAAGTAATCAAGCTGGACCAGAAGCGTAACAACGTTGTTGTTTCCCGTCGTGCCGTTATCGAATCCGAAAACAGCGCAGAACGCGATCAGCTGCTGGAAAACCTGCAGGAAGGCATGGAAGTCAAAGGTATCGTTAAGAACCTCACTGACTACGGCGCATTCGTTGACCTGGGCGGCGTTGATGGCCTGCTGCACATCACCGACATGGCGTGGAAACGCGTTAAGCACCCAAGCGAAATCGTGAACGTGGGCGACGAAATCACTGTTAAAGTGCTGAAGTTCGACCGCGAGCGTACTCGTGTATCCCTCGGCCTGAAACAGCTGGGCGAAGATCCATGGGTAGCTATCGCTAAGCGTTACCCAGAAGGTACTAAACTGACTGGTCGCGTTACCAACCTGACTGACTACGGCTGCTTCGTTGAAATCGAAGAAGGCGTTGAAGGTCTGGTGCACGTTTCCGAAATGGACTGGACCAACAAAAACATCCACCCATCCAAAGTTGTTAACGTTGGTGATGTAGTGGAAGTGATGGTTCTGGATATCGACGAAGAACGTCGTCGTATCTCCCTGGGCCTGAAGCAATGCAAAAACAACCCATGGCAGCAGTTCGCGGAAACCCACAACAAGGGCGACCGTGTTGAAGGTAAAATCAAGTCTATCACTGACTTCGGTATCTTCATCGGCCTGGACGGCGGCATCGATGGCCTGGTTCACCTGTCTGACATCTCCTGGAACGTTGCAGGCGAAGAAGCAGTTCGTGAATACAAAAAAGGCGACGAAATCGCAGCAGTTGTTCTGCAAGTTGACGCAGAGCGTGAGCGTATCTCCCTGGGTGTTAAACAGCTCGCAGAAGATCCGTTCAACAACTGGGTTGCACTGAACAAGAAAGGCGCAATCGTAAACGGTAAAGTGACTGCTGTTGACGCTAAAGGCGCAACCGTAGAACTGGCTGACGGCGTTGAAGGTTACCTGCGCGCTTCCGAAGCTTCACGTGACCGCGTTGAAGATGCAACTCTGGTTCTGAGCGTTGGTGACGACGTTGAAGCTAAGTTCACCGGTGTTGACCGTAAGAACCGTGCAATCAGCCTGTCTGTTCGTGCTAAAGACGAAGCTGATGAGAAAGATGCAATCGCAACTGTGAACAAACAGGAAGATGCAAACTTCTCTAACAACGCAATGGCTGAAGCTTTCAAAGCAGCTAAAGGCGAGTAAGTTCAGGTTCGCACCATCATTTGAGCTGTAACGCATTTACAGCGCGAAGGATGGAGAGCAGACTTGACAGATTGCAGGATTCGTCCTGTAATCAATAACAAAGGGCGGCTACGGCCGCCCTTGTTTAATAAGCTGTTCAGCTAATGGGTTTGAAAGGAACCGGAGGAATCATGACCAAGTCAGAATTGATTGAAAGACTTGCCAGTCAGCAACCGCATATCCCTGCCAAGGCTGTGGAAGATGCCGTTAAAGAGATGCTGGAGCATATGGCTACCACTCTTGCCCAGGGCGAGCGCATTGAAATCCGCGGTTTCGGTAGTTTTTCTCTGCACTATCGTGCACCACGTACCGGGCGTAACCCGAAGACTGGTGATAAAGTGGAGCTGGAAGGAAAGTATGTTCCGCACTTTAAGCCGGGTAAAGAACTGCGCGATCGCGCCAATATTTACGGTAACTGAGTTTAATCATCAGGGTTAAACTGAGTTTAAAGAAAGCACCTTAGGGTGCTTTTTTTGTATCCCGCCCCTGCATTTCTGAATACGCGCCGCATTTAAATTTTCTCTTTGCTGTAAACGCTTAAAAACGTTGCAGCGCCCGCTGTAAATCACGTTTTTTCTGTCTGACGACGCATCAATCCCGCCGCATAATCACCTGAAACATGGAGGTGAAGATGGGGATCCACGTTATCAGTATGTGCGCCATTCTGGCCATAATCCCGCTCTATTGGTTACCCGTTTTGCCAGATTTGCATATTGTCTGGTTGCTGATTGCCGCAGGAATTGCGTTATCCGTACAGCAGAGAAAATGGCTCAGGTTTTCAGGCCTCGCATTGCTTTTTATGTGCTGGGGGATCCTGGCCGCTCAGGAAAGCGTGTGGCAGATGAACTATTTAACGCAAGCACCGCAGCAGACCGAGGTGGTCATTACCGCAACGGACGGCGCAACGATGCATCAGGGAAGGATTGTCAGCCTCAATGGAGAACGCGTGTGGGCTGCCATGGGCGTGGCGCTGTATGGCAACTATTTGCCGCAAAACGTCTGCGTGGGTCAACGCTGGGCAATGACCCTGCGGCTCAGGGCGGTACACGGAGAACTCAACGATGGCGGCTATGATTCACAGAAAAATGCCTTTGCCCGACACCAGACGCTGAGTGGACGGTTTACCCATGCGGCGCTCGTTGACGAAGGCTGTAGTCTGCGTGCGCAATACCTGACATCACTACAGAATACTCTTTCAGCATATCAGTGGGGACCCGTGATCCTGGGGCTGGGGATGGGGGAGCGGCTGTCGGTCTCGCGGGAGATAAAAAACCTGATGCGTGATACCGGAACGATGCATCTGATGGCAATCTCGGGATTACATATTGCGCTGGCCGCTTCTGTCATCTGGTTTCTGGCGCGGGGCATCCAGTTCTTCCTGCCGGGCCGCTGGATTATCTGGCAAATCCCCTTGCTGGCAGGGCTGATTTTTGCCGCGTTTTACGCATGGCTAACGGGCTTGCAGCCGCCCGCGCTGCGCACGGTTATCGCGCTTGTGGTACTGGCTGCATTAAAAATGAGCGGTCACCAGTGGTCGCCCTGGCAGGTATGGCTTACCTGCGTGGCGGCGATCCTGATTTTCGACCCACTGGCGGTACTGTCACAAAGCCTGGCGTTGTCAGCGTTTGCGGTCGCCGCGCTTATTTTTTGGTATCAGTGGTTGCCTCTCCCGCACTGGCAACGTGGCCGGTGCCTGCGGCCGCTGGTTACGCTGTTGTATTTGCAGGTTGGAATGCTGCTGCTTCTGTTGCCGCTTCAGGTCCTGATTTTCCATGGTTTCAGCCTCTCCTCGCTGGTGGCGAACCTGTTTGCCGTTCCTCTGGTCACGTTTATCTCAGTTCCGCTGATCCTGCTCGGCATGTTTCTGCATCTGTTTCCGGTCGCTGCGCTGGAAAGTATTGTCTGGCTGGCTACTGATAAATCTCTGGCAGGGCTTTTCTGGCTATTGATGCGTTTACCGAATGGCTGGCAGGACGTTGATGAACGCTGGCAATACCTGACGTTACTGCCGTGGCTGCTGGTCATTGGCTGGCGATTCAGGGCCTTCAGCGCAGCACCCGCAGTCTGTCTGGCAGGCAGCGTGGTGCTGGCCTTTCCCCTCTGGCACAGGGTTAAAACAGACAGCTGGTCCCTGCATATGCTGGATGTAGGGCAGGGGCTGGCGATGGTCATTGAGCGTCACGGCAAGGCCATTCTGTATGACACCGGGCTGGCATGGCCCGGTGGGGACAGTGCGCAACAGCTGATTATCCCCTGGCTACGCTGGCATCATCTGAGACCGGAAGGGGTGATCCTGAGCCATGAACATCTCGACCACGCGGGGGGACTGGCATCGCTAAAAGCTGCCTGGCCCGCAATGTGGATCAGGAGCCCCTTATCCTGGTCCGGACATCTTCCGTGCTTTCGAGGACAGCGATGGCAGTGGCAGGGTTTAACGTTCTCCGTGCACTGGCCACCCGAAAACACCTCGGCGAAAGGTAACAACCGCTCCTGCGTGGTAAAAATCGATGACGGCGAACAGAGCGTTTTACTGACCGGAGACATTGAAGCGCAGGCAGAACTGGCAATGCTGAGCCACCGCTGGCGTCAGCTTGCGTCTACACTGATTCAGGTGCCGCATCATGGAAGTAACACGTCATCTTCAACACTGTTGCTACAGCGCGTAGAGGGGCAGGTTTCGCTGGCCTCGATGGCCCGCTATAACGCGTGGCGTTTCCCTTCTATTAAAGTGGTCCGGCGCTATCGAACGGAGGGATATCTCTGGCTTGATACCCCGCAGTCCGGGCAGATATCTGTGACCTTTTCGCACCATAGTTGGCAAATTCGTCGCTTACGCGAACACTATTTACCGCGTTGGTATCATCAGTGGTTTGGCGCGCCCGTAGATAACGGGTAGAATATGCGGCTATTTCAACAAATGCTGGTTTTTTGAATGCATAACGACAAAGATCTCTCCACGTGGCAAACGTTCCGCCGGCTCTGGCCGATGATTGCTCCTTTCAAAACAGGCTTGATCGTGGCGGGCGTAGCGTTAATCCTCAACGCAGCCAGCGATACGTTTATGTTATCGCTTCTCAAACCGTTACTGGATGACGGTTTTGGTAAAACGGATCGTTCAGTGCTGCTATGGATGCCGCTGGTGGTTATTGGGCTGATGATCTTACGCGGAATCTCCAGCTATGTATCCAGCTACTGCATCTCCTGGGTATCCGGTAAAGTGGTGATGACCATGCGCCGTCGGTTATTCAGCCATATGATGGGGATGCCAGTCTCATTCTTTGACAAACAGTCAACCGGTACCCTGCTGTCGCGTATTACCTACGATTCGGAGCAAGTGGCCTCGTCCTCTTCCAGCGCACTGATTACCGTTGTGCGTGAAGGCGCATCCATCATCGGCCTGTTCGCGATGATGTTCTATTACAGCTGGCAACTGTCGCTGATCCTTATTGTGCTGGCGCCGATTGTCTCCATCGCGATCCGCGTGGTATCAAAGCGTTTTCGCAACATCAGTAAAAATATGCAGAATACGATGGGGCAGGTGACTACCAGCGCCGAGCAGATGCTGAAAGGCCATAAGGAAGTGTTGATTTTCGGCGGTCAGGAAGTCGAAACCAAACGCTTTGACAAGGTCAGCAACAGAATGCGCCTGCAAGGAATGAAAATGGTATCGGCCTCGTCGATTTCCGATCCGATCATTCAGCTGATTGCCTCTCTGGCCCTGGCCTTCGTCTTGTATGCCGCCAGTTTCCCGAGCGTCATGGAAACCCTGACTGCGGGTACCATTACGGTGGTGTTCTCATCCATGATTGCGCTAATGCGTCCGCTGAAATCGCTGACTAACGTCAACGCCCAGTTCCAGCGCGGGATGGCAGCCTGTCAGACGCTATTCAGCATCCTCGATTCCGAACAGGAAAAAGATGAAGGTACACGCGAGATCGAGCGCGCTAAAGGCGACCTGGAATTCCGTAACGTCACCTTTACCTATCCAGGCCGTGAAGTGCCGGCGCTGCGTGATATCAGCCTGTCCATCCCGGCGGGTAAAACCGTTGCGCTGGTCGGTCGTTCCGGTTCGGGCAAGTCGACCATTGCCAGCCTGATTACCCGTTTCTACGATATCGACCAGGGCGAGATCCTGCTTGATGGTCACGACCTGCGGGAATATACCCTCCAGTCGCTGCGTAACCAGGTCGCGCTGGTCTCGCAGAACGTGCATCTGTTCAACGATACGGTGGCGAACAACATTGCGTATGCCCGTACCGAAGAGTACAGCCGTGAAGAGATTGAGAATGCGGCGCGTATGGCCTATGCGATGGACTTCATTAACAAAATGGATAACGGTCTGGATACGATCATTGGCGAAAACGGGGTGCTGCTCTCAGGTGGTCAGCGTCAGCGTATCGCGATTGCCCGCGCGCTGCTGCGCAACAGCCCGATTCTGATCCTCGATGAAGCAACGTCCGCACTGGATACGGAATCTGAACGCGCTATTCAGTCTGCTCTGGATGAATTACAGAAAAACCGTACCTCGCTGGTTATCGCGCACCGCCTGTCGACCATCGAACAGGCTGACGAAATCGTGGTGGTGGAAGATGGCGTGATCGTTGAACGCGGCAGCCATGCGGACCTGCTGGAACAGCGTGGTGTTTACGCGCAGCTTCATAAAATGCAGTTCGGTCAATGATTGCACGCATCTGGTCGGGGGAATCCCCTCTGTGGGTGCTGCTTCTCCCGCTCTCCTGGCTGTATGGCCTGGTGAGCGGTGCTATTCGTCTGCTTTACCGCCTCGGGATCAAGCGCGCCTGGCGCGCACCGGTACCGGTGGTGGTGGTCGGCAACCTGACGGCGGGTGGAAACGGCAAAACCCCGGTGGTGATCTGGCTGGTAGAACAGCTCCATAAACGCGGTATCCGCCCGGGAGTTGTCTCACGCGGTTACGGTGGTAAAGCGGCGCAGTATCCACTGGTGCTGAGCCCAGCTACGACAACCGCTGAAGCCGGTGATGAGCCGGTACTGATTTACCAGCGTACCGGCGCGCCGGTTGCGGTATCGCCGGTGCGCAGTGATGCCGTGAAGGCACTGCTTGCGGAGCATGACGTACAAATCGTTATTACCGATGATGGTTTGCAGCATTACGCGCTGGCGCGTGACAAAGAGATCGTGGTCATTGACGGCGTGCGGCGTTTTGGCAACGGCTGGTGGCTGCCAGCCGGTCCAATGCGTGAGCGTGCGTCGCGCCTGAAGAGCGTCGATGCTGTGATTGTAAACGGTGGTGAAGCCAGAGCGGGCGAAATCCCGATGCATCTTCGTCCCGGACAGGCCGTGAATATGTTGACCGGCGTGCGTAAAGACGTCGCGCAACTGGAACATCTGGTTGCGATGGCCGGTATAGGTCATCCGCCGCGTTTCTTCGCAACGCTGGAGCAGTGCGGCGCAAAGCTTGATAAACGGGTGCCGCTCGCCGATCACCAGGCGTTAGTTGCCGAAGAGGTTGAAAGGCTGGCAGCGCCGGGACAGACGCTGATCATGACGGAAAAAGACGCGGTAAAATGCCGGGCCTTTGCGAAAGAAAACTGGTGGTATCTGCCGGTTGACGCTGAACTCAGCGGCGAACAGCCGGAACATTTGCTCAAGGAACTGCTCGCGTTAGTGCAGTAACTTCTACGCGGTTCCGGTGGCGCTTTGACTAACAGGAAAACGCATGTCTCTACCGCAATTCTCACTTGCAGCCGCACGAAACCTGCATCTTGCCGCCCAGGGGCTTCTGAAAAAGCCCCGCCGCCGCGCGCAGCCAGCTGATATCCTCTCTACCGTGCAACGCATGTCGTTGCTGCAAATCGACACCATTAACATCGTGGCGCGTAGCCCGTATCTGGTCCTGTTTAGCCGCCTGGGAAACTATCCTCCGCAGTGGCTGGATAATGCGCTAAGTCAGGGCGAACTGATGGAATACTGGGCGCATGAAGCCTGTTTTCTCCCACGAAGCGATTTTGCCCTGGTGCGTCACCGCATGCTCGCCCCGGACAAAATGGGCTGGAAATACCGTCAGGAGTGGATGGTGGAACACGCGGATGAAATAGAGCAACTGATTGCCCATATTCAGGAAAACGGGCCGGTACGCTCCGCGGATTTTGAACACCCGCGAAAAGGCGCAAGCGGATGGTGGGAGTGGAAACCGCACAAACGCCATCTTGAAGGGCTGTTTACGTCGGGCAAAGTGATGGTGGTCGAGCGTCGCAACTTTCAGCGCGTCTATGACCTCACACACCGCGTTATGCCTCACTGGGACGATACGCGTGACCTGCTGTCTCAGGACGCTGCCGAAGCCATCATGCTCGGGAATAGCGCCCGCAGCCTTGGCATCTTCCGTCCACAGTGGCTGGCGGATTATTATCGTCTGCGTCAGCCGCAGCTAAAACCACTGCTGGAATCGTGGCAGCGCGAACAGCGCGTCATGCCGGTCTCGGTAGAGTCGTTAGGTGAAATGTGGTTGCATGCGGATTTGTTCCCTCTGCTGGCGCAGGCGCAGGAGGGCAAACTCCAGGCGACCCACAGTGCCGTGCTGTCGCCGTTCGACCCCGTTGTCTGGGACAGAAAGCGGGCCGGGCAGTTGTTTAATTTCAGCTACCGTCTGGAATGCTACACTCCGGCGCCCAGACGGCAGTATGGTTATTTTGTTTTGCCGCTGCTGCACAAAGGCCAGCTAGTCGGGCGCATGGACGCTAAAATGCACCGTAAAACCGGCATGCTTGAAATTATCGCGCTCTGGCTTGAAGAGGGCATAAAGGTGACGGCTGGCCTGGAGAAAGGGTTAACGACTGCGCTCAGTGAATTTGCCCGCTGGCAGGGGGCGCATGAAATTGTACTCGGTCGCGTGCCTGCGGGGCTGTTTACGACCTGTCGAGGTGGCTGGGAAACAGGCACTCCCTGAAAAGGGAATGTGATAAGCTTTAGCGATTACCCATACGGAGGAACTATGGATCACCGTTTACTTGAAATTATTGCCTGCCCGGTGTGCAACGGCAAACTGTATTACAGCCAGGATAAACAAGAGCTGATTTGCAAACTGGACAGCCTGGCGTTCCCGCTGCGTGACGGTATTCCGGTCCTGCTGGAAAATGAAGCCCGTTCCCTGGTGGCAGAAGAGATCAAACCATGAGTTTTGTTGTCATTATCCCTGCGCGTTATGCTTCAACGCGCCTGCCAGGTAAACCGCTGGTGGATATCAATGGCAAACCGATGATTGTGCATGTCCTTGAACGGGCACGCGAATCGGGCGCCGGACGCGTCATCGTCGCCACCGATCACCCGGATGTTGCGCGCGCGGTTGAGGCCGCGGGTGGGGAAGTGTGCATGACCCGTGCCGATCATCAGTCAGGCACCGAGCGCCTTGCGGAAGTCGTCGAAAAATGCGGTTTCAGCGACGAGACGGTGATTGTGAACGTGCAGGGCGATGAGCCGATGATCCCGGCGGCGATTATCCGTCAGGTGGCCGACAACCTGGCTCAGCGTCAGGTCGGGATGGCGACCCTCGCGGTGCCGATTCACCACGCTGAAGAGGCGTTCAATCCGAATGCGGTGAAAGTGGTCATGGACGCAGAGGGCTACGCGCTCTATTTCTCCCGCGCCACCATTCCGTGGGATCGCGATCGTTTCGCGCAATCGAAAGAGACAATCGGCGAAACCTTCCTGCGCCACATCGGTATTTACGGCTACCGCGCCGGCTTTATTCGTCGCTACGTCGCCTGGGCACCAAGCCCGCTGGAGCATATTGAAATGCTCGAACAGCTTCGCGTGCTGTGGTACGGCGAGAAAATTCACGTTGCGGTTGCCCAGGAAATCCCAGGCACCGGCGTGGATACCCCTGAAGATCTCGAGCGCGTACGCGTCGAAATGCGTTAATTCGCTGGCATCCCCTCGTCTGGGGGGATGCTCTCCCGCCAGGCTATTTTCCTTTTCTTTTTCATTATTGATCTCTACCGGGTGACATCCGGGTTTCGCGCGCTCATTATAAAAGCAGTAGTCTTAATGGGGGTAATCTCATATGGAACAGCTGCGTGCTGAACTCAGCCATCTCCTTGGCGAAAAGCTAAGCCGGGTGGAATGCGTGAATGAAAAGGCCGACACCGCACTCTGGTCGTTGTACGACAGTCAGGGAAACCCCATGCCGCTGATGGCCAGAAGTTTTACCTCGCCGGGCGTCGCCAGACAGCTGGCCTGGAAAATGTCGATGCTGGCGCGGGAAGGGACTGTCCGCATGCCGACGGTCTACGGCGTGATGACCCATGAGGAGCATCCCGGCCCGGATGTTCTGCTTATCGAGCGTTTACGCGGGGTTTCTGTTGAAGCCCCGACGCGTACACCGGAGCGCTGGGAACAGCTGAAAGATCAGATTGTCGAGGCTCTGCTTGCCTGGCATCGGCAGGACAGCCGGGGACTTGTTGGCGCGGTGGACAGCACGCAGGAAAACCTGTGGCCGCTGTGGTATCGCCAGCGTGTTGAAGTGCTGTGGGGCACGCTGAACCAGTTCAACAACACCGGTTTAACGATGCAGGACAAACGTATTTTATTCCGCACCCGGGAGTGTCTGCCGACGCTGTTTGAGGGCTTTAACGACAACTGCGTGCTGGTTCACGGCAATTTCACGCTGCGCAGTATGCTTAAAGACTCGCGCAGCGACCAGCTGCTGGCGATGGTCGGGCCGGGGATCATGCTCTGGGCGCCGCGCGAGTACGAACTGTTCAGGCTGAGCGAGGGCGGGGCGGCGGAAGATTTGCTCTGGCACTATCTTCAGCGCGCCCCTGTTGCGGAGGCCTTTCTCTGGCGACGCTGGCTCTATCTTCTCTGGGATGAGGTGGCGCAGCTGGTCAACACCGGGCGCTTTAATCGCGCCAGTTTCGATCTGGCCGCAAAATCACTCCTGCCCTGGCTTGCCTGACGAACCTTTGAGCCACTGCCAGAGGCGGCCAAGCGTCTCGTAGCCGACGCGATCGCTGTGCATCAGCCATACCGGGGACGGGATTATCCGTTCCCACGGATTGAGCGGGGCGTCAATAGCCATCTGGTTTGCCGGAGCAGGAAGCGGATGCAGGCCCTGCTTCTCAAAGAAAATCATTGCGCGCGGCAGGTGTGAAGCAGAGGTCACCAGCAGGAACGGTACATCACCGATGGCCTGTTTCACCGCCGCCGCCTCTTCTTCGGTATCTTTTGGGCTATCCAGCGTGATGATGGCGGAACGTGGTACGCCAAGCGATTCAGCCACTCTTGCTCCTGCTTCAGCGGTACTGACCGGGTTGGTTTTTGCCGCAGCGCCCGTGAAGATCATCTTCGATCCCGGATTGGCCAGCCACAGGCGGATCCCCTCGTTCAGGCGCGGCAGGCTGTTGTTGATCAGGTTCGAGCTGGGCGCCCAGTTCGGATCCCAGGTATACCCGCCGCCCAGCACCACGATATAGCCCACCTTCTGATTTCCCTGCCATGTCGGGTAGGTGTTTTCAATCGGACGTAATAAACCGTCAGCGACCGGTTGCAGGCTGAGTAACAGCAGCGCCAGCCAGCCCACGGTAACGAGGGATTTACCGCTTTTCTGAAAGCGGCTAAACCATATTAATGCCAGCCCCAGCGCGATGAGAAGCAACAGCAGGGGAAGGGGAAGCATCATGCCTCCGATATATTTTTTTAGGGTAAAAAGCATCCTTTTTGGTTCCTTTTTTAACCATACAGCAGGCGATTGTCGGTGATATTACACCAGAGTGGTTCATTCTCCGCGCGGGTGTGACAAAATAGCGGTTTTGTAGTGAGTGGAACCCTCCCAATGCGGGATCGCAATTTTGATGACATCGCGGAAAAGTTTTCGCGCAACATTTATGGCACCACCAAAGGTCAGCTTCGTCAGACGATCCTCTGGCAGGATCTGGACAAGCTGCTGGCTGAATTCGGTGACCGACCGTTGCGCGTGCTGGATGCTGGCGGTGGGGAAGGTCAGACTGCAATTCTGATGGCGCAGCGGGGACATCACGTCACGCTTTGCGATCTTTCTGCCGAGATGGTTGCGCGCGCAGGGCGAGCGGCAGAAGAGAAAGGTGTGAGCGACAACATGCATTTTATACATTGCGCCGCTCAGGACATTCCGCAGCATTTGGAAACGCAGGTTGATCTGATATTGTTTCATGCTGTGCTCGAATGGATCGCCGAACCACAAGCGATGTTAAAAACGCTGTGGTCGATGTTGCGCCCGGGCGGTGCGTTATCGCTGATGTTTTACAATGCCAACGGCCTGCTAATGCGAAACGTGCTGGTCGGCAATTTTGGCTATGTACAGCAGGGCATGTATAAAAAGAAACGACGCACGCTTTCACCGGATTTCCCCCGTGAACCGCAGCAGGTCTATGGCTGGCTGGAGGAGATCGGTTGGGAAATTACCGGCAAAACCGGCGTGAGGGTGTTTCATGATTATCTGCGTGATAAACAAAAACAGGATGACTGTTTAGACGCCTTAACAGAAATAGAGACGCGGTACTGCCGCCAGGAGCCTTATCTGAGCCTTGGCCGCTATATACACGTCACCGCGCGCAAGCCGCAGATGCAAGGATAATCTATGAGTGAATTTTCCCAGACAGTCCCCGAACTGGTTGCCTGGGCCAGGAAAAACGATTTCTCCATCTCGCTGCCGGTAGACAGACTCTCATTCCTGCTGGCGGTTGCGACGCTAAACGGCGAACGCCTGGATGGCGAAATGAGTGAAGGCGAACTGGTGGATGCGTTCCGCCACGTCAGTGATGCGTTTGAGCAAACCAGCGAAACCATTAGCGTGCGTGCCAACAACGCAATCAATGATATGGTGCGTCAACGTCTGCTGAACCGCTTTACCAGCGAGCAGGCGGAAGGAAACGCCATCTATCGTCTTACGCCACTGGGCATTGGCATTACCGACTATTACATCCGCCAGCGCGAATTTTCCACGCTGCGTCTCTCCATGCAGCTCTCTATTGTTGCAGGTGAGCTGAAGCGTGCCGCCGACGCGGCTGATGAAAACGGTGACGAATTCCACTGGCATCGCAACGTTTACGCGCCGCTGAAATATTCGGTCGCCGAGATTTTCGACAGTATCGATCTGACTCAACGTCTGATGGACGAACAGCAGCAGCAGGTGAAAGACGATATCGCTCAACTGCTTAATAAAGACTGGCGTGCGGCCATCTCCAGCTGTGAACTCTTGCTGTCAGAAACGTCCGGTACGCTGCGTGAGTTGCAGGATACGCTGGAGGCGGCGGGGGATAAGCTACAGGCCAATCTGCTGCGCATCCAGGACGCGACAATGGCGCACGACGATCTGCATTTTATCGACCGTCTGGTGTTTGATTTGCAGAGCAAGCTTGACCGCATTATCAGCTGGGGCCAGCAGTCGATCGACCTGTGGATCGGTTACGACCGCCACGTGCATAAATTTATCCGTACCGCCATCGATATGGATAAGAATCGCGTCTTTGCTCAACGTCTGCGCCAGTCGGTACAGACCTACTTCGATGCGCCGTGGGCGCTGACCTACGCCAACGCCGATCGTCTGCTGGATATGCGCGACGAAGAGATGGCGCTGCGTGATGAAGAGGTCACCGGTGAACTGCCGCCGGATCTGGAATACGAAGAATTTAACGAAATTCGCGAGCAGCTTGCGGCGATGATCGAAGAACAGCTCGCTGTCTACAAAACCAGACAAGCACCGCTGGATCTTGGCCTCGTGGTACGCGACTATCTGGCGCAGTATCCGCGCGCGCGCCACTTCGATGTTGCTCGCATTGTTGTAGACCAGGCGGTGCGCCTGGGCATCGCACAAGCCGATTTCACCGGACTGCCGCCGAAGTGGCAGCCGATTAACGATTACGGAGCCAAGGTACAGGCGCATGTCATTGACAAATATTGAACACGTGATGCCAGTTAAGCTGGCACAGGCGCTGGCGAATCCGTTGTTTCCGGCGCTGGATAGCCAGCTGCGTGCCGGTCGTCACATTGGCCTTGACGAGCTGGATAATCACGCCTTTTTGATGGACTTTCAGGAGTACCTGGAAGAGTTTTACGCTCGCTATAACGTTGAGCTGATCCGCGCGCCGGAAGGGTTTTTCTACCTGCGTCCGCGCTCTACCACGCTTATTCCGCGCTCGGTGCTTTCCGAACTGGATATGATGGTCGGCAAAATTCTCTGCTACCTCTATCTCAGCCCGGAACGTCTGGCGAATGAAGGGATCTTCACCCAGCAGGAGCTTTACGATGAGCTGCTGTCGCTGGCGGATGAAAGCAAGCTGCTCAAGCTGGTCAATAACCGCTCAACGGGGTCCGATCTGGACCGTCAGAAATTACAGGAAAAAGTTCGCTCTTCCCTGAACCGTCTGCGCCGTCTGGGAATGGTCTGGTTCATGGGTCACGACAGCAGCAAGTTCCGTATTACCGAATCGGTCTTCCGTTTTGGCGCCGACGTGCGTGCGGGTGACGATGCGCGTGAAGCGCAGCTGCGCATGATCCGTGACGGTGAAGCGATGCCGGTGGAAAACCATTTGCAGCTCAATGACGAGCACGAAGAGAATCAGCCGGATAGCGGGGAGGAAGAGTAATGATTGAACGCGGTAAATTTCGCTCACTAACGCTGATTAACTGGAACGGCTTCTTTGCCCGAACCTTCGATCTGGATGAGCTGGTGACAACGCTCTCCGGCGGTAACGGGGCGGGTAAATCCACCACCATGGCGGCCTTCGTGACGGCGCTGATCCCTGACCTGACCCTGCTGCACTTCCGTAACACCACTGAAGCGGGCGCCACGAGCGGCTCTCGTGATAAAGGTCTGCACGGTAAGCTGAAAGCGGGCGTCTGTTATTCCGTACTGGACGTGATCAACTCCCGTCATCAGCGCGTGGTTGTAGGCGTGCGTCTGCAACAGGTTGCTGGCCGCGACCGTAAAGTAGATATCAAACCGTTTGCGATCCAGGGACTACCAACCTCTGTACAGCCGACCGCGCTGCTGACGGAAACCCTGAATGAACGTCAGGCGCGAGTCCTCACGCTCCAGGAGCTGAAAGACAAGCTGGAAGCTATCGAAGGCGTGCAGTTTAAGCAGTTTAACTCCATTACCGACTATCACTCTCTGATGTTCGATCTCGGCGTGGTAGCCCGTCGTCTGCGCAGCGCGTCAGATCGTAGTAAATACTACCGTCTGATTGAAGCCTCCCTGTACGGCGGTATCTCCAGCGCCATTACTCGCTCCCTGCGCGACTACCTGCTGCCGGAAAACAGCGGCGTGCGTAAGGCCTTCCAGGATATGGAAGCCGCGCTGCGTGAAAACCGCATGACGCTGGAAGCGATTCGCGTCACACAGTCTGACCGCGACCTGTTTAAGCACCTGATCAGCGAAGCCACCAACTACGTGGCGGCGGACTATATGCGCCACGCCAACGAGCGCCGTATTCATCTCGACCAGGCGCTGGAGTATCGCCGCGAGCTGTTTACCTCCCGCAAACAGCTGGTGGCTGAGCAGTATAAGCATGTCGAAATGGCGCGCGAACTGGGCGAGCACAACGGTGCGGAAGGGGATCTGGAAGCCGATTACCAGGCGGCCAGCGATCACCTGAACCTGGTGCAGACCGCGCTGCGTCAGCAGGAAAAAATCGAGCGCTATGAAGCCGATCTGGATGAGCTGCAAATTCGTCTTGAAGAGCAAAATGAAGTGGTGGCCGAAGCTGCCGAATTGCAGGAAGAGAACGAAGCCCGCGCGGAAGCCGCCGAGCTGGAAGTGGATGAGCTGAAAAGCCAGCTTGCTGATTACCAGCAGGCGCTGGACGTGCAGCAGACGCGTGGGATTCAGTACAACCAGGCGTTGCAGGCGTTGCAGCGTGCCAAAGAGCTGTGCCATCTGCCGGACCTGACCCCGGAAAGCGCTGACGAATGGCTGGATACCTTCCAGGCCAAAGAGCAGGAAGCCACTGAGAAACTGCTTTCTCTCGATCAGAAAATGAGCGTGGCGCAAACGGCGCATAGCCAGTTTGAGCAGGCGTACCAGCTGGTGGTGGCGATTAACGGTCCGCTGGCGCGTAACGAAGCGTGGGACGTTGCCCGTGAGCTGCTGCGCGACGGCGTCAATCAACGCCATCTGGCCGAACAGGTGCAGCCGCTGCGCATGCGCCTGAACGAGCTGGAACAGCGTCTGCGTGAACAGCAGGAAGCCGAGCGTCTGCTGGCGGAATTCTGCAAGCGTCAGGGTAAAAATTACGATTTCGACGAGCTTGAGGCCCTGCACCAGGAGCTGGAAGCGCGTATTGCGGCCCTGTCGGATACCGTATCGAACGCCAGCGAACAGCGCATGACGCTGCGTCAGGAGCTGGAACAGCTTCAGTCCCGTTCGAAGACGCTCTTACAGCGTGCGCCGATCTGGCTGGCCGCACAAAGCAGCCTGAACCAGCTCAGCGAACAGTGTGGCCAGGAGTTTTCCTCCAGCCAGGACGTCACCGAATACATGCAACAGCTGCTGGAGCGCGAGCGTGAAGCGATTGTTGAGCGTGACGAAGTGGGTGCGCGCAAGCGTGACGTCGATGAAGAGATTGAGCGTTTAAGCCAGCCTGGCGGCTCAGAAGATCCGCGCCTGAATGCCTTAGCCGAGCGTTTCGGCGGCGTGCTGCTGTCTGAAATTTACGACGATGTCGGCCTGGACGATGCGCCGTACTTCTCCGCGCTGTACGGTCCATCCCGTAACGCGATTGTGGTGCCGGATCTGTCGCTGATTTCTGACCAGCTTGCAGGGCTGGAAGACTGCCCGGAAGATCTCTACCTCATCGAAGGGGATCCGCAGTCGTTTGATGACAGCGTATTCAGCGTCGACGAGCTGGAAAAAGCGGTGGTGGTGAAAATCGCCGATCGCCAGTGGCGCTATTCGCGCTTCCCGGAACTGCCGCTGTTTGGCCGCGCCGCGCGTGAAAACCGTATTGAAAGCCTGCACGCTGAGCGCGAAACGCTTTCTGAACGTTTTGCAACCCTGTCGTTTGATGTTCAAAAAACGCAGCGTCTGCATCAGGCGTTCAGCCGCTTTATCGGCAGCCACCTGGGCGTTGCCTTTGAGCCCGATCCGGAAGCTGAAATTCGCAAGCTCAACACCCGTCGTGGAGAGCTGGAGCGTGCGCTTGCCAGCCATGAAAATGACAACCAGCAAAGCCGCGTGCAGTTCGAGCAGGCGAAAGAGGGCGTTGCGGCCCTTAACCGCATCCTGCCGCGCCTGAACCTGCTGGCGGACGATACGCTCGCCGACCGCGTAGACGAAATTCAGGAACGTCTGGACGAAGCGCAGGAAGCGGCGCGCTTTGTGCAGCAGCACGGCAATCAGCTGGCAAAACTGGAGCCGATGGTTTCCGTTCTCCAGAGCGACCCGGAACAGTTTGAGCAGTTAAAAGAGGATTATGCCTGGTCACAGCAGGTGCAGCGCGAAGCGCGTCAGCAGGCGTTTGCCCTGACGGAAGTGGTGCAACGTCGCGCACACTTCGGCTACTCCGATTCAGCAGAAATGCTGAGCGGGAACAGCGATCTTAATGAAAAGCTGCGCCAGCGTCTTGAGCAGGCCGAAGCAGAGCGTACGCGCGCCCGTGAAGCGATGCGTACTCACGCCGCACAGCTGAGCCAGTACAGCCAGGTCATGGCCTCGCTGAAAAGCTCCTTCGACACCAAGAAAGAGCTGTTAAACGATCTGCATAAAGAGTTGCAGGACATCGGCGTTCGCGCCGACAGCGGTGCAGAAGAGCGGGCGCGTATTCGCCGCGATGAACTGCATGCTCAGCTCAGTAACAACCGCGCGCGTCGTAATCAGCTGGAAAAAGCGCTGACCTTCTGTGAAGCAGAGATGGACAACCTGACGCGACGCCTGCGCAAGCTGGAGCGTGACTATCATGAGATGCGTGAACAGGTTGTGACCGCGAAGGCGGGGTGGTGCGCGGTGATGCGCATGGTGAAAGATAACAACGTGGAGCGTCGTCTGCATCGTCGCGAGCTGGCGTACCTGTCTGCCGATGAACTGCGCTCTATGTCGGATAAGGCGCTGGGCGCGCTGCGTCTGGCGGTGGCGGATAACGAACACCTGCGCGACGTGCTGCGTATGTCCGAAGATCCGAAGCGTCCTGAGCGCAAAATTCAGTTCTTCGTGGCGGTTTATCAGCACTTACGCGAGCGTATTCGTCAGGACATCATCCGTACCGACGATCCGGTGGAAGCGATCGAACAGATGGAGATCGAGCTGGGCCGTCTGACGGAGGAGCTGACCTCCCGCGAGCAGAAGCTGGCAATCAGCTCCCGCAGCGTGGCGAATATTATTCGTAAAACCATTCAGCGCGAGCAGAACCGTATCCGTCAGCTGAACCAGGGCCTGCAAAGCGTGTCGTTTGGCCAGGTCAACAGCGTGCGGCTGAACGTGAACGTGCGTGAGGCGCACTCCACGCTGCTGGACGTGTTGTCTGAACAGCACGAACAGCATCAGGATCTGTTCAACAGTAACCGCCTGACCTTCTCCGAAGCGCTGGCGAAGCTATATCAGCGTCTGAATCCGCAGATTGACATGGGCCAGCGTACGCCGCAAACCATCGGCGAGGAGCTGCTGGACTACCGCAACTATCTGGAAATGGAAGTTGAGGTTAACCGTGGCTCAGACGGCTGGCTGCGCGCGGAATCCGGTGCGCTCTCTACCGGTGAAGCCATCGGTACCGGTATGTCGATTCTGGTGATGGTGGTTCAGAGCTGGGAAGATGAAGCGCGTCGTCTGCGCGGCAAAGACATCTCGCCATGCCGTCTGCTGTTCCTCGATGAAGCCGCGCGTCTCGACGCCCGCTCCATCGCCACGCTGTTTGAGCTTTGCGAGCGACTCGATATGCAGCTCATCATCGCGGCGCCGGAAAACATCAGTCCGGAAAAAGGGACAACCTATAAGCTGGTGCGTAAGGTGTTCCAGAACAGTGAACACGTACACGTCGTGGGCCTGCGTGGTTTCGCCCCGCAGCCACCGGAGTCATTACCGGGCACGGCTGACGCCTCTTAACCCGGGGTGCGACAAATAGCGGCGCTCATGCGCCGCTTTTTTTATTCACTTAACTTGTGTTCAGGGCTGCGTTATCTTTAAACTTCTTTACATAAGGTAAGGCAGCAGCGAGTATGCCTTTCTATACTGAAGGAAAGCTCCAGAATAATGGGCATGTCGTGAAAAACAGGGGGCAAGGGATGTTGCTTAAGAAAAATCGTGGTCGTCAGCTGTCTGCGCTGAGTTTGTGCCTGACAGTGATGTTTGCTCCACTGTTTACCGCTCAGGCCGATGAGCCTGAAATTGTACCGACTGACAGCTCCGCGACGATGGGCGCGCAGCCGACGTCGCTGTCACAACCGCTGGATCAGTCTCCGGCGACGGCCATCATGGCCGGCATTAAACCGCTGCCGGAAGGCATCGATACTGAATCATTACGCCAGCAGCTTATGACCGGCCTGCCCTCGGGCTATACTCCCGCTTATATTAACCAGCTCACGCTGCTTTACGCTGCGCGCGATATGAAACCGATGTGGGAAAATCGCGAGGCGGTACGAGCCTTCCAGCAGCAGCTGGCTGAAGTGGCGATTGCAGGCTTTCAGCCGCAGTTCACGACCTGGGTTGAGCTCCTGACCGACCCTGCCGTTTCCGGACAGGCGCGTGACGTGGTGCTGTCTGATGCCATGATGGGCTACTTACAGTTTGTGGCGGGGATTTCGGTGAACGGCAACCGCTGGTTATACAGCAGTAAACCGTACAAGCTGGCGACGCCTGCGCTGTCCGTCATTAATCAGTGGCAGCTGTCGCTGGATAACGGCGAACTGCCGCGCTTTATCGCAAGCCTTGCGCCTGCCCATCCGCAATATGCCACGATGCATCAGTCGCTTCTTGAGCTGGTTGCGGATTCCCGCCCGTGGCCTCAGCTGCGTGGCACCACAACGCTGCGTCCGGGGCAGTGGAGCAGCGATGTGCCTGCGATCCGCGAAATTATGAAACGCTCCGGCATTCTTGACAGCGGCCCTAAAATTGCTCTGCCCGGTGACGAGACGCAAAATGCGGTCGTCAGCCCGTCGGCGCCGGTAAAAGAGAAAACGGCCGTTGCGTTGAGCAATAAGCCCGCCGCTTACGATCGCGAGCTGGTCGCCGCAGTGAAGCAGTTCCAGGCCGCGCAGGGGCTTGGCGCTGACGGCGTGATTGGTCCATCTACTCGCGACTGGCTGAACGTCTCTCCGGCCCAGCGGGCAGGGGTGCTGGCGTTGAATATCCAGCGCTTGCGCTTGCTGCCGGGCACGTTATCCACCGGCATTATGGTCAACATTCCGGCGTACTCCCTGGTCTACTATCAGGACGGTAGCGAAGTGCTGGCGTCCCGCGTGATTGTCGGCCGACCTGACCGTAAAACGCCAATGATGAGCAGCGCGCTGAATAACGTGGTGGTTAACCCGCCGTGGAACGTGCCGCCGACGCTGGCGCGCAAAGATATCCTGCCTAAGGTCTGGAATGACCCGGGTTATCTGGAGCGACACAACTATACGGTGATGCGGGGCTGGAACAGCAAAGAAGCGATTGATCCCTGGATGGTCGACTGGTCAACGATTACGCCTTCGAACCTGCCGTTCCGTTTCCAGCAGGCACCGGGCGCACATAACTCGCTGGGACGTTACAAATTCAATATGCCAAGTTCGGACGCTATCTACCTGCATGATACCCCGAACCATAATCTGTTCCAGAAAGACGCTCGCGCGCTCAGCTCGGGCTGCGTTCGCGTGAATAAGGCCTCGGAGCTGGCGAATATGCTGTTGCAGGATGCAGGCTGGAACGATACGCGGATATCAGATGCCCTGAAGCAGGGGGATACGCGTTACGTCAATATCCGTCACAATATCCCGGTCAATCTTTACTATCTGACGGCGTTTGTAGGCGCGGACGGACGCACCCAGTATCGTACAGATATTTACAATTATGATCTGACAGCGCGATCCGGCGCACAAATTTTGCCAAAAGCGGAACAATTAATCAGGTAAATGAAGTAGTTCGGTAAAAATGATTGTCGTAAGTTATGGTGAATATGAGGCGATCTGGCTGCAAGCCGCGTATTCACTGGGGTTGGGCGCCTTGACGTAGCAGGCTTTGCCAGTTATGGTGCCCTTCGTGCGCTAAGCATATTGACAATTTCTTTTACCTGTAGACCTGATTATCATGGACAAATTTGACGCTAATCGCCGCAAATTGCTGGCGTTAGGTGGCGTTGCGCTGGGCGCAGCAGCCATCCTTCCGACGCCAGCATTTGCCACCCTCTCGACACCTCGTCCGCGTATTTTAACGCTCAACAATCTGCATACTGGTGAGACGCTTAAAGCGGAATTTTTCGATGGCAGAGGCTATATTCAGGATGAATTAGCAAGACTCAACCATTTTTTCCGTGATTTCCGCGCGAATAAAATCAAAGCCATCGACCCTGGATTATTCGATCAGCTTTACCGCTTGCAGGGACTGCTGGGAACCAAAAGGCCGGTGCAACTCATTTCTGGCTATCGCTCTCTGGATACCAACAATGAACTGCGCGCCCACAGCCGTGGGGTAGCGAAAAAAAGCTATCACACCAAAGGGCAGGCGATGGATTTCCATATTGAAGGCGTTTCGTTAGCCAATATTCGCAAAGCGGCGTTATCTATGCGCGCAGGTGGTGTAGGATACTACCCACGTAGCAACTTTGTGCATATTGATACCGGGCCGGTTCGGCACTGGTAATAACGAAACACAGGAGCAGTATGAACTATCGTATTATTCCGGTTACCGCGTTCTCACAGAACTGTTCATTGATCTGGTGTGAACAAACTAAACTGGCCGCGCTTGTTGATCCCGGTGGCGACGCTGAGACAATCAAGCAGGAAGTCGCTGCCAGCGGTGTAACGCTGATGCAGATTTTACTCACCCATGGCCATCTCGACCATGTGGGTGCAGCGGCAGAACTGGCTGAACACTACGGTGTGCCGATTATCGGCCCGGAAAAAGAAGATGAGTTCTGGCTTCAGGGGCTACCTGCCCAAAGCCGTATGTTTGGTCTGGATGAGTGTCAGCCACTGACACCGGACCGCTGGCTGAACGAAGGCGATCGCGTTAACGTAGGGAATGTAACTTTACAGGTGTTGCATTGCCCCGGGCATACGCCCGGCCATATTGTCTTCTTTGATGACGTGTCGCGCCTGCTGATTTCCGGTGACGTGATTTTCAAAGGGGGCGTAGGACGCAGTGATTTCCCACGCGGCGATCACGGTCAGCTGATTCAGTCGATTAAGCAGAAGTTATTGCCGTTAGGTGATGATGTGACGTTTATCCCTGGACACGGACCGATGTCGACGCTGGGCGATGAGCGGTTGCATAACCCGTTCCTTCAGGATGAAATGCCTGTCTGGTAAACCCGGTAAAATAAAAAAGCCTGCGCGATGCAGGCTTTTTTTATGGGTGCAGGTTACAGCACCGCGACAATGGCTTCGCACAGCGGCGCCATGTTGTCAGGCGTCATACCTGCAACGTTCACGCGGCCAGAGGCAACGGCATACACGCCAAACTCTTCACGCAGGCGCAGCACCTGCTCTTTGGTCAGGCCGCTGAAGGAGAACATGCCGTTCTGCTTGATGATGAAGCTGAAGTCACGGTCAGCGCCTTTCTCAGCCAGCGTGTTCACAAACAGCAGACGCATGCGCTGAATGCGCTGACGCATATCGTTCAGCTCTTGTTCCCAGATTGCGCGCAGCGCATCGTTGCTCAGGATCGTCGCGACCACAGACGCACCGTGTGCCGGTGGGTTAGAGTAGTTAGCGCGGATCACGGACTTCATCTGGCTGAATGCGCGATCGACGGTTGCTTCGTCAGCAGCCACCAGCGTACAGGCGCCGACACGCTCGTTATACAGACCAAAGTTCTTGGAATAGGAGCTTGCGACAATCAGCTCCTGATGCACGGCGGCGAATGCGCGCAGACCTTCTGCATCTTCTTCCAGACCACGGGCAAAGCCCTGGTAAGCGAAGTCGAACAGCGGCAGCCAGCCTTTTTCAACGGACAGCTTAGCCAGCTGTTCCCACTGCTCAAGCGTAGGATCGATACCGGTTGGGTTATGGCAGCAGCCGTGGAACAGCACCACATCGCCCGCCTGGGCTTCGCTCAGGCTGGCCAGTAGACCGTCGAAATCCAGCGCGTGGTTTGCCGCGTCGTAGTAGGCGTATTCACGCACTTCCAGACCCGCAGAATTAAAAACGCTCTTGTGGTTCGGCCAGCTTGGATTGCTTACCCACACACGCTTCACAGAGGTGTTTTTCGCCAGGAAATCTGCCGCCACGCGCAGTGCGCCGGTACCGCCTGGGGTCTGCGCCGTGCGGGCGCGTTTTTCGCTCACAATGGTGCTGCCTTTGCCGAACAGCAGCTCCTGGGTGCAGCGACCAAATTCAGGGATACCATCAATACCGAGGTAGTTTTTGGTGGTTTCGTTTTCCAGCAGATACTGCTCAGCTTTTTTGACGCTGGTCAGTACCGGAGTTTTGCCGGTTTCATCTTTATATACACCAATACCCAGGTTGATTTTGCCAGGGCGGTCGTCGGCACGAAACAGATCGGCCAGGCCCAGAATTGGGTCGGCAGGAGCGGCAGTAATGTTCTCAAACATGACGAAGTTCCATTGTGATTACAGAAGTGAAATCCGCTATCAGGTTAACGGTAGATTTACAAAATGCCAACCGTTTGCGACGAAAAGCGTGCGGCTTTTCAAAAGTCGCTATTATTTTCTCTCAGGAATAAAAAAACAGGGCCGAAGCCCTGTTCATTAAGCATATAACAACGAGGTGTGCTGATTAGAACTGGTAAACCAGACCCAGAGCCACGATATCGTCGTTGTTGATGCCCAGCTTGTTGTCGTCTTTCAGCTGGTTGATCTGATAGTCAACATAGGTAGACATGTTTTTGTTGAAGTAGTATGTCGCACCAACGTCGATGTAGTTGATGTAGTCTTCGTCACCGATACCTTCTACGTCTTTCGCTTTAGATTTGTAGTAAGCGATGGATGGACGCAGACCGAAGTCGAACTGGTACTGAGCGACGACAGAGAAGTCCTGAGACTTGTTAGCGAAACCACGGCTGCCCAGACGCGCTGCGTTACGCATCTCGCCATAAATAGCTGCCAGGTAGATGTTGTTCGCGTCATATTTCAGGCCGGTTGCCCACTGTTCAGCTTTGTCACCTTTACCCCATTCCAGCGTCTGCTGGTTGTTGGTACGGTCAGCTGCACCATAAGCACCCACAATGCCGAAACCGTCGAAATCATAGCTCAGAGAGGTTGCCCAGCCGTCACCGTTGGAACGTACTGCATCATCACGTTCATTTTTGCCCAGGTACTGAACACCAAAGTTCAGACCGTCAACCAGGCCGAAGAAGTTGCTGTTACGGTAAGTCGCCAGACCACCCGTACGGCCTGCGAAGAAGTTATCGCTCGCGCCGGTGTCGCCGCCGAACTCAGGCAGCATATCGGTGATGCCGATTGCGTCATAGACCAGACCGTAGTTACGACCGTAGTCGAAGGAGCCTGCGTCACCAAATTTCAGACCTGCGAATGCCAGACGGGTTTTGTTGCCGTTCTGTGCATCGCCACCTTCAGAGTTGTTACCCTGGAAGTTGTATTCCCACTGACCGTAGCCAGTCAGCTGATCGTTGATCTGAGTTTCACCTTTGAAGCCCAGACGCGCGTAAGTGTTGTCGCCATCGTTGCCCGCGTAATCAGAGAAGTAATGCAGGCCAACTGCTTTCCCGTAAAGATCTAATTTGTTGCCGTCTTTGTTATAGATTTCAGCAGCGTTTGCTGCACCGGCTACCAGCAGGGCAGGGACTACCACTGCCAGGATATTGCGCTTCATCATTATTTATTACCCTCATTGGTTTTTTTATGACACTCGCCACTGCCGCCAATAAATTCTGTCAATAAATATTTCCGGAACTATTGATGAGAGTTAGGTGTCTTTATGTGTCTGACAGGCATCTTTCCATTCATAGAACCGTTTCGCTACACTGAAAGTGCTACAATCTTCAAGATTAAGTTACCAAAAGAAAATATGTGTAACTAAATATGTATTTTTGGGAACTTTGTGAAGCACCTCAAATTTCAGTGCCGCCTGGCGAATTAAACATCCGCTTTATTCTTATATATATGATTTCCTTATGTTTAATTTAGCTAAAGGCCTTTCGTATAAACAGAAGTTAAACGGCTCATTTTTTCTTATGATCGACAAAAGCCATCCAGATGGCTGTGAAATTGATTGTTTTTTATGCTAATGCGTAAGAATTGTTTTAAGCGCAATAAGAATGGGGATATTTTTTTGTCTCAGGATATTTCGTGGAAACAAAACGTAACAGGTAGAGGTAATAGCGGGGTTGTGGTTTAAAGACGCTTACTTCTGACTGACGAAAACTGACATTGCAGGATAAAATAATGGCCAGCATTTGCTGGCCATTAATGATTTGGTCGGTTAGAAACTTGCGTTACGCGGTGTGCGTGGGAACGGAATCACATCACGTACGTTCTGAACACCTGTTACGTAAGCAATCAGACGTTCGAAGCCCAGGCCAAAGCCGGAGTGTGGAACGGTGCCGTAGCGACGGAGATCGCGATACCAGCTGTAGTCCGCCGGGTTAAGGCCCATCTCCTGCATACGCGCGTCCAGCACATCCAGGCGCTCTTCACGCTGGGAGCCACCGATGATCTCACCGATGCCCGGCGCGAGGACATCCATCGCGGCAACGGTTTTACCGTCTTCGTTAAGGCGCATATAGAACGCCTTAATGTCTTTCGGATAGTTTTTTACCACAACCGGTGCTTTAAAGTGCTTCTCTGCCAGATAACGTTCGTGCTCGGAGGAGAGATCCACGCCCCAGTAAACCGGGTTTTCGAATTTCTCGCCGCATTTTTCCAGGATAGCGACCGCGTCGGTGTAATCCACCTGCGCGAAGTCTGCGGAGACGAAGCGCTCAAGACGGGCGATGGCGTCGTTATCGACACGCTCAGCGAAGAATTTCATGTCGTCTGCACGCTCTTCGAGAACGGCTTTAAACACGTATTTCAGCATCGCTTCTGCCAGGGCTGCCGCGTCATTTAGATCGGCAAAGGCCACTTCCGGCTCCAGCATCCAGAATTCCGCCAGGTGACGGCTGGTGTTGGAGTTTTCCGCACGGAAGGTTGGGCCGAAGGTGTAGATCTTAGACAGCGCACAGGCGTAGGTTTCACCGTTGAGCTGGCCGGAAACCGTCAGGAAGGCTTCTTTACCAAAGAAGTCTTTGTCGTAATCGACTTTACCTTCCGGCGTACGCGGCAGGTTTTCCATATCCAGCGTTGAAACGCGGAACATTTCACCTGCGCCTTCGGTATCGGAAGCCGTGATCAGCGGAGTAGAAACCCAGAAGTAACCCTGCTCGTCAAAGAAACGATGCAGCGCCTGCGCCAGCGTATGACGCACGCGGGCAACCGCACCAATCAGGTTGGTGCGCGGACGCAGGTGCGCGACTTCACGCAGATATTCGATGCTGTGACGCTTCGCAGCCATCGGGTAGGTGTCCGGATCTTCAACCCAGCCGGTCACTTCCACCGAGGTCGCCTGAATTTCGTAGCTCTGACCCTGGCCCGGAGAGGCCACCACAACACCGGTGACGATCACGGAACAGCCGGTTGTCAGGTGCAGAACGTCATCATTGTAATTGGGCAGAGAATTATTAATGACGGCCTGTACAGGATCAAAGCAGGAACCGTCATAGACGGCGAGGAAGGAGATGCCAGCTTTAGAATCTCGGCGAGTACGCACCCATCCGCGCACGGTGACCTCCTGGTCAACGGCGACACGGCCCTGGAGTACGTCGGCTACAGGCACAACGCTCATAATATTCTCTCTGTTAATAGTCGGAAAAAATAAACACTTGTCCGCCCTTATAGGGGGAATATCTATGTTACCTGCCATCCGCTATCAGACAAGTAAATTTCACCGTCTTAAGAGAAGAAATAAGAAATTAATAAGAGAAGGGGAGCCATGAAGGCTCCCCCGAAGCCGTTAGCTGGCTTTTTTAACCTGAGGCAGATCGAAGGCTTTACGTAATGCGCGGACAAACGCTTTGTCATGGCAGATGGTTTTGCCCGGACTGTCGGAGAGCTTCGCGACCGGCTTACCGTTACATTCCACCAGTTTTATGACGATGTTCAGCGGTTTCACCTGAGGAATATCACAGGTTAACCGCGTACCAATCCCGAAACTCAGGTTCACCCGCGATGAGAAATGGCGATAAAGGTCGACGGCTTTCGCCAGGTCAAGGTTATCGGAGAAGACCAGCACCTTACTCATGGGGTCGATGCCCAGTTTTTCGTAATGGGCGATGGCTTTCTCACCCCATTCAACCGGGTCCCCGGAATCATGGCGCAAACCCTGGTAGCGTTCGGCAAACTCAGGGCCAAAGTCGCGCAGGAACGCGTCCATGGTAATGCAGTCGGTAAGGGCAATACCCAGCCGATCCGGGTATTCCTCTAGCCACGCGGCGAGGGCGGCGCGCTGGCTGTTGGCAAGGTCAGGGCTGATCTGCTGGTGCGCCTGGAACCATTCGTGCGCCTGGGTGCCCATAGGCGTTAAATCAAGGCGACGTGCCAGATCGTAGTTACTGGTGCCAACGAACCACGGCTCCTGTTGCAGACGTCTGACAATGGCTTCCTGAACCTCGCGAGAGAAGCGGCGGCGCGTGCCAAAGTCCATCAGACGGAATCGGGACATATCCAGCCCTTCGGTCAGTCTGGAAAACTCAACGAGTTTATTCTCCAGAGCGGCAACCGCCTGCGTCACACCGGTTTCAGGGGAGCGATAGCGGTGGGCCAGCTCGCTGATCACGGCCAGAAGCGGCACTTCCCACATGATCACCTCACGCCACGGGCCGGTCAGACGAATGTCCAGCTTGCCGTTATCATTGGTGACGGTGACCTGTTCCGGGTTATAGCGGAACTCACGCAGCCAGTTCAGATAATCCGCTTTAAAGAAAGGCAGGCCTGAAAGCCACTGATATTCGTCATCGGTGAGCGCCAGATGCTGCATGGCCTCGACCTGTTCACGAATGGAATCTGCGTAGATACCCAGCAAGTCGTCACCCCGGCAGCGAAATTCCGCCGCAACATGGACATCATGATAGTGGTGAAACACGGCTTGCTGCATATGCAGCTTGTACGCGTCGGTATCCAGCAACGTATGCAGAACCGGAGAAGCGAATTGAGTCATAGGTGCGCTGTAGCATCCTCTCACGGGAGCGTTTAGTACAATAAACAACTCCGGAGTATACCCTGTTTAGTGATTTATTGAACCCCGATCACAACATAAGCACACTTTATGGTCGAGAGCATTTCGTGCCCCGTGTTATAAAAATGTAGCTAAAAAGGGCGTTGTGCCTGAAAAGATGAACATTCTGCATAGCGCGTTTTACACAACAGGAATATATTGAATCGTTACTCGACAAACGATGCATAAGGTTTTCTATGACACAACAGCCACAAGCTAAATACCGCCACGACTATCGTGCGCCGGAATACCTGATAAGCGATATCGATCTGACTTTCGACCTGGATGCCACAAAAACCGTGGTGACGGCGGTAAGCCAGGTGACGCGCCAGAGCGCGACAGCCGTGCCGCTGCGTCTGGATGGTGAAGACCTGACGCTGGTTTCCCTGCATATTAACGATGAAGCCTGGTCAGACTATAAAGAAGAAGGCAACCAGCTGGTCATCGACAACCTGCCGGAACGCTTTACCCTGCGCATCGTGAATGAAATTAGCCCTGCCGCCAATACCGCGCTGGAAGGACTTTACCAGTCAGGCGTAGCCCTGTGTACCCAGTGTGAAGCCGAAGGTTTCCGCCACATTACCTGGTATCTGGATCGCCCGGACGTCCTGGCGCGCTTTACCACCAAAATTATTGCCGACAAAACGCTGTACCCGTACCTGCTTTCCAACGGCAACCGGATTGGTGAAGGGGAACTGGAGAATGGCCGTCACTGGGTACAGTGGCAGGATCCGTTCCCGAAACCCTGCTATCTGTTTGCGCTGGTGGCGGGAGATTTCGATGTCCTGCGCGACACCTTTAAAACGCGCTCTGGCCGTGAAGTCGCGCTGGAGCTGTTCGTGGACCGTGGCAACCTTGACCGCGCACCGTGGGCAATGACCTCCCTCATCAACTCCATGAAGTGGGATGAAACGCGCTTTGGCCTCGAATATGACCTCGACATCTATATGATCGTTGCGGTCGATTTCTTCAACATGGGCGCGATGGAGAATAAAGGTCTTAACATCTTTAACTCTAAATACGTGCTGGCGCGTACCGATACCGCCACGGATAAAGATTACCTCGATATCGAACGCGTTATCGGCCACGAATATTTCCATAACTGGACCGGGAACCGCGTCACCTGTCGCGACTGGTTCCAGCTGAGCCTGAAAGAGGGCTTAACCGTCTTCCGCGATCAGGAGTTCAGCTCCGATCTGGGATCGCGGGCGGTGAACCGCATCAACAACGTGCGCACCATGCGTGGTCTGCAATTTGCAGAAGATGCCAGCCCAATGGCGCACCCGATCCGCCCGGATAAAGTCATTGAGATGAATAACTTCTACACCCTGACGGTGTATGAAAAAGGCGCTGAAATTATCCGTATGATCCACACCCTGCTGGGCGAAGAGAATTTCCAGAAAGGGATGCAGCTTTACTTTGAGCGTCACGACGGCAGTGCGGCCACCTGCGACGATTTCGTCCAGGCGATGGAGGACGCCTCTAACGTCGATTTGTCTCATTTCCGCCGCTGGTACAGCCAGGCCGGTACGCCGATCGTGACGGTCAAAGACGACTACAACCCGGAAACCGAGCAGTACACGCTGACCATCAGCCAGCGCACGCCGCCAACGGCCGAGCAGGAAGAGAAACATCCGCTGCACATTCCGTTCAGCGTTGAGCTATACGACAACGAAGGCAACGTGATCCCGTTACAGAAGGGCGGCCACCCGGTGCATAACGTGCTGAACGTGACCCAGACAGAGCAGACCTTTATCTTCGATAACGTCTATTTCCAGCCCGTTCCTGCCCTGCTGTGCGAGTTCTCCGCGCCGGTGAAACTCGAATACAAGTGGAGCGATCAGCAGCTGACGTTCCTGATGCGTCACGCGCGCAACGATTTCTCGCGCTGGGATGCCGCACAAAGTCTGCTGGCGACCTACATCAAGCTGAACGTCAACCGTTACCAGCAGGGCCAGCCGCTGACGCTGCCGGTTCATGTGGCAGACGCGTTCCGTGCCATCCTGCTGGATGAGAACATTGATCCGGCGCTGGCGGCTGAAATTTTAACGCTGCCTTCTGCGACTGAAATCGCCGAGCTGTTTGACATCATCGACCCGATTGCCATCGTCGCCGTGCGTGAAGCGCTGACCCGCACGCTGGCGACCGAACTGGCAGATGAGTTCCTCGCCATTTACAACGCCAACAAGCTGGACGCGTATCGGGTGGAACATGCGGATATCGGTAAACGTTCCCTGCGCAATACCTGCCTGCGCTATCTGGCGTTTGGTGAGGCAGAGCTGGCGAACACGCTGGTCAGCAAGCAGTACCACGAAGCCGATAACATGACGGATGCCCTGGCCGCGCTGGCCGCAAGCGTTGCCGCCGAGCTACCGTGCCGCGATGCGCTGATGCAGGAGTACGACGACAAGTGGCATCAGGATGGTCTGGTGATGGACAAGTGGTTCATCCTTCAGGCCACCAGCCCGGCAGCCGATGTACTCAGCAAAGTACGCAGCCTGCTGAAGCACCGTTCGTTCACCATGAGCAACCCGAACCGCGTCCGCTCTCTGATTGGTGCCTTCGCCAGCAGCAACCCGGCCGCGTTCCATGCCGAAGACGGCAGCGGTTATCAGTTCATGGTTGAAATGCTGACCGAGCTGAACAGCCGTAACCCGCAGGTGGCGTCTCGTCTGATTGAGCCGCTGATCCGCCTGAAACGTTACGATGCGCAGCGTCAGGCGAAAATGCGCGCCGCGCTTGAGCAGCTGAAAGGGCTGGAAAATCTGTCTGGCGATCTGTACGAGAAGATTGCTAAGGCGCTGGCCTGATGTAAAAAAGCCCGGTGGCGCTACGCTTACCGGGCCTACGTGGGGTCGCGGGGCATCGGTTTTCTCCCTCTCCCTGTGGGAGAGGGCCGGGGTGAGGGCATCAGGCATTAGCCTTTATCCGCTGAATCTCCGCTTCCCCACGTTTCATCACCCGATCCAGTACTTCGGCTTCCAGCTCCGCCAGTCTGGCCGATCCCACGCGGCGAGGACGTGGAATATCTACCGTCAGATCCAGACCAATTTTGCCCTCTTCTATTAACAGCACCCTGTCTGCCATTGCCACGGCTTCACTGACATCATGCGTCACCAGCAGTACCGTAAAGCCGTGCGTCTGCCAGAGGGTTTCAATCAGATCCTGCATCTCGATCCGCGTCAGGGCATCAAGCGCGCCGAGCGGTTCATCGAGCAGCAACAGGCCGGGACGGTGAATCAGCGCGCGTGCCAGCGCTACGCGCTGCTTTTGTCCACCCGACAGGGCCGCAGGCCACTCTCCCGCGCGATTCTCCAGCCCTACCGCAGCGAGTGCCTGCCGGGCGTCCTCCCGCCAGCTGCCCTTCAGGCCCAGCCCGACGTTATCCATCACCGTTTTCCACGGCAGCAGACGCGCGTCCTGAAACATCATGCGCGTATCATCCTGAATCGTGGCCAGCGGCGTAGTGCCTGCCAGAATGTCACCGCTGTTTGGCGCTTCCAGCCCGGCTAAAAGACGCAGCAGGGTACTCTTGCCGCCACCGCTGCGGCCGACAACGGCCACAAACTGTCCGGCAGGAATATGCAGATCCAGTGCATTCAGAATGGTGTTGTCGCCGTAGCGTTTGGTCACGCCGTTCAGCAGTAACGGTGTTCCCTGGTTCAGTCGTGCAGTATTCATGCTTTCGCCTCCTGAGCGGTGTAGGCCGGGTTCCAGCGCAGCCAGCTACGTTCCAGCCACTGGGCGCTGACGTCCGCAAGTTTGCCGAGCAGGGCATAAAGGATAATGGCAACCACCACCACGTCCGTTTGCAGGAACTCGCGGGCGTTCATCGCCAGATAACCAATGCCGGAGTTAGCCGAAATGGTTTCCGCCACGATCAGGGTTAGCCACATCAGGCCGAGCGCAAAACGCACCCCAACCATAATGGAGGGCAGGGCGCCCGGCAGGATCACATGGGTAAACAGGGCAAAACCTGACAGGCCATAGCTGCGGGCCATCTCCACCAGACCGCGATCGATATTACGGATCCCATGCCAGGTATTGATATAAATCGGGAATAACGTTCCCAGCGCCACGAGGAAAATTTTGGCGCTCTCATCAATGCCAAACCACAGGATAACCAGCGGAATAAGCGCCAGATGCGGCACGTTGCGCAGCATCTGAACGGAGGTATCCAGTAGCCGCTCACCCCAGCGTGACAGGCCGCTGATCAGCCCCAGCGTCAGGCCGATGCTTCCGCCAATCGAAAAGCCAATTACCGCGCGCCAGGAGCTGATGGCAAGATGTTGCCACAGCTCACCGCTGGCGCTTAGCGACCAGAACGCTTCCACAACGCCCTCCGGAGAGGGCAAAATGCGGCTCGACAGCCAGCCAGTTGAAGACGCCAGTTGCCAGACGAGGACAATGCCGACGGGCAGAAACCACGGCGCGGCGCGCAGCAGCCATTTTTGTGCGGTTGCAGACATGGTGGCTCCTTAGCTTTGCGCGACTTTTCTCGGGATAAACGCGTTCGCCACGGCTTCGCCCTGCAACTGAAGCTGACGTGGCTGCGGAATTTCCGGGATAGCGACATCCAGATGCGGGAACAGCAGTTCACCCACCTTGTACGCCTCCTCCAGATGTGGGTAGCCAGACAGGATAAAGCTGTCGATCCCCAGCGCCGCGTATTCATTAATGCGTGCCGCTACGGTTGGACCGTCGCCGACCAGTGCCGTGCCGGCACCGCCGCGCACCAGACCTACCCCGGCCCACAGGTTCGGGCTGATCTCAAGATTTTCACGCTTGCCGTTGTGCAGGGAAGCCATCCGATGCTGGCCCACGGAGTCGGTTTTGGCAAACGCCGCCTGTGCTTTAGCGATAGTGTCGTCGTCCAGATGAGCGATCAGACGGTCGGCGGCTTGCCAGGCCTCGTCGTTGGTTTCACGTACGATCACGTGCAGGCGAATACCAAAGCGTACCGTACGGCCATGTTCTGCGGCTTTAGCGCGTACCTGAGCAATTTTCTCTTTCACCAGCTCCGGTGGCTCGCCCCAGGTCAGATAGAGATCGACCTGCTCAGCCGCCAGCTCCTGCGCCACGTCCGACGATCCGCCGAAATAGAGGGGAGGGCGCGGCTGCTGTACCGGCGGGAAGTAGAGCTGCGCATCGCGAACGTGGATATGTTTCCCTTCGAAGGTGACGGTTTCCCCTTCCAGCAGACGTCGCCAGACGCGGGTGAACTCTGCGGAGGCTTCATAGCGCTCGGTATGATCGAGAAAGACGCCATCGCCCGCCAGCTCCTGCGGATCGCTGCCCGTCACCAGGTTGAACAGCGCACGGCCGTTGGAAAGCCTGTCCAGCGTTGCCGCCTGACGCGCCGCGACGGTTGGCGACACCACGCTCGGGCGCAAGGCTACCAGGAATTTCAGGCGCTGGGTGACGGGGATCATTGACGCGGCAACCAGCCACGCATCCTCACACGAGCGGCCCGTCGGGATCAGTACCCCGGTAAAACCGATGCGGTCTGCCGCCTGGGCGATCTGCTGTAGATAGCCGTGATCGACCGGGCGGGCGCCTTCTTCTGTGCCAAGATAGTGTCCATCACCGTGGGTGGGTAAAAACCAGAAAAGATTCAGACTCATGATTTTTTTCCTTCAATGCCAGCGGGTTGCCAGATGCGTTCGCGAATATTCACCTGCTTTGGAACCAGGCGGTTTTGATAAAAGAGGTCTGCCGTTTGCTGCTGGAGAGCGGCAACGTGGGCGTCAATCGGTGCTATGGTGGTGGGAGGACGGTGGTCAAGATAGGTGGCGATCACCGGTTCAGGCAGGCCCATGGTTTTTGCCAGCAGCGTGATGCTCTGCTGACGCTGGCTTTGGGTCAGCGCATCGGCCTGAGAGAAGGTATCCAGCACCTGCTGAATAAATGCGCCATTTTTCTCAGCGTAAGGACGTGCCGCCAGGTAGAACGAACCGGTCTGCTTCAGGGTGGTGCCGTCTTTCAGCACCCGCACACCGCCATGCAACAGTGCGGCGGAGTAGTACGGATCCCAGATAGCCCAGGCATCAACATTTTTTTGCTGAAACGCCGCGCGCGCATCGGCAGGCGTCAGGTAAACGGGCTGGATATCGGTGAATTTTAGGCCGGCCTCCTGCAACGCGCGCAGCAGCAGGTTGTGCGAGCTTGAACCTTTCTGGAAAGCAACCTTATGGCCTTTGAGGCCGGCGACGCTTTTGATCTCGCTGTTTTCGGGCACCAAAATAACCTCTGCCTTCGGCTTGGCGGGCTCAACGCCAACGTAAACCAGATCCGCCCCGGCAGCCTGCGCAAAGATCGGCGGGATATCGCCGGTGCTGCCTAAATCAATACTCCCGACGTTCAGCGCCTCCAGCATCTGTGGTCCGGCAGGGAACTCGACCCATGAGAATTTGGTCTCCGGGAAACGCTTCTCAAGCAACGCATGGCTTTTCGCCAACACCATGCTGACGCTGCCTTTCTGATAACCGATACGCAGGCTCTCCGGCGCTTTCTCCGCCGCCTGAGCCAGCGACGCCACTGCCAGCAGACCTGCCAGCCCGATACGGGTAACTGTTTTAAACATGCGCCACTCCTTGTGATTGATGAAATGCTGCCGCGTGGCGATCCCGACGGTTTAGGGCGTGCCAGAAGGTGTCGAGCGCACTGTCGAGGCGGGTTTGCAGATTCGGCGTGAAATGGGGTTTATGCTGGTAGTCGATTACCTGTGAGTCGTCAGCGAAGACGCCATGCAGGATCTCCTGCGCTTTCAGCGCGTTCAGAACCGGCTTGAGGGCATAATCCACCGCCAGTAAATGAGCTACCGTACCGCCTGTGGCCAGCGGCAGGACGACCTTACCGTCCAGCGCGCGTTCGGGCAGCAGATCGAGCAGCGTTTTCAGTGCGCCGGAAAAAGAGGCTTTATAAATCGGTGTCGCGACGACCAGCCCGTCAGCACTCTTAAGTTGTTCGATCAGGGTTTTCAGCGCCGGGCTGTCGAAACGGGCGTAGAGCAGATCTTCAGGCGCGAAATTGTGCAAATTCCAGTGACACACTTCGACATCCAGAGCATTAAGCTTTTCGCGAGCGTATTCCAGCAGTGCGCTGGAGCGAGAGGGGAAGCGGGGGCTTCCGGCCAGGGTAATGACGCGCATGGTTGCTCCTTATAACTAATTGTTTGCTTTTATCTAACATTCATAACAATTTTCAGGAGTGTGACATTGCGTGGTTATTCCACTAAATGATTTATCCTCAGGATGAATGCAGAAAAATGCATAAGAAGCGAACCGATAAGTAAACGATTGCGTTTTACGTGGCTTTTTTTGCCACAGGTCAATTCCCTTTCCGGGCGGAATCGCACATAATCCCCTCCCGGTTTGCACACCGGGAATCCAGGAGAGTTCATGTACTACCCCTTCGTTCGTAAAGCCCTTTTCCAGCTCGATCCTGAGCGCGCTCATGAATTTACATTTCAGCAGTTACGCCGTATTACAGGAACGCCTCTGGCCGCGCTGGTGCGTCAAAACGTGCCGGAAAAACCAGTTCAGTGCATGGGCCTGACTTTCAAAAATCCACTGGGCCTGGCGGCCGGTCTGGACAAAAATGGCGAATGCATTGATGCACTCGGTGCGATGGGCTTTGGCTCGATCGAAATCGGGACGGTGACGCCGCGTCCGCAGCCGGGAAATGACAAGCCACGTCTGTTTCGCCTGGTTGAAGCCGAGGGGCTGATCAACCGCATGGGCTTTAATAACCTTGGCGTCGATCATCTGGTTGAGAACGTTAAGAAAGCCCATTTTGATGGCGTGCTGGGTATTAATATTGGCAAAAATAAAGACACGCCGGTCGAGCAGGGTAAAGATGACTATCTGATTTGTATGGAAAAAGTCTATGCCTATGCCGGTTATATTGCGGTGAATATATCTTCGCCTAACACCCCAGGGCTGCGTTCATTACAATATGGCGAAGCGCTCGACGATCTTCTTAGCGCCATTAAAAATAAACAAACGGCGCTACAGGCGATCCACCATAAATATGTTCCGGTCGCGGTTAAGATCGCCCCGGATCTTTCGGCAGAAGAATTGATCCAGGTTGCCGACAGTTTAGTTCGCCATAATATTGATGGTGTGATTGCAACCAATACAACACTCGATCGCTCTCTCGTTCAGGGAATGAAAAACTGTGACGAAGCGGGTGGATTAAGTGGCCGTCCGGTACAATTAAAAAGCACCGAAATTATTCGCGCACTCTCCGCAGAATTAAAAGGTCAGCTGCCGATTATTGGCGTGGGTGGCATTGACTCTGTCATCGCTGCACGTGAGAAGATGGCGGCAGGTGCATCGCTGGTGCAAATTTATTCCGGCTTTATTTTTAAAGGGCCGCCGCTGATTAAAGAAATCGTCACGCATATCTAATCTTTTCTCTTAATCAGACAACCAGGGCTTTATTTCCAGCCCTGGTTGTTTTATATTCCGTCATTGTTGCTTATTTAAACATTATAGTCTTTTATTACTAGTGTTATAAGCGAAGCGGCAAACAGGACATTTTTAGTACAGGACGTTTAGGGGACGGGAGAGAAACATGCGAATTAAACCTGACGATAACTGGCGCTGGTATTTTTGTGACGAGCATGACCGTATGATGCTCGACTTAGCCAATGGCATGTTGTTTCGCTCTCGTTTTGCGCGCCGAATGTTAACGCCAGACGCGTTTGCTCCCTCAGGCTTTTGCGTTGACGACGCTGCACTCTATTTCTCTTTTGAAGAAAAATGCCGCGAGTTCGATCTCTCCAAAGAACAGCGCGCTGAACTGGTACTAAATGCGCTGGTGGCGATCCGTTTCCTGAAACCGCAAATGCCGAAAAGCTGGCATTTTCTCGCCCACGGCATGTGCTGGACCCCGGCTATCGGCGATGCGGCGAGCGTCAATCTGAGCGATACCGAAGAAGAGGTGAATTTGCTGGTGGTTGAACCCGGTGAAAACGCTGCGCTCTGTTTGCTGGCCCAACCCGGCGTGACCATTGCCGGGCGAGTTATGCAGTTAGGTGATGCCATCAAAGTGATGAATGACAGGCTGAAGCCACAGCTGCGCGTTGATTCCTTCAGCCTTGAACAGGCAGTTTAAGCTTCCAGCTGTACGGATGTTTTCGGGACACAGCTACAGCACAGGATCGTGCCGTCACTGCCAATCGCAGATTTCTTCAGGGCACTTACTTCACCATCGACCAGTTTAATGCGACAGCATCCGCAAACCCCCGCGCGACAGGAATACGGTACGCGGATACCTGCCTGTTCCAGCTGTTCCAGTAGCACCTGCTGATTGTTACCACGGATAACTTTGCCTTCCCAGTGAATATCCACCGCGGAAGCGACGTTGGTGACAACGTCAACCATCTCTTCTTCCTGACCTGCGCCGTACACCCTGGCAGGCCCGCGGGTGAGAATTTCGACCTCGTCGCCCACGCGGATCACGCCGCTGGAGCGGGGGATCAGGTTCTGGCCGAAGTCGACATCACCGTTATCCTGCGCGGTACGAAATGACTGCAAGGTTTTCAGCGGTTCGCCGGAAGGGTGTTTCTGGCCTTTCTCCGGGCTGACGGTGGTAAAAATACAGCGGCTGCACGGCTTCACGACATCAAAAATAACGCTGCCGATGCGGATCACTTTCCAGGTATCTTCATCCCAGGCATTCGCTCCGGTCACCACCAGATTCGGGCGAAACTGCTCCATCTGCACGCTGGCTTTGCAACGATTTTGTAAATCACGCAGCGAGGCCTCGCTGGTCAGCAGGAAGGGAAAACCATCCGCGAAGGAGAGAGGAACCGCATCGTGGCGCTTCACGCGACGGGTCAGCGCAGGCCCAACCCAGCGCAGCTGAACGTCACGGGAGAAAAAGCCGCTCAGCCACTGGTTAATGTTATCCGGCGCGATACGCGCGGTAAAATGATTGCCCCACACTTCCGTTGGCGCATCAAGCGGCGCAAAATCAGCAAAGCGGATCACGACGCTTGAACCGTCCGGCGCGGTCAAATGCAGCCCGTCATGAAGCGGGGAAGGGGTAAAGCGAACCATCTGCGGGAACTGACGTGCGGTGATAAACGTACCGTCAGGCTCGGTGACCATAAAAATACGATCGAAGGCGAATCCGCTCATATCGGCCAGCGCGTGAGAGACGCCGATGCCGCGCATGGATTTCACCGGATGAATAAAAAGCCTGGATAACGTCGCCACTGCACACTCCCGCTAAAGAAAATAAGCCTTCAACTTTATGACATACACGCCATATTAGCTATAATGCGCGACAATTTTCTATGAGTAAAAGTGACGATATGAATTCTCTGTTTGCCAGTACGGCCCGTGGGCTGGAAGAGCTGTTAAAAACTGAACTGGAAGCCCTGGGCGCGAAAGAGTGCCGGGTGGTTCAGGGTGGTGTCCATTTTGAGGGCGACACGCGGCTTATTTACCAGAGCCTGATGTGGAGCCGTCTGGCGTCGCGCATCATGCTGCCGATGAAAGAGTGCAAGGTCTACAGCGATCTTGATCTCTACACCGGTGTACAGATGATCGACTGGACAGAGATCTTCACCCCGGACGCTACCTTTGCGGTGCATTTCAACGGCGTCAACGATGAGATCCGCAACAGCCAGTACGGTGCCCTGCGCGTTAAGGATGCCATTGTGGACTGCTTCACGCGTCGCAATAAAGAACGTCCGAACGTTGACCGTGAAAACCCGGATCTGCGTATCAACGTCTGGCTGAACGGCGATACGGCCAGTATTTCCCTGGATCTGAGTGGCGCAGGCCTGCATCTGCGCGGCTATCGCGATCGCACCGGGATGGCGCCGATCAAAGAAACGCTGGCTGCCGCTATCGTGATGCGCTCCGGATGGCAGCCAGGTACGCCGCTGCTCGATCCGATGTGCGGTTCCGGTACGCTGCTGATTGAAGCCGCGATGCTGGCCACCGACCGTGCGCCAGGGCTGCACCGCGGCCACTGGGGCTTCAAAGGCTGGGCGCAGCACGATGAAGCCATCTGGAAAGAGGTCAAAGACGATGCGCAGACCCGCGCCCGTAAAGGGCTGGCGGAGTACACCTCTCACTTTTACGGTTCGGACAGCGACGCACGGGTGATTGAACGCGCGCGCAGCAACGCCCGTCGTGCCGGTATCGGCGAGCTGGTGACCTTCGAGGTGAAGGACGTGGCGAACCTGACCAATCCTCTGCCAAAAGGCCCGTACGGTACGGTGATCAGCAACCCGCCGTATGGTGAGCGTCTGGACAGCGAGCCGGCGCTGATTGCACTGCACAGCCTGCTGGGCCGCAACATGAAAGCGCATTTCGGCGGCTGGAACCTCTCCCTGTTTAGCGCCTCGCCGGAGCTGCTGAGCTGCCTGCAATTGCGTGCCGATCGCCAGTTCAAAGCGAAAAACGGCCCGCTGGACTGCGTGCAGAAAAACTACCATCTGGCAGAGGTAGCGGCGGATAGCAAACCGTCAGGCGTGGCGGAAGATTACGCCAACCGCCTGCGCAAAAACCTGAAGAAATTTGAGAAGTGGGCGAAGCAAGAAGGCATCGAATGTTATCGCCTGTACGACGCTGACCTGCCCGAGTACAACGTGGCGGTTGACCGCTATGCGGACTGGGTGGTGGTTCAGGAATACGCCCCGCCGAAAACTATCGATGCGCAAAAAGCGCGTCAGCGTATGCTGGATGTGATTGCGGCCACCATCGCCGTACTTGGCATTTCGCCAAACAAGCTGGTGCTGAAAACCCGTGAGCGTCAGAAAGGTAAAAATCAGTATCAGAAGATGGGCGAGAAGGGTGACTTCATCGAAGTGGGCGAATATAACGCGCGCCTGTGGGTTAACCTGACCGACTACCTTGATACCGGCCTGTTCCTCGATCACCGTATCGCCCGCCGCATGCTGGGCCAGATGAGCAAGGGGAAAGACTTCCTGAACCTGTTCTCCTATACCGGCAGCGCCAGCGTTCATGCGGGGCTTGGCGGCGCGCGTAGCACCACCACGGTAGATATGTCCCGGACTTATCTGGAGTGGGCAGAGCGCAACCTGCGTCTTAACGGCTTAACCGGCCGTCAGCATCGCCTGTTACAGGCCGACGTGCTGGGCTGGCTGCGCGATACCGACGAGCAGTTTGACCTGATCTTTATCGATCCGCCGACCTTCTCTAACTCCAAGCGTATGGAGGATAGCTTTGATGTTCAACGCGATCACCTGCGCCTGATGACTGACCTGAAGCGTCTGCTGCGTAAAGGCGGCACCATTATGTTCTCGAATAACAAGCGCGGATTCCGCATGGATCACGACGGCCTGGCCGAACTGGGACTGAAAGCACAAGAAATCAGCCAAAAAACGCTGTCTCAGGACTTTGCCCGTAACCGTCAAATCCACAACTGCTGGCTGATCTCCGCGGTCTGAAAGGAAAAATAAATGTCTTTAATTAGTATGCACGGCGCGTGGCTCTCTTTCAGCGACTCACCGCTTCTCGATAATGCAGAGCTGCATATCGAAGATAACGAGCGCGTCTGTCTGGTGGGCCGTAACGGCGCAGGTAAATCGACGCTGATGAAAATCCTCAACCGTGAGCAGGGGCTGGATGACGGCCGTATTGTTTACGAGCAGGATCTGATCGTCTCTCGTCTGCAACAGGATCCGCCGCGTAACGTCACCGGCAGCGTGTACGATTTTGTGGCCGAAGGGATTTCAGAGCAGGCGGAATACCTCAAGCGTTACCACGAGATTTCGCATCTGGTGATGACGGACCCGAGCGAGAAGAATCTCAACGAGCTGGCAAAAGTGCAGGAGATGCTCGATCACCACGGTCTGTGGCAGCTGGAAAACCGCATTAACGAAGTGCTGGCCCAGCTTGGCCTGGAAGCGGATATGGAGCTGTCGGCGCTCTCCGGCGGCTGGCTGCGTAAAGCGGCGCTGGGTCGTGCCCTGGTGAGCGGGCCTAAGGTGCTGCTGCTGGACGAACCGACGAACCACCTGGATATCGAAGCGATTGACTGGCTGGAAGGGTTCCTGAAAACCTTTAACGGTACCATTATCTTCATCTCCCACGACCGTTCGTTCATCCGCAACATGGCCACGCGCATTGTCGATCTCGATCGCGGCAAGCTGGTGACCTATCCGGGCGATTACGATACCTATCTGCTGGAGAAAGAAGAAAACCTGCGCGTGGAAGAGCTGCAAAACGCCGAGTTCGACCGCAAGCTGGCCCAGGAAGAGGTATGGATCCGTCAGGGCATTAAAGCGCGTCGTACCCGTAACGAAGGCCGCGTTCGCGCCCTGAAGGCGATGCGCCGCGAACGTAACGAACGCCGCGAAGTCATGGGTAGCGCCAAAATGCAGGTGGAAGAGGCGTCCCGCTCGGGCAAGATTGTCTTCGAAATGGAGAACGTGAATTATTCGGTTGACGGCAAAGTGCTGGTGAGCGATTTCTCCGCTCAGGTTCAGCGCGGCGACAAAATTGCGCTGATCGGCCCGAACGGGTGCGGTAAAACCACACTGCTGAAACTGATGCTCGGTCAGCTCCAGGCCGACAGCGGTCGTATCCACTGCGGTACCAAACTGGAAGTGGCGTACTTCGACCAGCACCGCGCCGAGCTGGATCCAGACCGTACGGTGATGGATAACCTCGCCGAGGGTAAACAGGAGGTCATGGTTAATGGCAAGCCGCGTCACGTGCTGGGCTACCTTCAGGACTTCCTGTTCCACCCGAAACGCGCTATGACGCCGGTGCGCGCGCTGTCCGGGGGAGAACGTAACCGTCTTTTGCTGGCGCGTCTGTTCCTGAAACCCAGTAACTTATTGATTCTCGATGAACCGACTAACGATCTGGATGTCGAAACGCTGGAACTGCTGGAAGAGTTGATTGATGGTTATCAGGGAACCGTAATGCTGGTCAGCCACGATCGTCAGTTTGTCGATAACACCGTGACCGAGTGCTGGATCTTCGAAGGCAAAGGGCGCATCGGGCAATATGTGGGCGGCTATCATGACGCGCGTGGACAGCAATCGCAGTCGCTGGCGCAAAAACAGGCGAAGACCAAAAATGTCGCTGAACCTGTTGTTGCAAAGGCAGAAACTGTCAAAAAGTCTCCTGCTAAAATGAGTTATAACTTGCAGCGCGAGCTGGAAGGGCTGCCGCAGCGTCTGGAAGAGCTGGAAGCTGCACTGGAAGCACTGCAAATCCAGGTCGCTGATGCGTCATTCTTTACGCAGCCTCACGACTATACTCAGAAAGTATTGGCTGAACTCTCCCAGGCTGAACAGACGCTGGAAGAGGCATTTGAGCGCTGGGAGTACCTTGAGTCTCTGAAAAACGGCGCATAAACAGGGATAATCTATGTGTGACCAGCACCATGCCGATCGGCATATATTATGCTCGCAATGCGATATGCTCGTGGCGTTGCCAGAGCTTGGTCACGGACATAAGGCTGCCTGCCCGCGCTGCGGCGCTACGCTGACGACCGAGTGGGACGCGCCAAGGCAGCGTCCTACGGCTTATGCGCTGGCAGCCTTATTCATGTTACTGCTCTCCAATCTCTTCCCTTTCATCTATATGAAAGTGGGCGGGATGACCAGCCAGGTGGATTTACTGGAAATACCAGGCGTGATGTTCTCGGAAGATTACGCCAGCCTTGGCACCTTCTTTCTTCTTTTCGTGCAGATCGTCCCGGCTTTTTGCCTGGTCGTCATTCTGCTGCTGGTCAACCGCGTCAGGATGCCCACTGTCCTTAAAATCAAACTCGCGCGGATCCTGTTCCAGTTGAAAAGCTGGGGGATGGCGGAAATTTTTCTCGCGGGTATCCTGGTCAGTTTCGTGAAGCTGATGGCCTACGGCGATGTGGGGATTGGCAGCAGCTTTATTCCGTGGTGTCTGTACTGCGTGCTACAACTGCGCGCGTTCCAGTGCGTGGACCGACGCTGGGCCTGGGACGATATTGCCCCGGCGCCGACGCTCTCGCAGACGGTAAAGGTGGGCGTACCGGGTATCCGTCAGGGGCTTCGCTCCTGCTCGTGCTGCACCGCCGTGCTGCCTGCGGATGTCGAGGTGTGTCCGCGCTGTGAAACAAAAGGTCACGTTCGGCGTAAAAATAGCCTGCAATGGACCATGGCGCTGCTGGTGACCTCTGTCATGCTCTATCTGCCCGCCAATATCTTGCCGATCATGATCACCGATCTGCTCGGCGACAGAATGCCCTCGACCATACTGGCCGGGGTGATTTTGCTGTGGAGCGAGGGGTCATACCCTGTTGCAGGCGTCATATTCCTCGCCAGTATTATGGTTCCGACCTTAAAGATGATTGCCATTGCCTGGCTTTGCTGGGATGCAAAAGGGCACGGTAAGCGAGACAGCGAGCGTATGCATCTGATTTATGAGGTCGTGGAATTTGTTGGCCGCTGGTCGATGATTGACGTGTTCGTGATTGCGGTTCTCTCAGCGCTGGTGCGTATGGGGGGGCTGATGAGTATTTATCCCGCTATGGGAGCGCTGATGTTTGCGTTGGTCGTCATTATGACCATGTTTGCGGCCATGACCTTCGACCCTCGTTTATCGTGGGATCGTGAGCCCGATTCAAGCCATGAGGAAGAGTAAGAGCATGGAAAATAAGAGTGGAGAGGCTAAAGTGCAGAAGGTCAGAAACTGGTCGCCGGTGTGGATTTTCCCTATCGTGACCGCGCTGATCGGTGCATGGATCCTGTTTTATCATTACAGCCATCAGGGACCGGAAGTCACGCTAATTACCACCAATGCAGAGGGGATTGAGGGCGGAAAAACCACCATCAAGAGCCGCAGCGTGGATGTGGGTGTCGTGGAAAGCGCGACCCTGACGGATGATTTAACCCATGTTGAAATCAAGGCCCGCCTGAATGCCGGCATGGAAAAACTGCTCCATGAAGATTCTGTTTTTTGGGTAGTGAAACCGCAGGTCGGGAGAGAAGGGATCAGCGGCTTAGGAACGCTATTGTCAGGGGCCTACATCGAACTCCAGCCCGGCAACAAAGGCGCCCAGCCAGCAAACTATCAGCTGCTGGATTCACCGCCGCTTGCGCCACCGGATGCAAAAGGGATCCGCGTTATTCTGGACAGCAAAAAAGCGGGCCAGCTCTCGCCGGGCGATCCGGTACTGTTCCGTGGATATCGCGTCGGTTCGGTTGAAACAAGCACCTTCGATCCGCAAAAACGGACCATCAGCTATCAGCTTTTTATCAATGCGCCTAATGATCGCCTGGTGACCAGCAACGTTCGCTTCTGGAAAGACAGCGGGATCGCGGTGGATCTGACCTCTGCGGGGATGCGCGTTGAGATGGGTTCACTCACCACGCTGTTTGGTGGGGGCGTCAGTTTTGATGTGCCGGAAGGTATAGATCTGGGACAACCGGTGGCGGAGAAAACCGCCTTCAGGCTGTTTGACGATCAAAAAAGCATTCAGGATGCGCTCTATACCGATCACATCGACTACCTGATGTTCTTTAAGGACTCTGTACGCGGCTTGCAGCCTGGGGCGCCAGTTGAGTTCCGCGGTATCCGTCTGGGGACCGTGGGACAAGTGCCTTACTTTGTTCCGGGACTCAAGCAGATGCTTGATGATGATTATCGTATTCCGGTGCTGATCCGCATTGAGCCTGAGCGTTTGATTAACCAGATAGGCGAGGACCAGGATATTGGGGAGCATATCAGCGATCTGATGAATCGCGGTCTGCGTGGCTCGCTGAAAACTGGCAACCTGGTCACAGGGGCGTTATATGTCGATATGGACTTCTATCCAAAAGCGCCACCAATGACGGGGATCCGTGAATTTGGCGGCTACAAAATCATTCCTACGGTCAGCAGTGGCCTGGCGCAGATCCAACAGCGCCTGATGGAAACACTGGATAAGATCAACAATCTGCCGCTGAATCCAATGCTTGAGGCCGCGACGGGATCACTGCATCAGAGCCAGGCGACGATGCAACGTCTGCAAACCACGCTGGATAATATCAACAAGATCACCGCCAACCAGTCCATGCAGCAACTGCCGCAGGATATGCAGAAAACGTTGCGCGAACTGAATCGCAGTATGCAGGGCTTCCAGCCGGGCTCAGCGGCTTACAACAAGATGGTGGCGGATATGCAACGTCTTGATCAGGTTTTACGCGAGCTACAGCCCGTTCTGAAAACGCTCAATGAAAAGAGCAACGCGCTGGTGTTTGAAGCGAAAGACAAAAAGGATCCTGAGCCTAAGAGGGCGAAACAATGAAAAAATGGCTAATCATCGCAGGCGCACTGGTATTAACGGCCTGTAGCTCTGGAAGCGATAACAAAAGCTACTACCAGCTGCCGTTAAGCGCGCAATCCGGTGCGCAGAGTAGCACCTCGCAGGGCAGCCGTCTGCTGTGGGTTGAACAGGTTGCCGTGCCAGATTATCTTGCGGGCAACGGGGTGGTCTACCAGACCAGCGATGTGCAGTACGTTATCGCCAACAATAACCTGTGGGCCAGCCCTCTGGATCAGCAGCTACGCAATACGCTGGTGGCGAATCTGAGCAGCCAGCTTCCTGGTTGGGTAGTCGCCTCGCAGCCTCTGGGAAGCGATCAGGACACTCTAAATGTTAACGTGACGGGATTCCATGGCCGCTATGATGGTGCGGTTGTTATCAGCGGGGAGTGGCTCTTGAATCATCAGGGCCAGCTGATTAAGCGTCCTTTCCATCTGGAACTGAAGCAGCAGAAAGATGGCTATGACGAAATGGTGAAAGTGCTTGCGCAGGGGTGGGCACAGGAGTCGGCTGCTATCGCAAGAGAGATTTCCCGGCTGCCATAAGTAAAATTCATCGACGAAAGCCGCACTCAGCTTCTTGCTGATTGCGGCTTTTTTTTCGTTTTATGTTCAGTTTGTTACTTGTCCCGCGTCACATTTTTTGTACAAACGATCTTCCATGTAGCTCACAAATATGACACCCGTATGAATTTTGAACGTTGACGCTGACGCCGATTCGGGGTATTCGTTAACTGTGCTTGCACATATTGCAATCACTATTTTCTTTCCACCAGACAAAAGAATGAGGGAAACGAGGCATGAAGAGACAGAAACGAGATCGCCTGGAAAGGGCTCATCAACGTGGTTATCAGGCTGGCATCGCCGGACGTTCAAAAGAAATGTGTCCCTATCAGGCCCTGAATCAAAGGTCCCAATGGCTAGGGGGCTGGCGAGAAGCCATCGGAGACAGGGCAGTACTTGCTTGATACCGTCTCTTTAAAAAGAAACCTCCGCAATGCGGAGGTTTCGCCTTTCTGGAAGGGGCTAAATGCCGTTATCAGAAAGCGGAGGTATCCTGGAACAGACCCACTTTCAGGTCGTTCGCAGTATAGATAAGACGACCATCTACCAGCACTTCACCGTCCGCCAGGCCCATAATCAGGCGGCGGTTAACGATGCGTTTGAAATGGATACGGTAGGTGACTTTCTTCGCGGTAGGCAGAACCTGACCGGTGAATTTCACTTCGCCTACGCCCAGCGCACGGCCTTTACCTTCACCGCCAAGCCAGCCCAGATAGAAGCCAACCAGCTGCCACATGGCATCGAGGCCCAGGCAGCCAGGCATTACCGGATCGCCAATAAAGTGGCAACCGAAGAACCACAGGTCCGAGTTGATATCGAGTTCTGCTTCTACGTAACCCTTATCAAAGTTGCCGCCGGTTTCGGTCATTTTCACGACACGGTCCATCATCAGCATATTTGGGGCCGGTAACTGCGGGCCTTTCGCACCAAACAGTTCACCGCGACCAGAGGCAAGAAGGTCTTCTTTAGTATAGGATTCGCGTTTATCTACCATGTTCTCAGTAAGCCTTATTTTAGTGAAGGACGCAGGATAGCTAACACGTGTACGCTGAACAAGTCCGATCAGTTAGCACTAAACCAACTTAACCAGCGTAACGGCCACGGATAACGATGACGAGCATCCTGCTGTGTCGCCTGAGCTATACGTTCCTGAATGGTCTGCATCAGGGTTGTCTGGCCTTCGCCGTCCCAGACCAGGTTTGTCAGTAAGGGTAGAGCATCCTCAACCCCTTCGATGGCCCAGACGGCGAATTGTTCCTGCTCTACCGCATCCAGAATCGCCTGGCTCAGGCTCAAATGGCGAGCGTTAGGCGCCGGAATAATCACGCCCTGTTTGCCGTTTAAACCGCGCTGCTGGCAGATAGCAAAGAAGCCTTCGATTTTCTCATTCAGTCCACCCACCGGTTGAGCACGACCAAACTGATCTACGGAACCGGTAATCGCAATATTCTGATTAATCGGTACGTCTGCAAGCGCGCTGATCACGGCGCACAGCTCTGCCATCGAGGCGCTGTCGCCGTCGACTTCACTGTAGGACTGCTCAAAGGTCAACGAGGCAGAGAAGGGGATCTGCTGCTCCAGCTGAAGTTCAGACATCAGGAATGCCTGCATGATCATCATGCCTTTGGCATGAATGTTTCCGCCCAGTTCGGCCTTGCGTTCGATATCGGTAAATTCGCCGTCACCAATGTGCACGACACAGCTGATACGGGAAGGCTCGCCAAAGGCGCGCGGGTGTCCGGGGAACTCGATGACGGACAAGGCGTTGATTTGCCCGATACGTTCGCCTTCGGTCTCCACCAGAATCTGTTCCAGCAGAATTTCATCCTGCATACGGTCAGCAAGATAACCTTCACGCCATTCACGCTGGGCCAGCATCTGGCTAAGCTGCTCACCAGTAAACGGACCGTTGCCGCTGATAACGCCCACTTCACGCAGCTGTTTACCGATCCAGAGCGGGCAGAGCGGCAGGGTTTCCTGATCGCCAGTGTAGCGTACGGCCTCGCGGATTAAGCCCGGCCACGCATCCTCGGCAGGCGAGGGCAGCGCGAAACGTTCCGCCACGGCCATAACCCACTGACACCACTGCGCCATGTCATCGGCATCGGCGATCTGAATATTGTCTTCAAATTCACTGTAAACCGCCTGCTCCGCGAGTTCTGGCTCCATTTCCTGGAAATCAGCCAGAGATTCACGGTCACCCGTCAGCACGACGGTCAGCGACAGCGGCATAGACGGAATGGAAACAGGCAGCGGACGTGAATCGTCGTAGCCTATCCAGTCAAAACGTTGCTGCATCACCACCGTTTTCAGGCGCATCCACAGCAGAGGCTGTGCGAGCAGGGTGCGAAGGGAGATGAGCAACACACCACCGTTCGCGCGGTGTACCAGACCGGGTTGCAGTGACACATCGCCATTGAACTGACGAAGGCAGCCGAACAGCTGTTCTGCTTCCACCCAGTTGGCGGTGATCACTTCGCCTTTTGCAGCGAATTGTCCGTCTGCCTGCGTGGCAGGTTCGAAGGTCACGTCACGTCCGGCAATATGGTACTGACCACCAAAAACGGCATTCGTTTTTGGATGCAACTGGCGCATGGCATCACCGAGAAGCGTCAGATACTCGGCTTCTTCCGGGGCTTTGAGCAGCATAAAAGGAGATGTAGCCCATGGGGATGACATCTGCTCCAGCGCGTAATGCAAACGCGGTTGTGTATCGCTAAGTATGAATTCGTGTTCTTTTGTGAGGTCTGGCTGTGCAAACAGCTCCTGATAGCTCTCGGTATCCGGAACCAGGTCACGCCATGCAAGTTTCGTAATGGTCAAAGTTGATGTTTTTTAGTCAGAAGTAAAACCGTGGAGTATACCGTAAGCGGCGCACTCTGCCCAATCAGGATTCGGGTTTTCGTCATGCGGATCGCCTGCGGCGTTTCACAGGATATGATTTCTTTTCAGCAGATTGCCAAAAAACTGATATTCTGAACAGAGTTACACGGTAACACTGAGATCGCAATGAAATATCAACAACTGGAAAACCTCGAAAGCGGCTGGAAATGGAAGTACCTGGTCAAAAAGCACCGTGAAGGGGAGCTGATCACCTGCTACATCGAAGCCAGCGCGGCACAAGAAGCTGTGGATATGTTGCTGACCCTCGAAAACGAACCGGTACAGGTCAACGGCTGGATTGAGAAACACATTAATCCGGCCTTGTTAAACCGGATGAAGCAAACTATCCGTGCTCGTCGTAAACGGCATTTCAATGCCGAGCATCAGCACACCCGTAAGAAATCGATCGACCTGGAGTTCATGGTCTGGCAGCGTCTGGCCGGGCTTGCGCAGCGGCGCGGAAAAACCCTGTCGGAAACGGTGGTGCAGCTGATTGAAGATGCCGAGCACAAAGAGAAGTATGCCAGCCAGATGTCGACGCTGAAGAACGATCTACAGGCACTGTTAGGTAAAAAATAAGCTTTTTACTTTTCTTCAGATAATAAAAAACCCCGCATCGCGGGGTTTTTTTATAAGACGATAACTTATGCCGCAGGCTGAGTTACAACGTCTTTGATACCTTTAACTTCGATCTCTACGCGACGATCTGGTGCCAGGCAGTCGATCAGTGCAGCGCGTGGTTTCACGTTGTCACAGGTAGAACCGGTAACTGGGTTAGATTCGCCCATACCACGTGGGGAGATCTTGTTAGCTGGGATACCTTTAGATACCAGGTAATCAACTACAGACTGAGCACGTTTCTCAGACAGACCCTGGTTGTAAGCGTCAGAACCGATACGGTCGGTGAAGCCCAGAACCACTACAGAACCGTCTTTAGGATCCAGGTTGCTCAGCTGGGTGTACAGCTGATCCAGTGCCTGCTGACCTTCTGGTTTCAGGGTAGCTTTGTTGAAGTTGAACAGAACGTCAGACTTCAGAGTGAAGTGCTTGGTCTGTACTTCTGGAGCTGGAGCCGGAGCTGGAGCTACGACTGGCGCATCTTCCTGCTGACCGAAACGGTAAGAAACACCAACGCTCAGCATGCCGTTGTCTGGACGAACGCCAACGGTAGCACCGTCACCGATGTTGTTAACCCACTGGTATTCCAGACGGGTAGCGATGTCACGGGTCATTGCCCACTCAACGCCACCAGCGAATACTGGGGAAACACCAGTGTCGTGGTCGTCACCAGCGATGCTGTTGCTGGAGTCTGCACGCCATACCATGCCGCCCAGACGGGTGTACACGTCCAGATCGTCAGTCACTGGGTAACCCAGTTTAGCGGTCAGCTGTACGCCTTGAGCTTTGAAAGCGCCATTTACGTTGTCGCCTTTGTAAGGCATACGACCTAACCAGTCGTAGCCCATTTCAAAGCCAACATACGGGTTAACCTGATAGCCACCGAACGCACCTGCACCCAGCTGGCTCTCGTGAGTAGGGCCATCGTTGTTCAGGCTGCTGTTGTACCAACCGGTGTCATGGAACTGAGACCAGCCCAGTTTACCACCTGCATACCAGGTATTATCTTTCGGAGCGGCCTGCGCTACGGTAGCGAAGCCAGCCAGTGCCACTGCAATCGCGATAGCTGTCTTTTTCATTTTTTGCGCCTCGTTATCATCCAAAATTTGCCATGAATATCTCCATCGGAGGAATCACGGTTAAATCCTTCACCGGGGGGCGTGGTCAAATATAAACCTACCGATATCTTCGGCTTAGGCCGAGCACCCCTGGCGATGTAAAGTCTACAACGTAGCTGAAAACTTACAAGTGTGAAGTCCGTCAGGCATATGAAAAAAAAAGTTCCGTATACCTAATATTTAACAATTTTTGAACGAATTTTGTGCAGTAAAATTAACGAGAACCGCGTCAGACAAGCCTTGCCGCAGTTTTGACGCGTTGAACTTTTTTTGCATACCGTGGTCGAAAAAAATTCCAGGAAAACTCTTAAAATGACTCAATGGTACACATTTGAGTGAATTTTTAGCCCGGGATGTTGTCCTCTGCGATAGGAATCTCCACGAACCGGCCGCATGATGAAACCCATCGCATTACCTTCTTCAGCCGCTTCAGACAGACGCAAATGTTCCTCTTGCGACAGATCCTCAGGCAACCACCCAATCACGACGCTATAGTTCCCGGTACGTAATGCCCGGACCATCGACTCGACCGTATCGCAAGGGGAGAGTTGATTAATCTGCATCACCTTCGCTAACGGCAGGCCAGCCGACTGAACCCATTCACGACTTAATTTTTGCTGTGGCGTCAGCCAGAGCTGCCAGCGAGACTGTTGCCCGAGCTGCTGCAAAAGCGGCAGGAGTAAGAGTTGTGTTAACAGCGGCTGGTCTTCACGGTAAACCACTTCACTGATAAGCCCTGTCGATACACGCCCGATAGAATTCTGCGCAGCATTGCCTGCGGCAGAAGTGGAAGGTGTTAAGTGATTTGCATAGCCTGAAGTGTACATATTCATTCCAGCCCTGTAGTTACTGTATGGATATACAGTAACCCCTGTGTGCATAAAGATCAACCTCATTTTCGGAAAGCGACTCGCAAATTTCATCCATTCCTGGTGAACCTGAAAAAATCATCTTGCCCAACGGCAATAAGTTGCCTATTTTCCTGCTAACGGATCCGTTAGTAAGAAATATCGTGTTTACTGTATGATTTTTAATGGAATTATCATGAAAAAGATATCTTATGATCGGATTTATCAATCTCAAGAATACCTCTCTCCGCTGGGCGAAATTCATCATCGCGCCCTGTTTGGCGGTTATACCCTGGCCGTGGATGAAGCGGTGTTCGCGATGGTGTCTGACGGCGAGCTGTACCTTCGCGCCTGTGAGCAAAGTGCAAAATACTGTGTAAAAAACGCCTCCTCTTTTCTGACACTGATGAAACGAGGACGGCCAGTGCTGCTTAATTACTACCGTGTGGATGAAGGTCTGTGGCAAAACAGGGAAAAGCTGCTTCAGCTCTCCTCGTTTGCGCTCGATGCCGCCAGGAAAGAGCGCTACCAGCGCCATCAGCGTAATCGGCTTAAGGATCTGCCGAACCTGACCTTTCAGATTGAGGTCCTGCTTATGGAGGCGGGCATTACCAATGAAGAGACGCTACGACAGTTGGGGGCGAAGACGAGCTGGCTGAAAATGCGCTCTAAGAATAAAGCGCTGAGTATCCGGGTATTGTTCGCGCTTGAAGGCGCCATCGAAGGGTTACATGAAGCGGCACTCCCGGCGGATATTCGCCGGGAGCTTATGGAGTGGTTTAATGCGCTGCCTGAGTCGCAGGGCCATCATTCCGCCAGGTAGCGATCTTCTGTCGCAGCCGACAAATTTCCGGCAGCAAAGCGATAAGCAGGCCAATTTGCTGTAGGACCAGCGGAGCTTTGTTGTCGGTGCCAGGATCAAGGTGTGCGATACGTTGCACCAGTTCATCCAGTGCCTGGTGAACCCGTGGCTCATCCGCAGGTTGATGATGAAGCGCATCATCAACGTAGCAAACGGCGTCGTCCAGCAGCGCCAGGATGCCCGGATTTGTCAGTTTCTCACGGTGGGCGCCAAGGGTAGAGATATAGCTGGTGAACGTGTGGTTCAGACACAGCAGGCGGAAGGCTGTCTCCCGGATTTCTGCCGTGGCGCGCGGCTCAGTTGACATATTCGAGACAACGGAAGCCAGCTCTGCGTCCGTGTTATGCGCATCGCGACGGGCAATCCGATAGGCCAGACGGTTATCGCGACCCTGATGGTATTGCTCAAGAATAGCATCCAGATAGCGGCAGTTGGCGTTCATTGCTCTGTCGGACACGCGCGGTAAGTTACGAAAACGCCAGTCCGGCCAGATAAAGCTCACCGCCGCCCAGGCAATGGCGCAGCCGATTAGCGTGTCGATCACGCGGGGGAGGGCCACTTCAAAGCCTTCACCCAGCAGATTGAAGCAGAGCAGCACCAGCAGCGTGATGAACATCGTGGCGTGGGCGTACTGCACATTGCGGAAGGCGAAAAACAGTACACCGGTAATCACGATCAGGATCAGTTGCCCTTCTACGGATGGCACAAAGTAGAGCACCGGCAGCCCGATGGCGACCCCGACTAATGTCCCGACAATACGCAGCGCGAGCCGATGGCGGGTAGCGTTATAGTTCGGCTGGCAGACAAACAGGCTGGTCAGCAGGATCCAGTAACCGTGGTGCAACCCTGTTATCTGGATAAATGCATAGCCGACGCACAGAACCAGCGACATCCTTACCGCATGGCGAAAGAGGGCGGATTCCGGCGTAAAATGACGGCTCAGGCGCAGCCACATATCGCTGAAACCGTTGAGACTGTCGTCGGCAAGCTGGTTGTCGGCGTCATTGCCCGGCATTGCCATCGCCTGTTCAGACTCAATGGTGGCGAGCTGAGCATCGATGGCTCTCAGGTTGTTGAGCAAGAATCCCAGGGCTTTGAACTGTTCCGGCGATGTCCCACTGGCCTGAACGCGATCGAGGGCCGCATCCAGATGACTGAATGCGCGTTCAAAGCGAGGATCGTGCTGATAGGGCGTGCGCAGCAGTATTGAGCGCGCAAGTTGCTGGCAGGCCTGAGACTGCATTGACAGCAGGCGCTGGAAACGGAACATCACGTCGCTGTAGCGGAATTTCTCGCGCAGGTCAGCGTACTGCACATGCGAGGAGCTGGCGCGCTCGTGAATATCCTGGGCGACAAAGTAGTAGTGCAGTGTGCGCCGGGTACCGCGCTGACCGCGATCGCCGCGCAGACGGGTGAGCAGAGACGCTTTGGTCTGATTTAGCGTGGCGACCAGCTGGCCATTTGCCAGCGCCAGATCGTACAGGGGCGCCTGGCTGTCCTCTTCAATATCCGGATCAAACAGCCGGGATTTCAGCTCCAGATAGTGGGCCAGCTGTTCGTAACTGCGGGCAATGTTGTCCTGTAAGGCACGAACCGGAAAAATAAGATGTCCGGTTAAGGTCAGCAGGTTATACCAGATAGCGCCCAACAGCAGCAGGACCGGCTGCTGATACCACTGATCGTAAAGAGAGACGCCCAGCATGGTGTAAATGGCAATCAGCAGGGCGCCAAACGCGATAGTGGCGTAGCGTTGCCCGAGGCCGCCGAGCAAAATGAAGCCGCTGGTAGACACCGTCAGCCCTAAGGCAAACAGCCAGGGCCAGGGGAAAAGCAGCTCAACGGAGGCGGAAGCAATAAAGAAGCAGACCAGCGTGATGACCAGATTACGCAAACGACCGGCCAGGCGGTCGTCGAGATCCGCCAGCGCACCGGCCACCACCCCAAGCGTGAGGGGGATGGTGAGCTTCACGTCATTTAGCCACCACGGCAGAGCGACGGTGCCGCAGAGGGCGATAAAGATCCTGACGTTATACAGCCAGTTACTGTTCCACGTATAGCGACGAAGCAGGGGGCTTAGCATGAGTGCGGCCAGTCCTTATTACTGAAAACGGCGACGGGCGTTGGCTTCACGCGCGGCTTGCGCGACTTCGACCGGGACAACACGGCGTCCTACCGGCCACAGGGCGATGGTAGCAATTTTGAAATTAGCGATGCCAACCGGAATGCCTATAATCGTGATGCACTGGGCGATACCGGCGAAGATATGCATCAGACACAACCACCAGCCAAAGAAGATCAGCCATAAAATATTCAGCAGCGTGCCGCCGGTATTCATCAGGGCATTTTTTCTTTCCGGCTCCAGCTCATCCACGTGTACGGCTTCATTTCCATAAGGAACGAGGGACAGTTTGGTGATTTCCCAGCAGGAGCGCGTCAGCGGAAGGGTGAAGATGAGCACGATGCTCACCAGGGTGGCAAAAAGCCAGGAAAGGGTGGTGGCAAAACCGCCAAGGACAAAATTCAACACATTCAGAACGGTACGCATAAACCCTCATTTCCTTCGATATGATTAACGCCCGGTGATTGTAACGTTTTTTTGGGCTGGAGCACCTTAAAACTGGCAGTTAAACTGTCTGACAAATTATGACCTCGTGGATCCGGCAGGATATGGAACTGAAAGCAACTTCAATGGGCAAACGCCTGGCGCAGCACCCTTACGACAAGATTGTCCTGCTCAATGCAGGAGTGAAAGTCTCCGGTGAACGCCACGAATACCTTATTCCGTTTAATCAGCTACTGGCCATTCATTGTAAACGAGGGCTGGTATGGGGGGAGCTGGAGTTCGTCCTGCCGGCAGACAAAGTGGTGCGACTCCACGGGACCGAGTGGGCGGAAACCCAACGCTTCCACCATCATCTGAACACGCGCTGGCAGCAGTGGAGCCAGGAGATGAGCGTGATTGCCGCACAGGTTCTGCAACAGGTGCTGGACGATATCGCGCTAAGCAATACGCAGCAGAAGTGGCTGACGCGCCAGCAAACCGCCGGGCTTCAGCAAAAAATCGCCCAGGCGCTGACGGCATTGCCTTTACCGGTGGCGCGGCTTGAGGAATTTGAGAACTGCCGCGACGCGTGGCGGAAGTGCCAGGCCTGGCTGAGCGATATCGAGAAAAGCCGTCTGGCGCATAACCAGGCCTGGACTGAGGCGATGCTTACGCAATATGCCGACTTCTTCAGTACAGTGGAGTCATCGCCCCTCAATCCTGCCCAGGCGCGCGCCGTGGTGAATGGCGAACAGTCTTTATTGGTGCTGGCAGGTGCCGGGAGCGGCAAAACGTCGGTGCTGGTGGCGCGCGCGGGTTGGCTTCTGACAACGGGCGAGGCGGTTGCAGACCAGATTTTGCTGCTGGCCTTTGGTCGCAAGGCTGCGCAGGAGATGGATGAGCGCATTCAGGCGCGTTTGCATACCCAGGATATCTCGGCGCGCACGTTCCACTCCCTCGCTTTACACATCATTCAACAGGGCAGCAAAAAAGTTCCTGTTGTCAGCAAGCTGGAGAACGACGCTCAGGCTCGCCAGGCGCTGTTTATCAAGGCATGGCGTCAGCAGTGCAGTGAAAAAAAGGCGCAGGCGAAAGGCTGGCGTCAGTGGCTTGAAGAGGAACTCAGCTGGGAGGTGCCGGAGGGCAGCTTCTGGCAGGATGAAAAGCTGGCGCGCCGGCTGGGCTCTCGTCTCGACCGGTGGGTAAGCCTGATGCGCATGCACGGCGGCTCTCAGGCGGAGATGATAGAAAGCGCACCGGAGTCGATCCGCGCTGTGTTTTCTAAACGGGTTAAGCTGATGGCGCCGATGCTGAAAGCGTGGAAAACCGCGCTGAAAGACGAAAACGCGGTCGATTTTTCGGGGCTGATCCATCAGGCCATCATCATTCTGGAGAAAGGGCGCTTCGTCAGCCCGTGGAAACACATTCTGGTGGATGAGTTTCAGGATATCTCGCCGCAGCGCGCTGCGCTGCTTTCGGCGCTGCGGGCGCAGAATAAACACACGTCGCTGTTTGCCGTGGGCGATGACTGGCAGGCTATCTACCGTTTCAGCGGGGCGCAACTATCCCTCACGACGGCCTTCCACCACTATTTTGGGGAAGGCGATCGCAGCGATCTGGACACCACCTACCGCTTCAACGCGCGGATTGGCGAAATAGCCAACCGTTTTATTCAGCAGAACCCGCATCAGCTGTCGAAACCGCTTAACAGCCTGACGTCGGGGGATAAAAAGGCCGTCACGCTGCTGGCGGACGATCAGCTGGAACCGCTGCTGGATAAACTGAGTGGCTATGCGAAACCGGATGAACGGATTCTGGTGCTGGCGCGTTATCACCACCTCAAGCCGACGGCGCTGGAAAAAGCGGCGACGCGCTGGCCAAAACTTCAGCTCGATTTTATGACCATTCACGCCAGTAAAGGGCAGCAGGCCGACTACGTGATTGTGGTGGGGCTAAAAGAGGGGAGCGACGGTTTCCCTGCACCGGCGCGGGAATCCGTGATGGAAGAGGCGTTATTACCTGTTCCGGAAGATTTCCCGGATGCAGAGGAGCGGCGTTTACTGTACGTGGCGATAACCCGCGCGCGCCATCGCGTGTGGCTCTTGTTCAACAAAGAGGAGCCGTCGGTGTTTGTCGATATTTTGAAAAGTATTGACGTGCCGGTGGCGAGAAAGCCGTAACGCGCCGGGCAAATTCTGTAGGCCCGGTAAGCGCAGCGCCACCGGGCAAAAAACTACTTCAGTCTCTCCGCAAGATAACGCTGATAATCCGGGATCAAAATCTCCACCGGATCGTTAAACTGCGGCGATTCAATGATGAAATCTGCCGTTGAAAGATTGGTGGCTACCGGAATGTTCCACACCGTCGCCAGACGCAGCAGCGCTTTAACGTCCGGATCATGCGGAACCGCGTTCAGCGGATCCCAGAAGAAAATCAGAACGTCAATTTTACCTTCTGAAATCTGAGCACCTACCTGCTGGTCACCCCCCATCGGGCCGCTCAGCATGGCATTCACTTCCAGACCGGTTTCGCGGTGGATCAGGTTGCCGGTTGTTCCCGTGGCAGAAAGGGCATGATGCTGTAAAAGAGGCTGATGGCGACGAACCCAGTTAAGCAGCATTTGTTTACAGTGATCGTGCGCAACCAGAGCAATGTGCTTGCGCGCCGGAAGTGTGCGTGTTGTCAGTTCCATAATCTTATCCGTGAGGTTACCTCGCTACACGATGACGGGAACTGGCTGATGCTGCAAGAGAAAGGACGAAAAAATGTGGCTTACGACGAAGGTTGTTGCTTCGCCCATTGCAGAAAACGGGCGCGCGTGTCCGGATCGGCATTCTGGAACCAGAACTTGAGGCGTTGCTCAGTAAGGGTCTGCGACTGAGGGGGGAGTACATCCAGCTCCGATACGCCCGAAAGCAGGGTACTGTCATCCGCCATCATGGTGGCGAACTGGGGCAGCGAGGCGCGCCTGCTGGCCCTGTTGTAGGTCTCGGTGTCCGCTTCATAGTCTGTTCCCTTTGGCCTTTTTGTCAGCGCCAGAATATCCAGTTTTACCGGGATGGGCATGGAGTCCCCGTCCACCAGTTCAATGCGCGGCGAGGCATCAAATGCCAGTGACTCCTTTTCTGTCTCAAGGCGCGGGAGACGAAAATTGACCTGGCTGATACGCTGGGTATTAAAGCTGACCACCAGCGGAGGCGAAATGTACACCTGCTGTTCGTTGTCGGCGAGGCGAATGGTTTTTTCCACCCGAAAAACCACCTGATGAGGGCCGTTATCCAGCTCGATACTGTCTGCACCCCGCAGCAGGGAGCTGGAGACTTTTTTCCCGTCCAGCACCAGCAGGTCAATGTCGGTTGAGAGTCTGAGGGTGGTTGCGAAAACACAAACCGGCATGATTAACGCAACCACAGCCCAGGCAATGCCGGTTTTCATAGCAGACTCCTGTAGACAAACTACCCGGTAAGAATGTATCAAAAGTTTTCGACAAACACGTTTACTAACATATAGACATATTCTGCCGTTTTGCCCTCATACTTCTGTATGGGATGCGTGGTTGAGATGTCCGCTTTGACGTACACTTTGAAAAAAGCCAGGAGGAAGAGCATGAAAGAGAACGACATTGTCGAGATTCTGACGTCCACGCGCACTATTGCGCTGGTCGGCGCGAGCGATAAACCGGATCGCCCAAGCTATCGGGTCATGAAATACCTTCTGGATCAGGGTTATCACGTGATCCCGGTCTCGCCGAAGGTGGCGGGGAAAACGCTGCTGGGCCAGCAGGGCTATGCGACGCTCGCGGACGTGCCGGAAAAGGTGGATATGGTGGACGTTTTTCGCAATTCAGAGGCGGCCTGGGGCGTGGCGCAGGAGGCGATTGCCATCGGCGCGAAAACGCTGTGGATGCAGCTGGGCGTGATTAATGAGCAGGCGGCCGTGCTGGCGCGCGATGCCGGGCTGAAGGTGGTGATGGATCGCTGTCCGGCAATCGATATTCCCCGTCTGGGGCTGGCAAAATAAAAAAAGCCCGTTTGACGGGCTTTTTTACACCTTCAGTTGCGCAGTCTTGGTGCCTGTAACTGTTTGCGGATGGTCTGAGCAAGCTCGTCCATAGTGGGTTGTTCCGGATGCTCATCCTGTAGTTCACCACTCAGCTGCGCTTCGGCAAGATAGGTATGGACAGGCTGACCATCGTCGCCCTCCATAACCACATGATACCAGGGCGCGGCGCGAAGCTCTGCGTCAACGGCCAGATCGTCTGCTGACGGTTCATCAAGGGAATACTCCGGGTCGATATCCACGACCACACCCAAATATCCAAGCAAGGTGTGGCGGACCTGCTGGCCGATACCGAATTTGCTGGCAATCATAGTCACCTCCCGGGAAACATTACATACACACTATGTGCGGGCAATATTTCTCTTTTCAAGTTACATGACGCGACAGGCAAACCCTTTCAGATACAGCCCTTCCGGGTAGGTAGCGATCACCGGGTGATCGGCGGCCTGACGGAACTGCTCTATAAATTGTACATCACGACCCGCATCTATTGCGGCATCGGCGATGATTTTTTGGAATAAATCTGTCGTCATCAGGCCAGAGCAGGAGAACGTCAGCAGCACGCCGCCCGGGTTCAGCAGCTGGATCGCCAGCATGTTGATGTCTTTATAGCCACGGCAGGCGCCCATCAGCTGGCTTTTGTTTTCCACAAACTTCGGCGGGTCCATCACGATGACGTCAAATTTCTCGCCCTGGTCGCGGTATTTACGCAGCAGTTTGAATACGTCGTCGCGCACAAACTCCGCTTTGCTCAGATCCAGCTTATTCAGCTCAACGTTCTGCTTCGCCACGTCCAGCGCTTCCTGTGAGGTGTCGACGCTCACTACCTGAGCACAGCCGCCCATCAGGGCAGAGACCGCAAAGCCGCCGGTATAAGAGAAGCAGTTCAGCACGCGTTTATCGGCAACGTACTGGCGCGTTGCCAGACGGCTGTCACGCTGGTCGAGGTAATAACCGGTCTTATGGCCGCCCTGGATATCCACCAGCAGCTTCATGCCATGTTCTTCGATAGGCAGCAGGGCAGGCGGCAGTTCGCCGGTGACCGGGCCTTGCGTCAGCTCCATGCCCTCTTTTTTACGTACCGCCACGTCGCTGCGGTCGTAAATGGCACATTCCGGGAACAGGGTTTGCAAGGCGCTAATCAGCGCGGCACGCTGGTATTCCGCCCCGGCGCTCAGCAGCTGCAACACCAGGAAATTGCCGAAGCGGTCAATGGTCACGCCCGGCAGCCCGTCGGACTCTCCGGCAATCAGACGATAGCTGTCCAGCCCGTCACGCTTTGCCAGCCACTCGCGCCACTGCTGCGCCTGTTGCAGACGACGGACAAAGAAGTCGATATCGATGGTTTCGTCTTTATCGAACGTCCAGACGCGCGCGCGGATCTGAGATGCTGGCGAGTATGCGCCGCGTGCTAACCATTTCCCCTGATGGTCAACAATATCGATGGTTTCACCGAGGCTGGCTTTACCTTCCATGCGGGCAACCGCGCCGGAAAAGACCCAGGGATGACGGCGCAGTAATGACTTCTCGCGCCCTTTGGCTAACACTAAACGTACACTCATAATTTGCTATTCTGTCGATTCCAATGAAATGGCCGCCATTTTCCCGACTTCAGTGAGGAAATGCAACGCGCCAGTCGGATAAGGAGAAGGATGATGTCAAATGTTTGCACCATTGCCTGGGTCCATGGCCTTGTACAGGGCGTCGGATTCCGCTACAGCACCCAGCGCGAAGCCCTTCAGCTCGGGCTGACGGGGTATGCGCGTAACATGGATGATGGCAGCGTGGAGGTTGTGGCCTGCGGTGAGGCGGATCGGGTAGAGAAGCTGGTGGCGTGGCTGAAAGCGGGCGGACCGCGCAGCGCGCGGGTTGATAAGGTGCTAACGGAACCGCATCAACCCGGCCGGGAATACGCTGACTTCAGTATTCGCTATTAAATGCATTTTACCGGCTTTGGCAGGCCGGCGATTTTTGTCGCCTGTTTAGCCGGGCCTTTCGGAAACAGGCGATACAGATAACGGCTGTTGCCTTTCTCTTCGCCAAATTTATTCGCCATGGCTTTGACCAGCATGCGGATAGCCGGCGAGGTGTTGAATTCAAGGTAAAATTCTCGCACGAAGCGCACCACTTCCCAGTGTTCCGGGGAGAGGGTAATTCCTTCGTTTTCCGCAATTTTCTCCGCCAGCGCTTCGCTCCACTGGCTGCTCTCTTTCAGATAACCGTCGTTATCGGTTTCGATCTCTTTGCCTTCAAAACTCAACATATTCATTCACGCGTTAGTCAAAAACCGCCTCAGTCTACCAAAAAAACAAAGCCCCGCATAAGCGGGGCCCTGTTCACAGCACGGTGAGTTAATCGCGGCTGGCGAAGCCCAGGATGCTCAGCAGGCTGACAAAAATGTTGTACAGCGACACATACAGGCTCACGGTGGCGCGGATATAGTTCGTCTCACCGCCGTGAATGATGTTGCTGGTTTCATACAGGATTGCGCCGGATGAAATCAGGATAAACACCGCGCTGATTGCCAGATGCAGCGCAGGCAATTGCAGGAAGATGTTCGCCAGCATACCGACCAGCACAATCACGATACCTGCCATCAGCATACCGCCAAGGAAGGACATGTCCTTACGGGTGGTCAGCACGTAGGCCGAGCAGCAGAAGAACACCAGCGCGGTACCGCCCAGCGCCATACCAATTACGTCGCCCATTCCGGCAGACAGATAGGCATTCAGGATTGGCCCCAGAATGTAGCCCAGGAAGCCGGTAAAGGCGAACGCGGAGAGAATCCCCACCGGTTTATCCGCGGTTTTGTAGGTCAGGAACATCAGACCGTACATACCTACCAGCGTGAGGATCAGGCCCGGAGAAGGCAGCATCAGTACGGTGCTGGCCGTCGCGGTGATCGCCGAAAACGCCAGCGTCAGGCTGAGCATGAAATAGGTATTGCGCAGCACCTTATGGGTGCTGAGTAGCGATGTGCGGTCGCGTGAAGAAGTAATTATACGATCCATGAGTCACTCTCTTATGACAGATGTAATTAGCGCAAAGAATAGGAAACGGCGCGGCAGACGCAAAGTGGTTTTACCCATCTTTACTCAGCCCCTTAGGGATTATACTGGTTTTTTATTCTGGCAAAGCCTTTGTACTCAGAATGAAGTGCGGTTTGTAGGGCGTATTCAGATCAACCTCTTATAGGTCACTGAAAAATATTGCGTTATTTCCCTAAGGCCGCTAAGAGTTATTTCCGGATCGTCATAAAAACAGACAATAAGGCGAAGGAAATGAAACCACAAACACGCACGCACTTTACACTCTCTTTGTTAACCGCAGGGATCCTGTGCGCCAGCACGGCAACCTGGGCGGCTAACGTGCCGGCAGGAACCCAGCTGGCAGATAAGCAGGAACTGGTCAGGAACAACGGCAGTGAACCCGCCTCGCTCGACCCGCATAAAGTCGAAAGCGATGTCGAATTCAATATTATCAGCGATTTATTCGACGGGCTGGTCAGCGTCTCTCCGGCAGGTGAAATCCAGCCGCGCCTGGCGGAGAAATGGGAAAATAAAGACAACACCGTCTGGACGTTCCATCTGCGTCCGGGCATTACCTGGAGCGATGGAACCCCCATCACCGCGGAAGATATTGTCTGGAGCTGGCAGCGGCTGGTCGACCCGAAAACCGCCTCTCCGTATGCCAGCTATCCCGGTAGTATGCGTATCGTCAACGGCACTGATATCGCAGAAGGCAAAAAAGCGCCCGAGTCGCTGGGGGTGAAAGCCATCAATGACACCACGCTGGAAGTTACGCTCACGCAACCTAACGCCGCTTTCCTGGCGATGCTGGCTCACCCGTCTCTGGTGCCAATTGATAAAGTCCTGGTAGGCCGTTTCGGTGATAAGTGGACCAAACCGGAGCACTTCGTCAGCAGCGGGGCCTATAAACTGTCACAGTGGGTGGTTAACGAACGCATTGTGGCGGTGCGTAACCCGAAATATTGGGATAACGAACATACCGTCATCAACAAGGTGACCTATCTGCCCATTTCCTCTGAAGCTGCTGACGTCAACCGCTACAAAGCGGGCGAAATCGACATTGTTTACACGGTGCCGATCAACCAGTTTGCTCAGCTGAAGAAAACGCTGGGGAGCGAGCTGGACGTTTCACCGCAGCTTGCCACCTATTATTATCAGTTCAACACCACCCGGCCGCCGTTCAACGACGCCCGCGTGCGCAAGGCGCTGAACCTGGCGCTGGATAAAGACATCATCGCCGGGAAAGTATTAGGGCAGGGCCAGCGCCCGGCATGGCTGATCAGCCAGCCGGATATTGGCGGCGTCAAGCTCCAGAACCCGGATTACGCCAGCTGGCCGATGGATAAACGCATTGCCGAGGCGAAAAAGCTGCTGGCCGAAGCCGGATTTAACGACAGCCATCCGCTCAGCTTTAATCTCCTCTATAACACCTCGGAATCGCACCAGCGTATTGCCATTGCCGCCAGCTCAATGTGGAAGAAGAACCTCGGCGTGGAGGCGAAGCTGCAAAATCAGGAGTGGAAAACCATGCTTGATACCATGCACACCCATAACTTTGACGCGGTACGCTACGCCTGGATTGCCGATTACGACGATGCGGCAACCTTCCTGAACAACTTCCGTACCGGGGACAGCCAAAACACCACTCAGTACAGCAATCCGGACTACGATCGGGCACTGGTGAACGCGGCGAAATCGAAAACGGCGGAGGAGCGCGGTAAATTCTACCAGCAGGCAGAAGATCTGCTGGGACGGGATGTACCGGCGATCCCGGTCTATCATTACGTGCGCACGCACCTGGTGAAACCGTGGGTAGGGGGCTTCACGCCAGACAAGCTCGGGTACTACTACACCAAAGATATGTACATCAAAAAGCACTAACGATCCGCAGTGGATATTATGCTGCCAAAACGGCCAATCTGTCGTCTATTCAACCGATTAAACGCATTTTGGCTATTTTTAAAGCGAACGAATGCGCGCACTCTTTACAGCGCGCGGTGAGGTGTTTATAGTTCGCCTCACTTAGGAAGCGTGGCCGAGCGGTTGAAGGCACCGGTCTTGAAAACCGGCGACCCGAAAGGGTTCTAGAGTTCGAATCTCTACGCTTCCGCCAAATTCGAAACCCCTGCGATAGCAATATCGCAGGGGTTTTTGCTTTTGCGCCAGGCTTCCGTCATGCCACCATGTTATAGCTTATCGTGATCCCGGCGTCGGCCTTGCAGACCTGAGCTTTTACGCACCAGGTGTCCTCGATGTTTGCCGGCGTCAGAACCGTTTCTGGCGCGCCCGTGGCGGCGATCTGCCCGGCCTTCAGGAGGATCAGACGCTGGCAATAATTGGCCGCAAGATTGAGATCGTGCAGTGCAACCACCACCGTAAGCGGCAGCTGTGAAACGAGCCGCATCAGCTCCAGCTGGTGCTGAATGTCCAGGTGGTTTGTCGGTTCATCGAGCAACAGCACCTGCGGCTGCTGGGCCAGCGCGCGGGCTATCTGGCTTCGCTGGCGCTCTCCGCCAGACAAAGAGTGCCATCGCCGCTGGCGTAAGCGGCATAACTGCATCAGGCCAATCGCCTGCTCAACCGCAGCCTCATCGTCGCGCGAGGTTTTCTGGAATGTTTTCCGGTAGGGCGTACGCCCCAGTCTGACAATGTCCTCAACGGTCAGTTCTCCGTCGACCTCAGCATGTTGCGGGACAAACGCCATGTGCTGCGCGCGTTTTTTCAGCGGCATCATGCCGAGCGTTGTGCCATTAAGCGCCACGCGTTCGCTGAGTCGTGGAAACAGCCCGGCGAGACAGCGCAGCAGCGTCGACTTGCCCGAGCCGTTTGGCCCTAACAGGCCGATAATCTGCCCGGATGGCAGGTCGAGATCGATATCCTTAAGCACCGTCTGCGCTTGTCGGGTTACGGTCAACCCGGCCACGGTAATATTCATGGATGCTCCTTTCGGTTTTGATAAAGCAACGCCACAAAGACGGGGGCGCCCACCAGCGCAGTCACCACCCCGATGGGCAGAACCTGGTGCACAATCAGCGTGCGTGAGACGATATCGGCGAGGATCATAAAGTGGGCGCCGATAAGAAACGTCAGCGGGATAGATAGACGATGGCCCGGCCCACATAGCATGCGCGTTACATGGGGAATGACCAGCCCGACAAACCCCACTGCGCCCGTGGCGCTCACCAGCGTTGCGGTAACAATGGCACAGGTCAGCAATAAGACAATACGCACGGCGGTAACCGGGATCCCCAGCGTGGTGGAGACCTCATCCCCGAAGGTGAAGGTGTCCAGCGCCCGTGAAAAGAGCAATACCACCAGTAAACCCGCAAGCGTAACGGCCAGCGCCAGCAGCGCGTCAGGCCAGCGCACGCCGCTCAGACTTCCCAGCAGCCAGAACATGACGCTACGGGACTGCTCGGCATTGGCGGACGTACTGACGACGTACGCGGTCATGGCGTTGAAGAGCTGGGTGCCCGCAATGCCAGCCAGCAAAATGCGCGACGGGCTTTCACTCATCCCGTTCGTAATCACCATGATGAGCGCAAAGGCGGCGCACGAGCCGACAAACGCACCGCTGCTTACGCCAATCACGCTCCCCCCGATGCCGAGAAGCATCACGCAGACGGCCCCCAGCGATGCGCCCGCGGAAATCCCCAGCAGATAAGGCTCAGCCAGAGGGTTACGCAGGATCGACTGTAACACCAGCCCGCACAACGCCAGGCCGCCGCCGTTGCACGCGGCCATTACTGCCCGGCTCATGCGATATTGCCAGACGATACCTTCCTCCGTTTGCGGCAACGCATAAGAGGTCAAACCCAGTCCGTTGAGGATCGCTTTCCCGGTACTGGCATACGACACCGGCATATCACCGATACTGGCGGCAAAGACCAGCATCAGCGGCAGCGCCATGGCACCTGCTGCCAGTAAACCCTGCTGGCGGCGGTCAAAAGCGAAATGACTCATTGTTCATCCTGGAAAGAAGCCAGCCGATCGCTGATAAGCTCAACCGCATCGACGTTACGCAATGAAGGGTTTAACGACATCGCTGGCACCACGATGATGTGGTTGTTCCTGACCGCAGGCATGTTCTTTGTCACCGGGTCACTGCGCAAGAACGCTTTTTTTACCTCAACGTCATCGGCAGGGTAGAGCCTGCGGGACATCCCGGCGATAACAATCACGTCCGGCTGCGATCGGGCTATATGTTCCCATGTTACAGCGGGCCATTCGTCGTGAGAGTCAATAATGTTCTTCAACCCCAGCGTGCGGCTGATCCAGCCAGGCGCGCCGTAATTCCCGGCCACCCAGGGATCGCCATTCAGACGGCTGCTGGAGAACCAGAATACAACGCTAAGCGGTTTCGCGGAGGCGCGCGCCTGGGCCTTTTTAATACGCTCCGCCAGCGCACGATTGAGCTGCTCACCTCGCGCGGAAACATCAAAAATCGTCGCCAGATCTGTCACTTCCCGTGTAATTTCCGCCAGTGAAAACGGCGCGCTACGTGCTCCGTCTGCGTTTGAGGTTTCCGTTACCGTTTTATCCGTGCAGTCGGCAGGGGAGATCCACGTATTAATCCCCAGCGACGCAAACTGCTCACGGGTTCCCACTTCTCCCTGCGGACCAATATGCCAGTGATACTGTGCGAGAACGAGTTCAGGTTTCTGCCCTGCCACGGCTTCAAAGGAGGGGGAATTATCTGCAAGCCGGGGGAGGTTTTTTCCGGCATCCTCCAGCGGGGCCGGGAGCTTGCCGAACCAGACTGACGTCGCGGCGATCGTTTTCTCCAGCCCCAGTGCGAGCAGTAATTCTGTTTCATGCTGACCCACGGTCACGACGCGCTGAGGAGCCTGCGTAAAGGTCTGCTTAACGCCGCAATTTTCAATCGTGAGGGGCCAGGTGGTTGCGGCGAAAGTGGCAGGCGCCATGAAGAGCAGTGAAGCCAGAAATAACCCATTTTTAAGTAACATAGAACGCAATCCAAAATTGTTATGTTATAACATAATACATATATTGTGACTGAGAGCAACACGCTCACCGTCGCTTGTTGCAGAAACGAAAGGCTGGACTATTCTCAACATACCCACCTGGCATTCGCGGGTTGCCTGAAAAATAACAAGATTTCTGACCTGGGGTAGTAAGGATGAAAAAGATCCTGCTCGCGTTTGCGTTCTGTTTTGCCGCCCTGAGCGCCTTCTCATCGTATGCCGCAGAGCCCCGCCAGGCGCCTACGGAGCAGGAGCGCGCCCGAACGGTCTACATCTTCCATCAGCCCATCGTCATGCTCCAGGCGAAATTTGGCCTGACCACGCCGGAAGAACGCGTTTTACGCATCCGCAACACCCTGCGCAATTTTACCGAGGCGGATGTGCGTGAGCCGCTCAGCATCGTCCCCGTGACCCGCTATAACCAGCAGGGACGGCTAATAGTGATGAACGGGAAACCTGTGATGCTGCTGACGGAAGGGGATTTGGACGAAGGGGACGATCTTACCCTCAATCAGGCCGCACAGCGCGTGCTGGCGCGCATGGAAGCGCAAAGGATGGCGCTGCGCGATCAATACGATACCGGCTGGCTGGCGCTGTCGACGGTAAAAACAGCCGCTGGCCTGCTGGCGCTGTTGCTGCTCTGCTACGGCGCGTGGCGATCCTGGCGCTGGTTCCGGCGCGTCTACCGTCGGCGTATTGTGGAGAATCGCAGCCGGGTGCCGCAAAGCTGGCGGCGGTACATTGGCGCAATTGAGATTCGGCTTTACGCCTTGCTGATGTTCCTGCTGGGGTTGATCGGCTTTTACGTCTGGCTGAGCTGGGCATTCAGTCTGTTTCCGTGGACGCGGGTGTGGGGCACGTCGCTGGGAGACTGGACGCTTCGCGTGGTGCAGCAAATCGCCCTGGCGATTGTCTCGGCCTTGCCGGGGCTGACGATTGTGCTGATCATTTTCCTCATTACCGCATTTATTCTGAAGCTTCTCAGGATGGTGCTCAATCAGGTGGAGGCTGGTCGTCTGCAACTTCCCGGCGTACATCCGGAAACCGTGGGGGCTACCCGTAAGCTCATTTCCGTTGCCGTCTGGCTATTTGCTCTCTCCGCCGCCTGGCCGTTTCTTCCCGGTGCAAACTCGCTGGCGTTTAAAGGTATTAGCGTCTTCTTTGGCCTGATGTTAACGCTGGGCTCGGCAGGGGTGATGAACCATGCCATGAGCGGTCTGGTCCTGATTTACTCCCGCGCACTGCGCAAAGGCGATGTCATTCGGGTGGCGGATAACGAAGGCAAGGTCAGTGAAATTGGCATGCTGGCGACCAAAATTATTACCCGGGAAAATTATGTCGTTACCGTGCCCAACGCGGTGGTGGTGAGCGGTAAGATCACCAATCTGAGCGCGCTACAGCCCGATGGCAGCCTCAATCTGACGGTCAGCGTCACGATCGGTTATGACACCCCATGGCGTCAGGTGCATGCCATGCTGGAGCTGGCCGCGAAACGGGCAAAAGGGATTGACCTTTCCGAGCCGCCGCTGGTACGCCAGTTGGGGTTAATGGACTGGTATATCGCTTACGAATTGCAGGTCCGTCTGCTGCCCGAACAGTCCCTCGCGGTTGCCCGCAATGAACTGCATAGCCAGATACAGGATGTGTTTAACGAATTTAACGTGCAGATCATGTCCCCGAATTTTGTTATGCAGCCAGAGGGCAGCGTAATGGTTGCCAAAGAGAACTGGTATACCGCGCCAGCCAAACCCCCTCAGGGCGAAACGTGACGGCCCGGTTTTTCCGTGGCAAGGCAAAATGTTACAGCTTTTAATCGACGATCGCCGATTTTACACGGGTCATCGCCAGAATGTTTTTTGAGCGCATATTTAATTTCTCGAGGATCCTCACGCGGTAGGTGCTGGTCGTTTTTTGTGACAATTGCAGCTTTTTCGCGATCTCATGGTTTTCCAAATGAAACAGCTTCAGCACGTCATATTCGCGTCGCGTAAAGGAGTGTGTTCTGAGCGCCCGGTAAAAGCGCATCAGCTGCTGAAAAGGGTGAGCAGTAAAATGCATCGACGAATAGATAATATTATCGATTCTCACTGCGCGGTTGGCTTCTATCTCATGCATCAGGACAATGTAATCACGCTTAACTTTTTTGACCTGCCGAATGGTTTTATTGCGTAACTTATCCTGTTCAATCGCAATGATAAAATCCATCGCCTGATCGACCCCATCAAGATCGTGAATATCCGCGTCATCGCGAATCAAATGGGTTGATGTCAGGGAGCTTGATACACCCTGGCAAAGGTAGTAGTTATCACTGATAAATAAAAAATTCATAATCGTCGTTAAATAAAGTCATGGCTAATCTCTTATCGCAGTGATCCACGGTTAATGGGTGTTGTACGAAAAAGAGTCTAAATGACCACCTGCGAATCTAATAAACGTTATGAATGTAAAAATAAATGTTTACATTTTAGCCAGCCGATGACGAAGAAATCAGCGGGGCGGAAGGGGAGGACGGAAGACGTGTAATGTTATGCAATTTCGTGCTTTACATCATGCTCAGAGATGTTTATAGTGCGCCTCACTTTGGAAGCGTGGCCGAGCGGTTGAAGGCACCGGTCTTGAAAACCGGCGACCCGAAAGGGTTCTAGAGTTCGAATCTCTACGCTTCCGCCAAATTCGAAAACCCTGCGATAGCAATATCGCAGGGTTTTTTCGTTATTCCAGCCCCAGCGTATACTGCGCGATTTTGAAGTAGATAATCAGCCCGGTCCCGTCGATGAGTGTGGCGATAAACGGTGCGGAGACCACCGCCGGATCGATTTTGCAGCTTTTCAGTACCATCGGGATCACCGACGAGACGATGGCGCTCCACAGCGTAATGCAGACCAGCGTCAGGCTGACGATGAGCGTGATTTCCATCCCAATACCCATCATCCAGGCGCGAACGCAGCCCGCCAGACCCAGCGTGGCGGCAATCATTAACGAGGTGCTGATCTCTTTGCGCAGCACGCGACCCACATCGCGAAGGTGGACTTCACCCAGCGCCATGGCGCGCACCAGCGTCGAGGTGATCTGCGTCCCGCTGTTTCCGCCGGTGCCAATCAGCAGCGGAATAAAGAACGCCAGCGCGATGGCAGATTCCAGCGCCTCTTCAAAATGCTGGATCACCGAACTGGTATACGCTTCCGCAACAAACAGCAGCAGCAGCCAGACGGAGCGTTTCTTCCACAGGCTGAAGGCGCTGGTTTCCAGATAGGGCTTCTCCAGCGGCAGCGTCGCCCCCTGAAGCTGGGCATCTTCAGTAACGTCATCTTCCAGCAGATGGGCGATTTCACGCTCGGTAAGGCAGCCCACCAGCTTGCCGTGGGTCACCACCGGCACCACATCCGCACCCGCGTGCGCCAGCAGCCCGGCGACATCCGCCCGCTCATCTTCCGGTTTGAGCTGAATAAAATCCGATATCATCAACCCCTTAACAGGCTGCACGGTGTCCGTGGCCTGCAATAATTTGCGTACGGCGATTAAACCCGCGAGGCGACCGTTATCTTCGATAAAAATATGCGACGGAATATCATCATCTTTTAATTTTTCAAAGAACTGCTCGCGTGCCAGAGCTACGCATAATGAAATATCGATAACGATAAAATCGGTATTCATATATTGCGCGATGGCGCTGTCATTAAAAGCCAGGTTTTGGTTGTGAATAGCGTAAGACATAGTAAATTCCCTTTGAATAATAAAATCTCTCAGGGGCGAGCAAGACAGGGCATGTCGGAAAGGAGATCCCCACGTCCTGGGTTCAGCACTGTACACCGTATCCCACAAGGGAAGTTATACTGACAAAGCCTTGATTCGACAGTGCCTGTTTTACCCTGTGCCGGTTCTCTCGAACCCACCAGAGCGATAACGTGTATTTGTACAGGAGCCTCGCCATAACGAGATCGTTGTAAAACGAGAGGGATAATACGCCTGTTTAAATTTAGTGCTCAGAAAATTAAATAATGTTTAAGAACGGTTTAGGTAAATCTTATTAATAAAATGTTGAGGGTTTATTTAAGGTTATTCATTTTAAATGGACAATTAAATTATTAACGGGGGAGGGGAAAATGACATGGTTTGATAACCTGCTGAATCATTTTGCGCTGTATCCGGCACATCTGTTTGTGCTGTTATTCGTGATGGCGCTGAGCAAATCGACGGTGCTGATCTCCTCCGTGCTGCCGCCCGCGTCGGTGATGCTGCTGGCGGGCATTACCGTCAGCCAGGGGAGCATGCATCCTGCGCTGATGTGGCTCGCCGTGGTGATGGGGGCAACGGCGGGTTCGGTGCTGAATTACCATATCGGCCAACTGATGGGGCATACCCGGATGGTCACGCGCTTCACCTCAAAGCATGCCAATAAGTTCCTGCGGGTCCAGCATCAGCTGCAAAAGAACGGGGTCATCGTGCTTTTTACGTCGCGCTTCCTGGCGGTGTTGCGTTACATCGTCCCGCTGGCGGCCGGGATGCTCAGGCTGAATGCCGTCAAGGTCTACGCCGTCAGCCTGCTTTCCGCCTGTGCGTGGGCGGCGCTGTATGTCGGCGCGGTCACCGGCATCAGCGCCTTTTGAATTACAGGCTCCCCATTCCGCCGTCCACCAGCAGTTCCGTTCCCACCGTGTAGCTCGACTCGTCGGAGGCCAGATAGAGTGCGGCTTTTGCCAGCTCGGTCGTCGAGCCCATTCTGCCCAGCGGCACCAGCTTAATGACCTCTGCCATCATCGCGTTAAGCGCCTCGTCGCTTAAGCCCGTTTTCGTAAACGCCGGGGTTTCCACCGGACCGGGACTCAGACCGTTGACGCGGATCCCGCGCGGCAGCAGCTCCGCCGAGAGTGTACGCGCCAGCGACAGCAGGGCGGCCTTGCTCGCGGCATACGCGCTGCTGGTGGGCAGGCCGATGCGCGCGCTCACGGAGCCGCAGAGGATCACCGAGGATGGGTTATTCAGCAGCGGCAGCAGCGCCTGAATTAAAAAGAACGGTCCCTTCAGGTTGATGTTCATCAGACGGTCCCAGGCCTCTTCCTGCCAGACTTCCAGCGGCGCGTGCGTTACGTCACCGGCGTTGAGAAAGACCGCATCCAGGCGTGGCCAGCGGGCGGTGAGGGTCTCCGCCAGCGCTTTTTGCGACGAAATATCGCCTGCGTCGGTTGGGATCACCCAGGCCTTATCGCCCAGAATGCGCTCTGCTTCGGCGAGGGTATCCGGGTTGCGTCCGGTCACGGCGACGCGCGCCCCTTCAGCGATAAACGCCTGCGCGGTGGCGAGACCGATACCGCTGGTGCCGCCGGTAATCAACGTATACTTATCGGTTAAACGACCCATGTTCTTCTCCTGAAATGTCTCTGGAGAAAGCACTATAGAAACGTTAGTATCGAAAGGAAACCAGGTACCAACTGGATACTAACGAGGCAAGAGGTGTGAAATGGCAGAGCTGCTGGAAGCGTGCTGCGAAAAAAAATCTGAGGCGTATACCTGCCCGATGACGCAGTTTGTGAATCTGATTTCCGGTAAGTGGGCGATCCCCATTCTCTATCGCCTGATTGTGTTCAATACGCCCGTTCGCTTTGGCGATCTGCTGCGTGCCGCTGCCCCCATCACCCAGAAAGAGCTGACGAAGCAGCTGCGCCTGTTTGAGCAGCGCGGTCTGGTGACGCGAACGGTCTACCCGGAGATCCCGCCGCGCGTGGAGTATCAGATCACCGAGCTGGGGCTAACCCTTCAGGACGCACTCTCGCCGCTGGCCGCCTGGATGAGCGAATACGGTGACCAGCTTCAGCGTTAGGCTACTGTTTTACGTAGCGCGGATCCCCGCTTCATCGGTGAGATAGGCCACCAGAATATCGACTGCGACCCCGTAGCGCGCGTCGCGAACAATCAGCAGCGACCACCAGTCGCCGATAATATCCAGCGAACGGGCGACGGGGCAGGTGCTCTCTTCAAGGCGGGTACGTTTCACAGCGAATTCTCCGGTGGGGTATGGTTTTTTTATAAAACTCATCGGCACACGCCGTAAGCACGTTAATCATCAGTTTGAGAAATGCTTCCCGAAAAACCTGTCACGGATCTGTCACACTCAGGGCGACATTAAAAACGTGTGAGGAATTAGGGATGAGAAAAGCACTACTCGCAGTTGCCGTGGCATGTACCCTTTCCGTGACCTTTGGCGCACAGGCGCAGGACACGCCGGACGGCTATCAGCTGGAACAGGTGCTCATCATGAGCCGCCACAACCTGCGCGCGCCGCTTGCCAATAACGGCAGCGTGCTGGAGCAGTCCACGCCGAAGCAGTGGCCGGAGTGGGACGTCCCGGGTGGACAGCTCACCACCAAAGGTGGCGTACTGGAAGTGTATATGGGTCACTATATGCGCGAGTGGCTGGCAGAGCAGGGGATGGTGAAGACGGGTGAATGCCCGCCAGCGGATACCGTCTATGCCTACGCCAACAGCCTCCAGCGCACCGTGGCGACCGCACAGTTCTTTATCACCGGCGCGTTCCCCGGGTGCGATGTTCCTGTGCATCACCAGGAAAAAATGGGCACCATGGACCCCACCTTCAATCCGGTCATTACCGATAACTCCCCTGAGTTTCGCGAGAAAGCGCTGAAAGCGATGGAGACGGAACGGCAGAAAATGCAGCTGGATGAAAGCTACAAACTGCTGGAACAGCTGACAAACTACAGCGACTCGCCGTCCTGCAAGGAGAAAAAAGTCTGCTCCCTGACGGAGGCGAAAGATACGTTCAGCGCCGATTATGAAAAAGAACCGGGCGTCTCCGGGCCGCTGAAGGTGGGTAACTCGCTGGTGGATGCGTTCACGCTACAGTATTACGAAGGCTTCCCGACAGACCAGGTGGCCTGGGGGGAAATCAAAACCGATCAGCAGTGGCGCGTGCTGTCGAAGCTGAAAAACGGCTATCAGGACTCGCTGTTTACGTCGACGGAGGTGGCGCAGAACGTGGCTAAACCGCTGGTGAAGTACATTGATAAAGCGCTGGTGACCGACCAGGCAAAAGCGCCAAAAATCACCCTGCTGGTGGGGCACGACTCTAACATCGCCTCGCTGCTGACCGCGCTGGACTTCAGGCCTTATCAGCTGCACGACCAGCAGGAAAGAACCCCGATTGGCGGTAAAATTGTCTTCCAGCGCTGGCATGACAAAAACACTAATCAGGAGCTGATGAAAATTGAGTATGTCTACCAGAGTTCAGAGCAACTGCGTAACGCCAGCGTACTGTCGCTGCAATCCCCTGCGCAGCGCGTGACGCTGGAGCTGAAGGGCTGTCCGGTGGATGGCAACGGCTTCTGTCCTGTCGATAAATTCAATGCGGTGATGAACAACGCGGCGAAATAGAAGATAACCCCCCGCGTGGGCGGGGGGAACGTTCAGACGTTTTTACGTTCGATGGTTTGCTCGCCCCAGAACAGCGAGTCTTTGTCGGTTTTTTCGAAGGCGCGAACCAGCACTTCATCGTTGCCTTCTTCCCAAATCTGCTCAGCCAGCTTTTCGTCATAATTGGCGACTTCAAAGATGGCTTCGGCAATCTCCGGAGAGGTATTGCGTAAACTTGCCCATTCGCCCACGTGGTGAGCTTTGGATTCTTGAGTTGGCATACTTGTCCTCCTGTTGGGTTAGCCGTTCAGTTTTTTTGCAAGACCCGCGACGTATTCACCCTGATAGCGGGCGATTGAAAGTTCTTCATTGCTTGGCTGACGTGACCCATCCCCACCGGCAATGGTTGTCGCGCCATACGGTGTCCCGCCACGAACCTGGGAAACATCGAACAGTTCCTGCGCGCCGTAGCCAATCGGCACAATCACCATCCCATGATGGGCAAGGGTAGTCCAGGTGGAGGTGATCGTCTGCTCCTGGCCGCCGCCCGTGCCGGTAGAGCTGAACACGCTGGCCAGCTTGCCGTATAACGCGCCGGAGGCCCAGAGCCCGCCCGTCTGGTCGAGGAAGGTGCGCATCTGGCCGGACATATTGCCGAAGCGGGTCGGGGTGCCGAAGATAATGGCATCATAGTCCGCGAGCTCCTGCGGGGTGGCGACCGGGGCGTTTTGTGTTTTCCCCCCGGCTTTGGCGAAGGCTTCCGCCTGCATGGTTTCCGGTACGCGTTTAACCACGACCTCAACGCCGTCTACTCTGTTTGCGCCTTCTGCTACTGCGTGAGCCATGGTTTCAATGTGTCCATACATGGAATAATAGAGCACCAGAACTTTTGCCATTTTGCATCACTCCTCGTTGGTTTTTCTTACAGCGGATCGCTGCGTTCCTTTAAAGATATGACATCACAGCCAGACTGCAAAAATGAACGGCATTTCTTTGATATATAACAATATCTTTTGGTTATGCGCCTTGTAGCAAAATGAAACAACTTTCGCGGCGCGGATTTTTCAAAATATAAGAACGGCTTATGAATGACTTCCCCGACATTTCATACGAAAGGCTGAGATCATGTTGCAGAATATTACCTCTCGCTTGCCGGATAGCCGCATTACACTAAGCTTAGTTTCACGCGGCACAGATAAAGGCACTGTCCTTGAGCCGCGAGGTGAAAGAATCCTCTTTTACTGAATGCAATATGATGTCTAATGTTTCACACTCTGGAGGTTAGAGATGGCAAACCATCGTGGTGGTTCAGGTAATTTCGCTGAAGACCGTGAAAGAGCATCAGAAGCAGGTCGTAAAGGTGGCCAGTCTAGCGGGGGCAACTTTAAAAACGACCCTCAGCGCGCATCAGAGGCTGGTAAAAAAGGGGGTAAAAATAGCCACGGCAGCAACAAGTAGTACGCCGGGTTAACTCCCTGCCGCCGGGTTTCCCGGCGGTTTTTTTATGTCTGCTACATTGAACTGTCATCAAAGGCATCGCACACTACAGGATTGATTCTTCGTGCTGGTGTCCCATGTCCGTTTCCCGTTTTACCTTCTCCATTAAGCCTCAGGAAGCCATCCTGATTTTGATCACCATGTTCTGGGGCGGAACCTTTCTTGCCGTTCAGTACGCGGTCACGATGAGCGATCCGTTTTTCTTCGTGGGGCTGCGCTTTGCAACCGCGGCGATTGCCGTGGCGCTTATTTCGCTGAAAACCCTGCGCGGGTTGACCCTGAGAGAGCTTAAAGCGGGTGTCGCCATTGGCGTGGCGATTGCCATGGGCTACAGCCTGCAAACGTGGGGGCTCCAGTCTATCTCCAGCAGTAAATCCGCCTTCATCACCGCCATGTACGTACCGCTGGTGCCGCTGTTGCAGTGGTTGTGCCTCGGCAGAATGCCGGGCTTGATGTCGTGCATTGGCATCGTGCTGGCGTTCATCGGCCTTATTTTATTAGCCGGGCCGGAAAATAATCTGCTGGCGCTGGGGCCGGGGGAGATCATCACTCTGGTGGGGGCCGTCGCCATTGCGGCAGAAATTATCCTGATTAGCGCCTGGGCAGGAAAAGTGGACGTCAAGCGGGTGACGGTGGTGCAGCTTACCACCGCGTCGCTGGTGGCGTTCGCGACGATGGTGCCGGCAGGGGAGTCCGTCCCGCCGATGTCTACCGGGCTTATCGTCGTGGCGCTGGGGCTGGGCATTTTCAGCGCCATTATCCAGGTCACCATGAACTGGGCGCAGCGCAGCGTATCCCCGACACGGGCGACGGTCATTTATACCGGTGAACCGGTGTGGGCGGGTATTTTCGGGCGACTCGCCGGGGAGCGTCTGCCCCTGCTGGCGCTGGTGGGCGCGGCGTTTATTATCGCCGGGGTGCTGGTGAGCGAGTTGAAGTTAAAAAAACGACGTAAGGCGACTGCCGGATTGAGCGCTGAACAAGGGGCAGATAGCTAATAACGCGCAGCCTGCTCGTTTAGCCCGGCGGCGCTTCGCTTGCGCGGGCCTACTTGCCAATTGTAGGCCGGGTAAGCGTAGCGTCACCCGGCAAGAAAGCGGCACGTATTTCAGGTGGAGCGGGTGATGGCTTTTCCTTGCGGTACATCCCTTTTCCGGCGGCTCAGCAGGGCGTTGAGCAGGATCGCGCCGAAGGTCGCCGTGCCAATCCCGCCCACCGTAAACCCGCCCAGCGTCAGGGCGAAATCACCCGCCCCCAGCACCAGCGTTACCGCCACCATGATCAGGTTACCGTTCTGGCTCAGATCAACATGGTTCTGCACCCAGATGCGTGCCCCCGCGACGGCAATCAGACCAAATACCACAATCGAGGCGCCGCCAATCACGGGGGCCGGGATGGTGTGGATCAATGCGCCGAATTTTGGGGAAAAACCGAGCAGCATCGCCATCACCGCCGCCGCCACGAAGACCAGCGTCGAATAGACTTTGGTCACTGCCATCACGCCGATGTTTTCCGCGTAGGTGGTCACGCCGCTGCCGCCGACCGAGCCGGAGAGCATGGTCGCCAGACCGTCTCCCACAAACGCCCGCCCCATATACGGATCCATATTGCGCCCGGTCATTCCCGCTACGGCTTTCAGGTGGCCCAGGTTTTCAGCCACCAGAATCACCGCGACAGGCGCGATGAGCATCATCGCCTGAGCGTTAAAGGTGGGTGAGGTTATCTGCGGCAGGCCGAACCAGGCGGCCTGGTGAATCAGTGTGAAATCAACCGGTTTGCCGAGACCGAACACGTTCGCCAGCAGCGCGTAGACCAGACAGGCCGCAATCAGCCCGACCAGGATCAGCAGCCGTTGGATCATGCCGCGCGTAAAGACCGCCACCACGCCGATGCACAGCACCGTTATCACCGCCATCCAGCTTTCAAATGGTGAGCCGGAAACGCTCTTCACCGCAATCGGCGCGAGGTTCAGGCCTATCGCCATCACCACCGCCCCGGTGACGACGGGGGGCATCATCCGCTCGATCCAGCGCGTGCCGACTTTCATCACCACCAGACCGGTCAGGGTGTAGACCAGCCCACAGGCGATAATGCCGCCGAGAGCCACGCTCAGGTTGGGGTTAATACCCTGACCGTTAAACCCGGTCGCTGCAATGACCACCCCCACGAAGGCGGCGCTGGAGCCCAGATAGCTGGGCACACGCCCGCCGGTGACAAAAAAGAACAGCAGGGTACCCATACCCGACATCAAAATGGCGAGGTTAGGATCCAGCCCCATCAGCATGGGCATCAGCACCGTCGCACCAAACATCGCGACCGCATGCTGCACGCCCATCACCATGGTCTGCCCGAGCGGGAGCCTTTCATCCGGCGCGACCACGCCTTCTTCTGTGGAGGTCGATTTCAACTGCCAGTGGGGAAGTCCGAACATGATCTGTCTCCTGAATGCGGATTAACAGGCGGGTCGCATAAGCGCGTGATAGCCGCGGTCGAACCACACCAGCCCTTGCGGCGCCGGGTGGCGTACGATGGATACAATGTCGCAAAACAGAATGTCGTGAGTGCCAACGCTCACCACCTGGCTGATACGGCAGTCGAACGAGGCCAGCGCATTTTCCAGACGCGGGCAGCCCGTGTCGCCTGTCTGCCAGCGGGCAGCGGCAAAGCGGTCCGCCATCGGCGTTTTCCCGCCAAACAGGTTGGATAAAGGCTCCTGTCCGGCACTCAGCGTGTTAACGCACAGGGTGCGGTTCTCGCTGAAAATCGGCCAGACCGACGCGCCGCGGTTCAGGCACACCAGCAGGGTAGGCGGGGAATCCGTGACGCTGCATACCGCGCTGGCGGTGAAGCCCGCCATTCCCGCGGGGCCGTCGGTGGTGATGATATTGACCGCTGCGCCGACGCAGGCCATGGCGTCGCGAAAGGTTTGTTTATCCGGTGTCATCACGTTCGCTCCTTACGCCAGCCCGCAGGCATCGTCAAAGGCCAGACGCGGCAGGCGTCCGTACAGTTTGGTCGTATCGCCATAGCCGATGTTAATCAGCAGATTGCTTTTGAGTAGCGTGCCCGTGAAAAAGGCCGCGTCCACTTTTTCCCGGTCAAAACCCGACATCGGCCCGGTGTCCAGCCCGAGCGCGCGGCAGGCGAAAATCAGGTACGCGGCCTGCATTGAGCTGTTGCGAAAGGCGGTCTCTTCCGCCAGCGCGGGGCTTGCGGTAAACCAGCTTCTGGCATCGCCGTGTGGGAACAGTTCAGGCAGGCGCTCATAAAACTCGCTGTCCCAGGCGACAATCGCCGTGACCGGGGCAGTGAGCGTTTTCTCAAGGTTGCCGCTGGAGAGCGCCGGGCGCAGCTTCTCTTTTCCTTCCGGGCTTCGCACAAACACAATGCGCGCCGGGGAGCAGTTGGCGGACGTCGGCCCCCATTTCATCAGGTCATAAATCTCGCGCAGCGTCTCGTCACTGACCGGTATATCCAGCCAGCCGTTATGGGTACGTGCGCCGGTAAACAGCGTTTCCAGCGCGGCGGGCGTGATGGCTTCGCTCATTCAAGCTCCTTACAAAGCGGGTTCTGGGCTGTGCAGCAGGCTGGCAAGCCCGTTCAGCAGCAGAGTGTTAAAGATGTCCGGCACGGTCACATTGCAGGCATGCCCGCCCTGGCGTATGACCGTTTTGCGGGCGTGCGGGAGAGCGGCGTGCAGTTCAGCGGAGCAGACGGACGGCACCAGCAGATCGTCGGTGGAACAGATAATCTGCACGGGGCAGCGAACGCGTGCAGCGTGGCGGCTGAAATCGGCCTGTTTCAGGGCATCCAGCCTGCGCAGCAGATTGGCTTTGCCCTGAAAATGGGCCAGCGCCAGCGCGTCCTCGGCCTCCAGCCGCGGGGCGCGGGCGGCCATCCAGTCTGCCGGGTAGAGGAACAACGGCTGTGCCTCTACCCACGCCTGCGCCCCGCCCGCATGCAGCAGACGTTCGCGAATGTCAAAACAGCGGCGGGTATGGGCATTGAGGGTCAGCCAGCCGTTGACGCAGACCAGCGCGGTGAGGGCGTCGGGCTTATCGATAGCCAGCCGCAGACCGACCAGCGCCCCCAGCGCGTGGCCGACCACGCAGTAACGGGCGATCCCGGCCCCGGCTAACGCCAGCGCAAGCTCGTCGGCCATGTGTGCGAGGGTGTAGTCTTCCGGCAGGGTATCCGGGTTGTTCCCCGTGCCCCGCTGGTCGTAGCACACCACCTGATACTCCTGCCCCAGCACGGCGAGCTGGGGCAGCCAGTAGCTGCCGCTGCCGCCGAGCCCGGCAATCAGTACCACCACGGGCGCGCCCGCAAAGGGGGGCGGTGAAATGGACAGTATCATGGCCGCCTCACTTCGCGATGTGCGCAACGGTGGCAATTTCAACCAGCGCTTCGGGCTTTACCAGCCCGCACTGGATGCAAAACCGCGCCGGTTTATCGCCGGGGAAAAACTCCGCGTAAATCTCGTTAATCGCGGCGTAGTTTTTCCAGTCGGTGATAAAGATGCTGTTGAAGGTCACGTCCTCCATCGTCCCACCCGCCGTTTCGATCACGGTTTTGATTGTCTCCAGCACGTGGCGGGTTTGCGCCTTTGGGTCATCGATAAACACCACGTTGTTGTCTTTATCAAACGGCAGCGTGCCCGAGACATACACCACGCCGTCGGCGAGGGTGCCGGGGACAAACGGGGCAATCGGGGTGCTGGTGCCCGGCGGAATAATCACGGATTTCGGCATAGCGGTTCTCCTCAGGCGATGCGGGCGAGCGGGGGATCCAGCGCGTCGCAGAAATCATTGACGTTACTGACCCAGCCAAAAAAGGTTTCGATATTGAACAGGGCGGCTTTCTGGGCAAAATCCGGCCCGGCCTGATGGGTGGCATCCTCCAGCACCACCCCAAAATACTCGAGGAAAAAGCCGTCGCGCAGGGTCGACTCCACGCACACGTTGGTGGCAATGCCCGTAAAGACCAGATGGCGAATGCCCCGGCTGCGCAGCAGGCTGTCGAGCGGGGTATTGAAAAAGCCGCTGTAGCGCGGTTTCGGCAGCACGATATCGCCGGATTCCGGTACCAGCTCATCCACCAGCTGATAATCCCAGCCGCCTTTCGCCAGCAGCGTGCCCTGGAGTTCGGGCCGTTGGCGCATGGTTTTCAGGGCGTTGGATTTGTGAAAGTTGGGTGAGCCGGGACCGCCAGCCTCGACGTACTGGTCGTCCCAGCCGTTCTGGAACCAGACGATCAGCATGCCCGCAGCACGTGCGGCGCTCACGGCGGTTTTGATGTTCTCAATCACCGGCTGCGTGGTGGAGACGTCAAACCCGGCCAGATCCAGATACCCGCCTTTACTGGCATAGGCGTTTTGCATATCCACCACGATCAGCGCGCTGCGCTGCGCGTTAAAGGTAATGGCTTCCGGGCGAGCGTTGAGGGTCGTCATTACGCCACCTCCTTCGTCACGGCAGGGATGTGGGCGCGGCACTGCATCAGCGGCTGAATGCGCTCGCCGAAAGTTTCCACGCCGGTGAGAAAATCATCGAAGGTCAGCAGCACGCCTTCGGCGCCGGGCACGGCAGCCACTTCGTCGAGCATTCTGGCGACGCTGGCATACGAGCCAACCAGGGTGCCCATGTTGATATTGACGGCAGACGTCGGGTCGGCCATCTGGCGAACGTTGGTGTCCGCGCCGGAGCGGGTATCCTTCTGGCTCTGCTCGGTAAGCCAGCTCAGCGCTTCGTCATCCGCGCCGTCCTTGTATCGTTCCCATTTGGCGCGCGCGGCGTCATCGGTTTCGTCGGCAATCACCATAAACAGCACGTAGGAACCCACGTCGCGCCCGGTTTTGTCGGCCGCCGCTTTCATGCGTGCCGCGGTGGGCGCGAAGGCGGCAGGGGTGTTAACGCCTTTGCCGAAGCAGAAGTTAAAGTCGGCGTATTTCGCCGAGAATTCCATTCCCGCGTCGCTCTGCCCGGCGCAGATAACCTTCATCGGCACCGACGGCTGTGGGCTGACGCGGCAGTCGTTCATGGTGAAGAAGTCGCCTTTGAAATCGCTTTTGCCGGTGCCCCACAGATCGCGCAGCACCTGCACATATTCGGTCAGGTAGTCGTAGCGACGGGAGAAGTAATCGTCCCCCGGCCAGATCCCCATCTGCTCGTACTCCGGCTTTTGCCAACCGGTGACCAGGTTAACGCCAAAGCGCCCCCCGGAGATGGAGTCGATGGTGGAGGCCATCCGCGCCACGATTGCCGGGGGAAGGGTAAGGGTGGCGGCGGTGGCGTAAATCTGGATGCGCGAGGTTACCGCCGCCAGGCCCGCCATCAGGGTGAAGGACTCCAGGTTGTGGTCCCAGAATTCGGTCTTACCGCCGAAACCGCGCAGCTTGATCATCGAGAGCGCAAAGTCGAAGTGGTAGTGCTCCGCTTTCTGCACGATGGCTTTATTCAGCTCAAAGGTCGGCATGTATTGCGGGGCAGTGGTTGAGATAAGCCAGCCGTTGTTGCCGATCGGTACAAATACGCCAATTTTCATCACGAACCTCTCTTCATTACGTCGCAGGTGTCACGATGTTTTTGCAAAGGCAGTGCCAGTTTTGAAAATCACTTTGTTATTAATGTGTTAAATGATGGTTGTTAAAATTAACAGCGAAAATGTGGACTGGATGGTCAAAATCATTGCACAGAAAACAGGCACTCATGCGCGCTGAGGGTGCAGAAGGTCGTGGCGAGACGGGGGTTTTGCTATGCTGAGCGCAGGACAGAAAATGGAGAGCGAAAATGACACAAGGCGCAGTGAAAACACCCGGTAAACGTTCGCAGGCGGTGAGCGCCAAGAAACAGGCGATCCTCAGCGCTGCGCTGGAGACATTTTCGCAGTTTGGTATTCACGGCACGCGCCTTGAGCAGGTGGCCGAGCAGGCCGGGGTGTCCAAAACCAATCTGCTCTACTACTACCCGTCAAAAGAGGCGCTCTATATCGCGGTGATGCAGCAGATCCTCGATATCTGGCTGGGACCTCTCAAGGCGTTTCGCGAAGAGCTGGCCCCGCTGGTGGCGATAGAGGAGTACATACGCCTGAAGCTGGAGGTATCGCGTGATTACCCGCAGGCATCAAGGCTGTTCTGCCTGGAGATGTTGCAGGGCGCGCCGCTGTTGCAGGCGGAGCTGACCGGCGATTTAAAGCAGCTGGTGGACGATAAATCAGCCATTATTGCCGGATGGGTCGCCAGCGGAAAACTGGCGCCCGTCGATCCGCATCATCTGATCTTCATGATTTGGGCCTCAACCCAGCACTACGCTGACTTCGCGGCCCAGGTCGAGGCGGTGACCGGTAAAACGCTCCAGGACGAGGCGTTTTTCCAGAGCACCCTGGAAAACGTACAACGGATGATTATCGAAGGGATCCGCGTGCGCTAGTTTCCCGGCGGAAGAGGACAGCTTAAGTCGCCCTCTTCACACTGCATCAGCGTGGCCAGAAACGCTTCGCGCTCCGCGGTTTTCTCCGCCAGACACTGGTTCACAATCATTGGCTGAACGCTCCCGCCTTCCGTACCCGAACCGATAAACGCACAGTCCGCGTCGCGCAGGCTAATCCACGCCTGCTGCGCCTTTTTCAGGAGATCGCGCTGAGGCGCTGCCGCACGTTTGATGGCGGCCTGATACGTCTCGTTGAGCTTTTTATCGGCGGCCTGGTACTGCTGCGCGCTACAGGTGTTCAGTTCAAGCTGGGTGGTCGCGTTATCGCACTCGTCGGCCAGCGCGCTGGCGCTCATGAGCAGGGCTGCACCTGCGAGAAATACTCTTTTCATCATCCCCTCCATGTAAAAAAGCCGGATACGCTGTGCTTATCCGGCCTGGGCTATTTTGTAGCCCCGGTAAGCGTAGCGTCACCGGGGAGAGTTTACACGATTAACCGATTGTCATCAGGCTGGCGTTACCGCCCGCCGCCGCGGTGTTAACGCTGAGCGAGCGCTCAACGTACAGGCGCTCCAGCAGCAGGTTGGTCTCCCCGCGGGCGAAGCCCTGCACCGAGACAATCGCGCCGCTGCGGGCCGCCACCTGCTCGCACAGTTCGCGTAGCTGGTCGGAATCACCGTGGTAGATCACCGCGTCAAACGGCTGGGTCAGCAGGGCATCGGCCTTCGCAAAGCGAATGCGGGCCGAGACCGCTTTTGGCAACTGTTTGGCGAGGTCGCGATGCAGGGCATCTTCCGGCCACAGCACCTCACAGCCCGTTGCCGTTGCGGCTGCCAGCTGCACCAGTGCATCCTCCTCGTTATCCGCCACGCACAGCACACGCTCGCGCGGCATCAGCGTCCAGGTGTTGCGCTCACCGGTTGGACCCGGCAGCAGACGCTGTGTTCCCGCCTGCGCCAGCTCGCCGTACTGCTGTGCAATCGCATGCAGCTCGGGACGATTTTCAGCCCACTTAATCAGCGCGTCCAGCGGCTGGATCAGCACGGCTTTCACCTGCGCATCCACCGGATATTCCGCGTCCTGACGCGCCAGCGTCACGCCCAGCGCATTTTCCGGACGGTTTGCTAGCAGGCGGTACAGATAGAGCGGACCGCCCGCTTTCGGGCCGGTGCCGGAGAGACCTTCACCGCCGAACGGCTGCACGCCCACGACCGCGCCAACCATGTTGCGGTTGACGTACAGGTTGCCGACTTTAGCATTGCCGGTCACCTGGGCAATGGTTTCGTCGATACGGGTATGCACGCCAAGCGTCAGGCCGTAACCCGAAGCGTTGATCTGATCGATCAGCTCGTTGAGGTTGTTACGGTTGTAGCGCACCACGTGCAGTACCGGACCGAAGACCTCTTTTTTCAGCTCGTCGAAGCTTGCCAGCTCAATCAGCGTTGGCGGCACGAAGGTGCCGGTCTGCCACTCGCGGGCATCTTCGCTGTTCTCGCGCACCGCCTGGAACACCGGACGGCCTTTGGCACGCATGGTCTGAATGTGGTTTTCAATGTTGGCTTTGGCTTCCGCGTCGATGACCGGCCCGATGTCGGTGGTGAGACGGCCCGGGTTGCCCATGCGGCATTCCGCCATCGCACCGCGCAGCATCTTCAGCGTGTGGTCAGCCACGTCATCCTGTAAGCACAGTACGCGCAGGGCGGAACAGCGTTGGCCCGCGCTGTCGAAGGCAGAGGCCAGCACGTCAACGACGACCTGCTCGGTGAGCGCGGAGGAGTCCACGATCATGGCGTTCATGCCGCCGGTTTCAGCGATCAGCGGGGTAGGACGGCCCTGCGCATCCAGACGGGTGGCGATGTTGCGTTGCAGCAGGGAGGCCACTTCGGTCGAACCGGTAAACATCACGCCGCGTACGCGGTTATCGGAGGTCAGTTTGGCCCCGACCGTTTCACCGCGCCCTGGCAGCAGCTGCACCACGCCCGCCGGTACGCCCGCTTCCAGCAGAATGCTAATGCCCTGGGCGGCAATCAGCGGGGTCTGCTCTGCCGGTTTTGCCAGCACGCTGTTGCCTGCGGCCAGCGCCGCGGCAATCTGGCCGGTGAAGATCGCCAGCGGGAAGTTCCACGGGCTGATACACACCACCGGGCCAAGCGGACGGTGGGTTTCGTTGTCGAAATCATCGCGCACCTGACCGGCGTAGTAGTGCAGGAAGTCGACCGCCTCGCGCACTTCGGCGATGGCGTTGCTGAAGGTTTTACCCGCTTCACGCACCAGAATGCCGATAAGCTGCTGCATCTGACCTTCCATCAGCACCGCCGCGCGTTCCAGAATGGCGGCACGCTCCTGCGGCGGGGTGGCAAACCAGATTGGCGCGTTGTTCACCGCGCTCTCCAGGGCCTGCTCCACTTCCGCTTCCGTGGCCTCGCGCACGTAGCCGACGATGTCCTTCGGCTCTGCCGGGTTGATCACCGGCTGCATTTCACCGTCCTCAACGGACTGCTCAAGGATCGGCCTGGCCTGCCACTTCTGCAATGCGCTGTTTAGCAGGGCAGAAGAGAGCGACGCCAGACGGTGTTCGTTCGCCAGATCCAGACCCGCCGAGTTGACGCGGCCCGCGCCGTACAGCTCGCGCGGCAGGGCAATTTTCGGATGCGGCAGACCAATCTGGCCTTCCTGCGCTGCCAGCTTCTCAACGGCCTGCACCGGATCGGCCACCAGTTCGTCCAGCTGCAGGGTGGTATCGGCGATGCGGTTAACGAAGGAGGTGTTCGCCCCGTTCTCCAGCAGACGACGCACCAGGTAGGCCAGCAGGGTTTCGTGGGTACCTACCGGGGCATAGATTCGGCACGGACGGTTCAGCTTGCCGTCGGCCACTTTACCGGTCACTTGCTCGTACAGCGGTTCACCCATGCCGTGCAGGCACTGGAACTCGTACTGGCCCGGATAGTAGTTTTGCCCGGCCAGGCTGTAGATCGCCGCCAGGGTGTGGGCGTTGTGGGTGGCGAACTGAGGATAAATCAGGTTCGGCACGCCGAGCAGTTTTTTCGCGCAGGCGAGGTAAGAGACGTCGGTATAGACCTTGCGGGTATAGACCGGATAACCTTCCAGACCTTCCATCTGGGCGCGTTTGATTTCGCTGTCCCAGTAGGCGCCCTTCACCAGACGGATCATCAGGCGGCGACGGCTGCGGCTGGCCAGGTCAATCAGGTAGTCAATGACGAACGGACAGCGTTTCTGGTAGGCCTGGATAACGAAACCAATCCCGTTCCAGCCCGCCAGCTCCGGCTCGAAGCACAGTTTTTCCAGCAGGTCGAGGGAGATCTCCAGACGGTCCGCCTCTTCGGCGTCGATGTTGATGCCGATGTCATACTGGCGCGCCAGCAGGGTCAGGGACTTCAGGCGCGGGTAGAGTTCTTCCATCACCCGGTCGTACTGCGCACGGCTGTAGCGCGGGTGCAGGGCGGAAAGCTTGATAGAGATGCCCGGACCTTCATAAATACCGCGACCGTTGGACGCTTTACCGATGGCGTGGATCGCCTGCTGGTAAGAGACCATGTAGGCCTGCGCGTCGGCGGCGGTCAGCGCCGCTTCACCCAGCATGTCGTAGGAGTAGCGGAAGCCTTTGTCTTCCAGCTTGCGGGCGTTCGCCAGCGCTTCGGCAATGGTTTCCCCGGTGACGAACTGCTCGCCCATCAGGCGCATCGCCATGTCCACGCCCTTGCGGATCAGCGGCTCGCCGCTCTTGCCGATGATGCGGTTCAGAGAGCGCGACAGGTTGGCTTCGTTATGGGTGGAGACCAGCTTGCCGGTAAACAGCAGGCCCCAGGTGGCGGCGTTAACGAACAGGGACGGACTGCGGCCAATGTGGGAGTGCCAGTTGCCGTTGCTGATTTTGTCGCGGATCAGGGCATCGCGGGTGGCTTTATCCGGAATACGCAGCAGCGCTTCCGCCAGACACATCAGCGCCACGCCTTCCTGCGAGGAGAGGGAGAACTCCTGCAACAGACCCTGCACCATACCGGCGCGTCCGCTGGCGGTTTTCTGGTTACGCAGCTTGTCGGCGAGCTGATACGCGAGGCTGTGCGCCTGGGCGGCAACGGCTTCCGGCAGGCGCGCCTGCTCCAGCAGCATCGGCACGGCGTCGGTTTCGGCACGGCGGTAGGCGCCGGTAATGGCGGCGCGGCTGACGGACTGCGGCAGGATCTGCTCGGCAAATTCGAGGAACGGCTGGTGGTTCTCTTCAACGGCCGTCGCGGCCTCTTCGCTTTCGTTCGCTGCGCCCGCCAGCAGAGCAGGCAGCTCCGGCAGACCTTCTTCACTCTCCAGTCTTTCCAGATAGTTAAAAATCGCCTGCTTGATTAACCAGTGCGGTGTGCGGTCGATGCGGGTCGCAGCGGTTTTAATCCGTTCGCGGGTAGCGTCATCCAGCTTAACCCCCATGGTGGTCATCCCCATGCCAAAACTCCTGTTGTTCTGTAGTAGCGTTCTGTTGATAGCGTGAAATATCCACCATGTTGCAACTTTGTGCAACCGTGTTAAATGTGACCTGGTCTGCAAGCTGGAAAATGAATGGATTGTTAACGATTAGTTAGCTGTGAAAAAGAACGTGCGGCCGTTTCTGAGCCCAGTTTTTATGCGGTGCTTAACACTTTTTAAAGGTGCAACCCGTAAAAGCGTGAGCGAGTGCAACCTATAGGAAAGACGTATAAAACCAGGGATGAAATTCATGTAAATGCAGTGTTAAATCGTTTGTCAGTGGGATGCGTATACGGCAGGATAGCGCGCCCAACGGAAACACATACACACATCACTACGTTCCGGTGATGACATAACAAGGCAACCCGGACGGTTGTCGCTCGACATTTTGGAGAATTTGAATGGCTATTAGCACACCGATGCTGGTGACATTTCTCGTTTATATTTTTGGCATGATCCTGATAGGGTTTTTGGCATGGCGTTCAACGAAAAACTTTGACGACTATATCCTCGGCGGGCGCAGCTTAGGCCCGATGGTCACCGCACTCTCTGCGGGCGCTTCCGACATGAGCGGCTGGCTGCTGATGGGGCTGCCGGGCGCGATTTTCATCTCCGGTATCTCCGAAAGCTGGATCGCCATCGGTCTGACCGTCGGCGCGTGGATCAACTGGAAGCTGGTGGCAGGCCGTCTGCGCGTGCACACCGAAGCCAACAACAACGCCCTGACGCTGCCGGACTACTTCACCGGACGCTTTGAAGATAACAGCCGTATCCTGCGCATTATCTCCGCGGTGGTGATCCTGCTGTTCTTCACCATCTACTGTGCCTCCGGCATCGTGGCGGGCGCGCGCCTGTTCGAAAGCACCTTCGGCATGAGCTATGAAACCGCCCTGTGGGCCGGCGCCGCAGCAACCATCCTCTATACCTTCGTGGGCGGATTCCTGGCGGTAAGCTGGACCGATACCGTGCAGGCGAGCCTGATGATCTTCGCCCTGATCCTGACTCCGGTGATTGTCATTTTCACCGTCGGCGGCTTTGGCGAATCGCTGGAAGTGATCAAGCAGAAGAGCATCGAAAACGTCGATATGCTGAAAGGGCTGAACTTCGTCGCCATTGTCTCTCTGATGGGCTGGGGCCTGGGCTACTTCGGCCAGCCGCACATTCTGGCGCGCTTCATGGCGGCGGATTCTCACCACACCATCGTTCACGCGCGTCGCATCAGCATGACGTGGATGATCCTGTGTCTGGCGGGGGCGTGTGCGGTCGGCTTCTTCGGTATCGCGTACTTCAACAACAACCCGGCGCAGGCGGGCGCGGTGAACCAGAACGCCGAGCGCGTATTCATCGAGCTGGCGCAGATCCTGTTCAACCCGTGGATTGCCGGTATTCTGCTCTCCGCGATCCTGGCGGCGGTGATGTCCACCCTGAGCTGTCAGCTGCTGGTGTGCTCCAGCGCCATCACCGAAGACCTCTACAAAGCGTTCCTGCGTAAGGGCGCGAGCCAGAAAGAGCTGGTGTGGGTAGGGCGCTTTATGGTGCTGGTGGTCGCCTTGATTGCCATTGCGCTGGCGGCAAACCCGGAAAACCGCGTCCTGGGGCTGGTGAGCTACGCCTGGGCGGGCTTCGGCGCCGCGTTTGGCCCGGTGGTGCTGTTCTCTGTACTGTGGTCACGCATGACCCGTAACGGCGCGCTGGCAGGGATGATTATCGGTGCGGTTACCGTTATCGTCTGGAAACAGTTCGCGTGGCTGGGGCTGTACGAAATCATTCCGGGCTTCTTCTTCGGCAGCCTCGGTATCGTGGTGTTTAGCCTGCTGGGTAAAGCGCCGTCTGCGTCTATGCAGAAACGCTTTGCGGAGGCGGACGCGCACTATCACTCAGCGCCGCCGTCTAAGCTCCAGGCTGAGTAATTTCCCCTCACCCTAACCCTCTCCCCGGTGGGGAGAGGGAACAGACCGTTCACCAGTGTGAGTAATAATAAATGATGATTAAAACAGGGTTGATGGCGGCGGCATTCGTGATGCTGGCGGGCTGTACCGCACCCGCACAGCACGCAGCGGTAGAAACCTGCAAAGCAGAAAATCAGATGCAGCAGACCACGCTCTATTTCGGCTTAAACCGTCCTGCCGGGGCGCAAATTACAGGCAACGAATGGCAGCAGTTTGTCGACCAGGACGTGACGCCACGCTTTCGCGATGGTTTAACGGTATTTGATGCGCGCGGTCAGTGGCTGGGGAATGATGGAAAAGTGGCGCGCGAGCCGAGCAAGGCATTGATGCTGATCCACGCTAAAGACGCGCAGAGTGAGAAGAATATCGAAGCGTTGCGCGGGATCTATAAGTCAAGCTTCGCGCAGGAGTCGGTGATGCGGGTCGACCAGCCGGTGTGCGTGCAGTTTTAATGAAAACGGCGGGATAACCCGCCGTTGTTGTATCGTAGGCCCGTGCAAGCGAAGCGCCGCCGGGCACAAAACTTACAGCACCAACCCCGCAAAGCTCGCCGACAGCAGGCTTACCAGCGTTGCCCCGTATACAAGGCGTAAACCAAACCGCGACACCACGTTACCCTGTTGCTCATTCAGACCTTTTATTGCCCCCGCCACAATGCCAATGGAAGCGAAGTTAGCGAACGATACCAGGAACACGGACAAAATCCCCAGCCCGCGCGGTGACATTTGATGGGCTATTTTTTGCAGCTCGATCATCGCCACAAATTCATTCGCCACCAGTTTAGTTGCCATAATGCTCCCCGCGCTTAAGGCATCGCTCAGCGGAATACCAATAAGCCACGCCAGCGGATAAAACACATAACCCAGAATCTGCTGGAAGCTCATGCCAAATATGCCGGAGAAGAGGGCGTTAATGGCGCTAATAAGGGCGATAAAGCCAATCAGCATCGCCAGAATAATCATCGCCACCTTAAAACCGGCCAGAATATACTCGCCCAGCATTTCAAAGAAGCTCTGGGATTCGTGCAGTTTTTCCAGCCTGATATCCGGCTCCGCTTCCGGGCGGGCCGGGTTAATGACCGAAAGAATAATAAAGGTGCTGAACATGTTCAGGATCAGCGCCGCGACGACAAACCTGGCGTCGAGCATAGTCATATAGGCCCCGACAATCGACAGCGAAACCGTCGACATGGCCGTGGCAGCCATCGTAAACAGACGACGCGAGGAGAGATCGCCCAGCACGCCTTTGTAGGCAATGAAGTTTTCCGACTGACCGAGGATCAGCGAACTCACCGCGTTAAAGGATTCCAGCTTGCCCATGCCGTTCAGTTTTGACAGCAGCGTCCCGATCACCCGAATAAAGATCGGCAGAATACGCCAGTGCTGAAGAATACCAATCAGCGCCGAGATAAAAATAATGGGGCAGAGCACGCCAAGGAAAATGAACGCCAGCCCTTTTTCACCCATCCCGCCAAAGACAAAATTCGTCCCTTCGGCAGCGAATTTAAGCAGCGACTCAAAGAAACCGGAAACGTATTTAATAATAAACAGGCCGCTTTCTGCGTGGAGGAAAAAGAACGCCAGCGCGATTTCGATCACGATCAGCTGTAAAACGAAACGAATACGAATTTTTCGGCGGTCGAAACTCACCAGCCAGGCGAGCGCAAGAATAATCACCAGCGCCAGCAGGAAATGGACAATTTTAAACATGGCTTATTTTCAGTTGGTTTTCGAGGCGGACATTTAGCCACAGCCCCGGTTAACCGTAAATGGGCATTTTCGTTATACCTTATAAACGTAACGGTTACTCAGGCAATTATTACTCCGCAATGCGTTTACATCTGGTCATCAAAACGCAACACATTTCGCTTGTTTTTCTTGTTGCCGTAATGATAATCACTATCACAAGAATTTACTTTTCTTTGCATCAGTTGACCGCGATAAACATTTAAGGTGTCGGCATGTTTGTTCCTTTTCTCATTATGTTACGTGAAGGCCTTGAAGCGGCCCTGATTGTTAGCCTTATCGCCAGTTATCTGAAGCGTACCCAGCGCGGACGCTGGATTGGCGTGATGTGGGTTGGGGTTTTCCTTGCTGCGGCGCTCTGCCTGGGCCTCGGTATCCTCATCAACGAAACCACCGGGGAGTTCCCGCAGAAAGAGCAGGAGCTGTTTGAAGGGATCGTCGCCGTGATTGCGGTGGTGATCCTCACCTGGATGGTGTTCTGGATGCGCAAGGTCTCCCGTAACGTGAAGGTACAGCTTGAGCAGGCGGTGGATAACGCCCTGCAAAAAGGCAACCACCACGGCTGGGCGCTGATCATGATGGTCTTTTTCGCCGTGGCGCGTGAAGGCCTGGAGTCTGTGTTCTTCCTGCTCGCGGCTTTTCAGCAGGACGTGGGCATCTGGCCCCCACTGGGCGCGGTGCTCGGGCTGGCCACGGCGGTTGTGCTTGGCTTCCTGCTCTACTGGGGCGGCATTCGTCTTAACCTGGGGGTGTTCTTCAAGTGGACCAGCCTGTTTATTCTGCTGGTGGCCGCAGGGCTGGCGGCAGGGGCGATCCGCGCCTTCCACGAAGCGGGTCTGTGGAACCACTTCCAGGACGTGGCGTTCGATCTCAGCAACGTCCTGTCGACCCATTCACTGACCGGTACCCTGCTCGAAGGGATCTTCGGCTACCAGGAAACGCCGAGCGTCAGCGAAGTGGCGATGTACTTTATCTATCTGGTTCCGGCGCTGATCCTGTTCGCTATGCCGCCGCGTACCGGCTCGCAGACGTCGCGCGTAGCGCCGTAAGTGCTGTTTTAGTTACAACATACTTTTAAAGGGAAGAGTCATGGCCATTCAGTTCCGTCGTAGTGCGTTATGCGCAGGCATTGCCGCGCTGTTCGTGTCTGCCTTCACCGCTCAGGCGGCAGATATTCCGCAGGTAAAAGTCACCGTCAACGATAAACAGTGCGAGCCGATGACCATCACGGTTAACAGCGGTAAAACGCAGTTTATTATTCAGAACCACAGCCAGAAGGCGCTGGAGTGGGAAATTCTGAAAGGCGTGATGGTGGTGGAAGAGCGCGAGAATATCGCGCCGGGCTTCAGCCAGAAGATGACCGCAAATCTTCAGCCCGGGGAATATGACATGACCTGCGGCCTGCTGACTAACCCGAAAGGTAAGCTGATCGTCAAAGGCGCAGCGACGGCGGATGCGGCCAAAGGCACGGCGCTGCTGAGCCTCGGCGACGCCATTACCGCCTATAAAGCCTACGTCACCAAAGAGACAGCGGACCTGGTGGCAGGCACCAAAGCCTTTACCGACGCGGTGAAAGCGGGCGACATCGAAAAAGCGAAATCCCTGTATGCGCCTACCCGTCAGCACTACGAGCGCATTGAGCCGATTGCCGAACTGTTCTCTGACCTCGATGGCAGCATTGACGCCCGTGAAGACGACTACGAGCAGAAGGCCGCCGATCCGAAATTCACCGGCTTCCACCGTCTGGAAAAAGCCCTGTTTGGCGATAACTCCACCAGTGGGATGGAGAAATACGCCGAGCAGCTCAACAGCGACGTGCTGGAGCTGCAAAAACGCATCAGCGAGCTGGCATTCCCACCGTCGAAAGTGGTGGGTGGCGCAGCGGGCCTGATTGAAGAAGTGGCCGCCAGCAAAATCAGCGGTGAAGAAGATCGTTACAGCCACACCGACCTGTGGGACTTCCAGGCGAACGTCGACGGCGCACAGAAAATTGTCGATCTGCTGCGGCCTCAGCTGCAAAAAGAGAACGGCGAGCTGCTGGCGAAAGTGGATGCCAACTTTAAGAAAGTTGACGCTATCCTGGCGAAATACCGCACCAAAGACGGGTTCGAAACCTACGACAAGCTGACCGATGCTGACCGTAACGCGCTGAAAGGCCCGATAACCACCCTGGCGGAAGATCTCTCCCTGCTGCGTGGCGTACTGGGTCTGGATTAAGCGATGAACAAGCATGACGAATACGACGTGGCGGAACCTTCCCGACGTCGGTTGTTAAAAGGGGTAGGGGCGCTGGGCGGCGCGTTTGCCCTGGCGGGAGGCTGTCCGGTGGCGCATGCGGCAAAACCGCAAAGCGCCCCTGGCACGCTCTCCCCGGATGCGCGTATGGAAACGCAGCCGTTTTATGGTGAGCACCAGGCGGGGATCCTGACGCCGCAGCAGGCCTCGATGATGCTGGTGGCTTTCGATTCGCTGGCGAGTGATAAAGCCGACCTTGAGCGTCTGTTCAGGCTGTTGACCACGCGTATTGCCTTTCTCACCGCCGGCGGTCCCGCACCGGAAACACCGAATCCGCGCCTGCCGCCGATGGATTCCGGCATCCTCGGCGCGTTTATCGCTCCCGATAATCTGACCATTACCGTGTCGGTGGGGGAATCGCTGTTTGATGATCGCTACGGACTGGCGAAGCAGAAGCCGAAAGCGCTGCAAAAAATGACGCGATTCCCGAATGATTCTCTTGACGCGGCGCTGTGCCACGGCGATCTGCTGTTGCAGATCTGCGCTAATACCCAGGATACGGTGATCCATGCCCTGCGCGATATTATCAAGCACACCCCGGATCTGCTGAGCGTGCGCTGGAAGCGGGAAGGTTTTATCTCTGACCACGCCGCGCGCAGTAAAGGGAAAGAGACGCCGGTCAACCTGCTGGGCTTCAAAGACGGCACCGCCAACCCGGACAGCAGCAATACCGCGTTGATGAAGAACGTGGTATGGGTGACGGCGGATCAGGGCGAACCGGCCTGGGCGGTCGGAGGCACCTATCAGGCGGTGCGTATCATTCAGTTCCACGTGGAGTTCTGGGACCGCACGCCGCTGAAAGAGCAGCAAACTATCTTCGGTCGCGATAAGCAAACCGGCGCACCGCTCGGCATGAAGCACGAGCACGATGAACCCGACTACGCCCGCGATCCGAACGGGGATGTCATCGCGCTGGACAGCCATATTCGCCTCGCCAATCCTCGCACCAAAGAGACGCAATCCAGCCTGATGATGCGCAGGGGCTACAGCTACTCGCTGGGGGTGACCAACTCCGGTCAGCTTGATATGGGACTGCTGTTTGTCTGCTATCAGCACGATCTGGAGAAGGGATTCCTCACCGTGCAGAAGCGGCTCAACGGCGAAGCGCTGGAGGAATATATTAAGCCCATCGGCGGCGGCTATTTCTTTGCCCTGCCCGGCGCGCGTGACGCGAACGCCTGGCTCGCTCAGGGTCTGATAGAAGCCTGATAATCGTCCCTGCGACAGTTCGCGGGGACATTATTTTTTCGAAGGACTATCTTAATGTTATATTTCTGTAATATTTCTATATAAGACTGATTTTCCATGTAGGGGTAGTCCTAAAGTTGCATTCAGGTAAAATAAATGTTGCATTTATGATAATTCCTGATGTACTTAAGAGAAGACAGCGGTAGTTCCCGGCAGTGATGCTAACTCACTATGGAGATCGCGAATGGTTGCGTCCTGTACTGGACAAGGTAAACACATCAACCGCAGTACCCGGCGCGGAGGCTCAGACTCCGGCAGCGATTTCTTCACCACCAAATTCTCTCCTTCACCTCAAGAACCTTTTTCTACCGACGTGCATAACGGTGCGCGTAGCCGTTGTATATCGTCATCCGGTAATGCAAGCAATGGCTTACAAGGAAGCCAACCCTCTGATGTTCGTGCGCATAATCGTGCCGATGCTGGCGCGTGTGATGAATACCAACAACTCAAGGTGCTATCCATGGGAAGACAGAAAGCAGTGATCAAAGCTCGTCGTGAAGCAAAACGTGTGCTGAGACGGGATTCACGTAGCCATAAGCAGCGTGAAGAAGAATCGGTCACCTCGCTTGTGCAGATGAGCGGCGTAGAAACCATTGGCATGGCGCGGGACAGCCGCGATGCATCGCCAATTGTGGCGCGGAATGAAGCTCAGGCGCACTACCTGAATGCTATCGAGAGTAAACAGCTCATCTTTGCAACCGGGGAAGCCGGATGCGGGAAAACCTGGATCAGCGCCGCCAAAGCGGCGGAGGCGCTGATTCATAAGGACGTGGAAAGGATCATCGTTACCCGTCCGGTACTGCAAGCGGATGAAGATCTGGGCTTCCTGCCCGGCGATATTTCCGAGAAGTTTGCCCCGTACTTCAGGCCCGTCTATGACGTGCTGGTGAAGCGGTTGGGCGCTTCCTTTATGCAGTACTGCCTGCGACCAGAGATTGGCAAGGTGGAAATCGCGCCGTTCGCCTATATGCGCGGACGTACATTTGAAAATGCGGTCGTTATTCTTGACGAGGCTCAGAACGTGACCGCTGCGCAAATGAAGATGTTTTTAACGCGCCTCGGGGAGAACGTGACGGTTATCGTCAACGGCGATATTACCCAGTGTGACCTGCCGTCGGGCGTGAAGTCCGGCCTGAGCGATGCCATGTCACGTTTTGATGAAGATGAGATGATAGGGGTGGTCCGCTTCACAAAAGAGGACTGCGTCCGCTCAGCGCTGTGCCAACGAACGCTGGAAGTGTACTCCGACTAAGATCATTTCACATTTTAAGTCATTTCTTCCCGGCGTTATGCCGGGAAGCTTCCTTTATTCCCTCTGCACGCGTGGCTTTTTTAAATCATATTTATTTCCTATAGCATTCAACGGGATTTACGCCCCGTTTTGCGGTAATAATAATATTACTGTTAATTTGCTGCGAACGCTTTTTATACAGGTCACGGAAATGTGATATGTATTTATAATACCCACAAAATATCTATGAATATAATGATCATGCTAATTGTTGGTTTAAAATTAAACGTGAATGTTGTCACAGAACATGACTAAGCAGTAAAAATTAAGTTGGTGTCTTTTGGGTAATTATCTATGTTTCGTACTTGTTCAGACAAAATTCTAAAAAGAAACTCGCCAGGGGATCGTTTCCTCTGGAACATCACGCTAAGGGTCATACATGAACGAACTGGTTAGTGCAATTAATGGTGTTATCTGGAGCCCGGCGTTAATATTTTTATGTCTGGGTGTCGGCCTCTATTTCTCGCTGCGTAGTCGCTTTCTGCAATTACGGCATATAAAACTTATGATTACCCTGATGTTTCAGGGGCGTCCTACCGAGGCAGGCGTGTCGTCGTTTCAGGCGCTGACGATGACGCTGGCGGGCCGCGTGGGGACAGGGAATATTGCCGGTGTAGCGACCGCCATTACCTTTGGTGGACCCGGTGCGCTTTTCTGGATGTGGATCGTGGCATTTTTGGGGGCAAGCTCTGCTTTTGTCGAATCCACGTTAGGTCAGGTTTATAAAGAGAAAATTAACGGCGAATATCGTGGTGGTCCTGCCTTTTATATTGAGAAAGGGTTAGGCGTGAAGTGGTACGCATGGTTATTTGCCATCGTAACGATTTTCTCCTGCGGATTATTACTGCCAGGTGTGCAGGCAAACTCTATTGGTGCGAGCCTGGATATTGCCTTTGGTCTGAGCCCAAATGTCACGGCGGCGTTACTTGCTGTGCTGTTGAGTTTTATTATTTTTGGTGGCGTAAAAAGGATTGCCAGCTTTAGCAGTATGGTGGTTCCGTTTATGGCGCTCGGCTATATTATTGTCGCGTGCGTGATTATCGCTATCAATATTGATCAGCTTCCTTCAGTTATATTGCTGATCTGGAAAAGTGCTTTTGGCCTTGAAGCTGGGTTTGGCGCTATTCTGGGCCAGGCCATCATGTGGGGCGTGAAGCGTGGCGTCTATTCCAACGAGGCGGCGCAGGGTACCGGGCCACATGCCTCCTCGGCGGCGGCCGTAAGCCATCCGGTGAAACAGGGGCTGGTTCAGGCGTTCTCCGTGTACATCGACACGCTGTTTGTCTGCTCCGCGACCGGGTTTATGCTGTTGATCACCGGGCTGTATAACGTGCAGGGCGTCGACGGCGCAGCGCTCTATACCGGAATAGCGGGCGTGGCCGCAGGACCGGGATATGTCCAGACGGCAATGGAAAGTATGATGCCGGGCTTCGGTAATTACTTTGTTGCCATCGCGCTGTTCTTCTTTGCCTTCACCACGATCATTGCTTACTACTACATCGCTGAAACGAATATCGCCTACATCAACCGTAAGATTCATCGCCCGTGGCTGACGTTCCTGCTCAAGCTGTGTCTGATGGCTTCGACGGTATATGGCACGGTACGCACCGCGGATCTGGCCTGGGGATTAGGGGATATCGGCGTAGGGCTGATGGCATGGCTCAACATTATTGCCATCGTTCTGTTGCATAAAAAAGCGTTTGCCAGCCTGAAGGATTATGAAATCCAGAATGCACAGGGGTTGGATCCACACTTTGACCCGGTTCGGCTGGGGATTAAAAATGCGGATTACTGGCTGGAGGAGCGTAAGGATGAAGCGGGTTTGAATATTGGCCAGAGACTTGCTCCCGAGGGAAAGCAACCGGCTGGAAAGCTGAATAGCTGAGGAATGGTTGAGACAGGCCCGTGCTTTTGTACGGGCTTTTTTTTGTAGGTGAGGCAGCTCGTGTCGCACCGGGGGGGATTGACTCGCTTCGCTCGCCCTGCGGGCAGCCTGTTCGCTATGCTCTCAGTCTGTCCAACTGGCTGCCGCCAGTTGTCGAACCCCAGTCGGGGGTTCTCATCCCCCCTTTTCGGAGAATATAAAAGAAAAAAGCCCGTACTTTCGTACGAGCTCTCATCTTAAATATGGCGGTGAGGGGGGGATTCGAACCCCCGATACGTTGCCGTATACACACTTTCCAGGCGTGCTCCTTCAGCCACTCGGACACCTCACCATATTGTTTTGCTGCCTGACCGCTTGGGGGGCAACGGGGCGCTACTATAGGGAGTTGCGCTAAAACGGTCAAGCAGATTTTCAGCATTCGTGCTTGTTCGGTTAAGCCTTAATCAGCTTATGTCGCAGCGCGCAGGATTAACGCTGCGAATCGAGCACTTCGCTATTTTTCACCACGTCCTGCGCTTTGCTGTAGCTTTCGATCAGCAGCTGGTAGGCCGGGAAGATGTGTGTGTACACCTCAGCCCATTCACCCGCATCTTCACGGTTCCACGTGCGCTGAATTTCGGAAGCAACAGCAGCCGTGTCCATCGGCACCACGCCTGCCTGCACCACGCGCGCCAGGGTGATCTCCTGCGCCATTTTGCTGTAGGTGCCGGAGGCATCAATCACCGCAAACACTTTATATCCGTCCGCCACCGCGCTGATGGACGGGAAGGCCATGCAGACGCTGGTGATCGTCCCCGCGATAATCAGCGTTTTGCGCCCGGTGGCTTTCACCGCCGCCACGAACTCCGGGTTATCCCAGGCGTTGATCTCACCCTTGCGTGCCACATACTGTGCGTGCGGCGCGTTGGCGTGGATCTCCGGGATAAGCGGGCCGTTCGGTCCCTGTGGAACCGACGCCGTGGTGATCACCGGGATCTTCGCCAGCGAGGCGATTTTTGCCAGCGCTGCTGCACGGGCGCGCAGCTCAGGCATTGGCATGTCTCCTACGGTCTGGAACAGCCCGCTCTGGTGATCGATAAGCAGCATAACGGCATCGTTTACGTCAATAACGGGACGTGCACCGTTGAAGTTTGCAGGGGTAGACATAATGCGCTCCTTATTACGTTTAGATTTGGCCAAAGCGGCCGGAGTTGAAATCGCGAATAGCCTCGGCAATTTCGGTTTTACTGTTCATCACAAACGGGCCATAGCCCACGATGGGTTCATTCAGCGGCTCCCCGGCCATCAGCAGCACTTTGGCATCGCTGCTGGCTTCGAGATGCAGTTTGTCACCGCTCTGACTCAGCACGACCAGTTGCGCCTCACCGGCAGGCGTGGTGCCGTTCACCGTCACGCTGCCTTCAACGACAACCAGCGCCGTGCTCCAGCCTTCGGGCTGATTGAGCGTCAGATGGCTACCCTGGCGCAGCGCGAGATCCCACACGTTCAGCGGTGAGAAGGTATGCGCCGGGCCGGTTACCTCTCCAAAACGGCCAGCAATCACGCGCAATGTTCCGCTGTTATCCGGCAGGGTGACCACCGGGATATCCGACTGAGTGATGCTCTGGTAGCCAGGCGTCGCCATTTTGTCTTTAGCGGGCAGGTTGACCCACAGCTGCATCATTTTCAGTTCACCGCCTTTCTGCGAAAACGCGCTGGAGTGGAACTCCTCGTGCAAAATGCCTGCGCCTGCCGTCATCCACTGCACATCGCCTGGGCCAATAACGCCGCCTCTGCCAGTGGAATCACGGTGCTCCACTTCGCCTGAGTAGACGATGGTCACCGTTTCAAAACCGCGATGAGGATGCTCGCCCACGCCGCGTTTCGCGCCGTCCGCCGGGAAGGTATGCGGTCCGGCGTAGTCCAGCAGCAGGAACGGGCTCAGGGGCTCGCCGTGCGTCTGGTAAGAAAACATCGAACGAACCGGAAAACCGTCACCGACCCAGTGCGGACGAGGTGCGGTATACACGCCTGTTACGTTTTTCATGATTAACTCCTGATGTCCTGTTGATGGAATTAGCTTATATTCAGGGCTAATATCCCGGTAGATAGCAAAAATGACATTAACTGTTCCTTAAATGGAACAATGGAGGCGTATGCAGGATCTCAATGATTTCGTATGGTTTGTGAAGGTGGTGGAGCATGGCGGCTTTGCGGCGGCGGGGCGGGCGCTCGATCAGCCTAAGTCGAAACTGAGCCGTCGGATTGCGCAGCTGGAAGAACGCCTGGGCGTTCGGTTGATACAACGTACCACGCGGCAGTTTGCGGTGACGGAGGTGGGGCAGACATTCTATCAGCACTGTAAAGCCATGCTGGTGGAAGCTGAAGCTGCGGAGGAGGCGGTGGCTGCTTTACAGGCTGAGCCGCGCGGTATGGTCCGGATCACCTGTCCTGTCACATTGCTGCACGTTCACGTGGGGCCCATGCTGGCGCGGTTTATGGCGCGCTATCCAGGGATCAACCTCCAGCTCGAAGCCACCAACCGCCGGGTCGATCTGGTGGCGGAGGGGGTGGATGTGGCGATCCGCGTTCGTCCGCGCCCGTTTGATGACAGCGATCTGGTATTAAGGGTGCTGGCGGACAGGGGGCACTGTCTGGTTGCCGGGCCGGCACTGATTGAACGGATGGGCAACCCGGCGATGCCCTCTGAACTCAGCGAGTGGCCGGGGTTAAGTATGGGGGCGGGCAAGCACCTGCATAAGTGGGAATTGAGCGGGCCGGAGGGCGCAAAGGCAGAAATTCACTTCACGCCGCGCCTGGTGACTACCGACATGCTGGCGCTGCGGGAGGCGGCGATGGCGGGCGTGGGCGTGGTACAGCTGCCCATTTTGATGGTGAAGGATCAGCTGGCTTCAGGTGAACTTGTTCGGGTGCTGAATGCCTGGGAACCCAGACGGGAAGTGATCCACGCGGTGTATCCATCCCGGCGCGGCCTGCTGCCATCGGTCAGGACGCTGGTGGATTTTCTCACCGAAGAGTATGCAAAGATGGTTGAAGACTAGCTTTTTGTAGGTCGGGTAAGCGTAGCGCCACCCGACATAAAGAACGCAGGGAGCGAATCTCCTTGCGGAGAATATAAAAGAAAAAAGCCCGTACTTTCGTACGAGCTCTTGTCTTGAATATGGCGGTGAGGGGGGGATTGATTCGCTTCGCTCGCCCTTCGGGCAGCCTGTTCGCTACGCTCTCAGTCTGTCCAACTGGCTGCGCCAGTTGTCGAACCCCGGTCGGGGGTTCTCATCCCCCCCTTGCAGAGAATATAAAAGAAAAAAGCCCGTACTTTCGTACGAGCTCTTGTCTTGAATATGGCGGTGAGGGGGGGATTCGAACCCCCGATACGTTGCCGTATACACACTTTCCAGGCGTGCTCCTTCAGCCACTCGGACACCTCACCATATTGTCTTCCCGTTGTTGTCGGGACGGGCGCTAATGTAAGGAAAAGCCGTACTGCCGTCAACCCACTTTTTCAGTAATTTAGCGTGTTTAGACAAACTTCAGGCAACCTGATTCCGAAATGTGCGAAATGCGCCTCTTTTATCAGCAACGCGGTTTAGCGATAAATTTGTTATGCTGGCAAGCCAGTTGAAAATGAAAATAAAACAGCGCAATAAAAGGCAATGACTATGGATATTATCTTCTATCACCCCACTTTTGATACGGCTAACTGGATTAACGCGCTCACGGCGGCACTGCCTGGCGCACGCGTTCGCGAATGGAAACAGGGCGATAATGAACATGCCGACTACGCGCTGGTCTGGCATCCCCCGGTCGAAATGCTTCAGGGACGCCGTTTGAAGGCGGTGTTTGCTCTTGGTGCGGGTGTGGATTCCATTCTCAGTAAGCTGAAGGCACACCCTGAAATGCTGCCGGAGGATATTCCCCTGTTTCGTCTGGAAGATACCGGTATGGGGCAGCAGATGCAGGAATATGCCGTGAGCCAGGTGCTGCACTGGTTCCGACGTTTCGACGATTATCAGGCGTTTAAACAGCAATCCCACTGGGAACCGCTTCCGGATTATCAGCATGAAGATTTCACCATCGGCATCCTCGGCGCGGGTGTACTGGGTTCGAAAGTCGCCGAAGCGCTCGCGCCGTGGGGCTTCCCACTGCGCTGCTGGAGCCGGAGCCGTAAGGATTATCCAGGCGTCGAGAGCTTTGCCGGAACGGACGAACTCCCGGCGTTCCTGAAAGGGACTCGCGTCCTCATTAACCTGCTGCCGAATACGGCGGAAACGGTCGGCATTATCAATGGCACGCTCCTCAACCAGTTGGCAGAAGACAGCTACTTAATGAACCTGGCGCGCGGGGTACACGTTGTGGAAGACGATCTGCTGAAAGCGCTGGATAGCGGTAAACTGAAAGGCGCAATGCTGGATGTCTATAGCCGCGAACCGCTGCCGACAGACAGCCCGCTCTGGGCACATCCGCGCGTGGCGATGACGCCTCATATTGCGGCCGTGACGCGACCGGCGGAGGCCGTGGCGTACATCTCGCATACCATCAGCGAAATAGAGAAGGGCAACGCGGTGACCGGACAGGTCGACAGACAGCGAGGCTACTGAGAGAAACCCGGCGTTCGCCGGGTTTTTGCTAATATTCGCCGCTGATAACTGCTATCCTTTGGAAAAACCGCAGAGGAGAGAAAGATGTATCCCGTTGACCTGCATATGCACACCGTCGCCAGTACCCACGCTTACAGTAACCTCCATGATTATATCGCTCAGGCGAAGCTGAAAGGCATTAAACTGTTTGCGATAACCGATCACGGTCCGGATATGGCGGATGCGCCGCACTACTGGCATTTTGTGAATATGCGTATCTGGCCACGCCTGGTGGACGGTATCGGGATACTGCGCGGCATCGAAGCGAACATCAAAAATACTGACGGTGAGATTGACTGCACCGGCCCGATGCTGACCTCGTTAGATCTGATCCTCGCCGGCTTCCACGAGCCGGTCTTTGCGCCCCAGGATAAAGAGACCAACACCGCAGCGATGATTGCCACTATTGCCAGCGGCAACGTGCACATTATCAGCCACCCGGGAAATCCGAAATACCCGATTGATATTCAGGCCGTGGCGCAGGCGGCAGCGAAGCACCGTGTGGCGCTGGAGATTAACAACTCCTCCTTTGTTCACTCGCGTAAGGGCAGTGAAGCCAACTGCCGCGAAGTGGCGGCGGCCGTGCGTGACGCGGGCGGCATGGTGGCGCTGGGCTCTGATTCACACACGGCCTTCACGCTGGGTGATTTTAGCGAGTGCCTGAAAATATTGCGGGACGTGAATTTCCCGGAAGAACAGATCCTGAACGTCACGCCGCGTCGTATGCTCGACTTCCTTGAGTCGCGCGGCATGGCGCCGATTGATGAATTTGCCGATCTTTAATTAATAACGGAATAAAAACATGAATGAGTTTTCCATCCTTTGCCGCGTGCTGGGCACCTTATATTACCGCCAGCCGCAGGATCCGCTGCTGGTTCCGCTGTTTACCCTGATTCGTGAAGGTAAACTGGCGCAGAGCTGGCCGCTGGAACAGGATGAGTTGCTGGAACGCTTGCAAAAAAGCTGCGATATGCAGCAGATTTCAACGGATTACAACGCGCTGTTTGTGGGGGAAGAGTGTCGCGTGTCGCCGTATCGTTCTGCCTGGCAGGAAGGTACGACCGAAGCGGAAGTTCGGGCGTTTCTTTCAGAACGCGGCATGCCCCTGACGGATATGCCTGCCGATCATATCGGTACCCTGCTGCTGGCGGCCTCCTGGATTGAAGATAATGCAGGTGATGATGAGAACGAGGCGATTGAAACCCTGTTCGAAACGTATTTGCTTCCGTGGGTTGGCACCTTCCTGGGTAAACTTGAAGCCCACGCCACCTCGCCGTTCTGGAGAACGCTGGCTCCGCTGACGCGTGACGCCATCGCTGCCATGTGGGACGAGCTGGAAGAAGATAACGAAGAGTGATTTGAATCACAAAAATCCTGCAACGATACATTTCAACTTGCACGTAATGTGCTTCTGATCTCATTTCTAAGGTGCGCATCTGCTAAGATGCGCACCATGAACATACTACTTTGTATTGCAATCACGACTGGCATCCTCTCCGGCCTCTGGGGTTGGGTGGCTGTCTCTCTCGGCTTGTTGAGCTGGGCTGGTTTTCTTGGCTGCACGGCCTATTTCGCCTGCCCGCAGGGTGGTCTCAAAGGGCTCTTCATCTCCGGCTGTACTCTGATGAGCGGTGTGATTTGGGCGCTGGTCATTATGAAAGGCAGCGCGCTGGCGCCGCATGTGGAAATCCTGGGGTACGCCATCACCGGCATTGTGGCCTTCCTGATGTGCGTTCAGGCAAAACATCTGCTGTTGTCCTTTGTGCCCGGCACGTTCATGGGTGCCTGCGCGACCTTTGCGGGGCAGGGGGACTGGAAGCTGGTGGTCCCTTCGCTCATGCTGGGGTTACTGGTTGGCTACGCCATGAAGAACAGCGGCCTCTGGCTTGCGGCCCGACGCGAGAAGAGCCAGAGCGTTCCTGCGGTAAGTAAATAAAAAAAGGCGAGACGGAAATCTCGCCTTTTTTATGCGCCGCCGATTATGACTCCGGCGGCACCGACATCTCACGGTATTTCACCAGCACCGCATTACTCACGTCACTTTTATTCTGAAGATCCCACAAGCCGCGATCGATACCGTCATTAATCAGGAAAATCACGCCGGTTTCGATGGCCGACATCAGACACAGCATGACCGGCTCGTTAGAGGTATAGCCAATTTCACCCTCCAGCAGACGCTGGTAATCGATAAAGCGGAACACCCCGGCCTGCACTTCATAAGAGAGAATCGTTTTGCTGGTGGTCACGGAGGATAATATCTCACCCGTGCTCACGTTAACCACGCGCAGGTTGACGGCAATCTGATCCAGCTGATACTGCGTGTCGGCCCCGATGCCAAAGTAACGCGCACCCGCGCCGCCCGATTTCACGTTACTTTCGTAGCCGATAATCGAGCCTTCCACCATGATATTGGCTGCGGTGAGAGACTGTAGCGGCATGCGGTTATTGACGCCAACGGTACCATTCTCCTGCGCGGCACGAATGATTTTTCGTTCGTTAAGCAGGTTTTGCAGCCCCTGACGTTCCAGCGGAATAAACCAGCGAGAATCTTTCAGGGCGGTGACCAGCATCGCGGTGGCGCTCTGCGGTACGGCCGTCGAGAAGTTACTGGCCGGATACGGTTTGAACTGGCCCGTCTCATCCTGAATGTTATAGACCGAGACGAATATCTTCCCGGTAGGGACCGGCAGATGCGTCAGATCCCGGTAGCTCTGGGCACGAGGCATCAGGGTGGGTTTAGCGGCTTCTTTTGGCGGGGCAGTTAAACAACCGCTTAATAAGCACACTGCAACTAAAATAAAAAAGCGCTGCATAATAATTGTCCTTATTTCGGGGTTGTTTAGAAATCAGTTGAACTGGTCTGCAAACCGGAAACCTGGATTGTCGACGTTTTACCGGTTTTTCGGTCTGTCACATTTAACTGAAGCTGCCCGTCTTTATTGGCAATATCGACGATAAAGTCGTTAGTGACCATCCGGCCGGGTTTTCCGGTATTAATGTTGGTTAATAAGCCACCTAATATTTGCGACTGGATGGCCTGAGTGAAATTATCCAGGGCCGACGGGGTCTCGATACCGAAATCATCGTCATAGCTGGGGTCTTTATAGGAGTTTTGAGCCTGAGCCTGGTTAAGCATAAAGGCTCCGTTATTCGGGTTGCCGCCAAAATTAGGGTTGCGGAACTGGAATGTCATATTTCCGGCCCAGCTCAACGGCGCAATGAGCATTAACGAAATCACTGTGTGTGCGAGACGCATTACAGCCTCCGAAATAGGTGTCGTTGCTAGAACTCATCTTTTGCTAAATCGCCTGTGCTCAAAAGGGCTTTGTCTAACTGTAGGCGGTTAATAGCTTCTTCTGTTTGTGCCAGCGCGAAAGCGACGTTCTGATCGAAGTCTCTTTTCGTTGGGAATAAAAAAGTCTGGTAAATAACGTCCTGATTAGCGGTTATTGTGATCCAGCTTCCCCACCGCGCACTGGGCCGTTCGTTGATGGTTAAGTTACCCGGATAATCGCTTTCCCACTTATCGCTGAAGGCACGATAAAAATCGTGTCCGACAGAGGTGACGGTGTGGTCGGTCAACAGTCCGGGAACTTCCACCTCAACAGCCTGAAGGTTTCCGGCAGCAAGCATAATGCCTGCGGCGGCAATCCAACTTAGGGTGCGTTTCATGCTATTAACGCCTGAGGTTATCGTTTGCCCACGACACCGCCTGCGTGCGATTTTTAACAGCTATCTTTTTGAAAAGATTATAAAGATGCGTCTTAACCGTATTTTCGCTGATAAATAACGAACGGGCGATTTCAATATTTGAAGCACCAATACGCAGTTTGTTCAGGATCTCTTTCTCACGGTGCGTCAGAAGTGCAGATTCTGAACTGTTATAGCGATAATTTCCGGAGTGGGTAATGAGGTAGCTGGCCAGTTTTTGCGAGAAATAACACTCCCCCCGCAATATGCCCTGCAAACCCTCCACGACACGGTTTTCTTCTTCAGTGACGTAAAACACGCCGTTAATATGCGGCCAGCTCTCAATATCGCGGAAAGGATACTCATCAGGCGTATTTAATAACAATACGCGGATATTATTGTTTTTCCTGCTTAAATTATCCTGCCAGTAATGGACCAGTTTTTTATCCGCTTCCATCATATCGAGAAGAATGATGCTGCCAGGAGCGATATCATCAAAAGAACGTTGAATATTATGCAGTTTCCCGTTAAGCGAGAGGCATTGTTTTAAATGCTGCAATAACGCTGTCGCTTGTAAGGAAGGTTTTGTGATCAACAATAATGTATGACCGGGTAAGCTATGGACTTCATTAAACATGATGAAACCCCACGTTATTTATGACACCCGGCAGCTGCCCTCGTATTATTGAAAAGGGCACCAGAAGTACTGACAGGTGTGGCACTGCTGTGTGTAGTTAAAAAACCTTCCTCCAAAGGAGGCGGTAAAATTAAAAACAAATAACATACTGCTGTTTTCAATCTAGCTATTGCAAACTTTAAAGCAAGTGTTAATCCTGTAACAGAATGTAAAATTCGATATTAAGTTGTGTATTTTGCAGGGCTAATAGATTTTAAGGTAAGGGGAAAGTTGTACAGGTGTATAAACGTGCACAGATTTTGAAAGTCATACAATATATTATAACGAATTGAATTATTGAGCTTTTAATTATTGTAAGCCAGCCGGTAAAAAGTATGAACTCAGCTAAAAAGTTAAGACTTCTCTAAGCTGGAAATTTTTCTTAAGAAAACTTGCTTCGTGTCACGCACCGGGCAAAAGACATTGCCATGTTTGTCTGTAGAAGCCGGTACAGGTTGGACAGCCTGTCTCGCTGTTGTCCAGACGCTCAGACAAGAATTTATTTCTGCATTAGTGGTGTGTCGCGTCGTTTCAGGCGAGATTTACGACTTTGAGGTGAATGAGCATATAAAAATAAGGCACACGGGTGAGATATTAAATATGTTTCGGCAGACATACTCTTTTCCGTAACGCGGCGTTAACAAAACGAATCGCGTTAACGGGTAAAGACATACCTATTTTATAGCCAGGTCCAGGGTGACAGCATGAAAAACAAAATGTTGTTTATGATGTTTACATTACTGGGTGCGCCTGGGTTTGTAATCGCAGGTGATTCAGATTTAGCCAGTTCTGAATATAATTTTGCGATAAATGAATTAAGTAAAGCTTCATACAATCAGGCAGCCATTATTGGTCAACAGGGCTCAGGTAATAATGCTGATGTACGCCAGGGCGGTTCTAAATTGCTGTCCATTATTTCCCAGGAGGGCGGGAATAACCGCGCGCATGTTGATCAGTCAGGGACGTATAACCTTGCTTATATCGATCAGACCGGTAACGGCAACGATGCGAGTATTAAGCAGGGCGCTTTTGGCAACACCGCCATGATTATCCAGAAAGGCTCGGGTAACAGGGCGAATATAACGCAGTATGGTACGCAGAAAACAGCAGTTGTAGTACAGAGACAGTCGCAAATGGCTATTCGCGTTATTCAACGCTAGCGATGTGTGACGCCTTAATCAATCCGATGGGGGTTTACCATGAAACTTTTCAAAGTGGCAGTTATTGCAGCAATCGTAGTTTCTGGCAGTGCTTTCGCAGGTGCGGTACCACAATTTGGCGGCGGCCACGGAGGTGGCTGGGGTGGCGGCAATAACGGCCCTGACTCAACCCTGAGCATTTACCAGTACGGCGGCGGTAACTCCGCGCTTGCTTTGCAGACGGACGCCCGAGATTCTGAATTGACCATTACCCAGCACGGTGGCGGTAACGGCGCAGATGTTGGTCAGGGCTCTGATGACAGTTCTATCGATCTGCTGCAAAAAGGCTTTGGTAACAGCGCCACCATCGACCAGTGGAATAGCAAAGACTCTGTTATCAACGTGAAACAGTTCGGCGGCGGCAACGGCGCGGCGGTAGACCAGACAGCGTCCGGCTCAACGGTGACTGTGCACCAGGTTGGCTTTGGCAACAACGCGACCGCACATCAGTACTGATTCATTTCTGTACCAAAAAACAGGGCATGTGCCCTGTTTTTTTTCGGGAGGATCTCATGAGCACCTTCATTCTCCTTGCCGCGCTTGCCAGCCAGATAACGTTCAGCACCTCACAGCAGGCAAATATGACAACCATTATTCCTCAGGTCACGCTGGCAGACGCCTGCGAATGTCAGGTTGAGGTGTTATCTGTCCGACAGGGGCAAGCGGGACAAAGTACATCGCGGCAGAAAAATACTCTTTTTATACCCGCTAATCAGCCGATTGATTTAACGCGAATCAGTTTAAATATTCGTTCAGGGGATGCGGTAAAAATAATCGTCACCGTTTCCGATGGAAAATCGCTTCATTTATCACAGCAGTGGAACGCACCGGCAAGTACGCTTTAATAATTCATGAAATCAATGATTTAATAAAGCAGCGGCGCTGCACAGGTAAGCTATGCTGATATCAAGAACCTAGTCATCGGGTTGCTTAAATTGATACGTCATAACGGAGCGTTTTTACCCCTCAAGGACGAATTTCATTGAGGAGTACAAATAATGTTCAAATCCGCAGCGTGTATTATTTCTGGTCTGGGACTGATCCTGTCCTCTTTTTTATCTCCGGCTTATTCAGCAACTATAGAAAATGGTGGGGTGATTCATTTTCGTGGCGCGGTGGTCGCTGACCCGTGCGAAGTCACGCCCCGGCATCAGCAGTTTGCGATCTCCTGTCCGGAAAATAACCGTATGAAAACGCATACCATCAGTTATGACGAGGCGCTCCGGGGCCATCATCCTCATTCAGCTCTGGCCGCTGTCAGCATGAAATACCTGAATGAACAGAAAACGCTTGCGGTCGTTCAGGTGGATTACCGCTAACCGACGTTTTTTTCACGGCAGTTTTTCTCCTTCTCCCTCTGCGATACACTGATGAAAAAGGCGGGTTGCAGAGGGTGTTTATGAGACCGCAAATCGACGTTATTCATGGCGATATCACGACGGTACACGTTGACGTGATCGTCAACGCAGCCAATTCCTCCCTGATGGGTGGGGGCGGGGTGGACGGTGCAATTCACCGGGCCGCAGGCCCTCAACTCCTTGAAGCATGCAAAACCGTGCGTCAGCAGCAGGGAGAGTGCCCGCCGGGGCATGCTGTTATTACGCTTGCAGGCGATCTCCCGGCCAAAGCGGTGATCCATACCGTTGGACCCGTCTGGCACGGTGGCGACCGCCATGAGGCTGAGATTCTGGAGCAGGCGTATCGGAACTGCCTGCGGCTTGCGGCGGATAACGGGTATAAGACCATGGCGTTCCCCGCCATTAGCACCGGCGTGTACGGTTATCCAAAGGAAGCGGCAGCTACAATCGCCGTGAATACCGTTTATCACTACCTTTCCCTCAAACCCATGCCGGAAAAAGTCATTTTTGTCTGTTTCGATGAGCACACCGCCGACCTGTATCAGCGGATTTTGACCGCGCGCAGCCAGGCATTTTGATGTCTGAAGTGCAAAAACGGCGCCCTGGAGGCGCCGTTTTGTTATCCCGCTTTAACCTGAGGTTTGCCTGAGAACAGGAAACGCAAAAGCGGGATCCGCAGATGGATTTCATACAACACGATGGCAATGCCAACCACAAAGACCAGGCCGGTGAAGAAGCCCAGCGCATTCGAGGCGATATGCGGCGTTATGTACGCCCCGAAAAACAGCGTCAGCGGATGGTGAACCAGGTAGATAAACAGCGAAGCATTAACGAAATAGGTGACGCGACTGGATTTAAAATTCAGCAGACGATGGCCAAGGGCGAACACCACGTTAACCATCCACAGGCCCATCAGCATCGTTATCACGCTCTCTGTCTCATACATCCACGCGTCCCCGCTGCCATAGCGCTGATTGAGAAGATAGGCGGCAAAGGCCAGCGCAGCACCCACCGCACACCAGGGGGAGGGGGTGGTAAACAGCGCTTTAAGCCGGGGATGAATAAATGCCAGCGCCCCAATCAGGAAGAAGGGAATGTAGAACAGGGTCTGCATCACCACGAAATTAAACAGCCCATCGCTCAGAATGGGAGGGTAGACAATGAGCAGGGTACGCCTGACGGCGGCATACGCGACCCCCAGCGCAAGAAACAGCAGAGACAGCTTGCCCAGGGTGATGTTGGCGAAGAAGGTCGAGGATGCGGTGCTCGCGCGCTGGCGCAGCTGGCTGAAGATCAACAAACTCACCGTGGTTAGCACCACCAGTACCAGCAGGAACCAGAGGTGGGAAATCAGCTCCCAGACCAGGGTATTGTATTTCTCATAGAAGGAGAGATTCGGCCAGTTTTCCGCCTTGCCTTTAACATGCTGCAACATGATGAACTGCGGCAGCGTCAGCAGCGGAATGGCCGTCAACATCGGTATGCCCACGCGCTCCACGCGCACTTTCCACCATCGTTTGAGGGGATAGCGCAAGAAGAGCATGTAAGAGAAATAACCGGAAATGACAAAAAACACCTGCATGCGGAAGGCATGGATAAAATCATTAAACAGCGTCAGCCACCAGGAGGGCATCTGGCTGTTCACGTGCCAGGTGTGGCTGGAATAGATCAGTGAAATATGAAAAGGGATCCCCAATAGCATGAGCCATGCGCGGATCGAGTCGAGGAAATATTCACGTTGTACAGGGGTTGTGCTCATATAACTTTGCGCATTCTCAGACTTTTCGCCTTATCCCTAAGGCTCATAATGGTTACATTCGGAGCCAACCCTACACCAAGACCGACACCCTGTCTCCAGGATAAGCACGCAAAGTGAAAAGCGGGTTCTTTCATTTGCTTAATCCATGAGCCAGCGAGCTGAACAAAGCAGTGATAATGTTGTCGGATTGCCTGAGTTTCCATTAAAATGGATCGGATCGATATAAGCACACAAAGGGGGAAGTGCTTACTTATTATGAAACATAAACCACAAATGATGAAAATGCGTTGGTTGGGTGTAGCAGTGCTGTTGTCACTGTATACCTCATCTGCACTGGCCTTTAACATCGATGATGTCGCAAAACAGGCTAAATCGATGGCGGGCAAGAGCTACGAAGCGCCAAAAAGTAACCTGCCCTCCGTTTTCCGCGACATGAAATACGCGGACTATCAGCAGATCCAGTTCAATCACGATAAAGCGTACTGGAACAATATTAAAACCCCGTTCAAGCTTGAATTTTACCACCAGGGTATGTACTTCGACACGCCGGTTGCCATCAACGAAGTGACGGCGACCGCGGTACGCAAAATCAAGTACAGCCCGGATTATTTCAATTTTGGCGATGTGCAACACGATAAAGACACGGTAAAAGACCTCGGCTTCGCAGGCTTCAAGGTGCTTTATCCGATTAACAGCAAAGATAAAAACGACGAAATCGTCAGCATGCTTGGCGCCAGCTACTTCCGCGTGATTGGCGCGGGGCAGGTGTACGGGCTTTCTGCGCGCGGTCTGGCAATTGATACCGCGCTGCCATCAGGTGAAGAATTTCCACGTTTTCGCGAGTTCTGGATCGAACGTCCAAAACCAACCGACAAACGTCTGACAATTTATGCGCTGCTGGACTCCCCTCGTGCGACAGGCGCTTATCGCTTCGTGATCATGCCAGGGCGTGACACGATGGTTGACGTACAGTCTAAAGTTTACCTGCGCGATAAAGTGGGCAAACTGGGCGTCGCGCCGCTGACCAGCATGTTCCTGTTCGGGCCGAACCAGCCGTCTCCGGCGACCAACTTCCGTCCTGAACTGCATGATTCCAATGGCCTCTCCATTCATGCGGGTAACGGCGAGTGGATCTGGCGTCCGCTGAACAACCCGAAACACCTCGCCGTCAGCAGCTTTGCGATGGAAAACCCGCAGGGCTTTGGTCTGCTGCAACGTGGCCGTCAGTTCTCCCGCTTTGAAGATCTGGATGACCGCTACGATCTGCGTCCAAGCGCCTGGGTTACGCCGAAAGGCGACTGGGGTAAAGGCAAGGTTGAGCTGGTTGAAATTCCAACTAACGATGAAACCAACGATAACATTGTGGCGTACTGGACACCGGATCAGCTGCCGGAAGCCGGTAAAGAGATGAACTTCAAGTATGCGATCACCTTCAGCCGTGACGAAGACAAACTGCACGCACCGGATAACGCGTATGTTATGCAGACGCGTCGTTCGACGGGTGACGTGAAGCAGTCCAACCTGATTCGTCAGCCGGATGGCACGCTGGCATTTATCGTGGACTTCACCGGGCAGGATATGAAAAAACTGGCCCCGGATACTGCCGTGACGGCACAGGCCAGCATTGGCGATAACGGTGAAATCGTTGAGAACGCCGTGCGTTACAACCCGGTCACCAAAGGGTGGCGTTTGACCCTGCGCGTGAAGGTGAAAGATCCGAAACAGACCACTGAAATGCGCGCCGCGCTGGTCAGTAACGATAAGCCGCTGAGTGAAACCTGGAGCTATCAGCTACCTGCCAATGAATAATACATCTGAATATATTGATGCCATGCCGCTGACGGACATTGAAAAAGCGGCACTCCCTGCGAGCGACATCCGCGCGGTTCACACCGCGCTGGATGGTGAACATCGTCACTTTTCCCGTGATGATGATACGCCGCTGGGGTCAGTGAAGGCACGTCTGGAGCAGGCATGGCCGGACTCGCTGGCAGAAGGGCAGCTAATCAAGGATGACGAAGGGCGTGACCAGCTACAGGCGATGCCGAAGGCCACGCGTTCCTCCATGTTCCCCGATCCGTGGCGCACCAACCCGGTGGGCCGCTTCTGGGATCGCCTGCGTGGGCGTGACGTGACGCCGCGCTATCTGTCACGTCTGACCAAAGAACAGCAGGCATCCGAGCAGAAATGGCGTACCGTGGGAACGATTCGTCGTTACATTCTGCTGCTGCTGACGCTGGCGCAGACGGTTGTCGCCACCTGGTACATGAAAACCATTCTGCCGTACCAGGGCTGGGCGTTGATTAACCCTGCTGACATGATTGGCCAGGATATCTGGGTCTCCTTCATGCAGCTGCTGCCGTATATTTTACAGAGCGGCATTCTTCTGCTGTTCGCCGTGCTGTTCTGTTGGGTCTCCGCCGGGTTCTGGACGGCGCTGATGGGCTTCCTGCAACTGTTGATGGGGCGTGACAAATACAGCATTTCCGCGTCGACGGTCGGGGATGAACCCCTCAATCCTGAGCACCGTACCGCGCTGATCATGCCTATCTGTAACGAAGACGTTGACCGCGTATTCGCCGGGCTGCGTGCTACCTGGGAGTCCGTGAAGGCGACCGGTAACGCAGCGCATTTCGACGTCTATATTCTGAGCGACAGCTACAATCCGGATATCTGCGTGGCGGAGCAAAAAGCCTGGATGGAGCTGATTGCCGAGGTGCAGGGCGAAGGGCAGATCTTCTACCGCCGTCGTCGTCGTCGTGTTAAGCGTAAGAGCGGGAACATCGATGACTTCTGTCGTCGCTGGGGTAACCAGTACAGCTACATGGTGGTACTGGATGCAGACTCCGTGATGAGCGGCGACTGCCTGAGCGGGCTGGTCCGTCTGATGGAAGCCAACCCGAACGCGGGTATTATTCAGTCCTCGCCAAAAGCGTCCGGTATGGACACGCTGTATGCGCGCTGTCAGCAGTTTGCGACCCGCGTCTACGGCCCGCTGTTTACTGCCGGTCTGCACTTCTGGCAGCTGGGTGAATCTCACTACTGGGGCCACAACGCCATTATCCGCGTGAAGCCATTCATCGAGCACTGCGCCCTGGCGCCGCTGCCGGGTGAAGGGTCGTTTGCCGGGTCCATTCTGTCGCATGACTTTGTGGAAGCCGCGCTGATGCGTCGCGCAGGGTGGGGCGTCTGGATTGCCTACGATCTGCCTGGCTCGTATGAAGAGCTACCGCCGAACCTGCTGGATGAGCTCAAACGCGACCGCCGCTGGTGTCACGGTAACCTGATGAACTTCCGCCTGTTCCTGGTGAAGGGGATGCACCCTGTTCACCGTGCGGTGTTCCTGACGGGCGTTATGTCCTATCTGTCTGCGCCGCTGTGGTTTATGTTCCTGGCGCTCTCGACCGCGTTGCAGGTTGTGCATGCTCTGACGGAGCCGCAGTACTTCCTGCAACCGCGCCAGCTGTTCCCGGTGTGGCCGCAGTGGCGTCCGGAGCTGGCGATTGCGCTGTTCGCGTCGACCATGGTGCTGCTGTTCCTGCCTAAGCTGCTCAGTATCATTCTGATCTGGTGTAAAGGTTCGAAGGAGTACGGTGGTTTCTGTCGCGTGACCCTTTCACTGCTGCTGGAAGTGCTGTTCTCGGTCCTGCTGGCGCCGGTGCGTATGCTGTTCCATACGGTGTTTGTGGTGAGCGCGTTCCTGGGATGGGAAGTGGTGTGGAATTCACCGCAGCGTGACGATGACTCTACGCCGTGGAGTGAAGCCTTTATGCGCCACGGCTCTCAGCTGCTGCTGGGCCTGGTGTGGGCCGTTGGTATGGCCTGGCTGGATCTGCGTTTCCTGTTCTGGCTGGCGCCAATCGTCTTCTCGCTGATCCTGTCGCCGTTTGTGTCGGTGATCTCCAGCCGCTCCACGGTGGGCCTGCGTACCAAACGCTGGAAGCTGTTCCTGATCCCGGAAGAGTATTCTCCGCCGCAGGTGCTGGTGGATACCGATACCTATCTGGAGCAGAACCGCAAACGCACGCTGGATGATGGCTTTATGCACGCCGTGTTTAATCCGTCATTCAACGCGCTGGCAACCGCGATGGCGACGGCGCGTCACCGCGCCAGCCAGGTGCTGGAGATCGCCCGCGATCGCCACGTTGAGCAGGCGCTGAACGAGACGCCAGAAAAGCTTAACCGCGACCGTCGTCTGGTGTTGTTGAGCGATCCGGTGACGATGGCACGGCTTCACTACCGCGTGTGGTCCTCTCCGGAGAGATACTCTTCGTGGGTGAACTACTATAAGGACGTGCAGCTGAATCCACTCGCACTGAAGGCGAAGTAAGTTGTTAAGTAGGGCGGGTAAGCGAAGCGCCACCCGCCAAATAAAATACCGGCTTAATCGCCGGTATTTTTTTAGAGGTCAGACATGAAAGTAATCATTGTCGTCATGATGGCATGCCTGCTCAGCGGTTGCGGCAGCATTATCAGCCGCACCATCCCCGGGCAGGGCCACGGGAATCAGTACTACCCCGGCGTACAGTGGGATGTCCGTGATTCCGCATGGCGCTATCTCACCGTGCTCGATCTGCCGTTTTCGCTGATTTTCGACACGCTACTGCTGCCCATCGATGCCAGCCACGGCCCCTACGAGTAGCGGTGACTTATCGCTCGTCCCATTCGTCCGCTGCGGCCTGACCCTCTTCGGTATCCAGCGGCGGTTCGAGCTGAAACTCACCTTCGTCCCATTCGTGCAGCGTATTTTCTTCCAGCCACTCCTGACGTAACTCAATTTCGTCATAGTCGCCGTCGAATACCGCCTGCGCACCTTCACCACTCAGTATCGGCAGACATTCACCATCTTCACCTTCATCAGCAAAGAATTCGGCCTGCCACATAATATCGCCGTCCTGTAGGACGTATTTTTGGATATTGAGTTGTTGCACGTCAGCATCTTCTTCCTCAATGCCGGGATTATCGGCGAGGAACTCTTCGCGAGCGGCATCAATTGCTTCTTCCAGCGTACTATAGAATACATATTCTTTATCGGACATAATGAGTTCCTCAATGATTATGTTTATCAAATGTATAGGTGCATGAATGCGAACTGTCAAAGCCTACATCTATAGTAGGGTATCGAGTTTGCAGCAGGTTGATGCTTTTGGCTTAGAGCGCCAGATTAGTACAGTATTAGACTTCCTCGAAAACGCTAAATTACCCGCTGAATTAGGGTATCAGCTTGATCCAAGCAATCATGAAGTACTGGAAAGTGATAAAGGCTTGTCAGGCTACGCCGGACACAACTTCACGAAGGGCTCATTGGGGCGGTTCAAGGAACGTGTAAGATCAGGAGAAATTACTGAAGGTTGTTTGCTGATCGAGAGTGTTGACAGGTTTTCCAGGAAGCAGGGCTATGATGCAATGGATGAGTGTACTTTTCTGATCAAACGTAACATTGATATTGTTGAAGTTGAAACGGGGCAAATCTACAGCTATAAGCTCGATCACAAGTTATCTGCATTATCCACAAGTATTGAACGTGCTCACCAGGAATCGAAGCGAAAAGCCCGTATTAGTATGAAGTCATGGAAGCATCGCAAAGAAGCATCTTTAGCAAATGGGGGAGCTTTAAACAACAACACACCAGATTGGTTGTCACTCAGTACTGATAAACTGTCATATGAGATTGACTATCACAGAGTAGAAACTATTAAACGAATCTTTCAGATGTATCGTGATGGGTACGGGGTGACTCATATCGTCAAGGTACTCAATGATGAAGGTAACAGGTACAACGGCATAGGTTGGAACACTGTCACTGTATATAACAAATTACGTGATCGTCGTCTTAATGGCTTTCTTGTGGGTAAGTACAAAACCATACCAAAAAAAATAAATGAAAGTACTAATGAAACCGAAAAACGAATTTTAGAGAATTTAAAGATCAAGAAAGAAGCACACGATAATGCTAAGCGTATCTATCCGGTAGTTGTTGATGATGATCTTTTTCTAAAAGTCCAATCATTGATGGATAGGAATGTTTCAAATAAAAAGCAAAGAAGCACTACAACAAAACAACGGAATTTATTTAACGGCCTAACTAAATGCTATGAGTGCGGTAGTCCTATGATCGTTCAGAGTATGTCTAATGGGGGGTTACGTTGCTATAGACAACGTACTAAAGATGAAAAGTGTAATTCAAAGATGCTAAGGTACAGCGTTACCTACGCGTCGTGAACTCCTCGTAGTATTGGTTAGAAACGTTCCTTTTTTCTCGCTGTACTCGAAAAGGCGGAAGACGTTTCTTCTCGCTTTGCTCGATAGGTGTTAGTACAGCAAGTGAAGTACCTAAAATGAATTGGTAAGTACGAAATGCCCCGCCAGTTTCACACCTCTCGCTCCGGTCATTTCCCCTTACTATGATGCCATTTGATAACTACATAAAGTACTGGATCAAGTGTGCAATTTTTGTGTACAAATAGGTACTTAAGAGAGGGATAACATGAACAGAAAACAATTTATCCAGTCGCATGGTGCTACTTGTAGTAACTGGAATTGGAGTTGGTCATTTGTTAATCACGACAAGAAAATGGTGATCTTTGGTGCTTGGGATGTTCAGAAAGAGCAAGAAAGATCAGTTATACTAAGGGAGCGGTGGAAAACCAAAGTAGTTGATGGTAGGACAAGAAAAAATCTGGGATACATTCAAGCTATTGAACACATCCAGTTGATAGCTGAAGGTTATGATCTTTTCACGTTTGATATGGAGCAGGGGCGAAACGATGAGGATAGAGATGTAGCTGTTATCAAACGTTTTACCCCTAAACTTGAAAAGCGTTACCTTCGAAAAGAAGGTTCTGTCTGGTATGCAGACTTCTTACCTAATCCGTTTCCTGATGAAATTACCTCACCTGAAAACTACGCTGAAGGTGCAAAAAAGCAAGTTACAGTAAACTCCTACGAACGTGATCCAAAAGCACGGCAGGCGTGTATTGACCATCACGGTACTTCTTGCAAGTGTTGTGGGTTTGACTTTGAGAAAGTCTATGGCGAACACGGTAAAGGATTTATACACGTTCATCATATCAAACCACTGCATACAGTAGGTGAGAACTATGTAGTAAACCCGATTGAAGATATGGCTCCCCTTTGTCCAAACTGTCATGCAATGATACATAGGGGAAGTGAAGTCTTAAGTGTCGAAAGATTAAAAATAATAGTTGAGAAAAAATGAGCATATTAACAGTAGCAGCTAAATACAAAGATGTGTTAACTATTTGTTTTTCTGTACTTTCATTTATCATAGCATGTACTTCCTTATTTTTTTCAGGTCGAACAGCATGGCATGATAGATCAAGATTGAAAATTACAGGGCGAGTTGTATACGAACCGGTTTACGAAAAGGCTTATAAAATTGAAGTGACCGTTCTTAATGTTGGTAGGCGTGATGCTGTATTAGAAGGGATTCTATGTCATTATGAAGGGAATAATACCAGACATATTTTTGAAAAAAATGGTTTTATACTTAAAGAAAAGCAAAGGGAAATGTTTCAAATCGAATTCAGGGATTTAGTAATTACAGATGATGATGGCAATGCTTATGAGTTAGAAAACATTACCGTATTAGATGTTGAAGGGAAAGAGCATGACATTCCTAACTCAAGAAATCTTATTTCAATGTTTTCAAGAAATGCATAATATATCGAAAATAAAGATAGCTAAACAAATACGATTGAATAACATAGCATTCTTATGAAATAAGATAATTTAAGTTGTTTTTTAGATTCACTACATTTAGGAGGCTGTTTGTTTAGATAGCATATGTTAGAATCGTTATATGCAAAGAGCAGGGAAAAGAAAATGCAAATAATGAGGATGACATACGACGATATTGATAATAATGGCTACGCCAAATTACACGTCTATGGAATAGGAACTTTCTCGGTTTTTAGTGGGCAAAACCCATATACCAATGATCCAAACTGTGCGTACTTACCAAACAGTGCAATACCTACTGGGCGGTACTGGATAGTTGATAGGCCAACTGGCTCTACATTGAATAAGATCCGGGCCTGGGGCGTTGATACAATCACAGGTAATGACCACTCCGAATGGTTTGCACTCTTCAGTGCTCAAACCATGACAGATAGTATAATGATTAACGGTGTATCTCGTGGTAGCTTCCGGTTACATCCACTCAGGCCAGATGGTTCTGGTTTCTCAGAGGGGTGTATTACATTCGTCAATCGACCCGATTTCTATAGTGTACGTAGTCAGTTGCTCCGTACTAAAAAGGTTAAAGTACCAGGATCAAGGACTGGATTGATGGCATATGGTTATGTTGATGTACAAGGGGGGAGCGACTATGCGAAGTGCAGGATTCGTTAAGAATGCGGCCATATACAGTATCTGTATTGTCTTTGCATGGTGGCTATCAAGTTTCGGTAAGCCTCTCAATGGACTAACTCAATGGGTTATGGATACCGCCTATAGTACTTTCGGTTCTGGCCTGAGTGGTTCATATGAAGCTGATGCAGATCCGGTAAGGTTCATCGCCTTAATCCTGATGGTACTTATCTACGCTACCATACTGTTCTTGGTCGCACGCTTAGTACTAAGAAAGTTTCAGGCCAATCGCTAATACCTCATTTTATTTAGTATTGTGCTGGACTGTTTATAGGGATTTTATATCTGACTCAGACGAATTAGATGCACGAATTTCTACCGTTGAAACGAAAGTTGCTTTGATGGATCAGTCTCTAACTTCGCTTGAGCAGGAACAAGATCAAATGAAGAAGACATTAAAAAACTTAGAAGATAGTGTACATATGCTTGATATTAAAATTGAGCGTGTAATTACAATGCTTAAAACGCTAAAAAATAAAAGGGGCTAAAAAGCCCCATCAGGGGCTTTTATACTTAACCTAAGCTATTCTTCTTAAACTTCATTACTTTTTTGTTGTATCGGATTTCACAATTATCAAATCTTTTTCTTGTTGCAGCTTCAATCTCATCACATTTTTTTCTAACTGATGCTTCAGTTGGATTTGAATTCTTCATAAGGTATAAAATTGTTTTGATAGTACTATATTTGTCCTTAGTATTTGCACAGGCATAATATAGATTAAAGATGTTTTCTTTTCTAATGAAGTCTTCAGTGTTTTTGTGATGTTTGTTAAAAGAAGTCTCTAATTCTGAGAATTCGGAAATGCTTTTCACGTAACTTTTCAATTTTGGCGTTCCAAGTTCATCTAGTTTTTTTGAACAGGCCTCGTTGAAAATAGATTGCAAGCTCTCAATTTTCCCTAACAAACTTTTAATTTCTTGTTGAGACGGCAAGGGTGGAAAAGTACAGAGTTTTTCAATATACCAATTACTCGTCATTCCCTTTTCACCACGAGTATGACGCAACACATCAATATATAAATCCCAATTTTGTGTTCTTTGGGCTTGATAAAGATAAGTAAGTACTATGTCAGGAATGAATCGCCACGGGTTTAACAGACACCTCAGAGTCATTTAAGATGGCTTAAAGAGAGGTGCCCATGAGCGGTAAGCGTTATCCCGAAGAGTTTAAAACTGAAGCAGTCAAACAGGTTGTTGATCGCGGTTATTCTGTTGCCAGCGTTGCAACACGTCTCGATATCACCACCCACAGCCTTTACGCCTGGATAAAGAAGTACGGTCCGGATTCTTCCGCTAATAAAGAACAGTCAGATGCTCAGGCCGAGATCCGCCGTCTCCAGAAAGAGCTGAAGCGGGTTACCGACGAACGGGACATATTAAAAAAAGCCGCGGCGTACTTCGCAAAGCTGTCCGACTGAGGTACGCCTTTATCCGTGACAACACCTGTTGCTGGCCTGTTCGCCTGCTCTGTCGGGTGCTGGATGTTCATCCCAGTGGTTTTTACGCCTGGCTTCAGCAGCCGCATTCACAACGCCATCAGGCAGACCTGAGACTGACAGGACAGATTAAACAGTTCTGGCTGGAATCGGGATGCGTCTATGGTTATCGCAAAATCCATCTGGATCTGCGGGACAGCGGGCAACAGTGCGGAGTGAACAGAGTCTGGCGACTGATGAAACGTGTCGGGATAAAGGCTCAGGTCGGATACCGGAGCCCGCGGGCACGTAAAGGCGAGGCCAGTATCGTGTCGCCCAACAGGCTCCAGCGACAGTTCAATCCGGATGCTCCGGATAAGCGTTGGGTAACGGACATAACCTACATCAGGACCCACGAAGGCTGGCTGTATCTTGCCGTGGTTGTTGATCTGTTCTCACGCAAAATTATCGGCTGGTCCATGCAATCCCGGATGACAAAGGACATTGTCCTGAACGCACTGCTGATGGCTGTATGGCGCCGTAATCCCCAAAAACAGGTGCTGGTTCATTCGGATCAGGGCAGTCAGTACACAAGCCATGAGTGGCAGTCGTTCCTGAAATCACACGGCCTGGAGGGCAGCATGAGCCGTCGCGGTAACTGCCATGATAATGCGGTTGCAGAAAGCTTTTTCCAGTTGTTGAAACGCGAACGGATAAAGAAAAAGAGCTACGGAACGCGGGAAGAAGCCCGCAGCGATATTTTTGATTACATCGAAATGTTTTATAACAGTAAGCGTCGGCATGGTTCCAGCGATCAGATGTCACCGACAGAATATGAAAACCAGTATTATCAACGGCTAGGAAGTGTCTAGATTATCCGTGGCGATTCAGGAAAGCCTTTATATAAATAATTGATTTTATTTTTTATGTTGTGAGTTTCTTTCAATAAATTAGCGTACGTAGAAGATAAGGCTAAAAAATTATCTTTATAAGATATTAGTTTCTCTATGCTCTCACGCCTGTCAAGCTCAGCATCAATACGATTTCTTTCCTGTATATATTGCGTGTGCTCACCAAAGTACTTATCCCCACAAATGCCTCCAATTAAACCTTCATGTCCAGTATCATCAACACCAAGATATCCATGCTGATGTTTTTGACCACAGTTCCCATGCTCGGTTTTTACCTGGCACTTCACACTCTCACTAAGATGATAGCGTCCTACAAGAGAACGAAAACTTTTAACAGTAATTTCTAAATCAGAAGAAAAATTAGGGCGTGAGGTAATTTGTTCTATTGTTGCAAAAGATTCTGAATTATCTGCCATTACATTTCCTTATCTTTGCGTACTGTTTGGATGAACAGCTTGTGAGAATATACACCCCTTATAGGGAGCTTTCAATGACGTATGAAGTATAAGGTTATAGGTGAAGCGTGTTTAAAACGAACCCGGGGATTTTGAAAGGACGGACTGATACAGCCGAAGGCTAAAGTACGTACTTATGACCGTAAATGTAATGACATAAAACATCTATGTATTTTACTTTACGCTGCTTCCAGCGTGGCGTACATGGTCATTGGTGTCTCCCTGTTTTTCGTGAAGGTATTCAGGGAAAGAATAGCTGATTATGTGATTTTGCAAGTATGAATGCGAAAATTAGCCGTCACGATGTTGTCTTATTCGCGCCGGGCGTAGCGCCCGGGATAAGCTGAGCCACGAATAAACGGCGTTGAACAGCACGACGCCTGCCGTCACGATAAAGACTGCCCGGAAACCGAAGCTGGCCGAAATCCCCGCGCCGACCAGCGGTCCGGTGACGTTACCCAGATCGCGAAACGACTGGTTATAACTGAAAATACGACCGGCTATCTGGTTGGTGGAGTTATAGACCAGCAGCGTCTGTACAGCCGGGAGTAGCGCACCATCCGCAGCCCCCAGCAGGAAGCGCAGGACGCCGAGCTGCCACGGAGACTGCACCAACGCCATGGGGATCAGCAGCAGGACGGAGACGATCAGGGCGCAGATCAGGATCTTTTCCGGGCCGATACGGTCTCCCAGCTTGCCGAGCCTCGGCGCGCTCAGTAGCGCCGCCACGCCGGGAACAGAGGCGATTAGGCCGCTGATAAAGGCGATATTACTGACGTTTCCCGCCAGGTCGCGTACGTAGAGCGTCAGTATAGGCGCGATTGAACCGGTGGCCACCTGGATAATCATGGTGGTTACAAACAGGCTCAGCACCAGCTTTGGGTTTTTCAGCGAGGCCAGCACATCCCGGGCGTGCAGCATCTCTTTTTTGGCCACGGGCGTGAAATTCTCGCGGATACAGATAAGCGTCACCAGGAAGCAGAGGAACAGCACGCTGGCGGTAATGAAGAATACCGGCCGCAGTCCGTAGTGGTCGGCCAGCAGCCCGCCCGCCAGTGGGCCCAGCAGTGCGCCGCTTACGCCGCCAGTGGATAGCGTGCCCAACGCCCAGCCGCTTTTCTGGCGCGGGATTTGGGTGGCGATCAGGGCGTTGGCGTTAGGGATAAATCCCCCGAGCAGGCCCAGAAGCGCACGTAGTATCAGGAACTGCCAGACATTCTGCGCCACCCCCATCAGCAGCATAATGATCGCCATGCCGAGCGCGGAGCGCAGCAGCATAATTTTGCGGCCTTTGCGATCCGCCAGCCCACCCCAGAAAGGCGACGCAATGGCGGAGAACAGGAACGTAATGCTGAACACCAGGCCGGACCACATATTCAGGGCGCTATGTCCGGTGACGCCGAGCTGTTCAACGTAGAGGGGCAGGAAGGGCATCACCAGGCTAAAGGCGGCGCCAGTAAGAAAACAACCCAGCCACGCAACCGTCAGGTTACGTTTCCAGTTTATGGGAGCATCTGTGGGGGACATAACTATCCGCATAATGAGGTGCAGGGCACCGTGAACAGTGAGGTAATAAGCCTGCTAATTATGCGCCCGGGGTATGATTGCCGCAATGACGGGGAGCTTTTAAAGCTAAAACAACATGCGGCCCGGAAGGCCGCATGCAGGTTAATACCGGGAAGGGACGCCCTGAGGCCGGGTTTTAAAGCGGCGATGCAGCCACATGTACTGCTCCGGGGCGAGCATAATGCATTTCTCGACAACGCCGTTCATCCAGCGCGCGGTGGTTTCCGCATCAATCAGCGGCGGCGCGAGTTCCGGCTCCAGCATGATGAGCTGATAGCCTGAACCGTCTGGTTTACGGCGCGGCACAAACGGCACGATAGCCGCTTTGGACATCCGCGCCAGCATCCAGGTCCCGGTGGTCGTCGCTGCATCTTCCACCGCAAAGAACGGGACAAATACGCTGGATTGCGGGCCATAGTCATGATCCGGGGCATACCAGACCACTTCACCTGATTTCAGGGCGCGGATCATCCCTTTCAGGTCTTTGCGATCGATCATGCTTTTATTGGAGCGCATGCGTCCGTTGGTCTGGATCAAATCGATCACCGGATTATCGTTAGGACGATAAACGCCTATACCCGGCGCCTGCATGCCGAACATCCGCGCGCCAATTTCGAGCGTCAGGAAATGAACGCCAATCAGCAGGACGCCAGTCTGGTTGGCCTGAAGAGTATGCACCGGCTCCATGCCGGTCCCGGCCACTTCCGTCCAGCGCGCCATGCGTTTATCCGACCAGAACCAGGCCATACCGGTCTCCATCAGCCCCATGCCGACAGATTCGAAGTTTTTAACCACCATGTCGTGGCGCTCAGATTCACTCATCTGAGGAAAACAAAGCTCAAGGTTACGATACGCGATCCTGGCGCGACGCTTCATAAACTGCTGAGCAATGCGGCCCAGTCCTTTACCCATGCGGAAAATGACGGGATAAGGCAACTGTACAATTAGCCACAACAAGCCAATGCCTGACCATGTTAACCAATAGCGGGGATGCAAAAGCGCGGCAGTAAATTTCGGTAACTGGGTCATGTCTGTCCTGTGTTCTAACGTCCTGAAAGGATATTGTCTCATTTTTTAAGGCATAGCCAAAATGTCTGTCATCGAAACATGAAAGAATATGCAAATGTTAAGTCTGATTAATCAGGTTGACTGAAATGTAGCGTAAATTGTGTGGATGTAAATTGTCTTTGTTTGCTATATCATGCCGACCGATTTTTAATTCTCAACGATTGCAGGACTTGTACACCATGCCAGTGTTACACAACCGCGTTTCGAATGAGATGTTGAAAGCGCGTATGTTGGCCGAAACCGAACCGCGCACAACGATCTCTTTCTATAAGTATTTCACCATCGATGATCCCCAGGCGACCCGCGATGTGCTTTACCAGGCTTTCACCGCCCTGAACGTGTTTGGTCGCGTCTATCTGGCGCGTGAGGGGATTAACGCGCAGATCAGCGTGCCGGAAAGCAAGGTCAGCGCCTTCCGCGACCTCCTTTACGGGTTTGATCCGGCGCTTAACGGCGTACGCCTGAACATTGCGCTGGATGATGACGGTAAATCATTCTGGGTGCTGCGCATGAAGGTGCGCGAGCGTATTGTAGCGGATGGCATTGACGATCCGAGCTTCAATGCCGCTAATGTGGGGGAGTACCTGAAGGCCGCTGAAGTGAACGCGATGCTCGACGATCCGGATGCGGTGTTCATTGATATGCGTAACCACTACGAATATGAAGTGGGGCACTTCGAGAATGCGATGGAAATTCCTGCCGACACCTTCCGCGAGCAACTGCCAAAAGCCGTTGAGATGATGCAGGAGCATAAAGACAAAAAGATCGTGATGTACTGCACCGGGGGGATCCGCTGTGAAAAAGCCAGCGCCTGGATGAAGCACAACGGGTTTAATAAAGTCTGGCACATTGAGGGTGGGATCATTGAGTATGCCCGTCGCGCCCGTGAGCAGGGTTTACCGGTGCGTTTTATCGGTAAGAACTTTGTGTTTGACGAGCGTATGGGCGAGCGAATTTCAGAGGACGTGATCGCGCACTGCCACCAGTGCGGTACGCCGTGCGATACGCATACCAACTGCAAAAACGACGGATGTCATCTGCTGTTTATTCAGTGCCCTGCATGTGCCGAGAAGTTTAATGGCTGCTGTAGCGAGCTGTGCAGTGAAGAGAGTATGTTGCCTGAAGAAGAGCAACGTCGTCGCCGTGCCGGACGCGAGAACGGGAATAAGATCTTTAATAAATCCCGGGGCCGACTGAATACCAAACTGGGTATTCCGGACCCGGAGTAAAACACTGCCCGGCGGCGCGAAAGCCTGCCGGGCCTGTTTTATGACTTCTGCTGAACGCCTTCCACCGAAATAATCAACTCAACATCCTGCGATGCCGGGCCTAAATCCGTGGTGATATTAAAATCTTTCAGATGAATTTTGCCTGCGGCTTCAAAGCCAGCACGTTTGCCACCCCACGGATCGTCGCCCTGTCCAATTAATTTGGCATCCAGTGTGACCGGTTTTGTTACGCCGTTCAGCGTCAGATTACCGGTAATAGCGAGCTTATCACCGTCTTTCTTCACCTCTGTCGACGCGAAAGTAGCTTGCGGGAATTTGCCCACGTTCAGAAATTCAGCGCTGCGCAGATGTTTATCACGCTCGGCGTGATTAGTGTCGACGCTGTTGGTATTAATGGTGACGTTCACTTTATCGGCAGCAGGGTTTTTCTCGTCGAAAGTAAATGTGCCATCGAAATCATTGAATGTGCCATATAACCAGCTGTAACCCAGATGCTGAATACGGAAATTGACGAAGGCATGCTGGCCCTCTTTATCAATTTTATAGTCGGCGGCCAGGGCCGAACCGGTGGTAAATAGCAGCGAACCTAATGCGATACCCAACAGGCGTTTTTTCATTTTATGCTCCAGAGTCAACTGACGAACGGCCAAGCATGCGCTTCAGCGTATCGTCTTTATCAATAAAGTGGTGTTTCAGGGCCGCAAGGCCATGCAGGACAGACAGGATCACCACGCTCCATGCCAGCCACAGATGAACCACACCTGCGGTGTCAGCCTGTGAACCGGCGTCAGCCAGCGTGGCTGGGACGTCAAAAAGCCCAAACACGCTGATCGGTTTACCGTCTGCGGTCGAAATGAGATAACCGCTGATCAGAATGGCGAACAGCAGGGCATAGAGTGCGATATGTGCGCCAACAGCGCTTATGCGGGTAAGTCGGCCATGGCTTTTGGGCGCTGGAGGGGGCGGAGAGATATGTCGCCAGATCACGCGAAAAACCAGACCCATCATCAGCAGAACCCCAATGCTTTTGTGCAATTCGGGGGCCTGATGATACCAACCGTCATAATAGCTTAGTGTCACCATCCAGAGGCCGAGACCAAACATGGCATAGACGGCAAGTGCAAATAGCCAGTGTAAACACATGGATATTATTCCGTAGCGACGGGAGGAGTTACGCCATTGCATATGAATTTCCGTTCTCAAATGACTGAGCAATAAAAATGGACGGGTTAAATAAATAATGCAACTGAAAAAAATGAATAATGTATTTTATTTAATTTATTTCAGCGAATTTGAATATTTTTCCGCAATGTATTTCAATCGCTTCGTTCAATAAATTTGAGGTGACGTTTTTTAAAAAAATATAAGTTAAATAATTTTAAAGGAGTGTCAATAAACGTCAGCGAGAACTTTCAGAAGAATACAATGTAGATAACGTCAATGATCGCCAGCAGCGACCAAAGAACAATGTAGAGCATGAAATGCTCGCGGATGTTATTGATAAGGTAATTTACCAGTCTGCGCATCATGCCCCTCTCGCTAAACAGGCTCCGGTTATTCGGAGCCTGTAGAGGTATTATCGGTTAAAGCGCGAGAGCGCGAAGGGCTTGAGATCAAACGAAGGCGCGATCCCCTGCGCAAACTGGGCGGCGATTTCACCTAACACAGAGGCAAATTTAAACCCGTGACCGCTGAGCCCGGTTACGAGCAGGGTGTTATCGTGTCCCGGCAGGGTGTCGATGATAAAGTCTTCATCCGGGGTGTTGTCGTAGGTGCACGCTGCGCCGTAAAGCAACCCGCCTACGCCCGGCAGGATATTACGCAGGAACGTGAAGGCTTCGGAACCATCCTGCGGATAAGCGCCGTACGGCTTGCGTTCTTCCGCAGAGGAAATTACCTGCCCGCCGTTATGTTTGCCAATCTTGAGCGCGTCTTTTTCCGAGGGAAAACCGTAGAACTGGTCGCCATTGGGTAGCTCGCCTGTAAACGCCGGGAATTTGTTCTGACTGCTATAACGCCCGTCAGACTGGAACCAGGAGAAGACTTTTCGCACCGGCTGGATGGGCAGGTCCGGCAGCAGTTTCGTCACCCACGTTCCCGCACTCACCAGCAGACGCGTGGCGTTATATTCACCTTCAGAGGTGGTGACGGTTGAACCCTCTGCATGGTGGGTGATGTCCGTGACCGGACAGTTGAACAACTGTGCGCAGCCCGCTTTGGCGGCGAGATCAATCCAGGTCTTAATGGCCGTTTCGCTGTGCAGTACCCCGGAATTGGCTTCAAACAATCCAATGTAGTCTTCAGGAACAGAAATTTCCGGCCAGCGCGCCATGATGCCGTTTGCATCCAGACGCTCGACGTCCAGGCGGTAGGCTTTCGCGCTCTCCTCGACGGTCGCCAGAAACGTGGAGCTGGCTGGCCCCAGGTTAACGACCCCGGTGCGCTCAAAAATGCGATCTTCGGTGAGTGTGGCCAGCTCATCCCACAGCGTCTGAGCCCGAAGCACCAGCGGTACATAACGTTCACCTTCGCCGTAAGCGTGACGGATCAGACGGGTATCGCCGTGATGGCTTCCTTCAGAGTGGGGGGGAAGGTGGGCGTCAATCATCAGCACTTTCAGACCCGCCTGCGTGGCGTAATAACCGGCGGCAGATCCTACGGAGCCGCTTCCGATAATGATTAAATCGTATTTCATAGGCTTCTCTTTACTAACGCTTTGTTAGCAGAGTAATTAACTAAGTGGGCTTATACAAGAGCGAAATAAATAAGGCACCGCGAGGGTGCCTGTTGAGTGAAAAGGGGCATAAGGTCAATGCCGTTTATACTCATTTTCCTGATAGTCGCCAGATTCTATTTTTGCGATGCCTGCTTCTAAAATAGAGATAAACTGACGGGCGACGTCTGTTGTAAGCCACAGCGTCTGTCCAACTTCCGCTTCGTCACGGTTTTGCTGATTTGGGGTCTGGTAGTGCAAACGCAGCATCAGCGCATCGTAGCTGTCTACGGTGCTGATATCCCAGCCAACAAGCGGATGGGTCTGGATGACTTCACTATTCTTTTCCATTATAACCCCCTTAATGCGTGTTAGAAGACAACGACTTTGAGGTTCAATGCATGTTTTTCTGAAAGCAATTTCAGTATATCAATTAATAAGGGTTCAGAAGGAAAAAATAAACGGGTAGCAACACATTTTTCTGCTTTTTAGGATTGTTCGAACAATAAAACGCCATCTTGTTCACGATTTTCTAAGAAGATGCTGAAATATTTTGAACTTTCAGGAGACGAAACGAAAAAAAGCCGGGGCGACCCGGCAAAAAAACACAATGAGGGAGCAAATTTTAATCAGTGATGAACCAGTCGTCGGCGCTTTCCCATGTTTCCTGCAAAATTTCGCTGATGCGTTCTTTGTCTTCCTTCGCGCCGCCGATGACGGAAAGATGGTTTGCTGTCGCATAACGTACCGTTACGGCGCCATCGTTTTCAGGAAAAGTGCTGCTAATACGTCGGGATAGTTCACCCGCCAGAGCGTCGAGTGCGCCAGCAGGCAGGACGGTGGATTTGGCAATGGTGACTTCGATACGCATAAATGCCCCCTGTGTAATATACTGTTTATTTATACAGTTATATTGTCGCTTTGACAACAGGGGGCGCGATTTTTTTAGCGTTTTACCGTCCAGTTTACGGTTTCACCGGCCAGGAAGGGGATCAGCGTATCGTCGGTGAGCGCAATCGACGCTTCAACCTGGCTTTCTTTGCGCTCCAGCTCAATGAACGTGTCATTAACCGGCAGACCGTAGAAACGCGGGCCGTTAAGGGAGCAGAAGGCTTCGAAATGGTCTAACGCATTCATCTCTTCAAACACGGTTGCGTAACTTGCCAGGGCGGTCGGGGCGTTAAAGCAGCCTGCACAGCCGCAGCTCGCCTCTTTACGGTGACGGGCATGCGGGGCGGAATCCGTGCCGAGGAACGCGCGTGGAAAGCCGCTGGCGACCAGCTCACGTAGCGCCTGCTGGTGGATGTTGCGCTTGAGGATCGGCAGACAATACAGATGTGGGCGAACGCCGCCCACCAGCATGTGGTTACGGTTAAACATCAGGTGCTGAGGGGTGATGGTGGCGGCAATCAGCTCGTTTCCATCCCGGACATACTCTGCGGCATCTTTAGTCGTAATGTGTTCAAACACCACTTTCAGCCCAGGAAGACGCTGGCGCAGCGGCTCCATGACCGTTTCGATAAAACGTGCTTCGCGATCGAAAATATCAATGTCAGCGTGGGTCACTTCCCCGTGCACCAGCAGCGGCATGCCCAGTTTTTGCATACGCTCCAGAACGGGCATGATGGCGTCAATGCTGGTCACCCCATGGCTGGAGTTGGTGGTGGCATTCGCCGGGTAGAGCTTCGCGGCGGTGAATATACCTTCGTTAAACCCGCGCTCAACTTCATTCGGATCCAGCGAGTCCGTCAGATAGCAGGTCATCAATGGGGTAAAATCGTGTCCGGCCGGAACGGCGTCAAGGATACGCTGGCGATAGGCAATCGCGGCCTCGACGGTAGTGACTGGCGGAACCAGGTTAGGCATAACAATCGCACGGCCATAAATTTCGCTGGTATACGGCACGACGGTTTTCAGCATGTCGCCATCACGAAGATGGATATGCCAGTCGTCTGGGCGGCGGATTTTGAGAACCTGGGATTGTACAGTCATGGAAGCTCCGGCTTGAAAGAGATCAGTCATAAGAGGGCTGTTTTTGCCGGACACAAATCATAAGCGGAAACGTTTTCGTTTGCACACTATTCCGTTAAAAAAAACGGGCGCCTGAGCGCCCGGAGTGTTTAGTCGGTGAAAGGGATGATGATTTCACCCGGTTTCACCTCTATCCCTTTGGCATATTTTTTCGCCAGAGATTCGCCTTTGCTCTTGTCTTCGCTCAGAACATAGGCAGGCTGTTGGTTAAAGTAGTTCTGCAACGACTGGTTGAGATACGGCATCAGCGTTTGCAGCACCGGTTTCATTTTATCCGGCGTCACAACCGCATCGACGATTTCCATCTCTTGCAGGAATATTGCCCCTTTCTCTTTATTAAAGACCGGCAGCGCCTTGAGCTTCAGCTTGATATCCGCTTTCTGATTGCCGAAGAGCGAGGTCATATCGAGGCTGGCATCGCCGGAAAGGGTGACTTTGTTAGGCTCCTCGCGCCCAATCTGGCTGGCGAGATTCGTCAGGACGATATGCGCATCCGCAAGGCCGGGCACGCCGATATCTTTTGAAAAGTTATTATGTTTTTCCAGCGCCTGATTAATTTCCTGCTCACTGACGGTGTACTGCGTAAGCTGGTTACATCCCACCAGCAGACCACTGACAATTAACGCAGCGGCAATAACGATCTTTTTCATGGCGTTCCTCAACATAAAATCGGCGCATCTGTCCTGATACGCCAGTATGTCAGGGTGATCCAACAGAAACCAGCAGAAAAAACTGATAGTGAAAGAGGGTTAGGCTCCAGCATCCCGCGGGTGCTGCGTTTATCACTGAACTGCCACCAGAGGGCAATCAGCGTCATAAAGCCGACCATGCCGAGCATGACCCACGGCAGCTCCGGCTGATGGAGCGCTTTTCCGGCATCAAACAGCCAGCCGCCACCGGTGTAACCCAGTGCGCCGCCAAGCGCCAGCCCGAGACGGCTGAAGCCCATGTAGCTGCCGCGGGCCCGGGCGTCGGCAAGTGACGCGCTCAGCGTTTCACGGGCTGGCTCGGCAATGATTGAGCCAATATAGAAGGTGCAGATGAGCATAAACAGTTGCTGAAGCGAACTCACCAGGCCGATGGGCATCATGCTCAGCGTCATCAGCAACAGCCCGGCCATCAGACGGTGCTCAAGCCGGAAACGGTGCTCGCTCCAGCGGGCAATCGGATAGAGCAGCGTCAGAGAGAGGCAGGCCTCAATGGCATACATCCATTTCACCGCTGCCGGCGTGCCGGCAATATCGTTAACCATAATGGGCAGCATCAGCATGACCTGCACGGCGAGCATGTAGTAGCCGGTCAGGGTTAACACATAGGTGACGAAGCGTTTATCGCTCAGCACGCGGTCAAGCCCTTCCCGCACAGGCGCCTTCACCGTCGACAGCTTCCACGCGGGCAGAAACAGACCGTTAAACAGCGCGCAGAGAATAAACAACACCGCGCCGGTGGCGCAAACCAGGCGGAAATCGTATTGCAGCAGCCAGCTTCCCAGCAGGGCGCCCACCACCGCGCCAGCGCTGTCCTGCATCATCAAAATCGAGAAGAAGCGCCCCCGGTGTTGCGGACGGATAAGCTTCACCACCAGCGCGGTACGCGGTGGGTCGAAAAGGGTGCCGCCAATCCCGGAAAGGAAACAGGAGAACCACAGCAGCCAGGGTTCATGAGCGATTGCCATGGTGGCGAATCCCGCCGCACGTAACAGCATGCCGGTAACGATCATCGGTTTCGCGCCGAAGCGGTCGGCTATTGCGCCGCCAAACACGCCCAGACCCTGTTGTACAAACTGGCGTAGACCCAGCGCGATCCCGACCATCAATGCCGCCCAGCCCATTTGATCGACAAAACGAATCGATATAAGCGGAAAAACGACAAAAAAGCCGAGCACGACCAGCATGTTATCGACGAGCAGGAAATATTTACCCAGGCTCCTGGCCTGTGATACGCGGGACATTTTCCCTCCAGGGAAAATAAAAGGTGAGCACGCTAACATTCTGCGGTGTCGCCGGGCTTTTTCCCATACCCGCTGGCGACAATATTTTTTTATCAAAAAGGTGCTTTGATAGAGAGTTCTCATCGAAAAATGTGAAAAGCGATCAAAATGGTATGTCACTGTTTTCACAGAAGGCACAGGCGCAGGTATAGTAAAGCTAACAGGCAGAGCAGAAGCGACGGGAAGGAGTGGTAACGATGTTTGGCTATCGCAGTAATGTGCCAAAAGTGCGTCTGACGACGGACAGGCTGGTCGTTCGTCTGGTGCATGAGCGTGATGCCTGGCGTCTGGCGGATTATTACGCCGAGAATCGCCAGTTTTTAAAACCCTGGGAACCCGTTCGGGACGAGAGCCACTGCTACCCCTCTGGCTGGCAGGCGCGCCTCAGTATGATTGCGGAATTTCATAAACAGGGAAGTGCGTTTTATTTCGCGCTTCTCGATCCGGAAGAGAAAGAGATCGTTGGCATTGCCAATTTTTCAAACGTGGTACGCGGGTCGTTTCACGCCTGTTACCTCGGGTACTCCATCGGCCAGAAATGGCAGGGGCAGGGGCTCATGTTTGAGGCGCTGACGGCGGCGATTCGCTACATGCAGCGCACGCAACATATCCATCGCATTATGGCCAACTACATGCCGCACAATAAGCGCAGCGGCGATCTGCTGGCCCGCCTGGGGTTTGAGAAAGAGGGCTATGCCAAAGATTATCTGCTGATTGATGGCGAGTGGCGGGACCATGTGCTCACCGCGCTCACCACGCAGGAGTGGACCGCGGGTCGTTAAGGAGAAAAAATGAAATATCAGTTAAATGGCGCCGAAGCGCGCGTGGTCGGCTGCCTTCTGGAAAAGCAGGTCACCACGCCGGAACAGTATCCACTGTCCGTGAATGCCGTCACGATGGCCTGCAACCAGAAGACGAACCGTGAACCGGTGATGAACCTTGGCGAGCACGAGGTGCAGGATACCCTTGACGAGCTGGTGAAGCGCCACTACCTGCGCACCGTCAGCGGCTTCGGTAATCGCGTCACTAAATATGAACAGCGCTTTTGTAATTCCGAATTTGGCGATTTAAAACTCAGCGCTGCGGAAGTGGCGGTGATCACCACGCTGCTGCTGCGCGGGGCGCAGACGCCGGGGGAACTGCGCACGCGCGCCTCTCGCATGCATGAATTTCGTGATATGCAGGACGTTGAACAGACGCTGGAGGGGCTGGCCTCACGCGAGGACGGTCCTTACGTGGTGCGTCTGCCCCGCGAGCCGGGCAAGCGTGAAAGCCGCTACATGCACCTGTTTAGCGGCGACGTGGAGGCCTCTGCGCTGTCCGTCGAATCCGACACGCCAGCATCAAACGACAGCCTGAACGCGCGCGTGGCGGCCCTGGAAGACGAGGTTGCCGGGCTGAAGCAGCGTCTGGATGCGTTACTCGCACATCTGGGAGATTAATCGTGACAACATTACGCATTGGTGTTGTGGGGCTGGGAGGGATCGCGCAAAAAGCCTGGCTGCCCGTTTTAGGCGCCGCGTCCGACTGGACGCTGCAAGGGGCGTGGTCGCCCACCCGCGAGAAAGCAGAGCGCATCTGCAAAACCTGGCGCATCCCTTATGCCGGTTCGCTACAGGATTTAGCCCGTGAATGTGATGCGGTATTTGTGCATACCTCAACCGCGACGCACTACCAGGTGGTGAGCGAGTTGCTTAACGCAGGCGTTCACGTCTGCGTGGATAAACCCCTGGCGGAAAATGTACAGGATGCTGAGCGACTGATTGAGCTGGCCGCGCGTAAAAAGCTGACGCTGATGGTCGGCTTCAACCGCCGTTTTGCACCGCTCTATCAGCAGCTTAAAGCACAGTCCGGCTCGTTCGCCTCTCTGCGTATGGATAAGCACCGTACCGACAGCGTGGGGCCGAACGATCTGCGCTTCACGCTGCTGGATGATTATCTCCATGTCGTGGATACGGCCCTGTGGCTGAGTAGCGGAAAAGCCCAGCTGCAAAGCGGCACGCTGCTGACCAACGAGCAGGGTGAGATGGTTTACGCCGAACATCATTTTGCCGTTGAGCATTTGCAGGTGACGACCAGCATGCATCGTCGGGCGGGCAGCCAGCGCGAGTCCGTGCAGGCCGTTACGGATGGCGCGCTGTATGACGTCACCGATATGCGAGAGTGGCGGGAAGAGAAGGGCAATGGCGTGGTCGCGTTACCGGTTCCCGGCTGGCAAAGCACCCTGGAGCAGCGTGGCTTCGTGGGCTGCGCGCGTCACTTCATCACCTGCGTGCAGAATCAGACGGTTCCTGAAACGTCCGGGGAGCAGGCTATTCTGGCGCAGCGCATTGTGGAACGACTCTGGCGCGAAGCCATGTCGGAATAACGCGTTGTAACATCTGCCGATAGTAATTCGTTGAAATCCGGTTAGACTAAGCGCCGCTTGTTGGCTTTGCCGGGTGGCGCTAACGCTTATCCGTCCTGGAAATCCGTAGGGTTGTGGAACTTCACGTTAATGAACTTATTAAAATCGCTGGCGGCCGTCAGCTCGATGACCATGTTTTCCCGCGTGCTTGGCTTTGCGCGCGATGCCATTGTGGCAAGGGTTTTTGGCGCCGGGATGGCGACTGACGCCTTTTTCGTCGCTTTTAAGCTGCCAAACCTGCTGCGCCGTATTTTTGCCGAAGGGGCCTTTTCACAGGCATTTGTTCCGATCCTCGCAGAATATAAAAGCAAACAGGGCGAAGATGCCACCCGCGTCTTTGTGGCCTACGTTTCCGGATTACTGACGCTGGCGCTGGCGATCGTGACCGTCCTGGGGATGCTGGCAGCGCCCTGGGTGATCATGGTGACGGCGCCGGGTTTTGCTGACACGGCGGATAAATTTGCCCTGACCACCCAACTGCTGCGTATAACCTTCCCCTATATTCTGCTGATTTCGCTGGCGTCGCTGGTGGGTGCCATCCTGAATACCTGGAACCGCTTCTCCGTTCCGGCCTTTGCCCCCACGTTCCTTAACGTCAGCATGATTGGCTTTGCGCTGTTCGCCGCGCCGCATTTTAACCCACCGGTGCTGGCGCTGGCCTGGGCCGTGACCGTCGGCGGCGTGTTACAGCTTGCTTACCAGCTTCCGCACCTGAAAAAAATCGGCATGCTGGTTCTGCCGCGCATTAATTTCAAAGATGCGGGCGCCATGCGCGTTATCAAACAGATGGGACCGGCGATACTCGGTGTGTCCGTTAGCCAGATCTCGCTGATCATCAATACCATCTTCGCCTCTTTCCTGGTGTCGGGCTCGGTGTCCTGGATGTACTACGCCGATCGTCTGATGGAGTTTCCATCCGGGGTGCTGGGCGTGGCGCTGGGGACTATTCTGCTGCCGTCGCTGTCGAAAAGTTTCGCCAGCGGCAACCACGATGAATACTGCCGCCTGATGGACTGGGGCCTGCGTCTCTGTTTTCTGCTGGCGCTGCCAAGCGCGGTGGCGCTGGGGATCCTGGCGAAACCGCTGACGGTGTCGTTGTTCCAGTATGGAAAGTTCACCGCCTTTGATGCCGCTATGACCCAGCGTGCGCTCGTAGCCTACTCGGTGGGGCTGATGGGGCTGATTGTCGTGAAGGTGCTTGCGCCCGGTTTCTATTCACGTCAGGACATCAAAACGCCGGTTAAGATTGCCATTGTGACGCTGATCATGACGCAGCTGATGAACCTGGCGTTTATTGGACCGCTGAAACACGCGGGGCTGTCATTGTCGATTGGTCTGGCGGCCTGTCTGAACGCCGGGCTGCTGTACTGGCAGCTGCGCAAGCAGGATATCTTCACACCGCAGCCGGGCTGGGCAAGCTTCCTGCTGCGTCTGGCGATTGCGGTAGTGGTGATGGCGGCCGCGCTGGTTGGCATGTTGTATGTCATGCCTGAGTGGGCGCAGGGCACCATGCCTTACCGCCTGATGCGTCTGATGGCCGTGGTGGTGGTCGGTGTGGTGGCGTACTTTGCCACGCTGGCAGTGCTTGGCTTCAAAGTGAAAGAGTTCACCCGCCGCACGGTATAAACGCCAAAAGGGGAGTTCACCAGAAGGTGCTCCCCGCTTCATGACGTGCCGCTACTGCGTCAAATCGAAATCTTTTTCCCACCCGTGATACGTGCCGTGGCCGTCTGACCATCCGCACCGTACAGCCCCGGCTCTTTATAGGGCTTTAACACTTCAAGCGCCTGCTGATTACGGATAATCTGTCCTTCCAGCAGCCAGCCGTTATGCTGGTTGAGATCGCGAAGATGCTGGGTTTTTTCTGTAATGGTCTGCCAGCGTTCGTTGATCTCATCATTGGCGCTGCGTTTCGCGTCTTGCTCAGCGCGTCGCTGTTTTTCCAGATAATCCAGGGTCGCCAGCAGCGAGCTTTTATCTTCAGTTATGCGTTGCAACGCGCTGCCGTTGATTTGACCAGAAGAGAGGTGGTGCTGTTCTGCATCCATCACCGTTTTCAGGTCGTTCAGGACCACCGTCATCTGATCCAGTATTTCTGACAGTCGACTCATACGGTTAGTTACTCTGGAGGAAACTCTGTGCGTCCTGAATCAGCGCATCAGCGATTTTGCTGGTATCCATTTTCAGTTCGCCGTTACGGATAGCCGTTTTCAGCGCTTCAACACGTTCCATGTTGATATCGCTGCTGCCTGGCTGCATCAGCTTCGACTGCGCATCGCTCAGCGTGACGCTGGTGCTGTTAGCCGTCGACGTTTTTTCCAGACGCGTTTTTTGCGGGGCAGCCTCATTCGTTTCGCGAGGTTGTACAGTGCTAACCGGCTTCAGGGCTGATGTACGATCAATGCTCATAGTGTTGTCCTCATCGAGGGTTCGCGGCGTTTGCGCCTGACATCATCATTTGTTGAATATTTATCGGCAGTCGCCGCGAAATCTTTAAAAAGATTACAGGTTAATCAGAATATTCCCATCAGGACCGACCGTGCCGCTGACCACCTGGCCTGAGGACATTCTGACCCGGGCATTTTGCGCCACTGCGGCATTATTCAGCGCTTTTCCTTCACTGTTGATACTAAAGCCTTCGCCATTGGCGACCACCATCACCTGTTGTCCCGCTTTCACCCGCCACGCCTGGCGCAGCATGGATAGCTGTATCGCCTGTCCAGGAGCGACATCGCGCAGGCTGACCGCCTCCTGAGCCTGGTTGATATCCAGCATCGTCCGCGGTGGAAGCTGATCCAGACGGCCTCGCTTCAGCGTTACGCTGTCAGGTTGCAGCAGGCTGCCCCGGGGAATGGGAACGGCGGCGACAACATAATTGCCCGTCGCCTGAACCGCAACCTGTAAGTAGCGTTTTTCGTTGGCGCAACGCGCCAGCACGTTCACGTTGCCCCATAAGCGGGTGCTGCCGGTCACGCTAAATGACGGGGCTTCGCAGGAAGGGTAAAGGTTAGGCGGGGTGCGCACGGTCACGCGTACGTCATCGCTGAAACCGGCCAGCTTCTGCGCAAAGAATGCATTGAGCTGGTCTTCTAACCCCTCAGCCTGCACCAGAGGGCTTAAAAGCAGTAGGGTCGCCGCCAGGCCACGTTTAAAAGTCCGCATCGCACGTTCCACCATGTCCAGAATTTAGCAAATTCTACCCGCAGTGGTTTTCCATCAACGCAACAAATAGCGACGCATTTTGCGCTTATTCCGTCGATAGGGGAGACGGGGTGAGATTTAAGCTGTGAACTGAAATTTTCTCATCAGCGGAGGAGACATGCTCGATAAACTCGACGCCGCGTTACGTTTTCAGCAGGAAGCGCTCAATTTACGCGCCCAGCGGCAGGAGATTTTAGCCGCCAATATCGCCAACGCGGATACCCCCGGGTATCAGGCGCGCGATATTGATTTTTCCAGTGAACTCAAAAAAGTGATGGAGCGTGGACGTGCCGAAGGAACGGGTGTCTCACTGGCCCTGACATCCTCACGTCATATTCCCGCTCAGGCGATGACCGCGCCAACGACCGACCTGCTTTACCGTATTCCCGATCAGCCCTCACTTGATGGCAATACCGTCGACATGGACCGGGAGCGCACACAGTTTGCCGATAACAGCCTGCAATACCAGACAGGTCTGACGCTACTCGGCGGGCAAATTAAAGGCATGATGACCGTCCTACAGGGGGGCAATTAGTAAATGGCCTTGCTGAATATTTTTGATATCGCCGGTTCGGCATTAACGGCGCAGTCCAAACGACTGAACGTGGCCGCCAGTAACCTGGCCAACGCCGACAGCGTGACCGGCCCTGACGGACAACCGTATCGCGCTAAGCAGGTTGTCTTCCAGGTTGATGCTGCACCGGGTGCGGCAACGGGCGGCGTTAAAGTGGCGGACGTGGTTGAGAGCCAGGCGCCCGACAAGCTGGTTTACGAGCCAGGCAACCCGCTCGCGGATGCCAGCGGCTACGTGAAAATGCCGAACGTGGATGTGGTCGGGGAGATGGTGAACTCCATGTCCGCGTCGCGCAGCTACCAGGCAAACGTCGAAGTGCTTAATACCGTGAAGAGCATGATGCTCAAAACACTCACTCTCGGCCAGTAAAGGAGACACGCATGTCCATCGCCGTAAACGTGAATGACCCGACAAATACCGGCGTCAACAGCACCAGCAGTGCGACCGGTTCCAGCTCTCTCACCGGGAGCAATGCCTCCGATTTACAGAGCAGCTTCCTGACCCTGCTGGTGGCGCAGCTGAAAAATCAGGACCCGACCAATCCGATGCAGAACAACGAACTGACCACGCAGCTTGCGCAGATCAGTACCGTCAGCGGCATTGAGAAACTGAACACCACGCTCGGCTCGGTCTCCGGTCAAATCGATAACAGCCAGTCCTTGCAGGCCGCCAACCTGATCGGTCACGGGGTGATGATCCCGGGGACCACGATTCTGGCGGGCACCAGCACTACCGATGGCACGTCCACCACCACCACGACGCCGTTTGGCGTTGAGTTGCAGCAGCCGGCCGACAAAGTCACCGCCACAATCAAAGACGCCAGCGGCAACGTGGTGCGCACGATTGAGATTGGCGAGCTTAAAGCGGGCGTTCATACCTTTACCTGGGATGGCAGCCTGACCGACGGCACTAAAGCGCCTAACGGCTCGTATCAGGTTGCGATTAGCGCCAGCAACGGCACCACTCAGCTGGTGGCTCAGCCGCTACAGTTTGCCCTGGTTCAGGGCGTCATCAAGGGTAGCGATGGCAACAAACTGGATTTGGGTACCTCCGGTACCACCACACTCGACGAAGTTCGGCAGATTATCTAAGCCTTAATACTTATCAGGAGTAAGTCATGGCCTTTTCTCAAGCGGTCAGCGGCCTGAATGCTGCGGCCACCAACCTGGACGTCATTGGCAACAACATCGCCAACTCCGCGACCTATGGTTTTAAATCCGGTTCTGCGTCTTTTGCAGATATGTTTGCAGGCTCTAAAGTGGGCCTGGGCGTGAAGGTTGCGGGTATCACCCAGGACTTCACCGATGGGACGACCACCAACACCGGTCGCGGTCTGGACGTCGCCATCAGCCAGAACGGTTTCTTCCGTATGGTGGATGCCAACGGTTCCGTGTTCTACAGCCGCAACGGCCAGTTCAAGCTGGATGAAAACCGTAACCTGGTGAACATGCAGGGGCTTCAGTTAACCGGTTATCCGGTTGCCGGCACGCCGCCTACGGTGCAAACCGGTGCGAATCCGCAGGCGATCTCCATCCCAACGACGCTGATGGCGGCGAAGTCCACCACCACGGCCTCTCAGCAGATCAACCTGAACTCCACCGATACCGCGCCAACCGTCGCCTTCGATCCGTCCAACCCTGACTCTTACAACAAGAAAGGCACCGTGACGGTGTTTGACAGCCAGGGTAATGCGCACAACATGAACCTGTTTTATGTCAAAAACGAGACGCCAGCTAACTCCTGGAAAGTGTATTCGCAGGACGGCAGCGTAGCGGGAGATGCAGCGAAACTGGCAACCACGCTGACCTTTAACGAGAGTGGTGTGCTGACGGGTGGCGATGATATCAAGATCACAACGGGCACCGTTCCGGGCGCGACGCCAGCCACGTTTGACATGAGTTTCGCCAACTCCATGCAGCAAAACACCGGTGCGAACAATATCGTGGCGACGAGCCAGAACGGCTATAAGCCGGGCGATCTGGTGAGCTACCAGATCAACGATGACGGTACCGTTGTCGGTAACTATTCGAACGAACAGACCCAGGTGCTGGGCCAGATCGTGCTGGCAAACTTCGCCAACAACGAAGGCCTGAAATCCGAAGGGGATAACGTCTGGTCTGCCACGCAGTCTTCCGGTGTTGCCCTGCTGGGTACCGCGGGTTCCGGTAACTTCGGCACGCTGACTAACGGCGCGCTGGAAGCCTCCAACGTCGATCTGAGTAAAGAGCTGGTGAACATGATCGTCGCGCAACGTAACTACCAGTCCAACGCGCAGACCATCAAAACCCAGGATCAGATCCTCAACACGCTGGTTAACCTGCGTTAAGCAGCTGACGGGAAAGCGCAATGGATCACGCAATATATACAGCGATGGGCGCAGCAAGCCAGACGCTCAATCAGCAGGCTGTTACCGCCAGCAACCTTGCGAACGCTTCCACGCCAGGTTTTCGTGCGCAGCTCAACGCGCTGCGTGCGGTGCCGGTAGAAGGGCTGTCATTGCCCACGCGTACGCTGGTCACCGCCTCCACGCCGGGCGCCGACATGACGCCAGGTCAGATGGATTACACCGCGCGTCCGCTGGACGTTGCCCTTCAGCAGGACGGCTGGCTGGCGGTGCAAACGGCTGACGGCGGGGAAGGGTATACCCGCAACGGTAATATCCAGGTGAGCGCCACCGGGCAGCTGACGATTCAGGGGCATCCGGTTATGGGCGAAGCCGGTCCGTTGACGGTGCCGGAAGGGTCAGAGCTGACCATTGCGGCAGACGGGACGATCTCGGCGTTAAACCCGGGCGACCCGGCGAACACCGTTGCGCCTGTCGGTCGTCTGAAGCTGGTGAAAGCGGAAGGCAACGAAGTGCAGCGTGGCGATGACGGGATGTTCCGTCTGACCCAGGCGGCGCAGGCCACGCGTGGCGCCACGTTACAGGCCGACCCGACCATCCGCGTGATGTCCGGCGTGCTGGAAGGCAGTAACGTCAAACCGGTGGAAGCCATGACCGACATGATCGCCAGCGCCCGCCGCTTCGAAATGCAGATGAAAATCATCAGCAGCGTCGATGAAAACGCAGGCAAGGCTAACCAACTTCTGGCTATGAGTTAACAGGACTCCCTATGATCAGTTCTTTATGGATCGCGAAAACCGGTCTGGACGCACAGCAAACCAATATGGATGTGATTGCCAACAACCTGGCAAACGTCAGCACCAATGGTTTCAAGCGCCAGCGTGCGGTTTTCGAAGATTTGCTTTATCAAACGATTCGTCAGCCAGGGGCGCAGTCTTCTGAGCAAACCACGCTGCCGTCCGGTCTGCAAATTGGTACCGGCGTGCGCCCGGTCGCCACCGAGCGTCTGCACAGCCAGGGCAACCTGTCCCAGACCAACAACAGTAAAGACGTTGCCATTAAAGGTCAGGGTTTCTTCCAGGTGCAGCTGCCTGACGGGACCTCCGCCTATACCCGCGATGGTTCGTTCCAGGTGGATCAGAACGGCCAGCTGGTGACGGCGGGCGGTTTCCAGGTTCAGCCTGCGATCACCATCCCGGCGAACGCGCTGAGTATCACCATTGGTCGTGACGGTATCGTCAGCGTCACTCAGCAAGGTCAGGCCGCGCCGGTCCAGGTTGGACAGCTCAACCTGACCACCTTCATGAACGATACCGGACTGGAAAGCATCGGCGAGAACCTCTACACCGAAACGCAGTCTTCCGGCACGCCAAATGAAAGTACCCCGGGCCTGAACGGGGCGGGGCTGCTGTATCAGGGGTATGTGGAAACCTCGAACGTTAACGTGGCGGAAGAGCTGGTGAATATGATCCAGGTCCAGCGCGCCTATGAAATTAACAGTAAAGCAGTGTCGACGACCGACCAGATGCTGCAAAAACTGACGCAACTCTAAGGTGTAGCCCGGTGCGGTAAACGTCGCACCGGCTCCCTGTTTTCGAAGATGAAGGCAATGCAAAAAAACGCGGCGTTTCGTTATCCGATCCTGACTGTTCTGGCCGTCACCCTCAGCGGGTGTGCCTGGATCCCGTCTAAACCATTGGTACAGGGTGCGACTACCGCCCAACCCGTTCCCGGCCCCGCGCCGGTGGTGAACGGCTCTATTTTCCAGACCGCGCAGCCGATTAACTACGGTTATCAGCCGCTGTTTGAAGACCGTCGTCCGCGTAACGTTGGCGATACGCTGACCATTGTGTTGCAGGAAAACGTCAGTGCGAGTAAGAGCTCGTCGGCGAACGCCAGCCGCGACGGCAAAACCAATTTTGGCTTCGACACCGTGCCGCGCTATCTGCAAGGGCTGTTCGGCAACGCCCGTGCGGATGTGGAAGCCTCCGGCGGCAACACCTTTAACGGTAAAGGTGGTGCGAACGCCAGCAACACCTTCAGCGGAACGCTGACGGTTACGGTTGACCAGGTTCTGGTGAACGGCAACCTGCACGTGGTGGGCGAAAAACAGATCGCCATTAACCAGGGTACGGAATTCATTCGCTTCTCCGGTGTGGTTAACCCTCGCACCATCAGCGGCACCAACACCGTACCGTCCACTCAGGTGGCGGATGCGCGCATTGAGTACGTCGGCAACGGCTACATCAACGAAGCGCAAAATATGGGCTGGCTGCAACGCTTCTTCCTTAACTTATCGCCGATGTAAGCGAGGTGACCTATGTATAAATTTCTCTTCGCCGTGGCGCTGTCGCTGGTCGCTACCGTTGCGCAGGCCGATCGCATACGCGATCTCACCAGCGTGCAGGGCGTGCGCGAAAACTCGCTGATTGGCTACGGCCTGGTGGTGGGGCTGGATGGGACGGGTGACCAGACGACCCAGACGCCGTTCACCACCCAGAGCCTGAACAATATGCTCTCGCAGCTCGGTATTACCGTACCGGCCGGGACCAACATGCAGCTGAAAAACGTGGCGGCCGTGATGGTGACCGCGTCTTATCCGGCCTTTGCGCGTCAGGGGCAGACCATCGACGTGGTTGTCTCGTCGATGGGTAACGCCAAAAGCCTGCGCGGCGGTACGTTGCTGATGACGCCGCTGAAAGGCGTCGACAGCCAGGTGTATGCTCTGGCGCAGGGCAACATTCTGGTTGGCGGAGCAGGCGCGTCGGCGGGCGGCAGCAGCGTGCAGGTGAACCAGCTGAACGGGGGACGTATTACCAACGGCGCGATCATCGAACGTGAGCTGCCGACCCAGTTCGGCACCGGCAACACCATTAACCTGCAACTGAATAACGAAGACTTCACGATGGCGCAGCAGATCGCTGACACCATCAACCGCAGCCGGGGCTACGGCAGCGCCACCGCGCTGGATGCCCGTACCGTGCAGATCCGCACGTCAACCGGCAGCAGCAACCAGGTGCGGTTGCTGGCCGATATCCAGAATATGGAAGTGAACGTGCCGGTGCAGGATGCGAAAGTCATTATCAACTCCCGTACCGGCTCGGTGGTGATGAACCGCGAAGTGACGCTGGACAGCTGCGCCGTGGCGCAGGGCAATCTCTCCGTCACGGTTAACCGCTCGGCCAACGTCAGCCAGCCGGATACCCCGTTTGGTGGCGGTCAGACGGTAGTGACCCCGCAAACGCAGATTGATTTACGACAGAGCGGCGGTTCGTTGCAGAGCGTGCGCTCCAGCGCCAACCTGAACAGCGTGGTGCGTGCTCTGAATGCGCTGGGTGCAACGCCAATGGATCTGATGTCCATTCTGCAATCCATGCAAAGTGCAGGCTGCCTGCGCGCCAGACTGGAAATCATCTAAATGCTGACCGATAGCAAACTGTTGACCAGTGCCGCCTGGGATGCCCAGTCGCTCAACGAGCTGAAAACCAAAGCGGGCAAGGATCCGGCGGCGAATATCCGCCCGGTTGCCCGTCAGGTGGAAGGCATGTTCGTGCAGATGATGTTGAAAAGCATGCGTGAAACCCTGCCGAAAGATGGCATGTTCAGCAGCGATTCCACGCGGCTTTACACCAGCATGTACGATCAGCAGATTGCCCAGCAAATGACCGCCGGAAAGGGGCTCGGCCTGGCGGACATGATTGTGAAGCAGACCGCAGCCGCTCAGGGGCTCCCGCCTGAAGAGGCCCCGCAGCAGGTGCCGCTGAAGTTTGATCTGGAAAAGGTGACCAGTTATCAAAATCAGGCGCTGACGCAGATGGTGCGTAAGGCGATGCCGAAGCCGGCAGAAACGCGTGACGAGCCGCTCTCCGGCGACAGCAAAGACTTCCTGGCGCAGCTCTCCCTGCCGGCGCGTCTTGCCAGTGAAGAGAGCGGCGTGCCGCACCATCTGATTCTGGCGCAGGCGGCGCTGGAGTCGGGCTGGGGGCAACGTCAGATCCGCAGGGAGAACGGTGAGCCGAGCTTCAACATCTTTGGCGTGAAGGCCACCTCCAGCTGGAAAGGGCCGACCACCGAGATCACCACCACCGAATATGAGAACGGTGCGGCAGTGAAGGTGAAAGCCAAATTCCGCGTCTACAGCTCGTATCTGGAAGCGTTGTCGGATTATGTCGGGCTGCTGAGCCGGAATCCGCGCTACACCGCCGTGACCCAGGCCGCCACGCCAGAGCAGGGCGCTCAGGCATTGCAGAATGCTGGCTACGCGACCGATCCAAACTATGCGCGCAAGCTGACCAGCATGATCCAGCAGCTGAAATCCATGTCTGAGAAGGTCAGCAAAGCGTATAGCACAGATCTCGAAAATCTGTTCTGAAAGTTCTCAAGTCCCGGTGGAGGTTGCCGATAACCTTCATCAGGACTCGTGTCTGAACGTATAAAAGGAACCCCCATGTCCAGTTTGATTAACAGCGCCATGAGTGGCCTCAGTGCTGCGCAGTCGGCACTCAATACCGTCAGTAATAATATTTCAAGCTACAACGTGGCAGGTTATACCCGCCAGTCCACCATTCTGGGGGCATCAAACAGCACCCTGACCGGCGGTGGCTGGGTGGGTAACGGGGTCTATGTCTCCGGTGTTCAGCGTGAATATGATGCGTTTATCACCAACCAGCTGCGCGCGGCGCAGAACCAGAGCAGTGGGCTGACCACGCGCTACCAGCAGATGTCAAAAATTGACGACGTGCTTTCTGATACCACGAACTCGCTTTCTGCCAACCTCCAGGATTTCTTTAAAAGCCTGCAAACGCTGGTGAGTAACGCAGAAGATCCGGCTGCTCGCCAGACGGTACTCGGGAAGGCGGATGGTCTGGTAAACCAGTTTAAAACCAACGATCAATATCTCCGCGATCAGGATGCGCAGGTCAATACGGCGATTTCTACCAGCGTCGATCAGATCAATAACTACGCGAAACAGATTGCCAATCTTAACGATCAGATCTCCCGGCTGACTGGCGTCGGTGCGGGCGCATCCCCGAATGAACTGCTCGATCAGCGCGATCAGCTGGTGAGTGAACTGAACAAGATTGTCGGTGTGGACGTCACCGTACAGGACAGCGGCACCTACAACATCTCTATCGCCAACGGTTACACCCTGGTACAGGGCAGCAACGCCAGCCAGCTGGCGGCGGTGAAATCCAGTGCGGACCCAGCGCGTACAACAATTGCGTATGTGGATACCGCAGCGGGCAACGTGGAGATCTCAGAAAAACAGATCACCACGGGGTCGCTTGGGGGGCTGTTAACGTTCCGTTCTCAGGATCTGGATCAGGCGCGAAACACCCTTAACCAGATGGCGCTGGCGTTTGCGGATGCCATGAATACCCAGCACCAGGCTGGCTTTGATGCCAACGGGGATGCAGGCGGCAAGCTGTTTGATTTTGGCTCGCCGGCAGTGCTGAGTAACGGTAAAAACACCGGAAGCGCGTCCGTTACGGCCACGATGACGGACAGTACAAAGGTCCAGGCGACAAACTATAAAGTTGAGTACAACGGTACTGACTGGACAATCACGCGTCTGTCGGACAATACCAGCTTCACGGCCAAGCCTGACGCCAGCGGTAATCTGTCGTTTGATGGTCTCAACGTTAAGATTAGCGGCTCAGCCGATAATAAAGACAGTTTCATCGTCAAACCGGTGAATGACGTCATTGTGAATATGGACGTAGCGATCAGCGACGAATCCAAACTGGCGATGGCCTCCGCGAAAGGAAGCGGTGAAAGCGACAATACCAATGGCCAGAAGCTGCTGGATTTACAGAGCGCCAAATTGGTGGGAGGGAACAAAACCTTTAACGATGCTTATGCCGCGCTGGTCAGTACGGTGGGCAGCACCACGGCGTCGCTGAAAACCAGCAGCGAAACCAAAGTTAACGTGGTGACGCAGCTGACCAAACAACAGCAGTCAATCTCCGGGGTTAACCTGGATGAAGAGTATGGCAACCTGCAACGCTATCAGCAGTACTATCTGGCGAATGCGCAGGTGCTGCAAACGGCGAGCACGCTGTTTGATGCATTGATCAATATCCGCTAAGGCTGAGGCATAAAAAATGCGTATTAGTACTCAAATGATGTATGAGCAAAGCATGCGCGGCGTGACGAACTCCCAAAGTCTCTGGCTCAGCTACGGCGAGCAGATGTCTACGGGGAAGCGTATCAACCGTCCGTCTGACGATCCGATTGCCGCCTCGCAGGCCGTTGTGCTCTCTCAGGCTCAAACGCAAAACAGCCAGTATGCGCTGGCACGCTCCTTCGCTACGACGAAAGTCTCGCTGGAAGAGAACGTGTTATCGCAAGTGACAACCGCCATCCAGGCTGCTCAGGAAAAGATTGTCAATGCGGGCAACGGTACGTTAAGTGACGATGACCGCGCTTCGCTGGCCACGAACCTGCAAGGTATTCGCGATCAGCTCATGAACCTGGCTAACAGCACGGACGGTAACGGTCGCTATATTTTTTCCGGTTACAAGACCGAAGCGGCGGCTTTCGACCAGGCGACGGGTGATTATAAGGGCGGCAGAACGCCAATCAGCCAGCAGGTTGACTCCGCGCGCACGATGCAAATTAGCCATACGGGCACTGAAGTTTTCGATAGCTTCACCAGCAATGCCAAGCCAGAGCCAGATGGTAGTGCGCCGGAAACGAATTTGTTCAAGATCCTCGACTCCGCAATTGAAGCGCTGAATACGCCGATTGGGGAGGATGAAACGAAAGCCGAGGCGTTTACGGCGGCTATTGATAAAGCCAACCGTGGCCTGAGCAACTCCCTCAACAACGTGCTGACCGTGCGCGCCGACCTCGGCATCAAGCTGGATGAGCTGGGCAAGCTGGACGCTCTGGGTGAAGACCGCGCGCTGGGTCAGACGCAGCAGATGAGTAACCTGGTTGACGTGGACTGGAACTCGGTGATTTCGTCCTACACCATGCAGCAGGCGGCGTTGCAGGCCTCGTATAAAGCCTTTAGCGATATGCAGGGTATGTCTTTGTTCCAGATGAACAAATAAGACTCTGACCTGTTTGACATGTCTTGAAACTGGGCATGTTTTGACTGCCCAACCCGTCCGGGTTGGGCATTTTTTTTACACACGTTCTGCCTGTGCGGACAGCACCCGGGCGCTTTCAATCACTCTGATAGCCAGCGCAATGGCACCACACAGGGTTGCCAGAGCCACCACGCCAGACCAGCCTGCCAGCGTATAGATATTGCTGCCTAATGCCGAACCCAGCGCCATTCCGATGAAAATGACGGTAAACAGCAGGGCGTTCAGGCGTCCGCGGGCCTGCGGCTCAAGGCTGTAGACCAGGTTCTGGTGGGCCACGAGGCTGGACTGCAAGCCGAGATCGAAACCGACCGCGGAGAGGGCAATCAGGATCAACTGACCGTGTACACCCAGTGCCGGCATCAGGAACATCAGGGCAAACGAGAGGGTCACCAGCGCGGCACCCAGCTGGGTCACTTTACCGGCGCCCAGCTTATCTGCCAGACCCCCTGCCAGCGGTGCAGCCAGCGCACCAGCGGCTCCGGCAATACCAAATCCACCCGCTACGGCGCTGCCAAGGTGATACCGTTCCAGCAGCATGACCGCCAGCGTTGACCAGAATGCGCTAAAGGCAATCGACAGAAAACCCTGAGCCAGCGCCGCGCGACGCAGTGCCGGGTAACGACGCCACAGGTGCTCCATGGAACGCATCAGCGCGGGATAGCTCAGCGTGGAGTGAATAGCAAAACGTGTGAGTACGGCCCACATCACCACGCCGACAAAGGCAATGCTTGCAGCAGCCAGCTGATACATCACCCGCCAGCCAAAGGCTTCACCGACCACGCCGCTGACGGTTCTGGAGAGCAAAATCCCCAGCAGCAGGCCGGTCATCACCGTGCCGACCGTTTTTCCCTGTTTACCTTCCGGCGCGAGGATCGCTGCGGCCGGGACAATATCCTGCGCCATGGTGGCGGCCATGCCAATCAGCAGGCTGGTGAGCAGCAGGGAGTGCAGTTGTCCGGTCAGGCTACAACCCAGCAGGAACAGCGCCAGAGCCGCACTTTTTATCAGGATCAGCGTTCTGCGGTCATGACGATCGCCGAGCGGGAGCAGAAACAGGATGCCCAGGGCATAACCCGCCTGGGTGAGCGTCGGGACCATGCCCATGCCTTCGATGCTCAGATGCAGGTCTGAGCCCATCAGCGGCAGCAGAGGCTGGGCATAATAGATGGATGCCACGCTAAAGCCCGCACCGAGCGCCAGCATTAAGATTACCCAGCGGCTTACGGCCCGGGTGGTGGTTGTGTTCATAAGATGTTCCTCATTCGTCGTGTGCGGCTATTTTTTATCAGTACGCCTTGCGACGGTAGCGGGCGCGGTGGTAAAACGCTTATACGTGTGGCGTATGGGTAAAAATGGTATGAAAAGGTCTGAGCGTATAGATCGGGTAGAACTGATGCGAACGTTTGTTCGCATTGTGGAGGCGGGGTCTCTTTCTGCGGCGGCACGTCAGCTGGCAACAACCCAGGCCACGGTGAGCCGACGGTTGCAGTCGCTTGAGACCATGCTGGGAGTACGCCTGATGTTGCGCACAACCCATACGACCCGGCTGACCGATGACGGCGAACGCTGCTATCAGCATGCCCGACGGGTGATTGACAGCTGGCTGGCGCTGGAAGACGAGGTAGGGCAGACGGAAGATGAACCGGTTGGGGTGCTGAGGGTGCGCGCCCCGCACGCGTTTGGCCAGGATCAGCTTCTGAAACCGTTAACCGAATTTTTACAGCGCTATCCCCAGCTTTCTGTAGAGTGGATGCTCAACGATCGCTCGGTTGATTTCCTCGGCGACAACCTTGACTGTGCTATTCGGGTGGGTGTGGAAGTCGATCCGGCAACCGTGTCCGTGCTGCTGGCTGAAGTGCCGCGCTCGGTGGTGGCTTCACCGGAATTACTGGCCCGTTATCCCGCGGTTAAAACGCCGAAAGATTTGCAGCAGCTTCCCTGGATCGCCATCAGCTCTTTTTATCAACGCCATGTGGAGCTTTTCCACGATGCATCATCCGCCCCGGCGCGGGTTACCATTACGCCACGCCTGAGTACAGACAGCCTGTATGTGGCGCGCAATACGGCATTCACCGGGCTTGGCGTGGCGGTGGTATCCAGCTGGACGGTACAGGATGATATTCAGGAAGGAAGACTGGTGCATCTACTGCCAGAGTGGCAGCCGGCAGCGTTACCGGTACATCTGGTTTACCCCTGGTCTCGTTATTATCCGGCGCGCTTGCGGCGTTTTCTGGAGCTGATGCGGCAGATAATGCCGGAGGTCACCGGAATGAGAAAGCCCCTGCAACAGCCATAAAAAAGCCGACCCGAAGGTCGGCTTTCAGTCTTAGCGTGCGTTATTCAACAGGCTGAGGACGAGTAGCTGGCGCAGTAGCCATGTGCGTTGCACTGTGACCACCGGCAGCACCTTTGCCTTCGAAGTTGAATGCCGGACGAACCCAGTCGCTATGGCGTGGCGCTTCAGGTACATACTCAGGTGCCGGGGCGCGAGTCATCGGCGCGGTAGCAACGTGAGCAGGCGCTGGAGCGGCAACGACCTCAACCGGCTCGGATTTCACTTCAGCCTCTTTGACCTCTTCGACAACAGGCTCAACCTGAATCTCGACGTCCTGAACAACCTCTTCCGTCACCGTTTCGACGGCAACGTCTGCGGGCTCTTCTGCTGCGGAGACCGGCTCAGCTTCCTCCGCGACTTCTTCAGCCACCACGGTATCTTCTTCGGCAATGATCTGCGGAGCGGCATCAACCGGCGCAGCAATGACTTCAGGATGGGTCGTTTCCACTTCCACAGCCTGCGGTGCCACCGTGTCAACAACTTGCGGTTCGACCACGGTTGCCGCTTCAGTCACGACGTCTTCCACCGCTGCTACCGGTGCAATCACCTCTTCGGTCACAGCCTGTTCTTCAACAGCCTGCTCCGGGCGAGCAACCGGATAACGGATCCAGACTTTACCGGATGCCATCTCAGGTGACGCGCACGCCACGGTCAGCGGCATTGGCGACTGAGTCGGGTAACGCTCGTCACGGTAGCGACGACGACGCTGGCCGCTCACGCGCAGGTGACGCGGAGAACGACGGGAGCGACGCGGCATACCTGCGTTGTCACGGTTTTCGCTGCTTTCGTCCTGCTCAACCTGATTTTCCACTACGGCTGGCAGGTCAACTTTCGCGACCTGGGTACCCGTTGTGCTTTCTGCTGCTTCAACCGCGATAACGTCGTTTTCTTCCGTCTGAACAGCACCCACACGTACTTTCTGGGTCAGCTGACGCTGCTTACGACGCGGCATAACCTGAGTACGCTCTTCCTGCTCCGTGTCCTGCTGTTCAACAGGCGCTTCGCGGTTCAGGTTTTTGACTTCCTGCTGGGCCTGGCGTTTCTCGTCGTTACGACGACGGTTACGCTCGCGGCGAGGTTGCTGCTCGTCACGCTGTTTGCTCTTCTCGGACTCATCGCCCGCCTGCTGGCGAATCTCACGATCTTCAACGTTCTGCTGTTGCTTCTCGCGACGGTTGCGACGGTTGTCCTCGCGTTGTTCACGACCTTCATTGTTCTCGGAACGATTATCACGGCGCTCGTTACGATCGCTACGGTCGTTGCGGTCATTACGATCGCGACGATTGTTCTGACGCTTACGACGGTCCTGCTGACGCTCAGGTTTCGCTTCTTTTGGCGCTTCTTTCGGCTGCTCAGGCTGAACTTCTTCGCCAGCAAACATTTTTTTCAACGCGCCGAAGATGCGGCTCAGGAGACCCGGCTGCTCAGGCTGCGCTTTTGGCGCGGCAGGGGCCGCCTTTTGCACGGCAGGTTTTGCCGCTGGTTTTTCCAGCGTCGCTTCCGGCGGGGCTTCCGGCATGATGAAGGTTGCTAATGCAGGCTGCTCAGGCAGTTTACGCTCGGCAGGCTCTTCATCCGATGGCAGCGCCATTTCTTCTTCATGCAGCTTCGGCAGCAGGTAGCTGAGGGTGCTTGTCTCTTCGCCTTTACGCACGCGCAGCACGTGATAGTGCGGGGTTTGCATCTCGTCGTTTGGCACGATGATGCAGCGAACACCGCCCTGACGCGCTTCGATTGCGCTTACCGCTGCACGTTTTTCGTTCAGCAGGTAGGAGGCAATCGGCACCGGAACGATGGCGTGAACCTCTTTGGTGTTCTCTTTCAGCGCTTCTTCTTCAATCAGACGCAGAATAGAGAGGGAGAGCGATTCATTGTCACGCACGGTACCCGTACCGGAACAGCGCGGGCAGACGTGATGGCTGGACTCGCCGAGTGACGGGCTCAGACGCTGACGGGACATTTCCAGCAGGCCGAAGCGCGAGATATGGCTAATCTGGATACGTGCGCGATCCTGGCGTACCGCTTCACGCAGACGGTTTTCAACCGCACGCTGGTGGCGAACCGGGGTCATGTCGATGAAGTCGATAACAATCAGACCACCCAGGTCGCGCAGGCGGAGCTGGCGGGCGATTTCATCAGCGGCTTCAAGGTTGGTGTTGAAGGCGGTCTCTTCGATGTCGCCGCCACGGGTTGCACGCGCGGAGTTGATGTCGATAGCGGTCAGCGCTTCGGTGGTATCAATTACGATAGAACCGCCGGACGGCAGACGCACTTCACGCTGGAAGGCAGACTCGATCTGGGATTCAATCTGATAGTGGCTGAACAGCGGGATTTCACCGGTGTACAGTTTAATTTTGCTGGTGAAATCCGGGCGACCCAGCGCGGCGATGTGCTGGCGAGCCAGCTCAAGCACTTTCGGGTTATCAATCAGAATTTCACCGATGTCCTGACGTAGATAATCACGGAAGGCACGCACAATAACGTTGCTTTCCTGGTGGATCAGGAACGGAGCAGGACGGCTCTCAGCCGCTTTCTTGATGGCTTCCCAGTGCTTCAGACGGAAGCTCAGGTCCCACTGCAACGCTTCGGCAGATTTGCCGACGCCTGCGGTGCGCACGATAAGGCCCATGCCGTCTGGCAGCTCGAGACTTGCCAGCGCTTCTTTCAGCTCGGTACGGTCATCGCCTTCGATACGGCGAGAGATGCCACCCGCACGCGGGTTGTTTGGCATCAATACCAGATAGCTTCCTGCCAGGCTGATAAAGGTGGTCAGTGCGGCACCTTTGTTGCCACGCTCTTCTTTATCGATCTGGACGATAACTTCCTGACCTTCACGCAGAACATCTTTAATGTTCGGACGGCCATGGGAGTTGTAGTTTGCAGGAAAATATTCGCGGGCGATTTCTTTGAGAGGAAGGAAACCGTGACGCTCAGCACCGTAATCGACAAATGCAGCTTCAAGGCTTGGTTCAATGCGGGTGATTTTGCCTTTGTAAATGTTCGCTTTTTTCTGTTCGTGTCCAGGACTTTCGATATCCAGATCGTACAGGCGCTGCCCATCCACAAGGGCGACACGCAACTCTTCTTGCTGAGTTGCGTTGATTAACATTCTTTTCATCGTAACTTACTCGTTATTCTTACATTGACGACAAAGCTGCGGGCAAGGTGACGCTTTCCGGGGTATGAACCGATGGCCTCGTGTCTATTCACGTCGCCAACCTCACGGTTGTCGCTCGCTTAAGAGGCGCAGAGTGTCGGTTGCCTGTGTTTCATACGGAAACACAGCGCAATTATCAGGGGAATTGCCTGGGAAAACTCTCCAGAGAACAATCCTTATACCGGGAAGTACTGCAACCCGCAGCCCGCTAACTGCCTGAAAGATCAATACGTCTTACGCCATTGCTGCGTGGATGATCGGTCAGACAAAATTGGTCATTCCGTCGACATCCTTACAAAACCCGGATTTAACGCGGAAAACGGATTCATTATTCCACTGCTCGCCGGGTTATAGCAAGATGACTTTTACCAATTATCACCCGGTTACTCACAGTTTCTTCACTTCAACGGGGTGATTGGTTTAATAACCACCAAATCGATTGCGCGAAAGGGGAGTGGTCCGGATAAAAGTAAATATAAGCATAGAAAAATGAGTGGCGCTAATGTCTGACGCTATTTAGAATCGCCAACCATGAAAACAGAGACTCCAGCCGTAAAAATGGTTGCCATCGCCGACGACGAGGCGGGGCAACGTATCGATAATTTTTTGCGCACCCAGTTGAAGGGCGTGCCAAAAAGTATGATTTATCGCATCTTGCGTAAGGGCGAGGTGCGGGTGAACAAAAAACGCGTGAAGCCCGAGTATAAGCTCGAGGCGGGCGATGAAGTCCGGATTCCACCGGTACGTGTTGCAGAGCGTGAAGAAGAGGTCGTTTCTCCGAAGCTGCAAAAAGTCGCGGCCCTGAGCGACGTTATCCTTTATGAGGACGACCACATTCTGGTGCTGAATAAACCGTCCGGAACGGCGGTACACGGGGGGAGCGGTCTGAGCTTCGGCGTGATTGAAGGGTTACGCGCGCTGCGCCCGGAAGCGCGTTTCCTCGAACTGGTTCACCGTCTTGACCGCGATACCTCTGGCGTGCTGCTGGTGGCGAAAAAACGTTCTGCGCTGCGTTCACTGCATGAACAGCTGCGCGAAAAAGGGATGCAGAAAGATTACCTGGCGCTGGTGCGCGGCCAGTGGCAGTCCCACGTGAAAGTGGTGCAGGCGCCGCTGCTGAAAAATATTCTGCAAAGCGGCGAGCGCATTGTTCGTGTTAATCAGGAAGGGAAACCGTCTGAGACGCGCTTTAAAGTTGAAGAGCGCTACGAATTCGCCACGCTGGTGCGCTGTAGTCCGGTGACGGGGCGTACCCACCAGATTCGCGTCCATACCCAGTTTGCGGGCCATCCGATTGCGTTTGATGACCGCTATGGCGATCGCGAATTTGATAAGCAGCTGGCGGGAACAGGGCTGTCGCGTCTGTTCCTGCACGCGGCAGCGCTGAAATTTACCCATCCTAATACCGGCGAAGTTATCCGTATTGAAGCGCCGCTGGATGAGCAGCTCAAACGCTGTCTGAAAGTTCTGCGCGGCTGATTTTGTGCCGGGTGGCGCTGCGCTTACCCGGCCAACATGTTTTTCTCCCCCTCCCTGTGAGCATCAGGCCGCAACGGTCATATCGTCAGCGGATTACACTCTTCTCGCCTCAACATCTGGCACAGCGCAATCAGCGGCAACCCCACCAGCGTGTTGGGATCGCGGCCATCGAGCTTGTCGAACAACGCAATCCCTAGTCCTTCACTTTTAAAGCTCCCTGCACAGTTTAGCGGACGTTCCCGACGCACATAATCCATAATCTCCTGCTCGCTAAGATGACGGAAGTGCACATCAAACGGCTCGCACTCGGTTTGCAGATGACCGGAAGCCGAATTATAAAGCGCCAGGCCGGTATAAAAGGTCACGATACCGCCTCGCGCACGCAACAGCTGCTGGCAGGCGTTTTCTTCCGTATGCGGTTTGCCGGTGATTTCGCCGTCCAGCACACAAACCTGATCGGAGCCTATAATCAGATGTGCGGGGTAACGTACGGCCAGCGACTGTGCTTTCTCTTTCGCGAGACGGGTCACCAGATGACGCGGTGACTCGCCCGGCTGTGGCGTTTCATCCACCTCCGGCGCAGCGCATTCAAACGGGATCCCGAGCTTTTCCAGCAGCATTCGGCGATAAGGTGAAGTGGAAGCAAGGACGAGATTTGGCATATTTTTATCACCAGATATAGCGTATCGATGCCAGCCATTTTAAACTACAGGCCGCAATGTGTGCGAATAATTGGCAAAAGGCAGCTCTGGTTGCCTTTTTCTTTGACTCTATGACGTTACAAAGTTAATATGCGCGCCCTATGCAAAAGGTAAAATTACCCCTGACTCTTGATCCGGTTCGTACGGCTCAAAAACGCCTCGATTACGAAGGAATCTATTCTTCCGATCAGGCTGAGCGTATTGCCGAATCTGTAGTCAGTGTGGACAGTGATGTAGAATGCTCCATGTCGTTCGCTATCGACAACCAGCGTCTCGCCGTGTTAACCGGTGATGCAAAGGTGACGGTAACGCTCGAATGTCAGCGTTGCGGGAAACCGTTTGTACAGCATGTTCACACAACGTATTGTTTTAGTCCGGTTCGTTCTGACGAACAGGCTGAAGCACTCCCGGAAGCGTATGAGCCGATTGAGGTTAACGAATTCGGTGAAATCGATCTTCTGGCGCTGGTTGAAGATGAAGTCATCCTCTCCCTGCCAGTCGTTCCGGTGCATGATTCTGAACACTGTGAAGTGTCCGAGGCGGACATGGTCTTTGGGGAACTGCCTGATGAAGCGCAAAAACCAAACCCATTTGCCGTATTAGCCAGCTTAAAGCGTAAGTAATTGAGGAGTAAGGTCCATGGCCGTACAACAGAATAAACCAACCCGTTCCAAACGTGGCATGCGTCGTTCCCATGACGCGCTGACCGCAGTTACCAGCCTGTCTGTAGACAAGACTTCTGGTGAGAAACACCTGCGTCACCACATCACCGCTGACGGTTTCTACCGCGGCCGCAAGGTTATCACTAAGTAATCACGCGTCAGCGTGATTAGGCTTAGTGAGGAACTTCCCCGTGCAAACGGGGAGTTTACCGAACCAGGCTGCGACGATACCTTGACACGTCTAACCCTGGCGTTAGATGTCATGGGGGGAGATTTTGGCCCTACCGTGACAGTGCCTGCAGCATTGCAGGCACTGAATTCTAATTCGCAACTCACACTTCTTTTAGTCGGTAATCCCGACACAATCACGCCATTACTTGCAAAAGCTGACTTTGAACAACGTTCGCGTCTGCAGATTATTCCTGCGCAGTCAGTTATTGCCAGTGATGCCCGGCCATCGCAGGCTATTCGTAATAGCCGCGGCAGCTCTATGCGAATGGCGCTGGAGCTGGTGAAAGAAGGGCGAGCGCAGGCTTGCGTCAGCGCGGGAAATACTGGCGCGCTGATGGGGCTGTCGAAATTATTGCTCAAGCCGATTGAGGGCATTGAGCGTCCGGCGCTGGTGACGGTATTACCGCATCAGCAGAAGGGCAAAACGGTGGTGCTGGATCTGGGCGCTAACGTGGATTGTGATAGTACAATGCTGGCTCAGTTTGCCGTTATGGGGTCGGTGCTGGCTGAAGACGTGGTCGGGATTAACAATCCCCGCGTTGCATTACTGAATATTGGTGAAGAAGAGACTAAAGGCCTGGACAGTATCCGCGACGCTGCGGAAATACTCAAACAGGTCCCCTCCATCAACTATATTGGTTATCTCGAAGCCAATGAGTTGCTGACGGGCAAAACGGATGTATTAGTGTGTGATGGCTTCACCGGAAACGTGACGTTGAAGACCATGGAAGGGGTCGTACGAATGTTCCTTTCTCTGCTGAAATCGCAGGGAGAAGGTAAAAAAAGGTCCTGGTGGCTGATTTTATTAAAGCGTTGGTTACAAAAAAGCCTGACGCGGCGATTCAGTCACCTCAACCCCGACCAGTATAATGGCGCCTGTCTGTTAGGATTGCGCGGCATCGTGATTAAGAGTCATGGCGCCGCCAATCAGCGAGCATTTACCGTCGCGATTGAACAGGCAGTGCAGGCGGTGCAGCGACAAGTCCCTCAGAGGATTGCCGCTCGCCTGGGATCTGTATTAGCTAAAAGTGACTGAGCGTACATGTATACGAAGATTTTAGGTACCGGCAGCTACCTGCCAAAACAAGTGCGTACCAACGCCGATCTTGAAAAAATGGTAGATACGTCTGACGAGTGGATTGTCACGCGCACAGGTATCCGTGAACGTCGTATCGCCGCGCCAGACGAAACTGTGTCCACCATGGGCTACGAAGCCGCTCAGCGAGCGCTTGAGATGGCTGGCATTGATAAAGAACAGATCGGGCTTATTGTGGTGGCGACAACCTCTGCCACGCATGCCTTCCCAAGCGCAGCGTGCCAGGTGCAGAACATGCTCGGCATCAAAGGCTGCCCGGCATTTGATGTTGCAGCAGCGTGCGCGGGTTTCACCTATGCGCTGAGCATCGCCGATCAGTATGTAAAATCGGGCGCCGTAAAATATGCGCTGGTGATCGGCGCTGATGTTCTGGCGCGTACCTGCGATCCAACCGATCGCGGCACGATCATTATTTTTGGCGATGGCGCGGGCGCGGTGCTGCTGGGGCAGTCCGAAGAGCCGGGCATCATCTCCACGCACTTGCATGCCGATGGCCGCTACGGCGAGCTGTTAACGCTGCCTAACGCCGATCGCGTTAATCCTGATAACTCCATTTACCTCACCATGGCAGGTAATGAAGTATTCAAGGTGGCGGTGACTGAGCTTGCGCATATTGTCGATGAGACGCTGGAAGCCAATAACCTTGAACGCACCGCACTCGACTGGCTGGTGCCGCATCAGGCGAACCTGCGTATCATCAGCGCGACGGCGAAGAAGCTGGGCATGTCTATGGATAACGTTGTGGTGACGCTTGATCGCCACGGCAACACCTCTGCGGCATCGGTACCGTGCGCATTTGACGAAGCGGTACGCGATGGACGAATTAAACGGGGCCAACTGGTCTTGCTTGAAGCCTTTGGTGGCGGGTTCACCTGGGGTTCCGCGCTGGTTCGTTTCTAGGATAAGGATTAAAAAATGACGCAATTTGCTTTTGTGTTCCCGGGACAGGGCTCGCAAACTGTTGGGATGTTGTCTGAAATGGCAGCAAACTATCCGGTTATTGAAGAGACTTTCCGTGAAGCCTCTGACGCGCTGGGTTATGATCTGTGGGCGCTGACCCAACAGGGCCCCGCTGAAGAGCTGAACAAAACCTGGCAGACTCAACCGGCACTGCTGGCAGCCTCCGTCGCATTGTGGCGCGTATGGCAGCAGCAGGGCGGCAAAGCGCCGACGCTGATGGCGGGTCATAGCCTGGGTGAATACTCTGCGCTGGTCTGCGCAGGGGTGATTGCCTTCGCTGACGCGGTACGCCTGGTTGAATTGCGTGGTAAATTCATGCAGGAAGCGGTGCCAGAGGGCACGGGCGGCATGTCTGCCATCATCGGTCTGGATGATGCTTCTATCGCTAAAGCCTGTGAAGAATCTGCTGAAGGTCAGGTCGTTTCTCCGGTAAACTTTAACTCGCCAGGCCAGGTGGTTATCGCGGGTCATAAAGAAGCGGTTGAGCGTGCAGGCGCTGCCTGTAAAGCTGCGGGCGCAAAACGTGCACTGCCCCTGCCGGTGAGCGTGCCGTCTCACTGCGCGCTGATGAAGCCCGCTGCCGATAAGCTGGCGGTTGAGCTGGAAAAAATGACCTTTAACGCACCGACGATTTCCGTTGTGAATAACGTCGATGTGCAGTGCGAAACCGCGCCGGAGGCTATCCGTAACGCGCTGGTTCGCCAGCTCTACAGCCCGGTTCAGTGGACTAAAACCGTTGAATTTATGGCGTCTCAGGGCGTTGAACATCTGTATGAAGTTGGTCCAGGTAAGGTACTTACCGGTCTGACAAAACGTATTGTAGACACCCTGACTGCCTCGGCGATTAACGAGCCGGAAGCCATGAAAGCGGCACTCTCGCAATAAAAGAGGAATACCATGAGTTTTGAAGGAAAAATTGCCCTGGTGACCGGCGCAAGCCGCGGTATTGGGCGCGCTATTGCTGAAACACTGGTTGCGCGCGGCGCGACGGTGATCGGGACTGCGACCAGTGAGAATGGCGCACAGGCCATCAGCGACTATCTGGGTGCGAACGGTAAAGGTCTGGTACTGAATGTGACTGAACCAGCATCTATCGAATCTGTTCTGGAAAATATTCGCGCAGAGTTTGGCGAAGTGGATATTCTGGTCAATAATGCCGGGATCACTCGCGACAACCTGCTGATGCGAATGAAAGACGACGAGTGGAACGATATTATCGAAACCAACCTGTCATCTGTATTCCGTCTGTCAAAAGCGGTAATGCGCGCTATGATGAAAAAGCGTCATGGTCGTATTATCACTGTAGGTTCTGTGGTTGGTACCATGGGAAATGCTGGTCAGGCTAACTACGCTGCGGCGAAAGCAGGTCTGATCGGTTTCAGTAAGTCGCTGGCGCGTGAAGTCGCGTCCCGCGGAATTACTGTAAACGTTGTTGCTCCGGGCTTTATTGAAACGGACATGACGCGTGCGCTGACTGATGAGCAGCGTGCGGGTACGCTGGCGGCAGTTCCGGCGGGTCGTCTTGGCGACCCTAAAGAAATCGCCAGCGCGGTTGCATTTTTAGCCTCTGACGAAGCGGGTTACATCACTGGTGAAACCCTCCACGTCAACGGCGGGATGTACATGGTTTAATCACGATCGAAAATATTTGCGTTATTTGGGCAAATGGCCTCAAAATAACGTAAAATCGTGGTAAGACCTGCCGGGATTTAGTTGCAAATTTTTCAACATTTTATACACTACGAAAACCATCGCGAAAGCGAGTTTTGATAGGAAATTTAAGAGTATGAGCACTATCGAAGAACGCGTTAAGAAAATTATCGGCGAACAGCTGGGCGTTAAGCAGGAAGAAGTTGTGAACTCCGCTTCCTTTGTTGAAGACCTGGGCGCAGATTCTCTTGACACCGTTGAGCTGGTAATGGCTCTGGAAGAAGAGTTTGATACTGAGATTCCGGACGAAGAAGCTGAGAAAATCACCACCGTTCAGGCTGCCATTGATTACATCAACGGTCACCAGGCGTAAGTGAACATCTCCAGGCGGTCATTCGACCGCCTGAGTTTTATCTTTTGTTGTCCCACGAATCTCTTTTTTTATCCCTCCCTGGAGGACAAGCGTGTCTAAGCGTCGTGTAGTTGTGACCGGACTTGGCATGTTGTCTCCTGTCGGCAATACCGTAGAGTCCACCTGGAAAGCTCTCCTTGCCGGTCAGAGCGGCATCAGCCTAATCGACCATTTCGATACTAGCGCCTATGCAACGAAATTTGCTGGCTTAGTAAAGGATTTTAACTGTGAAGAGATCATCTCGCGCAAAGAACAGCGCAAGATGGATGCCTTCATTCAATATGGAATTGTCGCTGGCGTTCAGGCCATGCAGGATTCTGGCCTTGAGATTACGGAAGAGAACGCGACCCGTATCGGCGCCGCTATCGGCTCCGGGATTGGCGGTCTTGGTCTGATTGAAGAAAACCATACATCTCTGATGAATGGCGGCCCGCGTAAAATCAGCCCGTTCTTCGTTCCGTCTACGATTGTCAACATGGTGGCAGGTCACTTGACCATTATGTTCGGCCTGCGTGGCCCAAGCATCTCAATCGCGACAGCCTGTACGTCTGGCGTGCATAACATCGGCCAGGCCGCGCGTATCATTGCGTACGGCGATGCAGATGCTATGGTTGCGGGCGGCGCTGAAAAAGCCAGTACCCCGCTGGGCGTCGGTGGCTTCGGTGCAGCGCGTGCGCTCTCTACCCGAAACGATAATCCGCAGGCGGCGAGCCGTCCGTGGGATAAAGACCGTGACGGTTTCGTACTGGGTGACGGTGCAGGCATGATCGTACTGGAAGAGTACGAACACGCGAAAAAACGTGGCGCGAAAATTTATGCTGAAGTTGTTGGCTTTGGCATGAGCAGCGATGCTTATCACATGACGTCTCCTCCAGAGAACGGCGCAGGCGCTGCGCTGGCGATGGAAAACGCCATCCGCGATGCGGGCATTACGCCGGCACAGATTGGCTACGTTAACGCCCATGGGACGTCTACCCCTGCGGGCGATAAAGCAGAAGCGCAGGCTGTTAAGTCTATCTTCGGCGAATCTGCTGGCCGCGTAATGGTAAGCTCCACGAAATCCATGACCGGTCACCTGCTGGGTGCTGCGGGGGCAGTAGAGTCAATCTACTCTATTCTCGCGCTGCGCGATCAGGCTGTACCGCCAACCATCAACCTGGATAATCCAGATGAAGGTTGCGATCTGGACTTCGTTCCTCACGAAGCGCGCCAGGTTAGCGGTATGGAGTATACCCTGTGTAACTCCTTCGGCTTCGGTGGGACTAACGGCTCTCTGATCTTCAAAAAGGTCTGAGTCTGGTTGGTCGCTGACGATAAAAAAAGGTCCGCTTGCCGGGCCTTTTTTATTAGGCGAAATCCCCTTGTCCGGCTGTCCACATCCTGCCAGACTGAGCCTCCACGCATAAGGAGCCACCATGTTTTTAATTAATGGCCTTGAGCAAGAAACGCTGCCGGCAAGCGACAGGGCGACCCAGTTTGGCGATGGCTGTTTCACGACTGCGCGTATTCTCGACGGTGGCGTGTGTCTGCTCGGGGCCCATATCCTTCGTTTACAAAAAGCCTGCGAAGCATTACTGATCCCCTTCTCGCAGTGGGACATTCTTGAAAGTGAAATGCGTCGGCTGGCGTCAGATAAAGCAAGCGGCGTCCTGAAAGTCATTATTAGCCGCGGGAGCGGTGGCCGGGGCTATAGCGGTTCTGCCTGTCTGCATCCTACGCGGGTCCTTTCCGTTTCAGATTATCCTTCCCATTATGCGCACTGGCGTGAAGAGGGCGTAGCCCTGGCGTTAAGTCCGGTACGTCTGGGGCGAAACCCGATGCTCGCTGGCATAAAACATCTCAACCGCCTTGAACAGGTGCTTATTCGTACTCATCTTGAGCAGACGGAGGCCGGGGAGGCGCTGGTTCTTGACAGCGAAGGGTACATTACGGAATGCTGTGCGGCTAATTTACTCTGGCGGAAGGGCAGTGACGTGTTCACGCCTTCGCTGGAGCAGGCCGGCGTCAACGGCATTATGCGGCAGTTTTGTCTGCACCAGCTGGCACGCGCAGGCTTTCGCGTTGTCGAAGTCAACGCTAAGGAAGAGGCGCTGCTGTCCGCCGATGAAGTCGTAATCTGCAATGCGCTGATGCCCGTTGTCCCCGTTCGCGCTTATGGCCGCAAATGCTGGTCATCCCGCGAGCTGTTCCAGTTTCTGGCCCCGTTATGTGAGCAAACCAGGTAGTCATGAAGAAAATGTTACGCTTTGTCCTCCTTCTTATCGTTGCGTTCGGTATCGCTGGCGGAGCGGGAGTGTGGAAAGTCCGTCAGCTGGCGGAGAGTCAGATCCTGATAAAAGACGAGACGATTTTTACCCTGAAAGCGGGGACCGGGCGGCAGGCGCTTGGTCAGCAGCTGTATGACGACAAAATTATCAATCGCCCACGCGTATTCCAGTGGCTGCTGCGTATTGAACCGGACCTGTCCCATTTCAAGGCCGGCACCTATCGCTTTACCCCTGGCATGACCGTGCGCGAGATGCTGCAACTGCTGGAGAGTGGTAAAGAAGCCCAGTTCCCGCTGCGTTTTGTGGAAGGTATGCGTCTGAGCGATTACCTCAGGCAGCTGCGGGACGCGCCATACATTAAGCATACGCTGAAAGATGACCGCTACCAGACCGTGGCAGACGCCTTAAAATTCCAACATCCCGAGTGGGTGGAAGGCTGGTTCTGGCCCGATACGTGGATGTATACGGCAGGCACGACGGATGTGGCCATTCTGAAGCGCGCGCACAACAAAATGGTCGCGGCGGTAGATGCTGCCTGGAAAGGGCGAGCAGAGGGCCTGCCTTATAAAGATCAAAACCAGTTCATGACGATGGCCTCGATCATCGAGAAAGAGACGGCCGTTGCTGCCGAACGTGACCAGGTTGCCTCGGTGTTTATTAACCGTCTGCGCATAGGCATGCGTTTGCAAACCGATCCTACCGTCATCTACGGCATGGGCGAAAACTACAACGGCAGGATTTCCAGAAAAGATCTGGAGACGCCAACGGCGTATAATACCTACGTGATTAGCGGCCTGCCGCCTGGACCGATCGCGACGCCGAGTGAAGCATCGTTGAAGGCCGCCGCGCACCCGGCCAAAACGCCGTATCTCTATTTTGTGGCTGACGGAAAAGGGGGGCATACGTTTAATACCAACCTGGCCAGCCACAATCGCTCCGTTCAGGACTATCTGAAGGCACTTAAGGAAAAAAATGCGCAGTAAATACATTGTCATTGAGGGACTCGAAGGGGCGGGCAAAACAACTGCCCGTAACGTGGTGGTGGATACGCTTACGTCGCTTGGCGTTGCCGACATGGTCTTTACCCGCGAGCCGGGCGGTACGCAGCTGGCGGAAAAACTGCGCAGCCTGGTTCTGGATATCAAATCCGTTGGCGATGAAGTTATTACCGACAAAGCGGAAGTGCTGATGTTCTATGCTGCGCGCGTTCAGCTGGTGGAGACGGTGATCAAACCCGCTCTGGCAGAAGGGAAATGGGTGATTGGCGATCGCCACGATCTCTCAACCCAGGCGTATCAGGGCGGGGGCCGGGGTATCGATCAGGCCATGCTGGCTACGCTTCGCGACGCGGTTCTGGGCGATTTCCGTCCTGACCTGACGCTGTATCTGGACGTAACTCCTGAGGTGGGCCTGAAGCGCGCCCGTGCCCGCGGCGAACTGGACCGCATTGAACAGGAGTCTTTTGATTTCTTTAACCGCACCCGTGCGCGTTATCTGGAACTGGCCGGGCAGGACAAGACCATTCGTACCATCGATGCGACGCAATCCCTTGAAGACGTTACGCGTGATATTCAGCAGACCGTTACGCAGTGGCTACAGGAGCAGCAGGCATGAAATGGTATCCATGGTTGCGCCCACACTTTGAACAGCTGATCGGCAGCTATCAGGTTGGTCGGGGGCATCATGCGTTACTGATCCAGGCGCTGCCGGGAATGGGTGATGATGCGTTGATTTACGCCATCACCCGCTTTCTGATGTGCCAACAGCCGGAAGGACATAAAAGCTGCGGTAAATGCCGGGGTTGCCAGCTTATGCAGGCGGGCACGCATCCTGACTATTACACCCTCGAACCCGAGAAGGGCAAAAATACGCTCGGTATCGACGCGGTGCGTGAGGTCAGTGAGAAACTGTACGAATATGCGCGTCTGGGGGGGGCGAAAGTGGTGTGGCTGAAAGACGCCGCGCTACTCACGGAAGCCGCAGCCAACGCCCTGTTAAAAACCCTGGAAGAGCCGCCAGAGAATACCTGGTTTTTCCTCTCCTGCCGCGAGCCGGAACGCTTGCTGGCGACGCTGCGCAGTCGCTGCCTTCTTCACCACCTCGCTGTCCCTCAGGAATCCTGGGCGCTCGCCTGGCTTGAGCGAGAAGTGACGGTGTCACAAGATGCGGCGCGCTCGGCGTTGCGCCTGTGCAGCGGTGCGCCTGCGGCTGCGCTGGCCTTATTGCAGCCGGAAGTGTGGTCCCAGCGTGAAACGCTATGTCGTGCGGTTGAATCAGCCCTCGACAGCCATGACTGGCTGAGCGTGCTGCCAGCGCTGAACAGCGATCAGGCACCGGAACGGCTGCACTGGCTGGCCGCACTGCTGCTGGATGCGCTCAAAATCCAGCAGGGGGCGACGCTTCTGACTAACCCTGACGTGTGGGCGCTGGTCACCACGCTGGCGAATCGCCTGTCAGGGCAGTCGCTGCACGCTATCCTTCATGATATCTGCCAGAGTCGTGAACAACTTTTGACGGTAACGGGTCTCAATCGCGAGCTTTTACTGACCGACCAGTTACTGCGTATCGAACACTACCTGCAACCAGGCGTCATACCGCCGGTTTCCCACCTCTGAGAGAGACATTATGTTTTTAGTCGACTCACACTGCCATCTCGATGGCCTGGATTATCAGTCCCTGCATAAAAATGTGGACGACGTGCTGGCGAAAGCCGCCGCGCGCGATGTGAAATTTTGCCTGGCCGTGGCGACCACGTTGCCGGGTTACCGCTCCATGCGTGAACTGGTAGGCGAGCGCGATAATGTCGTCTTCTCCTGCGGCGTGCATCCGCTGAATCAGGATGAAGCGTACAATATTGAGGATTTACGCCGTCTTGCCGCAGAAGAGGGCGTAGTGGCGATGGGCGAGACCGGCCTGGACTATTTCTACACCCCGGAAACGAAACCTCGCCAGCAGGAATCCTTCCGCAACCACATCCGTATTGGCCGTGAACTGAATAAGCCTGTTATCGTTCATACCCGCGATGCGCGCGCCGACACGCTGGCGATCCTGCGGGAAGAAAAGGTGACGGATTGCGGTGGCGTACTACACTGTTTCACTGAAGACAGAGAAACGGCGGGTAAGCTGCTTGATTTAGGCTTTTATATCTCGTTCTCGGGGATTGTAACGTTCCGGAATGCTGAGCAACTGCGTGATGCGGCGCGATATGTTCCGCTGGATCGTATTCTGGTGGAAACCGATTCCCCGTACCTGGCACCGGTGCCTCATCGCGGCAAAGAAAATCAGCCAGCGATGACCCGGGATGTCGCTGAGTATATGGCCGTTCTGAAAGGTGTCAGTATTGAAGAGCTGGCTCGCGTGACAACGGAAAACTTCGCTAGTCTGTTCCATATCGACCCCGCCCACCTGCAATCTGTCTGATACGCCTGTTATTTTTAGGCTCGTAATTAATAAGTAAAACGAGTAAAGTTCACCGCCTCATTTGGGGCGGTGATGGCGTTTTTAGACACATCCAGACATGCTTTATGTAAATATCTGCAAGTTTTTTGGCCGTCTTGAACTGAAACGTGATAGCCGTCAAACAAACTCAGAGGGAATTATTTTACTCTGTGTAATAAATAAAGGGCGCTTAGATGTCCTGTCCACGGCGCGGTACTCCCCCCGGGCCAATGCGTGAAAACGTAAAAAAAGCACAAATACTCAGGAGCACTCTCAATTATGTTTAAGAATGCATTTGCTAACCTGCAAAAGGTCGGTAAATCGCTGATGCTGCCAGTATCCGTACTGCCTATCGCAGGTATCCTGCTGGGTGTCGGTTCTGCAAACTTCAGCTGGCTGCCAGCCGTAGTTTCCCACGTGATGGCCGAAGCAGGCGGTTCTGTTTTTGCTAACATGCCGCTGATCTTCGCTATCGGTGTTGCTCTGGGCTTCACCAATAACGACGGTGTATCCGCGCTGGCGTCCGTTGTTGCTTACGGCATCATGGTGAAAACCATGGCTGTGGTTGCGCCGCTGGTACTGCATTTACCTGCTGAAGAGATTGCCGCTAAGCATCTGGCGGACACCGGTGTTCTCGGTGGTATCATCTCCGGTGCGATTGCAGCGTATATGTTTAACCGCTTCTATCGCATCAAGCTGCCTGAGTATCTGGGCTTCTTCGCGGGTAAACGTTTTGTGCCGATCATTTCTGGTCTGGCCGCGATTTTCACCGGTGTGGTTCTGTCTTTCATCTGGCCACCAATCGGTACGGCAATCCAGACCTTCTCTCAGTGGGCGGCTTACCAGAACCCGGTTGTGGCGTTCGGTATCTACGGCTTCATTGAGCGCTGCCTGGTACCATTTGGTCTGCACCACATCTGGAACGTTCCATTCCAGATGCAGATTGGTGAATACACCAACGCAGCAGGCCAGGTGTTCCACGGCGACATCCCACGCTACATGGCGGGTGACCCAACGGCAGGTAAACTGTCTGGTGGCTTCCTGTTCAAAATGTACGGTCTGCCGGCCGCCGCAATTGCGATCTGGCACTCTGCTAAACCAGAGAACCGTGCAAAAGTGGGCGGTATCATGATCTCCGCAGCGCTGACCTCGTTCCTGACCGGTATCACCGAGCCGATCGAGTTCTCCTTCATGTTCGTTGCGCCGATCCTGTACATCATCCACGCGGTACTGGCAGGTCTGGCATTCCCAATCTGCATCCTGCTGGGTATGCGTGACGGTACGTCCTTCTCTCACGGTCTGATCGACTTCATCGTTCTGTCCGGTAACAGCAGCAAGCTGTGGCTGTTCCCAATTGTGGGTGCGGGCTACGCAGTGGTGTACTACACCGTCTTCCGCGTGCTGATCAAAGCACTGGACCTGAAAACGCCGGGTCGTGAAGATGCAACGGAAGACAGCAAAGCCGGTGTGACCAGCGAAATGGCGCCTGCTCTGGTAGCTGCTTTCGGCGGTAAAGAGAACATCACTAACCTGGACGCGTGTATCACTCGTCTGCGTGTGAGCGTTGCCGACGTTGCGAAAGTAGACCAGCCGGGTCTGAAAAAACTGGGCGCAGCGGGCGTCGTTGTTGCAGGTTCTGGTGTTCAGGCAATCTTCGGTACGAAATCCGATAACCTGAAAACCGAAATGGATGAGTACATCCGCAACAACTAAGCTGTGACCTGGGGAGACTAAGGCAGCCGAATGGCTGCCTTTTTTATTACTGCTGCTTGCGGTGCCGGGTGGAGGCTGCGTCTTACCCGGCCTACGTGATGGGTAGGCCCGGTAAGCGCAGCGCCACCGGGCTTCTGTCACTCAGAAATCGTAGCTCGCGCTCACCGAGACGTTCAGCGGCGCGCCATACACTACATAAGAGCCGACGTAATCGTAATACTCTTTGTCGAACAGGTTGTTGACGTTAGCCTGCACCGCAAAATCTTTGGTGACCTGATAACGGCTGAACAGGTTCACCAGCCCATAGCTGCCTTGCTCCGCGCGGGAACGTCCTGCCGGGCCGCCTTCCACGTCCGTCCACACTTTGTTCTGCCAGTTTACGCCACCGCCCACGGTCAGTTCCGGCAGCATTGGCAACTGATAGCGGGTGAAGAGCTTCATGGTTGTGCGCGGCTGATCGGAGCTGACGGCGTTGCCATTCTTATCTTCTGCGATGTAACGCGTCGCGCCGAAGGTCAGCTGCCAGTTATCGGTCAGGGCACCATTGAGCTCGAACTCGACCCCTTTGCTGACCACCCCGTCCAGCGATTCATAGATCGACTCACCGCTCGGCATGTAGGTATAGGTGTTGCTGGCGACGTTATCCTGCTCAATGCGGAAAATCGCCAGCGAGGTGGTGAGGCGGGTATTAAACCAGTCCGCCTTCACCCCAGCTTCGTAGCTTTTACCCGTGGTAGGGTCAAGATAACGTCCGCTGGCATCGCGCTTATCCTGCGGCTGGAAGATAGAGGTATAGCTGACGTAGGTCGACCAGTCCTCATTGATGTCATACACCAGGCCGGCGTACGGCGTGACATCATCTTTGGTGCTTTCCAGACGGGTATTCGGCGATCCTGCCGGGTTATAACGAATGTTATATTGGGTGTAGCGCGCGCCCAGGATCAGGTGCAGCGGATCGGCCAGCGAGAAACGAGCCGACGAATAGGCTGAAGACTGGCGAATATCATCCTTGCTGTAGAGTTTCCACGGCGTCCACTGGGGATCGGCGATGTTCCCGTTCCAGTTCTTAAAGTTGCCGACATCAACCATGCCGTATACCGCATCCGGCATGGAGTTGTCGTAATGGTTACGCTGACGGCTGAAGCTGCCGCCGAACATCATTTCGTGCTGACGGCCAAAGAGATCGAAGCCGCCGCGCAGGAAGGCGTCAACCGCATCCTGTTTACGTTCCCCACGGTTCCAGCCGCCGTAACCCACCAGGCCCGCACCGGTCTCTTTATCCGGATAGCCGGACATATACATCAGTTTGGAGTCGAAGTTGGTTTCAGCGTGCATACCGTTGATGTGCGCTTCCCAGCCATTATCGAAACGCTGAGTCAGGTTAGCGAAGATGCGGGTGCTGTCTTTATCTGAATAAGCCCAGTCAGGTGCGACGGTCTGGCTACGATTGTAGTGGGTCTTACTTCCGTCGCTGTACCAGGTCGGCAGCCCGCCCCAGGTCGGGTCGGCGGTATGGCTTTCCTGATACTCATACCCTACCGAGAGGGTGGTGCTGTCGGTGACATCCGCGTCCATCACGCCGTAGAGGAATTTCTTCCGGTAGTGGTAGTTATCCACGAAGCTGTCGTTGTCCTGATAACCCGTAATCAGACGGCCCCGTACCTTACCTGACTCTACCAGCGGCGCCTGGAGATCCAGCACGTAGCGCTGCTTGTCCCAGCTGCCGTAACTGGCGGAGACGTTACCTTTAAATTCCGGGCTGTCCGCGTGCTTACGCACCATATTAACGTACGCCGCCGGGTTGCCCGTGCCGGACATCAGGCCGGTGGCGCCGCGAACCACTTCGATGCGGTCATAAATCGCGGTATCCGCGGCGGTATCACCAAAGTTCCACACTTCACTGATGGACGTCGGCAGGTCGTCATAGGCGTAGTTGCTGACGAAAAAGCCGCGTGAGTAAAACACGGTACGGTCGCTGTCCTGCACCTGGGCCGTAATGCCCGTGGTATTCGTCAGCACCTGTCCGATGGATTGCAGATTCTGGTCAGCCATACGTTGCTGGCTGATAACGCTGACGGACTGTGGGATGTCGCGGGGAACCAGCAACAGTTTGGTGCCGGTGGTGGTGGTTTTTACGCTGTAATCCTGATCCTGGCTGGCAGAAAGATCCTGTGTGTTGTCAAAACCCCCGTCTACGACGACGGTATCTTCGGTGGTTGAAGCAGCGAAAGCGGCGGTTGGCGTCAATGCCATAGCAATGCAGGCGGCCAGCAACGAAGGTGTTGCGGCAGGCTGATGTTGCCCATCCCTGGTGTGATTAATGAAAGACATCATCAAACCCTTAGTGAATGGTGAAGGTAATTCGCGACAGTCCCGCTAACACGGGCTGACGTCGTTTTCTATGTTAAAAATGCGCATGAAAATGCAAATGCGAAATATACGCATTGTGATTAATGCTGTAAACAGATGTTTCGGGATGAACTGAAATAAGGTTTCAGAAAAGAAATGTCCTAAAGCGATGCCTCTTCAGCCAGATGGCGGACAATCAGGAAAGAAATCACGGGAGAAGGTTGAAAGGACAGGAGAAACTCGCTCATACTCTTGTCTTGTGTCACGCAGTAAATCAGACAATGTGTGTTAACAACGGACGCACGACGCCAGATTAAACTTAAAAGGAAAAGGTCATGGCTGAAGAAACGATTTTCAGTAAAATTATCCGCCGCGAAATTCCATCGGATATTGTCTATCAGGATGAACTGGTCACGGCTTTCCGCGACATTTCTCCCCAGGCGCCGACGCACATCCTTATTATTCCCAATATTCTGATCCCGACCGTTAATGACGTTAAAACCGAGCATGAAGTGGCGCTGGGCCGTATGCTTACGGTAGCCGCGAAAATCGCAGAGCAGGAAGGGATTGCTGAAGACGGATACCGTCTGATCATGAACTGTAATCGCCATGGCGGCCAGGAAGTCTATCATATTCATATGCATCTGCTGGGTGGACGTCCACTGGGACCGATGCTGGCACATAAAGGTCTTTAATATGTTAACTGGGCGTATTGCAGCGCTGATCGTGACGCTGGTAATGGTTGGGTGCAGCGCGCGTCCCGCCATCCCGGTCAGTGAAGAACAGACGCTGGTGATGGAGTCCTCAGTGCTTGCTGCGGGCATCACGGCGGAGAAGCCTTCGCTGACCATAAGCGAAATCCAGTCTTCAGCCTCCTCTACGCTCTATAACGAAAGGCAAGAGCCAGTGACGGTGCATTATCGCTTCTACTGGTATGACGTGAGAGGTCTTGAGATGCACCCGCTTGAGGCGCCGCGCAGCGTGACCATCCCGGCAAGATCGTCAGTCACGCTCTACGGCAGCGCCAGCTATCTGGGTGCACATAAGGTGAGACTTTATCTTTATTTGTAAGGAGTGAACCTTGATTAAAACAATGAGCCGTTATGCGCTCCTGAGTGCTTTTGCACTCTTTCTGGCGGGTTGTGTGACGCGAACGGAAGAACCAGCACCGGTAGATCAGGCGAAGCCGGGAACGGAACAGCCAACAACGCCAGCGCAGCCTGTTCCAACCGTGCCGTCTGTACCGACCATTCCGGCGCAGCCTGGCCCGATCGAACATCCGGACGACACCGCACAGCCTGCGCCGCGAGTACGCCACTATGACTGGAACGGCGCAATGCAGCCGATGGTGGGCAAAATGTTGCAGGCACAGGGCGTTACGCCCGGCAGCGTGCTGCTGGTGGATAGCGTGAACAACCGTACAAACGGTTCCCTGAATGCGGGAGAAGCGACGGAAACCCTGCGCAACGCGCTGGCAAACAACGGTAAATTTACGCTGGTCTCAGCTCAGCAGCTCGCGGTCGCCAAGCAGCAGCTTGGTCTGTCGCCTCAGGACAGCCTGGGTTCGCGCAGTAAAGCGATGGGTATTGCCCGCAACGTTGGCGCGCAGTATGTCCTTTATTCTAACGCGACAGGCAACGTGAACACGCCGTCGTTGCAGATGCAGTTAATGCTGGTTCAGACCGGCGAAATTATCTGGTCAGGTAAAGGTGCCGTTACGCAACAATAAGCGCACGCGTCATGACGTCCTGACGCGTTATTTCCCTCAGTACCGTGTTATCGCGCCGCAAGCCCCCGCCGGGCTTGGCGGCGCGAGTTGCATTATTGAGCGTGGCGACCATCGGCTGGTTTTACGTCAGCATCACGATGCCGCCGCGCCTGCCTCCCATTTTCATCGCCAGTTCCGCGCCCTGAAGCGCCTGCCCGCCGACCTTGCGCCACAACCTCATCTCTTTATCAGAGACTGGATGGCGGTGGCGTTTATTGCGGGTGAGATCAAAAGCGAGCTTCCCGATACGCCTGCGCTTGCAGCCATGCTGTATCATCTGCATCGCCAGCCGCGTCTGGGCTGGCGGGTAACGTTACTTCCTTTGCTGGATCACTACTGGCAGCAGGCTGCGCCTGGACGACGCACGCCCTACTGGCTGGCGCAGCTTAAGCGGCTACGCAGAGCGGGAGAGCCGCAGGCGTTACGTCTGGCGCCGCTGCATATGGATGTCCACGCGGGTAATATCGTTCATACCACGGCAGGCGAGAAACTTATCGACTGGGAATATGCCGGAGACGGTGACGTGGCGCTCGAACTCGCTGCGGTCTGGATGCCTGATGAGGCGTCGCGCGAGCAGCTGATAACCGCCTATGCCCGAAACGCCAACATCAATACGCTCACCCTTGCGCGGCAGGTCGCGCGCTGGCGTCCGTGGGTGTTGATGCTGATGGCGGGATGGTTTGAAATGCGCCTTCAGCAGACAGATGACAAACAATTTATTGCGCTGGCAAATGATGCCTGGCGTCAGTTACAAACGAAAGGATAAGAGAGGTAGGTGTGGGTCCAGTAATGTTGGATGTCGAAGGGTTTGAGCTGGATGCGGAAGAGCGCGAAATTCTGGCGCATCCGCTGGTAGGGGGGCTGATTCTTTTCACCCGCAATTATCATGATCCGGAGCAGTTGCGTGAGCTGGTTCGCCAGATCCGTGCGGCGTCGCGCAATCACCTGGTGGTGGCCGTAGACCAGGAAGGTGGGCGTGTGCAGCGTTTCCGCGAAGGGTTTACCCGTTTACCCGCCGCGCAATCTTTTGCTGCGCTGCTGGGGATCGAAGAGGGCGGTCAACTGGCGCAGGACGCCGGCTGGCTGATGGCCAGCGAGATGATCGCCATGGATATCGACATCAGCTTCGCCCCGGTGCTGGACGTAGGACACATTAGCGCGGCAATTGGTGAGCGTTCGTATCATGACGATCCGCGTATTGCGCTGGCAATGGCGACGCGCTTTATTGACGGTATGCATGCTGCGGGCATGAAAACCACCGGCAAACATTTCCCGGGCCACGGGGCGGTGACGGCGGATTCCCATAAAGAAACCCCGCGCGATCCGCGCCCGGAAGCAGACATTCGCGCTAAAGACATGTCGGTTTTCCGCTCGCTGATCGCTGATAACAAGCTGGATGCCATCATGCCTGCGCACGTCATCTACAGTGAGGTCGATCCGCGTCCGGCCAGCGGCTCTCCGCACTGGCTGAAAACCGTACTGCGTCAGGAATTAGGCTTCAATGGCGTAATTTTCTCTGACGATTTATCCATGGAGGGGGCGGCAATTATGGGTAGCTATGCCGAACGTGGGCAGGCTTCGCTGGATGCGGGTTGCGATATGATCCTCGTCTGCAATAATCGTAAAGGGGCGGTGAGCGTGCTGGATAACCTGTCGCCGATCAATGCTGAACGTGTTACACAATTGTATCATAAAGGTTCATTTAGTCGTCAGGAGCTGATGGACTCGGCGCGCTGGAAAACGGTAAACGCCCGGCTTGAAGCCCTGAACGAGCGCTGGCAGGCACATAAAGCAGCCCTTTAATTCATCCCGGAAGGCGTAGCGTGGTGAGACGATGATCATCTATTTACACGGTTTTGACTCAAACAGTCCTGGTAATCATGAGAAAGTGCTGCAATTGCAGTTTATCGATCCGGATGTCCGGCTGATCAGTTACAGCACACGTCATCCGAAGCATGACATGCAGCATCTGCTTAAAGAAGTGGATAAAATGTTGCAGCTCAATATCGACGATCGCCCGCTGATCTGCGGCGTGGGGTTGGGAGGATACTGGGCAGAGCGCATCGGTTTTTTGTGCGATATCCGTCAGGTCATTTTTAATCCTAACCTCTTTCCGAACGAAAACATGGAAGGCAAAATCGATCGCCCGGAGGAGTACGCCGACATCGCAACTAAATGCGTGAGCAATTTCCGTGAAAAGAACCGCGATCGGTGTCTGGTGATCCTCTCCCGCAACGATGAAGCGCTGAACAGCTCCCGCGCCGCCGAGCTTCTGCACCATTACTACGAAATTGTCTGGGACGAAGAGCAGACCCACAAGTTCAAAAACATTTCCCCGCACTTGCAGCGTATTAAAGCCTTTAAAACGCTGGGCTGATCTCCCTGAACCTGATAAAGGCCCGGTACGTGAAAGCGTACCGGGCCTCTTTTTTGTCAGAGTTGTCTACTTTTAAACCATCAAAACTTGATACATATCAATTTTGGTATGACCAATGCGCCTGACGTGCTATTCTCAATGAATCTGAATGGTTTCAGCGCAGTAACCTGTTGTTAATTAAGGGTTATTTATATAACTTTTAATTAACAATTGGTTAATAATTTGAGGGGGTCACGTTGACTACGCCATTGAAAAAGATAGTGATTGTCGGCGGTGGTGCTGGCGGACTGGAGCTGGCGACACAGCTGGGTAAGAAGCTGGGTCGCGGTAAGAAAGCCAAAATCACGCTGGTGGATCGTAACCACAGTCATCTGTGGAAGCCGTTACTGCACGAAGTGGCGACCGGGTCGCTGGATGAGGGCGTGGATGCGCTGAGCTATCTGGCGCATGCGCGTAACCACCACTTCCAGTTCCAGCTGGGTTCGGTGGTGGATATCAATCGTGAAAACAAAACCATCACGCTGGCTGAGCTGCGTGATGATAAAGGCGAGTTGCTGGTTCCTGAGCGCAAGCTGGCCTATGACACGCTGGTGATGGCCCTGGGCAGTACCTCCAATGATTTCAACACCCCAGGCGTAAAAGAGCACTGCATCTTCCTGGATAACCCGCATCAGGCGCGTCGTTTCCATCAGGAGATGCTTAACCTGTTCCTGAAGTACACCAATAACATGGGTGCTAACGGCAAGGTCAACATTGCTATCGTGGGCGGCGGCGCAACGGGCGTTGAATTATCGGCGGAGTTGCACAATGCGGTCAAACAGCTGCACAGCTACGGCTACAAAGGGCTGACTAACGAAGCGCTGAATGTGACGCTGGTGGAAGCAGGTGAACGTATTCTGCCTGCGCTGCCGCCGCGTATTTCCGGCGCGGCGCACAACGAGCTGACCAAACTGGGCGTGCGCGTGCTGACCCAGACCATGGTGACCAGCGCGGATGAGGGCGGCCTGCATACCAAAGACGGCGAATATATCCAGGCCGACCTGATGGTTTGGGCTGCGGGGATCAAAGCGCCTGATTTCATGAAAGATATCGGTGGGCTGGAGACGAACCGCATTAACCAGCTGGTGACAGAGCCGACGCTGCAAACCACGCGCGATCCGGACATCTTCGCCATTGGCGACTGTGCCTCCTGCGCACGTCCGGAAGGCGGATTTGTACCGCCTCGCGCCCAGGCCGCGCACCAGATGGCAAGCCTCGTGCTGCATAACATCCTGGCGCAGATGAAAGGCAAACCGATGAAAGCCTATGTCTACAAAGACCACGGCTCTCTGGTGTCGCTCTCAAACTTCTCCACCGTGGGCAGCCTGATGGGTAACCTGATGCGCGGCTCCATGATGGTGGAAGGGCGCATCGCCCGCTTCGTGTACATTTCTCTGTACCGTATGCACCAGATTGCGCTGCACGGCTACTTCAAAACCGGCCTGATGATGCTGGTTGGCCGCATCAACCGCGTGATCCGTCCACGCCTGAAGCTGCACTAATTTCTCTCTCCCTCCGGGCCCTCCGGAGGGAATTCTTAGCACATCATGCTGTGCATTTCCCTCATGACGCTTAAGAGTTCTCTTAAACCCACGTTGTCCCGGTCAACAGCCCTGATTTTGATCCTTTATCTTATTGGCGAAGCGTTTATTGCGCTGCAAAATTGCTACCAATTGCAACAAAGGAGGAAGTCCCGTGAATAAATCAATGTTGGCGGGTATAGGGATTGGCGTCGCAGCTGCGTTAGGTGTGGCTGCCGTTGCCAGTCTGAACGTACTTGATCGTGGCCCGCAGTATGCGCAGGTGGTTTCCGCTACACCGATCAAAGAGACGGTCAAGACGCCTCGTCAGGAGTGCCGTAATGTTTCTGTCACCCATCGTCGTCCGGTTCAGGATGAAAACCGTATCGCTGGCTCCGTACTGGGCGCGGTTGCTGGAGGGGTGATTGGTCATCAGTTTGGTGGCGGCCGTGGTAAGGATGTCGCGACGGTGGTTGGTGCGCTGGGTGGCGGTTATGCCGGTAACCAGGTACAGGGCGCGATGCAGGAAAATGATACCTACACCACAACGCAGCAGCGCTGTAAAACCGTGTATGACAAGTCTGAAAAAATGTTGGGCTATGACGTAACCTACAAAATTGGCGATCAGCAGGGCAAAATCCGCATGGATAAAGATCCTGGCACGCAGATCCCTCTCGACAGCAACGGTCAGCTGATACTGAATAACAAAGTGTAAAAAAGATGTTCTCTGAACTTAGCTCCTCATGCGCTCAGGCTGAGGAGCTTTTTTTTGCGTCAGAGTTTAAGAAGTTCAGGCCACAGGCGCAGCGTTGTTTGCGTAATCCCCTGCAATTTTTCCAGCGTCGCGCCTTCACGGGCGCTGATGGACATCCCCTGTAAAATACAGCTCAGATACTGGGAAAGCTCCTGCGGACGGCAATGCGCCGGTATTTCGCCGCGCTGCTGACGCTGAGCCAGAAACGTGCTGAGCGTCTCCTCCTGCATCGCATGTCGCGATTTGACCGTGTTGGCAATCTCTTTAGACGATGCCGCGAGGGTAGCGGAGGTGTTGATCATAAAACAGCCCGCAGGCGTGTCCTTGCTGGTATAGCAGGTCGCGATTGCCGTGAAATAATCCTGCAATGCCTGCTCAACCGTTTTTTCTTCGCAGAACAGCTGGGCTTCGTGTTTTGCCGCGAAGCGCGCGATGTATCTGTCCAGAACGGCCCGGAATAAGCCTTCTTTGTTGGTGAACTCTGCGTACAGGGTAGGGGCTTTCGCGCCCGTTGCTTCCACGAGATCGGAAAGCGACGTAGCTTCATACCCATGCTGCCAGAAGAGCGTCATGGCCTTATCGAGCGCCGCATCCCTGTCGAACACTTTTGGTCGGCCACGGCTTTTCTTCGCGCAACGCGTAACATCGGTTGTCATGTGCCGTTGGTCCTCTGTTGTTTTGTTGAATAGTCATTATAAAAATAAACGTCTGCAACGACCAGCGGTGATTTCTGAAAAATAATTTAATTTTATCTTTATGAAATATAAGGCAAATGAAATTAATTTAACGACCATTATAAAAATGGGTTGACGTGTGACCTGGATCACATCTATCATTTACCTATCGATCGTTAACTAAATAACTAACGACCACTACATCATCTGCCTAAAGGTATAAAATCATGAAAAACGTTAAAACCCTCATCGCTGCCGCCGTTCTGAGTTCACTCTCTTTCGCAAGCTTCGCTGCTGTTGAAGTGCAATCCACGCCAGCAGACCAGCAGAAAGTCGGTACCATCTCTGCCACTGCCGGGACTAATCTGGGCTCTCTGGAAGATCAGCTGGCACAAAAAGCTGACGAAATGGGTGCGAAATCATTCCGCATCACCTCTGTGACCGGTCCTAACACCCTGCACGGTACCGCTGTTATCTACAAATAAGCGTAACGCAACCCTCCGTTATGCCACTGCAATAAAAAACGCCCTGCTGATGCAGGGCGTTTGTCGTTATTACTGCTTTACATTGATTGCTGAGCAACCTCATGATGCCGCGTGACATCGGTTGGCATCCCCGAGCGCGCTTCCATCGCCCGCTCCATCACCGCGCCATCGGTATTGGCATTCGTTTTAAAGCTCACCATCGAGGCATTCAGATTAATCGGCAGCGTCTGCGGATCGTCATTGATGTTTTTCGATAGCGGCTGGTGGATCTCAACCAGACGGACGCCACCCGGCTCTTCAGACACTTTAATCGGCGTATTAATGATATTCACTTTCGTGCCAGGGGCGATCACGCGGTAGAGCGTTTTGATATCGTCATCGCGCAGGCGAATGCAGCCGGAGCTGACGCGCATCCCGATCCCGAAATCCGCATTCGTTCCGTGCAGAAGATAAACCCCACCGTATGCCGCCAGGCGAATCGCATGGTGCCCCATCGGATTATCCGGGCCAGCAGGCACCACGGCAGGCAGGTCGATACCTTGAGCTTTATAACGGGCGCGAATGTTTGCCGTCGGGGTCCAGGTTGGATTAGCGCGCTTATCAGAGACGGTGGTGACCATGGTAGGCGTGAGCGTATCGCCCCCCAACTGACCAATACCGATAGGGTAGACGGTCACTTCGTTCTTGCCCGGCGGGTAGTAATACAGACGCAGCTCGGCGAGGTTAATCACAATGCCCTGACGCGGCGCGTCCGGCAGGATGGTTTGCAGCGGAATCGTCAGTACGCTGCCTGCACGGGGCACGTATGGATCTACGCCCGGGTTGGCCTGCAACAGCGCCAGGAACCCGACGTTATATTTTTTGGCAATCGCTTCCAGCGAACCGCCATCGTTTTCAACCACGTGAAAGCGGTTTTCACCTACGACATTGCTGCCGGCAGGCGGAAGAGGCCAGGTATTGGCGCGAGCAGGGAGCGCGACGGCAACCGTCGCGGCCAGCGCAAGCAGAGTTAACCAGCGGGTAAAACGCGAAGAAATCATCATTATCATAATCCATGCAAATGATAAGGTTATTGTTTTATAAGGCGTTAATGATAATTATGGCGAATGTATAGTCGGGAAGTTCGGGCGAAGTGCAAAGAGTTTGTAAATTGTCCCCCCGCCAGCCGGGCGCTGGCGGGGGATACCGTTATGCGATGGCGTTCTCTTCCAGCTGACGCATAAAATTACGCACCCAGTCCATGCGGGTTTTACGTTCCGTCAGATCCTGAGTGAATTTCAGACGCGTCGGGCCATCAAGACGGAAATGCTGCGGCTGTTTTTGCAGGAGGCCAATCAGCCACATCGGATCGACGTGGTTCTTCTCGGCAAACTCAATGACGCCGCCTTTCTCATTGCCTTCAAGCTTGCGAATGCCCAGCTTCTGCGCCTGCTGACGCAGGCGGGCAATATCCAGCAGGTTGCGCGCCGCATCGGGCAATATCCCAAAACGGTCAATCAGTTCGACTTTGATCTCTTCCAGCTCGCCTTCGCTTTTCGCGCTGGCAATGCGTTTGTAGAACGACAGACGGGTATTCACGTCAGGAATAAAATCATCCGGCAGCAGAGAAGGCATGCGCAGTTCCACTTCGGTCTGCTGGCTGGTGAGATCTTCCAGAGACGGTTCACGTCCGGCTTTAAGCGCATCGACGGCATTTTCCAGCAGCTCCATATACAGCGAGAAACCGATGGTTTCCATGGAGCCGCTCTGGTCTTCACCCAGCAGCTCACCGGCGCCGCGGATCTCCAGGTCGTGGGTCGCCAGCGCAAAGCCAGCGCCCAGATCTTCCAGCGAGGCGATAGCTTCCAGACGCTTTTGCGCGTCGGTGGTCATCGCCTTCGGATGCGGCGTCAGCAGCCAGGCGTAGGCCTGATGGTGCGAGCGCCCGACGCGCCCGCGCAGCTGGTGCAGCTGGGCCAGGCCGAAGTGATCCGCACGTTCGATAATGATGGTGTTCGCCGTTGGAATGTCGATCCCGGTCTCAATGATGGTGGTACACACCAGCACGTTGAAACGCTGGTGGTGGAAATCGTTCATCACCCGCTCCAGCTCGCGCTCGCGCATCTGGCCGTGACCAATGGCGATGCGCGCTTCCGGTACCAGCTCTGCCAGCCTGTCGGCGGCTTTCTGAATATTTTCGACGTCGTTATAAAGGTAATACACCTGGCCGCCGCGCAGCACTTCGCGCAGGATCGCCTCGCGCACCACCAGATTGTCGTACTCGCGAACAAAGGTTTTCACCGCCAGACGGCGCGCCGGTGGGGTGGCGATTATCGACAGATCGCGCATGCCGCTCATCGCCATGTTCAGGGTGCGCGGGATCGGCGTTGCGGTCAGGGTCAGAATGTCGACGTCGGCGCGCATCGCTTTGATGCGCTCTTTATGGCGCACCCCGAAGCGGTGCTCTTCATCCACGATCAGCAGCCCCAGATCTTTCCACTTCACGTCGCTTTGCAGCAGCTTGTGAGTGCCGATCAGAATATCAATTTTGCCTTCGCTTGCCTGTTCCAGGATTTGCGTCTGCTCTTTGGCGCTGCGAAAACGCGACAGCATCTCAATGCGCACCGGCCAGTTGGCGAAGCGGTCGCGGAAGTTGTCGAAGTGCTGCTGGGCGAGGAGGGTAGTCGGCACCAGCACCGCCACCTGCTTGTTGTTTTCCACCGCCAAAAAGGCGGCACGCATCGCCACTTCGGTTTTGCCGAAGCCCACGTCACCGCAGACCAAGCGGTCCATGGCCAGCGGCTGGCACATGTCGCTCAGCACGGCGTTAATGGCCTGGGCCTGATCCGGCGTAGTTTCAAACGGGAAGCTGTCGCAGAACAGCTGATACTGCTCTTTATCATGCTTAAACGCATAGCCCTCTTTGGCCGCACGCTGGGCGTAAATATCCAGCAGCTCGGCGGCCACGTCGCGTACTTTTTCCGCCGCCTTCTGGCGCGCGCGCGCCCAGGCATCGCCGCCCAGCTTATGCAGCGGCGCGTTGTCTTCCGCGCCCCCGGCGTAGCGACTGATCAGGTGCAGGGACGACACCGGCACGTACAGTTTGGCGTCGTTGGCGTAGGTCAGCATCAGGTATTCACCTTTGATGCCGCCTGCTTCGAGGGTGGTCATCCCCTGATAGCGACCCACCCCGTGTTCAAGGTGAACGATCGGCTGACCGGGGTGCAGTTCGGCCAGGTTACGGATCAGGGTGTCTGGGTTGATGGTGCGACGGCTGTCCTGACGACGGCGCGCGACGCGCTCGCCCAGCAGGTCGCTTTCACAAATCAACGCCAGGTTATTGAGCGTATCAATGAATCCGTGCTCGGCGGCGCCGATCATCAGGTAACGGCCATTTCCGGTCGCTTCGCTCAGGCGAAGAATGCGCTTCGGCGCAACTTTGATCCGTCCCAGCAGTTCGCCCAGCGCTTCACGGCGACCCTCACTTTCAACGGAGAAGACCACCGGCCCGGTGAAGGACTCAAGAAACTTGCGCAGATTATCAAGGGGGGATTTCTGCTGCGCCTGGACGGCCAGATCAGGCAGCGTCCGGAACGCGAGATTGGTGTTCGCCGCCTTCTCGGCAAGCGCGTCGGTTTTGAGCTGCATGCGCGGCCAGCGTTTCAGCTCGGCGTTGAGCTCGTCGGTACGTAGCCACAGCATTTCCGGCGGCAGCAGCGGACGCATCGGGTCAACGCCCCGGTTTTCAAAGCGGGCGCGCGTTTCGCTTTCAAAGCGGCTGGCACTGGCGTCGATATCCCCGGTGTTAACAATCAGCGTATTCGCCGGGAAGTAGCTGAACAGCGCCGGCAGCGGTTCGTTAAAGAACAGGGGCTGCCAGTACTCGATCCCGGCCGGAAGGGTGCCCTTGCTGACTTGCTGGTAGATATGTTCGGCATCGCGCTTCACGTCGAACCTGTCGCGCCACTGGCTGCGGAACAGCTCGATGGCGGTTTTATCCGTCGGGAACTCATGGGCGGGCAGTAGGTTAATGGAGTCCACTTCCTCCAGCGTGCGCTGGGTGTCAGCGTCGAACACGCGCAGGCTGTCGATCTCATCATCAAAGAAATCCAGACGATATGGCCGATCGCTGCCCATCGGATAGAGATCCAGCAGCGCACCGCGCGTCGCATATTCGCCGTGCTCCATCACCTGGTCGACATGTCGATAGCCGGCTCCGTCCAGCTGCACGCGCAGGGCATCGCGCGACAGGCGTTGGCCTTTTTTCATCACCAGCGCATGGCCGTGCAAATAGCTGTGCGGACAGACGCGCTGCATCAGGGTATTCACCGGCACAATCAGCACGCCGCGCTGCATGGTGGGAAGCTGATACAGCGTCGACAGGCGCGAGGAGATGATCTCCTGGTGCGGAGAAAAACTGTCGTAGGGAAGCGTTTCCCAGTCGGCCAGGCTGAATACCAGACTGTCGGTGAACTGACGAATTTCGTCGTGCAGGCGCAGGGCGTTTTGCATGTCCGGGGCAACCAGCACCACCGGCCCTGGATGCCGCTCAGCAATTTCCGCCACCAGGGTGGCGCAGGCCGCGCCCGTGAGTTCGCCCAGCTGGCGCTGGTCGCCCGCTTTGACAGGCAAGGAGTAACGATAGTGTTCAGGCATGGCTATGTCAGAGTCTCTTGGGGATATACCAACAGTATTGGGGCATATCACTGATACGCAATGTCTTTATTATCCTCGATCGTTTTACATAAGCAAATCGTAACCGCACAAGAGGGAAAGTGCCCCCGGATGGGTAGAGGGTTCCTCAGTAATTTGAAAGCAGAAGCAATAACGTTGTCTTCAGACTAACTGAGGGCTTTCAGCGATGCCCTGGTCCGGCTGTAAATCGCTGAGGCGTTTCCTGAAGGCCGGGGCGAGGCGCAGGGATGCGCCGAGAGGGCGTGGCCTGCATGGATGCAGGCTCATGCCCGACCCGATAGCCGGAAGGAATAAGCCGAGGGTATCGCGAAGCGACGATTTACCGCCGGGAGCCCGGGTTGCCAGGGTGGTGGCGACTGAGCCACCCTGGCACGTTCACCGCTCGTGCGGTTATAGAATAGCAAGGAACATAAGGTGAACGGAACGAGCACCACAGCTGTATGTTCACCCTCACCCCAGCCCTCTCCCATAGGGAGAGGGAGCCGTCTGTGCAGGCCTTATTTTGTAGCCCGTATGGGACAGGGTTAGTTAGCGGGTCGTGGGCACGGGCGAAAGCCGCGCGGGAGGGGAGAAGAAAAGATCGCCAAAGAGGGCGGTCGAGAGCTTACGTGCCCCCAGCCCAACCAGCGTGCAGACGAGCAGGCTGATAAATGGATAAACCAGAATCAGCGTTAACTCCGCCCAGATCGGCCAGTACGCCGCATTCATTTCGCGGATCAGGAGCAGGCTAAATGCCTCGATTAAAATGCGGTGGGTGGTATATATCGCGATGGTGTTTGAACCGATGACGTTCAGCAGATTATTGGGATGAACGGCATAACGCTGCTCGAAGCTGTAAAAGAGCTTCATGATAACCACGATTGACAGCAGAGAGAGCGGCAGAGGGACGTTAGCGAACCACAGCACCACAGACACCGCACCAGAGGCGATGAGGATCAGCCAGCTGCGGCGCAAATTCATCCCTTTCATCCACGCCATCAACTGCGCGCCGTACCATGCGCCGAGGCTGTAGTAGACCATGTTGCGCACCACGCTGTTCATTCCCCACCACGGTAACGGCAGGAAGTTGATGGCGATGCTTGCCAGCGCCAGAAGCCCCAGCATCGGCAGTTTCCAGCGGCTCAGCAGCTTACAGAGCGTAAAGTAGACCACTAAGGCGTACAAATACCATAGGCTGGTGCTGGCCGTGAGCATTCCCCGTACAAACCCTGAAACGGAATCGGCGTAGGCCGCATTGGATGCTGTCGCCAGCTCTCGCTCGGGGGCGAGCCAGGCATTCAGATGAGTCAGCGCCTGCCATTGCAGGACGCCCCACAGGGCCAAAACCCAGACAATGCTCCAGATCCGCTTGTCGAGACTGGTGCGCCAGTTCACCTCGTCAATATATCGACGGATCAAATAGCCGGAGATAAAGAAAAACACCGGCATACGGAACGGGGCAAGGTAAAGATTAAAGTAGACCCAGCATTTGGCGAGCAGGCCCGATAACGGATGCTGTAGCCCGTCCAGGTGAGGATAAAAGGTGATCACCGAGTGGTAAATCACCACCAGGCAGATGCACAGACCTTTTATCTGGTTAATCCATAATGCTTTTTGTTTCATTGTGCGTGACGACCTTGTTGCCATAAACGAAAGGACGATTGTTGTAAAATGAAACCCTGATGTAACGGGTAACAGTCTGTATCAGGACGATTTTCGGAAAAGGTGGAGGCTGTCTGGCGGAAGTTCAGTCAGTAGCATGATGATTTATCTGAATTTTTCGGAAAAATGATTACCGAATCTTACGGTTTCAGTCATTTACGCTTAGCGGATTCGCTTATATACTCGTGGGTCTGCTATCAGCAAACAGACGGATTTCATGTATCAACCTGTCGCACTCTTTATAGGCTTACGTTACATGCGTGGGCGCGCCGCGGACCGCTTCGGTCGCTTTGTCTCCTGGCTTTCGACTATTGGCATTACGCTTGGCGTGATGGCACTGGTGACGGTGCTTTCCGTCATGAACGGCTTCGAGCGCGAGCTGCAAAACAATATCCTGGGGCTGATGCCGCAGGCCGTTCTCTCTTCCACTCAGGGTTCCCTTAATCCGCAACAGCTGCCGGAAAGCGCGGTGAAGTTACAGGGTGTCACGCGCGTTGCGCCGCTCACGACGGGCGATGTGGTGCTGCAAAGCGCCCGTAGCGTGGCGGTCGGGGTGATGCTGGGTATCGATCCGGCGCAAAAAGATCCGCTGACGCCGTTCCTGGTCAATGTGAAACAAACCGACCTGGAAGCGGGTAAATACAACGTCATCCTCGGCGAGCAGCTTGCCGGGCAGCTCGGGGTCAACCGTGGCGATCAGCTGCGCGTGATGGTGCCGTCAGCCAGTCAGTTTACGCCGATGGGGCGTCTGCCAAGCCAGCGCCTGTTCAACGTGATTGGCACGTTTGCGGCGAACAGCGAAGTTGATGGTTACCAGATGCTGGTTAACATTCAGGACGCCTCGCGTCTGATGCGCTACCCGGCGGGAAATATCACCGGCTGGCGTCTGTGGCTTGATGCGCCGCTGAAGGTGGATACCCTTAGCCAGCAGACGCTACCGGAAGGGACGAAATGGCAGGACTGGCGCGACCGGAAGGGCGAACTGTTCCAGGCCGTGCGCATGGAGAAAAACATGATGGGGCTGCTGCTGAGCCTGATCGTGGCCGTTGCCGCGTTTAATATCATCACCTCGCTCGGGCTGATGGTAATGGAGAAGCAAGGCGAAGTCGCCATTCTGCAAACCCAGGGGCTGACTCCGCGCCAGATCATGGCGGTATTTATGGTCCAGGGTGCCAGCGCTGGCATCATTGGCGCGCTGCTCGGCGCGGCGCTGGGGGCGCTGCTCGCCAGCCAGCTCAACAATCTCATGCCGATTATCGGCGCGCTGCTTGATGGCGCGGCGCTGCCGGTGGCAATCGAGCCGCTCCAGGTGGTCGGTATTGCGCTGGCCGCGATGGCCATTGCGCTGCTTTCTACGCTTTATCCTTCCTGGCGGGCTGCCGCCACTCAACCCGCTGAGGCTTTACGTTATGAATAAGATCCTGTTGCAGTGCGACAACCTGTCCAAACGCTATCAGGAAGGCACTGTGCAGACCGACGTGTTGCACAATGTGAGTTTTAGCGTGGGCGAAGGCGAGATGATGGCGATTGTCGGTAGCTCTGGCTCCGGTAAAAGTACGTTGCTGCACCTGCTTGGCGGGCTGGACACGCCAACCGAAGGCGATGTGATCTTCTCCGGGCAGCCGCTGAGTAAAATGTCGTCTACGGCGAAAGCCGAGCTGCGTAACCGCGAGCTGGGCTTTATCTATCAGTTCCACCATCTGCTGCCGGACTTTACGGCGCTGGAAAACGTCGCAATGCCGCTGCTGATTGGTAAAAAGAAACCCGCGGAAATTAATGCCCGCGCCAGCGACATGCTAAAAGCGGTAGGGCTGGGTCATCGCGGAAATCACCGTCCGTCTGAGCTTTCCGGCGGTGAGCGTCAGCGTGTGGCCATCGCCCGTGCGCTGGTCAACAACCCGCGCCTGGTGCTGGCGGATGAACCGACAGGTAACCTCGATGCGCGTAACGCAGACAGCATTTTCCAGCTTCTCGGCGAACTGAACGCCGCGCAGGGAACCGCGTTTCTGGTGGTCACCCACGATTTACAACTGGCTAAGCGGATGGGGCGTCAGCTGGAAATGCGCGACGGTCGTCTGAATGCTGAACTGACGCTGATGGGAGCGGAGTAATGGCTTCACCGTTATCGTTACTCATCGGGTTACGCTTTAGCCGCGGTCGTCGCCGGAGCGGGATGGTATCCCTTATCTCCGTGATCTCCACCATCGGTATCGCCCTGGGCGTGGCGGTGTTGATCGTGGGCTTAAGCGCCATGAACGGCTTTGAGCGTGAACTGAATAACCGCATTCTGGCCGTTGTCCCCCACGGTGAAATCGAGCCGGTTAACCAGCCGTGGTCCAGCTGGCGTGATGCCCTTAACAAAGTGGAAAAGGTGCCCGGCATTGCGGCGGCTGCACCTTACATCAACTTTACCGGGCTGGTAGAGAGCGGGGTAAACCTGCGCGCCATTCAGGTGAAAGGGGTAAATCCTCGTCAGGAAGAGCGTCTGAGCGCGCTGCCGCGCTATGTGCAAAATGGCGCATGGGCAAACTTTAAGGCTGGCGAGCAGCAGATCATCATGGGCAAAGGCGTTGCCGATGCGCTGAAGGTGAAGCAGGGCGACTGGGTCTCGATCATGATCCCGAACGCCAGCGCTGATCACAAATTGCAGCAGCCTAAGCGCGTACGTCTGCACGTCACCGGTATTTTGCAACTGAGCGGCCAGCTCGACCACAGCTTCGCGATGGTGCCGCTGGAAGATGCGCGCCAGTATCTGGATATGAGCGACAGCGTGACGGGCATTGCCATTAAGGTTAACGACGTCTTCAACGCCAATAAACTGGTGCGTGACGCTGGCAGCGTGACCAATAACTATGTCTACATCAAAAGCTGGATCGGCACTTACGGGTATATGTACCGTGATATCCAGATGATCCGCGCGATTATGTATCTGGCGATGGTGCTGGTGATTGGGGTGGCGTGTTTTAATATCGTCTCGACGCTGGTCATGGCCGTTAAGGATAAGAGCGGCGACATCGCCGTGCTGCGTACCTTAGGGGCGAAAGACGGTCTTATTCGCGCGATCTTCGTCTGGTACGGTTTGCTGGCGGGGCTGTTTGGCAGCCTCTGCGGCGTGGCGATCGGCGTGGTGGTTTCCCTTCAGCTGACGCCGATTATCAACGGGATTGAAGCGCTTATTGGCCATCAGTTCCTGTCAGGCGATATCTATTTTATTGACTTCCTGCCGTCTGAACTGCACTGGCTGGACGTTATTTATGTGCTGGTTACAGCACTTTTACTGAGTCTGCTGGCAAGCTGGTATCCGGCGCGTCGCGCAAGCCGAATTGATCCGGCGAGGGTATTAAGTGGCCAGTAATTTCGTCATGGTTTAGCGGTCTTTTGGCCGCTGAATCAAACAGAGGAATGCATCATGTATTACGGATTTGATATTGGCGGCACCAAGATTGCGCTCGGCGTGTTCGATAAAGACCTTAAGCTACAATGGGAAACCCGCGTACCCACGCCGCGCGAAAGCTACGATGAATTTTTAACCGCCATTGCCGCGCTGGTGGCGCAAGCGGATGAACGCTTTGGCGTCATAGGCAGCGTCGGCATTGGTATTCCGGGTATGCCCGAAACCGACGATGGCACGCTGTATGCCGCCAACGTTCCTGCCGCCAGCGGCAAACCGCTGCGTGCCGATCTCTCTGCTCTCCTTGAGCGCGACGTGCGCTTAGACAACGATGCCAACTGTTTTGCTCTCTCAGAGGCCTGGGACGACGAGTTTCGTCGCTATCCGCTGGTGATGGGGTTGATCCTCGGAACCGGTGTGGGGGGCGGGATAATCATTAACGGTAAGCCCATTACCGGGCGCAGCTACATTACCGGCGAATTTGGTCATATCCGTCTGTCGGTGGATGCGCTGGATGTTGTCGGACGTGATTTCCCGTTGATCCGCTGCGGTTGTGGTCAGCACGGCTGTATTGAGAGTTACCTTTCAGGCCGTGGGTTTGCATGGCTTTATGAACACTTCTATCATCAGAAACATGACGCCCCCCAAATCATTACCCTGTGGGAACAAGGGGATGCGCAGGCGCGAGAGCACGTTGAACGCTATCTCGACCTGCTGGCCGTGTGCCTGGGGAATATCCTGACCATCGTCGACCCGGATCTGCTGGTGATCGGGGGAGGGCTGTCAAATTTCACTGCGATTACGGAACAGTTGTCCGGGCGTCTGCCCCGACATTTATTGCCGGTCGCCCGCGTGCCGCGCATTGAGCGTGCGCGACACGGGGACGCAGGAGGCATGCGCGGAGCCGCATTCCTTCATCTCACCGATTAGTTTACGAGGTTATTATGCTGTCGCGTCGCCAGGGTCGACTCAGCCGTTTTCGCAAAAATAAACGCCGCTTACGTGAACGCCTGCGTCAGCGGATCTTTTTCAGAGACAGGATGATGCCAGAAGCGATGGATAAACCCAGAGTGGTGGTGTTGACCGGGGCGGGGATCTCCGCCGAATCCGGTATTCAGACCTTCCGCGCGGCGGACGGACTGTGGGAAGAACACCGAGTTGAAGATGTGGCGACGCCGGAAGGTTTCGCCCGCGACCCGGCGCTGGTGCAGGCGTTCTACAACGCCCGCCGTCGCCAGCTTCAGCAGCCGGAGATTGCGCCGAATGCGGCGCACCTGGCGCTGGCAAAGCTGGAGGAAGCGCTGGGGGATCGTTTTCTGCTGGTCACGCAGAACATCGACAATCTTCACGAAAGGGCCGGAAACCACAACATCATTCACATGCACGGCGAACTGCTCAAGGTGCGGTGCGCATGGAGTGGTCAGGTGCTGGACTGGAAAGAGGACGTGCTGGATGAAGACCGCTGCCACTGCTGTCAGTTCCCTTCGCGTCTGCGTCCGCATGTGGTCTGGTTTGGCGAAATGCCGCTGGGAATGGATGAGATCTACAGCGCCCTGGCTATGGCGGACGTCTTTATCGCCATTGGCACTTCGGGACATGTCTATCCGGCGGCAGGATTTGTTCACGAAGCGCGACTGCAAGGTGCCCATACGGTGGAGCTTAATCTGGAGCCAAGCCAGGTCGGGAGCGAGTTTGAAGAGAAACATTACGGTCTGGCGAGCGAGGTGGTGCCAGCCTTTGTGGATAAACTCCTGAAGGGGCTGTAAGAGTAACGGGCGACATTGCGTCGCCCGTTGTGCATTAACGGCCTGCTTTTAGCTTCTGATAATACTCTTCATACAGGCGGCTCGCGTCACCGACGTCGTTCTGCCATTCCCCTTTGCTGATGGTTTCAGCGTCCGGATAAAGCGATTTATCATTTGCCACTTCAGGGCTTAACAGCTTCCGCGCGGCCAGGTTTGGCGTCGGGTAGCCGATGGTTTCCGCCACCTCTTTTGCCACATCCGGGCGCAGCAGGAAATTGATCAGCTTCAGGGCGCCCTCGACGTTTTTCGCATTCGCCGGGATCGCGAGGCTGTCCATCCAGAAGATGCCGCCCTCCTTCGGCCAGACCACCTCCAGCGGCGTCCCGGCCTGACGCGCCACAAACGCAGAGCCGTTCCAGACCATACCCAGATTCACTTCACCTTCCATATACGGGTTAGCCGGGTTATCCGAGTTGAACGCCGCCACGTTTGGCATCAGCTTTTTCAGTTCGTTATACGCCGCTTCGATCTCTTTCGGATCGGTGGTGTTACCGGAATAGCCGAGTTTACGCAGCGCAACCTGGAACACTTCGCGCGCATCGTCGGTTAACAGCAGGCTGCTTTTGTATTCCGGCTTCCACAGGTCAGCCCAGGATGAAACCGTTTTTGGATCAATGGCATCGCTGTTGACGCCAATTGCCGTCGCGCCCCAGATGTACGGAATGGAGTAGTCGTTGTTCGGGTCGAACGGCTTGTTTAGCATCTCAGGATCGAGGTTTGAAAAATTGGTTAGCTTCGTTTTGTCGATCTTCTGGATCATGCCTTCTTTGCGCATCTTGTCGACGAAATAGGTCGACGGCACCACCAGGTCATACGCGCCATCTTTATAGGTTTTGAGCTTGGCGTACATGGTTTCATTCGACTCGTAGGTCGAATAGATCACCTTGATGCCCGTCTCTTTGGTGAACTGCTCCAGCAGGCCCGGCGGCACATACTCGGTCCAGTTGTAGAAATAGAGCGTTTTGCTGTCATCAGCATGCGCGGCGCCCATTCCGAGCACCAGTGCCGCAGCGGCAAGCATTTTTTTCATTTCTGTGTCCCCTGAGATTTTGTTTTATCACGAGCAATAACCTGGCTGGCAATTACCAGAACCAGCGATAACACCAACAGAATAGTCGCCAGCGCGTTCACTTCGGGTGAAACACCGACTTTAACCATTGAGTAGATCTTCAACGGCAGAATTTCATAGCTCGGCCCGGTGACGAAGGAGGACACGACCACGTCGTCCATCGACAGGGTAAAACTGAGCAGCCATCCTGCTGCCACGGCGGGCATCGCCAGCGGCAGAATGATTTTGCGCAGAATGGTCATCTCGCTCGCACCCAGATCTTTCGCCGCTTCCAGCATGCGTACGTCGAACCCTTTCAGACGCGCGTAGACGGTTACCACCACAAACGGCAGACAGAAGGTGATATGCGAGAACAGCAGCGACCAGAAACCGAGCTGGACGCCCAGCAGCATAAACAGCACCAGCAGTGAAATGGCCATCACGATATCCGGGGACATCATCACCACAAACAGCATGCCACTGACGAACGGCTTACCGCGAAAACGGTAGCGGTACAGCGCCACGGCGGTCAGTGAGCCAATCAGCGTCGCGAAGGTGGCAGAAAATACCGCCATCGTCAGCGAGTGCTGAGCGGCCTGTAGCAGGCTGTCATTGTTCATCAGCAGGCCATACCATTTGGTGGTAAACCCTTGCCAGTTGATCCCGAAGCGTGAGCTGTTAAAAGAGTTCACGATCAAAATGATTATCGGAATATAGAGATACGCATAAATGGCGGTCATAAAACCGCCGCGAAGCAGTCGACCGATCATTCCAGCTCCACCTTCTTATTCAGCAGGCGTGATGCACGCCAGTAAACCAGCAGCATCAGCCCCATCACCACCGTCAGCGTTATGCTGGTGGCCGAGCCGAACGGCCAGTCGCGGATATTCAGGAACTGGCTCTTAATCACGTTACCGATCAGCAGGTTTTTCGCCCCGCCCATCAGGTCCGATACGTAGAACAGGCCCATCGCAGGCAGCATGACCAGCAGACAGCCGGCGATAATACCCGGCATGGTCAGCGGAATAATGATGCGGACAAAGGTTTGTAACTTACTGGCGCCCAGGTCTTTCGCCGCTTCCAGCAGCGGCTTATCGAGCTTTTCAATGCTGGAGTAGAGCGGCATCACCATAAACGGCAGCAGGATATAGACCAGGCCGACAATTACCGCGCCCGGGGTGAACATGATGCGGATCGGCGTCTCGATCACCCCCAGCCACAGCAGGAACTCGTTCAGATAACCTTTGGTGCTGAGAAAGATTTTCAGCCCGTAGATGCGGATTAACGAGTTGGTCCAGAAGGGTACAATCAGTAAAAACAGCAGCAGCGGCCGCACTTTTTGCGGCAGGCGGGCCAGGAACCAGGCGAATGGATACCCCAGCACCAGACAGGCGAGGGTGGCAATCAGCGCCATATTGAGCGAGTGCAGCAGCACGTCAAAATAGAGCGGATCGAGCAGGCGCGCGTAGTTGTCCAGCGTAAAGACCATCGTCACGAAGTTCGCGTCGTCGCGGGTCAGGAAGCTGGTCACGATGATCATCAGGTTGGGAAGAAAGACAAACAACACAAGCCAACCGACGATCGTGGCAATCACCACATTCTGGAACTTACTTGTGTTCTTCATCAGCCAGTACAACCTCCCAGCTTTCTACCCAGTTGATGACCATTTTCTGATCCAGCGAGTGGTCGAAGTCCGGATCGTCCTCGTTAAAGAACTCGCTGACCATCACCATTTTGCCGTTTTCCAGTTCCACAACGGATTCGAGGGTCATCCCTTTGTAGTTGCGTTCGCGAACGTAACCGATCAGACCTTCGACGTCAGCCGTGTCGTGGATCTCATCAACGCGGAGATCTTCCGGGCGCAGCAGGACGTTGAGCTTTTGACCCTTCTCGACGGCAAAGTTGACGGTAATATTGCATTCGCGGCCTTCCACGTTCGCGCGAACGCGCTGCTCGTCCAGACGCTCGATCACCGTGGCGTTAAAGATATTGATTTCGCCAATAAAGCTGGCGACGAACAGGTTTTTCGGCTCTTCGTAAATTTCACGCGGGGTGCCATCCTGCTCAATCTTGCCGTCGCGCATCACCACGATACGGTCTGACATGGTCAGGGCTTCTTCCTGATCGTGCGTGACAAACACGAACGTGATGCCGAGCTTACGCTGAAGCGCTTTCAGCTCGTTCTGCATCTGCTTGCGCAGCTTGTAGTCCAGCGCAGAGAGGGATTCATCCAGCAGGAGCAGGCGAGGTTTGTTGACCACGGCGCGGGCAATGGCCACACGCTGCTGCTGACCACCGGAAAGTTGATGCGGCTTGCGCTGGGCGAACGCCTCCAGCTGTACCATGCGCAGGGCTTCGGTAACCCGAGGTGGGATCTCGCTGGCCGGTGTTTTTTGCATCCGCAGGCCAAACGCCACGTTCTCAAACACGGTCATGTGCGGGAACAGGGCATAGCTCTGAAAGACGGTATTGACGTGGCGATCTTCGGCTGGAACCTGGGTTATGTCCTGGTTCTCAAGATGGATATGGCCGTTATCGACGCTTTCCAGCCCGGCGATAAGGCGCAGGACGGTGGTTTTGCCGCAGCCGGAGGGGCCGAGCAGCGTGAGAAACTCACCGTCATTGATGGTCAGATTAAGGTCGGAAATGACATCTTTGCCATCGAAACTTTTACGAATTCGTTCCAGTTGCACCAGCGGTGAAAGGGAACGGGGTTGTGTATTCAATTTTCGCGCTGTCCCATATAGACGCCTCAGGCAGCAGACTGAAGCGGGGTTTGTGTGTAACCACCTTGGTGACTCGTAATGAGGGCGGACATTCTACGGCAAACCCATTGAATCGCCAATCCTTCTCACTTATTCATAAGCTACATTTATTAACGCACAACGATATAAACGTAAAAAGTTCTCGTTTGCGGGATAAAAGTGACCTGACGCAATATTTGCGTTTTGCTGCTTAATGATAATGTTGTCACAAAAAGTGAGGGTGACTGCATGGATAAACTACTTGAGCGTTTCTTACATTACGTTTCGCTGGATACCCAATCTAAGCCGGGGGTCCGACAGGTGCCAAGCACCGAAGGCCAGTGGAAGCTGCTAAATCTGCTGAAAGAGCAGCTGGAGGCCATGGGGCTGGTTGATGTCACGCTCAGCGAAAAAGGGACCGTGATGGGAACGCTGCCGGCGAATATTGACGGCGATATCCCGGCAATTGGCTTTATTTCTCATGTCGATACCTCACCTGATTTTAGCGGTAAACACGTAAACCCGCAGATTGTTGAAAACTACCGCGGCGGTGATATTGCGCTGGGCATTGGCGACGAAGTGCTGTCGCCGGTGATGTTCCCGGTACTGCATCAGCTGCTGGGGCAGACGTTAATCACCACTGACGGCAAAACCTTGCTGGGGGCCGATGACAAAGCGGGCATCGCCGAGATCATGACGGCGCTGGCGGTGCTGAAGGGCAAAAATATCCCACATGGCGATATCCGCGTGGCCTTCACGCCGGATGAAGAGGTTGGAAAAGGCGCAAAACACTTTGACGTTGAGGCGTTTAACGCGCAGTGGGCCTACACCGTCGACGGTGGCGGCGTGGGTGAACTGGAGTATGAAAACTTTAACGCGGCATCGGTAACGATCAAAATCGTCGGGAATAACGTGCACCCGGGGTCTGCGAAAGGGGTGATGGTGAATGCGCTGTCGCTGGCTGCGCGTATTCATGCGGAAGTGCCCGCCGAAGAGAGCCCGGAGATGACGGAAGGGTATGAGGGTTTTTATCATCTGACCAGCATCAAGGGGACCGTGGACAGCGCGCAGATGCACTATATTGTCCGCGATTTCGACCGCAAAGCCTTTGAAGCGCGCAAACGTAAGATGATGGAGATCGCGAAAAAGGTCGGCAAGGGGCTGCATCCGGATTGCTATATTGAACTCATCATCGAAGACAGCTATTACAATATGCGCGATAAGGTGATGGAGCATCCGCATATTCTTGATATCGCCCAGCAGGCGATGCGCGATTGTGACATCGAGCCGGTGATGAAACCGATCCGTGGCGGTACCGATGGTTCACAGCTGTCGTTTATGGGCCTGCCGTGCCCGAACCTGTTTACCGGTGGATATAACTACCACGGCAAGCATGAGTTCGTGACGCTGGAAGGGATGGAGAAAGCGGTGCAGGTGATCGTGCGGATAGCGGAGTTAACCGCGAAGCGGTAATGTTTTATGCCGGGTGGCGGCTACGCCTTACCCGGCCTACATTTCGATCGTAGGCCCGGTAAGCGCAGCGTCACCGGGCATTAAAGCGGCTCAGTCCTCAAAAAACCAGTACCCGCTGTTCACCAGCGCGGCCAGCATGGCGAGGAAGGAGGGATCGTCCAGTGCGTCGCCAAAGGTATCCGCAGTCAGCACCATATGGCTGGCAATCGCTTCCAGCGCCGGGCGATGCGGAGAGTCCAGGCGCTCGCCGTTGACGAATACCTCTTCGCCAATGCGTAGTACGCGTAATCCGCCCAGACGAACCAGCTTATCGCCCTGCTGGAGCGCATCATAAATTTCATCTGCCTGATACGGCGGCTCTGGCGGTGCGACGTCCAGTTCGTGACGCGACTGGCTGATAAACTCGCCAAACCACTGTCTGAAGTGCTCCGGTTCGTTGATCAGATCCAGCATCATCCCGCGCAGCTTATCCAGCTCCTCTGGCAGAATATCCGCCGGGTGCTCACGCGCCGGAACGTCCGGATCGCTGTAACGGTAGCTGCCCAGCTCACGCTGTAAAACATAGTCAGCAAATCCGCTGATCATCTCGCGCCCGCTTGGCGCGCGGAAACCAACCGAATAGTTCAGCGAGTTCTCCAGGGAATAACCTTCATGCGGGAAGCCCGGTGGGATATAAAGAATGTCACCTGGCTCCAGCTCTTCATCAATGATCCCTTCAAACGGATCAACCTGAAGCAGATCCGGGTGCGGGCAGTGCTGCTTCATTGGCACTTTTTCGCCCACGCGCCAGCGACGGCGACCGGTACCCTGAATGATAAACACGTCGTACTGATCCAGATGCGGACCCACGCCGCCACCGGGAACGGAGAAGGAGATCATCAGATCGTCCATTCGCCAGTCTGGCAGGGCGCGGAAGGGACGCATTAAGGCTGCGGTGGGTTCGTGCCAGTTGTTGACCGCCTGCACCAGTAAAGACCAGTTGTTTTCGCCCAGATGATCGTAGCTTTCAAAGGGACCGTGGCTGACCTGCCATTTCCCGTCCTGGTGGCTCACCAGACGGCTGTCTACCTCGTTTTCCATCGCCAGACCAGCGAGTTCGTCAGGAGAAATAGGGTCGATAAAATTGCTGATCCCGCGTTTAAGAACGACCGGGCGTTTTTGCCAGTAACGTTCAATAAATTCGGGCCAGTTAAGCGTTAATTGATAATCCATATTTTTGTATTCCGCAGGCTCTTACTGAGACGGATTATAACGGAAGCACCGCCCCCTGACTGCGAGATCCGCGTATTTTTCACATTTCGGGTCAACTATCGTTCGATACGGGATGCTGGCGGCCAAAAATGACTTCCATACGGGCACCGCCCAGCAAACTTTCACCGGTTTCAATCTTGCCCTCGTACTGATCGACGATTTCCCTGGCGACGGATAATCCGACGCCCTGGCCTGGCCGCAGCGTATCGGCGCGCTGGCCGCGATCGAACACCACTTCGCGTTTATTACGGGGAATGCCAGGACCATCATCCTCAACGATAATATGCAGTTCGTTATCCGTTACCCGCGCGGACACCTCGACAAACTCCAGACAATATTTGCAGGCGTTATCGAGCAGGTTTCCCATCACTTCCATAAAGTCATTTTTCTCACCGACAAAGCTAATTTCCGGTGAGATATCCAGACTGATGTTGACCCCTTTACGCTGGTACACCTTGTTCAGCGCAGAGGTGAGGTTATCCAGCAGCGGGGCTACCGGGTGCAGTTCACGGCTCAACAGAGCGCTTCCGGAACGCATGCTCGCGCGGTGCAGGTAATAGCCGATCTGCTGTGAAATACGGCTGATTTGTTCCAGCATCACCGGCTCGGCGTCATCCACGCTCATTTTCGAACTGCGCATGGAACGCAGGGTACTCTGCATCACGGCCAGCGGGGTTTTCAGGCTGTGCGTAAGGTCGGTGAGCGTCGTGCGATACTTGTCGTAGCGTTCACGTTCGCTTTTCAGCAGGCGGTTGAGGTTGCGCACCAGGCTGGTCAGCTCACGCGTGGTCTCCGGGTTTAGCTTCTCGCGGTGATGTTCCTCCAGCTCGCGCACCTCTTTGGCAAGGGATTCAATCGGGCGGAGGCTCCACCACGCAGCAACCCACAGGAGAGGGATCACCAGCAGCAGGTTGGCAGCCAGAACATACACAAACCAGTTCCAGACCATATACGAGCGTTTCAGCTCAACCGGTATGGTATCGATCACCACAATGGTTAACTGCGGCATGTTCAGGGTGGCGGGGTAAAGGTTGATGGCCACAGAGTGGGTCATCTCCGTGTCGTCATCTTCGGCACGGATCTCATTAAGCTTGATCTGTAAGGCGCGATCGTCACGCAGCAGGCTGCTGGTGGAGTTGAGGTCGGCTTCTATTTCATGAAAACCGTTGGTTTTCAGCCATTCCGGACGGATGCGCTTTTTCAACCACGGGACATCGCGCTGGGCCCACAGCAATTTCCCTTTTTCATCATAGATCAGCGCCAGCGTCGGGCTCTGCTGATTCAGGTTTTCCGGCATCTCGACGGTGATTCGGTTGTTCTCCCACTTCGCCAGGGTATAAAACAGGTTACTTTCGCCGCGAAGCAGGCGGAAGGTGGTTTTATCGAAGCTCACGCTATAACCGACCAACGCCACCATCCCGTAAGAGAGCGACAGCACCAGCACGACGGCGGCGGTTGCCAGCAAAAAGCGAACCCGCAGCGAAAGGGGTAAAATGTGGCGCAATATCCCTTTCATTTAGCGTAATTCGAACAGGTAGCCCTGACCACGCACGGTGGTGATCACGTCATGCGGGTACTGCGCCTGAATTTTTTTACGCAGGCGACCCATCAGCACGTCAATGGTGTGGCTTTCGCGCAGCTCGGCATCCGGATAGAGCTGAAGCATCAGGGAATCTTTGCTCACCACTTTACCGTTGTTACGGATCAGCGTTTCCATGATGGTGTATTCGAATGCGGTCAGCTTGATCACTTCATCATTAATAGAAAATTCACGGCGGGAGAGATCCACCTGGAACGGCGGCAGAGAGATCACCTGCGACGCCAGCCCGCTGTTGCGGCGCAGCAGCGCCTGCATACGCGCGGCGACTTCTTCAATATGGAAGGGTTTGGTCACGTAGTCATCCGCGCCAGCGCTCAGGACTTCAACCTTGTCCTGCCAGCCTTCGCGGGCAGTCAGCACCAGCACCGGCAGGGAAACATCATGGCTACGCCAGCGGCGGATAAGGGACAATCCGTCTTCATCCGGCAGCCCTAAATCGACAATGGCGATGTCCGGCAGGTGTTCATTGAGATAATAATCGGCCTCTTTTGCGTCTTCAGCATCGTCCACCTGATGACCCATCTCCTGAAGTTGAACTTTCAGGTGATGACGTAGCAATGCGTTATCCTCAACAACCAGTACGCGCATCATCACTTCTCCCTTTATAAATGGTATGAATAGTTTAACGCTGATTATTCAGGTTGACACCAGCGCAATGAAATTAAATGATTTTTTCATGCTCCCGAACACAGGGGGGGATGACGCCAGGCACCTGATTAGTAAGTATGTTGACCTGAGCCTGGTTCATATCACCCACCCAACTCACGTAAGCCTCATGCGTCCCCAGCAGGCGCGGGTAATATAAACTGACTTGTTTTCGCAAGCTTTCGCAATCCCGATAAAACAGCCATCCGTTTATGAACTGTTGAAGGCGAGTCGCTTTTTGGACAGCACGGGCACGCCAGTTTTGTAAATATTGCCCTTTTTTTTGTAAGGATGTTCTCACTATGCCTGGCTTTGTCTACGCTTATTTTATGGTGCGAAATTAGATTTGCATAAGATGTGCCAGAAAAGCAGCATTTTTACACAACAAAACAGCAATATAGCGAGTAAAGAGGACTTTATGGAATGGAAGGTTGTTGAGACTATTGCGAGCCCGGAAAGCGGAACCATCTTTTGCAAAGTTGAAACACAGTATGGCCTGAATTATATCCTGTGGTTAAAGGGAGATTATTACGTTCGTACAGGTGAAATCATCACCACTTCAAACCAGGGGATCCTGATTAACGATCGGCGGCGTAGAGTATGGATAGCGCAGGCAATGCCCTTTACATCAATAGGCTGGATGGGGTTCAAACAGAAAAACGCGTGTCCAGGCAACCGACAGGAGATGGATCGCCTGTGCACGGCTGAAACCCCGTGCCAGTTCAAACTGTGCCCGTTCGGCTTAAAACGGTATATTCCGGAAAGTTATTCCACGGCAAAAAATAACAATCAGCCTGACGGCAGGCTCTAATCCCGGCAAAACAGATAATGTGACGTGAAATGTCGGCTCGATGATGTAAAGCAGCCCCCTTTCCGGGTGGAAAGGGGGAAGGGCGATTACTTCAGCTCGTCAACCATAGCGATGGCACGGCCAATATAGTTTGCCGGGGTCATCTCTTTCAGGCGCGCTTTTTCTTCTTCTGGCAGCGCCAGACCGTCGATAAACTGTTTCATACCTTCAGCATCAACGCGTTTACCGCGGGTCAGCTCTTTGAGTTTCTCGTACGGTTTTTCGATGCCGTAACGACGCATCACGGTCTGAATCGGCTCCGCCAGCACTTCCCAGTTGTGATCCAGCTCGTCCAGCAGACGGTCGCGGTTAACTTCCAGTTTGCTCACACCTTTAAGGGTGGACTGGTAGGCGATCAGCGCGTAGCCAATACCTACGCCCAGGTTACGCAGCACCGTGGAGTCAGTCAGGTCGCGCTGCCAGCGGGATACCGGCAGCTTGCTCGCCATATGTTGTAACACGGCATTCGCCAGACCCAGGTTACCTTCGGAGTTTTCGAAGTCGATTGGGTTCACTTTGTGCGGCATGGTGGACGAACCGATTTCCCCGGCGATGGTCTTCTGCTTGAAGTGGTTCAGGGCGATGTAACCCCATACGTCACGATCGAAGTCGATCAGGATGGTGTTGAAGCGCGCAATGCAGTCAAACAGCTCGGCGATGTAGTCGTGCGGCTCAATTTGGGTGGTGTACGGGTTCCACTGGATCCCCAGAGAGGTCACAAACTCTTCGCTGAACTGGTGCCAGTCCACTTCCGGGTACGCGGCGATGTGGGCGTTGTAGTTACCCACCGCGCCGTTGATTTTGCCGAGGATCTCAACCTGCTCCAGCTGACGATACTGGCGTTCCATGCGGTACGCCACGTTCGCCATCTCTTTACCCATGGTGGATGGGGTTGCTGGCTGGCCGTGAGTACGGGACAGCAGCGGAATGTCGCGGTATTCCACGGACAGCGCTTTCACCGCATCAATGATTTTACGCCAGTAAGGGAGTACTACCTCTTTCCGCGCGGTAGAGAGCATCAGCGCGTGAGACAGGTTGTTAATATCTTCAGACGTGCAGGCGAAGTGAATAAATTCAGATACCGCGTGCAGGGCAGGGACGCTTGCCACTTTCTCTTTCAGGAAGTATTCAACCGCTTTCACGTCGTGGTTGGTGGTGCGTTCGATGGTTTTAATGCGCGCGGCATCTTCTTCGCTGAACTCAGCAACGATTTTATCAAGGTAATCGTTTGCCTTTGCGTCAAAAGCAGGAACTTCCTTGATTGCTGTCTGGGCGGCCAGCTTTTGCAGCCAGCGTACTTCAACCTGAACACGGAACTTCAGCAGGCCATATTCGCTGAAGATCCCGCGCAGCGCGCTGACTTTATCGCCGTAGCGTCCATCGACAGGGGATACGGCGGTCAGTGAGGATAATTCCATAATTCGCAACTCCGGGAGGTTAACAATGAGCAAGAATTTGTTTTGCCTGAGTCGTCAGGCGATGACGAGAAAACATTAACTGTAGGCGGCCACCGCCGACCTGTTGCCACAGCACGGCGGCACGGATGCCTGCCAGCAGCGAAGCGCGTACCTTCGCCTGTACCTGTGGGCTTTGCAATACGGCAGGCGAACCGGTGACCTGAATACGCGGGCCTAGCGGGCTAATCACGTCAACGTAGATACCGGCCATCGCGCTGAGCAGGGTCTCAGACTGGAGGTCAAAGTGGTCGAGCTGGCGCTGTAGCCCGGCGATGCGGTCGCCCAGGGTATTCATTGCGCCTTTTGCCGCATTAAGCTTACGTTCCAGCACCATCAGGCTTAAGGTGTAGCGGGTCAGTTCCGCGTTCAACCCCTGACGGTTGCTGGCGTTGAGCACGCCGAGCAGAGTTTCAAGACCGAGACGAAGATTGGTTTCACTGCCGCCAAAGACGCCCAGCGTGGAGCCTGGGTTAAGATCGATAACGCTGTTGAGTGAAACGTGCAGGGCATCAGCGTCGCAATGACCCTGATGCGCCAGCTGTTGCACCAGACGGGCTGACTGGCAAATTCCCGCCAGCGCCAGGGTGATGTCGTAATAGTTCTTCGCCACACGGTCTCCTTTATGTGTGCAAACGGTTTAAACAGCAGGCAGCGGCAGGCGCTGTTCAATGATCCCACCGCCGAGGCAAATTTCGCCGCTGTAGAAAACAGCAGACTGGCCAGGGGTAACGGCGGAAACCGGCTCGTCGAAACGCACGTCAATGCGATCGTCATCCAGTGCGGTTACGGTGCAAGGGATGTCCGTCTGGCGGTAGCGCGTTTTCACTGTGCAGCGTAGCGTGCCTTTCAGCGGCTCGCGATCGACCCAGTGCAGCTGTTGCGCGATCAGTCCAACGGACATCAGGCGCGGGTGGTCGTGACCCTGAGCCACAACCAGAATATTGTTTTCGACGTCTTTGTCGACCACGTACCACGGATCTTCGCTGCCCTCTTTGGTGCCGCCGATTCCCAGACCTTTACGCTGGCCGAGAGTGTGGTACATCAGCCCCTGGTGCTGACCAATCTCATCGCCGTCAACGGTGACGATTTTGCCCGGCTGTGCAGGCAGGTAGCGCCCCAGGAACTCGCGGAATTTACGCTCGCCGATAAAACAAATACCGGTGGAGTCTTTTTTCTTCGCGGTGATCAGATCCAGATCTTCAGCAATCTTACGCACTTCCGGCTTTTCCAGCTCGCCGACCGGGAACAGGCTCTGGGCAATCTGTTCGTGGCTCAGCGTATAGAGGAAGTAGCTCTGATCTTTGTTGCCGTCCAGGCCGCGCAGCAGCTGGCTTTTGCCATTCACATCCGCGCGACGCACGTAGTGGCCGGTCGCAATGTAGTCTGCGCCCAGGTCTTCCGCGGCGAATTCCAGGAAGGCTTTGAATTTGATCTCTTTGTTGCACAGGATATCCGGGTTTGGCGTGCGGCCCGCTTTGTACTCTTCGAGGAAGAGTTCAAAAACGTTGTCCCAGTATTCTGCGGCAAAGTTAACGGTGTGCAGTTCGATGCCGAGCTTATCGCACACGGCCTGCGCATCGGCGAGATCCGCAGCGGCAGTGCAGTATTCCTCGCCATCGTCTTCCTCCCAGTTCTTCATGAACAGGCCCTCCACCTTATAGCCCTGTTGCTGCAACAGGTAGGCGGAAACGGAGGAATCGACACCGCCGGACATGCCGACGATTACTTTTTTCTGGCTGTTATCTGACATGGAATACTCACGACATTGAACTTCAAGGCGGCGTATTCTATCACGCCCCCCCACCATTGACACCCTCTGTAAACGGCCAGTTAAACTCTGCAATGATATCCAGCGGCAGGCGCGCCGCAGACTGCCAGCAGCGGATGCTTTCCGCCACCAGCGGCGAACGCAGGTTTGGCGCGTTCAGGATCTCCTCGGCAGTCACCCACAGGCAGCGATCGATATCGTCGTCGTGCGGTTCAGTGGCGCACGTTTCGTTAAGTTCAACGGCGAATAAGAAGCGCAGGAAAGGCGTCTGGTCAGGCGCTATCCACTGATGCATACGGATAAAATGCTGCGGTTCGGCGCGGATACCCGTCTCCTCCCACAGCTCACGGGCTGCCGCCTGGCGTAAGGTTTCATTGGCTTCAAGATGCCCGGCAGGCTGGTTCCACAGCGCTTTGCCGTTGATGGTCTCTTCCACCACCAGGAATTTCCCCTGCGCATGGACCACGCAGGCGACCGTAACATGAGGTTTAAACATCAGTTCTCCTTAGGGGTAACATCCCGCCATTCCCCGTTTGCCAGCGAGTCCAGCGTGTAGCTGCCCATGGCATAGCGAATGAGTCGCAGGGTAGGGTAGCCCACATGCGCAGTCATGCGCCTGACCTGTCGGTTGCGGCCTTCATAAAGGGTTATTTTAAGCCAGCTGGTGGGAATGGATTTCCGCTCACGAATCGGCGGGTTGCGCGGCCACAACCACTCGGGTTCATTCACGCGCTCAATACCAGCCGGCAGGGTGGGACCGTCGTTCAGCGTTACGCCGTTACGCAGTTTTGCCAGCGACGCGTCGTCCGGCTCGCCTTCAACCTGCACAAAGTAAATTTTCCCGGTACGCTTGCCCGGCTGAGTGAGCCTGGCCTGGAGCACGCCGTCATTGGTGAGCACCAGCAACCCTTCGCTGTCACGATCCAGACGTCCCGCCGCGTACACTCCCTGAACGGGAATAAAGTCCTTCAGCGTGCTGCGCCCGGCCTCGTCGGTAAACTGTGGCAATACATCGTAGGGTTTATTGAACAGTATGACCCGCGTTGTCTGGGGTTCTGGCGTTCTTCTGGTGGCTTGTCGTGAGCTGAATCGCTCAACCCGGTGTTTTCTAAAAGAAGTTTTCGTCATGGTATTTTCAGGCGTTATCAATTGCCGCATTATAGCCTAATAACGAAGACCTTTCATGGCGTCGGACAATCAGGTACTATCGGAAGGCTCATTACAATTTATTAACATAAGATCAGTAACAACCAGAAGCGCTCGAAGGAGAGGTTAATGGAAAGCAAAGTAGTTGTTCCGGCGGAAGGTAAAAAGATCACCCTGCAAAACGGCAAGATTAACGTTCCTCACAACCCGATTATCCCGTTCATTGAAGGCGACGGTATCGGCGTAGACGTTACCCCGGCAATGCTGAAAGTGGTTGATGCCGCTGTTGAGAAAGCCTACAAAGGCGAGCGTAAAATTTCCTGGATGGAAATTTACACCGGTGAAAAATCGACTCAAGTTTATGGCCAGGACGTCTGGCTGCCAGCCGAAACGCTGGACCTGATCCGCGACTATCGCGTTGCTATCAAAGGCCCTCTGACCACGCCAGTTGGCGGCGGCATTCGCTCCCTGAACGTGGCGCTGCGTCAGGAACTGGATCTGTATGTGTGTCTGCGTCCGGTGCGTTACTACCAGGGCACCCCAAGCCCGGTTAAGCACCCGGAACTGACCGACATGGTTATCTTCCGTGAAAACTCAGAAGACATCTACGCCGGTATCGAATGGAAAGCGGACTCTGCTGATGCAGAAAAAGTGATTAAATTCCTGCGCGAAGAGATGGGCGTGAAGAAAATTCGCTTCCCTGAGCATTGCGGCATCGGCATCAAGCCATGCTCCGAAGAAGGGACCAAGCGTCTGGTGCGTGCCGCCATCGAATACGCTATCACCAACGATCGTGACTCTGTGACCCTGGTTCACAAAGGCAACATCATGAAGTTCACCGAAGGCGCGTTCAAAGACTGGGGCTATCAGCTGGCGACCGAAGAGTTCGGCGGTGAACTGATCGACGGCGGCCCATGGCAGAAAATTAAGAACCCGAACACCGGTAAAGAGATCATCATTAAAGATGTGATTGCCGATGCGTTCCTGCAACAGATCCTGCTGCGACCTGCTGAGTATGACGTGATCGCCTGTATGAACCTGAATGGTGACTACATCTCCGATGCGCTGGCCGCGCAGGTGGGGGGTATCGGTATCGCCCCGGGCGCGAACATCGGTGACGAGTGCGCCCTGTTCGAAGCAACTCACGGTACTGCACCTAAATATGCAGGCCAGGACAAAGTCAACCCAGGCTCTATCATTCTGTCCGCAGAGATGATGCTGCGTCATATGGAATGGTTCGAAGCCGCAGACCTGATCGTTAAGGGTATGGAAGGCGCGATTAATGCGAAAACCGTCACCTATGACTTTGAACGTCTGATGGAAGGCGCTAAACTGCTGAAATGCTCAGAGTTTGGCGACGCGATTATCGCGAACATGTAATCCACTCGCTGGGTTAAATGACAACGGGAGCCTGAGGGTTCCCGTTTTTTATGCACACAAGACGGAAACAACGCTATGAACCATGATATCCCGCTCAAGTATTATGACATCGTCGACGAGTATGCGACTGAAACGGCGAAACCGGTAGAAGAGGCAGAGCGTACGCCGCTGGCACACTATTTCCAGCTGCTGCTCACTCGCTTATACAACAATGAGGAAATCAGTGAAGAGGCGCAGCGGGAGATGGCTGTCCAGGCGGAGATAGACGAAGCGCGCATTGACGATATTGCGAACTTCCTGAATCAGTGGGGCAATGAATAACGCGTCATCGCGCTGAGTCTGCCAGCAGCCTGGCGAGGTCGTGCCGGGTTAGCGACTTTGAAAAGTACCAGCCTTGTACGAGGGCATCGGGGTATCTCTGCGCGATGAACTGATATTGCGTTTCGCTTTCAACCCCTTCAAAAACCAGGGTTTTGTGCAGTTTAGCGAGCGCGTCGCTGAAGATCACCAGGATATCCTGTTTATAGTGCTCGCTGATGCCGTCCACTAACGACTTATCCACCTTGATTTCGTCATATTTGAGATTTGATAGCCTGGCCAGATTAGAGTTTTGCACACCAAAATCGTCTATTGAAATTTTGACGCCTGCCGATTTAAGCTCCTCACAAAACTCTTCAAGGATGGCCGCGGTGGAAACGCCATTCTCGGATAACTCAACTTTGATTAACGATAAGGGAATCGCGTTCTCTGAGCATTCATGACGTAATACCGCCAGGAATTTGCCGTCTTCAATTTCCGTCCGGCCAACGTTCAGTGAAATCATTAACTGATGTTCAGCGGCCAGCGCGGCAATTTCCGCCAGGGATTTCTTTATCATGTTCTTATAATAAACGTTATACAGGCCAATTTTTTTAATTAACGGGATAAACAGCTCAGGAGAAACCTCTTTGTGATTGTTATCCTGCCATCTTGATAACACTTCAACCCCGACGATTTTCTTATCAGCAACCCGAATAACAGGCTGAAAATGAACGCTGATGGTATTCGCTTTTACCGCTTTGACCAGCGTTCGTTCCAGAGAACGTCGGTCTTCATAAAGTCGAAGAGAAAACAGCGTCAGGGATATCCAGATAAAGTATAAAAACAGGCACAGAAGCACCATCACTACGTGGGAGAGCGAAGCCAGTCCGGCATCATGGTGTGTGACGGTAACGCACAAATCCCAGCGTGTACTGCACTCTGTCACAGCCAGCGTAAATAACAGAGACTGTAAGCGGCTGAACTTTTCTGATGGCGGCGTAACTGTGAAAAAGGTGCGGCCGAAATCTTTAGTGGAAGAACGAAGCGAATAGTTGGCGGTAACGGGGGCAAATTTATCGTAGGCTGAACGGGAGGTGAAGATAATAAGGTGGTTATAGATTGTCGCATTGCCGACAAAGAAATCTTTCTGCGAAAACTGCGCCAGGCTGAATCCGTTCTGGGTATTATGCAGCTCAGAGGGAAGGGCGATGGGATTTGCCAGCTTGCCCCAAAACGCGGTGCAGGTGATTTTCCCCTTTTCAATAAACCCCACATCGGCGAAATAGAGACTTCGCATCTTTAATTTTCGGTAGACGTTCAGACTGGCGCTATCGCATCCCTGCGCGGAGGTATTTTTAAGCGTACTGGCGATATTTTGCGTTAACTCTTCAGAATAGCTTAAGAGCGTGTGGGAGATCTCCCTCTGCCGGTTCTTTTGCTGCTCAGCGATAATGGCGTTAACCGCATACAGCGACAGGACGACCATAAAGGTTGAGATGATAGCAACGGCAATGGCCTTCTTCATTTTCCTGTTGTCCCACCACGTCCTGAGGTGCAGGGATCTTAACACAGGTCATAAAAGCTACAAGTATGAGAGTTGAGGCTGCACGGAATCGAAAGGAAAGCCACCATGCCAGGCTCCTTTCATCTCAGAACCATTCAAACCGTGTTGAGAGCAGTAGCAGTAACGTACTGGCAGAAACAAGATTAAGGCAGATGACAAACTTGCTTGATACGTTCATGTTATCAACGTTTTTGTTGTTCAGTAGCCACAGAGAATAGCGTTTCACCTCCACTGAAGAAACGCCAGATTTTGGTGGGTTCGGGCAAAAAAAAGCCCACTCAAGAGTGGGCAAGAAATACTGGAAGCAATGTGAGCAATGTCGTACTGAATACCTGAGTGATTTGCTCAACTATTCAGTAATGAGAAAGATAATCTTTCTCAGTAAAAGATGCAACCCCACGATGAGTGTGGAACGGCATTTTTTTACTGCTCATATTTTAATCAAACGAACCGTGTGATTCTTATCACAAATTTCCTTTCTCAGATCCTGTGCTATCCTTTTCTGTGTCGTTGATTTAATGACAAAAACCATACAGAGAGGAAAGCTATGGGAATTTTATCCTGGATTATCTTTGGGCTGATTGCGGGGATCCTGGCGAAGTGGATTATGCCGGGCAAAGATGGCGGCGGTTTCATCGTCACGATCATTCTGGGGATTGTGGGTGCAGTCGTCGGTGGCTGGATCAGTACCCTGTTCGGCTTTGGCAGAGTTGATGGCTTCAACTTCGGCAGCTTTGTCGTCGCGGTGATTGGCGCGCTGGTTGTTCTGTTTATCTACAGAAAAATCAAAAGCTAAATCTGACCTGTGTTAAAAAAGGCTGCCTGACGGCGGCCTTTTTACTTTGGGCGTTACCACCAGCCTAACTGCGTACCGGCGACGGCCACGATGGCGACAATCAACATGATGATGGTCGTTTTTCTCATTTAAGCCCCCGGCGCGGCGTAACCGCCAAGGAAAAACCAGCCTAAAAACACCACCGCTGTGATAAAAATAACCACCGGAAAGAGGATCCCTATTCTCATGCCATCACCTGTTTGAGTTTGTATAAGGCCGTAGAGTGTACGGTTTTAATCTAACGCGACAAAGCCTGTTTTGCTTTTTCCTTTTTTATCCTGATACATCGCGAGGTCTGCGGTGCGCAGGGCGCTATCTTCATCCGTGCTGTGAGGATCAACAATAACGACGCCAAGGCTTGCGCCGGGATAAAGAATAGTGGCATTGCCTAACCCGTATTCGCCCGCAATAAGACCATTGAGGCGGGTTTTGATTGCGTTGACCTCTGTACTGGCGTCGCCATCATCGCTGTGACTCAGGCTGGCAACCAGAAATTCATCGCCGCCGAGCCGGCCAATAATCTCATCCTGCGTTTGCTCGTGAGTCAGCCGCTTGCCGACCTGTACGAGGAAGCGATCGCCCGCCTCATGCCCGTACTGGTCATTGATTCGCTTGAAATCATCGAGGTCAATAAAGGCCATCATGACCCTGCGGTTAAGATGGCGCGCCAGTAAGAACAGGGTGGTAAGGTTTTCAAAAATGGCGCGACGATTCGGCAGGCCGGTGAGGGCGTCGGTGTAAGAGTGAGCAATGAGCGCCGCATTTGCTTCGCGAAGCTGAAGCACAAGCGACTCTTTCTGAATGTACTGACCAATTAAACCGGCAAAGAGTCTGATCACCTGCTCGCCACGCTCGCTGAACTGTTTCTGTGCGGTGCTGGCAGCGCAAAGCGTGCCATACAGAGAACCGTCAGCCAGGTGAACCGGCACGCTCATATAGGTTGTAATGCCCAGTGCTTTGGCCGCTTCACACTCCGGCCAGCGGTCGGGCACCTCGTTACTGAACAACGTGTCGCTGTCGATGGCGCGCTTACACAGTGTTTCGTCCCAGGGCACGCTGAATCCTTCCGGGATCTGCATTTGCTTGCTGTTACGGGCATATAAAATGTGCTGCAAACGCGCATTGATATCGACTTTCGTCAGGTAGGTTGATTCCATATCCGTCACAATTTCCAGCATTTCCAGTAGCTGACGCACCAGACTGTCGAGAGATTGCTCAGTGGAGAGGGTTTCTGAAACACGGGCAAGAATGATATCTGACATGAGGCAGGATGACTCCCATGCAGAAGACCTCTGTATCTGCATGTTATGCTGAAAATATAGACTCCGGTCATAGTAAAACATGAACAGGATTAATTTTATAGATTCTTCTGAAGGCAGATGAGGGGAAGACTAAAAAAAGCCCCGATGTTGAGATCGGGGCAAAACATCTTGATTACGGAATGATGTTCTCTGGTCAGTGTGAGAACAGGCATCACTATAAGGGGGAATCGTGCAGGTTTAATGGAGAAATCATGGAGAAAACGGCGATGACCCGTTACTCTGACATTTTTACACCCTGAAGGATCATGATAATGAAATATCTTCTCCTGGCGCTGGTTTTACCGCTGGCCGCCTGCTCAACAAAGACAACCCCTCCTGATGCGCCTCAACCGCCGCACGCTATTGGTATGGCAAACCCGGCGTCAGTGTACTGTCTGGAGAAAGGGGGAGAGCAAATCCCTGTTCAAAGCCCGCAGGGCGTACGTACCGAGTGCAAACTGCCCGGCGGGGAAGTGATCGATGAATGGGATCTTTACCGCCGCGATCACCCGCAACCGACCAGATGACAACGGCAATAAAACTGCGATACACTTCTCTTTAGGATTATTCTTAGCCAGTTTCTGGCAGTACGTATGCGAGAAGAAGTATGTTTCAGTTAAAACCGGGCAGCATGGCGATGATCGTGGGTGCGCGTACGGCGGCAGGCCGTCGAAATATCGGTAAATCCGTCGAGCTGTTTGGCCTCTGTCAGCCGGGCCAGCGTTTTGTGAACCCGGTTAACGGCGTCATGACGCAATTACCCGCCACGTCAGCGCGTGCGCTGTGGCTGGTCACCGGTGATGTTTACGCCTTTGATAATCAGCACGGCTTTGCGTTTGTTCGCCCGGAACATCTGATGCCGCTTACTCCCGACGAGATGCCACACAACGTGGATGAGCTGGCGATCGGTTAATCACAGTTTACGCAGCCAGTCCGCCAGTACCTGCGCGTGATTCTGCTCCGTATTTTTCGCCCCATAGAGTAGCGTCACGGTCTGCTGTTTGGCGAGAGCCGCCAGGCGTTTGCCTTCATCCGGATGCTGCGCCAGCTCTTTACGATAGGCTTCACTGAACGCGGTGAAATCTATCGTTTCACTGTGAAAAGCTTTTCGCAGTTCGCTGGACGGCGTTAGCGCTTTACACCACTCGTCACAGGCGAGGTCGGTCTTTTTTATCCCTCGCGGCCAGAGTCTGTCGACCAGGATCCGGTAACCGTCTTTTGAGGTCGCCTGCTCATACACGCGTTTACATTGAATCATGGGTCCTCCTCATTTCCTTACGACGTTCTGCAAGAACACTATAGCACCCGGCTTTTATCCACCCAATTTAAGGTATTGTGATAATTGCAAAAGATCGGTAGTCTGAGGTTCCTTATGTTATCTGAAAATCCTCCGGCATAAGGAATCTCTGATGGAACTCTCCCCGGTTAAAACGACGCTGCGCATTGCGCTGGTTGGTGATTACAATCCCGATGTTATTGCGCACCAGGCGATCCCGCTGGCGATTGACGACGCCGCTGCGGTTCTGGAGCTCACCGCTGATTATGACTGGCTCGCCACGCCTGAGCTGACCAGCCCCGAAGACCTGGTCGGGTACGATGCCATCTGGCTGGTACCGGCAAGCCCGTATAAAAACACCGAGGCGGCGTTTATTGCGGCCCGTTACGCGCGTGAGAACAGCATCCCCTTTCTCGGCACCTGCGGCGGGTTCCAGCATGCGCTGATTGAGTATGCGCGTAATGTACTGGGCTGGCACGATGCAGGCCATGCCGAAACCGACACCGAGGGAAGGATGGTAATTGCGCCGCTGACCTGCTCGCTGGTGGAAAAAACCGACGCGATCGAGCTGCGAAATAACACGCTGATTGCTAAAGCGTATGGCAAGCCGGAAATTCAGGAGGGGTATCACTGCAATTACGGCGTCTCACCTGAGTTTGCCGACCAGCTTGAGCGGGGCGACATGCGCGTAACGGGCTGGGACGAGCAGGGCGAGATCCGCGCGGCAGAGCTGGTAACCCATCCTTTCTTTGTCCTCACCCTGTTCCAGCATGAGCGGGCCGCGCTACAAGGGCGCCCGGTCGTGCTGGTACAGGCCATGATGCGGGCGGCGCAGGGTTAAAAAAAGCAGACCTCCGGGTCTGCCTTGAATGTCAGCGGGGTGTGATCTCCCGGTCACGCCCGGCAAGCATACCGCATAACGCCATCACCACCGCGGCCAGCGCGCAGGCGAGCAGCGGAATGCGCCAGTCTCCGGCGGTATCGTGAATTTTCCCCATCAGCGGTGGGCCACAGGCCGCCAGAAGATAGCCAATCGACTGTGCCATGCCGGAGAGCGCCGCGGCCTGATGGGCCGAGCTGGCGCGCAGCCCGATAAACGTCAGGCCGAGGATCATGGTGGCGCCGGATCCAAACCCAAACACCAGCGTCCAGACGACGGCCAGCCCCGGCGCGAACCAGAACCCGGCCGCGCTGACGGCGCACATCAGGGCGACTAGCCCGGCAATGCCACGCTGATCGTTAAGACGGTGCAGGATCAGCGGAATGGCGAGACCGGGAACCGCGGTTGCCAGCTGGAGAAGCCCGTGCATGGAGCCAGCCTGCGTTTCGCTGTAGCCATGGCTAAGCAAAATCGCGGGTAACCAGCCGATAATGACGTAGTAAATCAGCGAGTTAATGCCCAGAAAAAGCGTCACCTGCCAGGCGAGCGCCGAGCGCCAGATAGCCCGATTGTGCAACGCGCCCGCTCCGGTCAGGGTGGCGGCCGGCTTCTGGCGCCATTGCGGTAACCACAGCAGCAGCGCCACCAGCGGGAAGAACATCAGCATCAACAGCGCCCCGTGCCAGCCACCACTCCCCAGCGACAGCGGGACGATCAGCGCCGACCCTGCGGCAGCAGCGGCTCCCATCGTCAGCGAATAAGCCCCCGTCAGTTTTGCGACCTGGCCCGGAAAATCACGTTTGATTAAGCCAGGTAACAGGACATTGCCCAGCGCAATCCCACAGCCCACGATCGCCGTACCGATAAACAGCAGCGAGGCCGACGGCAGCGAACGTACGCCAATCCCGATGCAAATCAGCAGCAGAGCGATAAAAAGGCTGCGCTCCATGCCCAGGCGCCGGGCGACGCCTGCGGCAAGGGGAGAGATAAAGGCGAAGGCCAGCAGAGGCAGCGTCGTGAGCAGGCCGGTTTGCGCCGTGCTTAAACCATAGTCCTGTCGGATGGTATCGAGCAGGGGGGCGACACCGGTAAAGGTGACGCGCAGCGTCGTGGCAATCATCAGGATGCCTGCAATCAGCAGCGCACCCTGTTTCCCGGAAGGTTGAATAGCAGTAGTCATTATTGTCTCTTACGTTCAGGCGAGCGCATACCATACCGATTTAAGTCGTGGTTGAAATCAGGCTAAAATGACAGTTTATCGCTAATATCGGACAACTTTATGTACGGACTGGGGCTCGATGGCTACGATCCCGATAGCCAGCACGACGCGGCGGTGGCCTTTCGCATCCGCGTGGTGGCACAGGAACAATATATTCCGCTGCATCAGCACCGCAAAGGGCAGCTGATTATGGCGCTGGGGGGAGCGATCACCTGTGAAGTGGAGAACGCGATGCTGATGGTGCCGCCCCAGTATGCGGTGTGGATCCCGGGACAAACGCCGCACAGCAACAAGGCGACGCCCGGCGCGCAGCTCTGTCTGCTGTTTATTGAACCCGGTGCGCTCGAATTGCCGACGCGTACCTGTACGCTGAAAATATCGCCCCTGGTTCGGGAGCTGGTGCTGGCGCTTGCGGACAGGTCACGGGAGGAACTGCCTCTTCCCGCTACCGGAAGGCTGGTTGACGTCCTGTTTGATGAACTGCCCCTGCAACCGCAGGAGCATCTACAGCTGCCGGTATCTCCGCATCCAAAAATTCGCCTGATGAGTGAGACCATGGCAAACGAACCTGCCGCCTGGCAGACGCTGGCGCAGTGGGCCAGCCACTTTGCCATGAGCGAACGCAATCTGGCGCGGCTGGTGGTGAAAGAGACTGGCTTGAGCTTTCGCCGCTGGCGGCACCAGCTCCAGCTGATTGTCGCATTGCAGTTTTTGATCGGCGGAAAGTCGGTTCAGCAGGCGGCGCAGGCGCTGGGGTATGACTCCACCACCGCCTTCATCACCATGTTTAAGAAAGGACTGGGACAGACGCCCGCTCGCTATATCGCCAGCCTGACTACGACTTCCCGATAAACAGCGAAACCAGTCCGGCAGCAATCAGCGGGCCAACCGGCACGCCACGAAACAGCGCCACGCCTAACACGGTGCCCACCAGCAGCCCGGCCACCAGTGAAGGCTGGCTGCTCATCAGCGTCACGCCGCGCCCGCCAAGCCATGAGACAAAAACGCCCACCGCAATCGCCACCAGCGATTTCCAGTTTACAAAGGAGTGCAGCAGCGTTGAGGCCGGTAGCGTTCCGCTGGCAATCGGGGCCATCACGCCGATGGTCAAAATAATGATCCCGATGGTAAGCCCCTGTTTTTCTATCCACGGGAAGAAGGTATTCAATGGTGTGACGCGAACGATGATCAGGACCAGAATGGAAATCGCGACGGTGGTGTTGTGGCTGACAAAACCCAGAGCAGCCAGGGCCAGAAGTATGAGCAGAGTAGGGTCGAACATGACGGGATCCTTGCCAAAAATAGTAAGCCTGCTTACTTTACGCGCAAACGCGACGGCAGGCAGGCTTTACTGAAAAAATTGTCTATTTTTGGGCACTTGCCTGACGTCAGTCCACCAGCTGCTGGATAAGTGGACTTCCTTCGCGGATAAACACCGGGATGGTTTCCAGCGCCGCAGGCACCCGGATATGCTCCCCACCGGCGTAGCGCTCACCGTTGAGAGCGACCCAGCTATTGCCCGTCGGCAGCCAGACATTGCGCTCACGCTGACCGGCCTGCATAACCGGCGCCACCAGAAGATCTTCGCCAAACAGATACTGATCTTCACACGCCCAGCTCTGCTTATCCTGCGGATAGTGCCAGAACAGCGGACGCATGAGCGGGTCTCCGTGCAGATGAGCCTGCTGGTACAACGCGTCAATATACGGGCGCAGGGTTTCGCGCACGGTAAGCCAGTGCTGCATGATGGCGTAATTCTCTTCTCCGTAACTCCACAGCTCATTAGGCGAACCGCTGTTACACTGAGGAATGCCGTCACGGTAGCGCTCCGGGGGCTGGATCTGCGGTTCGCGATAGCCGTGCATGCGCAGAACCGGTGTAAACACCGCCCACTGGAACCAACGGATCAGCAATTCGTGGAACGCCGGGTCGTTAACGTTCCCTCCCTGGAAGCCACCGATATCGGTTGTCCACCATGGGATCCCCGCCAGCCCCATATTCAGTCCCGCGGCGAGTTGATTGCGAAAAGCATGGAACGAGGAGTGAACATCACCCGACCACGCCAGCACGCCGAAGCGCTGGCTGCCTGCCCAGGCGCAGCGTACCAGGTTAACAATGTCCGTTTCGCCGTTTGCCTGGAGCCCATCGTAAAAGCCCTGCGCAAAGTCACGCGGGTAGCGATTGCCCACTTCCAGCACCGGACCGGCGTGGTAGCGATAGTTGTCAAAATCATAGGCGCGGTATTCCGGTTCGGCTTCGTCCAGCCAGAACAGCTTAATGCCCATGTCGTAGTAATTTTTCTTCACCGTACCCCAGACGAATTTCCGCGCCTCAGGATGGGTCGCATCAAAGAAGGTGGTATTGCCCATAAAATCGAGGTTGACCTGCACGCCACGTTCACTGCTGACCAGCCAGCCTTTGGCTTTCATCAGCGGGTAGAGAGGGCTGCGCGCCTCTACCGTTGGCCACACCGACACCATCAACGCAATACCCATTTCGCGCAGCTCGTCGACCATCCCTTCAGGATCGGGCCAGTCTACGGGGTCGAAGCACCAGGTGCCCTGATTCGGCCAGTGGAAAAAGTCGATGACCATCACCGACAGCGGCAGATTACGGCGGCGATACTCCCGCGCAACCTCCAGCACCTCCTGCTGGGTGCGGTAGCGTAATTTGCACTGCCACAGCCCGCTGATAAACGCCGGGGCGGAGGGCGGAGTACCGGTGGCTTTCACATACTGGCGGGTGATATCCGCCACCGTGTCGGCGGCGGTGATCCAGTAGTCCATTTCTCCTGTGACGCGGGCGCGCCATTCCGTCTGATTTTTTGCAAAGCTGGCTTCACCAATCGCCGGGTTGTTCCACAGCAGGCCATAGCCAAGGCTGGACTGCATAAAGGGCACGCTGGCCTGGGAGTTGCGCTGCGCCAGTTCCAGCGTACAGCCTTTCAGATCCAGCCACGGCTGTTGATACTGACCCATGCCATAGATGCGTTCATCCGGACGCGATTCAAACCGGACGGTGAGCTGATATTTCCCCCCCATTAGCGGCTTAAATTCGCGGCCATCCAGCTTCAGGGCGCTGACATATTTATCCTGGCTCTTCTCGCTGGCACCGATACCCACCGTTGAACGCTGGCGCCACATCTCTTCCAGCAGCAGTTCGCCGCGCTGATTGTAGAAGGCCAGCTGTCCTTTAAGATTCAGCGTCGCGGTAATATTGCCGTTGCGCAGCGTCAGGCTTTCCGCTTCGGCGACAATCTCAGCCTGGCAAGGGGCGGCGGGCAACAGTGCCTGTAAGGCGTCATCAAAAGCCGGGGAGCAGGTGGCCCTGACGCGCAGGCTGTTTTCACCCCACGGTTCAATACGCAGGGTCTGGCGTTCAAAACGCCATTCGATACTGTTGGAATGTTGGATCAGCTCACTCATGGAAAACGCGTCCTTCTAAACAGGGTGTTTGGCAAGATGGATGGATTGCATTGTGCTGTCGTCGAGCTTGTACCAGCGCAGCGTGGCAAACGCGCAGAGTGACAAGACGCCAGGCACGACGGTGAAGAGGGCGATGATGCAGTACATGGCCGTGGTGGTCTGTTCCGGGGCGTTGGCGACATAGCCGCTTAAGCCCAGCGTCCAGCCAACAATCGCGCCGCTGATCGCCATTCCCAGCTTGAGTACGGCGAGGAAGGTGGAGAAGATCACGCCGTCCATCCGTTTCCCCTGTTTCCATTCGCCGTAATCGGCGACGTCCGCCATCATTACCCACATCAGCGTGGTGGTGGCCTGGTAAAGGGTGGAGACGATAAACGTCATGGGCACCAGAATAAGCACTGACTTAGGCGCAAAGAACAGGGCGATGCTGAGTACCCCCGCCAGTACGGAACAGTATCCAAACATCTGCACTTTGCTGACGTTCTGCGTCAGACGTTTGGCCAGCGCACTGCCTGCGGCTTTCCCGAGAATATGCGCCCCGAGCATCCACATAAAATAGCTTGCGCTACCGAGATAATAAGTGACGAAATACATCATTGCGCCAAGGCGAATAACGCCAAAACCAATGTTGGTTAATACCAGGACGGCGACAACCCGCCATTGGTCGTTTCGTAATAAATCCCGCAGTTCCGCAAGATAATTATTGTGGGTAGCGGGAGCCTTAATACGTTCACGCGTATTGGCGAAGCAGATCCAGAACATGATGACCGCGATGGTCGCCATAATGGCCATCGCCCAGCGGTAGCCCAGTAATTTATCATCGCCGCCTAAAAACTCTGCGAGCGGCATCATAAAGAATGTCGACAGCGCGCCACCCAGCGTGGCCAGGAAAAAACGATAGGACTGGAGGGAAATTCGCGCATCGTTGTCGGGCGTGATCACCGCGCCCATGGAGCAATAGGGAATATTGATTGCGGTGTACATCAGCATCATCAGGGTATAGCTGACGGTGGCGAAAATCATTTTACCGTGCAGATCGAGCGACGCCGGCACGGCGTAGGTCAGCAGACAACTTGCGCCAAAGGGCAGCGCCAGCCACAGCATCCAGGGGCGGAATTTGCCCCAGCGCGTGCGCGTCCTGTCTGCGATATAGCCCATCGCCGGGTCTATTATGGCATCGGCGGTTCTCGCCAGAAGAAACATGGTGCCCACGAATGCGGCAGGTAGCCCCACCACGTCCGTATAGTAAAACGTCAGAAAAATAATGACGTTATCCAGCCCAATATGGCTCGCCATATCGCCTAACCCATAACTGATCTTTTCTTTACGGGTAATTATTTCGGTCATTGTATTCACCTTGCCAGTGTAAGGTTTATTTTTGAGGTGCTCCGTAAACAGGGTTAACCATGATGAAAAGGTTAACAATTGCGAGATCTGGCATCGGGGTTACGTAAATTTCTTTTCGTGATACCGGTAACAAATAAAGTATTTAAACAGTGACTTTATACGGTGGAGGATAGGTAACAGCGAATCGTTTCAGCGAAAAAATAGTCATTTCACGGACGCGTCATTGTCATTTAACTGTCATTGTGCGGGGGTAAAAAAGAGGCAAATGGGCAAAGCAGAGGGCATCATGAACGATCCTATGTTTGTCGAAACGCTGATTATCTCCTCATCGTTTTTTATTATCGCCATTATTTTGATTGCTTCCGTGCTGCTGCTGGAAAACGGCTGACCGTTAGCCAGCCGCAGTATTTATTGTTTACGGAACGTCACCAGTTCAGGACGGGCGATACGCAGATAGTCCTGGGTGTCCATAATCACCGACTTTTCCAGCAGGCCGGCGTTAAAGGCGATCTCATCGAAGCGCTCAAACAGCAGCGGATCGGCGACCAGCGTCAGATCCGGATGAAAGCTGAAGGGGGGAATGGCGCCGAAGACGCAGCCGGTAAGCGCATCCACTTCAGCCGGACTGGCGAGAGAGGCCTTTAGCCCACCGAAATGACTGGCCAGAAGGCTCAGATCGGCCTGCCGATCGGCGGCGAGGATTGCCAGAATATGTTTCTTAACACCGTTGCCTTTTACCTTGCAGACCAGTGCTTTTGCACCCTGCCGGAGATCGGTCCCGCGAATTTCACTGACCGCTTCGCATTTCCCAACGGCCTCATGCGCCACCACGCGAAAGCGCGCCTCCTGCTCGGTTAATAAGCTGATTAGCCGCTGATGGGTCGTCGTCCCGATCACGTCATCAGACATAACGATTTCACCTGTGATTTGCCAATACGTAGCTTGCTACATTAGCACGGGACGGAGAGGGCTGAAAGAAAACAGCCAGCGGGTGCGCTGGCTGTTGGGTCATGCGTTGCTGGTGGACGACTGTTTCTGGAACAGTTCCCGGAAGACCGGGTAGATGTCATCCTGGTCACGAATGTGCTGCATCGCAAAGTTATCGAACATCGCTTGCAGATGCTCATACTCACGCCACAGCGTCTGGTGGGCGCGACGGGTAATTTCAATGTAGCTGTAGTAACGCACCACCGGCAGGATCTTCTTCGCCAGAATTTCATGACACAGCGGCGAGTCATCCGCCCAGTTATCGCCATCCGATGCCTGCGCGGCGTAGATATTCCACTGCGCCGGATCGTAGCGCTCCTTCACCACCTCGTCCATCAGCTTCAGGGCGCTCGACACGATGGTGCCGCCGGTCTCCTGCGAGTAGAAGAACTCATGTTCATCCACCTCTTTCGCCTGAGTGTGATGGCGGATGTAGACCACCTCCACGTTCTTATACGTTCTGCTCAGGAACAGATAGAGCAGAATATAAAAACGCTTAGCCATATCCTTGGTGGCCTGATCCATTGAACCTGATACGTCCATCAGGCAGAACATCACCGCCTGACTGGAAGGCTCCGGCCGTTTTTCGTAGTTCTTGTAGCGCAGGTCGAACGTGTCGATAAACGGCACCCGGTCGATCTTCGCCCTCAGTTCGGCGATCTCTTTACGCAGGCGCTCCTCTTCCAGCAGTTGTGCGGGTTCCGTGTTTTCCACCACTTTCAGGCTGGTTTCCAGCTCGCGCAGTTCGCGCCGTTTGCCTGCCGTCATCGCCGTGCGTCGCGCCAGTGAGTTTTGCAGTGAACGCACCACGCTGATGTTGGCGGGCACCCCGTTTGCGGTATAACCCGCGCGATGGGTTTTGTATTCGTTGAGCTGACGGTGCTGATTCTTTCTCAGATTCGGCAGGGCCAGATCCTCAAACAGCAGGTCGAGATATTCGTCTTTTGAAATCTGAAAGACGAACTCGTCCTGGCCTTCACCGTCCTGGCTGGCCTGCCCCTGACCGCTGCCAGAACCGCCGCCTCCGCCTTGGGGCCGCTCGATTCTGTCATTCTGGACGAAGTGGTCATTACCTGGGTGCACGCGATGGCGAAGGCCGCCACGCCCCTGATGAAACATCGGTTCGCTGATGTCATCGTTAGGGATGGAGACGGATTCGCCGCTGTCGACGTCGGTCACCGAGCGTTTGTTGATGGCCTCGGAGATCGACTGTTTAATTTGCGATTTATAACGGCGCAAGAAGCGCTGGCGATTCACCGTGCTCTTGTTTTTGCCGTTAAGACGCCGGTCAATAAACCAGGTCATATATCCCCCGTACTGCATTTGCCAACTTGCAGCGTCCGTAAGTACCGGACATTTTGTTGGCCCGGTAAGCGCGTTACCGGGCACTTGTCTTAAGACGATTTACGCACGCGCAGATACCATTCACAGAGCAGGCGGACCTGTTTGCGGGTATAGCCTTTTTCCATCATACGGTCGACAAAATCGTCGTGCTTTTTCTGCTCGTCGGTTGAGGTTTTGGCGTTGAACGAGATGACCGGCAACAGCTCTTCCGTGTTAGAGAACATTTTCTTCTCTATAACCGTGCGCAGTTTTTCGTAGCTGGTCCAGTTCGGATTGCGGCCGTTGTTATGCGCTCTGGCGCGCAGCACGAAGTTCACAATCTCGTTTCGGAAGTCTTTCGGATTGCTGATCCCGGCTGGTTTCTCGATTTTTTCAAGTTCCGCGTTCAGGGATTCACGGTCAAACAGCTGGCCGGTATCCGGGTCGCGATACTCCTGATCCTGGATCCAGAAGTCAGCGTAGGTGACGTACCGGTCGAAGATGTTCTGGCCGTATTCGGAATAGGATTCCAGGTAGGCGGTCTGGATCTCTTTGCCGATAAACTCGGCGTATTTCGGGATCAGGTAGCCTTTCAGGAACTCCAGGTAGCGTTCAGCCTGCTCCTGTGGGAACTGTTCACGTTCAATTTGCTGTTCCAGCACGTAGAACAGATGTACCGGGTTGGCGGCCACCTCCGCGTGGTCGAAGTTAAAGACGCGGGAGAGGATCTTAAACGCGAAACGCGTCGACAAACCGTTCATCCCTTCGTCGACCCCTGCGTAATCGCGGTATTCCTGGTACGATTTCGCTTTCGGGTCGGTATCCTTCAGGCTTTCACCGTCATACACGCGCATTTTTGAGTAGATGCTGGAATTTTCCGGCTCTTTCAGGCGCGACAGGATCGAGAAGCGCGACAGTGTTTCCAGCGTTCCCGGTGCGCAAGGGGCATGAACCAGCTCACTGTGGTTGAGCAGTTTTTCGTAAATCTTGATCTCCTCGGAGATCCGCAGGCAATAAGGCACTTTGACGATGTACACACGGTCAAGGAACGCCTCATTGTTTTTGTTGTTACGGAAGGTCACCCATTCAGATTCGTTAGAGTGGGCAAGGATAATCCCGTTAAACGGCAGGGCGGAAATACCTTCTGTCCCGTTGTAGTTCCCTTCCTGGGTGGCGGTCAGTAGCGGATGCAGCACTTTGATCGGTGCTTTAAACATCTCGACAAATTCCATAATCCCCTGGTTGGCGCGGCACAGCGCACCGGAATAACCGTAGGCATCCGGGTCGTTTTGCGCGTGATGCTCCAGCTTACGGATATCGACTTTACCCACCAGCGCCGAGATATCCTGGTTGTTCTCGTCACCGGGTTCAGTTTTAGCGATGGCGATCTGCTCGAGGATAGACGGCCACACTTTCACGACGCGGAACTTGGTGATGTCCCCGCCAAACTCGTGCAGACGTTTTGCCGCCCACGGCGACATGATCGTACCGAGATAGCGATGCGGAATTCCAAACTCTTTTTCCAGAATTTGCGCATCCTCTTGCGGATTAAACAGGCACAGCGGATGGTCATTGACCGGGCTGCGTTCGCCGTTGGCGCTCAGCACATAGATCGGCACGCGCTGCATCAGCGCTTTCAGCCGTTCAGCCAGGGAGGATTTACCCCCACCGACAGGACCCAGCAGGTAAAGGATCTGTTTCTTCTCTTCCAGCCCCTGAGCGGCATGCTTCAGGTAGGAGACGATCTGCTCAATGGCGTCTTCCATGCCATAGAACTCTTCAAACGCCGGGTATCGGGCGACCACCCGATTCGAAAATAGACGGGAAAGCCGTGGCTCCAGGGCAGTATCAACCATGTTTGGCTCACCAATAGCCATCAATAGCCGTTCTGCCGCATTGGCATAGGCACTGCGATCTTGCCGACAAATGGTAAGAAACTCCTGCAGTGTGAACTCTTCGTCCTTGGCAGCTTCGTAGCGCTGGCGATAGTGATCGAATATATTCATGGCATGCCGTCCTTTCGTTTTTTAGCACAGGATAAGAGCCGTTCGTATGAGTAGTGGAGGCTCCCGGAAGAGAATTTTTCGCACCTCACTGCCAGAGCAGCAACCTGTGTGCCAGGTCGAAGGCTATGAACCGCAGGGTGTTCAGCAAAACCTCTTCTTAAATTAAAGCGTAGATGGCAATTGCAAAACTTGCATACGGATAAAATCTACTTTCAATGACATATCAATAACTCATCCAAAAATTTCCACTGCGGTTATAAGCGAAAAGTGGGTTTTTCATTTATCGGTCACATAAATGAAAGCGGGATGTCATCTGAAAAATGAAAAATAACGGGTTAATCAAACGGATTAGCGCGCAAAAAATTTTGGGATGTACGGGAATGGCGGTTACACTTCACCCGCTGATTATTTGACTACAGGAAAGAATGGATTGTGACCAAACTCAAACTTCTGGCATTGGGCATCCTTGCCGCTACCGCAGCGAGCACCGTACAGGCTGAGAGCCAGTGGACTGTTGGCGCGGGTGCTGGCGTGATTAACAGCCCGTACAAGCAGTATGACCGCGACGTTTATCCTGTCCCCGTTGTCACCTATGAAGGCGATAACTTCTGGTTCCGTGGGTTGGGCGGTGGCTACTATCTGTGGAACGATACGGCCGATAAGCTCTCCATCATGGCCTATTACGATCCAACGCACTTTAAACCAGGCGACAGCGACAGCAATGCGCTTCGTCAGCTGGACAAACGCAGAAGCTCACTGATGGCGGGGCTTTCTTACGTCCATAATACCGAGTATGGCTTCCTGCGCACTGCGCTGGCGGGCGATACCCTGGACAACAGCAACGGCTTCATCTGGGATCTGGCGTGGCTTTATCGCTATACCAACGGCGCAGTGACGCTGACGCCGGGTATTGGTGTGCAGTACAGCAGCGAGAATTACAACGACTACTACTATGGCGTGTCTAAAGCGGAGTCTCGCCGCAGCGGTCTGAAGAGCTACAGCGCGGATGATGGCTGGGACCCGTACCTGGAACTCACCGCCTCGTATAACTTCCTCGGTGACTGGAATGTGTACGGCACTGGCCGTTACATTCGTCTGAGCGATGAGGTGAAAGACAGCCCGATGGTCGACAAGTCCTGGTCTGGCATCTTCTCCGTGGGTGTGACCTACAAGTTCTGACCAGAACGTGATGCATTAAAACGGGGCGCTAGCGCCCCGTTTGTTTTTTATGATGCCTGAACAATATTAGCGCTTCACAATCTTGATCGTCTGGCCTAAGCGGGACGGTTTTTCTTCGCTGGTTTTCTGCGGCGCGGTCACGCACGCGGTTTCCACGCACACGAAGGTCTTGTAACCGTCATCCGGGATATCCGCCATGCTGACGGAAAGGGCAGGGCCCGGGTTCCAGCCCACCACGTTGCTGTGGTGGTGATGAACCACATCAATACCGCGGTTCAGCGCGCTGTCGTGGATGACGCTACAGGCTTCCGGGTGCAGATACACGCGGTCGGTACGATCCGGGAAAGTCTGCACGCCGTCGTCCAGCTTGCCTTCTTTCGCGTTATCCACTTTGTCGATAAAGGTATCGCCAAGTCCGCTCACCTTAACGGCCTGAATGTCGCCTACGTTGAAATAGGTGTGCAGGGCGGACGTTGTTTCAAATTCGCCGTGCGCTTCCAGTTCAATCTCGCAGGTTTTACCCAGCTTGAAGCGGGCATACAGGGTGAACTCGTGTGGCCACAGGGCACGCGTTTCATCATTCGCCTGGAGTTCAAAGGTCAACACCGCACCGTTTTCATCTTCGTTGTGGGCTTTCAGCGTCCACTGCTGGTTACGGGCGAAACCGTGTGAGGGTAAACCCTGCTGCGCTGACGGGCCAAACCATGGCCAGCAGATCGGTACGCCGCCGCGGATCGCCGCCCCTTTTTTGAACGAGGTGGCCTCGCTCAGCCACAGGCCTTCTTCTTCACCTTCTGGTTTCCAGGAGAGCAGGTGGGCGCCATTGAGCGCTACGGAGGCTTTAACGCGCGGATGATCAACGACGATGATATCGGCACCGTCGATCTGACGGCGGGAGAGCACAGGGGTAAGTTGTTCGACTACCGGAAGTGCAAAAATTTTATTAATCATTAAGCAATCCTCTGTCTAAAAACAATAAAAAAGGCGACCGAAGTCGCCTTTTAGGATCAAGCACTCATCTCAACTTATTTGGAGATGTGAGCGATCAGGTCCAGTACTTTGTTAGAGTAGCCAGTTTCGTTGTCGTACCAGGAAACCAGTTTCACGAAGTTGTCGTTCAGTGCGATACCTGCTTTAGCATCGAACACGGAAGTGCACACTTCGCCGTTGAAATCGGTAGATACAACGTCGTCTTCGGTATAACCCAGAACGCCTTTCATTGGGCCTTCGGAAGCAGCTTTGATTGCTTTCTTAATTTCTTCATAAGAAGCAGCTTTTTCCAGACGAACGGTCAGGTCAACAACGGATACGTTAGGAGTTGGAACGCGGAACGCCATACCAGTCAGTTTGCCATTCAGTTCTGGCAGTACTTTACCTACTGCTTTAGCAGCACCGGTAGAAGATGGGATGATGTTCTGAGCCGCGCCACGGCCGCCGCGCCAGTCTTTGTGAGACGGGCCATCAACGGTTTTCTGAGTAGCGGTGGTTGCGTGAACGGTAGTCATCAGACCTTCGATGATGCCGAAGTTGTCGTTGATAACTTTAGCCAGCGGTGCCAGGCAGTTGGTGGTGCAGGATGCGTTGGAAACGATGTCCTGGCCAGCGTAAGTTTCGAAGTTTGCACCGCGAACGAACATTGGGGTGTTGTCTTTGGAAGGACCAGTCAGAACAACTTTCTTCGCACCCGCAGTGATGTGTTTACGTGCAGTTTCGTCGGTCAGGAAGATACCGGTAGCTTCAGCTACAACGTCAACACCGATTTCGTTCCATTTCAGGTTAGCTGGGTCTTTCTCAGCAGTAACGCGGATGGTTTTGCCATTAACAACCAGGTGGCCGTCTTTCACTTCAACGGTGCCGTCGAAACGACCGTGAGTTGAGTCGTACTTCAGCATGTACGCCATGTATTCAGCGTCCAGGAGATCGTTGATACCAACGATTTCGATGTCAGAACGTTTCTGAGCAGCACGGAAAACAATACGGCCGATACGGCCAAAACCGTTGATACCTACTTTGATAGTCATATATTCCACCAGCTATTTGTTAGTGAATAAAAGGTTGCCTGTAAAATTACAAAAACCTTACGCAGCGTCAAGCGGAATCGTGTCAATCATTGCGACAAATCAATCCTGTGACTAACGTTTGTGCGACTGACTCGCCTCACTTTCCCTTTGAGCTAGCAACCACATGGGGGCTGCGCCCGGAATTTTAAAGGCCTCGCAGGATTAAAATGTGAAATTGATCACAATTGCCTGACCGCCTTTTCGCGGCACATAAGTTTAGAACAAAAGTGCACGCGCGGGTGTTAATGTTTTGTTAGAATCTGGGTTAAAAGATGTCTGTTTCAACAGCGAGATGTAAGCATATGTCGAACCAACGTAACCCCGACGATTTGAAAAAAAACCTTACAGAGATGCAGTTTTACGTGACGCAAAATCACGGCACAGAACCGCCGTTTTCCGGGCGTTTGCTGCACAACAAACGGGAAGGCGTCTACCACTGCCTGGTGTGTGATGCACCGCTGTTTAACTCCCAGACGAAGTACGATTCTGGCTGCGGCTGGCCGAGCTTTTACGAGCCTGTAAGCGATGATGCGATCCGCTACCTGACGGACACCTCGCACGGCATGGTACGCACCGAAATTCGTTGCGGGAACTGCGACGCCCATCTCGGGCATGTTTTCCCGGATGGCCCGCAGCCGACGGGGGAGCGTTTCTGCGTAAATTCGGCTTCCATGAGCTTTACCGATGATGAAAACGGCGACCAGACCAAGGGTTGAAAAAACGATTCAGCAAATTATTCCTTTGAAAGGGAGAGATCATGAATATTGATGACATGATTGCAGGTATGACCCCGGAGGTTTATCAGCGTCTGGTGACGGCCGTTGAGCTGGGAAAATGGCCGGACGGTGTGGCGCTCACACCTGAGCAAAAAGAGAACAGTTTGCAGCTGGTGATGCTGTGGCAGGCGCGTCACAATACCGACGCCCAGCACATGACCATCGACACTAACGGTCAGATGGTGATGAAAAGCAAGCGCGAGCTGAAAGAAGACTTCGGCATCACGCCGAAGCCGATTGCGACGATGAAAATGCAATAACGGTGCGGGTTGATGCCCTCACCCAACCCTCTCCCCGTGGGAGAGGGCTTGATTGTCTTACTACTGATGCGGGATCCCAAGCGACTCCGCCAGCTGTTTCGCGAGCTGGTTCTCGTCGTCAGCCCCGTACTCCCAGAACATGGCGCCAGCCAGACCTTTTTCCTTGATGTAATCCGCTTTGATCGCCACGGAGCGCGGGTTCTCATAGGAAATCGCAAACAGCGCCTTACCGTCGGCGGATTTCACCGACAGCCACGGCACTTTCGCCTGTTCGTCCCAGTGCTCGGTAAAGCGTTTCTGCGGATCGTTCAGCAGTTTGCGGACGATATCGTTGTATTTCACATAGGTATCTTTGGTCAGATCATAGCCAAGCGATTTAAACAGGCTCAGTTCCTGCGGCCCGAAGTAGGGCTGGGTGACAGGATTTTTTTGCGCATCCGGTTTCGTCCAGTCGATCCCTGGCTCTACGGCACGTTTCGGCACGCGCCCATAGAAACCAATTCCGAGGTTCATCTGCTGCGGCTTCAGCCCGGCGGCCAGATAGTTATTCACCACAAAATCGACGCTGTATTTATCGGCAGCGGCCACGGTCGGCCAGGCGCTGGAGTCATACAGATTCGCGTTAAAATACTGAGTACCGTACGCCATGTCGTAGGTCATCAGGTTGATGTAATCGAGCAGGGGGGCAATGGCTTTCACATCCACCCAGCTTTTCGGACTTTCCGCATTCGCGCCCACCGCAATCGTGACCAGCTTTTTCTTACCAAACGCGTCACGCATCTCTTTTAACAGCGCGGTGAAATTATCCCTGTCGGCAGGGGTGCTTTCGACAAGTCCCCACGCGCCGTTGACCGGATATTCCCAGTCCAGGTCGATCCCGTCCAGGCCGTATTGACTGACGATCTCCTGCGCGGAGCGAATAAATACCGCGCGACTCTCTTTGGTCGCCGCGGCACCAGAAAAACCACGCGCGCCCCAGCCGCCAACGGAAAGCAGGACTTTCAGGTTCGGGTTTTGTTTACGAAGCTGAGGAAGTAACGCCAGATCGGATGCCACCTTAGGTGATAACCAGATTTGATGCAGTTTTGCCGGATCTTTCAGCACGGCGTTGGTTTCGTCTTTCTCGTTGTTATAGACCAGACCAAACGAGTAGTTGAGGTGAGTGATCTGGCGGACGTCGAGTTTATTAATATCGCCACCCGGTCCGGCGGTAACATCGCCACCGCCATTGAAGTAGCCCACGGACATCAGGGGCGCGGCGGAAGCCAGTGACGCGCAAAGCAAGGGTAATGCTGCCAGCAAGGGCAAACGTTTCATATAAGTTCCTCTTTGACCAAATAAAAATAACCACGCCACAGAAAAGGCGTGGCGAAAAAACAGCCTGAAGAGAATAGCATCGCCGTTTCGCTTGTGATGCGAGGGAGTTCACTTTATGGGGATTGGGGAAGAAATGCCGGGTGGCGCTGACGCTTACCCGGTCTACAAAACCAGAGAAAGTAGGCCGGGTAAGGCTAAGCCGTCACCCGGCTAAAAAGCTTACGCCTGCGTCTCCATCCAGTCAGCCAGCGTATACAGCGTTGCGCCTTCTGCGGCCATATCCATAAACGCCTGAGCGCTGTCATGCGGCTGAATATTCACCCCGCGACAGCCGTCGGTGATGACATTCACGGTATAGCCCAACTGGAGCGCATCCAGCACGGTGAACTTCACGCAGTAATCCGTCGCCAGGCCCAGCACAATCAGCTCGGTGATCTCATGGTGGCGCAACCACGCGTCCAGCGCCGTCTTCTGACGATGACCGTTATCAAAGAACGCGCTGTAGCTGTCGATGGTTGGGTTTTCACCTTTGTGGAACACCGCGTCGATGGCCTTCTGGTTCAGCAGCGGATGCAGCTCAGCGCCTTCCGTCTGCTGCACGCAGTGATCGGGCCAGAAGGTTTGCGCCAGCCCGTCCAGTTCGCCCTGGCTGTAAGGCTCAACGTTGTGCTGGCTGGCAAAGCTGCCGTGGTTTGCCGGATGCCAGTCCTGACTCGCCACCACCGCTTCACCACGAGCTTTACACCACTCAATCAGCGAATTCGCGACGTCTACGGTGCTGTCGCCTTCCGCGACGGCCAGCGCACCGCCCGCACAGAAATCATTTTGCAAATCGACCAGTAACAGGGCGCGTTGCTTCATGGGACCTCCTTATTCGTCCGGCGTCAGTTCACCGCGCAGGTTTTGCATCATGGCGCGGCGAATGGAATCAATATCCAGATCCTGACTCAGTAAATAGTGAAGTTTAGTCAGCGTTGCCTCAACGGTCATATCGAAACCACTGATCACCCCAGCGTGCGCCAGGGCATTACCGGTGGCGTAGCCGCCCATATTGACTTTGCCGGACATACACTGGGTGAGGTTGACCACCACAATCCCGCGATCGCTCGCCTCCTGAAGCTCTTTCAGGAATTCACCGTTCTGCGGGGCGTTACCCACACCATAGGAGCGCAGGATCAGCGCCTTCACCGGCTGGCGCAGGAAGTTGCGCACCACGTCAGCGGAAATACCCGGATAAATCGTCACTACGCCAATCGGCTGCGGGGTGATGGGGTGAACGATCAGCTCGCCTGCGGTATTCGGCGCGGGCGGCGTGCCCAGACGACGGATATGGATCCCCGCTTCCAGCAGCGGTTGCAGGTTAGGTGAGGCAAAAGCGTCAAAGCCGTCAGCGTGCGCTTTAGTGGTACGGTTCCCGCGGTACAGTCGGTTGTTGAAGAACAGCGTTACCTCGTTGATCGGGTAATTAGCGGCCACGTACAGGGAGTTAAGCAGGTTGATCTGCCCGTCTGAACGCAGTTCCGCCAGCGGGATCTGCGAGCCGGTCACGATGACGGGCTTGCTCAGGTTCTCCAGCATGAAGGAGAGCGCCGAGGCGGTGAACGCCATGGTGTCGGTACCGTGCAGGATCACGAAGCCGTCGTACTGGTCGTAATGGGCTTTAATATCGTCCGCAATATGCTGCCAGTCTTCCGGCGTCATGTCGGAGGAGTCCATCAGCGGCTCATATTCGTGGATGGTAAAGTCCGGCATTTCCGGACGGTGGAATTCAGGCATCAGCGCCAGCTGGCGCTGTAAGTGGCCGGAAACCGGGATATAGCCATTTTCTGAGCGCTGCATACCGATGGTACCGCCGGTATAGGCGACATAAATTGATTTCTTCTGCATGGTAATGAGTTCTTGTTCTTCAAAAGAAAAAATCCCCTCTTCACGGGAAGAGGGGACGGTTTTTAACGCACGTTCGCACAGGTCAGGCAAAACGCGTAGCGGCTTTGTGGATCATTAAAGGCTGCGAGCTTGTCGCTCTCCGCTTTCATGGCTTTCGCCGCGGTCGCCACCGGCGCCGGCAGATAAGCCTGAAGCGCGTCCGGCAGCATGGCACGAACGGAGCCGGACATGCTGTCCACGACCATATCGAAGAACGTTGGTTCGTCCTGATAATAGTCCACGTGCCACTGCTTGAGCTTCGCCAGCTCCGCTGCTTTCTTCACGGCGTCGTCGAAGTCACCCAGACTGTCTACCAGGCCGTTACTCTTCGCGTCCTGGCCGGTCCAGACATGGCCCTGAGCGATCTGGTCAATCTGATCGGGCGTCTTTTTACGGGAGTCCGCAACCAGCGTGATGAAACGTTTATAGCCACTCTCAATGCTGAGCTGCATCATCTCAGACACCTCAGGCGGCAGGGATTTGGTGACGGACACATCCGCCAGCGGCGAGGTGGAAACGCCGTCGGTGTGGACGCCGAGATAATCCAGGCTGTTCTCTACGGTGTTGATCACGCCGAAGATGCCAATCGAACCGGTCAGCGTGCTTGGGTTAGCCACAATGTAGTTGGCTGGCGTCGAGATCCAGTACCCCCCGGAAGCCGCCATGCCGCCCATCGATACCACTACCGGCTTGCCCGCGGCGCGCGCGGCGGCCAGTTCAGCACGGATCACTTCAGAGGCGCTGACGCTGCCGCCAGGGCTGTTCACCCGCAGGACAATCGCCTTCACTTTCGGATCCAGGCGCGCATCGCGGATCTGCGACGCGGTAGTGTCCCCGCCGACGTTCCCCGGCGTTTCTTCGCCATCCATAATGGCCCCGTTAGCAAACACCACGGCGATGCTGTCACCACTGTCGTCCGGCTTTTTCGCGGCGTAGTCATACATGCTGATGGCGCTGTAGTTTTTATCCTCTTTACTCCAGCCGAACTGTTTGGTCAGCGCTTTTTCAATTTCAGCGCTGGAACCCAGCTGATCGACCAGTTTGTTATCAAGCGCGTATTTCGCTGTATCGCCGTCCACCTTGCGCAGGCCGTCCAGCACGCCGCGCGCGCCCGGGAAGACCTGCTCAGCGGTAATCTGACGGTTAGCGGCAATGGTGCCGAGGTAGTTCTGCCACAGCTCGCCAATCCAGCGGCTGTCCGCTTCACGGGCGGCAGGGGACATATCATCGCGGATAAACGGCTCCACGGCGGATTTATAGGTCCCAACGCGGAAGACGTGGGTGGTGACCTTCAGCTTGTCGAGCAGCGATTTGTAGTACAGACCGTTAGTGGCAAAGCCATGCAGATCGACCGTACCCTGTGGCGAAAGCCAGATCTTATTGGCAAAGCTCGCCAGATAATATTGTCCCTGGGTGTAGCTGTCGCCAATGGCAATAACCGGTTTACCGCTGTCGCGGAATTCGCGCAGCGCCTTACCGATGTACTGCATTGACGGCTGATCGGCGCCGGCAAAATCTTTCAGGTCCAGCACGATACCGGTAATGTTACGATCGTCTTTAGCCTGACGGATGGTGTCGACGATATCAAACAGGGAGTTTTCCTGAAGACGGTCTGACGTTGCGCCGAACAGCTGGCGACCAATCACGCCCAGACGGTTGCTGGTCGATGGCTTATCAACAATCACCCCGGTGATATCGAGTAACAGCGCGCCGCGCGTCGAATGCTGCGACTGGTTTGCGTTGCTGATATGCATCCAGATACCTGCGCATACCAGGACCAGGAAGATGAAGAAGATGTTCATCACCAGGTTGCGGACGAAGTTGAGCAGTCGCCACGTCCATTTAAAGAAACCGGCAAAGATTCGCCAAAGGGTTCGCATGTATTCTCCCTAACCAGAAAAGGACTGTTTCCGTCGCCACGGGACGGTAATGTGCGGTTATCGTAATGACCCAACCGCCACTTGTCAGCAGGAATCGCCTGCCACGCTGTAACAAATTCTGCTGTCGTGTTAATTTTGTGAGTAAATTTCATGAAAGGAGTTAACCAATGGACGCACTTGAACTGCTTGTTAACCGTCGTAGCGCTTCCCGCCTGGCCGAACCGGCACCCGTCGGCGAGCAGCTGGAAAACATTCTGCGTGCCGGAATGCGTGCGCCGGACCATGGCACATTGCAGCCGTGGCACTTCTTTATTATTGAAGGCGAAGGGCGCGACCGCTTCAGCCAGCTGCTGGAGCAGGGGGCTGTTGCCGCAGGCCAGGATGAGAAGGGGATTGATAAAGCCCGCAGTGCGCCATTCCGCGCGCCGATGATCATCGCTGTCGTGGCGAAATGTCAGGCCGACCATAAGGTGCCGGTCTGGGAGCAGGAAATGTCCGCAGGCTGCGCGGTAATGGCGATGCAAATGGCCGCCGTCGCGCAGGGCTTCAATGGCATCTGGCGCACCGGACCGCTGACCGGGAGCGCCGCCGTGCGGGAAGGTTTCTCCTGCGGCGAACAGGATAAAATTGTCGGCTTCCTCTATCTTGGCACCCCGCAGCTTAAAGCTTCCAGCACCATTAGCGTGCCGGACACCACGCCTTTCGTCAGCCGTTTTTAATCACCCGCGCTAAACTGTCTGGATTCTGAGCATCCGCCGCAGAATTCAGACAGTCATACTTACCTCTTTATGGAATGAGCGCTACCATAGCGCGATTGAGATGACAGGAGACGTCCATGAGCGAGCAAACCATTCGTTTAACGCAATACAGCCACGGAGCCGGTTGCGGTTGTAAAATTTCCCCGAAAGTGCTGGAGACCATCCTGCACAGTGAGCAGGCGAAGTTTGTCGACCCGAACCTGCTTGTCGGTAACGAAACGCGTGACGATGCAGCGGTTTATGACCTGGGTAACGGCACCAGCATTATCAGCACTACTGACTTCTTTATGCCGATTGTCGACAACCCGTTCGACTTCGGGCGCATTGCGGCCACCAACGCCATCAGCGATATCTTTGCGATGGGCGGTAAACCGATTATGGCGATCGCCATTCTGGGCTGGCCGATTAACACCCTCCCGCCGGAGATTGCCCGCGACGTGATCGAAGGCGGACGCTTTGCCTGCCAGCAGGCGGGTATTGCCCTGGCCGGTGGTCACTCTATCGATGCGCCGGAGCCGATCTTCGGCCTGGCCGTCACCGGCGTGGTGCCGACCGAGCGCGTGAAGCGCAACAGCACGGCGCAGGCGGGCTGCAAGCTGTTCCTCACTAAGCCGCTGGGCATTGGCGTACTGACCACTGCCGAGAAGAAATCCCTGCTGAAGCCCGAGCATATCGGTCTGGCAACGGAAGTGATGTGCCAGATGAACCTCGCCGGTGCGGCATTCGCCAATATCGACGGCGTGAAGGCCATGACCGACGTGACCGGTTTTGGTCTGCTGGGGCACCTCTCTGAAGTCTGTCAGGGCGCGGGCGTGCAGGCGCAGGTCTGGTATCAGGATGTGCCTAAGCTGCCGGGCGTGGAAGAGTACATTGCTCAGGGCGCAGTGCCGGGCGGGACGCAGCGCAACTTCGCCAGCTACGGCCATTTAATGGGCGAAATGCCGGAAGCGTGGCGTAACCTGCTGTGCGATCCGCAAACCTCCGGCGGCCTGCTGCTGGCGGTGACGCCGGAAGCTGAAGCTGACGTTCAGGCGACGGCTGCCGAGTTTGGCATCACCCTGACGGCCATTGGTGAGCTGGTGACCGCCCGCGGTGGTCGCCCGATGATTGAGATCCGTTAATTCGATGCGGTTGTTTATTGCCGAAAAGCCGAGTCTGGCGCGTGCCATCGCCGATGTGCTGCCCTGGCCGCATCGCAAAGGAGACGGCTTTATCGAATGCGGTAACGGGCAGGTGGTCACCTGGTGTATCGGTCACCTGCTTGAACAGGCGCAGCCGGATGTCTACGACAGCCGCTACGCCCGCTGGAACCTCAACGATCTGCCGATTGTGCCGGAAAAGTGGCGTCTCCAACCGCGTCCTTCCGTCACCAAACAGCTCAACGTCATTAAGCGCTTCCTGCATGAGGCGACGGAAGTGGTCCACGCGGGTGACCCGGACAGGGAAGGGCAACTGCTGGTCGATGAAGTGCTGGACTACCTGGAGCTGGCGCCGGAAAAGCGCCAGCAGGTGCAGCGCTGCCTGATCAACGACCTCAACCCTCAGGCGGTAGAGCGGGCCATTTCACGCCTGCGCGCCAACAGCGAATTTATTCCCCTGTGTGTCTCCGCGCTGGCGCGTGCCCGTGCGGACTGGCTGTACGGGATCAACATGACCCGCGCCTACACCATTCTCGGGCGCAACGCGGGTTATCAGGGCGTACTCTCCGTCGGTCGTGTCCAGACACCGGTGCTGGGGCTGGTGGTGCGTCGCGACGAAGAGATCGAAAATTTCGTCGCCAAAGACTTCTTCGAAGTCAAAGCGCATATCGTCACGCCGAAAGACGAACGCTTTACCGCCGTCTGGCAGCCAAGCGATGCCTGTGAGTCATATCAGGACGAAGAGGGACGGCTGCTGCATCGCCCGCTGGCGGAGCACGTGGTCAACCGCATTACCGGCCAGCCCGCAATCGTCACCAGCTATAACGACAAACGGGAAACGGAGCCCGCACCGCTGCCGTTCTCCCTTTCGGCGTTGCAGATTGAGGCGGCTAAGCGCTTTGGTCTTAGCGCGCAGAACGTGCTCGATATCTGCCAGAAGCTCTACGAAACCCACAAGCTGATCACCTATCCGCGTTCGGACAGCCGCTATCTGCCGGAAGAACACTTCGCCGGACGCCACTCGGTGATGAATGCCATTGGCGTCCATGCGCCGGATCTGTTGCCGCAACCGGCGGTAAACCCGGATACCCATAACCGCTGCTGGGACGATAAAAAAGTCGATGCTCACCACGCGATAATCCCGACGGCGCGCACCAGCAACGTCAACCTGACCGACAACGAAGCAAAGGTCTATAACCTGATCGCGCGTCAGTATCTGATGCAGTTCTGCCCGGACGCGGTGTTCCGCAAGTGCGTTATTGAACTGGAAATTGCCAAAGGCAAATTTATCGCCAAAGCGCGTTTCCTTGCAGAAGCGGGCTGGCGCACGCTGCTCGGCAACAAAGAGCGTGACGAAGAGAACGACGGCACGCCGCTGCCGGTCGTGGCCAAAGGCGACGAACTGCTGTGCGAGAAGGGCGAAGTGGTTGAACGACAAACCCAGCCGCCGCGCCACTTCACCGATGCGACGCTGCTTTCGGCCATGACCGGCATCGCCCGCTTTGTGCAGGATAAAGATCTGAAGAAGATCCTGCGCGCCACCGACGGTCTGGGGACGGAGGCGACCCGCGCGGGGATCATCGAACTGCTCTTTAAGCGCGGCTTCCTGGAGAAAAAGGGACGTTACATCCATTCAACAGAACCGGGCCGGGCGCTAATTCATTCGCTGCCGGAGCTGGCCGCCAGGCCGGACATGACCGCGCACTGGGAGTCGGTGCTGACGCAGATCAGCGAAAAGCAGTGCCGTTATCAGGACTTTATGCAGCCGCTGGTAGGGACGCTTTATCAGCTGATTGACCAGGCGCGCAGTACGCCAGTGAAGCGATTCCGGGGAATGGTCGCCCCGGGCGGCGGGGCGAAGAAACCGTTCAAAAAGAAGAAAAGCGCAGCCAAAAATACAACCGCTTAAACCGTAGGCCGGGTAAGGCGAAGCCGCCACCCGGCATGAAGGGTGGCGTTTACTCGTTCAGTGCGCCATAGATCTGATCGACAATCCATCCATATGTTGCCGCAGGTAAGGTCCCGCTGACAAAAACATTCGGATTCATTTTAGGATCAGCGACGGGGGAGTGTGGTCGGTTGCCCAGAATGACAATCGCCATACGTTTTACGGGATCAATGGCGGTGAGCGTGCCTGTCCAGCCCGTATGCCCATAGGTTTGAGGGCTTGCCAGTACGCCAAAGGTTGGGGTCATAGAGGAATTACCGTTAACCCTCCAGCCCAGTCCAAAGGTGACATCTGCTGCCGAGCTACGGGTAAACTCATCTACTGTACTCTGATCAAATAACGTAACGTTGCCATAATGCCCCCCGTTAAGCATGGTCTGCATCAGCACGGCAATATCATGTGTATTTGAGAACAGACCTGCGTGACCTGAAACGCCCTCCATGGAATACCATGCCTTTTCATCATGAACCTGGCCCCAGAGGGTAGTGGTACGAATATTCGGAAAACTGATTACACCATCCCGGGTGTTACCGTTAAGTTCGGTGGCGGCAATTTGCTGTTGCTTAAAGCCTTTTAACAGAGGGTTAAACACCGTGTGCTTCAGGCCGAGCGGCTGGTAAATATGTTTCTCAACATACACATCAAGCGGCATTGCGGTAACGGACTCGATGATAAATCCGAGGATCATGTAATCGATGTCGCTGTAGACATGTTTTGTACCTGGCGAATAATCAAGCGGCGTTCGCTTAATCATCTCCAGCGTGGTCTGTTTATCCTGAGAGTAGAGGCTGCCTGCAACACGCTTGTTTGGATATTGCGGATCGGCCGGGAAGCCGGCGGTATGATGCAAAATATCAATAATTCGCAGGGCATCTTTTCCTTTAATTTTGTCGGTGGGGTTATCCGCGAACCCTGGAATATATTTCGCGACAAGGTCGGTCGCGCTTATTTTGCCTTCGTAGACCAGCTTCTGTAGCGCAAAGTTTGTTGCATACATTTTGGTATTGGAAGCCAGATCGTACATGGTGTCCGTGGTGGCCATAACAGGATTGCTGGCTAAATGCGAGCCGTCATATTTTTTGGCGTAGCCCCAGGCTTTCTGAAATACAATGTGGTTATCTTTTATCACCAGCACATTCATCCCGGGGTAGCCAGCGTCAACTTGCTGCTGGATCCAGCGAACCATACTGTTTAATTTTTTAACATTAAAGCCCACGGTATCCGGTTGTGCAGGGGTTAACACCGGATAATCCGCCGCAAACGCTGATGCGGATAACGCAATCAAAGAAGCAAACATCGCACACAGTTTCATCATCGATCCCTCAATGTAAGACGATATTCTTGCACCCAAAACGTCGGTAATAATAAACCTGCTTCACGAGGAAAAAGGGATCATCTCCACGAAAACAGCAATGGTGTTGTTGACACTATTGCCGCCCGGCAATAATCCCTGCCACTTCCATTACCTTTGCAGGCGGTTGTCGCACCCGGATCTGCTGCGCCATAAAACGCATATACGGATCCATATGACTGAATATGACTTTATAGCCTGCGCAAAGATGGTTGTGCCACCGCTGCCCGTTTTTATGGATACGGTGCTTCGGACACCCTCCGTGACAGGCGAAGCGCCAGTCGCAGCGCATGCACTCTGCGGATACCGCTGTTTTCGCTAAACCAAACTTCCGCTGCTTTTTACTGTTCGCCATTTTTACCAGGCTATCTCTGCGCAGATTGCCCAGGCGGTGCTCAGGGTAAACATAGTGATCGCAACTGTAGACGTCACCGTTTTGCTCTACGACGAGCCCATAACCGCAGGAGGATTGCATCACGCATAAAGAGGGTTTCTCCCCCAGCCACGCTGCAAGAGCGCTGTCAAACAGCTGGACATAAACCTGCCCCACATCGTGGCGTACCCACAGGTCGAAAACGCCGTTGATAAATTTTCCCCATTGCTCGCCGGATACTGACCATTCGGTGACGCTACCCCCGGCAAGCGACTGTGGATAAAGCAGTTCGCCGTATTTTTCTGCCAGCGGTCGTTGCTCAACGGCAGGGATAAATTGAACAAATCTTGCCCCCAACTCTTGGGTGAGAAAACGATAGATCTCCTGCGGGTGTTCGGCAGTGACGTTGTTTACGACGGTCAGCACATTCACGTCGACATTGTGTTGTTGCAGTAGCGACATGGCGCGGACAACCTTGTCAAACACTGAGCCCTGGCTACGGGTTTTGCGGTACCGATCGTGTAACCAGGCGGGACCATCAATCGAGAGTCCCACCAGAAAATGGTTTGCGGCCAGGAACGATGCCCACGCTTCATCAATGAGCACCCCATTGGTCTGAATACTGTTGGTGATGCGTTTCCCATCGGCATATTTACGCTGTAACCGCAGCGCCCGCTCATAAAAAGCAATGCCTGCCAGCGTTGGTTCACCGCCTTGCCAGGTGAATTCCACCTCCGGCCCTGGGTTCGCCGAAATGTACTGACGGACAAACGCGTCCAGCGTTGCGTCATCCATGTGTCGCGACGGCTGACGGGGCTGAAGCGTCCCGTGCTCCTTTTCCAGATAAAAACAGTAGTCACAGGCGATGTTGCACTGATAGCTCACAGACTTTGCCATCAGATGAAAGGGACGGTTCATACAGGCTCCTTAGCCTTCCAGGTAAAAGGTGATGCTGTTCACTTTTCTCTCACTGCGTTTTGACTTTATAAAAAAACGATCGAAATATAGATTTCATATAAGCACGAATAAAATGAAACATAAACTTCATTACGCCAATATCAGGGGCTTTTATGAACAAATTGTTTGCGGGCGCACAAAATCTGGGTAAGTCGTTCATGCTACCTATTGCGGTTCTGCCCGCCGCTGGGCTGTTACTGGGCTTTGGCGGCGTCTTTACCAATCCGGTGACCCTTGCGACCTATCCGATGCTGGATAACACGGTATTTCAGACACTATTTACCGTGATGAAACTGTGTGGCAGCGTGGTGTTCGATAACCTTTCACTACTGTTTGCGGTGGGTATCGCGGTTGGCATGGCGCGCAGCGACAAAGGGACTGCCGGGCTGGCTGCGGTGCTTTGTTACATCGTCATGAACAAGGCCATTAACGCCTCGCTGCTCCTTTCAGGCACGCTGGCGTCGGACAATCTGGCCGCGGCAGGACAAGCAAACGTCCTGGGCATCGTTAGCCTTCAAACCGGCGTTATGGGAGGCATCATGAGCGGCCTGCTGGCATATTGGGTGCAAAAACGCTTCGGTAAAACGGCGTTACCGGATCTGCTGGCCTTTTTTAGCGGCTCGCGTCTTGTGCCCATCGTTAGCTCGTTCTTCGCCATCTTTCTCGGTGTAGCGCTATTTTTTGTCTGGCCGCACATACAGGCAGGTATCAGTCACCTGGGTGGAGTGGTGGAAAAAACGGGCTACGTGGGAACGTTGTTCTACGGCATGATCCTTAAATGTTTGATTCCACTGGGCCTGCATCACCTGTTCTATCTGCCGTTCTGGCTGACCAGCGTTGGCGGAGAGATGGTGGTTAACGGTCAGGTAGTCCAGGGAACACAGAAAATCTTCTTCGCTCAGCTTGCCGATCCTACGGTGTCCGAATACTACATTGGCGTGTCACGGTTTATGGCTGGCCGCTTTGCCGACTTCATGTTTGGTCTGCCGGGCGCGGCGCTGGCCATCTACCACACCTCGCGTCCGGAAAATCGTAAGAAGGTCGCCAGCCTGATGCTATCCGCTGCACTGACCGCGTTTGTTACCGGCATCACCGAGCCCCTTGAGTTCGCATTCATGTTCTGCGCGCCGCTGCTTTACGGGGTCCATATCGTGCTCACTGGCGTGGCATTTATGCTAACTCACATCCTGCAAATCACTGTCGGGCAGACTTTTTCCGGTGGGCTTATCGACTTTATGTTGTTTGGTGTGCTTCAGGGCAACGCCAAAACTAACTGGCTGCTTATGTTGCCGCTCGGCGCGGTGATGTTCTGTCTGTACTACTTCTCATTCCGCTTCCTGATCCAGTGGCGACAGTTGAAGACACCGGGTCGCGAGAAGGAAGAGGATGCCGTAGATATGGCCATGGCGGGCAATGAACGCGCCGCCGGTATCGTGCATGCGCTGGGTGGGCGCGACAATATCATCGACGTAGACTGCTGTGCTACCCGCCTGCGCGTAACCGTGAAGAAAGCGCAAGATGTCGTCATTGAGGACTTTAAACGGCTCGGCAGCCGCGGTGCTTTTATTCGTGGGGAAGGGGTGCAGATAGTGTACGGGCCCCATGTCACCCTGATTAAGAACGAAGTCGAAGAATTTATCGGTTCATAAAAAGAGACGTCTTATGAAAGCAGTCATGTTGATGTTCGATACGCTAACCCGTAATCATCTTGCTCCCTATGGCGGCGACGCGATTACGCCCAATTTTACCCGTCTTGCGCAGGAGTCTGCGCAGTTCGATCGCTTTTACGTGGGTAGTATGCCGTGCATGCCCGCCCGCCGGGAACTGCATACCGGCCGCTATAATTTTTTGCATCGTAGTTGGGGTCCTGTGGAGCCATACGACTTCTCAACCTTTCAGGCTATGCGTGAGGCAGGGATCCATACTCATCTGGTGACTGACCACAAACACTACTGGCGAGACGGCGGAGCCACTTACCATACCCGCTACACTACCTTTGAGTTTATTCGCGGGCAGGAGGGGGACTGCTGGAAAGGCCAGGTCGAAAAACCGACCATTAACTGGCAGGGTCAGGAGGATGAAGAAACCCTGCGCAGGCGCAGTGGACGGATGACCCAGGATCTCATCAACCGCGCAGCGATGCCGGGGCAGGAAGAACACTATACGCATCGTACCATTCAGGCGGGCATGGAATTTCTTGAAACCAATCAGCACCAGGATAACTGGTTTTTGCAGATCGAATGTTTTGATCCCCATGAGCCATTCTTTGTACCGGAAAAATACCTCGCGCAGTATGGCTGTACTGCCGATGAATTCGACGGATGGGTGCCGTATTACTGCGGCGCGCCGGGCGGGCAGAATGAGGAAAAGGTTCGCAAGTTTTACCAGGCGTTGGTCACCATGTGCGATGACTACCTTGGTCAGGTGATGGATAAACTGAAGGCGCTGAACCTGTGGGAGGACACCCTCTTTATCGTCTGCACCGATCACGGTTTCCTGCTCGGCGAGCACCAGTGGTGGGGCAAAAATATTATGCCGGTCTATAACGAAATCGCGAATACGCCATTTTTCATCCGCGATCCACGTAGCCGCGAACACGGAGTGAGGCGGCAGGCGCTGGCGCAGACTATCGATATTCCCGCCACGCTGCTCGACTATTTTAATCTGCCGCGCCCGGCCACGATGACCGGCCGACCGCTGGGTGAAGCAGTGCGGCATGACAGGCCAGTGCGAGACTACGCCCTGTTCGGCTATTTTGGCGGCCACATCAATATCACCGATGGTAATTTCGTCTATATGCGCTGTCCTCGGGAAGAAGGTAAAGACAGTCTGTACGAATACACCTTAATGCCAACGCGTATCGACAGCATGTTTAACGTCAGCGAACTGCAAAATATTACGCTCCATCCGGGGTTCGATTTTACTCAAGGGGCGCAGGTGATGCGGATCCCGGCGACCTTCGGCTACCTCAACCCGTGGCGATTCGGCGATAAGCTGTTTGATCTGCATGCCGATCCGGGACAAGTGGTTTCGCTTGCGGACAGCGAAAAAACGCTGCATTACGCACAGGCGATGCGCGCGATGATGCAGGCGCATGATGCACCTTCCGAGTTATTTGCCCGTTTCGAACTGGACACCATTAGCGCAACGCGCGAGGCGGCCTTCGCCGGGCGCTGGTCACGGCTGAATTCCCTGGCCGAGTGCGAGCATCATGGTGTGGAAGAAGCGCTGCGTTTTATCCTCCATGCCGTGAAGGCGCGTGGGGTTGCCCATAATGATTTGCTGGCGCACTTCCCGGCGGGGAAAACACTCCGCGACGACGATATCTTTACCCTGATCGACGCATTTTTTAGTGGCGATCGGCACCGGGCATTGGTTTACCAGACCCGACTGTTGTTACGGACAGAATAACGGCATGTGGACACTTGAAAACGAACGTTATACCGCAACGGTGCAGGCCACAGGCGGTGAGCTGGTCAGCCTATGGCACAAACAAACGCGTACTGAGCGGCTATGGCAACCGCAGGCGGCGGTCTGGAACCATACGGCCACGCCGTTATTTCCAGTGGTCGGGAGACTCATACACGACGGGCTGTGGCTGGACGGCGAATTCTGGTCACTCCCGGCACATGGTTTTCTACGCGAGCAAACGTTCTGTTGCGTTGAGCAGACGTCGGATACGCTGACGCTGGAAGCCTGCTCCACGGCGCAGACACTGAAACACTGGCCGCGCCGCTGGCGGGTGCGGCAGGCAATCACTCTCGACGGCGGTGGACTGACTTTTCGACAGACGGTCTTTAATGACGACAGCCGAACGTTGCCTTACTCTGCTGGCTGGCATCCTGGTTTCGCCCTGGCCATTGCCTCCCGCCCCGGCTGGTGGGTGGAATTTAGCGCTGCGGTAAGCGGACCGTTCTTTACTTGCGATCGCACGCTAAACACTGGCGGACAACAGCGGGCTACAACACGATTTGCGCTAACGAGAGCATCTTTTGCGGCGGGGGCCGTCTATTTCGGCGAATGTCAGCGCAGGATTATTTCTGTTCGTGCCCCCGACGGTTCGCTCGCCTTAGCGCTGGAGACGGGCGAACAGCCCTGGCTGGCCTTGTGGGGCGTGCCGGGGGCCGATTTACTCTGTATTGAGCCGTTAGCCGGTACCACCGATGCACCGGATGCCGACGGACAGACGATGAATAAACGAGGTATGCGGCATCTGGCCGCGGGAGAAAGCCAGACTTTTACCGTCCGGTTGCGCTTTACGGTGGACGCATGAGCGGGGGATTGCCAGAATACGGGCAGTCTTTATCGCAAAAGGAGCGAAACGTCGCCATGAGCGTGAATCGGGAAAACGTGCGGGTCTATATCAGCAATATTTTGGGTGGCTTAAGTGAGACCGATCGCCGTATCGCCGGGTTTATTGTTGAGCAACCGGCTCAGGTGGCACAGATGCCAGTAAGCCGGCTGGCGGAGGCGATTCAGGTCAGTGAAGCAACGATCGTGCGTTTTTGCAAAAGGATTGGCTATGGCGGCCTGCTCGATCTCAAGGCGGCGCTGAAACGTGAATTGCTTGAGGAGAGTGAGCAGCCGTTGCCTGTCTCGCCGGACATTTTCCTGGATGATTCACGAAATGAAGTGGCGCAGAAAATTGCGCTAACGCTGGAGACGACAGTAAAAGAAACCATCGGTCTGCTCGATATGAAAGTGGTGCATCCGGTGGTTGACCGTTTCCTGACGGCCAGCCGGGTGCTGTTTGTTGGTTTCGGCGCATCAGGCCTGTCAGCCATGGAAGCCAGGGACAAAATGAACCGCCAGGGGATTGATTCAGAGGCTTACACCGATCGTTTTACGATGACCCTTAAGCTTGCCAATCTTAAGCCGGAAGATCTGGTCGTAGCCTTTTCTCACTCGGGCGAAACGCCAGAGGTGGTCAACGCTTTCCGGCTGGCGCGTAAGGCCGGGGCGCATTGCCTGGCGATTACCCATAACCTCCAGTCGCCGCTGACCGAGCTTGCCGATAACTGGCTATTAACCTGCGGCAGCGCAGGGCCGTTTCAGGGGGATTCTATCGCCACACGACTTTCTCAGCTTTTTATTATCGAATTCCTCTGCACCGAAATCACCCGGCATAATCTGCGCGACAGTGCGTCAACCGGGCTTTCTATAAAAGAACTGTTGATTAAGGAAAGAATCAAACGTGAGTCTTCAGGAGAATAATTCGTCATTTCCTCCACGCCCGCGCGGTAAATGGTGGCTGGCGGGCAAAACGCCAGACTACCGGTTTACGCTGGCAAATGAGCGTACCTTCCTGGCGTGGATCCGCACCGCGCTGGCCCTGATGGCGGGGGCAGTGGGGATTGAACAATTTTCGCCTCAGCTTTCCTCCGTTGCGTTGCGCACCATCCTTTCCGCGTCGCTGCTGAGCGTAGCATCAGCGTTGGGGATCATCGCCTGGCGGCGCTGGCGTCACAATGAATATGCGATGCGGCTGGGGAGCGATCTACCCTATACGCGCGGATTACTTCTGCTGGGGGGATTTATCCTGTTGTCAGGATTGCTGCTTGCGGTATTGCTGTGGCAGGGGGCGCCGTGAATCGCGATCCGGGACTCCAGCCAGAGCGAACGTTGTTGGCATGGCGTCGTACCGGATGGGCGACGCTGGTTCCGGCGCTGCTCTGTCTGCGTCACTGGCTACGCTTCGGCGAAGCGCTGCATATGGTGAATGCTGTATTGTTGCTGGCTGTGGGGCTGGGGATGTTATGCGGCATAATGCGCAGACACAGCGTTGTTTCGCTGCTGGTTAGCGGAAGTGGCGCGCTACTGCTGGCCGGAATAGTGGTACGTTTATAGCCCGGCGAAACATATCGCCGGGCGAATCGCGGTTAGATCACACCCTGTCCGATCATCGCATCGGCCACCTTCACGAACCCGGCGATATTCGCCCCGCGCACGTAGTTAGTTTGCGAGGCCTCGCCGCCGTACTCCACGCAGGCGTGATGAATATCGAGCATGATGTGGTGCAGACGGGCATCCACTTTCTCTGCCTTCCAGCCCATTCTCGCGGCGTTTTGCGCCATTTCCAGACCGGATGTTGCCACGCCGCCAGCGTTCGCCGCCTTGCCTGGCGCAAACAGCACGCCCGCGTCCAGGAACAGGTCGGTCGCTTCAATAGTGGTGGGCATATTTGCCCCTTCCGCTACCGCTTTCACGCCATTGCTAATCAGCGTCCGGGCGGCATCCACGTCCAGTTCGTTTTGCGTCGCGCACGGCAGGGCGATATCCACCGGCACGCCCCACGGCTGTTTACCTTCCAGATAGGTCAGGCCAAATTCACGGGCATAATCCGCTACCCGACCGTCACGGCTGGCTTTAATTTCGCACAGACGCGCCAGTTTTTCTGCCGTAAAGCCAGCTTCATCCACCACGGTACCGCTGGAGTCGGAGGCGGTCACCAAGCGCGCGCCAAACGCCATCGCTTTCTCGATAGCGTACTGCGCCACATTGCCGGAGCCGGAGACCGCCACGCGCATCCCCTCGAAGCTCAGCCCGTGACGCATAAGCATCGCTTCGGTGAAATAGACCAGACCATAACCCGTCGCTTCCGGGCGAATCAGGCTACCGCCAAACGACAGACCTTTGCCGGTAAAGACGCAGGCGCTGTTGTTGGAGAGCTTTTTCATCATCCCGGCCATAAAGCCCACTTCACGCCCCCCCACGCCGATATCCCCGGCAGGAACGTCGGTGTCCGGCCCAAGGTGGCGATAGAGCTCAGTGACCAGCGCCTGGCAGAAGCGCATCACTTCGCCTTCGCTCTTGCCTTTCGGATCGAAATCACTCCCGCCTTTACCGCCGCCCATCGGCAGGGTAGTGAGCGCATTTTTAAAGGTCTGCTCGAAGCCGAGGAATTTCAGAATCGACAGGTTCACCGAGGGGTGGAAGCGCATCCCGCCCTTAAACGGCCCAATGGCGGAGTTAAACTGCACGCGCCACGCGCGGTTGACCTGCACCTGATTGCGGTCGTCCACCCACGCCACGCGGAACTGGATGACGCGCTCCGGCTCTACCAGACGTTCAAGCAGCGCCATCTGACGGTAACGCGGATTTTCCTCAAGGAAGGGCCACAGGGTGGTCATGACTTCACGAACGGCCTGGGCAAACTCGCTTTGGTGCGGGTCGCGCTGCTGAACATGGGCAAGAAAGCTTTCCAGAGAGCGTGTCTGATCCATAGATATAAGAACCTCTTATAATAATTTATGCGTGTGGCGTAGATGTTTTGTGTCGTTTTTTTGACTATACCACCCGCACCGCTTTGAGAGGCAAGCAGAAATTTATGCCGCAAGGGAAATTAATGACAGGGCGCGCGTCATAACCAAAAGCGATGACGAGATAAATTAAAGATCCCGTCCGGATCGACCGTTATAGATATAAACGATGCAAAGGAAATAAAGTCTATGAACCGTTACGCAATGGCCGCGTTATGTTTGATGGTGTCCGCCGGGGCACAGGCTGACCGCATTCGCCCGGATGTCGAGGTCAACGTGCCGCCAGAGGTTTTTAGCGCTGGCGGCCAGCGTGCGCAGCCATGTAATCAGTGCTGTATCTATCAGGATCAAAACTATTCCGAAGGCGCAGTGGTCAGGGCAGATGGCGTGCTGTTGCAGTGCCAGCGTGATGAACGCACCCTCAGTACAAACCCGCTGGTCTGGCGTCGCGTAAAAGAATAAACGCTTCCAGCAGCGGTATATCCGCCGGGGCTAAAGCATACGTGAACGCGTCTTCTGGCGTGCACCATACCAGCGCCGAGTGATAATGCGCCTTCAGCTCACCGCTAAATTCATGCACATGCCAGGCGTGGAGGTGAATCAGCCGCTGCGACACCTCCCGCTGGTGGCTTGCCACATACCGCGCGGGCACGGCTTCAATGCCGAGTTCTTCGCGCAGTTCGCGGATCAGCGCTTCCGGCTGGGTCTCACCGGCTTCAACCTTCCCGCCTGCAAATTCCCACATTCCTGGCTGATCGGCATGTTCGGGACGCTGCGCCAGCAAAATCTTGCCCTCTTTTTCGAGGATGGCCGCAACCACATCGAGTGTTTTCAGCATGTTCGTCAATAATTAATAGCGAAAAACGACATATTATCGTGCCCTTCCAAAGAGTCCAGTCATCAGGAGAATCAGGTGAAAGAGACATCCGCCTGGGTTGCGCCCATGGAAACCCTTCCCGTCAGCCTCAGCCCCATCGCCGTCATGCAGAAAAAACACTTCGGCGCGGTGCTGAACCCCACGCGCTGGTGGGGGCGTATGCCGCGTCTTTTCTGGCTGGTGGCGCTATTTGTCGGCTATCTGGAGCGGCGCAAGGCGCGTTTGACCCCGGTTCTGCGATCGCTACTAATGACGCGGATCTCGCAGATCTGCCACTGCGCATTTTGTATTGATGCCAACAGCCTGCGTCTGGCCGAGCGGAGCGGGGCGCTGGATAAAGTGCAGGCCGTCAGCGACTGGCAAAATTCCACCCTGTTCAGCGAAGAGGAGCGCGCGGCGCTGGCCTATGCGGAAGCGGTCACCGCCACGCCACCTCAGGTGGATGAAAATATCAAAAGTCTGCTGAAGCGCCACTTTACGGAAGAGACCATCACCGAAATGACGGCTCTTATTGCCTTTCAGAATCTTTCCGCCCGCTTTAACGCCGCGCTGGATATCCCGGCTCAGGGGCTGTGCGCCACGTTTAAAGGTAAACCGCATGCTGGATAAACATCTGCACCCCCGACTGAAACCCGGGTTAAATCAGCTGGCCGCCGCGCTGGATAGACCGTTTATCACGCCTGATGGCTTAACGCTCGCCGGGTTTGCGATTGGCGTGCTGGCGTTACCGTTTCTGGCGCTGGGCTGGTATCCGGCGGCGCTGATCGCCATTGTGCTGAACCGGCTGCTGGATGGTCTGGACGGCGCGCTGGCGCGTCGCCGTGGCCTGACGGACGCGGGAGGATTTCTTGATATCGCCCTCGACTTCCTGTTCTACGCCCTGGTGCCGTTTGGCTTTGCGCTGGCCGCTCCGGCTGATAACGCGATCGCCGCCACCTGGCTGCTGTTCGCGTTTATGGGGACGGGTAGCAGTTTTCTGGCCTTTGCCGCGCTGGCGGGGAAGCATGATATCGACAACCCCGGCTATGCGCACAAGTCGCTTTATTACATTGGGGGATTAACGGAAGGAACGGAAACCATCGCGCTGTTTGCGCTGTGCTGCCTGTTTCCGGCGCATTTCGCGCTGTTTGCCTGGACGTTTGGCGCGTTGTGCTGGCTGACCACCACAACGCGCATCTGGAGCGGTTATATCACGCTGAAATCACTTCCCCGCTAGCGTGCGCTTTCCGGTCCGCGCTCCCCGGTGGAGACCGGGTTCTGCGGATGGCTGCTCCATTCGTACCAGCCGCCGTCGTAGACGGCAACGTTCTGCCAGCCCATCGCGCGGGCGTACATAAAGGCTTCAGACGCGCGCCAGCCGGTACCACAGTAAAACGCAACGTGCTGCTCCGGCAGGATATTCCACGTTTTCCACATGGCGGCAATATCATCGGCGCTGCGCATGGTGCCATCCGGATTGTGGAAATCTTCCATGTGGGTCGCGTCGCTGCCCGCATGGCCCCAGCGCGCACCGGCAATCTCACCTTTTGGCTTGATATAGCTGTAGCCGCTGGTTTCACCGATGAACTCTGGCCAGGAACGAATGCTCACCAGCGAGGCGTCCAGACGGTGCAGCATTCCCCGGGCCTGCTCCATATCCACCATCAGCCGCGGCTGGCCCGGGATCGGCGCGCCAAAATCAGGGGCTGGCTTGACCTTTGCAGGCGTTCCGCGCTCAACGGGCAGGCTGGCGTCGGACCACGCCTTCCAGCCGCCATCCAGAATTCGCACATCCTTCACGCCCGCGTAGAGCATGATCTGCGCCACTCGCGCGGCGGCATATACGTCGCGACCGTACAGAATGACGGTGGTATCGTGACGGATCCCGTGCTTCGCCAGCATCGCTTTCAGCTTTTCGTCAGAGACCTTATTCCACAGCGGTTCGCTTTCCACTTCATTGGTGTCGAGATAGCCCACGCCGGGAATGTGGCTAAGGAGATAAAGCTTCGGCGCACCCCAGCCAGCCTCGATCACCTTCCACTCTCCGGCTGGTGCGGCGGTAACGGGTTTGCCCTGCTGCAACTGGCGGATCCACTGGGGATAAACCAGCTGTTCGAAATGCGCCAGACGTTGCAGACGATCGGATTGTTGAAGGGCATCGCTCAGGGTGGAGACGTGGGTAAAGCCCGCTTTCTCCAGCCGCGTTTTGACGGTCTGGTTGTCATCATCGTTGCCATAGAGCGCAACCGGCATGTCTGGCGTAAGCCGATGCTGTTTTGCCCAGCCGCTGAGCTGTTCATCGCTCATTGCCCCAAGCCAGCTGGCAGAGAGATTAAGCGCGGCGGGTTCATGCCCGGACGTTCCGCTCAGGGTCTGCGGCCAGCCGTTATAGAACGCACTGATGCGCGTATCAATTACCGCGCCGTTTTGCGTCTGGAGCTGAGCCAGAGTGAGGGAGTGGGGCATATCAGCCGCCATGGAGGAGAGTGAGGCGAGGCCGCAGATCAGGGCCAGCGCGGTCAGTTGAGAAACACGTTTCATCGTAAAACCTGACGTCATTAAAAGAGGGGGGCATTGTCGTCTCTCCTGAAGCCAAAAACATTGCGTTAGCACATTATTGCCAGCGAGAAATCTCAATCACCTCGCCGCCGGGCGGAATATCGTCCTCATCATGCGTGACCAGCACCACCGGGATCCTGCGCTGGCGAGTAACCTCGAATACCCACGCCCGGAATGAGGCGCGCAGCGTTTTATCCAGTCGACTGAACGGCTCGTCGAGCAGCAATGCCTGCGGTTGGGCGAGAAGGGCGCGCAACAGGCTGACCCGGGCGCGCTCGCCGCCGGAAAGGGTGGCCGGATCGCTGGCGAAGTGGTTTGCCAGCCCGGCAGTCTCCAGGGCCTGTTCTACCGCATTGCGGCGGGCGCGCCCGACGATGTGCGCTGGCAGCGCCAGCATCAGGTTTTGCCCCACGCTGAAGGCGTCAAACAGCAGGGCATCCTGAAACAGAATGCCGATCCCGCGCGTTTCCACGGGGAGCAGATCGCAGCGACGATCGTTCAGCCACAGCTCGCCGTGCGCCTTAAAATCAGCGGATAACGCCCCCACCATCCAGGCGAAAAGGGTCGATTTCCCACTCCCGGAGGGCCCCATCAGCGTGACGATCTCCCCCGCCGGGACGCGGAAGTTGACCTCACGTAAGAGTGGCGCAATGGTGAGATTTTTCACGTTCAGCATTAACGTAATCCTTGTCGGTGACGGCCCACGAGCCGGGAGAGCAGCGCGGCAAGGGCAAATAGGCTGCTGGTCAACAGCAACAGACCCAGCGCCCGGCTGGCGAGGATCGGAATGCTGCCGCCGCTGCTGAGGGCGACCGCCTCCGTCGTCAGGGTGGTGAAACGTCCCGCTCCCAGCCAGAGGGTGGGCATGTACTGGGCCATGCTCACGGAAAAGCCGGTGGCAAAGGCCAGCAGGGCCGGACGAACCATCAGGGGGCATTTCACCAACCAGAAAATTTTCGCCTGTCGCCAGCCCAGCGTTCTGGCGGTGAGGATAAGCCGGGGATCGAGCCTGCGCCAGGCCGGTTGCAGCACCAGGAGCATCCACGGGAGAACCCAGAGCATATGGCTCCAGAGCACCGCAGCGTACTGGCCGTCGATGCCCAGCCACAGCGCCACGGCATATTGCCCGGACACGAGGGGCAGCGCCGGGAGGGCGAGCGGCAGCCAGACCCACACCGCGCCGCGCTGGGGTCCCCACTCAAGCCAGAGCATGAGGATGGCCAGCGCTGTCAGGCTGGACAGCAGTCCCAGTGAAAGACTGTCGCTGACGGGGCCGGTGTCGTCCCGGCGTGCCAGCATCAGCAGAACCAGCGCACAGAGCACGCCGCACAGCGGCAGTAACCCGCCCAACGTCCGTGCGGGCAGCGCAGTATGCGAAGCGCGACGAACTCCGGAGGGGGCTGGCCGGGTGCGCCGCCATGCCGTCCAGAAGCCGTATCCCACCGCGGCAAGCGCCGCCAGCAGCAGGAGCAGCACCAGACACAGCAGCGTTCCCTTTGTTTGCTGCTGCGCATCGCCCTGGGTGAGCCACTGCCAGGCCAGCACCGCCAGCGTCGGCGGGTTGCCCGGCCCGAGCACAATCGCCACATCCACCACGGAAAGCGACCAGGCGAGCACCGCCAGCATCACGGCGCCCAGTGCGGGGGCGATGGCCGGGAGGACGAGCCAGTTGAGCGCCTGCATTCGTCCGTAGCCGAAGGTATGCAGGACAATTTTCTGCTGTGCGAGGCGCTTTTCAGGCAGCGCGGCGTAAATTGCCCACAGAACGAACGCGCTCTCTTTGACCGCAAGCGTCAGGCCAAGCCCGATACCGTAGCGGTCAAGCTGCGGCGAACAGACCGTACAGATCCGGTAAAGCTGCCCCCCTTCCGCAAACAGCAGCAGCGCGCTGGTGGCGAAGGCGACGTGCGGCACGGCTAACAGCCACGGCAGACGGGTGCTCAGGCGCTGCCAGCCTTCACCCGGCCAGAGAAGCGCAAGCAGGATCAGGGCGATAAACAGTGAGCCCAGCGTCGCGATAAGCGTGGAAACCAGCGTGGCGGCCAGCGCCTGCGGCAGCTGTGGGTCGGCAAACAGCGTCGCCCAGTTGCCGGGAGAAAACGCCGGGGTCAGCAGCATGCCGCTGGCGGGAAGCAGGGGCAGATAGATGACCGCCATTGCCGCCCAGACCAGCCCGCTTAGCGGGTTCCGTAGCGGCGAAGCCATTCCTGCTCCAGGGCGTTAACCCAGGCGGCGTGCGGTTCGGGAAGTACATCAGGCGTGCCTGAGGGGGTAAAGGCGCGAAGCTGTTTTGCCGCTTTCGCAGGCAGTTTTTCGCCATCCAGCACGCTCGGGTCACCCCAGACGGCAGGATTAGCTTTGCGGATCTGCGCCTGCGGTGACAGCAGGAAATTCGCCACCACTTTCGCGCCTGCGCTCGCGCTGGCGTTTGCCGGGATAGCGACAAAATGGATGTTGCCGATCATGCCTTTGAGAAAGCCGAAACTGTAGCTGTCGGCAGGCAGTTCACCGCTCGCCACCTTTTGCATCGCATGGGCGGGGTTAAAGGTGAGCGACAGGTTCAGACTGCCGCTGGCCAGCAGCGTATCCATGCGCGCAGGCGACGGAGGAAAATCGTTCCCTTCGCGCCACAGCAGGGGGTGCAGCGTATCAAGGTAATCCCACAGCGGCGCGGTGACCTGCGCAAAGGTACTGTCCGGCGCGTTTTTTAACGCCTCCGGATGGGCGGTCAGCGCCAGCAGTAGCTGCTCAAGAAACGCCGTGCCGGTAAAATCCGGCGGTCGCGGATAGCTCACCTTGCCAGGGTGCTGACGGGCGTATACCAGCAGCGCGTGGGGATCTGCCGGTGGTGTCGGCGTACTCGCTTTACGGGCGATAAAGGTCAATTGCGCGCCGCCCCACGGGGATTCTGCCCCATCGGTCGGGATGGCAAAATCTTCCGTTACCGGTTTACGGGTATCGACGTAGCGCCAGTTGGGCAGGGTTTGCGCCCAGCCGGTGAGCAGCAGGTTTGCCGCTTTCAGGTTGCGGAAGTTTTCCCCGTTTACCCAGAGCAGATCCACCGACCCGTTACTGCTGCGTCCTGCGGCCTGTTCCGTCTGGATCCGCTTCACCGCGTCGGCGGCATCGGCCAGATGAACGATCTTCAGGTTGATGGCGTAGTGCGTTTTCATCTCGCCGCTCACCCAGTCGAGGTAGCGGTTAACGGCCTCGTCACCGCCCCAGGCGTTAAACCAGACGGTCTGCCCGGTGGCCTGTTGCTGAATGGATTGCCAGCTCTCTGCGGCGAAGGCAGAGGTTGCCAGCAGCAGACTCGTCAGAAACGCGCAAAAACGCACCCGGCGCATAATGCCTCACTTTTTAATCGAAGGGATGTAACGGGAAAACAGCCAGCGAGTGACCAGCGGTAATAACCCTAATAGTGTAAAGGCGAACAGCAGTCCCGGCGACAGAATATCGCGCAGCGCGGTGAGTTTCCCCAGCTCGCGTCCGGCGTTCAGATAAATGACAGTGGCAGGTAGCATTGCAAGCTGGCTGACCCACCAGTAGTGACGCACCCTGAGACGGGTTAGCCCCATCAGCAAATTGACCAGAAAGAACGGGAACAACGGCATCAGGCGCAGGGCAAAAAGGCAGCGCGCGCCGTCGCGATCCATCCCCGCATCTATCGTGCTCATCTGTGCGGCAAAGCGCCGTTGCACCCAGTCGCGCAGCAGATAACGGCTAACGAGCATGGCAAGCGTGGCGCCGAGCGTCGAGGCAAATGACACCAACAGCGTCGCCTCCCACAGGCTGAAAAGCGCCCCGCCGAGCAGCGTCAGAAGCGCGGCTCCGGGGATCGACAGCGCGGAGAGCAGAACGTAAACCGCAAAATAGATCAGCGCTCTGAAGAGGCGCCTGCTCCACACGATCGAGCAACGTTTGCTGGTGCATTTTTAGCGTGTCGAGGGAGAGTATGCCTGGAGGAAGCAAAACAACGGTCAAAACAAATGCGCCCAAAAGGGCGCACAGGAGACTGATTTTTTTAATATTCACTGAAGTTTACAGCTTGAACGTTGCCCATACCGGCGCATGGTCGGACGGCTTTTCCATACTACGGATGTCATAGTCGATACCGGTTTCGATGCAGCGTTCGGCCAGGGGGGCGCTCGCCAGCAGCAGATCAATACGCAGGCCCCGGTTGTCATCGAAGCCTTTAGAGCGATAGTCAAACCACGAGAAGCGATCCTGCGTCGCCGGGTTAGCCGTGCGGAAAGTATCCACCAGCCCCCAACCCAGCAGGCGCTCCATCCACTCGCGCTCCTCCGGCAGGAAAGAGCATTTGCCGGTGCGCAGCCAGCGCTTACGGTTCTCTTCGCCAATACCGATATCCAGATCCGTCGGGCTGATATTCATGTCGCCCATGATAAGCACCGGGTTTTCTTTTTTGAGTTCGGTTGTCAGGTAGTTTTGCAGATCCTGATAAAACTTCGCTTTGGCCGGGAATTTGGTTTCATGATCGCGGCTTTCACCCTGCGGGAAATAGCCGTTGATGACGGTCACATTGCCGAGCGCGGAAGGAATTTCCGCCATGATGATGCGGCGTTGCGCCTCTTCATCGTCACCCGGGAAGCCACGACGCACCGACACCGGCGTATCTTTGGTCAGCAGCGCAACGCCGTAGTGGCCTTTCTGACCGTGGTAAAAAACGTTATAGCCCAGCTTCGCTACCTCTTCGAGCGGGAACATATCGTCGTGAACTTTTGTCTCCTGCAAGCCGATCACATCTGGCTGATGTTGCTCAACAATCGCTTCAAGCTGGTGAGGGCGGGCACGCAGGCCGTTGATATTAAAAGAGACAAATTTCATAGTCGCTGCCAATGCAAGGTGAATAGTGCAAGGATGGTAGCAGAATTTACGTCGTCTGTTATCCGCTTCGCCCAATTACTGCGACAGATAATGCCGACGGTGCAATATTTGCACCATTTCGGCGCGTTTTGCCCTCGAACAGGGCGTAAAGGGCCGATAAATTTCGCGAGCGATCACAATTCCAGAATTATATTTGGCCTCTGCATACTCTTTCTTGTTTTCATGCGGTAAAGCGCCGCTTGTCGTAATAATATTCACTATTTATGCATTAACAGTGAATAACTCCATATTGTAACTCATTGATATTGTGTTACCCCAACCCGTTTATGCATTTTTATCGCTGGCTGGCACGAACGCTGCAATCTACATTCACAGTGCAAACACTCAATTATTTAACATTTAAACAACCTTTTATTTACCGGATGAGGTCGCTATGTCTCTGTCAGTTACGCGTGAAAATTTCGATGAATGGATGATGCCGGTATACGCTCCGGCGGCTTTTATTCCGGTACGTGGGGAAGGCTCTCGCCTGTGGGATCAGCAGGGCAAAGAGTATATCGACTTTGCGGGTGGGATTGCGGTGAATGCGCTGGGGCATGCAAACCCGGCGCTGCGGCAGGCGCTGAATGACCAGGCGGCGAAATTCTGGCATACCGGCAACGGTTATACCAACGAACCGGCATTGCGTCTGGCGAAGAAGCTGATCGACGCCACTTTCGCAGAAAAAGTCTTTTTCTGTAACTCCGGCGCGGAAGCGAACGAAGCGGCGCTGAAGCTGGCGCGCAAATATGCGCACGATAAATTCGGCGCGCACAAGAGCGGCATCGTAGCCTTTAAAAATGCCTTCCATGGCCGCACGCTGTTTACCGTCAGCGCGGGTGGTCAGCCCTCATATTCTCAGGATTTTGCGCCGCTGCCGCCGGATATCCGGCATGCGGCGTATAACGATTTACACTCTGCCAGCGAGCTGATTGACGACACCACCTGTGCGGTGATTGTCGAGCCCATGCAGGGGGAAGGCGGCGTCATGCCCGCCCAGAAAGCGTTCCTGCAAGGGCTGCGCGAGCTGTGCGATCGGCATAACGCGGTCCTGATTTTTGACGAAGTCCAGACCGGCGTGGGCCGCACGGGTGAGCTGTACGCCTACATGCACTATGGCGTGACCCCGGATGTGCTCTCAACAGCCAAAGCGCTCGGCGGCGGTTTCCCGGTGGGGGCGATGCTGACCACCGATAAATTCGCCAGCGTGATGACCGTGGGCACTCATGGCACCACATACGGCGGCAACCCGCTGGCAACCGCTGTCGCCGGACAGGTGCTGGATATCATCAACACCCCTGAGGTGCTGAACGGCGTGAAGCAGCGTCACCAGTGGTTTGTTGAGCGCCTTACTGCCATCAATAACCAGACCGGCTTGTTCAAAGAGATCCGCGGTCTGGGGCTGTTAATAGGCTGTGAGCTTGCCCCTGAGTTTGCCGGCAAAGCGAAGCTGATTTCACAGGAAGCGGCAAAGCAGGGCGTAATGGTGCTGATTGCCGGTGCTAACGTGGTGCGGTTTGCCCCTGCGCTGATCGTCAGCGAGGAAGAGGTCAGAACCGGGTTAGATCGTTTTGCGCTGGCCTGCGAACAGGTGAAGTCCGGGGTGTCATCATGATGGTCATCCGTCCCGTTGCGCACGGCGATCTCGCCGGGCTTATGCAGCTTGCCGGTAAGACAGGGGGCGGGCTAACCTCGCTGCCTGCCGATGAAAAAACGCTGTCGGCGCGCATTGAGCGCTCCCTGCAAACCTGGCAGGGGACGTTGCCAAAAAGCGAACAGGGCTATGTGTTCGTGCTGGAAGATAACGGCACGGGAACCGTGGCGGGGATTTGCGCCATCGAGGTGGCCGTCGGGCTTAACGATCCGTGGTACAACTACCGGGTCGGCACGATGGTCCACGCCTCGAAAGAGCTGAACGTTTACAACGCGCTGCCGACGCTCTTCCTCTGTAATGACCATACCGGCGCCAGCGAACTCTGCACCCTGTTTCTCGATCCGGACTGGCGCAAAGAGGGCAACGGTTATCTGCTCTCCAAATCGCGCTTTATGTTTATGGCCGCCTTTCGCGACCGCTTCAACGAAAAAGTGGTCGCGGAGATGCGCGGCGTAATTGATGAGACGGGCTACTCGCCGTTCTGGGAGAGTCTGGGCGAACGCTTCTTCTCCATGGAATTTAGCCGGGCGGATTACCTGTGCGGTACCGGTCAGAAGGCGTTTATCGCCGAGCTGATGCCGAAGCATCCTATTTATACCCATTTCTTAACCCCTGAAGCGCAGGCGGTGATCGGCGAAGTTCACCCGCAAACCGCCCCGGCCCGCGCAGTGCTGGAGAAAGAGGGATTTCGCTACCGTAACTACGTCGACATCTTCGACGGCGGCCCGACGCTGGAATGCGACATTGACCGCGTTCGCGCCATCCGTAAAAGCCGCCTGGTTGAGGTTTCAGAAGGCCAGCCCGCGCCGGGCGAGTGGCCAGCCTGCCTGGTCTCGAACGAGAATTACACCAACTTCCGCGCCATGCTGGTGCGAACCAACCCAACATGCGAGCGTCTGGTACTGACGGCTGCGCAACTGGATGCCCTGAAATGTAACGCTGGCGACACGGTTCGCCTGGTGCGGCTCTGCCCTGAGGAGAAAACAGCATGACTCTATGGATTAACGGTGACTGGGTAACGGGCGAAGGTGACGCGCGGACAAAAACTAACCCGGTCGGCCAGGAGGTGCTCTGGTCGGGGAACGACGCCAGCGCCGGGCAGGTTGAGCAGGCCTGCCAGGCTGCACGCCGCGCGTTTCCGGCATGGGCGAAACGGCCATTCTCCGAGCGCCAGGCGCTGGTTGAGAAATTTGCTGCGCTGCTGGAGGCCAATAAAGCCGAGCTGACCCGCATCATTGCCTGCGAAACCAGCAAGCCGCGCTGGGAGGCAACAACCGAAGTCACGGCGATGATCAACAAAATCGCGATATCGGTGAAGGCGTACCATACCCGCACCGGCGAGCAGCATACCGAGATGCCAGACGGCGCCGCCACGCTGCGCCACCGTCCGCACGGGGTGCTGGCGGTGTTTGGCCCGTATAACTTCCCCGGACATCTGCCGAACGGGCACATTGTGCCTGCGCTGCTGGCGGGGAATACCGTCATCTTCAAGCCGAGTGAGTTAACCCCCTTAACCGGAGAAGCAGTCATAAAACTCTGGGAGCAGGCGGGGCTGCCGCCGGGGGTGCTGAATCTGGTGCAGGGCGGGCGTGAAACAGGTCAGGCGCTGAGTGCGCTGAGCGACATTGACGGTTTGCTGTTCACCGGCAGTGCCGGAACGGGGTATCAGCTGCATCGTCAGCTGGCGGGGCAGCCGGAAAAAATTCTGGCGCTGGAGATGGGCGGCAACAACCCGCTGATTGTGGAAGATCCGGATGATATCGATGCCGCGGTCCATCTGACCATTCAGTCGGCGTTCATTACCGCCGGACAGCGCTGCACCTGCGCCCGCCGCCTGCTGGTTAAGCGCGGCGCGCAGGGGGATGCGTTCCTGAAGCGTCTGGTGGAGGTGAGCGCGCGTCTGGTTCCCGCGAAATGGGATGCCGAGCCGCAGCCGTTTATCGGCGGGCTGATCTCCGCGCAGGCGGCGCTGAACGTGCTGAAAGCGTGGCAGGAGCACGTGGCGCGCGGGGCGAAAACCCTGCTGGAGCCGAAGCTGGTTCAGCCGGGCACGTCGCTGCTGACGCCGGGGATTATTGAGATGAGTGCGACGAGCAACGTGCCGGATGAAGAGGTCTTTGGCCCGCTGCTGTGCGTCTGGCGCTATGACGATTTTGAGTCGGCGATCGAGATGGCCAACAACACCCGCTACGGCCTGTCGAGCGGCCTGATATCGCCGCATCGCGAGAAATTCGAACAACTGCTGCTTGAAGCGCGCGCCGGGATCGTGAACTGGAACAAACCGCTGACCGGTGCGGCGAGCACCGCGCCGTTTGGTGGCGTAGGGGCGTCGGGCAACCATCGCGCCAGCGCCTGGTATGCCGCCGATTACTGCGCGTGGCCGATGGCAAGCCTGGAAACCCCGGCGCTGACGCTGCCGGAGACGCTGAATCCGGGGCTGGATTTTACAGAGGGTGACGCCCATGAAAGCGCGTGAGGTTAACTTTGACGGCCTCGTGGGGCTGACGCACCACTATGCCGGGCTATCGTTCGGCAATGAAGCCTCGACGAAGCACCGTTTCCAGGTCTCGAACCCGAAGCTGGCGGCGAAGCAGGGTCTGTTGAAAATGAAGGCGTTGTCCGATGCCGGTTTCCCGCAGGCGGTGATCCCGCCTCAGGAGCGACCAAACGTGGACGTGCTGCGCCAGCTGGGGTTCAGCGGTACGGATGAACAGGTGGTGGAAAAAGCAGGCACGCAGACGCCACACCTGCTTTCGGCGGCCAGTTCAGCCTCCTCGATGTGGGTGGCGAATGCCGCCACCGTTGCGCCGTCGGCGGATACGCTGGACGGCAAAGTGCATCTGACCGTTGCTAACCTGAACAACAAATTCCACCGCGCCAGCGAAGCGGAGACCACCGGGCGCGTGCTGCGCGCCATTTTTAATCATGAAGCGCATTTCGAGGTACATTCGGCGCTGCCGCAGGTCGCGATGTTTGGCGATGAAGGGGCGGCAAACCACAATCGTCTGGGCGGCGACTATGGCGAGCCGGGTTTGCAGCTGTTTATCTATGGACGGGAAGAGGGCGGCCACGCCGCGCCGGTTCGTTATCCGGCGAGACAAACTTTAGCCGCAAGCCAGGCGGTTGCGCGGCTGAACCAGGTTAATCCTTCTCAGGTGATTTTTGCCCAGCAAAATCCGCAGGTGATCGACCAGGGCGTGTTTCATAACGACGTCATTGCCGTTTCCAACCGTCAGGTACTGTTCTGCCACGAGCAGGCGTTTGCCCATCAGGAAAAGTTGCTGGCCACGCTGCGCGAACGCGTGCCGGGATTTATGCCGATTCAGGTGCCCACGCAGGCGGTAAGCGTGCAGGATGCGGTCGAAACGTATCTGTTCAACAGCCAGCTGCTGAGCCGGGATGATGGCAGCATGATGCTGGTGCTGCCGCAGGAGTCCCGCAACCATCAGGGCGTCTGGCGCTATCTGAGCGAACTGGTGCAGGCGGATAACCCGATTGATGAACTGCGCGTGTTTGATCTGCGGGAAAGTATGGCCAACGGCGGGGGACCGGCGTGCCTGCGACTGCGCGTGGTGTTAACGCCGGAGGAGATGCAGGCCGTGAATCCGGCGGTAATGATGAACGACACGCTGTTCAATACCCTCAATGACTGGGTGGACCGCTATTATCGCGACCGTCTGGTTCAGGCCGATCTGGTTGATCCGCAGCTGCTGCGCGAAGGCCGCGAGGCGCTGGATGCATTATCGACCATCCTGCAACTGGGATCGGTTTATCCGTTCCAGCGCTAAGGAGATGATATGGAAAACTTACTGGCGCTGACGCTGGCCGAAGAGACACCGGAGCGGCACGAGGGGGAAGGCCCCTCGTTCCACTGGCGATGGCTGGGGCCGGGCGTGCTTGAACTGACGCCGACGGGGGAATATGATCTGTCGCTGCTGCTTACGACCGGCATTCACGGAAACGAAACCGCGCCCGTGGAGATTGTCGATCTTTTGCTGCGCGCGCTGTTTCGCGCAGAGATCACGCTGCACTGCCGTCTGCTGGTGGTGCTGGGAAATCCGCCTGCGCTGGCGCAAAATAAACGGTATCTCGTGAGCGACATCAACCGCATGTTTGGTGGTCGCTGGGCGCAGTTTCCACAGAGTGATGAGACGACACGCGCGCAATGGCTGGAGAAGGTGGTCACGGCGTTTTTTGCCGGGGCGGGGGAAACGCGCTGGCACCTCGATCTGCATACGGCCATTCGCGCCTCGTACCACGTGCGTTTTGGCGTGTTACCGCAGCGTCATCAGCCGTGGGATGAGGCGTTTCTGACCTGGCTTGGCGACGCGGGGCTGGAGGCGCTGGTCTTCCACCAGACGCCAGGCGGCACGTTTACCCACTTCACCTGCGAGAATGTTGGTGCGTTATCCTGCACCCTGGAGCTGGGAAAAGCGCTGCCGTTCGGGCAAAACGACCTGACGCGTTTTGCCCCTACGCATCAGGCGCTTCGGGCGTTGCTCGCCGGGGTTGCGCCGGAACCCACCCGGGAACCCGTCGTGCGCTATCGGGTCGTGCAGCAGATCACGCGTCAAAGCAAGGCTTTCCAGCTTCATATGGCGCCCCATACGCTGAACTTTACGCCGTTTCGCCAGGGCGTCCTGTTGGCAGAAGATGGTGAGACGCGCTATGCGGTACAGAAATCCACGGAATATGTTTTATTTCCTAATCCGTCGGTCGCGTTTGGTTTGCGAGCTGGCCTGATGCTGGAAAAAATGCCCTGATCGTCTCCCCTCGCGCAGACCGGAGGGGAAATGAAGAATAAATTTCTTAGCGTTAAAAGCGCTCTGGTATTGTTTGCGGAATATTCCTGGAGAATTGCTTTATTATTAAACGGCACTTCGCTATACTTCTCCATAATCTCTTTAAAATCATCCTGTTGAATATTTTTGTTTCATCTCTCCACGCTTTTTCCTTAATTTCTCCACAATTGGCGAAAAGTTGTTTTTTACACTTTCATTGTTTTACCGTTGCTCTGACTAATTGACGATAAACCCCGTAAAGTTAATCTCGTCAACACGGCATAGCGCCGAAGAATAACTGAAAGTAAGGAAAGACATTATGCGTAAATTAACTGCACTGTTTGTTGCCTCTACCCTGGCTCTGGGCGCTACCAGCATGGCGTTCGCCGCCGATACCGCGACCACTACCGCCGCGCCGACGGAAGGCAAAATGATGATGCATCATAAAGGCAAGCCGGGTATGCACCATGAGATGATGATGTTTAAAGATCTGAACCTCACCGATGCGCAGAAGCAGCAGATCCGCGACATCATGAAAAGCCAGCGTGACCAGATGAAACGTCCTCCGCTGGAAGAGCGCCGCGCAATGCATGACATCATTGCCAGCGACAGCTTCGATAAAGCAAAAGCGGAAGCGCAGATCGACAAAATGGCCGAGCAGCATAAAGCGCGCATGCTGGCCCACATGGAAACCCAGAACAAGATTTACAACATTCTGACGCCGGAACAGAAAAAGCAATTTAATGCCAATTTTGAGAAGCGTCTGACAGAACGTGCAGCGCCGGAAGGTAAAATGCCTGCACCAACCGAATAATCGGTTCACTCTCTTAAGACCGCCGGGCTCCTGTCTACAAAAGCGAAAACGCTGTGGACAGGACCGGCGGTTTTTCTTTTATCCCATGCCTAAGGTCTGGCCTGACTGCTGCCGATAATACGTCTGTGAAAATGCCCTGGCGCACGGTGCGTCCTTCAGGAGTGGTCATGGAATTCTTTGATATCCGTAAAATGCCGGTCAGTCTCTGGCGTAATGGTGCGGGTGAGACGCGTGAGATTTGCTGTTTTCCTCCCGCGACGCGGGATTTTTTCTGGCGGGCCAGTATTGCCTCCATCGCCAGTAACGGCGAATTTTCCGCGTTCCCGGGCGTTGACCGGGTGATTACGCTGCTGGAGGGCGGTGAGGTGACCCTGGATGCAGGCAGGGCGTTTTGTCATACCCTGAAGCATCATCAGCCTTACCGATTTGCGGGCGATCTGGCGGTGAAAGCCGTGCTCACAGAGGGGCAGATGTCGATGGACTTCAACATCATGACCCGACGGGATTGCTGCCAGGCAAAGGTGCGCGTTGCTACCCGGACGTTCACTACCTTCGCATCACGCGGTGGGGTGGCATTCGTATTAAGCGGCGCCTGGCAACTGGGCGACAAATTACTGACCGCCGATCAGGGCGCCAGCTGGGAAGCGGGCAGTCATACCCTCCGTTTACTGGAAACGAAGGGGTCGCTGCTGTTCAGTGAAATTACCTGGCTGCCGGGTCATTGAGGACGATGATCTCATATTTTCCGGTTAACAGTGGCTTGCAGAGAATTTTGTAACCATCCTGATCGAAACCGGCAGGGGTGCGCAGCAGAGCGGTAGCGTCATCCAGATTTTCAACGGCGCCAAGCCAGAGCCAGTTGCGGATGATGTGATAGTGCGTCATCCCATCGCGGGTTTCTTTCAGCGCCACCGCGCCTTCCCACGGCCAGCAGTTAACGCTGATAGAGGCAAGGCCAGCCATAAACCGGGCATGATGTTCTTCAACGCTCTCTTTTCCACAGCACGCCCCGGCGCAGCGTTTCAGCGCTGAGCGGAAACAGGCGCGACCACGGGTGGTGGCTTCCAGTCCTAACAGGCCGTAACAAAGCTGTAATTCATCAGCCAGGGATTGCAGGGTTTGCAGTGCGGCACGTTTGTTGGCAAACAGACCGTAAAGATTGGGTTCATGCGAAAAATCCACTTCCCGGGCATAAACGACCTGCGGTTTTCCTGCGTTAATCTGCAAGGAACACAGCTGGCGGTTGCGGCGCAGGCGTTTGTTAAACAGCGGCTGCTGTTCCTTGATGAGCCGGGCTTCGAGCAGAAGCGCGCCCAGTTCGCCTGCCGTCTCGATCCAGGTGATCCGCCGGGACTGCCTGAGCATCGATGCTTCATCCGGCGTACGCAGGTGCGACATCACCCGGCTGCGGATATTCACGCTTTTGCCGATATAGAGCGGCATGGTGTCGCTGTCGCCGTGGAAGAAATAGACGCCAGGCTGTTTAGGCAGTGCCTCAAGCCAGGGGCGAAGATGCTCGGGATATTCGTAGATAGCCGCCGCTTCGAACTCAAGACGCGGGGCGGATTGACGCCTGCTCACATACTGCTCCATATACTGTTCAGGCATACAGTGTAGCAGGTGTTTGGTGGTTAAAAAAGAGCCAGGTGGCGGCTACGCCTTACCCGGCCTGCAAAGCGGAGTTACCGTTTTGCTTTTACTTTTTCCAGAAATCATCAAACACCGTAATGGGCGGACGGCGCTTATGCTCGGTTTTCAGATACCAGCCTTCGATAATTTTAGCGGTACCTTCGTCGAGCGTTTTGCCTTCCAGATAATCATCGATGTTGTCATACGTAACGCCCAGCGCCGCTTCATCCGGCAGGGAAGGGCGATCGTCCTCCAGGTCCGCCGTTGGCGCCTTCTTATACAGGTGCTCCGGGCAGCCCAACGCCGCCAGCAGTTGCTTACCCTGACGCTTGTTCAGGCGGAAGAGGGGGTTGATATCCGTGCCGCCATCGCCGTATTTGGTGAAGAAGCCGGTGATGGCTTCCGCGGCGTGGTCAGTGCCGACGACGACCCCTTTGGTCATCCCTGCGATACTGTACTGCGCTTTCATGCGCTCACGGGCTTTCTCGTTGCCGCGGACAAAATCGCTCAGTTCAATACCGGCTTCACGCAGGGCCTGCTCGCTGGCCAGTACCGAACCTTTGATGTTTACGGTAAGAACACGGTCCGGCTGAATAAACGCAATCGCATCCTGACAGTCCTGCTCGTCGGCTTGCACGCCATACGGCAGACGTACGGCAATAAATTGCAGCGCGGTGTCACCGGTCTCGTCACGCAGCTCGGAGATGGCCATCTGGCTCAGCTTACCGGCCAGAGTGGAATCCTGACCGCCGCTGATGCCCAGCACCAGCGTCTTCAGGAAAGGGTGTGCAGACAGGTAAGCTTTCAAAAAATCAACGCTACGACGGATCTCTTCATTGGCATCAATCGCAGGTTTCGCGCCCAGCGCCTGAATAATTTCTTGTTGCAGAGCCATTACGCCCTCCCTATGCAGAACCAAACAGAAAGTGTGATCTGTTAAAACTAACCCTTTGTCGGGGAAACGACAAGGATCACAGTTTTGAGTGTACTGTTTTACAGCGATTTAGCAGCTTACCGTTGTTTTATTAGAATTTTCCGAAATTCGTCTGGCGTAACTCGCAAAGTTGAACAATAGTAATTTTTATCCCATGCTTAGTTAACACGCTGATAAACAAGAGGACGGAATATGAACAAGAACGTAGCAGGAATTTTAAGCGCAGCGGCGGTACTGACTATGCTGGCAGGGTGTACAGCTTACGATCGCACTAAAGATCAGTTCACACAGCCAGTGGTAAAAGACGTCAAAAAAGGCATGACGCGTTCCCAGGTTGCAGCCATTGCCGGTAAACCTTCTTCAGAAGTCACTATGATCCACGCGCGTGGTACCTGCCAGACCTATATTCTGGGTCAACGTGATGGTAAGGCAGAGACCTATTTTGTCGCCCTGGATGATACGGGTCACGTGATCAATTCTGGTTACCAGACCTGTGCCGAATACGACACCGACCCACAGGCACCTAAGGCACAGTAAGCCTGCTTGCCTGAGAGCGTTAACAAACCGGCCGGAAGGCCGGTTTTTTTATGCATACGTGAATCTTATTTCTTGGCGCGAATTATTTGCCTGAAATGTGAAGGTAGTCAACAAGCCAGGTCAATGAGAGACAATTTCAGTCTATCCAGAATTATCCCCTCCCTGTACCATTGCGTATACTCACTTCAACGACAAACAATGTTCAGCACACTGCCCGTCAGCCAGGATAGCGAGTCGAGTGATAGCGAGACGGCGGGTAGCCAAACAAGAGGGAAGTTATCATGGAAAAGAAACATATCTATCTGTTTTGCTCTGCGGGCATGTCCACTTCGCTGCTGGTTTCCAAAATGCGCGCGCAGGCCGAAAAATATGAAGTCCCTGTGGTGATTGAGGCGTTTCCGGAAACGCTGGCGGGCGAGAAGGGTCAGACAGCCGACGTTATTTTACTCGGGCCGCAAATCGCTTATATGCTGCCAGAAATTCAGCGTCTGCTACCCAATAAGCCGGTCGAAGTGATCGATTCCGTTTTATACGGCAAGATTGATGGTTTAGGTGTATTAAAAGCTGCCGTTGCGGCGATTAAAAAAGCTGCTAATTAATTTTTTATTTTTCCCGTCAAAGAGTTATTTCACACACAATACGCCGTAACGGTCGTTGCGGCATTTAAGGGTATTTTCCTATGAGTAAAGTCATCGCTTCACTTGAAAAGGTACTCCTTCCTTTTGCTGTTAAAATAGGAAAGCAGCCTCACGTTAATGCCATTAAGAACGGCTTTATTAAATTAATGCCGTTGACATTAGCCGGGGCAATGTTCGTTTTAATTAACAACGTTTTTCTGAGCTTTGGAGAAGGTTCCTTTTTTTATTCATTAGGAATTAGGTTAGATGCTTCAACTATTGAAACCCTTAATGGTTTAAAAGCCATTGGCGGCAACGTATACAACGGTACGTTGGGTATTATGTCGCTAATGGCGCCTTTCTTTATCGGAATGGCGCTGGCGGAAGAGCGTAAAGTGGATCCGCTGGCGGCAGGCTTACTGTCCATTGCCGCGTTCATGACCGTCACACCGTACAGCGTGGGCGACGCTTATGCCGTTGGCGCCAACTGGCTGGGTGGGGCAAACATCATTTCCGGTATTATTATCGGGCTGGTGGTGGCCGAAATGTTCACCTTCATTATTCGCCGTAACTGGGTTATCCGCTTGCCGGATAGCGTTCCGGCCTCTGTTTCTCGTTCATTTTCCGCGTTGATTCCGGGCTTCATTATTCTCTCCATCATGGGGATTATTGCCTGGGCGCTCTCTCACTGGGGCACAAACTTCCACCAGATCATTATGGACTCTATCTCAACGCCGCTGGCGTCGATGGGTAGCGTGGTCGGTTGGGCGTATGTCATCTTTACCTCCCTGCTGTGGTTCTTTGGCGTGCATGGTTCACTGGCACTGGCGGCGCTGGACAGCGGTATTATGACCCCATGGGCACTGGAAAACGTCGCGCTTTACCAGCAGTACGGCTCCGTCGATGCGGCGCTGGCGGCCGGTAAAACCTTCCATGTGTGGGCGAAGCCGATGCTTGACTCCTATATCTTCCTGGGCGGTACCGGGGCGACGTTGGGTCTGATCATCGCGGTCTTTATTGTCTCTCGCCGCGCCGACCATCGTCAGGTTGCGAAGCTGGCCCTGCCATCAGGCATCTTCCAGATTAACGAGCCGATCCTGTTTGGTCTGCCAATTATCATGAACCCGGTGATGTTCATTCCCTTCATCCTGGTTCAGCCGCTGCTGGCCGCGATTACGCTGACGGCGTACTACCTGGGCATTATCCCGCCGGTGACCAACATTGCGCCGTGGACGATGCCGGCTGGTCTGGGCGCGTTCTTCAACACCAACGGTAGCGTGGCGGCCTTCCTGCTGGCGATATTCAACCTCGGGATTGCAACCCTGCTCTACATGCCGTTCGTGGCGATTGCGAACAAGGCCGCAACGGTTATCGATGAAGAAGAGAGCGAAGAGGATATCGCCCTCGCACTGAAATTCTAAAATTGCACGGCGCGGGGCAACCCGCGCCAGCGGAAAGGAGCTTAAAGATGTTAGATTTAGAGAGTATCGTTGCCGAAGAAACCGCAGAGAATGATCTGGAAGAGGTGGTGATGGGCCTCATCATCAACTCCGGGCAGGCACGCAGCCTGGCGTATGCGGCGCTTAAGCAGGCTAAGCAGGGCGACTTCGTTGCCGCGAAAACCATGATGGAGCAGTCCCGTACAGCGTTAAACGAAGCGCATCTGGTGCAGACGAAGCTCATCGAAAGCGACCAGGGCGAAGGGAAGATGAAAGTGAGTCTGGTGCTGGTACATGCGCAGGATCATCTGATGACCTCCATGCTGGCACGCGAGCTGGTCGCGGAGCTCATCGAGCTTCACGAGAAGATGCAATAAGTCAGTTGAAGTAGCAGGAGGTCAGCACGATGGAAATCAAAACCGCACATGAGCAACAGCTGTTTAATGGCAAAAATTTTCACGTGGTGATTTACAACAAAACGGAGAGCGCCAGCGGTCTGCACCAGCATGACTACTACGAGTTCACGATTGTTCTGACCGGCCGCTACTATCAGGAGATCAACGGTAAGCGCGTCCTGCTTGAGCGTGGCGATTTCGTCTTCCTGCCAATGGGATCTTATCACCAGAGCTTTTATGAGTTTGGTGCGACACGCATTCTGAACGTAGGGGTGAGCAGGCGTTTCTTCGAGAAGCACTATCTGCCGCTGGTGCCGTTCTGCTTTGTGGCGTCACAGGTGTATCGCGTTAAAAATGAGTTTATGACCTGGATTGAAACGGTTATCGCATCGCTGAATTTCCGCGACAATGAATTTGATGAATTTATTGAAACCGTGACGTTCTACGTCATGAATCGCCTCCGCCATCACCGTGAAGAACAGCAGGTGGTGGATGATATTCCTCAGTGGCTGCGCAGTACCGTGGAGCTGATGCACGATAAAGGACAGTTCAGCGATAACGCCCTGGAGAATATGGTGGCGCTGTCGGGTAAATCGCAGGAATATTTGACGCGCGCCACGCAGCGTTATTACCGTAAAACGCCTGTGCAAATCATTAATGAAATCCGCATTAACTTTGCCAAAAAACAGCTGGAAATTACTAACTACTCTGTCACCGATATCGCTTACGAATCGGGTTACAGCAGCCCCAGCCTGTTTATTAAAACCTTTAAAAAATTGACTTCATTCACACCGAACAGTTACCGCAAAAATTTAACGGTAATTAATTAACTTTCGGCGGTTTATCCGCCAGGAACAGTGACGTAATGGCTTGCCCAAATAGCGGGAAGAGTACGCTATACCTTGCAGGCGATTAACCTGATATGCTAAGGGAGATATTATGCAACAGAAATTAAAAGTCGTAACCATTGGTGGCGGCAGCAGCTATACCCCGGAATTACTTGAAGGTTTCCTGAAACGGTATCATGAATTACCGGTCAGCGAATTATGGCTGGTGGATGTTGAAGAAGGTCAGGAGAAGCTGAATATTATCTTTGAACTGTGCAAACGCATGGTTGAAAAAGCGGGCGTGCCCTTAACCGTGCATAAAACGCTGGATCGCCGCCTGGCACTGAAAGATGCTGACTTCGTGACCACGCAGCTGCGCGTCGGCCAGCTGAAGGCGCGTGAGCTGGACGAGCGCATTCCGCTGAGCCACGGTTATCTGGGCCAGGAAACCAACGGGGCAGGTGGCCTGTTTAAAGGCCTGCGTACTATTCCGGTCATTTTTGACATCATTAAAGACGTGGAGGAGATCTGCCCGAACGCCTGGGTGATCAACTTTACCAACCCGGCCGGGATGGTCACCGAGGCAGTCTATCGCCACACCGGTTTCAAACGCTTTATCGGCGTCTGCAATATTCCGATTGGCATGAAGATGTTCATCCGCGATGTACTGGAACTGACCGATAACGATGATCTCTCCATTGATCTGTTCGGCCTGAATCACATGGTCTTTATCAAAGATGTGATAGTGAACGGGCAATCGCGCTTTGCGGAACTGCTCGACGGCGTCGCCTCTGGTCGCCTGACCGCGGCCTCGGTGAAAAACATTTTCGATCTGCCGTTCAGCGAAGGGCTGATCCGCTCCCTGAATCTGCTGCCGTGCTCGTATCTACTCTACTACTTCAAGCAGAAAGAGATGCTGGCCATTGAAATGGGCGAATACTACAAAGGTGGCGCACGCGCTCAGGTTGTACAGAAAGTAGAGAAGCAGCTTTTTGATTTGTATAAAGATCCGAACCTGAACGTCAAACCGAAAGAGCTGGAGCAGCGCGGCGGGGCATACTATTCGGATGCCGCGTGTGAAGTGATTAACGCCATTTACAATGACAAGCAGGCCGAGCACTATGTAAACGTTCCCCATCACGGGCACATCGACAATATCCCGGCAGACTGGGCCGTTGAGATGACCTGCATTCTTGGGCGCGAGGGTGCAAAACCACATCCCCGCATTACCCACTTCGACGATAAGGTGATGGGCCTGATTCACACCATCAAAGGCTTTGAAGTGGCGGCGAGCAATGCGGCCCTGAGCGGCGAACTGAATGACGTGCTGCTGGCGCTGAACCTCAGCCCGCTGGTGCATTCTGACCGTGACGCTGAAAAACTCGCGGGTGAGATGATCCTGGCGCATGAAAAATGGCTGCCAAACTTTGCTGCAACGGTTGAGAAACTGAAACTCACACACCGTTAAGAGGAGGCGCGATGGAAAACCTGCTGATCGTCAATGCCGATGATTTTGGCCTGTCAAAAGGGCAGAACTACGGCATTATTGAAGCCTGTCGCCGGGGCGTCGTGACCTCTACAACAGCGCTCATCAACGGTGAGGCGGTGGAACATGCGGCGCAGTTAAGCCGTGAGCTGCCCGAGCTGGGCGTGGGCATGCACTTTGTGCTGACGCTTGGGTTGCCCCTTTCGCCAATGCCGGGCCTGACGCGCGACGGCCAGCTGGGGAAATGGATTTGGGAAATGGCGGAGCAGGACGCTCTGCCGCTCGATGAGATTGCCCGCGAGCTGGATTGCCAGTTTAACCGCTTTGTGGATGTGTTTGGCCGCGAGCCTACCCATATTGACAGCCATCATCATGTGCATATGATCCCGGCGATTTTCCCGCTTGTGGCAGAGTTTGTGCAACGTAAAGGCGTGGCGATGCGCGTGGATCGTGAGGTGCGCGGGTTGCCGGACGTCGCGGTGACGTCAACGGAGGGGTTCAGCAGCGCATTTTATGGCGACGAGATCGACGAAGCGCTGTTCCTGAAGGTGCTGGATGACTCCGCCGCAAAAGGGGAGCGCTCGCTTGAGGTAATGGCGCACCCGGCGTTTGTCGATAACATCGTACGTAAGAGCGCCTACTGCTGGCCGCGTCTGGCAGAACTGGATGTGCTGACGTCGGCGTCGTTAAAGTACGCGATTGCCGAGCGTGGGTATCGTCTGGGGACGTTCAGGGATCTTTGAGTTAAAGCCCGGTGGCGGCTTCGCCTTACCGGGCCTACAAAAGCAATCGAAATGTAGGCCGGGTAAGCGCAGCGCCACCCGGCTTTTTTTTACGCCGGTATCTGGTCAATCTTACTGCTGCGCGACCACACGCGGTGGGCGGCAAGCAGGTCAAACAACCGGGTCATAAACGCATCGTCAATGTTATCACCTTCGACAATGCCTTCTTCCCCTTGATCCGGTACCTTCAGCAGAGATTTAAACTTCCGCGCATCGCCTGCCAGGGCGATTGGCTTCAGGTGCTTATAGGCTTCCAGCAGATAATAGGCGGCATCACCGTTACCGAGCAGGCTCTCAACGTCGCCGCACGGCATAATCACCGCGTCAACCGTCAGCGACGGTGCCCCGGCGAAGGTCGCGGCAATTGGCAGGACAGAGCCATCGTCGGCTGTCACTTCACCCATGCGGGAGTAAAGCAGTTTGGCATGTACGCCCTGGGTTTTGAGCGCCTTCATGATCCCCAGCACGTCGCTGGCGCGCGGTTTATCATTCAGCAGGATAGCCACTACGCGGCCTTTAATTGACCCGCCAGGTACCGCGTACAGGCTCAGGGACGGATCCTTCTTCAGCCCGTTCACGTCTTTTGGCGGTGCGGCATGGCATTGCTCGTCAGTCAGCGTGATGCCGAGATTATTCGCCACGCCCTGAGCAAGCTGGATATCAATATGCGCCAGATGGTCGACCACGCGCTCGCGAATGTAGGTACGCACCACTTTGCTCAGCTCAAAGCTGAAACCGCCGATAATGTGCTGCTGTTCAATCGGGGTCTGGCTGTTCCAGAACAGGCGAGGCTGAGCGTAATATTCGCCGAATGACGGGCTGCGCTCGCGAATTTTTGTTCCGTCCACGCGCTCCTGATACGACTCAAATCCGCCACGTTTTGGCCCCGGCGGGGTTTCACGCGGCCAGTTATCGTTAATGGAGTTTGGCTCGTAGTTCGCCGGGTTGGTATCGATATCCTGGCGATGCATCCCGTCACGCTGGAAGTTATGGTACGGGCAGGTCGGACGGTTGATAGGAATTTCGTGGAAGTTCGGTCCACCGAGACGGCTGATCTGCGTATCGGTGTAAGAGAACAGACGGCCCTGTAGCAGCGGATCGTTGGTGAAATCCAGCCCCGGCACAATATGGCCCGGGTGGAACGCAGCCTGCTCATTCTCCGCGAAGAAGTTATCCGGGTTGCGGTTAAGCACCATTTTGCCCACTAGCTGAACCGGCACCAGCTCCTCAGGAATAAGCTTGGTCGGGTCGAGCAGGTCGAAGTCGAATTTGAACTCGTCCTCTTCCGGGATCAGCTGTAACCCCAGCTCGTATTCCGGGAAATCACCGGCTTCAATGGATTCCCACAGTTCGCGACGGTGGAAGTCCGGATCGCGCCCGGTCAGCTTCTGTGCTTCATCCCACACCAGGGATGCTTTCCCCGCGACCGGTTTCCAGTGGAAACGCACAAACGTCGCTTTGCCTTCAGCGTTAATCAGACGGAAGGTATGAATACCAAACCCTTCCATGGTGCGATAGCTGCGTGGGATCCCCCGGTCAGACATCGCCCACATCACGTTGTGAAGGGTTTCCGGTTGCAGGGAGACGTAGTCCCAGAAGGTGTCATGCGCACTTTGTCCCTGCGGTATGGCCCAGTGTGGCTCTGGTTTTACCGCATGGACAAAGTCAGGGAACTTATGCGCATCCTGAATGAAGAAAACCGGGGTGTTATTCCCGACGAGGTCGAAAATGCCCTCTTCGGTATAGAATTTGGTGGCGAAGCCGCGGATATCACGCACCGTATCGGCCGAACCCGCGCCGCCCTGTACTGTAGAGAAGCGCACAAATACCGGTGTGATTTTGTTCGGATCGGAAAGGAAATCCGCCTTCGTGATCGCCTTCAGGCTCTTGTACGGCTGGAAATAGCCGTGCGCCGCGGAGCCGCGAGCGTGAACGATACGCTCAGGAATACGCTCATGGTCGAAATGGGTGATTTTTTCCCGCAGGATGAAATCTTCCAGCAGCGTCGGGCCGCGCGTTCCGGCGCGCAGGGAGTTCTGGTCATCGGCGATGCGCACGCCCTGATTGGTGGTCAGCGCATAGCCTTCACCCCCTTTGCGGTGCGGGTCGAGAGATTTTAACTTTTCGTTGTCCGCATCGGGTGACTTCATGCTTCCCGGTGCAGTAGGTTGCTCGCCCGGCGCGGACAGGCCCGGCGACGGTTTATGAGAGCCATCCGCAGGGGCGAGTGAGTCCATTCCCGGTTGAGATTCTTCGGTGCCATGAATAGGGGCTTGATGTGGTTTATCATTGTTCGACATTGCACGATTCTCCTTTGTTCGTTCCTGAAAACCCTATTAAGGATAGAACAATGTGATGAATTAGCAGGCGAACTAAGCGTTTTCAGATAAGTGATTAGCGAAAGGAGTCATCTGCCTCACGTCAGGCGCGACGGGTGGGGGGAGAATCGGCTATGATAGAAATTTCCTGCTTTAAGAATTTGCTTTAGTGAACCCGTCGCTTATGAAACCTCTTCGTCAACAAAACCGCCAGGTTATTAGCTATGTGCCCCGCGTTGAACCCGCGCCGCCTGACCATGCCCTGAAAGTGGATGGTTTTCGCGATGTCTGGATGTTACGGGGTAAATACGTTGCCTTCGTGCTGATTGGCGAGCACTTCCGTCGCTCCCCTGCGTTTACGGTGCCGGAATCGGCGCAGCGATGGGCTGTGCAGACCCGCCAGGATGAAGAGGTTGAAGAATAACAGCCATAAAAAAACCGCCCGCAGGCGGTTTTTTTATTTCAGCCGTGATTAACGATGGGCCAGTTCCGCATCTTCTTCACTGTCGAGAATCGTTTTGTCGGTCTGCTTCAGCCACTGGCTGGTCAGGGTACCGGCGGTCATTGAGCCACTCACGTTCAGGGCGGTACGCCCCATATCGATCAGCGGTTCAACAGAGATCAGCAGGGCAACCAGCGTCACCGGCAGTCCCAGCGCAGGCAGAACGATCAGCGCAGCGAAGGTCGCGCCGCCGCCCACGCCCGCAACACCGGCGGAGCTAATGGTCACGATACCCACCAGCGTCGCAATCCAGACCGGATCCAGCGGGTTAATCCCCACGGTTGGGGCAACCATCACGGCCAGCATCGCCGGGTAGAGACCCGCACAGCCGTTCTGCCCGATGGTGGCGCCAAAGGAGGCCGAGAAGCTGGCGATAGACTCCGGTACGCCCAGACGACGGGTCTGTGCTTCCACGTTCAGCGGGATAGATGCCGCGCTGGAACGGCTGGTGAAGGCGAAGGTCAGCACCGGCCAGACTTTGCGGAAATATTTCAGCGGGCTAACGCCGTTCACGCCCAGCAGGATACCGTGCACCACAAACATAATGCCCAGCCCCAGATAAGAGGCGATCACAAAGCTGCCAAGCTTGATGATGTCTTGCAGGTTAGAGCCTGCCACGACTTTGGTCATCAGCGCCAGGACACCGTACGGCGTCAGCTGCATGACCAGACGCACCAGCTTCATCACCCAGCTTTGCAGGGTATCGATGGCTGTCAGAACGCGCTCGCCTTTCGGCGCATCGTCCTTCAGCAGCTTGAGCGCAGCGACGCCCAGGAATGCCGCGAAGATCACCACGCTGATAATGGAGGTTGGGCTTGCGCCGGTCAGGTCAGCGAACGGGTTCTTCGGAATGAAGGAGAGCACCATCTGCGGAACGGTCAGATCGGCCACTTTACCCACGTAGTTGGTCTCAATCGCCGTCAGACGCGCGGTTTCAGCGCTACCCTGCACCAGACCTTCAGCAGTCAGGCCAAACAGATTGGTTACCAGCACACCCACCAGCGCCGCAATCAGCGTGGTGAAGAGCAGGGTACCAATGGTCAGGAAACTGATTTTACCCAGTTGAGAGGCATTATGCAGGCGGGCTACGGCGCTCAGAATAGAGGCGAATACCAGCGGCATAACGATCATTTGCAGCAGCTGTACATAGCCGTTACCGACAATGTTGAACCACTGAATAGAATCTTTCAGTACCGGGCTATCGGAGCCGTAAATGGCGTGTAAGGCCAGGCCAAACACCACGCCCATGACCAGACCGACCAGTACCTTTTTCGCCAGGCTCCACTGTTTGTGGCGAGCCTGGGCGAGAAGCAATAGCAATACGACGAACACAACAATGTTCGCGATGAGTGGAAAATTCATCCCCGTTCTCCTGATTTATTATACGGTCGGTTTTTACCGAACCTGTTGGCGCAAGGTTATCAGAAGTGTGATGTCGCGCTTATATCCATATGGAATGGTTTATGACAAAAGTGATTATATTGTCGGTTTAATGTTCAATCTGGTGATTAATAAAACGATTGAACTGAAATTGTAGCGAGTTGATCATTTGCGATGACCAGCGCACTGCACCATTTTCGGGCAATGTCTGCGGCATCCACACGGCATACGCAAACAGCGCCATACACAGAACGCGCTCCAGCTGGTTGCCTTTTTGCGGCACGAGGATTGGCAGACGGAAACGCCAGCGGCAGGGCCAGAGCAGCGGTACGCCCGCTGGCGTCAGCATATCGGCGAGGATATGGCTTAAGTAGCCGAGCACCATGCCCTGAATGGCATCCGCCGGGACGATCCAGCTCTCCGGAACCTTCAAATAGAAGAGTGTAAGCAGGCCGAAGACGGCCAGCAGGCTGTGGGTAAACCCGCGATGACCAAAGGCTCTGGCGATGGGTTTTGAAATCCACTTCAGCCGCTGGCCAAGGAATGACTTTGGATGATCTATGTCCGGCAGCAGGCAGGTCAGCACGGCGGAAGGGACAATATGCCACCAGTCCCCCTGTGCCAGCACAGGGGTCAGTTCAGCGTTTTTGGCAAACACTGCACAGGCAAGTGAAAAAAGCAGGTGGCCTTCCGCCGTCATGATAAAACCCAGTAAACTGTCGATTCATACAGTATAGGGTTTTTATACAGTGTGTGAAAGAGGTGACGGTGTAACTCTTTGTCACAAACGCGCGGTTAGCGCGCCAGCCAGCCACCGTCTACGGCGAGGGTATGGCCGTTAACGTAATCAGAGGCCGATGAGGCCAGGAACACCACCGGACCCTGTAAATCCTCCGGCAGACCCCAGCGACCCGCCGGAATACGGTCGAGGATCGCCTGGCTGCGCTGCTCATCATCGCGAAGCTGCCGGGTGTTATTGGTCGCCATATAACCCGGCGCAATAGCATTCACATTAATGCCCAGCGTTGCCCATTCGTTCGCCAGCAGGCGGGTGAGGCCCAGCACGCCGCTTTTGGACGCCGTATAGGAGGGCACCCGGATGCCGCCCTGGAAGGAGAGCATGGAGGCAATGTTAATAATCTTGCCGCCCTGACCCTGCGCGATAAACTGTTTCGCCACTGCCTGAGAGAGGAAAAAGACCGATTTCAGATTGAGATCGATGACCTCGTCCCAGTCCTTCTCGCTAAATTCCAGCGCATCAGCACGGCGGATGGTGCCGGCATTGTTAACCAGAATATCGATGCGGCCCATCTCAGCGACTGCGGCATCCACCACGCTCTGAATACTCTCCTGCTTGCCAAGATCGGCGCGAATCGCGATAAAGCGACGTCCCAGCGCCGTAACGCGCGCTGCCGTTTCGTCAGGAACCTTGCGGTTAACCCCCACGATATCACATCCTGCCTCGGCGAGGGCAATGGCCATACCTTGCCCCAGACCGGTATCGCACCCGGTCACCATCGCCACTTTTCCTGCCAGAGTAAAAGCATCCAGTATCATACGCGCCTCAGAAGTCAGGTTATTGTCATTCTGCACGTAAGAATAGGAGTCTGGAATGAGAAAAGCAAATAAAGTAAAACGTTGTTTTGATTTAGCGAGACAGGCAGCCGAAGCTGCCTGAAAGAGCGTTACTCCCCGCGCAGATGGCGGGCAGTCAATTCTTCAAGAGACGTCAGCCTGACGTCTGCGAGGGCAAAACGGGGATCGTGTCGGCCTTCTTCAGCCGGCACAACGATGGAGCGCATACGTGCGGCTTTGGACGCCACCATGCCGTTAACCGAATCTTCCAGCGCCACACAGGTAAGTGGATCCAGCCCCAGTTTCGCGGCGCAGTCCATATATACCTGCGGATGTGGCTTGCTGTAAGGAAGCTTTTCGGCCGAGGCCAGCGCGTCGAAGCTGTCGCGCAGCCCGAACATCGTCAGCACTTTTTCCAGCATATGCAGCGGTGAGGCGGAGGCCAGCCCCACTTTCAGCCCTTGCGCCTTGCACAGGGCGATAGCGTCGCGTACGCCCGGTAACAGCGGCTTATACTCTTCTACGAGGGAGATAGCGCGGTTGATAATGCGCGCCGTTACTTCGTCGCGATCCGGGCCAACCCATGGCTGGTGGGCATACCAGAGGTCAACCACCATATCGATGCGCAGCCCCAGGGTATCGGGAAGCTCGTTACGACGACTGATATCGACGCCGAGGCTGGCCATCACGTCCAGTTCAGCCCGATCCCACAGGGGTTCGGAATCAATCAGCAATCCATCCATGTCAAAAATAGCGGCAAGTATCTGGCGCGGGGTCGACATTACAACATCTCCTTATCTTGGGGGTAAGACAAACGGTGCTAAGCACAAGCAATTTAGCATATTGCATTCAAAGAGCGGGCGAAAATGACCGACAGCAGGTAGACTTAGGCACAAATAACGCGTCTTTATGAAGAGGAACTAATGACGTATCAACAAGCTGGACGCATCGCGGTCTTAAAACGTATTGCTGGTTGGGTTATTTTCATTCCCGCCCTGATTTCAACGCTGATCTCCGTACTCAAATTTATGTACGATCACAGCGAAAAACAGCCGGGCATCAATGCCGTCATGCTTGATTTTGCGCACGTCATGATTGAGATGATGCGGTTTAACACCCCGTTCCTGAACGTCTTCTGGTTCAACTCGCCCACGCCGGATTTTCACCACCAGCTGAATGTCGGTTTCTGGATAATCTATGCGTTGATATTTATCGCGATGGCGTTGCAGGCTTCCGGCGCGCGCATGAGTCGCCAGACCCGCTTTTTGCGCGAAGGGGTGGAAGACCAGCTGATCCTTGAGAAGGCGAAAGGCCCTGACGGGATGAGCCGCGAGCAGATCGAATCGCGCATTGTCGTTCCGCGTCATACCATTTTTGTGCAGTTTTTCCCGCTCTACATCCTGCCGGTCATTATCATTGTGGCCGGGTATTTCTTCTTTACGCTGCTTGGCTTCCTGTAAATCCTAAGGGAAGGGGCGTGAAGCCGCCCCCTCCCGCTATGCCGCCAGAATGCGGTCCAGCGCCCGCTGGGCATTCACCAGATGACTCCCGCCAAACAAAATAGCCCGGTTTATCAAGGTGTACAGCTGATAAACCGGCTGACGATCAAGGAAACCCGCAGGTAACGGCGAGACAGACTGATAGCCATCATAAATTTGCGGCGGCTGTTCAGGGTGCAACGGCAGCATTGCGAGGTCACATTCTCTGTCGCCCCAGTAGCAGGCCGGGTCAAATATATAGGGACCATCAGGCCCAAGTGCACAGTTGTTTGACCATAAATCTCCGTGCAGAAGGGAAGCCTGAGGCTGATGCGAAGCCAGACGCTGCTGAATGTGTTCAACAATCGCGTCGATGTTGCCGAACGCTAATCCCTTTTCAGCGGCCAGCTCCAGCTGCCAACCGATGCGCTGCTCGGCGAAAAAGGTCGACCAACGGCGCTGCCATGCGTTTGGCTGTGGGGTAGTGGAGAGGTCGTTATCAAAATCGAGCCCGAACTGAGGTTGATCGCTCCACTGGTGCAAACGGGCGATCTGTTGCCCGAGAATAAAGGCGTTGTGCGCATCCAGAGGGCGCGCGGGAAGATAGTTCATCACCAGAAAGCTATAGTCACGATCGCTACCGACGGCTAAAACCTGCGGAACGGTGACTGTTTTACTGCGCGATAACAGCTCAAGCTGATCGGCTTCGGCAGTAAAAATGGGGAGCAATTCACGCTCATCACATTTAACGAAAAGATCGCGCCCGGCGTAACGTAAATGCCATGCGGCATGGATCTCTCCGCCTGGCAGTTCGTTACGCAGTTCAATTTCACCTTCACCCAGCTGCTCAATTAAAAGATGACTGATAGCCTGCCACATGATGTCTCTCCCATGTTGTCTGCCAGATCATAAAGTTAGCGCAAAACGGCTATAAAAAAACAGGAACTAACGCACAACTGAGCGGTTTAATTTTGTACAGGGCACTTATTGTTCTTTTTTATGCCAGTTTTCCCAGCTATCCACATCAATTTCCGTGGCTTTGTCAGTCACGCTTTCCACCAGGCTACTGGCCAGCGCCTTCACCTCTTCCTGACTCAGCGGGCTTATCAGGCCAAATGCCAGTGAGCCGAGATCGTGGATATTGCCCTCATCGTCCGTCAGCGTGAGCAGAAAATTGGCGCGCGTGAACGCGTTGTTGAGTTCATTCAGTTCGGTCAGCGACGCCTCATGAATATTCACGGTTACGACGTAGCGGGTGATATCACCACTGCTCATAATTCACCTCGTTGTTATCCTGAAAGTTTTCTTAGCATAGTCGATATGCCCTGTTTAGCGACTTCCCCCTCCCTGGGACGGGGAAGCAGGTTCAGCTTCTCTCCAGGTAATCGACAATTTTCTGGGTATCCGCAAGCGAACACAGACGCGTTCCCTGGTTTATGGTGGCTGCACTCCCTGCCGCGACGCCATAGCGTGCCATCTCCAGAAGCGAAGCGCCCTGCGCCAGCTTCAGCACCATCGCGCCAACCATACTGTCACCGGCACCCACGGTGCTCTGGCTTTTCATCGGCGGTGGCACAACCTGTACAAAGCCCGTCTTGTCGACGGCCAGCGCACCCTGAGGACCGAGAGAGACCACAACGCGATGCGCTTTGCCCGTACGTACCAGCTCTTCTGCGGCAGTACGAACGTCATCAGGCTGGCTGAGTTCTCGATTAACCAGGGCACTGAGCTCTTTCTGGTTAGGTTTAACGAGTTCAAGTTGTCCGGGTTCTAACGCCGCCTTCAGGGCTTCGCCCGAGCTATCGACAATGCAGCGGATGCCGCGCTGGAGCGCCGCCTGAACCAGCGCCGTCAGTTTTTCTGTTTTGACGCCCGGCGGCAGGCTACCGCTGATCACCAGTAATGAGCCGCTTTCAATGGTCAGCACTTTCTCTTCCAGTTGACGAAACTCATCATCGCTCAATTTCGCCCCCGGCATCACAAAACGATATTGCTCGCCGCTGGATTCAACATGGACATGCAGGTTCTGCCGGGTCCAGTCTTTAGCATCGACGGTGTCTACGGCCACCTGTTCATCTGCCAGCAACGCAACCAGATGCTCTCCCGTGGCGCCGCCAGCGGGGAAGATGGCGGTGGCTTTTCCGCCGAGATGGGTAATAGCGCGCGCCACGTTGATGCCGCCGCCGCCCGGCTCAAACACCGGCGCGCTACAGCGCAGCTTACCTTCCGGGTAGATTTGCGGCGTCATGGTCGCGGAGTCGAGGGAAGGGGAGAGTGTCAGCGTATAAATCGAAGCCATCATGACCTCCTTTTATCATGGGTTCTTTTAAGCCTGGCACCGTTTGGCAGGAAGGCAACGTAAATAACAGTATGATTTTAAATATGAATGCTGACAAATAACCTGCGCCGGGCATATAAAATAAAACACGTTTTGGGATCGTTCTTATTCAAAAAATGAAAGAAGAAAATATTGCTATGTTATTTGCGGCTTTTTATAATTTGTTACCTTTCTATGGTCGCCTTGTCATTGATCCGCAAGAAAGTTTCCGAGACCGTGACGGTCTCTTTTTATGTTGTACGGACTCCTTAAATAAAATGAAGCTTTTGAAGACAGTACCCGCAGCACTGATGCTGGCGGGTGGCGTATTTGCGTCACTGAATGCAACCGCCGATGATACCGTTTTTACTGTCATGGACGATCCCTCCACTGCCAAAAAACCCTTTGAAGGTAACGTGAATGCCGGGTATCTGGCGCAATCCGGTAATACGAAAAGCTCCTCCCTGACCGCAGACAGCACCCTGACCTGGTACGGCAACACCACGGCCTGGTCGCTGTGGGGAAATGCCAGCAACACCTCTGCTAACGATCAACGCTCATCAGAGAAATACGCGGTAGGCGGACGTAGCCGATACAACATGACCGATTATGACTACCTGTTCGGGCAGGCGAGTTGGCTGACTGACCGCTACAACGGCTATCGCCAGCGTGATGTCGTGACTGCGGGTTATGGTCGTCAGTTCCTCAATGGGCCGGTGCACAGCCTGCGTTTTGAATTCGGTCCGGGTGTCCGTTACGACGAGTACACCAACGGCGAAGATGAAACCCAGCCGCTGGGTTATGCGTCGGGCACCTATGCATGGCAGATGACGGACAACGCAAAATTCACCCAGGGTGTGTCGGTGTTTGGTGCTGAAGATACAACGCTGAACTCAGAAAGTGCGTTGAATGTGGCCATCAACGAACACTTTGGACTCAAGGTGGCGTACAACGTAACCTGGAACTCATCCCCACCTGATTCTGCGCCGGAACATACCGATCGCCGAACCACGATTTCTTTAGGTTATAAAATGTAATATCGTCGGGCCGGGATTATTCTCGGCCCGTTTTTTATTTTCTGAAACTGTGCTTATTTATATTAAACGGCGTTTTAAAATAATGGGTCTGGTTTCATCTTCATAATTTCGGTGATGCTGCCAACTTACTGATTTAGTGTATGATGGTGTTTTTGAGGTGCTCCAGTGGCTTCTGTTTCTATCAGCTGTCCCTCCTGTTCAGCTACTGACGGGGTGGTGCGTAACGGCAAAAGCACTGCCGGACATCAGCGCTATCTCTGCTCTCACTGCCGTAAAACATGGCAACTGCAGTTCACTTACACCGCTTCTCAACCCGGTACGCACCAGAAAATCATTGATATGGCCATGAATGGCGTTGGATGCCGGGCAACCGCCCGCATTATGGGCGTTGGCCTCAACACGATTTTCCGCCATTTAAAAAACTCAGGCCGCAGTCGGTAACCTCGCGCATACAGCCGGGCAGTGACGTCATCGTCTGCGCGGAAATGGACGAACAGTGGGGATACGTCGGGGCTAAATCGCGCCAGCGCTGGCTGTTTTACGCGTATGACAGGCTCCGGAAGACGGTTGTTGCGCACGTATTCGGTGAACGCACTATGGCGACGCTGGGGCGTCTTATGAGCCTGCTGTCACCCTTTGACGTGGTGATATGGATGACGGATGGCTGGCCGCTGTATGAATCCCGCCTGAAGGGAAAGCTGCACGTAATCAGCAAGCGATATACGCAGCGAATTGAGCGGCATAACCTGAATCTGAGGCAGCACCTGGCACGGCTGGGACGGAAGTCGCTGTCGTTCTCAAAATCGGTGGAGCTGCATGACAAAGTCATCGGGCATTATCTGAACATAAAACACTATCAATAAGTTGGAGTCATTACCCATAATTTCTCCATAATTAGCCGACCAGGGCTTATTCAGTTTATTTGACACGAATTGATAAATAATTTGACTAGGCAAGAATGTGATCCAGATCTACACTTACGGCACAGGCGAAAAACTCGCCTCAGGCATATCGCATTAAATAAGTATGAGAATAAAATTATGAAAAAAATCAAAACCGCTACAGCAGCGATGGTGCTTTCCGCACTTTCATTTGGCGTATTTGCTGCTGATAATATGACGCAACCTGCCAGTGACGTTAACAGCCCAATCGGGATCGCTAAAGCCTCGGATGTAGAAGCAGGCTCCAACATTGCCCCTGGCTCTCAGTCTACCGGCCAGTCAATGAATGATGCATTTGATGTACACAAGCTGGTGGCGGGTGAGTGGTCCTGATATTTCAACTGCCACGTGTGACGGAATATATACGCTGTCACAGCCTGTCGAAAACCGGATTATGACGTACCGGTTTTGGACCATAAATTATCGTAAAGATAGTTAAGATTTATTCAGTAAATTCACGGCACGTTTTCGCTGACAAAATATTAGCCCCAGATCATTGCGGCCCAGCGCAGCAGCAACATCGCGCCGCAAATAGCAATTAACACCACGACCATTTTCCAGTGCTTCACGGCAAATCTTTTTGTTGGCATAACCTAATCCTTGTCAGTTGATACCCTTAGTCTACCAAAATCTGCGCCAGAAAGCGCTCAACCCTGGACAACAGGTTATGCCGGAACACCGGTTCGGCTTAAAACCAATGGAATCTGTCAGCCAGAATCAATACCAGGCAAGCAGCGGAAAGTAGATTCAATATCACAACGGTTTTGCTGGATACATTCATGTGATACCCCTTCGATGTTTAAGGACCAAGTCAAGAATAGCTCAGCACTTTCGGATTGCGAGCCTCCGTCAGCAAAAGTTCATGAACGCAGACAAAAGGATGAACGGTTCAAACGGTCTCAGAAGGTGCATTCGCCCTTTCAATAGTGTTACCATTACCCTGCTTGCCGTAAATTCGCATTTATCTGAATCGGCAGGTGCATGATGACGAACCAATTTGACGATTGTTGGTCAGATGGTTTCGTAATCTACTGTTTAATCACGATTATTTTCTTTGTATATGCTCTTATGTGTGGGGCATCACTGCAAATAAGGATATAAAATGCCTGTAATTACTCTTCCTGATGGCAGCCAACGCCATTTCGACCATGCTGTTAGCCCAATGGATGTTGCCCTGGATATCGGTCCTGGACTTGCAAAAGCAACCATCGCAGGTCGCGTAAACGGTGAGCTGGTAGACGCGTCCGATCTGATTGAAAGCGATGCAACGCTTGCGATCATCACCGCGAAAGACGAAGAAGGTCTGGAGATCATTCGTCACTCCTGTGCGCACCTGTTAGGCCATGCTATTAAGCAGCTGTGGCCAAACACCAAAATGGCGATCGGCCCGGTTATCGACAACGGTTTCTACTACGACGTTGACCTTGACCACACCCTGACTCAGGAAGATATCGACGCGCTCGAGAAACGAATGCACGAGCTCGCCGAAACCAACTATGACGTCATTAAGAAGAAAGTCAGCTGGCACGAAGCGCGTGAAACCTTCGTGAAGCGCGGCGAGAGCTACAAAGTCTCGATTCTTGATGAAAACATCGCTCATGATGACAAGCCTGGCTTGTACCATCACCAGGAATACGTCGACATGTGCCGTGGACCGCACGTGCCGAACATGCGCTTCTGTCATCACTTCAAACTGATGAAAATCGCAGGCGCTTACTGGCGTGGCGACAGCAACAACAAAATGTTGCAGCGTATTTATGGTACCGCGTGGGCCGATAAGAAGGCCCTGAACGCGTACCTGCAACGCCTGGAAGAGGCGGCTAAGCGTGACCACCGTAAAATCGGTAAGCAGCTTGACCTGTATCATATGCAGGAAGAAGCGCCGGGGATGGTGTTCTGGCATAACGACGGCTGGACTATCTTCCGTGAACTGGAAACGTTCGTGCGCTCCAAGCTGAAAGAGTACCAGTACCAGGAAGTGAAAGGCCCGTTCATGATGGACCGTGTGCTGTGGGAAAAAACCGGCCACTGGGACAACTACAAAGATGCGATGTTCACCACTTCGTCTGAGAACCGTGAATACTGCATCAAGCCAATGAACTGCCCGGGCCACGTTCAGATCTTCAACCAGGGTCTGAAATCCTACCGCGATCTGCCGCTGCGTATGGCGGAGTTCGGTAGCTGCCACCGTAACGAGCCATCAGGTGCGCTGCACGGTCTGATGCGTGTTCGTGGCTTTACTCAGGATGATGCGCATATCTTCTGTACTGAAGATCAGGTCCGTGAAGAAGTTAACGCCTGTATTCGTATGGTCTACGATATGTACAGCACCTTTGGCTTCGAGAAGATCGTGGTCAAACTCTCAACGCGTCCGGAAAAACGTATCGGCAGCGATGAGACATGGGATCGCGCAGAGGCGGATCTTGCCGTAGCGCTGGAAGAGAACGGTATTCCGTTCGAATACCAGCTGGGCGAGGGCGCATTCTACGGTCCGAAAATTGAATTTACCCTGTATGACTGCCTCGATCGCGCATGGCAGTGCGGAACGGTACAGCTGGACTTCTCCCTGCCGCAGCGTTTAAGCGCCTCTTATGTTGGCGAAGACAACGAGCGTCAGGTGCCGGTTATGATTCACCGTGCGATTCTCGGTTCACTGGAGCGCTTCATCGGCATCCTGACCGAAGAGTTCGCGGGCTTCTTCCCAACCTGGCTTGCGCCAGTGCAGGTAGTGGTGATGAACATTACCGATTCTCAGGCGGATTACGTTAAAGAATTGACGCAGAAACTACAAAATGCGGGCATTCGCGTAAAAGCAGACTTGAGAAATGAGAAGATTGGCTTTAAAATCCGCGAGCACACTTTACGTCGTGTCCCGTATATGTTGGTCTGTGGTGATAAAGAGGTGGAAGCAGGCAAAGTTGCCGTTCGCACCCGCCGTGGTAAAGACCTGGGGAGCCTGGACGTAAGTGAAGTGATTGAGAAGCTGCAACAAGAGATTCGCAGCCGCAGTCTTCAACAACTGGAGGAATAAGGTATTAAAGGCGGAAAACGAGTTCAAACGGCACGTCCGAATCGTATCAATGGCGAGATTCGCGCCCAGGAAGTTCGCTTAACAGGTCTGGAAGGCGAGCAGCTGGGGATTGTGAGTCTGAGAGAAGCGATCGAAAAGGCTGAAGAAGCTGGAGTAGATTTAGTTGAAATCAGCCCTAACGCCGAACCGCCAGTTTGTCGTATCATGGACTACGGCAAGTTCCTTTATGAAAAGAGTAAGTCTTCTAAGGAACAGAAGAAGAAGCAAAAAGTTATCCAGGTTAAGGAAATTAAATTCCGTCCTGGTACCGACGATGGCGATTATCAGGTAAAACTCCGCAGCCTGATTCGCTTTCTGGAAGATGGCGATAAGGCCAAGATCACGCTGCGTTTCCGCGGTCGTGAGATGGCCCACCAACAGATTGGTATGGAAGTGCTTAACCGCGTCCGTGACGATCTGAGTGAACTGGCAGTAGTCGAATCCTTCCCTACGAAGATCGAAGGCCGCCAGATGATCATGGTGCTCGCTCCTAAGAAGAAACAGTAAGGCCTTCAAGCAGCAAAATCTGTGGAGCCTTCGGGCCCCATAGGTTTTGTTCGCCTATGTTTCGTTTATTTAACAATGCGAAGTGGAAGTTATTAAAATGCCAAAAATTAAGACCGTACGCGGTGCTGCTAAGCGCTTCAAAAAAACCGGTAAAGGTGGTTTTAAGCACAAGCACGCTAACCTGCGTCACATTCTGACTAAGAAAGCTACCAAGCGTAAACGTCACCTGCGTCCAAAAGCCATGGTTTCTAAAGGCGATCTGGGCCTGGTCATCGCGTGCCTGCCGTACGCATAAGTCGTTAACGTTTAACTTTTTTAACTTAGAATAGATACAGGAGAGCACACATGGCTCGCGTAAAACGTGGTGTAATTGCACGTGCACGTCACAAGAAAATTTTGAAACAAGCTAAAGGCTACTACGGTGCGCGTTCACGCGTATACCGCGTTGCCTTCCAGGCTGTTATCAAAGCAGGTCAGTACGCTTACCGTGACCGTCGTCAGCGTAAGCGTCAGTTCCGTCAACTGTGGATTGCGCGTATCAACGCAGCAGCACGTCAGAACGGTATTTCTTACAGCAAATTCATCAACGGCCTGAAAAAAGCCTCTGTTGAAATCGACCGTAAGATCCTGGCTGACATCGCAGTATTCGACAAAGTAGCGTTCACCGCTCTGGTCGAAAAAGCGAAAGCAGCACTGGCATAAGCCAGTTGAGAGAGGGGGCTTTGCCTCCTCTTTTCATTTAACACCATCAGAAGATTGACATTTATCCGTGCAGGCTTTTCAATAAGGTCTAACGGTTTTTACCCTACAAGGTAACGCAAGCATGAATGCTGCTATTTTCCGCTTCTTCTTTTACTTTAGCACCTGACTTCAGGAGGCTAGCGCGTGAAAGATGAAACGAAAAACAGCGCCAGATAAGCCTCCCGATGGAGGCTTTTTTTGTGCCTGAAGTTAAGAGAATACGTCCAACAATTCGGTGTCTGCACCGACATAATGAGGAAAACCATGTCACATCTCGCAGAGCTGGTTGCCAGTGCAACGGCCGCCATTAACCAGGCCTCAGATGTTGCCGCGTTAGACAATGTCCGCGTCGAATATCTGGGCAAGAAAGGGCATTTGACCCTTCAGATGACTACCCTGCGTGAACTGCCAGCAGAGGAGCGCCCGGCAGCCGGTGCAGTGATTAACGAAGCCAAAGAGCAGGTACAGCAGGCGCTGAACGCGCGTAAAGCCGAGCTGGAAAGCGCAGTACTGAATGCGCGTCTGGCGGCAGAAACGATTGACGTTTCTCTGCCGGGTCGTCGTATTGAAAACGGCGGTCTGCATCCGGTGACTCGTACTATCGATCGTATTGAAAGTTTCTTCGGTGAGCTCGGCTTTACCGTGGCGACTGGCCCGGAAATTGAAGATGACTACCACAACTTCGATGCCCTGAACATTCCTGGCCATCATCCGGCACGTGCTGACCACGACACTTTCTGGTTTGACGCTACCCGTCTGCTGCGTACTCAGACTTCCGGCGTTCAGATCCGCACCATGAAGGAGCAGGAGCCGCCAATCCGCATCATCGCGCCGGGTCGCGTATACCGTAACGACTACGATCAGACCCACACCCCAATGTTCCACCAGATGGAAGGTCTGATTGTTGATAAAAACATCAGCTTTACCAACCTGAAAGGCACGCTGCACGATTTCCTGAACAACTTCTTTGAGGAAGATTTGCAGGTTCGCTTCCGCCCGTCCTACTTCCCGTTCACCGAACCGTCTGCGGAAGTTGACGTGATGGGTAAAAACGGCAAATGGCTGGAAGTGCTGGGCTGCGGCATGGTGCATCCAAACGTGCTGCGCAACGTGGGTATCGATCCGGAAGTGTATTCCGGCTTTGCGTTCGGTATGGGTATGGAGCGTCTGACCATGCTGCGCTACGGCGTAACCGACTTACGTGCGTTCTTCGAAAACGATCTGCGTTTCCTCAAACAGTTTAAATAAGGGCAGGACAGAACAATGAAATTCAGTGAACTGTGGTTACGCGAATGGGTGAACACCACGCTGGACAGCGACGAGCTTTCCAACCAGATCACCATGGCGGGTCTGGAAGTTGACGGTGTAGAGCCGGTTTCTGGCGCCTTCACCGGCGTGGTCGTGGGTGAAGTGGTTGAATGCGGTCAGCACCCTAACGCTGACAAACTGCGCGTAACAAAAGTCAATGTGGGCGGTGACCGTCTGCTGGATATCGTCTGCGGTGCGCCAAACTGCCGTCAGGGCCTGAAAGTGGCCGTGGCGACCGTCGGTGCGGTGCTGCCGGGCGATTTCAAAATCAAAGCGGCTAAGCTGCGCGGTGAGCCGTCTGAAGGCATGCTGTGCTCCTTCTCCGAACTGGGTATTTCCGACGATCACTCCGGCATTATTGAACTGCCGCAGGATGCGCCAGTTGGTACCGATATCCGCGAATACCTGAAGCTTGATGACAACACCATCGAAATCAGCGTAACGCCAAACCGTGCTGACTGTTTAGGCATCATCGGTGTGGCCCGCGACGTGGCCGTGCTGAACCAGACTGAACTGAACGTGCCGGAGATCGCTCCGGTTGAGGCAACCATCAGTGACGTGCTGCCGATACAGGTAGACGCGCCTGAGGCCTGCCCACGCTACCTCGGTCGTGTGGTGAAAGGTATTAACGTTAAAGCGCCAACCCCGCTGTGGATGAAAGAGAAACTGCGTCGCTGCGGTATCCGTTCTATCGATGCGGTCGTCGACGTCACCAACTATGTTCTGCTGGAGCTGGGCCAGCCAATGCACGCCTTTGATAAAGATCGTATCGAAGGTGGGATCGTCGTGCGCATGGCGAAAGAGGGAGAAACCCTGGTTCTGCTGGACGGCAGCGAAGCGAAACTGAACGCTGACACCCTGGTGATTGCCGATCACAACAAAGCGCTGGCGATGGGCGGGATCTTCGGCGGCGAGCACTCTGGCGTCAACGACGAGACGCAAAACGTCCTGCTGGAATGCGCGTTCTTCAGCCCGCTCTCCATCACCGGCCGCGCACGCCGTCACGGTCTGCACACTGATGCTTCTCACCGCTACGAGCGTGGCGTGGATCCTGCGCTGCAATACAAAGCGATGGAGCGTGCGACTCGCCTGCTGATCGACATCTGCGGCGGCGAAGCGGGTCCGGTTATCGATGTGACCAACGAAGCGACGCTGCCGAAGCGTGCGACCATTACCCTGCGCCGCAGCAAACTGGATCGTCTGATTGGTCACCACGTTGCCGATGCGCAGGTGACCGACATTCTGACGCGTCTGGGCTGCGAAGTTACTGAGGGTCTGGACGAGTGGAAAGCCGTTGCGCCGTCCTGGCGTTTTGACATGGAGATCGAGGAAGATCTGGTGGAAGAAGTGGCCCGCGTTTACGGCTACAACAACATCCCTGACGAGCCGGTGCAGGCGGGTCTGGTGATGGGCAGCCATCGCGAGGCCGATCTGTCTCTGAAGCGTGTGAAAACCATGCTGAACGACAAAGGCTACCAGGAAGTGATCACCTACAGCTTCGTTGATCCTAAGCTGCAACAGCTGATCCACCCGGGTCAGGAAGCGCTGATCCTGCCAAGCCCGATTTCCAGCGAGATGTCAGCGATGCGTCTGTCCCTGTGGACGGGACTGCTGGGTACTATCGTTTATAACCAGAACCGTCAGCAAAACCGCGTGCGTATTTTCGAAAGCGGTTTGCGCTTTGTACCGGATACTCAGGCGAATTTAGGCATCCGTCAGGATCTCATGCTGGCCGGCGCCATCAGCGGTAACCGCTTTGAAGAGCACTGGGACCTGGCAAAAGGGACGGTTGATTTCTACGATATGAAGGGCGATCTGGAAGCGATTCTCGATCTGACCGGTAAATTATCCGAAATTGAATTCCGCGCAGAAGCGATTCCAGCCCTGCATCCGGGTCAGAGTGCGGCGATCTATTTAGACGGCAAACGTGTTGGTTTCATTGGGGTTGTTCACCCGGAACTGGAACGTAAGCTGGATCTGAATGGCCGTACCATCGTATTCGAACTGGAGTGGAACCCGGTTGCAGACCGCGTCATTCCTCAGGCGCAGGACGTCTCCCGCTTCCCGGCAAACCGCCGTGATATCGCGGTTGTGGTCGCTGAAAATGTGCCCGCAGCAGATATTTTGGCCGAATGTAAGAAAGTTGGCGTAAATCAGGTAGTTGGCGTAAACTTATTTGACGTGTACCGCGGCAAGGGCGTAGCAGAAGGTTTCAAGAGCCTCGCTATTAGCCTTATCCTTCAGGATACCAGCCGTACACTCGAAGAAGAGGAGATTGCCGCTACCGTCGCCAAATGTGTAGAGGCATTAAAAGAGCGATTCCAGGCATCATTGAGGGATTGAACCTATGGCGCTTACAAAAGCTGAAATGTCAGAATATCTGTTTGATAAGCTTGGGCTTAGCAAACGGGATGCCAAAGAGCTGGTAGAGCTGTTTTTCGAAGAGATCCGTCGTGCTCTGGAAAATGGTGAGCAGGTTAAACTCTCCGGTTTTGGCAATTTTGATTTGCGAGACAAAAACCAACGTCCGGGCCGTAACCCGAAGACGGGGGAAGATATTCCCATTACAGCCCGCCGCGTGGTGACCTTCAGACCCGGACAGAAGTTAAAAAGCCGTGTCGAAAACGCAACGCCCAAAGCAGAGTAATATGAACTAACTAAAAAGGCCGCTCACGCGGCCTTTTTTCTTTGCGCTATTTGCTAAACCCGCCGTAAAATCAATGATATCTCAACCGGATAACCTATCGTCTATGCTTGATCTTGCCCGCCGCCAGCACCGCTCCGATCTTCGCCGCCTGTGTCTGCTCGGGGTGCTGTTGATTGTCGCCACCACCGTCAGCCTGTGTGCGGGCGATCGGTGGCTGGGGCCGGAAAGCTGGTTTACGCCTGAAGGACAGCTCTTTGTCTGGCAGATCCGCCTGCCGCGGACGTTGGCTGTCCTTTTAGTCGGCGCTGCGCTGGCGCTGTGCGGCACGATCATGCAGGCATTATTTGAAAACCCTCTGGCGGAACCCGGGCTTCTCGGGGTCTCGAATGGCGCAGGCGTCGGGCTTATCGCCGCCGTGATGCTGGGGGGAGGCGAGCTCTCCGGCTGGGGGATTAGCCTCAGCGCCATCCTTGGCGCGCTGTTGATAACCCTTATCCTTCTGCGCTTTGCCCGCCGCCACTTATCCACCAGTCGGCTGCTGCTTGCCGGGGTAGCGTTGGGGATCATCTGTAGTGCGCTGATGACCTGGGCCGTCTACTTTTCTACCTCCTTCGATCTGCGCCAGTTAATGTACTGGATGATGGGGGGATTTGGGGGTGTTGACTGGCGTCAGGGGTGGCTGATGGTGCTCCTGATCCCGGTCATCCTGTGGACGGCGTTCCAGGCGCAGCCTCTTAATATTCTCGCGCTGGGCGAAACGTCTGCTCGCCAGCTCGGGATGCCGATTGGATTCTGGCGCAACGTGCTGGTTATCGCCATTGGCTGGATGGTAGGCGTAAGCGTGGCGCTGGCGGGGGCGATTGGCTTTATTGGGCTGGTGATCCCGCATATGCTGCGCCTGTGCGGCATTACGGACCACCGAACCCTGCTCCCGGCCTCGGCGGTTGCCGGGGCGGCAACGCTGCTGGTTGCCGATATCATCGCCCGGCTCGCCCTGACGGCCGCTGAGTTGCCCATAGGCGTGGTGACCGCAACGCTGGGCGCACCGGTCTTTATCTGGCTACTATTAAAAGCTGGACGTTAAAACACAACCTGTAAGTCAACCTGAGGGAATGCTATGCAGTCTGATATTCTGAATACCGAAGTGACGACCATTGACGGCGAGAAAACCACGCTGGAAGGCTACAAGGGCAAGGTGCTGCTCATCGTGAACGTGGCGTCGAAATGTGGCCTTACGCCGCAGTATGAACAGCTGGAAAACATTCATAAAGCCTGGGAAAAAGACGGCTTTACCGTACTCGGCTTCCCGTGCAACCAGTTCCTGGGCCAGGAGCCGGGTAGCGAAGAGGAGATTAAGACCTTTTGCAGCACAACCTATGGCGTGACGTTCCCGATGTTCAGCAAAATTGACGTGAACGGGGAAAATCGTCATCCGCTGTATGCCAAACTGGTGGCCGCGGCGCCGACCGCCGTTGCGCCTGAAGAGAGTGGTTTCTATGAGCGTATGGCGAGTAAAGGCCGCGCGCCGCTCTATCCGGACGATATTCTGTGGAACTTCGAAAAATTCCTGATTGGCCGTGACGGTGAGGTCGTGCAGCGTTTTTCGCCTGACATGACGCCTGAAGATCCTATCGTGATGGAATCAATCAAGCTGGCGCTGGCGAAATAATGACGCTGCTGATGCAGCTCACGGACGTTGCCGGGAAGGGACGTCTTGAGCCTGTGACTGCCGCAGTCAACGCAGGTGAAATCCTTCACCTGGTTGGGCCAAACGGCGCCGGAAAAAGCACGCTGCTGGCGCGTATGGCGGGGCTGACCAGCGGGGAAGGGGAGATTACCTTCCTCGGGCAATCGCTCGTCGACTGGCTACCCGCTACACTTGCCTCCCGTCGAAGCTATCTGGTTCAGCAGCAGGTTCCGCCCTTTGCGATGCCCGTCTGGCACTACCTGACGCTGCATCTGCCTGATAAAAATCAGGTGGGATTGCTCAACGAGGTTGCTGCGGCACTCGGGTTAGACGATAAGCTCAACCGGCAGGCAAATCAGCTTTCCGGCGGCGAGTGGCAGCGCGTGCGTCTGGCTGCCGTTATCCTTCAGATCCATCCGGCGGGAAATCCTCACGGGCGGTTGCTGCTGCTGGACGAGCCGATGAGTGGGCTGGACGTTGCCCAGCAGGCAGCGCTGGATACCCTGCTCAGCGCGCTGTGTCGCAAGGGGATTGCCATCGTGATGAGCAGCCATGATTTAAACCATACGTTGCGCCACGCGCATCGGGTGTGGTTGCTGGCGCGTGGCAAGCTGATTGCCAGCGGAACGCGCGACAGCGTGCTGACGGCCGCCAATCTTGCGAGCGCTTACCACATGTCGTTCCGGAGGCTGGATATTGAAGGCCACAAGATGCTCATTTCCACGGCGCAGGAATAACCTTTCTTGCACAGCTGCATAGATGCACGCTAAATTACCGAAAGAACAAAAAAAGCAGAGGATTCGTCTGAAATGCGATTCTGGTTTCTCCTTGTTGCGGCGCTCTTTCTTGCAGGATGCAGCAGCCATCGTGCACCTCCGCCCAACCCACGGCTTTCCGATTCCATTACGGTCATTGCCAGCCTGAACGATCAGCTCAGCAACTGGCGCGGCACACCTTATCGCTACGGCGGCATGAGCCGGGGCGGGGTGGATTGCTCGGGATTCGTACTGATGACCTTCCGCGATAAATTTGACCTCCAGCTTCCGCGTGAAACGCGTATGCAGGCGAAAATCGGCACTGAAATTGATAAAGACGAGCTCCTGCCCGGCGATCTGGTCTTTTTTAAAACGGGCTCCGGTGAAAGCGGCCTTCATGTCGGCATCTATGATACCGATAATCAGTTCATTCATGCCTCGACCAGCCGTGGCGTGATGCGCTCCTCTCTGGATAATGTTTACTGGCGTAAAAATTTCTGGCAGGCCAGACGTATTTAACCGCTGCATAAAAATGCAGTGCGGAGGGCCTGGCGGTGAAAATAGACGTCAGGCTTTTCTTGCGGGTTGATTAAAGTTAAATTTTTTGCCCAATTATTTATGTCCGCATGTGCCTGTTTTATCTAAAACTGGCTATTATTCAATAACCAGGATAAAATTAATTTAGATTCAGGGAAAAATCTGAAAATTAATACGGAAAGAATGAAATTAATCTTATTAAAATCAAGACAGTGGAATTGTGCCTGCAATTGCTCCAGGATGTTCTCTCTCATCTTTAATGCAGGACAAGCGCGATGATTATTACGCTAGATAATGCTTACCAGTCTGAACTTTTACTCCTTCCGGCGCGTGATAGTGCAGGTTTGCTTAAAGGTTTAGAGATTTTGGTTAACTTTACTGGCGTGGGTGCGGACGTACGGATCCCGACTGAACTGGTTATCCCACATCTTTCTCAGGAAGATGAATTAGCGCTGTTTCAGGAGAAACTGCAATTACTCGATACCTGTAAGCTATTTTTTATTCAGCATCAGTTAATTGCATGGATCAATATTACACCTGCAATTGTTGAGTTTTTATTAACTAATGAGAACGCTGTTTCAATCCTCGAGCGTTATCCGTTTCTTGAGTTTACTGTTAATGAGAACTATCCAGGTTTAAATAACGGGAAAGACGATCCCTGTCTGGCAAGAATGGCGATCCATTTCCCCTTAGTACTGGCTAACTTTGGTGCAGGGGCATCTTCCCTTAAACCGGTTTATGATGGTCTGTTCAAACGGGTGATTCTGGATAAAAACTTTATCCAGCAGCGCGCGTCGGCACTCTCGTTTGAGCCTTTTATGCGCGCCATTCTCTGGCAGATCGCGCCGCATTGTCAGTCGGTCATGGTCTCGGGAATTGACGATCACGGCATCTTAGAACGCGTGCTGCCCTTCAATTTCGGTGCAATGCAGGGAAGCCTGTGGCCTGCCGTCCCGGCAGAGCGGGTCACGACTCTCGTTCAGCAATAACCCCTTTCTTCGCCCGTGTTTACGTCCAGGGAAACCCTCTACACTTAAAGCAGGAGGACTTATGACCCTGTCTTTTACTGCTCACTGGCACGATGAATTACCCGGCTTTTACACCGCGCTTAAGCCAACGCCATTACAGAACGCGCGTCTTATCTGGCATAACGATGCATTAGCGGATTCGCTTGGCATCCCTTCGACGCTTTTTCAGCCAGAAAAAGGCGCCGGCGTCTGGGGCGGCGAAACGCTGCTCCCGGGCATGAAGCCGCTGGCTCAGGTCTACAGCGGACATCAGTTTGGCGTCTGGGCGGGACAGCTCGGCGATGGCCGCGGCATCCTGCTGGGTGAACAGGTTCTGCCGAATGGCGAAACGCTCGACTGGCACCTGAAAGGGGCAGGGCTAACCCCGTACTCACGCATGGGGGATGGCCGCGCGGTGCTGCGTTCAACCATCCGTGAAGGTCTGGCTTCCGAGGCGATGCATGCCCTGGGGATCCCCACCTCACGCGCGCTGTCCATAGTCAACAGCGACACGCCGGTGGCCCGTGAAACGATGGAGCAGGGAGCGATGCTGATCCGCGTGGCGGAAAGCCATCTGCGTTTCGGTCATTTTGAACACTTCTACTATCGCCGCGAGCCGGATAAGGTCCGCCAGCTTGCCGATTACGCCCTTCGCCGTCACTGGCCGCACCTGCAAAACGAGCCGGACCGCTATGTTCTCTGGTTCCGTGATATTGTCGCGCGCACTGCCGCAATGATTGCCCGCTGGCAGGCCGTCGGCTTTGCCCACGGGGTGATGAATACCGACAACATGTCCCTGTTAGGGCTGACGTTTGACTACGGTCCGTACGGCTTCCTTGATGACTATCAGCCGGGTTACATCTGTAACCATTCGGACTATCAGGGGCGTTACCGTTTCGACAACCAGCCTGCGGTGGGGCTGTGGAACCTTCAGCGGCTTGCGCAAAGCCTGTCGCCGTTTATCGACGTCGATGCCCTGAACGATGCGCTGGACAGCTATCAGGAGATCCTGCTGCGGGAATATGGTGTGTTAATGCGCAACAAGCTGGGGCTGATGACGCAGGAAAAAGGCGATAACGCGCTGTTGAATGGGCTGTTTGCCATCATGGTGCGTGAAGGCAGCGACTATACCCGAACCTTCCGTATGCTGAGCCAGACCGCGCAGCAGAGCGCCGCGTCACCGCTGCGCGACGAGTTCATCGATCGTCAGGCGTTTGATGACTGGTTTGCCGTTTACCGGACGCGTTTACAGCAGGAACAAATTGATGACGATACCCGCCAGACGCGGATGAAGGCGGTTAACCCGGCGATGGTGTTGCGCAACTGGCTGGCGCAGCGGGCCATTGAGCAGGCAGAGCAGGGGGATTATACCGAGCTGCATCGGCTGCATATCGCCCTGCGCACGCCGTTTGCCGATCGGGACGATGACTATGTCAGCCGCCCGCCGGACTGGGGCAAGCGGCTGGAAGTGAGCTGCTCAAGCTAAGGGGCGAGAAAAACCTGCGGTGCGGCGTGCGCCGGATGTCTGCCGACGTGCACCTGCGCACCGTACCAGTGTGCCAGCGCGTCGGCCTGCAAAACCGTCTCCGGTATGCCCTGAGAAACAATCCTGCCGTTGTGTAACAGCAGGATCCGGTCCGACCATAATGCGGCAAGATTGAGATCGTGCAGCACCACGCAGGCGTGAAGATGGCCCTGACGGGTCAGCGATTTCAACAGGCGCAGCAGATGCTGCTGGTGGTAGAGATCCAGCGCTGAAGTGGGTTCGTCGAGAAACAGCCAGCCGCGCGGCGTTCCGTCACGCCACAGCTGCGCCAGCGCGCGGGCGAGCTGGACGCGCTGCTGCTCGCCGCCGGAGAGGGCATGATAACGCCTGCCGGCCAGCGGCAGGCAACCGGTCAGCTGCAACACCTCACGCACAATCGACGGTTCCGGGTGACGCGTCCAGGGCGCACGCCCCATTCCAACGATCTCCTCCACCTGCCAGTCAAATCCAGGCTGAGACTGCTGGCGCATCACTGCCCGATAGCGGGACAGCGTCTGCGGATGCCATTCATCCAGCGCTTTTCCCGCCAGCGAACAGCCGCCGCTGTCGGGTTTCAGGTAGCCGGTCAGCAGCCGCAGCAGCGTGGATTTCCCCGCGCCGTTGGGGCCGATCAATGTAACCAGCTCTCCCTGCGACAGTGACAGCGAAACGTTATCTGTCAGCGTGCGGCCAGACCGGGTAAAAGTAAGATTTTCAGCCGTATAACGTTCAGCCATGCTGTTCTCCACGACGAAAAATGAGCCATAAGAACCAGGGAGCGCCAAGGATACTGGTGAGCAGGCCGACCGGCATTTCTGCCGGAGCGACCAGGGTGCGCGCGACCGTATCCGCCACCAGCAGCAGTAATGCGCCCGCGAGTACCGTGCCGGGGAGGGTTGCCCGGTGATCGGCGCCCAGCCACATGCGCATCAGGTGCGGCACCACGAGTCCGACAAAGCCAATCACGCCGCTGACGGCGACAGCCGCAGCGACCAGCAGGGCGCTGCATAACAGTAATATTCGCTGTACAAGGGCAACGTCCACGCCAAGGTAATGCGCTTCCTCCTCACCCAGTTGCAGTAAATTTAATGCGCTGGCACAACGCCAGATCGCCAGAACGGCAGGCACCATCAGCGAGGTCACGGCGAGCAGCGTTGACCACTGTGCCTGACCAAGACTTCCCATTCCCCAGAGTGAAAGCTGACGCAGCTGGGCGTCATTGCTGACCCACGAAAGCACACCCACTGCCGCACCGCATAGGGCATTGATGGCGATACCCACCAGCAACAGACGTGACAGAGAGGGGTCACGCTGCTTGCTGAGCAGGAAGATCACGCCAGTGGCTGCCAGCGCCCCAAAAAATGCCGCCAGCATAGGGGCGTAAAGCATCACCAGCGCGGGCAGCGAGAGCGGGAGCACCACCCACAGGGCGACGGCCAGCGCCGCACCGCTGCTGATCCCGAGCAGGCCCGGGTCGGCCAGTGGATTGCGGAACAGCCCCTGCATGACGCAGCCGGCGAGCGCCAGCGATCCGCCAATCACCAGCGCCAGCAGTACGCGGGGCAGACGGATGGTAAGCCAGATCTGGCGTAGCGTCTCATCGCTGCCGCTCCACAGCACGTTCACCGGCAGGCGTAACGCCCCAAAACCGGTGGCCATGAACGTCATGACGGTAAGCAACCCCGCCAGAAGCCATAACGATAACGTGATGCGCCGGGACATCAGGGCAGTTGCTCCGCTCTGGCACGCAGCTGTTGTATGGCTTTCGGCGTGCGGACGCTGAAGCCCAGCAGGGCCATATCATCAATAGCCAGCATCTGCTTGCTTCGTCCCGCTGGCGTTTGCGCCAGACCGGGCAGTTTCCACAGATTTTCTTCGCCGCCCAGCGCGTTAAGACCGTCCTGCGAAATCACCACCAGATCCGGCTGGCTGGCCATCACCCCCTCCTGGGAAAGCGGCTGATAGCGGGTAAAGCCCTGCATGGCGTTCTGCAACCCGGCGGCGCGTATTGCCGCATCCGCGCCGGTCTGTTGCCCGGCCGCCATTGCGGTCATTCCGCCGTGGCTGAGGATAAACAGCACCCGCTTGTTGAGCGGTGTTGAGGGCAGTGCCGCCAGCGCCTGACGCAGCGAGTTGCGCAGGGTTTCCCCTTGCGCCTCATGATGCGTCGCCTGAGCTATCACCCGTACTTTTTCGTCAATCGCGCGCAGGTCAGGCGTGCCGGGAACGGTAACCACCCGGACGTGGCTCTGTTCAACCTGTTTCAGCGCCAGAGAGGGCTGCGCCTGGTCGCTTGCCAGCACCAGCGTCGGGCGTACGGATAAAATCCCCTCCGCATTCAGCTGGCGAAGATACCCCACGTCAGGCAGCGCGTTTGTCGCCTGCGGCCACTGGCTGGTACTGTCGCGCGCAACCAGAGAAGACTCCGCGCCGAGGGCGTAGACGATCTCCGTCACGTCGCCGCCGAGGGCGACAATTCTCTCCGGCGCGGCGACGGCGACCAGCGGCAGGGCGCAGAGCAGGGCGAACCAGTTTTTCATGCGGCCAGCCCTTCTGGCGTCAGGGCGTCAATCTGGCGGCGCCACTGGCTCTGCTCAGGCTCGCCTTCGGTACGCTGCCCGTAGAGCTGGGCGATCTGAGTGCCGTCCGCAGCAAACAGCTCCAGGCTGGTAACGTGTCCGTCCGCCGTAGGCTTACGCGTTACCCACGTCTCGGCGATAGTCTCCTCCAGCAGATGCAGGGTAAAGGTTGGGTTGAAGATGTTCAGCCAGCCCTTCATGGGCGTCAGTTTTTCCACCACACCGGTGAAGATCTGCACGCAGCCGCGGTTGCCGACGAAGATCATGATTTCGTTTCCGTCCTGTCGCGCCGTCTCCAGCAGCTGTGCCAGCGCGCTGTTATCCACCTTACAGGCCAGATCGTCACTCACCAGACGAAACGCCTGCTGGCGGCTCAGGTTATGGCGCTTCAGTAAGCTAAAGAACTGATGCACATCGGTCATGGCGCGCCACTCTTTCTCCACCGAGCCTGCATCAGCACCGTCGGAATGCGCAGGGGCATCGACAGCCTTCAGTGCCAGAGTGGGGTTATCGGCAATGATAAAACGGGTCAGCACGTCGCCCCAGGCGGCAACGTCGGTGTGATCCGTGGTGTAGACCTTCAGTAAAGCGTCGCCCTGATGATCGAAGAACTGAATGCTCTGACGTTCGCCGCGGGAGGTCGTTTCACTTATGTGAAACGCGCTCGCCCACTGGTTGAGGAACAAACGCAGATCCAGCGCGCGCGGATTCAGCACCAGTCCGGCGTGGCCGCCGAGGTGCTGGTTAGTAAACGCCCCGACCTGTTCGTGAACGGCGTATTCGTTACGGCAGATGCATTTGGTTTCCCCCACCGACTCCAGCGCTGCCAGAATCTCACGGATTTCACCGCGCAGCCGCCAGGCGTCGTGTCCAACGCGCGCAAATGCCAGCTCTGCTTCGCTGATGTGCATTAATCCGGCGATATCACGGGCGTACTTACCCGGATGTTCTTCTTTAAGCTCAAGCCAGCGTGTGTAGTGACCCATAATCTTATCCTTCTGAATCGTTGCCCCGAAGGGAATTACCATTGATAACTGACGAAGATCTTGCCGTTGCGGCCATCCTGCGGGATGCCTTGTGGTGACCAGTAGGCTTTGTCGAAGGCGTTCCCCAGCACGAGGGTGGTGGTGATGCCTTTGAACTGCTGCTGGCCTTTATAGCTGACGAAGAAATCATTCACTGCGTAGCCAGGCTGCTCGCTGTAGCTGCTGCTGATGTGCGTTGAACGTTCGACGAAGGTGCCGATCCAGCCCACGGAGAAGCCGCTTTGCGCCACGGGGATATCCAGCTTGCTGGTGACGGTGTCCGGGTTGATGCTGGAGATGTATTCGCCCGTGTCGGTATCTTTCCCGCGTGTGCGGTTGTAGACCACGTCCAGGTTGAACAGACTGGTCGCGTAAGTCGCCATCATGTCCCAGCCCCAGATTTTAGCATTTGGTACGTTATAGGACATGGTGGTGGCCGCCGCAAAATCGACGGTAGTGGAGATGTAATCTTTCGCTTTGGTGTCGAAGTAGCTGGCTTTGAACTCCAGCGCGTCGTTGGTGAGCAGCAGATCGTCAAAACGTAGCCCAAAACCGAACTCCTGGGTTTCGTTAGTTTCCGGACGCAGGTTCGGGTTCGGCACCCAGTAGTTGGTGTAGAAGCTGCCGATAGAGAAGTGCTTCGAGTCGTTATACATCTCGCCCATCGTTGGCGCGCGGAAGGCCTGGGCGTAAGAGCCGAACAGCATCAGCCAGTCGGCTGGACTCACGGTTAACCCGGCGCGTGATGACCACTTATCCGCATCCACGTCGTCGTAACCGTCGCTGCTGCCGCGGTAGTTGTCGTAACGCGTCCCGCCGAGAAGCGTTACCGGCAGGTCGCGCAGAGTGATCTCATCCTGCAACCAGCCGGAGCTGAAGTCGATTTTCGCGTCCGGGAAGCCGGTGGTCGCGCCGCCAGGGTGTTGCTCCTGACGATAGTATTCCCCGCCGTAGGTCAGCAGGTGCGAGGCGAAGGAGTCGCTGAACAGGCGGGTGCGGTTTTCCACTTTGCCGCCTTTGGTAGTCTGCTTACGGAACTCGCCGCTGGCGTCGATGTTCTGGGCGTTGATCCGCGCTTCGGACCAGTAAATTTTCGCATCGGCGTTCAGCCAGTCGTTTCCGGCTGGCGCAATGCTGTAGCCAAGCTGGGCATCGCGCTGAATGGTGGAACGATCGGTCATCGGGTTACTGCTGCTGGCATCCGTGGTCTGCGGATTTTTCGGCTCCTGCGCGTCGTTGTTGTAGTAGCGCAGGGAGCCACTCAGCGTCTGCGCCGGATCGATTTTCCAGCTGCCTTTCGCCAGCATATTGTTGATGGATTCGTCGTTTGGCGCCCTCGCGCCGTCACTCTGGCGAATGTCGCCGCGATCGCGGCTGGACCAGGAGACCAGACCGTCCAGGGTATCGGTGCGGCCATAGGCGCTGGCACCCATCCCGATGCTGTGATCGCCCGTTGCACCGGTAGCAAATACGCGATAGCCGCTGTTTTTACCTGCATCCAGCAGATCGCTGGCGTCGACGGTGTCATACGAAATTACGCCGCCCAGCGCGCCGCTGCCGTACAGCAAGGCGGAAGGACCACGTACTACTTCAATACGTTTGATCAGCGCCGGATCGAGGAACGTGCTGTTCAGGTGTCCGGTATCAGTGCCCTGGCGCACGCCATCCACCAGTATCAGCACGCCACGGCGGTCATAGCCCCGGAGGTTAACGTCCTGACCGTTGGTGCGCCCGGTGCCGTCCAGCATCAGACCGGGCACCTTGCGCAGCAGGTCGGCGGCGGAGCTGGCGGTCTGGTTTTCCGGCGCGGTGGCGTCAATCACGCTCACCATCATGGGGGCTTCAAAGGCGCTGCGGGCATTGCCGGTGGCGGTGACGGTGATCTCGTCTGCGGCGGCAAACGTAACGCCCGGCAGGGTGCTGACAATCGCCAGCGCCAGAAGAGACGGGCGTAAAGACGCGGATTGCAGGTGTGGCATAGCAACTCTCCATAAGAATTGAAAAGCGCTGGCTGCCTGGGGATCACCTGGGTGGCTGGCGAATGTGTTGTCTGGTTTATTTAGTCAGGATCAGTTTTCCGGCATTGGTCTGGCGCAGCAGGTAGTGCTGGCCGTCATGCTCGATAATGACCCGTCCCTCCTCACCCAACAGGCTTTTGCTGTCGATTCGGCGATCGGTGGGAGCAGGGGACTGTGCTGTGTGTGTTTTTGTTGGCGTTGCCGCGCTGTTATCGGTCGGTGACATAATGTTTATAAATAACAATCAATGTAACAATGATAATCATTATCAATAAACTGCAAATTCACGGCAAGCGTTTTTGTGAAAATTGTGTGACGGGATCAAATTTGGGGGAGAGGTGCGGTCTGATGCCCTCACCCCGACCCTCTCCCACGGGGAGAGGGAGAAGGGCACGTACCGTAGGCCGGGTAAGCGTAGCGTCACCCGGCAGGATTTTAAAAGCGTGTGTCCACGGCTGAAGCCAGCATCTCCAGCAGCAGCTCGCTGTCTTCCCAGCTCAGGCACGGGTCGGTGATTGACTGGCCGTAGACCATTTGCTGTCCGGCGACGATTTTCTGCGTGCCTTCTTTGATAAAACTCTCCGCCATAATTCCTGCAATGGCGGTCGAGCCGCTGCGGATCTGCTGGCAAACTTCCTCGCAGACGTCCAGCTGGCGGCGGTGCTGTTTCTGACAGTTGCCGTGGCTGAAATCCACCACCAGATGCTCCGGCAGGTCAAATTCCGCCAGCGTTTCGCAGGCGGCGGCAATATCTTCTGCATGGTAATTCGGTTTTTTACCGCCACGCATAATGATATGTCCGAACGGGTTGCCGCTGGTCTGGTAGATGGTCATCTGGCCGTTTTTATCCGGGGAGAGGAACATATGGCTGGCGCGTGACGCGCGGATGGCATCTACGGCAATTCGGGTATTGCCGTCCGTTCCGTTTTTGAAGCCCACCGGGCAGGAAAGCGCCGACGCCATTTCACGGTGGATCTGGCTTTCGGTGGTACGTGCGCCAATCGCGCCCCAGCTAATGAGGTCGGCAATAAACTGTCCGGTCACCATATCCAGAAATTCGGTGGCAGTCGGCACGCCCAGCTCGTTAACCTGTAACAGCAGCTTGCGCGCCAGCGTAATACCGTGATTCACCCGGTAGCTACCGTTCAGATCGGGATCGGAAATCAATCCTTTCCAGCCCACGACGGTACGGGGCTTTTCAAAGTAGGTACGCATCACGATCTCCAGGCGATCCTGATACCTGCCGCGCAGCGTCTGAAGGCGTTGTGCATAATCCATTGCCGCGTCCAGATCGTGAATGGAGCAGGGGCCAATCACCACCAGAAGACGTTTGTCTTCACCATTGAGAATTTTTTCGATGCGGCGACGGGAGGCCGTCACATGGTCCGCCACCTCGGCGGAAACGGGATGCAGCCGGGCCAGTTCAGCCGGTGTGACCAGGCTATCAATGCGCGCGGTGCGCAGTTCGTCGGTTTTGTTCATGGAATGTCTCAGAAATTTTTAGCTTCATCGGCAGACTACCGGGAAGTGATGGGCATCACCTTAAACCAATCCCTGCTGATTTCAAGTTCGGGGCACGTCGCCCCGAGGATGGCGTAATAATAACTGAAACTGGATTAATGTACTAGCGTATTAGTACATGCGGCGATTCAGCCCCATGATATCGAGGATCTTGGTGGCAATTTCTTCTACTGAATAGTTGGTACTGTTCAGCCAGGGAATTTGATTTTTCCGGTACAGCGCTTCGACTTCGGAGACTTCCATTCGGCACTGGCGCATCGAGGCGTAGCGGCTGTTCTCGCGACGTTCTTCGCGGATCGCTGCCAGTCGTTCCGGGTTGATGGTCAGCCCAAACAGCTTATGCTGGAGCGGCTTGAGCGCGGCGGGCAGCACCAGGTTATCCATATCATCGGCAATAAAGGGGTAGTTGGCGGCGCGAATGCCAAACTGCATGGCCAGGTAAAGGCTGGTGGGGGTTTTACCGCAGCGCGACACGCCGAGCAAAATCACCTGCGCCTGGTCGAGATTGCGCAGGGAGATCCCGTCGTCGTGCGCCAGGGTGTAGTCAATGGCGGCAATACGCGCATCGTATTTGGTCAGGTTGCCGGGGTTCAGACCGTGGGTACGGTGGGCGATCGGCGTCGGGTCGAGCTTCAGCTCGCTTTGCAAGGGAGCAACCAGCGCCTGCACGATGTCCTGACAGAAGCCCTCGCTTTGCAAAATGATGTTGCGGATCTCAGGGATCACAATGGAATAGAACACCAGCGGACGAACGCCGGTCTGCTGGTAAATGGCGTCGATCTGGTCCTTGACCGCTTTGGCCCGGCTCTCATTTTCCACGAACGGCAACGTGATGCTGTTTATCGATACCGGAAACTGCGACATCACCGCGTGTCCCAGCACCTCGGCGGTAATCGCCGTCCCATCAGAAATATAAAAAACGTGGCGATCGACAGCATTATCCATTTTATCCACCCTGAATAGCGTACGTAATTGCCTGAAAGCATAAATTAAAAAAGTTAATTTCACAGCAAAGAACTTATCTGAATTTAAAATGAAATGGTGTTTTTGATTTTCCTGAAAAGTGGATTTCATTTTTCGAATAGCGGCTTTATTTCTATGGTTTTTGCCGGAATCTATAGGAATCATCGGGTTAGCGAGTGCCGGGAAACTGTCCGAAAAGTTGAAAATTTAAATTGCTTACACGATTCACCGTTTTTTTAGCGGAAATAAATATGCCAGTATAAATACGTAGTCAGGTGTTTCTTACTCCGATCAAATATCACAAAAGGATTGTTTCGATGTCCAACAATGGCTCGTCACCGCTGGTGCTTTGGTATAACCAACTCGGCATGAATGATGTAGACAGAGTTGGGGGCAAAAATGCCTCCCTGGGTGAAATGATTACAAATCTGTCCGGTATGGGTGTCTCCGTACCTAACGGGTTTGCCACAACCGCCGATGCGTTTAACCTGTTTTTAGACCAGAGCGGTGTAAACCAGCGCATTTACGACCTGCTGGATAAAACGGATATTGATGATGTCACCGAGCTTGCCAAAGCCGGCGCGCAAATCCGCCAGTGGATTATCGACACACCTTTCCAGCCGGAACTGGAAAAAGCCATCCACGACGCCTACAACCAGCTCTCCGCTGACGATGCGCAGGCCTCCTTTGCCGTGCGCTCTTCCGCCACCGCGGAAGATATGCCGGATGCCTCTTTCGCCGGGCAGCAGGAAACCTTCCTCAACGTCCAGGGTTACGAGGCGGTGCTGGTGGCGGTGAAGCATGTGTTTGCTTCCCTGTTCAACGACCGCGCCATCTCCTATCGCGTCCATCAGGGCTATGACCACCGCGGCGTGGCGCTCTCCGCAGGCGTACAGCGCATGGTGCGTTCCGACGTAGGCTCTTCCGGCGTGATGTTCTCTATCGACACTGAATCCGGCTTTGACCAGGTGGTGTTTATCACCTCCGCATGGGGTCTGGGCGAGATGGTGGTGCAGGGGGCGGTGAACCCTGACGAATTCTACGTGCACAAGCCTACGCTGGCGGCTAACCGTCCGGCAGTGGTACGCCGCACCATGGGCTCGAAAAAAATCCGCATGATCTATGCTCCGACGCAAGAGCATGGCAAGCAGGTCACCATTGAAGATGTGCCGCAGGAGCAGCGGGATCGCTTCTCACTGACCGACGCCGAAGTGGAAGAGCTGGCGAAGCAGGCGGTGCAGATTGAAAAACACTATGGCCGTCCAATGGACATCGAGTGGGCGAAAGACGGACACACCGGCAAGCTGTTTATCGTGCAGGCGCGTCCGGAAACCGTCCGTTCACGTGGTCAGGTCATGGAGCGCTACACCCTGCACGCGCAGGGCAAAATTGTCGCGGAAGGCCGCGCAATTGGTCACCGCATCGGTGCCGGTCCGGTGAAAGTGATCCACGACATCAGCGAGATGAACCGCATCCAGCCGGGCGACGTGCTGGTAACCGACATGACCGACCCGGACTGGGAACCGATCATGAAAAAAGCGGCTGCCATCGTCACCAACCGCGGCGGCCGTACCTGTCACGCGGCTATTATCGCCCGTGAGCTGGGGATCCCGGCGGTAGTCGGCTGCGGTGACGCGACCGAACGCATGAAGGACGACCAGAAGGTGACGGTCTCCTGCGCTGAAGGCGATACCGGTTACGTGTATGCCGATATCCTCGACTTCAGCGTGAAAAGCTCCAGCGTGGATACCATGCCGGACCTGCCGCTGAAGATCATGATGAACGTCGGCAACCCGGACCGCGCGTTTGACTTCGCCTGTCTGCCGAACGAAGGCGTGGGCCTGGCGCGTCTGGAATTTATTATTAACCGTATGATCGGGGTGCACCCGCGTGCGCTGCTGGAGTTCGACGACCAGGACGCAAAACTGCAAAACGAAATCCGCGAGATGATGAAGGGTTACGACTCGCCGAGAGAGTTCTATGTGGGTCGTCTGACGGAAGGGATCGCCACGCTCGGCGCGGCCTTCTACCCGAAACGCGTGATCGTGCGTCTGTCGGACTTTAAGTCCAACGAATACGCCAACCTGGTGGGCGGTGAACGCTACGAGCCAGAAGAAGAGAACCCGATGCTGGGCTTCCGCGGCGCCGGACGCTACGTGTCGGAAAGCTTCCGCGACTGCTTCGCGCTGGAGTGCGAGGCGGTAAAACGCGTGCGCAATGACATGGGGCTGACCAACGTGGAAATCATGATCCCGTTCGTCCGTACCGTGGATCAGGCGAAAGCGGTGGTGGATGAGCTGGCGCGTCAGGGGCTGAAGCGCGGCGAGAACGGGCTGAAGATCATCATGATGTGTGAAATTCCGTCCAACGCCCTGCTGGCCGAGCAGTTCCTTGAGCACTTCGACGGCTTCTCCATTGGCTCGAATGACATGACGCAGCTGGCGCTCGGCCTAGACCGCGACTCCGGCGTCGTCTCTGAGCTGTTTGATGAGCGTAACGAGGCGGTGAAAGCGCTGCTCTCCATGGCCATCCGCGCGGCGAAGAAACAGGGTAAATATGTCGGGATTTGCGGGCAGGGGCCTTCTGACCATGAAGACTTTGCGGCCTGGCTGATGGACGAGGGGATTGATAGCCTCTCCCTGAACCCGGACACCGTGGTGCAGACCTGGCTGAGCCTGGCAGAGCTGAAAAAGTAAAACCTGCACAACCTGAAAAAGGCGAGGATATCTGTCCTCGCCTTTTTTATTTTCCTGCGAATATGCTCACCATCACAAATAAAGCAAAAAACCAAATATCATAATTTATCTGTTAATTTAGACAATTGTTAGCGGGCAGGGCGTTGCTAATACTTGAGCCTTACCGCGTACATCCGTCGGGATGATGCGCGACTGGTTGAAATACGTTTTAACCTGATAAAAAGGCAAATAACAATGACAATCTCCTCTGTATTACGTACCAAAGATAAAATAGGTTATGGCCTCGGCGATATGGCCAGCGCGCTGGTCTGGCAAACGGCAACGTTATTTCTCGCTTATTTCTATACGGACGTATTCGGTTTGCCTGCGGCCATTATGGGCACCATGTTTTTAGTGGTGCGCGTGGTCGATGCGTTTGTCGACCCGTGCATTGGCGCGCTGGTGGACCGCACTCAGACCCGCCACGGTCGTTTTCGTCCCTGGCTGCTCTGGTTTGCCATTCCGTTTGGCGTGAGCTGCCTGATTACCTTCTACGTACCGGATGCCGGGGCGATGGCAAAAATTGTCTATGCCTGCGTAACCTATGCCATCCTGAGTCTGATCTATTCCGCGATTAACGTCCCTTACTGTGCCATGCCTGGCGCGCTGACGCTCGACCCGCGCGAACGCCACTCGCTGCAATCCTGGCGCTTTGGCCTGTCGTTTATCGGCGGGTTGATTGTAACGGTCATCGCGCTGCCGCTGGTCTCATTATTAGGCCAGGGGAATGTGCAAAAAGGCTATTTCTATGCCATGAGCCTGATGGGGCTGCTGGGTATTGTTTTATTCTTCTGCTGCTTCTTTATGACCCGGGAGCGTTACTCGCCGCGCAATGACACCTCCGGCTCGATGCTGACGGATTTAAAACTGCTGGCCGCCAATAGCCAGTGGCGAATTGTTTTTCTGTTTAATATTTTACTGTTAACCGCCGTCGTGACGCGTGGCTCTGCGACCATGTATTACGTTAACTATGTTCTGTTACGTCCGGAACTGGTTTTTGCCTTTATTGTTTCCGGCATGGTGGCCTCCTTAAGCGGCGCATTATTATCTGAACGCCTGCTGGGCAAATTTGACCGGGTGCGTGCCTATCAGTGGACCATTATTTCTTTCGTTATTTTTGGCGCGCTGATTTTCTTCATTCCGCCTTCGCAGGTGTGGCTGATATTCGGTCTGAATATTGTATTTAGTTTTATTCAGAACCTGACCACGCCGCTGCAATGGACCATGTTCTCCGATGTGGTGGACTACGAAGAACACCGTAGCGGCCGCCGCCTGGACGGGCTGGTCTTTTCTACCGCCCTGTTTGCCATCAAGTTTGGGCTGGCGCTGGGTGGGGCGGTGGTCGGTTGGGTGCTTGGCATGGTGGATTACGCTCCCGGTCAGGCAAACCAGGCGCCTCACGTTCTTGCAACCATCAATGCCCTGTTCACCCTGATCCCCTGCGTGCTGTTCCTCTGCATGGTGGCGCTCCTTGCCATCTACAAACTTAACAGCCGGCTGGTGGACAGCATCGCCCGCGAGCTGGCCAGCAAACGCGATAGTCGAAACGATGCGGGGCAGCTCAGCCCGGCAACCCAATCCGCACTACAGGAGTAAACCATGACTGCGATCTACAAGGACGCGGGACGTTCCGTACACGAGCGTGTCGCTGATTTACTGGCGCGTATGACGCCGGAAGAGAAATTTGCCCAGATGCACGCGTACTGGCTGATCCTCGATGAACACGGCAACCACCGCGAGCGCAGCGATCTGAGCGATGAATTCGCCGGCGTGAGTGAACAGGCGTCCCTCAGCGAAAGGCTGAAGCTCGGCGTCGGGCAGATCACCCGCCCGCTCGGCACGCACATTGTAGATGCAAAAAACGGCGTGCGTGCCGCTAACCGCCTGCAACGCATGATGATGGAGGAGACCCGGCTCGGCATTCCGGCGCTGTTTCATGAAGAGTGTCTGGTAGGGCTGCTGTGCAAAGATGCAACGCTGTTCCCGTCGTCGCTGAACTACGGTTCTACCTGGGACCCGGCGCTGGTGCAGCGCGCGGCGGAGCAGATTGGCAAAGAGGCCCGATCCGTCGGGTGCCAGCAGGGGCTGGCCCCGGTGCTGGATGTCTCGCGCGATGTGCGCTGGGGACGGACGGAAGAGACCTTTGGGGAAGATCCGTGGCTGGTAGGGGTGATGGCGACGGCGTACGTGAAGGGGTTGCAGGGCGATAAGCGCGATCTGCTGGCGACCCTGAAACATTACGTCGGCCACTCCTTCAGCGAAGGGGCGCGCAATCATGCGCCGGTCCATCTCGGTTTCAGCGAGCTTAACGATACCTTCCTGCTGCCGTTTGAGATGGCGGTAAAGCTGGCCAACGCCGGTTCGGTGATGCCAGCCTATCACGACATTGATAATCAGCCAGGGCACAGCGACCATTTTCTGCTCACCACCGTGCTGCGTGAACAGTGGGGCTTCGACGGCATTATCGTGGCGGATTACGGCGGCGTCAGCCTGCTGCACCAGCACCACGGGATTTCTCACGATCCAGCACAATCGGCGGCGCTGGCGTTTAACGCCGGGCTGGACGTGGAATTGCCGAAGGATGACTGCGCGCGTCATCTGGCGGAAGCGGTAGAGCGTGGGCTCATCTCAATGGCGAAAGTGGATGAGATTGTGGCGCGCGTGCTAAGTGAAAAATTCCGTCTCGGGCTGTTTGAAAAACCGTACGCCGACGAAGACGGTATCGATTTGCAGAATGAGGCGACCCGGCAGGTGGCGCGCGAGGTGGCAACAAAATCGATCACGCTGCTGGAAAATAACGGCATTTTGCCCCTCGGCGGAAAACCCCGTGTAGCGGTAGTGGGGCCGACGGCGGACGATCCACTGGCGTTACTGAGCGGCTACAGCTTCCCGGTTCACCTGATTATCAGCGATATGGTTGAAGAGACCTCGCAGGTGACTACCCCGCGCGCGGCGCTGGAACAGTACCTTGGCGCATCACAGGTACGTTACGCCAAAGGGTGCCACATTATCGAAAAACGGATGGCGGGCGCACCGGTGTTCCCGGGCGACAGCGGCGGTAAGCCGATGCAGCAATCGCCGGTTTCACAACGCACGGATCTGATCCCCGACGCCGTGAGCGCGGCAAAAGAGAGTGACGTGGTGGTGGCCTGCGTGGGCGACCTCGCCGGACTATTCCAGAGCGGCACCGTGGGGGAAGGTTCGGATACCGATTCGCTGGATCTGCCGGGCGTGCAGCAACAGCTGCTGGAGGCGCTGGTGGCAACCGGTAAGCCGGTGATTGTCGTCATGACGGGTGGGCGTCCTTATAACCTTCAGGGGCTGGAAGAGAAGGTGGCCGCGCTGATGATGGCCTGGGCGCCGGGGCAGGAAGGGGGCTGGGCGATTGCTGATGTCTTAACCGGCCGCGCGGAGCCGCAGGGCAGGCTGGTAGTGAGCGTGCCGAAAAACGCCGGGGCGATGCCGTACTACTATAACCACAAGCTGAAAAGCGGCGGCACGCCGTTTGCGTTCCATTTCGGCGCACTTTACCCGTTCGGTTACGGTCTCGGCTGGACGCAGTTTCGCTGGGGCGCGGCCCGCCTGGCGGAAAGCCGCGTCCCGATCGACGGAGAGGTGGCGTTAAGCGTCGATATCACCAACACCGGCGAGCGCAGCGGCAGCGAAGTGGTACAGGTGTACGTACGCGATAAGGTCGCCACGCAGGTGCGTCCGCTTCAGGAGCTGAAAGCGTTCCAGCGCGTTACGCTTTCACCGGGAGAAACCGCCACGCTGACCTTTACCCTGCCGGTGGAGATGTTTAATTTCACCCGCCGGGACGGGAAGCGGATTGTCGAGCCAGGGGAATTTGAGCTACAGGTTGGCGCGTCCTCGGCGGATATACGCGAGGTGGTGAACGTGCTGGTAACCGGGGAGACGCGGGAGCTGGCGGGGGAATGGCGCATGCTCAGCCGCTGTGACATTACACGGGCGTAAAAAGGATAAAAAAAAGCCCATCGTGGGAGATGGGCAAAGACTACACACAGCAATTCGTTGTTTCACTCAGGGGATTTCCATGCTTATAAATCAAGGTGTTGATTTATAACCGTGTCTTAATAGTAGGCATGCCAGGATTTTGAGTCGATCGGATTCGTCTCAATAGTTAAAGGCAGGTAAAGATTTCTTGAAGAGAATGACGGTTTTAGGCAGAAAAAGGCGGGTCTGACCAGTGTGCAGAGAATAAATAGTTTAGCAACGTTTAAGTATTGCTGTGGAGAGTGTAGCCGGGTAAGCGTTAGCGCCACCCGGCCTACGTTCTTACTGCGCGTTCTTATCTTCCAGTTCTTCAAGTTCGCTTAAGATGACGTCAGGGTCGGTTCCCGGCGGCGGCACTTCATGCACCCAGGCGGAGAAGAGACGCCAGGTTACCGCAAGCAGCACCGGACCGATGAACAGGCCAATCATGCCGAAGGCAATTAACCCCCCTATCACCCCGGACAGGATCAGAATCAGCGGCAGGTCAGCGCCCATGCGGATGAGGAGGGGACGGATCACGTTATCCATGGTGCCCACCACGCAACTCCAGACCAGTAGCACCGTGCCCCAGGTCGTGTCCCCCGTCCAGTAAAGCCAGATAATGCAGGGAACCAGCACCAGCAGCGGACCGAGCTGAGCCAGACAGGTCATCAGCATGACGACGGTGAAAATGGTGGCATAAGGTACGCCGGAAATTGCCAGCCCGATTCCGCCAAGTACAGCCTGCACCAGCGCTGTGACCACCACGCCGAGCGCTACCGCGCGGACGGCCTGGGCTGCCAGCAGCACGGCCGCATCGCCGCGTTTACCTGCCAGTCGGGTGGCGAAATGACGTACCCCCAGCGCAACCTGCTCGCCGCGCCAGTACAGCAGGGCGCTGAAGACCAGCATCAACGTACAGTGCATCATGAAGCGACCAATGTGCGCAGCCTGCCCCACAAACCAGGTGGTGGTTGTGCCGATGTACGGACGCACTTTGGCCATCAGGGCGCTACCGCCCATCTCCAGCAGGCTGTGCCAGCCGCTGTACAGTTTTGCGCCCACAACAGGAATACTGTTCAGCCACGCGAGATCCGGCAGCGTCATATCACCGCTGGTGACCGCGCGAATAACCGGGCCGCTACTGTCAACCAGGCTGTTAACCAGCAGTGCAATGGGAATAATAAACAGCAGGAACAACAGCAGCGTCATCACCAGCACGGCCAGGCCGCGGCGACCAAACAGCAGTTTCTGCAAACGTAAGAGTAAAGGCCAGGTTGCGACGACGACGGTCGCGGCCCAGGCAAATCCGAGCACGAAAGGACGAACAATCCACAGACACGCAATAATCATAATGGCTAAGAACAGCACCGACAGCAGTATCTGCGCGACATCCCTGGGCTGACGAAGATTGACCATAAACGAAACTTTCCTTAAATGAACACCAGCAAGGCTGATGGGAATATAAACCGCATCTCTCTAATCATTAGTGATTTCAGCGATTTTTGACAGGCGGATTTTGCCCGTAATTCTACGAAGCACATAAGAAAAAAATGTGATAAAACTTTCCAGACACAACGCAAACGATTTCACACTATTCTCATTAGGGTCGACAGCAATGATCCCACAGATTTCTCAGGCACCGGGCGTCGTTCAGCTGGTGCTTAATTTTTTGCAGGCACTGGAGCAACAGGGTTTTACAGGTGACACCGCCACCGATTATGCCGACAGGCTGACGATGGCGACCGATAACAGTATTTACCAGCTTCTTCCCGATGCCGTCGTTTTCCCGCGCTCTACCGCCGATGTGGCGCTCATCGCCCGTCTGGCGTCGCAGGAGCGTTTCAGCACCCTGGTCTTTACCCCACGCGGCGGCGGGACGGGTACCAACGGGCAGGCGCTGAACCAGGGCATCATCATTGATATGTCCCGCTATATGAACCGCATCATTGAGATCAACCCTGAAGAGGGGTGGGTGCGAGTGGAAGCGGGGGTGATCAAAGATCAGCTGAATCAGTTTTTGAAACCTTACGGCTATTTTTTTGCGCCAGAGCTTTCCACCAGTAACCGCGCGACCATTGGCGGGATGATCAACACCGATGCCTCGGGGCAGGGCTCGCTGGTCTACGGCAAAACCTCCGATCACGTTATGGGTGTGCGGGCGGTGCTGCTGGGGGGCGATATCCTCGATACCCAACCGATGCCGATCGAGCTGGCCGAAACGCTGGCAAAAGAGAGCACCACCAGCGGACGGATTTATCGTACCGTGCTGGAGCGCTGCCGCGAAAATCGCGAACTGATCCTCAACAAATTCCCGAAGCTTAACCGCTTCCTGACGGGCTACGATCTGCGCCATGTCTTTAATGACGATCTGAGCCAGTTCGATCTTACCCGCGTACTGACCGGGTCAGAAGGGACGCTGGCCTTCATCACCGAAGCGCGTCTGGATATCACCCGGTTGCCAAAGGTGCGCCGTCTGGTGAATGTCAAATACAACTCCTTTGACTCCGCGCTGCGTAATGCACCGTTTATGGTGGAGGCGCGGGCGCTGTCGGTGGAAACCGTCGATTCAAAAGTTCTGAACCTGGCCCGGGAAGATATCGTCTGGCATTCGGTGAGCGAACTGATTACCGACGTGCCGGATAAAGAGATGCTCGGCCTGAACATCGTCGAGTTCGCCGGGGATGACGCAGAGCTGATTGAGAGCCAGGTAAGCACGCTCTGCCAGCGTCTGGACGAGCTGATTGCCCAGGGGGAAGGCGGCGTCATTGGCTGGCAGCTGTGTAACGATCTCTCCGGCATCGAGCGAATCTACGCGATGCGTAAAAAAGCGGTGGGGCTGCTCGGCAACGCGAAAGGGGCGGCGAAGCCTATTCCGTTTGCGGAAGATACCTGCGTGCCGCCGGAGCACCTTGCTGATTATATTGTGGAGTTTCGCGCGCTGCTCGACAGCCATGGTCTGAGCTATGGCATGTTCGGGCACGTGGACGCGGGTGTGCTGCACGTGCGCCCGGCGCTGGACATGTGCGACCCGCAGCAGGAGATCCTGATGAAGGAGATCTCCGACCAGGTCGTGGCCCTCACGGCCAAATACGGCGGCTTGTTATGGGGCGAGCACGGCAAAGGATTCCGCGCCGAGTACAGCCCGGCGTTTTTTGGCGAACAACTTTACGCCGAGCTGCGTAAGGTGAAAGCCGCTTTTGATCCCGATAACCGCCTCAACCCGGGAAAAATCTGCCCGCCGGAGGGCATCGATGCGCCGATGTTGCAGGTGGACGCCGTCAAGCGCGGCACCTATGACCGACAAATTCCGATTGCGGTACGCGCTTCCTGGCGCGGCGCGATGGAGTGCAACGGCAACGGGCTGTGCTTCAACTTCGATGTGAAAAGCCCGATGTGTCCGTCGATGAAAATCACCAGCAACCGCATTCATTCCCCGAAAGGGCGTGCCACGCTGGTGCGCGAATGGCTGCGCCTGCTGGCCGACCGCGGCGTTGACCCGCTCAAGCTGGAACAGGAGCTGCCGGAAAAACGCGCCAGCCTGCGCGGGCTTATCGAACGCACCCGCAACAGCTGGCATGCGAACAAAGGTGAATACGATTTCTCGCATGAGGTGAAAGAGGCGATGTCCGGCTGCCTGGCGTGCAAGGCGTGTTCAACCCAGTGCCCGATTAAAATTGACGTACCGGAATTCCGTTCCCGCTTCCTCCAGCTGTACCACACGCGTTATCTGCGCCCGATGCGCGATCATCTGGTGGCGACGGTGGAGAGTTACGCGCCGCTGATGGCCCGTGCGCCAAAAACCTTTAACTTCTTTATCAACCAGCCGCTGGTGCGCAAACTGTCAGAAAAACATATCGGCATGGTGGATCTGCCGCTGCTGTCGGTGCCATCGCTCCAGCGTCGGCTGGTGGGGCACCGCTCGGCGAACATGACCCTGGAACAACTGGAAGCATTAAGCCCTGAGCAGAAAGCGAAGGTGGTGCTGGTGGTGCAGGATCCGTTTACCAGCTATTACGATGCGCAGGTGGTGGCCGATTTTGTCCGACTGGCCGAGAAAATCGGCTACCAGCCGGTGGTGCTGCCGTTCTCGCCGAACGGCAAGGCGCAGCACATAAAAGGTTTCCTCACCCGCTTTGCGAAAACCGCGCAGAAAACTTCAGATTTTCTGAATCGCGTGGCGCAGCTCGGTATGCCGATGGTGGGCGTCGATCCTGCGCTGGTGCTCTGTTACCGGGATGAATATAAGCAGACGCTCGGCGATAAGCGCGGTGATTTTCAGGTCTTACTGGTGCACGAGTGGCTGCCTGCGGTGCTGACGCAAACGCCCACTCAGGAGGTGAGTGGAGAAGCCTGGTATCTGTTTGGGCACTGCACCGAAGTGACGGCGCTGCCGACGGCGCCTGCCCAGTGGGCTTCTATCTTTGCCCGGTTTGGCGCGAAGCTGGAAAGCGTTAACGTGGGCTGCTGCGGTATGGCCGGAACCTACGGCCATGAAGTCAAAAACCACGCTAATTCGCTCGGCATTTACGAGCTGTCGTGGCATCAGGCGATGCAGCGCCTGCCACGCAACCGCTGTCTGGCGACGGGCTACTCCTGCCGCAGCCAGGTGAAACGGGTGGAAGGTAACGGCGTCCGCCATCCATTGCAGGCTTTACTGGAGATTATCGGATGATCTGGAAACGTGCGGTCACGCTGGAGGCCTTAAATGCCATGGGCGCGGAGAACATGGTCGGTTTGCTGGATATCCAGTTCACGCGCATTGGCGACAACGAACTGGAAGCGACGATGCCGGTAGACAACCGTACTCATCAACCGTTTGGCCTGTTGCACGGCGGCGCGTCCGTCGTGCTGGCCGAAACGCTGGGGTCGGTGGCGGGCTACCTGTGTACGGAAGGAGAGCAGAAGGTGGTGGGTCTGGAGGTCAATGCCAACCACATCCGCTCCGTTCGCAGCGGGCGCGTGCGCGGCGTCTGCCGGGCGCTGCATGCCGGAAGCCGTCATCAGGTGTGGCAGATTGATATTCTGGACGAGCAGGATCGCCTGTGTTGTTCATCCAGGCTGACGACGGCCGTTGTGTAAAGTTTCCGGATGTCTTGTTTTTGGTCAAAAATTAGCCGCCTGATTGTGATATACTGGTCACGTTTTGAACATAAGCGAGGACATCATGGATACTGAAATAACCCCAACACAGCTGGCAATTGAATATTTACGTCGCGATAAAAGCAATCTCTCTCCCGCGCAGTACCTGAAAAAGCTGAAACAGCTTGAGCTGGAATTTACGGATTTGCTGGCGCTCTCTTCAAACGAACTGAAAGAAGAGATCTACTTTGCCTGGCGGTTGGGCGTTCACGTCCATTAAGCAGTGAAGAAAAGGCCGCAAGCGCGGCCTTTTTTGTGTCTGACATTCAGTATCTGGCAGGCAGTTTGTTAATTTTAATCAGCCGGCCTTCTTCCATTTCGATGAACCCACCCGTTTTCAGATCAGCCAGGATCCGCATTACGCCACTGCGGGAAAGATGGGTTTTATCCCTGATATACCTTTCCGCCGTCACGCTGCGTCGGTAGCTGTCATCTTCCTGCATCAGCAGCACGAGCTGCTGGCGAATCATCTCGTACGCGGTTGGCGCGCCTTTCGGCATGACGTTGTGATAGAGGCGGTTATAGACAAACATCAGATGATTAGAAAGCAGCCCCCACAGCGCCTTCTCTTTGATAATTTCAGCCACCCGATCGGTCGTGAGCACACCAATCAGGCAAGGCGTTACCGTTCGGAGGTAGTCATTAAAATAAATGTCCGTCAGGTTAGCGAGGCCAAACAGGGCGGGACTGCGCGCCGTTGAAAGCATCATGTCGTCGCTTCTTCTGTATATGGCGACCGTGCCATCAAGAATTAAATAACACATGCTCTGCCCGTCAACCTGGAGATCAAGTTGCTCGCCGGGATCGGTTTTATGCGTGGCGCAGTGCGGCTGTAAATGAGAAATCAGTTCCTGAGCATAGGGAGAGCCGCGATGCGATGGTTTGTCAGAAGACATAGCGTTAACCTGGAAAGAGACTGTACTCTCTATAGTGTCGCTCTTCTTTTCCACCTTCTCCAGAGATAAATACAGCCTCAGTACTTACGGGGTAAGTGATGGATCTCAACTAGTACGCCACGCTCCATGGTGATGTATTTCCCCGTCCGCAACTCCGCGAGGATCCGCATAATGCCGCTGCGTGAAAGATAGGTGCGGCTTTTGATATAGGCTGCGGCAGTAATGTTTTGTCTTATGGCTTCCGGCTCCTGCATTAACTCAACCAGTTGAAAGCGGATAATGTCATAAGCCGACATTTGCGATATCTGGGCACAATGTTCGTAGACGCGCGATGCGGTATAGATCAGCAGGTTTGAGAAGTGCTCCCATAAATTCTGTTGTGCGACAACATGATTGAAACACGCCAGCGAAACGCTGGCCACCTCTGAAGTTTCCAGCGCTCTGACGTACAGGTGTTCAGACGATAACTGGCTGCTCACGCCGAGTATAAATGGCGCGGATTCAGAATTTAAGACGATACCGTCCCCGCGACGGTGTAACGCCACGCTGCCATGCAACAGTAAAAAGCATTGACGGGTATCGCCGGAGCAATAATGGATAATTTCTCCTCTGGCAATAATGCTTCTCTCCGCATGCGGCAAAACATTATCGATTATTTTTTCAATGTGCTTAAAAGGCTTAGCGCCGAGCACTGTTGACTTATCAATATCTGACTCAGGCGCGAAACGGGTATTCATGTGAAACCTCACTGACTGATGCGATCATTTTTTGATCGGCATAAAGAATTATCTTAAAAACCAGCAGATCAGGGAATGTTTGCGGCGAGTCTAATTATAGACTCGCTTTTTTTTGAGTCTTAATTAATTGAAATTGAAATCTTTTTTATTCAGGTCTAAAAGTAGACTTTGGCCATTATTCTTAAGGTGTTTCCGAGTGAATATGTTTTGTAATTGTTAAAAGAGGGTCTACAGCTAGACCTCAAAATTGATTGTATGCGGAAAAAGAGTTGTATAAATTTTGACTCGTCGGAAAGTCTTTTGTTTCTGCAACTGAATGTCGGTAATAAATAAAGTAATACGGGATATAAAATTATGAATACAAAATTGATGATGGCAATGTTAGCGGCAGGTTCTGTACTCACCATGACCAATGCATTCGCAGCGGCCGGTACCGTTAATTTTAACGGGAATATTCTGGATTCTGCCTGCGACGTTGATGTGGCATCCCAGAATCAGGTGGTGGTATTAGGCGATTATTATAAAACGGAATTCCCGACAACCGGGGCGAGAACGGCTGCGACGCAATTCAATATTATTTTGAAAAACTGTCCGGTAACGGTCACCAATGCAAAAGTCCGTTTTGACGGCACGCCGGATTTAACCAACGCCAGCCTGCTGGCGATTGATACGTCCGTGGCGGGGGCGGCCACCGGGGTGGCGATTAACCTGATGACGGCAGATAAAGCCGATCTGCCGCTGCACGGCAGCAACAGCTATATTTACCCGCTCAGCAGTACGGCTGATAATACACTGAACTTCTACGCGCAGTATATCTCCACCGCGGCATCCGTGACCGCGGGCCCGGCTAACTCGGTCGCAAACTTCTCAGTGGTATACAACTAAGTCATTGCAGTAATCAGCAGGGGGCCGCCCGGCCCCTTGTTTTATGAGGTATTAAAATGCATTTTATCACGACAATGGGCCTGGCTATGGCGCTGTTACCGCTGACGTTAACATCCGTCAGTGCAGGAGTAATTATTGGCGGCACCCGTATTATTTTTGATGGGACTAAAAAAGAGGCGTCAATAGGTATTACTAATCCTGATAATGTTCCTTATTTAATCCAGTCGTGGATAGATGTTCAGGATGAACAATCGGGTAAAGCGCCTTTTATTATTACGCCACCACTGTATCGGCTGGACGGCGGGCAAAAAAACCTTGAGCGTATTGTCATGACCGGCTCACTGCCTCAGGGGCAGGAGAGTTTATTCTGGCTGAACATTAAAGCTATTCCTTCAGCCTCAAAGCAGATGAACTCGCTGCAAATTGCCGTCAAAACGCGCATCAAATTAATTTATCGACCAGAGACTCTTCGTGCGTCTACCCCCGAGGAGCAAGCCAATAAATTAACCTGGCGTCGTGCGGGAAATACCCTTCAGGTTAATAACCCTACGCCGTACGTTATCAATTTCAATGAAATTACGTTGGGTAATAAGAAACTTGACGATGTCACGTACGTGATGCCTTCAGGCGCAGCCCGTTTTCCGTTACCGAACGGAACCAGTGGCAATACGCTGACGTTTAAAGTCATTAACGATTATGGCAGCCCTGGCGAATTACACCGGGCCAGTTTGTGATCCTTACGCGTTAATCAGGTGTTCGTCATGACAACGGCATTGAATACAATGCAGCCTGCGCGCCTGGCAATATTTATTGCCCTCGCGCTTGCTGGTGTCTCTCCCACACTGTATGCCAGTGAGACGTTTAATACGGAACTGGTAGAGCTGGATAATCCCGGAATGGGAAAAGCGGATTTATCTGCCTTTGAATCCGGCTCGCAGGCGCCCGGGATATACCACGTTGATATTATTCTTGACGATCGGCTGCTGGAAACGCGGGATATTCGTTTTATGGCAGTGAAGGATGCTAACGGCAGTGAAACGTTGCAGCCTTGCCTGAGTATCGGGCAGTTAAAAGCGTGGGGCGTGAAAACGGCGCTTTTCCCGCAGCTTGCCGCCGGGGAAGGTGAATGCGCCGATCTCAGGGCGATCCCACAGGCCAGCGCGGATTTTCAGTTTGGCGCCCAGCGTCTGGCCATTAGCATTCCACAGGCGGCTATAGACCTGCCAGCGAGAGGTTACGTTCCGCCGGATATGTGGGATGAAGGCATTACCGCGGCCATGCTCAACTACAGCCTGAGCGGGGCAAACAGCCGGGCAAGAAGCGGGGCAGGCACCCGCAGCGACAGCCAGTATGCAAACCTGCGGCCGGGGATCAACGTCGGTCCCTGGCGGTTACGCAACTACACCACCTGGTCCCGCGATGCGTCCGGCCAGGATAAGTGGGACAACGTCTATACCTTGATGCAGCGCGCGATTATTCCCCTGCAAGCCCAGCTTACGCTCGGAGACAGTTCCGCGCCTGCCGATGTCTTTGACAGCATGCCGTTTCGCGGCGTCCAGCTGGCGTCCGACGACGATATGCTGCCGGATTCCCTGAAAGGCTATGCGCCGGTGGTGCGCGGTATTGCGCGAACTAACGCGCAGGTCGTGGTGCGTCAGAATGGCTATCAAATCTACCAAAGCTATGTGGCGCCGGGCGCGTTTGAGATCGCGGATATGTATCCCACCGGCGGCGCGGGCGATCTTGATGTCACGATCGTCGAAGCTGATGGTAGTGAGCAACATTTCACCCTGCCGTACGCTTCGCTGCCGGTCCTGCAACGGGAGGGGCGCCTGAAATATGCCCTTACCGCCGGGCAGTATCGCTCGTATAACCGTAGCGTGGAGAAAACCCCCTTCGGGCAATTGACCGGAATTTACGGCCTCCCTCACGGTATTACGCTCTATGGCGGCGTCCAGGGGGCAGATAAGTACCAGTCGGCGGCTCTGGGGGTGGGCAAGAATATGGGCGATCTCGGGGCTGTATCCGCAGACGTCACTCAGGGCTGGTCAACGCCGGAGCATGCCGCGAAAACAAACGGTCAGTCGTGGCGGGCCCGATACAGCAAGAATTTTATCAATACCGGGACCAACTTTTCGATTGCCGGGTATCGCTACTCGACCCGCGGCTATTACGGGATGCAGGACGTCCTCGATTCTTACGGCGACAGCAGCGCGCTTCATGACAGGCGACGTAACCGTGCCGAGCTGACGATGAGCCAGACGCTGGGGGACAACCTGGGCGCGCTTACCCTCAGTGCGGCGCGGGAAGATTACTGGAATGACGGTAAGTCGATGGCTTCGTGGAGCGTCGGCTATAGCAACTACTGGCATAACATCAGCTATGGCCTGACATGGACTTACAGCAAAAATGTCCGCTCAGCGTCAGAAACCCGCGACAGCCAAAAAAACGCTGACCATGACCAGCTTCTGGCGTTCAACGTCAGCATTCCGCTGGATAAATTTTTGCCGCAGACATGGGCTAACTATGGCATGAACGCCAGCGGGAATAACGGGACGACGCATAACGTCGGCCTGAACGGGGTAGCGCTCGAGAACCGTGCCCTGAACTGGAACGTACAGCAGGGATACGGAACAGAGGGCGTGGGCTATACCGGCAATGTTAACGCGGACTACAAAGGCGCCTATGGCGAAGTCACGGCAGGTTATGGTTATGACAAAAACAGTGAACGCCTGAATTACGGGCTGCAAGGCGGCATTCTCGCCCATGCTGATGGCATCACGCTTTCCCAGCCGCTGGGGGAGACCAGCGTCTTAATCAAAGCCCCCGGCGCCCACGACGTGGATATCCGCAATCAGCCCGGTGTACGGACAGATTTTCGCGGATATACGGTCGTGAGCAACCTTTCTGTCTACCGGAAAAACGATCTCACCCTCGACCCGGAAACGATGCCGGACGATGTCGAGCTGGAGATCAACACCCGCACGGTGACGCCGACGCGGGGAGCGGTGGTGAGAGCCGATTATCTGCCGAAGTCAGGACGCCGGGTGCTGATGACCTTGACCGACAGCGACCGCGCCGTTCCGTTTGGGGCGGTGGTCACCCTTGTGGGTGATGACAGCGGCAGTTTTATTGTCGGCGATCGCGGTCAGGTCTATTTAACCGGGATGCGCGAGCAGGGAACGTTAGTCGCTACATGGGGAAGTCAATCCAGTCAGCAATGCCGCGCTGATTTCACGCTGCCGAATCACTCAACGTACGGTGGGATCGCTGATATGCACGCCACCTGCCGTCAGGAACGCTAACATGAAATGTCTTAACGCGATGCTGCTGCTCTGTTTGCTCGCGGCGGCAAATATGGCTCGTGCCGGTACCTGCACCACCATCACCCCGCAGCTTTCCACCCTGTCCGTGGGGACGATCAACGTGCAGCGCGATGCGCCTGTCGGCACGGTGGTATTTTCTGGCGCGGCGTCAGCCACAGGCTCCTATCTTACCGGGTGTACTAATCCGCTGATGCTGGGATTCAGCCTGCGCTACAACGGCGCCACGTTGAGCAGCTACGGCAACCATGTTTACAACACGAACGTCAGCGGGATAGGGATACGCTTTTCTTCCAACGGCTATTTTGAAAACCCGAGCAATACGTTCTCGTACAATGCGCAGACCTCCTATGTGGACTGGTACGGCGGGAGGATTGAGCTGGTGGTGACGGGGCCGGTCTCATCGGGGGCATTAACCCCCGGGACGATCGGTGTCGTGACGCTTCAGGGAAGCGATGGCCTCTACCGTGACGGTCTGACCACGCAGCTCACCTCCGGCACCATCAATGCGCTGGCGTGCACGGTGAATACGGCCCAGCTGACGTTTCCGATAGGGGATATTCCCGCCTCGGCGTTCGGCTCCACGGTGGGCACCACGCCAGTGGGAGCACAGAACACGCAAAACCTGGGCCTGACCTGCGCCGCCGGAACCAATATTACGGTCTCGCTCAGTGGAATACTGAACCCGGACAGCGCCAATACCAGCGTGATGGCCTTAACCGGGCAGGGAAATGCCGGCACTGCGAAAGGGGTGGGGGTGCAGCTTATCTATAACGGTGCACCGCTGGTGATGAACAGCCGACTATTCTTGCGGCAGTCTGCCGGGGGGCAAGAGACGTTGCCATTAACGGCCCGATATTACCAGACGTTAACCCGAGTGGAGTCAGGTTCAGCGAATGCCTCCGCCACCCTTAATTTGACCTACCAGTAGCAGGTAAGAAGATGAAAATAAGATGCAGGACACTGCTTTTACTTGCCTTACTCAGCGGGAAGGTATGCTCCGCTGATAGCGTCAACATCGGTGTGACGGGAAATATCGTTGCGTCGCCGTGCATATTTAATGGCGGCAGTAACAGCCTCGATGTCAACCTGGGCAATATTCAGGCAACCAATATGGCGACGCCGGGCTCAACATCGGATCCGGTGCCTTTCAGTCTGCTGTTTACCCAGTGCCCAACGGGAACGCAGAGTGTGACCGTCGCTTTCACCGGCAGCCCCGATCCCGAGGCGGGAGCGGACTATTTCATGAACAGCGGTTCGGCCACGCATGTGGCGATAGCCATGCGCGATGCCCAAACCAGCGCGCTTAAAGGAACAGGCACCAGTATGACCCAGACCATTGCCGCGGACAGAACCGCGACATTGGCTATGCTGGCCTCGGTAAAATCCATGCCGGGAGGCGCCACGCCGGGAAGCATCAGCGCGGTTGTGGTAATGACGATGCAGTACAACTAAATGCCGGTGATAAGCCTTTTTTAAAGACGTTGGTGTGAACTATGTTAAATATTCTGATTCAGGAAACGGATCTGTTTTTTCAGGCTGGGCTACAGAGCTTTTTCGACGATTTTTTTAAGCATAACTTTCATCGCTCCATCACATTTCACCTGGCGCTGACCAATGAAAACGTCAGCCAGGCCGATATTATTGTTCTTTCATTATGTCAGGGGGAAACGCTGACCTGTTTTCCGGAGTTACTGGCCCGGCAAAAAGGAATTGTGATAGGTCTCGTCGACGATGAGCTGCGTTTTTCGGCGCTGCCTTCCTGCTTTCAGGACATTATTTTTCTTCCGCGCCGGGCGTCGCTTGATCGTATTAGCGGCGTTCTGTTTATCGCGTGGTTCAGGACGCAATTACCAGGTTACACGTTGAATAAAAAGACCTGTTTCGACTGCCAGCATAAAGGATTATCCCGGCAACAGATTCGTATTATGGTCAATTTTTACCGGGGGCTGTCGGTGGTGCAGACCGCGAACGCGTTGAAGATGAGCGAAAAAACGGTCTTTACCCATAAATATATGATGATGCAGAAATTTAATCTGCGAAGCGATTACGAGCTGATCGTACTGTTGAGAAGGCTGATGGAGAAAAAGAGCCGTCCGAACCTGCTTCGCGATTACCTGGAAAATAATTATGCACAACAAATAGCCTAAAACGGCAGCGGATAGCGGGCCGGGCAGCGATAGCTACCCGGCAATGCATTTAAACATTAACCGCAGCGATCAACCGCGTCTTCATGGTCTGGTATGCGGAAGCCGCAAAATCCTCCGCCCAGCGCTGGTCCTCGATCGCCTCCAGCTGCACGGCGCAATACTTCGTTTCCGGCGTTCTGGAGATCGGGTCGAGATTATCCTGCGTCAGCTCATTACAGGCGCCAATCCACCACTGGTAGGTCATATAGATTGCTCCCGCATTGATGCGCTCGCTGATGCTGGCGCGCGTGATCACTTTACCCCGGCGTGAACGTACCCAGACCAGTTGGCCCTCGGCAATCCCCCGTTCATCCGCGTCGGCCGGGTTGATCTGCACCCGGCCCGGCTCGTCGGCCAGGCTTTGCAGCGCCGCGCAGTTCCCGGTCATTGAGCGACAGGAGTAGTGACCCACTTCGCGCACCGTGCACAGTACCAGCGGGTAATCCGCATCCGGTATCTCCGCCGGGGCGCGCCAGGGGGCGGCAAATAACTGGCCTTTGCCAGTGGGGGTGTCGAACTGATTATCCTTGTACAGGTAGGGAGTGCCGGGATGATCGAGGGTGGGACAGGGCCACTGCACATGACCCATCTCGCCCATTTTTTCGTAGGTCACGCCGTAGAAGAGGGGGCACAGCTCGCGCATTTCGTCCCAGATCTGCTGGTTATCCTCGTAATGCATGGGATAACCCATCTCCGTGGCCAGCAGGCTGATGATCTCCCAGTCGCGCTTCACGTTGCCGCTGGCCTCAATGGCTTTGCCGAAACGCTGGAAGCCGCGATCGGCACAGGTGAACACGCCGGCGTGCTCTCCCCATGAGGTGGCAGGGAGCAGCACGTCAGCCACCTCTGCCGTTTTGGTCATAAAGATGTCCTGAACCACCACAAAATCGAGCGCCTCAAAGCCGCGGCGGACCAGTCCCAGATCGGCTTCTGTCTGAAGCGGATCTTCCCCCATGATGTAATACGCTTTGATCTTTCCTTCCAGCGCGAGATGTGGCACTTCGGTGATACGCGTCCCGACGCGATCGTCCATCCGGTTGACATTGATTTTCCACGCATCGGCAAATTTCAGTCTGACCGCCGGGTCAGTGACGTCCTGGTAGCCGGGGAACATATTGGGCAGAACGCCCATATCGCAGGCACCCTGAACGTTATTTTGCCCGCGAACCGGACCCACGCCGACGGCAGGGCGGCCCAGGTTGCCGGTCAGCAGCGCCAGGCTGGAGAGACCTTTCACCACATCGACCGCCTGACCAAACTGCGTGACGCCCATCCCCCACATCACCGTTGCTGAAGGCGCCGCTGCGAACATGCGCATTGCCTGACGAACATCCCGCGCGCGGATCCCCGTCAGATGTTCAACCTGCTCGGGTGCGTAATCTTTTACCGTCAGCCGGTACGCCTCAAGCCCTTCGGTAAAGCGGGCAACGTAGTTTTTGTCGTACAGTTCCTCTTCCAGCAGGACATAGCCAAAGGCATTGACCAGCGCCATGTTACTGCCATTTTTTAGCTGAAGATGAAGATCGGCAATGCGTGCCGTTTCAATATGACGCGGATCGCAGACGATGATTTTAGCGCCATTTTCACGTGCTTTAAGCACGCGTCGGGCGACGATGGGGTGAGAGTCGGCGCAGTTATAGCCGAATACCAGCAGGCATTTTGAGTTTTCAATATCGTTAATGGAATTGCTCATGGCGCCGTTGCCGAGGGTCTCCTGTAAACCGGCAACGGACGGACCGTGACAGACGCGGGCGCAGCAGTCGACGTTGTTAGTATTCAGCACCGCTCGGGCAAATTTTTGCATCACATAGTTGGTCTCATTGCCCGTTCCCCGTGAGGAACCCGTAGTCATAATGGACCGAGGGCCATACTGTTCTTTGATGCTTTTAAGCCTGTGAGCGGTATAGCGAATGGCCTCTTCCCAGGTAACAGGGGTAAAGGCCTCGCCTTTGCTGTAGCGGATCATGGGCTGCGTCAGACGGGGGGTAAGCAGCCGTGTGTCGTTAAGAAAGTCCCAGCCGTAGAACCCTTTCAGGCAAAGCGTGCCCTGATTGGTTACGCCATCAGCGGCTTCGGCACGGATAATCCGGTTATTTTTAACGACGAGGTTTAGTTTGCAGCCTGCACCGCAGTAGGGGCAGACGCTGGCGATTTTTTTCATCAATAACAGACCTGTTAAGAAATGAAGCAATGTTTACTGGAAAGCCCAGTCCCTTAGCGGACTAAGCAGGATCCATGCCACATTCAGCGTTCTTGATTAACAGGGCGTTAGAGGAGAGAGGGTGTGTCATCGTCAGTCTGTTCGTCAGAATTGACGATGACACGCTATCCGTAGGGATGGGGGAGGCGTTAAAGATCGTCCATGGTGTAACCGACGACAATTTCCAGCGTCTTGCGGATCACATCCGCCTTAACGACATCGTCGGTGGATTCCAGCGTCTGGATTAGCCAGAGAATGATCGCTTTGTTGGTCAAATGACCTTCGGAAGCAAGAACACAACGAACCGCAGTCGAAAAAATGGCAGACTCTTCAGCAAAGCGATCGCCTGCGTGACGGAAATACTCCGACAACGCGCTATCTAAAAAGGCGGAGTGGTATTCGGGTTGAAGCTGAATATTTTGTCTCATTTGTTCTCACCGTAGCTGTAAAGTTGTAGTCAATGTATCTTTTTAGGATCGGACGGTTTTCCATTTCCAAATAACGGCACTACATTGTCTCGGTTATTTTTGAGAGATCCCTCTCTCTGTATTCGTCCTTGTGCGGTTCTGCGACCTTTAAAAGCGACCGTGCCAGAGCTGATTTCAGCTATAACTCGCGCTAATGTCTCCCGCCGCTGGGGATCCGTTTCATATGCTTGCATGTTACGCAGACGCTGAACCAATCCCTCGGTCGTCACCGGACCGCGCTCCTTCAAAAGTGAAAGAGCGGCTTCTCCAATAAGCTTGTCGATTAGTCTGTCCGCATCACTGCTGTTCATGACATTAACGTTCGAAGAGCAGGCCAAGAAGCATGTGATAATGATGTTCCTCTTCCGGGCCATTGGCCTTTTCAAGGCGACTCAACAGTTTTGTGCAGAGCGATTTGCGATTCAGATTTCGCCCGTCGCTAAGGATTTCAACAACAACCTGACCCAATGTTTCCTGTTGGGTTGGAAGCGCGGCTTTTTCGAAATACTGCGCAATCGCTGTTGCCGAGTCTGCGAGGTGTCCGTTCTGCTGCATGTTTCGCTCCTGTAAATTTTCGTAATCAGTAACGTTACATTTAAGGTATACATAATTTTCAAATCTGTACATTTAAAATGTACAATTTTTTAAACATTTTATAATATATTTTATAAAATCATTATTTATCAGTTGCTTATTCTTATACGATTTACTGCGGTATTCACAAGATATATTGTACAATCCGAAGCGGCGTCGCAGAGTTGTACAAGCCCGTAAATGACGCAAAAAAGCCGTGTAAATCGTTGAGATGTAAATTATTTGTTGGGCAATTAATGTGCTATAACAGAGTTTTCCCCACGTGTTTTCGTGGTCACCCCCTCAATCTTCAGGATTAGCATGCTCACAACCATCATTTACCGCAGTCATATCTGCGAGGACGTTCCAGTGAAAGCGCTGGAAGACATGGTCGCTGCTGCAAATTGTAGAAATCGCCAGTTCGATGTGACGGGGATTTTGCTGTTTAACGGCACACACTTTTTTCAGTTACTTGAAGGGCCCGCTGATAACGTTAAGGAGATCTATGAGCTCATCTGCCGTGACCCACGGCATCACAACGTGGTCGAATTGTTAAGCGATCACGGGCCTTCAAGACGTTTTGGCAACGTGGGTATGGAGCTCTTTGACCTTCGTCAGTACGATACCGACGAAGTGCTGCAACAGGTACTCGATAAAGGCACAACGCGCTATCAGCTGACCTATAACGATCGCGCCCTGCAATTTTTCCGCACCTTCGTTGAGGCCACTGAAAAAGCCAACTACTTTGAGCTGCCTCCGGCTGACGCCTGGGAGTTTGTCACCGAAAATACGCCGTTATCCTCCCAGCCGACAGTAGTGGCAAAGGGCGCGGACTGTAGTTTCGCATTTCAACCTATCGTCGATCCGTTTATGCAGCAGGTAGTTTCCTGGGAAGCCCTGATCCGCACGCCGTCCGGTGAGTCCCCGGAAAGCTATTTTGCCAACCTGTCGCGTGAGGCGCTGTACGAATCGGATCTGAAGAGTAAACAGGTGGCTTTGTCGATGGCCAGCGCACTGGGCCTACAGACTCAAACGTTGTCCATTAATCTGCTGCCGATGACGCTGGTCAATGTTCCTGGCGCCGTCGATTTTTTACTGACGGCAATTGAGGCGAACGGTTTTGTGCCGGAGCAAATTGTGGTCGAGTTCACCGAGAGCGAGGCGATCTCGCGCTTCGAAGAGTTCACCAGCGCGGTCAGACAGCTTAAAAGCGCCGGGATCAGCGTGGCCATCGATCACTTTGGCGCGGGATTCGCCGGTCTGCAACTGCTGGCCCAGTTTCAGCCGGACAGAATCAAGATCAACCGTGATTTGATTGCCAACGTGCACAAGAGCGGCCCGCGTCAGGCGATCATTCAGTCAATTATTAAATGCTGCGCCTCCCTGGAAATTCTGTTCTGTGCGGTAGGCGTAGAGCTGGCTGAAGAGTGGATGTGGCTGGAATCTGCCGGGATTTCTCAGTTCCAGGGGCACCTTTTCGCCAGCCCGCGCCTGGGGGGCATACCGGCGATTGCCTGGCCCGAGAAAAAGTACGATTTATAAAAACCTGTACGTAACTCTTAAAAGTGACCTGTACGTACGGCTAAATTTATACAACAATACATTAACGAGTGAGTGGTTCATTGAGCCATTCACTTGTCTCAGAACGAGGAGTTAGTTATACAAATGATTTGTACAATCTGATAAGGTTGGTTTGGTTAGGTATGGAAGTAATGTGCGTGAGGGAGTTAATGGCCTATTACAGTATCGGCGAAGTGGCCGAACGATGCGGTATCAACCCCGTTACGCTGCGTGCCTGGCAGCGACGTTATGGATTGTTGAAGCCGCAGCGAAGCGAAGGGGGTCATCGTCAGTTTGACGATGAAGATATCCTGCGTATCGAAGAGATCAAGCGCCTGATGAAAACGGGTGTTTCGGTCGGTAAAGTAAAAGCGCTTCTTGAAAATACAGAAGTAATGACTCAGGGGAACTGGGCATCTTTTCAGGAAGAGATGTTAACCGTTCTGCGCTATGCCAGTCCGGCAAAACTGCGCGCCAAAATCGGCGAGTTCCGCCGTGACCATGCGATGGATGTTCTGATAGATAACATCATCACCCCTGTGCGGCAGCGAATGAACCAGGACCAGAATACGGTGCGTCACATGGCGAGCCTGCTGGACGGTGTCCTGATTGAGTTTGCCGTTGCAAGCCTGGGTGAGTCGCGAAAAAAAGCAGGTAAGGATGCGCTGCTGATTGGGTGGGATTGCGACGACCGTACGCATTTGTGGCTGGAAGCGGCCCGTCTTGCCTATAAAGGCTGGCATATCGACGTGCTGGCTGAGCCGATTGATTCTCCACGTCCTGAACTCTTCCCCGGGCAAAAAATCTTCGTCTGGACCGGTAAAGCGCCTACGCCTCGTCAACAGGAGCAGCTCGACCACTGGCGTGAACAGGGTTTCGCCGTTTCGTTCCATCACTGATGTTAAGGGGGCCAACGGTAAACCGCCAGTGCGGGATTTTGCCTTCTGGCGATACGACAGGGGTATCCGCGAAGATGCATAGCATCAGTACCCCTGTCATATCGTCGGTTTATTCCATCATCAGGTTGTCTGAAATATTCATACTGGCCACGGATTCAACTTTCCACACGCCATCTTCCTTGACCATGCAGTCAATCACGGTGTGATCCCGCTTTTTGCCGAATGAGATATAAACCTGCATACAGGCGGCATCGTAATCTAGCGCCCGCGCACTGACGATGCCCCAGTCATCTTCATATCCCTGAGCCTTGATGAACATATCGACGTCAGGCACGTCATATTCATCTGGATCCAGCTTATCCATGGCTTTGAGTTTGCTGATAGTTTCGCGGGTTACATATGGCCTCAGCGCTTCATAGTTTTTCAGGGGCTCTTTCCCGATAATAATTTGCGAGATGTACCACTTATTAAACTGAAGGGCAGCGGATACCTCAGGGGGGAACTTCTGTGCAGCGGATGCGAGAGTGGGCAGAAGCAGGATCGCCAGAATTATTTTTTTCATGTCAGTCATGCCTGTAAATTGCATATGCTGGCTTTAATTCCCGGTATTCCTTTCCCGGATACATTGTTCGCTGAACAAAATCAGAGTACCAGACGCCGTTCCCACCATAGATGCAAGCGTGGCCATATGGGTGGTGCGCAGTGGGCTGGATCACCGCCACATCGCCCTCAACAGGCTCACCGTAAACCTGGTGGAAACCCGCCAGAATTAAATTGCTTTTCATATCCTTAGCATAATGTGTGTTCTGTAGATTAGCACCGCCGGCGCGAATGGATTTCGAAACAAATTCTGCACATCTTTTCTGGCTATACTGACCTGCATGCTGGCGAGCATGAACTGCGGCTTTATGGGCACTCCACATAATTTAATCCCTTATTGAATAAATGGTTAACAAGGGAAACATTACGCCGAAAAGGGATGAGTTTATGTAATTAATCATGATCGGAATTTAACCACTATCAGACTGATAAATAATGGTTAACTTATCCATCAAACGTCTTTATGCGCGCCCAGGTAAGGCAAAAAAGGATTAAAAAGAACCTGTCTTAAGGGGGAGGCATACGTAAAAAATGTATATGGTGCCTGCGCGTACTTTAGCTATCTCAAAAATAGGTATTTCCAATACAATTTTTATCATTGCCCGTCACCTTACCGCCTTTCTTATGAAATGCATTATTTATCAATGCATTGAACAAATCTAACCATCCCATCCGCATCCCGTCACAGGGTCTATGCTTAATGAAAGTAGCCAAAAAGGGCGGTTTAGCCCAAAGCCCCTGCTCGTAGGGGGTTGAAGTGATAATCGTTATCACTAACATGGTGTTATGCCCTGGTGGCTTATCAGATGAGGTGGACCTATGGAACTGCATTCAGAAACCTTCAATCCGGCCGATTTTGCCTGGCGTGGCTTAACGCTGACGCCCGCGGCGGCGGCGCATATTCATGAGCTGGTGGCAAAAAATCCCGACATCCTCGGCGTACGCTTAGGCGTTAAGCAGACTGGCTGCGCGGGATTTGGCTACGTGCTGGACACCGTAACCGAACCTGAAAAGGACGATCTGGTCTTTGAAACCGACGGTGCAAAGTTATACGTCGCGCTACAGGCGATGCCGTTTATCGATGGAACCGAAGTCGACTACGTTCGGGAAGGTTTAAACCAGTTATTCAAATTTCATAACCCGAAAGCCCAGAACGAATGCGGCTGCGGCGAAAGCTTTGGGGTATAGGCGGTACTATGTCTCGTAATACTGAAGCAACGAGTGATGTAAACACCTGGAGCGGCGGACACCTCAACTATAAAGAGGGTTTCTTTACGCAGCTGCAAACCGATGAGCTGGCGAAAGGCATCAACGAAGAGGTCGTGCGCGCCATTTCGGCGAAACGTAACGAGCCGGAGTGGATGCTGGAGTTTCGTCTGAGCGCATTCCGCGCGTGGCTGGAGATGGAAGAACCCCACTGGCTGAAAGCGCATTACGATAAGCTGAACTATCAGGATTATAGCTACTACTCCGCGCCCTCCTGCGGCAGCTGTGATGATACCTGTGCCTCGCAACCCGGCGCGGTTCAGCAAACTGGCGCGGATAACAGCTTCCTGAGTAAAGAGGTGGAAGAGGCGTTTAATCAGCTCGGCGTGCCCGTGCGCGAAGGCAAAGAGGTGGCGGTAGACGCCATTTTTGACTCCGTCTCGGTGGCAACCACCTACCGTGAAAAACTGGCGGAGCAGGGGATCATTTTCTGTTCCTTTGGTGAAGCCATTCACGATCACCCCGAGCTGGTGAAAAAGTATATTGGTACCGTGGTGCCGAGTAACGATAACTTCTTCGCGGCACTGAATGCGGCGGTGGCGTCAGACGGTACTTTTATCTACGTGCCGAAAGGCGTGCGCTGCCCGATGGAGCTCTCGACCTATTTCCGCATCAACGCGGAAAAAACCGGCCAGTTTGAACGCACCATCCTGGTGGCCGATGAAGGCAGCTACGTAAGCTACATCGAAGGGTGCTCCGCTCCTGTGCGCGACAGCTACCAGCTGCACGCGGCGGTGGTAGAGGTGATCATCCATAAAGATGCGGAAGTGAAGTACTCTACGGTACAGAACTGGTTCCCGGGCGACGGCAACACCGGTGGTATTCTGAACTTCGTCACCAAACGCGCGCTGTGCGAAGGCGAAAACAGCAAAATGTCCTGGACGCAGTCAGAAACCGGCTCCGCCATTACCTGGAAATACCCGAGCTGTATTCTGCGCGGCGACAACTCCATCGGTGAGTTTTACTCCGTGGCGCTGACCAGCGGTCATCAGCAGGCCGATACCGGCACCAAGATGATCCACATCGGTAAAAACACCAAATCGACCATCATCTCCAAAGGGATCTCTGCCGGTCACAGCCAGAACAGCTATCGCGGGCTGGTGAAAATCATGCCGACGGCAACCAACGCGCGTAACTTCACCCAGTGTGACTCCATGCTGATTGGCGCGGACTGCGGGGCGCATACCTTCCCGTATGTCGAATGCCGCAATAACAGCGCCCAGCTTGAGCATGAGGCAACTACGTCACGCATTGGTGAAGATCAGCTTTTCTACTGCCTGCAACGCGGGATCAGTGAAGAAGATGCGATTTCAATGATCGTTAACGGCTTCTGTAAGGACGTGTTCTCTGAACTGCCGCTGGAATTTGCCGTTGAAGCCCAGAAACTCCTCGCCATTAGTCTTGAACACAGCGTCGGTTAAGGAAAGCACATGTTAAGCATTAAAGATTTACAGGTTAGCGTGGAAGAGAAAGAGATCCTGCGTGGCCTCAATTTTGACGTCAAACCGGGTGAAGTTCACGCCATCATGGGGCCAAACGGCTCCGGGAAAAGTACGCTTTCAGCGACGCTGGCAGGACGCGAAGATTATGAAGTTACCAGCGGCTCCGTTGAGTTTAACGGCAAAGATCTGCTGGAGATGTCGCCGGAAGAGCGTGCCGGCGAGGGCATCTTTATGGCCTTCCAGTATCCGGTGGAAATTCCGGGCGTCAGCAACCAGTTCTTCCTGCAAACCGCGCTGAACGCGGTGCGCAAGTATCGCGGCCTTGAGGCGCTGGATCGCTTTGACTTCCAGGATCTGATGGAAGAAAAGATTAAGCTGCTGAAAATGCCGGAAAATCTGTTGACCCGCTCGGTAAACGTGGGTTTCTCCGGCGGTGAGAAGAAACGTAACGATATTCTGCAAATGGCGGTTCTGGAACCGGCGCTGTGCATTCTCGATGAGACCGATTCAGGGCTGGATATCGATGCCCTGAAGATCGTTGCCGACGGGGTGAACTCCCTGCGTGACGGCAACCGCTCATTTATCATCGTGACTCACTATCAGCGAATTCTGGATTACATCAAACCGGACTATGTCCACGTGCTTTACCAGGGACGCATTGTGAAATCCGGTGACTTTACGCTGGTTAAACAACTGGAGGAGCAGGGTTATGGCTGGCTTACCGAACAGCAGTAATGCACTTCAGCAGTGGCACCGGCTGTTTGAAGCGCAGGGTCGAGCGCGCTCTGAACAGGCTCAGCACCATCTCCAGCAGATGCTGCGTCTCGGTTTACCGACGCGTAAACATGAGAACTGGAAATATACCCCGCTGGATGGCCTGCTGAACGGCGAGTTTGTCACCCGTCTGGCGCAGGTCAGCCCCGATCAGCGCGACATGCTGGCGCTGAGCGTGGATGCCGTGCGTCTGGTATTTGTCGACGGTCTGTTCCGTGCGGAGCTGAGCGACAGCGTGCAGGAGAGCGGGTTCGATATCGTCATTAACGATGAACGTCAGTCGCTGAACGCGCCCGTTCAGCCTGAAGTCTTCCTGCACCTGACAGAGAGCCTGTCGCAATCTGTCACCCATATTCGCGTTAAGCGTAACCAGCGTCCGGCGAAACCGCTGCTGCTGATGCATATCACCCAGGGCGTTGAGGGTGATGAGATTAACACCGCCCACTATCGCCACCATCTTGAGCTGGCAGAAGGGGCAGAGGCGACGGTGATCGAGCATTACGTCAGCCTTAACGACACCCGTCATTTTACCGGTTCGCGTCTGACGATGAACGTGGCGGCCAATGCCCAGCTGCACCACATCAAGCTGGCGTTTGAGAATCCGCTCAGTCACCACTTCGCCCACAACGATATTCTGCTGGGCCAGGATGCCGCGGCGTACAGCCACAGCTTCCTGCTTGGCGGCGCGGTGCTGCGCCACAATACCAGCACCCAGCTGAACGGTGAAAACACTACGCTACGTATTAACAGCCTGGCGATGCCAGTGAAGTCAGAAGTGTGCGACACGCGCACCTGGCTTGAGCATAACAAAGGCTACTGCAACAGCCGTCAGCTGCACAAAACCATCGTCAGCGACAAAGGACGTGCGGTGTTTAACGGCCTGATAAACGTGGCGCAGCACGCCATCAAAACTGACGGGCAGATGACCAACAACAACCTTTTGCTGGGACGTCTGGCAGAGGTGGACACCAAACCACAGCTGGAAATTTATGCGGACGACGTGAAATGCAGCCACGGCGCGACGGTCGGGCGTATTGACGATGAGCAGATGTTCTACCTGCGCTCGCGCGGGATAGACCAGCAGGCCGCGCAAAAGATGATTATTTACGCCTTTGCGGCTGAGCTGACGGAAGCGCTGCCCGATGGCGGACTTAAACAGCAGGTGCTGGCCCGTATCGGTCAGCGTCTGCCTGGAGGCGAAGCATGACATTTCCCGTAGAGAAAGTCCGGGCAGATTTTCCGGTACTGACCCGTGAAGTGAACGGTCTGCCGCTGGCCTATCTCGACAGTGCGGCCAGCGCGCAAAAACCAAATCAGGTGGTGGATGCGGAAGCCGAGTTTTATCGCCACGGTTATGCGGCGGTACATCGCGGGATCCACACCCTGAGCGCCGAGGCGACCCAGCGCATGGAAAACGTGCGCACGCAGGTTGCGGCCTTCCTCAACGCGCGTTCGCCGGAAGAGCTGGTGTTTGTGCGTGGCACCACCGAAGGGATCAACCTGGTGGCTAACAGCTGGGGCAATGCGCAGGTGCACGCGGGGGATAACATCATCATCACCCAGATGGAGCACCACGCCAACATCGTGCCCTGGCAGATGCTCTGTGAGCGTGTGGGGGCGCAACTGCGGGTGATCCCCCTGAATGAAGACGGCACGCTCCAGCTGGAAAAGCTGGACGCCCTGCTGGACGACAGAACGCGGCTGGTGGCGGTGACCCACGTTTCAAACGTGCTGGGGACGGAAAATCCGGTGGCGCTGATCGTCGACAAAGCCCATCAGGTTGGTGCGAAAGTGTTGATTGATGGCGCCCAGGCGGTGATGCACCATGCGGTTGACGTTCAGGCTCTGGACTGCGATTTCTACGTCTTCTCCGGGCACAAGCTGTATGGCCCGACGGGCATCGGCGTGTTGTATGTGAAAGAGGACATTCTCCAGGCCATGCCGCCGTGGGAAGGGGGCGGGTCAATGATTGCCACCGTCAGCCTGACGGACGGCACAACCTACGCCCGTGCGCCCTGGCGCTTCGAGGCGGGTACGCCCAACACGGGCGGGATCATCGGGCTGGGCGCGGCCATTAGCTACGTTTCTGAAACGGGGCTGGCGGCGATTCAGGAGTACGAACAGCTGCTGATGCATTATGCCTTGCAGGAGCTGGCCAGCGTCCCGGATCTGACCTTATATGGTCCTGCTGACCGTCTGGGTGTGATAGCCTTCAACCTCGGCAAGCATCACGCCTATGATGTGGGCAGTTTCCTTGATAATTACGGCGTCGCTGTGCGTACCGGGCATCACTGCGCGATGCCGCTGATGGCGTATTATCAGGTACCGGCCATGTGCCGCGCATCGCTGGTGATGTACAACACAACGGAAGAGGTCGACAGACTGGTGGCGGGACTAAAACGTATTCACCAGCTGCTTGGCTAACGGAGAGGCGAGAGATGGCAGATTTGCCGGACAGAGATAAATTGCTGCGCAACTTTGGGCGTTGCGCAAACTGGGAAGAGAAATACCTTTATATCATCGAGCTGGGTCAGCGCCTGCCGCCGCTCAGCGAAGAGGCGCATAACCCGGACAACATCATTCAGGGCTGCCAGAGTCAGGTCTGGATCCTGATGCAGCAGACGGATGAAGGCGTAATTGAATTACAGGGTGACAGCGATGCCGCCATTGTGAAGGGGCTTATTGCCGTCGTATTTATTCTTTATCACCAGATGTCGGCGCAGGATATTGTCGCCTTTGACGTTCGCCCGTGGTTTGAACAAATGGCCTTAACTCAACACCTCACCCCGTCCCGATCCCAGGGGCTGGAAGCGATGATCCGCGCCATCCGCGCCAAAGCCGCAATCCTTAGCTAAACTGACAGAACAGCATTCATTCTGTTTCGCGGGGTGGTTTCCACCTCGCTGGTTTTTCAGCTTTCTGACGTTTGGTCAGTGAATAAGGAATCTCAGCATGAAGCGCGCGTCTCTAATAACTCTATTACTCCTTGGTTCGCTCAGTGCTGTTAATTCAGCCAGGGCGGTTGATTATCCTTTACCGCCCGTGGGCAGTCGTCTGATTGGGCAAAACCAGACATACACCATTCAGGAAGGGGACAATAAACTTCAGTCTATCGCTCGTCGGTTTAATACCGCCGCACAGCTCATCCTTGAAACCAATAATACCATTGCACCAGTGAACCCTGCGCCAGGAACGGTCATTACGATCCCTTCCCAGATGCTACTGCCGGACACCGAGCGCGAGGGCATTGTGGTGAATCTGGCGGAGCTGCGTCTTTACTTCTATCCGCCTGGCGAAAATATCGTGCAGGTCTATCCGCTGGGTATTGGTCAGCTTGGGCTGGAAACACCGGTCAGCACCACCCGTGTGAGTCAGAAAATCCCTAACCCTACCTGGACCCCCACAGCGGGCATCAGAGCGCGCTCACTGGCCCAGGGCATTAAACTGCCGCCTGTGGTACCCGCAGGGCCAAATAACCCGCTGGGGCGCTTTGCGCTTCGTCTGGGTATCGGGAATGGGGAATATCTTATTCACGGCACCAGCGCGCCGGACAGCGTAGGGCTGCGGGTCAGCTCGGGTTGTATGCGGATGAACGCGCCCGATATCAAAGCGTTGTTTGAGCAAGTGCGCGTCGGCACGCGGGTGCAGATCATCAATGAGCCGGTGAAGTTCTCCGTCGAGCCGGACGGCAAACGTTATATCGAGGTGCACAGGCCGCTGGCGCAGGCTGAGGGCGAAAACCCACAGACGGTGCCGTTCACGCACTCGGCGGCGTTTACCGCCTTTGCAGCGGAGTCAGGTAGCGATAAAACGCAAATCGACAAGGCCCTGGCGCGCAGAGCGGGGATCCCGGTTGCCGTGTCAGCAGGCAGTGGTTCTTCAGCCAGCAATTCTGTCCTGTCGGTACAGAACAGTCGTGTCTCAGCGGCGGTGGCGGAAGGCGAGGGAGAGAAAGCGCTTCAGTAGAGGTTTGACGAAGGCAAAAAAAATGGCGCACAATGTGCGCCATTTTATTAACAGGTACTATTACTTACGGTATTTAGTAGCCTGGTTGTCCAGACGCTGGTTAGCGCGAGCTGCGTCGTCTTTAGCAGCCTGAACGTCGGAACGCATTGCGTTCACGTCGTTGCTCAGCTGGTCAACTTTAGCGTTCAGAGTCTGAACGTCAGAAGACAGCTGATCGATTTTAGCGTTGCTGGAGCAACCTGCCAGCAGAGTAGAACCCAGGATTACCGCGCCCAGTACCAGTTTAGTACGATTCATTATTAATACCCTCTAGATTGAGTTAATCTCCATGTAGCGTTACAAGTATTACACAAAGTTTTTTGGGTTGAGAATATTTTTTTGATGGGATTACGCCTATTTTTGATCGTTCGCTCAAAGAAGCAACGAAATCGGCAATTTTGACGAAAAAGCTATGTTAAAAAAGGCATTTTTCATCGGATTCATCTTAGATAAATCGCGATTAAATAGAAAAACCCGATTTGCTTTTTGAATAGTTCTGGTTAAAGGCGGGAATAAAAAAAGCGCCCCGAAGGACGCTTTTTAACAAAACAATAATTTGTTCGTGAAATATTACAGCACGTGGACAGATGCAGTGTTGGTGGTGCCGCTTGGAACCAGCGCGCCAGAAACCATAACCACCACGTCGCCTTTCTGGGCCAGGCCACAATCAACCAGTTCCAGAGCCACTTCTTTACCCAGACGATAGAAATCATCGGTAGAGGCAATCTCTTTCACCAGGTGTGGGATCACGCCTTTGCTCAGCACCAGCTGACGCGCGGTAGTTTCGTTGGTGGTCAGCGCCAGAATGGTCGCATCCGGGAAGTATTTACGCACGGCACGCGCAGATTTACCACCCTGGGTCGCCACGACAATCAGTGGGGCTTCCAGTTTCTCAGCGGTTTCTACCGCACCACGGCACACGGCTTCGGTGATGCGCAGTTTACGGCTGTCGTTGTTGTAATCCAGACGGCTTTTCATCACGCGGTCGGTACGCTCACAGATGGTCGCCATGATGCCGACCGCTTCCAGAGGGTATTTCCCTTTTGCAGATTCGCCAGACAGCATAACGGCATCGGTACCGTCAAGGATGGCGTTTGCTACGTCGCCTGCTTCAGCGCGGGTAGGGCGTGGGTTTTTGATCATGGAGTCCAGCATCTGCGTTGCGGTGATAACCACTTTACGCGCGCGAACACATTTCTCGATCATCATCTTCTGCGCGAAGATCACTTCTTCAACCGGGATTTCAACGCCCAGGTCGCCACGCGCAACCATGATACCGTCAGACGCTTCGAGGATTTCGTCGAAGTTGTTCAGGCCTTCCTGGTTTTCGATCTTGGAGATGATCTGGATGTTCTCGCCGCCGTGCGCTTTCAGGTGCTCACGGATCTCAACCACATCAGAACGTTTACGGATAAAGGAGGCAGCAACGAAGTCCACGCCTTGTTCGCAGCCGAAGATCAGGTCTTGTTTGTCTTTTTCAGCCAGCGCAGGCAGCGCAATGGACACACCCGGCAGGTTAACGCCTTTGTTTTCGCCCAGATCGCCGTTGTTCAGCACTTTACAGATAACCTTGTTGCCTTCGATCGCGGTCACTTCCATGCCGATCAGGCCGTCATCCACCAGCACGGTGTTGCCAACGGACAGATCGCTGGTGAAGCCTTCGTAGGTCACGGCAACGATTTCGTTATTACCTACAACGGATTTGTCGGTGGTGAAGGTGAAGGTCTGGCCCGCTTTCAGGGAAACGTCGTTACCGCCTTCCAGTTTGATGGTGCGGATTTCAGGACCTTTGGTGTCGAGCAGGATTGCCGCTTTTTTCCCGGTCTTGCTCATCACGTTGCGCAAGTTCTGGATACGCTGACCGTGTTCAGCATAGTCGCCGTGGGAGAAGTTCAGACGCATCACGTTCATGCCGGCATCCAGCATTTTGCTCAGCATCTCTTCGGATTCGGTTTTCGGGCCGATAGTACAAACAATTTTCGTCTTTTTCATGACAGTCTTAGTCTTTAAGTTGGGAAGGATATGGAAATCTCGCTCCGGGGGCGCACCGCCGCGGAGTCAAACCTGTGTTGCGAAAGAGTATATGACACGCACTAAGAATAGGTGACATCAAATGAGCGTGCAGAAGAAAGTGTGCCTGAGTGCCAGCCCAACGAAGGAGAGGAGAAGTTGTACGTTGTTTTTTGTATTCCAAGCGCTGAAACCATTCACCAGGGATTTGGCGCGCATTATACGCTGATTTACAGTAAAAAGGAAAATGGAAACAGCGTTTCAAAACAATCTGTGCAGATTCACATAAGTTTGTTATCAAGGCGTTAAGGTCTAATGTCATCTTATGACGGCAGGCGCAACGCCCGCCGTTTTTTGCTCACTTTTCCAGCGCCTGCTGAAGGTCGGCGATCAGATCCTTCGCATCCTCAATCCCCACCGACAGGCGGATAAGCTGCGGCACAATGCCGTTTGCAAGACGCTGCGCCAGTGGTATGGAGGCGTGGGTCATGCTGTAGGGCTGGCTCACCAGACTCTCCACACCGCCCAGACTTTCCGCCAGGGTAAAGAGCGTAAGATGACGGATCACCTCTGTCGCGCGTTGCGCATCGCCTTTAATCACAACGGAGATCATGCCGCCCGCCAGCGCCATTTGTCTGCGGGCCAGTGCATACTGGGGATGTGACGCCAGCCCGGGATAGAACACGCGGTCTACCTGCGGATGCTGCTCCAGCCATTGCGCAATCGCCAGCGCGTTGGCGCTGTGCTTCTCAACGCGCAGTGAGAGGGTGCGAATCCCCCGCAGCGTCAGGAAGCTGCTGAACGGATCCAGAACGCCGCCAACCGCGTTTTGCAGATAGCCCAGACGCTCCGCGAGATCCTTATTTGCCCCGACAACAGCCAGCCCGGCAACCACGTCTGAATGACCGTTGAGATATTTAGTGGCGGAGTGGACCACTATGTCGAACCCCGCCTCCAGCGGCCGGTGAATGACCGGGGAGGCGAAGGTATTATCCGCCACGCTGATCGCATTATGGCGCCGGGCAATGTCCGCGATGGCCTCCAGGTCGGCCAGTTTCAGCAGCGGGTTCGTTGGCGTTTCCACCCAGATCATGCGCGTGTCCGGGCGAATGGCGGCCTCAAGCCCGGCTACATCGTCCGGCTTAACCCAGCTCACCTGTAACCCGGTGCTGCGCTTGCGCACGTTTTCGATCAGGCGATACGTACCGCCATACACGTCGTCAATGGCGACGATATGGCTGTCTTTATCCAGCAGTTCGAGCACGGTGGAAATGGCTGCCAGCCCTGACGCGAAAGCGTACCCGCGCGTGCCGCCTTCCAGTTTGGCGATGGCGGTCTCCAGCGCGTGGCGGGTTGGATTGCCGCTCCGGGAGTATTCGTAGCCGGTATGTTCACCCGGTGCCGGTTGCGCAAACGTCGACGTGGCGTAAATTGGCGGCATCACGGCGCCGTGCGGGTCGTGATACTCACCGCTGTGAACGCTGAGGGTGGCCAGGTTTTTCATCTTTTGCTCCTTTTATTTTGTCAGGCGGTTACGCCAGGCGGTGAGTACATCACTGCGTGTGATCAGACCCAGAAAGCGATCTTCGTCATAAATAATCGCCACCAGGCCACGGTCAAAGATGGCGTACAGGGCGCTCTCCGGGGCCTGCTTATCCAGATATTCGACCTGACGCGTCATGGCCGCCGTCACGGGGAGAGAGAAGCGATCGGCATCTCCCCCGATGTGTCGCAGCAGGTCCCACTCGTCGATGATGCCGACGACCTTGTCGTTATCGAGCACCGGCAGCTGGGAGATGTCGTACAGGCGCATGCGGGCCAGCACGGTGGAAAGCGTGTCGTCCGGGGCGGCAGTCACCGTCGCGCCTTCATCGTGGCGCAGGGCAATATAGTCCGAGAGATCGCCTGCCTGCGGACGCGAAATCAGCCCCTGCTGGCGCATCCAGTCGTCGTTGAACATCTTCGAGAGGTATTTATTGCCGCTGTCGCAGGCGAAGGTGACCACACGTTTTGGCGTAGTCTGCGCCTGGCAATATTTCAGCGCCGCCGCCAGCAGCGTGCCGGTGGAGGAGCCTGCCAGGATCCCTTCCGTTTTTAGCAGATCGCGGGCGGTGGTGAACGCCTCGCGATCGGTAATGCGCCAGGCGCGGTTAACCCCTTCGATGTGCGCCAGCGGAGGGATAAAGTCTTCGCCAATCCCCTCAACCAGCCACGATCCGGCATCGTGATGGCGTCCGTTTTCAACCTGGTCCGCCAGCACCGACCCGGCCGGATCGGCAAGCACAAATTCCGTCTGCGGCGAATGTTCTGCAAACCACGCCTGTAAGCCACCCAGCGTACCGCCGGACCCCACGCCGACGACGATGGCATCGATCTGGCCGTCAAGCTGTTCAAACAGTTCCGGTGCGGTAGTGGTGCGGTGCGCTAGCGGATTGGCCGCGTTATTGAACTGATCAATATAAAACGCGCCTGGCAGTTCGTTCGCCAGCCGCCGGGCATAATCCTGGTAGTAGGCCGGATGCCCTTTATTCACATCTGAACGGGTCAGCACGACCTGCGCCCCTAACGCGCGCAGGTGGAAAATCTTCTCGCGGCTCATTTTGTCCGGCACCACCAGGATCAGCGAGTAGCCCTTCTGCGCCGCAATCAACGCCAGCCCCAGGCCGGTGTTCCCCGCCGTGGCTTCAATAATGGTGCCGCCGGGCCGTAGCTGGCCCGTACGCTCGGCTTCATTAATCATCGACAACGCGACGCGGTCTTTAATCGAGCCGCCGGGATTCTGGTTTTCCAGCTTCAGAAACAGCGAGCAGGGGCCGGTGTCCAGCTTGTGCAGCTGGATGAGCGGCGTACGGCCAATCAGTTCGGTGACGGAGTGGTAAAGCGTCATGGTCATGTCCTGTGAAGAGGTGATGACCGGATGATAGAACCATGAAATTTTCTCAATAAAGAACCTTTCACTGAGTTTTAGAACGGAAAGGAATAATCCTTGTGTTTTCAGATGGAAAGACAGCAAGACGTAAAGTTGTCCGGATGTGAGGATGGCTATATCCGCATAAAGTGCTGCAAAATTAGCCGATTTCGTCGGGTGAGTAAGACCTGATATGCAAATGGCAGATAATTATTGCTGATATTCATCTAAATGCTTTTCACCCGCCAGTTCGCTGCTTATTCCTGAGCATTATAAGAAATTCTTTTTTGGTCATTTAAAAGCTGATAACGGCTGTTTACTATCTTTTGGACATCCATACTGCTAAACCGCTATATGCGAAACGGATAAAGAATAAGAATGATTGTACTCAGCAATATTTCGAAGGTTTTTGACAACGGGAAACAGGCGCTGACAGCCGTAGATAACGTCAACCTGACGATAGAGCAGGGACAGATTTACGGGATCATCGGTTACAGCGGGGCCGGGAAAAGTACGCTGATCCGTCTGCTGAACGGTCTGGAAAAGCCCAGCGTCGGCAGCGTCACCATTAACGGCCAGGATATCTCCGCCGCGAAGGGAGAAGCGCTGCGTCAGGCACGCCTGAAAATCAGCATGGTGTTCCAGCACTTTAATTTGCTCTGGTCGCGCACGGTGAAGGAAAACATCGCCTTTTCAATGCAAATTGCCGGTGTACCAAAAGCGCAAATTCAGGCTCGCGTTGCCGAACTGGTGGAGCTGGTCGGCCTGAAGGGGCGCGAGAATGCTTACCCGTCGCAGCTGAGCGGCGGGCAAAAACAGCGTGTGGGCATTGCCCGCGCGCTGGCCAATCATCCGGACGTACTGCTGTGTGACGAAGCCACCTCGGCGCTGGATCCACAAACCACCGATCAGATCCTCGATCTGCTCCTGGACATTAACCGTCGCTTTAACCTGACCATCGTACTCATTACGCATGAGATGCACGTGGTGCGCAAAATCTGCGACCGCGTGGCGGTAATGGATAACGGCAAGGTGGTGGAAGAGGGGGACGTGTTGAGCGTGTTTACGCATCCGCAGCAGCCGATCACCCGGCAGTTTGTCCGCCAGGTGAGCCAGTACGCGGAGGAAGAGACCTTCAACACCGAACTGGCAAACGATCTGGAAGGCACGGTGATCAGGCTGACCTTCACCGGGCACAGCACGCACAGGCCGATCGTCGGTGAACTGACCCTGCGCTACGGCCTGCCGTTTAACATCCTGCACGGCAAAATGACGCAAACCGCCCACGGTGTTTTCGGGCAGCTCTGGGTGCACGTGGTGGCATCGGACGAACAACTGAACAATATCCTCGCCGACCTGAAGCAAAGCGATATTGAAGGCGAGGTAATCAAGCATGGGTGAAGAACTCTTTCCGCACCTGAAGTGGGATCAGCTTTGGGCTGCAACTCAGGAGACGCTTTACATGACCGCGCTTTCCGGCGTGGCGACGTTTGTCCTGGGGATCGCGCTTGGTCTGGCGCTGTTTTTAACCGCCCGCGGCGGGTTATTCCACAACCGCACGGTCTACAGCGTGATGTCGATTGTGGTGAACGTGTTCCGCTCGATTCCGTTCATCATTCTCATCGTCCTGCTGATCCCGTTCACCAAGACCGTTGTGGGGACCATTCTTGGCGCTAACGCTGCGCTGCCCGCTCTGATTGTGGGTGCGGCGCCGTTCTACGCCCGTCTGGTCGAGATTGCCCTGCGAGAAGTGGACAAAGGGGTCATTGAGGCCACGCGTTCGATGGGCGCGCGGCTGAGTACGTTAGTGTTTCGGGTTTTATTGCCGGAATCTTCACCCGCACTGGTTTCAGGTATGACGGTGACGCTGATTGCGCTGGTGAGCTACAGCGCAATGGCAGGGGTGATAGGTGCTGGCGGTTTGGGAAATCTGGCTTATCTGGAAGGATTCCAGCGCAACCATGGTGACGTCACGCTGGTGGCAACGGTGACCATTTTGATCATCGTGTTCATTATCCAGTTCGTCGGCGATGCCATTACTTCACTGTTAGATAAACGCTAATAAATACACACAGGAACCACATCATGAAAAAGACACTGACACTGATCGCCGCCGCAACCCTGAGCGCCCTGAGCTTTGCCTCCTGGGCGGACACGCTCACCGTGGGGGCGTCCAACACCCCGCACGCGGAAATTCTGGAGCAGGCTAAGCCGATTCTGGCGAAGCAGGGGATTGATCTGGAGATTAAACCGTTCCAGGACTACATTCTGCCAAACACGGCGCTGGCGGGGCATGACATTGACGCCAACTATTTCCAGCACATCCCTTACCTGAACAGCGTGCTGAAAGATCACGCGGGCGATAAGGATTATGATTTTGTCAGTGCGGGCGCAATCCACATTGAGCCGATCGGTATCTATTCGAAAAAATACAAATCGCTGAAGGATCTGCCGGAAGGCGGCAAAATCATCATGCGTGATGCGGTTTCCGAGGAAGGGCGTATTCTCTCCATCTTCGAAAAAGAGGGCGTGATCAAGCTGAAGCCGGGCATCGATAAAGTGACCGCGCGCATCAGCGATATCGTGGAGAACCCGAAAAAGCTGCAATTTACCCCTAACGTCGAGGCATCTCTGCTGCCGCAGATGTACAACAACGACGAAGGTGCTGCGGTGGTGATCAACGCCAACTACGCAATTGATGCCGGTCTGGATCCGGTGCACGATCCCATTGTGGTAGAAAGCGGTGAGAATAACCCGTACGCCAACATCATTACCGTTCATCGCGGTGATGAGAAGAAGAAGGATATCGTCGCGCTGGTGAACGTGCTGCACTCCAAAGAGATTCAGGACTGGATCCGCACCAAATACAAAGGCGCAGTGATCCCGGTAAACAACTAATCTCCTGATTTTCCAGACGAAGCCCGGCGAACAACACGCCGGGCTTCTTTTTTGTATCCAGCCGACGAATGATTTAAGCTGACGGTTTAGGGCAACGGAGTGATGGCAATGGGCAATGTGACCAAAGACGAAGCGCTGTACCAGGAGATGTGTCGGGTGGTAGGCAAGGTCGTTCTCGAAATGCGTGATTTAGGGCAGGAGCCGAAACATATTGTCATTGCGGGCGTTCTGCGTACCGCGCTGGCGAACCAGCGCGTTAAGCGCAGTGAGTTGACCACCAAAGCGATGGAAACGGTGGTTAAAGCGCTGGCTGGCTAACTCGCCAGCGCTTCGCGAGCAGCTCAAGCGAGCAGCAGAGCAGGTAATAGATCACACCCGTGAAGATAAAAATGGCCGCCGGGTAAATTTGCACCCGGTTGTTGATCTGTCCCGCCACCGTGGTCAGTTCAGGAACGTTCACGATAAATGCCAGCGACGTATCCTTCAGCAGGCTGATAAAAATCCCCACCAGCGACGGCAGAATATTTCTCAGCGCCTGCGGCAGCAGCACGCGCCACAGCGTTTGCTGCGTACTGAACCCTTGAGAAAGCGCGGCCTCATTCTGGCCCGACGGCAGGGCTCTCAGTCCGGCTAACACCGAATGCATCACCGCAGCCGCGGTAAACCAGGCCAGCGCCAGCGTGACGGTCGTCGCGCCCGGGAGATCCCTGCCGGTTATCAGTGGCAGCAGATACCACATCCAGAATATCACGAAGATCAGGGGGATCCCGCGAATCAACTCTGCCCACGCAAACAGCGCGCTGCGCACCACGCCGGGATAGCGCCAGGCGACGCAGGCCAGCACAATCCCGCCGGGCAGGGCAAGCGCGGCGGCGCCTGCGGCCATCAGCAGTGAGAGCAGTACGCCGCCGGGTTCTCCCGCAGCCGCACGTCCCCAAAGCAGATAATCCAGGTTTTCGACAATAACGTTAAATCCGGGGAGCATGATATTTCCTCCCTGAATGGGGGCCGAGGCGCACCAGCACGCTTCCCGTCACCATCCCGGTAAGCAAGTAAAGCACCGTACCGACGGTGAAGGCTTCCAGTGCATGGGCGTTGTAACTTTCTATCTGGCGGACCTGGTAGGTCAGTTCGGCGAAGCCAATCCCGCTCGCGAGCGAGGAGAGCTTCATCAGGTTAAGGTACTGGCCGACGACGGGCTGCCACGCGTTAGCGAGCCCCTGTGGCAGAAGAATGTAGCGAAACAGACGCCATGAGGAAAATCCCTGAGCGAGCGCCGCCTCCCGTTGCCCGGCAGGTACGGAACGCAGCCCCGATTCCACTTCTTCAATTAAAAACGCCGAGGTAAAGACGCCTAACCCCCAGGCGGAGCATAAAAACTCTGGCGTAAACCACCAGACGTCACCGGGTAAAATGGACCAGCTGTGGTCTGCGTTCACCGCGTCGCGCAGCCCCTGCGGCAACCCGTTCCAGGCGGCGAAATACCAGAACAGCAGCTGTACCAGCAGCGGCGTATTGCGAAACAGCGATACCCAGCAGCTGACGATCAATGTCCCGAAACGTCCCCCGGAAAGCCGCAAAAGCATAAAGAACAAGGCGAGCAGGCTGGCCAGCATAATCCCCGCCAGCGTCACCCACAGAGTGGTGAGGAATCCGGAGAGGATCCAGTGCAGGGGCTGTCCGGCCAGCACCCCCTGCCAGTCCAGAGCGGGCATTACAGTTGCTCCTGATGCAGCGGATCCAGCACTTTTTGCAGGAAACGCCTCGCACGGGGATGCGACGGTTGATTGAAAAATTGCGCCGGGGGCGCGGTTTCCAGAATTTTTCCGCCGTCGATAAAGACGATTCGATCGGCAATTTCCCGGGCGAACTGCATCTCATGCGTAACGACAATCATGGTGATCCCGCTGTGGGCGAGGGTTTTCATCACAAACAGCACTTCGCCAATCATTTCCGGGTCGAGTGCCGACGTCGGCTCGTCAAAGAGAATGATTTGCGGCGACGAGGCCAGAGCACGGGCAATCGCCACGCGCTGCTGCTGTCCGCCGGAAAGTTCAGCGGGGAAGCGGTGCGCCTTCTCCAGCATGCCGACCTTCTCCAGCAGCGCCAGCGCGCGCTCCTGGGCGGGCAGGGGTTTCCAGCCGTGAACGTGCTCCAGTGCCAGGGTGATGTTCTGACTGGCGGTAAGGTGGGCATAGAGATTGAACTGCTGGAACACAAACCCGACGCGGCTGCGTAACTGACGTAGCCTGCTGCCGGAAAGCTGTCCGGTCGGCTTGTGGTCGATCAGAATCTCCCCGCCGCTCAGGCTCTCAAGCTGGTTGATAAGCCGAATCAGGGTCGATTTTCCGGAACCCGAAGGGCCGAGAATGGCAACCACTTCACCCGGCATGATGGTGAGGTTAATGTCGGTTAAAACCGGATGGTCGCCGTAGCGTTTGTCCACATGGCGAAACTCAACGCTGGCCTGTTCCAGATGTGAAAAATCCGCGGCATTGGCCGCGGAGCGTGAAAATAAACCTGAGAGCATATTACCGGGCTTCTATTTTAAAGTTACGAGGCTGTGGAGCTGGGGTGCCTGGACCGAACCAGACGTCATAGATTTTTGCCGCCTGGCCGTTTTTCTCCAGGGTTACCAGCTCATCGTTAACGGCTTTCAGCAGCGCCGTTTCACCCTTTTTCACCCCCACGCCAATCTCTTCTTTACTGAGCAGGTCGGGCAGGATTTTGAAGTCGGCTTTATCCGGCGCCTGCGCCAGCAGACCGGCCAGAATGGTGCTGTCCTGGGTAATGGCCTGCACGTTGCCATTGCGCAGTGCCGTCAGCGCCAGCGGGATATCATCGTAAGAGAGGACGCGGGACTGCGGAAAACGCTGGTGCAGCGCCTGTTCGCCCGTCGTACCTTTTACGGCGCCAATGCGTGCCCGGCTATAGTCATCAAGCTTGTCCGGTGATTTTGCCGGAACCAGGAACTGCTGGCCGGTGACAAAGTAAGGCGTTGAGAAATCAATGACCTGTGCGCGTTCCGGAGTGATCGTGATATCCGCCACGATGAGATCCGCTTTTCCGGACTGTAGCAGCGGAATACGGTTAGCCGGATTGGTGGCGACCAGTTCAAGCTTTACGCCGAGCGATTTCGCCAGCGCTTTGGCGAAGTCCACGTCGTAACCCACTATCTCATGCGTTTTGGCATCAATCGAGCCAAAGGGTGGATTGGCATCAAACGTGGCCACTTTCACCACGCCTGCTGCCTTGATATCCGCCAGCCGATCGGCCTGCGCCTGCGCTGAAACCAGGCCCCAGGCTGCCACTAATCCCAGAACCTGCGCCCGTTTTTTAAACCCTTTCATTTTTGCAGCCATAGTCATACGCCATCCCGTTGTTTTTGTTTTACTCCGTTACGCTCCCATAAGGGAAAGCTATCGCCAAATAAGAAATCGTTCTTTGCTCTGAGAAAAAAAGCATGAGTGAACAAGGTGTTAAAGAAGAGAGCAGACGGCGGGGCGCTATTTGCAGATCCTGCACATCGACAGTGGATTTTGATATTTCCCCCGGGCGCAATTTGGGTGTTTAACTGAGGACAGGTTAAGCGAGAAGGGTAATGACGATGAAAAAATGGATAAGCACGTTACGGCGGTTATTTGCGCCCCGACCAGTGAATGCGGAGAACAGCGCGCAACGTGTTCTTGAGTCAATACTACCTGTCGCCAGCCTGTATGGCGTGGACGTAGCCAACATCGACCCGGAGTGGTTCCATGATAAAACGTCACGCTGAACTGCGCCGGACGCGCGAAATGTACTGGAATGAGCTGTGCGTGGTGTCTGTAAAGCGAGGATGAAGGGAAAAATACCCAGGCTAATCCTCGGTAAATGATGGCCGTTTTGTTACCACTATCTCCTTTCACAGATGGAGATAATATTGAAACGGACAGTATTAACCCCCGCGCTTTCTGCCTCCGCACTTCTGCTTACCATGCAGGCGGCACACGCTGGTCCACAGGCGCATGTTGTATGCAGTTATTCCCACACCCTCGGCGATGATGCCATTATGATGTTCGGCATGCCCAATGAGGCTATGCTGCACGATTTTTTTGGTAACGTGCACGCGGATGCTTACTCCAGCCGTGAATCTCTGCGTACCCAGGAAAAGACCACCTGCGATAACAAAGCAGACAGCTCGGCCTACTGGGCTCCGTCGCTAAAATTGCCGGACGGAACGGTGGTCAAACCCGCCTATCAAAAAACCTATTATCAGGCATCGAACGTTGACGCCTGGCCGCTTCATTCGTTTCCGCCGGGGCTGTCGCTGCTGGCCGGCGATCATCATGGCACCGCGCCAAATACGCATATCACCTTTTTATGCGCCAATGGCAAGGGCTACACCACCAGAACGGGTGAAGTCTGCGGCTTACGCAAGGCGAAGGATGCCGTGCAGTTTAATATCGGCATTCAGTTCCCGAACTGCTGGGACGGGGTCAACCTGAAGCCCGCCCACGGCCTGGCTAACGCCACCTACGATACGAAAGGACAGTGTCCGTCCGCCTTCCCGGTGAAGATCCCGACGGTGAACATGAATATTGCGTACGTGCTTCCGACAATTAGCTCTCTGGATACCAGCAAAGTCCAGCTTTCCCTCGACCCCATCATGCATGGCAGTGAGCGTGAAGAGCGGTGGGGGAGCCTATATACGGCGCATGCTGACTTTATGAACGGCTGGACGGAAGATGCCGCGCGATTTATGACCGACCTGTGCATGAACCGGGGAATGGATTGCGGCACCACCGTGCCGTATGGTTATTCAAAAGCGAAGGCTAACGTCTGGCTCAGCAGCATGGAACCGGCACTTTCACAGCCCGATCCCCAGGTCTTACTGGTGCAGGATAACTGGAAGAACGGTGGACGCACGAAAAACAGCGAAACATTGTCGCTGGTGAAGTTCAATATCCCTCCGCTGCCTGTCGGACAGGATCCTGCCCAGTTTAAATACCGCGTGAGAATTTATGGCGGGAAAGTGGAAACTGACGGCGCGGATCAAATCTTCTTCTATCCGGCGAGTAACGACTGGGAACCGGCCACCGTGAGCTGGCAGTCACGACCCTCCTGCAACTATCGCTCGGATGCGGTGCTGTACCTGAACCACTCCCGCGAATACCGGATGGTGGACGTGGATAAAGCGGTGCGCAAGGCGCTGGCAGAAGGGAAAACCGACATTTCGTGGTATATCGGCGGCGATCGTCAGGGAAATCACTATCAGTTTGAGACGGGGTCATCTCCCCAAAGCCTGATCCTGATGCTGACCGGGTTTAGCAAAACGCCGGAGATCTGATAGCGGGTAGCAAAAGGCATTCATAAAAAAAAAGCACCGGGGAGCCCGGTGCTTTTTCTTCAGATCTTGCAGGCATCGCCGCAGTCGTCATCGGCGACAATCGCCTGGGCTTTTTTATCCGCATCGTCGAGACGTTCCGCGTTGCGCTCTTCTGCTTCATCCAGCCCGTTAAAGACTAAGTTATCGAGATCAATTTCCATGTGCCACCTGCGTTATTCAGTTTTTGATACTGGCACAGTATAAGTCAAAAAAAGCGGGCCAGGCACCCCTCAGCACATATGGATAATCCCTGCCATACTCAGTGCTTTATTGCTGAGGAAAGCCGATGATTACACTCTGTAAAACCTGCGGTACCGCTTACGATGAACAGCCCAAAAACTGCCCGATTTGCGACGATGAGCGCCAGTATGTCCCGGTGACGGGCCAGGCATGGACGGACTTCGACAGCCTTACGACCACGCACACCAACAAATGGCAACAGCTGGAGCCGCAGCTGTTCAGCATCAAAACCGTTCCCGCTTTTGCCATCAACCAGCGGGCGATTCTGCTGCGTACGCCACAGGGCAATGTTCTGTGGGACTGTATCGCCAATCTTGACCCGGCGACCAGAGCGTTAGTTGACGCGCTCGGGGGAATCAGCGCGATCGCGATTTCGCACCCGCATTACTACACCACCATGCAGGAGTGGGCCGCGGCGTTTAACGCACCGATCTACCTGCACGCCAGGGATCGGCAGTGGGTGATGCGTGACAGCCCGGCGATACGCTTCTGGGAGGAGGACGCCCTGGAGATTATGCCTTTGGTGACTCTGCTGCGGCTGGGCGGGCATTTTGCCGGCGGCACGGTGCTGCACTGGCAGTCAGGCGACGGCGTGCTGCTGGCCGGTGATATTTTGCAGGTTACGCCCGGTAAGGACGCCGTGTCGTTTATGTGGAGTTATCCGAATATGCTGCCGCTGCCTGCCCGCACCGTTGAGTCGGTGATTGGTCGACTGACAGGGAAAACGTACCAGCGCCTGTACGGGGCCTTTGAAGGGCAGAACATCCCGGCGAACGCGGATGAGATCGTGCAGCGGTCGGGCCAGAAATATATTGCTTGTCTCCGCTAAGGTGCGGTGGTTAAATTTTACGAGTGTGATCGCGATCATACCTAAACTAAAACAGATAAAAGAGAAATGGCTATGCAACATATCATTGAAGGTTTTCTCAGCTTTCAAAAAGAGATTTTCCCGCAACGTAAAGAGCTTTTTCGTAGTTTAGCGTCCAGTCAGAATCCCAAAGCGCTGTTCATCTCCTGCTCCGACAGCCGTCTGGTTCCGGAACTGGTTACGCAACAGGAGCCAGGACAGCTCTTTGTCATTCGAAACGCGGGCAACATTGTGCCACCGTTCGGGCCGGAGCCTGGCGGTGTCTCTGCGACCATCGAATATGCTGTTGTTGCCCTGGGCGTGACCGATATCGTTATTTGCGGCCACTCCAACTGCGGCGCAATGAAGGCGATTGCTGACAACGCCGATCTGGAGCCGATGCCGGCCGTTTCCCACTGGCTGCGCTATTCTGATGCGGCAAAAGCGGTGGTTGAGAAGAAAACCTGGGATAAGCCAATCGATAAAGTGAATGCGATGGTGCAGGAGAACGTCTTTGCGCAGCTGAGCAATATCAAGACCCATCCGTCGGTGGCGGTAGGCCTGCGCAACAACGCCATTCGCCTGCACGGCTGGGTATATGACATTGAAAGCGGCAAAATCCTTGCCCTGGACAAGAACACTAAATCGTTCGTGTCGCTGTCGGAAAACCCGGACGTCTTCTTCGAGTAACCCGACCCCGCAGGGCAGGGAAGCTCTGTTAAAATTCCATGAATGGTAACTTCCTTCGCACGCCTGTCGCAGGTTTTCCAGCCGCTTTCGCCATCGCTTTACCAATTTCAGCGCACTCAGACAAACCCTGAACAAAGGGATGATCGTGCATCAGCCAGGGGATCGCCCCAAAAGCGATGCGCCCCCGCAGTGATGCAGGCGCCAGCAACGTATAGTCTTCCCCCACGTCCGGGACGTCATCGCCGGTTTCCGCAAGCTGTTTACGCAGGGTGGGGAAGGGAATGTCCTTGTTTCTGAGTGGCTTTTGCCCGCGCGCATCAATAAACACGTCGAAGCGGTAACGCTTTTCTGCCGTGGTGATGACGGTCTGATCGCTGCCGATATCCAGGTCGTAATTATCACCGAGTGCGACCACGCTAATGATCCCTGCCTCGCGCAGCGCCAGTAAACGGCGGATAGACTGCGGTGGAATGGCGGCATAATTATCGATAAACACACGCTCCAGCCCGGATTTAAACCGCTCTCTGTCACGCTCACTGAGTGAAGGGACGATGGCCTGAACCACTTCATGCAGACGAAGCACGGTATAGCGCCAGGCAACGGTGCGTTTTTCGCGCTTGTTGCGCTCCACTTCTTTCAGATTCGCTTCGGCCCAGGTGAAAGGGCCATGCTTTTTACGATCCTCAAACCAGACATCACGAAGCGTGTCGGCATTCAGCGTACCGAGCGATATCGCCTGGCACCAGCGCGGGTCGGCCAGCTCGAGCTCTTTCACCATCAGCGCAAAGATGCGGTCAAGCAGCCCGTCCGGGCCTTTGGCGATTTCACTTTCCGCCACAGACTCCGTTAACACGGACAGCGGTTCATAAGGGATAGGGCAGTAAAAGTCGGCCTCCGGCAGAACGCCCGTGCGGGACATCAGCGTGATTTTTAGCCCTTCGCTGCCTTTATTGACAACGAACTGCTCCCCGCTAAACCGGCCATGCTGCATCACAACCGCCATTGCAGCGTCCAGGCCGCTGAGGGAAGTACCCATGATCCCCACCTCACAGGCTCGGACCTCCGCGTCCATCAGCCCTGACCATGGGCTTGGGAAATATGCGCGGGTGGTTTCATCTTCATCAGGCCAGACGTGGCCGGTGGCAACAACCGCAAGATCAAACCGCCTTGAGAAAGGGGCATCGTTCACTGAAAGGGCCACACCGTCTGCATCAGCCTTAATATCCGTGACTTCTGCGTTGGGGTGCACCTCGACATGAAAGCCCGACTTTTTCGCCTCAGCAACGACGGCAAGAAACCGATCGTGAAAATATTCACCCAACAGAATACGCGGCAGGAATTGCCGGTCGTGCAGTTTCTCACTATCGACGTTATAGCGGGCAAGATGGGCCGCACTCTGCTGTTTGAGCCAGTCGAGATAGGTAATAAAAATGGGCGGGATTTCGATACTGGCGATGTTCGCCAGCATCAGCCGGGAATTATCCTCGTCGCTGTAGGGCATCCCGACACCGGGTTGGTCTGCCTTTTCGAACACGGTGATCGAAAGCGGTGCTGCGTTGTTAAGAAGTGAGTAAAAGGTGTAAATCCCTGTTGGGCCTGAGCCGATAATAGCGATTTTTTTCATCGAAAGCGTTCCTGCGTTTCTGAACCATAAAATAAGCGTAGCAGGAGAAAGGCTAAGTCATTCAATGAAGGGAGAAATTAAGACGTTTAGAAGAGGGGATGTTGCCCCTCTTCCTGAACTTATGGAAAAGTTAAGTACAATTGACCCTGGCTGATTAGATATGATTCTGCCTGATTTCTGAAAGGAAAGACTGTTTGGTCCCAGGTTTAACGATTATCTGTATGTAATGGGGGTTAAAAAAGAGATAGGGTATTTAAATATATAGTGGGGCCAATATTATCCTTATTTTTATAACTGTGAGTGATGGAATAATCCAGCATTGGACTAATCCACTCCTTCTGTAAAGTAATAAAATAATAAGGTTTCCAGCCTTTAAAACAACCTTTCTGTCAGGGTCGCGAGGGCGTTTCGGCAGACGCTACGCGGCGTTCTTTTTATACCCTTCCTGGCATAAAACTCTTAAGAAAAGTCCAATGGTAGATCTTTGATCTGGGAAGTTGATTTTAAATGGGCTTTTGCTCTAATATGGTTTTGTAAAGAAACGTCACTCACTTAACATTTATTTCTTTTAAAGAAAGGGACTGCTATGGCCGATTCATTCCAGAATGAGGTGCCCAAGGCACGCATAAATTTAAAGCTGGCTCTGCATACAGGTGGCGCGCAGAAGAAAATCGAACTGCCGCTTAAACTCCTCACCGTCGGTGATTTCAGTAATGGAAAAGAGAATCGCCCATTATCGGAAAGGGAGAAAATTAACGTCAATAAAAATAACTTCAACAGCGTACTTTCGGAATTTAACCCGGAAGTGAATCTGACGGTTCCTAACACAATGGCCGGGGATGGTTCGGAAGAAAGCATAAAACTGAATTTCTCCGATATTAAGGATTTCGAACCTGAACAGGTTGCCCGCCAGATCCCCCAGCTCCGCGCCATGCTGGCCATGCGTAATTTATTACGCGACCTCAAATCCAATCTCCTTGATAACGCAAGTTTCAGAAAAGAACTCGAGAAAATTCTTAAAGACCCGGCGCTGTCTCAGGAATTACGCGACGAAATGAGTGCACTGGCCCCGAAATAAGCGGCATGTGTAATTTAATGGATTAACCGGGAATATGCTGATGTCTGTGAATACTGAAACCGCCTCCGCGCAGGGGCAGACCACCGTACTGGAAAAAGAGGGCGTTTACGCCTCCCTGTTTGAAAAAATCAACCTGACCCCGGCCTCCAGCCTGGGTGATATCAATGCGTTTCTGGATGACGCCGCGCTTTCTGACGCTCCGGCGGGTGAACGCCTGACGGCGGCGATGCAGGTGTTTATGGACTGCATCCGCAAATCCGGTCAGCCGGTGGAGAAGCTCGACAAAACGCTGATTGACCACCATATCGCTGAGCTGGATTTCCAGATTAGCCGTCAGCTGGATGCCGTAATGCATCACCAGGAGTTCCAGAAGGTGGAGTCCCTGTGGCGCGGCCTGAAGCAGCTGGTGGACAGCACCGACTACCGCCAGAACGTGAAAACCGAAATTCTGGATGTGTCGAAAGAAGATCTGCGTCAGGACTTTGAAGACGCGCCGGAACTTATCCAGAGCGGCCTCTACTGGCACACCTATACCGCCGAATACGACACCCCGGGCGGAGAGCCGATTGGTTCCGTGATTTCATCCTATGAATTTGACGCCAGCCCGCAGGATGTGGCGCTGCTGCGCAACATCTCTAAAGTGTCAGCTGCCGCACATATGCCGTTTATTGGCTCTGTCGGGCCGAAATTCTTCCTGAAAGACTCCATGGAAGAGGTGGCTGCAATTAAGGATATCGGCAACTACTTCGACCGCGCGGAATACATCAAGTGGAAATCGTTCCGCGACACCGACGACGCCCGCTACATCGGCCTCGTGATGCCGCGCGTGCTGGGGCGTCTGCCGTATGGCCCGGACACCGTACCTGTACGCAGCTTTAACTACGTTGAGCAGGTGAAAGGCCCGGATCACGAGAAATACCTGTGGACCAGCGCGTCGTTCTCCTTCGCGTCAAACATGGTGAAGAGCTTCATCAATAACGGCTGGTGCGTGCAGATCCGTGGCCCGCAGGCGGGCGGGGCGGTGAAAGACCTGCCTATTCATCTGTACGATCTGGGTACCGGCAACCAGGTGAAAATCCCGTCTGAGGTGATGATCCCGGAGACCCGCGAGTTTGAGTTTGCCAACCTCGGCTTTATCCCGCTCTCGTATTACAAAAACCGCGACTATGCCTGCTTCTTCTCGGCGAACTCCGCGCAGAAACCGGCGCTGTATGACACCGCAGATGCCACGGCCAACAGCCGCATCAACGCCCGTCTGCCGTATATCTTCCTGCTGTCGCGTATTGCGCACTATCTGAAGCTCATCCAGCGCGAGAACATTGGCACCACCAAGGACCGCCGTCTGCTGGAGCTGGAGCTGAATACCTGGGTGCGTAGTCTGGTGACGGAAATGACCGATCCGGGCGATGAGTTGCAGGCTTCTCATCCGCTGCGTGACGCGAAGGTGGTGGTGGAAGATATCGAAGACAACCCGGGTTTCTTCCGCGTGAAGCTGTTTGCGGTACCGCACTTCCAGGTGGAAGGCATGGATGTGAACCTGTCTCTGGTGAGCCAGATGCCGAAAGCGAAAGCGTAAGGCGGTAGCAGGGATGAAAATTTATCGTCCGTTATGGGAAGACGGGGCCTTCCTGGCCCCGCAGCAGTTCCAGCAGCAGGCCCGCTGGGATGCACATGTGGCCGACACTGTGGCCCGGATGGCGCTGGCGCACCCGTGGGGTGTGCTGTGCGCGGAGTTCGACGAAGGCGCGCTGGCCCTTTCACGGCTGAATGCCACCCGGCTTTGCGTGCGCTTTGCGGATGGTACGCTGGTGGACACAGATCTGGCGGATAACCTGCCGCCGGTATGTGATTTATCAGCGGCGGGGAGTGATGCAGTTGAAGTGCTGCTGTGTCTGCCACTCCTCAGCGCCAACGGCGGTAATCTGGATGACGGGCGGGACAGTGCCCGTCCGCGCCGCTGGCAGTCTGAACGGGTGACGGTGCAGGAACTGGCCGGGCATGAGCGCAGTGAACTGACGGTACTTCGTCATGCTCTGACGCTGCGGCTGTCGACGCAGGAAAACAGCGCCTGGCTTACCTGCCCGGTGGCGAGACTGATGCGAAACGCGCAGGGGCAGTGGGTACTGGAGCGGAGCTTTATTCCGCCGCTGCTCTCTTTGTCTGCCAGCCCGTTACTGCTCAGCGAACTGAGTGATTTGCTGCACCGCCTTGCGGCCCGGCGTAAGCGCCTGATGGCAATGCGCCGTGAAAGCAACGAGCGGATGGCGGACTTCGCGGTGGCCGATGTATCACTGTTCTGGTTGCTGAACGCCCTCAACAGCGTTGAGCCGGTACTGACGGAGCTGCACCAGGCGCCGTCCCGCCATCCGGAACTGCTGTACCGCGAGCTGGCCCGCCTTGCCGGCAGCCTGCTGACCTTTTCACTTGAACATGATGTGGACGCCATTCCCCCCTATCGGCATGACGCGCCGGAAACGGTGTTCCCGCCGCTGTTTACCCTGCTTGATAGTCTCCTTGAAGCCAGCCTGCCGTCGCGCGTGATCGCTATTGAACTGAAACAGGGCGAAGACCGGGAAATCTGGCGCGGGAAGCTGCACGACGCGCGGCTGCGTGAAGGGGCCGATTTCTATCTCTCCGTACGCTCCGCCATGCCAAACCACGAACTTCAGACGCGCTTCCCGCAACTGTGCAAGGCGGGCAGCCACGATGATGTCTCTGAGGTGGTGAATATCGCCCTGAGCGGGATGGTGATTAAACCGCTGAGTCACGTTCCGGCGGCCATCCCGCTGCGCCTGGAAAATCAGTATTTCGCGCTGGATCTGTCCACCGATGCTGCTCGTGCCATGCTGGAAGCCGGGAACTGTACCTTCTATACGCCGGGCTCCCTCGGTGAGGTGAAACTTGAACTGTTTGCGGTGCTGCGCTCATGAACGATGCCGACATTGACCTGATAAACAAAACGTTTTATCCGGGCTGGCTGTTGGTCAGCCAGTTGCGCAGCGGCCAGGAGGTAAAGGACGGCGAAGCGCTGTACCGACGGGCCTGCCGGTGGGTGAACGCCGCGCGTGAATCGCTGAACGAAGCCGGGTTCAGCACCACGTCCTGCGACCATATGCTGTATGCGTACTGCGCCCTGATGGATGAGAGCGTGCTGAACCGGGATAAACAGGATGACGGTTACCGCCAGTGGCGAAAAGACCCACTTCAGGCGCGGTTTTTCCGTACCCTGAATGCAGGGGAAGAGCTATGGGAGCGTATCCGTACGGCCCTGCGCGAACCTGCGCCGGATGTGGCGGTGCTGACCTGCCTGTACCGCACTCTGCAACTGGGCTTCACCGGCCAGTACCGCACGCAGGATGATGAGCGGCGTGAGGATGTGGTGCGCGCGCTCAGTGAGCGCGTACCGCCGTTTGCGCTGACCCAGGAAACGCCTGTGGTAGTCAGGGCATCCCGCCTGCGCAGCGGACGCCGGATGTACTGGCTGGGCTGGGCGGCGGGCGTGGTGGTGCTGGCGGCGCTGTGGTTCACCTTCTCATCAGTGCTGTCGCAGATGGTGGCGCAGATAGCGGGGCAGGGATAACGGATGCGTCAACTCACCCGAACGCTACTCACACTGTTTGCTGCTGTTCTGGCCCTGTGGCTGGTCGTGGGTTTCTGGCCGATTTCCACCATCAGCCGTTCTGTGCTCAGCGTCTGTATTCTGCTGGTCTGCGGTGCGGCGCTATGGCATCGGTGGCGGCGTCGCCAGTTCGTCATACCGGTAACAGAGCATGTCCTGCCCCCGGAAGATTTTCAGGGTGCGGTGGTGCTGGTCTGCGGCGATACGACCAGCCTGTTCCCTCCCGATACCGTTTATCGTGAAACCCGTCAGGGCTGGTACATACACGCGCAAAATGCAGAACAGCTGCCGCTGCTGGCGCAGCATCTGGCGGCTGTCCGTCCGGCGCTGATGTCGCAGGTCTCGGTATTGCTGGCGCTGATACCGGAACAGCAGACGTCGGAAGAGGCGTTGGCGCAGACGCTCCGTGGCTGGCGACGCAGTATAACGCAGTGCCGGAACTGGCTGAACGGTGTTCCGCCGGTATGGAGCGTGGCCTGGGTGTCGCCACCTGACCTTCACCCTAAAGAAGAGGCGCAGTGGTTTACCGTCACACCGGAGTTACCGGGCGTGCGGGTGCGGCAAAACGGACATGTCACCCTGCCGGTGACGGACTGGCAGTGGGAGAGCGGCAGCCGCGCCTCACGCCTTTATGACACGCTGTGGCTGGACAGCATACTGGCGCTGATGGCGCACCACCTCACCCGGCCACTCAGCGCCCGACAGGGTGAGCTTCCGCAGCTGAAACTCTGCGCGGCAGGTATCTGTCTGACACCGATCGCCGCAATAGAGGATAACCTCTGGCAACAGCAGATAGCCGGTATCACCACGCTTTGCCCGAAACCTGACTTTGCACCGGAATTACTGCCGCTGCCGGAGGTATTGCTGCCGTACCTGCCACGTCGTCACGGCATCAGCCGCCGGATGCAGAATATGCGGCTGGCCGGGGGGATCAGCTTTGTCTTCCTTGCGCTGGCAATGCTGGCTTCCTTTATCAACAACCAGCGGCTGGTGCGCAGCGTGGGCGACCACCTTGCCGTATACCACCGTCTCAGCGGCACGCCACCTGAGCCGAAGCAGCAGGCGCAGCTGCGTTTGCGGGCAGACAGCCGCCTGCTGGACGACTGGCTGCGGCGTGGCGAGCCACTGCGTTACGGGCTCGGCCTGTATCAGGGCATGCGTCTGATCCCGCCGGTAGAAGCCGCCATTAATAGCTGGACGCCACCGCCGCCACCTCGTCCGGTGATTAAGAAAATCGTGCAGGGGCCACAGACTGTCCGCCTCGACAGCATGTCGCTGTTTGATACCGGAAAGTGGGCGCTTAAACCCGCCTCAACAAAGCTGCTGGTGAACTCACTGGTGGGGATCAAGGCGAAGCCCGGCTGGCTGATTGTGGTCGCGGGCCATACCGACAGCACCGGGGATGACCAGTCCAACCAGGTGCTGTCGCTTAAGCGCGCGGAGTCGGTGCGCGACTGGATGCGGGATACCGGCGACGTGCCGGAAAGCTGTTTTGCGGTGCAGGGCTATGGTGAAAGCCGTCCTGTCGCCACCAACGACACCCCGGAAGGGCGTGCGCTCAACCGCCGTGTCGAAATCAGTCTGGTGCCACAGGCGAATGCCTGTCAGGCGCCGGGCACGACCCATGCGTCATCTCAGGATGATGGCGCTGATAACAATGTAACGGAGTAATTAACATGGCAATTCCAGTCTATCTGTGGCTGAAGGACGACGGCGGCGCGGACATCAAAGGGTCCGTGGACGTTCAGGATCGTGAAGGCAGTATCGAAGTGGTGGCCCAGGAGCACAACCTGTACATCCCGACCGATAACAATACCGGCAAGCTGACCGGCACCCGTATCCACACCCCGTTCCTGTTCACCAAGGAAATCGACTCCTCCAGCCCGTACCTGTACAAGGCGGTGACGACCGGCCAGACCCTGAAATCTGCTGAGTTCAAATGGTACAGAATCAATGACGCAGGCCAGGAAGTGGAGTACTTCAACACGAAGCTTGAGAACGTGAAGCTGGTGAAAGTGAATCCGAAGATGCATGACATCAAGGATCCTGCTTTCGAGAAGCACAACCACCTCGAGCAGATTGAACTGCGCTACGAAAAAATCACCTGGACCTACAAGGACGGCAACATCATTCATTCCGATTCCTGGAACGAACGCGCCACTGCGTAAGTCCCCGAGCAGACGGTCAGCCGTCTGCTTTTTTTGCTGAGCGCCTGCACTGACGGGTGGTCAGCAAAGAAAAACACAATCTGCCTGCCCGACCTGATGCGCTTTGGGTTCCTGAATAACAGGGAACAGCGACGGGCGGTAGCGTGTCCGGAACTGATAAAGAGAGAGTCTCATGGAAAATCCAGCCATCCTGTTACGCCGTCTTAACCCTTACTGTGCCCGCGCGATGGAAGGGGCCGCTTCCCTGTGCCAGACCCGCGCCCATGCGGAAATCCTGCCTGAGCACTGGCTGCTGAAACTGCTGGAACAGGGTGAGGGCGACCTGACGGTGCTGGCGCGGCGCTACGAATGGGATATGGATACGATATGGCAGGATATGCTGGGTTTTCTGGACAGCCTGCCACGGTCAGTGCGCAGCCGTCCGCAGCTTTCGGAGGGCGTGCAGTCACTGATGCAGGATGCCTGGCTGCACGCCTCGCTGGCGGAGGAAGAGCATATCCGCAGCATTCACCTCCTGATGGCTCTGGTGGAAAAACCGAAACTGCTGCGCTGCGACGGCCTGTGGCCGCTGCTGACGCTGGCGCAGAGCCAGCTTGAGCGCCTGCGTGGACTTCTGGATGCGCAGTCGGATGAACGCCCGGAGGTGCAGCAGGAAGCGGAGCTTACGCAGGGTGATGAGGTGGAGTTTGTCGGTCGTCCGGTGAATGCGGATATAAAAGGAGAGCTGAACCCGGCGTTGCAGAATGCGCTGGACAGGTTCACCCTCGACGTCACCGCCCGCGCCCGTGAGGGCAGAATCGACCCGGTCTATGGCCGCGACAATGAAATCCGCCAGATGGTGGACATTCTTTCCCGGCGCCGCAAGAACAACCCGATTCTGGTCGGCGAACCGGGGGTGGGTAAGACCGCGCTCGTGGAAGGACTGGCGCTGCGCATTCATAAGGGCAATGTGCCGGACGCGCTGAAGCCGGTCTCGGTACGCACCCTTGACCTCGGCCTGTTACAGGCCGGGGCGGGTGTGAAGGGGGAATTCGAGCAGCGCCTGAAAAACATCATCGACGCGGTGCAGCAGTCACCCCAGCCGGTTCTGCTCTTCATTGACGAGGCGCACACCATTATCGGCGCGGGCAACCAGGCGGGCGGCGCCGATGCGGCCAACCTGCTGAAACCGGCGCTCGCCCGCGGTGAGCTCAGAACCATCGCCGCCACCACCTGGAGTGAGTACAAACAGTACTTTGAGCGCGACGCCGCGCTGGAGCGTCGTTTCCAGATGGTTAAAGTTGATGAGCCGGACGACGACACCGCCTGCCTGATGCTGCGCGGACTCAAGTCACGCTACGCGGAGCACCATGGCGTACACATTACGGATGAGGCGGTTAAAGCTGCCGTCACGTTGTCCAGACGCTATCTGACCGGACGCCAGCTTCCTGACAAGGCGGTGGATTTGCTGGATACTGCCTCTGCCCGTGTCCGTATGAGCCTGGATACGGTGCCGGAGCCGCTGACCCGCATGAAGGCGCAGCTCACGGCACTGACTATGGAGAAGCAGGCGTTGCTGGAGGATATCGCGGTGAGCAACACCGCTCACGGCGAACGTCTGGCCGCCATCGGAGAGGAAGAGGTCGCCATCATTTTGCAGCTCGACGAACGGGAAGCCCAGTACGGCCAGGAGCTGAAACTGACGGAAGAACTGCTTGCCTGCCGCACGGATATCTCCCGTCAGGGGGAGATTGCGGACCTTCAGATGCAGCTTACTGCCGTGCAGCAGAATACCCCGCTGCTGGGGCTGGATGTGGACGCGCGTACCGTCGCCACCGTTATCGCCGACTGGACGGGCGTACCGCTCTCTTCCCTGATGAAGGACGAGCAGACGGAACTGCTGAGCCTTGAGCACAGTCTGGCGAAACGCGTTGTCGGTCAGGACAGTGCTCTCAATGCCATTGCGCAGCGCCTGCGCGCCAGCAAAACCGGTCTGGCGCCGGAGAACGGCCCGCAGGGCGTGTTCCTGCTTGTGGGGCCGAGCGGCACCGGCAAGACCGAAACCGCCCTGGCGCTGGCCGATGAACTGTTCGGCGGCGAGAAGTCCCTTATCACCATCAACCTTTCGGAATACCAGGAGCCACACACCGTCTCGCAGCTCAAGGGCTCACCTCCGGGCTACGTGGGTTACGGTCAGGGCGGCATTCTGACCGAAGCCGTCCGTAAGCGCCCGTACAGCGTGGTGCTGCTGGATGAAGTGGAAAAGGCGCACCGGGACGTGATGAACCTGTTCTACCAGGTGTTTGACCGGGGCGTCATGCGCGACGGCGAGGGGCGGGAAATTGACTTCCGCAACACGGTGATTCTGATGACCTCTAATCTCGGCAGCGACCTCATCATGCAGATGCTGGAGGAACAGCCGGAGGCGACAGAGCCGGATCTGCATGAACTGCTGCGTCCTGTCCTGCGGGACCACTTCCAGCCCGCGCTGCTGGCGCGCTTCCAGACGGTGATTTACCGTCCGCTGGCGCAGGCAGCGATGCGCACCATCGTGGAAATGAAGCTGGCGCAGGTCAGTAAACGCCTCAACCGTCACTACGGTATGAAGACCGATATCCACGAAAGTCTGTACGACGCACTGACCGATGCCTGCCTGCTGCCGGACACCGGGGCGCGCAATATCGACAGCCTGCTGAACCAGCAGATTCTGCCGGTGCTGAGCCAGCAGTTGCTGACCCACATGGCAGCGAAACAGAAACCACATACCCTGACGCTCGGCTGGAGTGATGAAGAGGGGATTGGGCTGGAGTGTAAACATGACTGAAGAAACTCAGGATCCGTCAAGAATTAAAGAAGGTGGTCTCAGGCTACTTACGACGGGTGAGATACAGCTGGCACACTCAGTTTTTTATCCACTATTGATTATTCGAAAGTATGGATCCACAGGGAAAGTTACCTCCCTTTCAATTTACAGGATAAGAATACGGCGATGACACCGGACGGGGAGATCTATTTTCGCGATCAATACTGCGATGATTTTTCCCAGACGACAGACGATCTTCAACATATGTTCATCCATGAAATGGGGCATGTTTGGCAACGTGAAAAAGGGATGAATGTAAGCTTCAGAGGATTGGTTAGCTGGATGGTGAGCTATCACTATATACTTGATGGTCGTCTCTTAAGTGAATATTCGATGGAGCAACAGGCGCAGATTATTGCAGATAATTTTACGTTGCAAACGCAGGGATATAAGATATGGCATCGATTATGGGGCAGTAAATATCCAACTATTACTCTGGATGGTGATACTACTGAATCAGTAATACGTGAACAATACAAAATTGCGTTACGAGGGTTCCCATGGTAAAAGTGTTTGGTTTTGGTAAGTGTTGGCCTGTTGTTTTTTCTGGTTTGTGTCTGGTGATTTTAACCGGATGCCCGGGCCCGGGAGATAGGTTTATCCCCCATGAAACCACTTCTGTTAGTAAACAGGGAAAAAACGTATGTTTTAACATTACAGATGCTCAGGATTATCAACCTGCTGACATAGGAATAAATCCGCGCGGAACTCCCTTGAAGGAAAAGGACTTTAATTTTTCCCCTGAACTTACGATCGTTGATGGAAAATTATGTATTCCTCCTTCTTTTTATCACTTCCCTGATAATGGGAAGTTTATTGTTGAATATATATTAATTTCAAAGAAACATGATGAGCCACGAAAATTTGTTGTCGGCGTGGGGATAAATCATGGGGTGGTTTACAATTTTCCGTTGACCGATCGTGAAATTGCAAGGCCGTATGGTTCAATTAAAGTTTCTGAATAGTGCTCCGGTTTAACGTCATGAAGCTTTTTATCTTTTTAGCTTTAGTGGTGGCGGGAGTACTGTTTCATCCGGATACGTATTTTTACACAATCGTTAAGCGCTTTATCCCCATCACTGGTGACGGCGAATACGGCATGAACAATTTTGAAATGACCGTTTTGCTGATGAAAATCCTCGCCTGCGCCCTCGGGGCTGGAACCGTAATCACCCTTTTTCGTACTCGCTGAGTACCCTGATTGAACCTGTTACTTACCCGTTGGCAATAAAGTCATGGACTGCAGGTTATCCCATGGAGTCAATATCATGAGTCTGACAGATACGCTTAAGAACACCCTGTCTGCGCTAACTGAAGGCGGGCTGAACCGCTATCGTCTGGATATTCCGTCCTGCACAGCCTTACTGGATGTGGAAACTTTCAGCGGTAAGGAGTTTATGAGTGAGCTTTATTACTACCAGGTTATCTTTACCAGCAGCGATCAAAATATCAGTTCAGCGCAATTACTGACTAAGCCTGCCACGCTGACCATGGGGACAGGGCCGCTGATGGGGCTGACCGGGCAGAAAGTGGTACATGGTGTGGTGACGCATTTTAAGCGTATCAGTGGTTCACGCGACCAGGCGACATACCAGATTATTATTGAGCCATTCCTGTCCCTGTTGCGCAAACAATTCCGTACCCACCGCTTTTTCGTCAATAAGTCGGTCCCGGAAGTTGTCACCGAAGTATTGCAGGAGCATGGCCTGAAAGGCTGGGAGTATGAGTTTACCCTCAAAGCAGACTATCCGAAGCGTGAGCAGATAAATCAGTACCAGGAAAGTGACCTGGCGTTTATCCAGCGTCTGTTGGCGGAGGTGGGGATATTTTACTGGTTTACCCTCCAGGAAGATGCACAGAGCGAAGTGGTACATTTTGCGGATGCGCAACGGGCGCTGATGTTTGGCAAAACGCTGCCGGTGAACAGTCCGTCCGGGATGAGCGACAGCGGGGCGGAATCGATATGGGGGCTGAACGTCACGCACAGCGTGGTGGAAGCGAGCGTCACCACAAAGGATTACAACCACCGTGACGCGCAGAGCATCCTTCAGTCCGCGCCGGCAGATATGACACGGGGCGATGGTGAGGGGAACACTTATGGTGAGGTGTACCACTACCGACTACGCCATCTGGAGCGGGGCGACAAAATAGATCCCGCGGCAGAAACGGCTAACTTTTACGCCCGCCTTGACCATGAACGTTTTCTGGCAAACAAGATACAGATAACCGGCGTCAGTACAGATGCGACACTAGCTCCAGCACAGGTGCTGACTGTCACCGATAGCCTACCATCCTCCTTGCCGACACCATTACAGGAACCGATATTAATTACCGGAACAGGTCTTATCGCCAGCCGCAAAAGCGCCCTGCGGGTAACCTTACTGGCGGTGCCATACAGCGAAACGGTGTGCTGGCGTCCGCCGCTGCTGCCACGTCCAAAAGTGACCGGCACCATGACTGCCCGTATCACCAGCGCGAAGGCTAATGATATCTACGCCTGGCAGGATGCGTCCGGTCTGTACCGGGTGAAATTCGACGCTGACCGGGACGGCAAGTCACCGGGTCAAGAGAGCATGCCGGTACGCCTCGCCAAACCTTATGGTGGCGACGTATACGGCTTTCACTTCCCGCTGATCCAGGGCACGGAGGTGGCGATAGCATTCCACGAAGGCGATCCTGACCGCCCGTATATCGCCCATGCGCTGCACGACTCGCGGCATGTCGACCATGTAACGGAGAAGAACAGTACACGCAACGTAATCCGCACGCCGACGAACAACAAGCTGCGAATGGAAGATAAACGGGGTGAGCAGCATATCAAGATCAGCACCGAGTATGGCGGTAAGACTCAACTTAACCTTGGTCATAACGTCGATGCCGAACGGACCTTACGGGGTGAAGGTGCCGAACTCAGAACAGATGACTGGGTGAGTATCCGGGGTGGCAAAGGGATATTACTGAGCGCAGATAGACAGCCTGGTGCGCAGGGCGAAATGCTTGACATGGAAGCAGCTATCCTGCAACTGAAACAGGCATTGTCACTGGCTGAAAGCCTGAGTGCAGCGGCGGGTAGTGCTAAAGCAACACCGTCTGAAAAAGACAGTCAGTCACAGCTAAATACCGCACTGAATGAGCTTCAGGAAGCGGGGATACTGGCTTATGCGCCTCATGGTGTTGGCATCGTCAGCCCGGAAGCTATTCGTGTTGCTTCAGGTGAGCAGAGCGTGGGTATTGTGTCAGGTAAAAACACGGATATTAGTGCGGCAAAATCATTCACTGTTGCTGCAAAAGAAACCGTCAGCCTGTTTGCACAAGGTGAAGGAATGCAGCTGTTCTCTGGAAATGGGGTAGTGGACATTCAGGCACAGGGTGATGCCATGAATATCCAGGCTCTTAAAGACGTTTCTGTTGTGAGTAATACCGGAAAAATTACTATCAATGCCAGCCAGGAATTACTGATGACCTGCGGTGGGGCCTATATCCGGATGAGTGGAGGGGATATAGAATGTGGTTGTCCCGGTAACATCTTACTGAAAGCCGCGAACGTGCAGAAAATGGGCGCTGCCAATATTAATGTTCCTGCCAAAGAACTTCCCATGGGATTCGGAGGAAGTTATGTTCTGACTGATGATAAGGATATTCCGTTCAGCAAAACGATGTACCGTATTACCACATCCGAAGGTGCAGTATTCAGCGGCGAAACTGACGAACAGGGGAATACGCTACCAGTGTTTACCGCATTCCCTTCTGACATGAAAATCGAAATTTTGCGCAGTGGCAGCAAATAATCCCGGAAAATCATACTCTATAAGGACCATGATATGACAGAATATTACTGTTACGATGCCCCTGACGGACATCATAAAACCAGCATTCGTAATACTGCAAAAAAAATTGTACTTCAGCGGATACCTGCCCGAGGGGTGACGTTAACCATTGGCGTGTTTTTTGATGGGACGGGGAATAATGTTGAAAACATAAACAGTCGCATTGAGCAATGTGACTCTAAGTTATATGGGCTTGATGCCAGTGAATTAGCTAAATTCAATGAAAAATGCATGGCTGAAAAAGGTTATAGGGATTCCGCTGCAACTAGTTATCTAGGGTATTTCACCAACATTCACTGGCTGAATAGCTTATATAAACAAGATGAAAAAATACCAGATAATGCCATGGAGGCTCAGAGAAAGGTCTATATTGAAGGTATAGGGACTAAAAACAAAGAAAAAGACTCAAAGTATGGCCTTGGTTTCGGTAATAATGAGACAGGTGTTGTAGCCAAAACTGACCGGGCGATAGAACTGATAAAAGAACAAATTTCATTATTTATCAATAAGAATGATATGAACACTATCGCCATTGCAAAAATCCAGTTTGATGTATTTGGGTTTAGTCGGGGAGCGGCAGCGGCAAGGCATTTTGCAAATCGAGTCAATGATGAAGACCCTGCATTAGTCGAAGCGATTAAAGCGGGTCTCAGTGGCTATACACAGCACGGAAAACCAGCTGGAGAAATTCGATTTATTGGTCCTTTCGATACCGTTGCAGCTGTCGCCGCGCTTTCAGATGGGCTTGATCCCCATGACAGTAACAACCATGATGTCAAACTGGAGTTGCCTCCGGGTATTGCAAAACACGTTTTCCATATAATAGCAATGCATGAATGCCGGTACAATTTTTGCCTTAACAGTATTAAAGAAGTATGGCCTGAACTGAGCCTGCCTGGTGTGCATTCTGATATTGGGGGTGGATACAATCCTGAAGAGCCTGAATATTACTTTCTGACGCGTCCGGAAATTGAAACAGTACCGGAAAATACGCCTGAACAGGCAACCCAGGTCTACCGTAATGCTTCCGTGCAGAGTGAATCACTTTTTGGCTTTCCATCACTTGCCCCTCTGCTACCATCAGGGGTGATAAAAGTAGAGTGTAATTCCGATGACAGAATGTCTCCGGATCGCTATAACAATTTCAACAAAAAAGTCGGCGCTGCTGTCACGTTTGAACGAACAGTATCAAATGACTGGTCGAAAGTTGTTCTGAGAGTTATGTATGAGATTTCCAAAGATGTGGGTGTGCTATTTGAAGAAATACAAGAGAGCGACAAGTTTTCAATATGCGATGAACTACGTCCTTTTTGCGAAAAGGCCATATCTCAGGGAAAAGCGATCTTTACAGGCTCACAGTTTATTCCATTTACATCTGAAGAAATTAATATCATTGGGAAATATATCCACTGCTCAGCTAACTGGAATGCTGTAGATTACGATTCAGCTAGAAAAGTTACCAGTGGTGCGCGTGCATCTGCGGTATTAAGTTTTGTCAACCGGCCCGACACGAACTGGCGTCGTACAGTTTATAATATGAAGGGAGAGGTCATAGTATGAATAAAAAGTCTGTTTTATTGGCAGCCTTGCTTGTATCCGGATGTGCTTTTGCAACTGATAAGGCTGATAAATCAACCGAACTCTCGAGTCTGCTGGCACCTTATGATGAGTGGTATTTTGATTTTGCATACCCGAAAGCACTACCTGCCGTTGTAACTTATGCGGAGTTATTGGATACAGACTCAATTTTATATCGCTACAGAACGCTGGATGGTACTAACTCCAGTGACAGCAGTGTAGGTTCGTGGGGAGACAGTATTGGTTATGGAATACCTTCATTTAATAAAGCTAAAAACCCTCCGCGATTTATCCATTTTTGCTGGGACTCCGTTATTGACAAAAGAGTTTATGAAACCACTATAACCTTCGGCAGTAAAGTTTGGGAGATGATGTTAATACCTTATTTTGCTCCATATGATGAAATACAGACCGCTTATCATAATGGTGCTAAAGGAGAGCAACGATACCATCGATTTATGGTTATCGGACTGGCACCGGAAGGAAAGGTCAGGGTATGGTTACAGAACAGTCGCAAGCCGAATATAGAACTCACTGATATACTGGTTGAGACCGTTTCCGGTGATAAGTTAGATATGTGTAAAAACATCACTGATTTTAGTCGCGGGTACAAATACTCGAAAGGGACAGAAGATTTTATTAAAGGTAAAAAATATCCGTATGGAGAGTGGTGATTTGTTTTATTGAGAAAATTTAAGGAGAAGGTTTTGAAGAAATGCCTGTTAAGTGTTGTTGCGTTATTTATATCAGGCTTTACTCTGGCTGCTAATAACACTGAAAAATCAACCGAGCTCTCGAGTCTGCTGGCACCTTATGATGAGTGGTATTTTGATTTTGTTTACCCTAAAGCGTTACCAGCCGTTGTAACTTATGCAGAGTTGCTGGATACAGATGGCGTTTTTTATCGCTTCAGAACGCTGGATGGAACTAAACCCAGTAAAAGTAGTATAGGTAAGTGGGGAGATAAACTTGGCTTTGGGCTTACAGCATTTAACAAAGCTAAAAATCCTCCACAATTTATTCACTTTTGCTGGGATTCAGTTATCGATAAAAAAGTTTACGAAACCAGAATAACCTTCAGCAGTGACGTCTGGAAACTGATGCTGACGCCTTATTTTGCTCCTTATGATGAAGCAGAGTCAGCTTATCATAATGGTGCTAAAGGAGAGCAACGATACCATCAATTTATGGTTATCGGACTGGCACCGGAAGGAAAGGTCAGGGTATGGTTACAGAACAGTCGCAAGCCGAATATAGAGCTCACTGATATACTGGTTGAGACCGTTTCCGGTAATAAATTAGAAATGTGCAAGAATATAACAAGACATCCCGATGGTTACATTTACTATGGAGAAATACCGGAATTCATTAAAGGAAAAAAATATCCTTACGGGAAATGGTGAGTTTTTATTCACTTTATCATCTCATTATTCATTGGTCTTATAATGTGAGACTGAGATTTCGAAAAATAAATTTTATTTCATAAATACTTACTTAAATACAAAGGTATTTTGTATGTCTAAAGGTTTTGTTTTGCTCGGTGATAAAACTACACATGGCGGAAAAGTTATTTCAGCATCATCAACCATGATTGTTAACGGCAAAAAAGTTGCTCTGATTGGCGACATGATTAGTTGTCCAATACCATTCCATGGTCCCAATCCTATAGTGGAAGGCTCTCTGGAATGGTCCTCTGACGGCAAGGCTATTGTGGTTGACGGATGCAAATGCCAGTGCGGGTGTCAGGTTATCCCAAGCGCACCGGATTGCGCAATAGGATAATCCATGGGCTGGAACAGAGCGAAATCATTGACAACAGAGTTACCCCCAAAACCATCCTTTATGTGGTGGTTTCTGGCTGGCGTCCTGACACTAATCACCGGGATTGTATTATTCATGATCCACGCCTCCGGTATGATGAATGCGATTTCAGGGATCAATATCTGGCTGGTTTCCCTCGCACCGTCAGGTAGCTGGCTGTTTCTTCTCTGTTTGAGAGGCTGGCTGTGGGGTAAAAAAGTTGATGAACATAACTTTTTGAAAAATGAGGCTGAACATGCCCAGAAACTGTGGGAAGCCTGGGCTGAACGGTATCTTGCGATTGTGGGCAACTGTATTTTTTTACCCGACAAAATCACTGTGGGATGCCTTCGAAGCGAATTACCGCAGCAGTACGGTCTTGTCAGAAAAATAAATTATCTGCCTGACAGTAATCATCTGGTCGATGAGTCCTTCCTCGTACTACTTAAAGGTACAATGGATGCGCTTTGCCTGTTGCCTTCTGACCTTCAGGTTAACGTGACTCTGGTAACCGATCTGCCCTGTTCTGGATTACAGAAGTCCTTTGCCACAGTCTGGACCTCCCTATTTCCTCAGCGCGCTGCGCCTGACAGCATCACGATAATGCCTGCCTTCACGATGGGATGGGTCGAAGAGCGTTTGAAACAGCCCTTTCTGACGGTTGACCTTATTCTGGTGATACAACTGTGTGGTCGTGACGCGTATTCAGACGGTCTGGCCGCGTTGCTGATGACGAGTGACGATGTGGCGCAAAAATACCGCCTGCCACATCCGGCCCGTCTGTTGCGGCCGATGCCGCTGCAACTGGACGGGTTTGAGGATGAACTCAGGCTGTTTCTCGGGACCCAGACGGCTGCCTGCCGTACCGATCGCATTCTGGGCGACAGTTGCAGTTGGGAAAATGTCGCCGCACCACTAATGATCGTTGGGAACGAACAGGGTGCCACCTGGGATCCCGCTGATCGACTGCTGCTTGAAAAATGGTGCGGCATTCCGGGGCCTGCGGCACCGTGGTTGTTGACTGCCTTTGCGGCAGATCTGGTCTGTCTGGATAACGCCTCTCTTCTTACGTTGTTCTCCTCTGGCGAGGAACGTTTTATCAGTACCGTCACAGCAGGAAGTGAAGATGAACACATCGGGTAGTATGTTTGGCCGCCTCGGCCGAGTCGGGATCGTATTTGCAGGCGTGGTGGCGCTGTGGTGGATGATAACCCACTACGCCAAAGCGCTGGATATTGATACGCGGGGTGAACAGGTTCTGGCGTTTGTCCTGGTGTGCCTGGTGCTGGTGCTTATTCGTTATGCGCCAGCACTTTCCCGTTATGTTAAGGAAGTTTATTATCGTCGCCAGGCTCAGAAGATTAATGCCTTACCTGACGAAGAAGGTCGCATTACACTGACGCCGCCACGTCATATCACGGTAGAGGAAATTCGCCAGGAGTTGTGCCATCTGTACGGTCGTTGCTGGCCCCGCAAACTCCGAATCCTGCTGATAACCGGCAGCGCTTCAGATGTCGAACAACTCATCCCAAAACTCACCCAGGAATTCTGGCAGGAAGACCAGGGGACGCTGCTGCTGTGGGGCGGTGACCCGGCAGCACCGGCGGACACTGCCTGGCTTACCGCGCTGCGTAAACTGCGCCGCCGCCCAGTGGATGGCGTGGTGTGGGTGACCTCTGCGTTTGATCGCCTCGCAGGCTCAGATACTGAACTGGCAGCGCCGCTGACTCCTGAATCCATGGACGCCCTGGCTCACGCCCTGAAGGGGCGCTATGACGCGCTGGGCTGGAAACTGCCGCTTTACGTCTGGTCGCTGCATCCGCGAGCTGGAGAGCAACTGGGGCGGATTACCCAGCCGGTGGGGTACCAGCTGTCAGCGGCCTCTAAACCTGAAGCACTGGCCCGCCAGCTAAGCGACCTGATACCGGCCCTCACCGCGCAGGGCGTTCAGCAGATTTGCGACAAACCACAGCAGAGTTTTTTGCTCGCCCTGGCCGACCAGCTGACGCGCGAGCCGGAAACGCTGACCGGCCCCTTATCGGTATTGCTCAAACCGTACCGCCCGCTGCCGCTGGCCGGTGTGGTGTTCAGTCCGTCCACGTTCGGCGGCGTGCGCAGCGTTGCTCATCACTGGGGCAAAGACAACCGCTGGGATGCCATCCCGGCCTCGGCACAGGCCTTACCGGCAGGTCTGCGCCCGCGTAAACCCGGAATCAGCTGGACGCAGATGGCGGGCGTGAGCGTGGCGGCGCTGATGGTGCTCTGGGGTGTATCCATGGCTGTCTCCTTTGTCGCCAACCGTCACCTGGTGGCGACGGCGCAGGAGCAGGTTCAGCAGTCTGTGGCAGAGAAACAGCCGCTGAGCACGCGTCTGCACGCCCTGTCTGAACTCCAGAAAACCCTTGTCCGTTTACAGTACCGTGGACAACACGGCGTGCCCTGGTATGCACGCGGCGGCTTAAGCCAGAACGATGCCCTGCTGGCGGCGCTGTTTCCGCGTTATGGCGAAAGCGCCTTGCCCCTGCTGCGCGATGCGGCGGCGGAACATCTTACGCAACAGCTACACGCCTTTGTACAGCTGCCGCCGGACAGCCCGTTACGTGAGCGCATGGCAAAACCGGTTTACGACCGGCTCAGGTTGTACCTGATGCTCTCGCGGCCGGAGAAAATGGATGCGGCCTGGTTTTCCGCCACGCTGATGCGTTACTGGTCGCAGCGTGCGGGTGTGGCAAACGGCCTCTGGCAGGGCAGCGGCCCGGCACTGTACGCTTTTTATGCCACGAGCCTGGCGTCACACCCGCAGTGGCGCTTACATGCTGACGATATGCTGGTCAGCCAGACGCGTACGCTGCTGGTTCGCCAGATGGGGGTGCGAAACAGTGAATCCACCCTCTATCAGAAAATGCTCGCGCAGGTGGCGAACCAGTATGCCGATATGCGCCTGACGGACATGACCGGCGACACCGACGCCGCAAGCCTGTTCCGCACCGATGAGGTGGTGCCGGGGATGTTCACCCGTCAGGCGTGGGAGGAGGCGGTACAGCCTGCCATTGACAAGGTGGTGAATGAACGTCGCGAGGAGATGGACTGGGTGCTGAGCGACAGCAGACAGCCCGCCACGCAGCAGACCTCGCCGGAAGCCCTGAAGCAGCGGCTCACCGCACGTTATTTTGCCGACTTCAGTACCGCCTGGCTCGATTTTCTCAACAGTCTGCGCTGGCAACGGGCAGTGACCCTGTCCGACGCCATTGACCAGCTCACCCTGATGGCGGATGTGCGTCAGTCGCCTTTGGTGGCGCTGATGAACACCCTGAATGTTCAGGGCCGCACCGGGCAGACAGGCGAAGCCATTTCGGATTCGCTGGTGAAATCTGCGAAGAATCTGCTCGGTGGCGATAAACAGCCGGCCATTGACCAGAGCGGCGGCTCGCGCGGCCCCCTGGAGGCGACCTTCGGCCCGGTACTGGCGTTGATTAACAGCCAGCAGAAAGGCGGTGGCAATACTGACCTGAGCCTGCAGACGTTTCTGACCCGCGTCACCCAGGTGCGCCTGCGGCTACAGCAGGTGACCAACGCCGCTGATCCACAGGCGATGACCCAGGCACTGGCACAGACGGTGTTTCAGGGCAAGGCGGTGGATTTAACCGAGACCCGCGATTACGGCAGTCTGGTGGCAGCGGGGCTCGGGCAGGAATGGAGTGGTTTCGGGCAGACGATGTTTGTGCGGCCCATGGAGCAGGCCTGGCAACAGGTACTGACTCCGGCGGCTGAAAGTCTGAATGCACAGTGGCAGACCGCTGTGGTGGATGACTGGAACAGCGCCTTTGGCGGGCGGTATCCGTTTAAAGATGTCAGCAGCGAGGTCTCACTGCCGTTGCTGGCCAGATACCTCAACGCTGATTCCGGACGTATCACCCGTTTTCTCCAGACCCGTCTTAACGGCGTGCTGCACAGGGAGGGGAGTCACTGGGTGCCGGACAGCATCAACGCCCAGGGGCTGACCTTCAATCCGGCCTTCCTCAGGGCGGTTGATACCCTGAGCCATATTTCCGATGTGGTGTTCACCCGCGGGGAGGCGGGGTTGTCCTTTGAACTGCGCCCGGGAACGGCGGATGGCATCATGGAGACGCGGTTGGTTATCGACAGCCAGAAGCTGACTTATATGAACCAGATGCCCGCCTGGAAGCGTTTTACCTGGCCTGCGGACACCGAAGCGCCTGGTGCGGCATTAAGCTGGATAAGCACCCAGGCCGGCACCCGGCAGTATGCGGATATGTCCGGGGCGTGGGGCTGGATCCGGCTGCTGGACAAGGCGTCAGTCAGCGCGTATCCCGGCACGGGCAGCAGTTACAGTCTCACGTGGCAGGCGCAGGATGGCAGACCGCTAAACTACACCCTGCGTACCGAGGCGGGAGAGGGCCCGCTGGCCCTGCTGAAGCTGCGAAACTTCAGCCTGCCGTTGCAGATATTCACCGTCAGCGAGCCTGCCGCTGACCCCCTGGCTGATGACACCGACCCCACAGAGGAAACGTACTGATGGCATCCGTTCACACACTGATTACAGCCTGCCAGGCCGCGCCGGAAGCGCTGGCGGAACAGGCGCAGCAGCGCCTTTCCCTGTGGGACTACTGGCTGCGGCCAGTACAGGCGGACAACCCCACCGGCGCTGACCCCGGCTACGACGATGATTTTCAGCTGATGCGCGAGGAGGTCAATAAACTTTCCGGGGCAGATGCCGACCTGATTTGTACCCTTGCGGAAAAACTGCTGACCACCACCACAAAAGATATTCGTGTCGCCACGTATTACGCCTGGGCGCGACTGCACCGGGAGGGTGAAGCGGGACTGGCAGACGGACTGGATCTGCTGGCGGGTTTAATGCAGCGCTTTAACATACAGTTGCACCCACAACGCGAACGCAGCCGACAGGGGGCGCTGGAGTGGCTCGCCAGCACCAGAATGCTCGACAGCCTGTCTCTGTACCCGGAGGCCAATAATACTGACACCCTGCGCATTGCCGGTGCCCTGTGGCTTACGGAGCAGGTGGCGGAAGGCGCCATCCCCGGCGCGCTGTATCAGGCGCTGGAAACCCGGTTACAGAAATCCGGTGGCCCGGATGCGGTGGTGCCGCAGAATGTCAGCGACACGGGTCACGCAGCCACATCACACGTCAGCGTACCGTCGCTGACAGGCATCGCCTCAGGCCAGGAGTTACTCTCACAGGCGCGGATCCTGGCGGACTACCTGAGAAATCAGCCGGACGGCTGGTTATCCGCCCACCGGCTGATAAAGAACCTGCGTCACGACACCCTGCGTCAGCTACCGCCGCTTCTGGCCGACGGCAAAACCCGCATCGAGCCGCCAAAACCGGATCAGCGCGCACTGCTGAAACGGCTCTACCTGCAACAGAGCTGGCGTGAGCTGATGGAAGAGGCGGACAGCCTGCTGTCGCGCGGCGCAAACCACCTGTGGCTGGATGTGCAGTGGTATCTGCACCAGGCGCTGCTGAAATCCGGGCGGGAGCACGAAGCGGCGATTATCCAGGCCGACCTGAAAGGCCTGCTCTCGCGCCTGACCGGGCTGGAGACGCTGGCCTTTAACGACGGTACGCCTTTCGCCGATGAAGTGACCCTGAACTGGATCCAGCAGCAGGTGATGGACAGCGGCGGGGGCTGGCAGGAGGACTCAGCCGTGACAGCGGCGACCGCTTCCGGCGATAACGATATCCTGCAACTGGAGAGCGAAGCGCTCACACTTGCCGACAGCGACGGCCCCGATGTGGCGCTGTCCTGGCTGCAAAATCGTCCTGGTATCATCACGGTACGCAGCTGCTGGCTGCTGCGCCTGTTAATGGCGAGAGTGGCCGAACAGACCGGTAAAAACGAGCTGGCGCTGCACCTGCTGGGCGAGCTGGATGGTTGTGCTGCTGCCATCACGCTCACGCAGTGGGAGCCGGACCTGCTGTTCGAGATAAAAGCCCGGCGCCTGAAGCTGCTGCGGATGAAGGCCGGACGTAATGATACGGATAAAACACGCCTGAATCCGGAGATGGAGCATCTGCTGGCGGGGCTGATTGCCATCGACCCGGCAAGAGCCGCCGTACTGTGCGCCTGACTTTTTTGCTCCCTGAACGCTGAGAAATTAAATGGAAGATTTAACCCTGCGTTATTTTGACGCTGAAATGCGTTACCTGCGCGAGGCGGCGAAAGAGTTCGCGCAGACCCACCCCGACCGGGCGGCAATGCTCGATCTCGACAAAGCCGGCACACCTGACCCGTATGTTGAACGGCTGTTTGAGGGCTTCGCCTTCTCCATGGGACGTCTGCGCGAAAAGATAGATGATGATCTGCCGGAGTTGACCGAAAGTCTGGTGAGCATGCTGTGGCCGCACTACCTGCGTACCATCCCGTCCCTGTCGGTGGTGGTGCTGTCGCCGGATGTGCCGGCGATGAAAATGGCGGAAACGTTGTCCGCCGGGCTGGAAATTAGCTCGCGCCCGGTCGGTCCTAAAAACACTGTCTGCCGCTACCGCACCACCCGGGATCTGACGCTGAATCCGCTCGCGGTGGAAAAGGTCATTATGACCACGGAGCCTGACGGGCGTTCGCTCCTGCGGGTGCGTTTTGCCTGTAGTACGCAGGCGGACTGGCCGCAGACTGACCTCCGGCATCTGCCGCTGTACCTGGGTGAAGATAGGGTGACGGGCAGCAGCCTGCACCTCTGGCTGACAAAACGTCAGGCGGCGCTGTACATTCGCCTGCCCGGGCAGACGGAGCGGATCGCACTGGACGGTTATTTCTCCCCGGGCGGTTTTGCTGAGGAAGATCGGCTGTGGCCAAAGGGCGACAGCGCCTTCAGCGGTTATCAGTTGCTGCTGGAGTATTTCACCTTCCGCGAAAAGTTTATGTTCGTCCATCTTAACGGGCTGGAAAATATCACGCTCCCGGCGGGTACGGCGTACTTCGATATCGAGGTGGTGTTCAGCCAGGTATGGCAGAGCGATTTACCGGTAACAGACAGCAGCCTGCGCCTGCACTGCGTGCCGGTAATTAACCTGTTCACCCTGGAAGCTGACCCGCTGACCATTAGCGGGCTGGAGAGTGAATACCTGCTGCGCCCGAAACGTCTTCAGGACGGGCATACCGAGATTTACTCGGTGGACAGCGTCAACGGCTCCGGGCGCACCGGCGAAGCGCACTATGTGCCGTTCACAAGTTTTCGCCATCAGGGCGGCATGATGCGTCGTCACGCGCCGGAACGGTATTACCACACCCGCGTGAAGCGGGGCGTCACCGGGATGCACGATACCTGGCTGATACTGGGCGGCCAGCAGTGGGAAGCTGACCGGATGCTGGAGCGGGAAACGGTCTCGCTGCGCATCACTGGCACCAACGGCCAGTTACCGCGCCGGGCGTTGCAGAGCACGCTGCTGGACCGCTGTGAACAGGTCTATGACACGCCCCTCACCGTGCGTAATCTCTGCAAGCCGACGCTGCCCGCATACCCGCCTGCGGAGGATCGTTTCCACTGGCGGGTGATGAGCCATCTGGGCTCCCGGTTTCTCAATATGATGAGCAGCGCTGAGGTGCTGCGCGGCACGCTCTCGCTCTATAACTGGCGGGACGACGAACTGAACAACCGTCGCCTCGATGCCATCCTGGATGTCAGGCACCACCGCATTCAGCGCTTTGAGGACGGTTTTTTGCTGCGCGGGCTGGACGTGGAGGTGACGCTCGACAGCAATGGATTTACCGGAGAAGGCGATATCCACCTGTTTGGCGAACTGCTCAACCGCTTTTTCGCCCTGTATGCCGATATGAACCAGTTTAACCAGCTCACGCTCATTGTTCAGCCAGAAGGAAAATATATCCGGTGGAAAGAGAATCACAGTCCGCGCCTGCCCGGCTGATGGCGCAGGTACGGCACCAGTTGCCGTACATGAATTTTTACCGCTTCTGCCAGTTGCTGGAACAGAGCCAGCCGGAGATGCCGGTGCCCGGCAGCGACTGGCGGGTGCGGCAGGAGCCGGTGCGTTTTCGCCCGCATCCGGGGATGGGGTTTCCGGCCGGTGAAATCCACAGTACAGAAGACCCGGAACATCCGCATCTGCCGCCGTCGGTGCGTGTCACCTTTATGGGGCTGTACGGCGTGGAGTCGCCGCTGCCGACCCACTACACCGACGATATCGCTCAGCGACGGGAAGGGCACGACGCGACGCAGGATTTTCTGGATATTTTCAGTCACCGGCTGATTACCCAGTATTACCGCATCTGGCGTAAGTATTCGTACCCGGCCACCTTTCAGGCCGGCGGCGCTGACAACACATCACAATACCTGCTGGGCCTGGCGGGGCTGGGGATAACCGGCTGCGCGAAGACCGCTGGTACGCCGCTGTCGCGTTTTCTGGCGCTGCTGCCGGTGATGATGCTGCCGGGACGGACGGCGGAGGGAATGGGGGCGCTGGTGCGGATGCTGGCGCCGGATACCCGCGCAACGGTGTATCACCACGACCGCTGCCGTATCCCGCTGAAGCAGCCGGTTGCGATGAGTACATGCCAGCCGGTCAGCCTGAAGCACCGTCCGGTGATGGGCACGCATGCCACGGATGTGAACGGCCAGGTGCTGTTGCGCCTGAGCACGGACAACCCGGAAGAGGTCCGGGGCTGGCTGCCGGGCGGCGACCTGCACGCCGACCTGATGGCGCTGCTGCACGTGTGGCTGGGCGCGCACCTGGATGTACGTATGCAGTTATGCGTTGCCCGGCATTTACTGCCGGATGCGCGGCTGTCCTGCAATGCGGAACAGACCGCGCAGGTCGGGCGCACGGCGGTGCTGCGTCCCCTAAATGCGCAACAGAACAGAAACGACATTATCACCATTCACCTTGGACGCTTTCAGAGCGTCCGGGAAAACATTCAGCGAAGGAAGAACGATGAAGATGGCGATTACCGCTGGTAAAGCGCTGGCACTCTCTCTGGCGACCCTGTTAACCGGCTGCGGCCTGACGCAGAAAGTGACGGACGGCACCGTCGCCGTCACGAAGTCCATTTTTTACAGAGAGGTGAAAACCCTTCACCTGGATATTCAGGCGCGCGAAGGGGTGAACAACAACGCGAAGGGGGCATCGCTGGCAACGGTGGTGCGAATTTACCAGCTTAAAGAGCGTAAGGCGTTTGACAGTACTGACTATCCGTCGCTGTTCGCCAGTGACAGTCAGGCCATTAAAGCCGATCTTGTGGCGGAAAAGGATATCCGCCTGCGCCCTGGCGAATCGGTGACCCTGGATATGCCGATGGAAGAGAGCGCGCAGGTTGTGGCGGTGGCGGGGATGTTTATGGCACCGGACCAGGTAAACGATACCTGGCGTATTACCCTGACCCGTGACGACCTTGACCCGGATAAGGCGCGGGTTATCGAAGTCAGTAATAATCGTCTGACGCTGAAACCGCTGGAGGGGGAATGATGCCGCGTCCGTCTCTGTATGACATGCTGTACGGTAACTTCGCCGGCGGGCTTGACCTGCACAGCGTCAGTGAGGAGAACCAGCTGATTTTATCAGTACTCGATAACATGCAGCGCATCCTCAACTGCCGCGCCGGTACGCTGGCCCACCTGCCGGACTACGGCCTGCCGGATATGACAAAAATCCTCCAGGGAATGCCCGGGACAGCCCACCAGCTGATTACCACACTGTCGGCCGTGTTGCTGAAATACGAGCCGCGCCTGAGCCGGATTAACGTGGTGATGCAGGAACAGATTCAGCCCGGTGAACTCCGCTACGCCATTGACGCGGAGCTGAAGGGGGTGGGGCTGGTGCGCTACGGCACAGAATTTATGCCCGAGGGCAGGGTATTAATCCGTCATCTGAAACAACAGCAATACCTCGATGCACGAGCCGCCATCTAGTCATTACTCAGGTTAAAACAGTTATGACAACATGAACGACCAGACATTTATTTTACCCTGATCAGAAAAGGCACATTAAAGATTTACTTTTCAAGGGTTTATTGTAGCACTTATGCTGTAGCGGGTACTGAAATATTAATAGTTGATTTCTTCGCCGCGAGTCATTGCATTTTATCTGGCGAAAAGGTTAATGGCTGAGGGGATATACCCTGAGCATGATGACGTCAATCATGGATACAGATATGAAAATGAGAATTCTCCTTCTTACGGTCAGTGTACTTTTTAACATGCAGGCTGATGCCGCCCGTGGTAGACAGCCCTGCTCGGGCTCAAAAGGTGGCATAGCACACTGTACATCGGATGGTCGTTTTGTCTGCAATGACGGAAGTTTGAGCCAGTCGAAGCGATTCTGTTCAGGTTATGGTGCCTCCGAACCGCCCCCGCAGGTAAAACCCTCCCCCTCCGCCAGGAAAGCGCAGACGAAAAAGAGAATAGCCGTGAAAGGCCAGGAGCAGCGTGTTGTAGAAAACAATGCGCAGTTCGATACACAACCGCGGCAACCTACATGCGCCCCTCTCTATATGGCCAACAAGCCCGGATTCACCCATTTACCCATTTGTTCAGGAAATCAGTATTAATCCGCCAGTGTAAACGTTCTTTGTCTGTTATTCGAACTGATAAGACGCGTGCAGGTGGTAACCCACCTGCACGCGCTGGACGACCTGTAACCGCGTCTGGCATTAAAGCATGCCGTTCGCACCTTCCGGCTACATGGCGAACTTACTGCATGGCTGGCGTTTATGCTTTCTGCATGAGTGATAAAAGGGAGGGAAAATCATGACCAGGGCTGAAGAGTTTTGTCGTTCCTGAAATGTGAACACTGGCAGATGGATGCGCACGCATCGCTCAAAAAACGATCTTTTTCAGGCGGATACTGAGATCAGAAAAGCATATGACCTTGAACAGTAATCACAATGACTGGAGGGATATGCTAATGAAGCGACAAGATATAAACGCATTAAAGAATTTTGATTTTCTGGCACGCAGTTTTGCCCGTATGTACGCCCTGGGCCAGCCAGTTGATATCGATGCCGTGACCGGCAATATGAGTTATGAACAGCAGGCATGGTTCCGGGAGCGATATGACCACTACCGAAAGCAGGCTGAGCGGGCGAGAGTGATAGAACTGCGATGATGTAACGAATAACGGGCTTAACGGCCCGTTGCGTTTTTTAGGTTCCAGCTACATTTTGCAGCTCCTGAGGTTGAAATATTGTGCGGTAACCTCATATAGAAAGCGGGTAAGGAATACCTGCCCGTAAGACATGAACTTTTTGAATATTCTTTTTTACTGTTCAGGAGGTACATGATGACTCTGAGAGCTTTTCCCATGTTGAACGATCTCTCCGACTCTCTGTTTGCGGACCGTTTTAACCGTATCGATCGCCTTTTTAGCCAGCTAACCGGCAGTACGCCGTTGCCCTCCACGCCTTCTTACAATATCCGGCGGGTGGGTGATAACCGCTATGAACTGACGCTGAGCGTGCCGGGCTGGAAAGAGAGCGAACTGGAAATTGAAACCGTTGGCGGTCAGCTGAATATCAGCGGTAAACGTGAAGAAGAGAAAACCGAAAACGGCGAAGAAGGGTGGATCCATCGGGGTATCAGCCGCAGCGACTTCCGGGCCAGCTATAGTCTGCCGGAGCATGTGAAAGTAACCGGCGCTTCGCTGGAAAACGGCTTGCTGGCGATTGAATTACACCAGGATATCCCGGAAGAAGAGAAACCGCAGCGCATCGCCATCAACAACAACCCGGCGATTGAACATAAGCCGTAATCATTGATTGACGTTGTTTTCACGCCCGGCAAACGCCGGGCGTTTTGCTAACCTGATGGGGCTTATGCCATTCCGCTTTTCCCGGTACGCGCGGGCTGGAGGTCACTTTCGATGTGCTTAAAAGGTTTGCTGCCTCTGCATGAGGCTGAACGGGAATGAAATGTGCGAGAAAACAGATTGGTGCGTCTGAATGGACTCGAACCATCGACCCCCACCATGTCAAGGTGGTGCTCTAACCAACTGAGCTACAGACGCAGAATGGTGCGTTCAATTGGACTCGAACCAACGACCCCCACCATGTCAAGGTGGTGCTCTAACCAACTGAGCTATGAACGCATTGTGTTGTCGGTGACAACGGGGACGAATATTAGCGGCACAGCCCCAAGGTGGCAAGAGGGAAAATGCATTTTTCTCTCTGATTTCACGCGATTGCTTCATTACCGCGCAAAGTGAAGAGAAAGTAGCCGCCAGGCGGCGGCTACTGTGTTATTAACGTGCAGCGCGCTGCAAAATTACCGCAGACGGCTGACGTTGCAGGAAGCGCATACGCAGCATCATCATAATGGCCGCAGACGTTAAGCCGATGATAAAGCCCATCCAGAATCCGGCTGGCCCCATGCGATCCACCACCAGATCCGTGAGCGCCAGAATGTACCCGCACGGCAGACCCAGCACCCAGTAAGCGATAAAGGTGATAAAGAAGATGGAACGCGTATCTTTATACCCACGCAGCACGCCGCTGCCAATCACCTGGATGGAGTCAGAGATCTGATAAATGGCCGCCAGCAGCATCAGATGCGAGGCCAGGGTCACTACCTCCGGGTTGTCGTTATAGAGCAGGGCAATTTGCTCACGCAACAGCACGGTAAAGAGCGCGGTACAGACTGCCATGCAGACGCCGACGCCGAGGCCGGTGCGGGCTGCCGTTTGCGCGTCCAGCGTCGAGCCTTGCCCCAGACGGAAGCCCACGCGAATCGTCACCGCGGCAGCCAGGGACATCGGCAGGACGAACATCAAAGAGCTGAAGTTCAGGGCGATCTGGTGTCCTGCGACATCAATAATCCCTAACGGCGAGACCAGCAGGGCGACGACGGCAAACAGCGTCACTTCGAAGAACAGCGCCAGCGCAATGGGTAACCCCAGCTGAATGAGACGGGTCATGAGCGTCCAGTCAGGTGCGCTGAACGAGGTGTCGTTACGAATGTCACGCATGGATCGCGCATGTTTAATGTAGGTGAGCATACAGCCGAACATCACCCAGTACACCGCAGCCGTTGCCACGCCGCAGCCCACGCCGCCGAGTTCCGGCATGCCAAAATGACCGTAAATGAAGATATAGTTCACGGGAATGTTCACCAGCAAGCCGATAAAGCCCATCACCATGCCCGGCTTGGTTTTTGCCAGCCCTTCACACTGGTTACGTGCCACCTGGAAGAACAGATAGCCGGGCGCGCCCCAGAGCAGGGCGCGCAGATAACCGACCGCCTTATCCGCCAGCGCCGGGTCGATATTATGCATGGCGCGAATAATATACCCGGCGTTCCACAGGACGATCATAATCAGGACGGAGACACCCCCGGCCAGCCAGAAGCCCTGGCGCACCTGATGGGCCACGCGGTCGCGTCGACCGGAGCCGTTAAGCTGCGCGATAACGGGCGTCAGCGCCAGCAGCAGGCCGTGACCAAAAAGAATGGCCGGAAGCCAGATTGAGGTTCCGATCGCCACGGCGGCCATATCGGTGGCGCTGTAACCACCGGCCATTACCGTATCCACAAATCCCATTGCGGTTTGGGCTACCTGCGCGACGATCACCGGTATGGCCAGTGCCAATAACTGACGCGCTTCGATCATATACTTCTGCACGTGAACACCTTTGTATTGTAGTTATTTGAGAGACTAAAAAGGCCGCCGTTACTGGCAGCAAGAAGAAAAAACAGAGGGATGCCAGCTATTGTAGCGGGGTTTAACTAATTATCTAGTGAAAAAATCGCCAGAAATTGCGCATCACTGGCAACCTGTTTTTTCAACTGTTATTGTGGTGGGATTATACGGTGTCATCGCCGTTCGGAATGAACAGGAGCTGTAAGCATGTTTACTGGTATTGTGCAGGGCACTGCCAAAGTGGTGTCCATTGATGAAAAACCGAATTTCCGTACTCACGTAGTTGAGCTGCCTGAATATATGCTCGACGGCATTGAAACCGGGGCGTCGATAGCGCATAACGGCTGCTGCCTGACGGTGACCGAAATTAACGGTAACCAGATAAGCTTTGATTTAATGAAAGAGACGCTGCGTATCACTAACCTGGGTGAGCTGGTGGTGGGAGATATCGTTAACGTTGAACGCGCGGCGAAATTCAGCGATGAGATTGGCGGGCATCTGATGTCGGGCCATATTATGACCACCGCAGAAGTGGCGAAAATCGTGACCTCGGAAAATAACCGTCAAATCTGGTTTAAGGTGCAGGATCCGTCATTAATGAAATACATCCTTTATAAAGGATTTATTGGCATCGATGGGATTAGTCTGACCGTCGGTGAAGTGACGCCAACGCGTTTTTGCGTGCATTTAATTCCTGAAACGCTGCAACGTACTACGCTTGGCGCAAAAAAACTGGGGCAGCGCGTAAATATCGAAATTGATCCCCAGACCCAGGCGGTCGTGGATACCGTTGAGCGCGTACTGGCGGCGAAAGAGGCGGCGATAATAAAAACCGTGGAAGAAGAATAAAAAATAACCCCGGTTAACCGGGGTTATTTTTTCAGCGAGCCACATGCAAACCGTGCTCAATCCCACGACTAAACACCACCTGCCACAGCTGTATATCCCGCGCACGGAACGCGCCCGCACAGGCATTCAGATAATAGCTAAACATCCGTTTGAATCGTTCCGAATAGTTGTCGGCGATTTCAGGCCATGCAGCCTGGAAACGTTCATGCCAGGCCATCAGGGTGGTGTCGTAATCTGCGCCGAAGTTATGCCAGTCTTCCACAATAAAATGCGGTTCGCTGGCGTTCGCAATCTGGCGAACAGAGGGTAAACAGCCATTCGGGAAGATATATTTGTTGATCCAGGGATCCACATTGTTATCGGTGCGTTTAGAGCCGATGGTGTGTAGCAGGAAAATTCCCTCAGGCTTCAGGTTACGATCGGCGACCTCGAAGTAGGTCTTGTAGTTCTTCGGCCCCACGTGCTCGAACATACCTACGGAAACAATGCGATCGAACTGCTCGTTCAGGTCGCGGTAGTCCTGAAGCCGAATATCAACATCCAGACCCAGACAGCGTTCCTGCGCCATCTTCTGCTGTTCAGCGGAAATCGTGACGCCGACTACGCTGACGCCGTAATTTTTCGCCATAAACCAGGCAAGACCACCCCAGCCACAGCCGATGTCCAGCACACGCATACCGGGCTGTAACTGCAATTTATCGCAGATCAGTTGCAGCTTGTCCTGCTGCGCCTCTTCCAGGGTCGTCGCTTTTTTCCAGTATCCGCAGGAGTACTGCATTAAAGGATCGAGCATACGGCTGAACAGATCGTTGCCCAGGTCGTAATGCTCTTTACCGACGATCCACGCCCGTTTTTTACTTTGCAGATTGAACAGGCGGGCGGAGGCGATACGTAAAGTATCTTTGAAATGACGAGGGAGCTGTTTTTCTAGACCGGCGCGTAATACGCTGGAGAAGAACATATCCAGCCGCTCACACTCCCACCAGCCGTCCATATAGCTTTCACCCAGCCCTAACGATCCCTCCTGTAAGACGCGTTTGAAAAAATCGGGATGCTTAATCTGGGGATCGGAGGGGGATGAGCCATTAATCGTAATGCCCGCACGTCCCAACAGTTCACTGACGATCCGGGACCAGTTATCGTCCGGAACGCTGACTTCTTCTATACACGATGAACTCATAGCTTCTCCATCACCTTGCTGTGATCAGAACCTTAAAACAGCGTAGACGCTTTTTTGGTTTGTGAGAAATCTCACGGTAAATGCCCGCGAGGCTAATATCCGACGTAGAACAGAGGAAGGGAGATAACCCTTGCCGAAATGCCTTCCATGGTAAAACGGGAGCGCTTCGGCTCCCGTTAACACTTAATATTTATCGTATTTAATCGAACCAAATTCAGTATAGGCCGCAAAATTTGGTGATTCAACAGAAAATTGTTAGCAACCTAATCACTGGTTTTTAACATAGTTTCCCACGCAATCAGGCGTGCGACGTTTCTGTCTGCGCGTTTTCACTCTGCTCGCGATGGGCTGAGGACTGCATGCGATAGCCCAATCCCGCCAGCGCAACGGTGACCAGCATCACGCTGGTGGTGGTGAGCAGCGGGGTTGCAATCAACGCCGAGACCACGAGACTTGCCAGGAAGCACAGGCCAAGTTGCAGGGTATTTTGCAGCGCGGCAGCGCGGCCTGTCGCCTGCGGGAATGGACGCAACGCCTGGGCTACAACGATAGGGTAGATAGCCCCGTTAGCGATCGCCATGACGCAGAACGGAATCAAAATTTCTGCAAGCCCGGCGCCGGGTATAAAGCCGACAGCCCAGGTCGCAATCACGCTTAGTGCATACAGCACCAGCAGCCAGGGCAGCATCTGTTGGCCTTCCCATTTTTGCAGCGCGGCGCGACAGCCATAGCCACCCACCAGGAAGGCGATGGTCTGTGGTACATAGCTCAGGCCGATAGCCGCCGGGCTGTAGCCCATGTCATGCAGAATGAACGGCGAACCGGTCAGCCAGGCAAAGAAGCTGGCAGAGCAGGCAGCATAAATCAGCACGTTACCGCGATAGGCTTTCGACCGCAGTAAAGAGGTAAAGGTGATGGGCTTTGCGTCCGGATGCGTCTCTTTTTTATGCGCAGGTTTAAGCCCGAAAGCAGGCAGCATCAGGACCAGCGTAATAGCAAAGAGCGTGGCGAAAATAGCCTGCCAGTCGAAATGCGCGAGGATCCAGCTGCCCAGTAACGGGGCAAGCGCCGGCGACAGGCCGACCAGCGGCATAATAGTGGCGAATATGCGGTTAGTGCGCGAGGCGGGGTAGTAATCGGTCACCAGCGCCTGCCAGGTCACCGCTGCGGCGCAGACGCCGACCGCCTGAATAAAGCGCAGCGCCAGCAGCCAGGCGGCATCGCGGACCCACAGCATGCCCAGACAGCCTACGGCAAAAATCGCCAGCCCCAACAACAGGACGGGCTTACGGCCAAAACGATCCGAGAGCGGCCCCCACAGCAATTGCGCAAAAGCAAAGCCAGCGAGGAACAAACTTAAACTGGCGCTGATGGCGGCGGCAGGGGTTTGCAAATCTTCCTGCATCGCGGCGAACGCGGGCAGATACATATCGGTTGCCAAAAAGCCCAGCACGCTTAAGCCGCCGAGCCAGACTAAAAATCCTTTCCTGGGTTGCACTTTTTTCTCCTGAGGAGGCAGGTGTACGTTGGCGCAGAGTGTAGGGAGTGCAAAGCGGCTTGTGAAACGCTAATATTTGGCGGGTGCGTTCAAAAAATTTGCAGGCTAAAGATGTGGTCAGATTATTCCCTTGAAGTGGTTGATGCCGTGGCGCGTAACGGCAGCTTTACCGGTGCCGCCCAGGAGCTGCATCGCGTTCCCTCGGCTATCAGCTATACGGTGCGCCAGCTGGAAGCGTGGCTGGCGGTCCCGCTGTTCGAGCGGCGCCATCGCGACGTGGAGCTCACGCCTGCCGGAGCGTGGTTTTTGAAGGAAGGGCGGTCTGTTATCAAAAAAATGCAGATCACCCGTGAGCAGTGCCAGCAGATCGCCAACGGCTGGCGCGGGCATCTCGCTATTGCGGTGGATAACATCGTTAAGCCGGAGCGGACCCGGCAGATGATCGTCGATTTCTATCGTCATTTTTCCGACGTCGAACTGCGTGTTTCGCAGGAAGTGTTCAACGGCGTCTGGGATGCGCTGGCGGACGGCAGGGCGGAGATGGCGATTGGTGCGACCCAGGCGATCCCGGTTGGGGGGCGCTACGCGTTTCGCGACATGGGCATGCTGAGCTGGACCTGCGTGGTCGCGCGCGATCACCCGCTGGCGGCGCTGGAAGGTCCGCTGAGCGATGACACCTTACGCAACTGGCCCTCGCTGGTGCTGGAAGATACCTCCCGCTCGCTGCCCAAGCGCATTACCTGGCTGCTGGATAATCAGCGCCGCGTGGTCGCGCCGGACTGGGAGTCGTCGGCCACCTGTCTGAGCGCGGGGCTGTGCGTTGGCATGGTGCCGGTGCATTTTGCGCGCCCGCGCATCGACGCGGGAGAGTGGGTGGCTCTGACGCTGGAAAACCCCTTCCCGGATGCCGCGTGCTGTCTGACCTGGCAGCAAAACGACGTCTCGCCCGCCATGGCCTGGCTGCTGGATTATCTGGGCGACAGCGAAACGCTGAACCGGGAGTGGTTGCGGGAACCAGCATAGCTGGCCCCGTAATGAGATTAACGACGATAGTCGCGGAACGGACCGTCCGCAACGGAACGTCGTTCAATCAGGCGCGGGTGGACTTCAATGGACTGGGACTGTTCACGCTTGTTGACGATCCTGTCCAGCAGCATATTGAAGGCCGTTTCACCGAGCGAATCTTTCGGCTGGTGAATGGTGGTCAGCGCCGGGGTAAAGAAGCGGGCGTTGCGCACGTTGTCATAGCCGATCACCGAGATATCCTGCGGGACGCGCAGGCCGAGTTCATCCGCCGCGCAGAGCGCGCCCATCGCCATGATGTCGCCGCCGCAGAACACCGCAGTAGGGCGATGCGGCTGGGAGACGATCTGCTGCATCGCGCGATAGCCCGACTCCGGCTCGAAGTCGCCCTGAACAATCCAGTTTTCCGGCACGGTGATCAACGCCTCTTCCATCGCTTTCATGAAACCGGCCAGACGACCAGCCCCGGTGTTACGCTCAAGAGGACCCGGGATCACGCCAATTTCACGATGACCGCGTTCTACCAGATAACGCCCCGCCATGTAGCCGCCTTCAAAGGCGTTATCAATAACGGAGTCGGTAAAGTCTGCGCGCGCTTCGCCCCAGTCCATGACCACCATTGGAATGTGGCGATACTCTTCCAGCATGGAAAGGACCGACTCAGGGTATTCAGAACACATTACCAGCAGGCCGTCGACGCGCTTTTGCGCCATCATTGACAGGTAAGCGCGCTGTTTTTCAATGTTGTTCCACGCGTTGCCCAGAATCAGGGTATAGCCTTTCTGGAAGCAGTTTTTTTCAACGGCTTCGATGATTTCAGCAAAGTAGGCCGCTTCACTGCTGGTGGCCAGCAGGCCAATCGATTTGGTGTGATTAACCTTCAAGCTGCGGGCGACCGCACTTGGCGAGTAGTGCAGTTCTTTGATTGCCGCCCAGACGGCATTACGCGTCTCTTCAGCGACGAAACGCGTTTTGTTAATAACATGTGATACGGTTGTAGTGGAAACGTTTGCGCGTTTTGCTACGTCTTTAATTGTTGCCATTAAATGTCACTCCAGACCATATCCTAAGCTCCTGAATAAATTGAAGGTAAACGTTTGCCTTCTCTCACCCTTATTACGCAAACATGAGTTGCGACACGCCGGGAAAACGACACAGGACGTCAGGAGGGGGTCAGTGGCCGGTACGCTAATAAATTTAGCGTGGAATTTTGTCCTATCTTGATGAAAAGGGGAAGAGGTAAAGTGGATATCCGTTTAAATCCTGGAAGATTTTTGACCTGAACTGTGTAAAAATGAGCAAGCTCACTTTTCGTAGGGTGAATAAAAGGAGAAAAATTGATGAGTACCGATCTGAAGTTTTCGCTGTTTACCACCATTGTTGTTCTTGCTCTGATTGTTGCCGGTGGTTTAACCGCTGCGCTGCACTGATTCTGGCGGAGGGAGAACCTTCTCCCTCCCTTGCCGCTATTGTTCTCTCTCCGGCAAAAATCTTTTGCCAAAATGTTAACTTCTCATTTTTTGTGATTGATGTCATGCTTTTGGCTTCTTAGCTCTGTGTCGGGTTATGGCACGGTATCCGGAGTTCATTCATGAAAATCAATTTCCCCCTGCTGGCCCTGGCGATTGGCGCCTTCGGGATTGGCACCACTGAATTCTCCCCGATGGGGTTATTGCCTGTTATCGCCCGGGGTGTGGACGTCTCTATCCCTGCGGCCGGTATGTTAATTAGCGCCTACGCGATCGGCGTGATGGTGGGCGCGCCGCTGATGACGCTGCTGCTTTCGCACCGCGCTCGCCGCAACGCGCTGATCTTCCTGATGGCAATTTTTACTCTCGGAAATGTGTTTTCCGCGATTTCGCCGGATTACACCACTCTGATGCTTTCGCGCATTTTGACCAGCCTCAATCATGGCGCCTTCTTCGGACTGGGCTCGGTTGTTGCCGCCAGCGTGGTGCCAAAACATAAGCAGGCCAGCGCGGTAGCCACTATGTTTATGGGCCTCACCATCGCTAATATCGGCGGCGTTCCCGCTGCCACCTGGCTGGGAGAAGCCATCGGCTGGCGTATGTCTTTCCTCGTAACCGCCGGACTGGGCGTGGTCGCGATGGTTGCGCTGTTCTTCTCACTGCCGAAAGGAAGTGCGGGAGAACGTCCGGAAGTACGTAAAGAGCTGGCGGTGCTGATGCGTCCCCAGGTGCTTTCCGCGCTGCTCACCACGGTACTGGGGGCCGGAGCGATGTTTACGCTCTACACCTATATCTCCCCGGTACTGCACGACATTACCCACGCAACGCCACTCTTTGTTACCGCGATGCTGGTGCTGATTGGTGTCGGGTTCTCGATTGGCAACTATCTCGGCGGGAAATTTGCCGACCGCTCCGTCAGCGGGACGCTGAAAGGTTTTTTAACGCTGCTGATTGTTATCATGGTGGCGATCCCGTGGCTGGCGCGTAACGAAGTGGGTGCCGCGATTGCCATGGTGGTGTGGGGCGCCGCAACCTTTGCCGTGGTGCCACCGTTGCAGATGCGCGTAATGCGCGTTGCGCACGAAGCGCCGGGGCTCTCTTCGTCCGTGAATATCGGTGCGTTTAACCTGGGCAATGCGCTGGGGGCCGCAGCGGGTGGGGCGGTGATCTCCGGCGGTCTGGGTTACAGCTTTGTGCCTGTGATGGGGGCGATCATTGCCGCACTCGGTCTGTTGCTGGTGATGATGTCTGGTCGTAAACAGCCTGAAGCGGTGTGTACGGCGGAATAAACAAATACGCAGAAGGGCTGCCCCTTCTGCGTGTCTCTTACGCAGCGAAGTTCTTCGCAACAAATTCCCAGTTAACCAGTGCCCAGAAGTGTTCCAGGTAGTTCGGGCGCGCATTACGGTAATCAATGTAATAGGCGTGTTCCCATACGTCCACGGTCATCAGCGGCGTTGCGCTGGTGGTCAGAGGGGTACCCGCATTAGAGGTGGAAACGATAGCCAGTTTGCCATCAGCCTCTTTGACCAGCCAGGTCCAGCCGGAGCCAAAGTTTTTAACGGCTGCGTCAGTAAACTTCGTTTTAAAATCCGCGAAACTGCCGAACGCGGCGTTAATCGCTGCCGCCAGCTCACCGGTAGGTTCTCCGCCTGCATTGGGGGCCAGGCAGTGCCAGTAGAAGGTGTGGTTCCACACCTGTGCGGCGTTGTTGAATACGCCGCCGTCTGAACTGCGCACGATCTCTTCCAGCGTTTTGCCTTCAAAATCGGTGCCCTTGATCAGATTGTTCAGGTTGGTGACATAGGTCTGGTGATGCTTGCCGTAATGGTACTCCAGGGTTTCCGCGGAAATGTGCGGGGCCAGGGCGTCTTTTGCATACGGTAGTGCAGGTAATTCGAACGACATTGCTTCTCTCCTTATAGTTTTATACGTTGCCAATAACCCTACAGACAACAAGGACAGAATAGCAAATTGAAAGGGTATGCAAAAGAGGAACTTACCCTGCCATGGAGGCGGCACGGCAGGGTTTAGCGAATGGTTTTTGGCGTCATCACGCGGCGCGCACCCACATAGTGGCGCACCCAATAATCTTCGCTGAGAGAGGTGATCTGAATGTCCTGACCGCTGCGCGGTGACTGGATAAATTTACCGTTACCCACATACACCCCAACGTGATCGGCCGTACCGCGTCCCTGGGTGCGGAAGAACACCAGGTCGCCATTTTGCAGTTCGCCACGGTTTACAGGCGCGGCGTCGCGCAGATGGTACATCTCATTGGCGGTGCGTGGAATGCGAAACTTCACCAGATCTTTATAGGCATAATAAACCAGCCCACTACAGTCAAAACCGGTGCGCGGAGAGGTGCCACCCCAGCGATACGGTTTACCTATTTGCCCCATCAGTTTGTTCATCGCCGTTTTTTGCGCTTTCTGCATACGCGCTTTATGCACGTCAGCCAGCTTCGTCACTTTTGCGCATCTCGTTTTATGGCCTTTGCGCACGATGCATTTTTCATTCACCAGGCTGGCGGTCGTGCGGGTGGTTTTGTGCGTGCCGGAACGGAGAGTTTTGGATTTACTGGAGGCGGTCTTTTTGGTCTGAGCGGTGGTTTTCTTCTTTACTGTTTTACTGGTGGTTTTTTTCTTACGTTCTGTGGTTTTTGCCAGATGCGATTTTTGTACAGCAGAATGCCGCGCCTGTTCAGAGGCGTTCGCCGCTGGCGTAAATGAGAGTGTGGTAAACAGTAAAGCACAGAGCGTCATCGAGATTTTAGTTATCCGCGCCACTGGGCAGTCCCCTGATAAATGCAGGCCACAATGCATACCCGCGTGAGATTTACAAAACCTGTCGATTCTAATCCATAAATTCAGAAGAAGTTAATAGCATTTTTCATTCAAAAATTATGTTTCGTTAGCAAGTGCAAAAAAATTCACCATTCTGACGCACTCCTGTTCGCTCCTTAACCAAAACCGCACCCCGTCTGGGGATAAACGACATTAGCAATGCAACTTTATGCGATAAGCGATAAAATAATTAGACGTGACAAAAATGTTATTTTCCGATGTCGGCCTGACCCGCTACAATGTCAGACTGATGCCGTAACAGAAGTTAAAGGAAGCAAGACATGAGCACCACTATTGAAAAAATTCAGCGCCAGATCGCTGAAAACCCGATTCTCCTGTACATGAAAGGTTCTCCGAAGCTGCCAAGCTGCGGCTTCTCCGCGCAAGCGGTTCAGGCGCTGTCCGCCTGTGGTGAGCGTTTTGCTTACGTTGATATCCTGCAAAACCCGGACATTCGCGCTGAACTGCCAAAATACGCCAACTGGCCGACCTTCCCACAGCTGTGGGTTGATGGTGAACTGGTCGGTGGATGCGACATCCTGATTGAAATGTATCAGCGCGGCGAACTGCAACAGCTGATCAAAGAGACTGCGGCGAAGTATAAAACCGAAGAGCCGGACGCAGAGTAAGTTTTCTGCGGATATAAAAAAGCGACCACATTATGTTGGTCGCTTTTTTTTGTCCTGTGGGGCTACTGATTACCCAACCTACGATTGAAGATCGGCCTCGTCGCCCATCGGCAGCGGCCAGCCGCCGAGACGTTTCCAGCGGTTGACGATCTCACAGAACAGCTCCGCCGTACGCTCGGTGTCGTATAACGCGGAATGCGCCTGGGTGCCGTCAAACGCAATACCCGCCGTGATGCAGGCTTTAGAGAGCACGGTTTGCCCCAGCGCCAGGCCGCTCAGCGCGGCGGTGTCGAAGGTCACAAACGGATGGAATGGATTACGCTTGAGCGAGGCACGCTCGGCGGCAGCCATAGTGAAGCTGTGATCAAAGGTGGCATTGTGGGCCACCATGATGGCGCGGCTACAGTCATTCTCTTTCATGCCTTTGCGCACCATTTTGAAAATGGCGTGCAGCGCCTCGTATTCGCTTACCGCCCCGCGCAGCGGGTTTGTCGGATCGATACCGTTAAAGGCCAGCGCCTCTGGCTGTAAGTTTGCCCCTTCAAAGGGTTCAACGTGGAAATGCAGCGTGGTGTCCGGTACAAGCCAGCCCTGTTCATCCATCTTCAGCGTGATGGCGGCAATCTCAAGCAGCGCATCGGTTTTAGCGTTAAATCCGGCTGTTTCAACATCAATGACAACGGGATAAAAACCACGAAAACGGTCGCACAGACCGGTAAATTGAGCGTTATCGGACATCAGGGTCTCTTACAAGGGGGAAAAAGCAGTGCGCATTATGGCAAATTTTGAGAGGGGATGCAGCAAAACAACGGGCGCAAAGTGCGCCCTGCGGGATCAATTGCCCAGGCCGCGACCAGCGTCTTTGGCTTCGATCAGTTCGATTTTATAACCGTCCGGATCTTCCACAAACGCAATTACGGTGGTACCGCCTTTAACCGGACCGGCTTCACGGGTGACGTTACCGCCATTGCTGCGGATACGTTCGCAGGCTTCGGCGGCGTTATCCACTTCCAGCGCGATGTGGCCGTAAGCTGTACCCAGCTCGTAGCTGTCCACGCCCCAGTTGTAGGTCAGCTCGATGACCGCTTCATCAGATTCCGGGCCGTAACCGACAAACGCCAGGGAGTATTTATATTCCGGATTTTCGCTGGTGCGCAGCAGCTTCATGCCCAGAACGTTAGTGTAGAAATCGATGGAACGTTGCAGGTCGCCAACGCGCAGCATGGTGTGAAGTAGGCGCATAATTTCCTCATTAACCAGTGGAATGGATCATCTTTTTGAACAGAAACGATGTTTTAGTATAGCGGCGAAAGGTCGCCGCTATCAATGTACAAAGCGGGATTACAGTGAAGGGTAGTCGGTATAACCTTCCGCGCCGCCGCCATAGAAACTTTCAGGGCGCTGCGGGTTCAGTTCGGCTTTCTTCTGCAAACGGGCAACCAGATCCGGGTTAGCAATGTAGTCACGGCCAAAGGCCACTGCGTCGATCAGGCCTTTACCGATCAAATCCTCGGCTTTCTCTGCCGTATACGCACCCGCCCCGATAATCACGCCGTGGAAGCGCTCGCGCACTTTCTGACGGAAGGCTTCACTGTAAGGCTTGCCACCTGCCCAGTCCGGCTCGGACATGTGCAGATAGGCGATACCGCGTTTCGCCAGCTCTTCAATCAGATACAGCGCGTCTGCTTCTTCGTTCGGACCGTTGTCGACGTTCTGGAAAGTACCGATCGGGGAGACACGAATACCAATGCGGTCTGCGCTCCACTCATTACAAACAGCATCCACCACTTCAAGCACCAGACGCGCGCGGTTTTCAACGCTGCCGCCGTACTGGTCGGTACGCTGGTTGGAAGACGGGGACAGGAACTGATGCAGCAGGTAACCGTGCGCAGAGTGCAGCTCAACCAGGTCGAAGCCCGCTTCACGGGCGTTGGCGACGGCCTGACGGAAATCATTCACGATACCCGGGATCTCGTCCAGCTCCAGCGCGCGTGGCGTGGTGGTGTCGACGCGGATCGCATTACCGTTTTCATCGCGCAGGGAAGTGCGGGTATTGGCGTTCAGGGCAGAGGCAGAAACCGGCGCCTGACCGCCAGGCTGGATGCTGCTGTGTGAGATACGACCGGTGTGCCACAGCTGAACCGCAATACGGCCATCTTCAGCATGAACACCTGCGGTGATTTTTTTCCACGCGGCGATCTGTTCCGGGCTGTGCAGACCCGGTGCACCGGCGTAGCCTTTTGCCTGAGCAGAAATCTGCGTGGCTTCGGAGATAATCAGGCCCGCGCTGGCGCGCTGGCGGTAATACTCACCCATCAATGGCGTTGGGATATCGCCCGGCTCGATGCTGCGCAGACGGGTAAGTGGGGCCATAAACACGCGGTTTGGGGCAGTAACGGCACCCACTTTCAGTGGGGTAAACAGCTTTTCAGCGGACATAACGGCTCCTGAGTAGACCAGTCGACTAGTAAAAGGGTAAATAAAAACGCCGGCTACACGCCAGGCGCGGTAATACAGTTTTTCACATGCGCCAGCGCGCTTTCGAGCGGCACGGCGCTGCGAGACATTTTTGCTTGCAGGTTGGCGCCTAACCAGAGGGAATAGAGCACCTGTGCCTGCGTGAGCGGATCGCCGGAGAAGGAGAGCGTTTTTTCATTGCGCCCGCTCTCCAGCGCCTGAGCCAACAGGGCAATCACGCCGCTGGCCCCTTTATCCATTGCGGTGCGCATATCTTCGGAGAGATCGCACACTTCGGCAGACAGTTTTACCGTCAGGCAGCCGCTGATGATGCCCTGCTGACAGAACTGCGTCAGCGTTTCCTGATAGTAGTTCAGAACACGATCCCGGTAGTCACCTTCACCGCTGGCGAAGTGGGTTGCCAGGCGCTGATGGTAGCTGGCGTAGTGCCGCTCCAGCATGGCAACGCCAAACGCCTCTTTGGATCGAAAATAGTGATAAAACGATCCCTTAGGTACTTCAGCGGTTTTTAACAATTCGCTCAGCCCCATACCGGTAAACCCGCGATGCATGCAAAGGCGCTCGCCGGTAGCCAGCAAATGTTCTCGTGTATCGTGTTCAGTGTGTCTGCTCATGCCCTTACTCTAATAGACCGTTCGGTCTAATGCAAGCCCGCTTAGCGACGACATTGCGACAGAATATCCAGCTGCGGTTGATAAACCGCTGATTTCACGTCCATCATGCCCAGAACGGTGGCGAATAAATTGTCCTGTGAAACCGCCTCTTTTGCGGCATGGTCACGCAGGCAATCCGTGTTTACGCCGAAGTTTTTCGCATAATCCGGGGAGAGCCAGAACATAAACGGAATATGCGTTTGCTGCTCCGGGGCCAGCATATACGGCGTACCGTGCAGGTAAATTCCGCTTTCGCCCAGCGATTCACCGTGATCGGAGAGGTAAATGAGCGCCGTGTTCATGTTGGCCTGCCGGGCTTTTAGCGCGTCGATGGTTCGGCTGACCACGCTGTCGGTATACAAAATCGAGTTGTCATAGGTATTGATCAGCGACTGATGATCGCAATCCTGAATTTCATTGGTATCGCAGGTTGGGGTGAACTTGCGAAAGCTGTCCGGATAACGGTTGTAGTAGGCCGGACCGTGGCTGCCCATCAGATGAATAACCAGAACCGTATCCTGCTTTATTCCATCCAGTACGTTGTCCAGACGGTAGAGGTTGACGTCGTCGATACAGGATTTGTCCTTACAGAACTGATCCAGTTTCCACTGGGTCATGTCCGTGTGCGGCACGCGGTCGCAGGCGCCTTTACACCCGCCGTCGTTGTCGCGCCACAGCAGGTTGAAACCGGCATGGTTAAGTACATCGAGCAGACCTTCCTGGTGATGGGCGAGGTCCGCGTCATATTTTTTCCGCGTCATGCCGGAGAACATGCAGGGGACGGAAACGGCGGTTTCCGTGCCACAGGAGGAGGCCTGGGGGAAGTTGATGACATCCTGCTTTTTCAGCTCGGGGTTGGTTTCACGCGGGTAACCATTTAACGAGTAGTTTGCGGCGCGGGAGGCTTCGCCCACCACCACAATCAGCACGGTTTTCTTGCGTTGGCTGGAAATCAGCGCGCCTTTATGAGCATCCTCGCCAATGCGGACCAGCGTCTGGTCGCCGGCAAACCAGCGCATTTTGCTGTATTTCACCACGGCGCTCACGTAATTCGCCGGGGTGACCATTTTGACGATGCTTTTGTTATTGCGGAACAGCGAAGCATAGTCTTTATAAAACACCGCCGCGACCAGGATGATCACCAGCAACGCGCCCAGCATAGCGGCGACACGCGTCAGGAGGGCATACCACCATTTTCCGGTGCGAATGCGCGTCAGGGCTAAAATAATCGATGGAACCAGACCCGCAACGGCCAGCCACAGGATCATCTGCGGCGTCACCAGGGCAGTCGCTTCCTGGGAATTAGTTTCGAACACGTTCACAATCATGTTCTGATCGATAACCGTGCCATAGGTATACATAAACCAGGTCGCGGCGGCGCATCCCAGGGTCAGGACAATCATGAGCGGCTTGCGAATAAAGGGAATATTCAGCAGGCTGAAGACAATCACCCAGCCGCAGAACAGCACCAGCGGCACGCTGGCAGCAAACAGGAGATCGTGCAGATGCGCAGGCGCAATGATTGACCAGCTGCGCTGGATAAACAGTGCATTCAGTACGGTGAAGAAAAGTGCACAGCCCAGAGTAAATTTTATATCGTTACAGTGTAACTTTTTAGTGAACCACATGATGACCAGACCATTCGTTATATCAATGCGGCGAGTATAAGAAGGGAAGATTAGCGAAACCTTAATGCTCTGTTTGTGGCGGACATCCTTGCATGCAAGCCATTTAGGGTCTTCACTGTAGGGAATAATGACGTTCTGGAGGTAGGTGTGGCAGAGCAACTGGAGTTTTTCCCTGTCCAGAGCCCGTGCCGGGGTATTTGCCAGGTAGATGAACGAGGATACTGTCGTGGCTGCATGCGCACGCGCGATGAACGTTTTAACTGGCAAAATTTCAGCGACGCGCAAAAGCAGGAGGTCTTACGGCTCTGTCGACAGCGTCTGCTGCGTAAAATTCGTGCAAACAAAGCGGTTGAAAGCGAAGAACCTCAGCAACCTTCACTGTTTTAGCAGGGTAATTGCGTATACTGGTGACATGACTTCCTTGAGGAAAATGTTATGGTTCAGCGTATTACCCTTGCCCCGCAGGGCCCGGAGTTCTCCCGATTTGTTATGGGCTACTGGCGCCTTATGGACTGGAATATGTCTCCGGTCCAGCTGGCGGACTTTATAGAAGAGCATCTCGATCTCGGGATCACCACCGTCGATCACGCTGATATTTATGGCGGCTATCAGTGCGAGGCTGCCTTTGGCGAAGCGCTGAAGCGTGCGCCGGCGCTGCGTGAACGTATGGAGATTGTGACCAAATGCGGTATTGCCACCACAGCAAAACCGGAGCATGCGCTTGGGCATTACATCACTGACAGCGCGCATATCGTTAAAAGCGCCGAGCAGTCACTGATTAACCTGGCCACCGATCGTATCGACCTGCTGCTGATCCACCGACCCGATCCGTTGATGGATGCGGATGAGGTCGCGGAAGCCTTCCTGACGCTGCACCAGAGCGGCAAAGTGCGCCATTTTGGCGTGTCTAACTTCACCCCGGCACAGTTTGCGCTATTGCAGTCTCGCCTGCCGTTTACGCTGGCGACGAATCAGGTGGAGATCTCGCCTGTTCATCAGCCGCTGCTGCTGGATGGCACGCTCGACCAACTGCAACAGCTGCGCATCCGTCCAATGGCATGGTCCTGTCTGGGAGGCGGCCGCCTGTTTAACGATGAGGCATTCCAGCCGCTGCGTAACGAGCTTGAAACGGTGGCGCGCGAACTGAATGCGGAGAGTATCGAGCAGGTGGTTTACGCCTGGATCCTGTGCCTGCCGTCTAAACCGCTGCCAATTATTGGCTCCGGCAAAATTGAGCGCGTCCGCGCTGCGCTTGTGGCTGAGGAGCTGGATATGACGCGTCAGCAGTGGTTCCGCATCCGCAAGGCGGCGCTGGGCTACGACGTACCCTGAGCACGCCTGAACCTGACTTTCCGGTGAAATCTGCGCCGCTGGTATAGACTTAAGGTGCAAAAAATAACCCGTGGAGGTCTTATGAAGCGTTTTGCTCTGGCAATGGTCACGCTGGTTGTTTGCGCAGGTGCGCATGCAGCCAGCGAGGACGTTGAAATGAATCTCGTCACTTCTCAGGGGGTAGGCCAGTCCATCGGGACGGTGAAAATCACCGAAACCGATAAAGGGCTGGAATTTGCTCCCGATCTCAAGGCTCTTCCACCCGGCGAACATGGTTTTCACGTTCATGCCAAAGGCAGCTGTCAACCCGCGATGAAAGAGGGGAAACCAACAGCTGCGGAAGCCGCAGGGGGGCATCTCGACCCGCACAACTCCGGTAAGCATGAAGGCCCGGAAGGGATGGGGCACCTCGGCGATTTGCCGGTGCTGGTGGTAAATAACGATGGTAAAGCCACCGATCCGGTTGTGGCGCCACGACTCAAAAAGCTTGACGAGGTCAAAGGCAAGGCGCTGATGGTCCACGTGGGCGGCGATAACATGTCCGATCAGCCTAAACCGCTTGGCGGCGGCGGGGCGCGCTATGCCTGCGGGGTGATCTGATCGCCAATCGTACCGGGTGGCGGCGCCTGTTCAAGCTGTGACAGGGAGCAGTGCAGCCGCCAGATAATGGACGCCAGATCGCGGGCCGCAGGCTGATGATGGTGCGCCAGCGCGTCGCAAATACGCTGAAGCTCGGCGAGCGTGACGCTCAGGGGGCGCTGCTGCACCCCGCGCTCGCTCATCACATCTCGGAGCATGGAAATACAGTTATCACGGACCTGCGACAGCGGATCGGAACGCGTCTCCCAGGCGCGCAGTTGCCACACCACGTGCGAACAGTTTAACAGCACCACGCCCCAGCGCAGCAGCCAGCGACGGGAGAGTGAATCCTGGCTGTTGTTCAGCTGGCTGACATGATGGTAAACCAGCGATTCATACTCGCTTTCGCGCAGATGCGGCCTGCGGCTCAGCTGATCGACAAAACCCCTGCGCAACTCCCGAATATGCCTGCGGCTTTTACGCGCGTCCGAGCCCGGGCGTAGCACAGCGAAAGCCAGCCACGCCAGCCCCACGCCGAGGATCTTCGCCAGATTGTCGTTGAGAAAATCAGCATAATCGTAAACCGGTGGTTTCGTTACAGAGATAAATGAGCCCATAAAAACAATCAACTGACCCCACAGACCGGCCAGTTTAGGCATTTGCAGTTTGAGCAACTGCATGGTGGTTAATAGCGGGAAGAGAAACAGCAGAAATTGCCAGAGGTCGGTTATCTGCACCATCAAACCAAATTTCACCACGAAGCTGAATAGCGACAGCAGTACCAGCGTACGCAGCAGAAGCGTCAGGGAATTAAAGGGGGAAGCGGCGACGGAATAGAGCACGCAGCTGATTGCCGCAAGCGTCAGGGCCGCACTGCCCGCATCCCATTGCGTGGTGATGGCCCATGCGCCCACGGCCGTTAACGCGCAAAACGTACGAAAACCGCTCCACAGCGCCTCCATTGCGTCGGTATGGCGCGCCAGAGCAGGACTACCGGGAACGGAAAATTCGGTGACGGGCGTGGCATTCTCGACGGCTTTTAACCAGCGGCTGCTGCGCAGATACAGGCGGCAGAAATAGTTCAGACGCTGCCAGAAGGCACGGTGCCTGTAGTCATATTCATCCGTTGGGGCGAGCGGCGCGATAATGCGGGCCACGGTATAGATATCGGCATCCGGACGCGCAAGAGCGGCGAGCAGCGCCTCGATAATCTCCCGGGTATGGGCTGGCGGTGCAGGCCAGTTCAGCAACATCCGGCGAAGGCTTGAGATCGCGCTCGTCATCCGCAATTGCTGGTGCAGTAAATAGTTCAGAAGCGTGTTCTGGCGACGAAAACGGTAGTGGCTCCAGAAAGCCTGGATGCGCAACAGGTTCATGGTCAGGATCTGGCCGATGACCTTTTCGTGCGCGAGGCGGATGTCATCGCTGCTGTCAGGCTGCCAGAGCAGGCTGGCATGTTCCAGCAAACGTGCGTGCATCGTTTTAAGGGCGGTGATAAGCGTAGTGCCATCTGAGGTACTGGGCAGGATCATCATCATGACGCCTCCGCACAGAATGCCGACCATCACTTCACACACGCGTGCCTGGGCGATATCCCACAGCTCGGTGGTATCCAGCACGTTGACGACCGGAAAGGCGATAATGGCCGCGGTGTAACCCGCCAGCTGAAACGCATAGGCAACGTTATTGGTAAAATGGGCGCAGGCCCAGGTACACAGCCCCAGCCATGCCGACATGCTTAACAGAAAGAGCCAGGGATCGTTCAGGGTATGGCCGGCAAGAAGCAGTGCGGCGGTTGCCCCCAGCAGGCTACCCGCCACGCGCCCGAGGCTTTTACTGATAACGCCCCCGACGGTAGGGAAGCTGACGACCGCCGCAGAGGTCATCGCCCAGTAAGGCTCATCCAGATTCAGATAATAGGCAACCGTAAGCGCAAGGCACATGGCGATGCCGTTGCGCAGCGCATAACGCCACTGCGGCCGTGTCGCTTTTATCCACGGCGTATTGCGCCAGGAGAAAGCCCCCAGGTTCATCATCGCGATCCGATGGCGACGGTGCAGGTTGTGCCAGAGACCAGGGTAATGTCTTTCGGCAGTTGATCAAACTCGACGCGAACAGGCACCCGCTGAGCCAGGCGCACCCACGGGACGTTGGGTTTGATGTCAGGCACCAGGCCAGAATCGGTTTCCACGCTCTGATCGTATATTGCCCGACCTATGCTGCTAACGTGACCCTGTAACGTTTCTGCGCCGCTGTAAAGCGTGATCCGGGCAGGCGCTCCCTCGCGGATATGGCGCAGCTTGGTCTCTTCAAAATAACCTACAACATAGAAAGAGTGGCTATCGACCAGGACGAAGACCGGCTGGCCTGTGGTGGCGTAATCACCCACACGGGTAGACAGGCTCGTGATCCATCCATCCACCGGGGCTTTGACCATGGTCTGGGTCAGTTGCCACTCGGCCTGTTTCAGCGTTGCCTCTGCAACCTTCAGGCTGGCCTGCATGGCTTTTACATTGATATTGGCGGTATCGAGATCCTCCGCAGAGATGTAATTTCTCGACAGATGGCGGCGGCGTTCGGCTTCGTTATTGGCTTTTGCCAGATCTGATTGAGCTTTTGCGAGCTGCGCCTGGGCATTAAGCACCGCAATGTGGAAAGGGGTCTCATCGATGCGAAATAACACATCGCCCGCATGAACGTACTGGTTGTCCTTCACCAGCAGCGCGCTGATACTGCCGGACACCTGTGGCGTGATGCTGACCTGTTCCGCGCGGATCTTGCCGTCACGCGTCCAGGGCGACTGCATGTAATAATTCCAGAGCCACCAGCCGGCCATCACCGCCAGCGCTAAAACGAAAAGAGTGGAAAAATATTTTAACGTTTTCAATGCTATTCTCACCACACGGTTAACACGGCAAGGCCAAGACAGACGGAGAGGGTAAACAGGGAGAGATCCATTAACATCGGGTGCCAGATTTCACCAGAATACATCCAGTCGCGCAGCAGACGATGCGCAATGAGCCAGATTACAAAACCGACCATTACGGCTTTAAACAGTGGCGGAAAGTAGACCGATGCGCCAACAATCAAATCCTGGAGGGGCAACCCTGCGGAGAAGGAAAACAACGTCACAAGCAGCGATCCTTTGCGGTGGAATGAGGGCCACATTGGCAGATTTCAATGCGATGGCGCATTACCATTCAGTGTAAATCATCCTTTAAGGAATGATGAATACCGTGATTGCATTTGTTTTGGCAATACAAATACTGCAAACTATTCTAAAATCACTATAATCACTTAGCAAGCTAATTATAAGGAGATGAAATTGGAATCGCCATTAGGTTCTGATCTGGCAAGGTTGGTACGCATCTGGCGTGCTCTGATTGACCATCGCCTGAAACCTCTGGAACTTACGCAGACGCACTGGGTTACGCTGCATAACATTCATCAGCTCCCGCCCGATCAGTCACAGATCCAACTGGCAAAAGCGATTGGTATTGAGCAGCCTTCTCTGGTGCGTACCCTTGACCAGCTGGAAGAGAAGGGACTCATCTCCCGACAAACCTGCGCCAGCGATCGTCGCGCCAAGCGGATTAAATTGACGGAAAAAGCGGCCCCGATTATTACTGAGATGGAGACCGTCATCAGTAAAACGCGAGGGGAGATCCTGGCCGGTATTTCCCCCGCTGAGCTGGAGATGCTGATCGGACTCATCGCCCGTCTTGAACAAAACATCCACGATTTACAGTCGCGCGACTGACGTTATTCACAGGCCTTGCTGGTGCAAGGCCTTTGTCATGTTCTGAACACCACCACCCGGTTGCGGCCCGTCTCTTTTGCCTCGTACATGGCTTTATCCGCGCTTTCCACACAGGTTTCAGCGCTGGTCTCCGGCGAGGTGGCGGTGAATACCCCCATACTGATAGTTATCGGTTCCGGGAGATAACCGCCGCTGCTAACGTTGTCGAAACCGCTCAATTTGAGACGTATGCGTTCGGCAACCTGTTGCGCAAGATCGGAAGGGGTATTTGTCAGCATGAGCACAAATTCTTCGCCGCCGATCCGCGCTGCGATATCCTGCGGTCGCACTGAATCGGTCAACAGGTTTGAGACAAACTGTAAAACCTTATCCCCCTGCAAATGGCCGTAGCAGTCGTTAATGCGTTTGAAACGGTCAAGATCGCTCACGATCACCGATACCGGGTGCGCCAGGGTTGCTGTACTCAGCGCGTGGTTTAATGAATCATAGAAATAGCTACGATTATACAGACGGGTGAGGGGATCGCGGATCGAGTTTTGATAAGACTGCTGATATTTTACATGCGAGTCACGATACAAATTAAATACATCGGAAAGTAAGATGAAGATAATGATTAATGTAGCGACAGTTTCGAATAACCGTGCCCGGTACCATGAAATATCTTCAGCGTGTCCGCCTAACAATAGCATGAGCAGGGTGACGATATAACAGACGCATAAAAAATTGCCGCCGACCCAAAACAAATTCCTCACGCGGGTAATGGCCATCAGGGTGATTAACGTTACTACCCACAGGACGATCAAAATGATATTAATCGCCTGGCTCCAGAGAACCATAAACTGTCGGGTTTCATTGTCTACCAGGTCCAGTGTGAGCAGGGTTGAATGGCTGGAATAGAACAATGCCAGCCCAAGCATACTGCCCGTAAAGAGCGAGGCGCCGACAACGATACCGATGTGGGTGCTTCGTGAGAGAGCGGACGTACGCAGGGTATACAGCAATGCCGAGATGATTATCAGCACCGCCATTAAAAAGTGGCGGAACATATAGAAAATCATGGCGTCATTATAGTTCGCCACGTTGAACTGATAGAGATCAAGCCAGGCCGGGAAGCTGGACAGAGTCCCCACCATCAATAACGCTGAGCCGGCAAAGGCCAGGGCAATGGGAACAAGATATAATCGCCTTCTGTCGCACCAGTATTTCATTGCCATAAAACAGGCAATAAACAGATGAAACACCAGAAGAAATATCGTCAGCGTAGGGAAAAACAAAGGTGAAAACGAAGGAACCCATTCAACAAGTTTTATAAAAAAAGCTTGTAATACGGCAATGATAACAATGCATCCAAGCGCGAAGGCCACAAAGCGGTTCTTTACAAATCGACAGATCGCAAGCATAGAGAATTTAAAAATTAAAAAAGAAAAGAGATTGCGAAGAGTCTAAGTGAGGGAAATAAAAAATACTTTGCGCACGGACAAAAATAGATGAAATGAATAATTCACCGTGTGAATGTATTGTGCAAATATATTGTTGGAAACGATGATTTTGTTAAATGGATGCGGTCTGAACAGACCACATCCATCAGGATATTAGCGCGGGGAGACGGTAACCTGGCTGCCGTTGCTTGCCAGTACAACACGCTGGCCAGCAGAGAAGCGGGTGTTACCCTGTTTCTGCACAACCATAATGGTGCTGCCATCGTCTTTACGGATTTCCAGCTCAACGCCCTGAGTTTTGTTCATCGCACCCTGAACGCCCTGACCCGCTACGCCGCCTGCAACTGCGCCCGCAGCGGTAGCCAGAGAACGTCCGGTGCCGCCGCCAATGGTATTACCCAGGAAACCACCCAGCACAGCACCACCGATTGCGCCCACCACGTTCGTGTCATCGCCACCCTGAATCTGAACAGGACGGGCATTAACGATAGTACCGTATGTCACGTTCTGTACCTGTTTAGCTTCAGAAGCACTATATACGTCGCCGGAGAGTGAACTGTCATTCACACAACCCGCCAGTGTTAAACCAATCAGCGAAACGCCCAGTACACGTAAAATCATTTGACTCTCCTGTTCACCAAAAAACGCCCGGTTGGGGCATCCGTTATGGCTAAATTATATGGCATTCCTGACCACAGTTCATATCTTTGCATGCCGAATAGATAAATTTTACTTCAGCAGGGCTTAACGGGACATAAACAAAAACCGTCTGTGCTACAGGTCTGAGATTGTTAAAAAATATTATCACCGCATAGCAAAGCCGCGTTATTTATGATGGAGTGTTTGCACTTAGCCCATGTAACGTAAGGAAAGCGCATGAAATCGGGTCGCTATATCGGTGTGATGTCTGGTACCAGTCTTGACGGTGTGGATGTCGTTCTGGCCGCCATTGATGAAAACATGGTGGCGCAGCAGGCAAGCCTGACCTGGCCTATTCCTGTCTCGTTAAAAGAAGAGATCCTGAACATCTGCCAGGGACAACAGCTGACGCTTTCCCAACTGGGCCAACTGGATGTGCGTCTGGGGGCGCTGTTTGCTGAGGCGGTACTGGCCCTGATGCAGCAGGAAAGACTCCACCCGCAGGATATCGTGGCAATAGGTTGCCATGGGCAGACCGTCTGGCATGAACCTGTCGGCGAGGCGCCGCACACGATGCAAATTGGCGATAACAACCAGATTGTGGCAAAAACCGGCGTGACGGTGGTGGGTGATTTCCGTCGTCGCGATATGGCCCTCGGCGGGCAGGGGGCGCCGCTGGTTCCGGCATTTCATCAGGCGCTGCTGGCGCACCCGGTAGAGCGCAGGATGGTCCTGAACATCGGCGGGATCGCCAACCTGTCGATGCTTATTCCCGGGCAGCCCGTGCGGGGGTACGATACCGGACCCGGTAATATGCTGATGGATGCCTGGATCTGGCGTCAGAGCGGCAAAGCCTACGACAAAGACGCGCAGTGGGCCAGCCAGGGGAAAGTGATCCTTCCCTTGCTGCAAACCCTGTTAAGCGATCCTTTCTTTGCTCTGCCCGCGCCGAAAAGCACGGGGCGGGAATATTTCAACTACGGCTGGCTTGAACGTCAGCTGGCGCGCTTCCCCGGCCTTGCGCCTCAGGATGTGCAGGCTACGCTGACGGAGCTCACCGCGGTGTCGATTTCTGAACAGGTGTTGCTGAGCGGCGGATGTGAGCGCTTGCTGGTATGCGGAGGCGGAAGCCGCAACCCGCTGGTGATGGCACGCCTCGCCGCCTTGCTGCCAGGCACCGAAGTCACGACCACTGATGAAGCCGGGATCAGCGGAGACGATATGGAAGCGCTGGCCTTCGCCTGGCTTGCCTGGCGTACGGTTGCCGGTCTGCCGGGGAATTTACCCTCCGTAACCGGTGCGCGGGAGGCGAGCGTCCTTGGGGCCATTTTCCCCGCAAACCCGCGCCATAATCAGAGTTAACTGAAATTCAGCGGGAGGCGTAACCCGTAAAATAGGGAAAAACAGGAGGGCGGTTAGGCCCTCCAGGACCAGGATAGTCTTCGGAATCTGCCCATGAAAAAACTTCTTCTCATTGCTGTACCTTTTCTTATGACCGGATGCAGCGTCTATAACCAGTTCGTTGAGCGTATGCAAACCGATACGCTGGAATATCGTTGTGATGAAAAACCGCTGACGGTGAAGCTGAACAACCCGCATCAGGAAGCCAGCTTTGTTTATGACAATAAGTTGTTAACGCTGAAGCAGGGAATGTCGGCCTCCGGTGCGCGCTACTCAGACGGGATCTACGTCTTCTGGTCGAAAGGCGACAGCGCCACCGTCTACAAGCGTGACCGCATTGTGCTGAACAATTGTCAGCTTGAAAATCCGAAGCGTTGAGATTTTTGAAGGGGGCGCGCACAATAGCGCCACCCAATCTCACTTTCAGCTAACGCCATGTCAGATAACGACGAACTACAGCAAATTGCGCATCTGCGCCGTGAATACACCAAAGGCGGTCTGCGCCGCCAGGATCTTCCCGCCGAACCGCTGGTGCTTTTTGAACGCTGGCTGAAGCAGGCCTGCGAAGCGAAACTGGCTGACCCGACGGCAATGGTCGTTGCCACGGTTGATGAAAATGGTCAGCCGTATCAACGCATCGTTCTTCTCAAGCATTATGACGAGAAAGGGCTGGTGTTCTACACCAATCTTGGCAGTCGTAAAGCGCATCACCTTGAAAATAATCCGCGTATTAGCCTGCTCTTCCCGTGGCATATGCTGGAGCGCCAGGTGATGGTCACCGGCAAGGCGGAGCGCCTCTCTACGCTCGAAGTGGTAAAATATTTCCACAGTCGCCCGCGCGACAGTCAGATCGGCGCCTGGGTCTCTAAACAGTCCAGCCGAATCTCAGCCCGCGGTGTGCTGGAAAGTAAATTCCTCGAACTCAAACAGAAGTTTCAGCAGGGTGAAGTACCGCTGCCGAGTTTCTGGGGCGGGTTCCGCATCCCCATTGAGCAGATGGAATTCTGGCAGGGCGGTGAACACCGCCTGCACGACCGCTTTTTATACCAGCGCGACAACGGTGGCTGGAAAATCGACAGACTGGCCCCGTAATCCCCAAAATTTGTTGATTTAAGCGCTAGCGCACACCGCGCTGGCGCTTTATTCTATGGTCCTTTCGCATCAGGCGAAAAGTCGTGTACCGGCAAAGGTGCAGTCGTTTATACATGGAGAATTTGATGGCAAGCAGTAACTTGATTAAACAATTGCAAGAGCGGGGCCTCGTGGCCCAGGTGACGGACGAGGAAGCGTTAGCAGAGCGACTGGCGCAAGGCCCGATCGCGCTCTATTGCGGCTTCGATCCCACCGCTGACAGCTTGCATTTGGGGCATCTTGTTCCATTGTTATGCCTGAAACGCTTCCAGATGGCCGGCCATAAGCCTGTCGCACTGGTTGGCGGCGCGACCGGTCTGATTGGCGACCCAAGTTTCAAAGCCGCTGAGCGTAAGCTGAACACCGAAGACACCGTGCAGGAGTGGGTGGATAAGATCCGTAAACAGGTTGCACCGTTCCTGGATTTCGACTGCGGTGACAACTCTGCGATTGCGGCGAACAACTACGACTGGTTTGGTGGCATGAACGTGCTGACGTTCCTGCGTGACATCGGCAAACACTTCTCTGTTAACCAGATGATTAACAAAGAAGCAGTAAAGCAGCGTCTTAACCGTGACGATCAGGGTATCTCTTTCACGGAGTTCTCCTATAACCTGTTGCAGGGGTATGACTTCGCCTGCCTGAACAAACTGCACGGCGTCTCTCTGCAAATTGGCGGTTCCGACCAGTGGGGTAACATCACCTCCGGTATCGATCTGACCCGTCGCCTCCACCAGAATCAGGTGTTTGGTCTGACCGTGCCGTTGATCACCAAAGCCGACGGTACCAAGTTCGGTAAGACCGAAGGCGGCGCGGTATGGCTGGATCCGAAGAAAACCAGCCCGTACAAGTTCTACCAGTTCTGGATCAACACGGCGGATGCCGACGTTTATCGCTTCCTGAAGTTCTTCACCTTTATGGATATCGAAGAAATCAATGCGCTGGAAGAAGAAGACAAGAACAGCGGTAAAGCACCACGCGCCCAGTACGTGCTGGCGGACGAAGTGACTAAACTGGTTCACGGCGAAGAAGGTCTGGCGGCGGCGAAGCGCATTACGGCTAGCCTGTTCAACGGAACCCTGAGCGATTTAAGCGAAGCGGATTTCGAACAGCTGGCGCAGGATGGCGTGCCGATGGTTGAGATGGAAAAAGGCGCCGATCTGATGCAGGCGCTGGTGGACTCCGAGCTCCAGCCGTCTCGCGGTCAGGCGCGTAAAACCATCGCCTCTAACGCGATCACCATTAATGGCGAAAAACAGGCCGATCCGGAATACACCTTTACCGAGAACGACCGTCTCTATGGTCGCTACACGCTGCTGCGTCGCGGTAAGAAAAATTACTGCCTGGTCTGCTGGAAGTAATTAAAAGTATGCAGGGGCGTGGGAAACCACGCCCCTTTTGTTTTGACAGGGTTTGGTAAGTACAACATGAAGAACATCCTCGCCATTCAGTCCCACGTTGTGTTTGGACATGCTGGCAACAGCGCTGCGGAATTCCCGATGCGCCGCCTCGGCGTTAACGTCTGGCCCCTCAATACCGTCCAGTTCTCGAATCACACCCAGTACGGTAAATGGACCGGCTGCGTAATGCCGCCGTCGCATCTGACGGAAATCGTTCAGGGGATTGCGGATATCGACCAGCTTAAACGCTGCGATGCCGTACTGAGCGGCTATCTGGGTTCGGCGGAGCAGGGGGAACATATCCTCGGCATTGTGCGCCAGGTGAAAGCGGCAAACCCCGCGGCGAAATATTTCTGCGATCCGGTGATGGGACATCCGGAAAAAGGCTGCATCGTAGCGCCGGGCGTTGCGGAGTTTCATGTCCGTCATGCATTGCCCGCCAGCGATATTATTGCCCCCAACCTGATTGAACTTGAGATCCTGTGCGAGCATCCGGTCAACAGCGTAGAAGAGGCTGTAAGCGCCTCTCGTGAGCTGATCGCCCAGGGGCCAGAGATTGTGCTGGTTAAGCACCTGGCACGCGCAGGGTTGAGCCAGGACCGTTTTGAAATGCTGCTGGTGACGAAGGATGAAGCCTGGCATATCAGTCGACCGCTGGTGGATTTCGGTGCACGTCAGCCTGTCGGGGTCGGGGATGTGACCAGCGGTTTGCTGCTGGTGAAGCTATTGCAGGGCGCGAGCCTGCGCGATGCGCTGGAGCACGTCACCGCAGCCGTTTATGAAATCATGATTGCGACGAAGACGATGCAGGAATATGAGCTCCAGGTCGTCGCGGCGCAGGATCGCATCGCGAAGCCGGAGCACTATTTTAGCGCAACGCAGCTTTAGAAAACGCCCGGCGCCGCTGCGCTTGCACGGGCCTACGGAATTTATAGGCCGGGTAAGCGTCAGCGCCACCCGGCAATCCAGGCCGCTCGGTTAATTCAACCCTTCCGCTTTCAGCGCCGCTGCCACCGCAGGACGCTCCGCCACGCGCGTCATATACGATGCGACATGGTCTAATCCTTCCATGTTCAGCTTAACCGCGCGCGCCCAGCGCAGAACGGTAAACAGATAGGCATCGGCGATGGTGAAACGCGAGCCACAGATCCACTGGTCGTCTTTCAGCGCGTCGTTAACGTACTGCAACTTTTTCTCCAGCAGCGCGCGCACGGTAGGTTTGTACTCTTCCGGCGTGTCCGGGCGGAACAGGGGCGTAAAGCCTTTGTGCAGTTCGGTGGCAATATAGTTCAGCCACTCCAGCGTTTTATAACGCGCAATGCTGCCGGTGGGGGCAAGGAGCTGACGATCCGGTACGTTGTCCGCCAGGAATTGCATAATCGCCACCCCTTCGGTCAGCAGGGTGCCATCATCCAGCAGCAGGGCCGGAACCTGGCCTTTTGGGTTAATCGCAAAAAAGTCATCCCCGTTTTCCAGACGCTTTTTCATCAGGTCAACGCCGTCCAGCGTGAAATCTTTACCGCTCTCGCGAAGCGTAATATGGGAAGCAAGAGAGCAGGCGCCCGGTTTATAGAACAGTTTCATCGGTAACTCCTTTTTGCTGAGGTTCCAGCTATGTTAGTGCGCGTTCGGATAAAAAAAAAGCCGCTAATCAATTAGCGGCTTCTGTTCAGTCGTTTCCCGATGACATTACGCGTTCGCGGTTTTGATCGCTTTAGCGGATTTGTCGTCGTCCTGCGTCATACGATTCAGTTTAGGTGCGGTCAGCAGCATCAGCACGGCAATCACGGCGGTCGCGATACCAATTTGCATGAACACGGTGCCGTAGACATTCAGGGAAACCAGCGGGTCGGTAACGTTGTCTGGTACCGCCATCAGGTTCGCAATCTTACCTGCGATGATAGCCGCGCCAGCGGTGGTCAGGAACCAGCTACCCATGATGAAGCCCATCAGACGCTGAGGGACCAGCTGCGCAACCATCGCCAGGCCCAGACCGGAGATCATCAGTTCACCGATGGATTGCAGCGCATAGCTCAGGATCAGCCAGTTAACAGACACGATACCCGCGTCGGTGGCGAATTTCGTCCCCAGCGGCAGCACCAGGAACGCGCCAGAGCACAGCACCATACCGATAGCGAACTTGTGCGGCATAGGCAGACGGTCGCCCATCTTGTTATAGATAGCGGCCAGAATCGGGCTACCAATCATGATCCAGAACGGGTTCAGGGCCTGATATTGCTCCGGCTCGAACGCGATACCAAGGATGGAGTGCTCAACGTTGCGGATAGCGAAGAAGTTCAGAGACGTTGGCATCTGGCTGTACAGAACGAAGAAGATGATCGCTTCCAGCATCAGGATGAACGCCACAATCATCTTACGACGTGCCGCACCCTGCATCGCAAAGGCTTCTTTCGCGAAGATAAACACGATACCCAGCGCAACCACGCCCAGTACGGCACGTGCAACGCCCTGGTTGTGCAGCAGCCAGGTGGCGACAGCGGCAAGGATCACGATGCCGACGATGGTTGCCAGCAGTTTGCCCATGTGCACGGGTTCGAAGTCTGGTTTTGAACCATAGTCTTTAACCCAGCTACGGCAGAACAGGAAGTTCACAACGGTGATCAGCATACCCACGAAGCTCAGCGCAAACGCTACGCTCCAGCCGAATTTTGCGGCCAGCCATGGGGTTGCCAGCATAGAGAAGAAGGAACCGATGTTGATGGACATGTAGTACATGGTAAATGCACCGTCCAGACGTGGGTCATCTTTGCTGTAGCAGGTAGAGAGCAGGGAAGACGGGTTCGCCTTGAAGAGGCCGTTACCTACCGCGATGGTAGCCATGCCCATGTAAACCACACCTGCATCGTGCCCGGACCAGGCAACCAGCCCATAGCCAATCGCCAGAACAACGGCGCCCAGCATAATGACTCGTTTAGTACCGAGAACTTTATCGCCTAACCAGCCGCCGATAGCGACCAGGCCATACACCAGGGCGCTGAAGGAAGAGAACAGCGTGATGGAATCAGCTTCAGACATACCCAGCTGTTTAACCAGGTAAACCGCCATGATCCCTTGCAGGCCGTAGTAGCCAAAACGTTCCCATAATTCGATCGAGAAAATGAGATAGAACGCTTTAGGCTGTTTGAAAGCGTTAAGACTTACGCTCTCATCTGTTGGTTTATTGTTTGCAGTAGACACATATACCTCTTTTTTTACATCCCATATTAACGGGGGTGTTCATAGCGTGATGACCGTAGTCCATCCGCTTTATAGTTATATTGGGAGGGGAAACGGCGGGTAATGTTCACTATCCAGCCCCATCTGGCAATACGTTTGTAATAATCTGTTACATATAACTCTGGCGGTATAATCATCGGTTCATGCAAATGTTATACAGCGTTAAATCTCATCCGTTCAAAATTGATGGTTTTTTTCACTGTAAACGACCCTGTTCAACGGCTGTATGGCGATATGTTCTGCTATTTTGGGTGATTGGCAGTGATATAGCCCATATTCTGAAAAATGACTGGTCTTATGTGCGGTGTGGAATCGATGAAATCTTGTCTGACAAAGGGGGTGGGCGGGTTTTAACAACAAAAATCCAACATCAGGTTATCAGAGTGATCGCGATCACAGATGTATAGAAATTTTTGGTGATGAAAAAACTATTAACCTGTTTGAGTGTTAAATGACCGAAGAATCGACAATGCGTAAAGGAGAAAGAGAGGGCAATTTATGGTCAATCGGGAAGATATCAGAGCCCTTGTTAATTTTAAGGGCTTGAACAGGTAAGAAGTAAGGTGGTTTACGCTCAGGGATAGACTTTTTCTTTGTATTCGCAGAGATCTTCGATAATGCAGGAACCGCAGCGTGGCTTACGGGCAATACAGGTATACCGTCCGTGCAGGATCAGCCAGTGGTGGCAGTCCACCTTAAATTCCGCAGGGACCACTTTTAACAGCTTCTCTTCCACCTCTTCCACGTTTTTACCCGGCGCGAACCGGGTGCGGTTAGAGACGCGAAAGATATGGGTATCCACGGCGATGGTCGGCCAGCCAAACGCCGTGTTCAGCACCACATTTGCCGTTTTACGCCCGACGCCCGGCAACGCTTCCAGCGCAGCGCGGTCTTCCGGGACTTCGCCGCCGTGCTGCTCCAGCAGGATCCGGCAGGTCTTAATGACGTTTTCGGCCTTGCTGTTAAACAGGCCAATGGTCTTGATATAGGATTTCACACCTTCAACGCCCAGCTCCAGCATGGCCTGCGGCGTATTGGCGACAGGGTAGAGCAGGGCCGTGGCTTTGTTGACGCTCACGTCCGTCGCCTGTGCAGAGAGCAGCACCGCGATCAACAGTTCAAACGGCGAGTTAAAATTCAGCTCTGTCGTTGGATGAGGATTCTCATCGCGCAGGCGCGTCAGGATCGCAATGCGTTTCTCTTTATTCATACTGCTTTCTCGGGGATCCCTTCCTGTACGCTGCGCTCAGCGGCGCGGCGTTTACGTTTTTCATCAATCAGGTATTTTAACGCCAGCATCATCCCAAGGCCAATGAAGGCGCCAGGCGGCAGCATGGCCAGCAGGAACGGAGTGTCCGTATGGAACACCTCAATACGCAGCGACTTCGCCCAGCCGCCAAGCAGCGCGTCCGCACCGTCGAAGAGCGTACCGTTGCCCAAAATTTCACGCAGAGAGCCGAGGACGAACATGGCGGCAGTCGCGCCCATGCCGATGGAAAAACCATCCAGCGCGGATATGGCCGGATTGTTTTTCACCGCAAAGGCTTCAGCGCGGCCTACGACAATACAGTTAGTCACGATAAGCGGAATGAAAATCCCGAGCGACTGGTACAGGCCAAATGCGTAGGCGTTAATCAGCATTTGCACCACGCTGACCACCGACGCAATGATCATGACATAGATCGGAATACGGATTTCCGACGGCGTCCAGCGGCGCAAAACTGAAATGGAAAAGTTAGTCAGGGTCAGCACCAGCGTGGTCGCCAGCCCCAGCCCGAGCGCGTTGGTGGCGGTAGACGTCACCGCCAGCAGCGGACACAGCCCCAGCAGCTGTACCAGCGCGGAGTTGTTCTTCCAGAGACCCTGGACGATAACCTCTTTAACCTGGCTCATGGTCACTCCTCACAGGTGGAAAGATGATTGATCTGCGCGGGCAGCGTTTCGGCATACAGCCCGGCGCGCTTGACGGCGTTGACCACCGCGCGCGGGGTAATCGTGGCACCCGTGAACTGGTCAAACTCGCCGCCATCTTTTTTCACCGCGAAAGCAGGATCGTCTTCGCCATGAATCATCTTTCCGGAGAAGTGTAAGATCCAGTCACTTAAGCGTGTTTCAATTTTGTCGCCAAGGCCCGGCGTTTCGTGATGTTCCGTCACGCGCGTGCCCAGCACGGTGCCGGAAAAATCGCTGCCAACCAGCAGCTGAATCGCACCGGAGTAACCGTCCGGCGCGGTGGCTTCCATGACGGCACCCACGGGATTATCGCCCTTGCGGGCAATATAAATGCGATGGGGTCCTTTACCGAGCTGCGGAGCCTGCACGACAAAGCAGCTTTTTTGCAGGTCATTATCGTAGAAGTCGGATGGGATCACCTGATCGAACAGCGCCTTTTGCTGCTTCATTGCCTGCTCTGCAATGGTTGTTTTCGTCAGTTCATTTACCAGCGCGGTCAGCCCGGTGAGGGCGGCAGCGAAGATCGCCAGCGTAACGCCCTGTTTTTGCATTGTTTTTAGCATGGCGTGACCCTTAGCGATGACCGTACACGCGTGGCCGCGTGTAGTAGTCGATGAGCGGAACGGTGATGTTAGCCAGCAGCACGGCAAATGCCACACCGTCCGGATAACCGCCAAAGCTGCGAATAAGCCAGACCAGCAAGCCCGCCAGCGCGCCGAAAATCAGACGTCCTCGGTTGGTGGTAGACGCGGTGACCGGATCGGTCAGAATAAAAAATGCCCCGAGCATGGTCGCGCCGGAGAGCAGATGGAGCTGCGGGCTGGCCAGTGACTCAGGTGAGATGACCCAGCCGAGCGTCGAGCAGACGGCCAGCGTCACCAGGAAGCTCACCGGAATATGCCAGCGGATTGCCTTCTGTTGCAGCAGGAACGCGCCGCCCAACAGATAGGCCAGATTGACCCACTGCCAGCCAGCACCCGCCAGTACGCCGCTGTAAATAGACGATTTCATCACCTGCTCCACGCTGTGTCCGGCACGCAGGGAGGTTTTGAAGGTATCGAGCGGGGTGGCCTGGCTGATGCCGTCCACGCCCATGCGAAGCGCGTTCATATCTGCGCCCAGCGCGGTGTGGCCGGTAAAGATAACGTGCAGGGCATCCATAAAGCCGGGGACGGTGGCGGCGATCTCATGCGGCGGCAGCCAGCTGGTCATCTGTACCGGGAAGGAGATCAGCAGTACCACGTAGCCAATCATCGCCGGGTTAAACGGGTTATGGCCCAGCCCGCCGTACAGCTGCTTGGCGATGATCACCGCAAACACCGTTCCCAATACCACCATCCACCACGGGGCGAACGGGGGAATGCTGATGGCCAGCAACAGGCCGGTCAACAGGGCGGAGTTATCGCTCAGGATGCGAGTCACTTCCATTTTGCGCAGCTTCAGGATCGCTGCTTCCGCTGCGACGGCACTGGCGCAACCCAGAACTAACTGGAAAAGCGTACCCCAGCCGAAAAACCAACACTGTACGGCAATACCTGGCAGCGCGGCCAGGCACACCAGCATCATAATACGCGATGTCTGGCGCTGGTTATGGGTATAAGGGGAACTTGCAATTCTGAAAACCATTTAATCCTCGTTAACGGCTTGCTGCGCGGCTTTCTTTGCCTGAACGCGCGCAATCGCGGCGGCGACTGCGGCTTTGCGTGGATCGTCGTTGGCGGCCGCAGGCCGTTCGTCCTGCTGTGCCGCTTTTCGTGCTTTGGCACGGGCGATGGCCGCTTCAACGGCGGCTTTACGCGGGTCGACAGGCGCTTCACTCTCTTCGGCTGGCTGAACCTGTGCCGCTTTTCGTGCTTTGGCACGGGCGATAGCGGCTTCAACGGCCGCCTTGCGCGGATCCGTCGCTTCCTGTTCAACCACCACTGTCTGCTGACCGGCCTTACGGGCTTTTGCCCTGGCGATAGCCGCTTCCACTGCCGCTTTACGCGGGTCGATATCGGCTTCCGGTTTGGCGTGTTGCGCTTTCTCCGCCTGACGCGCGCGAGCTTCGGCTTTACGCGCTTCGCGGGCCGCAATCGCTTCGCTGTTGTCCGGTTTTTCTCCCGGAGCGATCACAACCGTCTGGGCGGCGGTGGCTTTCTTCTCGCGCACGCGGGCCAGGGCTGCGTTAATGGCATCCTGATCTTTCGCCGCAGGCTGGACGGCAGCCTGCTTATGGCGTTCCTGACGGGCTTGTTTCTCGCGCTCCAGTCGTGCCTGACGCGCTTCAAAGCGGGCCTTCGCTTCAGCGGCACGTTTTTCTTCCATGGAGATGGCGTAGATTTCGGCTTTCTCCTGACGGAAGTATTGCACCAGCGGAATATTGCTTGGGCAGACCCAGGCGCAGGCACCGCATTCAATACAGTCAGCCAGGTTATGCGCCTGGGCTTTATCGTGCAACTGGCCTTTGCTGTACCAGTACAACTGCTGCGGCAGTAAATCTGCCGGGCATGCGTCCGCACAGGCGCTACAGCGTATGCAGCCTTTCTCTTCCTGCGTTTCGCCCATCTCCGTTGGGGAAGGGGCGAGCAGGCAGTTGGTAATCTTCACCACCGGCACATCCAGCCACGGCAGGGTAAAGCCCATCAGCGGGCCACCCATAATGACCAGTTGATCGCTACCCGGGCAGAAGCCAGCCTGTTCCAGCAGATGACGCACCGGCGTACCCAGACGCGCCCAGACGTTGCCGGGACGGGAGACGGACTCGCCGGTCAGCGTGACGACGCGCTCGGTCAATGGCTCGCCGTCAATCACCGCACGTTTCACCGCGTAGGCGGTTCCCACGTTTTGCATCAGCACGCCGATGTCGGACGAACGGCCCCCGTGGGGGACCTGTTTGCCGGTCAGGATCTGCGTCAGCTGTTTTGCCCCGCCGGACGGGTATTTGGTCGGGATCACTCGCAGGGCGATATCGTGGCTGTCCGCCAGTACCGCTCGCAGCATCGAAATGGCCTGCGGTTTATTGTCCTCAATACCGATCAGCACTTCGCGGGGTTGCAGAATATGCGCAAGAATGCGAATCCCTTCCACCACCTGCGCGGCACAGTCCTGCATCAGACGGTCATCGGCGGTGATGTACGGTTCGCACTCGGCGGCGTTGATGATCAGCGTTTCGATTTTATCGCCGCCGCCGTGAAGCTTAGCGCCGGTCGGGAAGCCTGCGCCCCCCAGACCCGCCACGCCGAACTGATGAATGCGTTCAATCAGCGCTTCACGACTGTGGGAACGGTAGTCGCTCCAGCCGTCACGATCGATCCAGCGGTCTTCACCATCGGCTTCAATGATCACGCTCAGCTCAGACAACGCCGACGGATGGGCAACGGTATGGGGGGCAACAGCCACCACCTTACCGGAAGTCGGGGCATGTATCGGCAACATCCGTCCGCGACCAAAGGTCAGCGGCTGGCCGCGAAGAACGCTATCGCCTTCTTTCACGCACAGTTCACCTTCCGCGCCGATATGCTGTTTTAGGGGCATAACGTAACGGGTCGCCAGCGGGATCTGGCGCAGCGGCGTGCCGTTAGACTGCGATTTCATCTCAGGCGGATGAATGCCGCCGTCGAAATCCCAGATCTTCTCTTTTCTGAAGGCAGAAAATAACTTAAGCATGTTGTTCCACAGGAATATTGCGAACCGGAATGGTCTGAAGGTCCCACTTCCAGCTTTCAGTAGTCGTTTCAACCGGGCGTAGTTCTATACACTGCGTCGGGCAGGGCGCCACGCAGAGATTACAGCCGGTGCACAGATCCGCCACAACGGTGTGCATCGCGCGCGTTGCGCCCACAATGGCGTCAACAGGACACGCCTGAATACATTTGGTGCAGCCAATGCAGTTGGCTTCGTCGATGACAGCAAGGGCACGAACGGGCTCCTGGGCCTGTTCATCGCCGTCGACAGGCTGGGGATCGACGTTCAGCAGGGCAGCTATTTTAAGCATGACCGCTTCGCCACCCGGTGCGCAGCGGTTGATCTTTTCGCCCTGCACGCCCACCGCCTCAGCGTAAGGGCGGCAGCCAGGGTAGCCGCACTGCCCGCACTGGCTCTGCGGTAAAAGTTCATCAATTTTTTCAACCACCGGATCGTCCTCCACCGCAAACCGGCGGGAGGCATAACCCAGAATGATGCCAAAGACGAGTCCCAGTACGCTGATGGACGCGATGGCAATCCAGATAGCACTCATTACAACTTCACCAGACCACTAAAGCCCATAAAGGCCAGAGACATTAAACCTGCGGTCACCAGAGCGATGGCGTTACCGCGAAACGGCGCGGGAATATCCGCCGCGGCCAGACGCTCGCGAATCGAGGCGAACAGGACCATAACAAAAGAGAAACCGACCGCCGCGGAAAAACCGTACAGCGCCGATTGCAGGAAATTATGCCCAAGGTTGATATTGAGCAGCGCCACGCCCAGCACCGCGCAGTTGGTGGTGATGAGAGGCAGGAAAATGCCCAGCAGGCGATACAGGGCAGGGCTGGTTTTCCGCACCACCATCTCGGTAAATTGCACCACAACCGCAATGACCAGAATAAAGGACAAGGTGCGCAGGTAGAGCATGTCGAGCGGGATCAGGATCCAGGTATCAATCAGCCATGCGCAAATGGAGGCCATCGTCATCACGAAGGTGGTCGCCAGCCCCATGCCCATTGCCGTCTCCAGCTTTTTGGAGACGCCCATAAACGGGCACAGGCCAAGGAACTTCACCAGTACGAAGTTATTAACCAGCACAGTTCCGACAAAGAGCAGTAAGTAATCGGTCATTATTTAGCCTGAAATAAAATAGCCGCCTATTATCGGATAAACGACAACAGGCCACAACAGGTTAACTGTAAGGTTATTACGGGTTGACAAAGGTCTTCTTAACGCGCGTCGAACGCTTGAAATAAGGGACCAGAAGCGCCGTCGCCAGTAGCGGAAACAGTAACTGGCGAACCGCCAGCGCGTCAGACACTGGCGAGAAAGCGAATGCTTTGACAGCCAGCAGCACGGAGACCAGCAGCCAGATAATGTAATGTTTTGGCACGTTTTTGCGGCGTTTGAAGAAGGCGATAGTCAGCCACAGCGTGTAGTACCACATCGCGATCGCGAAAACGAACGACACAAACCACGTTGCAATATTGAGCGCACTCTGGGACATCAGTGTCTGGATAGCATGAGGCGTAACCAGTGCGGTGGTGTATAGCAACAGCGCCAGCGAAGCGCTTAATAATGCCACCAGCAGCCATGCCAGCGGGGCGATTAACCAGCCCCCAATTCTCTCTCCAGGCAATGCGGTCATACGCTCTCCCATAGTCTGCGCGAAATGTTATACAGAAATTTGCAGGGCGGAGAGTATATAACATTTCACGCCGAAGGCTACTTTCTTATACAACGTAACGCCATACGGATTTAGGCACTTCCCCCACATTGAACAGACGACCGCCAGAGACCAGTTCGGCGCGACGGTGGTCAGCAGCGCGGTACATATTGATGATGTCCTGATTATCCGACAGCGTGTAGTTCAGATGGTCAAACAGTTTTTCCAGGCTTTCAAGGGAATTGATCTTGCGAAATTTTAATAAATAGTCCTGAACTGTCATATTAATAAGTTTCCATATAAAAGGGTAATACCCATAAAGGTAATGCGTTCGAATAATAAACGGATTAATAAAGACGTAAACTGTCCACTCGGGTAACGCGACGAAATTAGGAGTTTTCTTTGCGAAGAATCAGGCATCAGCAGATGCCTGGAAGAGAAGGGTAACCCCGTTCATTACGGCTGGCAATACGTTCCATGACGTAATGTGTCACGCTTTATGACGACACGGCTTACTTTTGTTGTGCGGCAGTAACAGGCTCCGGCGGCTGGTAGTTATCGATATGGCTGGCAATGCCGAGCAACACGACTGAAACCCCAAGGACAATCCATCCCGCTAATTCAATGATTCGATTAATTATTGACGACATAATTTGTGTTTGTAATTTATCCATAAATACAGATTACAAATGTTACAGCGCCCTTTTCGCCAGAGCAAGCGCTTTGGGAACGATTCCCCGAACCCATATACACACTTTAATGCGAGGTAACAAAAAACGCTGTCGCAAGATGCTATTTTAACTCACAGGGCACATTATTAATCTGTGCGTTAAGCACAAGGCCAGTGATAAATAAGCGCACAGCGAGGGGGCAAACGATGAGTGAAAACATCCGCGTCGGTCTTATTGGCTACGGGTACGCAAGCAAAACCTTTCATGCACCGCTGGTTGCCGGCACGCCGGGAATGGAACTGGCGGCTATCACAAGCAGCGATGAGACTAAGGTCCGCGCCGACTGGCCAGCCGTGCCGGTGGTAACGGAGCCTAAGCATCTGTTTAACGATCCTAATATTGACCTTATTGTCATTCCTACTCCTAACGACACTCATTTCCCCCTGGCGAAAGCGGCGCTGGAGGCAGGGAAACATGTTGTTGTCGATAAGCCCTTCACCGTGACGTTGTCACAGGCGCGCGAGCTGGATGCGCTGGCGCGAAGTCTGGGTCGGTTATTATCGGTCTTTCACAATCGGCGCTGGGACAGCGATTTCCTGACGGTTAAGGCGCTGATAAACGAAGGTACGCTCGGCGAAATTGCCTTTTTTGAGTCGCATTTCGATCGTTATCGTCCGCAGGTGCGAGATCGCTGGCGCGAGCAGGCGGGACCGGGTAGCGGCATCTGGTATGACTTAGCGCCGCATCTTCTCGATCAGGCCGTTCATCTGTTTGGTTTGCCCGTGAGCATGACGGTCGATTTAGCGCAGCTCAGGCCGGGGGCGCAGACCACCGACTATTTCCATGCCATTTTGAGTTATCCGCAGCGGCGCATTGTGCTGCACGGGACAATGCTTGCGGCGGCGGAATCGGCCCGCTATATCATTCACGGGGCGCGCGGCAGCTATGTGAAGTTCGGCCTGGATCCGCAGGAAGAGCGCCTCAAAAATGGCGAACGCTTACCGCAGGAGGACTGGGGCTACGACATGCGCGACGGGGTGGTGACGCGTGCGGAGGGTGAGGTACTGGTTGAAGAGACGGTATTGACCCTGCCGGGGAACTATCCAGCGTATTACGCCGCCATTCGTGACGCGCTGAACGGTTCAGGTGAAAATCCGGTTCCCGCAAGCCAGGCAATCCAGATTATGGAGCTCATCGAGCTCGGGATCGAATCTGCCAAACATCGCGCAACGCTCTGTCTGGCATAAGTGCCAAACGCTTTCGTAGGCCGGGTAAGCGCAGCGCCACCCGGCAGTAAAGAGGACTACTGAGCAACTTTATCGCGCAGCGCCTGTTTCTCTTCAGGCGTCAGGAAGGCGATCTCCAGCCCGTTGATTTGCGCCTGACGGATCTGCTCGCGGCTCAGCCCGGCCTGTGGTGCGGCGATGTTGTATTCGTGAATAATATCCACGCCCTGAACCGCCGGATCGTCCGTGTTCAGCGAAGCCAGCACCCCGTGTTCGAGGAAGGTTTTCAGCGGGTGTTGCGCCAGCGACGCCACTGTACTGGTCTGAATATTGGAGGTCAGGCAGGATTCGATTCCAATACGTTGTTCGGCGAGGAAATCCATCAGCGCGCGATCTTCAATGGCTTTCACGCCATGACCTATACGTTCCGCACCCAGCTCACGAATGGCCTGCCAGATGCTTTCCGGCCCCGCGGCTTCCCCCGCATGAACGGTAATATGCCATCCTGCATCACGTGCGCGGTTGAAATGAGACAGGAACAGACTGCCCGGGAAGCCCAGCTCGTCACCGGCCAGGTCGATGGCGGTGATCTGGTCGCGATGCGCCAGTAATGCTTCCAGTTCCTGAAGACAGGCCGCTTCACCGAAGGTACGGCTCATAATGCCGATCAAACGCGCCTGAACGTCAAAGGTTTTGCAGCCTTCACGCACGCCTTCAATGACCGCTTCAACCACGCCCGCTACGGGGAGGTTGTGGGTCATCGCCATATAGCCTGGGGAGAAACGCAGTTCAACATAGTGCAGGCCGTTACGCGCGGCATCTTCGATGTTTTCAAAGGCGACACGGCGACAGGCATCGACCGAGGCCAGCATCTTCACGCCCCAGTCGAGCTTGCTCAGAAAACTCACCAGATCCGGTTCGTTCGACGTGACCTGAACATGCGGGATCAGGGTTTCAAGCGTTTCGGCAGGGAGGGTTAAATTGAACTGGCGACCAAGATCGAGAATGGTTTGGGCACGAATGTTTCCGTCGAGGTGGCGGTGAATATCAGTTAAAGGCAGGCGTGTATCAATCATGGTCGCACTCTTTGCTGGTTAAAGTGCGCCATATTATAAAAACAAAACGGGGTAAAAAGCTATTTGCGCAAGGGAATATTCCGTTGCGCAAATGATTTACAGCAGAGTGTTGATGCCGGCGATAAGGCGTTGAACGCCCTGTTCAAGCTTACTACGCGGACAGCCAGCGTTCAGACGCACATAGCCTTTACCTTCATCCCCATAGGTATATCCCGGCATGATGGCCACTTTTTGCTGATCAATCAGCACGTTTTGCAGCGTATTGTCATCAATGCCAAGCGGGCTGAGATCGATCCATGCCAGATAGGTGGCCTCGGGCGGTTGCCAGTTGAGTGTCGGAAATGCAGTATTCAGTTCGTCAGCAATGTAGCGCAGGTTTTCTTCGAGATAGGTCCGCAGCGCGTCCAGCCAGGGTTCTCCCTGTCGGTAGGCAGCAATGTGCGCGGTCAGCGCCAGCACGGAAGGGGAAGAGAGTCCGTCCCGACCTTTTAATGCATTCAGATAGGCGCTACGGCTGGCGTCATCGGCGATAAGCCCCCAGGCACCCGTCAGCGCCGGAATGTTGAAGCTTTTGGAACCCGAGGTCAGCAGCGCCCATTTACCGCGCGCAACCTCATTCCACGGGGTATGACGATGCGTGCCCCATACCATGTCCATATGAATTTCGTCGCTGATCACCGCTACGTCATAACGTTCACACAGGGCCGCCATTGTGGTCAGCTCTTCCCGCGTCCAGACTTTGCCGGTCGGGTTTTGCGGGCTACACAGCAGCAGCACCTTGTTTTCCGGTTTTGACAGCGCCGCTTCCAGCCCGGCCATATTGCCCTCCCAGCCATGCGCTGTTTTCTGCATCGGCACGGAAACAACGGTACGCTGGTTGCCTTCGATGGCTTTATAAAAGGCATCGTAAGCCGGGGTATGGACCACCACGCCGTCGCCAGGCGAGGACCAGAGGCGGATCAGCTCCGAGACCATATAAATGACCGACGGCCCATACACCACGGTTTCGGTATCAATCTGACTGTTAAAGCGTTGCCGGAACCAGTGCGCCACGGCGGCCAGAAATTCGTCATTTTTCCAGCGACTGTAGCCAAACACCCCGTGGTTTATTCGCTGGTGCAGCGCATCGGTAATGCAGGGGGCGGTGGCGAAATCCATATCAGAGATGGTGAAGGGCAGCAGGTCGGCAGCGCCAAAACGGTCAGCGACATAATCCCACTGGGTACACCAGGTGCCGTGTCGATCCACGACGGTAGAAAAATCAAACATGACGGTGCTCCGTAAAGTAAAACCCCCTCATGACGAGGGGGGCGAGGCATCAGGCTTCGACGGTTCGCATCAGGGTTGCCAGCTCATCCTTCACTGACTGTACCTGCGGGCCAATGACGACCTGCAAATTGTGTTGATTTAACTGTACCACCCCAATAGCCCGGTTAGCTTTAAGTGCGTTGGTATCCACTTTGGACATGTCCGCCACCGACAAACGCAGGCGGGTGATGCAGTTATCCAGAGAGGTAATGTTATCCGCACCGCCCAGCGCCGCCAGAATAGCCGGCGTGTTATATCCGGATTTCCCAACGGTACCGGCTACCGCCTGTTCAACGCTGGTGGCCGTATCGGTATCGCGGCCAGGCGTTTTCAGGTTAAAGTGGGTGATGGCGAAGCGGAAGATCCCGTAGTAAACCGCGAACCAGATGGCGGCCACAACCGGCACCAGATACCACTTGGTGGACAGGCCGTGCAGGATACCGAAGACCACGAAGTCAATCACGTTACCGTCGGTGTTACCGATGGTCACACCGAGCACAGCCATCACGGTAAAGCCCAGGCCCGTCAGTACGGCGTGGATGAGGTACAGTACCGGCGCTACGAACAGGAACAGGAACTCGATAGGTTCTGTCGTACCGCCCACCACGCAGGCAATAACGCCGGAGATCAGCAGACCTTTAATTTTATGACGATTTTCCGGACGGGCACAGTGGTACATCGCCAGCGCTGCGCCCGGCAGGCCGCCGAGGAAGGCAGGCATTTTACCCTGAGAGAGGAAACGCGTCGCACTTTCAGAGAAGCCGTGAGTGGTCGGGCAGCTCAGCTGGGCCTGGAAGATGGTCAGCGCACCGCTAACGGAATGACCGCAAACGTCCATGGTACCGCCGGCTTCGGTAAAGCGGATCAGGGCAACCAGGATATGCTGTAAACCAAATGGCAGCAGCAGACGTTCACCCGTACCGAAAATCATCGGGCCGAAATCACCCGCGCCGTTGATAATGCGGCCGATACCGGTGATCCCCATGGCAAAAATCGGCCAAATCAGAGGGATGATCAGACCAAACAGACCCATCACAACCAGCGTAATGATTGGCACAAAGCGGGTCCCGCCGAAGAAGGCCAGCGCATCGGGCAGGCGGATGTTGTGGAAGCGCTCGTGCAGCATCCAGATAATCACCCCCGCGATCACGGCTCCAAGGATCCCGGTATCGATGGACTGAATACCAATCACGCTCTGAATGTTATTGGCTTTCAGTACCGCCGCGTCGGTCGTGGGCAGGATCCCTTTGGCAGTCAGCCAGAAGTTAACCGCAAGGTTCATGACCGCATAGCCAACGAAGCCCGCAAACGCCGCCACGCCTTTATTTTCGCGCGCCAGACCCAGAGGAATGGCGATACAGAACATTACCGGCAGGAAGCTAAAGGCAAAAGAGCCGACCTTGCTCATCCAGATGAATCATGATTGAAGTGATATTGATATTTAAAATCAGATACTTGAGTTTATGCGGTTTTTCTATGGGGCATCAGTGGGGCATTTTGAGTAAAAGACGCGTTCAAAATGCCCACCTGGTCATGGTTATTCTCGGTCATCCATTTACCGTAAACCGTGAAGAGCATTTGCGCTGACGAATGGCCCATCTGGTGCGCAACGAAGTTTGGATTCGCTCCAGCTACCAGTGCCCAGCAAGCATATGTGTTTCTGGTTTCATAAGATCGTCTTTGCCGGACGCCTGCACGACGCAGGGCAGTGCGCCAGGCCGAATTAATAGACCCGGGAACGTAGCACATAGTCTTCTTGCCGTTCATTGAAGTAATGGACGGGGAGAATATAAAGGTGCATTCGTCAGTTCTCTTTTTCTTGTATTCCCGTAGGCTGACGCTTACCTTGTGTGACGCCATCATTCTGGTCAGTGGCATCTGCGCTTTAAGCGCGTCAATTGCTGGCTGGGTCAACTGTATAGTCCGAATCCCGGCATTGGTTTTGGGCAGGGTGAAGTTACCCTTCATGGAATAGTTACGTGACACTGTAACTGTCCAGTTAACAGTGTCCACATCCTCCCAGGCTAATGCGCTAAGCTCCCCATGCCGGACGCCTGTATTAACCGCAAAGATAACCATATTCTGAAACTGCTGGGTTGGGCAGGCCGCGATCACTCGCTGATACTCGTCAGAAGTCAGAGGGTCTGGAATGGGCCTTTCTTTTGCGAGCGGGGAGATGCCTGCCATCAGATCGGTTTTCAGATAGCCACTTTTGAAAGCAAAGCCAAGCATCCCGCCAAGACATGCCATATAACTATTGACGGTAGGAACGCTTCTTCCTTTTTTGGGTGGATGATTCAGTCCATGCCTGGTTTTCTGCCAGCCGTTCAGTAGCTCCTTCCTGGCGCTAAGGATATCTTCAGTGTTCAGGCTGCCGATGTACCTGTGCTCACCAATAGTTTCGATGGTTGTTGTGAGGTGGCAATCGTAACGCCGCAAAGTCCCGAGACTAAGCTCCATCTCCTTAAGTCCGAGCCATTTCGATTTCAGTTCAAGTAGGGAGATTTGCTTTCTGACAGTGCTGAATTTCTCTGCGTTCGATGAATCCGGGAATTGTGAGGCATAATTGAATGTGCCTGTCTTTATCGCAAAGCAGACTGAAGCCCGAAGCTCGCCTGCCATTTTCCTGTTTTTTGGCGTGTCAGGAACGCCGAGATTTTCCCTGACACGCTTTCCCTGATATATGAACCATATGCGTAACGATTCGCCATGAACCTCTACGCCTGTTGGGTATGCTGCCATAATCATTCCTCGTTTGATGTGCCAAAGGACATTTAAGCAGATATTCTCCGGCGTTTCGCTGGGCTTTGGTGCTCGATCCAGTGGTTTATCTCATCGCGGTTATACATGATTGGGCTGTTTTGCTTAGGTGCCATATCAGGGGCAACATGGCGATAATGCTTTCCCTCCATCCAGGTAGACCGGCGGGCATGCTGAATCATGTGCTTTGACATGCCGGTTGTCGCAGTTAAAAGTTCCTCTGTGACCCATTTGTTTGGTGCCAGCTGAATAATGTCGCTCATGGTTTTCTCCAGGCAAAAAAGAACCCGGCACGATGGCCGGGGAAAGGGGGATAACGTGGCAGTGCATTCGCACCCAATAGCCGACTCAGTGAATCAGCTATCAGTTGCGTCATTCATTCGGATGGTTAACGATGTCGTAAAACTGCCCGTAGGTTATTTTCTGGAAGTTTCCCGGTATCTCTACTTCACCGTGGCGCTCTTCTTTGTTGTTCGGGATAGCGAATACCAGGCAGTCATCACGACCCGGGTGCTTACCGCCATACGTGGATAGCATCGCGAAACCGAAGCCACGGCCAGACTGTCCTCCGATACCAGTTCGCATAATGCCGTAGTGGTTAACGATGTAGTCTTTCCACTCAGGCAAAGATTTCAGTTTTTTGTTGGCCTCTTCCATTACCGCATCGAGCTCTTTGTTGAAAGCCCGGCCCTCTTTCGTATTCCCTTTCCCTCTCCCCAGCACTACCCGCTTACCATCAAACATTTCTTCACGCTTAATGGTCATAGGGCAGGGGAATTGATATCCCTTATCCCACACAAACCCATTAAGCAAGCCGCCTCCGCCACCCCATCCACTGGAAGTTGTCCACGCAATAGCACCGACCTTGCCGGCCGCTTCGGGCAGAATAGAGTTACGCTGCTCTCCGATATCGTCATAACCTGCAATAAGCGACTTCACTTCATCGCCCTCAACCATGTAATAATCATAAAATTTGCTTTGGTCTGACATAATCTCTCCTCATGCCGCACGCTGGGCGCGCAGCTTCTTCAGGTGTTCTGCTGTTTCGATTTCTTCGGCGATCCGCTCAGCCTGTGCTTTGGTCAGTGGCTCGAATTCGTGCTGAAAGCGGCCCATGCTGGCAATGCAGGTGCGGCCGTTGCGGATGTAGTGGATTACTTCATGGGTTGCGCGGAGGATTTTGCAGGGTGCGCCGTGGGGATCGGCGTACCAGGTATTAGGCTGGATTATCCTGAACATTGGGACCACCTTTGACGAAGATCACCCAGTGGGTTTTGTCTGACTTGCCGGTGCGCTGCCAGATGATCGGCTTCTCGTCGGTAAGCGCCAGGATATTGCTTACCGGGATCTGCGTTTCGTTCCATTTGAAGATGAGCACACCGTGTGGCCACAACACCCTGAACGCTTCGGCGAAGCCTGCACGCAAATCGTCGCGCCATGTTTCTTTGTTGAGCCGCCCGTACTTTTTACCCATCCACGCGTTATCGCCGACCCGCTCGAGGTGCGGCGGGTCGAACACGACGACAGGGAAAGTGTTATCGGCAAAAGGGAGGGCGCGGAAATCGGCAATAAGGTCCGGACTAATAACCAACTGTCGACCGTCGCAAAGCTCATGCTGTTCGGCGCGGATATCACTGAACACCGCGCGTTCGTCCTGCTTGTCGAACCAGAACATGCGCGACCCGCAGCACATGTCTAAAATTGACTGCTGCATTACAACCCCCTCTGCTTATTCTTCAGCTCTATAACGCTCTGGCACTCCGCGCACGTTTGGCAGCCGGGCACGGCAGCGCGCCGCGGCTCCGGGATATCCTCCCCGCATTCCGCACAACGCTCAGCTGATACGGCGTTGCGGTCGATGCGGTGAGCGGAAAGGGCAGCGTTACGCTGAAGCTCTTCAATCTCTGTTGCTGTGTCGATGATGTCCATGGTCAGTGCTCCCGGAACTGTCGGTTAACTCGGTTGAAGGTGAGCGCCAGCAATAAAAAAGGCCGCTTTAGCGACCTGGTGATTAGTGCCTTCATGCTGCACCGCCTTCATTCTTCTCGGCTTCGACCGCCATATTTTCAAGCCGTCGAGATAGCTCGGCGGCCAGCGTCTGGAATTCTTCCTCGGTCGCCACCGGAATCGGCACGAAACGAATCCCAATATGTGCGAGGTGGTTGGCGATTTCGAGGCTTTTTCTCAAATCAACGGGTGAGGCTCTGTTCATGCTGAGGCCATCCTTACCGCTATGAATTTCGACATAGCTTTATCGACCAGCTTCGTGTTGTGGTATTTGGAGATCGCCCAAGTGATGGCAAAAAGGATCCAGCGGAAGTGGCTGGTGTAGGTTTTGAATGTCAGCCCGTCGCAGACATCCCAGGCACTCAAACTTTCGGGCCAGTCAGCGTTATAAACTGCCTGATATGCTTCCCAATCATTGCTAAATCCACCCCGGCATAATTCACGGACTACCTCACGAACCTTGGCTTTATCACTGTCTGGAGTATCCTCTTCATAATCCCAGTCTTCGTCTTCCTGCTGGTCTTCTGGTGTATCTTCCAGATACTCGCTCATTGATTCCTTCAGGCTTCGGCAAAAAGCATCATGATCGTACTCTTTCGCCAATAGCTCACACGCTGAATAGCCAGCGCCAGCCTCCAGCTTTTCGGACCAGTAACCGGTGTTAATACCGTCTTGCCACGGACCGAAAAATTCGAACATGTCCGCGATACGGGAGAATGTCCAGGTGCCCATGTCGCCGGTAACAGTCAGATATCCCGGCCAGGTGATAATGTCGAAGTAATAACAGGACGTACCTGGCTGCTTCATGCGCAGGTGGCGGTAGAAACCGTCATCACGGATTATTTCAAGTCGGTGGAAGGCGGTATCAAGCAGAAATCGGGTTGATGTATCGATCTGTCGGCGAATCATTGTTCGGCTCCAAACCGCCCGTTAAGGCGGCCAGTTTTGACGACGAACTCCAGGAGGCTAACTCCCAGAGCTTCAATTTTCTTGTGATGCTTGTTGATGATGGGAGGCACTGTTTCGTTCCAGTTAGGCTTTGGCTTCTTGCGCATGGCCTGCTGGATTTCCTCGGTGCAGCGGCGGCATGCGGTGCGGATGGCGTTTTCATTTGCTGGCGTTATGCGGCCTCCCGGCGGGCGAGAAGTTTCGCCCCGAAAGCCATCAGCTCGTCCCGGTCCACAGTTGCGAAGTGGCAGTGTGTACGCGGATACGGTCGCCAGATGATGAGCATACTGCCTTTGTTATTTCCCGAGACCGGCTTACCGGTGACCGGGTTGATAAAAGCCAGCCGCCCGGCGGTGATAAAGCGAACTTCGCTGGCGGTCTGGATAGCCTCCTTAAACCAGCCAACCGATGTGTCTGCCGGAACCAGCATGACCGTGCCGATCTGATTGTTGCTCTCGGCGGCAGCCTTCTTCACAAACGGCGTGATGTCGCTGTATGGCGGGTTCAGCCAGACGTAGCCTGGCACATTCAGGTAATCAGCCCACGGCGTTTCCAGCGTGTTCTGCTCGGAGGTGATGAACTTCCGGCACAGTGCGTTATGCGGAGCCGCGGCGGCATCCAACTGGAAGCAGAACTCAGCATCAAGAGAAGCGAAGAGGGCTGGTGGAGTACGCCAGAGGTCGCGCTGATCTGCTGGAGTATGGCTTCCTCCATATCCAGTGCGGATCGAAACTTGGCTTTCTTCTTCCTCGGGCTCCTCTACCTCTGGCTCTGGGTTATCATCCACTTCACACGTCAGGGCTTCGCAGCTTTCAGTGCATGAATTAGGGTCATATCCGCCGCCTCCTTTTATTGTTGCTGCAATATCTTCGCGTGAACTGTCAGAGAACATTGCGATCACGCTCTCCAGAGAATTGTTGCCGCGATACATGATTTTGTTTTCTTGCTGGCGTCGTTCCACAACCCTTACTGACGGGTCGGTAATAAGATTCCAGAAGTCAGCGGCGAGCTCAGGCTCGTCGCGTGCGGCGAGGGCGACCTTGTTTATCCCTTTTTTGATACAGAAAACACAGTTACCCAGGTGTTCTGGAATGCCTAGGTCAAATGGCTGATCCTTCCACCAGTCGAGAATGTCCTGCTTTTCGAAATCGCTTACATCTGCCAGATAACTAACGCCTTCTCGAGGCTTTAGCCTGCGCTGCTCGTCAACCCGAATACCAATCCATGTGTGATACTGGCCGAATGTTTCCCGGCAATATCTTTCGAAAACTTCCATTTTCATGGTCCGGGTGCAGAACGCGCCGTGGACGTATGGGGTGCCGTACTTTTCGCAGACATCTTTCCATGGCTGAAGATCAGGGCCGATATCATCAAGCGGTACCACCGAGTAACTGTTTGCCTTACCCAGTTCAGGGTTAACCTTTACACGGAGGCAGATCAGGTTAATCGACCATTCGCGCGCCAGCTTCTTGATGAACTCGTAGGTCCCTCTGTGCTCTGCCCCTGTGTCCATGTAGACATAGTGAACCTCTTCGCCAGACAGTCTCCTTTGCTCCATTAAATGGACGAGATAGGCCGAGGTTCTGCCGCCAGAGAAACTGACAACTTGAGGTATGCTCATGCCGCCTCCTGCCTTTCCCGATATTCCTCAGCGAGCCGCTGCGCCTTTAATGGATTGCTGACCACTTCACCCCATGGCATTAGCCAGCCGTTACCAATGAAGGGAAGGCACAGCGTGCCAACACTGATGTCGTCGTGAGCGTGAGTCATAGGATGGACTCCATTTCGTCGATGTACAGGCCCTGAGCAATCAGGCGGCTACGGCGGGCGGCACGTTCAATGCACTCCTGCCGTCTGCCTTCCTGCGATTGCTCTATGGCGCGTCGGGTGAACAGCCGCGATTTACCTTGCGGCGTTACAACCTTCGGTTTCGTCACGAGGCTAAATGTCCGGTCACAGATGCCGTCCTCATTGAGCCATTTCTCCGATTCAACTATCTTCGCTATCTGCCCGGAGCCGCGGGTAATGCCATTGGCCACCCGGTTAAACTCGATGAGAGTTACGCCGAATTTCTCAGCGATTTCTCTGCCGGTTACTGGACGTCCGCGCGTCTGAATCATCCAGATAACGCGCTCACGGAGGCCGGAGAATTGCCCGGTTCGCCCGGGCCTGCGGTAGAAGGGTGTACGTTTCATGACGGCACCTACTTAATAATGAGTGAAGGTTTGCCGAGTTTTATTTGCGCACCAGGTACATCCACGCCAGCTTCGATTTGGTGTTTGATAGCCAATTTGTCTGGCTTGATGCTCGTCTCGTATTCGACGAATTCAGGAGGAAGCGCGCTGGCATCCGTAATTTCAACGGACTTAGACGGCGCGCGAACCGTTACCTGATGAATGCCTGCCTTCAGTGATTTCTTTCCCGCTGTTTCGAGGGAGGTAGCCACATAATCTTTCATGCTCGACACTCGGTTTTCTGCGGCTTTTGCGCGCTCTGCAAGACGCTTGCTTTCTTCTTTCAGCGCCTCGGCATAAGCAGATTCGTTTTTGCAAACAGCAAGAATCTGCTCGACCTTTGCTTCCAGTTCCCACTCAATGCCATCAAGGGTGTCGGCTATCATTTCAGGCTCCATGCCTGAATCAGTCAGCTTTGCGAAATCATTGGCGATCTGGTAAAGAGCTGTCATTGCGTAACCTCTTCGAATTTTGCTTTGCACTTGGCGTAGACGGCCTGCACCTCTTGTTGAAGCTGCATTCCGACCGTCATTTTGTAAGCTGCCTGGAAGTGGGTTTTGAGAGCATGCATATTTTTCGCCTGCTTCATGTCCTCACATAGTGACTGGATGGTGTTGGTAAGTTCCTGTTTTGCGTTTTCTTCTGACTGGATGATTTCGCTTTCTGGGGTGTATGGCATAACTGGCTCGGTGTATATGCCTTCGCTTTCGTTGAGCACATCGACGGCATTATCCAGACGGTCAGCACGCGGCCAGTATTTATAGGCTCTTTTGACGATCGTCTTCCTTGCCATCTCAGACCAGAAGTTGACCCATGGGCCTTTTGGTGATGTTCCCGCTTTGCTCACTTTCCTGATTTCTTCTATCTCAGCGAGACTCATCTCTTCAGTCAGATAGTCGCCATCAGCGGTTTTAACTGTGCAGTAGCCACCGATAACGGCGCCGCGAGCGTCAGGCGTGGCAAACGGGTTGTATTTATGAGCTGGCGCCTTATCGAGACCTAGTGTCTCGTAGTCGTCGCTTGCATGAACTAGCTTGCACTGACCCCACTTGATGACGCCAACTGACTGGGCGATGTGAAGAAGGCCCATATAGCTGATATCGAGGCAGACCATACCGTCGCGCGGAACCAGATAAGCCAGTTTGCTTGCAGGGTTCAGGCTAATGCCGACAGCTGCAACGTTGATAATCGCGTTCTGGGCGCTGGTGGGGTTGGCAATCGCCGTTTCTGCCAATTTTTGATTACGCTGGAATAACTGGATAGCGAACTGGCATTCCTTTGCCCACGTCAGAGACTGGTCGGTAAGGGCACCGACAAACAGCGGCTCCTGCTCCTTAACGAACTGAATCAGATCGAAGCTCATAATCACTCCTTAAAACGGGCAGGGCGCTTGGCGCTGCCATTCTTCTTCGGCGCGGGCATGCGCGCAGGCCGATATGTATTTGTTGTATGCCTCTTCGGCCCTTTCTCCGATAAGCGCAAACTGGGCTTCCTGGGGCAGGAACAAGCTGCTCATTTCCAGAGGTTTCGCAGGGAACATGGCGATCAGTTCTTTAGCCCGGTCGTCGATCCACTTCTCTTTCTCGTCGTCGAGTTGCTGTTCAACCCAGCGCCGATCTTCGATTCGGTCGTAAGTGAGGTATGTGTTCATGACTGAACTCCTGAAATTTGGATGTGCAGATCCCGCCCGCAGAAAGCCAGGCCGATCGGTTGAACAGGGTGGTTGGTATCAGTGAACCATTGGCTCGCCGCGCTCATTCAGCAGCACAACGACGGAATCACTTTTGATGATGGTTTTTTCGAAGATGTTGAAGGCGTACAGGCCTTTCTCAACGTTCGCAGAGGCGCGATAAGTTTTGCCGTGGTGTTGCAGCATTGTGCCCGGTAAAACCTCGCTACGTGGCACTGATGCGGTGCCGTAGTGCATTCCAATCATACCTTCACCTCTACCTGTACCAGGAGGCCAGCCATATGCATCTGCCAGCGGTTAAGCGTCAGCTTTTCACGCGGTGCCGATACGGACGTCAGCTGCCACTCGTTATCGTTGAGCTTTTTGGCGGTGTACTTCTTTCCGTTATGGGTGACTGTCATGATGCCTCCCGCTTTTCTTTGATGTCGGCGCGGAGGTGAATCTCTTTCCCATCAGCTGTCGGGAATATCAGGATGTCATCGCGAACCGCGAGAAGATGGGCCACTGCAAATAGCGCCTCGTCTGTGACATCAAATTTCTCACCGGTGAACTCGCGAACACCGGGCGCCAATTTGCTCGGCTTTGAACGACCCGCGAAAATTCGCTTCGTCAGGCCTGTAAAACCTACTGTGATTGGGTTGCTCATAAATCCTCTTGGCCTTATCGCGGCGAACGGAACGGTTAATACAAGACTTCTGCGCATTTATTCAGTGTTTCATTGGGCGGTGGATGGCCGCCGGTTGTCATAAATGGGCAGACTCGAAAATCTGCCTATGTATGGCCGATAAAAAACCCGCCGGAGCGGGTTAATCTTCTTTTTCTCTTTCAACCGCGTCGGCTAATGACTGATCAACTTCAATGGTCTGCATGAAACATTCGTCATCAACGTCTTCGTATTGCTCCCTGAAGCTATCGGCGAGAGTGGAAACTGGATTCCATCTCATACCGCCAGCTGCATGCTCCGCGTCACCATCTGATCCACAATCCCAAGTGGAACCATCAGGTTCTCGCTCTAAAAAACCGACACACTCTGTCTTCTGTGGATTCCAGACCAGAACAACTTTTGCCATCGCTTTACCCTCTGTCGTTACCCGCTGATGCGGGAGAAATGCTTTGGTCGGTGTGGTGGACTGGCACTGAGTCGCCACTCTCACTTACTTCCTGACGCCCTGTTTTCTGTATTGGCAAACAACTATCTGCCCAGCCGGTTTTCAGGTCTTATCACACTGCTAGCGTTGCACCTCGCTTGAGGACAACCTCGGCGACCTGCTGCTTAACTCCGTCATCTGCATGGCGGTGTGGCTGGCTCGCGGGAACCTGGCGAAGGTCGTCATTACGGAATAGCCATGACCAAAGACGATATCTTTAACACCATCCTCGGCAAAGAGGGCGGTTATGTTGATCACCCGAATGATAAGGGCGGACCAACGAACTGGGGAATTACTCAGGCAACTGCCCGCGCGCATGGTTATACCGGTGATATGCGAAACCTTACACGTGAGCAGGCTCTGGCGATCCTTGAGTCTGATTACTGGTATGGCCCTCGCTTTGACCAGGTGGCAGAAGTATCCCCTTCCATTGCCGCCGAACTTTGCGATACCGGTGTGAACATGGGGCCATCGGTGCAGGTTAAATGGTTCCAGCGCTGGCTGAACGTTTTCAATAACCAGCAGCAGTTCTATCCGGATCTGATCGCCGACGGGCAAATCGGCCCACGTAGCATCAGCGCGCTAAAGTCCTTCCTGGAGAAACGAGGCGGCGAAGGGGAAATCGTATTGCTTCGCGCACTGAACTGTAGCCAGGGCCAGCGTTATCTTGAGTTGGCAGAACAGCGGCCGGCTAACGAATCATTCGTTTATGGCTGGATGCGCGAGCGGGTGAGCCTATGACGACACTCAAATCTGTACTGGCGGCAATCGGAGTTGCGATCTTGATGGTGCTTGGTGCGTTTGGTGTGGGCCGTTTTCGCGGGCGTGAACAGGCTGAAGAAAAAGCAGACCGGCAGCGCACAGAAGAAAAGGCCGCAGCCATTGAGTCAGTAGCCGAACGCCGGGTAGAAGCAACGAAAGAGGCCAGCAATGTACAGCAGAATGTTAACCGCATGCCTGATGACGATGTTGATCGCGAGCTGCGTGACACGTGGAAGCGTCCCGGTGGTGGTTGATACAGCCTGTGACTGGGTAAAGCCAATCTACCTTACTGATCACGACATTGATTTTCTTGACCGCCAGACGAAGCGCGACATCCTGGCGCATAACAAAGCGTGGCAGGCGAACTGCCAGAAAACAAAAGAATCGGGGGCAAAGTGATGAAAGCCAACCAGTGCAGTGAAGGTTTCGACAACCCATCCAAGTTCCGCGAGGAATGGGATAAGCAGACCCAGGGGAAATAGAGCCTCATCCCTGAGGTTCTGACACAGTCTCTCCTCTGGACTTTAACCGTAGCAAATTCTCACAGCCTCGCATCCGCGGGGCTTTTTTATGCGCATCGCAGCGCATTGCCAACCGAGAGCCTATAGGAAGCGAGCCTGAGATAAATCGTTATCTCTCGGGGCGGCTTATCTATGCGAACAGGCTCGCAACTTATAGGTGAATTATGAAGAAGTTGATGACTGCTGCTTTTGTATTCGTGCTGGTCTGGGGGCTGTTTGGCCTGCTGGTTTACGCAACACTACAGGGCGACCATTCACTGATGAGCATCGTCGTGGCGGCTTACTGGGCGATTATAGCTCTTGCTTGCTTCATCTCGCCTCTGTTCCTTGTGGCTGTGTTCATGGCCGGGAAGGAGAGTGACCCCATGGAGCGTGCCAAGCTGTTAATCCCTCTAAAGGACTATTACAAACGCAAGGGCGCGATCAGAAGGCTCATTGGACTTGTGACTATGGCGGCCATCTTCGTCATGCTGTCTTACTCCGGATGGGTATTCACATCGCTGTTTTACATCCTGGCATGTGGCTTTGTAACGCTGCTTAATTCGGTCGGCAGAGACAAGTTCGAAGAACTGACAGGGCACATCGTTAAGTTGTGATTCATTACAGAAGCTCTTCACTGAGGGGCTTCGATAATGATCTGTGTAACCCCGCAAGGATGGTGATCACATCTTGCTGACGGGTAAGCCGTAAGTGGCTAAGCACTTCTGAGAAGCAGGGCAACAGCTGCGACAAGGCAAAGAGGTAACCATGTCCGACATCTACCAAATCACGTTAACCACCCAAACAGGCGAAACCTTCACGGGCAAGATGTCACGACGTCAGCCTGAGCTGGTAAACGGTTTTGTGCCGCTGGCGACCGAGACGGGCGAGTGGTTGTATTTCGCTCCGGCCGATGTGAAGCGCGTGCAGTTCACGCCAGTACCGGCAGAGCAAACCGAACAGCCAGAAGAACAAATAACGGAGTAACGAATGAGCAAACCGGACTGGGAGGCCATCGAGACGGCGTACCGGGCCGGAGTGATGTCCCTCCGAGAAATAGCATCACAGCACGGTATCAGCGAAGGCGCTATCCGTAAGCGTGCCAAGCGTGATGACTGGTCGCGTGACCTGAATGCGAAGGTGAAAGAACGAGCCGACGATCTGGTACGCAAAGCTGAGGTACGCAAACAGGTACGCAGTGAAGTCACTTTTAATGAACGCGTACTCATCGAAGCGACGGCTGAGGTAATCGCCAATGTCCGTATGGAACATCGCGGTGACATTAAGCGTGCCCGGCAGATAACTAATGCCCTGTTTGATGAGTTGGGTGCAGAGTGCGCAGACGTGTCCGCACTGGAGAAGCTCGGAGAGCTGATGTTCGACCCCGACGACAAAGGCCAAGACAAACTCAATGAGATTTACCACAAGGTCATCAGCATGCCGGAGCGCGTTAAGTCGGTTAAGGCACTGAGCGACGCGCTGAAGAATCTGATCGGGCTTGAGCGACAGGCCTACGACATAGATGGGCCTGAAGGCGACAACTCTGTTAAGCAACTTTCTGACCTGATGGATTTACTGTCTCAGGGGGCGTAATGAAACCTGAGCACATCAAGCTGCTTTCCAATAAAGACTGGCGGCTTAACAATCTTTACTGGATCACCGACAAAGAGGGTAAGCCCACACGCTTCAGGATGACACCTGAGCAGCGGGAGTACTTTGAGGGGATCCACACCCGCAACATCATCCTTAAGGCTCGTCAGCTCGGTTTCACGACTGAAGTGTGCATCATCCAGCTCGACGCGGCCCTGTTCGAGTCAGCTAAATGCGCGCTGATCGCCCATACGCTGAATGACGCAAAGCGCCTGTTCCGCGAAAAGGTGAAGTACGCATACGACAAGCTGCCAGCAGAGATAAAGGCGGCCAACCCGGCGAGCAATGACTCGTCTGGTGAACTGGTCTTTAAGAAGGGCGGCTCGCTATACGTCAGCACGTCGTTTCGTGGTGGTACGCTGCGCTACCTTCACGTTTCCGAGTTTGGAAAGATATGCGCCAAGTATCCGGACAAAGCCCGTGAGATCGTCACTGGTGCGTTTGAGGCGGTATCGACGGGATGCTTCGCTACTATCGAGAGCACGGCAGAGGGACGGGCGGGTTACTTCTTTGATTACTGCCAGACGGCAGAGAAAGCGTTGCTACAGGGCAAGCCCTTATCCGCGCTGGACTGGAAGTTTTTCTTCTTCTCCTGGTGGAAGAACCCGCAGTACGCAATCGACACGGTAGAGTCTCTGCCGGTGCGCCTGCTTGAGTACTTCGCTGAAATGGAGTCGAAGCACGGCGTAGTCGTCAATGATCGCCAGAAAGCCTGGTACTACGCTAAAGAGAAAACGCTCGGCGATGACATGAAGCGCGAATACCCGACCATTCCGGCCGAGGCGTTCCAGCAGTCGGTCGAGGGCGCGTACTACGCCAAGCAGTTCCGCTGGCTCTATACCAACAAGCGGATAGGGCAAATCCCGGATAACTCACATCTGCCAGTTCATACATTCTGGGATATCGGTGTGGGCGACTCCACGGCTATCTGGTTCGTTCGTGAGGTTGGCGAAGAGTTCCACATCATCGACTACTACGAAAACTCTGGTGAAGGCCTGCGGCACTACATGAAGGTGCTGAAGGATAGGGGTTATGAGTACGGTGAGCACTGGGGGCCGCACGACATCGATAACCGTGAATTCGGTGCTGACGCCAAATCCCGCAGAGAACTTGCCCGTGAAGGGTATGAAATCGACGGGCAGGTTTACAGCATGACGTTTCAGGTGGTTCCGAAAGTGGGAATAGATACCGGCATTGAGTCGGTGCGCGAAATCCTCCCGTCCTGTGTATTCGATGAGGAGAAGTGTGCCGAGGGCATATCTCACCTCGAGGGCTACCGCAAGGAGTGGGACGACAAGCGCGGCTGCTGGAAAGATAAGCCGCTTCATGACTTCACATCACACGGCGCTGACAGTTTCCGCTACTTTGCCGTAGCGAAGAACAACCACAAACAGGTCGGCGCAGTATTCTTCTAAGGAGCTCATCAGTGAGTGAAATAAGCACCGGGGAACAGTTCCTCGTTAATGCCCTTGCTGATGCTTTAGGGCGGCAGCGCATGCTGTACGCGGGCCAGCCGGGAAATACCAAACGCACAAAGTTGTGGGATGAGTTCGGTTATCCAAATAGTCTCGAGTTCGACCGCTACTACCGGGCCTATGAGCGCAACGCGGTGGCGTTTGCCGCCGTTCATAAGCTTCTTGATTCGTGCTGGGTTGATAACCCGACGATCATCGACGGCGACGATGGAAAGGAGTCAACCGAGACAACGGAATGGGAGAAGTCAGCTACTAAATTGCTGAAGAAACACTGGCCGAAAATTAAGGATGCGGATCGCCGTAACTTGGTTGGCCGGTACTCGGCATTGCTGATTCAGTTTCGGGACGGAAGAGAGTGGAGTGAGCCGGTAGACAGGTCGGTGGTGTCACGGCTGAAAGACAAGGCCATTGTTAAGCTGATCCCCGCGTGGGAATCCCAGATCAAGCCAGGTAATTTCGATACCGACACGCTTTCAGAAACGTATGGCCAGCCAGTTTCGTACAGCTTCAACGAACAGCCAGTTGGTGATGATGGTACGTACGGCCCGGTGCGAGGCGTTACCGTACACCCCGAGCGAATTATCATCCTTTGCGAAGGTTCAGAAGACGAGAACATGCTCTCTGGCGTGCCTTTCCTGCGCGCGGGCTACAACAAACTTCTCGACCTTGAAAAGGTATCGGGTGGTAGTGCCGAAGGGTTCCTGAAGAATGCCAGTCGCCAGCTCGGGATTGCGTTCGACAAAGAAACCAACATTGCGAACCTGTCAAAGCAAGCCACAGACGCTGGCTACAAAGACCTGGGCGAAGCGCTCAACGACAAAGTCGCCAAGATGAACCGTGGCACTGATTCTGCCCTGGTAATGCAGGCCGGCACGCCGTCGGTGCTTTCTGTTGCAGCTGCCGATCCATCCCCGACTTGGACAGTAGCTGCCAACGAGTTTGCATCTTCGATTCAGTGCCCGTTCACCATACTGTTTGGTCAGCAGACGGGGCGCCTTGCCTCAGATGAGGACAAAACAGACTGGGCGAAGCGCTGTAACGGCCGCCGCTGGGGATTCCAGTCGACGGTTATTGAGAGTGTGCTTGAGCGCTTCTGGACAGTAGGTGTCATTGACCCGCCTACATCCGGAGAGGTTACGCTGGCATGGTCTGATCTGCTCGCGCCGAGTGAGAAAGAGAAGATTGCCAACATGCAGGCAATGGCTGTCGTGGCGAAAGATACCCAACAGGCATACGGCACTCCGGCAGTGGATGAAAACGAAATCCGCGCAGTTGGTGAGCTTGAGCCTCGCAAGGTCGTGCAGCCACCTAACCCTGATGTAAAGCAAACCGATAAGGATCCGCTGACAGATGATGATGACAGCGCAAACCAGAATCGGGACGCCAATCGTACCGCGTAATAAAGCTGACCCGACGCAATCATCGCGGCAGGTCAGTCGGATGTTCAATGATATCGAAGATCGGTATCTGAACATCAAGCGCAGGCTTAAGGCTCTGTTTGAGCTGCGGCTGACTGGGCAGCAACGTGAGGCGAACGCACAGCAGTCCTGGATGATGTGCAACAACGAGGGCGCAGAACCTTCGCTGTATCAAGTCAATGCCGGTAAGTTCGTCTATGACATGACAGCTGCTGAATTGGCCGATCTGCTCCAGGTGGTGCAGTCGATTCTTGATGATGAGCTTCTTGAAGGCGGCAGCCAGAACCTATGGGCGATGGACTACGTCATTGCGGAATATGACCGCGGCACGCTAAACGCCTTCACCAACCTGTCGGTGCAGTCGCAGGCGTACGCCAGTCAGACGACGCTCCAGCAGCTTTTAAGCAGCCTCGGCTACCTGAACCAGATAGCGGCGGCAAGACTGACAACGTTCAGTGACTGGAAGGTCATCAGCGACACCGCCCGCGGCGACCTGACAAACATCATCACCGATGCGGTAGCGCGCGGCGTGAATCCTCGCGAGACAGCCAGCGTAATCAGTAAGCGCCTCGATGTGTCCACGTCGAAAGCGAAAAACATCGCTCAGACCGAGCAGGTCGGCGCGCTGAGGCAGGCACAGTGGAACGAAACCGACTGGGCTGCTGACAGGCTGGGGCTAAATACTGGCCTGCTGTGGCTTTCAGCACTCAAGCCAACGACGCGTACCTGGCACGCCAGCCGACACGGTAAGGTCTACACCACCGAAGAGGTGCGGGACTTCTACGCTCAGAACGGCAATCGGTACAACTGCTATTGCAGCCAGATACCTGTGCTGCTCAACGACGACGGCAGCATATTCAACGAAGGGCTGGCGGATAAGCTGGCGAAAGAACGCCAGCTCTGGAATAAAGCTAAATAACCTCTGTTACTGAAACTATTCGAATTCCAATTAGTGATGTTCCTGAGGTAGTTGAAGTGAAATTCACAGAATCACGATTAGCAGCTTCGATTACTTCTTTATCGACAGTTGTCAAAGAGTGGTCGCTTTCGACATTAACATCTCGATAAGTTGAATCACCATTTATTTGATATGTCACTTTATATGTTGCCATCAATTCACTCCTATTTATCTGAAAGACATCCGTTTAGTTATATCTCATTAGTTTGACTTGAGGAAACAGCATGAAACGCAACCGCGTTAACGTGCTGACCGTCGTCAACTCCGCTTCAAACATCACAACTGAAACCATAGACGGCAAGCCACATATCGTGGTTCGCGGCATCACGCCTGTCGTGGACGATATCGTGATGAACCGGAAGTTGTACCCGGCAGCAGAAATCGAAAAGGCCTACAACACGCTCGAGCGTAACCCGATGCCGCTGGGCCACCCGAAAGTGGACGGCAAGCATGTGTCGGCGCGTGATGTCCGGGCGGTGAACGAGTACCACGTCGGGGCCTGGCTACAGAACGTCAGCCACAAAGACGGGAAGGTGATGGGCGACATGTACGTTAACCGCCAGTACGCCGAGTCGAGCGACAAGGGCAAGCGCCTGATCAACCGCCTGGATGAGATGCTAGCCGGCACCAACTCTGACCCGATTCACATCTCCACAGGACTGCTCTATTCCGGTATCGCCGCCAACGGCGAATCGAAGGGCAAGAAGTACAACGAGATCGCCACAAACATGATGTTTGACCATGTGGCTGTGCTGCTTGATGAGCCAGGCGCCGGTACGCCGGAGGAGGGCGTTGGCATCTTCGTTAACTCAGAAGGTGATGAGCAGCAGATCGAAGTTGCCCGCCTGGCTGACGGAATCGACTGCACCCGCGATGGCCTGATCAACAAAACCAAATTCTTCTTTACCAATGCCTCCAACTTTTCCTTCGACGACATCCAGCGCGCAATCAGTGAAAAGCTGCGAGAGGGTCGATCTGATGACAACTGGCTTTGGCCAGAGTCGGTATGGCCTGACACCTTCGTATACCGGGATGATTCCCGTTATTTCAAACAGAAGTACATCATCGACGATGACGGCAAGGCCCAATTCGTCGGCGAACCTGTAGAAGTCGTGCGCAAACAACCTGAGTACGAGATTAAAACCAACGGAGAGAACGATCCGATGAAAGAGCTGATTATCAATGCGCTGCAAGCCGCTGGTAAGCCGACCGAAGGCAAGTCCGACGCCGAGCTGATGGACGCATACAACCAGATGAAGGCCGACGAAGCCGCCGCCAAGAAAAATGGCGACGAAGAAATCGACCCGGCAACCGGCAAGCCCAAGAAAAAAGAGCAGGCTACAAATAACGAAGAGATGCCAGCGTGGGCGAAAACACTAGCCGATCGCGTGGACGTCGTTTTCAACAGTCTGAACGCGAACGCCGACAAAGAGAAAGGCGAAAAGCGCGCGGCTGTGAAACTGGCGATGAACATGAGCGATGAAGAAGTCGCAGATCTGGACGGCAAGGCGCTCGACGCTATGTACGCCAAGTGCCAGACCTCTTTCGGCCTGAACGGTGCATTCCGCAACCAGGCTACCAACACCCAATCAGTCAGCGAAATGCCGGAGTAAAAAATGGCTAAAGACGGAAAACACGTAATTCACGCCGGTGGCGTATTCCCTAATCCGCTGCTCAACCGTGAAGGCCGAGCCACCGCGGTCAAGCCCGGCACCCTGGGCTTCTTCGATGCTGGCGTCTTCAAGGTGTCGGTAGATGGTAGCGAAACAGCGATTATCTATGTCGCTGACTTCGACTATCTGCGCTGCAAGACGGTAGATGACACGTTTGCTGTCGACGATCTGCTGGTGGGGATCCATCCACTGCCTGGCATGTTCCTGAACGTCCGCGCTGCCGCCGGTACCTACAAAAAAGGCGACGCTCTCTCAATCGTCAACGGCCAGGTGAAGAAATGGGCCACTGGCGAATCAGATCGCTGCTATTGCGACGAAGAGCGCTCAATCACCGCCGCTGCTGGCGACCTCATTCGCGTAGTGATTAAGTAAGGAGTCACTGAATGCTTGTTTATTCTAAATCGCTGGGCGAAAAGACCGGCAACCTGGCCGTGAACCAGTACCAGTTTGGTATGCTGACGCAGGAGCGTAATGCCGCTTTGAACCATCAGGGCATTAACGTAATGCAGGAAATGGCTGATCGCCTGAATGCAGTTAATCAGCTGAATGGCATCAACGCCGTTCGCTCACCTGCTGATCTGTATAAGGCATTTGACCAGACCGTGCTGCGTCAATTCCAGCCGAACACTGAGTTCACACTGTTCAACGACCTGATGCCACTGTCTCGCTCGGTGCGCATCAACCAGACCGTGTACGAATACGCTAAGTCCGGCGGCCGCATGTGGGCTCACACCTCTATGTCAGGCCAGATCGGCGCGGCGTTGGATGCGGTGCAGTACCAGTACGACGGCACGATGGTTCCGGTGCACGATACTGGCTTCAAATTCCACTGGCGTGAGCCTCGCCTGAACAACCCGGATGCGTTCGACATCATCTCTGATGCTCAATTCGAGTCCACCAACGAAGTCCGTCGCCAGTATGTGGATTACATCTACAACGGCTATCGTGACGCGGAAGGAAACTACATCAAGTTTGATGAGAAGACCTGGAAGGGCCTGAAGAACGATGAGCGCGTTGCGATGGTTGATCTGGGCGCATCTGGCCTGAATATCGACTTCACCAGCGCCTCCGCCACGGCAGAGCAGATCCGTAACGCGGCGATTAAGCTGCGCGACACTCTCAAGCTGACCAACAATCAGTACGCAGAGCAGACCTGGTATGTTTCCAGCGCCATCATCTCCAACCTGGAGCGCTACTTCAGTGACAACTACCAGTCAGACACGATCCTGCAAGAGCTTCTGAAACTGTCCGGTATTGCCGCGATTAAAGAAGATGCTCAGCTGACAGGTAACCAGATCCTGATCGTTCCGCTGACCGCTGGCGTGATTGCTCCAATTGTAGGCCAGGCGTTCGGCACTGTTGCCGACCCGCGTCCGTTCTACAACAGCGATTACATCTGGCGCACCTGGGGCGCTGCTGGCCTGATGGTTAAGACCGACATCAACAGCAAGAAATCTGTCATCTACGCACACAGCTAAGGGGTGAAATATGGCACTGGTTAAAGTGATTAGCGATAACCTTTTCTCCGGTGCCAATCTCCAGAAGTTGGAGGTTGGTGCAAAGGTGGAGGTCAGTGAAGAGACTGCGATCAAGTGGAAAACCGCTGGGCTGGTAGAAGTCTTGTCAGGCGGTGACCGCAAACTGGAAGTGGCTACGCCAGGCAACGATGAAGACACCTCCGCTAAATCGAAAAAGGCGAAATAACCATGGCAACCCCGCTTACGCCAGAAGAAATTAAAGGCTTCCTCGCTGAGTTGGGGTACGCCATACCTGATGCCTTGCTTACGCCGATCCTCTGCGTGGTGAACAAGATTATCCCGTGTCTCGATGGCGCGGGTTATGACGAGTGCACCGCGAAGCTGATCCTGATGTACGCCGCCGCGCTTATGGCTACTTCGTCCGGCGCGCGCCGCATCAAATCGCAGGGGGCGCCGTCTGGCGCGTCCCGCTCGTTTGAATATGGTGACGACAGCATTACCTGGCTGCGCGACTCGTTGGCCCGGCTTGATACCAGCGGTTGCACCGGTGAGTTGCCTATCAGCGCAGGTAATGGCGTCGGCCTGTTCATGGTGGTCCGGGGCTGCTGATGACATACAAATCAGTTAAGCACGGTCTACCGCGCTCGTTCACCCGCGTCTGGGTGATGACCGACACCGGGCGGGAGACTACCGGCTACGTGAAACCGGACGGGGAGTGGTTCATCAACTGCCCGCGTATCCGGGCGACTGGCGCGAAGGTGCTGCGATGGAGGGATGACTGATGTCTGCAACCGCGAATTGGTCATACACGGCAACAGCGACCATCTGGCGAAAGCTGGAAGGCAATGACGAATACGGCGACCCGCTGGGCTATGCCGAACCTGAGCAAATCCTCTGTGATTACGAAGGTGGGCTCAGCAAGAAGTTAGCCAGCCTGGGATTTGAAATCGTCGTTAAGAACACCGTCTGGACAGAGTTCGCGCTGGCGGCCACGGGTGATTACCTGCTGATTGGCGTATCGACGGAAGCCGACCCGGTTGTGGCCGGTGCCGACGAGGTGCGGCAGGTTATTCGCTATGCCGACACGTTTGAGCGAGTGGCGGATGATTACGCCATCCTGACGGGAGTGTAGCCATGGGCATCAAAGTACGTGGCGTTAAGCAGTCGAAAGCCGGGCTCAACCGCATCATAAACGACGTGAAAGGGCGAAAGGTCGTCAGGGCGCTACAGTCAGCAATGATAATCGGCAGCTCCCAGGCCGCGCTTTATACGCCGATAGACACTTCAACGCTGCTTAATAGCCAGTATCGGGAGTTGATAAACAACGGCGTTCGACTGACAGGGCGAGTGGGTTACACGGCGAACTACGCTGTATTCGTTCACGACCCGAATGTTCCTCAAACCTTCCGCCGCGCCACCGCGCAGAAAGAGTTCCTCACCAAAGGCTTTGAGGATACCCGCAGCCAGATTGATGCCGTAATTCGCAAGGAGCTTTCAGTATGACACCTGCCATGTATGAGCGCGTGCGTAACTACTTCGTTGATGCCGGGCTTACCACTGGCTTCATTGTTCAGTTGCTGGCTTGGGACGACACAACGAAGTTAACCGACGCATTCATCGTGTTCCGGCCTAACGGCGGTACCGACATCCGAAATGACCTCGGATCTGATCACTACGTGCTGGTGGATGTCATTTCCGCCAAAGATAAGCGCCGCGCAGCCGCTGAAAAGGCTCAGGAAATCATCAATTATGTCGAACAGAACGACATTGCCGACGAATGCCTTGGCCTGATTCAAAATCTCGGAAACATGCCAGCACCAATCCTGACCGAAGAGGGCCGCCTGGTCTTCAGACTCCAGTTCATGTGCGTCTACGGCGAATAACCCAATCATCAACCCATCAGGCTGCCATCCGGTGGCCTTTTTTTTATTTGAGAGGTACACATGCAAGGCTGTGCTAATGATTTTGGCAAGCTGATCGGGAAAGTAGCTGTGCTACGCATGGCCTTTGGCTGCCCCGACGCAGTGCCAGCGCTTTCCGAGTGGAAGCGTCTCGGCGCTATGACGACTAAGGGCATCGACTATTCGATGAACACCATCAACTCCGAGGCAGATGATGCTAAAGGGCTGGTGGAGAACCTGGTCAACAACATGGATCTGACGATCTCCGGCGAAGGGGAGTTTCGCAAGTCTGATAAAGATAACGAGATCGGCGCGTGGCGTCTGTCGAAGTACATCTTTGACGAAGTGCAGGCAGGCCGTCAGCCTAACCTGTGGGTGCGGTTCGACTTTGCTGGTGAGAACGCCGGTACTTATATCCAGGGCTACATGAACACCACTTCATGGTCTGGTGACTTCGGTACCAACGATATCTCCACTTTCTCCGGCGAGTGGAAGGTCTACGACGCCGACACTGTCGTGTTTGAAGTCGCTGATTCTATCGCGGCCACTGGCGTTGAAGTAACTCCTGCAACTGCTTCTCTGGTCGTTGGAGCAACCCAGCAACTCAGCGGCGCGGTTCAGCCAACAGATGCGACTAACAAAGCGATCACCTGGACCACTTCGGCACCTTCCATAGCCACCGTCAGTTCAACCGGCCTGGTGACAGCAGTAGCCGAGGGCACCGCGACTATTACGGCTACCACTGCTGACGGTGATTTCACCGACACCTGTGCTGTGACCGTGACTGCCGCACCGTAATCACTACAAAGGGCGGCTTGCTGCCCTTGATAATGGTTATGGAGAACGATATGACCCCTTTGAAAGAAATTGGCGAGTGCCTGATTGGTGCTGGCGGCCGAGAATACTTCTTCCGACCATCGTTCCGCAATATGACGCGAATCGGCGAGCCTGAGCATATCGTCCGCACTTTCTATGCGCTGTTCAATGACGATGTGGCAAAGATGCTTGAAGCGGCCAGAGAAATTCACAGCGCCATACCGGAGCATCAGCGTAAATTTTACGCATACTACTTCGGGGACATTTCCCTGCCGCGGTGGGCTCTGGATGCGGCAGGTTCTGCCGCGTTTGTGCGTGAGGCATTGCTCTCGGCTATTAATGTCATTCAATCATGCTGTGACGAGGACGTTTCAGAGCTGACAGGCTGGCATGAGCCATCACGCACTGGACGGCGAGCGTTTGTATGGCGCCGTGGCGCGCTTCCGCCTGAGAACCTGATTCTGATAGCTCAGTCACTGATCATGCATGGCGTTATCGGACGGGCCAAGGTTCGTAAGTTGCAGAAGCACGAAAGCAAGGAAACGACACCGGAGTTCCATGCAACTGAATACATCATGGCGGCAAGAAACCATTTCGGGATCAGCAGGGAAGAGGCTGAAAACCTTACTATGACCGAGTTCGCTATGATGCTTAATGCCAAATACCCTGACCAGAAGGGCTTCACGAGGGAAGAGTACGACGCGGTTATGGACGATGATGATCGCCGTTGGCAGGAAATGGTTGAGCGCGAAAAATCAGCAAAGAAAGCGGCCTGAGTTAATAATGGATGTTCCAGCCCCGCCTGACCGGGCGTATGATGGCACGACAAAAATACTCAGGGGATAAGAGTGAAGAAAATACTTTTGGTTTTGGTGATTCCATTGATTCTGGCTGGCTGTAAGCCTGGCGAGGAAAAGGCAATTTCTCTGGCACAATCTGAAGTTTCAGCCAATCTACTGGATCCTGGCAGCGCGCAATTCCGCAACGTGAAAGTTGTGAAGATGACAAATGCCGATGACGGTCGTGTTAATGCTGTTGTTTGCGGGGAAATTAACGGAAAGAACGGTTTCGGTGCCTATGCAGGGTTCCATCCTTTCTTTGTTGAGCTGAAAATGAAATCGAAGGGGATGTTCTCAAAAGGTGTCGACTACACCCTTGGTGATCACTTCCTCAGTTCGAAAGATACGCCTCCACCACCGGCTTACACAGAACGATGCCAATAAACGACACGAATAACTAACCCACCACTCGGTGGGTTTTTTTATGCCCGGAGAAAACTGATGTCTGAGAAAGCAGGCGAGATTTATTACGACATCGAGGCCGATGTTTCTGGCTTGCTCAAGGCGCAGGGAAAGGCCAATAAGTCGCTCGACTCCATCGGCAACTCGGCGACCAATGCAGCCAAAAAGATGGATGAGTTGCAGACGAATATCAACCGCGTCGCCGGGGCAATTGCCGCCTCACTCGTTGTTGACTGGGGTAAGGCATTCCTCGTAGCTGCTGACAACATGAGCCAGCTCAACGCGCGTATAGAGAGGCTCACTGGCAGCGCAGCGACAGCATCGCAGACTATGCAAAGTCTGATGCGCATCAGTTCGGCAACGGGTGGTTCGCTACAGGATACAGCAAAGCTGTGGGAGACTCTCAGCACGGCGTTGCGCGATACCGGAGCGACCAACGGCCAGATCATCCAACTCACCGAGACGCTTCAGAAAATCGGTCGCATTGGCGGATCCTCTTCCGAAGAAATGGCGAATGCTCTTCGTCAGTTCGGCCAGTCAATTTCCTCCGGAACGGTTCGGGCGGAGGAGTTCAACTCCATCCTTGAGCAAATGCCGGAACTGGCGCGCCAGATTGCCGCCGGGATGGGTGTAAGCATCGGAGAGCTTCGTCAGCTCATGCTGGACGGGAAACTGACGGCAGAAGATGCTCTGAACGCCATTCAGAAGCAAACCGGTTCAGTGAATGCAGAGTTCGAGAAACTACCGCGCACGCTTTCACAGGCCAATACCGCTCTCACCAACTCTTTCCTGACCATGGTTGATAATATTAACCAGGCTACAGGGGCTAGCAACGGGATGGTTCTGGTTATCGATTCTCTTGCTGTTGCCATTGGCAGGCTTACCGGGCAGGCCGCTACCGCCAGTCAGCAAATAGCAGATCTGCGCTCTGAAGCCGAAATGTACGCCAAGCGAGCGAGAACATGGAGTTGGCTTGGCTTTGGTGACTGGCAGAAAGAGAACGAGGAGAAATCCGCGCAACTTACAGCTGAAGCGTGGGAGAAGGCCTCTCGCGCCGGTTGGGATGCGGTTCAGAAAACAGCAGCAGCTACTAAGCCTATCGAAATAAAAGCCATCGCCACTTCAGGTGGTTCTAAAACGAAAGGCGGAAAGTCTGCGGCACAGAAAGAAGCTGAGCAATACGCCAAAGCTCAAGAATCTGTTAATCAAAAGCTTGATGAACTGAGGCAGAAGGCCGAGCTGTCAGCTGGCAGTGTCGGTGAACTATCCAGAGCGCAGTCCGTGCTTAATGCGCAACAGTCTCTCGGTAACACAGCCACGCAGGAACAACTTCTGCTGGCCGGGCAACTGGCAGGAAAAGCCTGGGACAATGCCAACGCATTGCGTGAGCAGGCCAAGGCTGAACGGGAGCGCACAGAGGCTGCCAATAAGTTCAGTACCATCCAGGGTAAAACCAGCAAAACTGCCGGGCTGGATAGCCAGTATCAGAAAGACATTGCTGACATCCAGCTTTACGCCCAGCTTTACCCGCAGAAGATCGGGGAGGCTGAGGCAGCGCGTGCCGCTATAGAGCAGCAGTATCGTGACCAGCGTAACGCTGCGATGTGGGAAGAATGGGCGCAACAGAACGCGGCCACTCAGGCAGCAGCTGCGGCATTTACCGCATTCGGCAATAATGCCTCTAACACTCTGACTGGCCTTATCACCAAAAGCATGGACGCTGAAGAAGCGGCTAAATCTTTAGGAAGAACCGTTTTAAATAGCCTAGTAAACACATTTGTGCAGATGGGCGTCGAGTGGGTTAAGTCGGCCATTATGGGCCAGACGGCCACTACCTCGGCGGTTGCAGCATCCACCGCGGCACAGGCAGCAGGCATCGCAACCACGACGGCGACATCTACCGCGGCGGCGGCGGCCACAACGGCAGCATGGACTCCGGCGGCCATCATGTCATCCGTGGCTTCATTCGGTGGTGCGGTGGCTATTGGTCTTGGTGCGATGGCTGGCATCCTGGCACTGTCAGGAAAACGTAAAAACGGCGGGCCTGTCTCGGCTGGTGGGATGTATCAGGTCGGCGAAGGTGGCATGCCAGAGATTTACCAGGCCAGTACCGGTAAGCAGTACATGATACCAGGCGACAATGGCAGGGTGATCAGCAACAAGGAGATGACTTCTGGCGGCGGAGGGGTAGTTATCAACATCCAGAACTACACGTCATCGTCCGTTGATGCACAGGCTGGCACTGATGCAAATGGAGGACTTACCGTTGATGTCATTGTTGCAGACCTGAACAACGGCGGGCCAATCAGCAGCGGTATAACCAGTAACTTCAATGTTAAACGCACGCCAAGGGGGCAGGGCTGATGCCAATTATCGACTATCCCGACTGGCTGCCGCTGGCGCAGAAGGCCAGCAAAAACATGACGCTCGATACCGGGTTCCAGACCGACCAGCCAGCGGTCGGCCCGGCTATCTTCCAGAACCTTACCGACGACCTGAAAGTGACCTGGTCTCTGACGTGGATCTTCACCTTGGCGGAAGACCGAGCATTTCAGCAATGGTTACGTAGTCCCAACTATCTTCACGGCGGTATTTATTGGTTCAGAATGCCGATAAATCTTGGCGGTAGTGGCTTGCAAGTTCAGGAGCTTCACTTTACGAAAGATGGTTTCCCTGTCCAGACCAATATTTCTGGCGGAGTGGTGACCTGGACGGGAACCGTTATTGCCAACCACCTGTACAACGCCGATGACGAGTTTGACGACATCATTGTTGAACTGCCGCCGCCGTGGGATTCGTGGCTGGATATCGTTGTCACGGGTTATCCGGACGGGCGCGATCCGGAATCACTACCGAGGGCGCCGTAATGCCGAGCTTCAGGGAGTATAAGCAGCAACGCCCGACGCGCGGACTGTACGACACCATTACGTTCTACCATCCATCCTTTGGTTACGTTCGCCTTGTCGACAAGCAGTTCTTCCCCAAGACGCTCGGCGGACAGGCGTACACGCCGGCGCGATTTGAAATCGAAGAGAGCCAGCAGAGCGGTACGCCGGTGATCGACGCGACGGTGAAGTTAGGGAGGCTGTCGTCTGACATCAAAGCGTTGATGAAGCAGTGGAAGGGTGCAGCCCGTCTGACGGCCATTACGGCCACCAGGCAGATCTTCGACAGCGGCGATGTGTCGGTGCCGATTAAGTCGTGGCAGCTTTACGTCAAGACGGTGGACATCGATGCCGACGCCGCGTCTGTCACCCTGTCTGTGACCAACCCGCTCAATAATAATATTGGAAAATTATACGATCCCCTCGAATACACTGGACTCCAGTACCTATAAGGAATCCGCATGACTAAAGATGAATTTATCCGGCGGGTTATCGGAGTGCCGTGGGCTAACCGGGCCTGCTCGTTCGAGAAAGTCGACTGCTGGGGCTTGTGCGTATTGTATTACCGCCATGTCCTCGGCATAGAACTGCATCAGACGCCGGACTACGAAGCCGGCGAGGACTTCTTCACCTGCTATCAGGGAGACGTCGTTTTCTGGCGCAAGGTTGATAAGCCGGTCGATGGCGGGATATTTGTCGGGTACCGCGGCGCGCAACCGGCGCATGTTGGTCTGGTACTGAACAGGCAGGCGCTGCACTCCCGCGGCGAGAATGGAAGCGTGCGCATGGACTCGTTGCTGGTCATTCAGCGGGCATTCACCAAAGTGGAGTACTTTTCGTATGGCGCTGGTTGAGATATCGAATTTTCCAGGAACGCCTAAGCTGCGTTGCAGGGTGCCAAACGGCACCCTTTTTTATGACTGGCTGGCGGCCAATGACGCTACCTTTCACCGTGATCTGCTGATCGTCCGCAACGGCGTAAGGCTGGGCGACGATGACGAGCTGGCGTTTGAATTGAGCGAGTTGGACAACATCCAGATTTTCGACCAGCCAAAGGGCATTGTCGGCGATATCCTTAGCCCGATATTTAAAGTAGTGGGCCAGGTGTTTTCGTTCCTGGCGCCGAAGCCGGCAATCGCGAACAACGGCGGTAATGCCGTCGACTCACCGAACAATAGCCTGACCGGTCAAACAAACACCGCGCGCGTCTACAAAGCCAAGCCGGATATCTACGGCCAAATCCGTTCGTTCCCGGATCTGATTCAGGAATCGGTATTTGAATACGTTCATCAGACTTCCACAGACGGCGGCCTGAAGTACGTCACTGAATGGATGTGTATCGGTATCGGCAAATACGATTACGAGTCCGTGCGCTACTCAGAATCAAGCCTGGGCTCTCTTGCAGGTGCTGAATTCCAGTTCTTCCAGCCTGGCGAAGTAATCCCGCAGATCGTTGAAGGTTACGGGTTCGATGACGTCGACGGGCAGGAGGTTCCCGGGCAGAACGAAGCCAGCGACTTCCCGATCGAAACAGCAACGGCAAACACGGTGGTCAGCGGAACGTATTCCGGCGGACAGATAGCGATGAAAATCGTGAAACAAGCTGATTTTGACTATTTCATGGGTCTGGTTCTGCCGCATGCGGTTACCTTCACCATCAACGTTACGTACAACACAGCATCAGGCAGCGTCACCACTGACGCAAATTTCTCCGGCACGCTTATTTCCGCCGTTGAAACAAACGATGGCGCTGTGGTTAACCCGGTGCGCTGGTACACGTTTACGATGAACCAGCTGGAGGGGCCGCAGGACATTCCTGCTAACGCCACGATCAACACCACGAAATTCATCCTCAACGATAACGAGGCGCTGGTGGTTGGGCCGTTCTTTTCTCCGGTCGAGTCAACGCAACTGTGGCTGCATACCCAGTCCAGCCTCGGCGGGAAGAAAGAGACCAACTGGAAGGTTGTCATCTGGAAAATTGACGACGACTACAACCAAGTTCCTGGTACGCAGCAGACATTCTCGTATCGGCAGACGACGCCTCACCAGTCGACCAGCGAAGTGTTTTACCGAACCGACAAGATCACTCCGACCGGAGGTTTCGGGAAGTACGCGGTCAGCTTCCAGCGCACGGATAACTCCGGCGACGCGTCACTGCTGAAGGTCGAAGAGATCCATAGCATCAACATCCGTACGAATGTCGTTCACCCGACCGACACGCTGGTACGAGTGAAGGTGAGGGCGACCGAGAACGCGCTGGGGAGCCGCGAGCGCAAATATAACGCACTGGTGACGCGCCATACCATTACGTACAACCTCGACACGCAGGAGGTGGATTACACTCTGCGGCCGTCGCGCTCGTTCGCTGATGCGGTGGCGCATACTTGGTTGATTATGGGTGAACAGCCGGTAAGCAGCATTGACCTGTACGGACTGTATTCGCTCGCTGAAAGTCTGCCTGATGAGCGACTGGGTTACTTCGACTACACGTTCGACGACGAGAACGATTCTCTCGGCGACCGCGTGCAAGCGATCTGCAACGCGGCTTCAGTGGTGGCCTACTGGGATGACGGTGTGCTCACTTTCACCAGGGATCAGAAAGTTGACTACCCGGCTGCCGTATTCAACCGGACCAACATGAAGACGGACGAGTACAAAATGACGTACGAGGCCACGCTTCCTGGCGGCTACGACGGCGTACAGGTGTCCTACGTCCACCCGACCACGAACAATAAGACGTACATCAACTATCGCGTGCTAAACGGCGCCATCGTCGAACAGGAAGCGGAAAATCCGAACAAGCTGGAGATAGTCGGCTTTCGTAATGAGTATCAGGCCCGGGAGCGCGCATTACGAGAAACCAAGCGCCTAATCTACTCGCGCGTGAAGATGAACGCCAAAGTGTTTGAGGACGGCATTATCCAGGTCGGCAGCGTCATACAGATGCCTGACATCTACGACAGCAACCAGCAGCAGGGTTACATCACCGGACGCTCCGGGAATAACTTTGATACCAGCGAGCCGATCACGTTTAACGGCTCGATGTATGTGCTGGTTACCGACAGCCTGGGTAACCCAACTCCGCGCTATCCGGCCACCGCCCGTAGCGACACGAAGTACGGATTCACCGCGGCAATACCCGGCATTCAGCTCAATATCTGGAACGGAGACACTGTCCAGCTCCCGTCGCGCTACCTCATTGCGACGGTGGAGGAACTGGACAGCCAACTATGGACAGTCAACAGCATCAAACCGAACACAGATAACACGGTATCTCTGACCGTCGCGGAATACAGCGACGCCATCTACCAATAAGAACCGTCCCCGACCAACCCCAACCCGGCCACCGTGCCGGGTTTTTTATGGAATAATTATGGCTACTACACCTACCAACCTGCCTGTTCCAAGCGAATCACCACGCGATCTGAAGTATAACGCCGGGAAAATTGACGAGTTCGTCACTTCGATGGGGTGGACTTATATCGATCGATTTGGTCAGAAGCACTACACAATCGAGGGAATCAATTACATCGCGCAGCAGGCAATGAACGCCTTCGGTTACGTTATCCTTTCAGGGAAAACATTCACCACCGGCGCGACTATCAACAACCCTAATGAGGTGCTGCTGAACACCTCCGACGGCGAATATTACAAATGGACTGGTACGTTTGCATCCGGCCCGAAAGTTGTTCCGGAAAACTCTACCCCTGCCAGCACTGGTGGCGTTGGTCCTGGTTCATGGGTTGGTGTCGGTGATGCATATCTTCGTGCAGCACTGGCCGCGATGGATGGCGAGAAGTTAATTGGTGAGTGTCCAGACATTGCTACGCTTCGAACTATAGAGCCATCTTTCGACAAGCAGCGCATCACCGTGCGGGAGCACACCGCAAATACCGGCTATGGTGGAGGAAAGTTTAGGGCGGTGCTCAATGGCATAGGGTATACCGACAACAACGGTACGATTATCAAAACATCGGGCGGATCGGCGTGGATAAGAACTAACTCAGAAGTCATCAACCCTCTTATGTTTGGCGCGGTTCCAAGGATAGATGACACTACACCCTCATACCATTCAAATATTAACGCTGCTATCGCTGCTGCATCTGGTAAGTCATTTGACGGCCTTTGCATGGATTTCAACATCTCAGGTGAAATCCTTTACAACAATGCATTGGCAACAAAAGGGCGAAATCTCTACCTGAATGCTATCAAAGCTGCTGCAATAGCAAACATAGTTCGTGTAAATGGAGCCGCGCATAGTATTAATGGATTTAGGATTAAAGGAAATAGTACAGATGCCGCAGCAGGAATAGTTCAAAGTAATACCGCGGCCGGGACAGTGATTGAAAATTGTATCATTGTTGATGTTGGACGAAATGGAATTATCACAGCAGGAAAAGAGTGCATTGTAAGAAATAATAAAACCGATAATTGTGGGTACGCTGGCTCAGGTAACTTTCGATGCTCCATTCAGATGAATGAGGGAGAACATTGTGTGATGGAAGGTAATACCTGCCTTCACGCAAATTGGGGAATCCTTATGCGTAATGAGATAGGGGTAACCCAAGGGTTCTATAACACAATCAGGAACAATATCGTTGTTGCTTCTTCATCGGCTGCAAGTGATAGTCAGGGCATCTCTGCGGCAGCTCAATTTCATCTTACAACTTCTGGTAATATTGTAAGAAACTTTGTTGATAACGGGATAGACCATCAAAACTGCTTTGGACTTCTGATAACAAATAATCAGATTGCAGGCTGCAAAGATGCTGTATTCATCGGTGATAGATCTTGCGGAAGGATTGTTATCTCACATAATAATATAGAGGGTTGCCAACAAGGTGTTAGATATTACAACCCATCATCAAATCCTTTTACTGGACAGACTTTCTCTGATGTTGTTATATCCAATAACTCAATCCTTGGCTCTCTCAATTACGGGATATGGGTTATTATGGCTGGTACATCAAGCGCCAACTACAACACAAATATTGTGAATAACATCGTCGATGGAAACGGGTCAGGCGGACTTGGGATTGTACTGGACAATGTACAGCAAGGTACATGCAGCGATAATTCAGTAAGGAGAGTTAACGGACATGGAATCTCACTGGCATCATGCGAAAGCATAAAGCTAATTGGCAATACCATTACAGATGCTGGATTTGGTACGACCGGGACATATAATGGAATCAACATATCAAGCAGTAATAGGTGTCAGGCGATAGGCAATAGCGCAACAGGCACAACAATGCTTTACGCAATCGTAATTGGTGCTGGTTCATTCAATATGGCACATATGAATGAAGCGCGCTCAACCTCAGGAGCGACGGCAGTTAGCATTTCCGGTGGTACTGGGAACGTAGAATCATTGAATATTAAGTCATAACTAATGCGCCCCTAATGGGGCGCAACTATTCAGATTGGCATACCATATTTGGCATTCATTTCTCTGTCCGGCTGGATTTTTATCTCAATGTTACGAGGTATCAACCCATTGGACTTAAGAGTTTCTGAAATAGCTTTTCCTCTTGTTACCGGGAACGGCCAGTTGTCATTGTTATCACCCTTGGGCACATGTAGTGTCATTGTGCGTTGGTTTCCATTAACTGCGTTTTGCACCTGCTCAATCATATCTTGACCTATCGCGTAAGCAACTGAAAAAGGAACGTTCCCACTATTTGACTCTCGCAAAGAATGAGACTGGTCCGTGGTCTTGTTAATTAAGAACAGCATAACTATTGGAGCGAAATAGTGAACAGCCTTAAAGCGCTCAATGAAGTACCCCAAGCCCAAACTGGCAGCAACTATCAAGTACATAAAAGAACCCCACATTGCCACAGGTCGAGTAGCATAGTTAGCACTAGCCTTTGCGCACACCAGAATAAGAGCCAATGTAGTGATGGCACCAGAGATAACCGATACCCAGAAAGCGTATCTTTTACCTTCAGTACTTTCATCTGAATTTCTTCTTAGCAAAAACACTGCACCGCAAACCAATCCAACAGTCAGCACAATGAAGAAGGTGCGATCTGTTAATTTAAGCAGTGAGTAAAATGCATTGACTGTACCTGAAATATCCAGATGATCTTTTGCCATTCGGTCCGCTCTTCCTCCGTTCATTTCAAAGAGAGCAGAAATAGCCCACATCGCCAGAGTGATGCAGTGGAAAGGGTAATCCTTAATCGTCTCAACAATTTTAAATCTGTTGCTAATGAGATTCAGAAGAAGTACCACACCGCACATAACTGCAAGCAAAACACTGGCAAAAATGTTCGAAAATACACATAGGTAAATGGAAAATATCAGAACGCCAGAAAAGATCGCTCTTTCGTAAAAGAATGGCTTTAAGGTTGACGACATTCTTAAAACGTAAAGTGCCAGCGTGCCGTTTATTAGGGCTGGAACAATATAGTGATAATAACAGGTAAGATTTTGCTCCCACAACAGGTATGGACTGTTATTATTATTTAGAGTTCTGAATAGGCCGAACAGGCACAGTAAGTAGAAGATCACTAAAACTGAACTTGTGTAAGTTGATAACCCTGCGGTCTTCCTCATCAAAAGATAGAATTGATAAAGGAATAACACAACAAGAACTGCAACTAAAACCGCTGTCAAATAAGCAATAGCTTCAAGGAATGTAAACCCAAGAGGCATAACGACAGATGAGGCAATGTTACCAAATAGTGGGAAAGATACCTCAGGAACTACCTTGATAGGGTTAAAACCGCCCCATTGCGGATATGCTTGCCTACCGGAAGAAAGGTTGATCCACTCATCGCCAGAAGTAATAGTTACCGGATGAATAACCGTAAAAAACACAGCCACAACTGCGAATACAAATGTGAACAACACCCACTTTATTTGAATCTCTTTTCCCAAAGTCTGACTAATCATTTCTCGTCCTTCCGAATATCATTGAAATCTTTTTTGATGATGTATCGAGGCCTTCCTTTAACTTCAACATAAATTCTGCCGATATATTCCCCAAGCACACCTATGCCTATCAACTGAATCCCGCCCAAGAAAAGTATTGAAACCAGCATTGATGGATAGCCACGAACCGGGTTGCCGAACGCTAACGTGTCGACGATCATCCATGCGCCATAGATGAAGGCCAGGCCAGCAACGAACAAGCCGATATACGTCCACATGCGCAGTGGGAAAGTTGAGAAACTGGTGATACCCTCTAACGCTAGGTTCCACAGTTTCCAGCCATTAAACTTAGAATCCCCGGCAACACGTTCTGCGCGGGCATATTCAACAACATCAGTGCGGCCGCCAACCCAACTCAAAACGCCTTTCATGAAAAGGTTGCGTTCTGGCATTAGCTTGATGTTTTCAACCACATCTCGAGACATCAGGCGGAAGTCGCCAACGTTTTCCTCGATCTGCGGATTGCTGATTTTGTTGTGCAGCTTATAGAACCACTCTGCGGTCTTACGCTTGAGTCGCCCATCGGTGGACCGGTCAGAGCGTTTAGCCAGCACCATATCCGCCCCGGCCTGCCATTTCTCTATCAGGTGCGGTATAACCTCAATTGGGTCCTGCAAATCAACATCTATCGGGATAATAGCTTCGCCGCTTGCATGGTCCAGTCCTGCAAACAGCGCAGGTTCTTTACCGAAATTGCGGGTAAAGGAAAGAGGAATGACAAGCGGATCGGCCACAGCGAGCGCATTTATTATTGATTCTGTCGCATCTTTACTGCCGTCGTTGATAAAGACTATCTCTACCTCATGCTGTTGTAGCTCTTCAAACTCCCGCACGGTTTTGTAGAAGATTGGAATAGCATCTTCTTCATTAAATACCGGAACGACCAGAGAAATTTTCATTTCGCATCCCTAAAGACAATGAACTTTGAATAGATAAAGCCGCACACCAGACTGATAGCGGAGAAGAGAATGAGAGTCACAATTGGAGCCATACCGGACTTATCGGCAGCCCAACCAACAGCTGCGCTCAAGGATCCCATAAACCCTACATACAGCATGTAGCGCATCGTGGTTGTCGAAGACTTAAACGTGAACCTGGCGTTTGCAAAGAAGCTGAATGACACCGCCACGACGAACCCGGCGAAGTTGCCAAGAGCCTGACCTGTGTGAAACGCGTATATGCAAATAGCGAACACAACCCAGTGAATGAGCGTGTTTATGACGCCGATCGATGTGTACTTAGCAAAGAGCTTTAACATTATAAAAATCAGCAAATTCGGAAAGGTCTGAAGTTTAGCATCACTGTCCAACTTGATCGACTCTCATATTTGACGATACTGTACATAAATACAGTTGTTTTTGGAGGGGCCATGGAGGCAAAAGCTCAGCGATACAAACTTGAACAGTTATGTAGCGTTAACCGCTACTCATGCCTGGTTGAAACATCAGGTGGTTATGCGCTTTTTCAGCCTGATCTTGTGCCCGACAACGGAACGCGCGTGCTGGTGCATGCGTTCGGCCAGCTACAGTTCGCGGTCGTTATGGGCGGTGCGCTCATCACCGAAGACGGTGAAAGCATAGAAGGTGATGCTTTAGATGAAGTCGATGTCATGGGAGTGGTGACCTTTTTTATCAATGGCGCTGCGGCGTTCACAGACGACAATCCGGTGATGTGATGTTTGCCTTAGTCGATGTGAACTCATTTTATGCCAGTTGCGAGACGGTGTTCAGGCCAGATCTGCGAGGCCGTCCGGTGGTCGTTCTGTCGAATAATGACGGTTGCGTAATCGCACGTAGCGCCGAGGCAAAGGCTGCCGGGATAGCGATGGGTGAGCCGTTCTTCAAGCAGAAGGAGTTGTTCCGGCGAGCTGGGGTTGTTTGCTTCAGCAGCAACTACGAGCTCTATGCAGACATGTCCAGCCGGGTAATGACCACGCTGGAAGAAATGAGCCCGCGCGTGGAAATTTACAGCATAGACGAAGCCTTTTGCGACCTGACCGGAGTAAGGAACTGCCGGGACCTGACTGAATTTGGGAAAGAAATCCGTGCGACGATATTACAGCGGACACATCTCACAGTCGGAGTCGGCATAGCCCAGACCAAGACGCTGGCGAAGCTGGCCAATCATGCTGCGAAAAAATGGCAACGGCAGACTGGCGGGGTGGTTGACCTCTCAAACGTCGACCGGCAGCGCAGGTTAATGGCACTGGTGCCGGTAGAGGATGTCTGGGGCGTTGGCCGGCGCATCAGCAAGAAGCTGAACGCTATGGGCATCAAAACGGCACTGGACCTCTCAGAACAAAGCACGTGGATTATCCGCAAGCACTTCAATGTCGTGCTGGAGCGAACCGTCCGGGAACTGCGCGGCGAGCCATGTCTGGATCTGGAGGAGTTCGCCCCGGTGAAGCAGGAAATCGTATGCAGCCGATCTTTTGGCGAACGCATTACTGACTATGAGCAAATGCGCCAGGCTATTTGCAGCTACGCGGCCCGTGGTGCTGAGAAGCTTCGTGGCGAGCACCAGTATTGCCGTTTTATCTCAGCTTTCGTTAAGACCTCTCCATTTGCCCTTAATGAGCCGTATTACGGAAACAGCGCATCGGTAAGGCTACTCACGCCAACTCAGGATAGCAGAGACATCATCAACGCCGCGGTAAAGTGTCTGGACATAATCTGGAAGGACGGTCACCGGTACCAGAAAGCGGGTGTCATGCTGGGCGACTTCTTCAGCCAGGGCGTGGCCCAGTTAAACCTGTTCGATGACAGTGCTCCCCGAGCTGGTAGTGAGAAGTTAATGGAAGTGCTGGATCACCTGAATGCAAAGGACGGAAAGGGTACGCTCTATTTTGCCGGACAGGGAATACAGCAGCAGTGGCAGATGAAGCGTGAAATGCTGTCGCCTCGATACACTACGAGATTTTCAGATTTGCTTGTTGTCCGATAAAAGAGGTGCGCACCTGATAAATCTTACAATCGGATCGGTGGTGATTATGCTGATGGTATGGGAAGGCGTAAAGCGGCAAGTTGCGAAACTGGAAGGAGCTACGCAAAGTTTTGGTAGTGGGGCATGGGTGGGACATAAAGTTACCGCGAAACGACGTTAGTTCATTGCACATGACAAATCGTATCGCGGCAACATAGCAGAAGTTACCGCACTTCAATCCAACATCAAGCCACTTCGTTAAAAGACTTAATAGTCTCCAGATGAAGATCGCCTGAAGTACCGGATTTCCGAGGAAAGGGATCAGGGTAATGACGTCGTGGCTGCTTAACGAGCTGCCGATCCCCAGCATGATCCCGCAAAAAGAGAGAAGCGCCACGGGCAGCATAAAGGTTTTACCCAGTTGCTGGAAAAACTCCCACAGCGATATTTTTTGTGCTGCTTTCGTCGTCATAAAACGACTCCTTAAATGGTAGAAAGAGATTTAACGACCTCGATGGGGCGAGAAGATAAAACGTTTTATCAAACTTTAGTGCGCGCTAAATCACATTCTCAGGCTTTTACTGGTAGTATAAAGATAACGTATTGATAAAACGTTTTAGCGATCTCATTATCAAGGAGTCACGCCACCACATGGCTGTAGCGAAAAAGATCACCATCAACGATGTCGCACTGGCGGCGGGGGTTTCCGTCAGCACCGTTTCGCTGGTATTGAGCGGGAAGGGGCGCATCTCTCCTGCAACGGGTCAGCGCGTCAACGAGGCCGTTGAGCAGTTAGGCTTTGTGCGTAATCGCCAGGCGTCGGCGCTGCGCGGTGGGCAAAGCGGGGTGATAGGGCTGATCGTTCGCGACCTCGCGTCGCCGTTTTATGCAGAACTGACCGCCGGGCTTACCGAGGCGCTTGAAGCGCAGGGGCGAATGGTTTTCCTGCTCCACGGTGGGCGCGAACCGGAGCAGCTGCTCTCCAGGCTGGATATGCTGCTGACGCAAGGGGTGGATGGGGTGATCGTGGCCGGCGCGTCCGGCGTGGGCAGTGAATTGTGTGAGCGCGCGGCGCAGAAAGGCGTACCGCTGGTGTTTGCGTCGCGCGCCAGCTATCTCGACGAAGCCGATACCCTTCGGCCAGATAACATGCAGGCCGCGCAAATGCTGACCGAGCATCTTATTCATCGCGGCCATCAGCGCATCGCCTGGCTCGGCGGTAAAAGCTCGTCCCTGACGCGTGCCGAGCGGGTGGGCGGTTACTGCTCCACGCTCATCAAATACGGCCTGCCGTTTCACAGCGAATGGGTGGTGGAGTGTGAATCCAGCCAGAAAAAAGCCGCGGAAGCCATCGGCACGCTGCTTCGCAACAGCCCGACGATCAGCGCGGTGATTTGCTATAACGACGTCATTGCGATGGGGGCGTGGTTCGGTTTGATCCGCGCCGGACGCCAGAGCGGTGAGGGCGGGGTAGAAACGTTCTTCGGCCATCAGGTGGCGCTGGGGGCGTTTGCGGATGTCGGTGAAAATGCGTTAGACGATCTCCCCATCGTCTGGGCGACGACGCCGGCTCGTGAAATGGGGTACACCCTGGCAGACAGGATCATGCAGCGCATTGAAAATACGGACGTGCAGGCCGGGCATCAGATTGTGGCTGCACGGTTAGTGACGGTGAAGTAAACGCTTTGCTTGCACGGGCCTGCAACGACTCAGGATCGGAGGCCGGGTAAGCGTCAGCGCCACCCGGCAATAAAAAACCCCTCATGCGAGGGGTTTTCGTTTACTGCTGCGGTACTGCCGGCGGCGCTGCCGGTTCAGCCGGTGCCGGCATGCCCAGCGTCGGCATACCAAACATACCGACAAACTCTTCCAGCGGCATTTTGTCGCCGTTGAGCGTCACCTGGCCATTAGCATATTGCAGGCTGGTGGAAATGGTGTTGTCTTCCACCTTCGTGATGCGGAACATCTGGCCCATCGCCGCCAGGCCTTTCACCTGCTGGTTTGCCAGTTTGCCTGCATCATCTTCACCATAACCTTCCAGCTTCGCAATCTGCGTCATGAACTCGGTCGCCATATCCATCGGGATAGTCAGCTTGCTGTCGAGCGACTTCACGCTGCGATCAACTTCCTGGGCAAGGGTCTGAGGTTCGCCGGTCGCAGCGGCCGGATCCTTCAGGAACAGCGACAGGTTGAAGTTGGTTTCGCCTTTGCCGTTTTTCCAGCTCAGTGGCGCAACGGTAATCACCGGCTCGCCCTTCAGCAGGATCGGCAGGTTATTAAACAGCACCGTCATCGCCTGCTGCTGGTACGCCTGCGGGTTCTGTTGCAGGGCGGCATCGGTCAGCAGAGCCTGGCTCTCTTTACTGTATTTCTGACTGAATTCATGCCACGCCTGGCCGTCAATGTTGCCGATTTTCAGAGACAGCTTACCGGTACCCAGATCCTGATTCTGTACTTTCAGGCTTTTCAGGCTGTAATCCAGCTGGGTGTTGATGCTTTTACCGTCTTTGGAGACGTCAGACTTACCGTCCAGATCCATGCCTTCCAGCACCGCCATCTCTTTGCCTTCGATCGCAATGGCGATCTTATCGAGGCTCAGTTTCTGGTCGCCGATACGCTCATCAAAATCGGTCATACGGCTATTGCCGCTGGCTTTAAGGTTGTTGAAGGTAAGCTGAACCTTCTGGTTATATTCATTGACTGAATTCACCAGGCCGCTGGCGGCATCGCCGGTCAGGGAGACATTCTTGCCGTCGCGATCGGCATCAAGCTGGAAATTACCGCCGCTGAAGGCGACTTTGTCAGTGCCTTGTTCGTAATTCAGGGCTTTCAGGTCGATGTCGGAATGCGTATCACCGGCATAGCTGATGCGGGTATTGATCTCAAACGGCGACTCATTTTTCGCCATATCGAAAATCGGCTTCGTCACCTCGTTATTCACCAGTACGGTTCTGGCGGATGCCATGGAGGGGATCAGGTTAAACTTTTTCAACTGCGCCAGCGGGAACGGACCGTGGCTGACCACTTCATCCAGCACCACGCTCTGGCCCGGTTTCAGCCAGGCGTTCTGATTACCCGCAACCGGCTTCACCACCACCTGCATATGGCTGGTAAACACGCCACGCTGGTAGTTCTGGTAGCTCAGCTCCAGACCTGCTTCAGGCGCGCTGCGCTTAATCTCGCTGTTTGCCTGCGTCATCATCTCTGCCAGACGGCTTTCCAGCTGTTTCCCGGTATACCAGGAAGCACCCGTCCAGATCACGCCTAAAGCAACAATCACTCCTACCGCTACGACCGATTTTTTCATTGCGATTATCCCTAAAATGAAACCAGGCGGTTAAAACCGCCTGGTGTTACAACGCCTGTTACTAGCTTAGCAAGAGTTGTTAAAAAATTCAGTAAGTCCCTAAAGCTTATTAAAAACACGCGCCAGGCGACCGGTACCGCTCACCCGGACAGGCGACTCGTTGGCCGCGACAAAGGCGGATTCACCCGGTTTAAGCACCAGACGCTCGCTATCTTTATGCAACGTCGCTTCGCCTTCTACACAGAACAGGATCGCTGCGCTCTCCTGTGCAATGGCGGTTTCGTCTGCGCTGAGGTCGTGCAGCGAGAAGGCAAAATCGTCAACCGGAATCGGGAAGTCCAGCTCTGCGCCGTTTTTCACCGGCTGCGTAAGCAGCTCCGCAGCAGGTTTCGCCACGAACTTCACGTTGGCAACCAGCTCAGGGATGTCGATGTATTTTGGCGTCAGGCCCGCGCGCAGTACGTTATCGGAGTTAGCCATCACCTCCAGCGCCACGCCGTTCAGGTAGGCGTGCGGGGTTTCAGCGAACAGGAACATCGCTTCGCCCGGGTTGAGCTTCACCACGTTCAGCAGCAGCGGAGAGAAGAGGCCGCTGTCGTCCGGATAAAACGCGGAAATTACGCGAATGGTGTCCCATGGCTCACCCTGCTGGCTGTTCAGCGCGGCTTTCAGCACCGCCAGCGCGTGGGATTTTTCCTCGCCCTGCATATTCAGCAGGCTGGCAAACAGCTCGCTCAAGGCTTCTGCGTTCGGGTTTTCCAGGAAATGGGCGATCGCGTTGTGAGCCCCGGCGACCGGTTGCAGCAGGGAGATGATCTCGGAAAACTCGCGGAAGGCATTCATCGCCAGGAAAGGGGTAAGGGCGAAAACCAGTTCCGGCTTGTGGTTAGGATCTTTGTAGTTACGCTCTGCGGCGTCTAACGGAATACCGGCGGCATTTTCTTTGGCAAAGCCCAGCTCAGAGGCTTTTTTGTTCGGGTGAACCTGAATGGAGAGCGGCTGGTCGGCGCACAATACCTTGAACAGAAACGGCAGCTCACCAAAACGATTCGCCACTTTATCGCCGAGCAGTGCGGCTTTGTCGGCGTCGATGACGTCACGCAGGCTGCGAACCTGGCCGCTGGCATCTTCAATTTTTGAGCTGCTCTTCGGATGCGCGCCCATCCACAGCTCTGCCATCGGCAGGTTGTCCGGGTTGGCGATACCGTAGAGATCCGTTAACGCAGTTTTACTTCCCCAGGCGTAGTTTTGCACTGAGTTGATGAGTTTTTGCATTATCAAGCCCTGATTCATAGGTGGAATTAACTCCGCGTATTAAAGCAATAAACCGAATGGAAGTAACCTGCGGATGTAAAAAGTCGTACTAGTCTCAGTTTTTGTTAAAAAATTGTGTAGGATAAGCTGACTCGCTTTTAAGCCGGGCAGCGGAACATCTGCCCTGAATAAACAGACCGAAGCAGTAAGTGAGAGAACAATGTCGAATAAACCCTTCCATTATCAGGATCCTTTCCCCCTCAGTCAGGATCAGACCGAGTATTACCTGTTAACCCGCGATTACGTTTCTGTCTCTGAGTTTGAAGGGCAGGAGATCCTCAAAGTTGACCCGCAGGCGCTGACGTTGCTGGCGCAGCAAGCCTTCCATGATGCTTCCTTTATGCTCCGTCCGGCGCATCAGCAGCAGGTTGCTGATATCCTGAGCGACCCGGAAGCCAGTGAGAACGATAAGTACGTTGCCCTGCAATTCCTGCGTAACTCTGATATCGCGGCGAAAGGCATTCTGCCGACCTGCCAGGACACCGGCACGGCGATTATCACCGGTAAAAAAGGCCAGCGCGTCTGGACCGGCGGCGGTGACGAAGCGGCGCTGGCGCGCGGCGTTTACAATACCTACACCGAAGACAACCTGCGCTATTCGCAAAACGCGGCGCTGGATATGTACAAAGAGGTGAACACCGGCACCAACCTGCCTGCGCAGATTGACCTCTACAGCGTCGACGGTGACGAGTACAAATTCCTCTGCATCGCCAAAGGCGGCGGTTCAGCCAACAAAACCTATCTTTACCAGGAAACCAAAGCGCTGCTTACCCCGGGCAAGCTGAAGAATTATCTGGTCGAGAAGATGCGCACCCTCGGCACCGCGGCCTGCCCGCCGTACCATATCGCGTTTGTGATTGGCGGTACGTCTGCCGAAAGCACCCTGAAAACCGTTAAGCTGGCCTCAACCAAATACTACGATGGCCTGCCAACGGAAGGTAACGAACATGGTCAGGCGTTCCGGGACGTGCAGCTTGAGCAGGAACTGCTGGCCGAAGCGCAGAATCTGGGCCTGGGCGCGCAGTTTGGCGGCAAATACTTCGCGCATGACATTCGCGTGATCCGCCTGCCGCGCCACGGTGCTTCCTGTCCGGTGGGCATGGGCGTCTCATGCTCGGCGGATCGCAACATCAAGGCGAAGATCAACCGCGACGGCATCTGGATCGAGAAGCTGGAGAACAACCCGGGCAAATATATTCCTGAAGAACTGCGTAAAGCGGGCGAGGGGGAAGCGGTTCGCGTGGACCTGAATCGTCCGATGAAAGAGATCCTCGCGCAGCTTTCGCAGTATCCGGTTTCAACGCGCCTTTCCCTGAACGGGACGATTATCGTGGGCCGCGACATCGCCCATGCGAAGCTGAAAGAGCGCCTGGACAACGGCGAAGGGCTGCCGCAGTACATTAAAGATCACCCGATCTACTACGCAGGCCCGGCAAAAACGCCTGATGGATATGCTTCCGGCTCGTTAGGCCCAACCACGGCGGGCCGTATGGACTCCTACGTCGACCAGTTGCAGGCCAACGGCGGCAGCATGATCATGCTGGCGAAAGGCAACCGCAGCCAGCAGGTGACGGACGCGTGCCACAAGCACGGCGGCTTCTACCTCGGCAGCATAGGCGGCCCGGCAGCGGTGCTGGCGCAGGGCAGTATCAAGAGCCTGGAGTGCGTGGAGTACCCGGAACTGGGTATGGAAGCGATCTGGAAAATTGAAGTGGAAGACTTCCCGGCGTTCATCCTCGTGGATGACAAAGGTAACGACTTCTTCAAACAGATCCAGTCTTCCCAGTGTTCGGCGTGTGTGAAGTAATTCTGTAAATTGCCGGGTGGCGCTGACGCTTACCCGGCCTGCATTCTCGTAGGTCGGGTAAGGCGCAGCCGCCACCCGACATCAAAAAGAGCGCACAAAGAGCCATAACGTTTCTCAGAAGTCATCAATACTTATCTCTTAAGCATGTGAGCAATCCCATCTTTGTTATCAAGGAGTAAGTAATGACAATGCATCGCCGCGAGAAAGACTCCATGGGCGCCATCGACGTCCCGGCCGACAAGCTATGGGGCGCACAAACCCAGCGTTCGCTGGAGCATTTCCGCATTTCGACAGAGAAAATGCCCGTCTCGCTAATCCAGGCGCTGGCGTTGACCAAACGCGCTACCGCCAAAGTCAATCAGGATCTGGGCCTGCTGGATGCCGATAAAGCCACCGCCATCATCAATGCCGCCGACGAAGTGCTGGCGGGCAAACATCCCGACGAATTCCCCCTTGCCATCTGGCAGACCGGCTCAGGCACCCAGAGCAACATGAACATGAACGAGGTGCTGGCGAACCGCGCAAGCGAGCTGCTTGGCGGCGTGCGCGGCATGGAGCGCAAGGTCCACCCGAACGATGACGTGAACAAAAGCCAGAGTTCCAACGACGTGTTCCCGACGGCCATGCACGTGGCGGCCGTCATCGCAATCCGCGAGCAGCTTATCCCGCAGCTCAACGTGCTTAAATCTACGCTTAACGAGAAAGCGCAGGCCTTCCGCGACATCGTTAAAATTGGTCGTACGCACCTTCAGGACGCCACGCCGCTGACGCTTGGTCAGGAGATCTCCGGCTGGGTGGCAATGCTGGAGCACAATCTTAAGCATATCGACAACAGCCTGCCGCATCTGGCGGAGCTGGCGCTCGGCGGGACGGCGGTGGGCACTGGCTTAAACACCCATCCCGGGTACGCGGTGCGCGTGGCCGAAGAGCTGGCGAAGATCACCGGGCAGCCGTTTGTTACCGCTCCGAATAAATTCGAAGCGCTGGCGACCTGTGATGCGCTGGTGCATACCCATGGCGCGCTGAAAGGGCTGGCGGCCTCGCTGATGAAAATTGCCAACGACGTGCGCTGGCTGGCCTCCGGCCCGCGCTGCGGCATCGGCGAAATCAGCATTCCGGAAAACGAGCCGGGCAGCTCCATTATGCCGGGTAAAGTGAACCCGACCCAGTGCGAAGCCATGACCATGCTGTGCTGTCAGGTGATGGGTAATGACGTGGCGGTTAACATGGGCGGCGCGTCGGGTAACTTCGAGCTTAACGTCTATCGTCCGATGGTGATCCACAACGTACTGCAATCGATTCGTCTGCTGGCCGATGGCATGGAGAGCTTTAACGAGCACTGCGCGGTGGGCATTGAGCCTAATCGCGAGCGAATCAGCCAGCTGCTGAATGAGTCTCTGATGCTGGTAACGGCGCTGAACACCCATATTGGTTATGACAAAGCGGCCGAAATCGCTAAAAAAGCGCACAAAGAGGGGCTTACCCTGAAAGCCTCTGCGCTGGCGATGGGCTACCTGACGGACGCCGAGTTTGATGCCTGGGTCCGCCCGGAAGCGATGGTGGGCAGCCTCAGATAATCACTGCGCCACATACAGGTGCAGCCGCGGAATAATCAGCTGTAGCGGCTGCGCCTGGGGTTTATAGCGATGCTGAACGTTTTCAGCATCGTAATTCAGCAGTTCCCCGATATCCGGCACCACCGCACCCTGATCGGCATCGTAGAGCGCAATCAGCGGCGTCGGGCAGGCGTATTGCACCTGCTTTTGTTGTCCGGCGTACCAGACGCGTGCGATAGGCTGTACCTTCACCGGACGCTTTATTTTAAGACGGGTATCAGCTGGCAGGGAGGCAATGCTGTGGTACTCCTGCTCCAGCCGTTCAATCCACTGTTCCCGCGACCACGGGGCGACCGTTCGCGGCGATTTCAGGCTTTTCTCCAGCTGAGCCAGGATCTCATCGCGCGTGAAATTTTTAATGATGTGCTTGTTGGCCCAGCCGAAGCGCAGCGTGGCGGGGTGGCGCAGTACCGTCAGCGTGCGGTAAGCATTCAGGGTGATCAGCCCCGGAAGCTGGCGATGCACCCATTCAAAACGGGCAGCCGGCGCCAGCCCGGACTCAACGGTTACAATCTTCTCAAACGCGGCTTTCAGCGTATTGATATGCGTAATCTGCGCCTCAATTCCTTCACGCGTTGCGGCATCCGTTTGCAGGCAGATGACGCCGGGCAGGCGAACGGCGGCCTTACTGCTGCGATTTTCGGACTGCTGCTGGATGAAAAGGCGACGAAAGTGCTGCAACGTCATTTCCAGCGCCGCCTTGCCAATATGCTGCGTCACCTCAATGGTGTTCAGCGGGTCGTGCTCCGCGCCTTTCGCCACCTCGGGCAGGGAAAAGACGCGGGCGGCCAGCAGGCGGCAGTCCTGAAGTTGCCCCGTGAGGGTCAGTAACGCCTGCTCTATTTCCCGAAATGTGGTGTTAAGCCTTTCGATGAGATCGTAAGTTGCCATGGCAGCCCTTAATTAGTTACAACATACTACTGATATAGCATAACACGCCGGGTCAGGCCAGCGTGCGGTTTAGGTCAGGCAGGTACGGGAAGGGGAAGATTGTGATAGATCGGCCAGCTAAAGACGAACCGGGCTCCACCCAGCTCGCTCGCTTCGCAGCGAACCGAACCGCCCATCGCCTGGGCAATAGAACGGACAATAGCCAGCCCCAGACCACAGCCGCCGGTAGCCCGGTCGCGGCTGGGATCGAGGCGCACAAACGGCTCAAAAACTTTTTCACGCTCCGCCGGCTCAATGCCGGGGCCATCGTCTTCCACACACAGAATCGCCTGGCTTCCCTGCAAATCTAAACCTATGCGCAGCGTCGTTTCGCTGTAGCGCATGGCGTTGTTCATCAGATTATCCAGCACGCGTTCCATCAGGCGCATGTCCAGTGCGCCGTACGCGCCGGGGGTAATGGCTGTCAGCAGTTTTCGCTGAGGGTTAACGCTCTGCACATCGTTAATATGCGTCTGTAGCCAGACGGGGAGATCCGGTGAACTGAGGTGCAACTCCGTCTGAGGCCGATCGAGGCGGGCATAGGTCAGCAGCTCTTCAATCAGCGCTTCAAGCTGGCCAATATCCCGATTGAGCGCCTGCGATTCCGCCCCGGTGAGGTTCTCGCTCATCTCCAGGCGATAACGCAGGCGTACCAGCGGAGTGCGCAGTTCATGCGCAATACCATCGATCAGCTGCTTCTTGCTGGCAATCAGGGCGTTGATGTTATCGGCCATCTGGTTGAAGGCAATACCGAGCCGGTCAAAACTGGAACCGCTGTCGAAATGTATGCGTTCAGTTAAATGACCCTCCCCAAAACGCTGTGCGGCGGATTCCAGTTTCAGCATGTCCTGCCAGTGCGGTCGCATCCAGATGAACACAGGTAAAGCGAGCGAAATGGCAATAAAGCCCAGCAGAGCGAGATCCAGCAGGCGCATCTGGTGCAGGTAATAGAGATAGGGCACTGGCCCGACGGCCAGAACATAATGGCTGCGCGGAATACGCTGAATGAAGGTATATTTCTCGTCCAGTGCGACGATGTCTCCGTCGCGCAGACGCTGCATCGCAGGCGGCGCTAAGTCAAAATCCTTCATGGGTTCGATACGCAAATCAAACGACAGATTCAGATCCAGCTCTTTTAACGTGCGCGCCCAGTCATGAGGAGGAATTTCTCGCAGCTCGCTACGCATCAGATAGAGCGAGCTTTTCATCAGATCGTCCAGGGATTGCCTGCCCGCGCGCTCTGCGGTGAATTTGTAGACCAGCCCGACCAGCATGGTCATCACCAGAAAGCAGACAAACAGCAGGAGATAAAACTGCACAAACAGCTTTTTCATTGGATAGCACCGCTAAATCAATCAATTAAGAACCCGGCTTTACTTCGTCAGCCCTGCGTGGGCATCCATATCACCACAGGAACGAAGAAGGTTGATGATACACTTTCTTCGGAAACAGAGGGAGCAAAGTGAGCAGCACGATTATGCGGAATAGTTAAATTTAAAGGGCAATGTCGTAAAAAAGCCTGCATTTTGCAGGCATTAATAATGATGGATTGTAATTTTTCTCATTCTGAGTGAAATAAATGCTGTGTTGTTAACCGGACTAGTGACAGAAAATATTATAAATATTGTTTGGCAGCATCAGATATTTCCTGAGAGGTAAGTTCCCTGTCTGAAGCAACATAGATAGAATTATGATCTCCCGTCAACGACGGAAAGCTTGCAGTCATGATCTGAAGATTAATTTCTTCACCATCCGGATATGTCTGGCGTACAGACGTTATGCCCTTAAGCACGATAATGACTTTGCTGGGGTTGGCATTAAAAAAAATGATCACCTTTTTCATATATCACTCTATATCTCTTTGTGATTGTGTAAGGTAAGTATGTTCCAGAAGCGTGGCTCCTTTCCATTTTTTGCTCTCTTTGGGAAATAAAAGCAAGCAATATCCTGCCTTAACGTGTATGGTGGCAATCCTTTTCATTCAGGAGCAGCCTATGTCGGGACGTAAAAACTCGCAACTTCGTCGCAATTATTTAGTCAAATGTTCATGTCCAAACTGCGCTAAAGAGTCAGAGCACAGTTTCACTCGCATACAAAAGGGGGCCCAGCTTGTCTGTCCCTACTGTAGCGCTTTGTTTAAATCCTCTCAGCGTCTCTGAAGAAATACTCATACAAGAAGTGGAAGAGACGATGTTTTTCGCGGCCGCCTGACCTCAATAACACTTTACTGATTTACAAGCAGTTAGCATCGGATTGTAGACTGCTTGTGCAGTCCACGAGCCAGAAGCAACATCATCGTCAACGCGGCTGTGTGCTGATATTATTTATCGCAAAGCGTTACATTCGCAGCAGCAGGGCCTTTATCGCCGCTTACGATGATAAATTCGACTTTCTGACCTTCAAAAAGTGTTTTGAAGTTCTCTCCCTGAAGGGCAGAGAAATGCACGAAAACATCTTTGCTGCCATCTACAGGGGAGATAAAACCAAAGCCTTTATCTTCCTTAAACCACTTAACCAGACCTAAAATTTTTGATGACATAAAGACTCCATTTGAACATTTCCGAAGTGATATAAAAGCTAATAAACATATAATGCTAAGTGTGGACTCAAAAGGAGGGGATATCAGCGATAGCGCCTGGTTATGAGAATTGTCATGCAACTTGTCCAACTATTATTGGATCGGACTAACGAGACCATTAATGCACGGGCAGGGTTAATTAGCAATTTTTATTTTAGCCTTCCGGATGGCTTGCTTAAAATTGCACAATAAAAATTAATTTGGTACAAGAAGCCAGAGTTGCCAGGCGTGACTACAGCCCAAATGTCCCCACAGGAGCATTTGGGCTGTAGTCACGGAGATTTATCCGGACAAAGGCGGTGCAGCAGAAATATTAATTATCTTGATCTCAATATTTCCGATTTTCGCTAATGTCTGGATTTACCTGTGCTGACAATCAGTGGGTTGGTGGCAAACCCATGCGGGCATTTCCGCGCGTTGCAATGCACCGCGTAAGTGCATATCTCCTCGTGCTGGTTTCGATTGTATGGGCAGGCCATCTTGTTTTTAATTTCACTCCACAACATTTCGTTGTAAGGTGATATGTTGTATATCGATATAGGCTTGAAAACACCATTTATGAAGACGCCATTTTTTGTCGGATATATCCTGTCACCGGGGTACAAATAGACATCGCTTTCATACCAAATGATGAGTTTCAAGAACTTGAGTCCCAAGATGCTTGAATAAACGATTCCCGTGTTAGGACAAATTACCGAGCTAATGACTCTCCATGACATTGCTATACCTCTTTCATTAAATAATTGAGAGAGTATAAGGTTTAGCATGAGAATTAGATTTCTGCAAACACGTAAGCTATTGAAAAAGATCGATATTATTTATATGTTTGCCATTATCCCCTTTGTTTTCATAAGGATAAGATAATGATTAAGTCAATTGTAAAGATCATTTTTAGCCTAATGTGCATTTAAGTGACGGATTTTTGATCGATGATGGTGCCTGCTCTGCTGAATATATATTGTACTATAGCAATCAAATACATTAGCGCTACTTTTGTTTACGCGAAAAATGCACATCGAAATAGAACTGGAGAGAGGAGTCAGACCAGGGGATATGTCATAACTGGCGATGCATATAATCGATAACTTTCGACGAACACCGATAACGATTCCGATGCATCGTCAGTTATTTTTCGAATATTCCTGTTTGCTCCTTTTTCAGGTTTCCCAGGCGTGCGGTGCAAACAGATAGCCCTTGTTGCGTACGGTTTTGATGCGGTAAGGTTCCGTGGCGTTATCCAACAGTTTTTTACGCAGTCGTGAAATCGCCACATCAACGCTACGATCCATTCCGTCGTAACTTACGCCGCGCAGATTTTTCAGTAATGCATCCCGGTCCATAATTTGTCCGGCATGGGTTGCCAGCTCCCACAGCAGGTCAAAATCTGCGGTTGAGAGCGCAATCAGCTCCCCGGAAAGCATAACCTGTCGGTTGACCGGGTCGATAGAAAGTGTGCCGAAACGCATCGCTTTATGCGGCGTTAAGGAGGGCGCAGGCGCTTCACGCTCAGCGCTGGCACGCTGACGCAGATGGAGGCGTAAACGGGCTAGCAGAACCGCCGGCGGCGTGGTTTTCAGGATGTAGTCGTTTGCGCCCATCTCAAGCGACAGAATATGATTCATATCGCTGTCGAGAGAGGTCAGCAGCACGATCGGGCCGTCCCATTTCGCGCGCAGATCCCGGCAGAGCGTCATACCATCTTTCCCGGGCAGCATGATGTCCAGCAACACCAGATCCGGATTTTCGCGGTTGACGACGTCTTCAGCGCGATCGCCACGAGGCTCGACAACCACTTCCATATCATGTTTACCCAGATAAGCGGCGATTAATTGCCCCACCTCGGGTTCATCTTCAACATAAACAATCTTATTCATACAACGTCTGTCATCGCGAAAAACGTCAACATACACCGCGCAACCTTAACCTTCCATTAATCTTTCAAAATTAGCCGGAGTTCCGTTATCCTGCACGGGAATGTTATTTGATTGTTAAGGGAAAAGAATGGGGCTGGTGATAAAAGCCGCGCTAGGTGCGCTGGTCGTGCTGCTGATTGGGGTGCTGGCTAAAACGAAGAACTACTACATTGCCGGGCTGATCCCGCTGTTTCCCACCTTTGCGTTAATCGCGCACTATATTGTGGCCTCTGAGCGGGGTATTGAGGCGCTGCGCGCCACCATTGTGTTCGGGATGTGGTCGATCATCCCGTATTTTATCTACCTGCTGTCGCTGTGGTACTTCACCGGTTTTCTGCGTCTGCCCATGGCGCTGGGCGGGGCGGTGGTCTGCTGGAGCCTCAGCGCCTGGGTGCTCATCTTCTTCTGGAGCCGCTTTCACTAGCGCAGGGGGCGGCCACCGTCCACGGCAAACGTTCGGCCCGTGACGTAACAGCTGGTCAGCAGATAATCGATCAGGTCGATCACCTCTTTCTCGCCGGGCGCAATTTTCATTAACGACTTGTTGAGCGCCTGCTGACGATACTCGGCATCATCGCCTTCGTTAAATAAAATCATCGCCGGAGCAATCGCGTTGACCTTTACCTCGGGCGCCAGCTTGCGTGCGAAAGAGCGGGTCATATTATCCAGCGCGGCTTTGCTGGCCGCATAGGCGATGTGTTTGTCGCTTCCTCGCTCCACCACGTAATCGGTGAAATGGATAATGTCGCCTGCGGCATGGCCGTGTCCGCGCAGCAAATCCTGTAGGGCATGGTTGAGCAGATAAGGCGCATTAACGTGGATCTGCATCATGCAGGCGAGCGTTTCGCTGAGTGAATGTCCTGCTTTTTCGGGAAGCCAGGTACTGGCGTTGTGAATAACCGCCCGCAGTCCGTGGGTGGTCGACTTCACTTTGTCCGCGAAGGCGAGAATACCTTCATCTGTGGAGAAATCCGCCTGAATGCAGACTGCTCCGGCATTTCGTAGCCCTTCAATGGAGGGATATTCCGTGCGGTAACTGACGATAACCGGATGGCGAAGATTGAGAAAGTGATGGGCGAGGGCGAGGCCAATGCGACGGCCTGCGCCAGTGATCAATATTGGGCGTTGCTGCGTGTGTCCCATCGTAATCTCCTTTTCAGTTCAACAATGGGACAGGCGGCGCTATCCCATTAACATCCACGTTGCCGGTACGGCAGCGACTAACAGCAAACCTATCAATGCCATTTCGCGGCGCTTAAGGGCATTATCAAGCTGATGTGTACGGCGAGCGTAGATAAACACCAGCAGGCCCGGCGCGTAGAGCACCACGGACAGCAGCAGATGCATCGGTCCGGAAGCATACAACAACCATAGACCGTAAATACAGGCGCCGACGCTTACCGCATAGTGTGCCGGGCGGGTCGCAATTTTTAACAGATATGCGCCCACTAAGAAATAGGGTACCAGAATCATCTCGGAGGCGATGGTCAGCAGCGTGTTATAGTCCGATCCTGTGAGCCAGATCAGCACCAGACAGACCTGCACGCTGATGTTGGTGAGCCACAGAGAGGCCGATGGCGCACTGTTTTTGTTCTGACGGGCAAACAGGCGCGGGAACGCTTTGTGCGTGGCGGCCAGGAACGGGACTTCCGCTGCCATAATGGTCCAGCTCAGATAGGCGCCGCAAACGGAAACAATCAGACCCGCCGCGATAATCACGTCCCCCCAGGGACCCAGCATTTTCACCATCAGCCCGGCCATGGACGGGTTACGCATTTCCGCCAGTTCAGGGCGGGCCACCACACCGAGCGACAACAGCGTCACCAGCAGATAAACGCCCAGCGCCGCCAGTACGGCCAACAGCGTGGCGCGTCCCACATCGCGCTTGTTACGCGCGCGGGCAGAGACCACGACGGCACCTTCAACGCCGATGAACACCCACAGAGTGATCAGCATGGTATTTTTCACCTGTTCCCAGACGGGGACGCCCAGCGCAATGCCGCTGAAATCGAGCGTAAAGACATCGAGACGGAAGGCGAGGAAGGCCAGCACGACGAACAGGCCAAGCGGCACCAGCTTGGCCAGCGTCGCCACCAGGTTAATGCTGGCTGCGGTCTGGACGCCACGCAAAATCAGCCAGTGAACTATCCACAGCAGGACCGAGGCGCCGACGATGGACTGCCAGGTATTGCCGTCGCCAAACAGGCGCAGTTCGGGCGTATCGGTAAAGAAGCTGAGCGCCGAGAAGACGATAACCAGATAGGAGACGTTGGCGATCACCGCGCACAGCCAGTAACCCCAGGCGGAGCAGAAGCCGATCAGCTCGCCGAAACCTTCCCGGGCGTAAGTGAATATTCCGCCGTCCAGATCCGGTCGGATACGGGTCAGCAGCAGCATGGCGAACGCCAGCAGCAAAATCCCGACACCGGTAATGCCCCAGCCAATCAGTAATGCGGCCGGGCTGGCGACGGCCGCCATGTTCTGCGGCAAACTGAATACGCCCGCGCCCAGCATTGAGCTCAATACAAGTGCAGTTAAAGCACTCAGGCCAAGTTTCTTTTCCATTGGCTTCCTGTTATGAAAAGTCCAAATCCAGAATAATTATTTCGCTAAGGCGCATAAAAATGGTGGATCACGCTAAGGCGCGGGATTTTACGGAGTGTGAAGGATGCATGCAATGACGTGTGGCAGAAATCAGAAAAAAAGTAACAAAAAAGGCGGCACTGCGCCGCCTTTATGAAACCGTTTTGTTACTTGTACAGATCGGCGCTGATGGTCAGGTTGTTACCACGTTCCTGCCACTGGCGGGTGATGTGGTAATACTTCGCGCCTTTCTTCGCAGCACGCTTCGCCACCTGATAGGAGATTTCCGTCATGTTGCCATAGTTGCCCGTAAACTTGATGCTGTCGAACGGAACCATCTGCGCGGCAGTGGCTTTGTTCAGCTCTTCAATTTTCGTGCCGTCTGGTAACGTAACGGTATAACGACCGCCTTTGGTGGATTGGGTTTCAAAGAAACGACCCACTTCAGCGCTTGGTGCCGCCGAGGTTGCAACGCCCGGAATTTCCACTTTCTTCGCTTCTTCACCGCCTTTCGCTAACGCGGCACGTCCCGCATCTGAATCCGCTGGAATGGCATCCGGGCTTTGTACTACGCGTTTTTTCGCATCTTGCTTATAGATGAAGGCGGTGATGCGCTGGTTTCCGCCCTGGTTGGCATCAACCTGACGCACGATATAGAACGCGTAAGCGCCTTTTTCTCTCGCGGCTTTGGTGATGGCATCGTTAACTTCAGGCTGGCTGCGGTAGAAGCCCTGAACGGTCACGGTGTCATACGGTTCCAGCTGAACAGCCTGATCTTTCGGCAGTTCAACAATGCCGTTAATCACGCGGTTTTTCTGTTCATCTGCTTTTGGGGCATTCTCTTTGTACAGCGCAATCGTCACGCGCTGGTTGCCGCTGTTGCCCTGATCGGACTGGTCAACAACGTAAAACGAGGCAGCGCCGTTTTTATCGGCGGCTTTTGATGCGGCGGCGACGGCATCGCCAATAGAGTTATAGCGACCCACAATGACCGTATGGTCAAAAGGTTTTAACGCTGCCGCTTGCTCCGGCGTCAACTCTGTCGCGGCATTCGCAGACAGGGCGGTCGCGGAAAGAAGTGCGGACGCCAGGAGTGTGTTCTTAAGCTTCATAAAAATAATCCTTCGCCTTGCGCAAACCATGTACTGGTGTTGTTGTTAATTTGAGACGGTCCCGATTATGGCATTTAACACCCGTCGCTGTCTGCGGCATTTTTCACAGCCTGTGCTCACCAAAGGACCTGATTCGATAACATTTTGTGATATGTGGAAAAAACAGGCGTTTCACAAGCAAAACTGATTAAGCATATGACTTTTACAAGTTAATTTAATGTTAATGAGTTGTTCTTTTATGGCGCTATATCATGTTTTTACCGCTTCGCTTGCGCGATTTATCGGTCCTGAAGGCGAATTTAAGGTAAATATCTCTGTCAGTGACCCCGATCGCTTATTTTTCACAGATAAAGTAAGAAATAGTGTTTTCTGGCGGTAGATCACGGGCGCTATTTTCAGTAGGTTATAGAAAGTTTGTTACTGTTTTATTTTCCGGGGTTAATCATTCTCCGTCGATATCTCGATGGTGAAAATTGATACAAACCGTGGGCAATTATCGACAAACCATCATCAAAAACCGATGGAAGGGAAAACTATGCGTATTGGGGTACCAAAAGAACGGTTAGCCAATGAAACCCGCGTAGCGGCAACACCAAAAACGGTGGAGCAACTGCTTAAACTGGGTTTTACCGTCGCGATTGAAAGCGGCGCGGGCAAACTGGCGAGTTTCGATGACGAGGCCTTTACTCAGGCTGGCGCGGACGTAGTGGACGGTGCTGAGGTCTGGCAATCACCCATCATTCTGAAGGTCAACGCACCGGAAGAGAGTGAAATTGAACTGCTGAACGCGGGCACGACGCTGGTGAGCTTTGTCTGGCCAGCCCAAAACCCGGAGCTGATGGAGAAGCTGGCAGCACGCGGTGTCACCGTGATGGCGATGGACTCCGTGCCGCGTATTTCGCGCGCGCAGTCTCTGGATGCGCTGAGCTCCATGGCGAACATTGCCGGCTATCGCGCCATTGTCGAAGCTGCGCATGAGTTTGGTCGCTTCTTTACCGGTCAGATTACGGCGGCAGGTAAAGTACCACCCGCGAAGGTGATGGTGATTGGTGCCGGTGTGGCAGGTCTTGCCGCTATCGGGGCCGCAAACAGCCTGGGCGCTATTGTTCGCGCGTTTGATACCCGGCCGGAAGTGAAGGAGCAGGTGCAGAGTATGGGCGCCGAATTCCTTGAGCTGGACTTCAAGGAAGAAGCGGGCAGCGGTGATGGTTACGCGAAGGTCATGTCTGAAGCCTTTATTAAGGCGGAAATGGCGCTCTTTGCGGCGCAGGCAAAAGAGGTGGACATCATTGTCACCACCGCGCTTATTCCGGGTAAACCGGCGCCGAAGCTGATCACCCGTGAGATGGTGGATTCCATGCAGCCGGGCAGCGTTATTGTCGATCTGGCGGCGCAAAACGGCGGTAACTGTGAGTATACCGTGCCAAACCAGGTCACGACGACCGCGAACGGCGTGAAGGTGATCGGTTATACCGACCTGCCAGGGCGTCTGCCAACCCAGTCCTCTCAGCTGTACGGCACGAACCTCGTTAACCTGCTGAAGCTGCTCTGCAAAGAGAGAGACGGCAACATTACCGTTGATTTTGATGATGTGGTGGTGCGTGGCGTTACCGTGGTGCGTGAAGGGGAAATCACATGGCCTGCACCGCCGATTCAGGTTTCCGCTCAACCTCAGGCTGCGCCGAAAGCGGCGCCAGAGCCCGCGGAGCCAGCAAAACCTGCGTCGCCGTGGCGCAAATACGCCATCATGGCGCTGGTTATTATCCTGTTTGGCTGGCTGGCGGATGTCGCGCCAAAAGAGTTCCTTGGCCACTTCACCGTCTTCGCGCTCTCCTGCGTGGTGGGTTACTACGTCGTGTGGAACGTTTCTCATGCGCTGCATACCCCGCTGATGTCGGTCACCAATGCCATCTCCGGGATTATCGTGGTTGGGGCATTGCTGCAAATTGGTCATGGCGGCTGGATCAGCTTCCTGAGCTTCATTGCGGTGCTGATCGCCAGTATCAATATTTTCGGTGGTTTCACCGTGACTCAGCGCATGCTGAAAATGTTTCGTAAAGGCTAAGGGGTAGCATATGTCTGGAGGATTAGTTACAGCCGCATACATTGTTGCTGCAATCCTGTTTATTTTCAGTCTGGCGGGGCTTTCCAAACACGAAACGTCTCAGCAGGGAAATAACTTTGGTATCGCCGGGATGGCGATTGCGCTGATTGCCACCATCTTTGGGCCGGACACCGGCAACGTGGCGTGGATCCTGGTGGCGATGATCATCGGCGGCGCGATTGGTATTCGTCTGGCGAAACGCGTTGAAATGACCGAGATGCCGGAGCTGGTTGCCATTCTGCACAGCTTCGTGGGTCTGGCGGCGGTGCTGGTGGGCTTCAACAGCTACCTGTACCACGAACCGGGCCTGGAGCCGATTCTGGTGAACATCCACCTGACCGAAGTGTTCCTCGGCATCTTCATCGGTGCGGTGACCTTCACCGGGTCGATTGTGGCGTTCGGCAAGCTGCGCGGGAAGATCTCTTCCAAACCGCTGATGCTGCCTAACCGCCACAAGCTGAACCTGGCGGCGCTGGTCGTTTCCTTTGTGCTGCTGGTGGTCTTCGTGCGTACCGAAAGCGTAGGCTTGCAGGTGCTGGCGTTACTGGTGATGACCATCATCGCGCTGGCCTTCGGCTGGCATCTGGTGGCGTCTATCGGCGGAGCAGATATGCCGGTGGTGGTTTCCATGCTGAACTCCTACTCCGGTTGGGCGGCGGCGGCGGCAGGCTTTATGCTGAGCAACGACCTGCTGATTGTCACCGGTGCGCTGGTCGGTTCTTCCGGTGCGATCCTGTCTTACATCATGTGTAAGGCGATGAACCGTTCGTTTATCAGCGTCATCGCGGGTGGCTTCGGTTCTGACGGCTCATCAACCGGTTCTGATGAGGAAGTGGGTGAACACCGTGAAATCAGCGCGGAAGACACCGCAGAGATGCTGAAAAACTCGCATTCCGTCATCATCACCCCAGGCTATGGCATGGCGGTGGCGCAGGCGCAGTACCCGGTGGCGGAAATCACCGAGAAACTCCGCGCGCGCGGCATCAAGGTCCGCTTTGGTATTCACCCGGTGGCGGGGCGTCTGCCAGGCCACATGAACGTGCTGCTGGCGGAAGCGAAGGTGCCTTACGACATTGTGCTGGAAATGGACGAGATCAACGATGATTTCGCCGACACCGACACCGTGCTGGTGATTGGCGCCAACGACACCGTTAACCCGGCAGCGCAGGACGACCCGCGTAGTCCGATTGCGGGTATGCCTGTTCTCGAAGTGTGGAAGGCGCAGAACGTCATTGTCTTCAAACGCTCTATGAACACCGGCTATGCTGGCGTCCAGAACCCGCTGTTCTTTAAAGATAACACCCACATGCTGTTTGGCGACGCCAAGGCCAGCGTGGATGCGATCCTGAAAGCGCTGTAATTGCGCTTCATCCTGACAAACCGCCCCCTGGGGCGGTTTTCTTATTTCTGCGGCCAGCTTTTCTCCTCTGTCTATACTTTACCCTTTGTGTAATACGAGGAGGTGTAATGCGATTTTTGTCCCGCTTCGACATCATCGAGCTGATGATGACGCCATCTTTCTGGATCGGCGTCGCCACGGTGGTTTTTGTGACTCTGCTGGTGTACTGGCTGCTGACGCGTCTGATTGCCTTCGTTAAGAAAGGGATCACTACCTGGGGCGACAAGCACCCCACCACCAACCGGATGCGTTTTATCCTGACGGATATGCTTAACCGCACCAGCCGCGTCCTGCTTTTTGTCGTGGCGCTGTTATTCAGCCTGCGTTTCGTCGACTTACCGGATCATCTCTTTGGTACCGTGAGCCACGCCTGGTTCCTGGTCTTCGCTATCCAGGTGGCGCTGTGGATGGATCAGGGGGTGGTGTCGTGGCTTCGTCACGTCATGCTGGCGCCGGGAAGCCATAAAAACCCGGTGACGCTGGTGATCACGGGGCTTATCCTCCGTGCCATAGTCTGGTCAGTGATGCTGCTGTCTATTCTTGCTAACGCGGGCGTCAACATCACTGCTCTGGTTGCCAGCCTTGGGGTAGGGGGTATTGCAATCGCCCTCGCGGTGCAAACGATCCTGAGCGACGTGTTTGCATCGCTTTCCATCGGTTTTGATAAGCCGTTCGAAATTGGCGATTTTGTGGTGTTTAACGATGTCGCCGGGACGGTAGAGCACATTGGCCTGAAAACCACCCGTATCCGCAGCCTGAGCGGGGAGCAGATTGTCTGCGGGAACGCCATTCTGCTGCAACAGACGCTGCATAACTACAAACGGATGCAAACGCGCCGGATCGTCTTTACCTTCGGGGTTGCCAGCGACACGGCGCCGGACAAACTGCGTTCAGTGGGTGATATGGTCAAACAGATCATTACCGACGTCGGGGAAACGAAGTTTGACCGCGCCCATTTCCTGGGCTTCGATCGCGATCGCCTGACCTTCGAGGTGGTCCATATCGTTAATACGGCGGACTACAACAAGTACATGGATATTCAGCAGGAGATCAATATCCGTATTCTGGAGGGGCTGAACCAGCAGGAGATCAAGCTGGCGCTGCCGAGCATGGTTCTGCACGCGCCCTGGATGAATGCCGGCGACGAGGCACCGACGCAGCGGTTGAGCGAAGCGTAATAAAAAAGCCCGCCGTTACCGGCGGGCTTTCATTTTGGGGTCAATCGTCTTCCTCATCGTCCAGTTCAACCGGCGTTTGATACTGATCCGGTTTGATGACCAGAAGGTCACAGCGCAGGTGGTCAATCACCTGCTCGGCGGTATTTCCCAGGAACGCGGCAGAGATACCGGTCCGGCCAATGGTGCCCAGCACCACAATCCCGGCCTGCAAATGCTCCGCCAGATCCGGAATAACCTCTTCCGGTAACCCTTTTTCTACGTGCGTCATATTCTCATCGATACTGAATTTCTGGCGCAGCGCTTTCATGGCCAGCAGATGCTGACCGCGAATCGCGTCGTTATACACGCTCGGGTCAAATTCAGGCAACTCGATGGCGATATTGATTGGCGTAACCGGATAGGCGCCCACCAGATGGACTTCGGTGTGGTTAACCTGGTCGGCAAGCTGGATGGTTTCCTTCACCAGCTTCTCGTTCAGCGAATTGTGATAATCCTCTTCGCTGGCCAGATTCACCGCCACGACGGCTTTCCCGCCCTCAGGCCATGGCTGATCTTTCACCATCCATACCGGGCAAGGGCATTTGCGCAGCAGGTGCCAGTCGGTTGGAGTGAAAATCACGGATTCCAGTTTGTCATGCTGGTGCGCCATTTTCAGCAGCAGGTCATGCCCACCGGCCACCACTTCCTGAATAATGGCTTCGAAAGGTCGGTTGTGCCAGACCACTTTGATATCAATCGGTACGCCCGCTTCCAGGTAATATTTCGCCTGCTCGCGGATCCACGCGGTACGCTGGCTGATCACTCCCTGACGCATAGCGGTGCGCTCGTCAGGCGACAGAAGGGTGGTCATCTCGTATGAGAAGTCATAAATCGGCAAAAAGGCTTTAATTTTGCCACCAATCCGTTGATGTAAATACACAGCACGTCGTAATGCCGGCTGATCGTCCTGATTAGGATCGATAGCCACCAGCATGTTTTGATACTTTGCCATACAGGTCTCCTTACTACTGTCACCACAGTCTGTAAGTAAAAGAGTAACCTATATATCTTGAATGAAACAGGGGGGAAGTTTTTGCCAGATCAATAATCATGAAAATTTATCGACCTGGCATAAGATATCCGGGAGAGTTATGCCACGTTACGTGAGTGACCCGCCAGAATGGCCAGCGCTTCACCGTTTTCGATGGTGATGTACTTACCTTTAACCGCCAGCATTCCGCTCTTCTGGAAGCGACCCAGCAGACGGCTGATGGTTTCCACGGTCAGGCCCAGATAGTTGCCAATATCACCGCGCGTCATGGTCAGACGGAATTCACGCGGGGAGAAGCCACGCTCCGCGAAACGGCGGGAGAGGTTATAGATAAAGGCGGCCAGACGCTCTTCGGCATTCTTTTTGGAAAGCAGCAGGATCATATCCTGATCGCCTTTAATCTCACCGCTCATCAGACGCATCATCTGCTGACGCAGGTTCGGCATCTTACCGGACAGATCGTCCAGCGTCTCAAACGGAATTTCGCAGACCATAGAGGTTTCCAGCGCCTGAGCAAAGCTCGGGTGATGGCCACTGCCGATGGCGTCAAAGCCGACTAAATCGCCTGCCAGATGGAAGCCGGTGATCTGCTCGTCGCCCTGTTCGGTAATGGTGTAGCTTTTGATAGTGCCAGAACGGATAGCATAGAGCGATTTCAGTTCGTCTCCCGCCTTAAACAGCGTCTGCCCTTTCTGAATAGGCTTTTTGCGCTCGATGATATTGTCAAGCTGATCGAGTTCGTGCTCATTCAGAGTAAACGGGATACAGAGCTGGCTGATGCTGCAATCCTGGCAATGGATAGCACAACCGCCAGACTGAATGCGTCGTATAATTCGCTTTTCCGGGATCATAGGTTTGCTCAAGCCTTAATTGATATTGGTCAATTTTAACATCTTTTTGGTAAGGACGTAAGTCTGGCAAACCCCCAATAAAGACAAGAGACGGCAGCGTGTTGCCATCTCCTTGAAATTCCACAGAATGATTAAGGATTATCAGCCTAACAGGAAGAAAATTAAGCACAAAAAGCCTGGGAATTACAGCAGGAAATACCCTTCGTGACGCAGCAGCCACTCTTTGCGCTGTACGCCCCCGGCATAGCCGGTGAGGGTGCCGTTGCGCCCGATCACGCGATGGCAAGGCACCACAATGCTGACGGGGTTAGAGCCATTTGCCGCACCGACCGCGCGCGCCGCGCCGGCACGGCCAAGCTGTTCTGCCAGCTGACCGTAGTGCATCACCTGCCCGCAGGGAATATTACGCAGCGCCTGCCACACCTCGCGCTGGAAAGGGGTGCCCGCCGTGGCGGTTGGCAGGGTATTAATAATGCTGAGATCGCCCTCGAAGTAGGCCGTCAGTTTATCGCTCAGCCCGCCAGGATTACGGGCAGTAATACGCTCGTAACCCTCGGCGCGATAATGGATGTTGAGCAGCTCAACCATCCGGTCGCTGTGCTCTTCCCATTCAACCGCGCGCAGATTGAACGCTTCATCCGCGATAACCCACAGCGGCCCCAGCGGCGTCGCAATCTTATCTTCGAGTAATCTCAGCATCAGTACTCCTTAGTTCAGCCTCGGGTAAACACCCGGTCCAATCGGCAGGCCGACAAGATACCACGCCACCAGCATCACCAGCCATACCCCTAAGAAGATAAGCGGATAGGGCAGAACCAGCGAATAATAGGTACCCAGCTTAGCCTCCGGTCTGTAGCGTTGCAGGAAGCCTAAAAACAGCGGAACGAAGGGTGACACGGGCGCCAGCGGGATCACCGAGGAATCGGCGACACGGAACAGGATCTGGGCGAACGCAGGATGGAAGCCGAGCATCATAAACATGGGGACAAAGATGGGCGCCAGAATCGACCAGATGGCCGACCCGCTGGCAATAAACATGCACAGCAGGGACGACAGCAGCGCCAGGCCGACAAACGCCGGAACACCGCTCAACCCCGCCGCCTCCAGCGCGTCCGTCAGGCTCACGGCCATAAACTTGCCCATGTTGCTCCAGTTAAACATGGCGACAAACTGCGCCAGCGGGAACACCATCACGATAAAACCCGCCATCTCCTTCATCGGCTCGATCATCAGGTGCGGCAGATCTCCCTGACGGCGGATTTTGCCGGTGGCGATGCCGAACGCGAGCGAAACGACGAAGAAGAAGAGAATTATCAGCGGCACAATGCCCTGAATAAACGGCGAGGGCAGTACGGTGTGTTTGATCGGATCGCGCAGCACGCCATTTTCCGGCACCACCATCAGCGCCACCACCGCAATGAACGCCAGCGAGACGATCCCGGCTACGCGCAGGCCGAACTGCTGCTCTTTGCTCAGCGTCTCCAGCTTTTCATCGCTCCGGCCTTCCCATTTACCCAGGCGCGGCTCAATGATCTTATCGGTAATCAGCCCCCCGACAATCGTCAGGACAATCACCGAACTGGCCATAAAGTACCAGTTGTCGATCACGCTGACGTGCATAGTCGCATCGATGGTGCTGGCTGCCTCCGTACTGATGCCGGAGAGCAGCACATCGGTGGTCACGATAAGCAGGTTAGCGGTAAACCCACAGCCGACGCCCGCAATCGCCGACAGCAGACCCGCAACAGGATGACGGCCAACGGCGAGGAAAATCAGCGCCCCCATCGGCGGCATGATCACCAGCGCCGCGTCGGACGAGATATGGCTGAAGAAGGCAATAAACAGCACCATATAGCTGGCATAACGCGCGCTGACGTGCGAGGCCATTTTCACCATCAGCGCGGGCAGCAGACCCACGCGTTCGGCCAGTCCCGCGCCTAACACCAGCGCCAGGATGGCGCCCAGCGGCGCAAAACCGCTGAAGTTTTTAATCACGTTCGGCAAAAACCAGTGCAACCCTTCAACGCTGAGCAGGTTTTTCACTGCTACCATACTGCCGTCGGCCGGGCTGCGCACGCTCACCTCAAAGGCGGACAGCACGGCCGTCGCGACCATCAGGATGACAATTAAATAGATAAAAAGCAGGAAAGGGTGCGGCACTTTATTGCCGATCCTTTCAACCCAGCCATAGAGCTTACCGGATGGGGAATGCGAAGGTATGGAAGACATACTCATGGGCGTTCCTCGGGACTGTTGTTGTGTTGTTGTGTTGTTGTGTTGTTGTGTTGTGTTTTTTTATTTTAAAGGTGACGGTGTCACGCCCTGCGGGATCGGACACTCGTACGGTTTTTCTGTTATGTGTTGTTCGAACTCTTCCCGGCATTTTCGCAACAGGTCGGCATCCTGAAGCAGATGCAGCGCGGTCGCGCCCATCACTTTTCCGGCCAGCAACATGCCTTTATGGGCAATTGAGGTACGCCCCTGCGCCACTAATTGCCAGGTATGCAGTGGGATGCCGACGGTAAAACAGGGGCTAAAGCACTGTGCAACAGGCATCTTCCAGCTGACATCCCCCACATCGGTGGAGCCTGCCAGCACGTTATCGGTGATGGCGTAAGGGGCAACTTCATCCACCAGCAGCGTCTCCTGATGGCGTCGGGCAAACGCTTTTCCCTCTTCGGCCCCCGTTGCGGCAATGTTTTTCAGGCTGTTTTGCAGGTCGTTTGCCGTGAGCGTGGCGCGGATTTCACGGGCAAATTCGCGTTCCTCTTCCGTCCAGGCCGGCGTGCCATAATGCTGCAATGCGCGGTACATCGCCGCTTCGAGCGTACGGTTCGGCAGATAGCTGGAGCAGGCTTTATCAAAGCGGCACTCGACGGTGGTTTCGGTCATCATCGCCGCACCCTGGGCGATTTTCTCGATGCGCGCGTAGATCTGCTGCGCATCGGCCATCTCCGGGGCGCGGATCAGGTACAGCACCTCGGCCTGGGCCTGTACCACGTTGGGCGAAATCCCGCCGGTATCGGTGATGGCGTAATGAACGCGCGCTTTTTCAATGATGTGTTCGTTGAGGAAGTTTGTACCGGTGGTCATCAGCGTCACGGCATCCAGCGCGCTGCGCCCCAGATGTGGGGAGTTTGCGGCATGAGCGGCGATCCCCTTAAACCGCCAGGCGGCCTGAATATTGGCCAGTGTGCTGACGTTAAACATCCCGGCAAAGGCCTCCGGGTGCCATGTCACGGCAGCGTCCACGTCGTTAAACAGCCCTTCACGTACCATAAAGGTTTTACCGGAGCCGCCTTCCTCGCCGGGGCAGCCGTAAAATCGTACCGTTCCGCTGCCGCCGTGTTGTTCCAGCCAGCTTTTCACCGCCACCGCCCCGGCGAAGGCAGCAGTGCCTAACAGGTTATGCCCGCAGCCGTGGCCGTTCGCCCCCGGGGTGGCGGATTGCGCCGTCGCGCAGTGCGCCTGCTGGCTTAGCCCGGCCAGGGCATCGTATTCGCCCAGAAGGGCGATAACGGGCTTGCCGCTGCCGTAGCTGGCAATAAAGGCATTGGGAATGCCTCCGGCTTCCCGCGTCAGGGCAAAGCCCTCGGCTTCCAGCGCACTGGCGAGCCGTTCGGCGGACCAGAACTCTTCGAAGCGCGTTTCGGGATGATCCCAGATGTCGTCGGCAATATCGGTAAACGTCTGACATCGCGTGTCGATGGCATCGGCGATAAAAGCGTAGTTCTCCTGCATTACACACCTCGCGTCCACGGGAAATTAAGCGCAGTTCGCGCCAGCGTTTCGATGGCAACGTTCATCACCTGCTCATCAAAATCGAATTTTTCGTTGTGATGTCCGGCGCTCAGCTCGGTGCCGAAGACCATATACGAGGCCATGCCGCCGTTCTGCTGTACGCGGGCCATCATTAGCGTGGCATCTTCGGAGCCCGCAGGCGCTTTGACCTTATCAATGGCATGAGTCACGCCGGGCACCTGGCTTGCCTGTTCGCGCAGATAATCGACCCAGGCCGGGGAAGGGGCGCTGGAGGTCGCCGCCCCCATCAGGTTTACCCCGGCTGTTACGCCGTAGAGCGCCGCCGCGCCGGTAATTACCGCCTGTGCGCGCTCAAAGACATACTGATTAATAGCCTCGCTTTCGCCGCGGGTTTCAACCTTAAGCAACGCATCAGCCGGAACCACGTTGCGTCCGCTGCCCGCCTGCATGACCCCGACGTTAACCCGGGACGCGCCTTCGCTGTGTGGTGCGATGCCATGCAGCGCGATGGCGGCCTGGGCAGCCGCGAGCAGGGCGTTACGGCCCTCTTCTGGTTTACCGCCAGCGTGTGCGGCGACCCCGGTAAAGCGCACGTCAAATTTGGTGGTCGCCATGAAGTTATCGCTGCCGCAGATCACCGTCCCTTCCGGAACGCCGGTCCCGATATGAATGGCGGTAAAGTAGTCCACGCCGTCCAGCGCGCCTGCGGCGACCATAGCCCGCGCGCCGCGCGTACCCTCTTCGGCAGGCTGGAAGATCAGTTTGATGATGCCGTTGAGCTGCGCCTCATGCTGCTTAAGCACCTGCGCGAGCCCCAGACCAATGGTGGTATGCCCGTCGTGGCCACAGGCGTGCATCATGCCCGGGTTGCAGGAGGCAAAACCGTCGCGGAAGGGGCGATGACTTTCGTCAAGCGCTTCGCTTAAATCAAGTGCATCCATGTCTACCCGAAACGCCAGCGTTGGGCCCGGACGTCCGGTATTCAGGGTCGCCACAATGCCGGTAAATCCGCCCTCAAACGGCGCCAGCCATTTCTCCGGCGCACCCTGCGCCCGGGAGCGGGCAAACTCTCGTGAAAGGGTGGCGTCATCGGGCAGTCCCATACGGCTTTCGGCATCGACCACGTCGCGGCCCATCGCCAGTTCGTAGCCCAGCGAGTCGAGGATCTCCGCGACTTTCGCAGCTGTTCGAAACTCCACCCAGCCGGATTCCGCGAAATGGTGGAAATCGCGACGCCATGCGCTCAGTTGTGGAGCTAATGTCTGAATGTACTGCGCCAGTGCGTTCATATCTTTTCCTGTCATCATTAAAATATGTGAACTGCTTCACGCTGTGATAGTTTTTACTTATCACTAATCGTTTTTTCACAGTTTTAACCGTTCAGGAATTACCCTCGCACATCCGTTTCCATTAAAGTAGATGACAGTTTCTTTACTCTGATAAACAACGGTTATCGGTCTCGTTATGTCATTTCAGATTAAATTTCATCAAATCAGGGCGTTTGTCGAAGTGGCGCGTCAGGGCAGCATTCGCGGCGCCAGCCGGACGCTTAATCTTTCGCAGCCCGCGCTGACCAAATCCATTAAAGAGCTGGAGGAGGGTATGGCGGCCCAGCTATTTGTGCGCCGGAGTAAAGGCGTCGCGCTGACCGAGTGCGGGGAAGGGTTTTATCACCGCGCTAATTTGATTCTGGAAGAGCTGCGTGCAGCGCAGGATGACATCCGCCAGCGGCAGGGCGAACTTGCCGGGCAGATCAATATTGGGATGGGGGCCAGTATTTCACGCAGCCTGATGCCAGCCGTTATTACGCGTTTTCATGCGCAGCATCCTCAGGTCAACGTCCGGATTATGGAAGGCCAGCTGGTGTCGATGATTAATGAATTACGTCAGGGTGAGCTGGACTTTACCATCAATACCTATTATCAGGGGCCGTACGATCACGAATTTACGTTTGAAAAGCTGTTCGAAAAGCCTTTTGCCGTATTTTGTCGGGCAGGGCATCCGGCGACAGGGGCGACCTCAATTAATGAGCTTCTGCAATATAACTGGACGATGCCTACGCCCCGGGGAAGTTATTATAAACAGTTGCAGGATACTTTTAACCACCGCTCTCAAATACCGCGAATTGGCGTTGTCTGTGAGACCTTTTCCTCCTGTATTAGCCTCGTCGCACAAAGCGATTTCATCAGCATTTTACCGCAGGAGCTGGGCTGCGATCCGCTTCTGGCGCACCGTCTGATAATGCTGCCGGTTGTCGAAACCCTGCCTAAAGCAGCATATTATTTAATTCAGCGTCGTGATTCTCGCCAGACACCGCTTGCCGAATCATTAATCACGCAGTTTCGAAGGGAAGCCAGAAAATTAATTTAATCAAAATAACAACAATAAAAAAATAGAGTCTGTCCGACATCAGACAGACTCCACAGTACACACAGTCGTGCATCCTTTCGCGGATCCTACATGCATTATCCATTGGGCAGGTTTATTAAGTTATAACAGCTTTTTCTTAAAAGAGAAGGACGTTGAGTGATTGATTTCACGATTTTTTAACGTAAATTATTTAATTAATTACGGCTGAAATTTAAGTTAAGGTTAGATTAAATTTATTGCGTCTGCGATTATCTGTTCCTTAAGCCATTATTTGAACCCGTGCCTGGATGATTGAGACCCGCAACGGGCGCAGGTATAGTACATCACTCAGATGTAGCCGGAGGATTTCCATGAACCCTGACGACAAATCCCTTTTTCTTGACGCCATGGAGGATGTCCAGCCGCTCAAACGCTGCGCGGATATTCACTGGCAGCAGAGCCGCAACACGCGGGCGCGTCAGGAAATAGATACTGAGCAGCTCGATAACTTTCTGACGCTGGGGTTTCTGGAACTGTTGCCCCTTGCCGAGCCGCTCATGTACCAGCGCGAAGGGGTACAGCAGGGGGTATTTGATAAGCTGCGTTCCGGCAAATATTCCCGTCAGGCCAGCTTAACGCTGTTACGCCAGCCTGCGGAGCAATGCCGCCAGCTGGTCTATTCCTTTATTCGCCAGGCCGGACGTGACGGGCTACGCAACCTGATCATCGTGCATGGTAAAGGGCGTGAACAGCAGTCGCATCCTAACGTGGTGCGCAGCTATCTTGCGCGCTGGCTGACCGAGTTCGACGAAGTACAGGCCTTTTGCGAAGCGCAGCCGCATCACGGCGGCAGCGGAGCATGCTATGTCTCGTTGCGTAAGTCAGAGGATGCGAAGCGAGATAACTGGGAGCGCCACGCCAAGCGCAGCCGCTAATCAGGAGGGCGGGCGAGATGCCCGCCTGTCACTCAGAAGGTTTCCCAGTTCGCGTCAGCTGTATTCGCGCCTGCCGCTGACGGGCGCAGCAGTACGGGCGTTTTCACGTTTTTAGGGCGAGCCGCCAGCGATGCCTGAGCGTTCAGCCGGAATGCCGCCACGGCCTGACGCAGCTGTTCAGACTGATCTTCCAGCGCTGCCGCCGCCGTTGCCGACTCCTGTACCAGCGCGGCGTTTTGCTGTGTGACGCTGTCCATCTGCGAGACCGCCAGGCTGACCTGCTCTATACCGCGGCTCTGCTCGTCAGACGCCGAGGAAATCTCAGCCATAATATCGGTTACGCGCGTCACGGCCGCGACGATCTCTTTCATGGTCGCACCCGCCTCGCTCACCTGTTCCGAGCCGGTATTCACCCGGCTGACAGAGTTCTCGATAAGCCCTTTGATCTCTTTTGCCGCCTGCGCGCTGCGGCTGGCCAGCGTCCGTACTTCACCTGCCACGACCGCAAAGCCGCGACCTTGTTCCCCGGCACGGGCGGCTTCAACCGCCGCGTTGAGCGCCAGAATGTTGGTCTGGAAGGCAATGCTATCGATAACGCCGGTGATATGCGCAATTTGCTGAGAACTGTCGGCAATGTCATTCATGGTACGCACCACGTTATCCACCACCTGACCGCCGCGAGCGGCGGTTTCAGACGCATTCTTCGCTAGCAGCGTCGCCTGACGGGCGTTATCCGAGTTCTGTTTCACCGTGGCAGTCAGCTCTTCCATACTGGCGGCGGTCTCTTCCAGCGAGGCTGCCTGCTGCTCGGTTCGCGCGGAAAGGTCGTTACTCCCGGCGGCAATTTCTCCTGCGCCCGTGTAGATAGAATCTGTGCTGCCGCGCACGGCGCTGACGGTGCTCACCAGCGACTGCTGCATCTCGTGCAGACCAGCAGCCAGCTGGCCCATCTCGTTGCGCCCGGTAATCGCGACATTTTGCGTCAGATCGCCGCTCGCGATGGTGCGAATATGGTTCATGATGGCGTTGAGCGGTTTCAGGAGCAGGTGCTGTAAACCCTGCCAGATCACCACCAGCACGGCGATCACAGTCAGGAAGATCGCCGCCAGCGTCCACTGCATCTGGGTAAAGCTGCTCTGATTCTCTTCGGCGGCGGCTTTCAGCAGCACGTTGTTTTCAGCGCGCCAGCGGGTATAGACCGCCTCCATCTCATCCTGCGCCTGCTGGGCGTCCAGGTCGCCATAGGCCTGATAGTTATCGGCGCGCAGATACTCAATGGACAAGCGCATCACCTCGTGCATTTGCTTCCAGGCTTTCTGCATCTCTTCGGTGAGCGCGGCATTCTGGCCCTTCACCTGCGAAATCGCCTGCCAGTTTTTGTAATAGTCTTCGGCTTTGGTCAGCGAACCGTTCGCGGTGCCCAACAGCGTGTTGATTGCTGCGAGAGAGGCCGGATCGCGCTGGTTTTTCAGGTAGCGGATCGCCACGCGGGTGACGGTAACGCGCGTTTTCACCAGCGTGTTCACGCTGTCGCTCAGGCTCTCCTGTTGGGCATTGAGTAACCCGGAGTTCTGAAAGTTGTGACGATCGTTGTTAACGGCAGAGTAGAACAACCCTCCCGTGACAACTTGCAGCAGACAGAATATGGTTAGGGCAAAGATAATACCGGTAATCACGTGCAGATTTTTCAGCATGGCGGTCATCCGTAAGAGAAGAGGCAGGGTTACATCAATACTATCGTCGTAGCGAATTTAAACTTTAATTTTACTATTGCTTAACTAATGGTTTCGTTGCGGAACCTGTTGTAAATCCGGATCATTTTTTATGAGGAAGGTCAGCATGAGCAGCATAGATAAAAGCGGAACGTTCACGCTCGGAACGCGTACGGTTAAACGATTTGGCTATGGCGCGATGCAGCTTGCCGGGCCTGGCGTTTTTGGTCCGCCAAAAGACAAAAATGCGGCGCTGGCGGTGCTGCGTGAAGCGGTGGCGTCGGGTGTGAATCACATTGATACTAGCGATTTTTACGGACCTCATGTGACCAACCAGCTTATCTGCGAGGCGCTTCATCCGTACCGGGACGACCTTACGATTGTGACCAAGATCGGAGCCCGACGCGGCGAGGATGCCTCCTGGCTGCCGGCGTTTTCCGCGCAGGAGCTGACGCAGGCGGTGCATGACAACCTGCGTAACCTGAAGCGGGATGTGCTGGACGTGGTTAACCTGCGGATCATGTTTAGCACCCACGGACCGGCGGAAGGCTCGATTGCCGCGCCGCTGAGTACCCTTGCGGAGCTACAACAGCAGGGGCTGGTTCGCCATATTGGGCTGAGCAACGTCACCGCTTCGCAGGTCGCTGAAGCGCAGAAGATGGTTTCCGTGGTGTGTGTACAGAACATGTACAACGTTGTGAATCGCGGTGACGATGCGCTGGTCGATTCGCTGGCGCAGCAGGGGATTGCCTGGGTGCCGTTCTTCCCGCTGGGCGGTTTCACGCCACTGCAATCTTCCGGACTACAGGCGGTGGCGGATTCACTGGGCGCGACGCCGATGCAGGTGGCGCTGGCATGGCTGCTGCAACGCTCGCCAAATATCCTCTTGATCCCGGGAACCTCGTCGGTGGCGCATCTGCGTGAAAACCTGGCGGCAGCCGATCTGGTTTTGCCGCCTGAGGCGCTGGAGACGTTAAATTCGCTGGTGGGGTAATCCCGATACCAGCAAAAGCCCGGAGAATTTTTCGGGCTTTTGCTGTTTATGATCCAATCTGACTTCTTTGGCGATGAAGCGCTAACGCTTCCGCCACGATTTCCTGCTTACTTTTCCGTGTTTCATACGCAGTAATGCGGATGTACTCCATCAGCGCAGGATCGATGCGCGCGCTTAACATCCTGAGTTCGGCCTCCTTTGCGACACCGCGAGCAACACGCTTATCGGGATAATCACGGGCGGGCATAGAAAACGTCCTCCAAAAATTGTCTTGTTAATTTGTGCTGTAAAATATGCGCCAGTCTAAATAGAAAGTCAACGGGTAGTGATTATGCAGTGATGGTGCTTTGTCTTTTGTACATTTACAAGTCATCAATAAGTGATGCTGTAGTGATGCTTTATGACGCGTTAAGCTTGCCCATACGTAAAAATTTACAAAGCAAATAATCTTCATTGCTATAGGGGGTTATAAGCGAAGCGGTTAAGGCGTAGCCAGCCGCTTACGCTGACATGGCTTGATCGATACCTCAGTTAAAACTACTGTATATAAAAACAGTATGGAGGTATTTATCATGATCTTTTTCAGACCCGCAGAGTTGCGTGAAATCGTTGCTATTCCACTTTTCAGCGACTTAGTACAGTGCGGCTTCCCCAGCCCGGCAGCGGATTATGTAGAGCGGCGTATCGATTTAAACGAGTTATTAGTCGCCCATCCCAGCTCCACTTACTTTGTCAAAGCCGCCGGTGACTCGATGATAGAAGGGGGGATCAATAACGGTGATTTGCTGGTGGTGGACAGTTCCCGCAAGCCTGAGCATGGCGATATCGTGATTGCGGCGGTAGAGGGCGAATTTACCGTGAAGCGCCTCCAGTTGCGTCCCAATATTCAACTCAACCCCATGAACAGCGCCTATTCACCGATTATTGTCGGCAGCGACGATACGCTCGATATCTTTGGTGTAGTGACGTATATCGTGAAATCCGCGAGCTGATCGTGTTTGTGAAGCTTAATTAATAGGCAATAAGTTAATTCTCATCATGCAAAAATCTTACGTTATCGGGGCTGTCTTGTCGGCAAACCTGATATTCATCGCATAAGCCGGAACTGACTGGTCAAATATTCTGGTATTGGCGAATTACAGAGTGATATCCCATTTTTTTATTTTGTTATGTTCCTGCACTTTAGTGAATTTTCTTTTCTTCCGACAGAATACATTTTGTCTACATTATAATTTTAATTTATGATTCGCACACGAACAATTGATGTTATGCAGGGTTTTAGCATCGTGGCAGTCAATAAAACCCTGCTGTTATAAAGTAATCAGGAGATTCATTTTTATGTCAGACAATAATCCCCGCCCATCCGGCTGGTTAGGCCCGTGGTGCCTGCTGGTGGGTGTGATACTTCTTGTAACGGGGCTCTTTTTTGCCATCGGCGGTTTTAAACTGGTTTCCCTGGGGGGGAGTTGGTATTTTCTCATCGCCGGGGTTATCACTCTGCTCTCTGCGATTCAGTTCTTCCGCCGCAAGTCCTCTGCCGTGGGGCTGTTTGCCCTGGTGTTTCTTGGCACCCTGATTTGGGCATTTTTCGATGCCGGGCTCGACTTCTGGCCGCTGGTTTCCCGTTTAATGGTACCCGCCGGGCTGATGGTGCTGGCAGCCGCCACCTGGCCTGCATTGCGTAAACGTGAAGGAAAACCGTCCTGCGCAAAAGGGGCCCTGGGGGTCTGCGCGGTCCTTATTGTCGCCATGGGCGTCACCTTTGTTCAGATGTTTCAACCCCATCCGACCGTGCCGTTTAGCGGTGAAAAACGCCCGCTGGTGCCGGTAAAAGATGATGCGAAACAGCAGAACTGGGATCACTACGGTAATACGGCTGGCGGTAGTCGCTTTGTGGCGCTGGACCAGATAACCCGTGACAACGTGAAAAACCTGAAACCGGTCTGGACCTACCATACCGGTGACGTACCGGAAAGTCCGGACGGCAATGGCGCAGAAGATCAGCAAACGCCGCTACAAGTTGGCGATCGTGTCTTCCTCTGTACGCCGCATAACAACGTGATCGCCGTGGATGCCGATAGCGGGAAAGAGATCTGGAAAGCGGAAATCAACGCTAAGTCTGCAATCTGGATGCGCTGCCGTGGCCTGGCGTACTTTGATGCCACCAAACCGCTGGCGCAGCCAACGGTAGCCGGCTCCACACCGGTTCTGCCAGCGCAGGTGGCACCGGGCGCTGCATGCCAGCGCCGTATCCTGATGAACACCATCGACGGTAAGCTGATCGCGTTAGACGCCGATAACGGCAAGTTCTGCCCGGACTTCGGTACTAACGGCAGCGTTAACCTGCATGAAGGGATGGGTGACGCGTCAGATCCCACCTACGTGCTGACGTCGGCCCCGACGCTGGCGGGTACGACGGTTGTCGTTGGCGGCCGCGTTGCGGATAACGTCAGCACCGATATGCCGGGAGGCGTTATACGTGGTTATGACGTGATCACCGGCCAGCTGCGCTGGGCGTTCGATCCGCGTAATCCGGATCCGAACTATGTTCTGAAGCCGGGCGAACACTACAAACGTAGCTCTGCAAACTCCTGGGCACCTATGTCCTGGGATGCGTCGATGAATACCGTGTTTATCCCGATGGGAAGTTCCTCTGTCGACCTGTGGGGCGCTGACCGTGTTCCGGAAGATCATAAATACGCCACCTCAATCCTCGCGCTGGATGCGACTACCGGGAAAGAGAAGTGGGTATACCAGACCGTTCATAACGACCTCTGGGATTTCGATATCCCGATGCAGCCGAGCCTGGTTGATTTCCCGACAAAAGAGGGCAACAAGCCCGCGGTGGTGGTGGGCACCAAAGCGGGGCAAATTTACGTTCTTGATCGTCTGACGGGTAAACCGCTCACTGAAGTGAAAGAGGTTCCGGTAAAACCAGCGGATATTCCACGTGAACAGTACCCGGCAACGCAGCCGCGCTCTGTGGGGATGCCGCAGATTGGCGCGGAAACCCTGAAAGAATCGGATATGTGGGGGGCGACGCCGTTTGACCAGCTGGCCTGCCGTATCAGCTTCAAATCAATGCGTTATGACGGTCTGTACACGATGCCGGGAACCGATATTTCCCTGAGCTTCCCGGGCTCGCTGGGGGGAATGAACTGGGGTAGTCTGTCCACGGATCCGAACAACCAGTACATCTTTGTCAACGACATGCGTCTGGGTCTGTGGGTCCAGCTGATTAAACAAGATCCGCAGAGCGCGGTGGCAAATACGGGCGGTGAAGCCGTGAACGCCGGGATGGGTGCTGTTCCGATGAAAGGAACGCCGTATTCGGTCAACAAAAACCGTTTCATGTCACCGCTGGGCATTCCGTGCCAGAAACCACCGTTTGGCTCCCTCTCCGCGATTGACCTGAAAACGCAGAAAATCGTCTGGCAGGTGCCGGTCGGTACCGTTCAGGATACCGGTCCGTTTGGGGTAAAAATGCGTATGCCAATGCCTGTCGGTATGCCGACGCTGGGCGGTACGCTGGCCACGCAGGGCGGTCTGGTCTTCATTGCGGGAACCCAGGATTACTACCTGCGCGCCTTTGATTCCTCCACGGGGGAAGAAGTGTGGAAAGCGCGTCTCCCGGTGGGTAGCCAGGGCGGACCTATCAGCTATGTATCACCGAAAACCGGCAAACAGTACATTCTGATCTCTGCCGGCGGTGCACGTCAGTCGCCGGATCGTGGTGACTACGTGATTGCCTACGCGCTGGATAAATAACAGCGAAATAAGCAGCCCGGCCCCGTCATAGTACGGGGCTTTTTTTTGACTAAAAACTACGCACAGGAAGAAAGCGGCGGTTCCGGTCAGCCCGTGAAAAGCACCCGCCAGCGTCGGCGACGGCGAGTCATCTCGCGCCATAGCGCGATTATCTCGTCAGGTTGCAGGGCATCAATAGCCTGCGGCGTTAACACCGGCAAACCATAGCGCTGGCGCAGGGCGGCCACTGCCGTGGCGCTGGCATCCATCGGTGAGCGGATCTGCGTTGCCAGCTGCCGTCGCAACACGCTAAACGCTGCCTCATCGCACGGCGTCAGCTCACGCAAAAATCGTTTGCAGCAACCCAACAGGTTCACGGGAGAACGGTCAGGCGACTGTAACGCCAGCAGCAGGCCATCGCGATCGGCAATACGCTGATAACGACAGCTAACCACGTAGCCAATCTGCTGTTCCACGCGCAGGCGCTGGAAAAATTGCGGTTCGCAGCATAACGCCAGCAGCCGCAGCGCGGCGAGCGACGCGCCCGGCGGCAGGGGAATAAACACCAGCAGCGCCGAATCCGCGCTGGCGTGCGGAATGTGTTCGATCCCGCCGGGACAACCGCTTAACGGCAACGGCGTAGCGTTAACCGGTGTCCGGAGCAGGCCAAGCTGCCGGGCTAACCCGTGCGCGTGCCCGGCGCTGCCGCCAACTAACGCCGCCAGCCAGCCGTCCCGTGGCGGATCCGATGCCAGACGTTCAGGCAATTGCTGGAGCAGCTCACGGATGGCGATGCCTTCTGGCGCTGGCGTAAGAGCCGGAGCGGGGTGGGAGAGGCGATCGATTATCGCCCCGATGATGGGTTCCGCCGTCACCACGGCGTCAGGAAGCCGCAGGGTGAGCTGCCAGCTACCGTCAACCGTCTGCCACTCGCCGCTGCCGTCGATATGGCGCAGTTCAGCAAGAAGAGGGCGTAACTGTTTGCCCATCGCCACCCCGTGCGCCCGTTCCACGCGCGAATAAAAAGGCCTGCGCAGTATCAGCGTCGGCGGTTGTGTCTGCGCCGACAAATGCAGCAGTGGAGCGGCTTCTGACGTCGGGGCTGGCGCAGCATACCTGGCAGTCTGCGGGTAGAAGGAAAACGCGATGGGGCTATCATCTGCAACCGGCTGGCGACGCCAATGGCTAAGCGGCAGGGCAAAACCCTGGCTGGCGATAATTTCAGCGGTTTCCATTTTTTTGCAGGCCAGATACGAGGTGGGCGCCGTCAGTAAATCGGCACAAAAGGCGGAAAAACCCACGGGCGTCGCGCCGGGCGCAAAACCAAACGCCCGCTGGCGCAGCTGCTCCAGCGTCGGCAGGGCGCTGAAACGCTGCTGTGCCAGCCGATAATAATGCCGCTGCTGCTCATCCGTCGTTTGCTGTAGCGCCCGTAGCCAGTGGGTAATGTGCGGGTCAATGTCCTCGGGCCGTTCGCTATCAACCGTTAGCGCCAGCCAGCCGTAATCATCATCCTGATAAAGCCAGTTCAGGGCGACTTCTTCTGCCAGCCCGCGCGCCCGTAGCCCGGCAATCAGGCTTCCGGGGGCGTCGTCCAGTAAAAACTCCCGAAATAAAGTGACGTTGTCACTTTTTCGAATGAGCGGACAACGCCACAGTGCGGGTCGCTCCGTCACCGCCAGCTGATAATCTGCTTCAGCGCTAAGACGCAACGGGGGAGCGGTTTCAGGCATGCCTCCTGACGCAAAACCAGACGCAAACGTATGGGCAAGCTCGGCCAGCGCATCCAGCGTTTGCGGCCCTTGCAGCCACAATTGCAGGTGTCCGGCCACATAATAGCGACGATGAAAGTCGCGCAACGCGGCTTGCAGCGATACCGGGTCCTGCCCGAGAGACTCCTTGCTACCCACCTGAAAACGGCGAAAAAACGCGGGTTCTTCCATCGCGTGGCGCGCCGCCGCTTCGCGCCGGGCGGAATCATGTTGCTGGATGAGCCGGTTTTCCGCATCAATGACCGCCACTTCGCGCTGTATGTCATGCGATGAAAGCAGCGGCGCCTGCAACATATCCCGCAGCCGCGCGACGCCGTCGGACAGGTTATCGGCGGCAACGTCGAAGAAAAAAGCGCTGTGGCGTGCCAGCGTGGTGGCATTGACGCTGCCGCCCTGGCGCTGGACCCAGGCCATGAGTCGATCATCGCCCTGATAGCGCTGGCTACCGCGGAACAGCAGGTGCTCAAGCAAATGCGCAAGACCGGCGAAGCTCGGTGGCTCGTGATGGCTTCCGGCACTCACGCGCGCCAGCGCCGCCGCGCGTGTCGCCTGCGGCTGATGCACCAGCGTTGCGCGTAAACCGCCTGCCAGTTCCACGATGCGGGTGGTCATTATCGTTACAGTTCCCGGGTTTTGTAGATAAGCTGAGAACGGGTACGGTTGCGGAACTGAAGTTGACCGATCTTCATATCACTACAGGCTGCTTCGCGTCGCGCCTCGAGGATTTTATGATGATGCGGCGATTTGCTGCACACCGGATCGGCGTTATCCGCATTCCCGGTGAGCATAAAGGCCTGACAGCGGCAGCCGCCGAAGTCCTTCTCCTTTTCATCGCAGGAGCGGCACGGCTCCGGCATCCAGTCAAACCCGCGATAGCGGTTGAAGCCGAAAGAGTCATACCAGATGGATTCCAGGCTCTGCTCAAGCACCGATGGGAAATCCACCGGCAGCTGGCGCGCGCTGTGGCAGGGCAGCGCCGTGCCTTCCGGGGTCACGCTGAGGAAAATCGACCCCCAGCCGCCCATACAGCCTTTTGGTCGCTCTTCGTAATAATCGGGGGTGACGAACAGCAGGTTGGTCAGATTGCCGCTGGCGGCCATTTTTTGCCGATATTCGGCAACCACGCGTTCCGCGCGGGCGATCTGTTCCCGCGTCGGCAGAAGCCCCTGACGATTAAGGAACGCCCAACCGTAGAACTGGCAGGTGGCAAGTTCGACATCGTCGGCGTCCAGTTCGATGCACAGCTCGATGATTTTATCGATCTGATCGATATTATGTCGGTGCAGGACGAAATTCAGCACCATCGGGTAATCACGGGCTTTGACCGCTTTGGCCATCGCCAGCTTCTGCTGGAAGGCTTTTTTATTCCCCGCCAGCGCAGCGTTGAGCACTTCATCGCTGGCCTGGAAGCTAATCTGGATATGGTCCAGACCGGCCTCGCTGAACGCGTCGAGTTTGCTTTCCGTCAGGCCAATTCCCGAGGTGATCAGGTTGGTATAAAAACCGAGATCGCGGGCGGCGCGGATCAGCTCCGGCAGATCTTTACGCGTCAACGGTTCGCCGCCGGAAAAACCTATCTGCACGCTGCCCATCGCCCGCGCCTGGCGGAAAACCTCAATCCACTGTTCGGTGGTCAGCTCCTGATCCTGCCGGGCGAAGTCCAGCGGGTTAGAGCAGTAAGGACACTGTAGCGGACAGCGATAGGTCAGCTCCGCCAGCAGCCACAGCGGTGGATTGACGGCGGGTTTATTCTGGCTCACGGAAAATAATCCACTTCTGTTGATAAGCGATTTGCAGGAATTCTACGACGTCGTCATCCACGCCGCCGGCTTCCGGGAACCGTTCGTTGAGTATGGCAATGATGGCCGCCGCGTCGCGTTGGCCATCGACCAGTTCGAGGATCGCGGCCGCGGTCTCATTGAGTTTGGCCATGCCTTCCGGATAGAGGATGACATGGCTGTCCTGAGCGGCTTCCCATTGCAGGCGATAGCCGCGACGAAAGGCGACGATGGAGTTTTTTTGCATGCTTATACCAGTCGGGTTGTGTGCCAGGCCGCTTTGTCGGTGACCGTGTGATAAGGCGGACGCTGTAGCGCGTAGGCCATGGTCATCGCGTCGAGCATCGACCACAGGATATCGAGTTTGAACTGAAGGATCTCCAGCATCCGATTCTGCTTTTCCGCGCTATCGCAGTAACGCTTCGCCAGCTCCAGACCGTGTTCAACGTCGCGGCTGGCCTGGCTGAGGCGGCTGCGGAAATAAAAATAGCCTTCCTCTTTGATCCACGGGTAGTGCTGTGGCCAGCTGTCGAGACGCGACTGATGGATTTGCGGGGCGAACAGTTCGGTGAGCGAGCTGCATGCCGCCTCCTGCCAGTTGGCGCGGCGGGCGAAGTTAACGTAAGCGTCGACGGCGAAACGGACGCCGGGCAGCACGTGGCGTTCGCTGATTAAGTCCTCGCGGCTGAGCCCCACGGCTTCGCCCAGCTGTAGCCAGGCTTCGATACCGCCGTCATGACCGTTGCTGCCGTCGTGATCGAGGATCCGCTGCACCCATTTGCGACGCGTGTGCGGATCCGGGCAGTTCGCCATAATTGCCGCGTCTTTCAGCGGGATCGTCGTCTGGTAGTAAAACCGGTTCGCCACCCAGCCCTGGATCTGCTCGCGGCTGGCCTCGCCGTTATGCATCGCGATATGGTACGGATGGTGAATATGATAGTAGGCGCCTTTCGCCCGGAGGGCGTGCTCAAACTCTTGCGGTGAGAGCGTTTCGCGAATGTGCATAGTTAGTCCTGAAGCGTGATGTTCATCCCGTCCCAGCTCACTTCTATTCCCTGCTGCGCAAGGGCGTGACGCTGCGGCGACTGCTCGTTAAGGATCGGGTTGGTGTTATTAATGTGGATCAGAATCTTGCGCTTTGCCGGCAGCGAGGCCAGCAGCGCCATCATGCCGTGTTCATCGCCGAGCGCCAGATGGCCCATGTCGCGGCCGGTATTGCGCCCGACGCCAGTGGCCTGGAGTTCATCGTCCTGCCAGACGGTACCGTCAATCAGCAGACAGTCCGCTTTTTTAAGCCACGGCAGGATGGTGTCATCGGGTTCACCGAGACCCGGTGCGTAGAACAGCGTCTGACCGTTGCGGCGGTTCTCGATAAACAGCGCCACGTTATGCCCCGGCAGCGGGCGGTCGCGCCACGGCGAATAGGGCGGTGCGTTACTGGCGATGGGGACAGCGGTAAACTGCAAATCAGGGCAGGCTTCCACGCTAAAGGCGGTGAGCGGCGCGATCGGGTGGTGAATCAGGCCACCGTTCCAGTGCCGGAGCATGGTAAAAATCGGGAATCCGCTGGAAAGATCTTCATGCACCTCCGGCGTACACCATACCTGATGCGGGCACCCCTCGCGCAGGCTGAGCAGCCCGGTGGTGTGGTCAATCTGGCTATCGGTGAGAATAATGCCGCCAATATGCGTGCCGCGCAGAACCTCTTTCTTATTCAGTTCTGGCGTATGGGCAATCTGCTGGCTGATATCGGGGGAGGCGTTACACAGCACCCACTCTTTGCCGTTATCGCTGACGATGATCGACGACTGGGTGCGAGGGGTCGCCTGAAGGGTACCGTCGCGCAAACCCTGACAGTTTGCGCAGTTACAGTTCCACTGGGGGAAACCACCGCCAGCGGCGGAACCGAGGACTTTAATAAACATGAAGATGGGCCAGGTAGTCAAACAAAAATGCCCGCACGGATGGCGGGCAGAGCGATTAGCGGTTGGAAATGTACAGGGTCACTTCCAGGCCAAGACGTAAATCAATAAAAGCAGGTTTCTTCCACATCGTTTTTTCCTCTTTAAAAAAGCAGCACCAACGCCATTGTTTGTGCCAGTTTTGTGATGGTCATCAAATAATGCGTCACAGGAGGGCAAAGCTCAACCCGAAAGATGTAAGGAATTAACTTAATGTTTACAACGTAACCTATTGTTGCCAAACATTTTGCAATACCTTTTGCCAGTTGCCCCACAGCAGCTTATTCAGCACAAATTGATCATAGCCGCTGTCACGCAATGCGCTGATTAGCCGTGGTAAACCACTCACATCGTGTAAATCATCAGGCAACGTAATGCCGTCAAAATCGGAGCCCAGCGCGACATGATCGTCACCCATGATGTTAATAAGATAGTCGATATGACGAACGATTGTGCTCAGCGGGGTATCGCTATCGCGTTTACCGTCGGCGCGCAAAAACGCGTTGCCGAAATTGACGCCTGCCACGCCGCCGCTGTCGCGGATAGCCAGCAGCTGCCGATCGGTCAGATTGCGCGGTTGCGGGCACAGCGTATGGGCGTTGGAATGGGTGGCGACCAGCGGTGAAGAGGAATGACGAGCGGTATCCCAGAACGCTTTTTCATTCATATGCGAAACGTCAATCAGCATGTTCAGGGCGTTAGCGTGCTTAATGAGGGCGATACCCTCAGCGGTAAGCCCTGGGCCGCTGTCCGGGCTGCCGGGAAACGCCCCGTTAACGCCGGTGCCGAAACGGTTAGCAATGTTCCAGAAAGGCCCAATGCTGCGCACCCCGGCGGCATAGAAAGCCTGTAGATCGTCTCCCTCGCCGTCAAAACCGCCCGCGCCCTCAATATGCGCCACCATCGCCAGCACTTTATCCTGACGGCAGCGTTCGATATCCGCCGCGCTCAGGCACAATCGTGCCCGGCCATCGGAGTGGGCGACAAGCTGCTTAAGGATCGTCAACTGCTGCCAGAGAATGTCGACCGGCTGCCACGGCTCGCTGGCGTATTGTGGCGCCATGCGGGCGATATACTCCTGCGGCGGCACGAACAGCGCGAACAGCCCGCCGGAAAATCCGCCTTGCTGCATGCGTGGATAATCGAGGTGTCCTGTCTCAATGCCGGAGAAGAAGGCCGTTACCGGATCCTGGCGATGGTGAAGCCATAAATTAAGCAACAGGTCATTGTGACCATCAAAAATCGCCATAGCGCATCCCATTGTCTTTTATTGCTGCGAAAGTTGCCTGGCACGATAACCGATTTGTCCGGTCCGGCAAGGGGAAAATTACAACTTAGCAGCAATTGTTAATATCACTTAACAGTGAGGAGATCCGCAAAGCGGGTGGTGTAGCGGGGTGAAAGCATTTCCCGTTTCATCTGCCACGGCTGCTGAATACCCTGTCCCGCGAAGTAAAGCGTGCCACGGCCATTTTCAGCATTCAGATGGTCTAATACATCCATTAACTGTTGGCTGTTTTTCCTGGGTGCGTTGTCGTCAAACAGATTAAGTTGCGCGACGCCCTGGCTATAAAAGTCTCCCAGCATCACTCCGGCTTTCTGGTACCGATGGCCGTTCTTCCAGACCGCATCCAGACAACGAACTGATGCGCCGATAATATCCCGGCTATCCTGGGTTGGGGTGAGCAGTTTTACCGACGCGCTATTGCCATAATATGGCTCGTTAAGCGCGAAGGGCGAGGTTTTAACAAATACGGAGATAAAGCGGCAATGCTGATGCTCATTGCGAAGTTTTTCTGCCGCCCGGGCAGCATAACTACAGATGGCCTGGCGTACATCGTCATATTCCGTGATGCGTTCGCCAAACGAGCGCGAACAGACGATTTCTTGCTTTACCGGGGCAAACTCTTCCAGTTCAAGACACGATTCGCCCCGTAATTCACGCACCGTTCTCTCCAGCACGACATTGAAATGTTTTCTTATGAACCGGATATCGGTGTCTGCCAGTTGCAGGACGGTCTTAATCCCCATCATCTCAAGCTTCTTCGCTATGCGACGTCCTACACCCCAAACGTCTTCGACGGGTAGCGCCGCCATCAGCTTTCTCTGACGATCCACATTGGATAAATCAACAACGCCTCCCGTCTGGCGCTGCCAGCGTTTCGCCGCGTGATTTGCCAGTTTCGCCAGCGTCTTTGTGGGTGCGATGCCCACTCCGACGGTCAGATGGGTGCGTTGCAGTACGGTCGCTCTCATTTCATGCCCAAAGTCGGAAAGATCGCGACAATTACGCACGCCGGTAAGATCGCAAAAGATCTCATCAATTGAGTATATTTCGCTACGAGGCGACATCTCTTCAAGCGTGTTCATTACCCGGTTGGACATATCCGCGTAAAGTTCATAATTACTGCTGAAACAAACCACGCCATGATGCCTGAAGAGATCTTTCTGTTTGAAGTACGGTTCACCCATTTTCACAAAGGGTTTGGCTTCAGCGGAGCGAGAGATGACGCACCCATCGTTATTGGATAACACGACCACCGGTCGTCCCTTCAGGTCCGGGCGAAAAACCGTTTCACAGGAAGCATAGAAAGCGTTCACATCACACAGTGCAAACATGGTCAGCTCGCTCTGGTATCGCCAGGTGGGGTGAAAAACTGCATTATGATCACCGTTAATCAATACTGTATTTATATACAGTATTGTATATTGATAGCAAAGATCAAGGGTAACAAGGCATCATGGCGTACGGGCGTAGAAGGGTAATTATCACGACCAGACTATTTGGGTATACTTCTTCACTTATAACTATGCATGTCAGGTAACGAAATATGCGGGAGAGCATTAACGTTCTTTTTGTGGTGCTGTCTTTTGTGGCACTGATTATGCTGATACGCTTTTTCGTCAGGCGTATTCGGCATCCAACGCGCATCGTTGCCGATAGCCGGGGAATGAAAAAAATCTCAACCCATCCTGTCTGGTTTGGCGGCTCGTCAGGTAAAACCTACTTTTATGATGAGCAGTATTTATACGAGGTTATAAAGAGCAGCACCCGTAAAATTGAGCTGGCGACTATCATAAAAATTAAACCAGGCTCGATAGTGATAAATAACAGGCGGATCTGGTCTGTGACTTATCTTGAGGGAACCCGTGAAAAACAGGTGCAATTTTATAATAATCTGACGGTGTTTAATCAAAACTTCGCTGCGTTTTTAGAGGCAGTAAAACGCGTGAACCCTGAGGCAGATATTAAAGCCGTGTCATTGTTCAACCTGTGACTGGAATACAACATATGTGGCTTTCTGACTGCCCATACGACAGGTATGGGCAGTGAAGCCGTCGATATTACTTCTTCTTGTTCATCATCGCCTTGAGATCGGCAAAGGGGTTAAACGTGGCGACACCCACGTCTTTTTGCGCATCCTCACCCGCGACAACGGTGGTGCCATACTGATCCGCTTCGGTGTACTTTGAGTGTTCGTGATCGTGACAAAACAGGCACAACAGCTCCCAGTTACTGCCATCTTCCGGGTTATTGGTGTGATCGTGGTCGATATGGTGAACCGTGAGTTCACGAAGATTTGAATAAACAAACTCACGCGAGCAGCGTCCACAAACCCAGGGGTAGATTTTTAGCGCTTTTTCACGGTAGCCGCTTTCCAGCCGTGCGTAGTTTTTGGGGATCAGAGCCATTGCTGATGTTACCTGTTAAAAAGAGAATAGTTCACACTATATCCCATTATGAGATGTCAGGAGAATGCCTCCTCTTCGGGAAGGCAGCGTGCGATTTGCGTATTTCTGTCAGTTTATTTGAAGCATTCCGTTAAATAATCACCATTTATTCTCATCCGTTAATGCGTAGAGTAGGGATAACGCAATGCTTTATCAGGATACTCCACTATGAAAAAGATCGGATTTTTGTCGTTTGGTCACTGGACGCCGTCACCCCAGTCCGGCACGCGAACCGCGGCTGACACGCTGCTACAGTCCATCGATCTGGCGGTCGCCGCCGAAGAGCTGGGCGCGGACGGGGCTTATTTCCGTGTGCATCACTTTGCCCGCCAGCTCAGTTCGCCATTCCCCTTGCTGGCGGCAATAGGCGCGAAAACCAAACGCATTGAAATCGGGACGGGCGTGATCGACATGCGGTATGAAAATCCGCTGTATATGGCGGAAGATGCTGGCGCGGCAGATCTCATCTCCGGCGGGCGATTACAGCTTGGTATCAGCCGGGGTTCCCCGGAGCAGGTGATTGATGGCTGGCGTTATTTTGGTTACGTGCCGCAGGAAGGGGAAAACGAATCTGATATGGCGCGCCGCCACACAGAGGTACTGCTTGATGTATTACGCGGTGAAGGGTTTGCGAAGCCTAACCCACAGCCGATGTTCCCAAACCCGCCGGGATTGTTGCGTCTGGAGCCGCATTCAGAAGGCTTACGCGATCGTATCTGGTGGGGGGCTGGCTCTAATGCAACGGCAGTATGGGCGGCAACACTGGGGATGAACCTGCAAAGCTCAACGCTGAAAGATGATGAAACCGGCGAGCCGTTCCATATTCAGCAGGCAAAACAGATCCGTGCCTACCGACAGGCCTGGGCTGAGGCAGGGCATACCCGTCAGCCACGCGTTTCGGTCAGCCGCAGTATTTTTGCCCTGATGGACGATCGCGACCGGATGTATTTCGGTTCAAGCCGCAATGAAAGCGACAGCGTGGGCTATCTGGATGAGAAAACGCGGGCCATTTTCGGACGCAGCTATGCCGCAGAGCCAGACAAGCTGATTGAACAGTTGAAAAAGGATGAAGCGATCGCGGAAGCGGATACGCTGTTACTTACCGTGCCGAATCAGCTGGGCGTGGAATACAACGCACATGTGATCGAGTCCATCCTGAAACATGTCGCACCGGAAATGGGATGGCGCGATCGCAATGCTTAATCTGGCTCTCTGGTATCGCCGGTTTGGTGAGCCTGAATCGGTACTGCAAGCGGAAACTACACCATTGTCGCCGCGACAGCCGGGAGAGATACGTGTGCGCATGCTTTTTTCCCCGGTGAACGCCTCCGATCTCATCCCCATCACCGGAGCATATCGCCATCGCACGCCGCTGCCTGCGATAGCCGGTTATGAAGGGGTCGGAATAGTGACCGAAACGCCCGCCGCTTATCCGGCGCTACTGGGCAAGCGGGTCCTGCCGTTACGGGGGCAGGGAACCTGGCAGCGCTATGTCGACTGCCCGGCGGCGTATGCGGTTCCCGTCCCGGACGACGTCGACTCGCTACTTGCCGCGCGGGCGTATATCAACCCGCTTGCCGCACAGATAATGCTGGACCGCTATCCTCCGGTCGGGAAAACGGTGCTGCTCACCGCTGCCGGTTCTGACTGCGCCGTTCTGCTCGGGCAATGGGCACGCCAGGCGGGCGCAGAGGCGGTTTACGGGATCCATCGCTCGCCCGTGCACGCTCAACGTCTGGCTGAAATGGGGATCGTCCCGATTGCGCAACATGATACGGCCGCCGTCAACGCTGCCGCCGCGCAAGCGGAGGTGGTGTACGACGCCACGGGCGGCAGTCTGGCGGAGACGATCCTGAGCGTGATGCCCGAAACCGGCACCTTTGTCTGCTACGGGCTACTCTCCGGGCAGACCTTCCGGCAGCAGCGGCCGTTGCCGCGCGTGGCGTGGTTTCACATTCGTAACTATCTGGACGCGCTGAGCGCTGAGGCGTGGCAGGCGGAGTTTCGGCGCATCTGGCCTAAACTGCGCGCCAGCCAGTGCAGCGATGTCACCCTCTACCCGCTGTCGGAATGGCAGCGGGCAGTGGGCAACTATCGCGAAGCGGGAAGAACGGGTAAGCCCATGCTGTCGATGGACAATTAATCGGCCTTATGGCTCATGTCGCTCAGCAGTACAGCGATACTTTGTCCACCGGCGGTCTGCTCCAGGCCAATTTTGACAATAATTGTCAGCGGAACGGAGAGCAGCATGCCGACAGGCCCGAGCAGCCAGCCCCAGAAAATCAGGGACAGGAACACAACAAGGGTTGAAAGCCCCAGCCCGCGTCCCATTATCCGTGGTTCGAGAATGTTCCCGAAGACAAGGTTAATCACCAGATAGCCTGCCAGCAGAATCAGGGCATCATACAAACCGCTGAAAACCAGCACCTGAAGGATAGGGGGGATCGCCGCCAGCACGGAGCCGATGTTAGGAATATAGTTGAGCGCAAAGGCCAGCAGCCCCCAGACAAAGGCAAAACGCACATCCAGCGCGGCGAGCATCCCCCAGACCACTAATCCCGTCACCAGGCTGATGGCCGTTTTCAGCACCAGATAGCGTGAAACGCTGTCGAGCGCGCGCTGAATGGCGCCCATTCCCTCTACCGGACGCACCATGATGTGCTGGAGCTTTGCAGGCAGCTGTGGAACTTCCAGCAGCATAAACACAACCGTCAGGAACAGCAGGAAAATCGAGGTCATGGCGTTGGAGAGTTGTGCCAGCAGGCTGGTGACAATCGTCATGGCGGCATTCGGATCGATGTATTTAAGCAGTTCCTCAACCGAGACTTCGATACCCGCGCGTTGCAGCCAGGGTTCAATTTGCAGCAGCGGGGTCGCCAGGGAAGAGCGGTATGTCGGTAGCGTCCGCGCCAGCTCGTTCAGGGAGGTTCCCAGATAGGCGACTAACAGCACCATCGCAACGATAATAATACTGATAAGCAGGCTTATCGCCAGCACACGCGGGATGCGCAGCCGCACCATTCGCTGCACCAGCGGATTGAGGATCACCGCGATAAAAAGCGCCAGGATAAAAGGCACGATGATATCGGCCGCAAAACGAACGCCGGTCAGAATGATCATCAGCATGCCCAGCATGATGACGATCTTAAGCCCGTTGAGGGTGATAATAGGTTTGGCCATGGACGTTCCTGAACAGTTTTTTATTTATAATAGAGGGGAAAGCGGATTAAAAAAACTAACCAAAATCAAACAGACTGGGTAAAGAAATGAAAAGGCTTTGAGTAAATTCCTGGCTTATGATACAAATCAGGCGTGTTCAACTACCGAGGACAATTTTCATCCGCAAAGACGAGAAGCAACACCGCGGATAATTGTAATTTTATGGACAATTTGTTCAGGACGTATTTTTCAAACAACTCTGCTCTGTTTTCAACCTCCCTCTGCCTGCTTTCTGGTGAGCAACACTGGCGTTCCGCGCTATAGTCACGTCTTCTGCCTGAGCTAGCGCTATGCGCTTAGCTAACTGATTTAATTCCCAATTTTTTGGTTTGCTGTCCGCAGCGAGCCTCGATGGATTATATTCTCAAGCAGGAGAAAAAACATGTTTTACTGGATTTTATTAGCTCTGGCGATCGTCGCTGAAATTACCGGCACCTTGTCGATGAAATGGGCAAGCGTGAGTGATGGCAGCACCGGTTTTATTTTGATGCTGGTCATGATTACGCTTTCCTATATTTTCCTCTCTTTTGCGGTTAAAAAAATCGCGCTGGGCGTGGCATACGCATTGTGGGAAGGTATTGGTATTTTATTGATTACGCTGTTTAGCGTCATGTTATTTGATGAAACCCTGACGACAATGAAAATTGCCGGGCTGACGACCCTGGTCGCAGGTATCGTGCTGATTAAATCGGGTACACGCAAACCGGCAAAACAGCAGAAGGAGCAGACCCATGCAGCAGTTTGAATGGATCCACGCGGCCTGGCTGGCTTTCGCCATCGTTCTGGAAATTATTGCCAACGTCTTTCTGAAGTTCTCCGACGGTTTTCGTCGTAAAGCCTACGGCCTGTTATCGATTGCCGCGGTTCTGGGGGCGTTTAGCGCCCTGTCACAGGCGGTGAAAGGCATCGATCTGTCCGTGGCCTATGCGCTGTGGGGGGGCTTCGGTATTGCCGCCACCCTGGCGGCAGGCTGGATTATGTTCGGGCAGCGTTTAAACAATAAAGGCTGGATAGGGCTGGTATTACTGCTCGCCGGCATGATCATGATTAAACTGGCCTGAGTGACCTACTGCTGCGCCAGGGCTTCCAGCCGGTCGCGAAAACCGGTCACCGACAACGCCCGGTTATCGGCGCGCCAGCGGTCTTTCGCCGCTGGCGCAGAACTCTGAACGCCAATCAGCTGCCAGCCGTTATCGGTTTTTAACATCAGGGGCGATCCGCTATCACCCGGTAGCGTATCGCACTGATGCGACAGTACGCTGTTTTGCGCCCAACCCGTCACCACGCAGTCCGTATGGGTGTACAGCGAATCGAGGTGATCAACAGGATAACCTGATTGCGTCACTTTTCGATCGGCGGCTTTCAGGGCGGCGGTGAGCGCGGCCTTATCGCCATCAAAGAGCGGCAGCGGGGTGATCCCGGACGGCGGATAACGTAAAACGATCAGCCCGAAATCCCAGGAGGCCGCCCCGGGCGGCACAATCCAGCCATCGCCATCCGGTTTCAGGCGTTTGCCAAGCGACGGATCCACTCGCCCCTCAATACCGTGAATTTCGTAGCGCCATATTCCTTTTTGCGACACAAAGCGCAGGGCGATCGCTTTATCCGGTTTGCCTTCAGGCGGCATTAACAGGCAATGACCCGCCGTCAGCGCAAGGCGTGGCGTAATGAGGGTTGCGGTACATAAATTGCCGCTGGCGGTTTCCAGTTGCCCGATGGCATCCCAGGGCGATTCGGTAGGATCGGTGACACGCGTACGATCGTCATGACCAAAAAACAGCGTCTTTACCTCTTTGGCGCTAATGGCGTCATCGTCGCCATCATCCGCATGTGAAAAGCCAGCAAAAAGGCTAAACGTTCCCAGTAACAACACAACAGATTTACGCATATCACACTCTGGTGGGGGTAATTATGATTATTAAAAGTGAACCCTATGAAAATACTATAGACGCGACGGCGAGAAAGTGGGAGTAAAATCAGCGTGCTACATTCAGGAAAGATAAAAGTGGCTGGCGATGAGCGCGCATAAAATTAGCAGGATAAGAATGAACTCAAACCGATAGCGCCGCAGCATACGCCCTCCGGATAAAAAAACGGCGCTGACCGCAAACCCGTTCAGCGCCGGTTTACCAACGTGCCCCGAAGGGCACGGTTAAGCTTGTACTCTTACGCTGCTGGCTGTGCAGCAGGTTTAGCCGCTTCGTGTTTTGCCGCTTTTTTGTGATGTTTTTTAGCCGCCTGGGCTTTCTGCTCTACCGCAGGTTTTGCCGCTTTTTTATGGTGCTTTTTCGCGGCCTGCGCTTTTTGTTCTGCCGCTGGTTTAGCCGCTTTGTGATGTTTTTTATGGTGAACCGTTTTGGCCGGAGCAGCGGTGGATGCCGCAGGCGCTGCGGTGGCGGTAGTTTCAGCCGCGAATGCAGCGGAAGACAGACCCATAGCAGCGGCAACAACCAGAGCTAATACTTTTTTCATTTTCATACCCTCGAATTTGGTTTCTCATTTAACCCCACTGCGGGGCCGTTGAAATAACTATATCCCTGTAAATTCGGGGTTTCCGTGAGTGATTGGTATCGGCGTGTAACCATATGTACAACGCCAGGGTGGACCCCCGGCGCGTTCGGTTACAGGTAGCGGGACGTCAGGTGTTCGCGGAAGTAGCGGATATTCAGATCTTCACCCGTGGCCTGGGTGATGAGCTGCGACGTGCTGAAACGGCTGCCGTGCTGCCAGATATTCTGACGCAGCCAGTCAAACAGCGCCGAGAAATCGCCCCCGGCAATGGATGCCTGCAACCCGGGCAGCGCAGTTTTGGCGGCATGGAACAGCTGTGCCGCATACATTGCCCCCAGCGTGTAAGACGGGAAGTAGCCAAAACCGCCGTCGGTCCAGTGGATATCCTGCATACAGCCGTTGCGGTAGTTATCTTTGGTGGATAACCCAAGCCAGGCCTGCATTTTCTCATCCCATAACGCGGGAATATCATCGACTTCAATTTCGCCATTGATTAGCGCGCGCTCGATCTCATAGCGCAGCACCACATGCGCCGGATAGCTCACTTCATCCGCATCAACGCGGATGTAGCCCGGCTTCACGCGCTGGTTCCAGGCAATAAAATTCTCTTCGCTGAATGCCGCCTGGCTACCGAAACGGGCATGAACCGCCGGAAGCAGATGCTTCAGGAAAGCGTCGCTGCGGCCCAGCTGCATTTCAAAGAACAAGCTCTGGGATTCATGGATCGCCGTAGAACGCGCCAGCGCAACGGGCTGGCCGGCCCACGCTCGCGGAAGGTTTTGCTCGTAGCGGGCATGTCCGGTTTCGTGGATCACGCCGAAAAGCGCGCTGAGCAGTTCATCTTCATCGTAACGCGTGGTGATACGCACATCTTCCGGCACGCCGCCGCAGAACGGGTGGGCGCTAACGTCCAGACGACCGCCGTTAAAATCGAAGCCAAGCATTTTCATCGCTTCCAGGCCCAGCTCGCGCTGCGTGGCGGTCGGGAAGGGACCCTGTGGCGGAACGAACGATCGTTGAGCCTGTTTTTCCACAACCTTTGCCAGCAGCTCCGGCAGCCAGGACTTCAGATCGCCGAACAGCACATCCAGGCGAGCGCTGGTCATGTCGGGTTCAAAGATATCCAGCAGCGCGTCGTAAGGCGTGCAGCCTTTAGCCTCAGCGCGCAGGCGGGCCTCTTCACGACTGAGTTTCACCACCTCTTTCAGGTTGGCTGAAAAGCCCTGCCAGTCGTTGGCCGGACGCTGAGTGCGCCACGCGTGTTCACACCTGCTGCCCGCCAGCGATTTGGCCTCCACCAGCGATTCCGGCAGTAAAGTGGCCTGCTGGTAGTGGCGTGTCATTTCACGCAGGTTGGCTTGCTCAACGTCGTTCAGATCTTCGTCTGCCGCCGCCGCCAGCCATTCACCCACTTTTTTATCGGTCAGGATCTGATGTTGCAGGACGCTCATCTCCGCCAGCGCTTCACCGCGCGCGGCGCTGCCGCCTGGCGGCATCATGGTGAACATGTCCCAGCTGGCGATGGAGGAGAGGTGCGAGAAGCGGGAGAGGCGCTGGAAGGTGCGGGTGAGTTGTTGATAATTATTGTTTTTCATGAAGTCCTCGTGTCTGAATCAGCCGATGACAAAAATTAGCATCGGCTCGATTTAAACACGAAGAGGGCTGAATGTTAATGCAGTCGTTTATGCAGGCTCGCGCCCACCAGCAGCGCAGCGCACAGCATCAGCGCGATAAATCCGCCCACGCCGTTCCAGCCGTAGTTGTGCCAGAACACCCCGCCGAGCGTACCGGCTATGCTGGAACCAAGATAGTAACTGAACAGATACAGTGACGAAGCCTGACCTTTGGCGCGGCGCGCGCGCGGGCCAATCCAGCTGCTGGCAACGGAATGCGCGGCAAAGAAGCCCGCAGAGAAGAGCAGCATTCCGGCAAAAATCAGCCACAGGGAAGAGAAAAGCGTCATCAGCAGTCCGAACAGCATTACGGCGGTGGAAACCAGCATCACCGGACCACGGCCGAAGCGCGCGGTCATGGCGCCCGCTTTTGGCGAACTCCATGTCCCGGTGAGATACGCCACCGAGAGCAAACCCACCAATGCCTGGCTAAGATGCCACGGTGAAAGCATCAGACGATAGCCAATGTAGTTGAACAGCGTCACGAACGAGCCCATCAGCAGGAAACCGGTCAGGAACAAACGGGGCAGCCCTTGATCGCGCCAGTGCAGACGAAAGTTGATAAATAACGTTTTCGGACGCAGGGAGGTCGGGCGGAAATGGCGCGATTCCGGCAGGATTTTCCAGAACATCAGCGCCGAAGCGAGGGCGAAGCAGCCGATAACGGCCAGCGCAATGCGCCAGTTAAAGAAATCAGTAAACACACCGCTGAGCAGGCGTCCGCTCATCCCGCCGATAGAGTTCCCGCTAATGTACAGCCCCATGGAGAAGGCCACGAAGCTCGGGTGGATCTCCTCGCTGAGATAGGTCATCCCGACCGCCGCAACGCCGCTCAGGGATAACCCAATCAGCGCGCGCATGACCAGAATGCCGTGCCAGCTGGTCATCATGGTGGACAGCAAGGTACACACGGAGGCCAGCATTAACGCCGTTACCATGACCTGCTTACGCCCGATGGCATCCGAAAGTGGCCCAGTGAACAGCAGACCGATCGCCAGCATCCCGGTGGAAATGGAGAGCGAAATACTGCTGCTGGCTGGCGACACGCCAAATTCATGCGACAGGACCGGCAGGATCGGCTGAACGCAGTAGAGCAGGGCAAAAGTGGCGAGACCCGCTGAGAAGAGCGCCAGCGTGACGCGCATAAACTGGGGGGTACCACGTTTAATAAACTGAACCGGCTGCGGTGCTGCGGGTAAATCATCAATGTCGCTGGCCGGCGCGATATCAACGGTCGTTGTACGGCTCACACATAATCCTTGCTTAAACATCCCCGTGGTTTCTGGTGACGGGTATGACCACAAGATTAGGGTAGGAAAATGTAAATATTCTGTCTAATATATTAATAATCTCAAATGATACTTTAAAAATATGAATATCGAGCTGCGCCATCTGCGCTATTTTGTCGCCGTCGCCGAAGAGCTGCATTTTGGTCGTGCGGCGGCAAGGCTGAATATCTCTCAGCCACCGCTAAGCCAGCAGATCCAGATCCTGGAGCAGCAGGTCGGGGCGCGTCTGCTGGCGCGAACCAACCGCAGCGTGAGCCTGACGGCGGCGGGAAAACAGTTTCTCGCCGATAGCCGGCAGATCCTGAGTATGGTGGAGGACGCCGCCGCCAGAGCGGAACGGCTTTATCTTGGGGAGACGGGGGAGCTGCGCATCGGGTTTACCTCATCGGCCCCCTTTATCAGCGCTGTTTCACAAACGCTATCCTCGTTTCGCCGTAACTTTCCGGATGTGCATATTCAGACGCGCGAAATAAATACCCGGGAGCAGATATCGCCGCTTAACGAAGGATCGCTCGACCTGGGGCTGATGCGTAACACGCAGTTGCCTGATACCCTGGCGTGGCAGGTGATCCTCCGCGAACCGCTGATGGCGATGATCCCCCGGGATCATCCGCTCGCCGCGCAGCACAGCGTCTCGCTGGCTGAACTGGCGAAAGAGCCGTTTGTCTTTTTTGACCCACAGGTGGGTACCGGGTTGTATGACGATATTCTTGGTCTGATGCGGCGATATGGCCTTGTCCCGACTATCGCGCAGGAGGTGGGGGAAGCCATGACGATCATTGGTCTCGTTGCCGCAGGGCTTGGCGTGTCGATTCTCCCGGCCTCATTTAAACGGGTACAACTGGCGGAAATGCGCTGGGTGAAGATAGCCGAGCAGGATGCAGTCTCAGAGATGTGGCTGGTGTGGTCTAAACATCATGAACAGAGCCATGCGGCACAGCGTTTCAAAGAACAATTAATTACCGCTTCTCGCGGGCATTATTTATAGGGAAAAGTGGGCGAAAATGTGCAGTAAATCACATGGCTAAGTAAAAATTTGACGTCAGCCATTGAAGTGCTTCACCATAGCCCTCAGTTTATTTCGAAGCTCGAAAATAAGGGAGTACGAGGTGGTTGCTGATAGTCAGCCAGGGCATATCGATCAGATCAAGCAGACCAACGCGGGTGCCGTTTATCGCCTGATTGATCAGCTTGGTCCGGTTTCGCGTATCGATCTTTCGCGCCTGGCACAACTGGCACCCGCCAGTATTACCAAGATTGTCCGCGAAATGCTGGAAGCCCATCTGGTTCAGGAAACAGAAATTCAGGAGCCGGGCAGCCGTGGCCGTCCGGCGGTAGGGCTGGTGGTGGAAACGGAAGCCTGGCACTACCTGTCGCTGCGGATTAGCCGCGGGGAAATCTTCCTCGCGCTGCGCGACCTCAGCAGCAAGCTGGTGGTGGAGGACCGGCTGGAACTCCCGCTTAATGCAGAGCAACCACTTCTCGATGCCATTCTGACCCACATCGACCAGTTCTTTATTCGTCACCAGCAGCGTCTTGAACGTTTAACGGCGATTGCGATCACCCTGCCGGGAATTATTGATACCGAAAATGGCATTGTTCACCGCATGCCGTTTTATGAAAACGTCAAAGAGATGCCGCTGGGCGACGTGCTGGAAAACCACACCGGTGTGCCGGTCTACATTCAGCATGATATCAGCGCCTGGACGATGGCGGAGGCATTGTTTGGTGCCTCCCGGGGCGCACGCGACGTAATTCAGGTGGTGATTGATCATAACGTTGGCGCAGGTGTGATCACCGACGGGCGTCTGTTGCATGCTGGCAGCAGTAGCCTGGTGGAGATCGGCCATACGCAGGTCGATCCGTACGGAAAACGCTGCTACTGCGGTAACCATGGCTGTCTGGAGACGATTGCCAGCGTCGAAAGCGTGCTGGAGCTGGCGCAGGTGCGGCTCAGCCAGTCGATGAGCTCCACGCTGCACGGTCAACCGTTAAGCGTCGAGGCACTGTGCGCTGCGGCAAGGCAGGGCGATCTGCTGGCGAAGGACATTATTACCGGCGTGGGCAATAATGTCGGGCGCATTCTGGCCATTATGGTGAACCTGTTTAACCCGCAAAAAATACTGATCGGCTCCCCGCTCAGTCAGGCGGCGGATATCCTCTTTCCGGCGATTTCCGCCTGCATCAATCAGCAGGCGCTTCCCGCGTACAGTAAAAACATCGTGGTCGAGAGTACGCAATTTTCCAACCAGGGTACGATGGCCGGCGCCGCGCTGGTAAAAGATGCGATGTACAACGGCTCGTTACTGATTCGTTTGCTACAGGGCTAACTCTTTTCCAGAGATGTACGAAAAATTGCGCTATCTCAAGCCCGGTAGCGCACGCATCCCGTAGACTTTCCCCACTGAATTATTTACCTGGTTTATATTTTGAAGCATACCCAAGAGGTGGAATGAGTCATGCTTAAGCGTTTCTTTATTACTGGTACGGATACGTCTGTCGGGAAGACAGTCGTATCCCGCGCGTTACTTCAGGCCCTGGCGGCAAGCGGTAAACGCGTTGCAGGATACAAGCCGGTTGCAAAAGGCAGTAAAGAGACGCCAGAAGGGCTGCGCAATAAGGATGCCCTGGTTCTGCAAAGCGTCTCGTCTCTGGAACTGCCTTATGATGCCGTTAATCCTATCGCCTTAAGCGAAGAGGAAAGCAGCGTCGCTCACAGTGGGCTTATCAACTACAGCCTGCTTTCTGATGGCCTGGCAAATCTGAGTGAAAAGGTTGACCACGTTGTCGTTGAAGGGACCGGCGGCTGGCGCAGCCTGATGAACGATTTACGTCCCCTTTCCGAATGGGTGGTGCAGGAGCAGTTGCCGGTGATTATGGTCGTGGGCATTCAGGAAGGGTGCATCAACCATGCCTTGCTGACGGCGCAGGCTATCGCTAATGACGGCCTGCCGCTGATTGGTTGGGTGGCGAACCGTATTAACCCGGGCCTTGCGCACTACGCTGAAATCATCGATGTGCTGAGCAAAAAGCTGCCTGGCCCGCTGGTGGGCGAACTGCCTTATCTGCCCCGCGCCGAGCAGCGCGAATTAGCGCACTACATCGATCTCTCGGCTTTCGGCGGTATGCTGGCCGTAGATCGAGTCGTGGCGTAGCGTTCTCGACAATACCGACGCCACAACACAGGCAACCAGCAAACCGGGAAGTAAAAAATACTGCCCGGTCATCTCACATACCATCAAGGCCGACATGATTGGCGCATGCGTTGTGGCGGCGAGCAGCGTCGCCATACCCGCTAGCCCGAGCAGGATCGCCGTCTCAGAGCCAGGAAACCACAGCGCAAAGATCTGCGCAAACAGCATTCCCGTTGCCATACCGACAAACAAGGTTGGCGTGAACACGCCTCCCGGCGCGCCGGACCCGCTGCTTGCCAGCACCGCCAGCAGTTTGCAAATAAAGACGCCAGCAATCACCGACAGCAGCGGCGGCGACTGCAAAAACGCCTGAACCACGCTATAGCCATTCCCCCATACCTTCGGCGTCAGCAGCGACAGCAGCCCGACGATCAGACCACCCAGCGCCAGCTGCCACGGCGGTGAAAGTTTGAGACGCAGAAACAGCCTGTGGCTGGCCGCCATCAGCCACATCAGCAGCGGGCCGCAAACGCCAGCCAGCAGACCCACGCCAACGATCAGGAAATAATCCACCGCCGTAAGCATCTCGCTGAGATGGACATCATATAGCGTATTCGCGCCGGGACTTAACAGGCGCGTGGTCAGCAGGGCCACTACAGCAGCAATCACCACCGGGCCGAGGGAGGCCAGCATCAGCGTGCCAAACAGGATCTCTGCGATAAACAGGCTGCCCGCCAGCGGCGCATGATAGGCGCTGGCCATCCCGGCGGCGGCACCGCAGGCGATCCACAGTTTCCATTCGGATTTCGGCGTACAACGTTGTGCAAAAAAGGAGGCGGCGAGGGCGGCGAGCAGGATCATGGCGCCTTCACGGCCGATGGCGCTGCCGCTGGCGACCACCAGCAACGACGCGAGGGATTTCACCAGGCTGGCGCCGTAATCAAACTGGCCGTCACCCGTCTCAAGCGCTTCCATATAATCGGTGGGGGCGTGGGGACGTTGTGCCGTCATGCGCTGCCATCCCCACAGTAGCATTCCCGCGGCCAGACCACCCAGCGCAGGCGTCAGCGCCCGCCGCCAGGGTGATAACGCGGCTGCGGCGTTCACCAGACTTCCGCTTTCGTTGCTGAGAAATAGCCACTTCAGCAGATACATGCTGTGGCGGAACACCGCAACGGCCAGCGCCGCCAGCACGCCGGTGACGGTAGCAATCAGGAGACGACGAAACATCGCGCGGATGTCGGGGTAAGCGTGAAGACGTTGCATGAAGTCGTGATTTAACGGGGACGATACAATATTGTGGCGGTAAATCGGGAGGTTAGCAAAAGGTATGCGTGCGGAAAAAGGCCGGGCAGTACCCGGCCTGAATGCTTAACTCTCGCTATGAATATTCAACGCCCGGCGCGTACGCCCTGAGCTCAAATATTCCGCAATATAATCCTGGGATATTTCGCCGTTATAGCGTCCGTCCTCGTCCACAATCGGCATCCAGCTGGTGTTGCTCTCATACAGGCGAGAAAGCACCACGCGCAGGTTATCCTCGGCCTTACCGGTCATGCGGAACGGATGCAGAATATCCCCGCAGCTGCCGTTGGCGTTACGCGCTTCGCGGCGCTTCACAAAGCCGAGCGGTTTGCCGTGCTCATCAACCACGGTAATGGCGCGAATATCGTTGTCATCCATGGTGGCGAAGGCCTCCGGCAGCGGCGTCGATTCGCGTACCGTAATGGTAGGCTGCTGGTCGGTGACGTCGCCCGCCGATACCAGCAGCAGGCGTTTCAACGTCCGGTCCTGGCCAACAAACGAGCCAACAAACTCATTCGCGGGTTTCGCCAGCAGCTCGTCCGGGCTGGCGCACTGCACGATACGTCCCTGACGGAAGACGGCAATACGGTCGCCCAGCTTCAGCGCTTCGTCAATATCGTGGCTCACCAGCATCACGGTCTTTTTCAGCTTGCGCTGCATCTCCAGGAACTGGTTCTGGATCACTTCTCGGTTAATCGGGTCGACCGCGCCGAACGGTTCATCCATCAGCAGGACCGGAGGATCCGCTGCCAGCGCGCGGATGACGCCGATACGCTGCTGCTGACCGCCGGACATTTCGCGCGGATAGCGGTGAAGGAATTTATGCGGATCCATTGCCACCATATCCATCAGCTCTTCGGCGCGGGATTTACATCGCGCTTTGTCCCAGCCCAGCATGCGCGGCACGACGGTAATGTTCTCTTCGATGGTCATGTTCGGGAACAGGCCAATTTGCTGGATCACGTAGCCAATGTTGCGACGCAGGGTCACGGTGTCCATTCCGCTGGTGTCTTCGCCGTTAATCAGGATCGTCCCGCTGCTTGGCGTAATGAGACGGTTGATCATCTTCAGGGTAGTGGTTTTCCCGCAGCCGGACGGGCCGAGCAGCACGCACATTTCCCCTTCAGGCACGTTCAGGTTGACGTTGTCGACGGCCTTAAACGTCTGGCCGTGTTTCTGTGAAAATTGTTTGGTGAGGTTTTCCAGTTTTATCATTATCGAATCCCCTTCGGAGTCAGTACCACCTGCAAACGGTGCAGCAACCAGTCGAGCACAATCGCTAAAAGACAAATCATCAGCGCGCCCGCAATCAACATACGAATATCACTCCCGCCAATACCGTTAAGCAGCAGCAGGCCCAGCCCGCCCGCGCCGATCACGGCGGCAATCGCCATGACGCCGATGTTCATCACCACGGCGGTGCGGATGCCGCCAAAAATCACCGGCAACGCCATCGGGATTTCCACCCAGCGCAGACGCTGCCAGAAGGTCATGCCGATGCCGCGTCCCGCTTCACGCAGGCCCGGCGGCAGGCTGTCGAGCGCCGTGTGGGTGTTACGCACAATCGGCAGCAGCGAATAGAGGAACACCGCCGTAATCGCGGGCAGGGCGCCAATGCCCTGACCGATCAGCGAAAAGAGCGGGATCATCAGGCCGAAAAGCGCAATTGACGGGATGGTGAGCACAATGGTGGCAATCCCCAGCACCGGCGTTGCCAGCCATTTATGGCGGACAATTAAAATGCCCAGCGGCACGCCAATAATAATCGCCAGGCCCACGGCGAGCGCCACCAGCCACAGGTGTTGCAGCGTCAGGGTTAAGAGATAGTCCCAGTTGTCGAGAATATAGTGAATCGTCTCCATAGCGCCTCCTACAGCAACTGTTTGCTACGCAGGAAATCACGGGCGACCTGCTGCGGTGACTGATGGTCGATATCCACCTTCTTATTCAGTTCGGTGATAACGTCGTTATTGAGCTGGGCTGAAAGGGTGTTCAGCGCCTCCTCCAGCCCCGGATTAGCCTCCAGCGTGTCTTTTCGAACAACTGGCGTCACGGCGTAACTCGGGAAGAAGCCTTTATCATCTTCCAGCACTTTAAGATCGAAGCCCTTTACGCGCCCGTCGGTGGTGTAGATCAACCCCGCATCGACAAACCCGTCGCGCACCGCGTTATAGACCAGGCCCGGATCCATCTGGCGGATCTGCGGGCGGTCCAGCTCCATGTTGTAGGCCGCCTGCAACGGTTTCATCCCGTCGCTGCGCCCGGCAAATTCCAGGTCAAGGCCCAGCAGCCAGTTGTTATCCGGATCGGTTTTACGGATCTGCTCAATCTTTGCCACCATCTCAGACATGGTATTGATATGTTCAGCCTCGGCGCGCTTGCGCTGCATGGCAAAGGCATAGGTATTGTTCATATCGGCAGGTTTAAGCCACACCAGACCGTGCTTCGCATCGAGGCGTTTCACCGTCTCGTACGATTCCTGCGGCGACATGCGTTTGTTGATGTGGTTGAAGATGATCAGCGAGGTGCCGGTATACTCCCAGGTCATATCAATCTGCTTGTTGATCATCGCGTTACGGGAAATCACCGTTGCAATATTGGTCTGAGGCTGTACCTGAAACCCTTTCTTTTGCAGATACTGCACGGTCATGGCCGAGAGAATGTGCTGCTCGGTAAAGCTCTTGGTGGCCAGGATCAGCGGCGCGGCGAGCGCCTGGCTGGTGAAGAGCGCGGCGGCGCATAGCGCCGTCAGCCCGGAAAACAGTCTCATAGAAGCTCCTTGTTATAATTATCGCGCGAGATGCGGGCTCAGTAATCGGCCCAGTGCCGCCAGCAGCGTATCCAGAATCAGGGCGAACAGGGCGGTGGCCGCCGCGCCCAGGATCAGCGTCGGAAAATCATTCAGATAGATCCCCGGGAAAATCAGCTCGCCGTAGCTGCTGGCGCCAATCAGGAATGCCAGCGGTGCGGTACCGACGTTAATCGCAGTGGCAATGCGAATACCGGAAAGCATCACCGGCCACGCGTTAGGGATCTCAACCTGACGCAGGCGCTGCCATTTGGTCATGCCGATACCGTTTGCCGCTTCCAGCAACGACGCGGGAACAGAGCACAGCCCGGCATAGGTGTTACGCACAATCGGCAGCAGAGAGGCCAGAAAGAGGGCGATAATGGCCGGTTTATCACCGATGCCAATCACCACCATCGCCAGTGCCAGAACGGCCAGCGGCGGCAGGGTGTTGCCCACGTTAAAGATTTGCATCACATATTCGGCGATACCACGCGCGGCCGGACGGCTCAGCAGAATACCGCTTGGAATGCCCACCAGCAGGGCAAAGAACATGGATGAAAAGACCAGAATCAGGTGCTGTTGCCCGAGGTAAATCAGGTCAACCTGGCGCGCCTTAATCGTTTCCAGTCCTATTCCCCAGGTGAGGAGAGCGAGAACCACGATAATCGCGCCGACAAAAAGCAGCGAACGTTTAAGTAATGGGTGCATTGCGGTGTGTCTCCCTGTGCGCATGCGTTATAGCAACCACCGGTTGCCTGTTGTTATGCCATGTTTCGGCAGGGGTACTTCACCTATAGCAAGCGAAACGGAAGGGTTCCAGCGAAGGGGGTAAATCAGTAACCCTATGAAATTAGTGACAACCTGAGTGAAGCCTTATGGCATAAGGGCTGTCAGTGGGCAGGCAGAATAGTCTTAAAGAAGTACGCCTTACGTGACAACGTCACATAAAGCGTGCTGATTATGCCTGTCGACTGAGCGCGGCGCGCACCTTGCGTACGCGCCACGAGATGCGGACGATAGAGAAGGCGGCGACGATTACCAGCAACAGGCCCAGCGCCAGCATCGCGTGGAATCCAAACTCTCTGAACAGGATCAGCCCCGCGATCCCGCCGCTGATAAAGGAGAAAAGGGTAGTTAAATGGGTTTTGAGCTGACTCTTTTGCGCGGCCGTATCTTTGGAGTAATCCCGGCGCAGCATGGCGACCATAACGGAGGCCAGCGAAATGCCCGCATCGGTCAGCGTGCCGGTGATGTGCGTGGATCTCACCCGACCGCCGGATAGTTGAGTGGAGGTGGAATTATGAATTCCCATCAACCCGCACAGGAAAATAATAATCTCCTGATTCGTGGCGAAGGAGTGAAAATACATTTCGTACAGGGATACCCCGGCCAGTAATAGCCCTTCAACAAACAGAACCTGGCTGAATACCAGCCTTACGTTATGGATAATCCCCCAGATAACAATAATCCGCGCAGCGATGGCACCTGAGACAAACGAAAGAATAATGGCACCAAAGAAAAGAATATCGCTGAGATCGGTGGAGGAAACTTCGCTGGATAGCTGCGAGGTATTGCCCGTCATATGCGAGGGAAAAAAACCGAACGCGCCCAGCGCAATGGCATTCAGCAGTCCCGCGGAGGTCGCCAGCCAGAGGGCAAGACGACGATCCTCCTGATGCGTTCGTTCTTTCTTTAATTTAATCAGCAAAGAATACCTCCGGTTTGAGCTTTGCCTGAATGCTCAAGCTAACAAAGCGATGTCGCTGGCTGACCAGGATATTGCTTAATTATTATTTCTACGGGAGGTGAGCGAGGTTTTGTAATTAAATAAAACAACCCTGTTAATATAATGCCTTATTTCCGATGGCGCGACGTCGTAAAAGTCAGCACCCCTGCACTCAGGAGTAATATGCTGCTTAAAGCGAAGGTGCTCTGCCAGCCAAAGGTATCAAACACCACGCCACCCGCCGTTGAGCCAAGCGCAATGGAGAGTTGGATCACCGCGACCATTAGCCCGCCGCCAGCCTCGGCATCTTCCGGTAACGTACGGGCGATCCACGTCCACCAGCCCGTAGGGGCCGCAGTTGCCAGCATTCCCCAGAAACCTAACAGCAGGGCCACGATCCACAGGCTGTCCCCGGTGAGCATTAATACCCCTGCAATCAGTGCCATAAGCAGCGGTATGGCCATTAAGGTGAGGTAAAACGCGGCATTCAGGACCAGCGCGACGATCAGCGTGCCGATGAAACCTGCGATACCGATAGTGAGCAGGATCAGCGATAAGCCGGAAGGACTGACGTGGGTGACGGTTTCGAGGAAGGGGCGCACATAGGTAAATAACGCAAACTGTCCCATGAAGAACAGGCCGCACGCCATCAGACCCACCGAAACCGCAGGCCGGTGGAGCAGGCGAAATACGCTTTTACGTGGCGACGGCCGCTGGTTCCCGCCCATGTTGGGCAGGCTAAAATATTGCCAGATGAACGCCACAATCGCCACGGGAACCAGGCAAAGAAACGCGCCGCGCCAGCCAATGGTCGAGCCGAGATAACTGCCCAGCGGGGCGGCGACCACCGTCGCCAGCGCGTTGCCGCCGTTAAAAATCGCCAGCGCACGAGAGACCTGATGCTGAGGCACCAGCCGAATGGCGGTGGCAGCAGACATCGACCAGAAACCGCCGATGGCGATGCCGATCAGCGCCCGGCCTGCCATATACATCAAAGCGTTTGGGGCGAAGGCGATAATGATCCCTGACAGCGCCATCAGGACGGTCATGCCTGAAAGAAGATGTTTGCGATTCATATTCCCGGCAAGCCGGGAAAGAAAAAGGCTGGTCAGGACAGCCAGCGCACCAGAGAGGGCGATCCCCTGGCCAGCCGTCCCCTCTGTCACCCCTAAATCTCTGGCGAGGGGCGTGAGCAGACTGACGGGCATAAATTCCGAGGCAATGAGGACAAAAACGCACAGGGTCATGGCAAAAATACCGCCCCAGTGTGCACGCTCAGCATCACGGGATGAGGTTTGATTCAGTGTGGACATAGGTGTAATTCACGGAGAAGAGAAGATAAGCCCCGTGATTGCCGGGGCTAAGAGAATTAATTCAGACTGGTTTTGAAGAACTGCCCGAACTGCGCGAACGGGATTTTCCCTGCGACGTTATCGTAGAGATCAACGTGATTCGCACCGGGAACAATCACCAGTTCCTTCTGTTTGCTGCCGACAGCTTTAAACGCATCTTCCGCAAAATAACGTGAGTGCGCGTTTTCACCGGTCACAATCAGCGTTGGGATGGTGATCTCCCCGGCATAGCTCAGCAGCGGCATATTCATAAAGGACAACGGCATGGTCGCGGTCCATGCGCCGGTGGAGTTTACGGAACGGGCATGGAAGCCGCGCGGCATACGGTAGTAATCATAGAATTCTTTCAGTACCGGATGCGGATCGGCGGGCAATGCTTCCGGCAGAATACGCCCGGCCGCCGTTACCTTACCGTTTTCATCGACATAAATATCGTGGCCGCCATGGGCGAAGGTGCCGCTTTCAGCATCTTTCCAGCGTTGCGCGTTCAGATACTGCAACACGGCCCGGCGATCGGCCGCTGAATAACGATCTTTCCCGTCGGCCACGCCGTGACCCATCGCGCGGCTCATATCGTACATTACGCTGGTGGCGACCGCCTTCACGCGGGTATCCATGGATGCCGCGTTCAGCGCCATACCACCCCAGCCGCAGATCCCGAGAATGCCGATACGGTTACGGTCGACTTCTTTCTGTAATCCGAGGAAATCCACTGCGGCGCTAAAGTCTTCGGTGTTGATGTCAGGGGAGGCAACGTTACGCGGCTGGCCGCCGCTTTCACCCGTGTAGGATGGGTCGAAGGCCAGGGTCACGAACCCCTGTTCAGCCAGAGTCTGGGCGTAAAGACCACTGGATTGTTCTTTTACCGCACCGAACGGTCCACTGACGGCAATCGCCGCCAGCTTCTGGTCGCCGCTGTTCCTGGGAATGTACAGATCGCCGACCAGGGTGATCCCGTATCGGTTCTCGAACGTCACCTTGCGGTGGTCGACTTTATTGCTCTCGGCGAAGGTCTTATCCCAGGTTGTCACCATCGAAACGGGGGCGGCAGGATTTCGTGTTTCTGCATAACTCATTGTTGTCACTCCACTTAATGATGCGCATAGCAGCAGCGCAACGGACAGTTTTTGGGTGAATGTTTGCATAAGAGGTACCGTGTGTTGTTGTAATGCGGTCATTATAGTTAGCAGAAATAGTGCTGATTAGAGGCCAAAGGCTGCTAGGATTAATATCATATTGTTATGAATTGATGAGGCATGATGGCGAAGCGGGAAAACTACAATGAGCTGTATCTGTTTATCCAGGTGGTGCGGGAGGGAAGCTTCACGGCAGCCGCGCAACGGCTCGGGCTGGCACAATCCGGGATCAGTCGATCGGTTCGCGAGCTGGAAGAGCGGCTGGGCGTTCGGCTTCTGGTGCGTACAACGCGCAAACTGTCGCTGACCCACGCCGGGGAGCAACTTTACCAGACCGCTGGTTCAGCCTTTGATGCGCTCGATACCGGGCTGACCAGACTGGCGCATTACCGCCAGACGCCATCCGGCACGGTGCGTATTAATGCCAGCCAGCACGCCATCGAAAAATGCCTGCTGCCAAAGCTCGCTATCTTCAAACAGCGTTACCCGGATATCCGTCTGGAATTGATGAATGAGAGCCGGTTCGTGGATATCATTGCCGAGCGATTCGACGCGGGCGTCCGGCTTGGGCCGGAGGTGGGACAAGGAATGATTGCCGTGCGCATCACGCCCGATATGGAGATGGCTGTGGTTGCCGCTCCGGCGCATTTTCGGCGCTATGGTTTCCCGCAGACGCCCGCCGATCTGGATGCTCATCCCTGCATTGCCTACCAGTTTGCCGACGGTAACCACTATCAATGGGAGCTTGTTCAGGACGGGAAGCATGTTACTCACCGCCCGGAGGGGCAATGGGCCTTTTCCGACAGCTACATGGAGGCCGAAGCGGCCCGGCTGGGACTCGGGCTGGCCTATGTCCCGGTTGAGCTGGTGGCTGACGATCTGGAGCGTGGCACGCTTATACGCGTCTTACAGCGCTACAGCCTGCGGATGGACGGACTGTACCTCTATTATCCACACCGCAACGTGTCCCCGGCGCTGAGAGCGGTGATTGATACGCTGAAAATTTAGGGTGCCTCTACGCTACGGTCTATACAGCCCATATGTTTGTGATACGCTACTATTTTATATAGCGCAGCTCAACTAAGGCTATGAAATGACAAAAATAACGCCAGAATATACGGTAGTTGACTTATCACGTTGGGCAAGAAAGGAACACTTTGAAGTATTTCAGGGCTTTGCTCAATCTACATTTAACCAAACGGTTCAGCTGGACATTACCGTGCTGCTAAAGCATATCAAAGAGGTTGGCTGGAAATTTTATCCTGCGATTATTTCCCTTATTTCTCACGTCGTAAACCGGCATCCGGAATTCCGTATGGCCATGAAGGATGATGAGCTTGTAATATGGAATGAGGTTCATCCAAGCTATACCCTTTTCCATAAAGAAACGGAGACATTTTCATCGTTATGGAGTCATTACGATGGAAATATTCACCATTTTCAGCGCGTTTATGCAGAAGATGTTGCCCGCTATGGCAATATCCTTGCTTACTGGCCTAAAGAAGAGTCCCGGGAGAATATATTCTTCATATCGGATATTCCGTGGGTCAGTTTTAGCAGTTTTAACGTCAACGTCGCTAACATGCGGAATTTTTTTGCGCCCATGTTCACGTTTGGAAAATACTATAACCAGGATGGAAAGGTCTTGTTGCCTTTCGCCGTTCAGGTCCATCATTCTGTCTGTGACGGTTTCCATGTGGCCAGGCTGATCAACGAGTTACAAGAGTTGTGTGATAATTTACCGCACCATTCAGAGGCGCTCAACGTGTGATTCACGTGTTTTTAACATACGCCTGACGAGGGGATATAATGGAACCGAATTTTACGCCAGAACAGATTGAAATGATTAACCGCATTGTTTTCGAGCAGATCGAGAAGATGCATGAGAGAGTGGCTGAAATAATCGCAGATACAGAGACGGTGGCGCATCAGCGCCTGAAGGATAACGGGATCACTATGACAGATTTCTATCCTGCGAATAAAAATTTCCTGATGATGACCCTTGTACAGGATCTGATAGATAAAGTGCACGGGGGCGATAAGGACCTGGCCAAAACAATGATAACCATGGAAGCAAAAAGGCTGAATATCAGCGTAAACGTTGAGGCGGACAAATCAAGATAACAGGACGTATTTTCAGGGTTACGGTTGATGAATATAAGGTTCAGCCGACCTTAATAAAGCCGCGAGCCGTTTCCGGCCCGCGGCGGCAGGACAGGTGATGAGACGTTCTGACGATCAGGCGGCTTTGACGGCCCGGATTTTTTTGCTGCTGTCCGCATCTGATGCTGTTTTATCCGTTTCAGCATTGAGCTCGGGAAGCTTGCTGGTACGCAGGATATGCTGCACGGACTCTTTCTGCTCGGCGAGATAAAGACCTAGGTTCTCCGCCTGCGTTTCATCCATCTGCATTCCGCTTTGCAACAGCCAGTCGGTAAACGCTTCTGCCATATCGAGCAGCTTGTCGTGAGCGTCAGCCTCTTTCTTACTGGCAAATGTCATTTTTTCTTCACCTTTTCTTACGACAACAAATTTTGTTTCAACAGCCATTGTGCACCCCCCCGTATACTGTAATTATATACAGTATAGCAGTTGTGACGTTGTGTTGCAGCAAAAATGTGCGAGCCTGGCCTGCACAACGGGTGGACAAGCCAGGTGCTGTTATCGGTACAGCGTTTTTTCGGCAATCGGGATCAGCAAAGTGGACTGCCATTCCGCCAGCGTCAGCTGGGCAAGTTTACCCAGCGCGGTGTAGAACGGATGGGCCGCGTTTTCAACGAATACGCTCAGGAAACGCATGCTCCATGGCAGCAGATGCCAGGCAAGAAGCTGGTCGCGTTCTGTTTCGCGACCGTTCTCGGCAAGCCATGCCGCCAGCATCAGCAACGTTCCGAAATGATCTTCAGGCTCATTCTGCTGCATCTCAAAGGCGATATGGTTTTCACGCATCCACTGACGCAACGCGAGGGTCGAATCGCCAAACAGCACGGACTCGCGATCAAGCCAGACCGAGCCCCACGGGGGGGCGGGCAGGGCATACGGGCCAATAAACAGACGCTGCCAGGCGTCTTTCAACGCTTCATCCGATGGGGTCTTAAACATACTGGCGACAGGCAGCAGATTTCCCTCCGCCAGCGGCCAGTCCTGAACCCAGTCACCTGCGGTCAGGGCACTCACCAGAGGCGCGGTCTGCTCGCTGTCTGGAGCGAAATAAAACAGCGCGCCCAGTACCCGGGCGCTGAACGCGAACGATTCGCGGTGTGAGACGTCATTCATTACAACTTTCCTTACTTGCGCGCGGGTAGCCCCGCGCACCTGTGTTAACCTGCAATTGCTAACCCTGCGGTCATATGCAGACCATAAAATAGCCCACGGCCAATCAGTTCACCCAGCGCCACCAGCACGACACCTGCAAACAGGCCGAGCGTTTTTGGCTCCTGACGACGAATCAGCGGGCAGATCCAGCAGCCTAAACCCGCCGCCAGCAACGCGATGCGCCATACCTGAAGCGAACCATAATCCGGAAGCAGGGCGTTAGCCTGCTGGATGGAACTCTGTATTGTCCCCAGCGTATTGCTTTGCAACACGACGACCGCCACGCAGACGATAAGTGCCAGTGCGCTGACTGACGCAGCAAGAGTACTTTTGAATGTCACGTTTGCAACGCGCAGCAGCAGCGCGGCCAGCAGAGGACCAGCCAGAACCATCGTCAGGAAGAAGCTCAGCGTGGTGTAACCCGTATACCAGGTCGGGACAGTCTCAATCTGATAGACCCGGGTCATCGCCCAGACAAAAACGATGCCCAGGATCTGGCTGACAACCAGCCAGATTTTGCCCAAAGCTGGGGGCATTTTACCGATAACCGACACCAGCCACCAGAAACCGCCCACGGCAAAGAAGATCGAACCCGCCGCGATCTCATTACTCAGCGCTGACGCGCCCACGCGGTTAAGCGAGTTGAAGGCACGCAGCGGGGAGCCAAGATGCAGTACCGAGGCCATAAACCCAATACCCATTACCAGCCAGAGACAAAACAGGCTGCGCACGATACGCATTCTGGCCTTGTCATCATTTTCCTTAAGCCAGACGAAGCCCATCACGATTAACGCGCCGGCCACGCACTGCCCGAAAACGGTGAAGATCACCAGCGGCCATTCATGCCATCCACTTCCCATCTCACACCTCCTTCGGGTTTGCCAGGTAGCCAGTGGTGTCACCCGTCGGACGGCTGTTGGCGTTAGGTTTAATCACAATACTCGGCTTTGTGAAGTGCGCAGACGGCAGCGGCGCGACGGCAGCAAGCTGACCGTGTTTTTTGCGCAGCTCCTCAATCGGGCCAAAGTCCAGCGCGCGCAGCGGGCAGGATTCGACGCAGATGGGCTTTTTACCGTCCGCCACGCGGCTGTGGCAGCCGTCGCACTTGGTCATGTGGCCTTTGGCGGCATTGTACTGCGGCGCGCCGTACGGGCAGGCCATGTGGCAGTAGCGACAGCCGATGCAGACATCCTCGTCCACCACCACAAAACCGTCGTCGCGCTTGTGCATTGCCCCGCTCGGGCAGACCTTGGTGCAGGCCGGATCTTCGCAGTGGTTGCAGGCAATCGACAGGTAATAGGCGAAGACATTCTGATGCCAGACGCCGTTGTCCTCCTGCCAGTCGCCGCCTGCATATTCATAAATACGCCGGAAGCTGACGTCCGGGGTCAGGTCTTTGTAATCCTTGCAGGCCAGCTCGCAGGTTTTACACCCGGTGCAGCGGCTGGAATCAATAAAAAATCCATACTGGGTAGTCATCGGTTAATCCTTATGCCTTCTCGATCTGCACCAGGTTCGTGTGCTGCGGGTTGCCCTTCGCCAGCGGTGACGGGCGGTGCGTGGTCAGGGTATTGATGCAGGAGCCGTGATCGACACGATCGCCATTCATGTTGGCGTCATGCCAGGCGCCCTGGCCCATCGCGCTTACGCCGGGCATGATGCGCGGGGTGACTTTCGCGGCAATACGCACTTCGCCGCGGTCGTTGAAGACGCGCACCATATCCCCGTTTTTGATTCCACGTTGCTCCGCATCCACAAGGTTAAGCCACACCTCCTGGCGACAGGCGGCCTGGAGCACATCCACGTTGCCGTAGCTGGAGTGGGTACGGGCTTTAAAGTGGAAACCGAACAGTTGCAGCGGGAACTTGCTGCGCTCGGGCGCGTCCCAGCCTTCAAAGGTTGAGGTATAGACCGGCAGCGGGGTGATGGTTTCGTCTTTTTGCAGTTCCCAGGTTGCCGCAATATCCGCCAGCTTGCTGGAGTAGATCTCGATTTTGCCCGACGGGGTTTTCAGCGGATTGGCATCCGGATCGTCACGGAATTTTTTATAGGCCACAAAATGTCCGTTAGGATCTTTGCGCTTATAAATACCCATTTTTTTCAGCGCGTCGTAGGACGGCAGCAGCGGATCTTTGGCGACCATTTTGGCGTACAGGTAGCGCAGCCACTGCTCCTGCGTACGGCCTTCGGTGAATTTCTGATGGATATCCGGTCCGAGGCGTTTCGCCACTTCACTCATGATCCAGTAGATGGGCTTGCGCTCGAACTTCGGGGCGGTAACCGGCTGGAGGAAAATCAGGTATCCCATGTTTCCGGCGTAATCGTTGGGGATGATATCTTCCTGCTCGACGGTCATCAGATCCGGCAGAACAATATCGGCATACTTCGCGGACGAGGTCATGAAGTTATCGATGACGACGATCGTTTCGCACTTGCTCTCATCCTGCAAAATGTCGTGAGTTTTGTTGATATCGGAATGCTGGTTGATGATGGTATTACCCGCATAGTTCCAGATGAACTTGATCGGCACATCGAGCTTATCTTTGCCGCGTACGCCGTCGCGCAGGGCGGTCATCTCCGGTCCACGGGCAATGGCATCCGTCCAGCTGAAGCAGGAGATTTGCGTTTTCACCGGATTTTCCGGCAGCGGCATGCGTTCGATGGTGATGGTGTAGGTCGATTCGCGCGCGCCGCTGTTGCCGCCGTTAATGCCGACGTTGCCGGTCAGGATCGGCAGCATGGCGATGGCGCGGGACGTTTGCTCCCCGTTAGCCTGACGCTGTGGGCCCCAGCCCTGGCAAATGTAGGCCGGTTTCGCCGAACCGATTTCACGGGCCAGCTTAATGATGCGATCGGCAGAGATGCCCGTTATGCGAGACGCCCACTCAGGGGTTTTCGCGGTTTTGTCATCACCCTGGCCGAGAATATAGGCTTTGTAATGACCATTAGCCGGTGCGCCTTCCGGCAGGGTTTTTTCGTCATAACCCACGCAGTATTTATCGAGGAAAGGTTGATCGACCAGATTTTCATTAATCAGCACCCACGCAATACCTGCCACCAGCGCGGCATCGGTGCCCGGACGAATCGGGACCCACTCGTCTTCACGCCCTGCGGCAGTGTCGGTATAACGCGGATCGATAACGATCATCCGCGCGTTTGACCGTTCGCGCGCCTGCTCAAGGTAGTAAGTGATCCCGCCGCCGCTCATGCGCGTTTCCGCCGGATTATTGCCGAACATCACGACCAGTTTGGTGTTTTCGATATCCGATGTGCTGTTGCCGTCGTTGCTGCCGTAGGTGTAGGGCATTGCGCAGGCGATCTGCGCGGTGCTGTAGGTGCCTTAGTGGCTGAGGAAGCCGCCGTAGCAGTTCATCAGGCGCGCGACCAGCGAGGCATAAGGGGAGGAGCGGGTGATGTTGCCGCCTACAATTCCGGAGGAGTAGTTAATGTAGACCGCTTCGTTGCCGTATTTTTCGACCACGCTTTTCAGGCTCGCGGCGATGGTGTCCAGCGCTTCTTCCCAGGTGATACGCTCAAACTTGCCTTCTCCGCGTTTGCCCACGCGTTTCATCGGATAGTTCAGACGGTCTGGGTGATTAATGCGACGGCGAATTGAACGGCCTCGCAGGCAGGCGCGAACCTGATGGTTGCCGTAAATATCCTCGCCGGTATTATCCGTTTCAACCCAGTAGACTTCGTCATCGCGAACGTGCATCCGCAGGGCGCAGCGGCTACCGCAGTTCACCGAGCAGGCGCCCCAGACGACTTTGTCTTCTGCGGGCTGAATAGCGGTCTGCACAGCGGCGGCGGCGCTTTTCAGACCAAAAGGTAATGCGATCCCACCGGCGGCAAGCGCCAGAGATCCTATGGCAGTAGATTTAACCAGAGTTCGACGGCTTATACCGCCGTGATGTTCAACTTCGGACATAACTCACCCCATCATTGTTAATAATTATTTTCACCCGTGACTACAACCGGGCTAATGATGGGGGGAGTGTTACTTATTTAGAGGTATTAAATATTAATCCTCGTCAAATCAGGGGAATTGAATGGGAAAATCATTGCGGCTCAGCGGGCGCATTCTCCTGCGTACCTGCGCCGCTCACCGGGTAGTTGCCGCTACTGGTGCGGGTGTACAAAATTTTGAAAGTATCGTTGGCACAATGCCCAACGACCTGCGCATCCGGCTGATCGGCCTGATCGTTCGGGACGATGTTCAGGGTAAAGCCAGACTCCGGCACGCCGTTGTTGATAATCTTCTGCTGAATGTCGCTTTTCACGCGCTCGCAGGAATCCGGGGCCGCAAGAAGAGCGGGTGAAGCACTCATTAACAGCAGGGCGGTAATCCAGGGTAACCGTTTCATCTGTAGCTCCTTTTCACTGTGTGGACTATAAGCATAGCAGGGTTAGGGTAAGCTTTTGTTTTTGGGTCTGTCTTTCTGAATTGTCCTGGAGCCCTGCCTGCGTCATAAAATAAATTGCGAATAATGGTGCTGATTGTCTACCAGATAAGACGGCAGGGTGCGTTTTGATACCTCTTGCCTGACCAGTTTTCGGTCTCGTCCCCAGATATCTTCGGCGTTAGTGATAACCTTCATAATATGTTCCGGGTTATTGAATTCCGGCAGATCGTATTCGGTATGAGAAATGGTAGACATTTTTTCGGAAATTCTTTCTGGGGTCATTACCCAGGAGAAATGCCAGCCGCCATCTTTCACAACCTTATTATTGATTTTTAGCCAGTTCCATTTAAACCATGACCAGTTTTTATCTTTGCGCGCACGCTTCCAGTTTCGGAAAGATTCAGGTTCACCGTGGAAGAAATGCTTAAGGTTGTAATAGGACGTTGCGCGGGGCAAGGTACATTTTCTCGGCGTACCATCCGTGTTGTGAACCTGGAGATTAAACTGATAGTTGAACACGTTTTGATGAATAGTCGTGCAGAGCGCGCGCGGATTAATGGCCCTGACCGTGTCGGGAGAGAAGATTTCGTCAACGTCTGACACCAGAATCAGATCGTCGTCTGCCGCGTCTTTTAACCCGTTCATAATGGAGTTGCGAAGCGCTGCTTCATTTGCCCAGGCATCAACCTGGTTATTATCCGCACGGTTTAAAATAGGCTGCGCGTCAAAAGGCACGTAAATGATTTTGTCTTTGAATTTGGCAAACTTTGTAATATCGAAATGCAATTCTCTCGGTATGCCCGTAAAAGAGTGTGTTGCTTCTACAATGACAAAACGGTCAACGACATCAGCGAGAGTATGTAATCTGATGTCGAGCAACATATCTTCGTCATAGTATAAAAAACAGTCGTAAATCATGATGTTAACCCGAAAATTTAAGAATCTAATTTTATAATAGTGTGGAATCTTCCGCGCCCAAAGTAGCCACTTTGGCAGGTCTCGTCAATGCAAACGACGGATTTATACAGCGCAAAGAGTCAAATGAAGTGCTGTTATGTAAGTTGCTGTATTTGCTAATATGATTGTATCTCTCTTTGAACGGTAAATGATGTGAACAAATACGCAGCGATAACGCTACTGGCAACGGTACTGGTGGGATGCGACAACAACACCGCGCCGCTGTCATTTACGCCGGAGATGGCGAGTTTTTCGAACGAGTTTGACTTTGATCCTCTGCGCGGGCCGGTGAAGGATTTTACCCAGACGCTGTTCAACGATAAGGGTGAAGTCTCTAAACGTGTGACCGGCACGATGTCAACGGAAGGGTGTTTCGATACGCTTGAACTGCACGATCTCGACGCTAATACGGGCGTTGCGCTGGTGCTGGATGCTAACTACTACGTCGATGCGGAAACCCAGCAGCAGAAGGTAAAGTTGCAGGGAAAATGTCAGCTGGCGGAACTGCCGTCTGCCGGCCTGACGTGGGACACCGACGATAACGGGTTTGTGGTTGCCGCGCACAGCAAAGAGATGGAAGTGAAGTACCAGTATGACGCCGACGGCTACCCGCTGGGTAAAACTACAGTTTCCGGCGACAAGCGTTTATCGGTCAAGTCGGTGCCGTCGAAAGATCTGCGCAAGCGCATGGATTATACGGCGGTAAGCCTGTTGAACGATAAACCGATGGGCAATGTAAAGCAGAGCTGTGATTACGATCGCCACAATAACCCGGTGAGCTGTGAGCTGGTGATCACCGATGACAGCGTCAAACCTGCCGTTGAGCACAAGTACACCATCAAAAACAGCATTGAATATTATTGAGAATAAAACCGCGCAGGTTACTGCGCGGTGGGTTTAAGCAGGCTGGCGGAGGAGGACTTATGCCCGGCCAGATGCTGATGCTGGAAAATGCACATGCGGATGGTGTTACGGTATTCGCCGTTAATAAAGAACTCATGGATCAGTTCACCTTCCACCATAAAGCCCAGCTTACGGTAGATATGAATCGCTTTTTCGTTCTCTTTGTCGACGATAAGGTAAAGCTTGTAGAGATTCAGGACGTTAAACCCGTAATCCATCGCCAGCTTTGCCGCCCGCGACGCAAGACCTTTCCCCTGGTGCTCCGGTGAAATAATGATCTGAAATTCCGCTCGACGGTGAACGTGGTTGATCTCAACCAGTTCAACCAGCCCGGCTTTCTCACCTTCGCACTCCACCACAAACCGGCGTTCACTCTGATCGTGGATATGCTTGTCGTAGAGATCGGACAGCTCGACAAACGCCTCATAAGGCTCTTCAAACCAGTAACGCATCACGCTGGCATTGTTGTCGAGCTGGTGAACAAAGCGTAAATCTTCGCGCTCCAGCGGACGGAGCTTAACGTCACACGGCGTCGACATTACGGTGCTACCGTGCGGCCAGTGCGACGATCCAGACAGCGCAGGGTGTTAGGCTCCCAATAGGCGTTGACGTTGGCACTTTGCTGGCATTTGTCGCGGGCATCAAACGCGACGTCTTCTTTATCCCACTCTTTTTCCACACGCTTATTCACTTTCTGACGCAGGCTGCGGGTGTCATTCCATTGTTCTTTGTCCATGGCGGCGTTCTGACGGCTTTGCGCGCTGTCACCAGACTCAATGATGAGTTTGCTGGTTTCGGCTGATGCCGTTGCGGCGAAGGCGAACGATGACAGCGCCAGTACGGCTGTCAGACAAAGGCGTTTGCTTAATGTAGTCATAGCGTTTCCTTTAAACGGGTGCAGACAATCGGATTACCCCGTTTGATTCTACACCAATCCGAAAGGGTGTCATACCCGCGCGGCAGGTATGGGAACGATGTGAACATTATCGCGTATGATGTCTAAATCAATCCTCACGAAACGAGAAAAATGTTCAAAACGACGCTGCTTTTTTTCGCGACCGCGCTGTGCGAAATCATCGGATGCTTTTTGCCGTGGCTCTGGCTAAAGCGGGGCGCTTCCGCGCTGCTGCTGATCCCGGCGGGTGTGTCCCTGGCCCTTTTTGTCTGGCTGCTCACCCTGCATCCGGCCGCCAGCGGGAGGGTATATGCGGCCTACGGCGGAGTGTACGTCTGTACCGCGCTGCTGTGGCTGCGCGTTGTCGATGGCGTCAGGCTAAGCCTGTATGACTGGGCAGGCGCGCTGATTGCCCTGTGCGGCATGTTGATCATCGTGGCCGGTTGGGGACGCGCATAAGCGTCCTTATAGTGTGATCGCCCGCTGATTTTACGATCATTATACTTGTATGGTAGTAGTGTAGTTGCGTAAATTTCCTGCATCACAACGAGCGATGTAAGGAAATGGATTATGAAGATTGTCGGGGCTGAAGTATTTGTCACCTGCCCGGGGCGTAACTTTGTCACCCTTAAAATCACCACCGATGAGGGCATTGTCGGCCTGGGTGATGCCACGCTGAACGGACGTGAACTTTCCGTTGCCTCCTACCTGAAAGATCACCTGTGCCCTCAGTTGATTGGCCGCGATGCGCACCGCATCGAAGATATCTGGCAGTTCTTCTATAAAGGCGCTTACTGGCGTCGTGGTCCGGTCACCATGTCAGCGATTTCTGCCGTGGATATGGCGCTGTGGGACATTAAGGCGAAAGCCGCGAACATGCCGCTCTATCAGCTTCTGGGCGGAGCCTCCCGGGAAGGGGTGATGGTTTATTGTCACACCACCGGGCACACCATTGACGACGTGCTGGAAGATTATGCCCGTCATAAAGAGATGGGCTTCAAGGCAATTCGCGTGCAGTGCGGCGTGCCGGGAATGAAAACCACCTACGGCATGGCAAAAGGAAAAGGGCTGGCGTATGAGCCAGCGACCAAGGGCGCCTGGCCGGAAGAGCAGCTATGGTCCACTGAAAAATACCTCGACTTCACGCCGAAACTGTTCGACGCAGTGCGCAGTCAGTTCGGCTTCAATGAACATCTCCTTCACGACATGCACCACCGTCTGACGCCCATCGAAGCGGCGCGATTCGGCAAAAGCATTGAAGAGTACCGTCTGTTCTGGATGGAAGATCCGACTCCCGCTGAAAACCAGGAGTGTTTCCGCCTGATCCGCCAGCACACCGTCACGCCAATTGCGGTGGGGGAAGTGTTCAACAGCATCTGGGACTGCAAGCAGCTGATTGAAGAGCAGCTCATTGACTATATCCGCGCCACCATAACCCATGCGGGCGGCATCACCGGGATGCGTCGCATTGCGGACTTTGCCTCACTTTATCAGGTGCGTACCGGCTCACACGGCCCGTCGGATCTGTCGCCGATTTGCCACGCCGCGGCGCTGCATTTTGACCTGTGGGTACCGAACTTTGGCGTGCAAGAGTATATGGGGTATTCGGAGCAGATGCTGGAAGTGTTCCCGCACAGCTGGCGCTTCGATAACGGCTATATGCACCCGGGCGACAAGCCAGGGCTGGGCATTGAGTTTGATGAGAAGCTGGCGGCGAAATACCCGTACGATCCGGCTTATCTGCCGGTGGCTCGTCTGGAAGACGGCACCCTCTGGAACTGGTAAACGAGGAGCGAATGATGAAAAGCGTAGTGATCCAACAGCCGGATGTGCTGGTGATTGAAGAGCGTCCTCTCCCGTTGCCGGGCGCAGGCGACGTCCGCGTCAAAATTAAGCTCGCCGGTATTTGCGGTTCAGACAGCCATATCTATCGCGGGCATAACCCGTTTGCGAAATACCCGCGGGTAATCGGTCACGAGTTCTTTGGCGAAATAGACGCGGTTGGCGAAGGCGTGGAGGGCACCCGACTGGGCCAGCGCGTTTCGGTTGATCCGGTGATCAGCTGCGGGCACTGCTACCCGTGTTCCGTTGGAAAACCGAACGTTTGTACTTCGCTGGTGGTACTGGGCGTCCACCGTGACGGCGGCTTCAGCGAATACGCCGTGGTGCCGGCGAAAAATGCCTGGCGCATTCCGGATGCGATCCCTGACCACCACGCGGTGATGGTTGAGCCATTCACCATTGCCGCCAACGTGACGGGGCAGGCGAAACCCACCGAACAGGATGTGGCGCTGATTTACGGCGCAGGCCCGATGGGGCTGGTCACCGTGCAGGCGCTGAAGGGCGTTTACAAGGTGAAGCAGGTCATCGTGGTGGATCGCATTGATGAGCGGCTGGAGATGGCGCAACGCAGCGGCGCAGACTGGGTCTTCAACAACGGCGAGCATTCTTTACAGGCCGCGCTGGATGAAAAAGGCATCAAGCCGACGTTAATCATCGATGCTGCCTGTCATCCGTCCATTTTACAGGAAGCGATTACGCTGGCGTCTCCGGCGGCGCGCATCGTGCTGATGGGCTTCTCCAGCGACCCGAGCCAGATTGTGCAGCAGGGGATCACCGGCAAAGAGCTGTCGATCTTCTCTTCGCGCCTGAATGCCAACAAATTCCCGGTGGTCATTGACTGGCTGGAAAAAGGGCTGATCGACCCTGAAAAACTGGTCACCCATACATTTGACTATCACCACGTTACAGACGCCATCGAACTGTTTGAAAAAGACCAGCGGCAGTGCTGCAAAGTCTTGCTCACGTTCGACCAATAATAATTCACGCGGTTAAGAGCCTGCGAAGACAGGCTCTCAGTGGTACGCATCTTACCTTGCAGAGATAGCCATTATGACTCAAGCACAACCTCAAAGAAGTACGTCAGATCTGGTGAAAGCCGCCGTATCTGGCTGGCTGGGCACCGCCCTGGAGTTTATGGATTTCCAGCTCTACTCCCTTGGCGCCGCGCTGGTGTTTCATGAAATTTTCTTCCCTGAGCAGTCCGCGGCCATGGCGCTGATCCTGGCGATGGGCACCTACGGCGCAGGCTACATCGCGCGTATTGTCGGGGCATTTATCTTCGGCAGAATGGGCGACAGAATTGGCCGTAAAAAAGTGCTGTTTATCACCATCACCATGATGGGGATCTGCACCACCTTAATCGGCGTCCTGCCAACCTACGCGCAGATCGGGATTTTCGCACCGGTGCTGCTGGTGACGCTGCGTATTATTCAGGGGCTGGGCGCGGGGGCTGAAATCTCCGGCGCAGGCACCATGCTGGCCGAATACGCCCCGAAGGGTAAACGCGGCATCATCTCCTCGCTGGTGGCCATGGGCACCAACTGCGGGACGCTGAGCGCCACGGCGATCTGGGCCGTGATGTTCTTTGCCCTCGATCGTGAAGAACTTATTGCCTGGGGCTGGCGCGTGCCGTTCCTCGCCAGCGTGGTGGTGATGATCTTCGCCATCTGGCTGCGTATGAACCTTAAAGAGAGCCCGGTGTTTGAGAAGGTAAACGATGCCGAAGCCGTTGCGCCGGTTGCTGCGCAGGATACCTCGGTCGGCGCGATGTTTAAGAGCAAATCGTTCTGGCTGGCGACGGGGCTGCGCTTTGGTCAGGCCGGTAACTCTGGGCTTATCCAGACCTTCCTTGCCGGGTACTTGGTACAGACGCTGTTATTTGATAAGGCGATCCCAACCGATGCGCTGATGATCAGCTCGATTCTTGGCTTCGTCTCCATCCCGCTGCTGGGCTGGCTGTCCGATAAAGTGGGGCGCCGTCTGCCATATATCATCCTTAACATTTCAGCCATTATTCTGGCTTACCCGATGCTGTCGATTATCGTCGATAAGAGTTACGCGCCGGGCGTGATTATGCTCTCTATCATCGTTATTCATAACTTTGCGGTGCTCGGGCTGTTTGCGCTGGAAAACATCACCATGGCGGAGATGTTTGGTTCGCGAAACCGCTTTACCCGCATGGCGATCTCCAAAGAGGCGGGCGGTCTCGTGGCGGTAGGCTTTGGTCCGGTGCTGGCGGGGATCTTCTGCAATATGACCGGGTCCTGGTGGCCGATTGTGGCGATGCTGGTGGCGTACTCGCTGATTGGGCTGGTCTCCGCTTTGCTGATGCCAGAAGTGCGCGACCGCGATTTGAGCCTGGTGGAAGATGCAGCTGAACCCCTGCGCCAGAGCGATACCGCAGTGAAGCAGCGGAAATATGGAGCCCTGTCATGAGTTTTATTAACGATAACTTTATGATTGGCAATGCGAGAGGTGTTGAACTTTATCGTAACGTCGCGAAAGCGCTGCCAATTATTGATTATCACTGTCACCTGGACGCGAAAGATATCTTCGAGAATAAAAATCTCGATAATATTACCGAACTCTGGCTGGCTGGCGATCATTATAAATGGCGCGCCATGCGCGCCAACGGTATTGACGAAAAATACATTACGGGCGATGCCCCGGCGGAGGATAAATTTGCGGCATGGGCTGAAACGGTCGAAGCGAGCTATGGAAATCCGCTCTATCACTGGACTCATTTAGAACTTCACCACTATTTTAACTGTGACGAACCGCTGGGCAGGCATAACTGGCGTGAAATAATGGAGCGCTGTAATCTGCTATTGCAGCAGCCTGATTTTACGCCGAGGGAACTCATTAAACGCTCCAGGGTAGAAGTTATTTGTACGACAGATGCTCCGCTTGATGATTTACGCTACCATCAATTATTGCGTGATGACGCGACGTTCAACGTTAAGGTATTACCGACCTTTCGTCCGGACGATGTTTTTGCGCAAAACGAGGAACAGTTTGCCGACTTTATCGATCGATTAGGTGAGACGACAGGATCTAAAATCCAGACATTCAGCGATTTTGTTAAGGGAATGAGCCAGCGTATTGCCTGGTTCCACGAAATCGGGTGCCGAATTTCCGATCACGGACCCGTGGAGATCCATTTTCAGTCAGCAGATGAAAGTCAGGTTGAATCCGTGTTTGCCCGAAAGCGCCGGGGTGAAAATCTGGACGCCCGTAATAATGCGATTCTTGACAGTGCCATTTTTATTATGCTGGCGCATAATTACAGGCAGCATAACTGGGCAATGCAGATACACTTCGGTGCGATTCGCAATAATAATTCCCGCATGTACCGTTCTTTGGGTAGTAATACTGGTTTTGACTCGCTGACCGATCAGTCGAATCTTGCGGCCAATCTCAACCAACTCCTGGATGCAATGGCGCAGGCTGAAGCTTTGCCCAAAACCATTCTATATAACCTCAACGCCAGCTATAACGATATTGTCGCGACGACTATCGCTAATTTTCAGACTGCGGAATTGGGCGTTAAATCGCCGATACAGTTTGGCTCCGGATGGTGGTTTAACGACACTCAACGCGGAATGGAAAACCAGCTACATAGCCTTGCGGATCAGGGGCTATTAATGAATTTTGTCGGTATGTTAACCGATTCCCGTAGTCTGGTTTCGTATACTCGCCACGATTATTTCCGTCGTATTTTGTGCAATATCATTGGTGGCTGGGTGGAGCGTGGTGAAGTTCCGGATAATAACACCATCCTAACGAAGATGGTTAAAAATATTTGCCATGATAATGCTGAAAACTATTTCAGATTCTAAATTCTACTCACTGAGTGGGGATGGAACATGTCTCGTACTGCAAAAAAAATTACTATTCCGGTTAGTATCGGCTACGGACTAACGGATATTATGGGCGGCGGTGCCTTTACCGTTATCGGCGCCTGGTTATTATTCTTCTATACGACATTTGTTGGGTTGTCACCGGTTGAAGCGGCGTCTATTGTTGCTATAGCGCGCATTGTCGATGCTATCGTTAGTTTGTTTATGGGAAGTTTCACTGACCATTTTTACAAAAACTATTTTGGTAAAAAATTTGGTCGCCGACGTTTCTTTTTGCTGATCGGTGCACCGTTGATGCTGGTCTATGCATTGCTGTGGCTTGATGGCATGACATACGGTTTTTATCTCGCCGTCTATCTAGCATTTGAAATTATTGCTGCAATGGTACTGATCCCGTGGGAAACGTTACCGTCAGAAATGACAAAAGACTTTAACCAGCGGACCAAACTCTCTACCTGTCGCATGTTTCTTTCAGCGTCCGGGACGTTTCTGGCGACATTTATTCCCGGATTACTGATCGGCTATTTCGGGGAAAACAGCGCCCATGCCTACCTCATAAACGGCGTTATTTTTGCTGTACTGTTTATGGTATGTGTATTCATCTCGTGGAAAGTGACCTGGGAACGCGAGTTGACGCCGGAAATGCTCTCCGGGTTGGAAAAAAACACACGCCCACAAACAGCAGGAGAGAAGCTGGCTGCCTTTGGACGACTTTTTAAGGAGTATGGTTCCACCCTGAAAATCCGGGCCTTCAGGAAACATCTCGCCATCTATCTGCTGTCGTTTACCGGCAAAGATGTCTACAACACGGTATTTGTATTTTTCTGCGTCTACTGTCTGAATGTCTCTTCCTCACTGGCAGGCACGCTGCTGTCGATGAGTATTGTGGGGCTGCCCGTCACGTTAATTGCGGGTATAGGGATCATCAGATATGGGCCATCAAAGCTATATGTATTTGCCTATTCACTGATGTTGCTCTGTTTGGGGGGCTTCTTTGCCGTGTACCAGATCCCTGCGTTGAATACCGTCGCGACGCTGGTCATTCTGGCCGGGGTGTATCAGGTGGGGCGCTGCGTCCTTGAGTTTACACCGTGGAACGTGTTCCCGTTCATTCCAGATATCGATGAAATGGTCAGCCGTCAGCGTCGTGAGGGACTGTTTGCCGCGGTAATGACATTCTCCCGAAAAACCACGGTCGCTATTGCCACCTTTATTGTGGGTCTCCTGTTACAAAGCGGCGGATTTGTAAAAGGGAGCCAGACGCAGCCAACCGAAGCCATCCACACCATCGCAATGCTGATGTTCATCGGCACTGCTGCCTTGCTTATCCTGGCCCTGTGGCAGGCTCTGACATTTAACCTGAACAAGCGTACGCACAAAATCTTTGTGGATGAGCTGGATCGCCTGAAAGCCAACGGCTCTCCCCAACGCGTATCCGCCGAAGCTCGCCGGGTCGTGGAAGATTTAACAGGCTATTCCTACGACAGGTTGTGGCGTGAGCCGACGGTCCGGTCCGGCGAGCAGACGGTGCGCACCCCTGTATGAGCTGGTTTATATCTTTTGCCAGATGTCACACAACTTGATTTTTATATCACACCACTTGGCCGAAAGTTAATGTAAATCAATGTTCATGGCAGCATAACCAGTATTGTGATCGGCAGGATAAAGTAATGACACTGCCATTCTAGTTGGTTTAGTCAACCGGCGCAGCCGCACTGTCACCAGAGCGGCTGCGGATCTCAGCGTTCATAATTAACGAGTCTCAATCATGGAAAACCGTTTATTACAGGCGAAGGCAACGCGTCCTCAGTACGATCGCGACAGCCTCAAGGCACGCATTGTTCATTTAGGGTTTGGCGCGTTTCACCGTGCGCACCAGGCGGTGTACACCGATATACTCGCCGCAGAACAGGGCAGCGACTGGGGTTACTGCGAAGTTAACCTGATTGGCGGCGAACAGCAGATCGCCGATCTGAAGGCACAGGATAATCTTTATACCGTAGCAGAGATGTCTGCCGATGCGTGGACGGCGCGCGTGGTCGGCGTCGTCAAAAATGCGCTGCATGCGCAGGTCGACGGCCTTGAAACCGTGCTGGCGGCGCTGTGCGATCCGCAGGTCGCCATTGTTTCCCTGACCATCACCGAGAAAGGGTATTGCCACTCCCCGGCAACCGGACAACTGATGTTCGATCATCCGTTAATCGTTGCCGACCTGCAAAACCCCCATCAGCCGAAATCTGCGCCAGGCGTAGTGGTTGAAGCGCTGGCGCGGCGTAAGGCGGCGGGGCTGCCAGCATTCAGCGTGATGTCATGCGATAACATGCCGGAAAACGGCCACGTGATGCGCAATGTCACCTGCGCCTACGCGCGCGCTGTTGACGGCGAACTGGCCGACTGGATTGAAGCGAACGTCACCTTCCCGTCAACCATGGTGGACCGTATTGTGCCCGCCGTCACGGCTGAAACGCTGGATAAAATTGAACAGCTGACCGGCGTACGCGATCCGGCAGGTGTCGCCTGCGAGCCGTTCCGCCAGTGGGTGGTTGAAGATAATTTCGTCGCCGGACGTCCACAGTGGGAAAAGGCCGGTGCGGAACTGGTTTCTGATGTCATTCCGTTTGAAGAGATGAAGCTGCGTATGCTTAACGGCAGCCACTCGTTCCTGGCCTATCTCGGCTACCTGGCCGGTTATCAGCACATTAACGACTGCATGGAAGATGAACATTATCGCGCAGCCGCGCATGCGCTGATGCTGAAAGAGCAGGCGCCGACGCTGAAAGTGAAGGGGGTGGATTTAGCTCACTATGCCGACCTGCTGATCGCACGTTACAGCAATCCGGCCCTGCGCCACCGCACCTGGCAAATCGCCATGGACGGTAGCCAGAAATTGCCGCAGCGGATGCTCGATTCCGTGCGCTGGCACCTTGTCCACCAGAAACCCTTCCCGCTGCTGGCCCTCGGTGTTGCGGGCTGGATGCGTTATGTCGGCGGTGTGGATGAGCAGGGTAACGCGATTGAGGTGAGCGATCCGCAGCTGGCGGTGATTCAGGCGGCGGTAAACGGTAGCGCTGAAGACGAAAGCCGCGTTAGCGCGCTGTTGGGCATTGAGGCTATTTTCGGTAACGAGCTGCCGAAGGACGCGGTGTTTGTGGCTGCGGTCATGCAGGCCTATCAAACGTTGCTGCAAAAAGGCGCGAAGGCCACGGTTGCTGAGTACGCCTCCCGGCTTTAACGCGATGACATGCCGCCGTCCGCGGCGGCATGTCGGGGCGCAGCTTAGTGCATCCCCAGGCGAATCAGCTCAATCGGTTCGAACTTACCTTCGCATCCTTCGACTTCAACCGTTTTACCACGACGCACCTGCTCGGCATTAAGGCCGTCGCTGTGGATCGCTTTAATCACGCCGAACTGGCCTGTGCCGCTAATCATGACGCGGCTGCCAGTGGTGATTGCATTTCGGTTACGGTCGTATGTCATCATGGTATTTTCTCCTCTCGTACTTATCCGTTACGGCGCTAATTCAACGGCTGCCGTTCACGGGGCACTATTAATACGCCTCTCTTTAACGAAATTATTTGCTTTTGATCAAGCTCACACTTTTTTCTTATTTCATGCAGGCGTTGACGGTTCAGGACACCACTTTACAAAGCGGACAGTTATTTTCCTTAATTGATAGTTTCCGGGTGCAAGTGTTTAGGCTTTGTTTATATCCACAATGTCATTCTGGAGGCAGAAAATAACCCTTCATCGGAAAAGGAGTCAGGCTTATGTATAAGAAAATTTTGATGCCTGTTGACGTGTTTGAAATGGATTTGAGCGATAAAGCGGTACGCCACGCGGTCAACCTCGCGAAGACGGAAGGCGCGACGATCACCCTGGTCAACATTCTCCCGAACAGCAGCCGTTCGTTACTGCGGGGGTTCAATGCCGATATTAAGAAGTTCGAAGAGTATATGACCGCCGAGTCTGATAAGAAGATGAAGGCGCTGAAACGGCTCTTTGATATGTCCCCGGACAATATTGACTGTGAAGTTCGCTTCGGCAACGTACGCGATGAAATCATCAAGCTCAGCAAAGAGGGGAAATATGATGTCATTGTTATCGGATCAAAAAATCCGAGCATTACAACCCATCTGCTGGGTTCGAATGCTGAAACTATCCTGCGCTACGCCACTATTCCGGTATTAGTGGTCCGCTAATTACTTCGCCGCAACCGAAAGGGGGCGGCGAGGTTTTATTCTTCGCTGAACCACTCGCGGTTTTCCTGGCGAATTAACTGAACTGACTCACTAATTTCCTGAAGGTGAAGCGTCATCGCTTTATCTACGGCTTCCACGTCGCGTTTTTCCAGCGCGCTGAAAATATCATGATGCTGGCGCAGCAACATCTCTGGCGGAGAAACATGGTCGAGGCTCATGTAGCGCACGCGGTCGATGGTAGCTTTGATGTTTTCGACGGTATCCCACGCGAGCTGGCACTCGGCGATCTGCGCCAGTTTCTGGTGGAACTCGTCGTCCAGCTGGAAAAAGTCGTTTAACTGTTTGCGGTCGATGGCGATTCGTTGCTGATGCAGGTTTTGCTCCAGCAGGTAGCACTGGTTATCGTTGATGAGCGACGCGGCGCGACGCACCACGGCGCACTCGATGGCCTGGCGAACAAAACAGCCATTCCGTACCTGCGAAAGCGAAATTTTATTTACATAGCTGCCGCGCTGAGGGCGGATCTGAATAAGGCCGTTTTCTGCGAGCTTAATAAACGCCTCACGTACGGGCTGACGGGAAACGTCAAAACGTACCGAAACCTCTTTTTCTGAGAGTGGCGTTCCCGGTGGGATCAGGCAGCGAACAATATCACGGCGTAAGATGCGATATATTTGCTGATTAACGGGCTGGGTAGGATTAAGTTGCGATTCAGCGGCCATGGGTTGTGATTTCTCAGAGAGTTAACCTGAACATACTACCATTCTTTTCCCTGCCATCACATACCCGGCCCGCAGGCCGGGCAGGGTAAATTAACCGCGATGCACGCTGAGTCCGGCATAGGTCTGGCTGACGGGCATCATCTCAACCGTATTGATGTTGACGTGCTTCGGCAGGGTCGCGACCCACCAGACGGTTTCGGTGATATCTTCCGGCGTCAGCGCATTCGCGTTTTCATAGGTTTTATCCGCTTTCGCGTCGTCGCCTTTGAAACGCACGTTGGAGAATTCAGTTCCGCCTACCAGACCCGGTTCAACATCGGTCACGCGGATCGCGGTTCCGTGCAGGTCGGTGCGCAGGTTCAGGCTGAACTGGCGGACAAAGGCTTTGGTCGCGCCATAGACGTTGCCGCCCGCGTAAGGCCAGCTTCCGGCGGTGGAACCGATGTTAATGATATGGCCACGGTTACGTTCAACCATGCCCGGCAGCACGGCGCGGGTCATGTACACCAGCCCTTTGTTGTTGGTGTCGATCATGTTTTCCCAGTCTTCCACGCTGGCTTTGTGGGCAGGCTCCATGCCCAGCGCCAGGCCAGCGTTATTGACCAGCACGTCAATTTCACGCCATTCGGCAGGCAGGTTGGCAATCATCTCTTCGATGGCGGCGCGGTTGCGGACGTCCAGCTGCGCGGTCAGAATGCTGTCACCCAGCTCGTCTTTTAGCTCCTGCAAACGCTCCTGACGACGCCCTGTTGCAATCACTTTGTGTCCGTTGGCGACGAAGCGACGCGTGATGCTTTCACCAAAACCCGCTGTCGCCCCGGTAACTAAAATAATCATCTCACTGTTCCTCAACGCTTTTTGTGTTGTACTAACATAGCACGCTCTCCGGCACGTCGTTAAGGCAACATTTGTATGACGCCATTGCAGGCCGGCGCAGGCTGGCCTACTCTGGGGAGAAATACCGTGCTCAGGAGTAAACGATGTCGGTCAACAATCCTTTTTTTGAAATTAGCCTGTTGCCTTATCAGGCGCCACGTTTTGATGCGATTAACGACAGCCATTATCGTCCGGCATTTGATGAAGCAATGCGCCTGAAGCGTGCAGACATTGACGCGATTATCGCGCAGCGCGCCGCGCCGGACTTCGACAATACCGTGCTGGCGCTGGAAAAGAGCGGGGCCATGCTGTCGCGCGTGAGCAGCGTGTTCTTCGCCATGACGTCCGCACACACCAACGATGATCTTCAGGCACTGGACGAGCAGTTCTCCACCGAACTGGCCGGGCTGGCGAACGATATCTGGCTAAACGATACGCTTTTCGCCCGCGTGGAAGCCGTCTGGCAGGATCGCGAGGCGCTGGATGCCGAATCCCGACGACTGACGGAGGAGATGTATCAGCACTTTGTTCTTGCTGGCGCGCGTCTGAATGCCGATGAAAAAGCCGAGCTGAAAGCCCTGAATACCGAAGCCGCCACCCTGACCAGCCAGTTCAACCAGCGCCTGCTGGCGGCGAACAAGGCGGGAGGGCTGGTGGTGGACGATGTTCACCAGCTTGACGGGCTCAGTGCGGAGGAGGTGGCTGCCGCGGCTCACGCTGCCGCAGAAAAAGGGCTGACGGATCGCTGGCTGATCCCGCTTTTGAATACCACGCAACAGCCCGCGCTGGCGGCGCTGTCGTTGCGCGAGACCCGTAAAAAGTTGTTCAGCGCGGGCTGGGAACGCACTCAGAAAGGCGACGAAAACGATACGCGCGAGCTGATCCGTCGGCTTACCGGGTTACGGGCAAGACAGGCGCAGCTGCTCGGCTTTGACAACTATGCGAGCTGGAGCATTGCCGATCAGATGGCGAAAACGCCGGAAGCCGCGCTCGAATTCATGCGCGGGATAGTTCCTGCGGCACGCGGCAGGGCCGCGCTGGAGCAGGCGGATATTCAGAAGGTCATCGACGACGAGCAGGGTGGTTTTACGGTACAGGCCTGGGACTGGGCGTTTTATGCCGAACGCGTGCGCTCAGCGAAATACGCGCTGGATGAGTCGCAGATCAAACCCTATTTCGCACTCAATACCGTGCTGGAAGATGGCGTATTCTGGACCGCCACGCAGCTGTTCGGTATCCGCTTTGTCGAGCGTTTTGATATTCCGGTTTACCACCCGGATGTTCGCGTGTGGGAGATTTTCGACCACACGGGTGAAGGCATGGCGCTGTTCTACGGCGACTTTTTCGCGCGTGATTCCAAAGTGGGCGGCGCGTGGATGGGGAATTTTGTTGAGCAGTCTTATGAGTTTGCCGCGCGTCCGGTGATTTATAACGTCTGCAACTATCAAAAACCGGCGAACGGGCAGACCGCGCTGATCTCCTGGGATGATGTGATTACCCTGTTCCACGAGTTTGGCCATACCCTGCATGGCCTGTTTGCCAGCCAGCGCTATGCCACGCTTTCAGGCACCAACACGCCACGTGATTTCGTTGAATTTCCTTCGCAAATCAATGAACACTGGGCCAGCCATCCGCAGGTGTTTGCGCACTTTGCTCGTCACTATCAAACAGGCGAACCGATGCCGGATGCGCTGCGGGAAAAAATGCTCAATGCGACCCAGTTTAATAAGGGTTATGACATGACGGAGCTATTGAGCGCCGCGCTGCTGGATATGAACTGGCACGGCATTCAGGAGCCCGTTGAAGACGTGGAAGCCTTTGAAGCCGCCGCGTTGAAAAAAGAGGGGTTGGATCTTCCAGCCGTACCACCGCGCTATCGCAGCAGCTATTTCGCCCATATCTTCGGCGGCGGCTACGCGGCAGGGTATTACGCCTATCTCTGGACGCAGATGCTGGCGGACGATGGATATCAGTGGTTTGTCGAGCAGGGCGGTTTGACGAGCGAAAACGGACAGAAATTCCGCGAGGCGATTTTGTCCCGCGGCAACAGCACTGATTTAGCTGAACTTTACCGGAACTGGCGCGGGCACGATCCGAAGATCGAACCGATGCTGGAGAATCGCGGATTGAGTGCGTAAGGCTTATTTAGTGTGGGAACAGAACCGGGCGCGAGGCCCGGTTTTTTCTTTCCCAAAATGAATCCTTAATTCTGCGAAATTTGCAGGAGGATAGGGGTCAGCTTCACGTAGCTACACCTTTACTTTTACCCAGTAAGGATCCCCGCGACTTTAGAACATCTGGCGCTTTAACTCGGCTTTATCCGTTGGCCGGACTAAAGATACTGCTTCAGCGTCCACGTTTATAAGTCAGCCATCCCTCACAGGATGGCTGTATATTGTTTAATTTAATGAAATACGAACCACACTATCCGGGCCTTTCGTCGTGTTGTCGTCATTGAAGTCCTGCTTCACGGTTACGTATAACGTTTTACCGTCCGGTGTTACCAGAAGACTGTTGGGATGGCTGGTGAACGTCCAGCTGTTTTTCACAGCATAGCTCCCGGCGTCAAGCTGCAACACCTTCCTGGATTCGCGCTGAGTGATGAAAATTTCGTTGCGCTCAGCGTTAAACTTTATTCCCAGCGCATCGCCTTTAAGACGCTTGATAACTTTCCCGCTGCGCTCATCAAATACCAGTGTGGTTTTGGCTTTTGAATCATCAGTCACGAACAGGCGCCCGGTGGCCGGATCTTCTGCCATATTCAGGAACAAATACGCTTTTTTATCTCCCGGCGTCCAGCGCTGTTCGATTTTATACGTCTCCGGGTTAATCACCAGAATTTCACCGCCGCCATTGGCGGCATAAAGGCGGTCTGTCAGCGGCGAATAAATAATCCCCGTCACCCATTTCCCGGCATTTTCGATTCGGGCTTTTAGCGTCATGGTGTTGGCATCAACCACGGAGATAAACCCAGGGTCGGCAACGCCGCCGATAAACAGTTGTCCCTTGTGGAAGAGGATTTCACGCGCACCAACCGGGTCGCCATCCTTGTCTTTGCCTTCAAACATCAGGCGCTGTAGCACCTTGCCGCTTTGCACGTCCACTTTCGATACCCCGCCATCAAGGGTGTTGGTGGTGTAGTAGACCTTGCCATTATCGTCCGCTGCCATGCCGAAGTTTTTCAGGTCGGTGTGGGTTTCACCTTGCGTGGCAAGCGTTGTGGGATCCAGTTTATAGAGCACCCCGCCGTTGACGTTTTTGAAACTCTGTGCGCTCGCAACGTACAACGCGTTTGCCGTTGGGGAGTAAACCATCTCATACAGACCGTCAGCGAGTTCGCGCTGCTTGAGCTCAGCCGAACCCGGGAGGGCTGCTGACGCCGTTGCGCTCAGGGTTAACGCCGCGGTAAGAATGCTTAAGCCCCATGTCTTTCCTTTTAGCCAATGGAATGTGTTCATTTTTTGTTCCTGTCATGCGCGAGCCGCGCTGATTTTGATAAATATACATTTATTTACATTTAACTTACAAAATTACCTGTGCATAATAAAGCAAATAATTATCATTTCCATTCTTATTTGGATGAATGATTTGCACATAACGACAACAACAGACAGGTAACATGATGATTTTTAAAGGCAGGGCTAATCGCGCGAAAGCGCCCGCAGGGTTAATTCCTGCTTCCTTCTCACTTTCACTGCTTGCGCTGGCAATGTCCGCCGTCATGCACCCGGCACAGGCGGATGAAAATACGCAAGAACAAGAGATGGTTGTCTACGGTGACGGGAACGGGAGCGCCGACTCGCAGCAGGATTATGCGGTAAAAACCACGCGTTCAGGCACCAAAATGCTGCTGACCCCGCGCGATATCCCCCAGTCAGTCAGCGTCGTGACGCGCCAGCGTATGCAGGATCAAGACCTGCAAACCATTGACCAGGTACTTACCAATGCCACCGGCGTTTCGTCGCAGCAGGTTGATAGCGAGCGTTCCAGCTACTTTTCCCGCGGCTTTGAAATCACCAATTTCGCCTACGATGAGATCCCCACATCAATGGGCGACGCGTGGAACTTTGGCGATGCGCAGGAAGATACTGCCATTTATGATCGTATAGAGATTGTGCGTGGCGCAAACGGCCTGATGACCGGCGCTGGCGATCCGGGAGCAACGGTGAACATGGTGCGTAAACGTGCCGACAGTAAAACCTTCAGGGGCAACGTCAGCGCAAGTTACGGAAGCTGGAACAAACAGCGTTATGTGGGCGACATCTCCGCGCCCCTCAATTCCGATGGCAGCCTGCGTGGGCGCGTCGTGGCAGGTTATCAGGATCAGGACAGCTGGCTTGACAGATATGGCAAGCGCAAGAAATTTCTCTATGGCGTCATTGAAGGCGACGTAACGGAACACACGACGGCCTCGCTGGGCTGGGACTATCAGCAAACAAACACAGCCAACCCGACCTGGGGCGGATTACCCAGCCTGTACAGTAACGGCAGCCGTACCCATTACGATCGCAACGTCAATACCTCGGCAGACTGGACGGGATACTCCGTTGAGTCGCGTAAAGTTTTTGCTAACCTCACCCATAACTGGGATAACGGCTGGTCGGTGCGTTTCAATGGAACCCACGGCGAGCAAACGTTCAATGATACCCTGCTTTATGTGATGGGCAATCCGGACGCCACCACCGGAGAAGGCGCATCAGGCTGGGGTAGTAAGGATCGCGGCAAGCGCACTCTGGACGCCTTTGATGCCTACGCCAGCGGGCCTTTTGAACTTCTCGGGCGTCAACATCAGCTGATGGCCGGAGCCAACTATAGCCGACAGCACAATGCTACCTTCAGCAAAGACGGGCCAATGGACAGTGCTCAGATTGGCATCTTCAACAACAGCTGGGACGGCAGCGTGGCCGAGCCGGAGTGGGGCGACTGGTATCAAAATGCGGATGATATCGTGCGGCAAAAATCGGCGTATACGGCGGCACGCCTGTCGCTGGCGGATCCGTTGTCGCTAATCGTTGGCGCACGTTATACCCAGTACAGCTCAGATGGCAGCAGCGGCGATATGCGTAAATACAACACCACCCCTTACGGCGGGCTGGTGTATGACATCAACGACAGCCTTTCCGCTTACGCCAGCTATACCTCAATTTTTGCCCCGCAAACCAAACGCACGAAAGAGGGTGCATGGCTCTCTCCCGTCACCGGTAAAAATTATGAAACCGGCCTGAAGGCAGACTGGATGGACGGTCGACTGACCACCAACGTTGCCGTATTCCGCATAGAACAGGAGAACGCGGGGGAGGAAATCAGCGGGGTATTCGTTAATGGATCCAGCGAACAAGCTTATCGCGCAACCAAAGGCGCAGTGAGCAAAGGGGCGGAATTTGAGGTGAACGGTGCCGTTACCGACAATCTACAGCTTACCTTCAGCGCGACCCGCTATGTTGCCCGTGATTCAGATGGCCGCTTCAACAGCTTCGCGCCGCAGACGCAGCTTAAGGTGTTCAGCCGTTACCGCGTCCCGGCGCTTCCGGATCTGACCCTAGGCGGCGGCGTGAACTGGCAGAATCAGGTGTACAAAGATGTCACCGGTCCGGACGGCGAGACGCAGCGCCTATATCAGGGCAGCTATCCGCTCGTCGACTTGTTCGCGCAGTATCAGCTGACGAAACAGCTGGCGGTGCAGGCAAACGTTCGTAACCTGTTCGACCGCGAATACTACTCATACCTTGATGACTCTGCCGTCTATGGCGAACCGCGTAGCGTCTCGGTAAGCATGAGTTACACATTCTGATCTAATCAGCTTATCGCTATCCTGGCCATCACCTGTTCCGAAATGCGCTTCGGCCCCACCAGCGGCAACGACACGGCGATGGCCGCCATGCCATTGCCATCCTGGTAACGAATAATGTGCCGGTTTGAACGGGGGACGAGCCTGGTGCCGGAAACATTGGGCCAGTTAAAGAAGACGTATGTTGGATATGCAGTAAAACAGCCAGACGCAAAAGTGTAAATATTCAATGAACAGGACGCCCTCAGACTCGAGGGGCATCCTGAGCAATACTAAAAGGGGACCTGTTTCATCCTGAAGCAATGCGTCTCTTTTTGCAGTTTCATGCGCCTATCGGTAAATATCCCTGCCACTCTGGAAGATCGCGATGCCCTGTATCGCAGGGTGTCAGATGAATAAACAACCCTCCAACCTTTTCAAGCAACAGGCAATCATCAACCTCTTTTAAATTATCCTTATGTTGTTGATCGACACCGCAAAGTAGAGTTAGTAATGCTTTCTCCTTAGCCTGCCGGGCATTTTCGGCGACGAACAGATCATATTCGTGCAGTTCTGCAAGCGTATCCGGCCTGTAACCACCCGCATTGACGAAAAATAATCTCTTCGTAGTCTGGGGCGGCTCCGGGGAAAGCGTGACAGAGTATCCGTCGGCCCACGTGATACGGCTATAGCCGTCTATATGAATTTTATCACTATCACCAAACCATGCTTCACGCAGTGCAGGCCAGGCATCATTGGGCTTACGTGCCGCCACAAACTGGATGTCGTGGACCTCAATATTGGATTTACCGGCATTTCCGCCGACATAAAACATATACAAATTCATACAACCCTCAGAAGTTATTTTAATCGCTATATATTTAACTATATAGCGACTTGGGCTACAACTGTGCAAAAGACATTGATGACAATGAGTTCAAGATTCTTCTACGCAAAGCCACGAGGAGTTTACGCAGCATGTTTCATGAACTATTGCCCACAATTGGATGACAACATCTGACTAAGTCGACCATGCACCACCCAGACCGATTTCCTTTTATTCAACCTTGCATCAACGGCGCGCTTGAGGAGGTTGTCATTGCGGTGATTTTTCTGGAAAATTCGATATATAAAAGAATACATAACGAGAGGGTGTTTATGGCCAGGAAACGAATGCAGGTTGTGCTGGTGGCGGTTGCGCTGCTGCAAATGCCATCCATGGCGCTGGCAAAGGATATCAGGGTGACTTATGCCGGTTCCATGGGCAAAGTAATGGACCAGGGGTTAGGTCCGGCTTTTTCCAGAGCAAATAACGACGGCTATCAGGGGCAGGGTCAGGGTGCATACGGGATGGCACGCCTGCTTGCAAGCCACAAAATTGAGGCTGATGTGTTTGTCTCCATCACCCCGGGGCCGATGCAAATTCTCAAAGACGCCGGGCTGATAGATGAGGCGGTCCCTGTCGCCAGTACCAGCATGGTGGTCGCTTACAGTCCTGAGGGTAAACATGCAGCGCAGTTTGAACAGGCCAACAGAAAGAAAGACGGCTCGTGGCTGACTCTGCTGACGCAGAAAGATGTCTTATTTGGCCGCACCGATCCTTATGTCGACCCAAAAGGCCAGAATATTGTGTTTAGCCTGATGCTGGCGGAAAAGTATTACAACATGCCGGGCATCACCGATAAAATTTTAGGCTCGCTGCAAAACCCACAGCAGACTCATCAGGAAGGAGGGCTGCTGGCGCGTCTGGAAAGCGGTCAGGTGGATGCAGCAGCGGGATACGAGAGTGAAGTTCGCTCAGCGCATTTGCCGTATGTCGCGCTGCCGGATGAAATAAACCTCAGCAACCCGGCGATGACGAAACAGTGGTATGACACCGTCAGTTTTACCATTAAAGACAGCAAAGGCCAGGATCAAATTCTGCACACTCAACCAATGGTGTTCTATGCGGCGGTGCTGAAAAACGCGCCGAATGGTGTAGAACAGGGACAAAAGTTCGTATCGTTCATGCAAAGCGCCGAGGGGCAGAAATTGTTCAAAGCGTTTGGCTACGCCGAACCTAAAGGAGACAGCTTATACGCCCGCTAAGAAAACCGGGCTGGGTCGCGGGGTGGTTATCTCTGCCCGCTATCCTGCTGTTAAGTATCCCCTTTATCACGCTGATTAGCGTCACGCCCTGGCATCATCTGAAGCTGGCCTGGCGCGACGACAGCGCCATTGCCGTCTCTATGGGACTGGGTGTGCTGGCACTCGGAATTATCATTCTTATCGGCATGCCGGTGGCATGGTGGCTGTCACAAGCCACGGGTCGAAAACGATTGATCGGTGAACTGCTGGTGATGATCCCTCTGCTGACGCCACCGCTGGCAATGGGGATTTTGCTGGTTTCGGCTTTCGGGCCTTATGGCGTGATTGGCCGCTGGCTTTCACTGTTGGGAGCTACGCTGGTAAATAATCCGGCGGCGTTTGTGCTGGCTCAGGTTTACGGCGCTTTGCCTTATTTTATCGTGGTGTCGCGTTCGGCGTTTGCCACTGTTCCCCAAAATATTCTTGAAGCGGGACAAACGTTGGGAGCTTCTCCCTGGAACCGCTTTCGTTTTCTTACATTACCCCTGGCATTGCCTGGGCTGGCTTCTGCCGTAACACTCGCCTGGGTTCGCGCGGTAGGCGAGTTCGGGATCGTGATGATCTTTGCTTATTTCCCGCAGGGTATACCGGTAAAGCTGTATACCAATCTGCAAAATGACGGGGTGGACACAGTATATACTTTGCTATGGATGCTGCTGGTAGTGACGCTTCCCCTGCCAATGGTCTGCTTTGCTCTTGGCAAACGAATGGCCAGGAAATGAACACCCCTTAGATCGTCCGTTCCTCGTTCATAGCGGATGAGCTTGCTCACGTTTCCATTTCAGCGGGCTACCTCGAATAACCCCAAACCGGATTCTTCATAAAAGGCCACACACAGAAACCTCCAGTCAGTCAGACTGAAAGTACAGGGCAGGAAGAAAATGTGGCGCGCGCTGGATATGTCTTACAATCGGATCGGTGGGATTATGCTGGGGGAACCATGGAGGCGTAAATCGGTACGTCGCGATAGCGGAAGAAATTACGCAAAGTTAACGTTGTATGCTCTTTGTCTCCCGAAGCCAGAACCGGGCTTTGCGCCCGGTTACTCTTGTATTAACCACATGTCCGACTCTTCGAACATCTCCTCAAGCATGCGGTTGAGCTTTTCACGGTCGCTTTTGCTGGCGTCGCTGTTCAGGCCGTTCGCTTGCATTGGCTTAACCGTCACGCTGGCATCAGGAAAAATCCGGTGCACGCGTTTTGTCAGCTCGGCCAGGATGATTTCCCTGGCTCCTTCCAGCCCCTGTACGTTTCGCTTGTCATAAACCAGTTCCACAAACATGATTGTTTACCTTATGGATATTACGCATGTGATTCAGCCTGAACGTAAAATACTACTGTATATGGGTACAGTCAAACGGCGTTCAGACTAAAGCATTGTCCAGAGCAATGCAGAAAGCGTTGCCAGCCCCCCCAATACGACCAAAAACACCGTCACGCCGCGAAGCTCTGCCAGCGAGGGGCGGGTGTATATGAGGTACGCCGGGATAAGGAACAGGATCACCGCGATCAGTGGTCCGCAGAACATTTCAATCAGGCTGAGCACATCCGGATTGGCATAAACAATGCCATAGGTCAGCAGGAACAGCGCCAGAGAGGCCAGCCGCTTGCTGGCGTTGGCCTTTTTGCCGGATACGCTGGCAGCCAACTGACCAAACGTTTGTGCGACCGACAGACCTACGCCGAGGAAGGATTTCGTCATACCGATGATAGCGATGAGCGGGGCAATGTGGTAAATCAGGCTGAAATCACCGTTTCCCTTCATCACCGACAGCACATTCAGGTTTTCCGCCTTCGCTCGCACAAAGTTGTCATGGGGGATCCCCAGCACGCAGCTCAGCACGAAAAAGAGGATACTGGCGAAGATAGCTAAGTAGGCGATACGGATCACGAACAGTGCCTTTTTCTCACCCTCCGCTTTCCTCTCCCGGTAGTAAGAGCTCAGCGGGGAGACCATAGGCGCACAGCAAAACGAGAAGGTAATAAGCGGCAGCGTCAGCCAGATATTTTTCAGCGTTACCGGCAGCGGCGTGGCGTTCATTTCAGCGGCCGTATCGGTCAGGTTAGACAGATGCCATCCCGGGATAAGTGATACGGCGATCAGCAGTACAGATGCCGCGAACGGCAGCGCCAGTGCGCTCATAATGGCCACGACTCTGTCCCGGCCCTTGCTAAGCACCACATACAGCGCAGCAACCACGATAAACGACAATGGCCCACGGCTGAGGGCGGTAATATGCAGATGCTCCACCAGTAAATTACTCAGCGCATTAATCAGCGCCACCCCGTAAACCAGGGTTACCGGGAAGAAGGTCACACAATAGAACAGGGTGATCAGCTTTTCACCCCTTCCGCTGAAGAAGGAGCCGAAGATCGGCAACGTGCCGTTTTCAGTCTTCTCTTCACGCATATATACACGACAAAGGAGTAAATGGGGGATCAGGGATAACGGCAGCCCCAGCAGGAGCATAACCAGAAAAATAACCGGACCACGGGTGCCGATTTCCACGGGAAGGAACAGTGTTCCCGCTCCGACGGCTGTACCATAAAGGCCCAGCGTCCAGATATTATCCTGCCAGTGCCAGTTAGAGCGTGTTGTAATATTAGCTGAGAGAGTTGTGGCTTTATTCATCATATTTTACCGCGTTGTTAGAGGGGCGACGACTTATTTATTTTTTATCTGTCTGTAGTCGTCGCTGCGCCATTACGTCACGGGTGGGAGGGGTTTGATGTTGCATACCGAAAACCTTATGTGTATGCCTGCAATAACTATCGTTATTCTTTGACGATGCTTTAACAGGCGGTTAATTAAGAAAGGGATTTGTTAAATTAACGAACAAATAACGACTGACTTTCCCTGCCTGCACGTCTGTTAATTAAAGAATAAACACCCTGTTTTATTAAGTACCATAAGGCGCCATCATATTGAAGGGGGGCTTATTTAATTATTTTATTGGGCGTGAAATTATCCCGTTATGCCTGAAATTAAAAAACAGAATGTAGACAATCGCGTAACCCGCTCGTAGCTTTCGAACCGTCTTGTAACATAACGCTCTCTTTATGGTGGCGAAGGGGTTCAGGACGTCGTATGCCTGCTATTAAACGCCCCATAAGAAAATCCTCTTCTATACTCAGTTACGTTTAGTGAAATAGGTCGCCGCTCCACACGTCGCGTTCCCTTAATAGCGGCGGGCAGCAGGGGTATATATTCACGAAAACGCCTTAATAATGGTCAATTTTGCATTTTAGAGGGGGTTTCCTGGTATGTTGCATTCTCAATCCTCGCGTGTCGGCAGCATTTTGCTGCTGCTGACCGCGATAATAGCCTTCGCGGTGGCGCTATACGCCTGGTGGACGCCGCTTACCGGCGTCACTGGCACCATTGGCGCACTGGGCGTGGTCATTGCCAGCGTAGTGCTGGCGATCCTGACCTTTATGTTACGTGCGGCATCGCGTCGCGGGGCGCGCGTTTTTCTGATTATTGTCACCCTGGTGGTGTTGGCGGGTATTGCTTTCGCCGCCGCGCTGCTGCACCAGTACATCATAACGGCAGCCATGGTGGTCGGCCTGATTGGTCTGATTATGCTGAGCAGCCATTCCGCTCGTTACAACCATCCCGTCAGAAGCTGAGGAGCCGCCCGTGCACAACGATAAGCATTATCCCTTCATAAAAGTCAGCATGACGGCGCTGGCGCTGCTGGTCGCTCCGCTCGCGCTACAGGCGCAGGATAAGGCCGCTGAAGCCTCGCAGGGGACCCAGGAATCACTGAACATTGATGCGGCCGATCAGCAGGCGCCCGGAACCACAAAAACCACCGACGATGCCTCAACCGGCAACGGTGATGGAAAGAGAGTCGCCTCGGCCAGCCAGCCAGCGACGCCGCTGGTGTCCGGCACCGCCACCTGGGACAGCTTCCACGGCCAGCTTAACGCGCAGAAATACAGTCCCCTGACCCAAATTACGGCGGATAACGTCGGGAAATTAACGAAAGTCTGGGAGTTCCATACCGGCGACGTCTCGGACGGTAAAGGCGATACGCCAGCTACCGTCTGGTCCGCAACGCCCATTTTCGCCAACGATACGCTCTACATCGGCACGCCATTCGATCGCCTGATTGCGCTGGATCCGGGGACGGGTAAAGAGAAGTGGCACTATGACACCAAATCGTCGCGCAAGGCGCTGACCCAGCCGGTGCTGAAAAATCGCGGCGTTTCCTACTGGCAGGCCAAAAATCCGGTGACAGGTGAGGCATGCCAGAAGATGGTCTATATGGGCACCGTTGACGGCAAGCTCTTTGCGCTGGACGCCGATTCAGGCAAACCGTGCAGCGGCTTTGCGAACAACGGCGTGCTGGATCTGAACCAGTGGAACACCGTTAACGCGAAGTATCCGCTCTCTGTCCTGCAACCGCCAACCGTTGTCGGCAACCATCTGCTGGTGGGCTGGGCCGGGAAGGACTGGGCCTATGCCGAAGCCCCTCCGGGCACCGTATTTTCAGTCAACGCCCAGACCGGTAAGCTTGAGTGGACCTTTGAGGCGATCCCGGCAGAGATCCGCAAGCGTACCGGTACCGCCAACGTCTGGACGCACATGTCCGCCGACGAGGCTAACGGGCTGGTCTATCTCCCGGTCTCATCGCCGTCTCCCAACTATTGGGGCGGCAACCGCGTAGACGCTATTCCGCTTGGCACCTCGACCACCGCCCTGGACATCAACACCGGTAAAGTGGTCTGGTCCCGTCAGTGGGTACACCACGATGTCTGGGATTACGATATCAACTCCGCCCCGACGCTGATGGACATCACCGTAGACGGCAAGCAGATCCCGGCGCTGGTGCAGGCCACCAAGCAGGGTTTCCTGTTTGTGGTTAACCGCCTGACGGGGGAGGACGTATGGCCAATCGAAGAACGTCCGGTTCCGCAGGGTGATGGGTCGGTCCAGGGCGAAGTTCTCTCGCCCACGCAGCCATTCCCGACCAAACCCGCGCCGCTGCTCGACCAGTCGAAAAAACCGGAAATCTGGAAGCTGGCGGATATCGTCGGTGGCGGCCAGTGCTCCCGCCTGTGGGATAACCTGACCTATGAAGGAATGTATACCCCGCCGACCACCAAAGGCGAAGGCACGCTCACCTATCCCGATAGCGCCGGCGGCGTCCAGTGGGGCGGGGTGGCGTTCGATCCGCAAAAACAGATCGCCATCGTCAACACCTCGCATATCGTCCAGTACGTGAAGCTGTACAGCCGTGAGGATTACGATAACGCAGACAAAGACTCCGGCAACGAAAGCGGCTTTGCCCCACAGGAAGGCGCCCCGTACGGTATGCGTCTGCTGGTGGCGAGCAACTGGCTGGGCATGCCGTGCTGGCAACCGCCGTTTGGTGAAATCGTGGCGCTGGACATGCACACGGGCGATGTGAAATGGCGTCGTCCGGTTGGCGCCTCCCAGCAGTATGGCTTCTTCATGCCGGAAAGCTGGGGTTCGCCTACCATTGGTGGTCCGGCAGTGACGGCGGGCGGCGTGATCTTCATCGGTGCTTCAATGGATGCCAAAGTGCGTGCCTACTCGGTAGAGAGCGGTGAAGAGCTGTGGTCCGATCAGGCCGAAGCTCCGGCGGTAGCGAACCCGTCCGTCTATGAATATAAAGGTCGCCAGTATGTGGCCTTCGTGGCAGGCGGGAATACGATCCTGAAGGATCAGGTGGGCGATCAGGTGGTGGTCTACGCCTTGCCGGAATAATTCAGCAGGAAGGGGAAATAAGCGTGGGGCCTGCGGGCCCCACTTTATTTTGCAGTAGTTGTTTTACCGACGCGTTATTTATCGGCTGATGCGCCAGCACGCGCTGACATCTGCTCGGCGGACTTCAGATGCTGCTCAACGACCGGAGTGTGCTCGTTGGCCAGAGCCTTCACATCTGGATCGTCGATTTTACTGGCGTCGCTTTTAAGCTTCGACAGCACCTTCTCGTGGTCCTTCACGCCAGCATATTCCATATACATTTTGTCAAAAGCGTCACCGCGCTGGTTTTCCAGCCTTGAGTTCAGGGCTTTATGCGCGGCGTCTGGTTCGGTCGGCAGCTCCACGCCCTTTTTCTGGGCAACGGTCTTGACTTTGGTCAGCGCGGCGCCGTGATCGTCGACCATTTTCTGGGCGAATGTTTTCACTTCACTGGTTTGGGCCTTGTCGAGGGCGAGCCTGGCGGCGGCAACTTCGTTGATATTGGCCTGCGCCATGTCCTTCAATGCTTTCTCGTCGCCGGAGCTGTGTCTGGCGTCCGGTTGAGCCTGGCCCGCAGTTTGAGTTTGCGCGGCGCTGGTTGTCTGGGCTTGTACGCCAACGGTGCTGAACATTGCTGCAACTGCTGATACGGCTAGCAGCCTTTTCAGGGTTTTACTCGTGTGCATATTGTTCTCCTGATGGTCATGGTACAGGTAAGTTTCAATTGCTTCAGGCGCAACCGGCAGATAAATGGCGACTGCACAGGTCAGTATAGTAGATGAACCTGCTGTACCCGCTGTTCAGGTCAGTGATGGCTGGTCGTGATGCTCAATCCTTCTACAATATTGATACGGATCATTTACATATTTGCTGCTAATGTTAAATATATAGATTCATCAACAGGAGGAATGATATGAAAAAAGCACTATTAGGGAGTGTATTGGCTTTAACAGTAGCAAGCTTCGGCGCATCTGCGGCAGATATGATTTCCAAGGATGAAGCGCACCACTTCAAGCTTGAATACCTTGGTAATGTATCTGTAGGGGCTTCAGGTGGACAAATTTCTTCACCTTCAGATCTTCATCAAAAACTCTCAAAACTGGCAGACGAGAAGGGCGGGAAATACTACGTCATCATCGCTGCCCGCGAGCATGGCCCTAACTTCCAGGCCGTCGCAGAAGTCTTTAAATAATTTTCTCAAATAACACAAAAACCCGCTTCTGGCGGGTTTTTTGCTTACAGACAGCCAAAAAAATGCCCCTGATGCGGGGCGAGTGTGAGTCAAAGCTTTTCTTATATTTATCTATTTTGTGCTCTAAGGCTTTGGGACAATAACACCTTGTTTAAATAATGCAATCTAAATGCATATTTAAATGCGACGGCAGCATACGTTACACAGATAGTCTACTCTTTACATACAGTTATGGTGAAAGGCAGTTAATCGTTAGCTGTCGCCTGCTGGAGAATGGAAACAGTAAACGGTTGCAAGAGGTAAACATGAACGTTGACGCACTGACGCAAAAGGCAGAAGAAGAAATTTCAGCGCTTATAACCAAAAAAATTTCAGAGTTACGTAAAAAAACAGGGCAGGAAGTGTCTGAAATTGAGTTTATCGCTCGTGAAGCCATGACAGGCCTCGAGGGGTATGAGGTAAAAATCAAACTTATTTAAGCGAAATTATTACCTGTTTCGGGACACTGGATAAATCAGAACGGCAAACGTCAGCTAAGACTATCCTGCGCGTGGCAGGATTGAAGCCAAAAAGCCCGGTGACGCTGCGCTTACCGGGCCTACAATTAACGCAATCCACAGGCCGGGCAGGGCGTAGCCGCCACCCGGGTTACCAGGCTTACACTATCGCGTTCGGGCACGCTTCTCCCTTTTCGAGTTGACGCAAATTCCCCAGCGTGGTTTCCGAAATGCTGATCAGCGCTTCGGCGGTCAGGAACGCCTGGTGTCCGGTGAACAACACGTTGTGACAGGCAGACAGGCGACGGAACACGTCGTCCTGGATCACGTCATTAGATTTATCCTCAAAGAACAGATCGCGTTCGTTCTCATACACATCCATACCCAACGCGCCGATTTTTTGCGTTTTCAACGCTTCGATAGCCGCCTGAGAGTCGATCAGCCCGCCGCGGCTGGTATTGATGATCATCACGCCGTCTTTCATCTGGTCGAACGCCGACTGGTTAAGCAGATGATAGTTCTCCGGGGTCAGCGGACAGTGCAGGGAGATAACGTCAGACTGCGAGAAGAGCGTTTTCAAATCGACATACTCCACGCCCAGCTCCAGCGCAGCGGCGCTTGGGTACGGATCAAACGCCAGCAGGCGCATGCCAAATCCTTTCAGGATGCGAAGGGCGGCCACGCCAATTTTGCCGGTACCGATGACGCCTGCGGTTTTACCGTACATGGTAAAGCCGGTCAGCCCTTCCAGAGAGAAGTTAGCATCACGGGTTCGCTGATAGGCACGGTGAATACGACGGTTGAGCGACATCATCATCCCGACCGCATGTTCTGCCACGGCTTCCGGAGAATAGGCCGGGACGCGAACGACCTTCAGACCCAGCTCTTTGGCGGCATCGAGATCGACGTTGTTAAAGCCCGCGCAGCGCAGGGCAATGTATTTCACGCCCTGTTTTTTCAACTCTTCCAGCACCGGTCGGCTACCGTCGTCGTTAACGAAGATACACACGCCTTCGCAGCCGTGGGCGGTTTTAGCCGTCTTTTCAGTTAGCAGAAAGTCGAAAAATTCAAGATCGAAACCGTACGTCTCGTTAACATGTTGCAGATACTTTTTGTCGTACTGCTTTGTGCTATATACCGCGAGTTTCATAAGACTTTCTCCAGTGATTTTGGAACCACGTTAGCATGTTTAAAATTATCTTACAATTTTTCAAAATTCATTGAAATCAATAAGTTCTATGAATTATTGTAGAGCATCTACTCTTAAAAATGGCATTACCTTCAACTGACTGGCTAAACATGCGACAATGAGCGGCAAGAACGGCTTATTTTTTTCGCAAAATCAGGATATTAACTGCCCATGAAGGGTAAATACAAAGCCGCAATCGCGCTATTACTGCTGCTATTTCTTGTGCCGCTGACGCTGCTGATGACGCTCGCCCAGTGGGTACCCACGCTCGCCGGGATCTGGCTCCCCGTTGGAACGCGCATCGCGTTTGAAAAAAGCCCACGGCTCACGCGCCACGCCCTGATCATCCCCGATCTCCGCTATCTGGTAGAAGAGTGTGAAATTGCCCGCGTGGAAAACGTGACTCTGTCACACCCCAGCCGCTGGGATCTGGATATTGGCGCACTTGAACTTAACTCTGTCTGCCTGAGCAAATTACCGCAATCGGCGCCATCTACGGTGGCGCCGAAAACGCTGGCGCAGTGGCAGGCCATCCTGCCCAACACCTGGCTGACCATCCATCGCTTTACCCTTTCTCCCTGGCAGCAGTGGGAGGGTGAGCTGCATGCCTCACTGACGCCAGCCCGCCAGGACATCACCTATAACGGCAAGCAGGTGAGCATTAAGGGGCAGTTGCGCGGCCAGACCCTCTCCATCAGCCAGTTCGATGTGCAACTGCCGGATCAGCCGCAGCCCGTGAAGCTGGTCGGTGAATTTACCCTGCCGCTGGTGCCGGACGGCGTGCCGGTGAAAGGGCATACGGTCGCGACCTTTAACGTGCCACAGTTATCCTCGCTGGTCGATGCCGATCTGGACTGGGAGGACAATCAGGGCCAGCTGGTGGTCATGGCGCGGGACAACCCCGATCCGCTGCTCGATTTACCGTGGCAGATCACCGCTCAGCAGTTGACCATCAGCGACGGACGCTGGAACTGGTTAGCCTCCGACGTGCCAATGAGCGGACGCGTCGGGCTGAAAGTGGATAACTGGCAGCAGGGGCTGGAGAAAGCCACCTTCACGGGGCGGTTCAACGTGCTGACCCAGGGGGATGCGGGGAAGGGCAACGCGGTGCTGAATATCGGTCCCGGCTCGCTCAGTATGGATAACAGCGCTATGCCGCTGCACCTGAGCGGGGAAGCCAAGCAAAACGATCTGATCCTGTATGCCAGGCTCCCGGCGATGCTGACCGGCAGCCTTTACGATCCGCAGCTTACGTTTGAACCCGGCGCTTTATTGCGCTCGCGCGGGCGCATCATCGACTCGCTGGATATCGATGAGATCCGCTGGCCGCTGGCGGGCGTGAAGCTCACGCAGAAGGGCGTGGACGGCCGCCTGCAAGCCATTCTGCGGGCGCATGAAAACGAGATGGGCGATTTTGAGCTGCATCTGGACGGCCAGGCTAACGACTTTTTACCGGACAACGGTTTGTGGCAGTGGCGCTACTGGGGTAAAGGGAATTTCACGCCAATGAACGCGCGCTGGGATGTCCGGGGAACCGGGGAGTGGCGCGACAACGTTATCGAACTGACCGATCTTTCCACGGGGTTCGACAAATTGCAGTACGGTACGATGCTGGTCAGCAAGCCGCGCCTGGTGCTGGATCACCCGGTGCGCTGGTCGCGGGACCCGGATAACCCCACCTTTAGCGGCGCGCTCGCGCTTAACGCCGGGCAAACAAGCTTTTCAGGCGGAAGCGTGCTGCCGCCGTCCGTTTTGACCTTCAGCGTTGACGGGACAGACCCGACGGTGTTCCAGTTTAAAGGGAACCTGCATGCGGACGACATCGGCCCGGTCCAGGTGAATGGACGCTGGGACGGCGAACGCCTTCGCGGTCAGGCCTGGTGGCCAAAACAGTCTCTTACGGTGTTTCAGCCGCTGATCCCGCCAGACTGGAAAATGACCCTGCGCGGCGGCGAAATGTACGCGCAGGTGGCTTTCTCTGCGGCGCCCGATCAGGGGTTTGAGGCAGGGGGGCACGGGGTGCTGAAAGCGGGCAGCGCGTGGATGCCGGATAACGAGATCAACGGCGTGGATTTTGTTCTTCCGTTCCGCTTAAGCCAGGGTACCTGGTCGCTGGGCACGCGCGGGCCGGTAACGTTACGAATCGACGAGGTGAAAAACCTGGTCACAGCCCGAAATATCACCGCGGATCTCCAGGGCGATTATCCCTGGACCGAAGCGAACCCGCTCCTGCTCACCAACGTGAAGGTGGAAGCGCTCGGCGGGAAAATCACCATGCAGCAGTTGAGAATGCCGCAGCACGATCCGGCTTTACTGCGCGTGGATAATATTTCCTCCAGCGAACTGATAAGCGCGGTGAATCCGAAGCAGTTTGCCATGTCCGGCCCGGTGAGCGGCGCGCTGCCGTTCTGGCTGGACAATGAAAAATGGATCATTAAAGATGGCTGGCTGACCAACCCGGGGCCGATGACGCTGCGCATCGACCAGGACACGGCGGATGCCATTGTGAAAGACAACATGGTTGCCGGGGCGGCGATCAACTGGCTCCGCTATATGGAAATTTCGCAGTCGTGGACAAAACTCAATGTGGATAATCTGGGTGTGTTAACCATGCAGGCGGCCATTAAAGGCACCAGCCGCGTCGAAGGCAAAAGCAGTTTCGTAAACCTGAATTACACCCATGAAGAGAACATTTTTACCCTCTGGCGCAGCCTGCGCTTTGGGGACAATCTGCAAACATGGTTTGAGCAACATGCGGCGATACCCCTTCTCCGCGGTTCGACAGGCAAGGAAAGTGAGGAACAACAATGAAAAAGAGGGCTGGTGTACTCACCGTGGCCGTCGTCGCGCTGCTGTCAGGCTGCACGCCGCGCATTGAAGTGGCGGCGCCCAAAGAGCCGATCACCATCAACATGAACGTGAAAATCGAGCATGAAATCCATATCAAGGTGGATAAAGACGTTGAAGCCCTGCTGAAATCCCGCAGCGATCTGTTCTGAGGATGTCATGAAACGATTTGCTCTGATGTTACTGGCGCTGGGGATGAACGTTCACGCCGCCACGCTTACGCTCAACGATGCGCGTGCCCAGGGGCGCGTAGGGGAAACCCTGAGCGGCTATCTTGCGCCCGTTCAGCACGACGCTGAAACCCTGGCGCTGGTGAACCGTATCAACGCCGCACGCACGGAAAGTTACCAGCAGCTGGCTGACAGTAATAATTTACCCGTCGACGAGGTGGCGAAAATGGCGGGACAAAAGCTGGTGGCCCGCGCGCAGCCGGGTGAGTACGTGAAGGGAATTAACGGCAAGTGGCTGAAAAAATAGCTAGCGATAACGCCTGCGGTATTCGCCCGGCGAAACCCCGAAACGCTGCTTAAAGGCGGTGGAAAAATGGCTATGGTCGGTGAAACCCCAGCTGTAGCCAATCCCCGCCAGCTTTTCGTCATCGCTTATGGAACGCAGCGCCTGAGCGCATAAATCGAGGCGACGGTTCTTAATATACTGCGCTACCACCAGCCCTTTCCCGGCAAACATGCGGTACAAGCTACGCACGGACATGCCGCTCTCTGAAGCTATCCACTCCGGTCTTAACGCCTCCGACTGAATATGATCATCAATCAGGGACAGAACGTGGCGGAACTGACGCTCCTTGCGCGGCAGCACCTCGTCACGCTGCTGGAAGGCCGGACGCAGCAGACACACCATCGCCTCAAGCGCCGCTTCGCTTTCACTGGCGCTGAGATCGGCATTGCCCATGCTCTCCTGTAGCAGTCGGTAGCTCAGCTGTACGGTAGGCAGATTGCGGGAGAGGGGCAGCGCGCACCTCACTTCCTGAAAACGCGCGTGTTGCTCAATGATTTGTCGCGGGAGCAGGAGCGAAATCTGGCGGGAACGCTCCTGCCAGTAAATGGAGCACGGGCGGGAGGCGTCAATCAGCGTGATATCCCCGGCTTTCAGCATCGCGCGCTGGTCGTCCTGTTCGATTCCGGCGCTGCCTTCCAGCTGAAACACGGTGTAGAACCAGGCGTCGTTGCCGTTTTTGATCTCCTGACGGGTGCGAAACAGGTTAACGCCTGCGGCGGTCACCGTGCTCAGCTTCAGACTTTGGGTGTAGCTGGTTTCCAGCTCGCCGAGAAACGCCCCCTCTAACGGACGTGCCGCAAAGCGCCCACAAACCTGGTTAATTTGCGCCAGCCACTGCTGAAAAATGTCCTGTTCGCTTGCACACGCCATTGATGTTCTCGCTGCACCGTCACTGTTTTCGCATTGTTGCATTTATGTTGCATTTTGTCAGGGCTACGAGGCTGACTATAGGAAAGAACACTCAACGGTTACAGCGATATAAGCGGGAATTATCACGATTTGCGGACCCTGTCACAGCTGGCAAAGCGAATGTCACACAGACAAAAGCAGGAATGCGAATCCCCTCTTAGACTGCATACACACCCTGCGAAGCATAACGAAGGAGTATCCTATGTCCGAATCACACGTCGCCATCCTGCCGGGCGTGCAGCAGTTTTTAGATCGCCAGCACGGCCTGTGGATCGAAGGGCGTCAGGCGGCATCCGATAGCGAAAAGCGTCTGAACGTCTACAACCCGGCGACCGGAGAGGTTATCGCCACCACCGCCGATGCCAGCGTCGATGATGTCGATCGTGCGGTGATGTCTGGCTGGCGCGCCTTTGTCGCCCGAAGCTGGGCCGGACGGCTGCCGGCAGAGCGGGAACGCATCCTGCTGCGGTTTGCGGATCTGGTGGAACAGCATGGCGAAGAGCTGGCACAGCTCGAAACCCTGGAGCAGGGGAAATCGATTAACATTTCCCGCGCCTTCGAGGTGGGCTGCACCCTGAACTGGATGCGCTACACGGCAGGGCTGACCACCAAAATTGCCGGTAAAACTCTCGATCTCTCGATTCCACTGCCGCAGGGCGCGCGTTATCAGGCGTGGACGCGTAAAGAGCCGGTGGGAGTCGTGGCGGGGATTGTGCCGTGGAACTTCCCGCTGATGATTGGCATGTGGAAAGTGATGCCCGCGCTGGCGGCAGGTTGCTCCATCGTGATCAAACCGTCGGAAACCACGCCGCTCACCCTGTTACGGGTGGCGGAACTGGCGAGCGAGGCGGGGATCCCGGAGGGTGTGTTCAACGTGGTGACCGGCAGTGGCGCCGTCTGTGGCGCGGCGCTGACCTCGCACCCGCGCATTGCCAAAGTGAGCTTTACCGGTTCGACGGCGACGGGCAAGCAGATTGCCCGCGCGGCGGCGGACACGCTAACGGGCGTGACGCTGGAGCTGGGCGGCAAAAACCCGGCCATCGTGCTGAAAGATGCCGACCCGGCGTGGGTGATTGAAGGGCTGATGACCGGCAGCTTCCTGAACCAGGGGCAGGTCTGCGCGGCCAGCTCGCGCATTTATATTGAGGCTCCGCTGTTCGACACGCTGGTCAGCGGGTTTGAACAGGCCGTGAAATCCCTCAGCGTCGGGCCGGGCATGTCGCCGGAGGCGTTTATCAACCCGCTGGTGTCGCGCGCCCACTGCGATAAGGTTCAGGCGTTCCTGGATGAGGCGAAGGCGCACAATGCGGAGCTGATCGCCGGGAACCGGGGGCCAGACGGCAAAGGCTATTACGTTTCGCCAACGCTGGTGGTCAACCCGGATAATCATCTGCGACTGACGCGTGAAGAGGTCTTCGGGCCGGTGGTGAACCTGGTTCGTGTGGCCGATGGGGAAGAGGCGCTTCAGCTGGCGAACGACACTGAATATGGCTTAACGGCCAGCGTCTGGACGCAGAACATCAGTAAAGCGCTGGCGTATACCGACAGGTTACAGGCCGGAACAGTGTGGGTGAACAGCCACACGCTGATAGACGCCAACCTGCCGTTCGGCGGCATGAAGCAGTCCGGCACCGGGCGCGATTTCGGCCCCGACTGGCTGGACGGCTGGTGTGAAACCAAGTCGGTGTGTGTGCGGTATTAAAAAAACGCCGGGTGGCGGCTACGCCTTACCCGGCCTACGGGATGGAGGAAAAAGGTTGGTTTTGTAGGCCGGGTAAGCGCAGCGCCACCCGGCGTAACTTACAGCGACCACCGATCCCGCCCGGCCTCCTTCGCCCTGTACAGCGCCGCATCGGCGCGGGCGATGATTTCCGGGCCGGCCAGCCCTGCGGTATAGCCTGCAATGCCCATACTCGCCGTCACACATTCACTAACCTTCGACGCGCTGTGCGGAATGGCTGCGTTGCGCAGGCCAGCCTGGATCCGCGCGGCGACTTTCTCAGCAACGCTTTCTTCGCAGTCAAAGAGGATCACCACAAACTCCTCGCCACCGTAGCGCGAAACCACATCCTCTGGCGTGCGCACCGAGGTGTTCAGCACCTCTGCCACCCGCGCGAGACACGCATCTCCGGCCTGGTGACCGTAGGTGTCGTTATACAGTTTGAAGTAATCGACATCCAGCATCAGCACCGCGAAGCGTTTGCC
>NZ_KI973178.1:3056899-4441627 GCF_000534415.1 Enterobacter sp. BIDMC 27
CCGATCCCGCCCGACCTCCTTCGCCCTGTACAGCGCCGCATCGGCGCGGGCAATGATTTCCGCCCCGACTGGCTGGATGGCTGGTGTGAAACCAAGTCGGTGTGTGTGTGCGGTATTAAAAAAAACGCCGGGTGGCGGCTACGCCTTACCCGGCCTACGGGATCGAGGAAAAGGTTGGTTTTGTAGGCCGGGTAAGCGCAGCGCCACCCTGCGTAACTTACAGCGACCACCGATTCCGCCCGGCCTCCTTCGCCCTGTACAGCGCCGCATCGGCGCGGGCGATGATTTCCGGGCCGGCCAGCCCTGCGGTATAGCCTGCAATGCCCATACTCGCCGTCACACATTCACTAACCTTCGACGCGCTGTGCGGAATGGCTGCGTTGCGCAGGCCAGCCTGGATCCGCGCGGCGACTTTCTCAGCAACGCTTTCTTCGCAGTCAAAGAGGATCACCACAAACTCCTCGCCACCGTAGCGCGAAACCACATCCTCTGGCGTGCGCACCGAGGTGTTCAGCACCTCTGCCACCCGCGCGAGACACGCATCTCCGGCCTGGTGACCGTAGGTGTCGTTATACAGTTTGAAGTAATCGACATCCAGCATCAGCACCGCGAAGCGTTTGCCTTGCTCTACGGCATTTTCCAGCACCAGCTCCATCGCCCGGCGGTTGGCCGTTTTCGTCAGCGGATCCTGATGGGCCAGCGCATCCAGCCGTGAAATTAAACGCTGATTCTGCTGGTTGCGACGCCACGCCTCTTCAAACCAGCTCAACAGGATATAGCGCCCGCACACGAGAATGAACGTGAACACCACCCACAGCCCGGCAAAGCGATAATTAATTTCCTGATTCAGCAGCATGCTGGCAACGGGCAGGCTTACCCATAGCGGAACGGTGAAGCAGAGCAGTGCAACCGGGTGAAAATAGAGCGCGGTCATACCGGCCATCAGCAGGGTAACGAATATAGGCCAGGGATGAGGAAGCTGTAACACGTTGATAAACCAGTAACAACTTATCGACCACAGCAGGCTGCACATAAACAAAACGGCGCTGACGCCGCGGATGTGGCGCCAGGCCATGATCACCAGCGCTACGGAAAGGATCACCACGCCCAGCATGGAGGCGTCAATCATCTGCCGCAGAGGGGGGCTGATGTGCAGGAGGGCATCGATATGGCCGAACAGCGAATTGCGCAGCAGGACCATAAGGGCAAAGCTGGCATTCACAAAGGCGAGCCACGGCAGGTTCACGGCCAGCCCGTGAACAACCATTGATTTACGGGTAGGCCATATCGCGGGTTCGGGTGTGGCTGGATGTCTTTTTTCCATTGAAGAGAATTTTCCTTGAGCGGGCGGAACGTCCGCCCGCGAGTGCTGCCTTTACGGGGTCACAATGTTAAACCAGAATTCAAATTTATCCATGTAACCGAGCATGGCATCAAGTTTTGCGGCATCGCCGGTCACTTTGATATCGCCGTTATCCTGCGCCTGTTTAAGCGTCACTTCTTTCAGGATGATTTTATTCAGCGTATCGCGGTTGAGGGTCACGGTCGCGTCAGCGTCTTTCGCTTCGGCGTTCGCCGTGTGGTTCAGCACGCCATTTTCCAGCTCCAGCTTGTATTTACCGCCGTCGCTGCCGAGGTCGATGTTAAACACCGATTTTGCATCCGCCGCTTTTTCACCGTTAATGTGCACCGCCAGATAGTCAAAGAACATTTCTGGCGTCATCGCGCGCACGGTATCCGGGCTGGCGGTGTTCGGGGTCGGTCCTTTCACCACGCCGTTACGCAGCTCCTGGGCGCCGGTCAGGTAGAAGTTACGCCACGGGCCTGATTCAGCCTGATAACCCAGCTGCTCCAGCGCATCCGCTTCCAGGTTTCGCGCGGCCTGATTATTTGGATCGGCAAAGACCACTTTGCTGACCACCTGAGCCACCCAGCGGTAGTTCCCCTGGTCAAAGTCGGTTTTCGCTTTGCTCAGGATGGCATCCGCACCGCCCATGTAGTCCACAAATTTCTTCGCGGCTTCTTCAGGCGGCAGTTCGTCCAGGGTCGCCGGGTTGCCGTCAAACCAGCCTAAATAGAGCACGTAGGTCGCTTTAACGTCATGGCTGACAGAACCGTAATAGCCACGGTTTGCCCAGGTATTGGCCAGGGAGTTTGGCAGTTTGAAGTTGGCGGCAATCTCGTCACGGGTCAGCCCTTCGTTCGCCATGCGCAGGGTCTGGTCGTTGATGTAGCGATACAGGTCGCGCTGGCTTTTCAGCAGGTTAACCACGTTGTCGTTGCCCCATGTCGGCCAGTGGTGCTGCGCCATAATGATTTCGGCTTTATCACCCCAGCGTACAATCGCCTGGTTGATGTATTTCGACCATGGCAACGGCTCACGAATTTTCGCGCCGCGCAGGGAGTAGGTGTTGTGCAGGGTATGGGTGACATCTTCCGCTGACTCGATCAGCTTTTTCTCTTCGATATACCAGAGCATCTCAGAAGGCGCTTCCGATCCCGGCGCGAGCATAAAATCATAGGTCAGGCCGTCGATCACCTCTTTCTGACCATCTTTCTCGATGATATTGGTCGGGGCGATCAGGGTCACCGTCCCGGCGGAGGTGGTGGTGCCGAGACCCGCGCCGACCTGGCCCTTCGCATCCGGCTTCAGCAGGTTGCCGTACATATAGCTGGCGCGGCGGCTCATGACGTTACCCGCCATGATATTCTCCGCGACGGCGGCCTCCATAAATCCGGCGGGCGCGTAGATTTTCACCTTACCGGACTTCACATCTGCTTCATCCACCACGCCGCGCACGCCGCCATAGTGGTCAACGTGGCTGTGGGTGTAAATAACGGCGACCACAGGCTTATTACCGCGATTTTTATAGTAAAGATCCATCCCGACTTTGGCCGTTTCCGCCGACACCAGCGGGTCGACCACGGTAATGCCTTCTTTACCTTCAATAATGGTCATGTTTGACAGGTCGAGGTTACGGATCTGGTAGACGCCTTCGGTCACTTCAAACAGACCGCTGATGTTAATCAGCTGGGACTGACGCCATAAGCTCGGGTTAACCGAGTCGGGCGCCTTATCGCCTTCTTTGATAAAAGCGTACTGCTGCGGATCCCAGACGGTGTTGCCTTGCTCACCTTTGATAATGTCCTGAGGCAGCGGGGCAATAAACCCTTTGTGGGCGTTGGTAAAATCGGTGTTATCGGAGAAAGGAAGCTGGTTGAAGAGTGCGTTGTTGGCCTGTTGCGTTGCTGCGGTGGCATCCTTAGGTGCTTCTGCGGCCCAGGCGGAACTGGCAGAAATAAAACATCCCGCCAGCGCGAGACTCCTGACGATCTCATTGATTCTCATCCTAAAACCTCTCAGTAAACTGTGACGTTGTTTGTGGAGACTCCGAATCCTGGTGAAAGTGTGTCAAGAAATGCAAAAGGATTAAGCGAGGTAACAATAACTATAATCGGGGAGAGTAATTCAGCAAGTAAGCGGATGAAAAACCGGGCATTACGCCCGGTCGGTGGGTTATTTCTGCTCTTTTTTCTTGCCGAGCGTTGGCGTCTCGTCAAAGAAATTCCACGGCTTGAGTAACGTGTGCACCCATTCCGTCGGCATTATCGGCCACTCCTCGGCGCGGGCGACATGGGTGGTGCCGGTGGTCATCCAGATGACGTTATCCTGGTCGTTCAGCGATTCGTTATCTTTGCTGTACTGGCCGAGGCCGGTATCGTGCGTGGAACGGTTCGGGTATTTTCCCTCCGGGTACATCTCGTCGGGATGGTAACGCGTCACCCACAGCTGTTTATCCATAAAGCTCAGGCGGTGATAAATCCACTCGTCCGGGGCAAACTTCGCGCCGGACGCTACCGGGTGTGTGCCGCCCGCGTAAGGGATGATCTGATACGAGACCGGGTTGCCCATGCGGTTCTCTTTGCTGGTATTGCTCAGCAGGCGGATGGTGCCCGGGTCAAACTTCTGCGCCGCCTGCTGTTCGGTATCAATATCATACTGATTAACCTGCATGGTGCTGGTGCGCGGTCCGCCAGCGGTGTTCGGTTTGACGTCCGGATCCATGGCCACCAGCTTATTGTTGATGCCGTCCACGTCCATATCCAGACGGAAGTTGTAGATGTGCTGGTGGGTGGTACCGACAATATTATGGTCGATCAGCGTTCCGTATCGGGTGTCATCCTTCGCGGTGGCATCATGCATGGTTTTCGTCTGCACGCCTTTCACCGCTTCAATGCCCGTAGCCCCTGCATCAATGCCGATAGTGCCGTTTTCGTGGAATACCCAGTCGAAGATGTAATCGTAGTTACCCACGGTGCTGACCCAGCGCACCACCAGCTCGCGGCGTTCGGTGCTGACGTTGGGTTTACCTAATTCCTGATGCTTATATTCCGGCCCGGCGTAACGCTCGAAAATGGCGATCGCCCTGGGGATCTCCATTGGCGCGCCGGTGTAATCCGGGATGGTTTCGTTGAGCATCACGGCGTTAGACGGAACATCCTTGCCGCGCACCAGCGGGGAGGTCAGGGTACCCATGCCGTAATCGCCGGAGTCCAGATAGGCTTTAAAGTACCAGCCGATATCCGGGTCGCCGTACGGCACAATCATGCCGCCGAGCGATCCCTGATACATCACCTGTCGCTTTTTGCCGTTGTCGTTATAGGTCACGGTGGAGATTATCGGGCCGACGCGTGAGTCCAGGCTCAGATGAAAATCCCAGTTCTGCCAGTGCACCCTATCCCCGGTGATGGTGTAGTTCTTGCCTTCCGGCTCGATAATTTCCAGCGGTTTTTTCACCGTTTCAACGCGGTCGCGGCCATCATAAGGGCGCGGCGTGAGCGGAACCGGCACGACCGGGCCTTCCTCAATCTTCTGGATTTTCTTCTGCTCGAGATCCACCACCGCAACCAGGTTTTCGATCGGGTGCGCCCAGTAGTTACCGTCGCCCACGTCGAGATAGCTGATCACTTTCAGCAGGCGGTCTTCCTGTTTCAGCCCATCCTTGCCGTCAAAAAAGCCGACGGTAAGCGGAGTGGTGATCACTTTCTTCGGGTCGGTAATGCCGCGCTTTTTCAGCACGGCGGCAAACTCCGGGCTTTCATTGATGATCTGCTGCACGGTATTGAAGTCATCCAGCAGCACCATGCCGTGCGCGTCTTTGATCGGCTCCCAGCGGAGGATCTTTTTGTCCTTCAGATCCACCCGGCTTTCGATGATGTGTTTACCATCAAGCATGATGATATTGGCCTGGCGGGGCGCATCCACCGCCGTGCCGTTAAGCACAAAGTCCCAGACTTTGGCCTTTTCTGGCTCCGCCAGCGCAATCTGGGTAAAGCGGGTATTGGGTTTAAAATCCGCAGAGGCTTTCACAATGGCTACGGCCTGGTTGATTTCATCAGCCGTCAGCGCGTTTAACGGGTGGGGGCTTTTTTCAACCTGGAATGTCTGATCAAGACCGGACTGAAAGACATCGTTGATAAAGGTCTCCGGGATAAACGCCTTATTGTTCTTCATCACCACGGGCACCTGGAGCGTCAGCGGTTTGCCGTTAACGATGGCGGTGTTTGCGCCGGGTTTGACCTTCACAAAGGCACCGTCTTTGACGATGGTGAACATCTGGGCGTAATCATCCCACTGCACGTCCGCGCCAAACGCCTGAAGCGTTTTGTCCATCGGGACCATATGCGCCTCGCTGCCGTGAGCGTAAACAGGGGATTGCCAGGCGCAACAGAGCGCAACGGCCATGGCCAGTGCCGTTCTACGGGCAGAAAAAGAAGAATTGCTTCCCATCGCAGACCTCATCTTGTTGTGTTTATTGTGTTGTGTCAGCCTTATCCTGACAGGCGCGCACGAAAAGCGTTTGCCTGCATCTGCCAGGTTGTTTGTCAGTCTTGCCAGGTTAAAAAAAGAGCGGGGGTGCATCACACCCCGGTCAGGTAGTTGTAGGCCGGGTAAGCGGAGCGACACCCGGCAAGAAAGAGGTGCGTCAGAAGTCACCCTGCTGGCGCGCCACCAGCGTCAGGATGGAGTAGAGCGCCACGGCCTGCTGGTGCTGGTTGAAGATCTCCACCGCCCATTCCACCACGCCGGTGGGTTTTTCCTCGGCAGTGCGCTGTTTCTTCAGCGTTTTACGTTTACAGGTCAGGCGCACCTGAATGGTATCGCCCGGCTTGACCGGCTCGATAAAGCGCAGGTTTTCCATGCCGTAGTTGGCAATAACCGGCCCAACCCCGGCATCGACAAACAGCCCCGCCGCGGCGGAAATCAGGAAATAACCGTGTACCACGCGCTCACCAAAAATCGACTCCGCCGCGCCAATTTTGTCCATATGAGCGTAGAAATGATCTCCGCTCAGGCAGGCAAAATTCACGATATCCGCTTCCGTCAGGGTACGACGCGGGGTCAGCAGGCTGTCGCCCGGCTGTAACTCCTCGAAGTATTTACGGAACGGATGAACGCGATCTTCCTGCACCTCCGCGCCACGGACCCACTGTTTACCGATCGCGGCGAGCATGGACGGGCTGCCCTGAATGGCCGTGCGCTGAAGATAGTGCTTCACCGCGCGCAGGCCGCCCAGCTCTTCGCCGCCGCCCGCACGTCCCGGACCACCGTGCACCAGCTGCGGCAGCGGTGAACCGTGGCCGGTGGATTCTTTCGAGGATTCCTGGTTGAGGATCTGAATACGTCCGTGGGCGCGCGCTGCCCCGGCAATAAACTGCCGCGCCACGCGGGTATCTGCCGTAACCAGCGTTCCCGCCAGGCTGCCGCCGCCCGCCCGCGCCAGCTGCATGGCGTGTTCGGTGTTACGGCAGGGCATCAGGGTTGCAACGGGGCCAAAGGCTTCGATGGCGTGGACGGCCGGGGTTTCGTCCGGCTGCGGGCAGAACAGCAGGGTGGGCGGGAAGAATGCGCCAGCCGCCTGCAAATCAGCTTTACCACCCAGACGGATCTGACAGCCCGCGGCAAGGAGATGATCGACTTTTTCCTGCACGTCAGCACGTTGCTCACCGTTGACGAGGGCCCCCATCTTCACCCCTTCCTGGGCCGGATCGCCGACGACCACTTTCTCCAGCCGCGCAATCAGCGCCTGGCTGACGGCGTCAACCTGCGCTTCCGGCACGATGATGCGGCGGATGGCGGTACATTTTTGTCCGGCTTTGGCGGTCATCTCGCGCACCACTTCTCGGATAAACAGCGCAAACTCCGGGTGTTCCGGCGTCACGTCCTCACCCAGCACGCAGCAGTTGAGAGAATCTGCTTCCATGGTAAACGGAATGGAATGCGCGACGATATTCGGGTGGACGCGCAGACTCTGCCCGGTGCTGGCCGATCCGGTAAACGTCACCACGTCCTGGCTGTCGAGCTGGTTCAGCAGATCGCCCGCGCCACCGCAGATCAGGCTGATGGCGCCGTCCGGCACCAGCCCGCTCTCGACGATCGCTTTCACCATCGCCTGAGTCACCTGCGCGGTGGCGGTGGCGGGCTTGATGATGGCGGGCATCCCGGCAAGCCAGGTGGGCGCGAGCTTTTCCAGCATCCCCCAGCACGGGAAGTTGAACGCGTTGATATGCACCGCCACGCCGAATTTCGACGTTAACACGTGACGTGCCGCAAAGCCGCCTTCCTTCGACAGCGGGATCAGTTCATCCTCCGGCCACAGGGTATCGTCCGGCAGCTCACGGCTGCCGAGGCTTGCGTAGGTGAAGAGGGTGCCGATACCGCCTTCAATATCCACCCAGCTGTCGGCCTTCGTCGCGCCGGTCTGGGCTGACAGGGCATAAAAGCGATCCTTCTGGCTCAGCAGATGTTTGGCCACCGCCTTCAGCATGGCGGCGCGCTCGATAAAGCTCATTGCACGGAGCGCTTCTCCGCCGTGTTCAATGGCGTAACGGCGCGCGGCCGCCATATCCAGCCCTTCGCTGGTCACTTCATAGAGCGTTTCCCCGCTGATGGCGTGGGTGATGTTGCGCTCGCGGCCCCGGCCTGATTGCCAGGTGCCGGACAAGACGCTGGCTAACTGCTGCATTTCTTCTCTCCAGATGTTTCGTGATTTCACTATCAATAGTTTGATCGTGAATCATAAAAATCAAGCTGAGTTTTAATGAATTGTTAACGTTGTGATCTGTATTGCTTAGCCTGACCACCCGAAAGTCTTGCGTTATCGGCCTTTCATCAAAAGGCTTGCGAGCGTCGTCACAAAATAAACAAACGCTTCTTGGGGTTATATTTAACCTTTGTGTAACTTTTAAGAAACCAAATGATTCACCATTTTGCTATTTGTGGTGATTTAACGAATCACAAAGGTGGTTATGTGACGCAAGAACAACGCTTTGAGCAACGCATCGCACAGGAGACGGCCATCGAGCCGCAGGACTGGATGCCGGATGCCTACCGCAAGACGCTGATCCGCCAGATTGGACAGCACGCCCATTCTGAGATTGTCGGCATGCTGCCGGAAGGAAACTGGATCACCCGCGCGCCGACGCTGCGCCGGAAAGCCATTCTGCTGGCGAAGGTGCAGGACGAAGCCGGACACGGCCTGTACCTCTACAGCGCGGCGGAAACGCTGGGCTGCGCCCGGGAGGACATCTATCAAAAGATGCTCGACGGCAAGATGAAATACTCCTCCATCTTCAACTATCCGACCCTGAGCTGGGCCGATATCGGCGTCATTGGCTGGCTGGTGGACGGGGCGGCCATTGTGAACCAGGTGGCGCTGTGTCGTACGTCTTACGGTCCGTATGCCCGGGCGATGGTGAAAATCTGTAAAGAAGAGAGCTTCCACCAGCGTCAGGGTTTTGAGGCCTGCATGGCGCTGGCGCAGGGCAGCGAAGCCCAGCGGCAGATGTTGCAGGACGCCATCAACCGTTTCTGGTGGCCCGCGCTGATGATGTTTGGACCCAACGACGACAACTCCCCAAACAGCGCCCGCAGTCTGGCCTGGAAGATCAAACGCTTTGGCAACGATGAGCTTCGCCAGCGCTTCGTGGACAACACGGTGCCTCAGGTGGAGATGCTCGGTATGACCGTGCCGGACCCCGACCTGCGTTTCGATGAAGCGAGCGGCCACTACCGCTTCGGCGAAATCGACTGGCAGGAATTTGACGAGGTGATCACCGGGCGCGGGATCTGCAACCACGAACGTCTGGCCGCAAAACGTAAAGCCTGGGACGACGGCGCATGGGTGCGTGAAGCCGCTCTGGCCCACGCGGAAAAACAACGCGCCCGCCAGGCCGCATAAGAGGAATCAACCATGAGCAATGTTTACTGGCCGTTATACGAAGTTTTTGTCCGTTCGAAGCAGGGGCTGTCGCACCGGCATGTGGGCAGCCTTCACGCTGCCGACGACCGCATGGCGCTGGAAAACGCGCGCGATGCCTATACCCGCCGCAGCGAAGGCTGTTCCATCTGGGTGGTGAAGGCGAGTGAAATCGTCGCTTCCCAGCCGGAAGAGAGCGGGGAGTTTTTCGATCCGGCGGAAAGCAAGGTCTACCGCCATCCGACGTTTTACACCATCCCTGATGGCATCGAGCATATGTGAGGTTGGGGATGAACAACGTATCTGCTTATGCCCTGCGTCTGGGCGACAACGGTCTGGTGCTCTCACAGCGTCTGGGTGCCTGGTGCGGCCACGCGCCGGAGCTGGAAATTGACCTGGCGCTCGCCAATATCGGCCTTGATCTGCTCGGGCAGGCGCGCAATTTCCTGACCTACGCCGCTGAACGGGAGGGTAAGGGCGATGAAGACACCCTGGCCTATGGCCGCGATGAGCGTCAGTTCCGCAATCTGCTGCTGGTGGAACAACCAAACGGCAGCTTCGCTGACACCATTGCCCGTCAGTATCTGATGGATGCGTGGAACGTGGCGCTCTACGAGCGGCTGATCCATAGCAGCGACAGTCAGCTTGCCGCCATCGCGGCAAAAGCCATTAAGGAGGCACGCTATCACCTGCGCTTTAGCCGCGGCTGGCTGGTGCGGCTGGGGGACGGAACAGAGACCTCCGCACAAAAAATGCAGCAGGCGGTGGATAGCCTGTGGCGCTTTACGGCTGAACTGTTCGACGCCGACGACGTCGAGCTGGCGCTAATTGATGACGGCGTGGCGGTTGATCCGCGCGACCTGCGGGACCCGTGGGAGCGCGAAGTGTTTGCTGGCCTGGCGGAAGCCACCCTCCGCGTGCCCGAAGAGGTGGCGTATCGCACGGGCGGCAAGAAGGGGCTACATACCGAACACCTCGGGCCGATGCTGGCAGAGATGCAGTATCTCCAGCGCGTTTACCCCGGCCAGCAGTGGTAAAGGAGGACGCCATGCAACGCCTCGTCGACATCGCGCCTGCACAAATCCCGCAGATTTGGGCGCTGTTAAGCCAGATCCCCGACCCGGAAGTGCCGGTGCTGACCATCACCGACCTGGGCATGGTGCGCAGCGTGAAGGCGCAGGGGGAAGGCTGGGTCATCGGCTTCACGCCAACCTATTCGGGCTGTCCGGCAACAGAGCATCTGCTGGGGGCGATCCGCGAAACCCTGACCGGAAACGGCTTTAGCCCGGTACATATTGTGCTGCAACTGGAGCCCGCCTGGACCACCGACTGGATGACCGACGATGCCCGCAGGCGCCTGCGTGAATATGGCATCAGCCCGCCTGTCGGCCATAGCTGCCATGCCCACGTTCCCGCGGAGGTGAGCTGCCCGCGCTGTGCGAGCACCGATACCTCGCTCATCAGTGAATTTGGTTCCACGGCCTGCAAAGCGCTCTACCGCTGCAATACCTGCCGTGAGCCCTTCGACTATTTCAAATGTATTTGAGGCTGCCATGACAACGTTTCATTCATTAACAGTGGCAAAAGTAGAACCCGAAACCCGCGACGCGGTGACCATTACCTTCGCGGTGCCGCAGGCGTTACAGGAGGCGTACCGCTTCCGTCCCGGTCAGCATCTGACCCTGAAAGCCAGTCCTGGCGGGGATGAATTGCGCCGCTGCTACTCCATCTGCCGGAGCACCGCGTGCGGTGAGATCAGCGTGGCGGTCAAAGCCATCGAGGGCGGACGTTTTTCCCGCTATGCCCGGGACGAGATCAAACCGGGCATGGCGCTGGAGGTGATGGTGCCCCAGGGGCAGTTTGGCTATCAGCCGCAGGCCGAACGCGAAGGCCATTATCTGGCGATTGCCGCCGGGTCCGGGATCACCCCGATGCTGGCAATTATGTCCGCTACGCTGGCCACTGAAGCCCACAGCCACTTCACCCTGATTTACGGCAACCGCAGCAGCCAGAGCATGATGTTCCGCCGGGCGCTGGCGGACCTGAAAGATAAATACCCGCAGCGTTTGCAGCTGATCGCCATCTTCAGCCAGGAGACGCTCGACAGCGATCTGCTCCATGGCCGCATTGACGGGGAAAAGCTCCAGGCGCTGGCAAAAACGCTGGTGAATTTCCGCCAGTACGATGAAGCCTTCATCTGCGGCCCGTCGGCGATGATGGACGAGGCTGAGGCGGCACTAAAAGCGCTGGGTATGCCGGAAAAAGCGATCCATCTTGAGCGCTTTAACACGCCGGGTACACCCGTTAAACGGACTGTCAGCGTGCAGGCCGACGGGCAGAAGGTCACCGTCCGCCAGGACGGGCGCGACCGTGAAATCACCCTGACGGCGGACGACGAAAGCATTCTTGACGCGGCCCTGCGTCAGGGGGCGGATCTGCCTTACGCCTGCAAGGGCGGCGTATGCGCCACCTGCAAATGCAAAGTGCTGCGCGGAAAAGTCGATATGGCGACCAACTACAGCCTGGAGCCGGACGAGCTGGCCGCAGGCTATGTGCTGAGCTGTCAGGCGCTGCCGTTAACCGCCGACGTTATCGTCGATTTTGATGCGAAGGGGATGGCATGAGCGAACTGATTGTCACCCGTCACGGCCGCGTGTTGCAGCTGACGCTTAACCGTCCGGCGGCGCGCAACGCGCTCAACAATGCGCTGCTCCTGCAAATCGCGGAGCAGCTTGAGGCCGCCGCCGCGGATGCTGAGATCGCCGTCTGCGTGGTGTACGGCAACGAACGCTGCTTTGCCGCCGGGGCCGATCTCAACGAAATGGCGGAGAAAGACCTGCCCGCCACCCTGAACGATATCCGCCCGCAGCTGTGGGCGCGGATCAACGCCTTCACCAAACCGCTGATTGCCGCCGTGAACGGCTTCGCGCTGGGGGCAGGCTGTGAGCTGGCGCTGCTCTGCGATGTCGTGATTGCTGGCGATAACGCCCGTTTTGGCCTGCCGGAAATCACCCTCGGGATCATGCCGGGCGCAGGCGGCACCCAGCGGCTGATCCGCAGCGTGGGTAAATCGCTGGCCAGCAAAATGGTGCTGACGGGCGAAAGCATCACGGCGGTTCAGGCGCACAGCGCCGGGCTGGTCAGCGACGTCTATCCGGCCTCGCTGACGCTGGAGTACGCCCTGAAGCAGGCGGCGCGGATGGCGCGCCACTCGCCGCTGGCGCTACAGGCGGCGAAGCAGGCGCTTCGCCAGTCGCAGGAAGTCCCGCTTCAGGCCGGGCTGGCGCAGGAGCGTCAGCTGTTTGCGTTGTTCGCGGCCACCGACGATCGCCGGGAAGGTATCAACGCCTTTTTACAAAAACGCACCCCAGACTTTAAAGGACGCTAATTGTGGAATCTATTCTGAGCCATGTTGAGCAGGGCGTAATGACCATTACGCTGAACCGCCCGGAGCGCCTGAACAGCTTTAACGACGTCATGCACCAGCAGCTTTCCGAATGCCTGAAGCAGGCCGAGCGTGATGACGCCATCCGCTGCCTGCTGATCACCGGGGCAGGACGCGGTTTCTGCGCCGGGCAGGATCTTAACGACCGTAACGTGGACCCGAACGGCCCCGCGCCCGATCTGGGCATGTCCGTTGAGACTTTTTACAACCCGCTGGTGCGCCGCCTGGCAAAACTGCCGAAGCCGGTGATTTGCGCGGTTAACGGCGTGGCGGCGGGGGCGGGTGCCACGCTGGCCCTCGGCTGCGACATGGTGATTGCGGCGCGCTCCGCCAGTTTTGTGATGGCCTTCAGCAAGCTCGGGCTGGTACCGGACTGCGGCGGCACCTGGCTGCTGCCGCGCGTGGCCGGACGCGCCCGCGCCATGGGGCTGGCATTGCTGGGTGATAAGCTCAGCGCCGAGCAGGCACAGGCCTGGGGAATGATCTGGCAGGTGGTGGACGACGAGCAGCTCTCCGCCACCGCACAGCAGATGGCGCTGCATTTTGCCTCGCAGCCGACCTTTGGCCTGGGCTTGATCAAGCAGGCGATTAACGCCGCCGAAACCAATACCCTCGACGCCCAGCTTGATCTGGAGCGCGACTATCAACGTCTGGCCGGACGCAGCGACGACTACCGGGAAGGCGTCAGCGCGTTCCTGGCAAAACGCGCGCCGAACTTTACGGGGAAATAAGATGGTGAATATCCATACGGTCGCCGTCATTGGCAGCGGCACCATGGGCGCCGGGATTGCCGAAGTGGCAGCCAGCCACGGTCATCCGGTTCTGGTGTACGACATTGATGCAGCGGCGATTTCCCGCGCCATCGACGGCATTCGTCAGCGGCTCTCCTCTCGCGTTGCGCGCGGAAAACTCTCTGCCGACGCCGGGGAACAGATCCTCGCCCGCCTGACGCCGGTGACGAATATCAGTGCTCTGGCGAAAGCCGATCTGGTGATCGAGGCGGCCTCCGAGCGGCTTGAGGTAAAAAAAGCGCTGTTTACCCAGCTGGCTGAGATCTGCCCGCCGCAGACGCTGCTTGCCAGCAATACCTCGTCCATTTCCGTTACCGCGATTGCAGCGGAGATAAACCACCCTGAACGCGTCGCCGGGCTGCACTTCTTCAATCCTGCCCCGGTGATGAAGCTGGTGGAAGTGGTCAGCGGGCTGGCGACCTCTCCCGAAGTGGCCGATGCACTGTGCGAGCTGGCGTTGAGCTGGGGAAAGCAGCCGGTACGCTGCCAGTCCACGCCGGGGTTTATCGTCAACCGCGTGGCGCGCCCGTTCTACTCGGAAGCCTGGCGCGCGCTGGAGGAGCAGGTGGCAACGCCCGAGGTGATCGACGCCGCCCTGCGAGACGGCGGGGGCTTCCCGATGGGGCCGCTTGAGCTGACGGACATGATTGGTCAGGACGTCAACTTTGCCGTGACCTGCTCCGTGTTTAACGCCTTCTGGCAGGAGCGTCGTTTTCTGCCGTCGCTGGTGCAGCAGGAGCTGGTGCTGGCCGGGCGTCTGGGCAAGAAAAGCGGGCAGGGCGTTTACCGCTGGCTGGAGGAGAAACCCGCCGTCAGCTGGCTCGCCCCGGTCAGCGACAGCTTCAGCCCGATGCGCGTACAGCGAAGAAGTGACGGTGTCACGGAAATTGACGATCTGTTGCTGATCGAAACGCAGGGTGAAACCGCGCAGTCGCTGGCGCTGCGCCACGGCTGCCCGGTGGTGGTGGTCGACCGCATCGAGCGGGATGTGGCCGTGATAGCCGCCGCACCCGGCAACCCGCACGCCGCCACGCAGAAAGCCATTTACTGGTTGCAGCACCAGGAGAAACGGGTGGTACAGATTGCCGATTACCCCGGCCTGCTGGTCTGGCGCACGGTAGCGATGATTGCCAACGAAGCGCTGGACGCCCTGCAAAAAGGGGTCGCCAGCGAGCAAGACATCGATACCGCCATGCGCTTAGGGGTTAACTATCCCTGCGGGCCCATCGCCTGGGGCGAACGCCTTGGCTGGCAGCGTCTGTTAACGCTGCTGGAAAACCTGCAACGTCACTACGGCGAGGAACGCTATCGCCCCTGTTCACTGCTGCGCCAGCGTGCGCTTCTGGAGAGTAGCTATGAGTCATAACGCCTGGCATAACGCCCGCGCGATGTACGAACGGGACGCCTGCGCGCAGGCGATGGGGATGGACATTATCGACATGGGCGAGGGCTACGCGGTGGTGACCATGACCATCACCCCGCAGATGCTCAACGGGCATAAAACCTGCCACGGCGGACAGCTGTTCTCGCTGGCCGATACCGCCTTTGCCTACGCCTGCAACAGTCAGGGGCTGGCGGCGGTGGCCTCAGGCTGCGCCATCGATTTTCTGCGTCCGGGCTTTGCCGGAGATAAGCTCACCGCCACCGCGCGGGTGAAGCATCAGGGCAAACTGACCGGCGTCTACGACATTGAAATTCAGAACCAACACCAGAAAACCGTCGCTCTTTTTCGCGGGAAATCGCACCGCACCGGCGGCAGTGTGACAGGAGAAGCCTGATGCGTGACGCATTTATTTGTGAGGGGGTGCGTACCCCGGTTGGTCGCTACGGCGGAGGATTATCCAGCGTGCGCGCCGATGACTTAGGGGCCGTGCCGCTGCGTGCGCTGCTGGCGCGTTACCCGCAGCTCGATCTGGAGCGCATAGATGACGTGATCTTCGGCTGCGCGAATCAGGCCGGAGAGGATAACCGCAACGTGGCGCGCATGTCGGCGCTGCTGGCCGGGCTGCCGCAGACGGTATCCGGCACCACCATTAACCGCCTGTGCGGCTCCGGTCTGGATGCCCTTGGCTTTGCGGCGCGCGCCATCAGGGCCGGGGATGGCGATCTGCTGATCGCAGGTGGCGTCGAATCCATGTCCCGTGCGCCGTTCGTGATGGGCAAAGCCACGGCGGCGTTTCAGCGTCAGGCGGAGATCTTCGACACCACCATCGGCTGGCGATTTGTGAATCCGCTCATGCATCAGCAATACGGAACTGACAGCATGCCGGAAACGGCAGAGAATGTAGCGGAATTGTTAAATATAAGCCGTGCCGATCAGGACGCATTTGCCCTGCGCAGCCAGCAGCGCACCGCGCGGGCGCAGCAGAATGGCGTTCTGGCGCAGGAGATTATCCCGGTACAGGTGGCGGGCAAAAAAGGTGCGGTAACGGAAGTGAGCGTGGACGAGCATCCGCGCGCCGAAACCACCCTGGAACAGCTTGCCGCGCTGAAAGCCCCGTTCCGTAAGAACGGTGTGGTGACGGCGGGGAACGCCTCTGGCGTCAACGACGGGGCGGCGGCGCTGATTATCGCCAGCGAGCCGATGGCGCTTGCCCAGGGGTTAACCCCGCGCACCCGCATTGTGGCCATGGCGACAGCGGGCGTCGAGCCGCGCCTGATGGGATTAGGCCCGGTGCCCGCCACCCGCAAGGTGCTGGAGCGTGCCGGACTCAGTATCACCGATATGGACGTCATTGAGCTTAATGAAGCCTTCGCCGCACAGGCGCTGGGCGTGCTGCGTCAGCTGGGCTTGCCGGATGACGCCGAGCATGTCAACCCGAACGGCGGGGCGATCGCGCTAGGTCATCCGCTGGGAATGAGCGGTGCCAGACTGGCGCTGGCCGCAAGCAATGAATTGCACCGACGCGGCGGGCGCTACGCGCTGTGTACGATGTGCATCGGTGTGGGTCAGGGCATTGCCATGATCCTTGAGCGTGTTTGAGCGAACAATAATGTGAGTACCCTGCGATGATAAATACAACAAAGCTTGATCCGATCGAAACCGCGTCCATTGATGAATTGCAGGCGTTGCAGACCGCGCGCCTGAAGTGGACGCTGCACCACGCCTACAACAACGTTCCGATGTACAAACGCAAGTTTGATGCCGCGGGCGTTCACCCTGACGATTTCACCGAGCTGGCGGACCTGCAAAAATTCCCGTGCACCACCAAGCAGGATCTGCGCGACAACTACCCGTTTGATACCTTTGCGGTGCCGATGGAGCAAGTTGTGCGCATCCACGCTTCGTCGGGCACCACCGGAAAGCCGACCGTGGTGGGGTATACCCAGAATGATATCGACAACTGGGCCAATATCGTCGCCCGTTCCCTGCGCGCCGCCGGGGGCAGCGCGAAGGATAAAATTCACGTCGCCTACGGTTACGGGCTCTTCACCGGCGGGCTGGGGGCGCACTACGGTGCCGAGCGTCTGGGAGCGACGGTGATCCCGATGTCCGGCGGCCAGACGGAGAAGCAGGCGCAGCTGATCCGCGATTTCCAGCCGGATATGATCATGGTGACGCCGTCTTACTGCCTGAACCTCATTGAAGAGCTGGAGCGTCAGATGGGCGGCGATGCCAGCGCCTGTTCCCTGCGCGTCGGCGTGTTTGGCGCCGAGCCGTGGACGCAGGCGATGCGCCGCGAAATTGAAAAACGGCTGGGCATTACCGCGCTGGATATCTATGGTCTCTCCGAGGTGATGGGGCCGGGCGTGGCGATGGAGTGTCTTGAAACCGCCGACGGCCCGACCATCTGGGAAGATCACTTCTTCCCGGAGATCGTCAACCCGAATGACGGCACGCCGCTGGCCGACGGCGAGCAGGGCGAGCTGCTGTTCACCACGCTGACCAAAGAGGCGCTGCCGGTGATCCGCTACCGCACCCGCGACCTGACGCGCCTGCTGCCGGGCACCGCACGCACCATGCGCCGGATGGATCGCATCAGCGGGCGCAGCGACGACATGCTCATCATTCGCGGGGTTAACGTCTTCCCGTCACAGCTGGAAGAGGAGATCGTTAAGTTCGAACACCTTTCGCCGCACTATCAGCTGGAGGTGAACCGCCGCGGGCATCTTGATTCACTTTCGGTGAAGGTCGAGCTGAAACAGAGCAGCTTAACGCTGACCCATGAACAGCGCTGTCAGGTCTGCCATCAGCTGCGTCATCGGATTAAATCGATGGTGGGGATCTCGACCGACGTGATGATCGTGAACTGCGGCAGTATACCGCGCTCCGAGGGTAAAGCCAGCCGGGTGTTTGATTTGCGTAAAGTGGCAGCCAACGGTTGAATTTCCCTCACCCCAGCCCTCTCCCAAAGGGAGAGGGTGTATTAAGTTCCCTCTCCCTTTGGGAGAGAGTTAGGGTGAGGGTACACCCCAGATTCGTATGCTATGATTCATCCAGGAAAAAAATAACAACAGAATGAATCACATGAATAAACTTGATGCCTTTATCCAGCACGCAGTCAGCTCTGTTCCCGTCAGCGGAACGTCGCTTATCTCCTCGCTGTATGGCGATGCGCTTTCCCATCGCGGCGGAGAGATCTGGCTCGGCAGCCTGGCGGCCCTGCTGGAAGGGATGGGTTTCGGGGAGCGCTTTGTGCGCACCGCGCTGTTTCGCCTCAACAAAGAGGGCTGGCTGGACGTGTCCCGCATTGGCCGCCGCAGCTTTTACCGTCTCAGCGACAAGGGGCTGCGTTTGACCCGCCGCGCGGAAAATAAAATCTACCGTGCGGAACTGCCGGCGTGGGATGGTAAATGGCTGCTGCTGCTTTCCGAGGGGCTGGATAAAACCACGCTCGCGGACGTGAAAAAACAGCTCATCTGGCAAGGGTTCGGCACGCTGGCGCCGAGCCTGATGGCCTCGCCGTCGCAGAACCTGGCGGACGTGCAGTCTCTGCTGCATGACGCGGGCGTGGCGGAAAACGTCATTTTCTTTGAAGCCCATTCGCCGCTGGCCTTGTCACGCGCGGCGCTACGATCCCGCGTGGAAGAGTGCTGGCAGCTGACCGAACAAAATGCGATGTACGAAACGTTTATCAACTCGTTCCGTCCGCTGCTGCCGCTGCTGAAAGAGGCGCCGCCTGAGGATTTGACTCCGGAACGCTGCTTCCAGATCCAGCTGTTACTCATTCATTTTTATCGTCGCGTGGTGCTGAAAGATCCGCTGTTGCCGGAGGAGTTACTTCCTGCGCACTGGGCGGGACAGAGCGCGCGACAGCTGTGTATTAACATCTACCAGCGCGTGGCGGCGGGAGCCCTGGCGTTTGTCAGTGAGAAGGGGGAAACCTCCGTGGGCGAGCTGCCCGCTCCCGGCACGCTTTATCACCAGCGTTTTGGTGGTCTGAATATCACATAAGGAGAGGGTATGCCTGTTTATCAAATTGATGGTCTGACGCCGGTCGTGCCTGAAGAGAGCTATGTTCACCCGACCGCGGTGCTGATTGGCGACGTGATCCTCGGAAAAGGTGTTTACGTGGGCCCTAACGCCAGCCTGCGCGGTGATTTTGGCCGGATCGTGGTGAAAGACGGCGCGAACATCCAGGATAACTGCGTGATGCACGGTTTTCCGGAGCAGGACACGGTGGTGGAAGAGGACGGGCATATCGGCCACAGCGCGATCCTGCACGGCTGCATTATCCGCCGTAATGCGCTGGTGGGGATGAATGCGGTCGTGATGGACGGGGCGACGATCGGCGAAAACAGCATCGTCGGGGCGGCGGCGTTTGTGAAGGCCAAAGCGGAGATGCCTGCGAATCACTTAATTCTTGGCAGTCCGGCGAAAGCGATTCGTGAGTTAAGCGCGCAGGAAATAGAGTGGAAAAAGCAGGGCACGCGGGAGTATCAGGTACTGGTGGATCGCTGTAAGCAGACGCTGCATCAGGTGGAGCCGCTGCGGGAAGAAGAGCCCGGACGCAAACGGCTGGTCTTCGATGAGAATTTACGGCCCAAGTCGGCTGGCCGGGATAAATAAGGCCGTTCGTTCCCGCATGTTGCTCAAGGCGTGAAGATGAGCTTAATACGCTTCCGGCAGGGGCCGGTCAATCGACACCAGCTTTCCGCGCTTCATGGTGATATAGCCCCCGGCTTTGAGATCTGCCAGCACGCGAAAGACATGCGTGCGTGACAGGTTAGTGCGCTTAATGATAAACAGCGCCAGGCCCTCATTCTCTCCCGTGTGGGTCTCCTGCCGATAGAGATAGCGGTACAGCATCGGTTTTATGGTCTGGTAGCTGGTGACCTGCCTGCGTTCATTGCGCAGGTCGATGGTGAAAATGGACATGTAGGTCAGTATGGTGGCCAGCGCCTGCATGCGCTCAGACCCGCCCTCGAAAAATAGCTGGTCGAAGTCGGCCCAGGCTATTCTCACCAGCTTCACCTTTGCACTGCTGCGATATTCATACTTCGCCAGTGGACAATACCTTTCCATTAACCCTATCGGCATATACTCGATAGTATTGCCAATATTTAGGCCATCATCAGGCATTAATATTGTCAGCGACCCTTCAGTGCAAAAATAGATATAGCCAGGCTCGACGGTGAATTTTTTATTTGCGGCAACGGTTAAGGCCTCGCCTTTACAAAGCATGTGCGGAAAGAATTGCCCAATATTGAGTTGCTGATAATAGGTATGGATATCCTGAAAATTCACGCTAAGCCTCTCCCCGCAACGTCTGCCGTGGTAACGAGTATAGCAGCAATAGCCCCCGGATTACGAACCGATAAATAACCAGTCCCATATGGGACTATGATGAGAAAGTATTCTGATTAGAATGGTCGTCAATGAGTTCGCATTAAAATTATCCGCCAACAGTAAATATCCAGGCGGCGCAATTAATCTATGAGGCCATTCAATGAAATTAACCCTAATTGCTAAACATCTGGCGCTTGCCGGTGTGTTAACGTCGCTGTCGCTTTCCGCGTTTGCGGAAGTGCAGCCGCAGGATGCCACTGCCACAACCCGGCAGGCAAATAACGCCCTGTATAACAAATTACCGTTTGCCGATAAAACCGACTTTGAGAACGCCCATAAAGGTTTTATCGCCCCGCTGCCACAAAACATGATTAAAGGCGAGCAGGGGAACGTTATCTGGAACCCGGCGAAATATGATTTCGTGAAAGAGGGTGAAAAAGCCCCGGATACGGTAAACCCGAGCCTGTGGCGTCAGTCACAGCTGATCAACATTGGCGGGCTGTTTAAGGTCACCGACGGCGTGTATCAGATCCGCAATCTCGATCTCTCCAACATGACCATCATTGAAGGCGAGAAGGGCATCACCGTTATCGACCCGCTGTTAAGCGCTGAACCGGCGAAAGAAGCGCTGGATCTCTACTATGCAAACCGCGGCAAGAAACCGGTCGTCGCTGTGGTGATCACCCACAGTCACGTCGACCACTACGGCGGCCTGCGCGGTGTGGTTGACGAAGCCGACGTGAAGTCCGGCAAAGTGAAGATCTACGCCCCGGAAGGCTTTATGAAAGAAGCGGTTTCCGAAAACATTATGGCCGGGAATGCGATGAGCCGCCGTGCGAGCTATATGTACGGCAACCTGCTGAAGCCGGATGCAAAAGGCCAGGTGGGGGCGGGTCTTGGCACCACCACCTCTGCGGGTACGGTGACCCTGATCCCGCCGACCAACTACATTACCCATACCGGCCAGCAGGAAGTGATTGACGGGCTGACCTACGACTTTATGATGGCGCCGGGCTCAGAAGCCCCGTCCGAAATGCTGTGGTATGTCAAAGAGAAGAAAATGATCGAAGCCGCAGAGGACGTGACCCATACCCTGCACAACACCTACTCCCTGCGCGGCGCGAAAATCCGCGATCCGCTGGCCTGGTCCAAGTACATCAACGCCGCCATTGAGCGCTGGGGCGCGGACGCGGAAGTGATTATTGCGCAGCACCACTGGCCGACCTGGGGCAACGAGAATATCGTCAAGCTGATGAAAGGCCAGCGCGATATGTATCGCTACATCAACGACCAGACCCTGCGTATGGCAAACAAGGGGCTGACCCGCGACGAGATCGCCGCTGAATTTACACTGCCGGAATCGCTGGAAAAACAGTGGGCTAGCCGCGGCTATTACGGTTCCGTCAGCCACGACGTCAAAGCCACCTACGTGTTTTATCTCGGCTGGTTCGACGGCAACCCGGCTACCCTCGACGAACTGCCGCCTGAACAGGCTGCGAAGAAGTTTGTGGAATACATGGGAGGGGCCGATGCCATCATGCAGAAAGCCAAAGCTGACTATCAGCAGGGCAACTACCGCTGGGTGGCGCAGGTGACCAGCAAAATTGTCTTCGCCGATCCGCAGAACGCTGCGGCACGTAATCTGGAAGCCGACGCGCTGGAGCAGTTAGGTTACCAGGCGGAAGCGGGCACCTGGCGTAACTTCTACCTGACCGGCGCGCAGGAACTGCGTAATGGCGTGAAGAAGCTGCCGACGCCGAACACCGCCAGCCCGGATACCGTGCGGGCGATGACCCCGGAAATGTTCTTCGACTACCTGGGCGTGCACATCAACGGGGTGCGGGCCGGTAACGCGAAAGCGGTCTTTAACATCGATCTCGGTAAGGATGGCGGCAAATACAAGCTGGAGCTGGAAAACGGCGTGCTGAACCATACCGCCAACGCGCAGGCGAAGGATGCCGACGCAACCATCACCCTGGACCGCACCACGCTGAATGACATCATCCTTAAGAAAGAGACGCTCAAGCAGGCGATGGACAAGGGTGACGTCAAGGTGAGCGGAGACGGAGCGAAGCTGGAAGAGATGCTGAGCTACATGGACACATTTGACTTCTGGTTCAATATTGTCACGCCATAAGTTTAGCGTTCATCCTGGTTAATCCTGGCGCCTTATTACGATAAGGCGCTATTTTTTTCATTCACGCATCGCCAGCGCGCTGGCGCTTGCCGGATCGAACAGCGAAATACTCTCGATCTGATCCAGCATGATCACTTTGCGAAAATCCATGGCGCTTTTGGGCTCCGAATCGAGCGTAATGTCATGCTCGGCATACCATTTGCTGTAGTTATGTTCGATACAGAGCTGCATGTTCTTCCCGTCACGGTAGCCGCTCAGCATCGGAATAAGCACGATATTGGCCGTTTTTTCATACTCCAGCGTGGCGGTATGGATCATGCCAATATAGATCCGCCGCGATTTCAGCGTGACGTGCGCCAGTTCACCTTCCTCCATGCACTGATAGAGCAGTTGTTCAATCCCGCTCGACTGCGCCAGCCGCTTGTACAATTTTTTCCGGCCATCGCCGTCCAGCCGCGCGCTTCCGGCCCAGTTCGATCGGTAGAGACAAAACAGGATCGCGAAGGTCAGCATCACCACCACCGGGGCCTGAATCCCCAGGAAGCTCCAGTTCATAAAATCAATTTGCCAGTCGGCATATTTTGCTGACGTGAAATGGAACGTGTTATCGGCGGCGGAGAGGGCGAACAACAGCAGCCACAGCAGGCCGGTGGCGATCACCCCCTGAAGAACAAAAATACAGCCATACAGTGCAACAAGAAAATAGACGTCCCAGCCAAAGGATCGCTTGATTTTAAACCGTGTTGAGAGGTCGCGGCTGGTGTACCAGTACCCGCATACCATCAATACCATGAATATTGCCGTTCCCATTTCAGGCCCTCTTCAGCGCGTTGACATGGCGCAGAAAGTCCTGCCGCACCTCGTGGCTTTTGTAGTTAACCGAGGCGTTTCCATCCTGATCGATGATGATGCGGTCGCCATCCTCTACGGCTTCGATAATTTCCTGGTGACTCATGACCTGCAACAAGGATTCCGGGCTGGAAAAGAGCGTCATCAGTAAATGTTTCATCGCGTGACATCCTTATGAATTAAAAGGATAAGTCTGGAAGATAAATGGCACCTTTGCCTTAAGGTTATCCCTAAAAAATCGGCAGCCTGGCGGCGAAATTCATATTTTTCACAAAATGGTTGTGCGTGGTGATATTCCATATAACTGAAAAATAATAAGAATAAAAAATATTTCTGCGCAAACTTGGACAAATAAAGTTAATTGTGTAAGTTTAAATTATGCGATTCCGCTACGTTGTTTACACCCAGGATGTGACCCATGAGCACGTTGCCGTCCGTCATCAGTCGGTTCGTTGATTACTACGCCACGCTGGATACCCAGCCACCTTCGGCGCTGGCGGGGATTTATCGCGCCGATGCCACGCTTATCGATCCCTTTGGCGAACACAGCGGGGTGTTCGCGATTCAACGCTATTTCACCCATCTGCTGGCTAACGTCCAGCACTGTCGCTTTACCGTCGATGCACCGTTGCAGCAGGGCGATCGCTTTGTGGTCACCTGGATGATGCACTGGTCGCACCCGCGTATCGCCGGGGGGGCAATGCGCCAGCTGCCGGGCTGCTCCGTGGTAGACATGCGCGACGATCGCATTGTTCGCCAGCGGGATTACTACGATGCCGGAGAGATGATTTACGAACATCTCCCGATACTCGGCTGGGCCGTGCGCGGCGTGAAGCGAAGAGTGAAATCATGAAAACGGTTCTGATCACCGGCGCAAGCTCGGGCATCGGGGTGGGGCTGGCGAAATCTTTTGCCGACGATGGTTACCGGGTGATTGCCTGCGGGCGCGATGCGCAACGTCTGGCAGCCGTGCATCAGTACAGCCCCAACATTACGGTGCGCCTGTTCGATATGACAGACAGGGACGCCTGTCGCCAGGCGCTGGCGGACTGTACTGCCGACACGGTGATTCTCTGCGCCGGAACCTGCGAGTATCTCGACCGCGGCGAGGTGGATGCCGAGCTGGTGACGCGGGTCATGACCACCAATTTCATCGGGCCGGTAAACTGCCTTGCGGCGTTGCAGCCGCAGCTGGTATCCGGCAACCGCGTGGTGCTGGTCAGTTCGATGGCGCACTGGCTTCACTTCCCGCGAGCCGAAGCGTATGGCGCCTCCAAGGCGGCGTTAACCTGGTTCGCCGATACGCTGCGCCTCGACTGGGAACCGAAAGGGATTGCCGTCACGGTCGTTTCACCCGGTTTTGTCGACACGCCGCTGACCCGCAAAAACGATTTCCCGATGCCGGGCCGGGTCAGCGTGGGGGACGCCGTCCACGCCATTCGTCGCGGTCTGGCAAAAGGGAAGGATCACATCGCGTTTCCCGCCGGGTTCAGCCTGGCGCTGCGCCTGCTTTCCGGCCTGCCCGATGTACTTCAGCGCGCACTGCTGCGCAGGATGGTGCGACCATGAAAATCGCAATTATCGGCAGCGGCATCGCCGGGTTAACCTGTGCCTGGCGGCTCGCCGGACATCATCAGGTCACGCTGTTTGAGGCGCAGGCCACGCCGGGCGGCCATACCGCAACGGTGGATGTCGATACGCCGCAGGGCAGCTTTGCCATCGATACCGGTTTTATCGTCTACAACGACCGCACCTATCCGCGCTTCATGGGGCTGCTCAGCGAACTGGGCATCTGCGGGCAAAAAACGCAGATGAGCTTTTCGGTGCACAACCCGCAGAGCGGGCTGGAGTACAACGGGCACACGCTGACGTCGTTGTTCGCCCAGCGACGTAATCTGCTCAACCCGGCTTTCTGGACGCTGCTGAAGGAGATCGTGCGCTTTAACCGGCTGGCGAAACAGACGCTCCGGGGCGAAGTCGATGGTTCCGCCACGCTGGAAACGTTCCTGCGCCAGCACCGTTTTACGCCCTTTTTTGCGCGCCACTACATCCTGCCAATGGGGGCGGCTATCTGGTCGTCGTCGCTACAGGAGATGAAACGCTTTCCGCTGCCGCTCTTTTTACGCTTTTTTGAAAACCACGGTCTGCTGGACATTACCCATCGTCCGCAGTGGTACGTGGTGCCAGGCGGCTCCAGGGAGTATATCCGCGCGATGCTGGATACGCTCGGCGATCGCCTGACGCTGCACCTTAACGCGCCGGTGCAGCAGGTTATTCGCCACGATCGTGGGGTTGATATTGCGCGTGAGGGCGTAACAGACACTTTTGATCAGGTGATCTTCGCCTGCCACTCCGCTCAGGCGCTGGCGATGCTCGCCAGCCCAACGCAGGCTGAACGCGAGGTGCTGGGGGATATCGGCTGGCAGCGTAACGAGGTGGTGCTTCACCGCGATCCGCGCTGGCTGCCGGTGCGCGAACGCGCGTGGGCGAGCTGGAACTACCGCCTCAGCGAGCAGGATCAGGCCAGCGCCTGCGTCACCTACAACATGAATATCTTGCAGGGACTGCCGCCGGGTTGCCCGCTGTTTTGCGTCACCCTCAACCCGGAAACGCCGGTGGAGGAACGGTTTGTGCTGCGCCGCTTTGTCTATGAGCATCCGCTTTTTAACCCGCAAAGCTGGCAAGCTCAGGCCCGGCGCGGCGAAATAAACGGTCGCCAGCGGAGCTGGTTCTGCGGCGCGTACTGGTACAACGGCTTCCACGAAGATGGCGTGCGCAGTGCGCTGGACGTGGTCAACGCTATCGCGACCGGGGAGGGCAACTGAGATGAACAGCTGCCTTTACCACGGTACATTGCGCCATCGTCGGCTTGCGCCGAAAGCGCACCACTTTACCTACAGCGTGTTTATGGCCTGGCTCGATCTGGATGAGCTGGACGCGCTGCCCTCTGTCGGCGTGCGTCGTAACCGCGTTGCGCCCGCGGCATTTTATGATGCGGATTACCCGCTGGGCACGCCGCTCAAAGCGCGTGTCCTTGAGCGTCTGGAAAATCTGACCGGCGAACGTCCGGCGGGGCGGGTCATGCTTCTGACTCAGCTGCGCTATTTCGGTTTTCATTTCAACCCGGTCAATTTCTACTACTGCTATGACGGGGAAGACACCCTGCGCTGGGTTCTCGCCGAAGTCCGTAACACGCCGTGGAATGAACGACATTACTACGCGGTAGCGGGGCGGGACGCCCCGCCGACGGAGAAAGCGTTTCACGTCTCGCCCTTTAATCCGATGGACATGATCTACCACTGGCGCTTCAACAGCCCGGACAGCACGCTGCGCATGCATATCGAAAACCATCAGGAGACGAAGGTGTTTGATGCCACCCTGACGCTGCGCCGGGTCCCGCTGACGCGCACGGCGCTGCGTTCGCTGCTGGCGCGGATCCCGTTGATGACCCTCAAAACCGTTTTCGCCATTTACTGGCAGGCGCTCAGGCTGTGGCTGAAGCGCGTACCGCTGCATAACCATCCCCTCAGCAGGAGTGAACGCTCATGACCAATCCCGTCTTTGCGCTTGAACCCGATTTCCCGCGCAACGTCCGCGTCGCGCGATGGTTGCTCTTCCGCCTGCTGAATGGCCTGCACGGTGGCTCGCTGACGCTGCGTGAAGGCGCGCAGACGTTCCAGTTCGGCGACGCTTCCGCCGCGCTTCACGCTGAGGTGCAGGTACTTGCTCCGGGCGTCTACTGGCGCATTTTAACCGGGGGCAGCCTCGCCGCGGCACAAGCGTGGATGGATGGCGACTGGGAGACGCCCCACCTGACGCCGCTGCTGGAGCTGATTGCGCGCAATAGCCAAATCCTCGGAAAGCTGGAAAAAGGGTTTCGCCTGCTCGGGAAACCGGTGGAGCGGCTGCGGCACTGGATGCGGCGCAACTCCCGCGCGCAGGCGCGGGAAAATATTGCCGCCCATTATGATCTGGGCAACGCCTTTTACGCCCATTTCCTTGATGAACATCTCCTGTACTCCAGCGCGCTGTTTAGCGGGGACGAGCAGGATCTGACCGCGGCTCAGCAGGCGAAAATGGCGAGGCTGTGTGACCAGCTGGCGCTCACGGCAAACGATCATCTGCTGGAGATTGGCACCGGCTGGGGGGCGATGGCGGAATATGCCGCCCGTCATTACGGCTGCCGGGTGACCACCACCACGCTGTCGCAGGAGCAGTACCACTGGGCCACCGCGCGCATCGCCCGGGCAGGGTTGCAGGATCGTGTTGAGGTGCTGCTCTGCGACTACCGCGATCTGACCGGGGTCTACGACAAGCTGGTGTCGGTTGAGATGATTGAGGCCGTCGGTCAACGCTACCTGCCAACATTTTTCCGCACCTGCCAGGCGCGTCTGCGTCCGGGCGGGCGGATGGCGATTCAGGCCATCACCATTCAGGATCAACGCTATCGCGACTACAGCAAAAGCGTCGATTTTATTCAGCGCTACATCTTCCCCGGCGGCTTTTTGCCCAGCATCACCGCCATGAATGAACTCATGACCCGCCATACCGATTTTGTGGTGCGTAACCTCTTCGATATGGGACCGGACTACGCCCGCACGCTGGCGCACTGGCGTCAGCGGTTCGTTCACGCCTGGCAGGAGATTGAAAAGCTCGGGTTTGATGACCGTTTCCGCCGGATGTGGCTGTACTACCTCGGCTACTGTGAAGCCGGGTTTAATGCCCGCACCATCAGCGTGGTGCAGCTGACTGCGGAACGCGTGTGAAGCGCTACGGGCAGGTATTTCTGCTGGCCATCGGGTTTGATCTCTACTGGACGCTGACGGGGCTGATTGCGTTCACGGGCGCGTCCCTGATGCCGCTATGGATGGTGGCGCTGTGGCTAATGTTTGCCACCGTCTGGACGCAACTGACCCGCACGACCACCTTGCCGGGCTGGTTGCTGACGGTACTGGCGACCCTGGGCGGGCCGGTGGCCTACCTGATCGGCGAGCGTCTGGGGGCCGTTTACCGTTTATACCTCTCAGCTTCTGACGCACGACGGCAGCTATACAGGGTTAGACGGCGATAATGCGCTGATTATCACCTATGCCCGGGACATCGATGGTGACGACCTGGTTGAGGCGACCCGCGACCAGTGGCAGGCGCAGGGCATTTTGCAGCAGGAGCCGCAGAGTGAAGCCTGGCTGAGCGAGTATCCTGAACTGCGTCAGCAGTTAATCGGAGGACCACAATGAAACGTTTCCTGTTAATGGCGCTTGCCCTGACGATGCTGGTGGCCGGATGTAGCACCGAGGTGACAGAGTATCGTCAGCAGCAGCCACGGCTTGATATTTTTACTTACTTCCAGGGGAAAACCGAGGCGTGGGGGATGGTGCAGGATCGCAGCGGTAAGCAGATCCGTCGTTTTCACGTCGAGATCGCCGGGGATGTTATCGGCGATACGCTGACCCTGAATGAACATTTTGTCTACGATGACGGCGAGAAGCAGCAGCGCGTCTGGCATATCCGCCGCGTTGGGCAGAATCGCTATGAAGGCACGGCGGGTGACATAGAAGGTGGCGCGACAGGCCAGGCGGCGGGCAATGCCCTTAACTGGCGCTACAGCATGAACGTGAAGGCGGACGGCAAAACCTGGCTGCTGCACTTTGATGACTGGATGTATTTGCAGGACAGCACCCGTCTGTTTAATAAAACCGAGATGAAGAAATTTGGCGTCACCGTCGCCACGGTGACGCTGTTCTTTACCCGCAAAGAGGGCGGTTAATCCTCTTCGGGCTGAGGTTTACTGCTTGAGTAGATGAAGAAGAGCGCAATACTCAGGCAGACGACGGCCCCGAAACGGCTCACTGAAAACGGAATGGCTTCATTGTTCAGCCAGCCAAAGTTATCAATCAGCATGCTCATGGCCAGCTGGCCCAGGATAACCGCTACCGTGGCAACGGCGGTCCCGATGCGCTGCACTGCGAGCACCATAATCACGATATAGGGCACGCCGCACAGGGCCCCCAGAAGCTGCCATTTGGGCACATCCATCAGGCTGACCGCCTGTTTCGGCTCAAAAAAGAAGATCAGCATGGCGGTCACCAGCGCGCCGACGGAAAACGTCAGAAACGCGCTTTTAAATACCCCCACGCTGCTGCCTAATTGCCCGTTAATGGCAGCCTGAATGCTCAGCGTAGCGCCGCCAATCACCGCCAGAATAATCATAATTACTGTCATAACGTTACCCCTGCGCCACGAGAATGAGCGCGGCGATGATAAATCCCAGCGCAATAATGCGTTTTGTATCGATCCTGCGGTGCGGCGTACCCAGCAGGCCATAGTGGTCAATAATCAGGCTTTTAAAAACCTGGCCTGCCAGAATGCCGATCATCGTCATGGCAATGCCGATCGCAGGCGTGGCAATGGTGAGAATGATGACGTAAACCGGGCCGAGCACGCCGCCCAACAGGTGCCATGAAGGCTGCGCAAAAAATGAGGGACTGTTGCGCGGGCTGAAAAACAGCATCAGCAGAAACGTCAGCCCCGTTCCCACGCTGAATATGCTGAACGCCGCCCACAGGTCGCCCACCTCTGCGCCCAGCGGCCCCAGCAGCCCGGCTTCCACGGACAGCCCCATGCCACCAGCAATCACCAGTAAAATTAAAATAATGTGCATAACGCTTTTTCTCCTTTTTCCAGGCGGAGAAGATTACGTCTGAACATCATTGAGAAAAATGCCATAATGCAGGAAACACCTTTGCAGGAAATGCATTAATGATGGATGCCGGACATATCAGCATTCGCGCGCTGCTAATCTTTATCGACGTATATGAAACGCAGAATTTTTCCGTGGTGGCGAGGCGGGAAGGGATTTCTGCGTCGCAGGTTTCCCGCGTGATCCACCAGCTTGAGGACGCCCTCGGGCAACAGCTTTTCTACCGCAACACGCGGGCGATTATGCCCACAGAGAGTGGGCATCTTTTTGTGCGCTATGCCCGGGCGATGGCCGGAAATCTGGAGGACGCGCGACGCGAGCTGGATGAACGCGCCCGCGAGCCGTCGGGCACGCTGCGTATCAATGGCCCGGTCTTTTTCGGACAAAGGCACATCGCGCCGGGCCTGCCGGGGCTTCTGGCGCGTTACCCTCGTCTCTCCATTGAACTGACCCTCACCGACGATTTTATCGATCCGCACCGTGACGCCGCGGACGTTATCTTCCGCATCGGCGCGCTGACGGACTCCTCGTTTCACGCCCGGGTGTTCGGGCAGCAGTTCTACCATCTGGCGGCCTCGCCGGACTATCTGCAAAAACATGGCGCGCCCGAGGGGCCGGACGATCTCAGCCGTCACCACTGTCTGGTTTACCGCGGTTCGTCCGGGCCTAACCGCTGGCTGATCCGGCAGCCGGGCGAGGCGTGGGTTCACTATCCCATTGTACCGCTGATGACTTCCAATAACGCGGAAACGCTCCTGATTGCGGCGCTGGGCGGCATGGGCGTTGTGCTTTTCCCGGACTGGATGGTGAGCGAACGGCTCAAAAGCGGTGAGCTGGTGGCACTGCTGCCGGAAATGGAGTGTTCAATTAATACGGAGCCACTGACGATTGCGGCGATTTACCCGAACGCGCGTCATCCGCCCCTGAACGTCAGGGCGGTGATTGATTACTATATTGAGCGATTCGGTACGCCACTGTACTGGCAAACCTGAAGGTTAGCGGGCAAGCTCGCGACGGATAATGTCAGCCCCGGCGCTTAACGCCTTCAGCTTACCGTTGGCGACCTGGCGGGAAAGGGGGGCCATACCGCAGTTGGTGGACGGATAGAGCTTGTCTGCATCAACAAACTGCAACGCCTTGCGCAGCGTATCGGCCACTTCTTCCGGCGTTTCGATGGTCTGGGTGGCCACGTCAATTGCCCCGACCATCACTTTTTTACCGCGGATAAGCTCCAGCAGATCCATCGGCACGCGCGAGTTGTGGCACTCCAGCGAGATGATATCGATCTTCGAGGTCTGTAACTTTGGAAATGCCTCTTCATACTGGCGCCACTCGGAGCCGAGCGTCTTTTTCCAGTCCGTATTGGCTTTGATGCCGTACCCGTAACAGATATGTACCGCGGTTTCGCATTTCAGCCCTTCAATGGCGCGCTCCAGCGCGGCGATACCCCAGTCATTCACCTCGTCGAAAAAGACGTTAAAGGCAGGTTCGTCGAACTGAATAATGTCGACGCCGGCCGCTTCCAGCTCGCGGGCCTCCTGATTGAGAATTTTAGCGAACTCCCAGGCCAGCTTTTCGCGGCTTTTATAGTGGGCATCGTATAGCGTGTCGATCATGGTCATCGGGCCGGGCAGCGCCCACTTGATCGGCTTGTCAGTCAGCTGGCGCAGGTATTTAGCGTCGTCAACAAACACCGGCTTCTGGCGCGCCACCGCGTCTACCACGGTCGGCACGCTCGCATCGTAACGGTTACGGATGCGTACCGTCTGACGGTTCTCAAAATCCACGCCGCTGAGATGTTCAATAAAGGTGGTGACAAAATGCTGGCGGGTTTGTTCCCCGTCGCTGACGATATCAATCCCGGCGCGAATCTGTTCATCCAGAGACAAACGCAGCGCATCCTGTTTCCCTGCCAGTAATTCCTCGTCCTGGAGTTTCCACGGCGACCAGAGCGTTTCCGGCTGCGCAAGCCAGGTGGGTTTCGGCAGGCTGCCAGCCGTTGATGTCGGGAGCAATGTTTTCATAAAAGAACCTTTTATCCGTATTAAATTAAAGCGTGAAGTGTTGAGACCACTGCTCAAGAAGGGTTTTATAGGGTTTGATAAACCGCTCTTCGGTATATTTACCCTGTTCAATGGCCAGCCGGCTGCGCTCTTCACGGTCATAGACGATTTTGGTTAATGAGTGATCCTGCTGATTCAGGTCGGGCTGATAGCACTGTCCCGCAGCGGAATTGGCATTGTAAATTTCTGGTCGATAGATCTTCTGGAACGTCTCCATGGTGCTGATGGTGCCGATCAGTTCCAGATTGGTGTAATCACGCAGTAAATCGCCGGTGAAGAAGAAGGCGAATGGCGCGACGCTGTTTTCCGGCATGAAATAGCGAACCTTCAGGCCCATCTTCGCGAAGTACTGTTCCGTTAGCGACTCGCCGTCCGGCTGGTACTCATAGCCCAGCACCGGGTGGTGGTTACCGGTACGACGATAGGTGTCTTTGCTGGAGACGCTCAGGCAGATCACCGGCGCTTTTTTAAAGTTCGCCTGATATTCCGCAGAATGAACGAAGCTTTTAAAAATATTGCCGTGCAGCTCGCCAAAATTCTCGGGGAGGGAGAAACGGGCCCGGTCTTTATTATGCTCCAGCAGCAGGACGCTGAAATCATAGTCACGAACATACGATGAGAAGTTATTTCCGACGATGCCTTCGATGCGCTCGTGGGTTTTTTTATCCACGATCGTCGTTTGCAGAATTTCGATGGCCGGGAAAGTAAAATCGCCGCCGATATTCATATCGACTGAAATAATCTCCAGCTCGACGGCATAGCGGTCAGCTTTCGGGTTATCCCAGCTCGCCAGCGCGTTAAAGCGGTTGTTGATCATCACCAGCGTATTGCGCAGGTTCTCCTGACGCTTCTCGCCACGCGCCAGGTTGGCGAAGTTGGTGGTGGTACGCGTGTTTTCTGACGGGTTATAATTTTCATCAAAGCAACTGCGCTTAAGGGTAAATGTGAAAGCCTGACTCATTTGGTTATGCATCCTAAGTTCATGTTGCCGGAACGTTATCAATGCATAATTTATGCCTGAGCCACTGGCGCAGGGGAAGTGACTTAATTTCACTGCAACATGAGGGTTCTTCATGAACTGCGCGATTCAGGTATAATCCCCCGACATTTCCAACCGGTTTAAACGAACATGACAAAACTCACCCTACAAGAGCAGATGCTGAAAGCGGGCTTAGTCAGCAGTAAAAAGATGGCGAAGGTCCAGCGCACGGCGAAAAAATCCCGCGTCCAGGCTCGCGAGGCGAGAGAGGCTGTTGAAGAGAACAAGAAAGCCCAGCTGGAGCGTGATAAGCAGCTGAGCGAACAGCAAAAACAGGCGGTGCTGGCAAAAGAGTTCAGGGCGCAGGTGAAGCAGCTGATTGAGATGAACCGCATCACCGTGGCGAAGGGCAACATTACCTTTAACTTTACCGACGGCAACCTTATCAAAAAAATCGAGGTCGATAAGCAGACGCAAACCCAGCTGATCAACGGCCGTCTGGCGATTGCCCGACTGGTGATTAACGCGAATGGCGACTGTGATTACGCGATTATCCCGGCGGTAGTGGCGGATAAAATTGCCCAGCGCGATGCGGACAGCATTGTGCTAAACAGCGCCCTGAGTCAGGAAGAGCAGGACGAAGACGATCCGTACGCAGACTTCAAAATCCCTGACGATTTAATGTGGTAATCCCCGCTCAGAACGGCGCGGCGTGACGGGCGTTTATCGTCTCGCCGCTCAGCGGATGAATAAAATTCAGAGCGCTTGCATGCAGCATCAGCCGGGGCGTTTCTTCCGCCCCCGGCCATTCCAGACCACCATACAGATCGCACCCCAGAATAGGGTGGCCTAACTGCTGGCAGTGAATGCGCAGCTGGTGGGTGCGCCCGGTCTCCGGGGTAAGCTCAACCCGCGTCAGCGGCATTGTCGTATCCTGGTAAATACGTTCCACCACCCGATAGCGGGAGCGAGCGGGCTTACCGGTGCGGGCACAGATCGTCATCAGCGGAAACAGCGCCGGATCTTTGGCAATCGGCGCATCCACGGTCCCTTCGTCCTGTTCCACATGTCCGCACAGCAGGGCGGTGTAAACCTTGTTCACGGCGCGCTGACTGAACTGGTGGCAAAGCGCGGCGTTGATCGCTTTGTTACGCGCAATGACCATCAGACCCGAAGTGCCAAAATCAAGACGATGCACCAGCGTGCAGCCGGGAAAGGTTTGAACAAGACGGTGGTGGACGGAATCGAGGTTTTGCGGATTTTTCCCCGACAGGCTGAGCAGACCGGAAGGTTTATTGATCAGCAGCAGATGCTCGTCCTGCCAGAGGATCTCAATGTTGTCGTGACAGGGTGGTGCAATAAACGTATCTATAATGACAGACATCAGGCCGCCGGGCTGGAGAGTGGGTGCGGATGATAACGAAATACGGGGGAAAAGAAAAACCCTCCCACCGGGCGGTGAGAGGGGGAAAACTTAGGCAGCGACCAGGCTGTCGATAGCGGCTTTCGCGTCGGTCTGCGCTTTGGTGGCCACTTCCGGGCCGTAAGCGATACCTTCAGCGAACACGAAGTTCACGTCGGTAATGCCGATGAAGCCCAGGAACAGCGTCAGGTACGGTGCGACCAGGTCGGTAGGGGTATCTTTGTGAATACCGCCGCGGCTGGTCAGGACGATAGCGCGTTTACCTTTCACCAGACCTTCCGGGCCGTTCTCGGTGTAACGGAAGGTTACGCCAGCGCGTGCCACCAGGTCGAAGTAGTTCTTCAGCTGGGTAGGAATGTTGAAGTTGTACATTGGGGCGTTGATCACGATAACGTCGTGCGCCTGCAACTCAGCAATCAGCTCGTCGGAGAGCGCCAGGGCTTCCTGCTGACGCGGCGTAAGAGGCGCATCGCTCGGACGCAGCGCGCCAACCAGCTCGCCGTCCAGCACAGGAATTGGGTTTGCCGCCAGGTCACGCACGGTGATTTCATCCGCGCTGTGCTGTTCACTCCACTGTTCAACGAAATAGTCAGACAGCTGACCAGACTGTGAATACCCTGCCAGAATACTGGATTTCAACACTAATACTTTGCTCATGGGAAATTCCTGTTTTGTATTTGATTGAGGGGGTTGCCCCGTTGCTTGTTGACACTTTATTCACAATCCTGCCACAGGGATAGCGCAATATATCGAAGCCTATGTTCGAATTTTTTGAATAAGGCGCGAAAAGCGCTGATGTGGTACTCTATACCAATCATTAAAAAGAGATTTTATCCGGCAGTGCACTGCCCGTTAACGCTATGACAGAACACCAAAAATTGACCTTCCCGATGCTGATGCAAAAGCTTGATTCGCTGATGCTGCGCGATAAACAGCGGTTTGCGCGCCGTCTGCACGGCGTTAAGAAGGTTAAAAATCCTGATGCACAACAGGCCATTTACCAGGAGATGGCCAACGAGATTGAACAGGCGGCAGGGAAAGTTGTGCTGCGTGAAGCCGCACGTCCGGAGATTACCTATCCGGAAAATCTGCCCGTCAGCCAGAAGAAACAGGACATTCTTGAGGCCGTACGCGACCACCAGGTGGTGATCGTCGCGGGGGAAACCGGTTCAGGTAAAACCACTCAGCTGCCGAAAATCTGCATGGAGCTGGGCCGCGGGGTGAAAGGGCTGATCGGTCACACCCAGCCGCGTCGTCTGGCGGCGCGCACCGTGGCGAACCGTATTGCGGAAGAGCTGCAAACGGAGCCGGGCGGCTGCATCGGCTACAAGGTGCGATTCAGCGACCACGTCAGCGATAACACCATGGTTAAGCTGATGACCGACGGTATCCTGCTGGCGGAAATCCAGCAGGATCGTCTGCTGATGCAGTACGACACCATCATCATCGATGAAGCGCACGAGCGCAGCCTGAACATCGACTTCCTGCTCGGCTACCTGAAAGAGCTGCTGCCCCGGCGTCCCGATCTGAAAATCATCATCACCTCCGCGACCATCGACCCGGAGCGCTTCTCAAAACATTTCAACAATGCGCCGATTATCGAGGTGTCAGGACGCACATATCCGGTGGAAGTGCGCTATCGCCCGATTGTGGAAGAGGCGGACGATACCGAGCGCGACCAGCTTCAGGCCATCTTTGATGCCGTCGACGAGCTGGGCAACGAGAGTTCTGGCGACATTCTGATCTTCATGAGCGGCGAGCGCGAGATCCGCGATACCGCCGATGCGCTCAGCAAGCGCGATCTGCGCCATACTGAGATCCTGCCGCTGTACGCGCGCCTGTCGAACAGCGAGCAGAACCGCGTGTTCCAGCCGCACAGCGGGCGCCGCATCGTGCTGGCGACCAACGTGGCCGAAACTTCGCTGACCGTACCGGGCATTAAATACGTGATCGACCCGGGTACGGCGCGCATCAGCCGCTACAGCTACCGCACCAAAGTTCAGCGCCTGCCGATTGAGCCGGTTTCGCAGGCGTCGGCTAATCAGCGTAAGGGCCGCTGCGGCCGCGTGTCGGAAGGGATCTGTATTCGTCTCTATTCGGAAGACGATTTCCTGTCGCGCCCTGAGTTTACCGATCCGGAGATCCTGCGGACCAACCTGGCATCCGTTATTCTGCAAATGACCGCGCTGGGGCTGGGCGATATCGCCGCCTTCCCGTTTGTGGAAGCGCCGGATAAGCGCAATATTCAGGACGGGGTGCGGCTGCTGGAAGAGCTGGGGGCCATCACCACCGACGAACAGGCGACGGCCTACAAGCTAACGCCATTGGGCCGCCAGCTTAGCCAGTTGCCGGTCGACCCGCGTCTGGCGCGCATGGTGCTGGAGGCGCAAAAACACGGCTGCGTGCGCGAGGCGATGATCATCACCTCGGCGCTCTCCATTCAGGATCCGCGCGAGCGTCCGATGGATAAGCAGCAGGCGTCGGATGAAAAACACCGTCGCTTCCACGATAAAGAGTCCGATTTCCTCGGCTTTGTGAACCTGTGGAACTACCTTGGCGAGCAGCAAAAAGCGCTCTCCTCGAACCAGTTCCGCCGTCAGTGCCGGGTGGATTTCCTCAATTATCTGCGCGTACGCGAGTGGCAGGATATCTACACCCAGCTGCGCCAGGTGGTGAAAGAGCTGGGTATCCCGGTGAACAGTGAACCGGCGGAGTACCGCGAAATTCATATCGCCCTGTTGACTGGCCTGCTGTCTCATATCGGGATGAAGGATGCGGATAAGCAGGAATATACCGGCGCACGCAACGCGCGTTTCTCCATCTTCCCGGGCTCCGGTTTGTTTAAGAAGCCGCCGAAGTGGACCATGGTCGCCGAGCTGGTGGAAACCAGCCGTCTGTGGGGGCGTATCGCCGCGCGTATCGATCCGGAGTGGGTTGAACCAGTGGCGCAGCACCTGCTGAAACGCTCATACAGCGAGCCGCACTGGGAGCGCGGGCAGGGCGCGGTGATGGCGACGGAAAAAGTCACCGTCTACGGCCTGCCGGTGGTGGCCGCGCGTAAGGTTAACTACAGCCAGATCGATCCGGCGTTGAGTCGCGAGCTGTTTATCCGCCACGCGCTGGTGGAAGGCGACTGGCAGACGCGTCATGCCTTCTTCCGCGAAAACCTGAAGCTGCGCGCCGAGGTGGAAGAGCTTGAGCACAAGTCCCGCCGTCGCGACATTCTGGTGGACGACGAGACGCTGTTTGAGTTTTACGATCAGCGCATCAGTCACGATGTGATCTCGGCGCGCCATTTCGACAGCTGGTGGAAGAAAGCCAGCAAAGAGGCCCCGGACCTGCTCAACTTCGAAAAGAGCATGCTGATCAAAGAGGGCGCGGAGTCGGTCAGCAAGCTCGATTACCCGAACTTCTGGCATCAGGGCAACCTCAAGCTGCGTCTGACCTATCAGTTTGAGCCGGGCGCGGATGCCGATGGTGTGACGGTGCACATTCCGCTGCCGCTGTTAAACCAGGTGGAAGAGAGCGGGTTTGAGTGGCAGATCCCCGGTCTGCGCCGCGAGCTGGTCATTGCGTTAATCAAATCCCTGCCTAAACCGGTGCGGCGTAACTTTGTGCCGGCGCCGAACTACGCCGAAGCGTTTTTAGGCCGCGTCACGCCGCTGGAGCTGCCGCTGCTGGACGCCCTGGAGCGTGAGTTCCGCCGCATGACCGGGACCACCATCGACCGCGACGACTGGAACTGGGATCAGGTGCCCGATCACCTGAAAATCACATTCCGCGTGGTGGACGATAAAAACAAAAAGCTGCTCGAAGGCCGTTCTCTGACGGAGCTGAAAGAGGCGCTGAAAGGTAAAGTCCAGGAGACGCTCTCTGCGGTGGCCGATGACGGCATTGAGCAGAGCGGGCTGCACATCTGGAGCTTTGGTCAGCTTCCGGAAAGCTACGAGCAGAAGCGCGGGAACTATAAGGTCAAAGCCTGGCCCGCGCTGGTGGATGAGCGCGACAGCGTGGCGATTAAGCTCTTTGACAATCCGCAGGAGCAACAGCAGATGATGTGGCGCGGGCTGCGTCGACTGCTTCTGCTCAATATCCCGTCGCCGATTAAGTATCTGCACGAGAAGCTGCCGAACAAAGCCAAGCTGGGGCTCTACTTTAACCCGTACGGTAAGGTGCTGGACCTGATCGACGACTGCATCTCCTGCGGTGTGGATAAGCTGATCCACGAGGCCGGCGGTCCGGTCTGGACGGAAGAGGGCTTTGCTCAGCTTCATGAAAAGGTGCGCGCGGAGCTGAACGACACCGTGGTGGAGATTGCCAGACAGGTCGAGCAGATCCTCACCGCCGTGTTCAATATCAACAAGCGCCTGAAGGGGCGGGTGGATATGACCATGGCCCTGGGGCTGTCGGACGTCAAGGCGCAGATGGCGGGGCTGGTGTATCGCGGCTTTGTCACCGGCAATGGCTTTAAGCGTCTGGGCGATACGCTGCGTTATTTGCAGGCGATAGAGAAGCGTCTGGAGAAAATGGCGGTCGATCCGCATCGCGATCGTGCGCAGATGCTGAAAGTCGAAAACGTGCAGCAGGCGTGGCAGCAGTGGCTCAACAAACTGCCGCCGGCGCGTCGCGATGACGACGACGTGCGGGAGATCCGCTGGATGATCGAGGAGCTGCGCGTCAGCTTCTTCGCTCAGCAGCTGGGAACGCCGTATCCCATTTCGGATAAGCGTATCTTGCAGGCGATGGAGCAGATTTCCGGCTAAAACCGTTGCCCGGTGGCGCTGCGCTTACCGGGCCTACGGGAGAATATGTAGAACATGTAGGCCGGGTAAGGCGTAGCCGCCACCCGGCTTTTTATCGTTTCTCCGGTTAAAACCGTTGCCCGGTGGCGCTGCGCTTACCGGGCCTACGGGAGAGCATGTAGAGCACGTAGGCCGGGTAAGGCGTAGCCGCCACCCGGCATGTTTTCACGCACTGACCCAACCGCCGCCCAGCGCTTTATACAAATCAATTTGCGCCAGCAGCAGGTTGTTTTTCACCTGTACCACGCTGGTCTGCACCGAGAACAGCGTGCGCTGCGCATCGAGCTCATCCAGATAAGAAGAGTATCCGTTGCGGTAGCGGTTTTGCGCAATCCGCAGCGTCTCCTGCGCGACCGTCTGCTGTGCCAGCAGCTCGGTAAGCTGTTCCTGATAGCGGGTGATGGCATCAAGGCTGTCATTCACCTCAGCAAACGCGTTACGCACGGTTTTTTCGTAGCTATACAGCGCCTGATTCCGCTGGGACTGAGAGATATCTACCTGCGCATTCAGCGCCTGACGGTTCAGCAGCGGCGCAAGAATACTGCCGCCCACGCTCCAGAGCTGTAGCGGGTTATCCAGCAATCCCGACAGCGTGCGATCCTGCACCGATCCCGTGGCCGTGAGGTTGATCGACGGCAGCAGGCTGGCGCGCGATGCCGCCAGCGTCGCGTCCGCCGCAATCAGCTGACGTTCAGCCTGGACGATATCCGGGCGCCGGTTCAGTAGCGTCGACGGCAGCTGGAAGGGCAGTTTCAGCGGCGTCAGGGCATCAAAGCTTTCACCGCGCGCAACGTCACCCGGGTTGCTGCCCAGCAGCAGGCTAAGCGCATTTTCCTGCTGCGCAATCTGGTGCTGAAGCAGTGGAACCTGGGCGCGGGTGGCGCGCAGCTCAGAATCCGATTGCATCAGCTCAAGGCGAGAGCTGTATCCCGTCTCAAACTGTCGCTTGGCGAGGTTGAACGCCTCTTCACGCGACTTCAGCGTGGACCGGGTAACGCGAAGCTGTTCGTCCAGCGACAGCAGGGTGACGTACCCGGAGGCCACCGAGGATGCGACGGTAAGATCAGCCGCCGCAGCCGCCGCCTTTTGTGCCTCCAGCGACGCTTCAGCGGCACGGGAGGTGCTGCGGTTTACGCCCCAGATATCCACGTCGTAGCTGGCGGTCAGGCTGCCTTTGTACAACGTACCGTATACCGGAAGCCCCGTGGCGGCGGACTGCGAGCGCGCGCGCGTCCCGGTCACGCCCGCGTCAAGCGACGGGAACAGGCTGCCGTCAGCGGCGTACACCCGGGCCTGGTACTCGTTAATCCGCTCGCGGGCAATCAGCACGTCGCTGTTATTCTTCAGCGCCTGATCCACATAGCGATTCAGATTGCTGTCGTGAAAATTTCGCCACCAGAGCTGCTCTGTCGGGCTGGCTGGCCCCGACGTCGCGCGCCACTGGGCCGGTATGTGCAGGGACGATTTGGCGGGCTCAACGTCTACCGACTGGCATCCCGCCAGGATAGTCATTATCAGCAGGCCGGCTATCGGGCGAAGCGTCATTGTTTCGCCTCCCGCGTGTCGATGGTCACCTGCACCGACATGCCAGGACGCAGCAGCCGGTACGCCTCCGGCTCACCGAGTACCTCAATGCGTACCGGGATGCGCTGGGCGATTTTAACAAAGTTGCCCGTGGCGTTGTCCGGGGTGATAGCGCTGAACTCGACCCCTGTGGCCGGGGATATGCTCTCCACGCGGCCCTGATAGGCTTTATCGTTTAAGGCATCGACGGTGAATTTCACCGGCTGTCCGACGCGTAAATTCGCCAGCTGCGTCTCTTTGATATTGGCGATCACCCAGTGCTGCGGCGGGACCAGCGTGGTAAGGTGCGTCCCGGCGGTGACGTACGCCCCCAGACGCACCGCAATCTGCCCGAGCTGACCGTCACGCGGCGCGACAATGCGGGTGTTTTGCAGATCGATCTGCGCCAGCTCCAGCGCGGCTTTCGCATTCTCAACGTCCGCTTCCAGCGAACCGCGATTGACGATGACCGTTTGTAGATCCTGACGCGACATCTCAAGCGTTGCTTTCGCCTGGTCGATATCGGCGCTCCCCTGGGCGGCACTGGCCAGCGCCGAATCGCGCTCGCGAATGGAGAGGGAGCCGTCCGCGGTCAGCTCTTTCACGCGTTTCAAATCCGCCTGGGTTTTCAGACTTTGGGCACGGGCGTTTTTCAGCGCCGCCTCGTTTTTGGCAATCACCGCTTCCGCGCTTTTGCGCTGTTGCAGGTTGTTATTCAGGGCTGCAATTTTCATTGCCAGCTGCGCCTCGGCCTGATGGACGCGCTGGCGATAGATGCGGTCATCTATCTGCAACAGCAGCTCGCCTTTTTTAACCTGCGCGAAATCCTGAACATGGACCTCGGTAATGTAGCCGTTTACCTGCGGACTGATGAACGTGGTCTGGCCGCGCACGTAGGCGTTATCGGTAAACTGGGCATGACGCGTAAACGGGGGCAGCTGCCAGGCATAAAGGATCACCAGTACCCCGACAATGCCGATAGCCGCGGCGGTGAAGATGGAAACGACGCGCACATTTTTGCGGGTGTTGGCCTGCTCTTTGGCGGCATCCTGCTGACTCATAACTTCTCCTGATAAATAGTCATTACTTGTTGCCAGTGGCGTTCTTAAGGGCCATACGGGCGGTGATGCGCAGGCGTAGCAAGCGCCATAAAATCCAGACCAGCGTGGCAGTGGCAATGCTCGCCGTCAGGAGATAAGTATCGTTGTAAGCCAGGATGTTTGCCTCAAGCGCCGTCACCGTCTGGAGTTGGGTAATGGCCTGAGTTCCCAGCAGGGAACTGTCGCCAATCAGGCTTTTGTACATCTGGGTGTAAAGCTGAATCCGTTCGTTCACCAGCGGGTTAAGGGTGGTGAGCTGGTCAGCCAGCAGGCTGGAATGGTACTTCTCGCGCCAGGTCTGGAAGGTGCCGAGGATCGCGGACCCCAGCAGCCCCCCAAGGTTCTGACTCATACCAAACATCACGGAAAAGCTGACCAGATTGCGCGGATCGGCGATCACCCCGCCAATGGCGGCCAGCATCGCAGGTGCCAGGAAGAACGCGCTGCCGAAGCCCAGCAGGAACTGGCTGAATATAAGCTGATCCGGCCGGGTCAGGTTGTTGGACTGGCTGTCCAGCAGCGAGGCAACGATCATCAGCGCCAGCGAGGTGATAATCGGCCAGGCCAGTTTAGTGGGCTTAATCGTCAGACAGCTGGTGACGATACCGCAGACGATCCCGGCGAAAATAGCCCACGCCAGATGGGTCATCTGTTCATTCTGTAAGCCTACATATTGCAGCCAGCCGATGACGCCCGTGTTCTGCTCCGCCAGTACGATGCGGATCAGCAGCATAATCAGCCCCAGGCGTACGATGCTGCCGCTGGAGAGCCAACGGGTATTAAGCAGCGGGTTGTTGCGGTTATGTTCAAACACGATCGCGGAGACAATCAGCACCAGCGAGAGAGCCAGCGCCCAGCCGATCCACGGCGCTTCAAACCACCAGTCCAGACGCCCTAACGACAGAACCGCGCACAGCAGCGCCATGCCGGGCGCAAGCAAAAAGAAGGTGATGAAATCTTTCTTCTCGAAGACCTTGCGTCGATCGCCCGGCGGCAGCTTGAGCGCCATCACGCAGGCCAGGGAGATCAGGGCCAGACCCAGCTCGAAGAAGTACAGCCCGCGCCACTCATCAAGCTGTAACAGCTCGGTGGAGAACAGCCGCGCCAGCGGGATCGCCAGCGACGACCCGGTTATGCCGATGGTCAGCGCCTTCAGTCGGTGCTTCGCGGGCCAGGCCTGGATCTGGTAATAAATGCCGAGCGAGCTGAGCGCGGCGGCGACCATCCCGTGTGCCGCACGTACCATCAGCGCCGAGCTGAGATCGTTCACAAACAGGTGGAAAAAGGTGACCAGCACATACAACACCAGGAAGCCTTCCGTAAAGGCGCGCAAACCGTACTGCTGGCGAAACTTTACCAGCAGCAGGTTGATGGAGACGTTGGTCATGACATAGACGGCAGGCAACCAGGCGATTTCAGTCGACCAGGCGCCAAAGGTGCCTTGCAGGTTTTGCAGATTGGCGGTGACGACCGCGTTACCCAGCGCCCCGGTCAGACACACCAGCAGGCCGACCACGCCATAGGCGATTCGTTTCGACGTCGGATGCTCCGGGGTGGAAGGGGAACCCAGCAGGGCGGGTTTCTCGTGTGGCTGCCACTCGCGAGGAGCATAAGGGTCGCGTTGGGGCAGGCGCATAACGGGGTTTACCTTTCAAAAAGTTGAATTGTGAGCGGGCTAATGATTCTAAGGCTGACGCAAATCATAATTCAAGTGAATACGATTTTCTCATGTTAATCAAATGTGAGTGCTTTTTGAGCACATCCCGGCCCGTTTTTTCAGCATTCATGCCATAGCATGACGCGAAGAAAGGGGGATAATCGAAGGCTCTGTATGCTGTAAGGAGGTAACGATGACAATGGCACTTTTTCCCTGTCTGCCTGGCACAACCCTCGACGCCGTGAATACCGTTGGGGCGTGGCTTGCTCAGGACGACTATCAGGACAACCAGCCCGTTGATCTGGTGATTCTGGCGGGTAATGCGGTGATCCCCGCGATTGATGCTGCCTGTAAAATCGCGGCTGAACAGGGTGTTCCTCTGATCATCAGCGGCGGGATCGGTCACTCGACGACCTTCCTCTACGCCGCGATTGCGAAACACCCCCGCTATAACAGGATACCCACCACCGGACGTGCTGAGGCGGCTATTCTGGCCGACATCGCCCGTGAATTCTGGAACATTCCGGCCGAGCATCTTCACGTTGAGGATCAGTCGACCAACTGTGGCGAAAACGCCCGCTTCAGCCGGGCGTTGATGAAACAATCCGGACTGAACGCCGCCCGGGTGCTGGTGGTGCAGGACCCGACAATGCAGCGTCGCACAATGGCTACGTTTGCCCGCGTTTGCCGCGACGAGGCCGCATCGCCCGCATGGGTGAGTCATCCCGGCCTGACGCCCGTGCTGCAAAACAGCGACGACGGTCTGGTGTTTAGCGGCCCGGTCGAGGGGTTATGGCCGGTAGAGCGCTACTTGTCGCTGGTGCTGGGTGAATTTCCGCGACTCAGGGACGACATCAACGGCTATGGTCCGGCGGGACGTGATTTCATTGCCCATGTCGATATCCCTGCCGATGTGGACGCCGCGTGGCAGATCTTGCGAAACGACGTCATTCTCACCGACGCGCTGGTGAGCCGTTCCCTGCTGTGATGCTCTGCCCGTTTGCGCCATCTTTTACGCAAACGGGCATCCTGTGTTGCCGATTTGTGATTTTGGAAACGGGCTGACCCGTTTCTTTTATGAGATATCTCACAAAAACAGACTCATAGAGTAGGCAATTGCCCCGGTAATTATAGTTTTTAACATTAAGTTTACTTGTTAAAAACAGTGTGATTACAGGAGCAGGTTATGACAGTACCCGTACAACATCCTATGTATATTGATGGACAGTTTGTTGCCTGGCAGGGTGATGCATGGATTGACGTGATCAATCCGGCCACGGAAGAGGTCATTTCCCGTATCCCCGACGGCAGCGCCGAGGACGCCCGCAAGGCCATTGACGCGGCAGATCGCGCGCAGGCTGGCTGGGAGGCGCTGCCTGCTATTGAACGCGCCAGCTGGCTACGCAAAATTTCCGCCGTGATCCGCGAGCGCGTCAGTGAAATCAGCGCGCTGATTGTGGCCGAAGGCGGCAAGATCCAGCAGCTGGCGGAAGTGGAAGTGAACTTTACCGCTGACTATATCGACTATATGGCCGAGTGGGCGCGCCGTTATGAAGGGGAAATCATTCAGAGCGACCGTCCGGGCGAAAATATTCTGGTGTTTAAGCGTGCCCTGGGCGTCACCACCGGCATTCTGCCGTGGAACTTTCCCTTCTTCCTGATTGCCCGTAAGCTCGCTCCCGCGCTGCTCACCGGTAACACCATCGTTATCAAGCCGAGCGAATTTACCCCAAACAACGCCATTGCGTTTGCCAAAATCGTCGATGAGATTGGCCTGCCGAAAGGCGTCTTTAACCTGGTGCTGGGCCGGGGTGAAACCGTCGGACAGGAGCTGGCCGGGAACCCGAAAGTGGCGATGGTCAGCATGACCGGCAGCGTCGGGGCAGGTGAAAAGATCATGGCTGCGGCGGCGAAAAACATCACCAAAGTGGGGCTGGAGCTGGGCGGTAAAGCCCCGGCCATCGTGATGGACGATGCCGACCTCGAGCTGGCCGTGAAGGCCATTGTGGATTCACGCGTCATCAATACCGGACAGGTGTGTAACTGCGCGGAACGTGTCTATGTCCAGAAGGGGATCTATGACCGCTTTGTGAATCGTCTGGGCGAGGCAATGAAAGCCGTCCAGTTTGGCAATCCGGCTGAGCGAACGGATATTGCCATGGGGCCGCTGATCAACGCCGCCGCGCTGGAGCGCGTGGAGCAGAAGGTGGCGCGCGCGGTGCAGGAGGGGGCTAAAGTGGTCCTTGGCGGTAAAGCGGCAGAAGGCAAAGGGTATTTTTATCCCCCAACGCTGCTGCTGGACGTACGTCAGGATATGGCCATCATGCACGAAGAGACCTTTGGCCCGGTGCTGCCAGTGGTGGCATTCGACACTCTGGAAGAGGCGCTGAACATGGCCAACGACAGCGACTACGGTTTAACCTCGTCTGTTTATACGCAGGACCTGAACGTCGCCATGAAAGCCATTAAGGGGCTTAAGTTCGGCGAGACCTACATTAACCGCGAAAACTTTGAAGCGATGCAGGGCTTCCATGCAGGCTGGCGTAAATCCGGTATCGGCGGGGCGGATGGCAAACACGGTCTGAATGAGTATTTGCAGACGCAGGTTGTCTATTTGCAGTCGTAATCAGGAGCCCCCTCCATGCGAGGGGGTTCACATTTTCAGGAAAGGTGGTTATGTTGGCGCGATAATGATTCTTTATCGGGAAACAACATGCGCACAAAATATACGGGTCTGCAAATCAGCATTCACTGGCTGGTTTTTCTGTTAGTCATTATGGCCTATTGCGCCATGGAGTTCAGAGGGTGGTTCCCAAGAACCGATCGTCCGCTTATTAATATGATCCACGTTTCCTGCGGGATCAGCATCCTGGTGCTGATGGTGGCGCGCCTGCTTATCCGCCTCAAATTCCCGGCTCCGCCTATTCAACCGAAACCAAAAGCGATGATCACCGGGCTGTCCCATCTCGGGCATCTGGTAATCTATCTGCTGTTCATTGCGCTGCCGCTGATCGGCATGATGATGATGTATAACCGGGGAAATGACTGGTTTGCGTTTGGCCTGACGATGCCGCATGCGGCGGAGGGGAATTTTGACCTGGTGGATACCCTAAAGGAGTGGCACGTAACGCTGGCGAATCTGGGGTACTTCGTGATTGGTTTGCACGCCTTTGCCGCGCTGATGCATCACTACTTCTGGAAGGACAACACGCTGCTGCGCATGATGCCGAAAAAGCGTCAGTAACCGATAATGCCCTGCTAACCCGCAGGGCATTTTTTTGCGGCTTATTGCAGTTGCGCGCGCTCCTGCGCCGTTAAGTCCAGTTCATGAGTTGAACCCGTTTCCGAAGATTTTACCGCCGCTTCCAGCACCGCCATCACCGCCAGGGCTTCCACCGGATGGACCGGGTTGTCAATCTTGCCGTTCAGGGCATCGCGCACGTTTATATAGTACTGCCGCTGGTCGCCTTTTGGCGCAGGGATAGCGCTGGCTTCCCCCTGGGCATTAAACAGCACCATAGCGTCGCTGTCTTCACCCCAGCTTTCGCTACCCGGAACGACGCCTGCCAGCAGCTGGGCTTCCTGCTGATCGATGTGCGCTTTCACCACGCTGGCCTTATCGCCGTGGACGGTAAAGCGGGCAACGCCACCCGCCACCAGCATGCTGCAATGGAGGACCACTTTGTGTTCCGGATAATTCAGCACCACGTGCGCCCAGTCGTTAATCTCCGCGCCGTCACGCAGGGTGGCGATGTTGCCCTGTACCGACTGCGGCAGACCAAAAAGCTGTAGCGTCTGGTCAATCATGTGCGGGCCTAAGTCGAACCACAGGCCGCTGCCGGGCACGTTTTGCTCTCTCCAGCGCACGCGAACCTCCGGACGGAAACGATCGATATGCGACTCAAAATGTTTCACCTTACCGATACGGCCTTGCTCAATCACCTGCTTAATGCCGAGAAAATCGCTATCCCAGCGGCGGTTATGGAAGACCGAGAGCAGGCGCTGTTTTTCTTGCGCAAGCGCAATCAGATCTCGCGCTTCCTGCATATCCAGCGTAAACGGCTTATCCACTACCACATGCTTGCCGGCATTGAGCGCCAGGGTGGCCAGCGGCGCATGGGTCGCGTTAGGGGAGGCGATAACCACCAGGTCGATATCCGGGTGCTGAATGGCCTCTTCCGGCGTGGCGACAACGAGGACGTCCGGCAGGTCGCGTTTCACTTTCTCTTCATCCCGGGATGAGACCACCGCCAGCTTCAGGCCGTCGACGGACTGGATCAGCGGGGCATGGAACGTCTTACCTACAAAACCATACCCGATCAGCGCAATATTCATTGTCTTCACTTTATTCATGACCTTCTCCACGTTAATGCGCGCCAACGGTAACCTGCAAGGCGCTATGGTCCCCGAGCTCTGCCCAGGGACGATCTAAAAACAGTTGATGAATCTCGGATAACCCTGACACCAGATACGGTTCGCACTGGTTGAGTTTTAGATGGTCGGCGACTACCCAGTGCGCCTGGCTTGCGGCCAGCATGGCACGCTTCACTTCGGCATCCGCCTCCTGACTGGCGCTCAATCCGAGTTCGGCATGGATGGCGCATGCGCCAAGGATGGCAATATCCGCCCGGTAGCGAGAGAGCAGGGAAAGGGTGGCGCTTCCGGCAAACAGGCGTTGTTTCTGATCCCACTTTCCACCGAGCAGGATCAGGTCAATATCTTCCCGATCGCTAACCTGCTGGGCGATATCAAGAGAAGGGGTGATGATGGTCAGCGGCCCCTGAAGGAAAGAGGCAACGGCCAGCAGTGTGCTTCCGGCGTCCAGAAAAAGCGTCGAGCCCGCAGGCACGCATTGCGCAACCTGTTTACCCAGCCGCTGCTTAATTTCAGGGAGCAAGCTATTCCTGCTTACTCGGGTCATCGTCGAGAGATTCAGCGCGATGGCGCCGCCATGGTTTTTTTGTGCCAGTCCCTGTTTTTCCAGGTCGGTCAGATCGCGACGGATGGTGTCCGCCGAAACCTGCAATCGCTCTGCCAGCTCGGTAATGCTGGCCTGGCCTTGCTCAGTAATGATATCAAGCACATATTTCTGTCTGGCGGTTTTATGCATGGGGCAGTATCCTGCAAAATGTCGCAATAAATCGCAGTTTACAGCATTTTGCAGGAAAGGGAATCGCGACAGGTGCGGGATGTTATCCAAAAACAGTTTAATGATGTGATTATTGATATCGCATTAATCAGTCATCAAAAACATGTATGTATCTTTTAGGTATGTTGTTATCGCTATGTTTTACTTGAAAATTTGGCTTAAGCTGCCGGATTATTGGCTCTAACCAGAATGTTTAACTAATTTGTAATTATAAATTAGTGCATATATCTATTAGTTTCTATTTTTAAAGTAAAATAATTCAATTTTATTCGGTGTATTACTTAAGTTGACATTTCTTTGAAAATCCTTGTGTCTGATTCGGGGTGAAATTAACGCAAAAATGTACACCGGGGCATTTTAGAATTTTCTTTATATTACAGGGGGTTTATTTGTTTCATCTGAAAGGCCTTTTATAACGTTTTGTCCAGAAACCCCATCTTTTTTCTTATTTGTAACACCGCATTAACATTGCGGGTGTGGTTGCTCATATCACATTTTGTTATGCTGCGAATCAATAAATATTTAAGTAAATTCTTAAAAGAAAAAAAGAGATTGAACGGCTCTCATCTCAATTGAAATGGGCTTGGGGAACTATTACCCAAATTAATCGAGAAGAGGTGAGGGATTTCTGAAGAATTATTTGTACCTCTTCCTGGGTATTTATTTGGCTATAACCTGGAGTCGGGGGATATTATGAAGATGAAATGCAATAACAGGTTAATCAGACTATCTGCATCCCTGACCTTAATTTCGCTGGTGGTGACTGCGGCTAATGCAAATAACGGCCAGGCGGGGATATCTCCCGTTGCGGCAATGACGATGAAAGAAAGTATTCTTTTCGCTCTCGATCGCGACCCCTCGGTGAGCCAGCAGGCAGCGCAACTGGGGATCGGCCAGGCACAAATAGACGAAGCGCGCAGTGGCTGGATGCCACAAATAGCCCTGAACGGGAGTACGGGTCACAGCCAGACCACCGATTCAAGCGGCTCGTTGCGAAATTCCGCAGCCTGGGGCCTGAGCCTGACGCAGCTGGTGTACGATTTTGGCAAGACCAATAACAGCATCAGCCAGTCTTCAGCTCAGCGTGACAGCTATCGCTACCAGCTGATGAGCACGATGTCTGCCGTCGCGGAAAAAACGGCCCTCAGCTATGTGGAAGTAAAACGCTACAGCGATCTGTTGCAGGCGGCAAAAGAGAACGTGCAGGCGCTTAAAAACGTTGAGCAACTGGCAAAACTCCGCGCCGATGCTGGCGTAAGCTCCACCTCTGATGAGCTTCAGACCCGCACCCGTATCGCCGGGATGCAGGCGACGGTAGAGCAGTATAATGCGTCTCTGAACAGCGCCCGCGCGCGGCTGGCGGTATTAACTGGCATACAGGCTGAACGCTATTCACCGGTTCCGGGAGGTCTGGCCGTGGAGCCGGATTCTCTCAATCGGATTGATTATTCACTGATCCCAACGGTGATGGCCGCGCAGAACATGGAGCGTTCAGCCCAGTACGGCGTAGAAACCGCCAGGTCTCAGCACTGGCCGACCTTAAGCCTGAAAGGGGGCCGCACCCGCTATGAGTCTGATAATCGCGCGTACTGGGATGATCAGATCCAGCTCAATATTGACGCACCGCTTTATCAGGGCGGCGCGGTCTCGGCGCGCGTCCGTCAGGCCGAGGGCGCAAGGGCAATGGCATCGTCCCAGGTCGATCAGGCCCGTTTTGATGTCCTGCAAAAAGCCTCCGTCGCACAGGCCGACTGGACCGGGGCGCGTGGACGAATGGAAGCCGGGAAGCGTCAGCTGGAAAATGCGTTGCGCGCCCGCGATGTCTACAAAAATGAATATACCCTGAGCAAGCGCAGCATTAACGATCTGCTCAGCGTGGAGCAGGATGTCTGGTCTGCCACCTCAGCGAAAATAATGGCTGAATACGATGGCTGGAGTGCGGCGATTAATTACGCCTCTGCGGTGGATAATCTCTTGCCGCTTATCGGAATAGAGAAAAACGCTGCCGCGAAATTACCTGATTTAAGTTAAAAAAAGGCGCGCCTTTCTGCGCGAAATAAGTCAGACAATAATGGGTGATTTTTCCCAAGGATAGCTACATCCCTCTGGTGGACATATCCACAGGAATACGCGCACCTGCAAGGAGAAGAATATGAGTACCGCAAAAGTTGTTGATGTCATCATTCGCAAAACGGCAGAGAAGACGAAATTAACCGGTGAAGGGAATCTCTCGGTCTCTATTTCCTCACCGAGCGTGATTGAAATTCAGGGTTCAGCTCAGGACGTGGTGCGTTATGTCCGCCAGGGGAATGACCTCCTCATTTATATGAAAGATGGCAGCGTGATCCGCTGCAATAATTATTTTGTCGAAGACACGGAAACCCATAATCATTCCGAGCTGGTATTTAACGATAACCAGGCGTTGACGCATATTTCATTTGCCGATGCCGGGGAAGCATCAGGCGTTGCCGCCACCGAATTAACCGCACAGGCTGCACCCATTAGCAGCATTGAACCTTTCCTGGAGCAGGGAAGCGTCTTAAGCGATGCGCCGTGGGGCTGGATTGCCGGTGCGGCGTTAGGGGGCGGTGCGATCGGCGCACTGCTGGCTCACGGCGGCGATGGTGAAACCAAAACCAGGGTTATTGATAATACAAAAGAAGTCGAAAGCGCCACGCCGACATTTTTGCTGACGGACAACGCGGGTGACAAGCAGGGCGTGCTGAGTGCAAAAGAGGTCACGGATGACAACACCCCCACCTTCAGCGGTACCGGGCAGCCGGGCGCGACCATTCAGGTTAAAGACGGCAACGGCAGCACCATCGCCAGCACCATGGTTGCGAAGGACGGCACCTGGACGGTAACACTCCCGACCCAGGCGGACGGGGAACATACCTGGTCCGTCGTACAGATCGACGGCAATAAAACGACCTCTGCGGGCAGTATTACCGTAACCGTTTCTACAGCGGATACCAGCGTGACGCTCGCCACCACGGCGGGCGATAACGTGATCAACGCCAGCGAGCAGGCCGCTGGCTTTACGCTGTCCGGCACCAGCAAAAACCTGGCCCAGGGAACGGCGCTTACCGTCACGCTCAACGGTAAAACCTATACCGCAGAAGTGGGGGCAAACGGCGCATGGAGCGTGAAGGTCCCTGCTGCCGACGCACAGGCGCTGGGCGATGGTACCTGGACGGTCAACGTCAGCGGAAAAGACGCGGCGGGCAACACCGTGTCCGGCAGCCAGACGATTGGCGTGGATACCGCCTCGCCAGTGATCTCTGTCGACACGATCGCCCAGGACAACATCATCAACGCGGCTGAACATAATCAGCCGCTGACGCTGACCGGGAAAACCGATGCGGAAGCGGGCCAGATTGTGACGGTCACGCTGAACGGCAAAAATCACACGGCGACCGTGGGCAGCGACGGCAGCTGGTCCGTTACGCTTCCGGCCAGTGAAGTACAGGCGCTGGCTAACGGCGAGCACACCCTGACGGTAAACGTCAGCGACAAAGCGGGTAACGGGTCATCCACCACCGCCGATTTCACGGTCGATACCGCAGCGCCAGTGGTCACTATCAACACCGTCGCGGGCGACGACATTCTGAACACCAGCGAGCAGGGGCAGGCGCAGATTATTTCCGGCCAGGCGAACGGCGCGGCGGAGGGCGACATTGTCACCGTGACCGTTGGCGGCAAGACCTTTACCGGTGCCGTCCAGGCGGACGGCAGCTGGAGCGTCGGTGTGCCTGCCTCCGTCATTGGCGCGCTGGGGGAAGGTAGCCACAGCATTTCGGTCTCCGTGACCGATGCGGCGGGCAACACCGGCAGCGCGACGCACGGCATTACGCTGAGCGGCAACCCGCCGGAATTTACCCTTGACCCCATCAGCCAGGATAACGTCCTGAATGCGCAGGAGGCCATGCAGCCCCTGAGCCTGAGCGGGACCAGTAATCTGCCGAACGGCAGCGCTGTCACCGTGACGCTGAACAACGTTAACTATCAGGCCACCGTTGAGAACGGTCGCTGGTCCGTTCAGGTGCCGGTTTCCGACGTGCTGGATCTGGCGAATACCCTTTACACCGTCAGCGTCAGCGGCACCGACAGCGTGGGTAACAGCGGCTCCGCCGAGGCGAATCTGCTGGTAGACACCGTGCTGCCGCAGGTGATCGTCAACACCTTTGCCGGGGATAACCTGGTCAATAACGCCGAAGCGGCGGTTGACCAAACCCTCAGTGGACGCGTCACCGGCGCGGCGGCGGGCGATACCGTCTCTGTCACCGTGGGCGGCAAGAGCTATACCGCGACGGTTGGCAGCGACCTGAAATGGAGCGTGACAATCCCATCGGCCGACCTCCAGGCGTTTGGCGACGGCGATTTAACCTTCAGCGCCTCTGTCACCAATGCGCACGGCAATACCGGCACCGGCGAACGTGATATCAACATCAACGCCGAACTGCCGGGCCTGCGCGTGAACACGATCTCTGGCGATGACGTGATTAACGCCATCGAGCAGCAGCAGGATCTGGCCGTAACCGGCTCCAGCACTCATCTGGCCGAAGGCACACAGATCACCGTTACCATCAATAATGTCGAATACGTCACCACGGTTAACGCCAGCGGCAACTGGCAGATTGGCGTGCCGGCGGCGGACCTTCAGGCATGGACGGCGGGAGGCATGACCGTCAGCGTCAGCGCGGAAGATGCCTGGGGCAACACTGTGGCGGCTGAACACCCGATCGAGCTTGACCTGAATGCGGTGGCCGTCACCATCGATACCGTAACCACTGACGATATGCTCAACGCGGCGGAAAAAGGTGCGGATGTCACGCTTTCTGGTCAGACGCAGGGCGTGGAGGCCGGGCAGACCGTGGTGGTGAAATTCGCGGATCAAACCTTTACTGCACAGGTGCAGCAGGACGGCTCCTGGCACCTGACCGTTCCGGCGAGCGCGATGGAAACGCTGAACGACGGGCGTGCGCAGGTGAGCGTCAGCGTGACTAACGTCAACGGCAACAGCGCGGACGCCTCACGCGTGGTGATCGTCGATACGCAGCCGCCAGCCATTACGCTTGATAACCTGACCGACGACAACATCATTAATGCGGCAGAAGCGCAGCAGGATCTGGTGCTCAGCGGCAGCACAACCGCTGAAGCGGGCCAGACGGTCACCGTGACGCTGAACGGTAAATCTTACCAGACCACGGTACAGGCGGACGGTCGCTGGCAGCTGAACGTGCCTGCCGCCGACGTAGGCGCGCTGACCGATGGCAATGTCACCGTGACGGCCACCGTCAGTGACGTGGCGGGCAACAGCAGCAGCGCGGACCGCGTTGGGCTGGTGGATGCCACCGTGCCGCAGGTGACCATCAACGATTTCGTCACCGACACCAACACCGTTAACCAGCTGGCCCATGCTCAGGCGCAGATCCTGAGCGGCTCCGTCACCGGCGCGGCGGCGGGCGATTTGGTCACCATCACCATCAATAACGTGGACTACACCACCGTGGTGGATGCGGCAGGCAACTGGAGCCTCGGCCTGCCTGCGTCCGTCGTTCAGGGGCTGACGGACGGCACCTGGACCATTAACGTCTCCGTGACCGACCAATCCGGCAACACCGGCAGCAGTTCAGTGGATGTGGTGGTCAATACTGTGACGCCCGTTATCGGTATTAACACGCTGGCCGCGGATGACGTGATCAATGCGGCAGAGAAGGGCGCAGATCTGCTGCTTTCCGGTACCAGCAACCAGCCGGAAGGAACCACCATCACCGTTAATCTGAACGGTATCAACTACACCGCCACCACCGACGCCAGCGGCAACTGGAGCGTTACCGTCCCCGCCTCTGCGGTGAGCGCGCTGGGTGAAGCCAATTACACCGTGACGGCGAGCGTCACCGATAATGTGGGCAACAGCGCCGCTGCCACGCACGATGTACTGGTGGACAGCTCGCTGCCGGTTGTTACCCTCAACAACTTCGCGGGCGACAATATCGTCAACGCGGCGGAAGTGGCCGCAGGGCAAACCCTGACCGGAAAGGTTTCTAACGCGGCATCGGGCGATACCGTCACGATTATCCTCGGCGGGCAGACATACACGGCCACCGTACAGGACGATCTCACCTGGAGCCTGCCGTTAACCCAGAGTCAGTTAACCGCGCTCGGCAACGGCGACCTGACCGTATCGGCCAGCGTAACGAACGCGCACGGCAATACCGGATCGTCTTCCCTGGATGTCACCATTGACGCCCAGCTGCCCGGCCTGCGCATTGATACCGTCGCCGGTGACGACGTCATTAACGTTATTGAACACGCGCAGAACCTGGTTATCTCCGGCACCAGCACCGACCTGGCGGCGGGTAGCACCGTCACCGTGACCATCAACGGCAAGAGTTATTCCGCCTCGGTACTGGCGGATGGCACCTGGCAGGCTGCGGTTCCGGCCGCCGACGTCTCCCGGTGGGCAGACGGGTCGCTCACCATCAGCGCCAGCGCGCAGGATACCTCCGGCAACCCGGTGAATATCGGTACCGTTGTGGATGTCGATCTCGCCCCGGTGGCGATAAGCATCAACAGCGTGACGGACGACAACGTGCTTAACGCGGCAGAAAAAGGCCAGGATCTGGTGCTGTCCGGCTCCTCCTCGAACGTTGAAGCGGGCCAGACCGTTACCATTATCTTAGCGGGTAAAACCTGGACCACGACGGTCGATGCCAACGGCGACTGGACCTGCACCGTACCGGCTGCCGATCTAAGCGGCCTGAAGGACGGCGACGCCAGCGTACAGGTCAGCGTCACCAACGTGAACGGCAACGCGGCCTCTTCCTCGCAGGCATTCAGCGTCGATACCGCCGCGCCAGCGGTCACCATCAACACCATCAGCGGCGACAACATGCTGAATGCGGCAGAGGCGGCGCAGGATCTGACCCTGAGCGGGACGTCTACTGCCGAAGCAGGCCAGACGGTCACCGTGACCTTCAACGGCAATCAGTACACCGCCCAGGTGCAGGCGAACGGCAGCTGGACGCTGGACGTTCCGGCGGCGGATCTGGCGGGGATCGCCGACGGCAGCGCGGCGGTCACGGTGACTGTGTCCGATAAAGCGGGCAACCCGGCCAGCGCGGGGGCGTCCGTGCTGGTCGACACTACCGTGCCGCAGATTATCTTCAACATTGTGGCGGGCGACGACATTGTTAATATTGCCGAGCACGGCCAGGCGCTGATTGTCACCGGCAAGGTGACGGGCGCGCAGGCGGGCGATGTGATTACCCTGAGCCTGAACGGGAAAGACTACACCGCGATGCTGGATGCGTCCGGCAACTGGAGCGTGGGCGTTCCGGCGACGGACGTGGGCGCGCTGGCTAACGGCGATCAGACGATCTCCGCGACACTCACCGATAAAGCGGGCAACAGCACCAGCGCGACGCACGCGTTTGACGTCTCCCTGACCGCGCCGGTGATTGCCATCAATACCCTGGCGGTTGACGACGTGATCAACGCGACCGAAAAAGGCCAGGACCTGTTGATCTCCGGCACCAGCAACCAGCCGGACGGGACCCGCATCACCGTAACCCTGAACGGTATCAGTTACGCCGCCACCACCGATGCCAGCGGTAACTGGAGCGTCACCGTTCCGGCGGCAAACGTCTCGGTACTGGGCGAAGCGAGCTACAGCGTGACGGCCAGCGTGACCGATACCGCGGGTAATAGCGCGAATACCAGCCATAGCGTGCTGGTCGACAGCGCGCTGCCGCAGGTCACCATTAATGCGGTTGCCACCGACGACGTGATTAACGGGGCGGAAGTGGCTTCCGGACAAACCCTGAGCGGGAAAGTGAGCGGCGCGGCGAGCGGTGACACTGTCACGATCGGTATCGGGGGCAACACCTATACCGCGACGGTTCAGGACGACCTGAGCTGGTCGGTTAACGTGGCGTCTGACGTCTTAACCGCTATCGGTAACGGCGATCTCACCGTAACAGCGAGCGTGACCAATGGCCACGGCAACACCGGCACCGGCGAACGCGACATCACGATTGATGCCAGCCTGCCGGGCCTGCGCGTGGATACCGTAGCAGGCGACGATGTGATCAACAGCATCGAACATGGTCAAAACCTGATTATCACCGGCTCCAGCGACGGGCTGGCGAGCGGATCGGCGCTGACGGTCACCGTCAACGGCAAAATCTACGCGGCAACCGTGCTGGCGGACGGCACCTGGACGGCGGCTATTCCGGCGGCGGACGTCGGCGCGCTGAGCGCAGGCACGATCACCGTGACCGTTGACGGCCAGAGCGCGGCGGGTAACCCGGTTTCCATCAGCCACGACGTGAAAGTGGATCTGGCGGCAGTCGCCATCAGCATTAATCCGATTGCTTCTGACGACGTAATCAACGCGGCTGAGAAAGGCGCGGATCTGGTGCTGTCTGGCTCGACCACCAACGTGGAAGAAAACCAGACCGTTACCATCACCTTCGGCGGCAAGTTGTACACCGCGACGGTGGATGCCAGCGGCAACTGGACGGCGACCGTACCGTCTGCCGATTTGGGCGGACTGAAAGACGGCGACGCCAGCGTGCAGGTCAGCGTCACCAACGTGAACGGCAACAGCGCGTCTGCGGGCCGCGAGTACAGCGTGGATGCTACCGCGCCGTCCGTGACCATCAACACGATTGCCACCGACGATATCCTGAACGCCTCAGAAGCGCAGTCCGACCTGGCAATCTCCGGCACCAGCACCGCCGAAGCAGGCCAGACGGTGACCGTATCGCTGAACGGCAAAGATTACACCACAACCGTCAGCGCGAACGGCAGCTGGACGCTGAACGTGCCGGCAGCTGACCTTGCAGGATTAACCGACGGCAGCGTCACCGTGACCGCGGCCGTCAGCGACAAGGCGGGTAACCCGGCGTCGGTTGACCACACCCTGACGGTGGACGTCACCGTACCTGCGGTGACCATCCACACCGTTGCAGGTGACGATGTGATTAACGTGGCTGAACACAATCAGGCGCAGATTATCAGCGGCTCCGCCACCGGCGCGGCGGCGGGCGATAAGATCACCGTCACGATCGGCGGCCAGACTTATACCACCGTGCTGGATGCGGCGGGTAACTGGAGCGTGGGCGTTCCGGCCAGCGTCATTTCCGGCCTCAGCGACGGCAGCGTGACCGTCACTGCGTCAGTCACCGACGCGGCGGGCAATACCGGCAGCGGCACGCATAATGTGACCGTCGATACCGGTCTGCCGTCGGTCAGCTTCAACGCCATCAGCGATGACAACGTCCTGAACGCCGTTGAAAAAGGCCAGGATCTGAGCGTCAGCGGCACCAGCGCCAACCTGGCGGAAGGCACCGTGGTCACCGTGACCCTGAACGGTAAAAACTACACGGCGACAACTGCGGCAGACGGCACCTGGAGCCTGACGGTTCCGGCTGCGGATCTGGCCGGTCTCGGTCAGGCCAGTTACACCCTGAACGCGACGGCCACCAACGGCGTTGGCAACAGCGTGAGCAGTTCTGCGAACCTGCTTGTCGACACCGCGCTGCCAACCGTCACCATCAACACCGTGGCGGGCGACAACGTCATCAACGCGGCGGAAGTGGCGGCAGGCCAGACACTGAGCGGCACCGTGGCGAATGCCGAAGCGGGCAACACCGTGACCGTGACTATCGGTGGCCACAGCTACACCGCAACGGTGCAGAATAATCTGTCCTGGTCCGTCAACGTGCCGTCTGACGTTCTGACCGCACTCGGCAACGGCAGCCTGAGCGTGACGGCGACCGTCACCAACGGCCACGGCAACACCGGCACCGGCGAACGCGAGATCGCTATCGACGCTAACCTGCCGGGCCTGCGCGTGAATACCGTGGCGGGTGACGACGTGGTCAACACCATCGAGCACGCGCAGAACCTGATTGTTTCAGGCTCCAGCGACGGGCTGGCGCCGGGCACGGCGCTGACGGTTACCGTCAACGGTAAAGATTACGCGGCAACGGTACTGGCAGACGGCACCTGGAGCGCGGCGATCCCGTCCACCGACGTGAGCGCGTGGCCGGAAGGCACCGTGAAAATCAGCGTTACCGGTGACAGCGTGGCGGGTAATCCGATCACCATCAGCCACGACGTGACCGTGGATCTGGCTACCGTTGCCATCAGCATCAATGCGCTTGCCACCGACGACGTGATTAACGCGGCGGAGAAGGGCGCGGATCTGGTACTGTCCGGTGTGACCACCAACGTGGAAGCCGGGCAGACCGTGACCATCAGTCTGAACGGCAGGATCTACACCACCACCGTGGACGACAGCGGCAACTGGACTTACACCGTGCCGTCAGCGGATCTGGCTGGCCTGAAGGATGGCGACGCCAGCGTGCAGGTGAGCGTCACCAACGTGAACGGCAACAGCGCCTCGGCGGGCCGTGAGTACAGCGTGGATGCTACCGCGCCGTCCGTGACCATCAACACGATTGCCACCGACGATATCCTGAACGCCACGGAAGCTCAGTCAGACCTGGCAATCTCCGGCACCAGTACCGCCGAAGCAGGCCAGACGCTGACCGTATCGCTGAACGGCAAAGATTACACCACAACCGTCAGCGCGAACGGCAGCTGGACGCTGAACGTTCCGGCGGCGGATCTGGCAGGATTAACCGACGGCAGCGTGACGGTCACCGCCTCAGTCAGCGACAAGGCGGGTAACCCGGCGTCGGTTGACCACACCCTGACGGTGGACGTCACCGTACCTGCGGTGACCATCCACACCGTTGCAGGCGACGATGTGATTAACGTGGCTGAACACAATCAGGCGCAAATTATCAGCGGCTCCGCCACCGGCGCGGCGGCGGGCGACACCGTCACCGTCACCATCGGCGGCCAGTCGTACACCACCGTGCTGGATGCGGCGGGTAACTGGAGCGTGGGCGTTCCGGCGAATGTGATTTCAGGCCTCAGCGACGGCAGCGTGACCGTCACTGCGTCAGTCACCGACGCGGCGGGCAATACCGGCAGCGGCACGCATAATGTGACCGTCGATACCGGTCTGCCGTCGGTCAGCTTCAACGCCATCAGCGATGACAACGTCCTGAACGCGGTAGAAAAAGGGCAGGATCTGAGCGTCAACGGCACCAGCGCCAACCTGGCGGAAGGCACCGTGGTCACCGTGACCCTGAACGGTAAAAACTACTCGGCGACGACTGCGGCAGACGGCACCTGGAGCCTGACCGTTCCGGCTGCGGATCTGTCAGGCCTCGGTGAAGCCAGCTACACCCTGAGCGCGACGGCCACCAACGGCGTGGGCAACAGCATCAGCACTACGGCGAACCTGCTTGTCGATACCGCGCTGCCAACCGTCACCATCAACACCGTGGCGGGGGACAACGTCATCAACGCGGCGGAAGTGGCCGCAGGCCAGACCATTACCGGTAAGGTGGCGAACGCGGACATCGGTAACACCGTGACGGTGAACATCGGCGGCAACACCTATACCGCGACGGTGCAGAGCGATCTGACCTGGTCCGTTAACGTGCCGGAATCCGTCCTGACCGCGCTGGGCAATGGCGATTTAACGGTGTCAGCAACCGTCACTAATGACCATGGCAATACGGGAACGGGCGAGCGCGATATCACTATCGACGCCAGCCTGCCGGGCCTGCGCGTGGATACCGTCGCGGGCGACGATGTGATTAACAGCATCGAGCATGGACAGAACCTGATTGTCACCGGCTCCAGCGACGGACTGGCGGCAGGCACTACGCTCACCGTGACCGTCAATGGCAAAACCTATGCGGCCTCCGTGCTGGCAGACGGTACCTGGAGCGCGGCGATCCCGGCAGCAGACGTCGGGGCCCTGGCTGCGGGCACGGTTACCGTGACCGTTGCAGGCCAGAGCGCGGCGGGCAATCCGGTCTCTATCAGCCACGACGTCACCGTCGATCTGGCAGCCGTGGCGATCAGCATTGATGCCATCGCCACCGACGACGTGATTAACGCGGCAGAAAAAGGCGCGGATCTGGTGCTGTCCGGCAGCACCTCGAACGTAGAGGAAAACCAGACCGTTACCGTCACCTTCGGCGGCAAGACGTACACCGCCAAAGTCGATGCCGACGGCAACTGGACGGCCACCGTGCCTTCCTCGGATCTTGCGGGTCTGAAAGACGGCGACGCCAGCGTGCAGGTGAGCGTGACCAATGTGAACGGCAACAGCGCGTCTGCGGGCCGGGAGTACAGCGTCGATGCCACGGCGCCAACCGTGACCATCGACACGGTAGCCGGCGACAACGTGATCAACGGCAGCGAAGCGGCTGCGGGCGTGGCCATTTCCGGCACCACCACGGCTGAAGTCGGTCAGACGGTAACCGTTAACCTCGGTGGAAACAGCTATACCGCACAGGTTCAGCAGGGCGGCGTCTGGAGCATTAACGTGCCGGCCGCCGATCTGTCCACTCTGGCGGATAACGGCTACACCGTGCAGGTGAGCGTGAGTGACGCCGCGGGTAACCCGGGCAGCGCGGGCAAAGCGATTACGCTCGATACCACGCCGCCGACCGTCAGCTTTAACGTCGTGGCGGGCGATGACGTCATCAACAGCGTTGAGCACGGGCAGGCGCAGGTCATCAGCGGCACCGCAACCGGCGCCAGCGTCGGCGATAAGCTGGTCATCACGATAGGTTCGAACCAGTACACCACCACCGTTGACGCCAGTGGCAAATGGAGCGTGGGCGTTCCTGCCAGCGACATTTCTGCCCTGACCGACGGCACCGTGACCCTCAGCGCGACAATCACCGACAGCGCGGGCAACAGCAGCACCCAGACCCATGACGTGGTGGTAAATACCGCATCGGTCGCGCTGACCGTCAACACCCTCAGCGGTGATGACGTGATCAATGCGGCAGAAGCGGGGGCGTCGCTGGTCATCAACGGCTCCAGCGCGCAGTTTGCTAACGGCACGCAGGTCACTATCACCCTGAATGGTAAGAGCTATACGGCCACTATCCAGAGCGATGGCTCCTGGACAACCACCGTACCGGCCGCCGACGTGGGCACCCTGGCCGACGGCGCGAGCTACCAGGTTTCTGTTTCGGCGCAGGACAGCGCCGGGAACAGCGCCTCGGCGACGCACACCATCAGCGTGGACACCACCGCGCCGGTGATTAGCGTGAACACGTTGTCGGGCGACGATGTGCTGAATGCGGCGGAAGCCCAACAGCCGCTCACCGTACACGGCTCTTCCAGCGCGGAAGCAGGCCAGACGGTGACCGTCACGCTGGGCGGGAAAACCTACACTGCGCTTGTGGCAAACGACGGCACCTGGACGCTCGACGTCCCGGCCGCCGATCTTGCCAACCTGAGCGAAGGCGCGCTGACGGTCACCGCGTCGGTGAACGACAAGGCGGGTAATAACGGCCAGACGACGCATACCTTAACGGTCGATACCGTCGCGCCAGCCGTGACCATCAGCACCGTGGCCGATGACGATATCGTCAACAACGCCGAGCAGCTGGCGGGACAGACCATCAGCGGGACCACCACCGCGGAGCAGGGCCAGACGGTGACCGTCTCCTTCAACGGCAACAGCTATCAGGCGACCGTGGCGGCGAATGGCTCCTGGTCCGTCTTCGTGCCGGGACGCGACTTCCTCGGACTGAGCGACGGGGATTACACCATTACGGCTACGGTGAGCGATAAGGCAGGTAACCCGGGCAGCGCAACGCACGACGTGACGCTGAACGGCGACGTGCCGACCATCGCCATTAACACCTTTGCGCAGGATGATATCGTCAACGCCGCCGAGCACGGCACGCCGCTGGTTATCAGCGGCACCACCGATGCGCCAACGGGCCAGACGGTGACCATTACGCTTAACGGTAAAACCTACACGGCTACCGTTCAAAATGACGGCACCTGGAGCTATACGGTCGGCAGCGCAGACGTGACCGCGCTGGCGGACGGCGGTTCGTACGTGATTAACGCGCAGGTGAGCAACGCCATCGGCAACAGCGCCAGCGATAACCATACCGTTACCGTGGATCTCACCGCACCGTCGATGGGGATCAGCATTGATTCCCTGCAAAACGATACCGGCCTCAGCGCGAATGACTTCATCACCAACGACAGCCAGGTGGTGGTGAATGGTTCCCTGACCGCGCAGCTCGGCAATAACGAGAAGGCGCAGATCAGCCTTGACGGCGGTACCACCTGGATTGACCTGACCGTCACCGGCACCACCTGGCGCTACACCGATGGCCGTACCCTGACCGACGGTACGTACCAGTACCAGGTGCGCGTGATCGACAATGGGGGCAACGTTGGGGCAACGGACAGCCAGGACGTGGTAATCGATCTGACGAAGCCTGCGGCGGCGACTATTACCGTGGATTCCGTCTCGCAGGATACCGGCCTGTCCGACAGCGACTTTATTACCAGCGACAACCAGATCAGCCTGAAAGGGACGCTCGGCGCGGCCCTGGGCAGCGGCGACCACGCTCAGATCAGCCTCGACGGTGGCGCAACCTGGACTGACGTGAGCGTCAGCGGCCTGAGCTGGACCTACGTTGACGGCCGCACGCTGGCCGACGGAGACTACAACTATCAGCTGCGGGTGATTGACGACGCGGGGAATATCAGCGCCACTACCAGCCAGGTGGTGACCATTGATACCGTCGCGCCGGACGCCAGCAAAACGATCGCTATCGACAGCATCAGCGACGATACCGGCCTGAGCAGCAGCGACTTTATCACCAATGATACCTCCCTGACGCTGCACGGCTCGCTCGGCGCAACGCTGGCCGACGGCGAATATGCCCAGATCAGCATCGACGGCGGGGTCACCTGGCAGAACGTGATCGTCACTGGCAACAGCTGGTACTACGTGGACGGCCGCACGCTGGGTAACCAGACCTATGACTACTACGTTCGCGTAGTGGATGCGGCAGGCAACGTAGGTGCCAGCGCTCATCAGCAGGTGACGGTCGATACGGTCGCGCCGGATGCGGCGATTACGGTGACCGTGGATAACATCACCGTCGATACCGGCTTCGACAATAACGACTTCCTGACCAGTTCGACCTCGTACACGCTCAACGGGACGCTTGGGGCCGAACTCGGGGCGGGTGAGTATGTGCAGGTGAGCATGGATGGCGGCACCACTTGGGTTTACGCCACGGTAAGCGGCACCCGGTGGAGTTATAACGACACCCGCACCCTGGCCGACGGCGACTACCGCTATCAGGTGCGGGTTGTCGATCAGGCGGGCAACGTTGGGGCCACCACCACGCAGGACGTGACGGTGGATACCCAGGCGCCGCAGTACGGCATCACCATTGACAGCATCAGCGAAGATACCGGGCAGTCCGGGAGTGATTTCATCACCATGGACACCTCGCTGACGATCAACGGCTCGTTGGGCAGCGCGCTGGCCAGCGACGAGCGCGTACAGATCAGCCTCGACGGCGGTAATACCTGGATTGACACTACCGTCACTAACCAGCGCTGGAGCTATACGGATACCCGCGATCTGGCAGATGGGGATTACACCTACCAGGTGCGGATCATCGACCAGGCGGGCAACGTCGGCTCAACCTCTTCGCAGGTGGTAACGGTTGATACCACGCCGCCTGACACGGTGGGAACGGTGGTCAGCTATACCGACGGGGAAGGTGAACGTACAGGCACGTACGGCGCATCAGTCGCGACGGACGATACCTCGCCGCTGATCAACGGTACGCTTAACCGCGCTCCGGAAGATGGCGAAATCGTGCAGCTTTACCGGGACGGGATCTTGCTGGGTCAGGTCACGATGAACGGCAGCGCAAGCTGGTCCTATCAGGACAACGGCCTGCTCGACGGGAATCACACCTACATTCTGCGCGTCACCGACAAAGCCGGTAACTACACGGAATCGGATGGCTTTGTGCTGAACGTCGATACCAGCATCCCGACCACCACCGCGGCGATTACTGCCCAGACCACCTCGGATACCACGCCGATTGTCAGCGGTACGGTCTCCGCAGACCTGGTGAACGGTGAATATCTGGTGGTGACGGTGAACGGGAAAACCTACACCTCCCAGACCGGCGGTGCGGTGGTCGTCGACCCGGATCACAATACCTGGTATCTACAGATCCCGGACAGCGATGCCCTGAGTGTGGCGAGTTACGACGTAACCGCGCAGGTGAAGAGTAGCGCGGGCAACGGTAACACCACCGGTACGGCAACCGGTAGCCTGGTGATCGATACCACCTCGGTGAATACCGACTGGGCGACCACTGCGGGGAACAGCAACAACTCAACCATGACTCTCGGCATGAACAGCAGCGGGCTGTGGAATATCATTGCTAATGGACAGTCTTATTCCAGCAGCGATGATTCAACCTATGCCGGGAATACGTTAACTAACACCCGTAGCTACTATGTGGTGAGCCAGACGGCAGCTGACTTTGACCGTAACGGCACGCAGGATATCTTTGCGACGGAGAACACCTACGCGGGCTCTACGCAGGTGATGTGGACCTACGATGGCAGCAGCTACACCGCCAGCCAGCTGGCGATGGGAACCACCATCTGGTACGGCGGCGTAATTGCCTACGATAAAACCGGCGATGGCTATCTTGATCTGGCGTACGGCGATGCCGGTATGGACTCCCTGACCTACCTGGTGAATACCAACGGCGTTCTGTCGCCGGACGGCACCGGCGGGGAAGGTGGATTCTACGGCCAGTTCGATTCCGGGCGTGAAATCTCCGGCGTCGACCTGAACAACGACGGTACCGTGGACATCGTGCAGCACACCAACCGCAGCGGGGCGTACTCGCTCACCGTGATTAACAACAACGGGAACGGTACGCTTTCCATTGGCCAGAACTTGACCAACGTGTTTGTGGCCAACGCCTCGAATACCACCACGGCGGCCTCCATGACGTGGGCGGACTTTAACGGCGATGGCTACATGGATCTGTACCTCGGCAGCAGCTACAACAACAACGGCGGGGTGATTTACTACAACGACGGTACCGGGCAGCTTTCCACGACCAAAAGCGCGGTGGAAGCCTCTAACGCCACGGCGGGCTATCTGTCGGTGGCGGTAGACTGGAACGGTGACGGGCAGATGGACATCATCAAGCTCAGCACCTACGGCAGCTCACAGACGGCGACCCTGTTCACCAACAACGGCTACGGCTCAACCTGGACTTCAAGCCAGCTGGCTTCTGGGCTGGCCAACGTCACCGGCGTCGCCGCGGTGGACTACAACTGGGACGGTGCGCAGGATCTGCTGGTGTCTCAGCAGAACGGTAAGGTGGTGCTGGTGCAGAACAATGCGGAGATCGCTGACGGTACCGCGATGCATCTGCACATTGTCGATAGCGAAGGCATCAACGCGTACTACGGCAATACGGTCAATCTGTATAACGCTGCGGGCGTGCTGGTGGCCTCGCAGATCATCAACGCTCAGTCCGGCATTGGCTCGAACGATACCTCTGCGCTGGTGAGTTTCTACGGGCTGGATCCGAACGAAACCTACTCGGCGGAGATCGTGAAGATCACCAACGGCGTCTCGGATAACGTCACCTGGACCGGCCTGGACGCGGGCAACGGCAAAGAGGGTTATGTTCTCACCGCCGAAGCGGCCACCGGCGGCCACAGCGGAACCATTACCGGTACCGGGTATAACGACACCTTTATCGCAGAGGATGGGACCTATACCTATAACGGCTCCGGCGGCTGGAATACCCATTCCGACTACGACACCTGGAGCAATACCGGCGGCATGGACGTGGTGGATTATCGTAATGCCACCTCTGGGATAACCGTTGATTTGCGCCTCTCAACGGCGCAGGACACCGGATTCGGTACCACGCGGTTGTTGAATATTGAAGGGATTAACGGCTCCGACTATGACGACGTGATCACCGGCAACAGCGGTGATAACCAGTTCGAAGGCCGGGGCGGGAACGACACCTTCAACATCGGCAGCGGCGGTCACGATACGTTGCTCTATAAGCTGATCAACGCGTCTGACGCGACGGGCGGCAACGGTAGCGATGTGGTGAACGGCTTTACCGTCGGCACTTGGGAAGGGACGGCGGATACGGACCGTATCGATCTGCGCGACCTGCTTTCCGACAGCGGCTATACCGGCACCGGCTCGGCGAGCTACGTGAACGGCGTGGCGACGCTGGACAGCAGCGCGGGCAACATCGCCGACTACATCCGCGTTGTGCAAAACGGCAGCAACACCGAGATCCAGGTTGACCTGGACGGGACGGGCGGTCAGTTCACGCCCACCACGCTGGTAACGCTGAACGGCGTGCAGACGGATCTGGCGACGCTGTTGGCCAATCATCAACTGTTAATTGCGTAAAACAACGCCGCGGGGAGCGATCCTCGCGGCCTTTTGCGTTTCTTTACACGAATAGCCATAACCCTATATTTCACAAGATTATTTTGCGGGCTCGTTTAGACAGTGTTCGATTTCTAATCATCCCGGAAAGGTATCATTTCAGAGCGAAATCATCGCCCTGAACAGGACGTAGCATTATGAAGACACATCCACAGTACGAACCCTGGTTGCAGGGCATGCTCATCATCGCGAAATATTATCGGCTGGATTTTTCGGCGGAGCATGTTCGGGTCACGATTAACCATGAAAGCCAGTCTCCACGCCAGCTGGTGCTGGAGGAGATGGCGCGCCAGCTTGGGCTGGGGATGCGTTGGGTGGCGGCGGGAGCCGTAGCGCTCGATCCGTGGCGTTTACCGCTGCTGGCGGAGTTCACCGGCGGGCAAATTGCGGTCATCAACCGTATGGACAACGAAGGAAACGTCAGCGTGCAGTTTAGCGGCGACGGGAGCCTGGAGACGACGCTGACGCGCGACGAACTCGGTTCGCGGTTAAAGGGGCTGATGGTGCTGCGTCCCCTGGAGTCCACGCCGGATGCGCGCGTGGATGATTACATCAAACCCTATGAGAAAAACTGGTTCTGGCAGCTGGCGCTGAAAGACTGGCGTCGTTACAGCGACATAATGCTGGTGGCGCTGGTCGCCAACGTGCTGGCGCTCTCCGGCATGGTCTTTTCCATGCAGGTGTATGACAGGGTGGTGCCGTCCCAGTCGGAGGCCACGCTGTGGGTGCTGTTTGGCGGTGTGATGATCGCCATCGTGTTTGAATTCATCATGCGCATGCTGCGGGTGCATATTTCGGACGTGGTAGGGAAACGCGCCGACCTGCGTATTTCCGAGCGCGTGTTTGCCCACGCCCTGAGGATTAAAAACGGCGCACGGTCGAAATCGACCGGGTCGTTTATCGCCCAGATCCGCGAGCTGGAGTCGGTGCGGGAGCTGATCACTTCCACCACCATTGCCGCTATCTCCGATCTGCCGTTCTTCCTGCTGTTCGTCTTCATTCTGTGGATGATTGGCGGCCCGCTGGTGCTGGTGGTGCTGCTGGCCGTACCGCTGCTGCTCATTCCCGGCCTGCTGGTGCAGCGCCCGTTGGGAAAACTCTCCAGCGAAGGGATGCGTGAATCGGCGATTCGTAACGCCACGCTGGTGGAAGCGGTGCAGGGGCTTGAGGACATCAAGCTAATGCGCGCCGAGCAGAGGTTCCAGAACCAGTGGAATAACACCAATGACGTTGCCGCGAGCGTCGGCATGAAGCAGCGCTGGCTGACGGGGCTGCTGCTGACCTGGACCCAGGAGGTGCAGTCTATCGTCTACGCCGTGGTGCTGCTGGTGGGGTGTTATCTGGTTATCAGCGGCGACATGACCACCGGTGCGCTGGTGGGGACCTCGATTCTGGCGTCCCGCACCATCGCGCCCCTGTCGCAGATTTCCGGCGTGCTCTCCCGCTGGCAGTCGGCAAAGGTGGCCCGCAAGGGACTGGATGACCTGATGCAGCGCCCGATTGACGATCCCCAGCACGGCAAAAAAGTGCATAAAGCCCATCTGCGCGGTGATTATCGGCTGGACGACGTTGGGTTTTATTACGATGAAGAAGAGAAGCTTACCGTGCTGAATATCAGCAAACTGCGCATTCGCGCCGGGGAGCGCGTGGCGGTGCTCGGGCGGAATGGTTCGGGGAAAAGCACCTTGCTGCATCTGCTGGCGGGAATGCAGGAGCCGCAGCAGGGCAGCATTTTGCTGGACGATATTGCTCTCAATCATCTTGACCCGGCCGACGTGCGCCGCGATATGCAGTTGCTCAGCCAGCAGGCGCGGCTGTTCTTCGGCTCCGTACGCGACAACATCCTGATGGGTAATCCGCTGGCGACAGACGAGGAAATCCATCAGGCGCTGGTCAACAGCGGCGCGCTGGAGTTTGTGCGCAAGCAGAAAATGGGGCTGAACACCATCATCAATGAGGGCGGAACGGGGCTTTCCGGCGGGCAACGTCAGGCGCTGCTGCTGGCGCGCGCGCTGATCACCTCGCCGAATATTCTGCTGCTGGATGAACCCACCGCCTGGCTGGATGAGGTCAGCGAGAAGCAGTTTATCCAGCATCTGCACCAGTGGCTCGGTAAGCGCCGGACGCTGGTGGTGGCGACGCATCGTCTGCCGATTCTGGACCTGGTTGACCGCATCATCGTCCTGGAAAACGGCAAAGTGGTGATGGATGGCCCTCGTGATGCCATTTTACGCCAGCACGGAATGGCCCCGCAGCAGGCGCCGCAGCGCACGGTTAAACTGAAAACGGAGGGCGTGGCATGAATGATTTCTCCCGCTTTAACAGCCGGCTGAAGGAGCCCCGCCTGCCGCGTTCGTCGCTGGTGGCATGGTCGCTGTTTGCCCTGCTGGTGGTCTTTATAACCTGGGCCAGCCTGTTCCAGCTGGATGAGGTCACGACGGGTAGCGGCAAGGTGATCCCGTCCTCCCACGAGCAGGTGATCCAGTCCCTGGAAGGAGGGATTATTCACAGTCTGATGGTGCGCGAGGGCGATATCGTCGAGCGTGGTCAACAGCTTGCCCAACTGGACCGGACGAAAACCGAGTCCAGCGTGCTGGAGAGCGAGTCTCGATTAAACGCTGCGATGGCGACGGCCGCGCGTCTGAATGCTGAGGTAAACGACACCGGGCTGACATTCCCGGCAGAGCTGGATGACGACGTTGAGTTGGTAAAACAGGAAACGGCGCTTTATCAGTCACGTCGCGAAAGCCTTGAAAAAGGGCTGGCGGGTTTACGCCAGGGAGCGGATCTCGTGCAGCGTGAACTGGCATTAACGCGCCCGCTGGTGACGCAGGGGGCGGCCAGTAAGGTCGAAGTCTTACGCCTTGAACGTCAAAAAAATGAGCTGGAGAGCAAAATCACCGAAATGAAAAACCAGTACTACGTTCGCGCCCGCGAAGAACTGGCAAAAGCGAACGCGGAAATGGAAGCGCAGCGTTCGGTCATGAAAGGACGCGAAGATTCACTCACCCGCTTAACGTTTAATGCGCCGGTGCGTGGCATCGTGAAGGACATTGACGTGACGACGGTGGGCGGAGTGATCCCGCCGAACGGCAAACTGATGAGCCTGGTACCGCTTGATGACCAGATGGTGATAGAAGCGAAAATCTCGCCGCGCGATGTCGCGTTTATCCATCCCGGGCAAAAAGCGCTGGTGAAAATCACCGCTTATGACTACTCGATCTACGGCGGGCTGGAAGGGGAGGTGACGATGATTTCCCCGGATACCCTTCAGGACGAGGTGAAACGGGATGTTTATTATTATCGCGTTTATATTCGTACTGACAGTAACCATCTGACCAACAGGCAGGGCAAGGAATTCCCGGTGTTCCCGGGCATGATAGCCACGGTTGATATCAAAACCGGCAGTAAATCCGTCATTGATTATCTGCTGAAACCATTGAATAAGGCAAAAGAGGCGCTGCGCGAGCGATAAAAAAGGCGTTCAGCAAACCGAACGCCCGTCAGATCAGAGTGTAGGCGTCATGTTGACAGCATGGCGTCGTTCTTTTGGTACCACGTTAATGTAATGTGTGACATACGCAAAATATAATCCGGCATAATTTTCGACCAGCTCGATAAAGGCCGGGTAAATTGACATCCGGCCATCGCCGCGATCTTTAAGATAACCTGCCTCCTGCGCCGATTTGATAATGCGGTTGACGTGGATACGCGAGACGAAAAATTCTTTTGCCAGTGTGCTGGCTGAATACGCTATTATGGCACCGTGTGCTGTTTTGTTTTTAATGGCCTGCAAATAGAGATAGAGCATAATCATTCGGCCACCATCCTTATCAATAAATAAACCCACCTCCGGAAGCACTTTCCTGAATGTTAATCCGCGGAAAAGGTACTCTGCGGCGCGCCGGAAAAAGTTGTGCCTCAGAATATCATTGTCCAGAAGGTTAGCATTTATATTAAATGTCGGAAAAAGAATGCTAACAGGCGTAAACGCCCCGGACATATAGCGTTTCAGCTCATCCAGTCCTTTTTCCGTTGGTGCGATTTTTGTTTTTCGGCGATCTTCGGTACAGCGCCAGGTCTTAATTCGCCCGGTGGTCTTAAGTATGGTGATGATGGCGATAACACTGTTAGGACTGGCGATATTATAACGGGTACACAGTGCCTTTATCTCTGAAACTGACTCAGCCTGATTGCCAAAAACAAAACAACACATTGACAGTATTATGTTGAAGCGTGATTCCTGAAGCATCGTTTTGTAAAACAAGGGTTGTTTTTTATAAATGGCATCATTGATTCTGTAGTGCTCTGTTATAGCTTCACCAAATCGCGGGTTGTTTTTAATAACATCCCTTCGATGTAGCAAAGCCCTGGATGAAATGTGATTATCCATAGCATTTTCTCTTTTTGTCTGGGCCGATAAGATGAAGTGTCCGGTCTTCTTTTTCGGAATTTTCATTATACCTTGTGAAGTGCATATTTACTGTCGTTATATGAAAAGAAAGTAATATTTATGCTGCATATGGATGAGTGGGTTGATTAACGCAAAGATGTTCCCGTGCATAACATTGATAACGGTTTATTAACCAAATGGGGTGCGGTAAAATTATTCAATGCGACAAAGAATATTGGCTTTAATCACATTTGGGAATGATGTTTGCATTCTCAGGAGCAGGTTATGTCTCAAAACTTACCTTTTATGCAAGGTACTTGCTACAAGCAACGATTCGTTATTTCAGCCTGCGGTTTCACCTTCGAGGGGTATAGCCTGCTTCTCAAGTCTCGTGGCGTAAACGTCACGCGGCTCCATTTTGAAGATGATGAAGTTTGCTCAGGTGATGTGCAAAAAATGATGCAAAATCAACAGCCTGATATTTCTGTTTTTCTTGGTCGCGACGTGACTGCCTTTCTTGAAAGCCTGAAACGGTTGGTCTCGGTTCTGAATGCACTGCCGGTTATTTGTAGCGTGACCCTGTATGGTGCAATACCAGAGAGATGGCTTTATGCCACGCTGAAAAGTCTCGTTAATAATACCAAATCGTTGTCGAGGATCAGGGTGGCGAATATTTCAGAGGTAATGAATTGTGTAGAGAGTATTTCTGATGTGCATGCCGATTCGTCACGTTTATTGCGTGAAGGACCTGAGAAGGAAGGTAAGGAAAGCCTGCATGGTTTAACAAAACGTGAGTTAACCGTATTGCTGAATTTTTATCGGGGTATTTCGATAAAAGAGCAGTCAGCGAGGTTAGGGTTGTCAGATAAAACCATTTATACCCATCGGAAAGTGGGGTTGAGTAAATTATATCTTATCAGAGTGTGGTTTAGCGATGCACGTGTCTTAAGGGATGAGGTCTATGCAGTAAAGAACAAAGCGCAGGGGTTTTCGGAAGCAGAAATAAATATATTGCAGGCGTTACATAAGCGGGAAATCTTTGCGGCTTATCAAATTATTACCGATGGCGATAAAAAAGGAGTAGGCTTTGAAATTCTGCTGCGCTGGCATAAAAACGGTCAGGTCCTGAAACCAGGCCAATTTCTGGATGGGATAAAAAATGGCGAAATTTGGCTCAAGCTGACGGCGTTAGTCATTCACGCGGCCGTATCAGGTATCAACAGATACAATGGAAAATATTATTTTTCGGTTAATATTCCTCCTCAACTGGCTGCCGGGAACGCGCTGCCGGGAATGGCGAAAAAAGCCGTTGAAATGTTACTGAAACCGCAGTGGGCCGGGAAACTTGTCTTCGAATTAGCTGAAACCATTGATGTAACGAAGGATCCAAATATTCCTGTCACTCTCCAGCGTTTACGCGCCGAGGGATGCCGGCTGTTTCTGGATGATTGCTTTTCCAGACATTACGCTATGTTACCCATCCGACAGATTAATGTTGATGGACTGAAGCTTGACCGCGATATAGTCGAGCACTTTGTTGCTAACGACAATGACAATAGCATTATTAAAGCGATACAGATATACAGCGACATGACGGGAAGGGAATGCGTTGCGGAAGGCGTCGATAGCGAAGAAAAATTTGAAAAACTTGTCGCATTAGGGGTTAAGCGCTTCCAGGGATATTATCTTTCCCGGGCGGTTAAAGAAGATGAGCTGGATCGAATGGTACGGCTATTTAGTTAATGGCTTCACTATACTGGTGGTACGACAGACTTAACTCTTCGACCACCAGCAAAAACAGTCACTCACCAGGGCAATAATCTGTTATCAGATATCATCGCGCGTAAAACCGACAACAATTTCAAGCGTGTTTCGAATGACATCGCAGGCTTCGGGCTCCTCGGTAATTTCGAGGGCGTGAATCAGTTGCAGGATAATCTCTTTATTTGAGAGATTGTCACCGGTCAGCATAATACAGCGTATTGCCGAGCCCAACACTTCAACCTCACCACTGAGATGCTTTCCAGCATTAAGAAAATGTTCCGCCAGTTCTTTATCGTGCAGGGCTTCAAAATTATACGTCTGCTGCATAATCGCTTTACTCATGGTGGTCACCGTTTCGGTTAAAATTAGTGTTTCTTGTCTGGGGTCAGAAGCGTGTTGTGAGTAAAGAGAGAGCGCATGCGCCCAATTTCATAATCGCCCATCACTCTTCCCCGGTCGTGCGAGACGCCGGTTACACGCTGGCGCACTTCATCTTCAGCGGCAATCAATGCATTTTTACGTTCATCATTTGATTCAACGTTAGCCATCGCCCGCAGGCGATTAGCAAGAGACACAAAGGTAATAGGTCCGTTCTCTTTCAGTATGGATAATACGGCCTCACCGATAAGGTCATCCTTAAGTCGTTCAAATTTAGTTCTATGCATAGCTTCAATCTCACTCTGCTACACGCAGCAGGCTGTAGCATGGGGTTAGTCATCGCATTCAGGAGCTCTATTCTCACTCAGCATGACTAACTTAGTAAGTTAAAAAAACAGTGTTCAGGTTAACGCTCGAAGAAGAGGGCTATCAGACCGTTATAGTGCGCTTTCTCAACGTCAGACGTTGACTCTTCAATTCTGCGCAACAGCTTTGTACAGATTGTCATTCTGCTCAGTTGTACATTTTCTTTGATGATCTCACTGACGATGGCACCAAGGGTTTCCTGCTGTGTCGGGACGTTATCCTTGTTAAAATACAAGGTGATAGCGCTTTCTGCTGTAGAGGGAGCATGGTTGCGACGCATAATTTTCCACCGTTAACAAACAATTTTGTAACATCACTGGCATCGAATTTATACTATATGGTCAAATCTGTACATTAAAATTGTACAACTTTTCACATGGATCGTGTTTTTGTCAGGAAAACTATCAACAATAGGGGGGGAAAGAGCAGGAAAGAGGGGAAAAGGAAAGGCCCCGAAGGGCCTGAAATTATTTACGTCCCAGCAGAAGTCCCAGAACGATACCTACCGCACCCGCAGCGATTAAGCCCGTTAAGGGATTGTTTCTGACGGCTTCAGTGACATCCGAGACGGCATCACTGGCCTGGGCAGCATATTTTTTCGCTGCACCTTTCACCTGGTGTTTAGGGGAATCAACGAATTCACCAAACTGCTGCTGCGCAGAGCCGGATAATTCATCAAGTTTGTTTTTGGCTTTATCGCCAGCGTACTGTGCATTTTTATCAGTGTCGAAATCAGACATTCCAGCCTCCTTTTGTTGGTAGTCTAAGGATAGACGCTGATTGCAGGAGTGAGCGAGAATTCGCTGAAATCGACGGCAGATTGCCCCTTTTTAGGACATGTCTTTCTTACATGACCACCATAAAGTCCAAAAAATGTCGTTCTCTACGCAGCGCGAAGAGACTGTTTCTGCCGTGCGTGAGTGCGAAAGGTAACGTAATAGCCAAGGGATGCGGCCAGGCACAGCATATAGCCGAATGATTCCGAACCTTCCTCCACGGCGTTTTTCACGACACGCATATAGCCATGCTCCAGGATGTCGTGCCACAGCACCTGCATTCCAAAGAGGCGGGAGAAGACCAGTACAGCCAGCAGGCCGCTCAACAGAATGCCGTACCAGGGGGATTGGGTATATTTTGCCAGCTGTTCCAGGGTAGCGCGAAAATGCATAACGGGGCGAATTAACGCCAGCAGAGCGGTAATCAGCGCGAACCACACCCAACTCCCATGAGAAATGAGATCAAAAAGCGCGTCCAGTTCACGAATTAGCATTGTCAGGAAAAATCCGCCCACCAGAATATTACAGTAACGCATGGATTCGTCCATTTTCGCCAGACGAAAATGGAGAAAGACAATAGTCGCTAATACCGTTTCCTGCATAATTTCGGTCAGTGATAATTCCGGAATATCATGGCCGACAAACCGCATATCAACCCAAAGACACAGTACAATAAGTGCGCAAGCGGCCGCTGCGCCAACGAAGAATAAAAAGCTCTTTAGTACAATCATTAACACCACCATTTTGTTTGTAGCGAATATGTTAGGTGACGCGAATGTTATTTCTGTTCACATTGTGCCATATAAGTGCGAATTTTTAACATTTTGAGCTAAATAGGGTTGGTCACGACGAGACGAAAGCGTAAATATCGTCAGCCTCGTCTGTGCTGTTTAGGCGGGCGCTGTCATTACGGAGGGTGCCTTCAGGCAACGGGATGTTAGGGTATTGAGGGACCAGTGAGAGGTGGAAAACACAGCTGCGGAACTATCTTGTCGATGTTTTTTTAAGAACGAACTCTGATAGAGAAAGCGTTCAGTTCCACAAAAAATGCTGTTTCTCTACCCTGGCAATTATTTTTCTTCTGTGTACTCACCTTTTGATTTCAGTTTACCTCTAACAAGGTTGGCGCAACTGGTTGCATTCTGTAAACTCTGATCGTTTACAATAGAGGACCGAGATTTTAAAACTTCGTTGTAAGCATCTTTAACTTTCGGACTGACTGTTGCAGCATAACTATCTGGCGGGAAGTCACCCAAAGGTTCTTTGTCACCGCTTAAGGCCTTAGCGCAAGCATTATTAATTTGGTCATCAATGCTTAATTGATTTGCGTTAGCAGATAACGAAAAAGCTAAAACCAAAGAGGCGAGAACAATTCTTTTCATACTTAGTCATTCCTTAATGATGAAGCGTTGTGATCCGAATTCAATATGTAAAACCCAATTGTGATAGTAATATTTATCAAAGTGTATAGAAATTCTATTAGATAAACCGGATCCGAACCAGTTTCAGCAATGTTTTCTGTCCGAACATGCTGTATCCGACTTATTTTTTTTACTACAGGCTAAATGTTATCAAAGATAAATATATCCAACATGTATTAGTCTATTCTTTTTCGTATTCTTATGACACCTACATTCTTTAGTGGGGGGTAGTGTGCTTGCACAAGTCTTTAAAAGTAGGATTTTTAAGGGAGAATGACGTTGTATGACTTCATCTGTACCACACTTGCATTACACTTAATAACAAGAACAACCAACACGTTAATTTTAAAGGGACAGTGCATGTCTGCCATGGATTTATCCAATCTACTTTTCGCTCATGACGCACCTGATTGCCCACTTCTGGTATATCAGCGAGTCACCAATATTAACTCCAGACGCGGATTTTTCACATTATCTACGGCTCTACTTAAAACCCACACTAAACTTCATGTTTACATAAAATCGTATTAACAGATACAATACCCCCCTATAGTATCAGGAGGGCGTATGCCGCATTCACCCGAAGATAAAAAACGTATTATGACCCGCGTCCGCCGCATTCGGGGCCAGGTTGATGCCCTTGAACGCGCCCTGGAATCGGGCGATCCCTGTCTCGCCATTTTGCAGCAAATTGCCGCCGTGCGCGGCGCTGCCAATGGTCTGATGGGGGAAATGGTCGAAATTCACCTCAAAGATGAGCTGGTGACGGGGGAGACCACCCCGGATCAGCGGGCAGTGCGGATGGCGGAAGTCGGCCATTTACTGCGCTCTTATCTAAAATAAACCCACACACCTCACAACAAGGGAAAGACATCATGAAATCTCGCGCAGCTGTCGCGTTCGGCCCAGGCCAGCCGCTGAAAATCGTTGAAATTGATGTTGCTCCGCCGAAGAAAGGCGAAGTGCTGATCAAAATTACCCACACCGGCGTTTGCCATACCGATGCGTTTACCCTGTCCGGTGACGATCCGGAAGGCGTATTCCCGGCGGTGCTCGGCCACGAAGGGGGCGGTGTGGTGGTGGAAGTGGGTGAAGGCGTCACCAGCCTGAAGCCCGGCGACCATGTGATCCCGCTCTACACCGCAGAGTGCGGCGAGTGTAAGTTCTGCAAATCCGGCAAAACTAACCTCTGCCAGGCCGTGCGCGCCACGCAGGGCAAAGGACTTATGCCGGACGGCACCACCCGTTTCTCCTATAACGGCGAGCCCATTTATCACTACATGGGTACCAGCACCTTCAGCGAATACACGGTGTGCGCCGAGATCTCACTGGCGAAAGTGAATCCGCAGGCCCCGCTGGATAAAGTCTGTCTGCTCGGCTGCGGTGTCACCACCGGTATCGGCGCGGTGCATAATACGGCGAAAGTGAAAGAAGGGGACACCGTGGCGGTGTTCGGCCTGGGCGGGATCGGTCTGGCGGTTATCCAGGGCGCGGTACAGGCGAAAGCTGGGCGTATCATTGCTGTGGATACCAACCCGGAGAAATTTAAGCTCGCAGGTGAGATGGGGGCGACCGACTTTATCAACCCGAAAGACTACGACAAACCGGTTCAGGACGTGATCGTTGAGCTGACCGATGGCGGCGTGGACTTTAGCTTCGAATGTATCGGCAACGTCAACGTAATGCGCTCAGCGCTGGAGTGCTGCCACAAAGGCTGGGGCGAGAGCATCATTATCGGTGTGGCCGGCGCGGGTCAGGAGATCAAAACCCGTCCCTTCCAGCTGGTGACAGGGCGCGTATGGCGCGGGTCAGCATTTGGCGGCGTGAAAGGCCGTACTCAGCTGCCGGGCATGGTTGAAGATGCGATGGTCGGTAAAATTCAGCTTGATCCGTTCATTACGCACCGCCTGCCGCTGGAGCAGATCAACGAAGCCTTCGATCTGATGCACGAAGGAAAATCCATTCGCACCGTTATCCATTTCGGCGACAACTGATTATTCTGCCAGCGGTTTTTTCCGCTGGCATTTCTTCCCTGATCTTCTCTAAAGTGTGACCTGTCCGGCGCTTTTAGACGTAATTTAATTCCCTGGCGTGCCGATGACTCTTTTACAGGCGTGTTATTACGCATCTTACCTATAAGAGAGTCGACGGTCATGGACAACACAACATCGATGCAGGCGCAGCCTAAGCTGAGTTTCTTGCATCACATCCGGCTGGTTCCGCTGTTTTCCTCCATTCTCGGTGGCATTATTCTCCTGTTTGCATTGAGCTCAGGTCTGGCAGGCTATTTCCTGCTCCAGGCCGATAACGATCAGCAGGATGTCACGGCAGAAATCCAGGTGCGCACCGGTCTGTCAAACAGTTCCAACCATTTACGCACCGCCCGTATCAACATGATCCACGCGGGGGCGGCGAGCCGTATCGCGGAGATGGAGGCGATGAAACAAAACATCGCTGAGGCTGAGATCCGCATCAGGCAGTCGCAGGATGGATTTGCCGCCTATATGAAGCGCACCGTTCGTACCCCGGCTGATGAAGCGCTGGATGGCGATCTGAAAGCCCGCTATGACGCCTACATCGCCGGTATGCAGCCGATGCTGAAATATGCCAAAAATGGCATGTTTGAAGCCATTATTAACCACGAAAATGAGACCGCGCGTCCGCTGGACGATGCCTATAACGCGGTGCTGCTGAAGGCGATAAAAATCCGCACCGAACGCGCCAACGCGCTGACGGCACAGGCTCACACCCGCACCCGGCTGGGGCTGATGTTTATGTTCGGCGCGTTTGGCCTTGCGCTGGCGCTGGCGGTGATCACCTTTGTGGTGCTGCGCCGTACGGTGATAAACCCGCTCCAGCGAGCCGCTACGCGTATCGAAAATATCGCAAAAGGCGATTTGACCATGCCGGACGAACCGACCGGACGCAGCGAAATTGGCCGCCTGACGCGCGATCTGCAAACGATGCAGCACGCGCTGGTGACAACCGTGGGCACCGTGCGGCAAGGGGCGGAGGAGATCTACCGTGGAACCAGCGAGATCTCCGCGGGTAACACCGATCTCTCTTCCCGTACCGAGCAGCAGGCGGCGGCGATTGAACAGACGGCGGCCAGCATGGAGCAGCTCACCGCGACGGTGAAACAGAACGCCGATAACGCGCATCATGCGAGTAAACTGGCAGAAGATGCCTCCGGTAAGGCCAGCCGCGGGGGGCAGATGGTCTCCGGCGTGGTGAAAACCATGGGTAATATTTCCACCAGCTCGAAGAAGATCTCTGAAATTACCGCCGTGATTAACAGTATCGCGTTCCAGACCAATATTCTGGCGCTCAACGCGGCGGTCGAGGCGGCGCGTGCGGGTGAACAGGGACGCGGCTTTGCGGTCGTGGCGAGTGAAGTCCGCACCCTGGCAAGCCGCAGCGCGAATGCGGCGAAAGAGATTGAAAGCCTGATTAATGAATCTGTGTCGCTTATCGATCAGGGTTCCGGGGAAGTGGTTGCGGCGGGCAATACCATGAATGAGATCGTCGAGGCGGTTAAACGCGTCACCGATATTATGCTGGAGATTGCAGCGGCGTCCGATGAGCAGAGCCGCGGCATTGTTCAGGTGAGCCAGGCGATTTCCGAGATGGACAAGGTGACGCAGCAGAATGCCTCGCTGGTGGAAGAAGCTTCTGCGGCGGCGGCCTCGCTGGAAGAGCAGGGCGCACGTCTGACGGAGGCCGTTGGCGCGTTTCGTCTCAACGGGGCGCGCGCAGAACGGACTTCAGCCGCTGCAACCGCAGCGAAACCCGCGCCTTTAACCCCGGCGGCGGCCGTCTCCGGTGATAACTGGGAAACGTTCTGAGTAAGACAGACCCGCCCTCGCGGCGGGTTCTGCGTTTAGGGTCAGAGAGGCATTGATTTACGAATGGCGCTTAACAGCGTTTGGGCGCCTTCAGAGAGCGGGGCATCTACCCGCGTCAGGATCCCAATCGGTTCTCCCGCGCCGGGCGATGTTACCGGCAGCGCCGTAAGCACGCCGCGTCGCAGATCGTCCTTCACCGCGCCGGACGGCACAAACCACACGTAGTCGTAATCCACCGTAAGCTGGCGCGACAGCGACGCCGAAAGCGTTTCAATACACCCGGAAGGCAGCGTGCAGCCCTGCATTTGCAGCAACGCTTCCGCATTCTGACGCGGAACGGTTCCTTTTGGTGAGACCACCACCGGCCACTCCATCACGCGGCTCAGGGTCACGGTGTCCTGCAACAGGGGATGATTCGGACGCACGACCAGCTTCAGCGATTCCAGGAACAGCAGCTCGTAATTCAGGCCGCTCATCAGTTCCGGATCGGACATCCGCCCAATGCCCAGATCCAGCTCGCCTGACTTCAGGCCCGCCAGCAGCATGGTATTATTCATGGTCGCGACCTGAAGCGTGGCGTGCTTTTGCTGACGATGGAACTGGCCGATCGCCGCAGGCAGTATACCCAGCGCCGCCGTTGGCAGCGCGCCCACGCGCACGATGTCGCAGGCCGACACCTCTTTACGGTTGAGCGCCTGACCGGCGGTATTGAGGGCATCGAGAACTTTAACGGCATGCGTCAGGAACTGTTCACCCACGAGAGTAAGCTGAGCGCCCAGACGGCCGCGATCGAACAGGCGGGTTCCGGTAAGCTGTTCCAGTTCGTTCAGCGTTTTGGATAGTGCAGGCTGACTGAGGTTAAGGGTTTCAGCCGCTCGCCCCAGCGTTCCCTGTTGAGCGACGGCCACAAAAGTATGCAAATGGCGCAAGCGTATGCGCTGACTGAACAGACCATTTTTTTCCATAGGCGATGTTAAAAACAGAGCGACGCGGGTGACAAGTTAAGATGTTTGAATTTGATAACCTGATAGCAAAATATTTTTAACATTTGATCTATTTGAGTTACAACCGTTTTTCGAAAATGCCCACGCTTTGACCACTGGTCTGCCTGGATCACAATTCGTAAATTCTTCCCAACGAAAGGAACGGGCTTCTCTACACTCCAGGTAGTATTCACTGGAGGCATGACATCATGGCGAACACCATCACGGCTGATGATATTCGGGAACACTTTTCGCAGGCTATGTCGGCGATGTACCAGCAGGAAGTTCCGCAGTACGGCACCTTGCTGGAACTGGTGGCGGACGTTAACCTGGCGGTTCTGGAAAATAACCCACTTTTACATGAACAACTGGCAAACGCAGACGAACTGGCGCGCCTGAATGTTGAACGTCACGGTGCGATCCGCGTTGGCACCGCGCAGGAGCTTTCCACCCTGCGCCGGATCTTCGCCATTATGGGCATGTACCCGGTCAGCTATTACGATCTCTCCCAGGCGGGCGTGCCCGTCCACTCGACGGCGTTTCGTCCGACAGACGATGCGGCGCTCTGCCGTAATCCGTTTCGCATTTTTACCTCGCTGCTGCGCCTTGAGCTGATTGAAAACGTTGCGCTGCGCGAAAGGGCGGCGGAGATCCTCTCCCGGCGCAACATCTTTACGCCGCGCTGCCTGGAACTGATCGACCTGCATGATGCGCAGGGACACTTTACTGAGGCACAGGCGCGCGAATTTGTGCAGGAAGCCCTGGAAACCTTCCGCTGGCATCGCCATGCGACGGTCGATCAGGAAACCTATCTGGCGCTGAGCAACGAACATCGCCTGATTGCCGACGTGGTCTGTTTCCCGGGGTGTCATATAAACCATCTCACGCCGCGCACGCTGGATATCGACCGGGTGCAGGAGCTAATGCCGAAGTACGGCATTGAGCCGAAAATTCTGATTGAAGGCCCGCCGCGCCGCGAGGTGCCGATCCTCCTGCGCCAGACCAGCTTTAAGGCGCTGGAGGAGCCGGTGCTTTTCGCGGGAGAACACAAGGGCACCCATACCGCGCGTTTCGGTGAGATTGAGCAGCGCGGTGTGGCCCTTACGCCGAAAGGGCGCGAGCTGTACGACAGTCTGTTAAATCAGGCCGGGACCGGCAAAGACAACCTGACCCACCAGCTTCACCTGCGCGAGATCTTCAGCGCCTTCCCGGACAGCGAAATGTTCCTGCGCCGTCAGCGGCTGGCTTATTTCCGCTACCGTCTGACCCCGACAGGTGAGGCGCATCGCCACGCATTTCGTCCCGGCGACGATCCGCAGCCGCTGATCGAACGCGGCTGGGTTGTGGCACAGCCCATCACCTACGAGGATTTTCTGCCCGTCAGTGCGGCGGGGATCTTCCAGTCGAATCTTGGCAATGAAACGCAGGCGCGCAGCCACGGCAATGCCAGCCGCAATGCCTTCGAAGCCGCGCTCGGCTGTGCGGTGTACGACGAGTTTTCGCTTTACGAGGAGGCGGAAGCGCGCAGCAAACAGCGTTGCGGTTTGCTCTGAAACCGTTACTCTGCAAGGGTGTGATGGAAAAAGAAGGTTGGTATGGAAAATCCCTCCGCCCCTGTGGTTGAAACGCGCCAGGGCGCATTGATTGGTTTTACTGAAGGCGATACTCACGTGTGGTGCGGCATTCCCTATGCGGCACCGCCCGTAGGCCAGTGGCGCTGGCGCTCCCCGCGTCCCCCCGCGCGCTGGGATGGCGTACGTCCGGCGACGGCGTTCTCCGCCTCCAGCTGGCAGAGCAGCGAAAGCTGTCAGGAGCTGGGCGGCGGCGATCCCGGCCAGTTCTCTGAAGACTGCCTGTACCTTAACGTCTGGTCGCCAGTCGCACGCGCCGATCCGCTTCCGGTGATGGTCTGGCTGCACGGCGGAGGATTTACCCTCGGCGCTGGCGGGCTGCCTCCGTATAACGGCAGGGCGCTGGCGAAGCGCGGCACGGTGGTGGTGACGATCAATTACCGTCTCGGACACCTCGGCTTTTTTGCCCATCCGGCGCTGGAGGGGGAAGAAGAGCGCGTGGTGCATAACTTTGCGCTGCTCGATCAGATCCAGGCCCTGGAATGGGTGCGCGATAACATCGCCTCGTTCGGCGGCGATCCTGAGAACATCACCGTATTTGGCGAGTCGGCCGGCGCGCGCAGCGTGCTGTCGCTGATGGCCTCTCCGCTTGCGCGAGGACTGTTCCATAAAGCCATTGTGCAAAGCGGGTACACGCTGCCCGACACCCCACGCGGGCAGGCCATGCATAAAGGCGAAGCGATTGCCGCCCATTTCGGCCTGCACAATGCCACCGCGGAACAGCTTCGCGCGATCCCGCCTGAGGCGTTCTGGCCGCTGACCTCGCCGCTGAATATCGCCCCTGCGCCCATCGTGGGGGATTGCGTTTTGCCTGAGGCCATGCTCGACGTTTTCTTCGCGGCCCGCCAGCATCCTGTACCGGTGATGATTGGGTCAAACAGCGACGAAGCCAGCGTGATGTCGGTGTTCGGGGTCGATCTGGCCGGGCAGATCCAGAAGCTTCGCCGCGAGCGGCGCTTTGGCCTGGGGCTGATTAAGCTGCTTTATCCTGGCGTGAAGGGCGATGAGGAACTTGGCAGGCAGGTATGCCGCGACATGGCCTTCACCACCATGGGATACGTGGTGATGCAGGCGCAGCAGCGGGCGGGCGGCCTGTGCTGGCGATACTGGTTTGATTATGTGGCCGAAGCGGAGCACGCGACGTACATCAACGGCGCCTGGCACGGCAACGAAGTGCCCTACGTGTTCGATACCCTTGGACAGGTGGAACCCTCGCGGCAGTATGTAAATGAACGCGATCTGGCCTTCGCCGCTCAGGTGGCGGACTACTGGGTGAGCTTCGCCCGGGATGCAGGGGCACGCGATAGCCTGACAGGGCCCACGCGCTGGCCCGCCTGCCGGAAAGGGCGGGACGTGCTGTTACGTATTGGTATGAATAAACATGCAGGTTTTCGGCTTGAAAACCGCTTCATGCGTGCCCGTATGAGCCTCTTCAAACGGGTGATGAAACACCACGTCAGCCTCGACTGAGCAGACAGGCGCGAAACGCATCCAGTCCGTTTTCCGGGCCGGGTGCGTCGCGTAATACCAGCCGGTAGCTCGCCCCCGTCTTTATGCTTGTGTCAAAAGGCCGCATCAGGCGTCCGGCGCGCACGTCCTCCTCCACCAGCGTTTCATCCGCGATGGCGATGCCCAGCCCCTGAATGGCGGCGGTAATGGCCAGATCCATGGTTTCGAAGTGTTGATTTTTGAGCATAGCTGGCGGCGGACCCGGCTGTTTCGCCAGCCACAGCGTCCAGTCCGTTTTGTCCCGCGTGGGGTGAAGGAAGGTGAGAGTTTCCAGCGCAGAACCGGCCCGTACCGGGCTCATCACCGGGGTTAAGGCCTCTTCGAACAGCAGATCGCCGGCGCTCATGTGTGTCCCAAACACAATCGCCGCGTCACAGGATTCGGTTTTGAAATTGACGTTATGATCGGTGGTGGTGGTCAGCGCAATCTGGAGTTCCGGCTGTTCGCGCTCCACCTGTAGCAGCCGCGGCACCAGCCAGCGCATCGCGCAGGTAGGCGCTTTCAGACGAATAACGGTCTGGTGCGTTCGTGCCTGTTCAGCAACGTTCAGCAGGTGCTCAAACGCAGATTGCAGCTCCGGCAGCAGGGCGCTTCCCTGAGAGGAGAGACGCAGGCCGCGCGCATGGCGCTCGAACAGCGGGAAGCCGAACCAGCTTTCCAGCGAAGCGATTTTGCGGCTTACCGCCCCCTGCGTCAGACAAAGCTCCCTGGCGGCATGGGTTAGATTCAGGTGACGCGCGGTCACGATAAATGTCTCTACGGCATTGAGCGGAAATGATCGACGCGACATATCTCACCTTAGCTATGCGTTTTTGTCATGGCTATTATGACAACAATTCGATTGTCCCGGCAATGAAGTTGTTGTTTGAATAGTTATGCATTCACCACGAGAAGGGACAGAGGATGACTTTGAAAACGCCGGTGCAGACACGATCCAAATTGCCCGATGTGGGAACCACCATTTTTACCGTTATCGGCCAGCTTTCAGCCCGGCATAACGCCATCAACCTTTCTCAGGGTGCGCCGAATTTTTCCTGCGACCCAAAACTTATCACCGGCGTGACCCGCGCCATGGAGGCAGGGCATAACCAGTACGCCTCCATGACCGGGCTGCAACCGCTCAGGGAGCGCATTGCGGACAAAATTGCCACGCTCTATGGCACACGCTATGACCCGGCGAGTGAGGTGCTGGTGACCGCCAGCGCCAGCGAAGGGCTTTACTCAGCCATCAGCGGGCTGGTTCATCCTGGGGATGAGGTGATCTATTTCGAGCCCTCCTTTGACAGCTATGCGCCGATTGTGCGTCTGCAAGGGGCGACGCCGATCGCCATTAAGCTGACGGTACCGGATTTTGCCGTGAACTGGGATGAAGTACGGGCGGCTATTACCCCGCGCACGCGGATGATCATCGTCAATACGCCGCACAACCCGAGCGGGCAGGTGTTTTCAGCCGCCGATCTGCACCAGCTGGCAGCGCTGACGCGCCACACCGACATCATCATTTTGTCTGACGAAGTGTACGAGCACGTCGTTTTTGATGGCGAACCGCACCACGGAATGGCGACGCACCCGCAGCTGGCGGAGCGCAGCGTGATTATTTCTTCTTTCGGAAAAACCTATCACGTCACCGGCTGGCGCGTGGGTTATTGTGTGGCACCCGCGGAGCTGATGGATGAGATATGTAAAGTCCATCAATTTTTAATGTTCTCGGCCGATACGCCGATGCAGTACGCGTTTGCCGAACACATGACCGATCCGCAAACCTGGCTGTCGCTGGCGGCGTTTTATCAGCGCAAGCGCGATCTGCTGCAAAGTTTGCTCGCCGACTCACCGTTCAGGCTGCTACCAAGTGCCGGTTCGTTCTTCCTGCTGGCGGATTACAGCGGCTTTAGCGACGAGCGCGACAGCGAGATGGTGAAAAGGCTGATTGTCGAGTACGGGGTTGCCACCATTCCGCTGTCGGCGTTTTATGCCGATGGCACGGACAATAAGTTAATCCGTCTCTCTTTTGCGAAAGATGAGGCGACGTTACGGGCAGGTGCCCAGGCCCTTTGTCGGGTTACACCACGTTAAGGAATTTGAGATGAAATTACGCGCGTTAGTTGTCGGCATGGGACTGTTGTGTTCATTCTCGTCGTTTGCCGCTACCGAGTTGCGATACGGGCTGGAAGCGGAATATCCGCCGTTTGAAAGCCGCAATGCGTCAGGGGAGCTGGAAGGGTTTGACGTAGAGCTGGGAAATGCCATCTGTAAAGCCGCCGCGCTGAAGTGCAGCTGGGTTGAAACCTCGTTTGATGCGTTGATCCCCGGTCTGGTGGCGAAAAAGTTCGACGCCATAAACTCGGCGATGAACATCACCGAACAGCGTCGCAAAAGCATTGATTTCACCCAGCCCATCTATCGCATTCCCTCCCAGCTGGTGGGCAAAGCCGGTTCTGCGGTAGAGGCTACCCCCGAAGGGCTGAAGGGCAAAACCATCGGCGTTCTTCAGGGTTCAATTCAGGAAACTTACGCCAAAGAGCACTGGGAAAAGCACGGTGTCACCGTGGTGTCTTATAAAGATCAGAATATGGCCTGGGGAGATCTGCTGAATGGCCGCATCGATGCCTCGCTGGTCATGTCAGCGGCCGGGCAGGCAGGTTTCCTCAGTAAGCCGCAGGGTAAAGGGTTTGGCTTTATCGGCAAACCGGTGTCGGACGACACCATCCTCGGCAGTGGGATCGGCTTTGGGCTGCGTAAGGGGGATGAGGCCACCAAAAAGCAGCTTGATGCCGCAATTGATAAAGTACGTGCCGATGGCACGATCGCTAAACTGGCTGATAAGTACTTCCCGGGTATCGATGTCAGCGTAAAATAACCGCCTCGTTGGTCCCGGCTGTTGATGTCCAGCCGGGACTCTTTTATATATAACTTTACCCCTTTTTCAGGCCGTTCTGGTCGACAGAAAATATTTCTCGGTTTGTTCAGATAATCACCCGCCAACAATTGGATTCTTAACCGTTTTTGTTTAGGCTGTGCGTTCTTTCTTGCCGTCATTTCGCTGCGCGCGAAACTCATTCACACGACCATAAGGACGTTTTCTCAGGCATGAATCGCAGACGTTTTCTCAAAGGTTCCCTGGCAATGGCTGCCCTGAGCGGCACTTCTGGCCTTGCTTCTCTGTTTTCCCAGGCGGCGTATGCTGCTGACTCCGACATTGCCGACGGTCAGAGCCGTCGCTTTGACTTCTCTGTTCTGCAATCCATGGCGCACGATCTGGCGAAAACCGCGTGGGGCGGTGCGCCGCGTCCGCTGCCGGAAACGCTGGCCACCATGACGCCGCAGGCGTACAACGCCATCCGTTACGATGAGAAGCAGTCGTTGTGGAATAACATTGAAGGCCGTCAGCTGGACGCCCAGTTCTTCCATATGGGGATGGGGTTCCGCCGCCGCGTGCGCATGTTCTCGCTGGATCAAACCACCTCTCAGGCGCGTGAGATCCACTTCCGGCCTGAGCTGTTCAGCTACGGCGATACGGGCGTGGATACCCGCCAGCTTGAAGGGCAGAGCGACCTCGGCTTCGCCGGATTCCGCGTCTTTAAAGCGCCGGAGCTGGCGCGACGCGATATCGTTTCGTTCCTGGGCGCGAGCTACTTCCGCGCGGTGGATGATACCTACCAGTACGGCCTCTCTGCGCGTGGTCTGGCGGTGGATACCTTTACCGACACCCCGGAAGAGTTCCCGGATTTCACCTCCTTCTGGTTTGAAACCGTGAAGCCGGGTGATACCACCTTTACCGTCTATGCGCTGCTGGACAGCCCGAGCATTACCGGTGCCTATAAGTTTGTGATCCACTGTGAGAAGAGCCAGGTGATCATGGACGTCGAAAACCATCTCTATGCGCGCAAAGACATCAAGCAGCTCGGCATCTCGCCAATGACCAGCATGTTTAGCTGCGGCAACAACGAACGCCGCATGTGCGACACCATTCATCCGCAGATCCACGATTCAGACCGCCTGGCGATGTGGCGCGGTAACGGGGAGTGGATCTGCCGGCCGCTGAACAACCCGCAAAAGCTGCAATTTAACGCCTACCTGGATAAAAACCCGAAGGGTTTTGGTTTGTTGCAGCTTGACCGTGACTTCTCTCATTACCAGGACGTCATGGGCTGGTATAACAAGCGACCAAGCCTGTGGGTCGAGCCGCGCAACAACTGGGGGAAAGGTTCCATTGCCCTGATGGAGATCCCGACAACCGGCGAGACGCTCGATAACGTGGTCTGCTTCTGGCAGCCAGAGAAACCGGTGCAGGCGGGTGATGAGCTGGACTTCAAATACCGTCTCTACTGGAGCGCGCAGCCGCCGGTGCGTTCCCCGCTGGCAAACGTCTACGCCACCCGTACCGGTATGGGAGGCTTCCCGGAGGGCTGGGCGCCGGGTGAAAATTACCCGAAAGTGTGGGCCCGTCGCTTTGCCATTGATTTCGTCGGGGGCGATCTGAAGGCCGCCGCACCGAAGGGCATTGAGCCGGTGATCACCCTGTCCAGCGGTGAAGCGAAGCAGGTGGAGATCCTCTACGTCGAGCCGTTCGACGGATATCGCATTCTGTTTGACTGGTATCCAACCTCTGACTCCACCGAGCCGGTGGATATGCGTCTGTTCCTGCGCTGTCAGGGCGATGCCATCAGCGAGACCTGGCTTTACCAGTACTTCCCGCCCGCGCCGGACAAACGTAACTACGTTGACGACCGGATCATGCGCTAGTCCTTATGGGTTTGTGCCGGGTGGCGACCCGGCCTGCTCCGGACGCATTTGTAGGCCGGGTAAGCGTTAGCGCCACCCGGCAATTAAGAGGCACCATGTCTTCAGAAATCATCCCCGTTAACCAGGAAATCGAGCTTCGCGCCGTCGAAGAGCGCTATACCACCGATCTGCATAACCTCGTAATCAAAAACAAAACCTGGCTGCAAACCGCCTTTGACTGGGCGCAGCATGTCGGCAGCGAAGAGGACACGCGCCGCAACGTGCAGAGCAACCAGATGTTGCACCAGCGCGGTTACGCCAAAATGTTCCTGATTTTTATGAATGACGAGCTGATAGGCGTGCTCTCCTTCAACGCGATCGAGCCTGCGAATAAGGCCGGGTATATCGGCTACTGGCTTGACGAAGCGCATCAGGGGCAGGGTATTCTTTCTCAGGCGCTCCAGGCGTTTATGCGCTATTACGTTGAGCGCGGTGAGATCCGCCGTTTTGTGATCAAGTGTCGCGTGGATAACCAGAGCAGTAACCGGGTGGCGCAGCGCAACGGTTTCACGCTGGAAGGTTGTTTGCGGGAAGCGGAAATGCTCAACGGTCGCTACGATGACGTGAACCTGTACGCCAGAATCTTCCCGCTATAGCGCCCCCAGCAGCGGCGTCCGGGTGATCCGCGTGTCGCCGTTGATCACTTTGGCTCCCCGGACGTGAATGCTTTCACCCTCCAGCGCCTCGATAACCGCATCGTCCGTTATTTCCACCTGATGCTCAATCAGGACATCGCCGCTGATACGCGCCCGCCCCTGAATGACCACTTTGTCATCAATCAGGATCGGCCCGCCGCGTAACCACGCCTCGCCGCCTATTAATACGTGGTGTTTAATGACGCAGTTGCCTTCGACGAGGGCGTTTTCCGCGACCTGTGAACTGTACCGCACGGTCGGGATGGCATCATCCTCCAGACCGGCCAGCAGACGGGCGTTGCCGTACACTTTGGCGCAGTCGCACACCCAGACGTTATTCAGCCCGTTGCCCTCAATAATGGCGCGATCGAACACCTCGGCGCGGTGCTCAACAAAGGCCCAGGTCACCATGGCATCGCCGTAGATTTGCGCCTGATGCACAATACGCGACTGGCTGACCGTGGCTCGGTCATAAATTTGCAGGATCTGCTCACGGTCGGGTGTCAGCCCTTTGGCTGCAATTACCAGGCTGTTATGCAGCACCCGCGCGTCACCCGCGATACGGCATTCCCCGCGTACGGTGGAGTGCTGAATGGTGACGTTGTCACTTATTACCGCCCCGTGACTCACCTCTGCCGCGTCAAGCCAGCCGTTGCCGCCAACGTGTGCGCGGTGGCTTACGATGCAGGGTTGGGTGAGGCGGGCGTTACCGGATATCCTGGCCCCGGCAAACACCACGCTGTTTTCATCGTAAACCCAGCAATCCCCATCCTGGGCGAGCGCGTGTTCATCCTCAACCCAACCGCCTTTAGTCCCGCTGGTCACATCGTTAAAATCCTTCACGGCAATAATTTGTCTGAGAGGCGTTGTGCACGGCGTTGATCCGTCCTGCCAGCGCCAGAGACGCGTTTCATTGCTAAGCCGATATTTTGTCATCGTGTTATCCCTGAAAAGCCTTTCAATAAACGTAGCAAAGTTTTGGTTTTTCGAAGTGCTGGCGTCCGCTCAGGAAACCCCTTAAAATGGCATTTAAAATACATTTTAAAGTTTAAAAAAAATGCATAACCAAAACCAACGCGTTCTTAACTTGCCCGCCGGGTATTTCGGTATGGTCCTCGGGACCATAGGCATGGGGTTCGCCTGGCGTTACGCCGGCACCATCTGGCCGGTGACGCGCTGGCCGGGCGAGATCCTGGTGGCGCTGGCGGTGGGGATCTGGTTCCTTCTGAGCGTGGCGTTTCTTACCCGTGCGGTACGGTTTCCACATAGCGTGCTGGCCGAGATGCGGCATCCGGTAATGAGCAGTTTTGTCAGCCTGTTTCCTGCCACAACGCTGCTGGTGGCCATCGGCTTTGTGCCGTGGTATCGCCCGCTGGCGCTGGGGTTGTTTAGCGTGGGCGTGGTGATCCAGCTTGCGTATGCCGCCTGGCAAAGCGCCGGGCTGTGGCGCGGCAAGCATCCGGAAGAAGCCACGACGCCGGGACTGTATCTGCCGACGGTAGCGAACAATTTTATCAGCGCGATGGCCTGCGGTGCGCTAGGCTTCCACGACGCGGGGCTGGTGTTCCTTGGTGCCGGGGTCTTTTCCTGGCTGAGCCTGGAGCCGGTCATTTTGCAACGCCTGCGCAGCGCGGGCGAACTGCCCGCTGCCCTTCGTACCTCGCTCGGTATCCAGCTTGCGCCTGCCCTGGTGGCCTGTAGCGCCTGGTTTAGCGTCAACGGCGGCGAAGCGGACACCTTCGCCAAAATGCTATTCGGCTATGGCCTGTTGCAACTCCTGTTTATGCTGCGTCTGATGCCGTGGTATCTGTCGCAGCCGTTCAACGCGTCGTTCTGGAGCTTCTCGTTCGGGGTGTCGGCGCTGGCGACCACCGGTTTACATCTGGGGCAGAGCAGTCCGTCAGGGTTCTTTCATGCCCTCGCGGTTCCCCTGTTTATTTTCACCAACGTCATCATCGCGATGCTGCTGGTCCGTACTTTTATCTTGCTGATGCAGGGCAAACTTCTGGTGCGCGCTGATAAGGCACTGCTTATGCAATCTGAGGAAAAATAATGACTGTCGATGAAAACTACTTTACTGAGAAATATGGGCTGACCCGCACGCACTCAGAGGTGCTGCTCAGCGCGGACATTGTTAAGCCGGGTAAAACGCTCGATCTCGGTTGCGGAAATGGCCGCAACAGCCTCTACCTCGCTGCCAACGGCTATGACGTGACGGCGTGGGATAAAAACCCGATGAGCATCGATAACATAGAGCGCATTAAGGCGGCGGAAGGGATCGCGAATCTGCAAACGGCGATTAAGGATCTGAACAACCTGACCTTTGACGGCGAATATGATTTTATTCTTTCCACCGTCGTGTTGATGTTCCTCGAAGCGAATACCATCCCTGGCCTTATCGCCAATATGCAGCGTTGCACTAAACCAGGCGGCTATAACCTGATCGTTGCCGCCATGGATACGGAGGATTATCCGTGCACCGTCGGCTTCCCGTTTGCCTTCAAAACCGGTGAACTGAGCAACTACTATGAAGGCTGGGAGCTGATCAAATACAACGAAGAGGTGGGGGAACTCCACCGTACCGATGCCAACGGGAACCGTATCAAGTTGCGCTTCGCCACCATGCTCGCACGCAAGCCCGCTTAACGCGCGGCCAGCAGACAGAGTTGCAGGGCAGTGCGACAGGAGGCCTCGAACGACGACAGCGGTAAAAACTCAAACTTCGAGTGGAAGTTATGGGCGCCGGTGAAGAAGTTCGGGGTGAGCAGGCCTTTGGCTGACAGGGCCGCTCCATCCGTGCCACCGCGCATGGGGATCGGTTTTGGGGTGATGCCGAGCGATTCCATCGCCTCGAACATCAGGTCGATCGCGCGGCGGTCTTCGCCAATCGCATTGCTGATATTGCTGTAGGTATCCTCAATGCGGTATTCCACGTTTGCCGTGGGATGCTGCGCGGCTATTTGCGCCGCCACATCGGCAATGTGCTGCTTGCGGGCGGCGAAACCATCTTTGTCAAAATCACGAATATTGGCTTTCAGTATCGCTTCGTTCTGCCCGGCCTGGATGCCGTTAAACCAGATATAACCTTCGCGCCCCTCGGTGCATTCCGGGGTTTGCCGGCGATCGAAATGGCTGATGAAATCCGTTGCCATCAGCAGCGGATTGACCAGCACCCCTTTGGCGGACATCGGGTGAGCCGTGACGCCGGTAAAGCGAATTTCAGCCGCCGCCGCGTTAAAGTTCTCGTAAACAATCTCCCCCAGCTCGCAGCAGTCGATGGTCCAGGCAAAATCGACGTCAAAGCGCTTCAAATCCAGCGCTTTCGCGCCACACAGGCCAATCTCTTCATCGGGCACAAACGCCACCACAATATCGCCATGCTTATGTTCAGCGGTGAGGTTTTCCAGCACCGTCATGACCACGGTGACGGCCGCTTTATTATCTGCGCCTAATACGCTGGTTCCGTCGCTGAAAATAATCTCCTCAGCAGGATAAGCCAGAATTTCCGGGTGCTCATTTACGCGCAGCCAAATATCTTTCTCTTTATTCAGGCAGAGATCATTCCCCGTAAACGTTAATATTTGTGGATGAATATCCGGGGATAAACCGACGTCGACGGTGTCGATATGGGTAATAAAACCAATCCGCGGCGCGCCGGGAACATTGCCTTTTTTCACGGCGGTAACGGTGGCGAACTCATCTATCACAATATCATCTAACCCCAGCGTTTTCAGCTCCTTCGCCAGCTCCCGCGCCATGTCGTGCTGACCCGGGGTGGAGGGCAGGGTTTTGACTTTCGGGTCGCTCTGGCTGGTGATGGCGAGATAGCGGAAAAAGCGTTGGGTTAATTGTCTGGAGAGTTCTGAGCCCATAGTGTTTCCTTCTGTATTTATTTTTCATGTGTTTGCGCCATCACTTTAATGTTATTTATGAAATGGCAAAAGAAGTAATTAGCCGTCGAATTAAAAAGACAGGAATAAATGATGAAAAGCACATTCACAATGATAACGCTGGCGCTTGCTGCGCTGACGGTCAGTTCCACCGTCGCGGCAAAAACGCTGGTGTATTGCTCCGAAGGATCGCCGGAAAATTTCAATCCTCAGCTCTATACGTCGGGGACCAGCGTGGACGCCAGCGCCGTACCGGTTTATAACCGTCTGGTCGATTTCAAACCGGGCACTACCGAACTGGTGCCGAGCCTGGCGGAAAGCTGGGAGGTAAGCGAGGATGGCAAGATCTACACCTTCCACCTGCGCAAAGGGGTGAAATTCCACAGTAATAAGCTGTTCACGCCGACGCGCGACTTCAACGCGGACGACGTGATTTTCTCGTTTATGCGCCAGAAGGATGTGAATCATCCCTACCATAACGTCTCCAACGGCAGTTATTCCAACTTCGAAAGTCTGGAGTTCGGCAGCCTGATTACCGCCATTGATAAAGTTGACGATCGCACCGTGCGCTTCACCCTGGCGCATCCGGAAGCGCCGTTTGTCGCTGATCTGGCGTGGTACTTTGCCTCCATTCTGTCGGCGGAGTATGCCGATGCCATGCTGAAAGCGGGCACGCCAGAAAAGGTCGATATGCAGCCGATTGGCACCGGGCCGTTTAAGCTGGCGCAATATCAGAAGGATTCCCGCATCCTCTTTACCGCTTTCCCTGACTACTGGCAGGGAAAATCGAAGCTGGATCGTCTGGTGTTCACCATCACGCCGGACGCCTCGGTGCGTTTTGCCAAAGTCGAGAAGAATGAGTGCCAGGTGATGCCGTTCCCGAACCCGGCGGACCTGCCGCGTATGAAGGCTAACAAAGACATCAACCTGATGAGCAAGGCCGGTCTGAATACCGGTTTCCTGGCGTTTAACACGCAAAAGCCACCGCTGGATAACGTAAAAGTGCGCCAGGCGCTGGCGATGGCGATTAACAAACCCGCCATCATTGAGGCGGTGTTCCACGGCACCGGCACGGCGGCGAAAAACCTGCTGCCGCCTGGCGTCTGGAGTGCCGACAGCGAGCTGAAAGACTACGATTACGATCCAGAAAAAGCGAAAGCGCTGCTAAAGGAGGCGGGATTTGCCAACGGCGTAAGCATCGATCTGTGGGCCATGCCCGTGCAGCGGCCGTATAACCCGAACGCGAAGCGTATGGCGGAGATGATCCAGGCGGACTGGGCGAAAGTGGGCGTGCAGACCAAAATCGTGACCTACGAATGGGGCGAATACCTGAAGCGCGTGAAGGGCGGGGAGCATCAGGCCGCACTGATGGGCTGGACAACGGCGACGGGCGATCCGGATAACTTCTTCGGCCCGCTGTTTACCTGTACGTCCGCCAACGGCGGGTCGAACTCGGCCAAATGGTGCTATAAGCCGTTTGATAACCTGATTGCCGAAGCTAAATCGATAACCGATCGCGAAAAACGCGTGGCGCTGTACAAGCAGGCGCAGCAGATGATGCACGATCAAATGCCGGCGGTAATGATTGCCCACTCGACGATTTTTGAGCCAGTCCGTAAAGAGGTCACGGGCTATGAAATCGATCCCTTCGGCAAGCACCTGTTCTGGCAAGTGGACCTTAAGGAGTAATTTTTCACTGCCCGGTTTCGGTCGGGCAGTTTTTTCGCTATTTGTGCTGTCTTCGTCATTTTTTGCCACAACACATCGCCCGGTTTTTTGTTATAACTTCAAGTGCATACTTGCAGATAACATGGAATACCATCATGCGTACTCACACTTTTTTTAAAGTTGCAGTGCTTTCTGGTCTGTTGGCCCTTTCCGGCTGTGCGTCAAAAGTCGCAGCCCCCGATCAATATTCAGGCTTTTTAAAAGATTACTCCGGCTTGCAGGAGATGAAATCTGCAACCGGGAAGCCAACCCTGCGTTGGGTTGACCCGTCCTATAATGAGGCGAATTACGACAGCATTATCTGGACGCCGATAACCTATTATCCGACGCCAAAACCGACCACTCAGCTTGGGCAAAAAACGCTTGATGAGCTGTTGAATTATACCAATACCAAACTGAAAACCGCGATTGGCCAGCGTAAGCCGATTGTGACGACGCCGGGCAAACATAGCCTGATCTTCCGCGGCGCCATCACGGGTGTGAGCTCAGACAAAGAAGGTTTGCAGTTCTATGAAGTGGTGCCTGTGGCGCTGCTGGTTGCGGGGACGCAGATGGCAACGGGCCATCGTACCATGGATACGCATCTGTTCTTCGAAGGTGAGTTAATCGATGCGGCCACGAACAAACCAGTGATTAAGGTTGTTCGTAAGGGTGAAGGGAAAGAGCTGGCGAACGAGAATACGCCAATGGGCTTCGGCACCCTGAAGCAGGTTGTGGATGACATGGCGACGGATGCCACCATGTTTGATGTCCATCAGACAACAAAATAATAAAAACGGCCTGCATTTTCGCAGGCCGTTTTTTTATGCCGTCCGCAGGCGGCGGAACCAGGTTTCCGGCTTCGTAAACATCACCATATTCCCGCCCAGTATCAACAGCAGGCCGACGATCCCATTGAGATGCCACACGTAACCCTCGTACACCGTTGAAATCGACAGCGCCACCAGCGGGAACAGCAGGGTGCTGTACGCGGCTTTACCGGGACCAATGCGGCCTACCAGCGTAAAGTAGGCGCCGAAGGCAATCACCGAGCCAAACAGCGCAAGATAGAGCAGCGCCCCCATATAGCTCACCGTCCATTCCGGCATAAAGCTATCGCCCCTGAAGAGCGCGATAAGGCCCATCACGACGGTGCCGTACAGCATCGCCCAGGCGTTGGTGGTCATAGTTTCCAGCCCGTTTCGCTGATGACGCATGCTGATCATATTCCCCAGCGAGAAGCCGTAGGTGCCGAGGGCGGAAAGCCCGATGCCCGCGAGCAACGACGCGCTCCAGCCACTGGCGAGCAGATCGTTCCAGAACAGGGTAATGATCCCGATAAGCCCCAGCGCTGCCGCCGTCCAGAAGCGTGCGGGTGGGCGCTGGCCGAAGAAGATAAAGCTGTTGATGGCGTTATACAGCACGGCCATCGAGAAAATCACCGACTCAAGGCCGGTATTGATATGGGCGGCAGCGGTATAAAAGCACCAGAAGTTGAAACAGAAAACGCAGCAGCCCTGAAGCATGCAATAGAGATGATCCCGCAGCGCCAGCCTGCGCAGGCGGCGAAGGGCGACCAGGACGATCATCATCGTGGCGCTGGCCACGGCGAAGCGCCAGAAAATGGAGACCGGCGCTGCAACCGGCCCCTGTTGCAAAAAAATGGCGATCCAGGTCGTGCCCCAGATCACAACGACCAGCCCATAGAGTAATGCGTTCATGGTTTCTCTCTTCTCATACCGCGAAAAACAACAGTGTGGCGAAAGAAGGGGGGCCCGGCTTTCATCGTCTTGCGTCAGACTTGCAAATTCTTGCGCTTTTTTCTCGCGCGATGGCTGGTAACAGGCTGCAACACTTCTTAGACTGACAGTCTGATTAATCACCTGTTTACGGCCATGTCTCTCGTTTACGACACCTTTGAAACGTTACGCCAACAAAATGCAGTGCTGCGGGAAACCGTCGCGCTCAATACTGGCATTCAACTGGCGGCGTGGTACAACAAGCACGACACGATCACCGTGAAAAGCAACCATCACACCCTTAGCCTGTACGTGGCGGATGGTTATGAAAGCTATCAAAAAACGCCGGGTGGCTGGAAAAATGGCGGCGGGCCGGACCGTTTTTGTCTGATGCCGGAAGAGAGCGAATCCACATGGGATATTCGTGACGACCTGTCGTTCGTGCACCTTTACTGCACCGATGAACACCTGCGGGATGTGGGGGAGAAAATCTGGGATAAACGACCGCTATCGCTGACGCTTGAGGAAAAAATCTTCGGCAGCGATCCGAAAATCACCGCCCTTTATCGCCAGTTTTTGCTCGGCTGCGACTGGCAGCAAAACGCCAATCAGCTCACCCTGAGCACCGCGTCGACCTTATTGCTGACGCATTTGGTCCAGCACTATTCCAGCGTACAATGGAAGCTGCCGGTGGTGACCGGCGGGTTATCGCCGTTTGTGCTGCGCAACGTGCTGGCCTTTATCGAGGAAAACCTGGCGCAACCCTTAACGCTGGCGGAACTGGCGGGCCAGGCCGCACTCAGTGAGTATCACTTCGCGCGGATGTTCCGCCAGTCGATGGGGCTGGCGCCGCATCAGTATGTCATGCAGCGCCGCATGGAGAAGGCCAAAGCGCTGGTGCAGCACACGACCACGCCGCTCACCGACATCGCGCTGGCCTGTGGATTTAACTCCGCCAGCCATTTCAGTAACCGTTTTCGCAGCATGACCGGCATCACGCCGTCACAGCTACGCGCGGCGAAGGCGTGAGAAGACGGCGTAACAGATCCCACCCAGCACCAGCCCCCAGAAGGCGGAGCCAATTCCCAGGAGCGTGACGCCGCTGGCGGTCATCAGGAAGGTAACGATCGCCGCGTCGCGTTCTGCTCCATGGTTCAGTGCCTGATACAAACTCCCGCTGATAGTGCCGAGCAGGGCCAGCCCGGCCAGCGTCTGGATGCCGCTCAGCGGCAGGGCGGCCATCAGCCCGGAAATCGACCCGCCGAACACCCCCGCCAGCAGATAAAACCCGCCAGCCGCCGCCGCGGCCAGCCAGCGTTTACTGGCATCCGGATGGGCGTCCGGGCTCTGGCAGATGGCGGCAGTGATGGCGGCGATGCATATAGAATAAACGCCGAAGGGGGATAACAGCAGTGCCAGCCCGCCGGTGGCAACGATCAGCGGTGAGACCGCCAGCGGATAGCCCGATGCCTGCATGGTGGCGAAGCCGGGCGCATTCTGCGACGCCATGGTCACCAGGAAGAAGGGTAAGCCGATGCTGAGCAGGCTGGTGATGGTGAATGCAGGGGCAATGAATTCCGGCATGATGACCGATAACGTCATCCTGTTCGTGACAACGTCACCTCCGGCCCAGGCCACGAGGACACCCACCAGCAGCGTGGCGACAATGGCGTACCGGGGCGCGACGGCTTTGGCTACCAGCCAGGCGGCCAGCATACTGCCGCAAAGAAAAATGTGTCCCTCAAGATTGCTGAATGCCTTCAGGCCAAACTGTAACAGCACGCCCGCCAGCATAGCGGCGGCAAGCGAGTGCGGGATCAGTTTCATCAACCGGGCAAACAGGCCGGTGACGCCGCACAGCAGAATCAGCGCATTCGCGAATATAAATACCCCGATGGTTTCCGCCAGCGTCACGCCTTGCAGGCTGGTGGCGAGCAGCGCCGCGCCGGGCGTCGACCAGGCGGTCAGCACCGGGGCTTTATACCACCACGACAATGCCAGCGTGCTGATCCCCATCCCGAGCCCCAGCGCGGTCATCCATCCGGCAATTTGCTGTGTACTGGCGCCAGCCGCCGCAGCCGCCTGCCAGATAATGGCGGCAGAGCTGGCATAGCCCACCAGAACGGCAACAAAACCGGCCAGCACGGCAGGAAAGAGAGAGGCAGTCGATCGCATGGAAACTCCGTTGTGCGTTATAACGTCCGGGATAAGGTATCACTGTGCGCTATAGCGTACAAGTGGTATGCTTTGCCGCAACGGGAGGAACTATGGATATCACTCAACACCTGGCAACCACACTGAAAGCGCTGCGTCAGGCGCGGGGCTGGAGCCTGTCGAAACTGGCGGAAGAGACGGGCGTGTCGAAAGCGATGCTTGGGCAAATCGAACGCAATGAGTCCAGCCCGACGGTCTCTACCTTGTGGAAAATCGCCACCGGGCTGAACGTACCTTTTTCGGCGTTTATCACTCCAGAGAGCGAATCGCAGGCGGTGTTCGATCCGCAGCAGCAGGCGATGGTGGTGAAACCGCTTTTCCCCTGGGATGAACAGCTTAAGTTCGACCATTTCTCCATCACCCTGTCGCCCGGCGCGCTGAGTGAGTCCACGCCGCACGAAGCCGGGGTGATCGAACACGTGGTGGTGATAAGCGGTGAGCTGGACATGCAGATCGACGGTGTCTGGCGCACGCTATACGCTGATTCCGGCGTGCGTTTTGCCGGCGACAAACCGCACGCATACCGCAACAGCAGCGCCCGGACTGTGCATTTTCACTCTCTGATCCATTATCCCCGCTAAAGCGTCGCAAAACGGTTTCACTGGCACAGACTTCTGACTACAATAGCCGCCATTTTGACCATAACGGATAACGACGAAGTATGCGCCTGCACTCCCATCATCTTGAACTGCTAAGCCCGGCCCGCGACGCCGCCATTGCCCGTGAAGCTATTCTTCACGGGGCGGATGCCGTCTACATTGGCGGCCCTGGCTTCGGCGCCCGTCATAACGCCAGCAACAGCCTGCGCGACATTGCCGAGCTGGTCCCGTTCGCCCACCGTTTCGGGGCGAAGGTGTTCGTGACCCTGAACACCATTCTTCATGATGATGAGCTTGAGCCCGCGCAGCGTCTGATTACCGATCTCTACCAGACCGGCGTTGACGCCCTGATCGTTCAGGATATGGGCGTTCTGGAACTGGATATCCCGCCGATTGAGCTGCACGCCAGCACCCAGTGCGATATCCGCACCGTTGAGAAGGCGAAGTTTCTTTCGGACGTCGGGTTTACGCAGATTGTGCTGGCGCGCGAGCTGAACCTGAACCAGATCCGCGATATCCACCAGGCGACCGACGCGACCATTGAATTCTTTATCCACGGTGCGCTGTGTGTGGCCTATTCCGGGCAGTGTAATATCTCTCACGCCCAGACGGGGCGCAGCGCGAACCGGGGCGACTGCTCTCAGGCCTGCCGTCTGCCGTATACCCTGAAAGACGATCAGGGCCGCCTGGTGGCATTCGAAAAGCACCTGCTGTCGATGAAAGATAACGATCAGACGGCCAACCTCGGCGCGCTGATTGATGCCGGTGTACGCTCCTTCAAAATTGAAGGGCGCTACAAGGACATGAGCTACGTGAAAAATATCACCGCCCATTATCGTCAGATGCTGGATGCCATCATCGACGATCGCGGTGACCTGGCGCGCGCGTCCGCCGGTCGTACAGAGCATTTCTTTATTCCGTCGACGGACAAGACCTTCCACCGCGGCAGCACGGACTATTTCGTGAATGCCCGTAAAGGGGATATTGGCGCGTTCGATTCACCGAAGTTTATCGGCCTGCCGGTGGGTGAAGTGCTGAAAGTGGCGAAAGATCATCTTGACGTTCAGGTTACAGAGCCGCTGGCGAATGGCGATGGTCTCAACGTGATGATCAAACGTGAAGTGGTGGGTTTCCGTGCCAATACGGTGGAGAAAACCGGCGAAAATCGCTATCGCGTCTGGCCGAACGAAATGCCTGCCGATCTCTACAAAGTCCGTCCTAATGCGGCGCTTAACCGTAACCTGGATCACAACTGGCAGCAGGCCTTGCTCAAGACCTCCAGCGAGCGCCGCATTGCGGTGGATATCGCGCTGGGGGGCTGGGAAGAGCAGCTGATCCTGACCATGACCTGCGAAGACGGTATCAGCGTGACGCATACGCTCGACGGCCTGTTCGAGGTGGCGAACAATGCGGAGAAAGCGCTTAGCAACCTCAAGGATGGCGTGGCGAAGCTGGGGCAGACCATTTATTACGCGCGCAATATTGAGGTGAATCTGCCGGACGCGCTGTTCGTGCCGAACAGCCTGCTGAACCAGTTCCGCCGTGAAACGGCAGAGATGCTGGATGAAGCACGGCTGGCAAACTATCCGCGCGGCAGCCGTAAGGCCGAAACGGTGCCTGCGCCGGTCTACCCGGACACGCATCTCTCGTTCCTCGCGAACGTTTACAACCACAAAGCGCGTGCGTTTTACCATCGTCACGGCGTGCAGCTGATTGACGCCGCGTATGAAGCGCATGAAGAGAAGGGCGATGTGCCGGTGATGATCACCAAACACTGCCTGCGGTTTGCCTTTAACCTTTGTCCGAAACAGGCGAAAGGCAATATTAAAAGCTGGAAAGCGACGCCGATGCAGCTGGTGAATGGCGATGAAGTGCTGACGCTGAAGTTTGACTGCCGTCCGTGTGAAATGCACGTTATCGGCAAGATGAAGAATCACATCTTCAAAATGCCGCCGCCGGGAAGCATTGTGGCCTCCGTCAGCCCTGACGATTTGATGAAGACCCTGCCGAAGCGTAAAGGCAGCTAACCCGCAGAGTGGGTATCCGGTTTGCGCGATTTCTGCCAGGCATGGTGCTCGCGCAACCCCTCCGCAGACTCCTCAGCCGCGCTGCGTAACTCGTCGCTGTCAGCTTCATGACGAAGCTGATGGTCGGCGTTTTTCACATACACAAATTCATGCCCTTTGTGCTCCGCCATAATCTGCCCTGAGAACAGGGCGCTAATCACCAGCAGTAGCGAAAATTCTTTTCTGAACATCCTTTATCCCCTGAAAATACGCTACGGTCATCGTAGGGATAATTTCATAGAGTAATTATTCGACTGTTTAAATTTGAGAAAATAGACTGTCAAAAATTGTGGTCGCAATAAAACTCACTTAAGACTATTCTTAAAAGCAATATCGCCGTTGTAAACTCCCATTTCTGGTATGCAAAGAGAAGCTAGATTTATTGGGAAATCATTTACAATAAGATTTTTCTGGCTAAGGATTGGATCGAATAAATGAAAAAAATAATCGTGCTATCACTTCTGGGCGTAGTGGTTGCGGTGGGTGCTGCGGCCAGCATCTATTCAAATGAAGAACCAGAATATATTCAGTCAGCAAAAAGCCGTGTCGGATCGTATTTAACCAGCGATTACGGCCGTGTCGAATGTAATAGCACCCAGGTAAGTGAAGATCGCTGGGAGCTGGGCTGTACCAATAAGGCGAGGGGCAAAACCTTCCAGTTCGCCGTTTATCCATCCGAGCAGGCGCCGTATGGGGTCTCTCGTGCGTTTTATCTCGAAGCGATTAATGATGATGCCCGCCAGAGTGCAGAGCAGGGGCTGATGCGTTATCTGCAAATTAATACCAAAGCGGGTTAATCGATTCGTTTATGCTTCGTTGAGGCTCACAGTGGTAGATTGCAGATGATCCACATCCCGGTATGGAATACCGGAGCGTAGATACCAAAATACAAATCTATCCATGCAAGCATTTACCGCCAGATTATGGCGGTTTTTTTTTGCCCGTTTATCGTACCGGCTGTGAAAATTGTTTGCGATATTGCGCGGGCGAAAGCGCAAATTGCTGCCGGAAATGGTGGCGCAGCGTGCCGCTTTGTCCAAATCCGGTTTGTTCCGCAATATTGTCGATGCTGAGCCGACTGTTTTCGAGATAATCTTTTGCCCGCTGCAATCGCGCAGTTAATAACCAGCGCGCGGGCGTTGTTCCGGTCGCGTCCTGGAAACGGCGCAGAAAGGTGCGCTGACTCATACCCACCCGCAGGGCCAGCGATTCGACGGTATGGGAAACGGCCAGATGCTGGTGAAGATAATCAAACAGCTGGCCCAGGCGCTGGCTCTCCCGCAACTGAGCCACCGGTCGGCTAAGCTGCTGGGTTTGCGAGCCGTCCCGATGGGGCGGGATCACCAGCCGACGCGCCACGCGGTTTGCCGCTTCAATACCGTAATTCCGGCGCACCACGTGCAGGCACAGATCAATCCCCGCGGCGCTGCCTGCGGAAGTGAGAATATCGCCTTCGTCCTGGTACAGCACATCCTCAACCACGGTGATAGCGGGATAGCGTGCTTTCAGAGCTTGCGTGTAGCGCCAGTGGGTGGTTGCCTTCCGCCCGTCAAGCAGGCCTGAGGCTGCCAGAACGAAAACGCCAGAACAGATTGAGAGTAGCTGGCAGCCGCGGGCATGCGCCGCGCGGAGCGCCTGGCAGAGCGCGTCGGGTACGGGTTCGTCCAGCCCTCGCCAGCCGGGTACGACAACCAGATCCGCCGTCTCCAGCAGACGCAGATCGCCATCGGCCAGAATACGGATCCCGCCCGTTGCCCGGAGCTCGCCGTCATCCACGCTCGCCACGGCGAACTGATACCAGTCCTCGCCCATCTCCGGGCGCGGCAAGCCAAAGATCTCTACCGCCACGCCAAACTCAAAGGTACATAAACCGTCATATGCCAGCACGACCGCACGCGGCGAGTGATGTCTTAAGTTTGTCATCTTTTTGCTGTTTTCTGGCATAGGCGGACGCATTCATGGGCTGAATTAAGGGATAGAGTAGTGTTAACACAAACACCATAAATGAGGAAGATTCATGAGCTATGTTACTGAATTTCCGGCTGCTGAACCGCAGGAAGCCGTGGGGCATTTCCTGCGTCGTCTGAGCGTCGAGACGGACTGCGCCGATGTCCATCACGCGGTCTCCAGCGGTGAGCAGGACTTTGTTCTGCTGCACGTTGTCGGAAAACCTGAACATTTTGCCCGGCGGCATCTGCCCGGCGCGCTGCATTTACCCTGGAGCCAGATCACCGCCGAGCGGATGAAAGCGTGGCCAGAGGGCACGCTGTTTGTCGTCTATTGTGCAGGCCCGCACTGCAACGGGGCGGACAGGGCGGCGCTGAAGCTGGCGCGTCTGGGTCTGCCGGTCAAGATTATGCTCGGGGGCATCACCGGCTGGGAAGATGAGCGGTTCGCGTTTGCGGGATCTTCATCACCCACCCTATGAACATGAATTTATTTCAACACAGATGAAATTTTCTCGTTTGTCGGCGGCGAGCCGGTATGACATCTTTTCAGGACGTTTAGACATCCAGAAGTCTAAAGATTCAAGAAATGAATTATCACTGTGGGCAATTAACGCCGACAGACAGAGGAGATTTCCATGCAGCGACACCACGCCCCGTACCGCGCCGATGTAGTCGGCAGTTTTTTACGCCCGGATTCTGTTAAACAGGCCCGTCTGCAATTTGCCAGCGGTGAGATCGATGCCGGTCAGCTTCGCGCGGTTGAGGACGAGGCCATTCGCCATGTTGTCGAGCAGCAGTGCGCCTGCGGTCTGCATGTGGTAACGGACGGTGAATTCCGCCGCGCCTGGTGGCACTTTGACTTCTTTGACGGGCTACAGGGCGTAGAGCGTTATGATTCGCAGCAGGGCATTCAGTTCAACGGGGTGCAGACCAAAGCCCATGGCGTGCGCGTAACGGGCAAACTGGGCTTCGGCGATCATCCTATGCTGGAAGATTTCCGCTACCTCAAAAGCATCAGCGGTAACGCACAGCCGAAGATGACTATTCCGAGCCCGAGCGTGCTGCACTTCCGCGGTGGCCGCAAGGATATTGATGCCACGGTCTACCCGGATCTGAAAGATTACTTTGACGATCTGGCGACCACCTGGCGCGATGCCATTCGGGCCTTTTACGATGCAGGCTGCCGCTATCTGCAACTGGATGACACCGTCTGGGCCTACCTTTGTTCAGAAGACCAGCGCCGGCAGATCCGCGAGCGCGGTGATGATGCAGACGAACTTGCCCGAACCTATGCCCGGGTGCTGAATAAGGCGCTGGAGGGCAAACCGGACGATCTGACCATCGGGCTACACGTCTGCCGCGGCAACTTCCGCTCAACCTGGATTTCCGAAGGCGGCTATGAGCCGGTGGCGGAGGTGCTGTTCGGTACGGTGAACGTCGACGCGTTCTTCCTGGAGTACGACAACGACCGTAGCGGCGACTTTGCGCCACTGCGTTTTGTGCGCCCGGGTAAACAGCAGGTGGTTCTGGGGCTAATCACCACCAAGCACGGTGAACTGGAGAACCCGGAAGGGGTGAAAGCGCGTCTGGAAGAGGCCGCGCGCTACGTGGCGAAAGAGCAGATTTGCCTCAGCCCACAGTGCGGATTTGCCTCCACGGAAGAGGGTAACAGCCTGAGCGAAGCCCAGCAGTGGGATAAAGTTCGCCTGGTGACGCAAATCGCCGGCGACGTCTGGTAACATCGTTCACAGCGCTGCATTATTACAGTGCAGCGCTGTACCATTCTGAGTCGTTTCCCGTAGATCCTCTCTTCGAACCCGTTTAAATCCTGCCTCTGCAACCTGGCACCCTTTTTGCTCTCCTGAAACTGACGTTACTTTTTCTGCGTCCGGGCGGTAACGGACGTCTTCGCACAGCTTTCTTTTTCAGGAGTGAAAATATGCACCGTCGTACCTTTATAAAAGCGTTCGCCTTGTCCGCCTCCGTGGTCGCCATGGGGGTCAGTTTTGGCGTCCAGGCCGCAGAGACCATTAAAGTCGGGATCATGCACTCACTCTCCGGCACGATGGCCATTTCAGAAACGCCCCTGAAAGATGTCGCCCTGATGACCATCGACGAAATCAACGCCAAAGGCGGCGTGCTCGGGAAAAAGCTGGAGCCGGTGGTGGTTGACCCGGCATCCAACTGGCCGCTGTTTGCCGAAAAGGCCCGCCAGCTTCTGAGCCAGGATAAGGTCGCCGTGGTGTTTGGCTGCTGGACCTCCGTATCGCGCAAATCAGTTCTGCCGGTTTTTGAGGAGCTGAACGGTTTGCTGTTCTATCCGGTGCAGTATGAAGGTGAAGAGATGTCACCTAACGTCTTCTATACCGGCGCGGCGCCAAACCAGCAGGCGATCCCGGCGGTGGAGTACCTGATGAGCGAGGACGGCGGCAGCGCGAAACGCTTCTTCCTGCTGGGAACGGACTACGTTTACCCGCGCACCACGAACAAGATCCTCCGCGCCTTCCTGCACTCGAAAGGCGTGGAAGATAAAGATATTGAAGAGGTCTACACCCCGTTTGGTCATAGCGATTACCAGACCATTGTCGCCAGTATCAAGAAATTCTCCGCGGGCGGTAAAACGGCGGTGGTCTCAACCATCAACGGTGATTCCAACGTGCCTTTCTATAAAGAGCTGGCGAACCAGGGGCTGAAAGCCACGGACGTGCCGGTGGTGGCGTTCTCGGTGGGCGAGGAAGAACTGCGCGGCATTGATACCAAACCGCTGGTGGGTAACCTGGCGGCGTGGAACTACTTTGAATCCGTCGATAACCCGACCAACCAGACTTTTGTCGCGGCCTACAAAGCCTACGCGAAAGCCCATAAGCTGCCGAATGCCGATACCGTCGTCACCAACGATCCGATGGAAGCGACCTATGTCGGCCTGCATATGTGGGCGCAGGCGGTTGAAAAAGCGGGGACAACCGACGTGGACAAAGTGCGCGCGGCAATGGCGGGCCAGTCGTTCAACGCGCCGTCCGGCTTTACGCTGACCATGGATGCCACCAACCACCACCTGCATAAGCCCGTCATGATTGGTGAAATCGAAGGCAACGGCCAGTTCAACGTCGTCTGGCAAACCGAACAGCCGGTACGCGCTCAGCCGTGGAGCCCGTTTATCGCCGGGAATGACAAAAAACCTGACCAGCCGATGAAAACCGCCAGCAACTAAGCCACCACCAGGGAGAGACGTCATGAACGCCATGCGCATAATTATTGCGATTGTGTGGCTTACCGGACTGCTGCCAGGGATGGTGCAGGCATCGGATGCCGATGATTTCGTTGCCGCTAGCCGCAGCCAGCAGACCGCCATGCTGACCCGCTGGGCAGCCATGCCGGAACCTGCACGTTTGCCGCTGCTTAAAGCGCTGCAACAGGAGAACCTCTACACCGACAGCCAGAAGAAGGCTTTTACCCGCATCGACGGCGAAATGGTTGCCCTGGGCGCGGCAAAGAGCGCCGAAGGAACGACCAAAGCCGTGCGGCTGACCAACCGGCTGCGCGTGTTAACCGTCACGGCGCTGGCGACGCATCAGCTTGTCAGTGACAGTGTCACCGAAAGGCGTCATGCCGCGCGGCAACTTCAGCGTGACGCCCAGCCGGATATGCTCGGGTTTCTGCAACAGCGGGCTAACCGCGAAACGGATGACGTCACCCGACAGTCGCTGAGGCTGGCGCTGGCAAATCTTCAGCTGGCGAGTCCGCAGGCGGAAACGCGCCTCAACGCGGTTGAACTGTTGGGACAGTCTGACGATCCGGACGTTCAGGCCACGCTGACGCCGTTCACCCGGGCGCAAACCGAGCCGGACGCACGGGTACGTGCCGCCGCCGCTGAGAGCCTGGACCGTATTCAGCACCGGCTGATGTGGGGCGAACTGCTGGGGCAGGCCTTCATGGGCCTGTCGTTGGGGTCGGTACTCTTGCTGGCCGCGCTCGGGCTGGCTATCACCTATGGTCTGCTGGGGGTGATTAACATGGCCCACGGCGAAATGCTGATGCTCGGGGCGTATGCCACCTGGATGGTGCAGCAGGTGATGGCGCAGTGGATGCCTCAGTGGCTGGCGCTTTATCCGGTGGTGGCGCTGCCGGTGGCGTTTTGCCTGACGGCAGGTATCGGGATGGTGCTGGAGCGCACGGTGATCCGCCATCTGTATGGCCGCCCGCTGGAAACCCTGCTCGCCACCTGGGGGATCAGCCTGATGCTCATCCAGCTGGTGCGCATGACCTTCGGCGCCCAGAACCTTGAGGTCGCAAACCCGGCCTGGCTGTCCGGCGGGGTGCAGGTTTTCGCCAACCTGACGCTACCGTGGAACCGCATTGTGGTGCTCGGGTTTGTGCTGCTGGTGCTGTTCTTCACCTGGCTCATTCTGAATAAAACGCGTCTGGGGCTGAACGTGCGGGCGGTGACGCAAAACCGCAGCATGGCGGCCTGCTGCGGCGTCCCCACCGGACGGGTAGATATGCTGGCGTTTGGCCTCGGGTCCGGCATTGCCGGGCTGGGCGGCGTGGCATTGTCCCAACTGGGGAACGTGGGACCGGAGCTGGGCCAGGGATACATCATTGATTCGTTCCTGGTGGTGGTGCTCGGCGGCGTCGGCCAGCTGGCCGGTAGCGTCGCGGCGGCCTTTGGTCTGGGGATCTTCAATAAAATTCTTGAACCGCAGATGGGCGCCGTGCTGGGCAAAATCCTGATTCTGGTGGCGATCATTCTGTTTATTCAGAAACGTCCGCAGGGGTTATTCGCACTTAAAGGGAGGGTGACAGACTGATGAGCCAGCCATTGACCTTAACACTGGCGCGCAGGGCACCGCGCTCCACGCAAATCTTCGGCAGTCTGCTGGTTGCGGCGCTGCTGGTGCTGCCTTTTCTCGCGCTGTTGCCCGCAACGCATCCGCTGGCCGTTTCTACGTGGATGTTGACGCTCATCGGCAAGCTCCTCTGCTACGCAGTTGTCGCCGTGGCCCTCGATCTGGTCTGGGGCTATGCCGGTATGCTCTCACTGGGGCACGGCATATTCTTCGCCCTGGGCGGCTATGCGATGGGCATGTACCTGATGCGCCAGGCGGCCGGGGACGGGCTGCCCGCGTTTATGTCGTTTCTCTCGTGGAGCGAGCTGCCCTGGTTCTGGTGGGGAACGCAGCATTTTGCATGGGCTCTGGTGTTAATTGTGACGATCCCCGGCCTGCTGGCGCTGGTCTTCGGCTGGTTTGCTTTTCGCTCGAAGATCAAAGGGGTCTATTTCTCCATCATGACCCAGGCGCTGACCTACGCGGGCATGCTGCTGTTCTTTCGCAACGAAACCGGCTTTGGCGGCAATAACGGCTTTACCGGCTTTACCACGCTGCTCGGGTTTTCCGTCACGGCGACCACCACGCGGATCGCGCTGTTTCTCGCAACGGTCGTGCTGCTGCTTCTGGCCCTGGGCACAGGCTACGCGCTGGCGAAGAGTAAATTTGGCCGCATTTTAACGGCGGTGCGCGATGCGGAAAACCGTCTCACGTTCTGCGGCTACGATCCGCGCGGTTTCAAGCTGCTGGTCTGGACGCTTTCCGCCGTGCTGTGTGGCCTGGCGGGAGCGCTGTACGTTCCGCAGGTGGGCATTATCAACCCGGGTGAAATGTCGCCGACCAACTCGATTGAAGCGGCCATCTGGGTAGCGCTGGGTGGACGCGGCACTCTGGTGGGCCCGGTGATTGGCGCGGCGCTGGTCAACGGTGCGAAGAGCTTTTTCACCGTGGCGATGCCGGAGTACTGGCAGCTGTTTCTGGGGCTGATTTTCATCGCCGTGACGCTGTTTTTACCGCGCGGCGTGTTCGGTCTGTTTCGTAAGGGAGAGAATTAATGCAGCCCTCTGAAGGACTCTTTACCCGCCAGCTACCGGGCGACCGTTACCGCGAGCAGACCGATCCGGTGTTGCAGCTCGAGGCCATTAACGTCAGTTTCGACGGTTTTCAGGCGTTGACCGATCTCTCGCTGAACATCGGCGTCGGAGAATTGCGCTGCATCATTGGCCCTAATGGCGCCGGTAAAACCACGCTGATGGACGTGATTACCGGCAAAACCCGGCCAAAAAGCGGGAAAGCTATTTACGATCAGTCCATCGATCTGACTGCCCTGGAACCGGCGGCCATCGCCCGTCAGGGCATTGGCCGTAAGTTCCAGAAGCCGACCGTGTTTGAAGCGCTGACCGTAGGGGAAAACCTCGAAATCGCCATGAAAGCCGACAGGTCCGTCTGGGCGAGCCTGCGGGCCACGCTCAGCGGCGAGCAGCGCGACCGCATTGATGAGATGCTGGTTTTGCTGCGGCTTGGCAGCGAGCGCGATCGCCGTGCCGGACTGCTTTCCCACGGACAGAAGCAGTTTCTGGAGATCGGCATGCTGCTGGTGCAGAACCCGCACCTGTTACTGCTGGACGAACCCGCCGCCGGTATGACCGACGCAGAGACGGAATACACTGCCGAGCTGTTCCGCACCCTGGCAGGCAAGCATTCGCTGATGGTGGTTGAGCACGATATGGGCTTCGTCGAGACCATCGCCGACCACGTCACGGTGCTGCATCAGGGGCGGGTACTGGCGGAAGGTTCGCTTCGCGAGGTACAGGCCAATGAACAGGTAATTGACGTCTATCTGGGACGTTAAGGAGAGGTGATGTTACAGGTTAGCGAACTGAATCAGTACTACGGCGGAAGTCATATTCTGCGCGGGGTGAGCTTTGAGGCGGTCGTCGGGGAAGTTACCTGCCTGCTGGGGCGCAACGGGGTGGGCAAAACCACGCTGCTGAGGTGCCTGATGGGGCTGATCCCGGTGAAAGGCGGGGAGGTGGTCTGGCAGGGAAAGAGCATCACTCACAGTAAACCGCACCAGCGGGTGCAGTCCGGCGTGGCGTATGTTCCGCAGGGGCGGGAGATTTTTCCGCGTCTGACCGTAGAAGAAAACCTGCTGATGGGGCTGTCACGCTTCTCCGCGGGAAACGCAAGGAGCGTACCGGAGGAGATTTGGCAGCTTTTCCCGGTGCTGAAGGAGATGAAGCACCGACGCGGAGGCGATCTTTCCGGTGGTCAGCAGCAGCAGCTGGCGATAGGTCGCGCGCTGGCGAGCCGTCCACGGTTACTGATTCTGGATGAACCCACGGAAGGTATTCAGCCGTCGGTGATTAAAGAGATTGGGCAGGTGATCCGCAGCCTGGCGAACCGGGGGGATATGGCCATCCTGCTGGTGGAGCAGTTTTATGATTTTGCGGCAGAGCTGGCCGACAGCTATCTGGTGATGTCGCGCGGCAGCATCGTCCAGCAGGGGCGCGGGGAGAACATGGAGCAGGAGGGCGTTCGCGGGCTGGTTGCGATCTGAAATGTTATAATATAACATCCTCATTCTTATAAAACGGAATGAGGATTTTGCTGTGGCTGCACAACTTGCAAAAATTGCGCTGACTCTGGGAACGCTGCTGGTAAGCGGCTCGCTTTTTGCCCATTCGCACGGTCATCAGATGACAGAGGCGGAACAGAAGGCGGCAAACGGCGTCTTTGAGGATAAAGACGTCAGGGACAGGAAGCTGTCTGACTGGGACGGGACCTGGCAGTCCGTTTATCCGTTCCTGCTTGATGGTTCACTGGATCCGGTTTTCGAAAAGAAAGCGCAGAAGGGAGAAAAATCCGCTGCCGAGGTGAAGACCTACTACCGCAAGGGGTACGCGACGGACGTGGACGCCATCGGCATTGAAAACAACGTGATGGAATTCCACCGAGGCAAAACGGTGAGCAGCTGCCGCTACGACTACAGCGGCTACAAAATTCTGACCTATGCGTCGGGGAAAAAAGGCGTGCGCTACCTGTTTGAATGCAAGGATAACGCGAGCCAGGCGCCTAAGTTTGTGCAGTTCAGCGACCATATCATCGGGCCGAAAGCCTCTTCACACTTCCATATCTTTATGGGCAACACCTCCCACGAGGCGCTGCTGAAAGAGATGGATAACTGGCCGACCTACTACCCGAATGAGATGTACAAAGAGCAGGTGGTGGAGGAGATGTTGCACCACTAGGGTGTTGGTTTTGCCGGGTGACGGCTTCGCCTTACCCGGCTTACGATTAGGGTTTTGTCGGTCGGGTAAGCGCAGCGCCACCCGACACGCTATCTTCACTTTTCACGCGCATCCCGCGCAATATCATCAGCCAGGCCGCAATGATGGCGGCCATCATAATGATAAATAATGACCAGTGCGGCAGATGGGTCAGGATGAGCCCGGTGATCATCGGGTTCGCCGCCGCGCCGAGCCAGCCCAGCGCCTGGGCGGAGAAATAGCTCGCCTTCATGCCCGGCGGGGCGATATTGTCGATCAGCATGTATTCACCCGGTGCATAAATAATTTCACCCAGGGTGAAAATCGCCGCCGCGATCCCCCAGTAAATCAGGTTCTCGCCGGAAAGCATAAACCCGCCCAGCCCGAGGATGAAAAAAAGCGTCGCGGCGGTCATTAGCGGACGGATATTGCTGGCGGTGATCTTACGTCCAAGCGCGTATTGCAGGGTGACGACCACCGCCGCGTTGACGGGCAGCACAACGGCCACCACCTTTTCTGCGAAATCACTGTCCGCATGTGCGGCGAGGACATACTGGGAAATGCAGGTGGCGAACGATCCACCCACATACGACGCCAGCAGGCCGGAGAGCGTGTACCAGAACAGCGCCCGGTCTTTCAGCAGCACCGAGGGCTGCCATGGCATTTTCTCCTCAGGGCTGTCTGAGGCTATGCTTTTCTGCACAAAGAAATGGATAAACCCGAGCGGCAGTGCGGCGCAGAAGGCGGCCAGCCAGAACGGCAGTTGTAGGCTGTACATCACCAGCAGGGTGCCGATCGGCGGCCCGATCGTCCAGCCAATGTTCAGGAAACTGTAGTTGAGTGAGAAAACGCGCGCCTTTTCGCTGGAGGTCAGCACGTCGGCAAACCATGCTTTCAGCACCGTTGAGAAGACGGAATAGGCGCAGTTAATCAGGGCAAAGAACAGCACCACCAGCGTCACGTTATTCACCAGCGGAATCGCCACAAACCCGGCGATAAAGGCTACGATAGCGATCAGCATATAGCGTTTTTTGTCGAACTTATCCGCCAGGATGCCAAACCCCAGGCTAAACACCACGCCGATGGTCAACGCCACGGTAAGGGCATAGCCAATATTCTCCACGCTCATATCGTACACGCGTGTGAGATATATGGTCATAAAGGGCAGCGTTGCCCCGCGGCCAATTGTTAATAACAATGACGATGCCAGCAGCGCTGCGGTTGAGCGCCTGATTGATGGTTTCATTTTCCTGCCCGACAAATGCTTATGCTTTTTTTGTTGTGTTATTACAGGATTATCATGGGATCGGCAGCTTGTATAGCACCCAATTTATCCGCAGGTGCTTCTCTCCAGTACCAGAATTAATGATCTTCTCGCGGGGCTATTTTTTCTGTTACCTTGAAGTGTTTACAAAATTTTAATAATTCAGGGGCGGAAAATGACGCGGAAAGACGGGCTGTTAGCGTTGCTGGTTGTCGTGGTGTGGGGACTCAATTTTGTGGTCATCAAAATGGGGTTGCACAACATGCCTCCACTGATGCTGGCGGGGCTGCGCTTCCTGCTGGTGGCCTTCCCGGCGCTGCTGTTCGTTGCCCGCCCGAAAATTCCCCTTAAGCTGCTGCTGGGCTACGGCCTTACCATCAGCTTTGGTCAGTTTGCGTTTCTTTTTTGCGCCATCAAATTCGGTATGCCTGCGGGCCTGGCTTCGCTGGTGCTTCAGGTGCAGGCGTTCTTTACCATCATTCTCGGCGCATTTGTCTTCGGCGAACGCTTGCAGGGCAAGCAGCTGGCGGGCATTAGCCTTGCGGTCTTTGGCGTGCTGGTGCTGATTGAAGGCAGCCTCAACGGTCAGCATGTCGCGCTGCTGGGCTTTATGCTCACCCTGGCGGCGGGGCTGAGCTGGGCGTGCGGCAATATCTTTAACAAACTGATAATGCAGCACGAGACGCGTCCGCCGGTCTTATCGCTGGTGGTCTGGAGCGCATTGATCCCAATCGTGCCGTTTATGGCCGCGTCGTTTATTCTGGATGGTCCGCAGGCGATGTTGAAAAGCCTGGTGGAGATCGACCTGACGACCATTTTGTCGCTGATCTACCTGGCGTTAGTCGCCTCAATCATTGGCTATGGTATCTGGGGATCGCTGCTCGGACGCTATGAAACCTGGCGTGTGGCGCCGTTATCGCTGCTGGTACCGGTGGTCGGGCTTGCCAGCGCCGCACTGTTGCTGGATGAAACGCTCAGCGCGCTGCAACTGTGTGGCGCAGGGCTGATTATGGCCGGGCTGTATATCAACGTCTTTGGCTTGCGGGTGCGTCGGGCAACGCAGGTGCGGGGTTAAGGCAGAAAAAAGCCCCGCATTAGCGGGGCAAAAACGAATTACAGGTCGTGGTTGTAATACGGCACGCCTAATTCGTCGGATTTGTCGCTGCCAGCGCCCATGTGATTGAAGTCCCAGGGCGACTGGTTTTGCGTGGACGGCATAATCATGGTGTCACGATTATTTTGCTGCCCCGCATTGGGGGTTTGCTCCGCGAAGCTCTGGCCGGAAACCAGCACCAGCAAGGTGAGGGCGGCGGAGGCGATGAATTTCATGATTTCCTCGGTTACGTCTTAACAGGCGATGATTAACTGCAATGTTTTAGCGGATACAGATAACGGGATTCACCCGGCATACTGGTAATACGGTACTTATGAGGCGGCACGTCAAAGTAGTTCTTGAACGTACGCGTCAGGGTCTGTTGCGATTCAAATCCGTAGCGTTCCGCCAGATAGAGGATCGGCTCATTGCTTTCTTTCAGTTTTTGGGCAATCTCCGTCAGCTTGCGGCTGCGAATATATTGTCCTAATGAATGGCCGGTCTCTTTTTTAAACATCCGTTGCAGGTGCCATTTTGAGTAACCTGAACGCTCAGACACTTTCTCAAGAGAGAGTGGAGATTCCAGGTTATCTTCGATCCAGTCCAAAATGCTATGAATGGTGATAGCGTCAGTATTGCGTCTGGACATCGTCATACCTCTTTTTCTGTTTACGGCAGGATTTTCTTGAGTAAGAGCTCAAGCGTTGCCACTTCATCTGCCGATAAGTTTTTTGTCAGTTCCTGGTGCAGTGTTTGTCCTACTAATTGATGACATTGCTCACACATGGCCGCGCCATCGCTGGTCAGTTTCACCAGTACGCCACGTTTGTCATTCGGGTTAGGGCTTCGTTCTATCCATCCTTTACAGACGAGACGATCCAGCATGCGGGTTAACGCACCCAGATCGACAGAGAGCACCTTTTTCAGCTCAACCGGCGTGATACACACTTCGCAGCGAATGGAACACAGCACTTTGAACTGTGTTGCGGTGATATCCAGCGGTGACAGATAGTCATTGAGCAGGCGATCTTTTTTCTGGTTAACCATATGAATTAGACGACCCAGTGGGATTATGTCGTTAAAGAGGTCACTGGTGCTTTTCACAATGGTTGCCCTGGCAAGTAGTTTAGTCACGGCAGATATTATTGCTCAGGCAAGTATAAGTCAACTGAATGAATCGGCCGATGCCACGAAATGCTAAAACGCTTCAGGAACTTATTCTGTACGCTTTTAAATCATACAGATAATCTGGGGTTATGAATTACGCGAGACAATTATGGTTACGCTGTCGGATGGCTCCGGACGAGGATTTGCCCCTATAATTGCGATGTTGAATAAGGATAAGGACTGCGGTGCATTATGTTGGATTTGATTAAAGCAGTGGGGCTTGGACTGGTGGTGTTGCTGCCGCTGGCGAACCCGTTAACGACGGTGGCGCTTTTTCTGGGGCTGGCGGGGAACATGAACAGCGCAGAGCGCAATCAGCAGTCGATGATGGCCTCTGTCTATGTCTTTGCCATAATGATGGTGGCTTATTACGCCGGGCAACTGGTGATGAATACCTTTGGTATTTCGATTCCCGGTCTGCGTATTGCTGGCGGGCTGATTGTGGCCTTTATTGGTTTCCGGATGCTGTTCCCGGCGCATAAAGCGCACGAATCCCCGGAAGCCAAAAGCAAATCGGAAGAGCTTGAAAGCGAACCGAGCGCCAACATCGCGTTTGTGCCGTTAGCCATGCCGAGCACGGCGGGGCCGGGGACGATTGCGATGATCATCAGTTCCGCCTCAACGGTGCGTGATGGGTCGACATTTCCGCACTGGGTTATCACCGTTGCGCCGCCGATCATTTTTGCGCTTATCGCTATTATCGTCTGGGGGTCATTGCGCAGCTCCGGGGCGATTATGCGCTGGGTGGGTAAGGGGGGGATTGAAGCTATCTCCCGACTGATGGGTTTTCTGCTGGTCTGTATGGGCGTGCAGTTTATTATTAACGGCGTGCTGGAGATTGTTAAGACGTATCATTGAGAACGTTGCCGGGTGGCGGCTTCGCCTTACCCGGCCTACTCGCAATGGATATAATTCTTATGAATATAAAGCGATGCGTCTTCTGCAACCACTCCTCTGGCAACGAGAATGGGTATCTATGATTGTCAGACCAAAATGACAGATGAAAGATTCCGTTATCTTGGCGGTGATGAAGAACACGGATATTAATGCTTCGTAGGCCGGGTAAGGCGAAGCCGCCACCCGGCATAACAAACGTCAACCGTGGCTGGACTGTTCTTCCATCGCGACCGGCCATTTACGGAAGATAAGCACCGACCAGATCAGCGCGATCAGCGCCGGAATCGCCCCGAGATAACCAATGGCCGACATCGATACATGCAGGCTGATCTGATTTCCCACCAGCGCACCGGCTCCAATCCCCAGATTAAAAATCCCGGAGAAGAGCGACATCGCTACGTCCGTGGCGTCCGGGGCCAGCGCCAGCACTTTGACCTGCATTCCCAGACCAATAATCATGATTGCCACGCCCCAGAACAGACTGAGGATCGCCAGATGACTCTCGCTGCCTGCCGCAGGCATCAGTAACAGCAGGCATGCCAGCAGCAGACCAATCGCACTGCTTACCAGCGCAGACGCGTGCTTATTGCCCAGCTTCCCGAACAGGATGCTGCCGATAATCCCCGCGCCGCCCAGGATCAGCAGCAGAACGGTGGCAAAGTTAGCGCTAAAGCCCGCCACAACCTGAACAAACGGCTCAATATAGCTGTAGGCCGTGTAATGGGCGGTCACCACAATCACGGTCAGCAGATAGATGCTCATCAGCGCCGGTCGACGCATCAGCAGCGGCAGACTTTTCAGCGAGCCGGAGTGTTCGCTGGGCAGTTTTGGCAGCAGTTTGATCAGACACACCAGGGTGATCAGCGCCCCCATGCCGATGGCAAAGAAGGTGGTGCGCCAGCCGAAGTATTGTCCCACAATGCGCCCGATCGGCAGGCCTAACACCATCGCCAGCGCCGTACCGGTGGCAATCAGGCTCAGCGCCTGGGCGCGTTTTCCCGCCGGAGCCAGACGAATGGCGAGGGACGCGGTGATCGACCAGAAAACGGCATGGGCAAACGCGATGCCAACGCGGCTGATGACCAGTACGGTAAAGTTCCATGCCATAAATGACAGCACATGGCTGGCAATGAACACCACAAACAGCCCAATCAGCAGCTTACGGCGTTCCATCTGGCTGGTCAGCAGCATAAACGGCAGCGACATCAGCGCCACCACCCATGCATAGATGGTCAACATAATGCCAACCTGTGCCGTTTCCATATGGAAGCTGGCGGCGATGTCGGACAACAGCCCAACCGGAACAAATTCCGTGGTGTTGAAAATAAACGCGGCGATGGCGAGCGTGACCACGCGTAGCCACGCGACTCTGCGGGAAACCGTGTGTGTTGTCATAGGGATATCTGGGATTCGTTGCCTGAAAGATGAGGAGACGATCTTAAAGCCTTAAACGGCGAAAACTCAACCGTTATGTGATGTGAATCACAAAATTTACCTTCATGCAGCGGTAGCGAACGGGGTTGTTTTCATCGAAGATAAAGAACAACACAACAAAAACAGGCGGTAACACGATGCAGGAGATTGATTTTTATCTGGTAGATGCGTTCAGCGCGTCCTCCTTTGGCGGCAACCCGGCGGTGGTGTGCCCGCTCGACGCGTGGCTGCCGGATGAGACGTTACTGCGAATGGCACAACAGCATAACCAGTCAGAAACCGCGTTTTTTGTGTGTACCAAAGGGGGGATCGAGTTGCGCTGGTTCACCACGCTCACCGAGGTTAATCTCTGTGGTCACGCGACGCTTGCCGCGGCGTATGTACTGTTTCACGAACTGGATTATCCGGACTCACGCCTTCATTTTGACACCGCCTCTGGTCGCCTGACCGTCAGTCGTGAAGGTGACTGGATGACGCTGGACTTCCCGGCCTGCCCGACGCAGGCACAGACGCCGCCACCGGAGATGCTCACCGCACTCGGTATCAGCCACTACGTCGAGGCGCGAAAAGGCCGCGCCTGGGTGCTGGTACTGGAAAGCCGAGAGCAGGTTGAAGCCCTTAATCCGGATTTCTCCGCCATGACGCCGGGCGAGCATAAAGTGGCCGTCACTGCCCGGGACGAGGGGGAATACGACTTTGTCAGCCGTTTCTTCTCGCCAGGCGTGGCCGTGCCGGAAGATCCTGTCACCGGCTCCGCGCACACCATGCTGATCCCGTACTGGAGTGAACGGCTTGGCAAAACACAGATGTTTGCCCGCCAGGTTTCTGCCCGTGGTGGCGACGTACGCTGCGAACTCAAGGGCGACCGCGTGCGGATGGGCGGGCAGGCGGCACTGTATCTGAAGGGCACAGTATTTCTGCGCTGAACAAATCTAAGAGGAACCAACGATGCAGGAAATTGATTTTTATCTGGTAGATGCCTTCAGCGACAGGGCGTTCGGCGGCAATGCGGCGGCGGTGTGTCCGCTGGAAGCGTGGCTGCCGGATGAGACGCTGCTGAAGATGGCGAAGCAGCATAATCAGTCAGAGACGGCGTTCTTTGTCCGAACGGATAACGGGTTTGAACTGCGCTGGTTTACCACGCAGGATGAAATTAACCTGTGCGGCCACGCAACCCTCGCGGCTTCTCACGTTATTTTCGAATACCTGGATTATCCGCATACGGAAATCACCTTCACCACGCGCTTTGTCGGCGAACTGACGGTACAACGCAGCGGCGACTGGCTGACGCTTAATTTCCCGGCGTGGTCAACCGAGGTTGTCGATACTCCACCCGTGGTGCTGTTCAGCGCGCTGGGCATTAACGCAGCAGACGAGGTGCGTGTGGGGCGTGACTACATGGTGGTGCTCGACAGCCAGCGGCAGGTGGAAGCGCTGACGCCGGATATCGCGGCCATGCTCCCGCTCGGGAAAATGGTCTGCGTTACGGCGCCGGGGGATGAGTATGATTTCGTCAGCCGCTTCTTCTGCCCGGGGGAAGGGGTGCCGGAAGATCCGGTGACGGGATCAGCTCACAGCATGCTGATCCCGTACTGGAGTGAAAAGCTTGGTAAAACGCAGATGTCGGCCCGGCAGGTCTCCTTGCGCGGCGGGGATCTGCGCTGCGAGCTGAAAGGCGACCGCGTGCTGATTGGCGGGCAGGCCACGCTGTATATGAAGGGAAAAATTTTCCTTCGACTCCAGGACTACGTTCATCATTAACAACTGGGCGCTGGTGGCTGACGCTCGTTCAGCAGCGCGATAAACGCCTCAAGCTGGCGGGTCATCGCCCCGCGTCGCCACACCAGCCAGGTGGTGAGCCAGCGCCAGTTTTCCGCCAGCGGCCACGCCGCCACCTGATGATGGCCCGGCATGCTCTCCAGCATGGAGCGGGGCATCAGCGCAATGCCTGCCCCGGCAATCACGCAGGCGAGCATCCCGTGATAGGACTCCATCTCATGGATCCTTCCCGGCGTGACGCGGTCGGCATGGAACCAGCTCTCCAGATGACGCCGGTAAGAACAGTTGGCGCGAAAGGCATACACGTCGCTGCCGCTCACCTGCGTGGCTTTTGATACTTCCGCGTGACCCGCAGGGGTGACCAGCATCATCTCTTCCCGGTAAACCGGCATCCCTTCCAGTTCCGGATGCGAGAGCGGCCCGTCGACAAAGGCGGCGCTGAGCGTCCCCTCAAGCACGCCGTCAATCATCGTACCGGAAGGTCCGGTGGACAACGCAAACTGAATGCGCGGATAGCGCTGGTTAAACCGCGCCAGACTTTCCGGAATGCGTACGGCGGCGGTACTTTCCAGCGCGCCGAGCGAGAATAATCCCTGCGGTTCATCCCCGGCGACGACCATTCGCGCTTCGTCAACCAGCGCCAGGATCTGCTTGCTGTAGCGCAAAAAATTGTGCCCGGCGGGGGAAAGCCGCAGGCGCTGATTCTCGCGAATAAACAGTTCCACGCCGAGATCCGCTTCTAGCTGTCGGATGCGGGTGGTGAGGTTTGACGGCACCCGGTGTACCTTCTGCGCCGCCTGGGTAATGCTGCCGGTCAGTGCGACGGCGTTAAACATCTCAAGCTGTGTTAAGTCCATTCCGTTCTCGATTCGTGAATAAGGTGGTGAGTATTATTCATTTTTAAGAAATAGCAGAGTAGGCCACAATCAATCAACTGTTATTACGTGGAGAACATCATGACCTATTCATCTGCTACCCATGCCCACTCTGTCAACCCGGCTACCGGCGAAACGCTGGCTGCTTACCCGTGGGCAACGTCCGGTGACGTTGAGCGTGCCATTGTGCAGGCGGATATCGGTTTTCGTCAGTGGCGACGCGAAAGCGTGGCGCACCGGGCGCAAAAACTTCGCGATCTGGGTGCGGCGCTGCGTAGTCGTGCGGAAGAGATGGCGCAGACTATCTCCCGGGAGATGGGCAAGCCCATTGTGCAGGCGCGTGCGGAGGTGGCTAAGTCCGCCAGCCTTTGCGACTGGTACGCTGAACACGGCCCGGCGATGCTGCACCCGGAATCTACCCAGGTCGAAAATGCGGTGATTGAGTACCGCCCGCTTGGCCCCGTTCTGGCGGTGATGCCGTGGAACTTCCCGCTCTGGCAGGTGCTGCGCGGTGCGGTGCCGATCCTGCTGGCAGGGAACAGCTATCTGCTTAAACATGCGCCTAATGTGCTCGGCTCGGCGGAGCTGATCGGGAAGGTATTCGCGGATGCCGGTTTCCCGGAGGGGGTCTTTGGCTGGGTGAACGCGACGAATGACGGCGTCAGCCAGGCGATTAACGATCGTCGTATCGCGGCGGTGACCGTAACCGGCAGCGTTCGGGCTGGTGCGGCAATTGGCGCGCAGGCGGGCGCGGCGCTGAAGAAATGCGTGCTGGAGCTGGGTGGTTCCGATCCGTTTATCGTTCTGAACGATGCCGATCTGGATCTGGCCGTCAACGCGGCGGTGGCCGGACGTTATCAGAATACCGGGCAGGTTTGTGCGGCGGCAAAACGCTTTATTGTGGAAGCGGGCGTGGCGGACGCCTTTACCCAACGCTTTGTTGACGCGGTCAAGGCGCTGAAGATGGGCGCACCGGATGAGGAAGATAACTATATTGGCCCGATGGCGCGATTTGATCTTCGCGATGAACTGCATCAGCAGGTGCAGGCTACGCTGGCGGAAGGGGCGACCCTGCTGCTGGGCGGGGAGAAGATGTCCGGGACCGGTAACTATTATGCCCCAACCGTACTCGGCGGCGTCACCCCACAGATGACGGCCTTTCGTCAGGAGCTGTTTGGTCCGGTGGCGGCAATTACCATCGCGAACGATGCGGCGCACGCATTGCAGCTGGCTAACGACAGCGATTTTGGCTTATCGGCGACGGTCTTTACCGCGAACGATGCGCTGGCTGAAACCTTTGCGCGCGAGCTGGAGTGCGGCGGGATCTTTATCAACGGCTACAGCGCCAGCGATGCGCGCGTCGCGTTTGGCGGGGTGAAGAAGAGCGGCTTCGGGCGAGAGCTTTCTCATTTCGGCCTGCATGAGTTCTGTAATGTGCAGACGGTGTGGAAGGATCGCGTCTAGTCTTGTTGCCGGGTAAGGCCAGGCCGCTACCCGGCAATTCACGTTTCCTGTCATTTTTGCGTAATGGTTCTGTCATTTTCGTTTCGTAGACTCGCTCGCGTCTAACGTATTGTTACAGAAGAAAATTATGAACCTAACGCAAATTTTTAGTCGTCTTGCGCCGCGCTTTATCCCTCGTCAGTTTGGCCTGCTGACCGGCATCTTTTGTATTATTGGCCTTTTCTCCGCCCTGCAACTCTCTTCCTCCTTCCTGCTGACCGCCTCCCTGAATGAAGCCCAGCGTAATGAACAGCGCAATCAGCTGGCCTGGCAGCAGCAGAGCAGACTGGATCAGGCCCGTATTTCTCTGCTGGCGGCCAGCGATCTGCTCAACCGCGCTGGTGTGTACTTTATGCAGGATAAAGAGACCGGCTCGGAAGGGAGCTGGCATAGCCTGATGGACGAGGCGCAAAAATCCCTGGTGGCGTCACAGCAGGCATGGCAGGCCTGGCTCGCGCTTAATCCGCCGAAAGACGACGGGCTGGTTAACAGCTATCAGCTGTTTTTCGACGCCATCCGGGAGCAGGCAGAGGGGCTGGTGAAAACCAACAGCATCGACCTCTTTTTCGCCGTACCCGCCCAGGCGTTTCAGACCGATTTTAATGACAATTTTGCACGCTACCAGCAACGGAGTGAGAAGCAGGCGATACAGGGGCGTCAGTCGCTCATGGAACAACTCTCAGGCCTGCAACGGCTGTTCCTGTTTGCGCCACTGGTGCTGCTGACCATTGCCATTGCCGTCTGGTTCGGAATGGCGAAGTGGGTGATATCCCCGCTACGCCGTCTGATTATCCATATTAACCAGCTTGCGGCAGGGGATTTGTCAGGCACGCCGCCTGACGTTGTGCGCTTTAACCGTGAAATCAGCCAGCTCAGCGGCAGTATTACCGCCATGCAGCGCGGGCTCCAGCAACTGGTGACCCAGGTCAGCGAGGCCACTACCTCCATGGTTGAAAATATCGGATCGCTTGCGCAGGGGAATCAGAAGCTTTATCAGCAGTCTACGCGACAGGCCAAAGAGCTGGAGGAGGTGACCGCACACATCGCCGATCTCGAAACCCACGTTGAGGGGAACACGGGTTATGCTAAACTCGCCCGCTCGCGCGCGGATGAAGCCCGACAGGCTGCCGCTGGTGGGGAGCAAATGATGTCAGCGGTGAATGGCTCGATGCAGACGATCGTCGACCGATCCTCAGAGATGCGCGGGATCGTCGCGATGATCGACAGCGTGGCGTTTCAGACCAACATTCTCGCCCTCAACGCTGCCATTGAAGCCGCCCATGCAGGAGAGCAGGGGCGCGGATTTGCGGTGGTTGCCCGGGAAGTGGGGCTGCTGGCCAGAAAAAGCAGTCACTCTACGCAAACCATCCAGGCGCTGATTAACCACTCGCTACAGGGCATTGAAGAAGGTTCTCAGGTGGTAAACCGTCTGGAAGAGAATTTGCAACAGGTCACCGGGCTGGTGGCGAATCTGAGCAGCCTGCTGAATGATATTTCGCTGGCCACCCTGAATCAGGGGGACAGCATTCATCAGATGACCCGTCAGCTTCAGGCGCTGAATCAGGTATCGCGTCGGACAGATGTGCTGGTTAGCGAAGCGTCAAATGCCTCTGAGCGCCTGCATCAGCAGTCCGATCTTTTGTTGCAGGCCGTCTCGCGTTTTCGTCTCCCTGCCTGACGTGACGTATAAGCGTCTGTTATACTCGCTGCCCGTTTTAGCCTGAGGGCAAGGAGCAAAGTGTGGCTGCGGTCATCCATAATGAGATGCTGGACGAGATTCTGGCGCAGGTTCGTCCGTTACTGGGGCAGGGTAAGGTTGCCGATTACATTCCCGCGCTGGCTTCGATCAGCGGTAATAAGCTCGGTATCGCCATTTGTACTGTCGACGGTCAGCGTTTTCAGGCGGGAGACGCGCTTGAGCGCTTTTCGATTCAGTCGATCTCAAAAGTGCTTAGCCTCGTTGCCGCCATGCGCCAGTATGACGAGCAGGAGATCTGGCAGCGGGTAGGCAAAGATCCGTCCGGTCAGCCGTTCAACTCCCTTCTCCAGCTGGAAATCGAACAGGGTAAGCCGCGTAACCCGTTTATTAACGCCGGGGCGCTGGTGGTGTGCGATATGCTGCAAAGCCGGCTGAGCGCGCCGCGCCAGCGGATGCTCCAGATTGTGCGGCAGCTTTCCGGCGTGCAGGACATCGCCTACGATCCGGTGGTAGCGCGCTCTGAGTTTGAACACTCTGCACGTAACGCCGCCATCGCCTGGCTGATGAAGTCCTTCGGCAACTTTCATAATGACGTCGCCACGGTGCTGCAAAACTATTTTCATTACTGCGCGCTGAAGATGAACTGCGTCGAACTGGCGCAGACTTTTCTGTTTCTGGCGCATCAGGGCCATGCCCCGCATCTGGGCGAGAACGTTGTCTCCCCGATGCAGGCCCGGCAGATCAACGCCTTAATGGCAACCAGCGGAATGTATCAGAATGCCGGGGAGTTTGCCTGGCGCGTGGGGCTGCCGGCTAAATCCGGCGTTGGCGGTGGGGTCGTGGCGATTGTCCCTCACGAGATGGCGATTGCCGTCTGGAGCCCGGAACTGGACGAGACCGGAAATTCACTGGCGGGCGTGGCGGCGCTGGAACAGCTGACCAAACGCCTTGGACGGTCCGTATACTGATGTCCACGTTAGATCCTCTGTTCTCGCGCCTGGCTCGCTCCACGTTCCGTTCACGATTTCATTTAGGGACGAAAGAGCGGCAATACTGCTGGGATAAGGGCGCGGAGACTATCGATAAGCATGCCGCCGATTTTGTCGCCGCGCGGCTGGCGCCTGCACACCCGGTGAATGACGGTAAGCAGACGCCAATGCGCGGCCATCCGGTTTTTATCGCCCAGCATGCCACGGCAACCTGCTGTCGGGGCTGTCTGGCTAAGTGGCACGCTATCCCGCAGGGCGTGCCGCTGAGTGCGCAGCAACAACAGTATATCGTCAACGTAATCCATCATTGGCTGGTCATAGAGGTAAATCGTGCCTCCTGAACTGACAATGTCTCTGTTTAAGCTACGCTTTTACTAATGCTCAGCGTCAGGAGACGTTATGAAGGCACCTCAAATTCCCGTGAATGAAGCGGAGCGCATGAATGCGCTGCGCGAGTCCGGTCTGCTTGAGATCGACAATTACCCCGCGTTTGATCGTCTTACGCGGCTGGCAACACGCTTTTTCAGGGTGCCGCTGGCGATGATTACGCTGGTGGATGACCACGCCGCGATCGTGAAGTCTGCCGACGGCCAGGTACCTGCCACCCAGCCTCGCGATCTCTCGTTTTGTGGTCATACGATCCTGGGTGACGCGCCGCTGGTGGTGAGTGACACGCTGCTGGACGAACGCTTTGCGGATAATCCGCAGGTGGTGGGAGATCCGGGCGTGCGCTTTTACGCCGGTTTCCCGCTGCGTTTACGTGACGGGGCATGCGTGGGATCGTTGTGTCTTATTGATTACGCGCCTCGTGAGTTTACCGCGGCGGATGCCGCCGTACTGGCCGATCTCAGCGCGCTGGCAGAGGATGAATTTGCGGCCGTTAGCGCGGCCACAACCGATGAACTCACGGGGCTGTTTAACCGTCGCGGGTTTAACCAGTTTGCGCAGTTTGCACTGTCGGTTTCGCAGCGTCGGGCAGAACCCTTAACCCTTGGCTGGCTGGATCTGGACCATTTCAAAACCATTAACGATCGCTTCGGACATCAGGAGGGGGACAAAGCTCTGAAAGCGATGGCCGCCCTGATGCGTTCCTCGTTCCGCGAGGCCGATCTGCTGGTACGTTTCGGGGGAGATGAGTTCGCGGTGCTGTTTGCGGATACCGATGAGCCTGGCGCCTGGATCGCGATGCAGTATCTCGTGGAACAAACGGAAAAGTATAACGCGCGTCAGCTACATCCCTGGTCGTTACAGTTCTCCTGGGGGCTGAGCGAGTTCGATCATCACCGCAACGATATGCAGGCATGGCTAAAACACGCGGATGCGCAAATGTACGCCATGAAGCGGCAACACCACGGCGAGAAATGACATAACGAAATCCTATGTCATCACTTATTGCGTTACAAAAATGTTAATAGCAAAGTGGAGAGATTCAACCTAAGGACGCGCAATGAACTCTCCCATGCTGATTAAACCTCTCTCCCGGCAGGACATCCTCACCCACATCGATGCCCTCAACGATATTCTCGTCAACTGTGTCAACGGCGGCGCCTCCGTCAGCTTTATGCTGCCTTTTTCTGCCGGGAAAGCCCAAACCTTCTGGGTCGGCGTCGCAGACAGCGTCGGGCGCGACGAGCGTACCGTCCTGGGCTGTTTTGATGCGGAGCAGGGGCTGGTTGGCACGGTCCAGCTGATCACCGATCAGCCTGAAAACCAGCCGCACCGTGCAGATGTCGCGAAACTGCTGGTTCATGAGAACGCGCGCCGTAAAGGGGCGGCAATGGCGCTGATGGAAGCCCTGGAGGCGGTTGCACGTGAAAAAGCGCTTACGGTACTGGTGCTTGATACCTCAACCGGCAGCGGCGCGGAGACGTTTTACCAGAGAGCAGGCTGGCAAAAGGCGGGGGAGATCCCACGCTACGCCCTGATGCCGAACGGGGACATGACGGCGACCTCGGTGTTCTATAAATTTCTGTGATTATTTTTCACCATCGCATCCTGAGTTGATCCAGACAGGGGTTATGGTCCTGAAGTTTTGATAAGTTATCACACCAATCTTATCAGGCTGTATGACTAATCATAAAGGACCTCCATTGTGAACACACTCAACCGTCGTGATTTCCCCGGTGCGCGCTATCCTGAACGTATCATCCAGTTTGGCGAAGGTAACTTCCTGCGCGCGTTCGTTGACTGGCAAATCGACCTCTTAAACGAGCATACCGATCTCAATGCCGGTGTGGTGATTGTGCGGCCGATCCAGAGCGATTTTCCGCCGTCCCTGAGCACCCAGGATGGTCTGTATACCACGATTATTCGTGGTCTGAATGAGCAGGGGGAAGCGGTAAGCGATGCGCGTCTTATTCGTTCCGTGAATCGTGAAATCAGCGTCTACAGCCAGTACGATGAATTTCTGAAGCTCGCCCATAACCCGGACATGCGGTTTGTCTTCTCCAATACCACGGAGGCGGGGATCAGCTATCACGCGGGGGATAAGTTTGACGATGCGCCAGCTGTCAGCTATCCGGCCAAACTGACGCGTCTGCTGTTCGAGCGCTTTACCCACTTTAACGGGGCAGCGGATAAAGGCTGGATTATCATTCCTTGCGAACTCATCGACTACAACGGCGATGCCCTGCGTGAACTGGTGCTGCGCTATGCACAGGAGTGGGCGCTGCCGGCGGCATTCATTGCGTGGCTGAATGATGCTAACACTTTCTGTTCGACGCTGGTTGACCGCATTGTTACCGGCTATCCGCGTGATGAGGTGGCAGAGCTGGAAGCCGGGCTGGGCTATCACGACAGCTTCCTCGACACGGCGGAACATTTCTATCTGTTTGTTATTCAGGGGCCGAAATCACTTGCAGCTGAACTGCGCCTGGATAAATACCCACTCAACGTCCTGATTGTTGACGATATCAAACCGTATAAAGAGCGTAAGGTGGCGATCCTCAACGGCGCGCACACGGCGCTGGTTCCGGTCGCTTTTCAGGCCGGCCTGGATACGGTAGGGGAAGCCATGAACGACGCGGAAATTTGCGCGTTCGTAGAGAAGGCTATTTATGAGGAGATTATTCCGGTCCTTGATCTGCCGCGCGACGAGCTGCACTCCTTCGCCAGTGCCGTAACGGGGCGTTTCCGTAATCCGTACATTAAGCATCAGCTGCTGTCGATTGCCCTGAACGGGATGACCAAGTACCGCACCCGCATTCTGCCGCAACTGCTGGCAGGGCAGAAGGCGACCGGCAAACTGCCAGCACGTCTGACCTTTGCTCTGGCGGCGCTGATTGCATTTTACCGTGCCGAGCGCAACGGTGAGCGCTATCCGGTGCAGGACGATGCGCACTGGCTTGAACGTTACCAGCAGTTGTGGACGCAACATCACGACAAACAGGTCACTACCCGTGAACTGGTGTCGTCAGTGTTAAGCGTGAGCGAGCACTGGGAACAGGATCTCACTCTGGTGAACGGACTGGTAGACCAGGTTGCGCTGGATCTGGATGCAATTTTAAGCAAAGGCATGCGCGATGCGGTAAAACCGCTCTGCTAATCATAATGCCCGGCGTTGGCCGGGTTTTTTAAAGACCCTATTTAGTTACAACATACTATACGTTCTTTTTTTAAAAAACACATGCAGCACCGTGCGGTTGAGGCTTAACAGGTCAGAAAATGCAATGAACTATTAACATGCTTGCAACCGTGAGGGGGATCACGTTTAATAGCCGCGCTCTTTACTTTTCTGAAGCTGATTATGATTGTTCGTCCTCAACAGCACTGGCTGCAACTGATTTTTGTCTGGCATGGTTCGGTACTTCCCAAAATTTATACCCGACTGCTGCTTAACTTCCTGCTTTCCATCGCCGTGATTGTCATGCTGCCGTGGTACACCTCGCTGGGTATCCGGTTTACCGTCGCGCCGTTCAGCATTCTGGGCGTGGCTATCGCCATCTTCCTGGGATTTCGCAATAACGCCTGTTATTCGCGCTACGTTGAGGCGCGTCTGCTTTGGGGGCAGTTGATGATAGCGGCGCGCTCGCTGTTTCGCGAGGTAAAAAACACCTTGCCGGATGATAAACATCTTGGAGAGTTTGTCCGCCTGCAAATCGCGTTTGCTAACTGTCTGCGTATGACCCTGCGCAGAGAAACCAATGCCGATCAGCTGTCCCGCTATCTGGCTCCTGACGATCTACGCAAAGTGATGGACGCCAACTCGCCGGCGAACCGTATCCTGCTGATCATGGGGGAGTGGCTGGCCGTACGGCGGCGTAGCGGGCACCTTTCAGACATTCTGTTTCACAGCCTTAACAACCGCCTGAATGATATGTCCATCGTGCTGGCTGGCTGTGAGCGTATCGCCAATACGCCAGTCCCGTTTGCCTATACGCTGATCCTGCACCGGACGGTGTATCTGTTCTGCATCATGCTGCCGTTTGCGCTGGTAGTTGATCTGCATTACATGACGCCCTTTGTCTCTGCGCTGATTTCCTACACTTTTATCTCGCTGGATACGCTGGCAGAAGAGCTGGAAGATCCGTTTGGGACGGAAGATAACGATTTGCCGCTGGACGCCATCTGCAACATGATGGAGCGCGATCTGTTGCAGATGAACGATGAAGAGAACATCCCTGAAAGACTGATGCCGGATAAGTATTATCAGCTGACCTGACGGGCATTCCATTCGTCGCGGGTGATTTCCCACAGTTCCGAGTCCAGCATGCCGCTGACGTAGGCTTTCTTCTCCGTCCTGATAAGCCGCATGCCGCTGCTGTCTGAAATACGTCGGGAGCGGCTGTTGGCCGCCGCTTTCGGCGCACGTAACACCGGTTTATTGAGCGTATTAAACCAATAATCCGTTGCCGCAATGCTCGCTTCCCGCATATATCCCTGGTCCTGAAATTCCGGCGCAAGCCAGAAGCCCCGGTTGTTGTCCTCCACGTCATACAGGCAAATCACCCCCATCAGTTCGTCAGGCGCTTCGCGACGGCGAATCGTCCAGAACCACGCAATCCCTTTGGCCATATCGGGTAGTGCAACGTTATTAACATAATTTTCTGCACCGTTTTCCGGGTAGGGCCAGGGGACTGAAGCCACCATATAGCGGACAATTTCCCAGCGCGGATAGCGTTGCTGGATCTGGACGGCATCGGCGGCAACAAGGGGTTTAAGTAATAAGCGTTCTGTCGTAAGCGTGGGTATTGTCATCCGGTGATCTCCATATTTGAGCGTTATCATTTGTTTGGGTTCTGATATTTCATCAATATCACATTCCAGTTGGTCGTGCTTTTGTTATTCAGATTTATCCATAAAGGAGTATGTAATGCCAAGAAAAGCCAGGCCCGAAGAAGCCGAAACACTCTGGCACGTCCGTAACGAAGCGATGCGCCATGGCTGTAAAATCTGTTACGACGCAGAAGTGATTGCGCGCTGGACGTCAGAAAAGATGCCTGAACATTACCGTACCTCCAGGTCGATTTCGTGTTATAGGCCTGCCCATGCAGGAGCTGAACTGCTCCCAAATGGAGCTACGGTTTACGAAGTTCAATAGCTTATTTACATTTGCTTACATAAACTCACTTTCTTTACATTAAGTAATGTAAGATATTTTTTTAGCACAAAATGCAAAACTAAATTAAATGGAGATGATTTATGTCGAATATAAGAGCATTAAGCCTTAATGAGATAGCATTAGTAAGTGGCGGCAATGGAAGCGGTAATTATGAAGGTGCCGGTAGTCGTAACACCAGCTCTAAACCTGGTAATTCAAAAGGAAACAATGGCTCTATTTACAAGGGCGTTGACTCATGCGGCGCAGGAATCATCGGTGGTCTAATCGCCGGCTCTCCTGGGGGGCCAGTGGGTATGACCGCTGGGGTAATTGGTGGAGCTATAGCTGGCCAGTGCACAAAAGATAGTTTTTCAGATCGTGGTAGTAAAGATAAAAGTAATAATTACAACGGCCCCGGACAATGCCGTTGGTAAGTAATTTGAGTTGTGTGTGATAGTAATTTAAAAGCTCATTATAACTGAATGTTATTCTAGGTGTTTCGATATTTAATGATTATTCGAAGTAGTCATGATGAGCTATTGTTTTTGATAAAGTTAATGTAATCACAAGTATCGGGTTAAGCATGAAACAATTTTTAAATTTCCTAATTTACTTATTTTTTTTCATTATCGCATTTACCCTTTTGAAATACGCTGAAGTTCTTGAGTTTGACGAAGTATCACGGCCAGGGATTATATCAAGGTTTCTTATTGCGTTGATTGTATTAATAGCAGTAACTCGATGGGGCGTTAACTTGATGAATAGGTTTAAAAGTAAATAAAGTACACTCCGATAAAAATTGTTGTGTTGCAGAATGGAATCATTACAAATGTTCACTGAAGTTAAAGTGCATGATATCAAAAAATGATTACGATATCATAGCCATATTTGTTGATTCTTATATAAAATATGAATTAATAATAGGTTGAACATGATAATCTTTAGGCATGTCTATCCATTCATTTATAGTAAGAAAAACGTGATTGTTCTTTTTATTGCGTCTGTTATCTCAATAATAATTACGTTATCGCCATCCATAACCCTCCGCTATCTTACTCTCGATGTGTCATTTTTCTTATTGTTTATTGCGGAATTTTCAATTGCATTTTTCTTGTATATTTTTTACTTAAGGAAGTTGGATGGTTTTAAATTACGCCCAAGTAGAGATTTAGCTTCAATAAAATTTTCTATTGTTGTGTTGTTTGTCATTTTGCTGGTTCAGTATAATGTTTATCTTTACAGGGATAATTTATATCATTATGGACCTTCCCATATTAGTTTTATAGCATTTATAATAGCCACCTTCGTAGTCCCATATTATGAGGAGATTATATACAGGGGCTGTATCTTCGGTGTTTTCCACTCAATTTTTAATAAAAAGTATATTATCCCATGTATATTGACTTCATTGTCTTTTTGTCTGATGCATGGACAGTATTATAACATTTTAGATCAATCCATTCTTTTTTTGGTGTCAATATTGCTATTAATAGTTAGAATAAGAAGCAGAGGGCTTTTTTATCCTATTATAATTCATTCGTGCATGAATGCTTTTGTTTTGTCGTTAAATTTTTGAAGGGTATTTGGGATATGAATATCTTCAGGGAAGAGGCTTTAAATCATCAAACAGATTCTGATTATGGTGAGATTGTTTTACCTGCGTCATTCGGTTTATCAGTAAGCGCACTCACAACGTTATTCATATTTCTGTGCCTGATACTCTTTATTCTTTATGGTAGCTATACACGTAAGGCTCACCTTTCCGGAATCGTTATGCCCTCATCCGGGCTGGTAAAAATCACTCCTCAATATGCTGGCTACGTAACCAAATTGACCGCCTCAGAAGGTCAACACATTATTGCCGGTGAGACTCTTTATCATATCAGCGGTGAACATTTCAACGAACAGGGGGCAGGTACACTCGCTGCTATAAGACTTTCCCTACAAACTCAGTTTACAATGCTGACTTCTCAACAGACCCTGGAATTGCGTGACAACAGTCAGCAGCAGCATGCCATACAACAGCGAATAGTTTCCCTGAAACCTCAGGTTAAAAGTGCAGAAAAGCGTCTGTCACTTGCCGTGCATCAGGCTGCGCTGGCCGTGTCTGTTATGGAGCGCTATAAGAAACTTGCTGATACGCATTACGTATCAGATATCGAATACCAGCAGAAGCAGATTGACGTTTCAACGTCACAGCAAAACGTTGAGGATCAGCGTCAGGGGCTTCTGCAACTGCACACCGCGATGGAGGCTGCTAAAGACGACCTTGACCATCTCATCGTTCAGGGTGAAAGCCGGAAGGCTGAAATGGACAGGCAGTTGCAGGTGATCAGGCAACAGCAGGACGAACTGGCAGGTAAGGAAAATTTCACGCTGACTTCACCGGGCGAGTATTACACTGTCCGTCAATTTTAACATGCAGTGGACAGCACGGGTTTTCCATCATCAGGTCCATCTTCCTCTGGCCTGGTTTGATGCACGCAGTAAGGGGAGTATTAATGCTCGTTTTGAGGCGGTAGATACCATCCAGCAGGCGCTGACTACGCAAGTGCTGGAAGGTATTCTGGATGTGTTGCTCGTGGTGACTGCGCTTTGCATGATGCTGCTGTACAGTCCTGAAATGACATTGATCGCCGTACTTGCAGCCATTTTCTATGGTGTGTTGAGGGCACTGTGGTATCCGTCCCTTCGACAGTCGGCAGAAGATGCCTGGGATGCAGGTGCCAAGGAGTCCGGGCATTTTCTTGAAACACTCAACGGGATCCTCAGCCTGAGAATTAACGGTGTGACGGCACATCGTGAGGCCGCCTGGCTGAATCTCAACGTTGCCCGCAGAAATACGCAGTTGCGTCAGAGCCGTCTGCTGATGTGCTATGACATTGCTCACACTCTTACCGGCAGCGTGGTATCAGCAATCATTTTGTGGAAAGGCGCCGGGGAGGTATTGAATGGAACCTTCACCGTCGGCATGCTGGTTGCTTATTTATCCTATCAGACGCGTTTTTCTTCCAGTATCAGTAGCCTGACTGATAAGTTTTTTTCCTGGCGTATGCTCGATGTTTACAACGAACGACTGGCTGATATTGTACTGACCCCGACAGAAGGCCTTCAGCAACAGCCTTTTCGTGAGCATAACAACGCTTCGCACATTCCTTCTGTATCCCGCAGGGAGATGGATGAATATGCTCATGCTCCTCTAGTACTTGAGCACATCATCTTCAGCCACAAGGGAGGGGAAAATCCGATAATCGGCGGGGTGTCGCTGACACTCAATCCCGGAGAAGTCGTTGCCATTACAGGTAAATCCGGATGCGGGAAAACGACACTGGTGAAGCTTATCCTTGGGATCCACATCCCTGATGAGGGCAGGATCAGGGCATTTGGCATATTGCATACGCATCCGTATTATTTTCAGGTTCGTCAGCGTATCGGTACCGTACTGCAGGATGACCATCTTTTCAAAGGTTCTGTAGCAGATAACATTATTTTTTTCAGTGATGACCGAAATTATGAACGAATGATCCAGTGCGCAAGACTGGCACTTATCGACAGCGATGTTATGGCAATGCCGATGGGGTATCAGACGCTGATTGGTGAAACCGGCGGAGGGCTTTCCGGAGGACAAAAACAACGCATTCTGCTGGCAAGGGCGTTGTACAAGAAACCGGGATTCCTGTTACTGGATGAAGCGACCAGCCACCTTGATGTTGAGAGTGAAATCCGGATAAGCCAGACCTTACGTCAACTGGGGCTTCCTGTTCTGCTGATAGCCCATCGCCCGGAAACCATAGCCTCTGCAGACCGGGTTTTGTATCTGGCAGACGGCTACTTAACGGAGCTGAATCTCCAGCATACAGTCAATAATGGCGAGTCTGTTTGTGAATATACTAATGACGTGATGGCAAAAAATTAACCTTAACGTACATAATTTTCGATATCCAAACTTACCCCTATCTGGAAGATCTATTTGTTGACGCTGCCGAACGTGGCGCAGGGGCGGGTAAAGCGCTTATCGACGCCCTGATCGATGAGGGTAAGCGGGAAGGGTGGTCAAAACTCTACTGGGTAACCCGCATGCACAATCCGGCGCGTAAGCTGTATGACCACTATGGTGAAGCCGACGATTACGTCCGGTACCGAATCACCCCTTAACCGGGTTTGTATCACACTGTATCTGCGTCTGTGATACATACACAGGTATGCAACAAAGCCGCATCCGCACACATCTCCTATACAAACGCATGGTGATATATCTCCGTCAACTGAACTCACCCGGAGATAACATCATGTTTAATAAACTCGCATACTCAGCCGTCGCCCTGACCGTTTCACTTGGCACCGTGATGTCCTGTCAGGCAGAAGCGACGGGTAAGGATTACGCGTCGGCTTTTAACCAGGTTAAACAGATTAACGCTGGCGATTTGAACGTCGGTTACGTCGATATCGGGCCAAAAGAGGGGCAACCGGTGATCCTGCTGCATGGCTGGCCGTACGACATTCACAGTTATGCTGAAGTGGCCCCCGCGCTGGCCGCAAAGGGGTATCGTGTCATTGTGCCGTCCCTGCGCGGGTACGGCACCACGCGCTTTATTTCTGAAAAAACGCCGCGAAACGGCCAGCCTGCGGCGATGGCAAAAGACATCGTCAACCTGATGGACGCCCTGAATATCAGACAGGCGGTGTTTGCCGGTTATGACTGGGGGGCGCGTACGGCGGATATCGTTGCGGCGCTCTGGCCGGAACGCGTGAAATCGCTGGTCTCGGTGAGTGGCTACCTGATCAGCAGCCAGGCGATTGGCAAACAGCCTTTACCGCCGAAGGCAGAGGTTCAGTGGTGGTATCAGTTCTATTTCGCCACGCCGCGCGGTGCGGAAGGCTATGCTAAAAATACGCACGATTTTGCCCGGTTGATTTGGTCCCAGGCTTCGCCTGACTGGAAATTCAGCGATGCCACCTTCAATGCGAGCGCCAAATCCCTCGATAACCCGGACCACGTTGCCGTCACGCTCAGTAATTACCGCTGGCGTCTGGGGCTGGAGAAGGGGGAGCAGAAATATCACGCCTACGAACAAAAGCTGGCTAAGCTGCCGAACATTACGGTGCCGACCATCACCATCGAGGGCGGTAACAACGGGGCACCACATCCTGCACCCGCAGCCTATGCGGGGAAATTCACCGGAAAATATGAGCACCGTACTTTCGGCGCAACGGTTGGCCACAACCCGCCGCAGGAAGATCCGCAGGACTTTGTTAACGCGGTTGTCGACGCGGATAAGCTCTGATATGTGCTATTTTCAATCCGTTACCTCTTAATCAGGGAGCCTGCGGTGGAGCATATTGATCACATCCTTGTCGTCGATGACGACAGGGATATTCGTGAGCTGATTGTCGATTACCTCGTGAAATCCGGCTATCACGCCTCTGGCGCGGCGAACGGGAAAGAGATGCGCGTAGTGCTCGACAAACAGCATATCGACCTGGTGGTGCTGGACGTGATGATGCCCGGCGATGATGGCCTGACGCTGTGTCGACAGCTGCGCAGCAGCAGGCATAAGGATCTGCCGATCCTGATGCTCACCGCGCGCAACGAGGACACGGACCGCATCCTGGGGCTGGAGATGGGCGCCGACGATTACGTGGTGAAACCGTTTGTGGCCCGCGAACTGCTGGCGCGTATCAAAGCTATCCTGCGTCGTTTTCGTACTATGCCGCCTAATCTTCAGGTGACCGAGGCAGGGCGCCTGGTGGTGTTCGGGGAATGGCAGCTGGATACCGTGGCGCGTCATCTGATTGATAACGAGGGGATGGTTGTGGCGCTCAGCGGGGCGGAATATCGCCTTTTGCGCGTATTCCTCGATCATCCTCAACGGGTGCTGACCCGCGATCAGCTGCTGAACCTGACGCAGGGACGTGATGCCGAGCTGTTTGAGCGTTCGATTGATCTCCTGGTGAGCCGCGTGCGACAGCGTCTGAATGAAGATGCCCGCACGCCCGCCTACATTAAAACCGTTCGCAGCGAAGGCTACGTTTTTACCATGCCGGTGACCATCGTCGAGGCCAATGAATGACGCTGTGGCCCCGCACCTTACTGGCCCGGCTGCTGATCATTGTGCTGCTTGGACTCTTGCTGGCTAACGCACTCAGCCTGACGCTGGTCATGGTTGAGCGAATGCGCAGCGCGCGTACGGTTATGCTGGGCAATCTTGAGAACGACGTGGCGACCAGCGTGGCCATTCTAGACCGGCTTCCGGCCAAAGAGCGGCCAGAGTGGCTGGAACGGCTCAGTCGCGGTAATTATCGTTATATCCTTGGCCCCGGCGAGGCAGGCGCCGCGCCAACGGACAAGCGCTCGCGGGACGCGATTCGCACCCTGAAAGAGACGCTTTCAGCACAATATCCGCTCCACTTTACGGCGGTGCCGGGGCCGATTTCCCATATTCAGGCCCATCTGACGCTCCGCGACGGCGCACCGCTCACCATCGATCTGATCCCGCGCATGCCGCCTGTCGCCAGCTGGTTGCCCGTGGTGCTGGTTCTTCAGCTGTTACTTGTCGCGCTCTGCTCCTGGATTGCCGTGCGCCAGGTTGTCCGGCCCTTCCTGCAATTCACGCGCGCGGTTGATTCCCTCGATCCTGCGGCCCATTCTCCGATGACTGAAAAAGGTCCGGTTGAGGTGCGCCAGGCAGCGCACGCTTTTAATGAGATGCAGTCGCGGATACAGACCTATCTGCGTGAACGCGCGCAGATTCTGGCGTCCATTTCTCACGATCTCCAGACGCCCATCACGCGCATGAAGCTGCGGATCGAAATGGCGGATCAGCCCGAACTCCGCGATAAGCTGCTGAGCGACCTGGATAATATGTCGAGCCTTGTACGGGAAGGGATTGCCTATGCCCGGTCATCAGAATCCCTGGAAGAGACCACGCTGAAGCTGGAGTTGAACGCGTGGGTTAACAGCATCGCCAGTGATTATCAGGACATTGGTAAAAACGTGCAGTTTCATGCTCGCAATGCGCGTCTGCCGATCGTCACTCGTCCCCAGGCATTGCGCAGGGTAATGACCAACCTGCTGGATAATGCGCTGAAGTTTGGCGATAGCGCGGTAATAGAGATTGATGAAGATGAAAGGCAGGTCGCGATCCGCATTATGGATAACGGCCCTGGCATTCCGGAGGCAGAACTGGAGGCGGTATTACAGCCGTTCTACCGGGTTGAAACGTCGCGCAACCGGGAAACGGGCGGCACCGGGTTAGGCCTCGCCATTGCCGCGCAGCTCACCGCCCAGCTTGACGGGAAATTGCATCTTGCAAACCGGGCAGAGGGAGGGCTGGCCGTAAGCGTGATCCTTCCGCGCGGTTAATTGTACGCCTGTGTATCTGCACGCCGCGCCGATACGCAGGCAGACAAAATTCAGCTTTTCGCACACGGCCTGAACACATTCGTACGGTGAAATGACCTCACTGCACCTTCGCAGCAACCGTATCGTGAGGTCGTTATGTTTCTGATAATCGCTTTTTTAGGCGGCATGATTAGCCTGCTCAGTCCGTGCACGCTTCCCGTCATTCCTCTGCTGTTCGCTGGCTTTCAGGGGCAGCGCAAACACATTCTGGCGCTTCTGGCGGGAATGATTGTGATGTTCACGTTGGTGGCGATGGTAGTAACGGTTGCCAGCGAGTGGATCGCTGACGCCACCATTATCGGTCGCTGGATTGCGCTGTTGGTACTGAGCATTGCCGCCCTGGCCCTGATCTTTCCGCAGTTCGCTCAGCGCATTGCCCGCCCGGCGGTCAGCGCGGGAAACGTTCTCAACACCCACAGCATGCAGCGACGCGGCCTGGTTTCGGCTTTTCTGGCAGGGCTGGCCGTCGGGCTGCTGTGGTCCCCCTGTGCCGGACCGATTCTCGGGGCGATCTTCAGCATTAATATTGCGGGCCACTCGGCTATCGCAACCGGAGCGCTGTTAGCCGCTTACGGTAGTGGGTGCGCGTTGATGCTGGGGCTGCTTGTCGCGGGGGGCCGTAAGTTGATAACCCCTCTGAGAGCCAAATCCGCATTGATGGCGCGTTTGCGTCAGGGAGCGGGAGTGATGATGTTAGCCGCCGTTGCGTTCAACGCCAGCGGGATGACCTCAGCCCTGAAAGGTGCCAACGGTATTGCCGACCAGCTGGAAAATGCCCTGTTGAGCCTTGCGCAACCCACCTCCACGCAGGTGAAACTGCAACCGGTCGCTGACACGATGCCGAGCAGCCAGCTACCGTCATTAAGCGGCGGTACGGGTTGGGTTAACGGTGACCCTGTCACGTCTGGGGCCTTGCGCGGGAAAGTTGTGCTTATCGATTTCTGGACCTGGGACTGTATCAACTGCCAGCATACGCTTCCGCATGTGCGTGACTGGGCGAAGAAATATCAGTCTGAAGGTCTGGTAGTGATTGGCGTCCACACCCCGGAATACCCCTGGGAAAAGCCGTTATCATCGGTGAAAAACGCGGTCAACAAATGGCAGCTGCCGTACCGCGTAGTGACGGATAATAACTACAAAATCTGGAGCGCGTTCGGAAATCAGTACTGGCCAGCACATTACTATTTCGATGCGAAAGGGCAACTGCGTTACACCGCGTTTGGCGAGGGGAACTACGACAAGCAGGAGGCCGTAATTCAGCAGTTGCTCAAGGAAGCGCGTTCCTGATCCGGCTTACGGAACCCGCTGAGCGACCATAAACAGGCGCGGAAAAGCCAGCAGTATCTGCCCGTTCTCCTGGAGCGGATACTGCTCTTCCAGCAGCTCAAGGTAGCGTTTCAGATAGTTTTTCTGCTCGCTTTCGTTGAGTTCCTGTAACCACGGGCGTAACCCTGTCGCGCTGACCCAGTCAATAATCGCCTGATGAGAGCTCATCTGATGGAAGTAAGTGGTGCGCCAGATATCCACGTCGCATCCCGCTTCCGTCAGAATATCGTAGTAGGCATGGATACCCGGCAATGGCTCGCGGCCACGATCGGGGTAGCCCTGTTCCCAGGCAACTTCACGCATCAGGGCGTGCGTCGGCTCAAGCCAGTTGTCAGGCATTTGCACCGCCAGCACGCCGTTTAACTGGAGCAGCGAAACCAGGTGTGGCAGAAGGTGGTAATGGTCCGGGATCCATTGCAGTGAGGCGTTGGCGTAGATCAGGCTGAGCGGCTGGTCAGGTTTGTAGTGCCGGATGTCCGCCTCAACAAAGTGGCAGTCTGGCAGGGCCTGTCGGGCTTCCTCCAGCATGGCCGGGGAATTATCCACGCCGGCGATCTGCGCAGAAGGCCAGCGCTGTTTCAGCAGCGCGGTGCTGTTGCCTGGCCCGCAGCCCAAATCCACGCCAGAGGTTATGTCAGCAAGCGGCACCCGGGCGAGCAACTCAGCGGCGGGACGTGTGCGTTCTGCGCTGTACTGTAGATAAAGAGAGGGATCCCAGTCGGCCATTTTCGCATCTCCATGTTGAGGTGTTCAGCAAGGATAGCACAGGCAAATACCTGCGCCGGGGGAGGTATCTGGCTAATGGTGAGATTATAAAATGCCTTTCAGGGCCAGGTGATAGAGCAGCATGATGGTTTTTCCGTCGACAATCTGCCCATTTTCAATGCCCCGAAGCGCGTCGTCCAGCGTCATTTCCAGTACGTCGATATCTTCTCCCTCTGCTTTAACGCCTCCGCCCGCGCTGGTCCGATCCTGCGGGTGATATTCCGCCAGATAGAAGTAGAGTTTCTCGGTAACCGAGCCCGGGCTCATATAGGCCTCAAAAATTTTCTCTACGCGCGTCACCTTATACCCGGTTTCTTCTTCCGCTTCGGCCTTAATCCGGCTTTCCGGGTCAAGGTTATCGAGCAACCCGGCGGCCGCCTCAATGAGATCCTCTTCGTGACCATTTATAAACACCGGGAAACGGAACTGACGCGTCAGAATGACGGTTTTGCTGTCGCGATTATAGAGCAGGATCGTCGCGCCATTCCCCCGGTCATACACTTCACGCTCTTGTCGCTGCCAGTCGCCATCGCTGCGCTGGAGGTCAAAAGTATATTTTTTCAGGTTATACCAGTTGTCGGACAACGTTTCGCTGTTGATAATGCGTATATCTGCACGTTTTGATTGCACGTTTGGCTCTCCTCTCGTAGAGTAAGCATCATAAACAGCACTATCGTGCAAATACAAGGCATATCGTGCAACAACAGGAATAATTCATGCTCACAAGCCAGCGTAAACAGTTGATTCTGGAAAAACTGGAGGCGGAAGGTCAGGTCCAGTCTACTGCGCTCAGCCTCTTTTTCTCGGTGTCTGAGGACACTATCCGCCGGGATTTACGTGAACTGGCGGCAGAAGGGCGTTTGCAGCGTGTTCACGGCGGCGCACTGCCAGCATCGTCAGCGATTGCGCCTTTTGCCGAGCGTCAGTCCGTTAAAATGGATGCAAAAAAACGCGTGGCACGGCGAGGCGCGCAGCTTATTTCACCGGGGCAGGTGGTGATCATTGATGGCGGGACGACCACCTCCGAACTTATTACGTTCTTACCACCCGATTTACGGATAACCGTGGTGACGCACAGCCCGGGTATCGCTTTGGGGCTGGTCGACCATCCATGCATAGAGGTGATCCTGATTGGTGGTCGTTTGTATAAACACTCCATCGTCACGGTCGGCGCGGCCGCTATTGAAGGCATCAATAATATTCATGCGGATCTGTTCTTCATGGGGGTCACCGGCGTCCATCCTGAGGCCGGGCTGACCACCGGAGATTACGAAGAAGCGTGCATCAAACGTGCATTTTCCGGCAGAGCGGCGGAAACGGTGGTATTGGCCTCACCGGAAAAGATCAACACGGCCTCGGCGTTTGTGATTGGCGACCTGTCGCTGGTGAATACGCTGGTTGTTGAAAACACAACGGATGAACGCTGGGTGAGCGCTCTGAAAGAAAAGGGCGTTGCGGTGATCGCAAGCCAGTAAATATCTGCTTTTTTGCCAGCCTGACCGCGTGGCTGTCAAACAGACAAAGGTTATCCTTCACGCGGATTTCTAGACTAAGGCTTTCATCTGTTTAAGGACAAGCCATGAAAGCGGTCTCCATTCTGACGTGCGGCGCGGACCCAACCGCGCAACGCCTGTCAACGTCTGCCATTCAGCAGGCCATAAATAGCGCTCATCAGAACGATGTCATTGTTATTCCGCAAGGCCGTTTTCTGACCGGAGCACTGTTCCTGAAAAGCGGTGTTTCGCTTCGCCTGGACGCTGGCGCACAGCTCGTTGGAAGCCAGGATCTGGCTGATTATCCGTTGATAAACACCCGGGTGGCGGGCATTGATATGCGCTGGCCGGCAGGCATTATTAATATCATCGATTGTGAAAACGTCAGTATTACCGGTACAGGCACGATAGACGGGCAGGGTGTTATCTGGTGGCGACGCTTCTGGGGCGATGACGAGCGCAGCGGCATGGTCGGCGATTACAGCGCCAGAGGATTGCGCTGGGTGGTTGATTACGACTGTCAGCGCCCGCGCAATATTCTGGTCTTTGAAAGCCAGAGCATTCTGCTGCGTGATGTTACCAGTCGGGAGTCCGGATTCTGGAACGTGCACCTTTGTTATTCGCGCCATATCACGGTTGAGGGCATGCAAATCAGCAATTCTGCGGGGCCGAGCACCGACGGGATTGATATCGATTCCTGTGAACAGGTGCGGGTTGAACGCTGCATTGTTTCCTGTAATGACGACAATATCTGCATAAAATCAGGACGAGGACGCGAAGCGGCGCAAAAAGCACGTACCGCACGGGATATAGTGGTTCGCGGTTGTACGCTGAATAAGGGGTCCGGGATCACGCTGGGGAGCGAAACCTCAGGCGGCATTGAACGCGTCCTGATAGAAGATAACGCGTTTAACGGTACGGGCGTCGGGTTTCGCATTAAGTCGGCCCGCAACCGGGGCGGGTTTATCCGTGATATCACCGTCCAAAATTTACATCTTACGGACGTACGTTTTCCGGTGCTGATCCAGCTGAACTGGTTTCCGCAGTACAGCTATGGCGACCGGGGAAATTTATCTGATAAACCAGAACACTGGCGCAAGCTGGCTGAAGGTGTTGAGGGCGAAGCCGGTCTTACTGCGGTCAGCGGACTGACGATTAAAAATATGACGGCGCGTCGCTCAGACAACAAATATTTCTCGCGGGCATTTTTCATTGAGGGGTATCCGGAGCGTCCTGTGACCGGGTTAACGCTGGACGGAATTTTGATTGACGCGTCAGAGTTCGGGAAAATTTCCGGTGTGGATGGGTTGCGCTTTAAGGATGTGCAGGTGACTGCCGTGGAGAACACGCAAGACCGTAACGACAGTTATGAGCGTTGATGGCATATGGACATAATGCGCTGAATGAGCAGAACAAGGATGGGTCCGAAACGGCTGGATTTGTTCTTAATTAATCTTAGTGCGCATAATGTATATTATGTTAAATGAGATATTATGAAGCCTATCCCTCGTCAGATAAGCCCATCGCATTCCACCCCTTCCCTTTGCCTCTACTGAGGAAGCCGGAGAAACAGTGTCCGTTCCTGAGTCTGCGATGCTTTGAAACCATGGTGGATATAAAACGCTTTGGCTTCCTCAGTGAGTGCATGAACCATGATCGCTCGCACCCCGATATTCTCAGCTACCCGATAACAGCGTAAAACCGCATCGTGGAGTAAATCGGCTCCCAACCCGTTTCCGCGTAACGAGACATCCACAGCCAGACGGGCAAGTATAATCACGGGTATGGGATCCGGCATGTTACGCCGCAGATTACCTGTCGCTTGCGTATGGTTAACGCTCCCGGTAGCCAGAGAGTAAAATCCCGCGACCTGCTTCGTGCCCGTTTTACAAACGACAAACGTTCGGGCTGCGCCGAGCGCCTGGTTTTTCAGACCTCTTTGTTTTAGCCATTCGTCAAGCACGGCCTCTCCACTAACGAACTCCGCCAGTTGATGGACGCTGGATAAGGGCTCTGGTGCTGTTACACGTCCCACTGTGGTTTCCTTGCCAGCAGTTTTTCTATGGCAGGATCGTCCGCGACCGGGGCATCGAGCATGTCAATGAACTCTGCGTACTGTTCATCGTTAAAATTGAATACACGTCGATCGAGGATCACATTCTCGGCTGCCTGACAGGCCATCTCCAGAATGAAGTCTGTACGTGATTTATGGAGGATCTCTGCGGCGGCATCGATAAGCGCCCGCTGGGATTCTTTGGCTCTGAGATTGAGTTGAACATCTGATTTCATAGGTATACCTCTTGTATAGCAATTGCTTTACAAGGATAGCATAAGCGCTGTGTATAGCAATCGCTATACAGAACCCTTAATCATGTCTGACCTCTCCACACCGCATATCGCAAGAATTTGCTCTCTCAGCCAGCGGTGACCAGGGTCGCGTTCCATTCTTGGGTGCCACATCTGCGATACCGTAATACGACGGCTTTTGAACGGCAGCTCGAACAGATGTACCTGGTCCGTTACCTGCTGATTGAGTAAATAGAGCGCGGGTATCATGGTGATAAGATCCGATTCCAGCGCCACGGAGAGCGCCGTCGGAAATCCCGGTACGACGCTGGCGATTTTACGTTTTGTCCCCAGTTCGGCCAGCGCATCGTCAACGGAACCGTGCAACGCGCCCTCGGGTGACGCAACCACATGGCCCCAGGCGACATAATCCTTCACGCCTATTTCTGCCTGCTTAGCCAGCGGGTGTCCCTTACGCACGACGCCCACAAACCGATCCTCAAACAGTCGTTGCAGCCGTATTTCAGGCCCCATATTGCTCTGGACGCCAATCTCCAGATCAACCAGCCCTTCCCGAAGATAGCGCGACGTTTTTTCCGGCTTAGGCGCAAAGCGTATACAGACGTCCGGCGCGGCGTCGGCCACAGCCGCTATAAGCGCAGGCCCAAACGCCACCACAAAACCATCGTTTGCTCTGATGGTAAAAAGGCGCGCCAGACTTTGCGCACTGAACGTTTCAGTTGAGGGCTGCAATACCGCCCTCGCCTCGTGCACTGCACGCCTGGCGCGATCCCGGGTCGCTTCGGCCCACGGGGTCAGTACCATGTTACGCCCGGCGCGCACCAGGATCGGGTCGCCTGTAACGTCGCGTAACCTGCTTAATGTCCGGCTCATGGCCGAGGTGCTGAGGTTCAGACGACGTGCTGCACCTGCGACACTCGCTTCGCTCAGCAATATGTCGAGTGCAATCAGTAAATTAAAATCAGGATCGGTCATAGCGCTCATTCCTGTTCATTCAGATAAGGCGTTTCGTGCAACGAGAAAGTGTAAATGGTGCGCCTTCCGCCCTGTAAAAGCCATCTTTATAGTTTTGTCATCCATACACTCTTCTCAGAGGACAACATGATGATGCTCTTTTCCAGTCAACCCGGCGACGAAGGACTGCCTGGCCCGGCGCGCGCACGGGTGATGGCCGCAATTATGACCACCACCTTAATGGGCGTGTTTGATGGCACCATGATCAACATTGCCCTGCCCTCCATGGCTCAGGAGATGCAGGTACCTGCCAGTATGGCCGTCTGGTTCGCCAACGGGTATCTGCTGGCGGCTGCGATGACGCTGGCGATATTCGCGGCGCTTGCGGCCCGCCTGGGTTATCGCCCCGTATTTCTGGCAGGTCTGACGACCTTTACTCTGACATCGCTGGGTTGCGCGCTGGCGAATACACCCGAAGTGCTTATCGGTATGCGCGTGCTTCAGGGGATCGGCGGCGCGGCGACGCTGAGTATTGCCCCCGCAATCCTGCGGTCCGTATTTCCCGGGCGATTGCTTGGCCGCATTCTGGGGTTGCACGCCCTGCTCATCGCCTCCAGCTCCGCTATCGGCCCGGTATTGGGCGGGACGATCCTTCACACCCTGAGCTGGCAATGGCTGTTTGCGATAAACGTTGTTCCCGGCACCCTCGCCTTACTGCTGGCGGTCAAAGCGCTGCCGCGGGATGCGGTTCGAAAGCAAGCGCCTTTCGACACCCCGGGCGCCATATTGTCGGCGCTGCTGTTGGGGTCGACGATCATGGCGGCGAACAGCCTCCAGAACGCGACTTATCACCTTGGCAGTCTTTGCTGGACAATGCTCGCTGCGCTGAGCGGCATGGCGTTTATCTGGCAGATCCGCCGCGCGGATAACCCCTTACTGCCGCCGATGATGTTTAAAAATGAACGTTTTACCCTCGCGGCCTTCACGTCGATGATTGCTTTTGTCAGCCAGGGGATCACCTTTATTGCGCTGCCCTTCCTGTTTCAGAGCGAATACGGCTACAGCCCGGTGTTGTCTGCCCTGCTGTTTACGCCGTGGCCGCTAGGGATCGTACTGATTGCGCCGCATGCAGGCCGGTGGGCAGACACGATTTCAGCCCCGGCGATATCCACCCTGGGGCTGATGATTTTTGTCGTCGGTTTGATCCTGCTGGCAACATTACCCGCCCGCCCTTCAGTGTGGGATATCTGCCTGCGGAGTCTGGTGTGCGGAGTGGGGTTTGGCTGCTTTCAGAGTCCCAATAACCGGGAAATGCTTTCCAACGTTATTCGTGAGCATGCGAGCTATGCATCCGGTGTTTTATCCATTATGCGCACGTTCGGGCAGTGTCTTGGCGCCGCCGCCGTGGCCGTTCTGCTGGCCGCAGATGAAAGGTCAATTCATGTTGCGCTGTGGGTCGCCGCCGCAGCTTCTGCGGTAGCGGTCGTCGTCAGCGCGAGCCGGTTGCGTAAAATCACTCATCCTGCGGAAACAGGATGAGCACAAAAATATAACTAAGCGCTACTCCAGCGCCAGCAGCGCAAAACTCGCCAGCCAGTGGCCGCCGCTGTAGTGACTGCCGACAACATGCTCCACGCTTGCCGAGAGATGGCGCGCAACGGCATCCTGTAACGCCTGTTGCGCCGGGTGGTTTTCCGGCAGAGCACGGGCAATGTGCTTCATACACCACGCGCGGCTGAGGTTAAGCCCGTCCAGATGTGCGATTTTCGGGTCGGTGCGGTCGCTTACCTCAGCCGGGTTCATCAGCGCTGAAACGGCACCCACTTCAGGCAGAAACGCATCGAACCAGGCCGGGAAATTCTCTACCACCTTACTCATCAGTAACGCCTCGGTCAGCGCCCCGGAGATATACTCGTCGCCGCCCGGCTCATAATGCGCCGGATATTGCGTGTCCGTATGATAAAAGCGCGTCGCCGCGTCCAGGATAGCCTGTTCAAGCCCGTCATCCGTCACCGCCCGGGCATAATCCAGCCCCAGCGCGAGCGCAAACGCCGTGTTGTAATGTGTTCCGACGCGGATGGGATAGGTGAGCTTGCTGAGGTAATCCACCAGCCGCTGGCGAATATCCCGCGTTAACGGTTGCAGCGTCTGGTACCAGCGCTCCGCCTGTGGCAGTGACGACTGTTTCAGCTCCTGCGCCAGCGCCAGCAGCCAGCCGTAGCCATAAGGCCGCTCAAACGACGCGCGGAACGGCGCGGTAAAATAGGCCAGCTCCTTCGCCACCTTCTCGTCGGTCAGGTGTTCTTCGAACAGAGTGATGATCTCTTCCCGGCACGGCAGTTCGGGCCAGAGACGCAGGCAGCGCAGCAGCAGCCAGTAGCCGTGCACCGCAGAGTGCCAGTCAAAACAGCCGTAAAAGATCGGGTGCAGCTCGCGAGGCGGCAGAACGTCGCCGTCATCGTTGAGCAGATGCATAATGTGGTTCGGGTATTCCTGACGTAAATAGGTCAACGGCATTCTGGCGAAGGCGTCAGCCTGATGTTGCGTTAATTCCATTGCAGCTCCTTAGCGAAACACGAGGAAATACATTAAGAACACGTTCACCACCAGCAGGGTTAACGCGGTCGGGATCTGGATCTTGATAACCTGATATTTGTCTTTTAGCTCCAGCAGCGCGGCGGGCACAATGTTGAAGTTGGCGGCCATCGGCGTCATCAGCGTGCCGCAATAGCCTGCGTACATACCGATAGCCAGCAGCGGCGCCGGGTTACCGTGATGGACGTTAATCAGGAATGGCAGAGCGATACCGGCGCTTAACACCGGGAAGGCTGCGAAGGCATTACCCATGATCATGGTAAACAGCGCCATCCCCACGCAGTAAATGACCACCAGCATGAAGCGGCTGTCCGGGTTCACAAACAGGCTGACCACCTTTTGTACCGATTCGCCGGTATTCGCCACCACAAACACCCCGCCGAGCATGGCGAGCATCTGCGGCAGGATCACCGCCCAGCCAATGGTATCGACCAGCCGACGCGACTGACGCACCGCATGCAGCGGCGTACCTTTTGTCAGCCACCAGCCGGTAAGGATAGCCGCCACGCAGGCCACGCACAGCGCCGCCAGCGTAAGCTGTTTCTGGTCGAGCAGATAAACGCCGCCAATCGACACGCCTTTCAGAAACAGCGTCCCGATGACCGTTACCACGGGGATCATCAGTGCCGGTAAAAACAGCCAGTTTTTCAGCCGGTTCGACGAGGCAACACGCTCCTCCTCGGTGGACATTTTATAGTACCCCTTCCCGACCAGCCCGAAACCGGCCAGCAGCGCAATCACGATAACGGCCCCGCCAATAATGCGATACGCCAGCGACTTACCCAGCTCCTGCACCATCAGATCGCCAAACAGGAAGATCCCGCCGAACAGAAACCAGAACAGCGCCGTGGTATAGCGTTTTGGGTTAGCGCGATCGCGAAGGGTCATCACAACCAGCAGCATCACGACGAAGCCGATCAGGTAGTACACGCGGTTAATGGTAATGAGGGTCATCATGGTGCGATCTCCTGCGTACCCTGCTCTGCTTTCCAGGCCATCACGTCGCGACGAATGCTGGCGTCGAGGCGCAGCAGACGCGTCATATGGATGATCAGTGCCGCAATAGCGGTCGGAATGGCCCACAGGCCGATATGCAGCGGTTCGATCCCCTCGATCCCGTTCTCTTTCAGGAACGCATCAATCAGCAGTACCGCGCCAAAGGCGATAAAGATATCTTCCCCAAAGAAAACCGCGATATTGTCACACGCGGCGGCATGGGCTTTGATTTTGTCGCGGATAGTCTGCGGCAGTTCGCCGTATTCATTCAGGGCCGCCCCTTCCGCCATCGGCGCCAGCAGCGGACGCACCGTTTGCGCGTGGCCGCCAAGGGACATCAGGCCCAGCGCAGCCGTCCCTTCGCGGGCGACAAAGTAGAGCATCAGGATACGCGCCGAGGTGGCGCTGGCGATCTTCGCGACCCAGGCCTGGGCGCGCTCTTTCAGCCCGTAATACTCCAGCAGGCCAATCACCGGCAGGATCAGAATGAAGGTGGCAAGCGATCGGCTATTCACGAACTTTTCGCCAAAGGTTTCCAGCAGCATACCGAAATCCATGCCAACCAGCAGGCCCGTCGCCAGCCCCGCCACCACGACAACCAGCAGCGGGTTGAAACGCAGTGCAAAACCAATAACCACCACCGGAATCCCGATAAGTGGCAACAGTGTAGAACTGTCCATAAACGTTACCCTATCCAAAGTGAGCGTTGCGCGCCGACGGCTATTTTTTATACTTCGCAGCAGAGCGAAGCCGGTGCATTACGGCGCGCGATGTTGTGTTTTGCGTCAGGCTCCACAGAACCTGCACTAAAAAGCTATATCTGAACGTCAAAAACATGTAAACAATTTATCAATAAAATGTTCTTATTTTATCGACGGGTTTACATTTCGGGGGAAGGATCGTTATGACAGTAAAGAAAAAGACGACAGCGTTAAACCACGACGATATTGCGGACGGGCGAATCGTCTCCTCCCGTCATCTCGTCTCAGAGCGGTGTGCTGAATTATCAGAGCTGGAATATGCGCTGATCATGACCAGCAATGCGTTTAACAAATGGATGGTGCGCTGCATGACCGCTGCGGGTGAACCGGATATGGGGGCCTTTGACGTTTCGCTTCTGCACCACGTGAATCACCGCAACCGCAAGAAAAAGCTGGCCGACATCTGCTTTGTGCTGAACGTGGAAGATACCCACGTGGTGACGTATGCGCTGAAAAAGCTGGTCAAGGCGGGATATGTCACCAGCGAGAAAGCCGGAAAAGAGCTTTTTTTCTCCACCACGGAGGAGGGAAAAGCGCTGTGCATGAAGTACCGGGAGGTGCGGGAGGCCTGCCTGATCAACATTCATGCGGAAAGCGGCATTCCGGGTGCATCAATTGGCGAGACCGCGCAGTTACTCCGCGCGATCTCCTCCCTGTATGATACCGCCGCACGCGCGGCGGCCTCGCTTTAAGGACGGCGGAAAAGCGTCATACTCCGCCCGGCCAGTTCATAATCGACGGATTCCGTGATGATTTCCCCTGTGGGGGCCTCATCCGCCGTCGAAAGCTCCAGCACCCAACCCCCTTCGCCAAACTGCGGGATCTGGAATGGCACCGTGCCTTCAAACGGGTTAAACAGCATCAGCACGTCGTGCCAGACGCCCTCTTCCTGCTCAAGATCGGGACGGCTGATGGCAAGACCAAGGGTGGAACCCTCGTCCCATTGTTCCGACTGCTGCGGTCCGCCACCGGCGTTAAACCAGCGGATCTCCAGCCCGTCGCGCCAGTTTTCACGTCGCAGCAGCGGCTGCGTCGCGCGCAGGGCAATCAACCGACGGGTAAAGTCGCGCAGCTTCTCGTCGTTTTCAGAGAGCCCTTTCCAGTTTACCCAGGAGATCTCGCTGTCCTGACAATAGCCGTTATTATTGCCCTTTTGCGTCCGGCCAAACTCATCGCCAGCCAGCAGCATCGGCGTACCGTGCGAGAAGAAGAGCGTGGTGAGGAAGTTGCGCTTTTGCCGCTCGCGGGTGGCGATGATATCCGGATTCTCCGTCGGCCCCTCTTCGCCGTAGTTATACGACCGGTTATCGTTATGTCCGTCGTTATTATCTTCCCCGTTATCGGCGTTATGTTTCTCGTTGTACGACACCAGGTCGTTCAGCGTGAAGCCGTCATGCGCGGTAATAAAATTGACGCTGGCCCACGGACGACGCCCGCGCAGATCGTACAAATCACCGGACCCTAACAGACGGGCGGCAAAATCGTTAGAGACGTTATCCCCCTTCCAGTATTCACGTACCGTATCGCGGTATTTGTCGTTCCACTCACCCCAGCCAGGCGGGAAGCCTCCCACCTGATACCCGCCGGGGCCGATATCCCACGGCTCACCGATGAGCTTCAGCTTCGACAGCACCGGATCCTGGGTCACGGCATCGAAGAAGCCGCCGCGCGGATCGAACCCCTCCGGCTCACGTCCGAGAATGGTCCCGAGATCAAAGCGGAAACCGTCAATCTGCATCGATTCTGCCCAGTAACGCAGGGAGTCCATGACCATCTGCAATACGCGCGGGTGTGAAGTATTAACGGTGTTTCCGGTGCCGGTGTCGTTGATGTAATACCGGTGCTGATCCGGCATGGTGCGGTAATAACAGAAGTTATCAATTCCCTTAAACGACAGGGTTGGCCCCAGCTCGTTGCCCTCCGCCGTGTGGTTATAGACCACGTCGAGGATCACCTCGATGCCCGCGTCATGATAGGCACGCACCATGTCGCGGAAACCCTGGATCCCCGCCGGGCCGTAATAGCGGGACGCTGGCGCAAAGAAACCGAGCGAGTTATAGCCCCAGAAGTTTTTCAGGCCGCGATCGAGCAGGTGCTGATCGTCAGGGAACCAGTGAACCGGCAGCAGCTCGACCGAGGTAATCCCGAGGCTTTTGATGTACTCCACCGACGCTTTATGCCCCATCCCCTCAAACGTACCGCGCAGTTCAGGCGGAATAGCCGGGTTAAGCTGGGTAAAGCCTTTTACGTGGCTCTCATAAACCACGGTATGCGGCCACGGGATATCGGGTCGGCGGGAGTCTTGCCAGTCGACGGCATTGGGGTCGATGACCTTACATTTGGGCGTAAACGGCGCGCTGTCTCGCGTATCAAAGCTGAGATCCAGCTCATCGTGTCCCAGCTCATAGCCGAAGTGGGCATCGTTCCACTCAATGTCACCCACCAGTTCACGGGCATAGGGGTCAATAAGCAGCTTATTGGGATTGAAGCGGTGACCGTTCTCCGGATCGTAAGGGCCATACACACGGTAACCATACAGCGCCCCCGGTTTCAGATCCGGCACATAGCCGTGCCAGACCTCATGGGTATATTCCGGCAGTTCCAGGCGGGCTATTTCTGTTTTTCCCGAAGGATCAAACAGACACAGCTCTACCCGCTCCGCATGGGCGGAAAACAGAGCGAAGTTCACTCCTTTTCCGTCATAATTTGCGCCCAACTGTTGGCCATGACCGGCCCGAATTTCAAACGTTGTATCCTTTGGCATTTTTGTTCTCCTCGATTAGTCGCAGGTAAGCAGAACCAACAAACATCCCTTTTCAGACGTTAAATCCAGCGTCTCTGGCAGAAGGCGACGCTCACCGGTAAACAGATCCCGGTAGTACTTCCCGGCCAGCTCCTGGGGTATGGCCACCATAGTATTGGCCCACAGCATCGCATTGTCGGTGACGTCAAACACCAGACGCGGCACGGCGACGATCAGCGCCTCGTCATCTTTTATGCGGGCATAAACGATCAGATTCTCTTCCCGCTCGCCGGTCACCTTCAGCGGCAGCCAGTCGCCGTAGCGGAAAAGCGCGGGGTAATGCGGCCGCAGCCGTAACAGCGTGGCGGTGACGTACTGCTTCACGCTGCCGTCTCGCCAGCGTTGCGCATCGTTAAAAATGGTTCCATCCGCTACGCTGAGGTTTTCCGCCAGCGCGGTGAAATCCGGTTCGCGGCGGTTATCCGGGTCGACCAGGCTGAAGTTAAGCCCTTCGCTGCCCTGGTAGATGTCCGGTACGCCTGGCGCAGTCAGCTTGATCACCGTCTGGCTCAGGCTGTTCATTAACCCAGCCCGAATAAACGGCTGGAGTGCGGCACTGAAATCACGCAGGAACAGGGTGTTATCCGGGGAGAGCAGATGGCGCACGTAGTCCAGCACCACGCTCTCGTACCCTTCGTTGCTGTCGATCCAGTCGGTACGCTGCTTGGCCTCGCGCAGGGCTTTCTCAATAAAGCCGAGGAAACGCTCTTCCAGTGACTTAAGACCATCACGATCGTCTGGCGACAGCGTGGCTGGCCAGACGCCCGCCAGCGCCTGGAAGATCATCCAGGTGTCGGCGGCGTTCGGCGCGGTGCCGTCGTTGAGGAATCGAACCTGCGTCTGGTTCATCTGGCGCCAGCGCGCCAGGTTTTCCCCCCACAGATCTGGCGCTTCCGTCAGCGTGTATAGTCGCGCTCGCGCATCCTCGCCGCGTTTGGTGTCGTGGGTGGAGGTTCCCAGCAGCGCATCGGGCTGGCGGGCAAGACGAATGCGCATCTCCTGGTGAAAACGGGAAAGTGAAAATGCGCGCGGCGTCGGGTCGGCGCCGACTTCGTTCAGGGCCAGCTCCAGGTTATGGCGGAAGAACAGCGTATCCTCTACCGATTTCGCCATCAGCGGCCCGGTCAGTTGCTGAAAATGGGTGCGGAAAAGCGAGGCCAGCGCGTGGTCATCCTCCGGCAGATCGCCGGTAAGAATACGCACGATCAGGCTGAGAGCGGGTTCAGAGGCGTTGACGCTGGCGACCACGCGGCTGAGCAGCGCCACATCCGGTGGCGTCAACCCCTCTCCGGTGCCGTAGGTGCGATACACCGGAAACGCGATAAGCAGCTCGCGCAGGGCATGGCGGATATCCTCATGCTCCACTTCGGCGCCGTTATGCCCGGCCAGCTCGCTGGCGATTTTGAGCAGCGTGGTAAATTCACCTTCAAAATTACGATCGGTCATCAGCCCTTTGGCTTTGCGAAGTTCCGCCTGCCTGTCCACGGTCGTACCCAGCGTCTCGTCGTAGAGCGTCTCCAGTCGAGAGAGGTTGGTATCATCCACCAGCACTTCCGCCAGAGAGGCAATAAACTCATAGCCCGTTGTACCCGAGACCGGCCACTCCGGAGGAAGCTGTTCCCCTTTGGCGAGGATCTTCTCTACCGTGATGTAGCAATCCGGTCCGGTCGCCGCACGCAGGCGCTGCAAATAGCCCAGCGGATCGGCAAGCCCGTCCACATGGTCAATGCGCAGGCCATCGACAACCCCGTCGTGAACAAGCTCAAGGATCAGGCGGTGCGTGTCTGCGAAGACCGCCTCATCCTCTACCCGCACGCCGACCAGCCCGGTGATTTCAAAAAAGCGCCGCCATGAAAGCTGTTTCGGCGCTTCCCGCCAGGACATCAGCCGCCAGTTTTGCGCCTCGTGGATCTCAGCGATGCTCTTGCCTTCGGCATACGTGCCGGGATTAAGCGGATAGGCGGTATCATAGTAAACCAGCGCCGCGCTGTTGGTGACACTGTCACGTTTTAAGGTGATAGCCCCCCGCTCCAGCTCGGCTTCAAAGGTGTCGCCAAGAAACGGCAACGTCAGCGGTCGGGACCAGTCGATATCAAAATATGCCGCATAGCGGCTCTGCCTGCCTTGTTCTATAACATCGCGCCACCAGCGGTTTTCCAGCGAGGTCGACATATGGTTAGGAACGATATCCAGAATCAGCCCCATCCCCGCCTGCTTCAGCGCTGCCGCCATGCGGTCAAACCCTTCCCGCCCGCCAATCGCCGGGTCGATTTCGTTGGGGTCGGTCACGTCATAGCCGTGGGTGGAATCCGTGGTTGCGGTGAAAACAGGCGACGCGTAAAGATGGCTAATTCCAAGGTCTTTCATATACGGAATCAGGTCCACCACGCGATCGAAGGTCATGCCGTTGCGAAACTGAATTCGGTAAGTAGAGGAAGGGATCATAGCGCTGCTTCTCCATCAGCTAAGCGAACAACAATGCTGTTTGGCGGCAGGTTATCGACTGCCTCCGGCCAGCTAAAGATCGTTTTTCCGGGCAGGTTCGGTAAGGCGAGCGGCTTTTTGCCGATATTCAGCGCCAGCGACAGCGTACCGGACGGGAAACGCCAGCTCACGGCAACCATGCCGAGCGCCGTTTGCAGGACGTTACCCTCCACGGCGCCCCGCTGTTTCAGTAGCGGGACGATAAAGCGCTGACGCAGCGCAATCAGTTCGCGCGTAGCGTGCAGCCACGCCCTGCCTTCCTCCGTGTCTGCCTTGTTCCAGTCAAGCTTCGACTGCATAAAGGTATTTACGTCATTGGGGTCCGGTACGGTTTCATCGTGCCCGGCATGGCCGGTAAACTCTTTCGCGCGCCCTTCCCGCACGGCTTTCGCCAGGTCGCCGTGGAAGTCGGTGAAAAAGAGGAACGGATGCGTTTCGCCATACTCCTCGCCCATAAACAGCAGCGGAATATGGGGCGACATAAGCAGCGCCGCAAACAGCACACGCGTTTTATCCGCGCCTGCCAGAGAGATAAGCCTCTCCCCCTGGGCACGGTTGCCGACCTGGTCGTGATTCTGAATAAAATCGACAAAAAACTGAGGAGGTTGCTCGCGACACTCTACCCCGCGCGATTTTCCGGTCTGAAGCGAGATTTCCCCCTGGTAGACAAAGCCCTCTGCCAGCGCCCGCGCCAGTTTTTTCTCCGGCTCAAAGGCAAAATCCTGATAATAGGCATGCGATTCCCCGGTCGCGAAGACATGCGCGGCGTTGTGAAAATCATCATTCCATTCGGCGGTGAAAAGCGGCGTCTGACCATGCTCATCGCGCGGATGCAGGAAAATCACGTTGCGACTGTCTTCGGTGGTCAGATGAATATGCCGATCCGGAAATGCGTCGCGGATCCGTTGCGCTATTTCGGGAAGAATATGGGTCTCAGCGTCGTCATGGATCTGGTCGATGGCGTCGAAGCGCAGACCGTCAAGATGATACTCCGAGAGCCAGAATAACGGCGCCTCGGCGATGTATTGCCGGACGGCCTCAACCTCATAGGCAATACCGTTGCCCCACGGGGTCATACGATCCTGATGGAAAAACGCTGGCGAGAGCAACGGCAGGTAATTACCTTCCGGGCCAAAGTGGTTGAGTACGATATCCAGCACCACGGAAAGCCCGAGCGCGTGGGCGGCATCAATGAAGGCATGAAAATCATCCGGTGTGCCATAAGCCGAGTGCGGGGCATACAGCAGTACGCCGTCATACCCCCATCCGCGCGCGCCCCCGAACTGGGACACGGGCATCACTTCCAGTTGCGTAATACCCAGCCCGGCCAGATAAGGCAGTTTGTCGATGGCCGCCCTGAAGGTTCCTTCCCCGGTGAAGGTGCCGATATGCAGCTCGTAGATCACCGTCTCTTCCCACGGTCGTCCTTGCCATTCCCGCTGAGTGGGCTGGCTGCGACGCGGGTCGATCACCACCGACGGGCCGTTGACGTCAGCCTGCTGCGCGCGTGAGGCCGGATCCGGCACCGCCATTCCATCCTGTAAAACAAACTGATAGGTCGTACCGTGCCTGACGCCGGGCACGTCAATCTGAAACCAACCGTCGCCCACCGCCGCCAGGGGAATGTCGGTATCGGTTAAACGTAATGTGAGATCTTTCTGCCCTTCTGCCCAGACGCGAAAACGTACAACGTCATCGGAAATAAACTCAGCACCCCAGTGCCTGCGACATGTTCTGAATTCCATTCATTGTCCTCGAATGACCACCTTTTACGCGGAACGAAATACAAGCTTAGACCAGGATCTACAGAGTGTTATGCCAGCAGGGGATGCCGCTTCGTCTATTATCTATTTATAACTCCCACTTAAGGAATACTATGCATATTCGAAAAGGATTAAGTACAGACCTCGCCCGCCTTGAATGTTGTGATTTTTCTTTCAAGGTTGATGAGATTGCCAGAGAGCCATTTCTCAATGGTGATTTGCATATCGAGGCGCTGACCGAACCTTATCTTAAAACCTATGAACTTGATATCCAGACGCTGGAAAATCATTGCGTTAATCCGGATTCAATATTTCTTATCGCCGAAACGGATGACGGTGAAATCGCCGGTTTTATTACCGCGTCCTGCAACTGGAATAAATTTATTTCGGTGGATTACATTGCCGTGGAGCGTTCAAAACGCCGTACGGGCGCGGCGCACAAGCTGATGTCCGCCACCCACGTCTGGGCGCGAAGCCTCAATGCGCCCGGGTTACGGCTGGAGACGCAGAACGTTAATGTTTCTGCCTGTCAGTTCTATCGTCACTATGGGTTTATTCTCGGCGGTTACGATCGCTACCTTTACAACGCCCTGCCGGAAAAAGATGAGGTCGCCCTTTTCTGGTATTACATGCTGACTTGAGAAAATATTTTATATCCGCTGCCAGAAGATAGATTTGTCTGAATTTGTCAATTTTGCCCGCTTACGTTTAATTAACGACTAATCTTGGAATTCACTATTAAGGAGGCCGGTATGTCTACAGGAAATAATCACACGCTGCATTACCCTCGTCCACCGTTTGCTGAACAACCGCAAAGGGCCCCCGGGCTGGCATCGGAAATGAAGCCAATACCGGATCACGGTGAAACAAGTTATATCGGATCAGGCAAACTGGCAGGAAAAAAAGCGCTGATTACCGGCGGTGATTCCGGAATTGGTCGCGCGGTAGCGATCGCCTATGCCCGTGAAGGTGCAGATGTGGCTATTGGCTATCTCCCGGAAGAGGAGTCCGATGCGGCATCGGTCATTGCGCTGATTCGGGCCGAAGGCCGTAAAGCGGTCGCCATTCCCGGCGACATTCGCGTGGAATCGTTCTGCGATACGCTGGTGGAAAAAGCCGTCGCGGAACTGGGTGGCCTGGATATCCTGGTGAACAACGCTGGACGCCAGCAGTACTGCGAATCGATCGACGATCTCACCACGGCAGATTTCGACGCGACGTTTAAAACCAACGTTTATGCCCCCTTCTGGATCACTAAAGCTGCGCTGCGCCATTTGCAGGAAGGCGCCGTGATCATTAACACCACTTCCGTTCAGGCGTTTAAACCGAGCGCGATCCTGGTGGACTATGCGCAGACCAAAGCCTGTAACGTGGCCTTTACCAAGTCTCTGGCTCAGCAGCTGGGGCCGCGTGGCATTCGGGTGAATGCCGTCGCGCCAGGTCCATACTGGACGCCTCTTCAGTCCAGCGGCGGTCAGCCGCAGTCCAAAGTTCAGAAGTTCGGGGAAGATACGCCCCTGGGCCGACCGGGCCAGCCGGTTGAAATCGCACCGCTGTATGTGCTTTTTGCCTCAGATACCTGCTCATACGCCTCCGGACAAGTATGGTGCTCTGACGGCGGTACCGGCGTGCTGTAAAGCATCCTCTCAGACCTATCCATTTCATGGATAGGTCACATTCACTTCCCTGCTGTTCTCAAAAATCTCAGTTGAACTATGATGAACTTACTATTGAGGAGCCCATCATGTTTACTGTGAACAAACTTGCGTTATCAACCCTGTTGACCGGTTCGGTTTTATTCTTTCCCGCGATCCACGCGGTGGCCAGCGTTCCGCAGCATGTGGTGAAACAGCAGGCCGGCGGCTACAGCATTCAGGTTGGCGATACGATTGTCACCGCCTTTACGGACGGCAGCGTGCCGCAGGACCTGCACGCCTTACTGCGCCGGACGACGGCGGAAAATACCGATGCGTTACTGGCCAAAAACTTCCAGGCCAATCCGGTGGAAGCATCGATTAACGCGTTCTATATCGCTATGCCCGGCCACAAAATTCTGGTGGACACCGGCTCCGGTCAGCTCTTTGGCCCCGGCAAAGGCGGGCGGCTGATTGAAAGCCTGGCGACGCAGGGTATCAGGCCGCAGGACATCACCGATATCCTGATCACCCACGCGCACTCCGATCATGCAGGCGGCCTGGTCAAAGACGGTCAGCGCGTATTTACCCGCGCACAGGTGTATGTCGGCAAACCGGATATCGATTTCTTCTTTAACGACGAGAACCAGAAAAAATCTGGCTATGACCAGAACTACTTCGACGTCGCGCACAAGACCTTAAAGCCCTATCTGGATGCCGGAAAAGTGAAGACTTTCTCCGGGACGGAACAGCTTCTGCCGGGCATCAGCGGTACGGTTCACCCGGGCCACACCCCAGGGTCCGCGTTCTACACGCTGGAGAGCAAAGGTGAAAAAATTACCTTTGTCGGCGACATCATTCACGTTGCCGCGGTTCAGTTCCCACAGCCCAACGTGACGATTGCTTACGATGAGGATCAGGACGGAGCCGCCCGGGTACGCAACGCAGCGTTCGCTGAGTTTGTGAAAAACAAAGATCTGATTGCGGCGCCACATCTGCCTTTCCCCGGGATCGGGTATATGAAGAAAGGTGAGCGGGAAGGCTACGCGTGGGTTCCGGTGACCTATACCAACCGGGACGCGCAATAAGAGAGTCTCTGCGTCCCAGGCTAAATATTTCAACCTGGGACCGCTATCTCACGCCCAGGGCCCCGCGGCCGGGTATTAACCAGCCGGCGAAATCTGTTCGGCCCTGCGCTGAACCTGTCAGACAGCCAGCCATTTTTTTGCGTTCGCTTTCATATTCGCTTCTAGTTCACTGTCACGCGTGGCAAATACGCGGCCGAGGGGGAAACCGCTTTGTTCCAGCAGATAAGCTAGCGCGGCATATTCCCGCGGATAGTTGGCAGCAATTTTTGAATCAATCTCAACCGGGCCCAGAGGAAAGGTGAAAATACCCATGTCGTAGATGCTCTGACGATGGAACAGCTTCCATACGCCCTCTCTCTTTTCTGCCAGATCGTAGAAACGATTGTGGCATTCGCATCCAATATTAAGTTTTATATTTTCAGCGATGATCATCGCATTGGTTTCGAGAATCGCTTTGTCGCCGCGGTCGTTAAAAGTGACGGCGGGCGAGCCAATCATATGTTTTGTGCGCAAATCTGAAGCGCCCATACGCATGGAACCCTCGACAAAATCGCTCGCGAGCCCTTCGAACCACGTAATTTCGATTGTGCCGTCCGGATGAAAAAGATTACGCAGCTGCTCCCATTCGCCCAGGTCGCGGTGCATCCAGCCATTCATGAGGTCGTTAAGATCCTGACGGTCTTGCAGTTGGTGAGTTTGCATTGTTTGGTTCCTGTTTGAGTTGATGCGTTCAGTTTGGCCGTGAAGCGGTTTATACTCAAATATATATATTTTACTAAACAATCATTTTTAATGATGAGTCAGGGTGGCAATGGAACTCCGGCACTTACGCTATTTTTTGGCTGTTGCAGAAGAAGAGCATTTTGGACGCGCGGCTGAGCGACTCAATATTGTTCAGCCTGCGCTCAGCATGCAGATTAAAGCCCTTGAAACCGAGTTAGGCGGTCCGCTGTTTATCCGCTCCAGCCGTCGTGTGGAACTTACTGAGGCCGGATCGCTTCTTCTCAGCGAAGCCAGACTGATGCTGGAACAGATGGAACACACGCGTCTGGCAGTCCAGCGTGCGATACGGGGAGAGACAGGGCGTGTACGGGTCGGTTTTGCCGGGAACGCCATTTTTAGTGGCAAAATGATTACCGATGTACGTCGCTTCCGTAAAACCCATCCGGATGCAGAAGTCACCATTCAGGAAATCGCTCCCCAGAAACAGGTAGCTGCGATCCTCGCAGGGCATATTGATGTCGGTTATACACCGGATAACAGTACGACAGCCGATCCGCAGATCAGGGTGCAGAAAACCGGAAACTGGGAGATGATAATCGCAATGTGTGAAGATCATCCCTTAGCCATCCATCCGCACCTCTCCGTTGAAATGCTCGGTCCTGTACGACGCGCATGACGCCAATGAAAATCTGACTGTGCTGCTGGCGCAGCAGCTCGGGGATGGTTTTTGCGTGGCACATCGTTCAAACAGTACGCTAAGCGTTCTGGCATTTGCCGCAGCCGGGCTCGGTCTGGCGCTGGTTCCCGCCCCCCTGCAACAGGTGCAAATACCCGGACTGATTTACCGCAACCTGAATGCTCAGGCGCTGACCGCAAATCTGGTCATGATCAGCCGCATGCAGGAGCCAGGTAATGCAGTGACTGCTTTTCTGGCAATGGCTAACCTTCCCTTTTGAACAACGGCAGCAAGCTATGACGCACAATAAGATGCCCTCCTCCGATATGGATATGGACCTGATCCTGACGCTGGATGCGTTACTCAGGGATCAGAATATCACCCATGCGGCCGCACGGCTGGGCATCAGCCAGCCGGCGATGTCTGCCCGCCTTGCGCGCCTGCGCGTCCTGTTCGATGAGCCGCTGTTTATCCCTTCCCCACACGGACGTGGGGTGTTACCTACGCCGCGCGCCGAGGCGTTAAGGCCGCAGGTCGCGACGGTTTTGCAGGGTATATCGGCGATGCTTGAACCCACCACGTTCAACGCGCATAACAGCACCCGCACCTTTGTGATTGCCCTGCACGAGAACCCGGCGCTGATGCTGGGGGCAGAGTTGCAGAATCAGATTAGCAGCGCAGCACCAGGCATCCGCCTGCGTTTTGCGCTCCCGGAAACCCCGCTGCTGCCAGCGCAGATGGAAAATGGCGATGTGGATATTTATGTCGGCGTTAACGCGGGGGCGCACGATGCATGGGTCAGACGCAAGCTGTTTGACGATGAATATGCCACAGCCCAGCGAAAAGGCCATCCGCGCGGTACGGGACCGATGGATCTGGAAAGCTATTGTAGCCTTTCCCACCTGGTGGTTTCATCCGAGGGCGACCCGTTCGCAGGCTTTGTCGATCAGCATCTGGCGGGGCTTGGCCACCAGCGTAACGTGGTGATGTCGACGCAAAGCTATGCGATGGCGCCTGCGATTGTTGCCGGTACCGATTTGCTCTGCACCCTACCCAGACGCATGTTGCTACGGTTCACGCAAACGCTTGATATTTTTCCGCCGCCGCTGGATCTCCCGCCGATCGTCATCGGTATGTACTGGCACCCGAAAAACAGCCAGGATCCGGCTAACCGCTGGCTGCGAGAACAGCTTCTTCAGGCCGCCGGACGTCAGGTATGATCGAGGATGCTCATCAATTTTTTCAGGACCTCAGAGCGAATAATCCGGTGGCAAACCAGCGTCAGCTCGCTCTCCCGGAGTCGGTCAAGAATATCCACAAAGACGACGTTTTGTACGCATATCGCCTTCGCTGAAGCCGGCAGCATGGCGATGCCAAACCCTGCCGAGACGAGACTTATCACCGTGGGGACATCGGTGGCATTTTGCACAACGTCAGGCTGTATGCCCGCGCTGTGGCAGGCATCATAGAAATATTGCTCCAGCCCCATCCCCTCCGGGTCGCGCAGGGCGATCCACTTCTCCTCTTTCACCGACGCAAGCGTCAGCGCGGCGGAGCCCGCCAGGCTATGTTGACGAGGTAAGGCCAGCACGGCCTTTTCCGTTGTAAATGGACGGCTTTGCAGATCGTCAGGCAATAGCGGTAACGGGGCACGAATAATGGCCACATCCAGCTGGTTGCTTTGCACGCCGGTATAAAGGGTTTGCACGTTACCCGTCATCATGGAAAGGCTGATGGCGGGCCATTTCTCATGTAAAAGCCGCAGCGCGGCGGGCAGCTTACTGTCGAATATCGCACTTGAAACACATCCGAGATTCAGCACGCCCTGTTCCCCTCTGGCCGTCTGTCTGGCATCCAGAATCGCCTGATCGGTCATTAAAATCGCGACTCTGGCTTTACTGAGAAATGCCTCACCGGCTGGCGTCAGCGTCAGGCGACGATTCGCCCGGCTAAAGAGCAAGACCCCAAGACGATCTTCAAGCGTTTTTATCTGCTGGCTCAGCGCTGGCTGCGCCATGTTAAGGCGCTCCGCCGCCCGATGCATGTGAAGCTCTTCTGCCACCACGATGAAATTGCGCATCAGTCGAAACTGCATACCATGCCTTTATTATTGATAATAAAATTCATATTAAAATAGCATAAATGATGCAATTGATAGCCCTCTTCGTCCGGTTAAGAATGGAAGCCTTCATCCGAGGAGGGAAATATGAAAAACCACATCAACGATCTCAGAAGTGCTATCGAACTGCTCAAACGCCATGAAGGTCAATACCTTGAAACCAGCCATCCGGTCGATCCTGACGCGGAGCTGGCGGGTGTGTACCGGCATATTGGTGCTGGCGGCACGGTAAAACGTCCGACGCGCATTGGCCCGGCGATGATGTTTAACGCTATTAAGGGATATCCCGACTCGCGTATTCTGGTCGGAATGCACGCCAGCCGCGAGCGGGCGGCGCTCCTGTTGGGCTGCGAGCCCTCTGAACTGGCAAAACATGTCGGCCAGGCCGTGAAAAACCCGATTGCTCCCGTTGTGGTTCCGGCGGCACAGGCGCCGTGTCAGGAACAGGTGTTTTATGCCGACGATCCGGACTTCGATCTGCGTAAATTGCTTCCGGCACCGACCAACACGCCGATAGATGCCGGTCCGTTCTTCTGTCTGGGGCTGGTGCTGGCAAGCGATCCGGAAGATGCCTCACTGACCGATGTCACTATTCACCGTCTCTGCGTGCAGGAGCGCGATGAGCTCTCCATGTTTCTTGCCGCGGGCCGCCATATTGAAGTGTTCCGTAAGAAAGCCGAGGAGGCGGGCAAACCGTTGCCGGTCACGATCAATATGGGTCTCGATCCCGCTATCTATATTGGCGCCTGTTTCGAAGCCCCTACCACGCCCTTCGGCTACAACGAGCTGGGTGTCGCCGGCGCGTTACGTCAGACCCCCGTCGAGCTGGTGCAGGGTGTGGCCGTAAATGAAAAAGCGATAGCGCGTGCGGAAATTATCATCGAAGGCGAACTGCTGCCGGGCGTGCGTGTAGAAGAAGATCAGCATACCCACACCGGGCACGCGATGCCGGAATTTCCCGGCTACTGCGGGGAGGCTAACCCCTCCTTACCGGTAATCAAAGTGAAGGCCGTCACGATGCGTCATCAGGCGATCCTGCAAACCCTGGTAGGACCGGGCGAGGAGCACACCACGCTGGCCGGTTTGCCAACGGAGGCCAGCATCCGTAATGCGGTCGAAGAAGCCATCCCCGGTTTTCTGCAAAACGTCTATGCGCATACCGCTGGCGGCGGCAAGTTTCTTGGCGTATTGCAGGTGAAAAAACGCCAGCCCTCTGACGAAGGGCGTCAGGGTCAGGCGGCACTCATCGCGTTAGCCACCTATTCCGAGCTTAAAAACATTATTCTCGTCGACGAAGATGTGGATATTTTCGACAGCGACGACATCCTGTGGGCGATGACCACCCGTATGCAGGGCGATGTCAGCATCACCCATCTGCCGGGGATCCGCGGACACCAGCTCGATCCGTCTCAGGCCCCGGACTACAGCCCCTCCATTCGTGGCAACGGGATCACCTGCAAAACGATTTTCGACTGTACGGTGCCCTGGGCGCTTAAGTCCCGCTTTGAGCGTGCGCCCTTTATGGAGGTAGACCCGACGCCATGGGCGCCTGAACTGTTTAAAAAATAGCGTTAACCGGATAATCTTCTTCACCCTTCACGGGCTGAGGGTTTCCCACAAAATAATGCCTGCACAGACGGCCCCCTCTCCCTTGAGGGAGAGGGCTGGGGTGAGGGGGAACATACGGCGCTGGTGGTCATTCCGTTCACTTAGGGCATCGCTGAAAGCCCTCAGTTTTTCTGAGGCAACGTTATAGCTTTTTCTTTCAAATTACTGGGTAACCCTCTCCTTCACGGGTGAAGAACCTCACGCTGAAATTGCCGCGTCCCCTGCTTTCTTGTAACCTTTGAGCGTTTATCACATCCCCATAAAAAATGAGACTACCGGACGCCTATGACAGCACATGTTTCCAACGATCCTTTGCATGGCGTAACGCTCGAAATGCAGGTTAACGCGCTGGTTGCGCGATATGGCTGGAATGAACTGGGCAACCGAATCAAAATCAACTGTTTTCGCAAGGACCCGAGTGTTAAATCGAGTCTGAAGTTCCTGCGCCGCACCCCATGGGCGCGGGCGGAAGTTGAAGCCCTCTACCTCGACTCTCTTCACGATGACGGTAACGGGGAACAGGACGAACCGGCGTTTAATCCCTGGACGGATAGCCGGACACCCAGGAGCTAACACGCAAATGATGCGACACGTAAAACGGACTGGCGCGCTGCTTGGCTGCGCGCTTTTACTGGTAAGTTGCACTTCCAAACCACCCAAATCACTCGTTACCCCGCTGCCGCAGGCGAAACCTCTACAGCAGACTAACGAACCCATGCGCGGGATCTGGCTGGCGACCGTCTCCCGTCTCGACTGGCCTCCCGTGTCATCGGTGAATGGCCGTAGCGCGGACCAGCGTATCGCCCAGCAACAGCGGGCGCTGACGGACAAGCTCGATAAGCTGAAAAAACTTGGGATCAACACCGTCTTCTTTCAGGTAAAACCGGACAGTACGGCGCTGTGGGCCTCTAAAATACTGCCGTGGTCAGATACCCTGACGGGGACTATCGGGGAAGATCCCGGTTACGATCCGCTTCAGTTTATGCTGGATGAAGCGCACAAGCGCGGGATGAAGGTTCATGCCTGGTTTAACCCGTACCGCGTTTCCACCAACACGAAGCCGTCGACCATCGCCGCGCTTAACCGCACCTCGTCGCTTCATCCTTCCAGCGTGTACGTCCAGCATCCGGAGTGGATCCGCACCTCGGGGGATCGTTTTGTTCTCGACCCGGGCATTCCCGACGTGCGGGAATGGATAACCCAGGTGGTGATGGAAGTGGTAAATCACTACCCTGTCGACGGCGTTCAGTTCGATGACTATTTTTACACCGAGACGCCGGGGTCCACCCTGAATGATGCCTGGACCTTCAGGCGCTATGGCGAAGGATTTGCGTCAAAAGCGGACTGGCGTCGACACAATACGCAGCAGTTGATTGTGCAGGTTTCAAGGGCGATCAAGCAGGCTAAACCTGAGGTCGAATTTGGCGTTAGCCCGGCGGGGGTCTGGCGCAATCGCTCCTTCGACCCGGCAGGCTCGGACACGCGCGGTGCCGCAGCCTATGATGAATCCTACGCTGACACGCGCAAATGGGTACAGCAGGGTTTACTGGATTACATTGCGCCGCAGATCTACTGGCCCTTCGCCCGCGACGCGGCACGTTACGATGTGCTGACAAAATGGTGGGCTGACGTGGTGAAACCGACCCATACCCGCCTGTATATCGGGATCGCGTTCTACAAAGTGGGCGCGCCTTCCAGAAACGAACCGGACTGGACGGTGAACGGCGGCGTACCGGAGCTGAAAAAACAGCTCGACCTCAACGATTCACTGCCAGACGTTAAGGGCACCATCCTGTTCCGTGAAGACTATCTTAACCAGCCGCAGACGCAGGAGGCGGTAAATTACCTCCGGGGACGCTGGGGTAATTGACTGAAAAAAGGCAGAAACGTTCTGTTTCTGCCTTTCTTTTACGGCTTCGGCCCGAACATCGCCTCAAGCTGTTTTGCGTCTGGCATACCCACGACCTGTTGCAGTTCGTTTTGCTCATTCAGGTAATAAATAGCCGGTGTGGCATTCGCGCCGAGACTGTCCATTAGCGTCTGGTGATTTTGCAGGATCTCAACGGTTTCCCGGGAAGCCGCAGCTTCAGGTTTCGGCAGCTTTTTCCCGCCGGACAGCTCGTACGTTTTCCAGGCCGACACCGGATCTTTCGCATTCAGGATCGCGGAGGCGTTACGCCCGCTGTTCGGGTTAAGAAATGCAACCAGCAGCGTATTGAGCTGAACCTTGCCAGCCTTCACCCACGGCTGCGCTTCAGCCCAGAACTGCTTGCAGTACGGGCAGAACGGGTCGGCAAAGACGAAGACTTTGCGCGGGGCACTCTCCGCGCCCTCTTTCAGGGGATGCGCCGCATTGAGCTTTTTCCACATCTCGCGGCCCATCGGGGCGTAGATCTCTTTCTGGAAAAAGGCCTCGCTGAGGTTGGTTCCCTTCTCATCATAAAGATAACCAGACACGACGTGCTTTCCGTCAGGGGTCAGAAAGAGCGTCACGCCCATGTCCTGATATTTCCCCAGCCACGCTGGCGCGCCGCCGGGGGCGTCAATTTTCTTGATGATTTTGATGTCCTGCTGTTCACTGAAGTGCTTCACCACATCCGGAAGCGACTCCTCTGCCCTGACCAGCCCTGTAACCATCAGAGCAGAGAGTAACAGCACCTTTTTCTTTGCTAACCGTTGAAGCATAACGACCCCTTTAAAATATTGTTTTTCAGAGTGGTCGAAGTTTATTGCCCTGTCAACGCTTCATAAATATCCTTGAGGCGACTACGCAAAAATCGCACGGCTTTGTGTTTGCGGGATAATAACGCCTGCACACTGTCGCCTGTTTCCTCTGCCAGCATCTTCATGCTGTAGCCCTCAAATTCCGTTTTTTCAAACACCTCGCGCTGAGGTGGCGGCAGTTCCGACAGGGCTTGCCCCAACTCTTCCCATAGCAGCATGTTGAGATACTCTTCCTCCGGCGTTTGCGGTACGCCGAATAACGTTTCTGCAATCTCCTGCTCAGGAAAGTCTTCGTCATCTGCTGTCAGGTACCCCGGCAGTGAAACCTCGTGCTTTTTTCGCGCCCGGTCGATCATCTCATTTCGTGCGGCGCGAAACAGCCAGGCGGCGACGTTCTCGACCGGTTGTTCCACTTTCATCAACTGCCAGGTCACTTCCTGAAGAATATCATCGACATCATCACGAACCGCGGTCCGTCCGCGAATGAAGGCTTTTAGCCGCGCGCGGCAGGCATTGAGTGCCGAGATCAGTAATGATTCCCCCGCCTCACCGGCTTTCATATCGCTCACTCGGCTTCCGGCGCTTTCGCACCGTTATCATCTCGCTTTTCATCCCGGCCATCGTGCCACCGGCAATGACCGTGGCGCCCAAATCCCGCCCGACGCTGCTGAATGAAGGCCTCACGTTGTTCGGGGCTCATATTCATCCATTGTTCGTGCATACGGCGGTGCGCACCGAACATACCAGGACGGAAACCCAGCCCACCGAAAAGAATGCGGCTCAGCAGCAGGATCCCCAGCGCCTGCCAGAAGCCAATGGCTTTAACCCCCAGGATGGCCGGGAGCAACGCGTTCCACAGGGACATGACCAGCAGGCCAAGTACCACGAACAGGACTGCGCCAATCACGATGCCCTTACCCATACGATGGCGGCCCAAACCACGCCCGTGACCTTTTCCGTGCATATCAAAATTTCTCATGTGTACCTCGTTTATGTTGAATGATTATGGTCTCTGAGGAGGTAGACGGATGAGGAACAGAAATATTGCCGGGGAAAGATAAAATTTATGTGATAGCGGCTTTGTACGGATAACAGTAATGGCTGAAGGAGATTGTGCAGCGGCTACATGCAGACATTAAAAAGGCTCCCTCAGGAGCCTCTCTGAACATCACGCCGTAGCAGGCAAACTAAAGCTCGAGATACTCTGGGACAGCTGCTGCGCCTGCTCCTCCAGCGAGGCGGCGGCGGCGGCGGATTGCTGCACCAGCGCCGCGTTCTGCTGGGTCACACCGTCCATCTCCGTTACGGCCTGCCCAACCTGACCAATTCCGCGGCTCTGCTCTTCTGAGGCAACCGAAATCTGTTCCATCAGCGTATGCACTTTATTCACAGAGCTGATAATAGAATCAATCACCTCTCCCGAACGATTCACCAGTTGTGCACCGTTTTTCACGCTGGAAACAGACTGGGCGATAAGGCTTTCGATATCTTTCGCCGCCACCGCGCTTTTTTGTGCCAGGGTGCGCACTTCACTTGCTACCACGGCAAATCCTCGCCCCTGCGCGCCAGCACGCGCCGCTTCAACGGCCGCGTTTAGCGCCAGAATATTAGTCTGGAAAGCAATGCTGTTGATGACGCTGGTGATGTCCTCAATACGCTTCGAATTGGACGCGATAGTATTCATCGTTTCGATGACTTCACGGGTTACCGCTTCACCGGTATGGGCATTTTTCACGGCATCCTGCACCAGCTTACCGGCCTGGAAAACGTTGTCGGTGTTATTCGCCACCGTCGCGCTCAGCTCTTCCATGCTGGCGGCCGTCTGGGTCAGGGCCGAAGCCTGTTGCTCGGTACGGGAGGCCAGGTCGATATTGCCGGAGGCAATTTCCTGCGCCGCATGCGTCACAGTGTGGCTGGCATCGCGCACCTGAGAAATGGTGGAGAGCAGCGCCTGGCGCATCTGCTCCATCGAGGACATCAGGTGATCGATTTCATTCCCGGAATCACGCTTGATCGGTACCGGTACGTCCAGCTTCCCGGCCGCAATCTGGCGACAGTGCTCGCGCGCCAGGTTCACCGGCGCAAAGACCACGCGTTTCATCAGCAGGCTGACGGCGAAGATCACCACCACGAACAGCACCGCAATGCAGGCGATAATAACCAGACCCGACACGAAATTATGGCTCGCATCCTCGTTCAGCGTTTTGGCGTACTTCTGGTGAACGGAGAGAACCTGATCGAGCACAATTTCATATTGGCGATCGAGTCGAGACACCACGGGAATAAGAGCGTTGAACCGCGACACATCGTGAGCGGCGGCAGCGGCGATGAGAGGCGCCAGTCCCTGGTTACGGTAGTTTTGCCACGCCTCCTGGTAGGCAGTGACCAGCGGGGCTTCGTCCGGCAAACGCGGCGAGGCCATAAACGCCGAAAATGCACTATCGGCTTTGGTCAGCGCCTCTTTAACCGAGGCCAGTTTCGCAGACAGATCGGTAGCGTCCCCCGCTTCCACCATTTTCACATACTCCATAACCCTGACCCGCAGGGTTCGGCTGTGGTTAATGGGATCAATAATGGACAGAACCACCTGAATTTCTTTGTTCACATTATCCAGCGAAGTATTACTTTTAATGATGAGCCCAACGCTGGTGATAGTGCTGGCCACAAAGAAGAAAAGCAGGGAAAACAGGATAATCAGGGATGATTTTTTCAACGACATAACACACCTCAGGGATATAATTTCCCTTTGGTTATCGGCTGAATCCAATCTTTAATTAATTAAAGTTATTGATGTCACCCTCAGACGTTACCCTGTCACTCTACGGCCTTGTATCGCCGTTGCAGGGTGGCATCCAGCTTACGCTGGATCGGCTCCGGCGTTTCCCCTTCAATCAGTTTGCCAATCAGATCAAAGCAGTGCCAGGCGAGCTGGCGGTTATCCTGACGAACGGTATCGACAGGAATGGTCAGAGAATCATAGAGATAGTGATCGTCAAAGCTGGCCAGACGCATATCGCTTTGCAGCAGATTATGTTGCCCCATATAGCGCAACACCCCTTCCAGCAGACCGCAGGCGGCGGTAAAAAGGGCTTTTGGCGGGCGGCCCAGGCGTGCGCAAAGCTCGGCAAACATTTCGTAGCCGGAGCTCGGATGGTAATTACCATGAATGATCCACTCCGGACGTAACTCGACGCCAGCGTCACGCAGCCCCTGCTTAAACCCTTCAAGACGGTCACGCGTCGGGGAAAGCCGCGGCTGACCGCCGAGGAAGTAGAACTCATCCGGATGCTGGCGCGCGATGTCGGCCACCAGTGTGGCGGTTGGGGTAATTGAATCGGTGAGAACCAGCGGCAGAGAACTGTCGTTCATATGACGATCAAAAAGCACAACGGGCAACTGTTCGCTCAGCTTTTGATAGTCCGCGTCGTTGAGCATGCTGGAGGCGACAATCAGCCCGTCCACCTGGCGGGCCACCATGTTATTGACCACCACCGTCTCCTGGCCGGGATTTTCATCGCTACAGGAGATCAGCAGCTGAACACCCGCCTCGCGGCAGAGGGTCTCCAGCTCATGAGAAAAAACGGCAAACCCGTAGTTGGTGATTTCCGGCACCACCAGACCAATGGTGTGGCTGCGGTTGTCCCGCAGCGAACGGGCGTGAATGCTGGGCTGATAATGATGTTCTTTGGCAATCGCCAGCACACGCTCGCGTGTCTCCTCCGCCACCCGAAGCTCTTTGCTGCGGCCGTTCAGAACCAGGCTGGCGGTGGCTTTTGATACCCCCGCGAGCTCCGCGATATCTTTAATGGTGACGCGTTTTGTTTTTCTCACAACGACTTAGATCCGGCTGCCAAAAACTCTATTCTATCATGCAGCTGCGCAGCGACCAGTAGCGTAATGTGATATCGGACGCACCTTCGAAGCGTACCTGGGCCGGATGGTCAGGAAAATAGCGGCTGCTCATGACGCCTTCACCGTGATTGATGAAAATTTCGACACTGGAACAGTCGCACAGCACGCGTAAATGATGAACATTGCCCTGCCAGTAGCGGGTCAGCGTGTCTGTGGTTTTCAGACTGGCGCGTTCCAGGCGGATCCCCTCATCATCCACAATCAGCCGCAACGCGCCGGCAAAATCCACGTTCACGCTCGATGCGCTCAGTTCGAACTCAAGACGCGCTCCCGCCAGCACCGGGGCATCGCTGGCGCGTCCCTGCCAGTGATGTTCATCCTCGCGCAGCGTTTCCAGCTCACGAACCGGGGTTTGCCAGAGCTTACCGTCGCGGTAGCGCAGCTCGCGAGGACAGGTCATCTGGTGGATCCAGCCGTGCGCCCGCGTAGGCTGGAGCATCTCTTCGCCGTCCGGCACGCCCATCCAGCCGATGAGGATGCGGCGGCCATCTTCTGCCACCGTGGTTTGCGGCGCGTAAAATTCGAAACCGGCGTCAAGCTCATGCAGCTCGCCGTGCGCAAATGCAGGCGTTTGATAATCAAATGCCCCACTCATCCAGACGGCCGGATAGGTGTTGAGATAGCGATGCGGTTCGCGCGCCAGCCCCTGCGGGCAGCAGATCAAGACGTGTGTGCCATCAAGCTCAAACAGATCCGGGCACTCCCACATATAGCCCGCGTCCGTGAGTCCGTTGACGCCGTGACCGGCGATTTCGCCGCATGACGCCCAGGTGTGTAAATCGGCTGACGTAAACAGCAGCACCTTGCCGCGCTGCTGTCGATCCTGCGCGCCGAGCACCATGTACCACAGCCCGTCATGCCACCATACTTTCGGATCGCGGACGTGCCCGGTGTACCCGTCCGGCAGGGGCAACACCGGTCCCAGTTTGGCAAACGTGCCATCGTCATTTTGCACCGCCAGACACTGCCAGGCGGTGCGGCCGCCATCGTCAAACTTAACGTTGCCGGTATAGCACAGGGTCAGCACGCCGTTGTTATCCACGGCGCTGCCGGAGTAACAGCCATTGCGGTCATACTCTTCGTCAGGCATCAGCGCCATTGGCTCGTGCTGCCAGTGCACCAGATCTGCTGAGCTCCAGTGCCCCCAACACTTGTAGCGATGATCGCAGCCCAGCGGGTTCCACTGATAAAACAGATGGTAGCGCCCGGCAAACCAGATAAACCCGTTCGGATCGTTCATCAGCCCTGTCACCGGTGCGGGATGCCACTGCGGATAGTGGCTGTCCGCCAGCGCACGCGGCTGGCCTTGCATAACGGCCTGCAACACGGCAGGCCAGCGGGAAGATAAGGTCATTATTCAGAGTCCGTTTTATATTTCAGCAGCAGAGAGACGGTGAACGCCACGCCAAAGGCAATCACCATGCCGATTATATAGTTGAGCAGCGAGCTGGCCTGGACAATCGCCATGCCGGGAAGCGCCGTCAGGCCAACGGCGGTCATGTAGACATGCACCGAGACCACCCAGGCACCGCCCGCCGCACCACCGATCAGCGCCGCGATAAACGGCTTCACAAAACGCAGGTTGATGCCAAAAATTGCCGCTTCGGTGATGCCCAGCATCGCGGAAAACGCCGACGGTAAGGTAATGGCTTTGATTTTGGCATCGCGGGTTTTGAACCACACCGCCAGACACGCCCCGCCCTGCGCCACGTTCGCCATCGCCCAGATCGGCAGCAGGAAGTTAACGCCAATCGACGGATTACCCAGCAGCCCGGCCTCAATGGCGTGGAAGCTGTGGTGAATGCCGGTAATGACAATCACCGAATAAAGCCCACCAAACAGCAGCCCGGCCAGCCAGCCCGCGTGGGCAATCAGGGTGCTAAGAATGAAGGAGATCCCGTCGCCCAGCGCGCGTCCCGCCGGGCCAATAATCAACAGCGCAATGAAGCCGGAGATAATGACGGTCAGGAACGGCGTCAGGATCAGATCTAACGCATCCGGGATCGCCCGGCGCAGCTGTTTTTCCACAATGCTCATAAACCACACCGCCAGCAGCACCGGGAAGACGGTTCCCTGATAGCCAATCATGGCGATTTCAAGACCGAAGAAGTTCATGGTGTGGAAGCCGGACGCTACGCCCCAGGCGTTGGTCAGCGCCGGATGAGTCAGGATGCCGCCGAGCGTTGCCCCCAGATACGGGTTGCCGCCAAACTCCCGCGCGGCGGTGAAGCCAATCAGGATCGGCAGAATAATAAACGCCGCCGAGCTGCACATATCCAGCATGATATAGAGCGCGTTATCCGGATTAACCCAGCCGTAGGTTTTAACCATCCCCAGCAGGCCCATCAGCAGACCCGAGGCCACGATCGCCGGGATAATCGGCACGAAGATGTTGGAGAGCAGACGCGCGATACGCTGGAATGGGTTCAGCTTGCGGGCCGCAATATCCGCCGCTTCCGATTTACTGGACTCGCTAATCCCTGCCGCCTGAATAAACGCGGCGTAAACCTTATTCACCACCCCGGTGCCGAAGATCACCTGCATCTGCCCGGCGTTTCGAAAACAGCCTTTCACGCCTTCAACCTTGCCGATAGCCTGCTGGTCGGCAAGCGCATCATCGACCAGCACCAGACGAAGGCGCGTGGCGCAATGTGCCGCGCTGGCAATGTTCTCTTTGCCACCGAGCAGCGGAATAAGCTCGCGCGCAATATGATTAAAATCCATAGATACCTCTTCCTGACCTCTTTTTATGGTGTTCGAAACGCCCCCGCGATGCGGGAGCGTGAAGGGTTAAAACCAGGTTTCCATCTGCACCCCAAAGTTCCATTCCCCGCCCGCGTTGAAGCCGCTGCTGCCAAAGGCGTCATCGCTGGCGTAGTTATCCAGCTTGCTGCTCCAGTCCATCCAGGTGGCGAACAGGCGCAGCTCCGGACGGCTGAAGAAATCGCCAATTTTGCCCGCCTTTAACGTCGGGGCGAAGGTCAGCTTGTAGAAGCTACCGTTAACCGCATTGCGATCCTTGTAGCCTTCCGGGCTTAAATCCATGTACTGATAGCTGCCTTCGAACGCGAGGGCGAAATTCTGGGTCACCTCTTTGATCAGACGCGTATTGAGCGTGACCCACTCATAGCTGTCGCCCTTCACGTAGCGGTCCTTACTGCTTTGCGCCAGCACGGCGGGCGCAATGTGCCAGCCACCGCCCAGCGGCGTGACACCGTAACTTGCAAAACGCCAGGTATCGGCTTCTGACAGCAGCGCGCCGTCTGAACCAATGCTTTTCACCTCGGCGCCCAGACCGTGGCCGTAAAGCAGCGCCGTTTTGGCGGAACCTTCCCGCAGGCCGTAGAAGCTCTCGTTATGCAGACCAACCAGCGCATGTACCCCGTTATTGGCCGCGTCGGTTTTAATCGGATCGCCGTTGCTGTCCTTACGGTCGTCATTATCTTTTGCCCGTAAGCCGCTGACCATCATCTGCACCGGCCCGGCGAAGTGATTCATGCTGAGGATGTAGTTCTGAACGTTGTTGTCGATCTCCTCTTCGCTGCCGAAGTTACGGCCATAAAGGGAGAAGTTACTGCGCAGCGTATCGTTCCACTTCACGTCGTAGACGCCGCCGCCGGTCCCGGCGAGAAACACCACGTCGGAATCCAGCCAGTGAATGTCGAAGTTGTCGCGGTCAAAACGCTTACCCGCCCAGAAGGTACTGCCCTTCAGCGCACCGGTAAAGTCCGGCAAATTGCCCAGCTCGGCAAAGGCCTGACGAATGTTCAGGTCGCTGCTGTCTGCCGACCAGTCGTTATAGGTTTTCTGACCGTCGGCCAGCATCGCCTTAAAGCGCGTCGTCGCACCGTTCTCCAGCGTCTGTTTGTGCTCAACATTCAGCTCAACGTAGGTATCCGCTTCGTTCCCCAGACGCCCGATGGCCCCGCCGGTTTCCCCGGCGGGCGTAAGATAAGGGCCGCTTTTGCTGCTGGAGGCCGCGTCGTTCATCAGCAGGCCGGAACGGGCGTAACCGTGAAATTCAAAACCGCCTGTCCGGTCGGCTTTTTCTTCCAGCACCGTAGTACGTTGCGCCACCGCCTGTGTGGAGGTCTGCGCTTCCTGCTGCGCAGCCACCAGCTGCTGTGTTTTCTGTTCCGCTGCCGTTGCGCGCTTTTCAGCAACCTGCGCGCGGGTTTCCGCCTCCTGCAAACGCTGCTCCAGCGCTGCCAGGCGCGCTTCGATACGTGTCATATCCGTCTGGGCAAAAACAGAGGTACTCCCGGCCAGCATGCCTATCATCACGGCAAGTCTGCGTTTTTTATACATTTTGTCGCATCCCTAATAACTATCGGTGAAAGTGCTAAATTGCTAAACCGGTTTAGGCTGATGATACTAAACCGTTGAATTTTGAATCGGCAACGTTTTTTGCTAAACCGTTTTAGTAAGTGTGATCGAGGCGACAATTCAGGCCGCCGACCGGAGGCCTGGAGAGGTGAATTACAGTTCGTGATGATAAGGCAGCGCGGTCATTGCCCCTTTTGCGGTTGTCGCCAGCGCCCCACAGCGCTGCGCCAGCGTGATGACCTCTGAGAGACGGGCCTGGCCATCACGAGCCAGACCGAACAGCAGTCCGGCGACGAAAGCATCCCCCGCGCCGGTGGTATCAATGCATTCCACGGGTGATGCAGGATAGTGCGTCAACGCACCTTTCTGCCAGGCGGTGACGCCCTCTTTTCCCTGCGTCACCAGCACCAGCCTGGCCGGACAGGTGCGCATCAGCGCCGCCAGCCCCTCATGGACCTGCGCATTTCCGGTTAAGAACGCCAGTTCTTCCACCGAGATTTTCACCACATCTGCACAGGCTAATGCCCGCTCAAGACACTGACGCAGCTCGACTTCATCGTGCCAGAGATCGGCGCGGATATTGGGGTCAAAGCTGACGAATCCCCTCGCCTGTTTGATCGCGGCCATCGCCTGAAACGTCGCGGAACGGCTGGGTTCGGCGCTGAGCGCGATAGAGCAGACGTGCAGCCACTCCCCGGCGCGGAATGGCGGGAGATCGGCAGAGTCGAGGAATAAATCAGCGCTCGGGCGAACCATAAAGGTAAAGGAACGTTCACCGTCGTTATCGAGATCCACCACCACCGTGGAGGTGCGATGCTGCGGGTCCAGGCGCAGCCATTCTGTATTAACCTGCTCATCCGCAAGCGTTTTTTGCATAAAACGCCCGAAGGGGTCGTCGCCCACCCGGCCTATAAAGGCGCTTCTGCCGCCCAGACGCGCTACCCCTACCGCAACGTTGGCCGGTGCGCCGCCAGGACATTGCAGCAGTTTGCCCTCTCCGTCGGGCAACAGATCCACCACTGCATCGCCAAGTACCCAGATCGTCTCCATATCACCTTCTTAGCTAAATCATGTTAAACCGGTTTAGCTATTTAAGCACAGGCAGGGTGTCGGGGAAATATGGCGAGGGAAAATTTGCTTAACCCACCCGATGGGGCCAGTGAATATCACCCACGCCATTGAGCTGCGGGCGGGCGAACAAAAAGCCCTGGAAGCGGCGAATACCGGCGGATTCAAGCCAGCACCACTCTTCTATCTTCTCAATGCCTTCTGCGACCAGCGTAATCTCCAGATCGGTGCAGCAGCTGATTATCGACTTCACAATCGCCTGCTTGGGCCCGCTCAGGTGGATATCGCTGACGATCTCTCTGTCGATTTTGAGCTTATCCGGCTGAAACCGGGTGAGCAGTGAAAGACCAGCATAGCCGGAACCAAAATCATCTATCGCCAGCCCAACCCCTTCCGCGCGCAGCTGTTTAATGGCGCTGTTAAACTGGTTGAAGCCAGAGATCATCTCGTTCTCAGTGACTTCAATGATCACCTGCTCTGGCTGTAGATTGTGCTTTTTGATCTGCGTTACCAGGAACTCTACCGCGCCCGGCACGTTAACCAGCGACATTGGCAGCAGGTTCACCGCCAGTTTGTGGCTGCCGATGCCGAGCTTTTGCGCCAGCGCAAAGGTCCAGGCTTTGGTTTGCAGGTCGACTTCGTAAATCTGTTCACGATCGAGACTACGGAAGAAATGCTCCGGGCTGCCGCCGTCGTTTCCGCGTATAAGCGCTTCGAGAGAACTGATTTTGCCTTCGGACGGCTCGACAATGGGTTGCAGCGCAAACTGGCAGGGCTGTCCCGCCAGCAGACCTAACCCTTTACCAAACGGCGCGCGCTCTCGCGAAAGCGTCCATTTATCAGGCTCATAGTCCGAAGCGGGTGGGATAGCGGTTTTGCCGGTGATAAAGGTCTGAATAAATTTGAAGACCCGATCCTCAGAAGTCAGATAGCTTTCCAGCTTGCTGTAATGCAGAACCGACGCCAGAACCGCTTTCGGGGTCTGAACATCCAGGTCAAACAGCAGCATTCCCACGTCTTCGAAACATCTGCGCGGGCCGTAATCGCGCATCAGCTCCACCACGCCGGTATGCCGGTCATCCGCACGGATGGTGTTAAAAAGCGCGACGACGCGCTGTTCCGTGCCTTCGAGAATTTGCAGAACGTCACGTCCACGGGAGAGAAGAATGCCTGAGATGCCCTGCTCCGTGTTACGGATCCTGGCCTGTTCAACCAGCGCGCTTAACGCTGCGGAGGTGCAGGTTAAGCTCAGCTGGCTTCGATAAATAAGAGTTGTCAGCACAGAAACGGGGTCCGGTATGGGGTATACGCCTGAACGGTACTGTTTAACACAGTTCCCCGGTGTGACCTAATCTATTCCACGTTGGGCTTAATTCTCCCCGATACGGCTGTCGATCCGCGTCTGCATATAATCGTAGAACGGATTCGACGTCACGCGCATCAGCGCATCTTTGCCAACGCTCAGAACCGATGTTTCTCCCCACAGGGCTATCGTCCCCAGGCTGATACCGTAGTGGTTTTTCACCTCAGGATGGCGGCCATACAGATCGTCATCAGGCGGGAACGGAATAGCAACATGCGACAGGGAATAAACCTCCTGCGGATACGCGACAGACAGCGGCATCACCGTTTCCCGGGTGCTACCCGCTGGCGTCGTCTTTGCCACCATATCAAACCTGTCGGGGCTGGCATTGGTCACAATTGTGACACTGTAACGCCTTTTTGCCTCGGGCAGCAGGTCAGCCACCGCCGTCCAGGATGATGGCCTGAACAGTGGACGGAAACTCCCGGCCTGGTTGATATCAAAAACTACCAGTTCGCTGCCGTTTGCCGGAAGCTGGTCAAACAGCCCGCTGACCACGGCGCGGGTACTGACCGTTGAATCCATGACCGACTGAAACGCCAGCACCGGCGGAAGCTGCGCCAGTTTGTGATCATGAACATCGCGGTTTATCTGCTCATGCAGCGCCTGGGTAAGCAGCCAGGACTGACGTGCTGCATTCACCGGGAACGAATTGTATTTATAAGGATTATATTCCGGCGAAATGTTGAGCCACGCGGCTTTGGCAAACGCCGGTAACATGGCCGGTAGCCCGGCGAATCCGGCAAAGCGCGCAAACGCCGTGACGCCAATCATCGGTGAGAGCAAAACGATCTGCTGAGGTTTACGCAGTTCAGGCGCATCAAGAGCGTCGAGGGCGTATTTCATCGCCAGCGCCCCGCCGTTGGAATAGCCCACCAGATGCAGGGGAAGATCGTTCCCCGTCAGGCGTGTCGCTTCACGAACCGCAAGGCGTGATGCGGCCAGCCAAGCCTCCCAGTCAACGTCTGTCAGCGCGCCCGGCGCCGTGCCGTGTCCGGGCAAACGAGGCACTACGGCCACAAAGCCGTGCTGTTGATAATTCTCTGCCAGATGCCTGACGCTGTAGGGCGAGTCCGTCAGACCGTGCAGCAATACCACCGACCCGCGCGGCTTTCCGGCGGGCATCAGCACGAACGACCGATTTGCATCCGGGGAAAAGTGTCCTGGCCACACCAGGCTCTGGCGGTAATAACGGTTCAGCGGCGTGCGCTCTGCGGGTGTGACATTCGCCGTCACCTCAGCGTCGAGAGCGGTGAAGATGACGTTTTCCCGCGCGACATACGCTGCGAAGGTCGCGTTATCCATCTCCTGCACGGACATTTCGTCAGCCCGCCAGGTGTGCCAGTGATGCAGGGCCGGCCCCTGCTGCGAAAGATAAACCCGCACCGCCAGCAGCACGAGCACAATGATCCCGATGACCATCGCTATTTTTTTTGCGAGAGCCATCAGGCGCACGCTGACCCGCCAGGGCAAATTCGCCATGTTAGGCTCCCTCCCTTATCCACAGAGCGTTCATCTTACCAAAAAATGTGAAGAGGCTGACGTATTCACCAAATAGATACCGCTCAGGCCGGACACTGCACCAAAAGTGAACTACGCTGCACAAATGTTGAGCATCTGTTAAACAAATATTGCATTAACTTTGCTGCACAGCGCGTTTTCGCCGCAATGTGAACATGGCACGCGTCCTGCATTGTTAATCTGGTAACAGAAACCCGGCCTTTGACAGCCAGTTAACAGCGAGGCGGTATGACGACCAAACCTGAGGTGTTGAGCCGTATCGAAGCGACCTTTAGCCAGCTCACCCCGAGCGAAAAGCGGGTGGCAAGCTGGATGCTGGCGCACGTCGGGCAGATCCCCTTTGAAACGGCAGAGAGCGTGGCGCTGGCCACGGCCACCAGCGGGATCACCGTCGGACGCTTTCTGCGCAAGCTGGGCTATCGCAACCTGGACGACGCCAAAAAAAGCCTGCGCGATCCCCACCAGCCCTGGGGCATTAACGAGCGTCTCGACTCCTGGAAGCAGCAACAGCCGCTGTCGGATCGCCTACAGCACTCCCTGTCGCTGGAGGTGGACGCCATTGCCCATGTTTATCAGCTGGCGCAAAGCGAAACGTTCAGGCAGGTGGTCCAGCAACTTACCCATGCCGACGCCGTCTTCGTGCTGGGGATCCAGTCCACGCGCGGGATCGCCAATGCGTTCTTCAGCCATCTGGAGTACCTGCGCCCGCGGGTGAGCTATTCCGAAGGGCTCTCCGGTAGCTGGGTGGAGTCGCTTAACTCCGGCTTTGCGAACCCGTATATCGTGCTGACGGATACCCGCGCCTACTCCGCCATTGCCCGCCAGTACTGCCGCGTGGCGAGCGAAAAAGGCCTGGCGATGGCGCTGATCACCGATATCTGGTGCCCGTGGGCGCGGGATTATCCGATTGATTTACTCCAGGTGAAGACCGATACCGGCCATTTCTGGGATTCGCTGGCACCGGTGAGCTGTCTCTTCAACCTGCTGCTGTCGGGCGTTGTGGAGGCGCTGGGCGATGCGCTGCCGGAACGTCTGGCAATCAACCGACAACTACAGCAAGAGTTTGGTCAATTTGAACGCTAAAGGAGCGGAGCTATGCCTGAAGAGAGTCAACTGATTGATGTGGCGAAAACCTTTCCCACGCTGCATATCGATCTGAAATACGCGACCGCCGATAACATCACTGGCCGCCCGATCTACCAGCACGCCGCGTGCCTGTTGCATACGGATGCCGCCACCGCGCTGGCGAAAGCGATCAGCATCGCCGCGCTGGCCGGTCTGAAGCTGGTGGTTTACGACGCCTACCGCCCCCAGCAGGCGCAGTCGCAACTCTGGGATGCCTGCCCCAATCCGGAATACGTGGTGGATGTCGCAATTGGCTCTAACCACAGCCGGGGCACCGCCATTGACGTCACGCTGATGGATGAACACGACAACGTGCTGGATATGGGCGCCGGGTTTGACGAAATGCACGACCGTTCTCATGCCTGGCACCCTTCCGTTCCGCCCGAGGCGCAGCGAAATCGTCTGCTCCTGAACGCCGTGATGTACGGCGGCGGTTTTGTGGGCATCAGCAGCGAGTGGTGGCATTTCGAACTGCCGAACGCCGCCAGCTACCCGCTGTTAGATGACCAGTTCGCCTGTTATCCGACCACATACTCACTCTAATTCTGGAGCCCGGCCATGAAAACTACGCTGCTTACAACCCTGATTGCCGCTACGCTCGCCCTGAGCGCCCCTCTCGCGCTGGCGGCGGTGCCAAAAGATATGCTGGTGATTGGGAAAGCTGCCGATCCGCAAACGCTGGATCCGGCGGTCACTATCGATAACAACGACTGGACGGTGACCTACCCCTCGTACCAGCGTCTGGTGAAATACAAGCCTGGCACCACGGAGGTGGAAGGCGATCTGTCGACGGGCTGGAAGGCGTCTGACGACCAGAAAGAGTGGACGTTCACCCTGGCAGATAATGCAAAATTTTCGGACGGCACGCCGGTGACCGCCGAAGCGGTCAAGCTGTCGTTTGAACGTCTGCTGAAAATTAATCAGGGACCTTCCGAAGCGTTCCCGAAAGATTTGAAAGTGGACGCGGTGGATGAGCATACGGTGAAATTCACACTCAGCCAGCCGTTCGCCCCGTTCCTCTACACGCTGGCCAATGACGGCGCGTCGATCGTCAACCCGGCGGTCCTGAAAGCCAATGCCGCCGACGACGCGCGCGGTTTCCTGGCGCAAAACACCGCGGGTTCCGGACCGTTTATGCTGAAAAGCTGGCGGAAAGGTCAGCAGCTGGTGATGGTGCCCAACCCACACTGGCCGGGTGAAAAGCCGCACTTCAAGCGCGTCTCGGTGAAGATTATCGGTGAAAGCGCCTCGCGTCGCCTGCAACTTTCCCGTGGCGATCTGGATATCGCCGACGCCCTGCCGGTGGATCAGCTTGCCGCTCTGAAGCAGGAAGGCAAAGTGGCCGTGGCGGAATACCCGTCCCTGCGGGTGACCTACCTCTATCTGAACAACAGTAAGCCTCCGATGAATCAGGTGGATTTGCGCCGCGCGGTCTCCTGGGCCACCGATTATCAGGGGATGGTGAAAGGCATTCTCAGCGGGAACGGCAAGCAGATGCGCGGCCCGATCCCGGAGGGCATGTGGGGCTTCGATACGAACGCCATGCAGTACAGCTTTGACGAGGCTAAGGCCAAAGCGGCGCTGGAGAAAGTCAACGATAAACCGGCCAGCCTGACGTTCCTCTACTCCGATAACGACCCGAACTGGGAGCCTATCGCCCTCTCCACGCAGGCGAGCCTGGGCAAGCTGGGGATTAACGTCAAGCTCGAGAAACTGGCGAACGCCACCATGCGCGACCGCGTCGGCAAAGGTGATTATGACATTGCGATTGGTAACTGGAGCCCGGACTTCGCTGACCCGTACATGTTCATGAACTACTGGTTCGAATCGGACAAAAAAGGGCTGCCGGGTAACCGCTCATTCTATGAGAACAAAGAGGTCGATGCATTGTTGCAGGCGGCACTGAAAACCACCGATCAGGCGGAACGCACCAAAGATTACCAGCAGGCGCAGAAAGTGGTGATTGACGAGGCGGCTTACGTTTATCTGTTCCAGAAGAACTACCAGCTGGCGATGAACAAAGAGGTCAAAGGCTTCACCTTTAATCCGATGCTTGAGCAGGTCTTTAACATCGCCACCATGAGTAAGTAACGGCCCACGCCGGGGGGAAGTGTATGACGTTCTGGAGCATCGTGCGCCAGCGCTGCTGGGGGTTAATCCTGGTGGTGGCCGGTGTCTGTATTATTACTTTTATTATTTCACACCTGATCCCCGGCGATCCGGCCCGCCTGCTGGCCGGTGACCGCGCCAGCGATGAAATCGTGCAGGGCATCCGCCAGCAGCTGGGGCTGGATCAACCGCTCTATATTCAGTTTGGCCGCTATGTAGAGGCGCTGGCGCACGGCGATCTGGGCACCTCCATTCGTACCGGTCGCCCCGTTGCGGAAGATTTGAAAGCCTTTTTCCCCGCCACGCTGGAGCTGGCCTTCTGCTCTTTGCTGCTGGCGCTGGTGATTGGCGTACCGCTGGGCATTTTATCGGCGGTGTACCGTAACCGCTGGCTGGATCACCTGGTGCGACTGATGGCGATGACGGGCATCTCGACGCCTGCCTTCTGGCTGGGACTGGGGGTAATCGTTCTGTTCTACGGGCAACTGCAAATTCTGCCCGGCGGCGGCAGGCTGGACGACTGGCTCGATCCGCCTGCCCACGTTACCGGCTTTTATCTGCTGGACGCCCTGCTGGAAGGCAACGGCGAGGTGTTTTTCAACGCCCTACAGCACCTGATTCTACCCTCCCTGACCCTGGCCTTTGTGCATCTGGGTATTGTGGCGCGTCAGGTGCGTTCCGCGATGCTGGAGCAACTGAGCGAGGATTATATTCGTACCGCCCGCGCGAGCGGGTTGCCGGGCTGGTACATCGTGCTGCGCTACGCCTTACCCAACGCCATGATCCCCTCCATTACCGTGCTCGGGCTGGCGCTGGGCGATCTGCTGTATGGGGCAGTCCTTACCGAAACCGTGTTTGCCTGGCCGGGAATGGGAGCCTGGGTGGTGACCTCCATTCAGGCGCTGGACTTCCCTGCCGTCATGGGCTTCGCGGTCGTGGTATCGCTGGCCTATGTCTTCGTCAATCTGGTGGTGGATCTGCTGTATCTGTGGATCGACCCGCGAATCGGGCGCGGAGGTGCCGAATGATGTTAACTCAGGAAACGCCCGTCCCCGTCAGCACCGCCAAACAGCGCATCAACTGGGCAAAGCTGTTCTGGATGTTACGCAAAAGCCCGCTCACGCTGATCGGCGGGGTGATTATGATCGTGATGCTGCTGATGATGGTGGTCTCGCCGTGGATAGTCCCGCACGATCCGAACGCGCTGGATCTGACCGCGCGATTGCAGGCGCCTTCAGCCCAGCACTGGTTTGGCACCGATGAGGTAGGCCGGGATCTGTTCAGTCGCGTGCTGGTGGGCAGCCAGCAGTCCATCACGGCGGGGCTGGCGGTGGTGGTGATTGCGGGCGGCATCGGTTCTCTGCTCGGCTGTTTGTCCGGCGTACTCGGCGGGCGCGGCGACGCCATCATTATGCGTATCATGGACATTATGCTCTCCATCCCCTCGCTGGTGCTGACGATGGCGCTGGCCGCCGCGCTCGGCCCAAGCCTGTTTAACGCAATGCTGGCGATTGCGATTGTACGCATTCCGTTTTACGTGCGGCTGGCACGCGGGCAAACGCTGGTGGTGCGCCAGTTCACCTACGTACAGGCCGCCCGCACCTTTGGCGCATCGCGCTGGCACCTGATCAGCTGGCATATCCTGCGTAACGCCCTGCCGCCGCTGATCGTTCAAGCATCGCTGGATATCGGCAGCGCCATTCTGATGGCCGCCACGCTGGGCTTTATTGGATTAGGCGCGCAGCAACCCACCGCCGAATGGGGCGCGATGGTGGCCGTGGGGCGTAACTACGTGCTTGACCAGTGGTGGTACTGCGCGTTTCCGGGGGCGGCAATTCTGATCACGGCAGTTGGGTTTAATCTGTTTGGCGATGGTCTTCGCGACCTGCTGGATCCCAAATCAGGAGGGAAGCAGTCATGAGTGATTCCGTATTATCAATTGAAGATTTGCACCTGAGCTTCCCCATTTTTCGCGGTGACGTCCACGCGCTCAATCACGTTTCGCTGGAGATTGGCCGGGGTGAAATTGTCGGCGTGGTGGGCGAGTCTGGCTCGGGAAAATCGGTCACTGCAATGCTGGCGATGCGCCTGCTGCCGGAAGGCAGTTACCATGTTCACCATGGCCGGGTCACGCTGCTCGGGGAAGATGTCCTGAATGCGTCGGAAAAACAGCTTCGTCAGTGGCGCGGCGCCAGGGTGGCGATGATTTTTCAGGAACCGATGACGGCGCTCAACCCCACGCGCCGGATTGGCAGGCAGATGGTGGAGGTGATCCGCCAGCATCAGTCGCTTTCCCGTCGCGACACGCAGCAGAAGGCGATCGCCCTGCTGGGCGAGATGCAAATCCCGGATGCGGCGCAGGTGATGGATCGCTATCCGTTTGAGCTTTCTGGCGGCATGCGCCAGCGGGTGATGATCGCCCTTGCCTTCTCCTGCGAGCCGGAGCTGATCATTGCCGATGAGCCGACCACCGCGCTGGACGTGACCGTTCAGCGTCAGGTGCTGCGTCTGCTGAAACACAAAGCGCGCGCCAGCGGGACGTCGGTGCTGTTTATCAGTCACGATATGGCGGTGGTATCGCAGCTTTGTGACCGGATGTACGTTATGTACGCGGGCAGCGTGATCGAAAGCGGCATCACGCAGACTTTGATCCACCATCCTGTACACCCCTATTCGATTGGCCTGCTGCGGTGTGCCCCGGAAAATGGTGAACCGCGCGAGATCCTTCCGGCCATTCCCGGCACGGTGCCTAACCTCAGCCACCTCCCGCGCGGATGTGCTTTTCGCGAGCGCTGTTTTGCTGCCGGAGCGAAATGCAGCGAAACGCCGCGCTTAATTTCCACGGGCGCAGAAGGCCAGCAGGCTGCCTGCTGGTACCCACAACAGGAGACACGCCATGTCTGAGGTACTGCTGGAACTGGATAGCGTGCATGTGAATTTTCCTGCGCGCAAAAACTGGCTGGGGCGTGTGACGGAGCAGGTACACGCCCTCAACGGCATGGATCTCCGGATCCATCGCGGCGAAACGCTGGGCGTTGTGGGGGAATCTGGTTGCGGAAAGAGCACGCTGGCGCAGCTGCTGATGGGCATGCTCAAACCGAGTACCGGTGCCTGTCAGCGCGCGAATGCGGCAGGTGGTATGCAGATGGTATTTCAGGACCCACTCTCGTCCCTCGATCCGCGTTTACCCGTCTGGCGCATCATCACCGAGCCGGTGTGGATACAGCAACGCCGCAGCGAACGGGAGCGTCGTCAGCTGGCTGAGACGCTGGCGCAGCAGGTGGGCATTCGGGCGGAATATCTTGACCGCCTGCCGCATGCGTTTTCGGGTGGACAGCGCCAGCGCATCGCTATTGCCCGGGCGCTCTCTTCGGATCCGGACATCATCGTGCTGGATGAACCCACCAGCGCGCTGGATATTTCCGTCCAGGCGCAGATCCTCAATTTGCTGGTTGCCCTGCAACAGCAGCGAAATCTGACCTACGTGCTGATCTCGCACAACGTCTCGGTGGTCCGGCACATGAGCGACCGGGTGGCGGTAATGTATCTGGGGCAGATCGTGGAGCTGGGTCCGGCGGACCAGGTGCTGGGCAAGCCACGGCATCCGTATACGCAGCTGCTGCTTGACTCCGTTCCCCGTACCGGAGAACCGCTGGACGAAGATCTGGCATTACGCAAAACCGATCTCCCCGGTAATCGCCGCCTGCCCGATGGCTGCTACTTCCGCGACCGCTGCCCGCTGGCAGCTGAAGGATGCGAACGGCCGCAGCCGCTTCAGCCCGCAGCCGGAGACCGAAGCGTACGCTGCTGGCGTAACCGCTAGATTTGCGCCATCCCGCCATCGACAAACAGCTCCGTGGCGTTTATAAAGCTGGCGGCATCGGACGCCAGAAACGCCACGGCTTTTCCGACTTCGCCCGGCGCGCCCAGGCGACCCAGCGGCACCTGGGCCGCCAGCGCATCGTATAATCCCTGACGCTGTTCTTCGGGAACCAGATCGCCAAGACCGGGCGTTTTCACGGGGCCAGGGCTGACGACGTTGACGCGTATCCCGCGGCCCTGTAAGTCCAGCGCCCAGGAGCGGGCAAAGTTACGCACGGCGGCTTTACTGGCGCTGTAGACGCTAAAATTCGCCGTCCCCTTAATTGAAACCGTCGATCCGGTGAGGATAATGGATGAACCAGAGGAGAGCAGCGGCAGCGCTTTCTGGACGGTAAACAGCACGCCGCGCACGTTGGTGGCAAAAATCCGGTCAAACTGCTCCTCGGTGATGGCGCCCAGCGGCAGCATGTCGCCGCCCCCGGCGTTGGCGAACAGAATATCGAGTTGTCCCTCTTCTTTAGCAATCTGCGCGTAAACCGCATCCAGATCGGCCATTCTGGAGACGTCCGCGCGGATAGCTACCGCCGCGGCGCCAATGTCTGCCCGCGCAGCATCCAGTTCGGCCTGACGACGTCCGGTGATATAGACCTTCGCTCCCTGCGCCGCCAGCTCCTGTGCCGTTGCGAGACCAATACCGGTGCTGCCGCCGGTCACCAGAGCGATTTTTCCTGCAAGCGTTGTATTCATACTCATAACCTTCTGTTGTGATGTAAAAGAGGAGCGTTTGCCCGCGTCAGGCAGACTTTAGATCTTGCGGGATTCGTGATAAACGGGCAAAAATGAAAATGAATTTTCACAGCAGGAAATAATCAGAGGAGATCTGTGTGGATCAGCTAATGGCAATGCGCGCCTTTACGCGGGTGGTTGAATCCGGAAGCTTTACCCGAGCGGCAGACTCCCTGAACATGCCGATAGCTACGCTGAGTAAGCTGGTAAAATCACTTGAAGCGCACCTGGAAACACGGCTGCTGCATCGTACTACGCGCCGGGTGGTCACGACGGCAGAAGGCATGGAATACTACGAGAAAGCGCTGCGGGTATTAATTGATATAGAGGACATTGATACCGCCTTTCGCGCATCGTGCTGCACGCCTAAAGGCCATTTGCGTATCGACGTGGGGGGGTCAACCGCCCGGGACGTGTTGATCCCCCTGCTGCCGGATTTTTTTCAGCGCTACCCGGACCTGCGCATCAACCTGGGGGTAGCCGACCGTCCGGTAGACTTAATCAGTGGAAACGTAGACTGCGTGATCCGCGGCGGCCCGCTGGATGACTCTTCGCTTATCGCCCGGCATATCGGTGACGCCCGGATGATAGCCTGCGCGACGCCGGGCTATCTTAAGACTCACGGCATCCCTGCCTATCCGCAGGAGCTGCGCAACGGCCATAAGCTGATTAGCTACCTTTCCCCCGTTACCGGACGCGCATTCCCGTTTCGGTTCCTCGATCGGGGTGAACCGCTGGAGATCAGCGTTCCGCACCATCTTGGAGTCAATGAAAGCAACGCACACCTGGCCGCGGCGCTGGCGGGTTTAGGGATTATTCAGACGTTTGGCTATGCTGCGAGAACGCATCTGGAAACGGGCGCGCTGGTAGAGGTCCTGAGCGACTGGCGTCCTAAGGCGTATCCTTTTCACGTAGTCTATCCACAGAGTCGGCATTTAACACATCGCCTGAGAGTGTTTATTGCGTGGCTTGCCGAGGTCTTCCCTGCGGCGGTGAAAGGTTAGCCGGGCATTTGCCCGGCCAGATATCAGTTCAGTTTGTAATCCAGCGTGATTTCGGCTTTCAACAGCTGCGACACCGGACAACCCGCCTTCGCTTTCTGAATAATGCCGTCAAACTGCTGCGGATCGATACCCGGGACCGTCACCTTGCTTTGCAGCGCCACTTTGCTGATGGCAAAACCACTGTCGGTTTTATCCAGCGAGACATCCGCCGTGGTATCGATGGAATCGGCGGTATAACCCGCTTCGCCCAACATTAGCGACAGGGCCATAGAGAAACAGGCCGCGTGCGCTGCGCCAATCAGCTCTTCCGGGTTGGTCCCTTTTTCGCCCTCGAAGCGGGTGTTAAAGCCGTAAGGTTGCTGGTTAAGGACGCCACTTTCTGTTGAGACCGTCCCTTTGCCGCGTTTGATGTCGCCAGACCAGTGTGCTGAACCGTGCTTATGAATCGTCATTCTTGCTCTCCTTTTGGCTTACAAAGGGATAAGTATAGGACGCATAATCCATTTTGCAGGGAAGACAGATTAGTCCGAGCGCGTGGCAAGGTGGTTTGCCAGCGCGTCGAGGAACACACGCTGCGCCGCAGGCTGATAGTCTCGCGACTGATAAATACCAAAAATACCGATTGGTTTTGGCGTAAAGGCGCTGAGCACCGGCACCAGGCTGCCCTGCCTTAGCGCCGCGTCGGCCTCGCGCTCGGGCAGCATGGCAATACCACAGTGGTTTATCGCAGCCTCCATCAGCAGTGACGAGATGCTGGCGCTGAGATTGCCGCTGACCGCCGTCGTGATCGGCTCCCCTTCGGGCGTCAAAAAACGCCACGACTGACCGGCAAAAAAGCTGTAATGCAGGCAGTTGTGCCGTGCTAAGTCCTCCAGCTGCTCTGGAACGCCCCGGCTGGCAAGGTAGTGCGGCGAAGCGCAAAGTACGGACCGACACTCTCCCAGTCGGCGGGCGATCATGCCCGGTTCGGGGTTATCGGTGATGCGGATCGCCACGTCAATTCGCTCGCCCACCAGGCTTACCGGATGGTTATTAACATCCAGCTCAATGCGCAGCTGAGGGTAACGCTGCAACAGATCGGGCAGCACCGGAGCGATAATCTGCATCGCGGTGAAATGCGCGCAGGCGACGCGAAGCGTACCTGAGGGTAAATCCTTCACTGACTGATCTTCAATTTCCTGAGAAATTTGCGAGAGCGTACGCGTCTTTTGCAGGACCTTCTCTCCCGCCGCCGTCAGCGTCAGCTTGCGGGTGGAGCGGTTCACCAGCCGCGCCCCGGCCCACTTCTCCATCTGCTCCAGATAACGGCTCACCATCGGACGGGAGATCCCCAGCGCCCGCGCCGCCGCGCTTAAACTCCCCAGCTCACAGATGCGGTTGTACACCTGGGCGGCAATAACGCGATCCATTTTGACCTCCATTTGCTCGATTTATGAAACTAAGCATCTCCTGTTTCAGGAATTCTGGCAAATGAAGAGATCCGTACAATAGAGACTTTCCTGAAGAACAGAGAGATGACCATGACCATCGCCCGCCTTGCTTTGCTGACAACCCTTTTCACTCCGGCCGTCTTTGCCGCGCCGTTGACCGTTGATACGTACAACCCGCAGGAAAAAGGCATTTTTGCCGTTTCTTCCACCCTGGTGTCTGGCCCGAAAGAGGCGGTACTGTTTGACGCCCAGTTCAGCGTGAAAGATGGCGAAGCGCTGGTAGAAAAAATTCGCCACAGCGGTAAAACGCTGAACAAAATCGTGATCACTTCCGGCGATCCGGATTTCTATTTCGGCCTGCAACCGCTGGTGAAAGCCTTCCCTAATGCCAAAGTTGTCGCCACGCAACAGGTGGTGGACCATATCAAGGCCACAAAAGACGCGAAGCTCGCCTTCTGGGGGCCACAGATGAAAGACGGCGCGCCGACGCAGCTCTACGTGCCGCAAGTGCTTGCCTCAACCACCTTTATGATTGACGGTGAGAGAGTGAATATTGAAGAGCCTGAGAGCTATGCGGCGTATGTCTGGATCCCATCCGCAAAAACCATCCTCGGCGGCACGGGCGTCTCATGGGGCATTCACGTCTGGACGGCAGATACCCAAACGCCGGAAAGCCGCAAACAGTGGCAGCAGACGCTGGATAGCATGGCAGCCCTTAAGCCCGAACACGTTATTCCGGGCCACTACCTGGGGACACCGCCAGCAGGTACCGGCGCTATCGACTTTACCCGTCGCTATCTACAGCAGTTTGAACAGGCCCTCACGGCAGATAAAGCGTCAACCGGCGTCATCAACACAATGAAAAAACAGTGGCCGAATCTGGCGGAAGCCAGTTCGCTGGAACTGAGTGCCAAAGTGAATACCGGCGAAATGAAGTGGTAATAGCCTGATTATCTCCTGCTATATTTAAATTTTTTATAGCAGGAGTTAACTATGCCATCTTCAGTAAGGGGCATCGACCATATCGGTATTACGGTGCCCGACATTGAAAAAGCCACCCTATTTTTTGAACGCGCTTTCGACGCCCAGGTTTTATATCATTCTGTCGATGCGCAAACCGATAATATTGATCAGCCCGCCCAGCAGCACACCTTAAAATTATTTCCCGGCACAAAAATTCACGCCATCCGCATGCTTGTTATGCCCCATGGACCCGGCATAGAACTTTTCGAAATGCATGGTCCTGAACAGGGAATGCCCGCCCGCGCCAGCGACTTTGGCCTCCAGCATTTTGCTGTCTATGTTGATGATTTTGATAAGGCGATAGCCGCTTTCACCGCTGCTGGCGGGGAGATGTTTACCGCGCCAAAGCCGCTTACATTTCCGGATGAAAAAGGTGAAGGGAATGCTTTCTGCTATGGGCAAACACCCTGGGGCAGCATTGTGGAATTGATCTGCTGGCCGACGCCCATGCCTTATGAAAAAACGACAAATTTACGCCGCTGGAAACCCTAAATTTTATTTCTGTGCTACGGGAGATGATATTTTTATTTCCAGGACGAATCTGAACCACAACGGCAAAAATATTTGCCAATCTGAATGCGAATTACGATTTTGCACGCCGTAACATTAAACAGACAACGACACGGAGGCAGCATGTTTACTTATTACCCGGCACATACCACAGCAGCACAACCCGAACTCGTTAACGCGATTGCGCAGGGTCTTCAGGCGGAGCACGGTGTTGTTACCGAAGATGACATTTTGATGGAACTGACCAGGTGGGTGGAAGCCACAGACAATGACATCCTCAGTGACATCTACCAGCAAACCATCAACTATGTGGTCAGCGGGCAAAATGCACCTTTGTAAAAACCTGCTAAGCTGGATCTGCAACCTAAGGGGTTACATTTCGTTTGCGTGAGCAAACTTGTCCTTAAAACTATCAACGGGATTGAGGAGTTAATATGAAATCGAACCGTCAGGCACGCCACATTCTGGGACTGAACTACAAGCTCTCTAACCAGCGCAAAGTGGTTATTGAAGAGGGGAGCGAAACGCAAGTGACCCACGCCACCGGCAGGAAACGTCAGGCAGGCAAGTAAGTTCCAGTACGAAATCCACAACACCATCGGTTACCCCGGTGGTGTTTTTGTTTATGTGTTGCGGTAATTAATATTTAGCTCCTTTATAATACCGCCCGACCGCACCCCGTAGCACAGGCCAGAAAGATGACAAACAGCAGTGTCAGGGACGGATCTTCTTAAAAAGAGTGAGTGACATGGACAACAAACTGAAAAAACATCGTTCCCTTTATATTCCTTACGCCGGTCCGGTTTTACTGGAGTTTCCCCTTCTGAACAAAGGCAGCGCCTTTAGCATGGAAGAGCGCAGCAGCTTTAACCTGCTGGGTCTGCTGCCTGAAGTGGTTGAAACCATTGAAGAACAGGCGGAACGCGCCTGGATCCAGTATCAGGGCTTTAAAACCGAAATCGATAAGCACATCTACCTGCGTAATATCCAGGACACGAACGAAACCCTCTTCTACCGCCTGGTGCAGAACCATCTCGAAGAGATGATGCCCGTCATTTACACCCCAACCGTCGGCGCGGCGTGTGAACGCTTCTCAGAGATCTACCGACGTTCCCGCGGCGTGTTCATCTCCTATCAGAACCGTCACAACATGGACGACATTCTGCAAAACGTGCCTAATCACAACATCAAGGTGATCGTGGTAACCGATGGCGAACGTATTCTGGGCCTTGGCGACCAGGGCATTGGTGGGATGGGGATCCCCATCGGTAAGCTCTCGCTGTATACCGCCTGCGGCGGGATCAGCCCGGCCTACACGCTGCCGGTTGTGCTGGACGTGGGGACCAACAACCAGCAACTGCTGAACGATCCGCTGTACATGGGCTGGCGTCACCCGCGCATTACCGACGACGAGTACTATCAGTTTGTTGATGATTTCATCCAGGCCGTGAAGCACCGCTGGCCGGACGTGCTGTTGCAGTTCGAAGACTTCGCACAGAAAAACGCCATGCCGCTGCTGAACCGCTACCGCGATGAGATCTGCTCGTTCAACGATGACATTCAGGGCACTGCGGCAGTGACCGTGGGGACGCTGATTGCCGCGAGCCGTGCGGCAGGCAGCCAGCTCAGCTATCAGAAAATTGTCTTCCTGGGTGCAGGCTCCGCGGGCTGCGGCATCGCCGAGCAAATTATTGCCCAGACCCAGCGCGAAGGCTTAAGCGAAGAGCTGGCTCGCTCCCGCGTCTTTATGGTGGACCGTTTTGGCCTGCTGACCGACGGTATGCCAAACCTGCTCCCGTTCCAGACCAAACTGGTGCAGAAGCGTGAAAACCTGAAAAACTGGGATACGGATAACGAAGTGCTCTCGCTTCTTGACGTGGTGCGCAACGTGAAGCCGGACATTCTGATCGGCGTATCCGGGCAGACCGGCCTCTTCACGGAAGAGATTATTCGCGAGATGCACAAGCACTGCGAACGCCCTATCGTGATGCCGCTGTCTAACCCGACTTCACGCGTGGAGGCAACGCCGCAGGATATCATCGCCTGGACAGAAGGTAAGGCACTGGTCGCGACCGGCAGCCCGTTTGATCCGGTGCTGTGGAAGGACAAACTCTATCCCATCGCACAGTGCAATAACTCCTATATCTTCCCGGGTATTGGTCTGGGGGTTATCGCCTCCGGCGCGTCACGCATCACCGACGAAATGCTGATGTCCGCGAGCGAAACGCTGGCAGGTCACTCACCGCTGGTGAATAACGGTGAAGGCCTGGTACTGCCGGAGCTGAAAGACATTCATAAAGTGTCCCGCGCAATTGCCTTCGCGGTAGGCAAAATGGCGCAGCAGCAAGGCGTCGCGGTGAAAACCTCTGCCGATGCGTTGCAGCAAGCGATTGACGATAACTTCTGGATGCCGGAATACCGTAGCTATCGTCGTACTTCTATTTAAGCATTGCCCCTCACCCAGCCCTCTCCCCAAAGGGGAGGAGGGTTAGGGTGAGGGGAATATACGGCACCTCCCACTAGCCAAACCCATTTTCCCCCGCTACACTCCCTTCATCCATTAACCTACTGAATATATAAGGAGGCCAATTATGCTGTACTGTGAAATTTTCAATGTTTCACATACATTTGGTGATCGCACCAGCTCAAGCGTTATCGGTATCGTGCTGCGATAACTTCCGCTTGAGCGAAGACACCAACCCCTGAAATCCCTTCTCTCGGGCTTACTGAGTTATCGTCAGCGATGTTTGACGAGGCATAAACATGCCTGTAACTCCTGGGTAAGCAACAATGAGCACTTTACTCACTGCACATTCTTTACGCGTTGATACAGCGTTCGGCACGCTCTTCGACTCTCTCTCCTTTACATTGAAAAAAGGCGATCGCATCGGCCTGCTGGGTGATAACGGCTGCGGAAAAAGTACGCTGCTGAAAATCCTCGACGGGACGCAGTCCCCTGCTGCCGGAACCGTTTCACTGGCGGGGCATTGCCTGCTGGCGCGCGTGGAACAACATCTGCCGGAGACCCTTGATCCCCTGACCATGCTGGATGCGGTGCTGGCGCAGCTGTCGATCGGTGAGCGCGACAGTTTGCGCTGGAAAGCCGAGTCGCTGCTGGCCGGAATGGGCTTCACGACGCAGGAAACGGCGTTAACCTCCGCCACGCTGAGCGGCGGCCAGCATACGCGGTTGCTGCTGGCACGAGCGTTGATAAGCGATCCGGATCTGCTGCTTCTGGACGAACCGAGCAACCACCTTGACCTGCCGACCCTGCTGTGGCTGGAGCAGTTTCTACAAAACTGGTCCGGCAGCTTTGTGCTGGTCTCACACGACAGGCAACTGCTGGACGCGGTAACCAACGGCAGCTGGATCCTGCGCGATAAAACGCTGCACGCCTTTGCCCTTCCCTGCACTGCCGCCCGTCTGGCGCTCGATGCAAAAGACGAAAGCGATGCGTTGCGCCATAAGGCAGAGCAAAAAGAGATCGACCGCGTCACGGCCAGCGCACGGCGTCTCGCGACCTGGGGCAAGGTCTATGACAACGAAGATCTCTCCCGTAAGGCTAAGCAGATGGAAAAACAGGTCGAACGCCTGAAAGAGACCCAGACGGAACTGACGGCGGGAAGCCCGTGGACCTTAACCCTGCGCGGGGACGCGCTTCGCGCCGACCGCCTGCTGGAAATGACTCACCTCGGCGTCCCCCCGGCGCCGGGTCTGCCAGACCTGTTTACTCTCGACAGCGCGCGGCTGAAGAGCGGCGATCGCGTGGCGATTGTGGGTCGTAACGGCTGCGGAAAATCGTCGCTGCTGAAGCTTATCTGGCGACATTTTCGCGACGAGATCGCGGACGAGCGGCTTAAGCGTCATCCGCGCGTCTCACCCGGCTACTACGACCAGACGCTGCACCAGTTGCCAGATGATGCGGCGCTGCTTGATGCGCTGGAGCCTTTCGCGCCAGATCCGCAGACCCGTAAAATGGCGCTCATCAGTGCCGGGTTCCCGTGGGCGCGTCACGGGCAAAAAGTCAGTACGCTGAGCGGCGGGGAACGTTCGCGCCTGCTGTTCGTCGGCCTGACGCTTGCCCGTTATAGCCTGCTGATGCTGGATGAACCGACCAACCACCTGGACATGGAAGGCAAAGAGGCGCTGGCGGAAACGCTGCAACAGTTTGAAGGCGGAGTGCTGCTGGTGAGCCACGATCGTCAGTTAATTAGCCAGAGCTGTAACCGCTTCTGGCTGATTGAGGACGGCAGGCTGAGCGAATGGCACGATGCGGAGGCTGTGTTTGAGCGTCTGCGTGAGGACACCGCTCCGGTTGTACCTGAGGCATCGAATAACGCATTGAAGGCACCCTCTTCAGCGTCTGACGATCTGCTCGAACGCCTGGTTGCCCTGGAAACGCTGCTGGAAGAGGATTTGGCGCGTAAGCCAAAACACCAAAAACCGCAATTACAGGCGCAATGGCGAAAAGAGATTAAGGTGATAGAAGCGCAACTGTAAATCTGAGCCCGGCGGTGGCGTCGCCGGGCCAGTGTTTTTCACCCCAATTTATGAGGGGTACAGCCTTTTCTTAATCCGAAAATGCATCAAATAATGACATTATGTTGCGGTTGCCTTGCATTACAGCGCCAAAGTATTAATCCTTAATGGGTAATCAGACCTGCTATGCAGATACTCATCATGAAAGGAGAAACACATGAAGGCTGCTGTTGTCACTCAGGATCATCAGGTTAATGTCACAGAAAAAACCTTACGCGCGCTCAAACATGGTGAAGCGCTGCTGAAGATGGAGTGCTGTGGCGTTTGCCATACCGATCTCCATGTTAAGAATGGCGATTTTGGCGACAAAACCGGGGTGATCCTCGGCCACGAAGGGATTGGTATCGTCAAAGAGATTGGTCCGGGCGTCACGTCGCTAAAAGTAGGCGATCGTGCAAGCGTGGCGTGGTTCTTCGAAGGCTGTGGCCACTGTGAATATTGTAATACCGGCAACGAAACGTTGTGCCGTGACGTGAAAAACGCGGGTTACTCCGTTGACGGCGGCATGGCGGAAGAGTGCATCGTAACCGCGGATTACGCGGTTAAAGTCCCGGACGGGCTGGACTCTGCGGCGGCCAGCAGCATCACCTGCGCCGGGGTCACCACCTACAAAGCGGTAAAAGTCTCTGACATCAAACCCGGCCAGTGGATTGCGATCTACGGCCTGGGCGGTCTGGGCAACCTCGCGCTGCAATACGCCAAAAATGTCTTCAATGCGAAGGTTATCGCCATTGACGTGAATGACGAGCAGCTGAAGCTCGCTGCCAGCATGGGCGCAGACTTAACCGTGAACTCCCGCAGTGAAGATGCGGCAAAAGTGATTCAGGAGAAAACCGGCGGTGCGCATGCGGCGGTGGTGACGGCGGTAGCGAAAGCGGCCTTCAACTCTGCCGTTGACGCAGTTCGCGCCGGTGGCCGCGTGGTGGCTGTTGGCCTGCCGCCGGAAGCGATGAGCCTGGATATTCCACGTCTGGTCCTCGATGGGATTCAGGTAGTGGGTTCCCTGGTGGGTACCCGTCAGGATCTGCTCGAAGCCTTCCAGTTTGCGGCTGAAGGTAAGGTGAAACCGAAAGTTACAATGCGCCCACTGGAAGATATCAACGCCATCTTCAAAGAAATGGAACAGGGCCAGATCCGTGGCCGTATGGTGATTGATTTACGTTCTTAACCGCGGTGGCCGGGTAGCGGCTCTGCCCTGCCCGGCTTTTCACGTGGACGAACGGCGATCGGAAATCCATTCCTGAACCTCGATCTGGAACGTGTCCGGCGCTTTTCGATACATCTTCCGCGCCAGATCCAGGATGGTATGGCGCCCTAACTCCTCTTCCATCCGCTGCTGCGCGCTGTCCATGACCGAGCGCACCCCACACGGGCCGTCACAGACCCAGGCAGGTGGCGTTTCATCAAACACCGCCAGGCGCTGACGCACTTCCCGACACTCAAACATATTCTTCTCGCCGTCGATGGCGTGCGCCACGTCCAGCACGCTGATCAGCTCCGCCGGACGCGCCAGCCGGAAGCCTCCCCCTTTGCCTTCGGTGCTGATGACCAGCCCCGCGCGTGATAAACGGGTGAAGATTTTTCCAAGATAGTCGTACGGCACGCCCTGCAAGGCCGCCATCTCCCGGACGCTCATCTCACGTTCATTGCCTTTTGCATCCACCATACACATCAGGCTATGAATGCCATATTCCACACCAGAACTGTAAAACGCCATGGCTCACTCCGGGTCATTGTTCGCTGCATTATAACGATTTTTAACTCAGAAAGAAGTTGTCGCAGTTAACTCCGACAAGTATAGTGGCAGTTATGTCAGACATACAGCCTGACGCACTAAAGGATCGAGTATGAAAAAGCAGATTTTAATTGTGGGTAGTGGGTTTTCCGGTATGTGGGCTGCGGTCAGCGCCGCGCGCCTTTCTGCTCTGGCGGGTAACAATAGCCTCAGCATTGCCGTGCTGGCCCCTGTTGCGGAGCTACGCGTTCGCCCACGCTTTTATGAAGAGAACGTGTCGACGATGGTCGCGCCGCTGACCGAACTGTTTGCTGAGCTGGGTATCGCCTTTATTGCGGGCGAAGCACAACGTATTGATACCTCGTCTAAAACCGTTTTGTATCGCGATTCAAACGGCGCGATTGCTGACGTCGCCTGGGAACGTCTGATCCTCGCAACCGGTAGCCAGACTAAACGTCCTCCTGTTGCCGGTCTGGCTGAATACGCCTTTGATATCGACCAACTCGACTCCGCCAGATTATTCGAGCAGCATCTTGATTCGCTGGTTTCGCGCCCCTCCACCCCGGAGCGTAATACCGTGGTCGTGTGTGGCGGCGGCTTTACCGGCATCGAACTGGCAACGGAACTCCCTGCCCGACTCCGTACTCGCTTCGGCGCTGATACAAAGACTAAAGTAATCGTAGTTGAAAGAGGTGCGACCATCGGCGGGCGTTATAGCGAGGCGCTGCGTAACACAATTGAAGAAGCAAGCAACGTGCTCGGCGTTGAATGGCGTTTAAACAGTGAAATTGAAGCCATCGATGCCAGCGGCGTAACGCTGAAAAACGGAGAGCGCATTGCCAGCGCCACTGTAGTGTGGACGGCAGGGGTAGAAGCTAACCTCCTCAGCCTGCAAATTGACGGGGAACGCGATACTCAGGGACGGCTGATCGTCACCGACACGTTGCAGGTTCCTGCGCATCCTGAGGTTTACGCGACGGGTGATATGGCGCACGCCAAAACGGACGATGCGGGCAACACGGCGCTGATGACCTGCCAGCACGCGATCCAGCTTGGGAAATTCGCCGGACACAACGCGGCGGCCAGCCTGTTAAATCTGGAGCCGTACCCTTACCGTCAGGTGAACTACGTCACCTGTCTGGATTTAGGTGGCTGGGGCGCGGTATACACCGAGGGCTGGGAACAGCGCGTTAAATCCGTGCGCGAGGAAGGCAAAAAGATCAAAGTCGCCATCACCAACGAACTGATTTACCCACCAGCAGCAGACAAAGCGGTCGCTTTTGCCGCCGCTGACCCGCTGGCGAAATTCGTTTAGTCCCCTTCTGCGCCCGCGACCAGCGGGCAAAGTGTGCAATCAGGCCAGCGCACCTGCGTTGGCCTGACGCTTTTTGGCACATAAATAACCATACATCAGCAGAGAGGTCATCGCAGAGAAGGATAAAATCGCGGCCGGCAGCGTGACATAGCTCCAGCTAAAGCCGAGCGTAATCATTAATCCACCGAAATAGGCGCCAATTGCGCTGCCGAGGTTAAACGCCATTTGCCCGCCTGCGGCCCCCAGCATCTCGCCGCCTTTCGCATTTTGCAGCAGCAGAATTTGCAGCGGCGCAGAGAGCGCAAACAGCCCGGCGCAGCAGACAAATCCCATTACCAGTGAAGCTGTTTTAAGCTCGCCAAAGGCAAACAACGCCAGCAGCGAAGCCACAATCACCAGGTCGGTGGTGGCAGCAATGCGCAGCGGGCTAAAGCGTGACGACAGCTTGCCGCTGAAGACATTTCCCAGCACCATGCCCAGCCCCATCAGCATCATGATCGCGGTCATGACGCCCTCAGAAAAGCCTGACACGTTGACCATAAACGGCTTCACGAAGCTAAACCAGGCAAACACCCCGGCATTGCCAAACATCGTAGCGGCAAAAATCAGCCACGGTTCCGGTTTCTTCAGGAAGTGGAATTGTTCTGCCAGCCGGGTGGTTGTCGTGTCGTGAATGTCAGGCACCCACAGCAGAACAGACAGGATCACCAGCGCGTCAAAGACCGCAATCAAAAAGAAGGTGTAACGCCAGTTAAATTCATGTCCCAGCCACGTCCCGAGCGGCACGCCAAGCAGGTTGGCAACGGTCATCCCGGCAATCATCCCGGCCACAGCGACCGTCACTTTACCCGGCGGCGCGATTTTTGACAGGATTATCGCCCCCACTCCGAAAATCGCGCCATGCGGGAAACCAGAGATTAAGCGCCCCGCCGCCAGCCCCACGTAGGAGTCAGAGAAGGTAAAGAGCGCGTTACCGACGACGCACATCGCCACCAGAAACAGCAGCGTTGTTTTCAGCGAAAATTTGCTGGAGAACAGCGCCACAATCGGCGCGCCGATCACCACGCCAAAAGCGTAAAACGAAATCATATTTCCGGCGGAGGGAATCGAAATGCCCGTATCATGAGCCAGCTCGGTCAGCACGCCCATAATGCCAAACTCAGCCATCCCCAGGCCAAAGGTACCCAGTGCTAACGAAAAAATTGTCTTTTTCATACCGCGACCACTGTTAAAAAATATGCAGCGTGCATTATTGATTAAACTTGTATGGTGAACCAGTTCAAATCAGATTTCTGACACATTAATCCATTCATTCAGGCCGATTACACTCTTAGTACGGCCTCGATCCCGCGACCGGATACAAAGGGAGACCCACCATGGTCAGTAAGAAGAAAACCCGTGTTGTTGATGATGTCGTTAAAAACGCGCCGCTCAAAACCAAAGCGTACGAGCAAGAGCTTCGCCGCCTCCATGTTGAACTGGTTAAGCTCCAGCAATGGGTGGTCGCCAAAGGGTTAAAGGTCTGTATTGTTTTTGAAGGACGAGACGGCGCCGGTAAAGGCGGCGTCATCAAAGCCATCACCGAACGCGTCAGTCCCCGGGTGTTTCGCGTTGTTGCGTTACCGGCCCCCACCGATAAAGAGAAAAGTCAGCTCTATTTTCAGCGTTACGTTCCCCATCTACCCTCTGCCGGTGAAATCGTCATTTTTGACCGCAGCTGGTACAACCGCGCGGGCGTGGAAAGAGTCATGGGTTTCTGTACCGAAGAGCAGGCCGAAAAATTTCTTGATGGAACGCCGGTAATGGAAAAAGCGATGGTCGATGCCGGGATCATTTTGTTGAAATACTGGCTTGAAGTAACGCCAAAAGAGCAGGAGCGACGCCTGCGCGATCGCATTAATGATGGTCGCAAGATCTGGAAGCTGTCTCCAATGGATATTAAATCTTTCAATCTGTGGGATGAGTATACCCTCGCCCGCGACGCGATGTTTAAAGCGACCGACACCGCCTGGGCGCCGTGGTTTGTGGCGCGCTCAGAAGATAAAGAACGGGTGCGGCTGAATATTATTTCGCATCTGCTTTCCCAGATCCCCTATAAAGAAATTCACGTAGACAAGGTGGATTTACCGAAACGCAAGATCGGCAAAGTGAAGCCTACAAAATATCCCTTCCGCTATATTGCAGAGCGATTTTGATATTACTGGAAGACGGCTCGCATAATGTAGATTACCAGGGGAAACAGTATTGTTTTTTGTTGGCTGCGGTTGATAATGACCGCACCAACAAAGGAGAAAACATGAAACCGAACCGCACAGAAAGATGTGTTACAACAAAGCCTTTTACGGGGAAAAAGCCTCGCCCACTCTCTACAACAGCAGAGCACAAGCGACAGCATCAACAGGATCAGGGATTTATTAAAGCGATGAATGAATTAACGGCCAAAGCAGGGCTATTATCGGATGACCCTTATTTTGGAGGGCTTTGATGTGTTTTCAGTTTGACGTTTATCGCAACCCATCAGACAGAACGCGTGAATATCAGCCCTATTTTATGATTATTCAGCACGATTTTTATGACGACTTATCAACGAGACTTATTGTACCGTTAAGCTATCATAATCATTTAAGAGGACATTCAAACGCTGCAACGCCACTGGTGAACATTGAATTCCAGACATATTTTCTTAATACAGCCAACATCACACACGTGGAGACAAAGAAACTTAATAATAAGAATTATGTATGTAATCTGCGCAGTGCAAGAAGTAGTGTTCTTGCAGGAATTGATGCGTTAATTACCAATACGTAGCTCAGAGCCGCGCAAGTGCAGCGCCGCCGGACAATGCCGACGGCGCGAGGTTTACTTCAACCCTTCCGAACTCTCTTTTTGCGCTTCAAGACGCTCAACGTCCCGATACCAGCGCGGATGGTGTTTTTGCGCCCAGCGGCGGCTCACCTTCCCTTCAATCATGCCTTTAATCGATCCTTTCACCCAGAAGGCCATATACATATGGATCAGGATGGCGTGGATCAGAATAATGGCCGAGGTCGCGTGGATCAGCAGTGCGTAGCGCACCACCTGGATCGGAAAATATTGGGCAAAATACGGACGCCAGATAATCACTCCGGTTACCAGCAGCACGAAAATCATGCTCATGATGGTCCAGAACATCATCTTCTGCCCGGCGTTGTATTTGCCCACCTTCGCGACTTTATGCTCGTTGCCTTTCAGAACCTCAACAATCCCTTTAATCCAGGGAATATCCTGCTTGTCAGGGATGTTGTGATGAACGAAACGCACGAACATAAACATCAGCACCACGAAAATCAGCACGCCGAAGAACGGATGCAGAATGCGTCCCATCTGCGGTGTCCCGAAGGTTTCCGTGAGCCACTGTAGCGTCGGGAAGAAGAACGAAATGCCGGATACTGCCACCAGGAAGAAGCAGATGACCACCGTCCAGTGACAGGCGCGATCGACAAATTTTGTGCGCACTATCATTTTCGACTTATTCATGATGCTCCTCCTCGTCGTCATCCACCTCTTTATTAGGCCCGATACCGATGTAGTGATAAATCAGCCCGGCAAAGGTGGCGATAAAGCCCGCCGCTGAGAGCGGCTTAAGCGCCCCTTTCCACAGGTTGATTGAGGTATCGATCGCCGGATCTTTCGGCAGATTGTGATACAGCTCCGGCTGGTCATTGTGGTGCAGAACATACATGACGTGCGTACCGCCCACGCCCTGCGGGTTATAAATCCCGGCCTTGTCATAGCCGCGCGCTTTGAGCTTATCCACCCGCTGCTGCGCCACTTCCAGCATCTCTTTTTTGGTGCCGAAGTGGATCGCCCCGGTAGGACAGGTCTTCACGCAGGCAGGCTCCTGGCCGACGCTGACGCGATCGACGCACAGCGTGCATTTATAGACCCGGTTATCCTCTTTATTGAGGCGCGGGATATTAAACGGACAACCTGCAATACAGTAACCGCAGCCGATGCAGTTATCCTGCTGGAAGTCGACGATCCCGTTGGCGTACTGAATGATTGCCCCGGCAGACGGGCATGCCTTCAGGCAGCCCGGATCTTCACAGTGCATACAGCCGTCTTTACGGATCAGCCACTCCAGCTTGCCATTCTGGTCGGTTTCGCTAAAGCGCATCACCGTCCAGGACTTGGCGCTCAGATCAGCAGGATTGTCATAGACACCAACGCAGTGCCCCACCTCGTCGCGAATATCGTTCCACTCCGAGCAGGCCACCTGGCAGGCCTTACAGCCCACGCAGGAGGAGACATCGATCAGCTTGGCGACTTCTGCCTTGTAATCCCGCGCACGAGGCGCGGGCGTTATCGGGTTGGTCGCGGAGCGTTTAATAATGTCTTGTGTTTCCATCGCCATTTAATCGCTCCTTACGCTTTCTCGATGTTGACCAGAAACGTTTTATACTCCGGCGTTTGCGAGTTGGAATCGCCGACGTTTGGCGTCAGGGTATTGGCGATGTAGCCTTTCTGCGCTACCCCTTCAAAGCCCCAGTGCAGCGGTATACCGACGGTTTCCACCTGCTGGCCATGCACGTTCAGCGTTTGCAGACGACGGGTGACCACCGCCACCGCGCGAATAAAGCCGCGCTTGCTGCTGACCTTCACGCGATCGCCGTTGGCAATGCCTTTCGCCTTCGCCAGGGTTTCGCTTATCTCCACAAACTGTTCCGGCTGCGCGATGGCGTTAAGCCGCGCGTGCTTGGTCCAGGTATGGAAATGCTCGGTCAGGCGGTAGGTGGTGCCGACATACGGGAACTTGTCCTTTTTACCTAAACGCAGCACGTCGTCTTCATAGATGCGTACCACCGGACTGGAGACCACATTCGGGTGCAGCGGGTTAGTGCCGAGCGGCGTTTCCATCGGCTCGTAGTGTTCCGGGAACGGCCCTTCCGCCAGTTTGTCGATAGCAAACAGACGTCCCAGCCCTTCCGGCTGCATGATAAACGGCCCGGTGTTGCTGCCCGGCGCGGCGGTGTTGAAGTCCGGGATATCGTTCCCCGTCCACTTCGTGCCGTTCCACTCGATCAGCATGCGTTTCGGATCCCACGGCTTACCGTTCACGTCTGCGGAGGCACGGTTGTACAGTACGCGGCGGTTTAACGGCCACGCCCATGCCCAGCCCAGGGTATTGCCCAGGCCTGACGGATCGGCGTTATCGCGATTGGCCATCTGGTTACCCTGCTCCGTCCAGCTGCCGGTGTAGATCCAGCAGGAAGAGGCCGTGGTACCGTCGTCACGCAACAGTGCGAAGCTATCGAGCAGCTGTCCTTTCTTCGCCACCAGATTGCCGTTGGCATCGTACAGGTCGGCCAGCGCCACGCCGTTGTTCTCTTTTGCCACCTCTTCGGACTCAGGATGATCCGGCTGCTTGTAGTTCCAGCTCATCTTCAGCAGCGGCTCAGCGCCTTTGCCGCCTTCTGCGCGGTACATCTCGCGCAGACGATGGTAAATCCCGGCCAGAATTTCGCCGTCATTACGCGCTTCGCCCGGCGCATCCTGACCTTTCCAGTGCCACTGTAGCCAGCGGCCAGAGTTGGCAATTGAACCGTCCTCTTCCGCAAAGCAGGTCGACGGCAGGCGGAACACCTCGGTCTGAATCGCTGCCGGATCGACATCGTTTGATTCACCGTGGTTCTGCCAGAACGTAGACGTTTCGGTGACCAGCGGATCGATAACCACCATGTACTTCAGCTTGCTCAGGCTGCGAACGACTTTGTTTTTATCCGGGAATGACGCTACCGGGTTAAAGCCCTGGCAGATATACCCCGTGACGTCGCCCTTATCCATCATGTTGAAATACTTGATGACATCGTAAGCCTGGTCCCATTTCGGCAACCACTCAAAGCCCCAGTCATTCTCTTTCTGCGCCGCGTCGCCATAGAACGATTTCATCAGACTGACGGCAAACTTCGGATAGTTACTCCAGTAGTTCACCTGGTCCGGACGCGTCGCTTTTGGCGTGTTGGCGTCAAGCCAGCTTTGCCAGTCGGTCTGCTTCTCGGACGGCAGGGTCAGGTAACCCGGCAGGCTGGTCGACAGCAGGCCTAGGTCGGTTAAGCCCTGAATGTTAGAGTGCCCGCGCAGGGCGTTCACGCCGCCACCGGCCATCCCCATGTTGCCGAGCAGCAGCTGGATCATCGCCATGGTACGGATGTTCTGCGCGCCCACGGTATGCTGCGTCCAGCCCAGCGCGTACAGGAATGTAGTGGTTCTGTCGGCGGCACTGGTGGAAGCCAGCACTTCACATACTTTCAGGAAGTCCGCTTTCGGCGTACCGCAGATGTTTTCCACCACGTCCGGCGTATAGCGGGAAACGTGCTGTTTCAGCAAGTTCCACACGCAGCGCGGATCGCTCAGGGTCTCATCGCGTTTCGCGTAGCCGTTTTCGTCGAACTGATAGTTCCAGGACGATTTATCGTACTGACGTTTCCCGGCGTCATAGCCGCTGAAGAGGCCATCTTCGAAGGCGAAATCTTCCCGTACCAGCAGGCCGGCATTGGTGTAATGCTTAACGTATTCCACGTTAATTTTGTTATTTTCGATCAGGTACAACAGCACGCCGGACAGGAACGTGATGTCCGTACCGGAGCGGATCGGCGCATAGATATCAGCCACCGATGCCGTACGCGTAAAGCGTGGATCGACGACAATCAGCGTCGCATCGTTGTTGTTTTTCGCTTCCATCGCCCAGCGGAATCCCACCGGATGGGCTTCAGCGGCGTTACCGCCCATTACCACCACGACGTTAGCGTTTTTGATATCAACCCAGTGGTTGGTCATCGCACCGCGACCAAATGTTGGAGCAAGACTTGCTACCGTTGGTCCGTGTCAGACGCGCGCCTGGTTATCAACCGCCAGCATGCCGAGGGAGCGCACAAATTTTTGCGTCAGCATGCCGGTCTCATTACTTGCCGCAGAGGCACACAGCATCCCGGTGGAGGTCCAGCGGTTTACCGTGATGCCCTGCTCGTTCTTCTCAATAAAGTTGGCGTCGCGATCCGCTTTCATCAGTTTTGCAATTCGGGAGAAGGCTTCGTCCCAGGAGATACGCTGCCAATTGTCAGAGCCCGGCGCACGATATTCCGGGTAGCGCAGACGGTTTTCACTGTGGACGTAGTCCAGCAGCCCCGCCCCTTTCGGGCAAAGCGCCCCGCGGCTCACCGGATGGTCCGGGTCCCCTTCAATATGATAAATCGCTTCTTTGGCGTTCTTTGCGCCATCACCCAGGCTATACATTAATAGCCCACAACCCACGGAGCAGTATGTGCAGGTGTTACGGATCTCTTTCGCGCGCAGCAGTTTATAGTTGCGTGCCTGAGCCAGCGCCATTTTGGGAGCGAATCCCAGCATTGCGGCTGTTGTTCCGGCCATACCGCCCGCGCAGATTTTAAAAAAATGTCTGCGGCTGACGTCCATTGCTGTCCTCGTTATCTGATAAGACTTCGCGCCGCAAACTAACAGCAAAGCCCCTGTTTTTTTTGCGTCAAATCAAGGTCGTCAGACTTCGCCCCCTTAATAGTCACTGCCGGTACGATTTGCTAATCCTTTCGGGTTAACAGGCTCTTTGAAAATTCGCCAGGTGTAGCAAATAGATGCTATAAGTTTTCCCTTTGATTTTTAGACGACTGGCAGGGTAATGGACAGAAAAAGAGCAACGCTGACAGGCCTGGCGGCCATATTGTTGTGGAGCACCATGGTGGGTCTCATCCGCAGCGTCAGTGAAGGACTGGGCCCGGTGGGCGGCGCGGCGATGATTTACACCGTCAGCGGGCTGTTGTGTCTGGTGACGGTGGGTTTTCCCGATCTTCGGCGTTTTTCCACGCGCTATCTCATTGCGGGCAGCATCCTGTTTGTCAGCTATGAGATGTGCCTGGCCCTGTCGCTGGGGTATGCCGCGACGCGCTCACAGGCGATTGAAGTCGGTATGGTCAATTATCTGTGGCCAAGCCTGACGATTGCGTTCGCGATTTTGTTCAACGGGCAAAAAACCACCCTGTGGGTGATCCCTGGGCTTCTCATCTCGCTGTTGGGTGTGTGCTGGGTTTTAGGTGGCGAAAACGGTCTGCAACTGAATGACATCATGCAGAACGTCGTTTCCAGTCCGCTAAGTTATGGGCTGGCGTTTGCTGGCGCTTTTATCTGGGCCGCCTACTGCACCGTCACCAGCAAGTATGCCAAAGGGCAAAATGGCATTACCCTTTTCGTCCTGCTGACCGCCCTGAGCCTGTGGGTCAAATATGCCGTCAGCGATCAGCCCGAAATGGTGTTCAGCGTCCCGGTTGTGGTAAAGCTATTGATGTGTGGGGTTGCGCTTGGCTTTGGCTACGCCGCCTGGAATATCGGTATTCTTCACGGTAACGTCACGGTGCTTGCGGCTGTCTCTTATTTCACGCCAGTTCTTTCCGCCGCACTGGCGGCTATTCTGCTGAGTTCTCCGCTTTCACTCTCATTCTGGCAAGGGGCATTGATGGTGTGCGCCGGATCGTTACTGTGCTGGTATGCCACCCGCAAATAGCATTTTTATTTTTGCCGGGTACCGAATATGCCCGGCAAAATATTAACAATATTTTAATATGTGATCACACCCTCGAATATAATTCGTAACATTAGAGAGTAATTAAATTTCTGTATAGAGTGCTGTCAGAAAGCCAGAGTTGTTGTGGAAATTGACATAAACTGACAACGCAGGTAATTAATTCAGCGCCAATATTCCCGCGCTATATAGCACAAAGTGCAATAGTTTATTTCTGAATATTTCTCTTAAAAAACAGGTTCTGGTTTCCCGAGAAATTTATAATCAACTGTTTTAAAAAAGGTTATCCTGCCACATGTTTTGACATTCCCTGCCAAACCCTTTTAATCCCACCAAAAAACTAAAACGTCCGACAACTATTCACAGCCATATTATATTGATTAGTTAATAATCACTTTATGTCTATATATTAACCTGACTGGCCGATTTAAGGGCAATTTATCCGATCAGGATCACACTAATTGAAATTATCTTTAATATTTTGAAACTTATTATTGAAAGCAGTCTACGGAATTTTAAAAATAGTCTGCCATTGACGATAAGCCTCGTTTAAAAATCGCTCAGGTGGCTTAGGAAATACCTAAATAAAATTATAAGGATTATTTAAGATGAAACTTAAATTAGTTGCAGTGGCAGTGACTTCCATGTTGGCAGCTGGCGTTGTTAACGCGGCTGAAGTTTTTAATAAAGACGGTAACAAACTGGATCTGTACGGCAAAGTTACTGGTCTGCACTATTTTTCTGATGATGCTGGTAGCGACGGCGACAAAACGTATGTTCGTCTGGGCTTCAAAGGTGAAACTCAGATCAACGATCAGCTGACCGGATACGGTCAGTGGGAATATGAGTTCAAGGGCAATCGCTCTGAAGCTCAAGGTTCCGACGGCAACAAAACCCGTCTGGCGTACGCTGGTCTGAAATTCGATGAATTCGGTTCCTTCGACTACGGTCGTAACTACGGTGTGGCTTATGACATCGGCGCGTGGACTGACGTTCTGCCAGAGTTCGGTGGCGATACCTGGACGCAGACTGACGGCTTCATGACCGGCCGTACCACTGGCGTTGCAACCTACCGTAACACCGACTTCTTTGGTCTGGTTGACGGCCTGAACGTGGCTGCTCAGTACCAGGGTAAAAACGACCGTGACGATATCACCGAATCCAACGGTGACGGCTGGGGTCTGTCTTCTACCTATGAATTCGACGGCTTCGGTGTGGGTGCGACCTACGCGAAATCTGACCGTACCGACCGTCAGGTTCGTGCTGCAAGCAACCTGAACGCCGGTGGCGAAAACGCAGAAGTCTGGGCTGCTGGCCTGAAGTACGATGCGAACAACATCTACCTGGCAACCACCTACTCTGAAACCCGCAACATGACGGCGTTCGGTAACGGTCACGTTGCCAACAAAGCGCAGAACTTCGAAGTTGTGGCTCAGTACCAGTTCGACTTCGGTCTGCGTCCGTCCATCGCTTACCTGAAATCCAAAGGTAAAGACATCGGTTCTTATGGCGACCAGGACCTGGTTGAATACGTTGACGTTGGCGCGAGCTACTACTTCAACAAAAACATGTCCACCTATGTTGATTACAAAATCAACCTCGTGGATGACAGCCAGTTCACCAAAGATGCCAAAGTGGCTACCGACAACATCGTAGCTGTAGGTCTGACCTACCAGTTCTAAGATCTGTTAGTTCAAAAGGCCAGCCCTCGCGGCTGGCCTTTTTTATTACTGCTGCCCTCCGACCTTCGCCAGACTAAACCAGATCCCGACCGCCAGAATCAGCAGCATGCCTCCCGCACTGCCCAGGGCCACGCTGTGCGAGGTGATGAACGCGGTTTTCGCCGCCGTCATCACCGGCTCGGCCAGCGACGGCGTCAGCTCCTGCGCCACCTTCATCGCTTCACCGATGGACGACGAGGCTTTATCGGTCAGCGACGCGCTCAGCCCCTGCGGCAGTACAATAGACGCCGAAAAGCTGCGGGTTAACAGCAGACCGAAAATGGCGATCCCCAGACCAGCACCCAGCTCGTAGGACATGGTTTCGATCGCGCCTGCGGCGGCCGCTTTCTCTTTCGGCGCGGCAGCCATGATCGCTGACGTCGATGCCAGCAGTGCGCTGGCGGCACTGAAGCCCAGCAGCACCATCAGGCTCCACGCCTGCCACTGTTGGGTGCTGAAATCGAGCGTCGACAGGCCGATAAAACTGACCGCGCTAAGCCCCATGCCTCCGGCCGCGACAATGCGCAGCCCCAGACGCCCGACCAGCACACCCGCGATCGGCCCGCTAAATCCGCTCGCCACCATCACCGGCAGCATAAATATCCCTGCTTCAAACGGCGTAAAACCATGCACGAACTGCAACTCCTGCGCCATCAGCAGTTCAAAGCCCACCAGCGCAATCATGGCGGTCATCGCCATGACCACGCCGCTTAAAATAATGCGATGGCAAAACAGGCGCATGTCGATCATCGGCACGCGCGCGCGTAGCTGGATACGGACGAAGATAAACAGCATTACCGCTCCGGTAAGCAGCGTACAGGCCACCATCCACGGCGACAGCACCCCTTTCAGGGCGGTTTTGGCGCTATAGACCAGCAGTAAAATGGCGACAATCAGCATAATGGCATGGCTGATATTGAGCGGCTGTTCGGGACGCCCCTGCTGAGCAGGCACAAAGCGCGCAGCAAGCGAAACCACGATCAGCACGATCGGCACGTTAATCAGGAACACCGACCCCCAGTAAAAGTGCTCCAGCAACATGCCGCCAATCAGCGGGCCAAACGCCGCGCCGCCCGACCCAACGGCCGCCCAGACGCCGAGGGCAATATTACGGTGCCGCGCGTCAGTAAACAGGGTGCGGATCCCTGCAAGCGTTGCCGGGATGATCATCGCCGCCCCTATCGCCAGCGACGCGCGGGCGGCAATCAGCCAGCCCGCGGAAGGCGCAAAAGCCGCCGCTAACGAAGACAGGCCAAACAGCACGCTGCCGATCATCAGCAGGCGCTTGAAGCCAATGCGATCCCCCAGCGCGCCCATAGGCAGCACCATCCCCGCCATCACCAGCGAGTAAATATCAATAATCCACAGCAATTCGTTGCCGCTGGCACCCAGCGTCATGCTCAATGTTGGCGCCGCCACGTGCAGCACCGTCGCGTCAATCGCCACCGGGATATACACCAGCACGATAATCACTAACGCTAACCACTGACGAAACATAAATTTCCTTTTCAGTTAAAAACTGGACACATGTCCAGAATGCGATCCTACGTAAAGTTGAACACTTGTCCAGCTCTTTGTTACACTCGTTTCGTTGCCATTGAGAGTGAGAAATTATGCGTTATCTGAGCAAGGACGAGCGGCGGGAAGAGATCCTCCAGGCCGCGATGCGCGTGGCGCTGACCGAAGGATTCGCTGCGATGACCGTGCGCCGCATCGCCACCGAAGCGGGCGTCGCCACCGGGCAGGTGCATCACCACTTTGCGTCGGCGGGCGAGCTTAAGTCGCTGGCGTTTGTCCGGCTAATCCGCGATTTGCTGGATGCTGAAATCGTTGGCGAAAACGCCGGCTGGCGCGAGCGCCTGCATGCCATGCTCGGCAGCGATGACGGCGGGTTTGAGCCTTATATTCGACTGTGGCGGGAGGCGCAAATTCTTGCCAGCCGGGATAGCGATATCAAAGGCGCCTACGTTTTGACCATGGAGATGTGGCACCAGGAAACGGTCGCGATTATCCGCGCCGGGGCGGAGGCCAACGCCTTTACGCTTGCTGACCAGCCGGAAAATATCGCCTGGCGTTTAATTGGTCTGGTATGTGGCCTGGATGGCATATACGTATTAAATATGCCTGAAATGGACGACGCGGCATTTAATAAGCATCTGGATAAGCTTATTTCCCTCGAATTGTTTTAATACTCCCATCGGGGTATTAATTTCCGCAAACAGTTACAATTAGTAACACATAAAGCGAACCCTGATTCCCATTCCAAACTCAGGGATTCGCTTTTTTATCTATCCTTTCAGATGTATCCCATAACATCCAAAAATTTCTACAAACTGCCGAAAGGTATCTTTCTGTTTTCACTTCTTTTTTCTCTCCATTTGGGTAAGCAAGAGGGTGATATGTCACATCAAAGCGAGAAGAGTAATCAGCATCTGTTGAGTAACTGGAAACCGGAAAACGCGCAATTTTGGGAGAATAAAGGGAAACATATCGCACGTAGAAACCTGTGGATTTCCGTGGCGTGTTTGCTTCTCGCGTTTTGTGTATGGATGTTGTTTAGCGCTATTGCGGTAAATCTTAATAAGGTCGGATTTAATTTCAGCACCGATCAGCTTTTTATGCTAACGGCATTACCTTCTCTTTCCGGCGCGATATTGCGTGTCCCCTACTCTTTTATGGTGCCGATATTTGGCGGACGTTACTGGACCGTGTTAAGTACCGTTATCCTGGTCGTACCCTGTGTCTGGCTTGGGATCGCCATCCAGAATACCGCCACGCCTTACTGGGTCTTTATCATCATCGCACTGCTGTGCGGTTTTGCCGGCGCCAACTTCGCTTCCAGCATGGGAAACATCAGCTTCTTCTTCCCGAAAGCCAGACAGGGCAGCGCGCTGGGCATTAACGGCGGGCTGGGTAACCTGGGCGTGAGCGTGATGCAGCTGGTTGCGCCGCTGGTGATTTTTCTGCCGATGTTTACCTTCCTCGGCGTTCACGGCGTCCCCCAGGAGGATGGCTCGACGATGTGGCTGGCGAACGCGGCGTGGATCTGGGCCCCGCTGCTGATTCTTGCTACCCTTGCGGCGTTTTTTGGCATGAACGACATCGCCAGCTCGAAAGCGTCCATTGCCAGCCAGCTTCCGGTGCTGAAGCGCTTTCACCTCTGGCTGCTGAGCCTGCTTTATCTGGCAACCTTCGGCTCGTTTATCGGTTTCTCGGCAGGCTTTGCTATGCTGTCGAAAACCCAGTTTCCGGACGTAAATATCCTCCACCTCGCCTTCTTTGGCCCGCTGATCGGCGCTCTGGCGCGTTCGGCTGGCGGAATGATTTCAGACAGGCTGGGCGGCGTACGGGTGACGCTGATCAACTTCGTTTTTATGGCCATCTTTAGCGCCCTGATTTTCCTGACGCTCCCCGGGTCTGGTTCAGGCAGTTTTATGGCCTTCTATCTGGTCTTTATGGGCCTGTTCCTCACCGCAGGCCTGGGCAGCGGCTCGACCTTCCAGATGATCGCGATTATCTTTCGCCAAATCACCCTCGACCGCGTGAAAAAACAGGGCGGGAGCGACGAACAGGCACAGCATGAAGCGGTGACCGAAACGGCTGCCGCGCTGGGCTTTATCTCTGCCATCGGTGCGGTAGGCGGGTTCTTTATTCCCAAAGCCTTTGGCACATCCCTGGCGATGACTGGTTCCCCGGTGGGCGCCATGAAAGTCTTCCTCGTGTTTTACATCGTCTGCGTGCTCGTCACCTGGCTGGTGTACGGCCGCAAATCCTCACAAAAATAATAACTACCTCTTCGCCGGAGCGTGATGTCTCACCCTCCGGCCATGCTATCGAAGCAGGAGAAATGTCATGAGCAAACTCTTGGACCGCTTCCGTTACTTCAAAACAAAAGGCGACAGTTTCGCCGATGGGCACGGGCAGGTGTACCACACCAACCGCGACTGGGAGGACAGCTACCGTCAGCGCTGGCAGTTCGACAAGATTGTGCGATCCACCCACGGCGTTAACTGCACCGGCTCCTGTAGCTGGAAGATTTATGTCAAAAATGGCCTGGTGACCTGGGAAACCCAGCAGACCGACTACCCGCGCACCCGCCCTGACCTGCCTAACCACGAACCTCGCGGCTGCCCGCGTGGCGCAAGCTACTCCTGGTATCTCTACAGCGCCAACCGTCTCAAGTACCCGCTGGTACGCCGCAGGCTGATCGAACTCTGGCGCGAGGCGCTGGCGCAGCATACCGATCCGGTGCTGGCCTGGGATGCCATCCAGAACGATCCGCAGAAAGCGCAGAGCTACAGGAAAGCGCGCGGAAAAGGCGGTTTTATCCGCTCAAACTGGAAAGAGCTTAACCAGCTGATTGCTGCCGCCAACGTCTGGACCATCAAAAACTACGGCCCGGATCGGGTAGCCGGTTTTTCCCCCATCCCGGCCATGTCGATGGTCTCTTATGCCGCCGGTACGCGCTATCTCTCCCTGCTCGGCGGCACCTGCCTGAGCTTCTATGACTGGTACTGCGATCTGCCACCGGCGTCGCCGATGACCTGGGGCGAACAGACCGACGTGCCGGAATCCGCGGACTGGTACAACTCCAGCTATATCATTGCCTGGGGGTCGAACGTGCCGCAGACGCGCACCCCGGACGCCCACTTCTTTACCGAAGTGCGTTACAAGGGCACCAAGACCGTCGCCATTACGCCGGACTTCTCGGAGGTGGCGAAGCTCAGCGACCAGTGGCTGGCCCCCAAACAGGGTACCGACAGCGCCCTTGCCATGGCGATGGGCCATGTGATCCTTAAAGAGTTCCACCTCGATAACCCGAGCGAGTACTTCCTCAACTATTGCCGCCGCTACACCGACATGCCGATGCTGGTCCTGCTGGATGAACAGGCTGACGGTCGCGTGGTGCCGGGCCGCATGCTGCGCGCGTCGGATCTGGCCGACGGGCTGGGTGAAACCAATAATCCGGAGTGGAAAACCATCGCCTTTGACGTGGCCGGAAATCTGGTGGCGCCGAATGGTTCCATCGGCTTCCGCTGGGGTGAAAAAGGCAAATGGAACCTGGAGTCGCTGGCTGCGGGACAGGAAACCGAGCTGACGCTTTCCCTGCTCATCACCCACGACAGCGTGGCAGACGTGGCCTTCCCTTACTTCGGGGGCAACGAGAATCCGCATTTCCGCAGCGTGAAGCAGGAGCCGGTGCTGACGCGCCGCGTACCGAGTAAAACCCTGACGCTGGCCGACGGCAGCCAGAGACGCGTGGTTAGCGTGTACGATCTGGTGCTGGCAAACTACGGCCTCGATCGCGGTCTGGAAGACAGTAACGCGGCGACAAACTACGCCGAGATAAAAGCCTATACCCCGGCCTGGGGCGAACAAATTACCGGCGTCCCCGCTTATCTGATAGAAAAAATCGCCCGTGAATTTGCCGACACGGCGCACAAAACTCATGGTCGTTCGATGATCATCCTCGGGGCCGGTGTGAACCACTGGTACCACATGGACATGAACTACCGCGGGATGATCAACATGCTGGTCTTCTGCGGCTGCGTCGGGCAGAGCGGCGGCGGCTGGTCGCACTATGTCGGCCAGGAAAAGCTGCGCCCGCAAACCGGCTGGCTGCCGCTGGCCTTCGCGCTGGACTGGAACCGTCCGCCGCGCCAGATGAACAGCACATCGTACTTCTACAACCACGCCAGCCAGTGGCGCTATGAGAAGCTCACCGCACAGGAACTGCTTTCTCCCCTTGCAGACGCATCGAAGTTTACCGGTCACCTGATTGATTTCAACGTCCGCGCCGAGCGCATGGGCTGGCTCCCTTCCGCGCCGCAGCTCAACCTCAACCCGCTGCACGTTAAGGCCCGGGCGGACGCCGCCGGGATGTCGCCGCAGGACTACACCGTGCAGGCGTTAAAATCGGGCGATATCCGCTTCGCCTGCGAACAGCCGGATAACGGTAAGAACCACCCGCGCAACCTGTTTGTCTGGCGTTCTAACCTGCTTGGCTCGTCCGGGAAAGGCCATGAATACATGCTGAAATACCTGCTTGGCACCGAGAGCGGTATTCAGGGTGAGGATTTAGGCTCAACGGACGACGTGAAACCTGAAGAGGTGGAATGGCAAACCGCCGCCATTGAGGGCAAGCTGGATCTGCTGGTGACGCTCGATTTCCGTATGTCCAGCACCTGCCTGTTCTCGGATATCGTCCTGCCCACCGCCACCTGGTATGAAAAAGACGATATGAATACCTCGGACATGCATCCGTTTATTCACCCGCTTTCCGCAGCCGTTGACCCGGCGTGGGAGTCCCGCAGCGACTGGGAGATTTACAAGGGCATCGCCAAAGTCTTCTCTGAGGTGTGCGTCGGACATCTCGGCACCGAAACTGACGTGGTGCTACAGCCGCTTCAGCATGACTCCCCGGGGGAGCTGTCGCAGCCTTTTGATATTCTGGACTGGCGCAAAGGCGAGTGCGATCTGATCCCCGGCAAAACGGCACCGAACATCGCCGTGGTCGAGCGTAACTACCCGGAAACCTACGAGCGCTTTACGGCCCTTGGGCCGCTGCTGGACAAGCTCGGTAACGGCGGAAAAGGCATATCGTGGAACACCCAGAACGAGGTCGATTTCCTCGGCAAGCTCAACTACGTCAAGCTCGACGGCCCGGCGAAAGGTCGTCCGCGCATCGAGACCGCCATTGACGCTTCAGAGGTGATCCTCGCCCTTGCGCCGGAAACTAACGGTCAGGTCGCGGTCAAAGCCTGGGAAGCCCTCGGCGAACTGACCGGACGCGATCACACTCATCTGGCGCTGAACAAAGAAGATGAGAAAATCCGCTTCCGCGATATTCAGGCGCAGCCGCGCAAAATCATCTCCAGCCCGACGTGGTCCGGCCTTGAGAGCGAGCACGTCTCCTATAACGCAGGCTATACCAACGTTCACGAGCTGATCCCGTGGCGCACGATTTCGGGCCGCCAGCAGCTGTATCAGGATCATGCCTGGATGCGCGCCTTCGGGGAGAGTCTGGTGGCCTATCGTCCACCGATTGACACCCGCAGCGTTACCCATATGCGCGAAATCCCGCCGAACGGATTCCCGGAAAAAGCGCTTAACTTCCTGACGCCGCACCAGAAATGGGGCATTCACTCCACCTACAGCGAAAACCTGCTGATGCAGACCCTGTCGCGCGGAGGGCCAATCGTCTGGATCAGCGAAACCGACGCGCGCGAGCTGGGCATAGAGGACAACGACTGGATCGAAGCTTTTAACGCAAACGGCGCCCTCACCGCCCGCGCGGTGGTCAGCCAGCGCGTGCCGCCGGGCATGACCATGATGTACCACGCTCAGGAGCGCATCCTGAACATTCCGGGGTCAGAAGTAACCGGACGGCGCGGCGGGATCCACAACTCGGTCACCCGCGTCTGCCCGAAACCGACCCACATGATCGGCGGCTACGCGCAGCTGGCGTACAGCTTCAACTATTACGGCACCGTCGGCTCGAACCGCGACGAGTTCATCATGATCCGTAAAATGAAAAACATTAACTGGCTGGACGGCGAAGGTCGGGATCAGGTACAGGAGGCGAAAAAATGAAAATACGCTCACAGGTTGGCATGGTTCTGAATCTCGATAAATGCATTGGCTGCCACACCTGCTCGGTCACCTGTAAGAACGTCTGGACCGGGCGCGAAGGGATGGAGTACGCGTGGTTTAATAACGTCGAAACCAAACCGGGTATCGGCTATCCGAAAAACTGGGAAGATCAGGATGAGTGGCAAGGCGGCTGGATCCGCGGTATTCACGGCAAGCTGACCCCGCGCCTCGGCGGCAAAATGGGCGTGCTGTCGAAGATTTTCGCTAACCCCGTCCTGCCGCAGATTGACGATTACTATGAACCCTTCACCTTCGATTACCAGGATCTGCACCGCGCGCCAGAGAGCGATCACCTCCCTACCGCCCGCCCGCGCTCGCTGATTGACGGCAAGCGAATGGATAAAATCGAATGGGGGCCCAACTGGGAAGAGCTGCTGGGCGGCGAGTTCGAAAAACGCGCCCGCGACCGCAATTTCCAGAAGATCCAGAAGGAGATGTACGGCCAGTTTGAAAACACCTTCATGATGTACCTGCCGCGCCTGTGCGAGCACTGTCTGAACCCCAGTTGCGTTGCCACCTGCCCGAGCGGTGCGATTTACAAGCGCGAAGAGGACGGCATTGTGCTGATTGACCAGGACAAATGCCGCGGCTGGCGTCTGTGCATCAGCGGCTGCCCGTACAAGAAAATCTACTTCAACTGGAAGAGCGGCAAGTCAGAGAAATGCATCTTCTGCTACCCGCGCATTGAGTCCGGCCAGCCGACCGTCTGCTCGGAAACCTGCGTTGGGCGCATCCGCTATCTCGGCGTGCTGCTGTATGACGCGGACCGCATTGAAGAGGCGGCCAGCACCGAGCATGAAACCGATCTGTACGAGCGCCAGTGCGACGTGTTCCTTAACCCGAACGATCCGGCGGTGATTGAGGAAGCGCTGAAACAGGGTATTCCGCAGAACGTCATCGACGCGGCACAGCGTTCCCCGGTTTACAAAATGGCGATGGACTGGAAGCTTGCCCTGCCGCTGCATCCGGAATACCGCACCCTGCCGATGGTCTGGTATGTGCCGCCGCTGTCACCGATTCAGTCCTACGCCGACGCGGGTGGTTTGCCGCAGAGCGACGGCGTGCTGCCTGCGGTCGAAAGCCTGCGCATCCCGGTCCAGTACCTGGCAAACATGCTCAGCGCGGGCGATACCGGTCCGGTGCTGCGCGCCCTGAAGCGCATGATGGCGATGCGCCACTACAAACGCTCCCAGACCGTGGAAGGCGTGACCGACACCCGCGCCATTGAAGAAGTGGGCCTGACCGAAGCGCAGGTTGAGGAGATGTACCGCTATCTGGCTATCGCCAACTACGAAGACCGCTTCGTGATCCCGACCAGCCACCGCGAAATGGCGCGCGACGCCTTCCCGGAGAAAAACGGCTGCGGCTTCACCTTCGGCGACGGCTGCCACGGCTCCGACACCAAATTCAACCTCTTCAACAGCAGCCGCATCGACGCGATCAACATCACCGAAGTGCGCGAACACGGGGAGGGAGAATAATGCAGATCCTCAAAATCATCGCGCTGCTCATTGAGTATCCCGATGAGTTGCTGTGGGAAAACCGTGACGAAGCGCTTTCCCTGGTGGAACAGGACGCGCCCATGCTGCTGCCGTTTGCGCAGCAGCACCTGAGCGCCCCGCTGCTGGATAAGCAGGCCGAATGGTGCGAAGTGTTTGAACGCGGGCGCGCAACCTCGCTACTGCTGTTCGAACACGTTCACGCCGAGTCCCGCGATCGCGGTCAGGCGATGGTCGACCTGATGAGCCAGTATGAGAAAGCCGGCCTTCAGCTTGACTGCCGCGAGCTGCCGGACTATCTGCCGCTCTATCTGGAATATCTCAGTATCGTCAGCGATGACGAGGCGCGTGAAGGGCTGCAAAACGTCGCGCCGATCCTGGCGCTGATTGGCGGCCGGCTGAAACAGCGCGAGGTGGCACATTACCAGCTGTTTGACGCCCTGCTGACGATGGCCGGTACACGGCTTTCCAGCGACAGCGTGGCGAAGCAGGTGTCTGGTGAAAAACGGGATGATACCCGTCAGGCGCTGGACGCCGTGTGGGAAGAGGAACAGGTGAAGTTTATCGAAGACAACGCCACATCGTGCGACAGCTCGCCGATGCAGCAATATCAACGACGCTTTAGCCAGGACGTCGCGCCGCAGTACGTGGACGTCAGCGCCGGAGGCCCAAAATGACACATTACCTGAACGTGTTTTTCTATGACATTTATCCGTACATCTGCGCCACCGTGTTTTTCCTTGGCAGCTGGTTGCGCTACGACTACGGGCAGTACACCTGGCGCGCCTCGTCGAGCCAGATGCTCAGCAAGCGCGGGATGAACTGGGGCTCTAACCTGTTTCATATTGGCATTCTGGGGATCTTCTTCGGGCATTTGTTCGGCATGTTAACCCCGCACTGGATGTACGCCTGGTTTTTACCCGTCGCGGTTAAACAGCAGTTAGCCATGATTGCGGGGGGGATTTGCGGGGTGCTGACGCTGATTGGCGGGTCGATGCTGCTGATCCGCCGCCTGTTCAACCAGCGGGTGCGTGCCACGTCCACCACGCCGGATATTATCATCATGAGTATCCTGCTGCTTCAGTGCATCCTTGGGCTGTCGACCATTCCTTTCTCCGCCCAGTATCCTGACGGAAGCGAGATGATGAAGCTGGTCGGCTGGGCGCAGGGGATCGTGACGTTTAAGGGAGGCTCGTCAGAAATGCTGAGCGGCGTCGCACCGATCTTCCGCGTGCATCTGGTGCTGGGGATGACGATCTTCCTTATCTTCCCGTTCACCCGTCTGGTGCACGTGTGGAGCGCGCCGTTTGAGTACTTCACCCGTCGCTATCAGGTAGTGAGATCGCGCCGTTGATTTTGTCGGGTGGCGGCTTCGCCTTACCCGACCTACGTTTCAAGCCGCTGTAGGCCCGGTAAGGCGTAGCCGCCACCGGGCTATTTACCTGCCTGTGGATGCGTATCAAACCCCGCCATCACGGCCGTCAGCTCGGCCAGGGTAAAGCCGTGCTTCGGGTCATCAACGCCCAGGCCAAACCGCGCCTGCATCAGCTTATACAGCGCCTCCGCATCCGGCAAATGGATCTGCTCCTCCACATGACCGTTCTGCCAGTGGGTAAAATTAAAGTTGGTCAGCGTCAGCTTGCCCCCGTCCGGCAGGTGGCGACACATCAGCAGGTGATGACGGAAATGGGACTGCGGCCAGTGCGCCGACCAGAAGTTTCCCATCACGTAATCGTTGAAGTACTGGGTCGCCAGGTCAAAATGGTACATCGACTGCCAGTGCTCGTGATGGCGGAATTGCAGTACCCAGTCGTTACCCTCGCTCAGCAAACGATAACGCCCGTGTGGGGTTTCCTGTTCCTCGTTGGCGATCAAACGAATCGGCGCCGTCAGCGTTTGTCCGCCAAATCCCACATCGGCGATCCAGCGCTCGCCGTTCAGCTCAACCAGCAGCAACCGGTGCGTACGCGGCGGCATCTGCGACGGATTAGCCAGCACAACCCGCCCCAGCACGCTGCGCACCGTAAAACCGACTTCGCGCAACACCCGCTCAAACAGGCCGTTTTGCTCGAAGCAATATCCCCCCCGACGCGCGGTGACCAGTTTATCCACCAGACACCCGTCATCCAGATGGATTTCACGCGGCAAAACGACATCGATATTTTCGAAAGGGATGGCGCAGTTATGGTGTAAATGCAGCCCCCGCAGGGTATCGATATTAACCTGTACGGGCTGCTGCCAGCCCGTGCGGGCAAAATAAGCGCTCAGAAATGGGGACATGATTTGCTCCAGGATGTGATATCCCCTGTTTATAAACTATTTTCCCTTATGCATATGCGTAAAAGTGCTTTTTCGTCATACTCGTCGTGTACATGAGGAGATCCTATGAGCCACTTTCGCCCTGTTGAATTACGTCACGCCAGCCGCCTTCTGAATCACGGTCCAACCGTGCTCATCACCAGCCGGGATGAGACCATCGATCGTCGCAACGTCATGGCCGCCGCGTGGTCTATGCCGGTGGAATTTGAACCCCCGCGTATCGCGATTGTGGTAGACAAAAGCGCGTGGTCACGGGAGTTGATCGAACGCAGCGGGAAATTCGGCATTGTGATCCCCGGCGTGGCGGCAGCCAACTGGACCTGGGCGGTCGGCAGCGTCAGCGGGCGCGACGAGGATAAATTTAACTGCTACGGGATCCCGGTTATTTATGGCCCTGAGCTTGGCCTGCCGGTTATAGAAGAGAAATGTCTGGCGTGGATGGAGTGCCGGTTATTACCTGTAACCTCTGCGGCAGAGAAATATGACACTCTGTTTGGCGAAGTGGTTTCCGCCGCGGCGGATGAACGCGCATTTGTCGCCGGACGCTGGCAGTTTGACGGGGATAAACTGAATACGCTGCATCATCTGGGAGCGGGCACGTTTGTCGCGAGCGGGAAAATGGTGAAGGCGCTGGATTAACGCACCTCAAAAAAGAAAAGCCCTCTTCCTGAGGAAGAGGGCTTTTTATTACTTCACACGCTTCGCAATAATCTCATCCGCCACATTTCGCGGAGCTTCCGCAAAATGATGGAATTCCATCGTATACGTCGCGCGCCCCTGGGACATCGAGCGCAGCGTGGTGGCGTAGCCAAACATCTCAGCCAGCGGGACGTCAGCGCGAATAATCTGGCTGCCGTACTGTTCTGCCATTCCCTGCACCAGGCCGCGACGGGAGGAGAGATCGCCCATAATGTTCCCGGCGTACTCTTCCGGCGTTTCCACCTCAACGTGCATCACCGGCTCAAGAATAACCGGATCCGCCCGCCTAGCGCCCTCTTTGAAGCCGAGGATCGCCGCCATGCGGAAGGCCATCTCCGAGGAGTCAACGTCATGGTAGGAACCAAACGTCAGGGTCGCTTTCACATCCACCACCGGATAGCCCGCCAGCACTCCCGTATTCATGGCTTCTCGCAAGCCTTTTTCCACCGACGGGATGTACTCCCGCGGCACCACCCCGCCTTTGGTGGCATCTTCAAACACAAAACCACTCCCGGCGGCTAACGGCTCAAGGCTCAGGACCACATGACCGTACTGCCCTTTCCCGCCGGACTGTCGGACAAATTTCCCTTCAATATCCTTCACCGCTTTACGCAGGGTTTCACGGTAGGTGACCTGCGGACGACCAATGTTCGCCTCAACGCCAAACTCGCGCTTCATGCGGTCGACGATGATCTCCAGATGCAACTCGCCCATCCCGGAGATAATGGTCTGTCCGGACTCTTCGTCCGTGTGCAGGCGGAACGACGGATCTTCCGCAGCCAGGCGCTGTAGGGCAATCCCCATTTTCTCCTGATCGGCCTTGGTTTTCGGCTCAATCGCCAGCGAAATAACCGGGTCCGGGAACTCCATCCGTTCAAGGGTGATCACCGCATTCGGGTCGGTCAGCGTGTCACCGGTGGTAACGTCTTTCAGCCCGACACAGGCTGCGATATCCCCTGCACGCAGCTCGTCCACCTCATGGCGATCGTTGGCATGCATCAGCACGATGCGCCCGATACGCTCTTTCTTGCCCTTCACCGGGTTGTACACCGCGTCGCCTTTGCGCAGTATGCCAGAATAGACGCGGATAAAGGTCAGCTGGCCGACGTACGGATCGCTCATCAGCTTGAAGGCCAGCGCCGAGAACGGTTCATCATCGCTTGGGTGGCGCTCGGCGTGCTGTCCGTCTTCGTCTACCCCATCAATAGCGGGCACGTCCAGTGGAGACGGCATCAATTCAATCACCGCGTCGAGCATGCGCTGCACACCCTTGTTCTTGAAAGCGCTGCCGCACAGCATGGGCTGTATTTCACCGGAGATGGTCCGGACGCGCAGCCCCTGGATGATTTCTGCTTCATCCAGTTCGCCCGTCTCAAGGTACTTATCCATAAGCTCATCGCTGGCTTCTGCCGCAGCCGAAACCATTTTTTCTCGCCACGCTTGGGCGGTACTCAGCAGATCGTCAGGGACTGGCGCATAGCTGAACGCCATGCCCTGCGTCGCATCGTCCCACAGAATGGTGCGCATCTTGATGAGATCCACCACGCCGGTGAAGTGTTCTTCTGCCCCCACGGGGATCACAATCGGGACCGGATTGGCTTTCAGCCGCTCCTGCATCATCCGCACCACGCGGAAGAAATCTGCGCCCGGGCGGTCCATTTTATTGACGAACGCCAGACGCGGAACATGATATTTATTCGCCTGACGCCAGACGGTCTCCGACTGCGGCTGCACACCACCGACGGAGTCATAGACCATTACCGCGCCGTCGAGCACACGCATGGAACGTTCCACCTCAATGGTGAAATCCACGTGCCCGGGGGTGTCGATAATATTGATGCGGTGCGGTTCAAAGCCTCTGTCCATACCGGGCCAGAAACAGCTCACCGCCGCCGACGTAATGGTGATCCCGCGCTCCTGCTCCTGCGCCATCCAGTCGGTGGTTGCCGCGCCATCGTGTACTTCACCCAGCTTGTGGCTCATCCCGGTGTAAAACAGGATGCGCTCAGTGGTGGTTGTTTTGCCCGCATCGATATGCGCGGAGATACCGATGTTGCGATAACGTTCGAGTGGAATGGGTCGGGGCATGTTATTTCCTTAAGTCTTCATGACTGGTTTGTGACGACCGGGATGGTCGCGTGTTCGTTCGTTTGTTATAATAGTCCCATTGTACGAGTATTATCGAACTATTTTTTAACGGTTGACCTATTGTTGATATAGCTCAATCTCACGCGAGACGCAGGAAAACGATGATCCCAAACCACCCGGAACCTGAACAAATAGTGTTGGAAAATGTGCTGTTCGCCCTCGGCAATCCGCTGCGATTAGCGATTATCCGCAGGCTGGCCGACGGCAGCGAACTGAGCTGTAACGCACTGCGCCCGGAAGAGGTGGTGAAATCCACTATGACTCACCACTGGCGCGTGCTGCGCGACAGCGGTGTGATCTGGCAGCGCCCGCAGGGGCGCGAGAATATGATCTCACTGAGAAGAGAAGATCTGGACGCCCGTTTTCCTGGGCTGCTGGCGATCCTGCTCCAGGCTAAGTAGCGGCAGCGTCCTCAAGACGATAAACCGGAATCCGCCGTGTTGTTCCGGTAAGGGTGTCGAACACCTCCGTATCGGACGTCACTATTCTCATCCCGGTCTTCCTTAACCGCTGCACGTCGGCGGCTATGCGCTGGAGGCCAAACCAGAAAAGCCCGTCAAGCGCGGTGACCGCAAGCCCCTGTTCCAGCGCCAGCTGGAGGCGCTCGCGGGGGGCTTTCACCTGCTGAGCGATTTGCCGGTAAGGCACTTCCGAACCGCCGGACGCATCGATTCGCTGAATACGGGTCTTCAGGTGGTAGGTAAATTCATCGGGAATGCCGTTCAAATCCTGTTTAAGGCTGTAGACGCAGCCAAACCGCTTGCCGTTGAACAGGACATTTTTTTGACTGAGCTGAAACTCATTTCTGATGCCATCAATCAGCTGCGGTGCGCGGGTAAGAAGTAACCGGAAGGGAAGCTCAAAGCTGGTCACGTAATCCACATTCAGCAGCGCAAGACGCAGCCGCTCTTCTGCCCCGGATTTCTGGTCATGACACTCGCGCATCACCTCCGCCCACTGGCGCGTCAGACGTTCCGGCTCACCGGCTTCGGTGAGGAGGTATTTTTCCAGATGATAATCGACTCTTCCGGTCATGTTGGGCATCCCGTCAATGTGGATGCGGTAATTCTATCCAGCGCGGCAGGATTTATAAAGGGCGGAGCGCACCGGCATCCGCCCTGCCGGGCTACTGCTGGATACTCGACCGGTCCGAAATATCGCTGGCAGATAAGGTTCTTGCAGAAGATGGGATCTGTTTTTTGCGTTTATACCGGTCCGGCTGGCCTTCAGGGCGGGTTTTGAACCGGCGATGCAGCCACATATATTGCTCAGGCGCCATCATCACGGCGCGCTCAATCGCTCTGTTCATTTGCGTGGCCACCGACGCTTTGTCGCCTCCCTGCAAGGTATCGCTGATATCCTCCAGAATAATCAGCTCATACCCTGTGCCGTCTGCTTTTCGGCGCGGTACAAACGGGATCACGGCCGGTCTGGCACTTTTCACCAGCATGTAGCTCCCGGCAGTTGTCGCGGCGTCCGGGACGGCAAAAAACGGCACAAACACGCTATTCGTTTTGCCATAGTCGTGGTCCGGGGCATACCACAGGATCTCGTTTTGCTTCAGCGCGCGGATCATGCCCTTCAGGTCATAGCGGTCAAGCATGGTTTTATTGGAACGCAGACGACCGCGCGTTTGCAGCCAGTCGAGCAACGCATTATTGTTGGGACGATACACACCAATACCCGCGTTGAGCATGCCAAAGATGCGTGCGCCTAATTCCAGCGTGAGAAAATGCATGCCAATGAGCACCACGCCCCTTCCTTGCGCCCGCGCCTGTTCCATATGTTCGTAGCCGGTTACGCTGAAGTGTTTCCGTACGCGCCAGTCTGGCCAGAACCACGCTATCCCCGTTTCGATGACGCCCATTCCAACCGATTCAAAATTACGCTCAAGTAAACGCTCGCACTCGTCCTCTTTCATATCAGGAAAGCAAAGCTCAAGATTTCGTCTGGCGATCTCCACGCGGCGTGGAAGCAGGCGCATAGCCAGACGCCCAAGCCCGTGACCTGTTTTCAACAGCAGCGGGTACGGAAGCTGAACCGTGCACCAGAGCGCGGCAATGCCTGCCCAGCTGAGCCAGTAACGAGGATGAATAAAGGCGAGTGAAAACTGAGGTAATTTTGTCATGGAAAAATTATCCTTTTACTAATTTGTACTTAATCTGGTGCAGTTGCATTGCTTACCTGCTGATTCAACGAATATTGTTCGGAAGGATGAATTGTAGCGGAATCGTTATGGTTTTTATTATCGATTTTTGCGAAAGGGAATAAAAGCGAGGAGCGCCGGGTGATATTGCACCACCCGGCAGGCAAGTTACATCGAATAACCGGGCTTCTTAATCAGTTCATCCAGTTTCGGGCCGATCTCGGTATCCCAGACCTGCGCCTTCCAGTCAGCTTCCTGAACCTCCTGAAGCGCCACGGAGATTGAGCGATCTTTGCTGTTCAGATGACGGGCGATCGCTTCGGCGATATCCGCCGCCAGGGCCGTTTTTTGTTCGTCAGTCAGATCGCGTGAAAAACATTTGATATCAACGTGTGGCATGGGCAGGGCTCCTTTTATAGGTGAGCGTTCCACGTTATCAGATTATATCGTTAGCTTTTAGCACCTTGTGCAGTTCCGGCAGCGCGCAGACGGCATCCGCGACGGCGCTAATATTAGGCGTGTTAGTGGCAAACCACTCATGACGTGGCCCCCAGGTACGCGCAACGGCAATATAGACGTCAAGCAGCGTCAGCTGTTTGCCAAACGCAAACGGCGAGGCGCTGAGCTGGCTGTCGAACCACAGATAGAGCGATTTTCGGTACTCAATGCAATTTTTCTTCAGCTGTTCCGGGGCATCAGGAACCCAGCGTTCCGGGTAATCTGCATACGTAAAGGTGGGATAGACGTTCGCCACAAACCAGATGAGCAGGCGCTGAAACTGCTGGCGCTCGGCCTGCCCTACGGGCGGCGCGAGGTCGGGACGTCTGTCGAGCACCATCAGGGCGATCGCCGCGGTTTCCGTCACGATCGCCCCGTTTTCCAGTTCCAGCGTCGGCACCTGGCACAGCGGGTTCAGTTTTAACAGCAATTCGCGTTGCGGGCCGGGCTGGTCAAACCCGTCCACGTTGACGAACTGATACGGGATGTCTGCCAGAGTCAGCATCACTTCACTGATTGCCGATCCCCAGCCGGGTACGCCATAGAGTTTGATCATGTTGCCCCCTCAGGGATGAAAACCCTAAGTGTAGAGCACCATTAGTAGGTTATCCCGGGCGGATTAACATCTGAAGACGTCACCGCTTCGCCCGCCTCCCCCCAGCGCGCCAGCACCTTTTGATACTCCCCGCGCTTAATCGCACCGTCCAGCGCAGCCTGCAACGCATACACCAGCCCATTGCCTTTTTTGGTTGTGGTGGCGACATAGGCTTTCTTCGGTCCTAATCCCACGACGCGGGTTTTGCCGGTTAACGCGGCTTTATAGGCAGAAACGGACTGCGGTCCAAAGAAGACATCCGCCCTGCCGGACTGAATATAAAGATTGCCTGAGGCGTCGTCGGTCAGATAAACCGGCAACGCAGGCTCGCGCCCGGCCTTTTTATTCTCTTCGTTCCAGCCCAGCAGAATACGTTCCTGATTGGTGCCTGACCCGACAATCACCTTTTTACCGGCCAGATCTTTCGCACGGGTGATCGACTGTACGTTGCTGGTGGATTTCACCGAGAAGGCGAGGGAATCGACGCGATAGGTCGCAAAATCGAACTTCGCCTTACGTTGCTCGGTGACGGCGATATTCACCAACGCCACGTCATAACGCCCGGAAGTGATCCCCAGCGGCCAGTCTTCCCACGCCGTTGGCACCAGCTTCAGCTTCAGCCCCAGACTGCCCGCCAGCAACCGGGCGATATCCGGGTCGCTGCCAATACGGGTGCGGTTATCACTGGCCAGCAGCGCCAGCGGCGGAGAATTCAGGGCTGAAATCGCCACCGTGAGGGTACCCGGCTCAACAAATTTATAGTTCGCCGGGATTTTCGCCACTGCCTGTTGATCAACCGTCACCGGCAGCGGCTGTTCGTTGGCCTTTAAATCAATGCTGGCGTAGCTCGCCGTCGTGAAGACCAGCCCCGCCAGGAGTCCATATTTCATCTGCGCTCCTTACAGCACTTTTGAGAGGAACTGGCGCGTTCGCGGATGCGACGGTCGGTTTAACACGTCGTCGCTGCTGCCCTGCTCCACAATTTTACCGTCGACCATAAATACCACCTGGTCCGCCACTTCCCGGGCAAAGCCGATCTCATGGGTGACCACCACCAGCGTAGTGCCGGAACGGGCGAGCTTTTTAATCACGTCCAGCACTTCGCCAACCAGTTCCGGATCCAGCGCCGAGGTGGGTTCATCAAACAGCATCACGCGCGGGCGCAGCGCCAGCGCGCGGGCAATGGCGATACGCTGCTGTTGGCCGCCGGAGAGGTGACGCGACCAGGCATCGGCTTTATCGCGCAGACCTACCACATCCAGAAGGCTGTAGGCGTTTTCAACAGCCTCTTTTTTACTGAACTTTTTATGCGCGATGGGTGCTTCAATCAGGTTTTCCAGCACCGTGAGATGCGGAAAAAGATTGAAGTTCTGAAACACGTACCCAACGTTGACGCGCTGTTTGAGGATCTCTTTCTCTTTTAGCTCGTAGAGTTTGTCACCCTGACGGCGATAGCCGATGTAATCCCCGTCAATCTGAATAAAGCCTTCGTCTACGCGCTCCAGATGGTTAATGGTGCGCAGCAGCGTCGATTTTCCCGATCCAGAGGGGCCAAGGATCACCGTCACGGAGCCCGGCGGGATCTCAAGCGTGACGTTATCGAGCGCTTTATGTCGGCCAAAAAACTTACTGACGCCGGTAATGGAAATGTGTCCTTCAGGAGAGGCTTGCATGAACAGGCTCCTGTGCTGGCGAAGTGGTGACGGAACGCGCGCGACTGGTCGCCCGGTTCTGGTTTACGGCGGAGCGGCGCTCGCTGCGGGCGAGTCCACGCTCAATAACATGCTGGATGGCAGACAGTACGGTGGTGATCACTAGATACCAGACGGCCCCCACCATCAACAGCGGGATCACCTCCTGGGTGCGGTTGTAGATCATCTGGATCGTGTAGAACAGTTCCGGCATCGCCAGCACGTAAACCATCGCCGTCCCTTTGGCGAGACTGATGATTTCGTTAAACCCGGACGGCAGGATGGTGCGCAGCGCCTGCGGGAGAATTATGCGCACCGTGCGACGCCACGCCGGCAGACCCAGCGCAGCGGCCGCCTCATACTGACCGTGGTCGACCCCAAGGAAGCCCCCGCGAATGATCTCCGCAGTATAGGCGCTCTGCACCAGCGTCAGCCCCACGATGGCGGTAGAAAATTGCCCGAGAACGTTGATGGTTTCAAAGCTGCCCCAGGTAATGCCGGTAAAAGGCACGCCGAGAGAGAGCGTGTCGTAGAGATAGGAGAAGTTATAGAGGATAATCAGCACCACGATCAGCGGCAGGGAACGGAACAGCCAGATGTAACCCCACGCCAGGCTGCTCAACAGCCATGATGACGAGAGCCGCGCCAGCGCCAGCATGCCGCCAATAACCACGCTCAGTACGGTGCTTATTAACGTCAGCAGCAGCGTCTGGCCGACGCCTTCGAGGATCACCGGGTCGAAGAACCAGCGGGCAAATACCGCCCATTCCCAGCGCGGATTAAAGGCCACGGACTGGATCACGACCGCCAGTACAAACAGCGCCACCACGGCGCCAGCAGCGCGCAGCGGATAACGTGCCGGGACCACTTTTATGGTTTCAACGTTGCTCATCGTCGCTCCTTATGCGGTTTTGCTGAGCGCTTCGCGGATCAGCGTCTTGGTGAAACGCAGCCGACCGTCGAACGGCGGCTGGCTATACTCTTCCGGATCGCGGTTAAGATCGAACTGCGGCTGATACCCCTGACTGAGATAGAGCCGCACCGCCTCCGGCTGGCGAAACCCCGTGGTCAGGTAGATGCGGCTGTAGCCCGCCAGCACCGCCCGGCGCTCCAGCTCCTGTACCACGCGCGCGGCCAGCCCCTGCTGGCGCAGCGTTTTATTCGTCCAGATGCGTTTGATCTCTGCGGTATGTTCGTCGAAGGGCTTGTACGCACCGGTGGCGATGATCTCGCCATCGCGCTCCAGGACGATAAACAGCCCCTGCGGCGCCAGGTACCACTCTGTCAGCTCGACTTCCGCATCCTTTGAAAAGTAGTCGCCGTAACGAGCGGCGTACTCACCGAAAAGCCCCTCGATAATGGGCTGAAGATCGGCATCTTCCGGCGAAACGTCACGAAATTGTTCGCGCATAGCGCCTCCTTAATCGCCCAGACCCGCCGGGTTAACTTCGGAACTGGGGATACGCTCCACGCCTTCCCCCCAGCGGTTCAGCACTTTGTCGTAATCTCCGTTCTTGATCGCGCCGTTCAGCGCGGTTTGAACCGGCTCGACCAGGCCGCTGCCTTTTTTCAGCGTCACCGCGATATGCGCCGCCTTCGGCCAGCCGCCGTCGACGCTGCCGACCAGTTTGGTTTTACCGTTAAGCGCCGCTTTCCAGGCACCGATCACGTTCGGGCCAAAGTAGGCGTCCGCGCGTCCGGACTGAAGCGCCAGCGTTTGGGCCGCGTCGTCTTTGGTGTAGATCGGCGTAAAGGGTTTAAGCCCTTTTTTGAGGTTCTCTTCGTTCCATGCCAGAAGGATGGCCTCCTGGTTGGTGCCGGAACCCACGATGATGCGCAGCCCGGCGATATCCTCTGCCTTCACAAGCGAGTTGATCGGACTGGTGGATTTCACGTAGAAGCCAAGTGAATCCTTGCGGTAGGTGGCGAAGTCGAACTTCTCTTTGCGCGCTTTAGTGACGGTGATGTTGCTGATAGCCGCGTCGTATTTCCCGGAGGCAACCCCCAGCGGCCAATCCTCCCAGGAGGTGGGCACCACGTTCAGCTCCAGTCCGAGGCTGTCCGCTACCAGACGCGCGATGTCGACCTCACTTCCCAGCAGAGTTTTGTTGTCGTCGGAAAAGACCGTCAGTGGCGGTTGATTCAGTCCCGCCACCGCCACGGTAAATTTCCCCGGCACGGCAAAACGATAGTCTTTCGGCAGTTGCGCGATCGCATCGCTGTTTTTGGCGGTATTGATCGGCGTTTTATAGGCCTCAATGCTCACGCCGGTGCCGTTAATATTGACGTTCTCTGCCCAGACGGCAGGGGTAAAGGCCAGCGCAAGCGCCAGAATAAGCGATGATTTCTGCATAGCGTTTTTCTCTTTTATTGTTGTGTGAACTGATTTTTGGGCTCGTCTAAGCCCAGACTTTCGCGCAGCGTGGTGCCGGGATAGTCGGTGCGGAACAGGCCGCGCGCCTGTAAAACGGGCACCACCTGGTCGACAAAGCGCGGGAAGGTGTCCGGCGTGCCGCCCTGAATGATGAAGCCATCCGCCGCCTTCTCTTCGAACCAGGCCTGTAAACCATCGGCCACCTGCTCCGGTGTGCCGGAAAAACGCGGGCGCGGCGATGCGGCTTCCAGCGCGACCTGACGCAGAGTTAAGTTGCGCTCACGGGCGTTACGCTTGATTTCATCGGTGGTGCTGCGGAAGCTGTTTTTGCCCAAATCGCCAATATCCGGGAACGGCGCGTCGAGGGGATACTGGCTGAAGTTGTGATGCTCGAAATAACGTCCGAGGTAATTCAGCGCATCATTAATGGAGACCAGTGCCGCCATAGTTTGATACTGGTTTTCTACGTCATCGGCGTCGTTTCCAACAATCACGCTGACGCCCTGGAATATATGTAAATCCTCTGCGCGGCGGCCGTGACTTTCCAGCTGCTGTTTAACATCGCGGTAAAAAGCCTGGGCTTCTTCCCGCGTGTCATGGTGGGTAAAGATGGCGTCAGCGTGTTTTGCCGCCAGCTTTTTACCGTCGTCGGACGCGCCAGCCTGAAAGACAATCGGACGTCCCTGCGGCGTGCGGCCAATATTCAGCGGGCCGGAAACCTGGAAGAAATCACCGTGGTGATCAAGAGTATGCAGTTTCGACGCATCAAAGAACTGTCCGCTCTCTTTATTGCGGATAAAGGCATCCCCTTCCCAGGAATCCCACAGCCCCTTCACCACGTCGAGATACTCATCGGCAATGCGGTAGCGCAGCGCATGCTCCGGGTGTTTTTCGCGGGAGAAGTTCCTGGCTGACCCTTCCAGCGGTGACGTCACCACGTTCCAGCCCGCGCGTCCGTTGCTCAGGTGATCGAGGCTGGCGAACTGGCGTGCAACGGTGAAAGGCTCGCTGTAGGAGGTGGATAACGTGCCGACCAGCCCCAGGCGCGAGGTGATACTCGCCAGCGCGGACAACACCGTCAGCGGCTCAAAGCGGTTTAAAAAATGCGGAATGGATTTCTCGTTAATATAAAGACCGTCGGCCACAAATATAAAGTCGAGCTTGCCCTCTTCTGCTTTTAAAGCCGTTACTTTAACGAAATCAAAATTAATGCTGGCATCCGCGACCGCCGCCGGATGGCGCCAGGCAGACATATTTCCGGATGCACCATGCAAAATGGTCCCCAGCCGCAATTGACGATGTGCAGACATATTCACCTCAAATTAATTAAACGTGTTGCAGGGCTTTTTCCGCGAGCTGAGCAAAATAGCGGGCAGCGGGTTCGATTAATGCTTCGTCCGGGTTAAATGCCGGGTGATGTAACCCAAACGGACTGTTGCTGCCAATGCTGACAAACGCGCCGGGTATGTTTTGCAGATAGACCGCGAAATCCTCCCCGCCCATGTGCAGTTCCGCATGCCGGGTTTCATATCCCGCTTCGCGCGCGACCGAGGTGGCAAACCCGGCCCAGTGCTCATCGTTCACCAGCGCGGTGGGCCCGGCGTACCAGGTGATGTTGATTTGCGCGCTAAAGGCGCTGGCAAATCCGGCGGCGATTTCACCGACGCGCGCTTTCACGTTCTGCTGCACTTCCGTGCGGTGCGTGCGCAGCGTGCCCTCCAGCTCAACGCTTTCCGGCAGCACGTTCCAGGTATTCCCCCCGGCGATGCGCGTCACGCTCAGAACAACCGAATCCAGCGTGTTGACGTTACGGCTGGCTACGCTTTGCAGCGCGGTTACCAGCTGGCTTGCCAGCACGATGGCGTCGTTGCCTTCATGGGGACGTGCGGCATGCGCGCCTTTGCCGGTCACGTGAATAACGAAGCGATCAACGTTGGCATAGAACGGGCCGCCGCGCGTGGCAAACTCGCCGACCGGCAGTGACGGCTCGTTATGCATCCCGAAAATCGCGCGTACGTCGCGTAACGCCCCGGCCCGCACCATGCTTTTCGCTCCGCCGAAATTCTCTTCCGCTGGCTGGAACAGGATCCGCACGCGACCGTTGAGCGAGGCTTCCCGCTCTTTCAGCTTTAGCGCGGCGCCGAGGATCACGCTGGTGTGAATGTCGTGTCCGCAGGCATGCATCACCCCGGCGCGCCGGGAGCTAAACGGCACCCCGCTGCGCTCGTCGATGGGTAACGCGTCGATATCGGCGCGCAGCGCAACCAGTGCGTTGCCCGTGCCGATCTCCGCAACCAACCCGGTCTGGAGATCGTAAGGCAGCGGGGCAATCCCGGCTGCCGTCAGCCACTCGCGCAGGCGCGCCGTTGTTTCGACCTCCTGACCAGAGAGTTCAGGGTTCTGGTGCAGCTCACGGCGCCAGGCAATCAGTTGTTCGCTAAAGCTCATACGGTAACCTCCCTGTCAGGACGCGCCTCGGCCAGCAGTCGCAGGGACTGTACGCGCGTTGCGCCATCAGCGACCGGCGTGTCGATGATAAATTCGTCAATCCCCCACTGCTGATGCAACGCGTTGAGCTGTTCAAGCACCGACGCCGCCGTTCCGGCCAGCAGAGACTGCGCCCGACGCGCGATGCGCACCGGTTCACTCCCCGCCTGCCGCGCAAAGGCGTAGGCCTGTTCTTCGCTGGCGACGGTGACGCGCTGTCCGTTTGCCAGCTCCACGCCCCACACTTCAACCTTCTGCGCCAGCGCATCGGCCTCAGCCTGGGTTGGGGCAACAATGGCCTGCACGGCCACAATCACCTCCCGGACGCTGTGTTGACGCCAGGCTGTGACGACCTCGCGCAGCAGCTCAGGATCACCGTTCAGATGGGCGGCAAAGACAAAATGCCAGTCGAGGGAGGCCGCCAGCAGCGCGCTTTCTGTGCTGGCGCCCAGCAGAAACCCCCGGGCAGGCACCGGCGGCAGCGGCGTGGCGCGAACGTCCTCCTCCGCTGACTGATTTTCAGGGCGGATCCAGCGATCGAGCTGCGTCAGTTGTTCAGCAAAGCTGCCTTTTTCCTGCGGATTAAGGCCGTGCTGCAAGGCGCGGGTAGAGAGCGGCAGACCGCCGGGCGCTTTGCCAACGCCCAGATCAACCCGGCCCGGCGCAATGGCGGCCAGTACGTTAAAATTTTCGGCGACTTTATAGGGGCTGTAATGTTGCAGCATGACGCCGCCTGAGCCCACGCGAATACGTTTTGTTTGCCCGAGGATCCAGGCAATCAGCAGCTCCGGCGAGGGGCTGGCAAGCTGCGGGGTATTGTGGTGTTCGGCAATCCAGAAGCGGTGATAACCCAGCGTTTCTGCCTGTTGCGCCAGTGCTAAGGTTCGCGCCAGCGCATCGGCGGCTGTTTCGTGTTCTGCGACGGGGCTTTTATCCAGAATGCTGATTCGCCATGACATGTTGCGTTCTCGTTTGACTTAACATGTCGTCATTATTAAAGGTGGATTTCACCTCTGAGAAACAATTAATTTACATTTGGATTGCCGGAAAACGGCAATAGAGAGTCTGTCATCGGCGTGATTTGAGCGATGTAATGAGTCTTTCCGCATCCTGCCGTCGGGTAATGCGGAGAAAGCGAATGTGTGCGTACTGCGGGTTTTGTATATCCGCCTCATATCGTTTGCGGTTGCTGCGCCAGGTTTTGATCGTCCAGATGATAATAGAGTCCTTGCTAAGGAACGACCGACGAAAGCTTTCGCGGTTCCCCGTGCCGGGCCAGAGCTCCTGTTTGTGCCAGGCGCGTCTGGAGGCCCGCGTCACCGCCTGCCAGAGCGTGCGGATAAACCCACGATCTATCCACACCACCAGATCGACGTCGCGCCACTTAACGTCGCGTGTGCGGTTGTAATTCCCGTCCAGGACCCAGTCAGGCGAGGCGGCGAGCGCTTTTTCCAGGGTTGCAAGAAACTCATCATCCGGTGTTCCCTGCCAGTTCGCTCGCCAGTAAAGCCTGTCCATCTCAATGTAAGGGATAGCCAGCGCCTCCGCGATTCGCCTGCCAAACGTGCTTTTCCCACTTCCGCTGGTGCCTATGATATTGATTTTCACCGTTCCGCCTGCACATGCTGAAGAAAACGGATCGAATCATAACGTTAATAATTTGTTTACGAAACGCCAGACTACTCGTTCGGATACTGCTCGTCGGTGACCTTCTCCAGCCATGCCACCGGGCTCCCGTCGACAGCTTCTGCGATGGCGATATGGGTCATGGCCGTCTGCGCGCTTGCGCCGTGCCAGTGCTTCACGCCGGGTGGGATCCAGGCGATATCACCCTGATTCAGCGGTTCCGCCTCTTTCCCCCACTCCTGTAACCAGCCGCGCCCCTGCGTCACGATCAGCGTTTGTCCAAGAGGATGCGTATGCCAGGCGGTACGTGCGCCGGGTTCAAAGGTGACGGTCGCGCCGCCGACTTTTGCCGGTTCAGTCGCCTGGAAAGGCGCGTCAATGCGCACGCAGCCGGTAAACCAGGCCTCTGGCCCCTGAACGGAAGGTAACGAACCGCTACGGATAATTTTCATGATTAACTCCTCGTTTGCTGTTGCGTTAACAGTAGCGTAAAGCCATGGGGAGCATTAGAGTGCATAATCAGAAAGGAACCATGAATTCATTTCATAAATCGAGTAAACCACCATGTTAAAAGACAACTTCAACGATCTGCTTTCCTTTATGGTCGTCGCCCGGGAGCGCAGCTTTACCCGCGCCGCGGCGCAGCTTGGGGTATCTCAGTCGGCGCTCAGCCACGCAATGCGCAATCTGGAAACGAGGCTGGAAGTCCGTCTGTTAACCCGCACCACCCGTAGCGTGGCCCCTACCGAGGCCGGCGAGCAACTCTTCATGCGCTTAAGCCCCCATCTGCTGGAGATCGAGCAGGAACTCACCGCGCTGCGTGATACCCGCGACAGACCTGCCGGGAATATTCGCCTTACCGCCGGGGAGCACGCCATGTCTGCGGTGCTGTGGCCTGTGCTTAAACCCTTTATGGCGCAGTATCCTGATATCAACGTTGAAGTCACGGTGGACAATGGGCTGACTGATATTGTCGATGGCCGCTTTGACGCGGGGGTGCGTCTGGGTGAGCAGGTGGCGAAAGATATGATTGCCGTTCGTATTGCGCCGGACATGCGCATGGCGGTCGTCGGGTCGGCAGAGTATTTGCAACGTTTCGGCGTACCGGAAACGCCGGAGCAGCTTGATCAGCACCGCTGCATTAATATGCGCCTGCCCACACGCGGCGGATTATATGCCTGGGAATTTGAACGGGACGGACGTGAGCTGCGCGTGCGGGTTGACGGCCAGCTGATCCTCAACAGCCTGCCGCAACGCATCGATGCCGCCGAAAACGGTCTGGGGCTGGCGTACGTCCCGGAAGATGCGGTTCAGGACGCCCTTGCTGAGAGCCGGTTAGTGCGTGTGCTTGAAGACTGGTGCCCGGCTTTTACGGGATACCATCTGTACTATCCGAGCCGCCGCCAGCACACTACCGCGTTTGCATTACTTATTGCAGCCCTGCGGCATTCATAAGCTCTACCTATAAGTAACTATTAAGTAAACCTGATGATTAAATCAGCATTCGCAGACCTTTTTGCCTAAAAAAACGTCACGATTCAGCGCGTTGTGATCGCCGTCTGCTCTGACCACACGATTTCCTTCGACGAGCATCACTTTCGACACGGTTATATTTTGCGTCGCTTAACAATTGCGGGTAGGATGCCTCGCCATGTTTTGCCTTATCCATACACAGAATGACTGGAAAGGCGGCATGTGTCTGCGCAGAAGCAATCGTTTGTTTCGGCATCTGCCAGGCAGGACTATCACGTTAATGGTTCAGACAGGCAAACAGGTAACTCAATGAAAACAAGCAATAAAAGCGCAGCCGATCATCATGCTGCGAAACGTCGCTGGTTGAACTCTCATGAAGAGGGCTATCACAAGGCGATGGGCAACCGTCAGGTGCAGATGATCGCCATCGGCGGCGCTATCGGTACAGGTCTGTTTTTAGGTGCAGGCTCACGTCTGCAAATGGCTGGCCCCGCTCTCGCCCTGGTCTATCTGATGTGCGGGATCTTCTCTTTCTTCATCCTTCGCGCCCTCGGCGAACTGGTACTCCACCGCCCTTCCAGCGGCAGCTTTGTCTCTTACGCCCGCGAGTTTCTTGGTGAAAAAGCCGCGTATGTCGCGGGCTGGATGTACTTCGTTAACTGGGCGATGACCGGTATCGTCGATATCACCGCCGTTGCGCTGTACATGCACTACTGGGGCGCGTTTGGCGATGTGCCGCAGTGGGTGTTCGCCCTTGGGGCGCTGGCAATTGTCGGGACCATGAACATGATCGGCGTGAAATGGTTCGCCGAGATGGAGTTCTGGTTCGCACTGGTGAAGGTGCTGGCCATTGTGATCTTCCTGGTGGTCGGAACCGTATTCCTCGGTACCGGTAAACCACTGGACGGTAACGCAACCGGCTTCCACCTGATTACCGATAACGGTGGTTTCTTCCCGCACGGCCTGCTGCCAGCGCTGGTTCTGGTGCAGGGGGTGGTGTTCGCCTTTGCCTCCATCGAACTGGTCGGTACGGCGGCAGGCGAATGTAAAGATCCGCAGACGATGGTGCCAAAAGCCATCAACAGCGTGATCTGGCGTATCGGTCTGTTCTATGTGGGTTCCGTGGTGCTGCTGGTGCTGCTGCTGCCGTGGAATGCATACCAGGCGGGGCAAAGCCCGTTTGTGACCTTCTTCTCTAAGCTGGGCGTGCCGTACGTGGGCAGCATCATGAACATCGTGGTACTGACCGCCGCGCTCTCCAGCCTGAACTCCGGGCTCTATTCGACGGGCCGTATCCTGCGCTCCATGTCGATGGGAGGCTCTGCGCCGAAGTTTATGTCGAAGATGAGCAGGCAGCAGGTTCCTTATGCGGGGATTCTGGCCACGCTGGTGGTTTACGTCTTTGGCGTGTTCCTGAACTATCTGGTGCCGTCCCGCGTATTTGAGATCGTTCTGAACGTGGCTGCACTGGGGATTATCGCCTCCTGGGCCTTTATTGTGGTCTGCCAGATGCGTCTGCGCAAAGCGATCAAAGAAGGCAAAGCGGCTGATGTGTGCTTCAAGATGCCGGGCGCACCGGTGACCTCCTGGCTCACCCTGCTGTTCCTGTTCAGCGTGCTGGTACTGATGGCGTTTGACTACCCGAACGGTACTTACACCATCGCGACGATCCCACTGCTGGCGGTTCTGCTGATTGCTGGCTGGTTCGGCGTGCGTAAGCGCGTTCACGAGATCCACAGCACCGCGCCGCTTCATCACGACGATGAAAAGCACGACGCACCGCTGGTAGAAGAAACCTCGCGTTAATAAAAAAGCCGGGTGGCGGCTTCGCCTTACCCGGCCTACATCTCATGGTTTTGTAGGCCCGGTAAGCGCAGCGCCACCGGGCAATTCCACCATCACAGCGCGATACGAATCACATCGTCAGGCTGGGTCGCTTCCTGCTGACGGGTTGATTTCTGTTTCACCGTTACGTACAGCGTTTTACCGTCCGCAGACAGCGCCAGGCTGTTCGGGTAAACCGGGGTATCGTAGGTCCTGGTCACTTTGTAGGTTTTGGCGTCAATCACGCTCACCTTGCCCGCCTCGCGGTGCGTCACATAGGCTTCGTTACGCGCCGGGTTAAACAGTACGGCCAGCGATGCTGGCGCGGCGATTTTCTGCATCACGCTGCCATCTTTCAGATTCACCACCAGCACTTCTGGCTGTTTTGAATCCGTCACAAACGCACGCTGGCCGGCAGTGTCCAGGCTCAGGTTCAGGTAGAAGTGCTCTTTTCCGTCATCCTGCACTTTTTTACGACTGAGGATTTTGTTGGTTGCCGTATCAATGGTCACCAGCTCGCCGTCCGCATTGGTGGTATACAGGCGTTTTGCCTTCGCATCCAGGGCCAGACCGGTGCTGAACGTGCCGGTGTTGGTGATGGTGTCCTTCAGCTTCAGCGTTGCGCCATCAACAACCCAGATCACGCTCTCCTTGCCGATACCGGTAATGTACACCGTATTGGTCGTGTCATCGGCCACCAGCTGGCGCGGCTGAAGCGGCTTCACCGTGTCGCTACGCTTGCGATCGTCCAGCACCAGGCGCCCTTTCACCTCGCTCGTTTTGGCGTCAATCGCCGTCACGGCGCTGTTGACGGTGTTACCGAACCACAGCGTCTGGGTGGCGTTATCGATCGTGGCGCCAAACGGCTTGAGATCGTTATGAATCGCCTGCGTCACTTCCAGCGTGACCGGATCCAGACGATAGACCACGCCGCCCTTATCGGTTTTGCGGCTTTGTGACGTCGCAACCCACAGCGCGTTTTCCTGCTGGCTGACGGCCATTTCATACGCGCCCTTGCCGACCGCTTTGCGCAGCATCTCTTCAGCGGCATGAACCTGGAACGTACCGGCAAACAGTAAAGAGCCCAACAGCAGAGACCCACGCAGGCGCGGCGAGCACAGATGACGTAAAGACATAACAATTCCTTTTTAAATGAGGAGATTTACCGCTGACATCACTTCCGGTGGGCAAAGTCATCGCTTTGCCGTTATTTTAATGAGAATAGTAATCATTAATGAGTTGAATGTGGAGTATTTCTTTCCTTCAAAACCTTACATTCACGAAATGTGCGGTTATAGTTTTCATAACATTTACAAAGGATTTAACATATATACACAGGTTCCAGTTGATTTGGTTCGAATTTTTCTTAACCGGTTTACTCCATGAAAATTATTACTGCCCGTAAGGCATCACTACCACTGCTCTTCGTTCCCGTCATTTTTGGCCCGCTGAGTGCGATGGCCGCGGATGAACAGACCCTGATCGTCAGCGCCACGCCGCAAACCGTCTCCGAACTGGACACCCCGGCCGCAGTCAGCGTGGTGAGCGGCGAGGATATGCGACATGCCACACCGCGCATCAACCTTTCTGAATCCCTTGGGAGCGTACCCGGCCTGCAAATCCAGAACCGCCAGAACTATGCTCAGGATCTGCAACTTTCCGTTCGCGGATTCGGCGCGCGTTCGACCTTCGGCGTACGCGGGATCCGCATGTACGTGGACGGCATTCCGGCAACCATGCCCGACGGCCAGGGGCAGACGTCAAACATTGACCTCAACAGCATTGAGAGCGTCGACGTGCTGCGCGGCCCCTTCTCTGCCCTGTACGGCAATGCCTCCGGCGGCGTGATCAACATCAACACCCAGACCGGACAACAGCCAGCCACAATTGAAGCCAGCAGCTATTACGGCAGCTACGGCACCTGGCGTTACGGCATGAAGGCCACCGGTGCGGTGGGCGACGGGACTCAGGCGGGGGATGTGGACTATGCGGTATCCACCACCCGTTTCACCACACATGGCTATCGTGACCACAGCGGCGCACGGAAAAACCTCGCCAACGCGAAACTGGGCGTGCGCATTGATGATGTCAGCAAGCTAACGCTGATTTTTAACAGCGTGGACATGAAAGCCAACGATCCGGGCGGACTGAGTTATCAGGAGTGGCAGAACAACCCGCGCCAGTCACCCCGTGGCGATCAGTACAATACGCGTAAAACCATTAAGCAGACCCAGGCCGGGATCCGCTACGACCGCCAGCTGAGCGAACAGGACGACCTCAGCGTGATGATGTACGCCGGTGAGCGTGAAATGACCCAGTACCAGTCCATTCCGGATACCACGCAGACTGAAAATCCTGCGCATTCGGGCGGCGTAATTGATATGCAGCGCCACTATCAGGGTATTGATACCCGCTGGACCCACCGCGGCGAGCTGCTGGTGCCGGTAACGTTTACCACCGGCCTTAACTACGAAAATATGAGTGAAAATCGCCGCGGGTATGAAAACTTCGTGATGAACAACGGCGTGCCGGATTTTGGCGTGAAGGGTAACAAACGCCGTGACGAACGTAACCTGATGTGGAACCTTGATCCCTACCTGCAAACTCAGTGGCAGCTCACGCAAAAGCTGTCCGTTGAGGCGGGCGTGCGTTACAGCTCCGTCTGGTTTGACTCCAACGATCATTACATTACCCCGCAAAACGGCGATGACAGCGGTGACGCCAGCTACCATAAATGGCTCCCGGCTGGTGCGGTGAAATACGCCGTGACCGACGCCTGGAACCTGTATGCCGCAGCGGGACGGGGATTTGAGACCCCGACCATCAACGAACTCTCCTACCGTTCTGATGGCAAAGGCGGCCTCAATATTAATCTGCAACCGTCAACCAACAACACCTATGAGATTGGCAGCAAAACCCGCATCGGCAATGGCATCCTGACGGCGGCGCTGTTCCGCACGGATACCGACAACGAGATCGTGGTGGACGAAAACAAAGATGGTCGCACTACCTACAAAAATGCGGGGAAAACGCGCCGTCAGGGTGTGGAAATTGCGCTCGACCAGCAGTTTGCCGAAAACTGGAAGCTGAAAATGGCGTGGACCTATCTTGATGCGACCTACCGTACCAACGTCTGTAGCAATGCAGACTGTAGCGGCAACCGGATGCCGGGGATTGCCCGTAACATGGGGTATGCGTCGTTTGGCTGGGAGCCTGAGGAAGGCTGGTACGCGGGGGCAGATGCCCGCTACATGAGCGACGTGATGGCAAACGACACCAATACCGCCAAAGCGCCCTCTTATACCGTGGTCGGTCTGAATACCGGGTATAAACTCAATTACGGCAAATGGGGAATGGACATCTTTGGTCGCGTCGATAACCTGTTTGATAAAGAGTACGTCGGTTCAGAGATTGTTAACGCTGGCTACAATCGCTATTACGAACCCGCCCCTGGCCGTAACTATGGCGTGGGCCTGTCGGTCTCTTATCGCTTTGAGTAAAACATTTTCCGGCAGCGCACGTTGCCGGTAAAAAATAACATCATTCCCGGTAGCCTTAAGCGCCGGGAATATACTCAGGGAAGTTTAAAACGAATAAAAAAATAAGTGCGCCAGTGCGATCCTTAACTGTAGTATTGCCGTTGCAGGAGGATATTAGCTTCATCAATGGCTCGGTCGATCGCTTCCCGACTGGCCGTCACGTCCCTTTGCTCAAGCGCAGAAAGCAGATCGGCATAATGGTAAGTCGTTGCAGGGATATCTTTCATCTCTTCGTGCAGGTAGTTGATACACGGACCAATCCGTACCCAGAGCTGCTCAATCAGCGAGTTCAGGGTCGGCATTTCGGCATACTGATAAAGCGTAAACCGGAACACGCGGTTGGCATGGATCGCCTTCTGCACGTCGCCCTGATGCATGGCGGTGCTGAAGTTATCTGACAGCGCGCGTAATGCATCCAGTTTGGTCTCGGTCATATTCTGACACGCCGCCGCAACGGCCATCGGCTCAAGCTGTTTTCGAATGGCGTTAATTTCGTTATAACGCTCCAGCGTAACCTCTGGCACCAAAAACGCCTGAGCAGGCGTGGCCTGTAATGCGCCTGCCGACACCAGGCGCAGCAGGGCTTCGCGCACCGGTGTGATGCTGGTGCCTAATTTATCCGCAATCTCTTTCGTGATGAGTCGAGCCCCAGGTTTTAATGAGCCCGTAATTAACGCTCCCTTTAAACTGTTCTCAACTTGCATCGTCAGACTGATTCTTTGTGCTTTTTCCAGGTTTTCCAAATCAAGCATGTTTAATTCCCGTAGCCAAAACAAAATGCCATTTTCAGCGACTGTTTAAAAAAACATCGCCGGTTTGATATATCCTGTATCGTCATGCCTGGTATGAAGGGCGCGCGTTAAAATAAAAATTGTTCAATTAATATTACGTTTACCACTTCTGGCTCAGCTGGGCCGATGGCGCGCAATGCTCATGGATTAATTAAAGACAATATATCGTATCTTCACAAATAATTATGGCGGACTTTGCCCGCCATAACCGATGCTCTGTTTAGTCCGCCGCCACGCGGATTACGACCTTGCCGAAGTTTTTCCCTTCCAGCAGCCCAATCAGCGCCTCCGGCGCCGCGTCCAGCCCTTCGGTGACCTGCTCGCGATAGTGAATTTTGCCTTCCTTCACCCAGCGTCCCATTTCCTGCTGGAACTCGTCGATACGATGACCATAGTCCTGAGCGATGATAAAGCCCTGCATGCGGATGCGTTTTTTGAGGATGGTCCCCATCAGCAGCGGCAAGCGATCCGGACCATCCGGCAGGTTGGTCGCGTTGTAGCCGCTGACCAGTCCGCAAACAGGTACGCGCGCGGAGGTATTCAGGAGCGGCAGCACGGCGTCAAAGACTTTACCGCCGACGTTTTCATAATACACGTCAATGCCCTGCGGGCAGGCTTTCGCCAGCTGTTCGGAAAAATCATCCGCATGGTGATCCAGACAGGCGTCGAAACCGAGCACGTCGACCGCATGGCGGCATTTCTCCTCCCCGCCGGCCACGCCGATAACCCGGCACCCCTTGATTTTACCGATCTGCCCCACCGTTGCGCCGACCGGCCCCGTGGCTGCCGCCACGACAAGCGTTTCCCCCGCCTGAGGCTGGCCGATATCAAGCAGCCCCATATACGCGGTGAAGCCCGGCATTCCCAGCACGCCGAGTGCCCATGAAGGGTGCGACGGGTTTTCGCCCAGCCTGACCAGCCCTTTCCCGTCGGAAAGTTCATACTCCTGCCAGCCGCTGTAGCCCAGAACCCACTCACCCTCTTTATAATCCGGATGGCGGGAGGTCTCGACGCGGCTTACCGTGCCGCCCACCATCACCGCGCCAATCTCGACAGGAGGTGAATAGGATGGGGCATCGCTCATACGGCCCCGCATGTACGGATCAAGCGAGAGCCATACGGTGCGTAATAACACCTGCCCCTCTGCGGGCGTGGGGATCGGCTGCTCTTCCAGGCGGAAATTTTCGGCAACCGGTGCGCCGTGTGGACGGGAAGCCAGTACCCAGCGTCGGTTTTGCGTAGTTGATTGACTCATTCATCGCTCCTTACAGCTGAAAATGTCATTCAAGTCTGGCACGTTATCCTGCGGATCGCCTTTGCATTATGAGCCGGACTGATTAAGCCGCACGACCAGATAAAGGCACGACTCATCCGTTTCGTTAATAAACCGGCAGTCGTTCGGCGGCCCGAGTTCCAGACAATCTCCGGCCTTCATTTCATGGCGGGTGTCCCCCTCCAGAAAGACCAGTTCACCTGCCTGCAACCAAATCAGCTGTCGCGCCAGCGCATAAGAGGAGGCGGGCATCGGCACATCGCTGCCCGCGGGCAGTTCCACCTGGACGAGGTCAATAGGCATATCGCTGCGCGGCGACACATGACGACGTAAATAGTGGGTTTGCGGATCGCGCCAGACGGGCTGGTTCGCCAGACGTAACAGTTTGCCCTCCTGCATTTCCGCGCGCGCAATGAGCGTAGACATGCTAATACCGAAGGCACCGGATAACCGGGCAAGCAGCGTCGCCGTTGGGCTACTGTCCCCCCGTTCAATCTTATGGATCATGGCGCGTGAAATACCTGCCCGTTCGGCCAGTTCGCTTAATGACCAGCCCCGCGACTCGCGTTCAAGGCGTATGCGGGCGCTAATGCGTTGATTCATATTGTCTGTCATTGTGTTCATGACGTCATACTATAGTGTACGGATGGTTTTTCGGGGCAGTTTGGTGACAAAAAAATAGGGATTTTGTCGTAGCGATGCAACACAAGAACTGTGTAATATTGTGAGTGAATCGTACTACTATAGTAAACAACACAGCCAGAGGTTAACCATGATCGTTCGTCATGCCTGCAAAGAAGATTGTGCCGCTATCGGTGAAATTTATAACCATGCGGTGCTGCACACCGCCGCCATCTGGAACGATACAACTGTCGACACCGATAACCGTATTGCATGGTTTGAGGCGCGCACGCTGTTGGGTTATCCGGTGCTGGTCAGTGAAGAAGAAGGTGTTGTGACGGGATACGCCTCATTTGGCGACTGGCGAGCGTTCGACGGTTTTCGCCATACGGTGGAGCACTCGGTTTACGTTCATCCCGATCATCAGGGCAAAGGCATCGGTCGGCTGCTGATGACGGAATTAATCAAGGAAGCCCGCCAGATTGGTAAACATGTGATGGTTGCCGGTATCGAGGCGCAGAACCAGGCGTCGATTCATCTGCACGAAACCCTGGGCTTTGTTACCACCGGTAATATGCCGCAGGTGGGAACCAAATTCGGTCGCTGGCTGGATTTAACCTTTATGCAACTCCAGCTCGATGAGCGCAGCGATCCGGATGCTCTGCCATGAATCAATCGTTGACGTTAGCGTTTCTGGTGGCCGCCGGGATTGGGCTGGTGGTACAAAACACCCTGATGGTGCGCATTACGCAATCCTCTTCCACCATTCTTATCGCCATGCTGCTGAACTCGCTGGTGGGGATTGTGCTGTTTGTCAGCATTTTGCTGGTGAAAAATGGCCTGGCGGGGTTTAGCGAACTGGCGTCGACGGTGCGCTGGTGGACGCTGATCCCCGGCCTGCTGGGGTCATTTTTTGTCTTTGCCAGTATTAGCGGGTATCAAAATGTGGGCGCGGCAACGACCATTGCCGTGCTGGTAGCAAGCCAGCTGATTGGCGGCCTGGTGATGGACATCCTCAAGAGCAACGGTGTCCCCCTGAGGGCGCTGGTTGGCCCGGTCTGCGGCGCAGCGATGCTGGTGGTCGGCGCCTGGCTGGTGGCACGGCGCCAGTTTTAACCCTTACAGGATAGTCCCACCCTGCGTGAGGTGGGCATGGCGCGCCTCCGCCTCTTCTTTATGCTGCTTACCATGATGCGCAATCGCGGTACGCAGGCGCTGCTGCTGGGTATAGCGATCTTCACGGCTGAGCTCTGCATCGTCGCTTAATTCGATCAGCAGTTCGTTCATGTGGGTAATTATGCTCTCTTCGATGGCGGCATCGACGCGGGCGATAACATCGTTTAAATGTGACATTGTCACTCCTTTTCACGTGCCCGGTGGCGCTACGCTTACCGGGCCTACGGGTGGTAACTGTAGGCCGGGTAAGGCATAGCCGCCACCCTGCAAGAATACGATCAGTTCAGCTTCGCTTTCGAGAAGTCACTGCCCATCAGACTCACGCTGTACCCGGTCACGTTGCTGCGGGTCGCGTAGAACGTTTTGCCGTTAGCTAACGCAATCCACGGTGCCTGCTGGTAGAAAATCTCCTGTGCCTGGCCATACAGCTTCGCACGTTCGTCCGGGTTGCTGGTCAGTTTGGCCTTTTGCACCAGCTCATCATACCCCTTATCACACCAGCGCGCGGCGTTAGATCCGGTTTTGATGCTGTTACAACCCAGCAGCACATCGGCGAAGTTGTCCGGATCGCCGTTATCAGACATCCAGCCGAACAGCGCGGAATCATGCTCGCCTTTACGCATGCCGGAGAGATATTCCCCCCACTCGTATGAGACGATTTTCGCCTTCACGCCCACTTTCGCCCAGTCAGCCTGGATCATCTCCGCAATGCGTCGCGAGTTCGGGTTGTACGGACGCTGAACCGGCATGGACCAGAGGGTCACTTCCGCGCCCTTATCCAGACCCGCCTGCTTCAGCAGCGCTTTCGCTTTTTCCGGATCGTAGCCGTAATCCTTCAGGTCTTTGTTAAAGCCGAGCATGTTCGGCGGGATCGGCGATTTAGCGACCGTACCAGACCCCATAAAGACCGCGTTAACAATGGCCTTTTTGTCCGTTGCGTAATTCAGAGCCTGGCGCACCAGCACGTTATCAAACGGTTTTTTCTCCGTGTTGAACGCTAGGTACCCCACGTTCAGCGCATCCACCGAGTGCAGGGTCAGGTCTTTGTTTTTCTTGATCGCTTCAAACTGCACCGGCGACGGCGCAGGAATGATCTGACACTCGTTCGTTTGCAGCTTAGCCAGACGCGTCTCAACATTTGGCGTGATGGAGAAGATCAGGTGTTTGGTCGGCACCTCTCCCTCCCAGTAGTTCGGATTGGCGACGTAGCGGATCAGCGAATCCACCTTGTACTGCTGAAGCACATACGGGCCGGTGCCGATTGGCCAGGTATCCACATTTTCAGGCGTACCCTTTTTCAGCATCGCGTCCGCGTACTCGGCAGAGAGGATCGAGGCGAAGTCCATTCCCCAGTCGGCCAGGAACGCCGCGTTGGGTTCACTCAGCGTGAACTGAACGTGATAATCGTCGATCTTTTTCACATCCTGAATGAGCTTGTCGAGGCCCACGTCATTAAAGTATTCGTAATTACCCTGGGAAACATTGTGATAGGGATGCTTAGGGTCTTTCTGACGCATAACGGAGAAAATAACGTCATCAGCGTTAATATCACGGGTCGGTTTGAAGTATTTATTGCTGTTGAACTTTACCCCTTTACGCAGGGTAAACGTGTATGTTTTGCCGTCTGGCGAAATGGTCCACGACTCGGCCAGAGAAGGCACCGGCGTGTTTTTTACCGGGTCGAAGTTAATCAGACGGTTATACAGCGTTTGCGAGCTGGCGACAAATGAGGGCCCAGAGCTGGCGATCTGCGGGTTAAACGACTCCGGCGACGCCTCGGAGCAGTAGATAATGGTGTCTTTGTTTGCCGCCCATGCGGCGCTTGCCGGTAGCAGCGCGCTCAGCGCGAGGGCGAGCACAGTTTTCCCTGTAGACATGGTTATTACCCTTTCGGTTTTATTATAGTGAACAGTAATAACAGCACAGACGTTTTGGCCTGACAAATAACGAATCACTATCAGGTTATTCTAAAGCCGTACATTTCGCTGGTTTTAGCATCAGCCCGCAGAAACCGATTTGCCTTAAGGTCCATTATTCGTCAAGCACAACCGTCACGATCAATGCCGCAAGAAATCGTCCCTTTTGCCGTCTCCTCAGCCGTTTGCTTGCTTACCTGATTCGCTAAAGTAATGGCGTGAAAAAGTCTACAGGACCAAATCGTGGCAAAAACACTTTTACGCAGCGGTAATCTGGATGATTTTCAGGCCGTTGGCGGCGGCGGACAGGCCGTTTTTGAATCAGCGCTGCAAATCCGCGAAGCGCTTCGGTTGCGCAAACAACAGGCTATCGTTGATTGCCTGGCCATCCCCCAAGTCAACGACGGCGGCGATCGCGTTGACTGGTACTCCCCGGTTGAGGGAACCGTCTCCAGCTGGAAGGCGGCGGATGAAGATGATCGTTATCGCGCCCTGCGCTATCTGGAAAACACGCTCACCAGCGTGGAGTCGCTGAGTAAAAAATGCCTTCAGTCACCGAAAACGGCGCAGCAACTGTTTGGCTCTCTGCTCTCAAAAGCCTTTCAGTTTCCCGGTGAAAACTTTGTTTTCCTGGTGGATGGCAAACCGGTGATCTGCTTCTGGGGTTTCGTCAACCTTAACGAAAACGCGCGCGACGACGTGCTGGACTGCCTGCGCGAATCGTTGGTCCCTGAACCTGAGCCAGTGGTGATTAACGAGCCAGAACCTGAACCGGAGCCAGAACCGGCCCCGGTGGTGACCTTTGAGCAGGCCGACGCGCCGCTTATCACGCCTGTGACTACAGTCCGTATCACCGACGATGAACTGTATACGCCAGAGCCGGTGCGCATGAACGCCGCGCCGCCAGAGCCCGCACCGGCGGCCATACAGAAAAAACGTCGCTCCCCCCTGTGGTTGCTGCCGGTTGCCGCCGTCATTATTGCAGCCATCGCCACCCCGCTGCTCTGGCCAGAACAGGCCCCGATCGCAGCGCCTGTTGCCACACCAGCGCCAGTACCCGTCGCCATTGCTCCGGCCCCCATAAAGACGGTTGAGCCGCTTGAACTGAAACTCCCGCTGCACCAGGCCGAAGTGGTAGAGCCGAAGGTGAAAACGCCTGCCCCGGCAGCCGAACCGGTGGTCATTACCGCGATACCGAAAGATGCGATGGTGATGGAGGCAAACCAGGTCAAAGCGGGGTTAACGCGCTTCCTGAACGGCACCTGGCGCGCGTTTCTCGATGTGCAGGATCCGCTCACCGGCAAACCGCCGTCGCTGCGCTACCAGATCCAGAACAATAAAGGTTTTGCCCGGGTCGTGCATGGCGACAACATTGTCTGCCGGGTAGACGTCTTTTCCGGATTACACAGCAACGGCGAGCTGTTGATCAAAACGCGCGGAAACGCGCGTTGCACCGACGGTTCACGCTATCCGATGCCGGAAGTGACCTGTAAGGCAGGTGCCAGCGATGTGGCGGAATGCACCGCACGTTACGATGCCAACACCGTCGTTCCTTTGACGTTCAAGAAAGCAGGTGTTTGATCCTATGCTGGTTAATCTTTGCGACTATAAACAGAGCGTGACGCTGATTGCTAACAGCGGCGTGCAGTTTCTCGATTTTGGCCTGACTCCGCAGGACACCGCCAGCAACGGGCGTTTCGTGCGTAAAACGGCAAATGGCCCGCTGCTGCGTCTGGATTTTGACCTGGTTAACGGCCGGTACACGCTCCCTGCCACCGATGGCGGGCAGCCGGAAGTGGTCAAGCCTGAAAGCACCATTCCACTGCATGACTCCCTGACCGTGCTGGACGGCGTCTGGCTGCCGATCCCTTTCCTGCGCTTTAACCCGCCGCGGACGTTTGTTGAAGGCCCGGATAACTGGGCGCGCGTCCAGGTACGAAAGCTTTCCACGCCCGACGCAGCTGGCAATACGCACCGGGTCACCGTCGCGCTCGACAGCCAGATTGCAGAGCATGCGACGTCTGCCCTGTCGCCGGTTGAAAACGATATCCTGAACGGCACGCGTTTCGCGCTCGCCTGGCGCGACAGTGAGGTTGAGAGTTTCCTCGACCAGACCTGGATTGACGGCTGGCTGCGCGAAGCCTTCACGCAGTTTGCCGACGGGGTTGAAAAACGCTCCGAGCGCGAGCTGCATCAGGCCATGCGCAGCTTTGAATATCAGGCGCACTGGCTCAACCTGCTCTCCATGCTCGGTGAACAACTCACCGTGCCGGAAGTGAAGTTTGTCACCCATACCCTGAGCACCCCTGCTATTCCTGTCGATTTGATCCTTGACGTAGGCAACACCCATACCTGCGGCGTGATTATTGAAGATCATGGTGATGCCAACGACGGCCTGCGTCAGACGGCTGAACTTCAGGTACGATCTCTGAGTGAGCCGCAGTTCCTGAATGAGCCGCTGTTTACCAGCCGACTTGAGTTTTCTGAAGCGCGTTTTGGCAAACAGCACTTCTCCGTGGAAAGCGGCCGGGAGGATGCGTTCGTCTGGCCGTCGATTGTCCGCGTGGGTGATGAAGCGCGTAAGCTGGCGATGCAGCGTCTGGGCACGGAAGGCAACAGCGGCATCTCCAGCCCGCGTCGCTATCTGTGGGACGAGACGCCGGTGGTGCAGGACTGGCGCTTTAGCCAGATGAATAGCAAAACCCAGCGCGAACCGCTGGCAACCGCGTTTCCGCTGATGAACCTGATGAACGACGACGGGGAACCGCTCTTTACGCTGCCGCAGGATGAGCGCCTGCCGGTGTTCTCTCCGCAGTACAGCCGCAGCACCCTGATGACGCACATGCTCTGCGAGCTGCTGGCTCAGGCGCTTGGCCAGATTAACAGCGTGGCCACCCGCCTGCGGCTCGGCTTCCCGGCCTCTCCCCGCCAGCTGCGGACGCTGATCCTCACCCTGCCGTCGGCAATGCCGAAACAGGAGCGCGAGATTTTCCGTCGCCGCATGTTCGAAGCCATCGCCATCGTCTGGAAAGCGATGGGCTGGCACCCGCAGGATGAAGATTTTGCCAGCCGCAAGCAGCAGGAAAAAAGCGTGGTGCCGGTCCCTGAGATCCAGATGGAGTGGGACGAGGCCAGCTGCGGCCAGCTGGTGTGGCTGTATAACGAAGCCATTTCCCATTTTGGTGGCCAGACCGAGGCCTTTTTCGCCTCCCTCGCCCGTCCGGATCGCGCGCCTGAGCCTGGCGTCCAGCCGGGGCGTGCGCTGCGCGTGGCCTCGATTGATATCGGCGGCGGCACGACGGATATGGCCATCACGCACTATCAGTTAGATGATGGTTCCGGGAATAACGTCAAAATCACCCCGCAGCTGCTGTTCCGCGAAGGGTTCAAGGTAGCCGGTGACGACACGCTGCTGGACGTGATCCAGCGCTACGTTCTGCCCGCCCTGCAAACCCAGCTTCAGAAATCCGGCATAGCCGATGCCTCCCAGCTGATGGCATCCCTGTTCGGTGACTCCGGGCGGATCGATACCCAGGCGGTCCTGCGCCAGCAGACGGCGCTTCAGCTCTTTATGCCGATCGGTCACGCGATCCTGGCGGCGTGGGAATCGAGCGATGTTGACGATCCGCTGGCCGGGCTGCATGCCACCTTTGGCGATCTGCTTGCGCAAAAACCGACGCGCAACGTGATGAATTATCTCCAGCAGGCGATCGACCATGCGTTGCCTGCCGGCTCAGAACACTTTGATCTGTTCAGCGTACCGCTGCACGTCAGCTTCCGGGAGATGCGGGACGCCATGCTGGCGGGTCAGTTCACGCTTGCCGCCCCGCTTCATGCGGTATGTGAGGCGATCTCTCATTACAGCTGCGATATCCTGCTGATCACGGGACGGCCGGGCTGTCTGCCGGGCGTTCAGGCCTTGATTCGCCACCTGCAACCGGTGCCCGTCAACCGCATCGTCTGGCTGGATAAATACCAGGTTCATGAATGGTATCCGTTCAGCCAGCAGGGACGGATCGGCAACCCGAAATCCACCGCTGCGGTGGGAGCGATGCTCTGTAGCCTGGCGCTGGATCTTCGTCTGCCGCGCTTTAACTTTAAAGCAGCGGATATCGGCGCGTACTCTACGGTGCGCTATCTGGGCGTGCTGGATAACACGATCAATACCCTGCGGGACGAGAACGTCTGGTATCACGATATCGACCTCGATAAACCCGGCGCGAAACTGGACGCCCGTCTGCACTTCCCGCTGCGCGGCAACGTTACGCTCGGCTTCCGGCAGTTGGCCAATGCCCGCTGGCCCGCGACGCCGCTCTATACCCTGAGCATCAACTCAGCCGAGCTGGCGAAAGCCATTGCGGGCGACGGCGTACTGAACGTGCGCCTGAAGCTGCGTGGCGGCACTAAGCAGGAAGGCCCGGAATCTTTCGAGCTGAGTGATGCCTGGCTACAGGACGGCACGCCAGTGCCGCCGAATGCCCTGACCTTTAAACTGAATACTCTGGCCGATCGCCGACACAGCGGCAGCCACTACTGGATCGACAGCGGGAGCGTATACCTCAAATGACTGCGACGACTGCCACCACTCAGGCCTTAATCGGGTGGATCAACGAGACGCGACAGCACGCCCCGATGCTGGATAACGAAGCCGACGCCCTGCTTGCCCGCCTTAACGCAGTAAGCGCGCGTGAAGAGGCGCTCGATCGCGCCCTTGTCAGCCAGGGCAGTATCGGCTTATATGGCCACTCGCAGGCCGCGAAAGCGCACCTGCTGGCTGCACTTTGCGGCAGCGGGGACGAACGGCTGAACGTTACGCCGGGTCAACGCACGTTTGATTACTTCTCGCATATTAACCCCGGGCATGCACCGACCAACATGGCCGTGCGTTTCAGCAGAGCGTCCCGCGAGGTCGCAGACGACGCGTTTCCCTTACGCCTGCGCCTGGTAACGGAGGCCGAGCTGGTGCAGCTGTTTATCGCGCGCACCACGCTGGATCCGCAGATCCGCGCGGTGGATAAATCGGTGATTGAAACCCGGCTTGAAAAGTGGCGGGCGCTGCGTCAACCGCAGAGCGTGCCGGGAATGACGGCGCGGGAAGTCGCGACCATTGCCCGGTTCTGGCAAAGCGTAGTACCCGGTGCTAAGCAGCATATTGATGATGCCCTGTGGCACCAGTTTGCCCTGCTGGTTCCGTCACTTGATCTCAGCACCCGCGCCAGCGTCTGGTCTCTGCTGTGGGGTGAGCAGCAGGAGTTAACCCAGCAGTGGCTTAAATTCGCCCAGGTGCTGCATCAAACCAGCCATGCCAGCGCGCTTGCGGCGCCGTTGAGTCTGCTGGTGGACAGCTTTGGTCTGCCCTGCGAAGGCTTCCTTACGCACGGGGCGTTTACCCTGCCGGAAGCACAGGAAACACTGCTTCATCCGGTAAAAAACGGCGAGCTGCTTAACGCCATTAGCCTGCCCGTCGATGTACTGGCATCTCTGACCCGCGAAGTGGTGCTGCCCGTTAAGAACTGCGTGCTGGATAACGTTGACATCATTGATATCCCTGCCATTTCTGAGGAAAACACGCCGCTGATGATGCAGGCAAAATGCCTGTGGTTGCTGGAGCATTATCGTCAGCACATTCAGCCGGATGTCCTGGTTATCTGCAATGCAACGGCGCACCACCAGCAGACCGCGAAAACGGCAAGGCTCCTGCAAAACTGGGTCAAAGAGACGCAGCCGGTTGAAGAATCCGCATTGCCGGGGCTGGTCTGGGCCATTACCCCTCATGATGCGCGGTTTACCACAAAGCAGAATCTGGACGAAGCGGTGCAGCAATTGCTGGGCCAGCCGGGTCTGCGCTGGGGCACGCTCCAGGCGCTCGATACCCACAGCATGCAGCGGGTGATTGAGTGGCTGTCGCAGGCTACCCTGCCGGCACAGCGCCAGAAGCGTCTCCGCGCGCTGAAAAGGCTGTTACAAGAGTCGCTGTCGACGCTGATTCGCCCATATGTCGCGCCTCTCACTCAGGAGCCTGGCGCAGGGCGGGCAATGGCCGAAAAAATGGTCCGAACGCTGCAAGGCAGTGCCGCTCGTCATGGTGAACTGCTTGAGGGACTTCTGCCGCCGTTAAACGCGTTTGAGACGCTGCTGACCGTTCACCAGCCTCGTGAGGAACAGGTCAACGGCCTGTTTAACGATGTTATCGATCTGTTTGCGGAAGAGACGCAGGAAAATCCAGGCGCGTTGCAGACCAAAGACAAGGCGCGGCTGGCCCATAACGTGTGGGTTAACCATCTTCGTCAGTGGAGTCGCAACGACGCGGCGGCTGCCCGTCTGGGCCTGGACGCAGAGGTATTACAGCAGATTGCGGATGTGCTGATCGTTACCAGCTACCGGCTGGATCTGCCGCTGCAACTGCAACGCATTGCAGAAAAAGATAAAAGCAGTGCCGCGCAGCTGCATGCCGCGACAGGCAATTTCATTAGCTGGCTTGGCTATGAAATGACGCCCGTTTCTGAACGGCCTGCAAGCCGGATCCGCAAAGGTCAGCCAATTTTTGTGACGCCAGTTGTGAGCAGCGCTTCACCCCGTCTTACCCGACTTGGCGAGCAGCCTGTCCATGCGGCGACAGCCTATGTTTATGACTGGCTGGTTGCGCTCTACACCCGCGCGATTGAGAACGTGGATTATCAGTGCCCGTATGACGTTCAGCCTGCTGCGCGGAAAGCCTTGTCTGCCTTGCTGTCTTAATCATTGCAGCCCGCAGCAATGCGGGCTGCCCATTCATGAGCCGTGTATGAATCCAGATAAAGCCTGAGCCAACGCTGACGGGTTTTCCCAGGACATTGAATGGCCCGCATCAGGGATAATTTTTACAGCAACGCCGTTTTGTTGCAGGCGATTAAAGTCGTCATCAGGCAAGGATCGCTCACCAAAAACTAACATTACCGGGCAGCGCAATGACAAGAACAGGTGTTCCCAGTCAGGTTTAACGCCCTCGACCAGGCTTGTTGCGCCGCGCCAGACGGCCCAGGGAGCATTGCTTTGAAGGCTTCCAGCCCACGGCGACGTTTCCGCCCGAAGCATGTCATCATAGCCCTGAGCCAGAAAATGTTGTTCCGTTTGGGCCGCAATTGCTCGGCTGAACATCCCGCCACCCGCATGAAAATTGGGTTCAGACACTATCAGGCCCTTAACGCGCGACGTTAACAACGTTGCCGTCTCGATCGCGATACTCCCCCCCATGCTATGACCATAGAGCCATAGACTATCCAGGCCGAGATGGTTTAACAGTTCAACAACCACCAGCGCCTGTTCGCTCGTGCGATAACGGTAGTTGTCAGGTTTGTCACTGTAACCGCTACCGGGAAGATCGATCAGAATGGCTCTGCGCCCCCCGAAACGGGTATCACAGACAATACGAGGATATTCATACGACGATGCACAGCCCAACCCGTGAATAAACACAACCGGGTCACCGAAACCGGGAAGATCCTGCCAGCGCACAGTGCAGCCTGCTTGCTGCGAATAGAAACTGTTCATAAGCACTCCATGTAGGACAGACTGTATATTTATACAGCCTCAATGTATGGAATGCTATGTCTGGATGCCGATTCTGGAAGCGTGCTTCAGAAAAGAGAGATCAACAGGGCAACAGGAAAGCTCATCGGCCAGGTGGAACCCACCAGGAATGCGCTCAACAGGCGAATACGTTTACGATCTTTAGAAAGGAACCAGGTGATTAATGCGCAGATGGAGGCCATGATTGCGTAGAACACCAACATCTTTTGATACAACGTCATTCTGTTTACCTGAGCCGAAAAATAACCGCACGCAATATGCGTCATATGTTGACACAAATCAAGTTTTTTCGTTACATCATAACCACTTAAATACTAAGGATAATAACAACTGAGTATCTTGTGTAACAACGCCGGGTAAAGCAAAACGGTTATTATTGATAAGGTGCATATTAAATGCACTTTTTGATAAATCCATCCCCGCAGAAAGCAGTTTAATAACAGCAGGCTTTTAAGGGAGGAAACATGCTACGCATTCCGCAGAGTTGCATTCACACCCGTTCCACGCCTTTCTGGAACAAAGAAACGGCCCCCGCCGGTATTTTTAAACGTCACCTGGATACGGGCACGCGTCCGGGCGTTTACCCTCGCCTGTCGGTGATGCGTGGCGCAGTGCGTTATCTGGGCTATGCTGATGAATTCACACCTGAGCCTGACAGCGAGCTCGTCATTGAAGCGGGTCGTTTCGGCGTTTTCCCGCCAGAGAGATGGCACCACATTGAGGTGATGACCGACGACACCCTGTTCAATATTGAATTCTTTGTTGAACCTGAGGTGCTTAAATCCCTTTAAGCACCCGCCAACATGAAGGAAACTATGATGTTACGTATTCCTGAAAACTTTGTTCATACCCGCTCGACGCCGTTCTGGAATAAAGAGACCGCCCCAAAAGCGCTTTTTACCCATCACAACACCAAAGCCGGCGTGTACGGTCGGTTGTCCGTCATGCAGGGTGCGGTGCGTTACTTTGGCTTTGCCGATGGCGACGCCACCGAACCCGATCTGGAAGTGGTTATTGAGGCCGGTTCTTTTGGCATCTCCCCACCCCAAAAATGGCACCGCATTGAGCTACTGACCGACGACACCTATTTTAATATCGACTTTTTCGCGGATCCTGCCGTCACGCTCAGCGGTGCGGGCATCGGTAAAGTGGTCAACACGCATAAGGAGTAAATAATGGGTAAGGCTACCTATACCGTGACCGTCACCAACAACAGCAACGGCGTGTCGGTGGATTATGAAACAGAAGCGCCAATGGAGCTGTTGATCCCGGACGTCGCGGCAGATGTCGTGAAGGATCTGGTGAACACCGTTCGCGCCTACGATACGGAAAATGAACACGAGGTCTGTGGCTGGTAAGCTGAATCGCCCGGCACTGCGCCGGGCATGAAGGTTTAGTGTTTGATCATTACATGCCGGACTACCGTGTAATCCTCAAGTCCGTAGACCGACATATCTTTGCCATAACCGGATAACTTCATCCCGCCGTGCGGCATTTCGCTCACCAGCATAAAATGGGTATTGACCCAGGTGCAGCCATACTGCAACCGTGCGCTGAGGCGATGGGCGCGTCCGACGTCTTTTGTCCAGACGGACGAGGCCAGGCCGTATTGCGAATCGTTAGCCCAGTTCAGCACCTGCGCTTCATCCTCAAATTCTGTCACACTGACCACCGGGCCAAACACTTCTCGCTGGACGATCGCATCTTCCTGCTTCGCCCCGGCCAGCAGCGTTGGCTGGAAGTAATATCCTGCCCCCTCACTTTTACTGCCACCGGTGACGACGCGGATATGTCCAAGGGTTTTGGCTTCGTCCACGGCAGCGCAAACGCGGGAAAGATGCGCTGCGGAGCTGAGCGGTCCCAGCTCGGTTGACGCATCGTCCGGCGCGCCCATTTTCAGGCTGGCAACGGCTGCGCCCAGCTTTTCGACCAGCGCGGGGTAAATCCCCTTCTGGGCATAGATACGACAGGCTGCGGTACAATCCTGACCAGCATTGTAGAAACCAAACGTACGCACGCCTTCAACCACGGCATCCAAATCTGCATCGTCAAAGACAATGACCGGGGCTTTTCCGCCCAATTCCATATGGGTACGTTTAACTGAAGATGCGGTATGCCCGATAATATGTTCTCCGGTAGCAATAGAGCCGGTGAGAGAAACCATACGGACTTTTTCGTGGCCGGTCAGCGGATCTCCTACGGTTTTTCCGCGACCAAACAGCACGTTCAGCACACCTGGCGGGAAGATATCTTTCGCCAGTTCCGCCAGCTTCAGCGCCGTCAACGGGGTGATTTCAGACGGCTTGATGACGACACAGTTTCCCGCCGCCAGCGCGGGCGCCAGCTTCCACGCCGCCATCATCAGAGGATAGTTCCAGGGGGCAATAGAGGCGACAACGCCAACCGGGTCGCGGCGGATCATCGAGGTATGTCCTTCAAGATATTCTCCGGCAGCCAGCCCGTTCAGGCAGCGGGCGGCCCCGGCAAAGAAGCGAAACACATCGACCACGGCCGGGATCTCGTCCCCCTGGACACAGTGCAGCGGTTTCCCGCAGTTAAGGGACTCCAGTTTTGCGAACGCGTCAGCGTTGGCTTCTATCACATCAGCCAGTTTCAACAGACATTCGGCGCGCGTTTTCGGCGTCGTTTGTCCCCACTCTGTGAATGCGCGATCGGCCGCCTGGACGGCAGCGTCCACCTGTGCTGCCGACGCTTCAGCCATCTCCAGCAGCACTTCACCCGTGGCAGGATTGTAAACCGCCTGCTTCTCACCTTCGCCGGTCACCAGTTCACCATTAATCAGCAATTGATTTTGCATAGCATCGTCCTGTTGAAATCGACATTGTTTTCGCTGTCAGCACACGTTCTGGCGGGTCGGTACGTGACAACGTCACGTTACCAATCCGCGCTCCCTTACTAAAGGTAGACTGCGCGTTATGTCGCTTCAGGAATTTTCATCAAGGTGTGACTGGGTGCAGCATCATTTCGCGGATTAACCCCGCCAGCTGGATGACCGCCTGCTCTTCCCGCTCGCCCCAGCCCCATGAGGTATTGAAACGGAAAAACGGTGTCCAGATATTGGAGGTGGAAAACATCTTGCCGGGCGCAATGCTAATTTGATGGGTTAACGCCTTCTCACTCAACCGCCCCGCATCCAGCTGTTCAGGTAGTTCCAGCCATAAAAAATAGCCGCTGTCGTTGTGATGGATTTTGACACCAGCAGGCATATGACGCAAAAGCGATTGCCAGGCCTGCTGTTTGCGTTCAGCAAGCGTGCGTCGCAGGCGACGAAGGTGGGCGTCGTAACGTTTGGTCGCCAGGTAATCCACCAGCGCCAGTTGCATGGGAGAGCTGGTGGACAACGTACTCATCAGCTGCAACTGCTGAATACGGCGCGCATGTTTTCCCGCCGCCACCCAGCCAATACGGAAACCGGCCACCAGACACTTGGAGAATGAGGAGCAGTGCAACGTCATATCCTGCTTATCCCAGGCCTTTGCCGGAAGCGGCTTTTCGCGGCCAAAGTAGAGTTCGCTGTAAACATCGTCTTCAATCAGCGTGACGTTATGCCGGGTGAGTAAGGCCACCAGCTGAGCTTTCTTCTCTGCACTCAGCGTGAAGCCGAGCGGGTTCTGACTGTTGGTCATCAGCCAGCAGGCTTTCACCGGATAATCATTTAACGCCTGCTCAAGGGCACTGAGATCGATGCCCTCACGCACGTCAGTGGCAACCGACAGCGCTTTCAGTTTCAGACGTTCAAGCGCCTGGAGTGCGCCATAAAAACAGGGGTTTTCAACGATAACCCAGTCCCCTGGTTCAGTCACAGCCTGCAAACTGAGGTTAAGCGCCTCAAGCGCGCCCGCGGTGATCACAATTTCATCCGGGGAGATATTCATTCCCTGCTGAGCGTAGCGACGGGCAATGGCATGACGTAAGTCGACGTTACCCGGCGGCAGGTTTTCGATCACGCTCATGGCGGTAGCCGTTTTGCTGACGTTAGCCAGCGATCGGTTGAGTTGCTGAAGCGGGAAAAGGCGCGGATCGGGAAACGCCGAGGCAAAAGGGACAACGGAGGGGTCGCGGCTGGCCTGTAGCACGTCGAAAATATAGGTGTTGATGTCGACCACTTCATCGCGCATCACCTGCGCGGGCGGTGCAGGCTGGTGTGTGATCGGGCGGGCGGCAACGTAATAGCCTGACTGCGGTCTGGCAACAATGCGCCCCTGACTTTCCAGCATCTGATACGCGTGGCCCACGGTCATAAAACTCATGCCGCTGCTTGCCACCTGCTCTCGCAGAGAAGGCAGCTTATCGCCCGGCAACCATACGCCAAGCTCAATCTGCGAGATAATTTGTTGCGCCAGACGCTGGTATTTTTTCATCAGATTCTCCTTATTGCTGACAGTGTATATCAGCAGGAGAAAAAGAGAAGATTTTGCTAACTGTTATAGGAAACGCGGCAGATTACTTGCGGTACTCTGTAATGTGATTCTGAGCAGAACGCGCTGCGGCCAGGTGGTCGAGCGTGATCATCGACGATTTGCAGAAAATGCATTTCGCGCCGAACGGATTTTTGTCAGACACATCAAAAGCTGAGGTGCGGTACTGCGAGCCATGACAGCATGGGCAGCGGAAATGGATATAAGAAGTCATAGGATTCTCCTGTAAACGTAAAAACGTAAATTACTCATGAGCCGATCAGGCAATAAATGGTTCGATACAAAACTAATCGGAATGTAGATAAAGACCCAAGAGAGGCTGCGGAGAGGCACAACGTGATGAGAACTGCTTTATAAAACTACGTCAGATATTTATTTGGATTCAAAACCAGAAATCCATTAACGCATGTTGCTGGCGACAAAGCAAGCTGTTTAATGCGTAAAAATCATAAAAAGAAATTTTTTATTCTTCCTTGTTACCTATATCAGCCAGATAAAGTTCACCTTTTCCCACAACTGTTATAGATAAATTATCGATTTCTGCTTCTGATATCTCACTTGCCGCCTCTCTATCATAACAGTACACCGTTTAACATTGAGGCAGTGCATGTTTGGTCCAGATGCGTTTCATCTTGCGCGAATACAGTTCGCCTTTACCGTATCCTTTCATATTATTTTTCCGGCGATAACCATTGGCCTGGCGAGCTATCTCGCCGTGCTGGAAGGGCTGTGGTTGAAAACAAAAAATCCCGTCTGGCGCTCGCTGTACCATTTCTGGTCGAAGATCTTCGCCGTCAACTTTGGGATGGGCGTGGTCTCTGGCCTGGTGATGGCTTATCAGTTTGGCACTAACTGGAGTGGGTTTTCGCAGTTCGCGGGCAGTATTACCGGCCCCCTGCTGACCTATGAAGTGCTTACCGCGTTCTTCCTTGAGGCGGGGTTCCTCGGGGTAATGTTGTTTGGCTGGAATAAGGTCGGGCCGGGGCTGCACTTCTTTTCGACCTGCATGGTCGCACTGGGGACCCTCATGTCTACGTTCTGGATCCTCTCGTCAAACAGCTGGATGCAGACACCGCAAGGGTATGAAATCATCAACGGTCAGGTCGTTCCGGTGGACTGGTTTGCCGTGGTGTTTAACCCCTCCTTCCCTTACCGCCTGCTGCACATGTCAATAGCGGCATTTCTCAGCAGCGCGCTGTTTGTCGGTGCTTCCGCGGCCTGGCATTTGCTGCGCGGAAACAATACGCCCGCTATTCGCACCATGTTTTCCATGGCGTTGTGGATGACGTTGATCGTGGCCCCAGTCCAGGCGCTGGTGGGGGATATGCACGGACTTAACACCTTAAAACACCAGCCAGCGAAAATAGCCGCCATAGAAGGCCACTGGGAGAATCCGCCGGGTGAGCCTACCCCACTGCTGCTATTTGGCTGGCCGGATATGGAGCAGGAACGGACCCGTTTTGGCCTGGAAATTCCCGCTCTCGGCAGCCTGATCCTGACCCACAGTCTCGATAAACAGGTTCCGGCATTGAAGGAGTTCCCAAAAGAAGATCGCCCGAACGCCACCATTGTCTTCTGGTCTTTCCGCATCATGGCCGGCCTGGGAATGTTGATGCTGCTCCTGGGCGTGACGGCAATCTGGCTGCGTTATAAACAGCGCCTTTATACCTCACGTTCCTTCCTGTGGTTTGCCCTGCTGATGGGGCCGTCCGGGCTGATCGCGATCCTCGCCGGATGGGTAACAACGGAGGTCGGCCGCCAGCCCTGGGTCGTCTATGGTCTACAGCGTACAAAGGATGCGGTTTCCGCGCATGGCGATCTGCACATGAGCGTCAGTTTGCTGGCCTTCTTCGTGGTTTATACCGCGGTATTCGGCGTGGGTTACAGCTATATGGTGCGTCTGATTAAAAAAGGGCCGCAGCCCCATGAATCCTTCGCGACTGAATCCGATGGCCGCCCTGCTCGTCCGCTTTCTGCCGTCACCACTGAATTTAAGGAGTAACCGTAATGGGTATCGATCTTTCCATTATCTGGTTCGTGATTATCGTTTTCGCCACGTTGATGTATATCGTGATGGACGGTTTTGATTTGGGGATAGGCATCCTGTTTCCGGCAACGCCGAATGCGGAAGACCGCGACGTGATGGTCAATAGCGTGGCTCCCGTCTGGGATGGCAACGAAACCTGGCTGGTGCTTGGCGGTGCGGCCCTGTTTGGCGCCTTTCCTCTCGCCTATGCGGTTATCATCGACGCGCTAACCATTCCACTGACAATAATGCTGATCGGGCTTATATTTCGTGGCGTCGCCTTCGAATTTCGCTTCAAGGCCACTCCGGCGCACCGCCCGTTCTGGGATAAGGCCTTTATTGGTGGATCAATTGTGGCGACCTTTAGCCAGGGCATCACCGTCGGCGCGGTCATCCATGGGTTCAGCGTCACTGGTCGCGCTTACAGCGGTGGTCCGTTTGACTGGTTTACCGCGTTCAATTTTTTCTGCGGTGCGGGTCTTGTAGTGGCTTACGCGCTGCTAGGTTCAACGTGGCTGGTAATGAAAAGCGAAAATGCCCTGCAACAGCGGATGCGTCAGGTATCGAAAGTGCTTCTGCTCCTGCTTCTGGTATTCATTGCAGTAATCAGTATCTGGACCCCTCTCGCCCAACCAGCTATTGCTGCGCGCTGGTTTACGCTGCCGAATCTGTTTTATCTGCTGCCCGTTCCTGCGCTGGTTGCGATCCTGAGTCTGTGCCAGTGGCGCTGCCTGAATGATCCTGCGAGCCATACTCTGCCGTTTATTATGACTTTAGGGCTGGTTTTTCTTGGCTTTAGCGGGCTTGGGATCAGCATCTGGCCGCATATTATCCCGCCGGACATTACCCTGTGGCAGGCCGCTGCGCCAGCCCAAAGCCAGGGCTTTATGTTAGTGGGTGCACTGTTGATCATTCCCGTGATTCTGGTCTACACCTTCTGGAGTTATTACGTTTTTCGCGGAAAAGTACAGCATGGGGAGGGTTATCACTGATGCAACAACCTGTATGGAAACGTTTGATGTGGCTTGCCATCATCTGGGGCGGCAGCGTTCTGGCGCTGGCCTGCGTAAGTATGCTCTTTAAAATGCTGATGACCGCAGCCAGATTTAAATCGCACTAACTCACTGACCGGGTGCGCCGCCGCCCGGTCCCTTCCCGCACTTTCAGATAAACCCCATTAACACCCAGGAGGGTATGGTTACACTGAAAAAATATTTACGGTATTGATAGTTTGAGAAAAAAAATGAAAAAGCTCGCGGCAGTAAGTTTAATCAGCCTCGCACTGGCTGGATGCGTTAATCCTGGTAAAGCCTCCGTTCAGACCGAACAGCTAGAGAATCATCGTTTCGTTCTGGAAAATGTGGATGGCAAAGCGGTTAAAGGCGGGAAAACGCAGCCTGAAATTCGCTTCAGTGCGCAACCCAATATCAGCCTGATTAACAACATTGTCGTCTCCGGCACAATGTGCAACGGCTTCAACGGCCAGGGGAAACTGTCCGAAGGAGAGTTGACGGTCAAAACGCTGGCAATGACGCGGAAACTCTGCACCGAGCCGCAGCTAAATGAACTGGATCAGACCATCGCCGATATGCTACGCACAGGCGCACAGGTAGACCTGACCGAAGACCAGTTAACGCTGGCGACAGCCAATAAAACATTGATGTTTAAGCGAGTCGAATAACTCAGTAACTTCCGCACGAACCTACGGCAAGCGACTGCTCACTACAGCGTTTGCCATTTGGCAATGCGCACATGCCGATGGCGGAGCCGTCGAGCTGACGGGCAACGGAGAGTGAACCGCCGATCATTGCGCAGTTGGCCTGACCTGAACTGGACATCGCCGCTCGCATACCCGGCGTAACGTGTGCCGCTGTCGCCTGCTGTACAGGTTCATTGCTGCATGCCGACAACAGTAACGCGGCACATCCGACCCAAAATGCTGAACGCATACCTTCCTCCCCATAATTAACGCGAAACCTATGCATAATAGGCATCACGCGCCGCATCGTCGAGAGCGGATGTGCGTATTTATGCGCCCTGGTTACAATTTCTCGCAATTTTTTAACGCGAGTAGCCATCGAGTCATTGATACAGCGCATACCAAGGACACAAAAGCGAAAATCGTAAAACCTGAGCTTTGCTAAAATACACAGATAATATTCAGGGTCTGTCGTCGTTTTTCAGGCCCCTCTTTTTGCGCAATGTAAGGGTGTTGTCCTATGCAAACTATTGACGGCAATGGTGCAGTCGCGTCTGTTGCGTTTCGTACCAGCGAAGTGATCGCCATCTACCCCATCACTCCCAGCTCCACGATGGCTGAACAGGCTGACGCCTGGGCTGGTAATGGGATAAAAAACGTCTGGGGCGATGTCCCGCGGGTTGTAGAGATGCAGTCCGAAGCCGGTGCCATTGCCACCGTGCATGGTGCGTTGCAGACCGGTGCCCTGTCGACCTCGTTCACGTCGTCTCAGGGGCTGCTGTTGATGATCCCCACGCTTTACAAGCTGGCAGGGCAATTAACGCCGTTTGTGTTGCACGTTGCCGCACGCACCGTAGCCACTCACGCTCTCTCTATTTTTGGCGACCACTCAGATGTGATGGCCGTGCGTCAGACCGGCTGCGCTATGCTCTGCGCCAGCAGCGTGCAGGAAGCGCAGGACTTCGCGCTGATTTCGCATATCGCCACGCTGAAAAGCCGAGTGCCATTCATTCATTTCTTCGATGGTTTCCGTACGTCCCACGAGATCAATAAAATCGTTCCGCTACCGGACGACACTATTCTTAATCTGCTGCCGCAGGCTGACATCGATGCGCATCGCGCTCGCGCCCTCAATCCGGAACATCCGGTGATCCGGGGTACCTCTGCGAACCCGGATACCTATTTCCAGTCCCGCGAGGCGACAAACCCGTGGTACAACGCGGTCTATGAGCACGTTGAACAGGCGATGGACGATTTTGCCGCTGCGACGGGCCGCGAATATAAGCCGTTTGAATATTACGGTCATCCGCAGGCCGAGCGCGTGATCGTCCTGATGGGCTCCGCCATTGGCACCTGTGAAGAGGTGGTTGATGAGCTATTGACGCGTGGTGAAAAAGTTGGCGTGCTCAAAGTTCGCCTCTACCGTCCCTTCTCAGCGAAACACCTGCTCGTAGCCCTGCCGGACAGCGCGCGTGCAGTGGCGGTACTGGACCGCACCAAAGAGCCTGGCGCACAGGCTGAGCCACTTTATCTGGATGTGATGACCGCTCTGGCTGAGGCGTTTAACCGCGGTGAGCGCGAAACGCTGCCGCGCGTCATTGGCGGGCGTTATGGATTGTCTTCCAAAGAGTTCGGACCGGAGTGCGTCCTGGCGGTATTTGCTGAACTCCGCGAGGCAAAACCGAAGCCGCGCTTTACGGTCGGCATTTATGATGACGTGACTAACCTTTCTCTCCCCTTGCCGGAAAACACCCTGCCCTCGAATGCGAAACTGGAAGCGCTGTTCTACGGTCTGGGTAGCGACGGCAGCGTCTCGGCGACCAAGAACAACATCAAAATTATCGGCAACTCTACGCCGTGGTATGCGCAAGGATATTTCGTCTACGACTCCAAAAAAGCGGGCGGACTGACCGTTTCCCACCTGCGCGTCAGCGAACACCCGATCCGCTCGGCATACCTGATTTCTCAGGCAGATTTTGTTGGCTGTCACCAGCTCCAGTTCATTGATAAATATCAGATGGCCGAGCGCCTGAAGCCCGGCGGTATTTTCCTGATCAACACCCCTTACAGCGCCGACGAGGTCTGGGCACGCCTGCCCCAGGAAGTCCAGGCAGTGCTTAACCAGAAACAGGCGCGCCTGTATGTCATTAACGCCGCGAAGATCGCCCGCGAATGCGGCCTGGCGGCGCGTATCAATACGGTTATGCAGATGGCGTTCTTCCACCTGACTAATATTCTGCCGGGCGACAGCGCGCTGATGGAACTCCAGGGGGCGATCGCCAAAAGCTACAGCAGCAAAGGTCAGGAGCTGGTTGAGCGCAACTGGCAGGCGCTGGCGCTGGCCCGCGAATCGCTGTTCGCGGTGCCGTTGCAGCCGGTCAATGCCAGCAGTCCGAACCGGCCGCCCGTGGTGTCTGACGCCGCCCCGGATTTCGTCAAAACCGTCACGGCGGCGATGCTTGCCGGACTGGGCGACACCCTTCCCGTCTCTGCGCTTCCGCCTGACGGCACCTGGCCGATGGGCACGACCCGCTGGGAAAAACGCAACATTGCCGAAGCGATTCCCATCTGGAAAGAAGAGCTGTGCACCCAGTGCAACCACTGCGTGGCGGCCTGCCCGCACTCGGCCATTCGCGCCAAAGTGGTGTCGCCAGAAGCGTTAGATGGCGCGCCGGAAAGTTTGCACTCGCTGGATGTAAAATCCCGCGATATGCGTGGTCAGAAATATGTCCTACAGGTGGCGCCGGAAGACTGTACCGGCTGTAACCTGTGCGTCGAGGTGTGCCCGGCGAAAGATCGTCAGGACCCGTCAATCAAAGCCATCAATATGATGTCGCGTCTTGAACATGTTGAAGAAGAGAAAGTGAATTATGATTTCTTCCTCGACCTGCCCGAAATCGATCGCAACAAGCTGGAACGCATTGACATTCGTACCTCGCAGCTCATCACCCCGCTCTTCGAGTACTCCGGGGCGTGCTCCGGCTGCGGCGAAACACCGTATATCAAACTGCTCACTCAGCTTTACGGTGACCGAATGCTGATTGCCAACGCGACGGGCTGCTCGTCGATCTACGGGGGTAACCTGCCGTCCACGCCATACACCACCGACGCGAACGGTCGCGGCCCGGCGTGGGCAAACTCGCTTTTCGAGGACAACGCAGAATTTGGTCTGGGATTCCGTCTGACGGTCGATCAGCACCGCGCCCGCGTAATGCGTCTGCTCGCACAGTTTGCCGATAAGATCCCGGCAGAACTGAATGATGCCCTGCATGCGGAGGCCACACCTGACGTTCGTCGCGCGCAGGTTGCTGAACTGCGCAACGCGCTTAAGGGTGTTGAAGGAGCTGAACAATTCCTGACTGATGCTGACGCGCTGGTTGAAAAATCTGTCTGGCTGATCGGCGGCGACGGGTGGGCCTACGATATTGGTTTCGGCGGTCTTGATCATGTCCTGAGCCTGACCGAAAACGTCAATATTCTGGTGCTTGATACTCAGTGCTATTCCAACACCGGCGGACAGGCCTCGAAAGCAACGCCATTGGGGGCGGTCACGAAATTTGGTGAGCACGGCAAGCGCAAGGCGCGTAAAGATTTGGGCGTCAGCATGATGATGTATGGACACGTCTACGTCGCGCAGATTTCGCTGGGGGCGCAGCTCAACCAGACGGTGAAAGCCATTCAGGAAGCGGAAGCGTATCCAGGGCCGTCGCTGATTATCGCCTACAGTCCGTGTGAGGAGCATGGCTACGATCTGGCGCTCAGCCACGACCAGATGCGTCAGCTCACCGCAACCGGCTTCTGGCCACTGTACCGCTTCGACCCGCGCCGTGCCGATGAAGGGAAATTGCCGCTGGCGCTGGATTCGCGTCCGCCGTCAGACGCCCTTGCCGAAACCTTACTTCAGGAGCAGCGTTTCCGCAGGCTGAACGCTCAACAGCCAGAAGTGGCAGAGCAGCTATGGAAGGATGCGGCAGCGGATCTACAGAAGCGGTATGACTTCCTGGCGCAACTGGCGGGGAAAGCCGAAAAATCGACCAGTGAATAACTTTATGCCCGGCTTGTCCGGGCATTTTTTTGCCAAAAAAAGCCCGATGCACGTGCACCGGGCGAATCCAGAAGATCGGTGAAAATTGCCTCAATGTTCTGAACAATATTCACGTGAATTATGGATGAAAAAATCTTAAAGGCATATAACGGCGTGAAGGTTACCTTGTTTTCCACGTAATTAATAATTTTTATTTTGTATTGATTATAATAATTCATTCATGGCATCAATCGTTATTTCTACCGCATCATTTAGTTTAGATTTTACTTAACCCGTAACAATTATATTTTATTCACCCGCCGTCAGAGTGATTTAGCATGGGACAGCTTTCCAGCCCGGAAAGTTCACGAAGTAATAAAAAAATAACTGCAAAGGAATAATCAAAATGCAAAGAAAAGTACTGGCACTGATGATCCCCGCTTTGTTAATGGCTGGCGCCGCTCACGCAGCTGAAATTTATAATAAAGACGGCAATAAACTGGATCTGTATGGCAAAGTAGATGGTCTGCATTATTTCTCTGACGACGCGTCTAAAGATGGCGATCAAACCTATATGCGACTGGGCTTCAAAGGTGAAACCCAAATCAACGACATGATGACCGGCTTCGCACAATGGGAATACAACATTCAGGCAAACAACACCGAAGGTTCTGACAATCAGTCCTGGACGCGTCTGGCCTTCGCGGGTGTGAAGGTGGGCGATTACGGCTCCTTCGATTACGGCCGTAACTATGGCGTCCTGTACGACGTTGAAGGCTGGACCGATATGCTGCCAGAATTTGGTGGCGACTCTTATACTTATGCCGATAACTTTATGACCGGTCGTGCAAACGGCGTGGCGACCTACCGTAACAACGACTTCTTTGGTCTGGTGCAGGGTCTGAACTTTGCGGTGCAGTATCAGGGTAATAATGAAGGCAGCAACTGTGACGAGTATGGCTGCTCTCAGGAAGGCACTAATAACCGTTCAGATAACAACATTCGTAATCAAAACGGTGATGGCTTCGGTATCTCCACCACCTATGACTTTGGCATGGGCTTCAGCGCAGGCGCGGCATATACGTCATCTGACCGTACCAACGATCAGGTTAGTGCTGGCACTGGCGCAGCATCTCAGTATGCAGGTGGCGATAAGGCGGATGCATGGACTGCTGGCCTGAAATATGACGCTAACAATATTTACCTGGCGGCAATGTATTCCGAAACCCGCAATATGACCCCTTATGGTTCAACCGATAGCCAAGATGGCGGCGGTATTGCAAACAAAACCCAGAACTTCGAAGTCACCGCACAATATCAGTTCGATTTCGGTCTGCGTCCGGCTATTTCCTATTTACAGTCCAAAGGTAAAGACCTGGGCAATGGCCAGGACGATAAAGATCTGGTGAAATACGCTGACGTCGGTGCTACCTACTATTTCAACAAAAACATGTCCACCTATGTTGATTATAAAATCAACCTGCTGGATGAAGATGATTCGTTCTACAAAAACAATGGCATCGGTACGGATGACATTGTAGCGTTAGGTCTGGTTTACCAGTTCTAATCCCGTTAGCCCGCAGCGATCTGCGGGCTAATTTTTATCGCTGTTTCGCCTGTTCTTTGCGAAAAGAGAGATAACCAATTACCCCGCTGTCGCCATCCATAGGGTGATTTACTCCATCCATTACCGCCACTTCCAGGAAGTCGAATGGCGTGACATTTTCCAGACAGGCGACATTCACACCATATTCATTGGGATTGGAACGTCGTTGATGGAACGTGTAAATACCGCAAATCGAACAGAAGAAATGGCGCGCCGTGCCGGTGTTGAAACGGTACTCTGTGAGCGTGTCCGCGCCCTGCGTCACCTTAATGCCCGTCAAAGGTGCGGAAACCACGACCGCCCCACGCATCCTGCAAAACGAGCAGCTACATCGACGAGCGGTATTCAGGCCGTCCGACAGCTCAACCGTAAATTTCACCGCCCCACAATGACACTGTGCATGACGAATGTCAGCCATCGTTATACTCCTTTTCTCACTAACTCAGCCGCTTTTAAAAAGACCTCATCTTCGACACCATCCCCCTTCTGCCTGCCGAGCCTTACCAGCTCAGCGACAATACTTTCACGGTTGATGATCTTCTGGGATGAAACCAGCCCGATAACGGCGGCACCAATCGCCAGCCCAACTAATCCTGTCTGCTCGTCTTTATTTTTCATAGAAGCGCTCCCTTGTCCCCCTCAAAAGCGTAGCAGGAGAAATGTAAAACGCGCTGGTACGCGGGAATGAGATCCGTGCTTTATCTCAGCTGTTCGCCAGGCAAAACAGTAGGGGTTCTGAGCGGTTATCAGACAACGTTGAAGAGGACAACATGAATAGCGGTGCGCATAGAGAGGCCGAATGGGTGTTAAAACCGCCTTCGAAAAGGCGGCAGGTCATTACTCTGGATCTTTATCGCCTGATTCAGGCGCTGAGCCAGGATCATCTTTCGGTTTTTTTCCATCCTTGTCCGGGTTATCCGGGCTGGGATTATAATCAGGATGGTCACCATTAACGGGACGGTCAGTCATTTTCACCTCCGTTTTTACTGCGTAAGCTGTAAGTGTAGACAACCCTTCAGTCTTAACCAAACTTCTCCTGTGGAGCTCATTTGTAAATCGTGCTGGCATTCGGCGCTGCAATCCGTACCATACACGACACACTTTCGCATGCTGGTTTTTACCGGTAGCCGCAAACCCGTCTTTTATCGCTAACCAGATGGGGCACGTAAATGCGCAGATGGTGTATGAAATCTATGCTACATGGATAGAAGAGATGAACACGAAGCTGACGCTTTGAAATCGTTTTCCTCACCCTGTGCCCCATTTGAGATCTGAGTAACGAATAGATGCAACAAAATCAAGAAATTAACAAGAAAGAACAGTACAACCTGAATAAACTGCAAAAGCGACTGCGCCGTAACGTGGGCGAAGCCATTGCAGACTTCAACATGATTGAAGAAGGCGATCGCATCATGGTCTGCCTGTCGGGCGGTAAAGACAGCTACACCATGCTGGAGATCCTGCGCAATCTACAGCAAAGCGCACCGGTGAACTTTTCCCTGGTCGCGGTTAACCTCGATCAGAAACAGCCGGGCTTCCCGGAGCATATCCTGCCGGAGTACCTTGAGAACCTGGGCGTTGAGTACAAAATCGTAGAAGAGAATACCTACGGCATTGTTAAAGAGAAGATCCCAGAGGGCAAAACGACCTGCTCGCTCTGCTCACGTTTGCGTCGCGGCATTCTGTACCGCACCGCAACCGAACTGGGCGCCACCAAGATTGCGCTTGGTCATCACCGGGACGACATTCTGCAAACGCTGTTTCTGAATATGTTCTATGGCGGCAAAATGAAGGGAATGCCACCGAAGCTGATGAGCGACGACGGCAAACACATCGTGATCCGCCCACTCGCCTACTGCCGCGAGAAAGACATTGAGCGTTTCTCCCAGGCCAAAGCCTTCCCTATCATTCCGTGCAATCTGTGCGGCTCACAGCCGAACCTGCAACGTCAGGTCATTGGCGACATGCTGCGTGACTGGGATAAACGCTATCCGGGCCGCATCGAAACCATGTTCAGCGCCATGCAGAACGTGGTGCCTTCGCACCTCGCCGACGTTGAACTGTTCGATTTCAAAGGGATTAACCACGGTTCAGAGGTGGTGAATGGCGGGGATCTGGCGTTTGACCGCGAAGAGATCCCGATGCAGCCTGCTGGCTGGCAGCCAGAGGAAGAGGATGCGCAATTCGATGAACTGCGCCTGAACGTGGTAGAAGTCAAGTAACCTGGCAGCGTCTCAGATATCATTTCTGAGACGCGTTTTAAGCTTATTTCAGCAGTCGAACGCGGCAGGTCTTCCCTTTAATCTTCCCGCCCTGCAACTGTTTCCAGGCCTTATGTGCAACCGACTGGCGAACCGCTACGTAGACATGCGCAGGATGGACCGTGATCTTGCCAATATCTGCCCCGTCGAGACCGATATCCCCAGTTAACGCCCCCAGAACGTCACCGGGACGCATTTTGGCCTTTTTACCGCCGTCGATGCACAGGGTGGCCATCTCCGCCGCCAGCGGAGCGATGCTGATATTACCTGGGGCATTCACCCAGTTGAGTTTTAGTTGCAGCATTTCCGCAAGAATATTGGCGCGCTGCGCCTCTTCAGGTGCGCAGAAGCTGATGGCGAGACCACTGTTACCTGCGCGCGCGGTACGCCCGATGCGGTGGACATGCACTTCCGGATCCCATGCCAGTTCGAAATTCACCACCAGCTCAAGCGATTTAATATCCAGGCCACGGGCCGCCACATCCGTTGCAACCAGCACGCGAGCGCTGCCGTTAGCGAAACGCACCAGCGTCTGATCGCGATCGCGCTGTTCCAGATCGCCATGCAGCGATAATGCGCTCTGTCCGGCATCATTCAGAGCATCGCACACCGCCTGACAATCTTTTTTGGTATTACAGAACACCACGCACGATGCTGGCTGGTGTTGGCTCAGCAATTTTTGTAGCAGTGGAATTTTGCCCTGCTGCGATGTCTCGAAGAACTGCTGCTCAATCGCCGGTAACGCATCGACAGTATCGATTTCAATGGTCAGCGGGTTCTTCTGCACGCGCCCGCTGATTGCCGCAATCGCCTCTGGCCAGGTGGCAGAAAAGAGCAGCGTCTGACGCGTGGCTGGGGCAAAGCGGATCACTTCGTCAATCGCATCGCTGAAGCCCATATCCAGCATGCGGTCAGCTTCATCCATCACCAGCGTTTGCAGTGCATCGAGTGAAACGGTGCCTTTTTGCAGGTGATCGAGCAGACGGCCCGGCGTTGCCACAATGATATGCGGCGCGTGCTGAAGGGAATCGCGCTGCGCACCGAACGGTTGCCCGCCGCAGATCGTTAAAATTTTAGTGTTAGGCAAAAAACGCGCCAGACGACGCAGCTCACCCGCGACCTGGTCGGCCAGCTCGCGCGTCGGGCAGAGTATCAGGGACTGGGTCTGAAACAGGGTTGCATCAATGTGTTGTAACAGGCCTAGCCCAAATGCAGCCGTTTTTCCACTGCCGGTTTTCGCCTGCACGCGCACGTCACGGCCTTCAAGGATAGCCGGCAACGCGGCGGCCTGGACAGGGGTCATAGTGAGATAGCCCAACTCATTCAGGTTAGTCAGTTGGGCTTCAGGCAGAACGTTCAGCGTGGAAAAAGCGGTCACAATATACTCTCGTGGTAATGATTGCAGTCAGATGGCGCGTATCCTCGCAGATCTGCGCTAACGATGCGACAATTTAATCGGTTCTTCATCGGGCGGCGGATCCGGCATCGGCTGCGGACGTGGGACAGGATCGGGTATCGGCGTCGGATCGGTGGGCACCGGATCGGACTGCCAGGTGTTGAGGCGTTGCAGGGCAAGTAGCATACTCATCTTTTCCTCCAGATTAGGGTGCTGACCCCTAAAGGGTAGACGCAGATAAACAGGAGGCAAAAAAAAAGCCGACTATGAAGTCGGCGTCGTACGAATCAATTGTGCTATGCAGTAATTCAAAAAAAGGAAGTAAGACAATATGGAGCGCAACGCCCATCGCTTGACGTTGCATTCACCTGCGGGAGTAATATTGCACCTAACATGGTCGGAGTTTATTGACTTCGCTCAATTAAAATGTCGTTTTGAAGCCGACTCTGCCTCAGAAAAGCGTAAATTTACAGCCATTTACTACGATGCAACCACCATGCAACACCCCCAATCAAAACCACTAACATGACGCAAAACGTGGTGAAGCCATAGTGATATTCACCGCCGGGGATCCCTCCGAGGTTTACGCCAAACAACCCCGTCAGGAAGGTACTCGGTAAAAAGACCATCGCCATCAGCGACATGGTGTACGTTCTCCTGGCTAACGACTCCTGCATTACCTGGGCTATCTCATCCGCCATGACTGCCGTTCTGGCAATACATGAGTCAATCTCGTCCAGTCCACGTCCGAGCCGGTCAGCGATATCCTGCATTCTGCGGCGTTGATCGTCGTTCATCCAGCTCATGCGTTCGCTGGCCAGCCGCGCATAAACGTCGCGCTGAGGGGTCATATAGCGGCGCATCACGATGAGCTGCTTACGCAGCAGCGCCAGAAAACCACGTGGGGGGATTTGCTGATCGAGCAGGTTATCTTCCAGATCGATGATTTTATCGTGAAGTTCTTCTATAAACTCGCTGGCATGATCGGTCAGCGCATCACACACATCCACCAGCCAGCTGCCGCAATCCGTAGGCCCCGTGCCCTCTTTCAGATCGTTAATGACGTCATCCAGCGCCAGCACTTTTCTCTGGCGGGTGGAAACAATCAGCCGTTCATCCATATAAACACGCATTGCCACCAACTGATCCGGACGCTCATCCGTACTGCCGTTTATACAACGCAGCGTAATTAACGTCCCCTCACCCATCCGGCTGACGCGGGGTCTGAGACTTTCTCCCGCCAGCGCATCCCGAACGTTGTTGGGCAATAGCGGCGTGGACGCGAGCCACTCGGCGCTGTCCGGGTGCGTGTAGTTGAGGTGCAGCCAGCATGGATGTTCGCTGTCGATGTGATCCTGATCTTCAAGCGGCCTTGCGCCGCCTTGTCCATCAAACACCCATGCAAAAACTGCGTCAGGTACGTTAACCTCAGACCCTTTAATGCTCTCCACAGCGCCTCCACCGTTTTATCTCTTTCGGTGTCAGTCTAGCTTTCGCCGAGGGTTAAGCAATAATTATGTGAGGCATCGTCCTGAATACGTTCAGGAATTCACCGCCCATTCGCGGCTTTTTAATGCATTATCAGTCTGGAACTCATTTTCCAGACGGAAATTACGTGTTCGTGTCTGGAGCTCAATCACCTGATTGCGCAGCACATCTGACGACCCATTGAGTTCCTCAACCATCGACACGTTGCTCTGCGTTACGCGTTCAAGCTCTGACAATGCCTGCGTAATTTGTGAAATACCTTTTTCCTGTTCTGATGTTGAGGCGGATATTTCATCCATCAGTCTGCTCACATTGCCCGAACCGGTAACAATGTCATGCATGTTTTTTTCGGCTTCAGAGACCACGTTAACGCCCTGCGTCACGTTATGGCTGGTAACTTCAATCAGTGACTTAATATTTTTTGCCGCTTCGGCGCTACGATGCGCCAGGCTTCTCACCTCACCCGCGACCACAGAAAACCCTTTACCATGGTCGCCCGCTCTTGCCGCTTCAACGGCGGCGTTAAGCGCCAGAATATTGGTCTGAAAAGCGATACCGTCAATCAGCGAGATAATCTCTGTCATTTGCTGGGCGCAGTCGGTAATCGACTGCATATTGTTCGCGACCTGCCCCATTAATTCTCCGCCTTTACGCGCCTGTAACGTCGCGATATTCGCCTGCTCGCTGGCTAAACGGGTATTGTCGGCATTATTTTTTGTACTTGCAGCCATCTCTTCCATGCTGGCTGCCGTTTGCACCAGCGAAGCTGACTGCTGTTCTGTTTTGACGGAAAGCTGCGCGCTGCGTGAAGAGAGTTGATCTGACAGGGTCATCGCGGTTTGCGAGGAGGCGCGGATCTCACGGACCAGGGTTGCAATGTTGCTGGAGAGACTATTAATCCCCGGGATCAGGCGTCCCGCACAATTGTTGCCAAATTCAGGTATCGACACGCCAAGTTTGCCTGACGTCACTTCTTCAATACTTTTTTTCACCGTATTGATCGGCGTCACAAGATATTTGGTCATGTACGCCCAGAGTAAAAATAAGGCGATGAATTGTACAATTATGACTGCAATAAAAAGCGAAGAATTTCGTGAAAATAGCGCTATAACTCCATCACTTACCAAAAATACACATAAAAGGAAATAGACAATGAACGTTCTGACACTAATATTTCTTAGCATACGTTTTCCTGGGACATTATATTTTGGTTGGCATTAAGGGTTATAGCATTGCCATACGAATTTGTCCTCACGTTCGTCGCTGGTTTGTTGTTTTGCAGTTTGATTTGCGCAGTTTTACTTAAGGCGGATAAAAAGCATGTTTTACGCTAAATATCTGGCTTGTCGTTGGGTTACTGATACCCCTTCAAAAATGTTAATTATATATTTAAGGAGGGGTACTGTAGGCCGCCGGTGTGTAGTGGTGCTTAATAAGTTAACGTAGTTAATATATATTAACTACGTTAATGCGCGCTCCTTCCGTTAGGGTGACTTACGTTCAGGCCAGACAGTCGATAGCCTGGAAAAAACAGTCCTCAGTCATGAGAATATTCTCTTTTGCACTTTGATGCCCGCGACGAATATACCAGCCTGTATCAGGCGCCATGCTTAAATGGAATATCCTCGCCCCCGACAGACTATCGGGGACATTAATACTCATCGTCACACACCCCTTCTCCGGCCCCCTGATCACCTGTTCTGGCATAATGGTGACGCTGCGATCCCCATTTTGCAAAATGATCGTCGTAATGGCATAACGACATATACCGCTACTGAGGCTGTAGCCAACCGTACTTAAATCGGTGATATGTTTTTTAGATAAAAATATTTCAATACCAGAACCTTCAAACCATGTAATGATTTGCTGCGCAAGATCCTCCATCCGCTCACAAAACGCCCTGACTTCGGCCTCAGCCGTATTAACATAGATCGGTTTGTCCCCGATGCTCTGCTGCACTTTCTTAAAAAAACGCTCTCTTGCTGACATGTCAACTCCGTGTTTTTCGCCAGTCTCATTATTCTTTTTGGTGCTTCAGCAAGGCATAGCTGGCAATCAACTGCTGAAGATGCTGTTCGGCCTGGTTTAGCTGCGCTGCTGACACGGGTTGCCCGGCAGGTAAAATGGAAAGCAGACGAAGCTGCTCCTCAAGCGGAACGGTATGGCTGAAGGACTGCGACATGGCAAACACGGCTGATTTCAGTTCGCTGACCGTCATGTACTTCCCCTTCTGTTCATCCAGCGCGTTTAGCCTGTTCGTCAACTGCTGTAACTGCGTCATTCCCTGATGCCAGCCATTCAGCTCTGACTCTGCAAGTCCGGCAACGCTAATCTGCTTGTGCCACTGTTGCGCCAGGGGTTTGGCCTCTTCAGGCCACAGCGTCAGCGCCTGCTGCACCAGACGGTCGCCGTAGCTTACTGCCCAGTCTGGTTTCAGGTGTAAAAGCTGCGCTAACAGCTGCTGTGTCTTGCTGATCCCCGGTTCAGGTGGCGGTGACGTTTGTTGCAGCGCCTGCAACTGTGCTGTAGAGAGTCCATCAGGTAAAGGAGTCAGGGACGCGGCCAGCTGAGTTTGTACTGAATCTGGCGCATGCATCGTCTGCCATCCCACTGCGACAATGCTGGCTGCCACCAGCATGAACAACATACCCGCAGCAAATGGCTTCCACTGCTTCGCGGGTACAGGAGGCTCTTTATTCGGCAACGGCTCGGGCTGAACCACATAAACCCATTTACAACGCTCTGTCGGTTCTGTGAGGTGGAGTTCCGCGGCCCCTACCGCGTTACCCGGCAGACTTACGCCCGTATTTTCGCTGTTTTCCAGACGCACTGCTGCGTTCTGCATCATCGTGCGCAGAGCATCAAGCTGAGCAGCATGCTTAAGTTCGAGGCGCTGCAACATGTCACTCAGCGCGTTCAGATTCTCCTCAGCCTGATAAAGTTGTCCTAAATCGGCATACGTCAACGTCAGCGTTCGCACCACCTGTTGCAGGCGTTTGCTCAGTGCGCTGAGGATTTCAACTCGCGCATGGACAGGCTGTGGCCAGAGGCTACCCCACTGACGGACGACCAGTGCAGCCAGTAGCGCCAGCCCTTCATTCATGCCGTAGAGTCCGGCGAGATGCGTGCGGGCGAGCGTATACCAGGCAGCCGTTTGTAGCTCCACACCGTTATGCTCGAACAGTGACAGACAGAGCGTTTCCGCGTGTTGCCAGTTAACATCCGGGCGTGCCGGATGGGTGAGCTTGTTCATTTCTTCGCGCAAGGCAGCGTAATCCGCAAGTGTGCGCGGATCCCCGCCGGTTTTAAGTTGGCGTTCAGAATTTATTGTCATAACTGTTTTAACCTGAGTAATAACTAGATGGCGGCTCGTGCATCGAGGTATTGCTGTTGTTTCAGATGACGGATTAATACCCTGCCCTCGGGCATAAATTCCGTGCCGTAGCGCACCAGCCCGACCCCCTTCAGCTCCGCATCAATGGCGTAGCGGAGTTCACCGGGCTGAATCTGTTCCTGCATCACCACGTTAATCCGGCTCAGGCGCGGCTCATATTTCAGCAATATGGCCGACAGTGTGGTAATCAGCTGATGGGCGGTACCGGGCATTCCCTGGAGGATTTTTGTCATATCCGGCAGGCCGTAGTCCGGCAGGTGAGCCAGCGTACCGGCGCGGCAGTTGAGGATGCGCTGCATGTTATCGAGTACTGATAAAATCACCTGATTCTGTTCGCTGACCTGGTTGAGGCTCAGGCCACCTGAGAAATTGCCGCTCAGCATTTCATACAGCGATGGCGTATTATGTCCCTTAGGCATCAGTCATCCTTCAATGGCTGTAACGTCAGGTGGTTATTCCCGGCCTCCAGAATGCGCGGCTTATCCGGATCGAGATCTTCACGTTTTAGAACCTGCTTCCAGGTATTGTTTACCAGGTCCGGGTGACGAAACAGGCCGACTATCGCGACAAACTGCGTTTCTTCTTCCATTGGCATATCAAGATTTGTATCACCGCCCGGTTTTACGACCACATCGCGGGTCGCCATCAGGTCGGTTTTCAGAATAGTTTCGCCATCGTTCAGTAGTTGCTGGTAAACCGTTTTATCGAAGATTTTACGGTCTTTCAGCTGATAGACACGAACTACCACCGGCTCGGAGAGTGAGTTACTTTCGCCGGATTCGGTGTTTAGCGCTTCACGCGCCGTGAAATCCAGGTGCAGCATCTTAATTTTTTTGTAGAACACGGCGTTAAATGCCGATTTGGTGCCATCGGTGATACCCTGCGTCATCCCGCACCCCGTCAGGCTGAACACCAGCAGTGCAGGCAACCAGCCTGCGGATTTAATCAAACTTGTACGTAACACGTCGGTTTCCTTGTTGTGGTATTGCCGGCTTCAGGCCAGTGTAATAGCCCAGTTCCGTCGTAAAGGTCGGTGGGATATCGTCTTTAAGTTCCCCCTCATCAGCACCCAGCACGCCGTTCATCCCGAGCCAGAAAGGGCCTTCGCCAAGCGGCGGAACGGCCAGCAGTCGGGTCCGTGTGGTCAGGGTGATCTTTGCTTTAAAACGCCAGCCGAGCCAGACACGAAGCATCACCAGAAAGTCCTGATACAGCAGACCGTCCGGCTTCCAGCCCTGTGCCTCCTGTTCATTATCCGTTGTAAGCGCAACCAGCAGTTGGCTACCCGCATCCATCGCTTCGTCACCCAGTGGCGTGTTGCCGTCCAGCAGAAAATCGTCATCACCGTAAAAGCCCAGCGGCTGACCCATTTCCACCGGCCGCAGGCAGTATGGACTGACCTTCACGGTGGTATCCGGGGCCAGCAACGTCACCAGCGCCTGCATTCCCTCCTGAGTTTTGCCCGGTTGCTGTAGAACACCCAGCAGAGCCAGAAAACGGGATACCGGTGTGGCGATGTGGTCTGCTGTGCCGGGAATACCCAATCCCACCAGGCCCAGCAGTGACTGCGAGATGCTGTCCGTACCACCGGGTTCAAAGGTGGCCGGATAAGAGTATTTACGCCAGATACGGTAAAACTGCGTCAGAATGCGATGGCTGAAAATATCCAGAAAACCCTGTAGTGCGTCATGCCCTTCCCGACGCTGAGCGATGTCATCGAGATACGCCATCGGCAGGGGTGAGTCGACACCGTACATTCCCATAAAGGTCGTGCGGATAAGTGGTGGCCGGCTGTCATCATCCTCATCATACTCCACGGCTTTCAGCTCACTGGCCGGAAATCCCATGCCCGGATGCGGGGCAAAGCGTACCGGGTCATCGCCCGGGTGACTGGTCGAGCCCATCAGCGGCCTGCCCGGGTTACGCTTCTCCAGCAACTGGCATAAACGGTAAAAGTTAATACGATGCAGGTCGGCTTCCAGCCGTGGGCTCAGCCGGGAATGCGGCGGTTGTGCTTCTCTTCCCATTCCAGGCGTTCTCCGGTCGGTTGCAGAATGATAATCAGGCGGTTAAACAAGTAGATGTCAGTGTATAGCGCAAAGAATCGGCTCATCATCTCGCCAAATAAGCAGATGTCGCCGCGTCCGGCAAAGCCATTGCTGTCCAGCGTGACTTCAATCTGCACGCCACGGACCAGGTAGCCCTGTTCAAAGCGCTCCGTTTCACTGTGCTTCACCTCGAGGATGGCTTCCAGACGGCGACGGTTCATCTCGCTGTCGGTCCATTCATACAGCGCCAGGGTACCGCGCAGCACGTCGGCATTATCCATCATCGACAGAAATCCGCTGCCAAGGTGACTCAGTACGCGCCAGTGAAAACGGTCCTGCGCAGGTGGGTAACAAGGCAGCGTCGGCGCACACAGGTTGCGCACGGCAATGCTGACCGAAGTGGTTTTCATCACCGTATCAAGCACGGTGCTTTGCAGCGCACGTCGTGGAAGTTGACCATTGGTGCCAGTTAGCGTCAGCGACAGGCTTTCGTCTTCCGGGACGGTATGATTATCAAATGCTTCGCCGCCAAGGATGAGCCAGGTGTTATGCAGGCCGGACGGACCGCGGCGCACGCGGGTGTGGTAGTAATATTCCGATGCTTCATGACGCATCATTCCTCCCTTATGACGGAAGCTCGAAAACGGCACGTAGGTGTGCTGGCTCGATGACATCACCGAATCCACGGTATATATCTCGGTATGGCCATCCTGCACGCGCATCGGGCGCAGCATGTATTCGGTTTGCAGAGAATTGAGCGTCAGCGGATCGGATTCCAGCGGGAACAGGTTAATGACCGGCACGCAATTCAGGCGCAGGTGCTTTTCGGTAAAGCTGAAGTCATGCTCCCAGCGTTCCGCCAGCACCACGTCGATTTCAAACCACGGGATCTCAGCCGGAAAGACCACGCTCTCCAGCCCGCGCAGCCCCGTAAACATGAATTTCTCGCGAAAGGTGAAGTACTCCAGCAGCAACTGGTAACCGCTGAAACTGCTGTCCCCCTTCGGCCACAGCCTATCATCATCACCAAACCCCAGTGCGGTGAAATACCCGTCCATCGGCCTTCTGTCCATGTCGCCCGGCATGCGCAGCCACAGACGCACAGTATTCATGGTAAAAGCTTCATGCATAGCGCAGGCCAGCGGTGCGTCAGCGTTGAAATAGAACGGGATCTGGCTGAGATCGACACGGCTCCAGTCAGCAAGATGGCTACAACTGAAGCGCAGGCTGATGACAGAGCGCCCGTCAGGATCAGTCGACAGGCGGGCATGCTCCAACGCCAGTGGCTGAAGGGTTATCTCTTTAGTTGTGGTGTAGCGACAACGCGTGCCTTTTTCACCGATCGGCCGCGAATTGACCTCGAAACCTCTGGCAATACGCATCGGTTCTTTCATCTCACGCCAGACAGGAGTGAACTCCACCACCGACATCGAGGGAATAGTGCGCAGGTAATGCGGCCACAGCAGACTGACCAGCCCTTCAGTTAGTTCAGGCAGGTCGTCATCAAGCTTCTCACGCAGGCGGCCCATCAGGAAGGCAAAGCCCTCGAACAGGCGCTCCACGTATGGGTCGCGCGCGCCCGCTTTATCGAGATTGAGCATTGCTGCCTGCTCCGGGTGAGCGCGGGCAAATTCTTCGCCGGCTTCCAGCAGGTAGCGCATTTCAGCGTCGTAATAACGCAGGGTTAAGTCGTCCATAAGAACCTGAATATGTGTGTTTTAAAGGTATGTCAGTCGCTTTACCCGCAAAGCACCGCACTGCCTGCCGGGTCAAGCGCAATCAGACCCGCCAGAAGCTGGTCCATCTCTGGCTGAAGCCGTGACTTGTCGGTTTCACTGCGGGCGGCTTTCATGCGCAGCAGCCTGAGACGGCGCGATTTCACTTCAAACAACAGCGCTGGCGTCCACTGAGTGAGGGTGATGGCCTGTGCTGCACCGTCAAGTTCACCCAGCAGATGCAGCGCCAGTTCATTCTTACCCTTCTGCTCAGCCACACGTGCCATCAGCAGACGCACCAACCATTTGTCTTTGGTGGTTTCGGTGCCCGGGCGCGTTTGCAGCCAGTGGAGTGTGGCATCCAGACCATCCGTGTCAGCTTTCTCCAGTGCTTCCGGTTCAAGGGCCAGAATATCGTTGCCAGTTTCACTCACGGCATTGACAGGTTCATCCCGCCAGTTGGACATCTCGTCGAGCACGCTCTGGTTTATCCAGTTCAGCGTGACCTCATCAGCAAAGGGTGTGCCGTCATTAAAGGCCAGCGTTTCAAGTCCAGGGAGGCGCCGCAGCAGCCCTTTCAGGTCAGCGGTAATGATATCGGCCAGCACATCCTGGCCTGATTTAATCAGGGCCTGATGGATGTACCACTGCAAATCCAGCCAGAGATGATTGGCGCCACGCGAGAAAGTGCTGTCCGCTTGTTCCAGTATCTCCAGCCAGCTCTGTTGCAAATACAGCCGTTTAAGCATTGCACGCTGGTCAGCCCGCGGCGGTTCGATGCGCGTTTTCCCTTCGGCATCCGGTGCCGGGATTGCTCTCAGCGTGTCGTGACGCAGACTTTTCATCAGCCGGTGTGCGGCAAGCCAGCCATCAGGTTGCTCACGCAAATATCCCGTCAGGGTTCGGGCCTGAGCCAGCAAATCCTGACCGGACGTGATGCGGCTCAGCACTGGCGCGTCCTGTTCTGCCGTGTGAGATGCCGACTGCGGGCGTGTCTGACTGCTGGCGTTCTGGGGTATTACCGCATCCACGCCACCGGCTTTCATCAGGCGGGCTCCCAGCGCGCTGTACAGGGCACTCAGATCTGGACGTGACGCTTCAGGCTCAGTTTCAAGACTGTCTCGGATGAGCAGCAACGCACCGGTCGTACGCTGGGCATCGTCGCGTACCACTTCTGGCCAGAGTAACAGGCTGTCAAGTAGACGAGAGCCTGCGAGCCACTCCAGCGCCGGTTTACGGCTTCGCTCGCGCTGTGGATGGAGCTGTGTTCCATACTGGGTTAGTAATCCCGCCAGTAACTCAAGCCCTTCAGCAAACCCGGTTTCACCGTCCTGGTGCAAGCGCGCCCAACAATAGTAAATAGCAACCCGGACATCTTTGGCCTCTGTGGTCAGCACCTTTTCAGCCAGCTGGCAAATCAGCCCGGTATCAATGCCGGAAAGTTTATTGACCTCCTCCCGGATACGCTGGAAATCATCGTCATAACCCGGGTCTTCTCCTGTAGGATTGATCTCACTGATAGGGGTAAGCCAGCGCTGCCAGCTTTCCATACGTGACTGCGCCTGCTGTCGCAGCAAGGTTTCATCCGCCTGGCAGGCAACAACCAGATTCAGCAAAGCGTCCATTATTCGACTCCGTCCATGTCACTGTTTTCTGTGTTGGTCATCAGCGCCTGCGCCATAGCCGCGCTGTCGACGCTGAATATTTGATCTGGCAGCGTAAAACCCCGCAGTGCCAGTAACGCCAGCGGCCCACTGCCCAGTTGTGAACGCAGTACCCACTGTAGGGTCCGACCATCCGGGGCGGTAAAACTCATCATCCACTGACTGCGGTCTAGCTGCTCTCTCTTACTTTCATCCAGCCAACGAATAAAGCCCCAGGTTCCGCTGTAATCACCAAACAGACGTGCGCCCGCATTGACGGTGGTCCATGTCAGCATGGTTCCGGGCTTGTAGGTGTCACCAGGCCAACGGAAGCTCTGCCAGTCTGCCATCTGGTTGAAGTAGTGCAGCTTTTGTCCATCAATAGTCAGTTGCGTTTCTACCACCTGCGGTACCGGACGCGCCTGTAGCTCAAAACTGATGCCCTGACTGCCGTCGGTAAATAAGATATCCGATAGCTGGCTGAGCTGATTAATCGCCCGCAGGAAGGCTGGATTAAAGCTCAGCCCCTGGCTATTAACCTTATCCGGCACCCACTGGCTGCCCTCCTTATGCAGCACACCGCCGAGTTCCGCGGTCAGGAAGCGCTCAATGCGTCCGCTGTCCTTACGCACAAACTCAGCCAGCATTGGCAGAGAGGAATCACTCTTGCTGATCGCGAATGGGAAACGTCCGTCAAATGCCGTATGCCAGTTCGCCACCACGGAGCGACTCCATTTGTCATTCAGGCTCGCTGCCGATGGCTGAAGCACAGTTTCCCAGGCCTGGGTCAGTGGCTGCACAAACATGGTGCTGCCAAAACCACTCCACTCTTCGCCCAGGCTTGCAGCAATCAGGCTGCCGTACTGCTGGGTGTCGGTCAGATCCACACTTTTACCCTGGAACACGGTCTGCGCCAGGCTCTGCATCATTTCCTGAGGGTCAGAGGCGCTGGCGACCTGTTGCAGACGCAGACGCACACGGGTGATACGGGTAAGATACGTTTGCAGGCTCAGTGAGTTGTCAGCCGACATAACGTTGCTGCCTTTGTTTTTACCCATAAGTGCCAGCAACGGTCCAAAGGTTTCATCCAGTGGGCCCTGCGGGCCTGAGGCTGACTGGTCAATTACCGGTTTGTCCTTCCCGCCTACCAGGTCTTTAGCCGATTTGATGATGGAGTCCGACAGGCCTTCACTCTTCTGGCCGGTCTGCCCCTGCCAGGCGAGGGTGTTCATCAGGGCAATCAGCGGTGACTGGCGAACATCACTCATCAGCGTCAGCTGGTCGGTGACGTCTGCAATATTGTTTGCCGGATTAAGTTGCAGGCTGTTGAGGAAGCTCAGCCAGCTACCGGCAAAGTCGGTGAAGTAGCGTTCCGTCAGACGTGCTTTCAGTGCTTCCGGCGACAGGTCTGAGGAGACGGCTTTCCGACTGTCGCTCAGCACCCAGTCAATTTCATCGCGGCGGGAGTTTGCCGCTTTCTCAATGGCCTGCTGAATACCACCCTCCCAGGCCTGACGGGTGAACATGCCCGGCACCACCTCATCGGTGGTAAACAGGCGACGGGCATCGGTACCGCCGGTCATGTCCTCCAGAGACACATCGGCGAAGTTGCGACGCACGGATTTGAGCATGTTCTCGTAAAGCGTACTTTCCGCGTTGCGCCGTCCAATTTGCTGCAACAGCACCTGGCGGCTCTGGCTGGCCAGTTGCGCATCCGGTGTGGTTTTCCACTGTGGCTGCGCTGGCAGTTCGGTGATGTAGAAAGCCCATAAATCCGGTGACAGGCTTTGCCACAGGCCAGCTGAGATGCCTAAACGCGTCGGCTGCACGGTTTTCATGGTTTGCGCGTAGAATGCACCATCAGCTTTATCCGGACGGGACATCATCAGCCAGGCTTTCAGCTGATCATAACCCGGTTTCGCCATCTGTGTCCGCTGGTCGCTGTTGGGTGCCGAATTGACCAGCGCAATGAGCTTCTGCTTAAGCGCTTCATTTGCCGGGTCACGTATCAGACGGTTGTTCGCCACCCCGTACCAGGGCAGCATTGCGTCAAGCAACTGCTGATCATGGTCCAGACCAAAGCGCTGATACCATGGCGCGCCGTCCTGAATATGGTGCAGCAGGCGACCGGCATCATTACGCAAAGCATGCAGGGCCGTCAGCTGGTAATCCGATACAGAAGGGTGCTCCACCAGAGCATGAGCCTGCTGTGCAACAGAAACTATTTGTGACCGGTTGACCGCAAACGACAGCAGCGTCCCTCCCCCCCAGACACTGATGATGGCCATCAGTGTCCAGGCCATCGCCCGTTCCCACGGCATACCGACACGACGGCCATGTACGCGGGTGCAGTCGTCGACAATCCCCTGCCAGGTTGCTGGCAGAGTCAGGGCATGACGCTGTGATCCATAATTCTCAGCGTCGGCTGTTCCCGCTGACATTCCGGCAGGTTTCTTCTCCGACAGGCTGAACATCAGACCACGCAGCGGGACGCGCTGCTGAGAAACAAAGAGCCATGGCTGCAACTGCTGAGCCCAGCGGGCAATAGCACCGTCGTTCAGGTGCTGGCTCAGGCGCAGCAGGAAGTCGTGGCTGCTGTTTTCCGCGACCTGACTCATCCCCTGCGCCCGCAGGGCTGGCAGCATCAGTTCCAGCTGGCGGATTACATCGTCTTCTTTTGCGCGTGGTGGAAAGCTTGCACCTACCGCCTGCTCAGGACGCGTACTCTGCGACCAGTGACTGCTGCACAGTTGCCACAGCCAGACCGGAGCGGAATAACGCAGCAGTTCGCTGATTTTTTCCAGGCCGCGTAAATCGCTGTCGCTGATATGTGGGGTCAGCTTAAGCGACTCGGGCAGTAAACGGATAATCCCGTCCAGCGGGCGCCCGCGGCGTAGTTTACGCAGCGCTGTGTATTTTTCGCGGTCAGGCTCCGATGCCAGGCTGCCGCCGTAAATCAGCACGGTGCGGTTGCCTTCAAGCCACTGCTGCTTTTGCAGGCCGGGTAGCAGTTGCTCAATCGCGGCTTCATCGCCGGTGATCAGCAGCAGGCGGATCTTGTTTTGCCAGAAGAAGCTATAGCGTCGGCAAAAATGAGCTTTTACAGGATCCTTTTTACTGGACTTTTTATAGTTATTAAGAACATTAGCTGTGACGGACTTCCCTCCCGCGATATGCTGTAAGCGATACTCTTTTTGATGGAACCATACACCGAAGTTCATCAACATCAGGAACACAGAAATTAAAAACATGCATAAGAACCAAAGGCTCACTTTTTCTTTTGAGGATACCCATCCAAAGATATCCCCATAGTAGTAACATCCTATAAAAGTCAGTACACCAAAAATAATGAGACAGGATACAAGGCCAATCACTCTCCATTTTGCCGAGGTGTTCAATTTAATGCTCCTTGCTATTATCAAATGGCTTAATGACATTTAAAAGGTATTCATCACCAACGCCAGTGACCATTAAAACCGGCTCATTGTTTTTTTCTGATATGAAAAGTGCCAGAGCAAACACCAACCAAAAATGGTGCTCATTTAAATTACCCAGCATCAAATTTAAATACATTCTCTCACACTCCCATTCAACATTCATAGATAAAGATGAGAGTCTTAATATCCCCGAAACTTCTGAAGCTTCCTCTGCACTCATATTGCTAAAAAGTACTCTTGTCGTTTTAAGGACATCTGACTGGTAAGTCATCATGTGGATGACCTCTTGTTTGGTGAGATTTTTGTTGCATACCATTGGTCGCAAGGCTATACCGTTATTGGCTTTTTCAGGTGGTTGCTCTTGATGAGTCACCAGCAATATTGAAGCGAACTCTGTTGAGTTAGGAGGGTATTTTTCAAAACTTTCAATGTTTGCAGATATTATTATTGACACCCGATTTTTTGAGATGTTGGATAATGTATCAAATTCCTGCCCTAATGCTTTACTCCAACAGTAATAATTACGCAAGCAATTTTCATCAAACCCGATCGCAGCCCAGCACTCTTTAAATATTGAGAAAGTAATATAATTACTATCATAGGTAAATATAACATCAAATATACATGATTCACTCAACCGTAACAGCCTTGTTCTGACAGACGCCAACAGTTCGTAAATCAGTTGTTCTTCAGTATATAAATCATCGTTATGGCCCCGTAGTTTCAATCGCTGGTTATTATATATTTCAACCGAATGAGACATTGCCATATCGGTTTGCGATATTACAGAAGGGAGAAACGCTTTATAAGCGGAAACATAAAATTTTTGACTTGCCCATTCAGTCCAGTCTTTCCTGACCAATGCTGCTTCGCGCTCTCTTGCTTCGAATGCCGACAAACACAAACCATGGTAATAGGTTCTAACGGGAATTATGACAGAAAAAGCTAGGGGCACCGAAAAAACCAACAGGGTAAGTAATTTTAACAACTCATTATCTTCAGCAGGCAAAATAATTTTAGCCCCAACCCAACTAACCACCACAGTCAACAAAATACTTATGAAAGAAAAAAACCATTTACTCCATTTAATTCCAGGAATCTTATCGACTGGAGGGATTATTTGTACAGGCCAATTCATATCATTCTCCATCATTGTTAACAGCACATTTTCTTTAAGAGAAAAAACTTCTTAACATGCCATACTGTCAATTATGGATTTAATATCTGAGTATGACTGAAGATCTTTACTGCGATTACTAAATATGATCTTCTTAAATACCTCATCCTGATAAAATAGTCGCTGCGCGCTCAACACGTCAAGCCCAAAATCAATAAGATCCTTAGCGGATGTAGAGAAAGTTGAATAATAATAATCCAGCGCAGGACTCAATAATTTCATCACATCACGCTCACTAAATTTATGCGGCATTCTCATTTTCCGATATGCTCGCAAAATATTATTAACAACTGAAATCCGGCCCATTTCGAATGCATTTTGCTCTGTTAATCCAAGTGAGTAGTTTAATTTTTTTTTGCATTTACCATCACCATTCGCCACCTGAGCTATTCCGCCTCCATCAATATAAGACCATGTATTAATATTGCTTAATAGCTGTTGCTTTTGCCATTTATCCAGCGTATACATTAACAAACCAAATACTGATGGGTCGTAATAGCGAAGTAATATATTACCAACTGATTGAATCGACTGTACGGCGGACAAAGCGACCTGTTCAGCAAGCTGCTCCCCAGTTAAATCCGTCGAAATCCACGCACAGACGCTGCGCCCTTCCCCGGACTCAAGTTTTTCTATTTTCAACTCATTCAATGAATTGTAAATACTATTCTTAAACAATTGGCCATCTCTCTCGCTGGAGGCACTAAGAGGGAAAAGGTAAAGTGGTAAAGCCCCCTGAAGTTCATCCTGGCGGAATGTAACAGGGTAAGATTTATATTCTCTAAGAATACTGGGCAAAAAAAGTGATGAATGATACTGTTCTAAAGATGCATCTATCAGTAGAAAACATTTCCCATTTTTCCCAAAAGCAGCATTGGTAATTTCTTCATGTATATCGTTAAAAAATATACCATCCATAATCAACCCCACCAGAATAATATCAGAAACACATTTCAATTAATTTATATTTATGACTTTCATAAAATATCATTATCTTATTCACATTGAGCCGCCCCCTCTCAGTAGCGATAGCAATTTTCTCCTGAATAGGTAAATTTCAAACTTGGGCATGCTGGTTTACCTTGATTCCTGCCGGGGGCAACCAAAATAACAATGTTTTTTCTGTCTAGTAGTAAAACCAGCCTTCATCTGAATAAATGAATTTCCCACTGGGACAGGCTGATTTGCTTTTATCACCCGGCTCATACCACTTCCCATTATCTTTTAGTTGCTGCTCATGTTTTTTTGTTATTTTATTGAGATTGATTGTTGCAACACGTCTCATCCCCAGCAACTGAAATATCTCCTCCGCCAGTTTGCAGCGTGTTGGCGCACAGGCTTTATATGCAAAGAATGCAATCAACCCCGAAATTACAGAAGACACCACAAAAGCCATTACCAGGAAAAGATAAAACCTCTCAAATAAAGAGACACCATTTGGATTTCCTTTTGAGAGAGAGATAAATACACATACAGAAACAAAAGCCACCATCAATATGGTGATTAGAATGAACATATTTTTAATGCGCCACAACATATGCGCAATATGCCCCATATCACATTTCGGACATACTGACACTATCCGCTCTTCCGGTAACGCAATGGCATAGACCTCATAATGGTCATGCTGCCACTCAACAATCATGTCCACATCATCGCCAGTCTGAAGTCGGGTGACACCCACCCAGCCGCGAAACGGCTGGCCATTAATCATCCCCTGCACATATTCCGCCGAATCATTCGATGACTCGCTTTCAGCCATCATTACAGCCCCGACACCCGGGCTCCCTGCAACTATCGCTGCAGCGGCGGCAGCTCCGCGCTGGCCATCTGATATCTCCGGCAACATGCTGGTCCGGTAGGCAACTGCATCAAAATACTCCCGAAAATATTCGCTACGGAAAGACTGCAGTTTCCCTGATATTTTCTCCAGAGGACCATAAGGCGGCAATACCGGCGGCGGCGGAAGCTCACGTGTCCACGGCCTGCCGTTCATCACCTCAATCTCTCGCTTTGTACGCAGGTCTGCTAATTTTTCTGGCTCAACAAAACGGGAGCATATCTGCTGATTTTCAACTGAATTCATGAAATATCCTTTATCGCCCCTTCCAGGGCTTTATTCTGGTCTGTCAGACTGCGGTTGAAAGGTGCTGTACCGAACACGCATTTTCTACACCATATCTGAAGCTCATCGTCCGATATCCAGGTCACAACCACCTGTAACAAAGTTATCGCAACCATCACTTCCCAGGTCATCAGTACTGCAAGTATTCGGATCCCTAAAATTTCCCAAGCCAAAAAACCTGTAATTTTCCCAGCTACTTTTTTAGCTATCGGTTGACTAAACTGTTCCAGCAGAAGACCGACTGATTTTGTGACTGCCAGGACATCAACTGTTGTTTTAATAAGCAATACAGAGGAAAGTAAAAAACGATTGCTTTGCAACTCTTCGTAAGTACTTGCACCATCAGCAAACACCGAAATTAAAGACGCAGTTCCACCCGCTGCCGCCCCAACCCCCTTGACCCAGGCCACTGTAAGCTCACGCGCTTCCAGACCTTTTTCTATTGCCTGCAAAATAACCGACGTCCCCTGACTCACCATCGCCAGCCCGCTGGCCAGCAGGCTCGCCAGCGGCTTCTTTTCATCCCTTACCTGTCCGCACAGGTAGATAAAATCCATCGCATTCAGCACCAGCAACAGACTGTTTATTCCCGCCAGCCGGTATTCGGCCTTGCCCTTTTCTGATGCAAAGTGCTCTTCCAGCCTGCTGCTCATTCTCTGTTTAATCTCGGCGACTTCATTCCCGCTCGCCATAAAACGTCCACTGCGCCGTATACCTTCCAGCACCGTCTGACGTAACGCCGGGGCATCTTTCAGATACGCATTCACTAACGAGTGAACTTCTTCTGAAGGTATTCCCGCCCTTATCATAAATATCAGCCTGAACGCCGTGGTCGCCAGCTTCTCGCCTGCCTTATCCACCCGCAGAATGCGGCTTACCCTGTCTCCCACCGTGACGATAAACGCATCCGTGTTGAAGAGCTGTACTTCCAGTTTGCTGGCATTTTCCCTCAGCCCCTTCACGACACTGTTCATCGATTTCTGGTAATACCCCTCCAGCTTTTTCATATTGCTGACCTGCTGCATCAGGGCTGCCGTCATGGCGGTCGCCGTCAGAGGCGTCACGTCCTCGTCCTTTTTCCCTTTCACCGTCGCCAGATACGGCTCCAGCTCACTGATTAGCTGCGGGTTATTGGCCGCCACATGCCGCCACAGCAGATTCCCGCGATTTTTAGTGCTGTACTCATTCCACCAGCCGTCTATCTTTGCCGCCCCTGCCGGACAACTGTTGATCCCGTGCATGACCATCCCCACCGCTGACTGGTAGAACAGCCCTGCCCGCTGTGCCTCGCAGTGGAAATCATCCAGCGTTGCCAGCAGTACCGGTGCACTGAGCCAGTTCACCACGCTGACGATACGCTTCTGGAAGATAGCGTTAACCGAATCAACCAGGTTCGTGTAGCATGTATCAAAGTTCGCCTGTCGGGTTGCGTTGAGCTTTTTCTGATAGGGTGCCCAGCTCCGGGCCCGGACTCCACTGAAATCCTGCGAGGGTTTAGGCAGATTTAACGCCAGCTCCTCATCGACCTGCGCCTGTATCGCGGCAACCCGTCGCTGGTGAGCAGCCAGCGGTTCGGGTGGACTCATCAGCACACTCTCCGGGTATGATGCCGTCACGTTCTGCGCATGCCAGTTTCTCACTAACCTGTCATCTGCCCTGATTTGTGCCAGCACATCAGGCTTACCCTGATACCTTTTCTCAAGCGCCTGCAGACGCGAATCCAGATATTCGTCTGTCAGCATGGGACCATCAGTTCTTCGTCTCCGCATTGCGTCCTCCCGAGATTCGGCATTGCTTTCCAGCAGCGTTCTGACGGCATCGAGATTTGTTTTGGTGGCGAACTCAAGCTCACGTTCCTGCAGAAACTGCGCCTGGCGCCCCAGCACATCCTGGCTCCATCCGTTAAGTTCATGAACAATCCCCACCGGATCCCAGAGTGGAAGCAGCAGCGGCGTCATCCCCTCACTTCGGTTTTCCATGGCCGTGACCGTCGCGTCTGCCATGCCACTGCGGTTTTTTGCCCACGGATACAGACTGGACTGCAGTTTCACCACATCATTATTAACCCGCCAGGGATCATCCACCGTCGGATCCCAGAGTGACGATGCCCGGCTGACGTTTACCACTTTCGCATCATCCGGACCAGGAAGCAGACCAGAAACAGAAGGAACCTGATAGTCCAGTACCTGATTCAGGCTTGCCCCGGTAACGTCGGTCCCTGTTTTTGTGCGCTGAGATCCCGCCACCGAAGGCATCACTTTCTGCATTCTCTCAGTGCGCTCTTCTGGCCTGGTGCGATACCGATCGAGCGTTTCCTGCTCCCACGGATACTGACTGAACGCAAACCACACATTGCCGCACTTATCCGGGGATTCAATGCTCATGAACTCGACGTTTTGAGCGATATGCTCGCCCGTTTCGCACAGCGCTTTATCCACCGGTACAGGATTAGACGCCACCTGTTGCAGCCACAGTGAGCCGTCCGGCGCAACGCTGTAGCACTGCCAGTAATTGGTGCCCTGCTTTCCTTTTTCATAAAAAACGTAAAGGTAGCCCTGGCGAAGCGCGCGGAGTGTGTACTTTTCATTACTGGCGAGCGTTACCCCGGTGATGCACGGATCATTCGCCCATCCCGGTAAACTAGCATTAATATTTTCCGGCACAACAGCATAGCGCACGGGCAGTACTGTCAGGCCTTTCGTTGTGCATAACCCCTGGCATGCCATATTCACATCCTTTTTTTAATTAAGCCTGTAAATAAAAAATTCTTATTCAACCAGTGAAAAAATTAGAGCCTGCGATCACTTTATGGCCGGAACATAGACAAAGCACACGGTCCTGATCCTGTACCAGAACTATGCCATTACTGACGATACCAACTGCAGTGGCCAGGATGGGAAATGTTCCCTTACAGACAGTACAGATGGCTTTGTCATTATTTTGTGCCACCTGTTTTCCATCACTAAAATAATTCGCAGTTGCAGTAATTATTTTCCCATTACTCGTCCTGTCACCTAAAACGGCTAATTTTGTAGTCATCTTTTTCCTCAAGTATTAGCTAAGCATCACCACAGCCCCTTGCTGTTGGGCTGCAGAAATTACTCCAGGTTTGCAACCAGAAGGTAGCGAAAGCGTTGAATTTAACGTCGCCGCAGACTGCTGTTGAACCGCAATACATTTCAACGTGACGTTTTTGCCAGTACCAACTTCAACCCCCGCGTCACTTAACCGTATAAATGCCCCCCCACAAACCAAAAGGATTTCTTTTTTGGCTGATATGACAACGCTGTTGTCAGAACTGGCAACAGAAAGCTTTTCTTTAGCAAATAAATTCAGCGCGTCCGACTGTGCCTGAATATCTACTTTGCCCTCCGAGGCATACATTTTTATTCCCAGTTTGTGTGCAAATAAGCTCAGAATATCGCCCACCGCCAGGGTTAATTTTTTGGCAATGCTAATGTCTGCATTTTGACCTGCGGTAACAATTAGATTCTCCCCTGCCGAGACTTGTATGCTCGCGGGGGTGACCTGCGCAATTCCTGAAGGGGCAGACAGAAGTAACGCTTGCTGCTTAAGATCGCTAAGCGTCTGATTCATTAATGTTGTTTGTTTCTCAAGATCGGCTAATTCCGCCTGGGCTGCTTGAGCAGCGTGACGTAATCCAGAAGTCACCTCTCTGGCAGCGTCAAGTTCTTTGAGCGCAGCTTGCATTTCACGCTGCAGTCCCTTCGCTTTCGCCTGCCCGTCCGCCGAGATGAATAGTCCTTTCTGCGCCCGGATGGCCCCCCAGCTGTCCGTCCTGAGCTCAAACCCCTCACCGCGCTGCTGTTTCTCGCTGTCGACCAGGTGGCCTAGATTCAGCTGGCTCTTGCCGCCGTACTCCGTGCTGACCTTGATATGCTCTTTCCCGCGCTCGTCGTCGAGGCGGATTTTGTTGTTCGCCGGCGTGCGCAGCACGTTGCGTCTGTAGTTGCGGATGGTGACGTGGTCGCCGTGCGCCGAGTCGTGCAGCACACCGGCAATGTACGGCCGGTCCGGGTTGCCGTCCTCAAAGCCAATCGCCACCTCGGTACCCGCCAGCAGCGGCAGGTGCAGGCCGTAGGTATTCCCGGCGTACGGCCGGGACTGACGGACCCACAGGCTCTCGAACCCTGTCTCCCAGTTCTCACGGTCAAACAGCATGTTGACGCGGTAGCGGCCGTCTTTATCGATATGCCCGTAGATGTCATTTTCAGTGGTACTGGTGACGCGGGCCGGTAAGGTACCGGCCATCACCGGACGTGAACCAGGTTCCGGGCGGAAACTGAAATCCGGACTGTCCGGGATACCGTCAAACCTGACGCAAAAGTCCGCATCACGCTGCGCATGGCTGTGCATCGCCGTGACAACCACGCCCTGCGCAAACACTTCTGCCACTTCGTACCCGCCGGTGACTTTCAGCAGCATACCCGGTGAAAGGGCCGGGCAGCTGGTGAAGGCAACGGTTTGCGTCTGGCCATTCAGGTAGCGTTCGTGACGAATGCGGGCATAAAACGCCCCGGACTCCGGGGCCGGGTTGCGGTCATACGCGCTGCCGGGTGTCAGGTAGTTATCGGCCCAGTGATAGGCCTCACCGTAGGTGGTGGTATCCCCGCCGGTTGCGTCAACCCGGGTGTTCATATCCTCCGAGGCCTGACGGTAGTTGTAGTCGCAGGTGCTGACCTCCTTCTGTACCACGTTATGGTGGCACTCCATATCCCACACCGAGTCCACCCCCTGTGCGTGCTGCCCTGACGGCGGCACCGACGGCAGAGTCAGGCCTTTCTCATACCCCTGCTGGCTGTCGTAAAACTCCACCACGTCGATGTTCAGTCGCGTGTCGGTGGTGAAGCGGAACCAGATACCGACCTCGCCCAGCAGGCGGGTGATAAAGTGCAGGTCGTCCTCAGCGTACTGCATCACCTGCTCACGGCGCGGATACTCTTTACTCAGTGAGAACAGGAAGTCCTGGCCGCGCATGCCGTGGCGCTCGCGCAGGATTTTCTCCACAATCTGCGGGACGGACATATCCTGGTAGACGGCGTTCTGGTGCGAACGGCTGAGCAGGGCCAGACGCGGCTCAAGCGTCACTGCGTAACGGGTTTCATCCTTTGAGGTACCCAGACGTTCAAAACCCGTGACCACGCCCTGAATCACCCGCACCGGCTGCTGTATTTTGATGCCGTAACCCTGGTCAACCGGGGCCTGAAGCGTCAGGGAAGCCGCTTTCATCAGCATCATCTCTTTGCTGATGGCATGGTCCGCGCTGGTGAATTCAGTACGGTAGCTGAACGGTGTGCTCAGGGCTTCATCACCCTCAAACGCCAGTACATCAAGCTCTGCATCGCAGCCCTTCACCGACAGCAGGTGATGGCTGTGGCTGAATCTCAGCGGGGGATTGCTGCTCATGCGTGCACTCCTTCTGTCCGGTCAAACTCGAGCACTATGCCCTCTTCCTCATCCCAGCCGAGCGTCAGGGTATGCGGCTTCTGCCCCGCTGCCATGTGGGTCAGCAACTGCTGGCTCAGCACCGGCAGAATCTGCTGGTTCAGCAGGCTGTCGATATTGCGCGCCCCGGTGTCCGGCAGCAGGCAGGCATCGGTCAGTGCGTCGTACAGACTTTCGTGGATATCGGTCTTCATACCGTAGTGACGGTTGAGGCGTTTACTGACCTGCGCCAGCTTCATTTCCACGATGGTGCGCATCGCTGCCTGCGCCAGCGGACGGTAAATCACCGTCTGGAAGCGCGCCAGCAGCGCGGGCTGGAAGTGGTCCCGCAGGACAGGACGCAGCAGTTCATGCAGATCCGGCTCTGTCGCCTCCGGCTGTTCCTCCAGCATCTGCATGATGAGGTCGCTGCCGAGATTAGAGGTCATCAGAATCACCGTGTTGCGGAAGTCAATTTCCCGCCCCTCGCCGTCGCGCATGACGCCCCGGTCAAACACCTGGTAGAACAGGTTCATCACGTCCCGGTGCGCCTTTTCCACTTCATCCAGCAGCACCACGCTGTACGGGCGCTTACGGACGGCTTCGGTCAGAATGCCGCCCTGACCGTAACCCACGTAGCCCGGAGGTGAGCCCTTGAGCTGCGAGACGGTGTGTGGCTCCTGGTATTCCGAAAGGTTGATGGTGATAAGGGACTTCTCGCCGCCGAACAGTTCATCGGCCAGCGCCAGGGCGGTTTCGGTCTTGCCGGTGCCGCTCGGCCCCACAAGCAGGAACACGCCCTGCGGGCCGTTCTCCGGCGCCAGACCGGTTTTGCTGGCGCGCAGGCGCTGCGCAATGGCATTGAGAGCACTGTCCTGACCGACAACGCGTTTCGCCAGACTGTGCTCAAGGCTCAGCAGTTCCGTCTGCTCGTCCTTCATCAGGGAAGAGAGCGGTACGCCCGTCCAGTCGGCGATAACGGTGGCGACGGTACGCGCGTCCACATCCAGCCCCAGCAGCGGGGTATTCTGCTGCACGGCAGTAAGCTGCATCTGAAGGTCCGCAATCTCCCCCTGACGGGAGATATCCGTGCGGCAGGCAAGCAGTTCTTCCGTCAGTTTCAGCTCCTGGCCGTACTGGGCTTCCCGTTCGTCGAGCTGCAAAATGATGGCGACCTCTTCCTCTCCGATGGCGGCCAGACGTTCGCCGTGAGCGGTGTTGCTCACCGCGATATCCTCCAGCAACGCCTGCTTCTCCATAGTCAGTGCCGTGAGCTGCGCCTTCATGCGGGTCAGCGGCTCCGGCACCGTATCCAGGCTCATACGGACACGGGCAGAGGCAGTATCCAGCAAATCCACCGCCTTGTCAGGAAGCTGGCGTCCGGTCAGATAGCGTCTGGACAACGTGACGGCAGCTTTAACCGCCTCATCCGTAATGTGTACGCCATGGTGCTCCGCGTAGCGTGACTTGAGTCCGCGCAGCATCAGGCAGGCGGTGTCGTCGTCCGGCTCATCAACTTTAACCATCTGGAAACGACGCTCCAGCGCGGCGTCGCGCTCAAAGTACTGTTTGTACTCACTCCAGGTGGTGGCGGCGATGGTTCTGAGCTCACCGCGGGCGAGCGCCGGTTTCAGCAGGTTGGCCGCATCGGCGCCGCCCGCCTGGTTGCCCGCGCCGATAATGGTGTGCGCCTCGTCAATGAAGAGCAGAACCGGCTGGGGTGACTGCTGCACCGCGTCGATGATGTTTTTCAGGCGCTGCTCGAATTCCCCCTTCACACCCGCCCCGGCCTGTAACAGGCCGAGGTCAAGGGTGCGTACCGAGACCGGCTTCAGCGCGTCCGGCACATTGCCCTTATGAATGCGCAGCGCCAGTCCTTCCACGAGCGCGGTCTTACCCACCCCCGGTTCGCCGACCAGAATCGGGTTGTTCTTGCGGCGCCGGGAAAGAATGTCCACCATCTGGCGGATTTCATTGTCGCGGCCATAGACCGGGTCGATTCTGCCCTCACGGGCGCGGGCGGTGACGTCGAGGGTGAACCTGTCCAGCGCATTCTGCAACGCCGGGTTCAGCTCTCCTTTTATATCCGCATTCACCGGACGACCGACAAACTCCACCTCATCACCCTGCGTAAGCTCCGCTTCCTGCTGCACCTCCGGGCGTTCATCCGACTGCGCATCCAGAAGTCCACGCAGGCGCTCAAGCTGGCTCTGCGCCAGCGTCAGCAGCGGCCACAGGCCGTCGCAGCGCAGCAGTTTCGGTTTTTCCACCAGAGCCATCAGGAGGTGAATGCTGCGGATATGCTCTTCCTCCGCCAGCGAGGCGTGCAGCCAGGCATCCTGCATCAGTGACTGCACGCCCTCCGAAAGCTGCGGACGGCTGCGCACTGACCGTGGCAGGCTGTCCAGAAAACCCAGCATATCCTGCCATATCGTATCCATATCCCATTCGTAGCGCCGCGCCAGCACCGTCAGGTCGCCCTCACCCTGTTCCAGCAGTTTCAGCAGCCAGTGCTCAGGCAGGATTTCCGCATGGGCGCGGGTCTGGCACAGGGAAGCGGCCCCTTCCATCGCGCGGGCACAGTAAGGGTTAAGACGGCGTAACAGGATGGCTGGATTTTCCATGAGACTCTCTCTTTATCAGTTCCGGACACGCTACCGCCCGTCGCTGTTCCCTGTTATTCAGGAACCCAAAGCGCATCAGGTCGGGCAGGCAGATTGTGTTTTTCTTTGCTGACCACCCGTCAGTGCAGGCGCTCAGCAAAAAAAGCAGACGGCTGACCGTCTGCTCGGGGACTTACGCAGTGGCGCGTTCGTTCCAGGAATCGGAATGAATGATGTTGCCGTCCTTGTAGGTCCAGGTGATTTTTTCGTAGCGCAGTTCAATCTGCTCGAGGTGGTTGTGCTTCTCGAAAGCAGGATCCTTGATGTCATGCATCTTCGGATTCACTTTCACCAGCTTCACGTTCTCAAGCTTCGTGTTGAAGTACTCCACTTCCTGGCCTGCGTCATTGATTCTGTACCATTTGAACTCAGCAGATTTCAGGGTCTGGCCGGTCGTCACCGCCTTGTACAGGTACGGGCTGGAGGAGTCGATTTCCTTGGTGAACAGGAACGGGGTGTGGATACGGGTGCCGGTCAGCTTGCCGGTATTGTTATCGGTCGGGATGTACAGGTTGTGCTCCTGGGCCACCACTTCGATACTGCCTTCACGATCCTGAACGTCCACGGACCCTTTGATGTCCGCGCCGCCGTCGTCCTTCAGCCACAGATAGACTGGAATTGCCATGTTAATTACTCCGTTACATTGTTATCAGCGCCATCATCCTGAGATGACGCATGGGTCGTGCCCGGCGCCTGACAGGCATTCGCCTGCGGTACCAGACTGATTTCGACACGGCGGTTCAGCGCCCGGCCTTCCGCCGTGTCGTTGGTGGCGACAGGACGGCTTTCACCATAGCCCTGCACCGCAAAACAGCTCTCCGGCACATCGCCGGTATCCCGCATCCAGTCGCGCACCGACTCCGCACGCTTAAGCGACAGCACCTGGTTGGACTGGTCATCCCCGGTGCTGTCGGTATGGCCCGCGACCACAATCAGCCAGCCGGGCTTCGCCTTGATCCCCACAAGCGAGTTCACCAGCAGCTTTGTTGAGGCGGGTTTAAGCGCCCACTTTCCGGTATCGAACAGCGACATGCTGTCGAGGCGGACAATTTTCGGTGCCGGTTTGAGTTCCGGTTCAGGCGGCGGAGGCGGAGGCACATAAGAGCGAATCGCATTCAGCACTGGCATACGCAGACGTCCGCCCTGATACAGACCCAGACTCAGCCGGGCCGGTACACCGTTACGTGCATGGTCGTCCAGCAATGCCGCATCCTCGCGCAGCACGGCAACGGCGTCAGCTTTCGGCCCGGAGTCATTCATCGGTATACGTTCATAGCGTGCAATATCGAAGCTCACGCGTTGCAACAGCTGGCGATTATTCCAGCCACTGCTGAGTAGCGCAGCAATGGTCGCCAGCGTTAAGATTCCGAGCGCACCGCGCCAGGTTCGACCATGCGGTGTCAGGCCTCGTCCTTCTGGCAGTAACGGGAGGACAAAATTCGGGAACAGGGAAATAACCGTACTGTCCGTTCCCGCCGGCTGCCAGCCAGACACCTGCTGCATCGCAGTATGGCGGGACAACCACGCTGTCCAGACAGAGGTGACCATGCTTCCGGTCAGGATCGGACCCAATCCCCACAGAACCGCAACAGGTTCAATAACAGGAATATCGGGGTTTTCATCCATAAGGACAGCCTGGACGTGCTGTTGGAACCAGCTCATCAGGCTGTTCATCAGCACCTGTTGCTGCATCGCAGGCGTTCCGCCAGAATTAACCCATTCAGCAACTGAGCCAGGCGCTGAAGTTCCACTCCAGACCTTTACCCCTTCCCCCAGGATCGCCGTCTGCCAGAGCATGTCATTCATCATCGCACTGCCGACCTGTCCATTCAGAACCAGTGGCACAGAATGGCCGGTTGCTTTACGCAATCGACTAATCTGCCAGCGCAGGGCTAGCAAACGACTGGTAAGGCGCTCACTATCAGGGTGCTGCTGCGGACAAACATTGATCATCACTGACAGCTGACGTCCCCAGTCGGGGCGCAACCACAGTACCTGACGGGCGGCCTGCTCCAGTTCCAGATGATCCTCCACACGGATCCAGCAGCCCTGCGTGACAGTAAGCACAGGTGACTGATGCGGCCAGGCAAGCGGCAGATCGCCACAGACCAGTACCACGGGCTGACAATAATTGGCTTCAGGCAGGTCCTCCAGACACAGGGTGAAATCGTGCTGCACGCGACGGCAGGCGACAGCCCAGAACGCTATGATGAGTCCCAGTACCGCCAGCAGGACGAGAACGGAAACCAGACGGGATGCTGGCAGAAACCACAGGCAGACCACTGCACTCAGCAGGGCAGCCCAGAGCGCAAGCCCGCGCTGTTGTGCAGGGCTCATTTCACGGCTCCCGGCAGCAGGGTAAGCAGTGTCTGATCCAGCCAGCAATCCAGTCCCCACCATAATGCGGTGACCACCACCACACTCAGGCCAATGCGCATAGGCCATGATGCCAGCCACCCCCCTATCCCCCGTCCGGCATGGCTTTCCGCCAGAACGGGATGGGGTTGTGAATAGCTGAACGGCGCAACATATTCATTCAGTGCATTCATGAGTTTCTGCCGCTCAGGATCGTTCAGGGAGCGGAAGTTGCCGAGGAATCCGAGCATCATGACTCGCTGGAAGCAGGTCACAACGGCGTGGTCAGGAGCCGGTTCACGCAGCACATCACGCATCCGATCGCATAACGTGTCACCGGCGTCCATGGTGCCAAGAAAGTATCCCTGTAAGGGAATGTCATACCACTGTATACAGGCGTCATCCGCTACACCGCGACCTTTGACCGCCTCATCAAGCAGCGCACACTGTGCCGTAAGAATATGCTGGCAGCTGGCTTCATCGAGTTCGCTCGCTTTCAGTTCTCGCTGCACACGCCCGACATCATCAATGCAGCGCTCCCAAAGCGTACGACCTTCCCCGTCCTGGAATGTCGGGCCGTGACGCAGACTGATCACCTGTAGCCAGGTGTCCTGTAACAGGGCATCAATATCAATGAACGCGGCAGTAGCGCGTTTACGATCATTCATGTTCTCAGTACCGCAAAGAGTTCAAGTTCAGGCTCGGCGAGCATTCCCGGAACGTAAAACATACAGGTGCCGCTCTGGAACATTTCGATGGCCAGAGGATGAGAGACATCAAGGCTGAAATACTGATTTTCCAGACGTAGTGGAATGGCTGCCGGCACATGGCGCAGCGGCATCAGAGGGACGCCCACCCGCGATGAATTGACGATACTCCTGACATGATCGGGACTGCCGACCTTGCACTGGCGCGGGAACTGCTCCTGCAATTGTGCCACCGGCATCGGTGAACGCACGGAGAGGTAATAATCAGCCCCTTCGCGCAGACGTGGATCATGCAGACGGGCCTGCCAGAAGTGAAGCCGGTCATCATGCTCAAGCTCAATTGCCACTACCCGCGACGGCAGGCTGGCTTCCAGAAGATCGCCAAGTAAATCAAACAGCGGCGGGAAGACGTTATTCAGCTGCTCATGCTGCCATGCCGGGATCGCACTGACCTGATGCTCCAGCGAGAATGTCAACAGGCTGCCTGCAAGCCTTGCCAGCTCCGGATAGAGACGCTCAGGCGGGCTTTGCGGGTGGCGCTGAAACTGACCCAGCACGGGCTCAGCACTGTTCAGGGCATTGAGCAGCCAGAACAATGAAACATCGGCTACGGCAAAATCCGCCATGCGCTCATTACTTTCCCGGCGCATGTCCATCAGGCGGCCCAGACGGGCGCGCAGTTGCGTCAACAGTTGCTCCAGCTGGGTCATCAGCCAGCGACTGCCCAGTAACGCCAACAGCGGCGGAAGGTATGTCTCATCAAGTGCCCAGTTCCCCTGCGAATCTTGTTGCAGGCGGGCAACCGGACAGGTCAGGTAATCGCTGTTGTTCTGATGGGCAAATCGCAACGTCAGCTCTGGCCGCATCACTGCAATCTGGCGGGTATCATCGCCAAAAAGGTTGCGGACATCCCGCCAGCGCTGGCGATAGCGAACAGGACGCGCGGCCACCTCATCAGGCTTAAGGCAGTTGCCACCATTCGCGCGCAGCAGCGGAAGAGCCAGAACCACCACCACGTCCTGTGTTTCACTCTCAAGCGCCAGCACCGGTGGCAGGTCGTCAGCATTATCCGTATCGATTAATGTCCCGTCAGGGAACCGGAGGTGCAGATGACGGGCCTGTAGACGGCCCAACTTCAGTACATCCGGTTCGAAAGTGGCATTAATCACCCCCCAGGGATGGGAGAGACCCAGTCGGGCGATACATTCCGCAGACCAGGCCGCATAGGCGGCCTGTTGCTGGAAGTGCTGGGGAGAGACCATCTGGCCCCTGCCCCATAACGGTTGTTCCGTTTTCATGCTTCCTGCCTTACGTTACGCTTTCGCTTTCGGCATCTGGCTCACCAGAGACAGGTTCACATCCATGCCTTCCACCTGGAAGTGCGGCACCGCAAACAGCTTCACGCGGAAGAAACCCGGGTTGTCTTCGATATCTTCCACCACCACCTTCGCGTCACGCAGCGGATGAGATGCCTGCAACTCATCGCCCGGATCGGTCATTTCCGTCACCAGACTACGCACCCAGGTATTCAGCTCCAGCTCCAGCAGACGGCGGTCCTTGGTGGTGCCAATGTTCTCGCGCTGGATGAGCTTCAGATAGTGCGCAATACGCGACAGCAGGAAGATATACGGCAGACGGGCGTTGATGCGGCTGTTGGCCGTGGCATCTGCGGTGTCATACAGCGCCGGTTTCTGCGCGGAGTTCGCCGAGAAGAAGCAGGCATAGTCGCGGTTTTTGTAATACGAGAGCGGGATAAAGCCGAGGTTGGCAAACTCAAACTCGCGGGTCTCCGGGATCATCACCTCAGACGGGATTTTCACCTGGTTGCCGGTACCCAGATCGTACAGATGAATAGGCAGGTCTTTCACCGCCCCGCCCGCCTGCGGGCCACGGATCTGCACGCACCAGCCGTTATTGATGAAGCTCTTCACCATGTTTGACGCGAAGGAGAACGACGCGCTGGTCCACAGGTATTTCTCGTGATCCGGGCCTTTCACCTGCTCAACGTAGTTAAAGCTGCGTACAGGTACGGTGTCCGGGCCATACGGCAGACGCCCCAGCACGCGCGGCATCACGAGGCCGATGTAGCGGGCGTCGTCGGTGTCGCGGAAGGATTTCCACTTGATGTATTCCGCGCGGTCGAAGTAGTTGCCGATATCCTTAATTGCAGCCACCTCTTCCATGGAGTCTTTCAGGAAGAATTTCGGCCCGACAGAGCCAATAAACGGCATATGTGCGGCAGCTGACACTTTAGAGATGTTGCGCAGCAGCGCCACATCCTGCGGGCTGGCGTCAAATTCATAGGATGAAATCACGGAACCAATCGGCTCTCCGCCCGGGGTGTCGTATTCGGCGGTATAGGTGTGCCAGTAGAGGCCGCTCTGGATAAGTTCCGGCGCGTCTTCAAAGTCCTGACGCAGATCTTCTTTCGACACATCCAGAATTTCGGTTTTCACGTTCTGGCGGTAGTCGGTGCTGTCCACCAGCTGCTTCAGGCCGCGCCACAGGGACTCCACCTTCTGGAACTCCTGGTGATGCATTACGGCATCCAGCTGACGGCTGATCTGGAAATCCAGCTCAGCGATATGGTGGTCAATCAGCGTTTTGTCGAGCTTCTCCACCGGCTGACCGGATTTGCGGATGCAGTCCATAAACACCTGCATCGCCGCCGTCAGGCGTTCACCCGCCGGAGCGTCAGAAAGCGCGGCGTCATCCAGAAACGCATTGATATCCCCCAGGCTGGAGGCCGGGGTCAGGTTGATTTTTTCAAACAGGGAGGCGTAAACGCCCTCTTTTTCCAGTACGGTGGTCTGCCCCTGCGCGGAGGCGGTTTCAGTATTCACAGACATCAGCATATTCCCGGTTAATCCATTAAATTACACATGCCGCTTATTTCGGGGCCAGTGCACTCATTTCGTCGCGTAATTCCTGAGACAGCGCCGGGTCTTTAAGAATTTTCTCGAGTTCTTTTCTGAAAGTGGCGTTATCAAGGAGATTGGATTTGAGGTCGCGTAATAAATTACGCATGGCCAGCATGGCGCGGAGCTGGGGGATCTGGCGGGCAACCTGTTCAGGTTCGAAATCCTTAATATCGGAGAAATTCAGTTTTATGCTTTCTTCCGAACCATCCCCGGCCATTGTGTTAGGAACCGTCAGATTCACTTCCGGGTTAAATTCCGAAAGTACGCTGTTGAAGTTATTTTTATTGACGTTAATTTTCTCCCTTTCCGATAATGGGCGATTCTCTTTTCCATTACTGAAATCACCGAGGGTGAGGAGTTTAAGCGGCAGTTCGATTTTCTTCTGCGCGCCACCTGTATGCAGAGCCAGCTTTAAGTTTATGCGTGCCTTGGGCACCTCATTCTGGAATGAATCGGCCATAGCAGTCCCTTTCTTTAAAAGAAATAAATGTTAAGTGAGTGACGTTTCTTTACAAAACCATATTAGAGCAAAAGCCCATTTAAAATCAACTTCCCAGATCAAAGATCTACCATTAGACTTTTCTTAAGAATATTCCACTAAATAATTGTACTCATAAATGCCATAGATACATGATACACAGTAAAAATTAACTATTTATTCACATTAATTTGGCAGAAATGACTGCTTTGATTGGAAATATTGAACTTATTGTTCCATGAGGTTGAATAATTGATTTACATCAATGCATTTATTAACGCGTCCCGTAACAGTGCAGAGAAATAAGGTTTTAATTCAATAAATGGCCTGAATATGAAAAAATCCTGTATCGGACAAATTTAATCTTAAAAACAGTAATGACTACACTGCTACAGGAATGGCGAATAAATGACTACGCGTTTTTCGATAAACGGGAGGAAGAATCTCTCTGAAGATATTCATCATGACAATGAGTGATGGGCTGATATGAAGGGGATATTCGGAAATAACCAGGCTGTAAAACTATCAACCCTGAGAGCGGGCGCTTATGCGGTTAATGGATGTTAACCATAATCACGTAGCGCCCTGAGCTCTTTTTAGTGCTTTTCAATATACATTGTACGGCTGTACGCAACATCCTCTGGGTTATTTATCGGATAACCTTTAACCCATGGCTTGATGAGACGGCCATTGGTGTACTGATAAATAGGGGCAATCGGTGCTTTCTCGGTGAGGATCTTCTCGGCCATGTTGTAGTCGGCATTACGCGCTTTTTCAGTAGTTTCGAGCGTCGCCTGATGAATAATCTTATCGTAAGCAGGATCGTTGAATCGTGAGATATTCCCGCTGTGGGAGGAGGTCAGCAGCGACAGGAATGTCGACGGCTCATTGTAGTCCCCTACCCACGATGCACGGATGACGTCAAAATTCCCGGTATTGCGGCTGTCGATGTAGGTTTTCCACTCCTGATTCTGCAACTTAACGTCAACACCCAGATTTTTCTTCCACATGGATGCGACGGCAATCGCAATTTTCTGATGGTTTTCAGACGTGTTGTACAGCAGCGTTAATTTTAGCGGCCGCTGAGGGCTATAGCCTGCCGCCTGCAACAACGTTTTCGCCTGCGCATTCAGCTCCTGCTGCGTCATCTGCTCAAATGGCGAGGCTTCCGGCGTAAAACCCGCAGTGACATCGGGAGTAAAATGCCAGGCCGGTTTCTCACCGGTCCCCAGGACTTTCTCCGCCATAATACGTCTGTCGATAGTCATGCTGAGCGCGAGACGTACGCGGGCATCCGCGGTTGGGCCTTTTTGCGTGTTAAACGCGTAGTAATAGGTCCCAAGCTGTGGCGGTGTATATACCTGACCCGGAATATCTTTAAGCAGCTTCTGGTACATGTTTTTCGGAAACGATTCTGTAATATCGATATCGCCCGCCAGATAGCGTTTGGTCGCTGAGGACTCCTGGTTGATTGGCACAAAGGTGACTTTTTTAAGCACCGTCCTGCCGTTATCCCAGTAATGAGAATTTGGCTCAACCACCAGTTTTTCATTCACCACGCGATCTTTCAGCACATACGCACCGTTGCCAATGAGCGCGCCAGGGCGCGTCCATTCCTTACCGCTTTCCACATTGGCCTTTTGAACAGGATAAAACGCGAAGTTAGCCGTCAGATTGCTGAACCAGGGCAGCGGTTTGTCCAGCTGCACGCGCAACGTTTTAGCATCCACCGCCGTCACGCCGAGGGTATCCGGAGCAGCTTTGCCGTCGATAATGGCCTGGGCATTGTTAATGCCCGCCAGCGCCGCAAACCAGGCGAAAGGTGACGTTGTTTTAGGATCAACCAGACGACGCCAGCTATAGACAAAATCTTGTGCCGTCACCGGGGTTCCGTCAGACCACTTAGCGTTATCCCGCAACGTGAACGTCCAGACGCGGTTGTCATTGCTCTGCCAGCGCGTCGCCACGCCGGGAACTAACTCCCCTTTTTCGTTCTGATTTACCAGCCCTTCATAGAGGTCGCGGATCACCTGTATCTCGGGCAACCCCACCGCTTTTGCCGGATCGAGCGAAGCGGGCTCATCTTTAATATGTCGAACCAGCTCCTGCTTTTGCGCCAGAACCGTTCCTTCGGGAACCTCCGCGGCATATGAAAGTGAAGAAAGCCCGCACAGCCACAGCGCAGTACAAAGAAGCGAAACAGGATGCTTCATACGATCCCCTTAATGATGTCAGGTAACAGGCAGATGCGTAATTATTTGTTTCGAAACGGAGAAATGCAAATGCTTCCTCCGGAAAGTTGATGTCAGGCAATTTTCCACATACACGGAAACTATTTGATTAAGCGCGGCTTTTGCACAACACTGCCAGAAGTGACTTTATCATCAGGGTTTACTATGGCAACTACCCGACCAAGAACGGAACGCGGCGCCTTCCCGCCCGGGACTGAACATTATGGACGCTCGTTTTTAGGCGCGCCGCTGATCTGGTTTCCGGCACCCGAGGCCGATCGCAATAGCGGCTTAATCATTGCGGGCACGCATGGCGATGAAAACTCGTCTGTCGTGACGCTCTCGTGCGCGCTACGTACGCTGGCCCCCGATTTACGACGTCATCATGTGATTTTGACCGTCAATCCGGACGGTTGTCAGCTTGGATTACGGGCGAATGCACGCGGCGTTGACCTGAACAGGAACTTCCCGGCGGCAAACTGGCGCGCCGGTGAAACGGTGTATCGCTGGAACAGTTCAGCGCAGGAGCGAGATGTTGTCCTGCTCACGGGAGAAAAACCCGGTTCCGAACCGGAGACTCAGGCCTTGTGCCAGCTTATTCATAAGATCCACCCGGCCTGGGTTGTCTCTTTCCACGATCCCCTCGCCTGTATTGAAGATCCTCGTCATACGGCGCTCGGACAGTGGCTGGCGGATGCGTTTGCTCTACCTCTGGTGAGCAGCGTTGGCTATGAAACACCCGGGTCGTTTGGCAGCTGGTGCGCAGACCTCAGCCTTCACTGTATCACCGCAGAGTTTCCGCCCATCTCCTCGGATGAAGCGAGCGAAAAATACCTGCGGGCGATGACAGATCTCCTGCGCTGGCAGCCTCAAAGATGAAGTACACCGGAGGTAAAATTCAGGGCGGGTGATACGTCAACCGCCAGCCAGGTTGGGCCATCCAGATCGGCAAAGCGCACGCAGTTCACCAGCGGGAGCGCAGCGCCGATCGCTCTGGATGTGCACAACATGCAGCCCAGCATCAGAGCAAAGCCTTGCGCCTGCGCATCTTGTGCCAGTGCCAGGGCCTCGGTTAATCCACCTGTTTTATCCAGCTTAATGTTCACCATCTCGTAGCGTCCCTTGAGAGCTGACAGGCTCTCACGGGTATGACAGCTTTCATCTGCACAGACGGGAAGCGGATGAATAAAATTCGCCAGCGCGGCATCGTCTTCTGCCGGTAGGGGTTGCTCCAGCATGGCGACGCCCAGATCGGCAAGCAGCTGACAACGGGCTGCCAGCCCTTCGCTATGCCATGATTCATTCGCATCGACGATAAGAGTGGCATCAGGCACCGCCGCACGAATGGCGACCATGCGTTCGCTAATCAGACGATCGTCGAGCTTCACCTTTAATAAGGTTGCACCGGTGGCATACAACGCCTGAGCGCTGGCGGCCATTTGCTCTGGTTCACCGATGACCACCGTTTGCGCGGTGACGATCGATTGCGGCAGCGTAACGTCCAGCAGCGCAGGCAGCGGTTTTTGTTGTTTCGCCGCTTCCAGACTCCAGAGTGCGCAGTCAACCGCGTTGCGTGCTGCGCCGGCCGGCAACCGAAGCTGAAGAGCCTCACGCGTCAGGCCCGCCTGCAACTCGGGCACCACCGTCATAATTTGCGCCATGACTGACGCCAGGCTTTCTCCGTAGCGAGGATAAGGGGTACATTCCCCGACGCCTTTTACGCCGTCCTCTTCACATTCAACCACGACCACACAGGCCTCATTACGGCTGCCGCGCGAGATCACAAACGGGGTGTGCAATGGCCAGGCTTCTTCATAGACCTTAACGCTTCTCATCACTGACTCCTTGCAGGCCGGAAAGGCAGAAAATTGGTTTGCCGTGCTAACTGCGGATGACATACACTAGCCACGACGTTAACTATTTGTAAACAGGAAGATATCTATGTCACAACTCGTTCATTTCCAGGGCAACCCGGTTGCTGTTGCAGGTTCCATCCCACAGTCTGGCAGCAAAGCACAGCCTTTTACTCTGGTGGCTAAAGATCTGTCTGACGTCACGCTGAGCCAGTTTGCTGGCAAACGTAAAGTCCTGAACATTTTCCCAAGCATCGATACTGGCGTTTGCGCTGCATCAGTGCGTAAATTCAACCAGCTGGCGACCGAAATGAACAACACCGTGGTGCTGTGCATTTCTGCTGACCTGCCGTTTGCCCAGTCCCGCTTCTGCGGCGCTGAAGGCCTGAGCAACGTCATCACCCTTTCCACTCTGCGCAGCCCGGATTTCCTGGAAAAATACGGTGTTGCCATTTCCGAAGGCGCGCTGAAAGGTCTGGCTGCTCGTGCGGTACTGGTGATCGACGAAAACGACAACGTTGTTTTCAGTGAGCTGGTTAACGAAATCACTACCGAACCGGATTACACCGCTGCACTTGAGGCGCTTAAAGCCTAAACGTAAAAAAGCCTCTGCAAAGAGGCTTTTTTATTTATTCGTCACCCTTCTTCTGATTTAACCCATACTCGCGCAGCTTATTCGCAATCGCGGTATGTGACACCCCAAGACGTTTAGCCAGCTTGCGCGTGCTCGGATAGCTGCGATAAAGCTGCGTTAACACCGAACGCTCGAAACGGCTGGTGATGTCATCCAGCGAGCCTTCCATTGCCTCTTCGCCTACCGAGACCGTCCCGGCATCGTAATCCGGCAACAGAATATCCTGAGGGCGCAGTTCATACCCTTCAAGCTGAGTTAATGCGCGATAGACCGCATTTTTAAGCTGACGAATATTGCCCGGCCAGCCGTAACGCGTCAGCACGGTGCCCAGGTCGGCAGAGAGCTTCGGACGCGGCACGCCCTGCTCGTCGGCAAAACGGGCCACGAACAGTTCTGTCAACGGCATGATGTCCTGCGGGCAATCGCGCAGCGGCGGAATATTGAGCGTCAGAACGTTGAGACGATAGTAGAGATCTTCGCGGAATACCCCTTTCTGCACCAGCTCCACCAGGTTTTTCTGGGTGGCGCAGATGACGCGCACATCCACGTGTACTTCATGATCTTCCCCCACACGGCGGAACGTGCCGTCATTGAGAAAACGCAGCAGTTTCGCCTGCATGCGTGGCGACATTTCGCCAATCTCGTCCAGCAGCACCGAGCCGCCGTTCGCCTGCTCAAAGAAGCCTTTTTTGCCTTCCGGCGCATGCCCGAACAGCTCACTTTCCACCGCATCTTCAGGAATAGAGGCGCAGTTCAGCGCCAGATACGGTTTTGCCGCACGCGGGCTGGCCATGTGCACAGCATGCGCCAGCAGATCTTTCCCCGTACCGGTATCCCCGGTAATCAGCAGCGGCGCCGTAAGATTTGCCAGCTTGCGCGCCTGGTCGATTACATGACGCATCTTCGGGCTCACCGCAATAATCTGGCTGAATGCGCCGACGTCCTGGCTGGAAAGATTCTGTAACTGGCGTCCCATGCGCACCGTGGAGCGCAGCATGATCACCGCGCCGGTGAGCACCCGCGCGGCATTTTCCCCTTTCAGGTAGACCGGCGTGATCTCCATCAGGAAATTCTGTCCGTTGATAACGACATGCTCGCTATGGGTATTTTGCGGGTTGCTGTCCAGCCAGCGCTGGAAATTAAAACCGGTAATCAGTTGCGTGGCGTGGTGCCCGATAAGTTTTTCCTGAGTCTGCGCAAACAGCTGGCAGCTGGCCTGGTTAACGCGCTCGACTTTATTTTTCAGATCGAGAGAGAGAAACGGCTCCGGCATTGCTTCCAGCAGCGCGCTCAGCGCAAGATGTTCCCGCTCGGACGGCATCCAGGGGATGGTGCGTACATCCGTAACGCCAGCGATACGGCGGATTTCCGCCATCAGGCTACTGAAGGTATTAAATTCAATTTCGGCAAAATTGAGGTAAATTCGCCCGACAGGGTCGATCTCTATGCCACGTAAATCAATGCTACGTAAAACAAGAAGATCGAGTAACTCGCGGGTCAGACCGAGACGGTCCTCACAAAAGACTTCCAGACGCATGGGAAATTCACCGTTTAAGCCAATAACAATAAAATGATATGTCAGATAACGGTATTCGGGAAGGTGGCTGTCAACAAATATTGACAGCCCGCACGATTAGTAAACAAAACCTCACTGAGCAGGTTTTTTATTGAGCGTCTCTTTAAGCTGGCCAATCAATTCGCGACGGAAATCCCCCAGCCGCGGCTTATCGCCATCGATCCAGGGGAGTGGACGACAAACCTCCATCGCTTTGATACCCAGACGTGCCGTCAGCAGACCGGCACCAATCCCCTGCGCCGCCCGGGCAGAGAGACGGGCCGCAAGATCCTGCGACATCCAGTCCATCCCGACCTCCCGTACCAGTTCGCTTGCCCCGGCGAAGGCGATATTCAGCAATACCAGTTTGAACAGGCGCAGCCGGCTGTAATAGCCAAGCTCGATGCCATACAGTCTGGCGATGCGGTTGATCAGGCGCAGGTTGCGCCAGGCGATAAAGGCCATGTCCACCATCGCCAGCGGACTGACGGCGATCATCAGGGTAGATTCCGCCGCCGAGCGGCTGATCTCACGACGAGCCTGCGCATCCAGCACCGGCTGAACAATGTGGGCATAGAGCGTGACCACTTCCTGGTCATTCTGGGTTTCGTGGATCGCCGCATACCAGCGCTGAAGCGCCGGGTGAGAGTGATCAATCCCGGCCTGAGCCGCAAGCTTTTCACAAAAAGCACGCCCTTTTCCTGTGCCGTGACTGTGCAGCAGATCCCGCGCTTCATCGCGTTCGTGGGCACGCTGACGCAAACGCCAGAGGCGACGCCACTCGGTGACGACTGAGCCAACGCCCGCACCAACAATCAACGCCCCGGCGGCGCATCCCCCCAGCGCCACCCAGTCCTGCGTTTGCCAGGCATTGACGCCCCACTGCACGCCCTGGCCGATTACGCTCACACCAAAAAGGGCTAACCCGGCGGTCACCATCTTGCGCCACAGGCTGCGTTTCGGTCGCAGTGCCGCATCAACCACCGCTTCCGCCTGCCCCTCTTCAGCCAACGGCTCGTCTGCCAGCACGGGAGCAAAGTTGTCGGCCTGCGGGCCGCTGAAGGTTTGCGCCGTTTTAAACGCCTCATGCGGGGACTGCTCAAGCTGGCCGGTAAAATCAATGCGTGGTTTTAACGGTTCCGTCATCGCAATTTATCTCCAATTAAAAACTCCAGCGCGGCATCCAGACGGATATGCGGCAATGGCTGGTCAACGTTCATACTCTGCGGACGGAAGGCTTCGAACTGAAAACCCTGGCTTTGCCAGAAAGCCTGGCCCGGCAGACGCGCCGGAACTTCCCCCGGATAGACCGTGAGCGGCGCACCGTCGCTGAGACGGTTGCCCCGCAGGGCCGGAATTTTCTCGCCATTCAGGTCAATCAACCCACTCTGCGTAGCCTGTACGGACGCCAGCCCCAGACAATCCATACTGATCCCTTCGAAGGCCGCATTCTGCCAGGCATCCTGCACCAGCTGTTGCAGCAGGGATACCATGTTGGCGTGCTGATCGACCGTCACATGGTCAGCTTTTGTGGCGGCAAACAGCAGCTTGTCGATGACCGGCGAGAACAAACGGCGAAACAGCGTACGCTGGCCATAATGAAAGCTTTGCATCAGCTGCGTCAGCGCCAGCCGCATATCATTGAACGCCTGCGGCCCGCTGTTGAGCGGTTGCAGGCAGTCCACCAGTACGATCTGGCGGTCAAAGCGTAAAAAGTGATTTTTATAAAAGCCCTTAACCACCTTCTCACAGTAATAATTGTATCGCTCGCGGAGCATACCGGCGTTGGTGGTCTTGTACGCCTGCGCCAGTTTCGATTCGCCGATGCTGTCAACGTCCGGCCACGGGAAAAACTGTAGCGCGGGAGCACCGGCTAAATCGCCCGGCAGAACAAAACGGCCCGGCTGAATAAAATGCAACCCCTCCTGCTTGCACTGATGCAGGTAATCCGTCCAGGCTTCAGCTATGACGGCCAGACGGTTTTCATCCGCCGGTGCCAGCGGGTCCAGCCCTTCGCAAAGCTGGCGCCATTTGGTGGACCACTCTGCCCGCTGCCCCTGCAACAGACCGGTCATCTGTCGGGACCAGCTCAGGTAATCCTGCGCCAGCATCGGTAAATCGAGCAACCATTCGCCCGGATAATCCACAATTTCGAGATAGAGCGTGGACGTTTCTTTGAAGTGACGCATCAGGGATTCATTCGAGCGGAAACGAAGCGCAAGACGGATTTCGCTCACGCCACGCGTCGGGGTGGGCCAGGCGGGAGGCTCCCCGTATAACTGCGCCAGACCTTCATCATAGGTGAAACGGGGTATGCCAAAATCACGTTGCGGTACACGTTTCACCCCAAGCAACCGCTCCTCGCGCACTGCGCTAAGCAGTGGCAGGCGCGCCCCTGCATGCAGGTTCAACAGCTGATTGACCATCGCCGTAATGAATGCTGTCTTACCGCTGCGGCTCAGCCCCGTCACGGCAAGACGCAGATGGCGATCAACGCCACGGTTCACCAGAGAATTGAATTCGTTTTTAAGTCGCTTCATCGCCGTCCTTCATTGCCTGGAACCCTGAAAAAAGTCACTTCAGAATACAGTAAATTGGGGCAGATCGTTGATTATCAATTCTTAATTATTGCTATTGCCGTTTTCTCTCCAGTAAGATGGGCGCAATTGCTGTCCGTCTGGAGTGAGTAAGGTGTATGTCACCCACCATCTATGATATTGCCCGCGTTGCTGGCGTTTCGAAATCAACCGTGTCGCGCGTTCTGAATAAACAAACGAATATTTCTCCTGAAGCGCGCGAAAAGGTGTTGAAGGCGATAGAAGAATTAAATTATCAACCGAATAAACTTGCCCGCGCACTCACCTCTTCTGGCTTCGACGCCATTATGGTTATTTCGACCCGTTCAACCAAAACCACCGCCGGCAATCCGTTTTTCTCTGATGTACTACATGCCATTACGGCAAAAGCAGAAGAAGAGGGTTTTGATGTTATTTTACAAACGTCCAAAAGCAGCGAAGATGATCTGCAAAAATGCGTGGGTAAAATAAAGCAGAAGATGATCAAGGGGATCATCATGCTAAGCTCGCCGGCGAACGAGTCTTTTTTCGCGACGCTGGACGAATATGGCGTGCCCGTGGTCGTTATTGGTAAAGTGGAAGGTAATTACCAGAATATCTATTCTGTCGACACGGATAATTTCCGCGACAGCGCCATATTAACCGACTCATTTATCAAACATGGTCGCACTAAAATTGCCTGCCTGCATGCCCCGCTCGATTATCACGTTTCTATCGATCGCCTGGCGGGCTATAAATCGAGCCTTGAGAAGCAGGGTATTGCGATTAACCCGGACTGGGTTATTGATGGCGGATACACCCATGAAAGCGCGCTTCAGGCGGCCTGTCAGCTACTCTCTTCAGACAACCCGCCCGATGCGGTTTTTGCGACAGACAGTATGAAATTGCTGAGTCTTTATCGTGCCGCGGATGCGCTAAACCTGACGATCCCGGAACAGGTCGCAATGGCAGGATACAGCGACCCAATGCTATCTCTCATTTTAACCCCTGCGCCTGGCGGCTTTGATATCCCCACCAGAAAGCTGGGCGAAGAGAGCTGCGATGTGTTGTTCAGGTGCATAGCGGGTAAACCTGCCCCGCATAAGATATTGGTTGAAACGCATTTTTCAGATGCGGCTTCATTACGCTAAAAACCAGGGGCAAACGCCCCTGGTGAAGTGTTATCAAAACGCGTAATTCACGCCGATACCGGCATAGTGGAAGCGGTCACTTTCCCCTTCGTCATGGTTTTCCCATTCGTAGGCATATTCCAGCGTCATGGATAAACCATTGTTAAAATCATAGGCGTACAGCATACCCAAACGGTTGAAATCATGTCCTTCACGCTCAGGATCGTCTTGCCAGTCCCAGTTTGACCAGCGATCGAGTCCCAGACGGGTATAAGGCGTTAGCGTCGTCTGACCCAATGAAATCGGCAGATAGGCGCGAATTTCCTGAGTGGAGAATTCACCGTTATTTCGTGAGCCGTCCATATTAAAACCGCGCTCTAAATAGTAATTAACTTTTGCCGAGACCGTTTCGTTAATTGTCCAGGTAAAACCGGTTTCCGTTTCGACACGGCTGTCTGAATAACCTGTTTTTGCCAGGTCATTCGCAAACTGGTACATGGCAAACCATCCGCCAAAACGCCAGTCATCGGTTAATTTTACATCCCAGTCAGGTTGAATTTTATAGCGCTGCATATTCGCGCTGCCCGCTTTCGCGCCATCCTCGTCTTTGAAATGATAGCTGTAATTACGGAAACCTCCCGTCAGTCCCAGCGTGAAATCATCGGTACCAATAATACGATAGCGTAATTCTACTTCTGGACGATCAAAATAGGTGCCGCGCGTCATGCTACTGTAATCGACCGGCCCTTCCTGATACATAGCCAGCGAAATGGTCCAGGCATCCCATGTGGCATTAAACCACACGGAGGGTTCATATAATCCATCTTTATCGTCGGCCTGACCTTCGACGTTTTCAATTTCATACATGGCGCCAATATTAAATTCCCACTGTTTGGCTGATTCTGTTGCTTGCGCGCAGCTCACCCCTGCGCACAGGACGAGCGCAGCACTTCTTAGTAGAGTACTCATTAAAATATTCCTTTATAATTAACACACAAAAAACCGGAAACTTTCATTTCCGGCGAACACCTTTCTTATCTAATAGCTGTTTCAGTATCAGCATCGAAGAAATGGCACTTATTCATATCGAACTGGATGCCGATATTCTCTCCGGCGACGTAATCATCCGCCGCTCCCGCACGGACGACCAGTTCATGCCCACCCACGGTGGCATAAAGCATAAATTCAGCCCCGGTCAGCTCAGCAACGCTGATCTTCGCCGTGATGTTTTCACTGCTTCGCTGTGCGGTGAGAATGTCTTCCGGACGGATCCCAAAGACGACCGCTTTACGCTGGTAACCTTGCGCATTAAGTACGGCCAGAATGTCCTCCGGGATCTCCAGGCGCAGCGTTTCGGTCACAAAGTAGCGGCCGTCGATCGCGCCACGAATGAAGTTCATCGCCGGTGAGCCAATAAACCCTGCAACGAACATATTCGCCGGCTCGTTGTATACCTGCTTCGGCGCGCCCACCTGCTGAATGATGCCGTCCTTTAAAATCACGATGCGTGTCGCCATCGTCATGGCTTCCGTCTGATCGTGCGTCACGTAAATCATGGTGGTATTAAGCTTCTGGTGCAGCTTGCTGATTTCAGCGCGCATCTGCACGCGAAGTTTGGCATCGAGGTTGGATAAAGGCTCATCCATCAGGAAGACCCCCGCTTCGCGCACTATCGCCCTTCCTAACGCCACGCGCTGGCGCTGACCGCCGGACAACGCGCCAGGTTTACGCTGGAGATAGTCGCGCAAGCCCAGGATCTGTGCCGCCCAGCTAACGCGTTCTTCAATGACGGAGGGCGCAATTTTTTGCATTTTCAGGCCAAACGCCATGTTGTCGTAGACCGTCATATGCGGATAGAGCGCATAGTTCTGGAAGACCATCGCGATATCACGGGACTTGGCGGGAACATCATTCATGCAAACCCCATCAATAATCAGTTCACCCGCGCTGATCTCCTCGAGGCCGGCAATCATTCGCAGCGTCGTGGATTTCCCACAGCCCGATGGACCGACGAAGACAATAAATTCTTTGTCTTCAATTTCGAGGTTGAAATCCTTCACCACGTGGACCTGGTTATCATAGATTTTCTGAATGTGTTTCAGAGACAGTTGAGCCATTATTAATTCCTTATCAATACGCCCGGGATGCCCAGAACGCCGTCAGGCGTTCCCAGGTCAGTTCCTGCGTTGAATGAAGTTGTAATCCCGCATGGTTCAGGCCAGGCCCAATCCCGACCGACAGCATTCCTGCGGCGTTAATCGCATCTACTCCTGCGGCGGCATCTTCGATACCAATGGCCTCTTCAGCACGCACGTTCAGTCCTTTACAGGCCGCAAGGAAGATTTCCGGGTCCGGCTTTGAGCGGCTAATGCGCGAAGCATCGGCGCAAAAATCGAAAGCCTGATGAATACCCAACGCGTGCAAAATCCCAGGAGCATTAAGCGATACGGATGCCAGGCCAATTTTGACCTTCGCGGCGCGAATATCCGCCAGCACGTCGCGAATACCCGGCAGCAGCGAATCCTGGGTCAGTGATGCCAGCGACTGGACGTAAAGCGCGTTTTTTGTCGTCGCCAGCGCCAGGCGCTGCTCGTCACTGAACATCCCCTCTTTCCCGCCATGTTTCAGAATGCGCTGGAGGGAGTCCATACGGCTTATTCCCTTCAGCTGTTCGTTAAATACTTCATCGAAGGTGATACCAATCTCTTCCGCCACGGCGCGCCAGGCCAGAAAGTGAAGATGCGCGGTATCGGTGATCACCCCGTCCAGATCGAATACAACAGCGTTAAGCGTCATGGCGCCCCTCCGTGGTAGCGGTCCCATTAACAGATGCAAGAAAGTCCTTACGCGCGCAGACTTTTCGCCCTGATACGTGCAGCGTTTTACCCCACAGCGTCAACGTGACAGGTGCGGTGGTTTCAATGGTTAACTGGTCATCTTCACAGGTAACGTGCATTGTTGCGTCCCGCCACCGCAGCGGGAAGGCGAGTTTCTGCCAGTGAGCAGGCAGCTTCGGCGCAAGATGCAGCTCCCCTTCGCTAATGTGCAGGCCAGCAAATCCCTGAATGGCGCCCAACCAGATCGCACCGGTGGCGGCGGCATGAATACCGTCATCACTGCTGTGCGGGTCGTCCCCCAGGTCGATGGCGATACCATCACGCCAGAAGGCATACGCCCCGTCGGTGTCACCGCAGCGTGCGAGCACAATGCCGTGAATGGCTTTACTCAGGGATGAATCATGGATCGTGCGTGGCTCGTAGAACGCCAGATTGGCGGCACATTGCTGCGGCGTAAACCGTTCCGGCAGCAGGTAGTTAAGCATCACCACGTCGGCCTGCTTCAGGATCTGCATCTCGTTCACTTCCGCGCGAGAGTAATCAAGCAGAATGGTTTGCTTACCCGCTTTGGCTTTATAGCGGCTCAGATCGATGGCAGGTTTCGCCATGAAGGTATCGTCCTGCGGGATCACACCGTCTGCATCGGCCTCTGGCAGCCACAGGCGCGCCAGGAACTTCCCGGCATTCTCCGTAAAACGCGCATCTTCACGCCCAAACATCGCCATAAACTGACGCGCGCAGGCAACGTTGTGCCAGGCCAGATAGTTGGTGTAGGCATTGTTGTTGACATGCTCGGTGTATTCATCCGGTCCGATCACGTCATGGATCTCAAGACGACCATTAATTTCCGTCGCGCGTCCCATCCAGAACGAAGCGGTTTCCATCAGCAGCGTCAGGCCCTCATTGCGCATAAAGGCATCGTCGTGTGTTGCCTGCCAGTAAGCGACAACGGCCCAGGCAATATCAGCCACGATGTGGTGTTCAGCGAGAGCGGAGGCGACCTTCTGGCGAACCCCGGTGCGGATGTTAATGGCTGCGAATTCTGGCGTCTCTTCCTGTCCGCTGGCGGCGCTTTCCCACGGGAACAACGCGCCCGGCCAACCGTTACGCCGTGCTTTTTCACGCGCGCCCGAAAGATTGAGCCAGCGATAGCGCAGCAGACTGCGGGCAATCTGTGGACGGGTAAACAGATGGAACGGCAGCAGGAAAATTTCGGTATCCCAGAAGACGTGTCCCTTATACCCCTCACCCGTCAGCCCTTTCGCCGCAATACTGCTTCGCTCATCATGAGCAGGCGTCATTGTCGTCAGATGCCAGACGGCGTAATCCAGCGCCAGCTGATCCTGCTGTTCTGCACACGTCACTTCCACCCGAGCATCACGCCAGACCGCTTCCCAGGCGTACGCTGAGCTCTCAAGCAACGCATCGTAGCCTCTTGCCGCGCAGACTTTGAGATCGGCCAGCGCGTTGCGGGCGAAAGACTCCTGCGAGAGCGCTTTATCGCTGCGATGCGTCAGCCAGACGCTCTTCTCAAGCGTGACAGTGTCATCTTGCGAGATAGTCAGAGAATGATGAACGCTGAGGCGCCGATTTTTGGCGGTGAAACAGCTGTCGCTCTTAGCGGAGAGCTGACAAAACGCCGAAACAACAACTTCAGACGCCCGGTCCTGCGTTTCATACACACCCTGCATGTAGTGCTGGTCAAAGACCCTGACCGAGATTTCATCCAGGTGCTGCCTGCCGCTGTTCGTTTGTGTCGCATCTATGCCGGTTTTCAGCACGGCCTGAGCGGCGCCGTCAAGCGGTGTGATCGAGAGCTGCATTGCCACTAAGGGCAACTGGTCCAGCGAAACAAAACGACGGCTCTCGAGGCGATAGCGTTTTCCGTCCGGCGAACGCCAGACAACGTTACGATGCAGTTCGCCGTTAGCAAAGGCCAGCTCGCGTTGCCACTCAAGAATTTCGCCTGAAAGGAGCGTGAAATTGACGCCGTCCAGCTCAACTTCAATCCCGGTGACATCCGGCAGATTGATCAGCTCAGTGGTTTCGTTGCGTCCCGCGCGATGATACAGCCCCGCGAGATACATGCCTCTGGTCTGCTGGGTGTAATCTTCTTCATGCGTGGCGCGAATGCCCATGTAGCCATTGCCGCAGGCCATAATGGACGCGTACTTATTCAGGCTATGCGGGCAAAAGCCCGGATCGGTTAATACAGACTGGTTCAGCATAACGTCACGCTTTCCCCTGTTTCCGCGGCTTCATATAACGCCGCGACTAATTGCTGGATCACCAGCCCCTGCTCCGCATCGGCAATCATGACCGGCTCGCCCAATACGTGGCGAACAAACGCGTCCATACTGCGCAGATGTCGGCGATCGTCAGCCTCTTCCCGCTGGGTCAGCGTCTGTAAAACACCGGCTTCGTCGTTATAAATGTGTGCCGGGAACAGCGTTGCACCCGCCTTCTCACCGCAGAAAGAGACGTTCATGATCGACTGCTCGCGGATATTAAGCGCAAAAGAGGTGTCCAGACGCAGAATGCCACCGTTGCAGAACTCAATCGTGCCAAACAGGGCATCTTCCACGGTAAACTGCGCAGGATCCCATTCGCCAAACTGGCCGGTGTGTTTCCGGTTCCCCAGTCTCTGGAAGCTGTGCGCGGTTACCCGCTTCACGGCCGGGAAGCCCAGCACATACATCGCGGCATCCAGCATATGAATGCCGATATCGATCAGCGGCCCGCCGCCCTGAAGCGATTTATTGGTGAACACGCCCCACCCCGGCACACCGCAACGACGCAGCGCCTGCGCGGAGGTGAAGTAAATTTCACCGAGCGTTCCGTTCATAACCGCATCGCGCAGGAGCTGGGTATCCAGGGCAAAGCGATGGTGAAAATCGTACGCGAGGACTTTTCCAGCCTTGCGCGCCGCCAGACGCATCTCATCTGCCTGGTGCGGGGTCATCGCCGGCGGCTTTTCACACATCACATGACAGCCTGCTTCGAGAGCCGCCATCACATGTTCAAAATGGAACCGGTTAGGCGAACAGACGCTCACCACATCCGGTTTTACTTCCTGCAACATCTCGTGAGCGTCCTGCCATGCCGATGGAATAGCATAACGTTCCGCGAACGCCTGTGCCTGCTCAAGGCGGCTGTCCATGACAGCCACCATTTGAACATCACTGCGCGTGGCGTAATACGAGGCATGCACTTTGTCTGCAACCTGCCCGGCGCCAATGATGGCGACGCGCAGAGGCAAAGGTGTAGAAGCACTCATCACGCTAGTCATCCTTAGCATTCACGCAAGTAAGTGAGAGAGTCCTTATAGGCCTGAGCCGGATCGTCGGCACGCACCCGGCACTCGTACACGACGTAACCCTGATAGTTATCGGCACGCAGCTGATCGAACAGGCTGGCGAAATCGAGGCTGCCGCTGCCCGGCTGATAGCGGTGGTTATCAGCAATGTGCACATGACCCAGCAGGTCGCGGTTCTGATGCAGCGCTTCCGTCAGGGAGTCTTCTTCAATATTCATGTGGTAGAAATCACCGATGATCTGCACGTGCTTCAGGCCATTCTCTTCGATATAACGACGCGCGTCGGCCAGAGTGTTGATCATATGATCCTGATAGCGGTTCAGCGGCTCCAGGTAGACGGTAGTACCGGTGCGCGCTGCCACCTCATCCAGCCAGCGCAGAGAAGCGCTGACCGCTTTGCGATCGCCGTCCAGACTACGTGGCGAAGTCATTGGCGGCAGACGGAAGGTAAACATCCCCCAGGCAGCCGGGACGATAATCCCCTTGCCGCCCACTTCTGCCAGCGCTTCAAGAATGCGTTCAATCTGCTGTAGACCGTTCAGGCGGCGTTCTTCGATAAAATCCCCGATCCAGCCATCGTAACCGCCACAGGCCGTCGTGACTGGCAGGCCGGTGGCTTTGATAGCCGCTTTTACTTCGTCGAGGTTTTCCACCAGCAGTCGGCCATCGATTTCGTAGCCATCAAATCCCATCGCTTTGATGTATTCGAATTTTTCCATGATAGCGGTCGGGAAAAAGGCCTGGTTTTGTGTTGCGATATTCATGATTTGCTGTCCTTAGCTTAAAAAGTGACGCCCATTTTGATACTGAGTTCCGGGTGCTGATCGACATACTTCATATAGCTTTCCGGGCTGGTGGTGAAGGTGACGACCGGGTCGATCAGATCTTCGCAATTGAGATAACCGTTCATCAGCAATTCCCAGCAGGTCTCTTCAATACGCTTGCGGCTCCAGCGCGGATAATCCGGGTTGGGTTCACTGCATGCGCGGGAGAAGACAATTTTGGCGTTATTGAAGTGTGCTTCGCGACCAAGGTTGAAGCCCGCCGCGAACGGCTTGGCGAAAGCCACATAGGAGATGGTGCCGCCGTAGGCGAGACCGCGCAGCGCAGATTGCAGCGCATCTGCGAATCCGCTGGTTTCGATGATCACATCTGCGCCCTGCTTGCCGGTCAGTTTCTTAATTTCCAGACCGACATCGGTACCGATTGGGTTCAGGCAGTGGTCTGCACCGTGACGGCGGGCGATCTCACAGCGGTGTTCGATAGGATCGACACCAATAACCACTGACGCGCCGGCTTTTTTCGCCAGCTGAATCGCAATCTGGCCAATCGCGCCCAGCCCCACAACCACGACGAAATCCCCTACGCGGACGTTAGCATCACGCACGCCGCTCATGGCGAACTGCGCCGGATCGTAACAAACGGCGTTTTTCCAGGATGCGCCCTTCGGCATTTTGCGCAGCTTATAGTTGTTCACCGCGTTAACGATGACCGTTTCCTGCAACGGGCCGTAGCAGCAGACGCTGTCGCCGATCTGGTATTCCGTCACGTCCGCACCACATTCGATGATGTCGCCGACGATCATGTTCCCCAGCTGGAATTTACCAAATTCGATGCCGCGCGCTGCACCTTCTTCACGCGGGGTAAACATCTGCCACTCAGCGTTGAACTCTTCATCAATGAACGGGCTTGCCGCGCGGAAATCCACGACTTCAGTGCCGTGTTTCGGGGCGCCATAACGGGCACGAATCTTCACCTCATGTGCTGCAACAGGACGATCTTCGTATTCCACCAGCGCCGCTACACGAGGCGCTGTCGCAACTAATTTTTTCATGACTGACTCCTTGTTAAAATCGGCCGCCTCAGCCCTTCACGCCGCCGGCGGTCAAACCACTTTTAATGAAACGTTCAGACAGGGCATACATAATGACGACCGGAAGTGCCGTGACCAGCGATGCCGCCATCATGCGACCCCAGATGTAATCTGGCGTACTGAAGAGCGTGTTCAGCCCCACCGGCAACGTAAAGTTGCTGGCGCTGGACAGGAAAATGGAGGCGAACAGATAGTCATTCCACGCCACCATGAAGCAGTAGACAAAGACCGACACCAGACCCGAGATCGCCAGCGGCACGGTGATGCGGAAGATGATTTGCAGGCGGTTCAGGCCGTCCATCATCGCGGCTTCTTCGATTTCGTCCGGGATGGTGTCGAAATAGCTGCGCAGCATAAAGACCGCGGTAGGCAACGTCTGCGTCACCATGGTGATGATCAGCGCCAGTTCGGTGTCATAAATGCCGAGCGCGGTGATGATTTTGAACAGCGGCACCACCAGCAGGATCCCGGAGAACATATAGACGGTGTAGAAGCTCGCATTGATCGTCGTGCGCCCTTTAAAGCGCAGTTTGGATAACGCATACGCGCCCAGCGTGCCGAGAAACACCGCAATGACCGAGGAGGTCAGCGACACCACCATGCTGTTACGAAAGTAATCCACAAACGGGAAAATCAGCGGGTTAAAGATGTCGATGTAGTGCTGTAGCGTCCACTCCTGCGGCAGAATGGTCGGGTGCAGCGAGATCGCCTCTTTCGCGCTTTTGAACGACGTCATCAACATCACAAAAAATGGAAACAGCGTGATAATCAGAAATAGCGCCAGTCCCAGATAAAAACCGATACGGCCCAGAACGCGTTTATTTGTTGCCATTGAGGTTTACCCTTTTTCTGGTCAGCAGAATGACAGCGAAGATGATCACAAACAGCACAACGGAAATGGCGGCTGCTTTACCCAGGTCATTGAACGCAAAGGCGGTTTTGTAGAGATATACGCCCAGAATGTCGACCTTGGTGGTGAGCAGATACACATCCGCAAACATGTAGAACATCCAGATGGTTCGCAGCGTGACCACCGTGGCCAGCACCGGCATGATGGCGGGCAACGTCACGATACGAAAACGCTGCCAGGCATTTGCTCCGTCCATCTCTGCCGCTTCGTACAATGATTTATCAATGGTCTGTAAAATCGCGAGGAACGAGATAAAGGCGTACGGGAAGTAACGCCAGATGGCGAACAGGACAACCAGCACAAAACTGCTGCCAGGATTATCGAACCATAGCGGCGCCTGATCGTAGAGATGCAGCAGATCAACGCCCAGATAGTTCACAATCCCGTAGCCGTTGTTGAACATGTATTTCCAGGCAAATACCAGTGAAATAGACGGCGTCACGTAGGACAAAATCACCAGTGAACGTGCCGTTTTCCGCATGCGGAATTCACGGTTAAAGAAGATCGCTACGGCCAGTCCCAGCCCGGTGCTGCCGAGCACGACCAGCGCCGTATACCAGAACGTCATCCACAGGGAGTGCCAGAACGCAGCATCGCCCAGAATGCGAATGTAGTTATCCAGGCCGACGAACACCGCATCAATACGCGGGTTCAGCGGTAAACGTAAAAAACTGATTTCAATGTTGGAAATCATTGGCCAGGCCACCAGGCCCCCCAGCAAAATCAGGCTGGGGGCCAACAGCAGCATGGCGAAAGGCATATCTGAACGACCAGAAAACAACGTCTTCATAATTCCCTTCGCAAAGCGCTCCTATCGTTGTGATATCAGGTCAGTCAGTTTCTTCTGGCTGTTGCTTAACGTCGCACTGAGATCTTTTTGTCCCACCGTCACGTTATGCACCATGGAACTGATAATGCCGGAGCCGGTAACATCTCCCATGCGGGTAAAGTTTTTGTCGCCTACGGCGCCAAATACCTGGACGTTCGGGAACTGGGCAATCAGCTCGTAAGGCAGTTGGCCAAAGGCTTTGATCACGTCGTTGTTTTTCCAGCTTTCAGTGCCCACCACGAGTTTGTTCACCGGCAGCGCCGCACCAGGGGACATCATCACCCAGTCAGACGCGTTTTGAGCCTGCTCCATCCAGGTCACAAATTTTTCTGCCGCCTGCGTTTCCTCTTCGGTCTGGCCGGTCGTGATCGTCAACGAGGTGATCATGCCGTACACGGCTGATGATTTTTCCGTCGGGACCACGAACCCCAGGTTGGCCGGATTGCCATCTTTGTAGACCGCGGGCAGGATATAGGTGGAGTAAACGGCCATAGGCGCAGAGCCGTTCATAAAGGCGTCTTTGATCTCCATGACATCATTCGAGCCCGGCATGGTGTTCGCGGCCAGTGCCCGATAAAACGCCAGCGCTTTCGACATTTCAGGGGTATCGATTTTCACGTTGCCGTTTGCATCAAAGACGTTGGCTCCGCCTGACAACGCAAACTGCGAGAAGGCCTGCTCCGTCATGACGCTTTCTGCGGTTGGAAGCGCGATACCGTAATGTTTTTTCGCCGGATCGTTGAGCGCCTGACTGGCTTTCAGCAGTTGCTCCCAGTTGTGCGGTTCTTCGATTCCCGCTGCCGCGAGCGCGTCTTTGTGATACCAGACGCCGGACAGCCACGCGCTAACCGGCACCCCCGTCCATGCCTTGCCGTCTTCGGTGCGAACAACGCGTAAAATGCCGTCGTAAAAGGTATCTTCGCCGACGGCGTTAATCGCGTTGCCGATCGCGTCACGGTCCAGCAGTTGCTCTTTATCCATGACTTTGGCGTAGTCATGGCTGACTTCAATCACTTCCGGCAGCGCGCCGGTACGGGCCAACGTAATGACCTTGGTGTTATAGGCATCTTCCTCAACGGGGACCTGTTTCACCGTAATAGTCGGGTTTTCTTTCTCGAATTTTTCGATCAGTTTCGTAATAACTGCCTGACGCTCCTGTTCTACCGACGAGTGCATAAACTCAATGGTGACCTGAGATGCTTTATCGTCCTTACAGCCTGATAACAGGGCGCACGAAACCAGTGCTGATAACAGCACAATTTTGGGCATTTTCATTTTAGGGTCCTTTTTAGTTTTCTTTAATCCACATTACCTGCCATGGATTGAGGGTCAGTTCCGTACCGCTAATATCTTGTCCTGAGAGTAATTCCCTACCAAAGAGCGTTTGTCCATAAACGGTCTGCATTTTATTGCTAAAATTAAATAATGCTGTCATTCGCTCGCCATTTTCAGCAACACGAACAATTTTAAGAATATTTTCACCGATTGCGTAAAAAATAGCCTGACTATCCGGATGGAACGCACGCTCGCCGCGACGAATAGCAATAAGCTCACTCAAACGAGAATAAATCTGATAACGTATACTCTTATTATTATTAAGCTCCCGATCAACCTGACCTGCGGTGTATTTCTTCCTGTTTATCGCGCGATTATATCCGAGACGTTCGACACCTTCATAATCGTTACGCGAACCAAGAATGCTTTGAATATATACAGCCGGTACGCCAGGAAAACTTAACAACACAGCATGCGCCAGGATGAACCGCGCAATGCGCTCATCATCTGAGCTGTCTCGCAAACTCAACGCATCAAGATAGGTGACATTAATTTCATAGGGGCTTCGCGTTCCGTCAGGATTATTTTTCCAGTTGACCAGCGCGCCTTCCTGCTGAAGCTTTTCGACCAGCGAAAGGATCTCTGATTCCGGAAGGATGCCGCGTAATGGGTTCAATCCGATACCATCATGTGAAGCCAGGAAATTAAACCAGGTGGTGTAAGTTGAAGGCAGCGCCAGCGAGCCCGCCCACCGGCACAGGGCTTTAACATCCTGACGATGAACGGCGTGCAGCACCAGCGGCGGTAAGGAAAACTGATAGACCATCTGGGCTTCATTTTCACCATCACCGAAGTAAGAGATATTGTCTTTGTGGGGAACATTTGTCTCAGTGATGATCACCGTTCCAGGCGCCACGGCGTCCGTAATGGCGCGGAACAGCTGGATAAGGCAATGGGTTTGTTCCAGATGGATACAGGTGGTTCCCGGGATCTTCCACATAAACCCGACCGCATCCAGACGGATATAACGCGCCCCTTCCATGAGGTAATGGAGCAGAACGTCAACCATGGCAATCAGCACCTGCGGCGAGGCGAAATTGAGATCGATCTGGTCATCGCTGAATGTGGTCCACAGATGACGAACGCTGCCATCATTAAGCGTAAACGGCGTCAGCAGCGGTAATGCGCGGGGACGCGTCACCGCCGATAAATCGGTTTCGGGATCGACAGAAATAAAGAAATCTTCGTAGCCCGGCTTCTGCGCCAGATAATTAGCAAACCATTCGCTTTTCGCTGACATATGGTTGCAAACGAAGTCAAACATTAAGCTGGCAGACTGTTTTAATTCCGCGACATCTCGCCAGGTTCCGGTTTCAGGTGCAACTTCGTGATAATCAATAACGGAAAATCCATCATCCGACGACCACGGATAAAACGGTAACAGATGGACATGAGAAAACGTGCGAGAAAGCCATTCATTATAGAAACGGGTAAATACCGGCAACGCTTTCTCCCCTTTCGCGGAAAACTGATCGGCATAGGTAATCAGCACAACGTCTTTTTCATCCCAGCCTGACTTACGCTTTTCCGTAATATTAACCGCCGCCTTTTCAAGCTTAGTTAATAACACGTTAAGGTGTGCATCTGAAAATGATTCACCGTAAATATGATTGATAAGTTTTTTAATTTTTGCGTTCACATTATTTTCCATGGTAGCGGTCCCACGGATTGGCAATCTACTCCCATGTAAAATATCTGTCAACGGACCCGGGGGCAGAAAGCAGCAATCTCAGCGCAGCGCAACGCATTATTGTGAGCTGCCGCAAAGAAAGCAGAAAAGCAGAAGAAACGCAGAAGGGAAAGTCATGCCCCTTCTCTGGGCGAGAAAGGGCTTATGCGGGAGGAACTAGCGTGACAGGTAGCGCCGGGAAACGCGTTTTGCCAGCTTCTGTAACAGCGGCTCCAGAGCGACCGCCAGCATCATTCTGACCGGCTTGCGGGCAACAGACTTGATCGCCCAACCCGCCACACCGGCCGGGCCATAACGTAACGCCGTCATCAGAACCAGTTTACCTGCGATTTTCAGGCCGGGTTTTACCTTCTGACCGGCCTGTTGCCAGTTTTGTTTCATGTAAGTTCTCTCTTAAAGCTGACGAAAACGACTTCTCAGCGTAAAGGTATCGGAGGTGACATAACGTTCCATCTCGCGCAATCGCTTCTCCCCTGCGCTCAGCTGTTCATCCACCGCGTTCAGGAGATCGCTGCTGGTTGGCGTGTTCTCCGCATCCAGCTCACCTTCCGGCATAGGATCGAGTACAAACGACAGGATGATGTATGCCACCAGTGTAATAAAGGCCAGGCCGAAGAAAATCGACAATACGGTGACCACACGCACCAGTTTTACCGGAACATCCAGATAGTGCGCCAGCCCGGCGCAAACGCCCCGAACCATGCCCTGCTGTGGGATCCGCCACAGTTTTTTATTCAGATTCAGTCCAGCCATTACCGTTCCCTCCAGTTCGGGTGTTCCGCGTCCAGGATCGCTTCCAGCGCCTGAATACGTTCGCGCATTTTATTTGCCTCGGCAGAGAGCTGCGCCAGCCGCTGTTGTTCACTCTGCGACAGCTCACCGCGTGAAGAGCGGTTGCTGTAGTGCAGCCATAACCAGATGGGCAGAACAAACAGCACGAAAATGGTCAGGGGTATAGCCAGAAAAAGCGCGCTCATGTGTACTCCTTGTCTTACGATGCGGCACGCTCAGGTGCCGCAGGAATTATTATTGGTTGTCTTGTTTCATTTTGGCTTTCAGCGCAGCCAGTTGCTCGCTAATTTCATCATCGGCCTTCAGGTCAGCAAACTGCTGATCGAGGGTTTTCTGTTTACCGATGCTGTGGCTCTCGGCTTCAGCTTCCATGTGGTCGATACGACGTTCAAACGATTCGAAACGGGCCATCGCTTCATCCAGCTTGCCGCTGTCCAGCTGGCGACGCACGTCGCGAGACGAGCTTGCAGCCTGGTGGCGCAGCGCCAGCGCCTGTTGACGTGCACGGGTTTCGCTGAGTTTGTTTTCAAGCTCACCAATCTCTTTCTTCATACGCGCCAGAGTATCATCCACCAGCGTCACTTCGTGTTCCAGCGTGGCAACCATGTCGGTCAGCTTCTGCTTCTCAATCAGCGCAGCGCGAGCCAGATCTTCTTTATCTTTACGCAGCGCCAGTTCCGCTTTTTCCTGCCATTCGTTAAGCTGGGCAGTTGCCTGCTCGATACGACGCGTTAACTGCTTTTTCTCTGCCAGCGCGCGGGCGGAGGTGGAGCGTACTTCAACCAGCGTGTCTTCCATCTCCTGAATCATCAGGCGCACCAGCTTCTGCGGATCTTCCGCTTTCTCCAGCAGCGAGTTGATGTTGGCGTTCACGATGTCGGCAAAACGAGAAAAAATACCCATAATTCAATCCTCATAGTTCTGTTATCGGGCGATGCCCTGCTGAGTAGTTAATACAAATCCCATGCCAACTTTTTATCTTATTGATTTTACTGAGTGTGATTGATATTTATCCAGCCAGCGGCTATTCTCACCTGGTGAATATCACTAAGGAGTGGTTAATTTCATCATGGCTGAATATAAAGATAATTTGCTTGGCGAGGCCAACAGCTTCCTGGAAGTGCTTGAACAGGTATCGCGCCTCGCGCCACTGAATAAACCGGTGCTGATTATCGGTGAGCGCGGAACGGGTAAAGAACTTATCGCTAACCGCCTGCACTTTCTGTCTGGCCGCTGGGACGGCCCTTTTATTTCCCTTAACTGCGCGGCGCTGAATGAAAACCTGCTCGACACCGAGCTGTTTGGTCATGAAGCTGGCGCCTTCACCGGCGCACAAAAACGCCATCCCGGACGCTTTGAGCGCGCCGATGGCGGAACGCTCTTTCTCGACGAGCTGGCGACCGCGCCGATGCTGGTGCAGGAAAAACTGCTGCGCGTCATTGAGTACGGTGAACTGGAACGCGTTGGCGGCAGTCAGCCCCTCCAGGTCAACGTTCGCCTGGTATGCGCCACCAACGCCGACCTGCCCGCGATGGTGGCTGAGGACAAATTCCGCGCCGACCTGCTGGACAGGCTGGCTTTCGATGTTGTACAGCTGCCGCCGCTGCGGGAGCGGCGCAGCGATATCATGCTGCTGGCCGATCAGTTTGCCATTCAGATGTGCCGGGAACTGGGTCTGCCTCTCTTTCCGGGCTTCAGCGAACGGGCCACCGGGACCCTGCTCGGTTACCACTGGCCGGGCAATATTCGTGAACTGAAAAACGTGGTGGAACGGTCCGTTTACCGGCATGGCAGCAGCGAGACCGAACTGGACAACATTATTCTCGATCCTTTTCGGCGCGAGGATAAACAGCCCCCGGCTCCGGCGACGCGCCAGCAGGCTCCGGCGTTGCCGCTCGATTTACGCCACTTCCAGCATCAGCAGGAGCAACAGTTGCTTGAGCAGAGCCTGAAAGAGGCGAAATATAATCAGAAACGGGCAGCTGAACTGCTGGGCCTGACCTACCATCAGTTAAGGGCATTGCTCAAAAAACATCAAATGCGCTGACATTATCAGCACTTACCCCCAGACATTTTTACGAAGCAGGCGTAAGTGCGATACACTTTGCAGATCGAATCTAAAAACCTTAAAAACTATGCGCCTGGTTTTATCGTCCCTGTTTGCACTCGGTCTGTTCAGCAATCTGGCCTTTGCTGCGCCCGATCGCGCTGTGCCTCCTGATATCCGTGATAGTGGTTTCGTCTACTGCGTCAGCGGGCAAGTTGATATTTTTAATCCGCAAAAAGCGGGGAGCGGCCTGATTGTCGATACGCTGGCCGCACAGCTCTACGATCGCCTGCTCGACGTCGATCCTTATACCTATCGGCTGGTTCCGGAGCTTGCTGAAAGTTGGGAAGTGCTTGATAACGGTGCCACATACCGCTTTCGTCTACGCGATGATGTCGCATTTCAGCACACCCCGTGGTTTACCCCAACCCGTAAGCTCAACGCGGATGACGTGGTTTTCACCTTCCAGCGCATATTCAACCGCAATCATCCGTGGCATAACGTTAATGGCGGGAACTTCCCCTATTTCGACAGTCTGCAATTCGCGGACTCGGTCAAAAGCGTTCGCAAACTGGATAACCGTACGGTTGAGTTTCGTCTGAATCGCCCGGATGCCTCCTTCCTCTGGCATCTGGCGACGCACTACGCCTCGGTCATGTCAGCCGAATACGCGGATCAGCTGACGAAAAAGGATCGTCAGGAACGTCTCGATCGTGAGCCTGTAGGCACCGGTCCGTTCCAGTTAGCAGAGTACCGCGCCGGACAATACATTCGCCTGCAACGCCACGATCGTTTCTGGCGCGGCAAGCCGCTGATGCCGCAGGTTATTGTTGATCTGGGTTCAGGTGGAACAGGCCGACTCTCCAAACTGCTGACCGGCGAGTGCGACGTGCTTGCCTGGCCTGCGGCCAGCCAGTTGACCATTTTGCGCGACGACCCACGCCTGCGCCTGACCCTGCGCCCGGGCATGAACATCGCTTATCTGGCGTTTAACACCGATAAGCCGCCGCTAAATAATCCGGCCGTGCGCCATGCGCTGGCGTTAGCGATCAACAACCAGCGTCTGATGCAGTCGATTTACTACGGTACCGCGGAAACCGCCGCCTCTATTCTTCCGCGCGCCTCCTGGGCCTATGACGGCGAGGCGAAGATTACGGAATATAATCCGGCGAAAGCGCGCGAACAGCTTAAAGCGCTGGGGGCAGAAAACCTGACGCTACAGCTGTGGGTGCCCACCAGCTCTCAGGCGTGGAACCCCAGCCCGCTGAAAACGGCTGAGCTGTTGCAGGCTGATATGGCGCAGGTGGGCGTTAAGGTGATCATCGTGCCTGTCGAAGGCCGTTTCCAGGAGGCGCGTCTGATGGACATGAATCACGACTTAACGCTGGCTGGCTGGTCCACCGACAGTAACGACCCGGACAGCTTCTTCCGTCCGCTGCTGAGCTGTGCGGCAATCAACTCCCAGACCAACTACGCCCACTGGTGTAACCGGGAATTTGATGCCGTGCTGCAAAAAGCGCTGGCGTCTCAACAGCTTGCCTCACGCATTGAGGCCTACGATGAAGCGCAAAATATTCTGGCCAGAGAACTTCCCGTGTTGCCGCTTGCCTCTTCCCTGCGCCTCCAGGCCTACCGTTACGATATTAAAGGGCTGGTACTCAGCCCGTTTGGTAACGCCTCCTTCGCGGGCGTGACCCGTGAGAAAGAACAAGAGGTGAAGAAACCATGATTATATTTACCTTGCGTCGGCTACTGTTACTGCTGGTGACCCTGTTCTTCCTGACCTTTGTCGGCTTTAGCCTGAGCTACTTTACGCCGCACGCCCCGCTTCAGGGCTCATCTCTCTGGGACGCCTGGCTGTTCTGGTTTAATGGCCTGCTGCACTGGGATTTTGGCGTGTCCAGCATCAACGGACAGCTCATCTCCGAACAGCTGAAAGTGGTTTTCCCGGCCACCATGGAGCTGTGTATACTCGCCTTTGGCTTTGCCCTCATGGTGGGGATCCCGGTGGGAATGCTGGCGGGAATTTATCGTAATAAATGGCAGGATAAATTTATTAGCGCGCTTGCCTTAATTGGCTTTTCCATCCCTGTTTTCTGGCTGGCGCTGCTGCTTACCCTCTTCTTCTCACTGACGTTAGGCTGGCTGCCGGTATCTGGCCGTTTTGACCTGCTGTATAACGTGCAAACGGTTAGCGGCTTCGCCATCGTTGACGCCTGGCTTTCTGATTCAGTCTGGCGCGACGAAATGATCGTGAGTGCGCTGCGCCACATGGTGCTGCCGGTGCTTACGCTGGCCGTCGCGCCGACGACCGAGGTGATCCGCCTGATGCGCATCAGCACTATCGACGTCTTCGATCAAAACTATGTGAAAGCCGCCGCCACGCGCGGACTGTCTCGCCTGACGATTTTACGTCGCCATGTGCTGCACAATGCGTTGCCCCCCGTAATCCCACGTCTTGGGCTGCAATTCTCAACCATGCTGACGCTGGCGATGATCACCGAGATGGTTTTCAGCTGGCCGGGCCTTGGGCGCTGGATGATCAATGCCATTCGCCAGCAGGATTATGCGGCGATCTCCGCCGGCGTGATGGTGATTGGCTCGCTGGTCATTATTGTTAACGTTATTTCCGATATTTTGGGTGCCATGGCCAACCCATTGAAGCATAAGGAATGGTATGCCTTACGATAACGTCTACAGCGAAAAGCGCACGCCCGGTGCGCTACGCACCGTGTGGCGTAATTTTTACGGCGACACCACGGCGATGATCGGCTTTTACGGCTGCATTGGCCTCGTGTTGCTGTGCGTTTTGGGTTCGTGGTTTGCGCCGTATGGCATCGATCAGCAGTTCCTTGGCTATCAGCTTTTACCGCCGTCGTGGTCGCGCTACGGGGAGGTTTCGTTCTTCCTGGGGACTGACGATCTCGGACGCGACGTGCTAAGTCGTTTGCTGAGCGGCGCCGCACCGACGGTAGGCGGCGCGTTCGTGGTCACCCTGGCTGCCGCAATCTGCGGCCTGGCGCTGGGCATTTTTGCCGGCTCAACCCACGGGCTGCGGTCGGCTGTGCTTAACCATATTCTTGATACCCTGCTCTCTATTCCTTCGCTGTTGCTGGCGATTATCGTCGTGGCCTTCGCGGGGCCGCACCTCACCCATGCGATGTTCGCCGTCTGGCTGGCCATTCTGCCGCGCATGGTGCGCTCGGTTTACAGCCTGGTTCACGACGAACTGGAGAAAGAGTATGTCGTCGCCGCCCGTTTGGATGGCGCCACCACGTTTAATATTTTGTGGTTTGCCGTGCTGCCTAACATTGCCGCCGGGCTGGTGACGGAGATCACCCGCGCCCTGTCGATGGCGATTCTGGATATCGCAGCGCTGGGCTTCCTGGACCTTGGCGCGCAGCTCCCCTCCCCGGAATGGGGCGCCATGCTTGGCGATGCGCTGGAGCTGATTTACGTTGCGCCGTGGACGGTCATGCTGCCGGGCGCGGCCATCATGGTGAGCGTGCTGCTCGTTAACCTGCTGGGCGACGGGATCCGCCGCGCAATCAATGCGGGGGTGCAATAATGCCGTTACTCGATATCCGCAACCTCACGATCGAAATTAAAACGGGCGAAGGCTGGGTCAAGGCCGTGGATCGCATCAGTATTACGCTCGCAGAGGGCGAAATCCGCGGGCTGGTGGGCGAATCGGGTTCGGGGAAAAGTCTGATCGCCAAGGCCATTTGCGGCGTGGCGAAGGACAACTGGCGGGTGACCGCCGATCGTATGCGCTTCGACGACATCGATTTGTTGCGTCTCTCCCCGCGCGAACGCCGTAAACTGGTGGGCCATAACGTCTCGATGATTTTCCAGGAGCCGCAATCCTGTCTCGATCCGTCCGAGCGCGTCGGGAAACAGCTGATGCAGAACATCCCCGGGTGGACCTATAAAGGCCGCTGGTGGCAGCGTTTCGGCTGGCGTAAACGCCGTGCCATTGAGCTGTTGCACCGTGTCGGGATCAAAGACCATAAAGACGCGATGCGCAGTTTCCCCTACGAACTGACCGACGGTGAATGCCAGAAAGTGATGATTGCCATCGCCCTGGCGAATCAGCCGCGTCTGCTGATTGCGGACGAACCAACGAACGCGATGGAGCCAACCACCCAGGCCCAGATTTTCCGCCTGCTCACGCGTCTGAACCAGAATAACAACACCACCATTTTGTTGATCAGCCACGACCTGCAAATGCTGAGCAAGTGGGCGGATAAAATTGACGTAATGTATTGCGGCCAGACGGTAGAAACCGCGCCAAGCGAAGACCTGGTGACGACGCCGCATCATCCCTACACGCAGGCGCTGATCAGGGCGATCCCGGACTTTGGCAGCGCGATGCCGCACAAAAGCCGTCTGAATACGCTGCCTGGCGCGATACCGCTGCTGGAATCGCTGCCCATTGGCTGCCGTCTGGGTCCGCGTTGCCCGTATGCTCAGCGCAAATGCATCGAAACACCGCGCCTGACAGGGCCGAAAAATCATCTGTTTGCCTGTCATTTCCCGCTGAACATGGAGAGAGAGTGAAATGGTTGAAACCTTACTGGAAGTACGTAACCTGAGTAAGACCTTTCGCTATCGCACCGGCCTGTTTCACCGTCAGACCGTCGAGGCTGTTAAACCGCTGAGCTTTACGCTGCGCGAAAAGCAGACGCTGGCGATTATCGGTGAAAACGGCTCGGGCAAATCGACCCTGGCAAAAATGCTCGCGGGTATGGTCGAGCCGAGCGGCGGTGAAATACTGATTGACGATCATCCTCTGGAATTTGGGGACTACTCTTTTCGCAGTCAGCGCATCCGGATGATTTTTCAGGATCCGTCGACGTCCCTGAACCCGCGTCAGCGTATTTCCCAGATCCTGGATTTCCCGCTGCGGTTGAATACCGACCTGGAGCCGGAAGCGCGTCGCAAACGGATTGTCGAAACCCTGCGTCTGGTAGGCCTCCTGCCCGACCATGTCAGCTATTACCCGCACATGCTGGCCCCGGGCCAAAAACAGCGTCTCGGTCTGGCCCGCGCGCTGATCCTGCGCCCGAAGGTCATCATCGCCGACGAAGCGCTGGCGTCGCTGGATATGTCGATGCGTTCGCAGCTCATTAACCTGATGCTGGAGTTACAGGAAAAACAGGGGATCTCGTATATCTACGTGACTCAGCACCTGGGCATGATGAAGCACATCAGCGATCAGGTGCTGGTAATGCACCAGGGAGAAGTTGTTGAGCGCGGCAGTACCGCTGACGTGCTGGCCTCCCCGCTCCACGATCTGACAAAACGCCTGATTGCCGGCCACTTTGGTGAAGCGTTGACGGCGGACGCGTGGCGTAAAGATCGTTAGCCGCTGCGTAACCCGCTTGCCAGCAGAGTAAACACCTCTATGGCATGCGGGAGGGTCTTCTGCGGTTCTTCACTCGCGGCAATCAGCAGAGCCGCATTCAGAGCAGCGCCATTCAGCAGATGGGCTGCGACTCTGGCATCCATCTTTTTGATTACGTTGCACTCCATCATTTTTTCGATGGTCTGACGGGTCGACTCAAGGCAGCTGTTCTGGCTGGGCCATTGCGCCGGGTCGCCCAGAACAGCCGGGCCGTCAAGGAGGACGATACGCTGAACTTCCGGAACGAGCGCCATTTTGATATAGGCGATGCCCTCCGCCAGCAGTCGCTCCCAGTCATCTTCGGCGGCGGCGGCAATCGCTTTTGCGTTTGCTGCCATTTCGCTGTCTATCTGCGCGACCACCGCCGCCAGTAATCCCTTCTTGTCGTTGAAATTATGATATAGCGCGCCGCGTGTTAACCCCACGCTTGCCGTGAGTTCATCCATTGACGCTGCGGCATAGCCTTTTTCAGCAAATGCCTTTCGCGCCGCCTGAATCATTTTCTCGCGATTTTCCTGGGCCGTTTCAGCGCGACGTTTTGTAGCCATGGGACTTCCTTAATTAAGCGATAACTATAATTTGACATACGCGACGTATGTGAATTACATTTTTCACATACGTCGCGTATGTTACTTCTACCGCGTAAGCACAACAATACCTCTGACAGAAAAGGAAAAGCCATGCCTTCACGTGATCCCGTCTTCCCGGCTAACCGACATGCCCTCTATGAAGAGCATGGCTATTCAGCTGCAATTCGCTCTGGCGATCTGTTATTTGTTTCCGGTCAGGTTGGCAGCCGCAGCGATGGCACACCTGAACCCGACTTCCCCGCTCAGGTGCAGCTGGCGTTCGATAATTTACGGGCGATCCTGGCAGCCGCGGGATGTACTTTTGACGATCTGATTGATGTCACGACGTTTCATACCGATCCTGAAAACCAGTTCCCCGTTATCATGGAGGCGAAAAAACTGGCATTTCCCCACGCTCCTTACCCAAACTGGACAGCAATAGGCGTTAACTGGCTTGCGGGTTTTGATTTCGAAATTAAGGTTATCGCCAGAATCCCCTCGTCAGCGAATTAAGATCCGGCTGTGCTCCGGGCAGTCTCTGGTTGGATGAGGCGAACCCTGCGTGCGGTGATATACTGCTGGGATACACACGAAACAGCCTGATGAAGAGACAGTTCGACCTCTTCCGTGAGCCCATTCACGGCGCAGGAGCGAGAAATATCGTGACACGGGGCTGTGAGTGGGCTATAATTTCGAGCTAATTTCGAATGATTTTGAAATACTGCCTGTAACGCTATGAATTACAAGGCAAAATAAGCAATGAATATAAGGATTAAAGCTATGGGTTTTCTTTCCGGTAAGCGCATTCTGGTGACTGGCGTTGCCAGCAAACTGTCTATCGCATACGGCATCGCACAGGCAATGCATCGCGAAGGCGCTGAGCTGGCGTTCACCTACCAGAACGACAAGCTGAAAGGCCGTGTTGAAGAATTTGCCGCGCAGCTGGGTTCCAGCATTGTTCTGGAATGTGACGTTGCACAAGACGAAAGCATTGATGGCATGTTTGCTGAACTGGCAAAAGCATGGCCGAAATTCGACGGTTTTGTTCACTCCATCGGCTTCGCTCCTGGCGACCAGCTGGACGGCGACTACGTGAACGCGGTTACCCGTGATGGCTTCAAAATCGCCCACGACATCAGCTCCTACAGCTTCGTTGCAATGGCAAAATCCTGCCGCGCGATGCTGAACCCGGGCGCAGCCCTGTTGACTCTGTCCTACCTCGGCGCAGAACGTGCTATCCCTAACTACAACGTTATGGGTCTGGCGAAAGCGTCTCTGGAAGCCAACGTGCGCTACATGGCGAACGCGATGGGTCCTGAAGGCGTGCGTGTTAACGCTATTTCTGCGGGTCCAATCCGTACCCTGGCCGCTTCCGGTATCAAAGATTTCCGTAAAATGCTGGCACACTGCGAAGCGGTTACCCCGATTCGTCGTACCGTTACTATCGAAGATGTGGGTAACTCTGCGGCATTCCTGTGCTCTGACCTTTCCGCAGGTATCTCCGGCGAAGTGGTTCACGTTGACGGCGGCTTCAACATCGCTGCAATGAACGAGCTGGAAATTAAATAAGCTTGTCACTCTCTTCCCGTCAGGGAAGAGAGTTTCCCCCGCCCCGCCCCTCGTTATTCCGTTCTGCTATTTGTTATCACCTAACAATATTTTTCCCCTCACCCGCCTTACGCCAGGATATTGATCGCCATTTTGAGATCAAGGAACGCCCATGGAACAACGCCGTTTTTCCGGCAAAGGCCACTGGTATCATGAAACCCAGTCGAATCATTCGCAGACGGACGTTCTGCCGCTGGTGCCCGAAGCCGCTAACGTCGACGACCGTTTTTTGCTCGATTTAGCCCTGCCCGATGACATTCTCGCAAGCTGTGCTGGTTGGCTTACGCCTGCCCGAACCTTGTGTCATCTTTTGTTCCCGCTTGATACTCCCGTGAACCGTCTGCATACGCTCAGCGCCTACGACAGGCTGAGCACGGCATTAACGGTTGCCCAGGCGTGTGGCGTTCAGCGGCTCTGTAACCACTACGCTGCTCTGCTCGCCCCTCTTCCGGGGCCGGACTCCTCCCGGGAAAGCAATCGACGCCTTGCAGAAATTACCCAGTATGCCCGCCAGTTAACCAGCTCACCCGATGTCATCGATGATAAAGCCCAAAACCAGCTTGATGAGGTTGGACTCACAACGTATGACATTGTGCTTATCAACCAGATCATCGGCTTTGTCGGTTTTCAGGCGCGAGTGGTCGCGGTATTTCAGGCATTGCTTGGCCATCCGGTACGCTGGCTGCCCGGGCATCACATTCAGCCCCATACGCTGCCGGTCAGCTTCAGCAGATGGACCGCCACGCTACCCGCGGTTGAGCTAAAATATGCCAGTGCGCTTCAGCTTGAGGCGCTCTCACGCTGGCAGGCGGAACCGGCGCTTGAAGCGCTTACTCCTGTGCTGTGTCATGAGCCGATGCTGCTTGATCTGACGGGCGAAATTCTGCTTAACCATCCGCGAAGTGAAGGCCCCGCGTCTTCGATGCTCTCAGCCGCTCGTGCGCTGCTTGTCGCCTCTCCGGATCGCTTTAGCGCCGCCCAGTTAACGCCCCTGACCGGGTCAGGTCTCTCGCCAGAGAAGGCCATCAACCTGCTTACCCGAGATGCATTTTATGGCTGGCTGGACCGTCTGCGCGTGGCGCTCGGCAAAGAGGAATAACCATACTCTTTACCTAAAGAGCGCTTGCTGTAGCAGTGAGATTCGCGTAAAACTGTCAGCCGCTCAATGGCTACGAAAATAGAACATTATGTTTCAGGACAACCCGCTGCTAGCGCAGCTTAAACAGCAACTGCATTCCCAGACGCCGCGTGCAGAAGGGGTAGTAAAAGCCACGGAAAAGGGCTTTGGCTTTCTTGAAGTTGACGGGCAGAAGAGCTACTTCATTCCGCCTCCTCAGATGAAGAAAGTGATGCATGGCGACCGCATTTCGGCCGTTATTCATACCGAAAAGGAACGAGAGTCTGCCGAGCCGGAAGCACTGATCGAACCTTTCCTGACCCGCTTTGTCGGGAAAGTGCATAAAAAAGACGATCGTCTTTCTGTCGTGCCGGACCATCCTCTCCTGAAAGATGCTATTCCGTGCCGCGCCGCGCGTGGCGTTGAGCATGATTTTGTTGAGGGTGACTGGGCGGTTGCTGAGATGCGCCGTCATCCTTTAAAAGGCGATCGCGGTTTCTACGCCGAGCTTACCCAATACATTACCTTCGGCGACGACCATTTCGTCCCATGGTGGGTGACGCTGGCGCGCCACAACCTCGAAAAAGAAGCGCCTGAGGGCGTGGCGACTGAAATGCAGGACGAAGGTCTGGAACGTCGCGATCTGACGGCGCTGGACTTTGTCACCATCGACAGCGCCAGCACCGAGGATATGGACGATGCGCTGTATGCCGAAGAGACAGCCGATGGCAAACTGCATCTGACCGTCGCCATTGCCGACCCTACCGCATGGATTGTCGAAGGCAGCAAGCTGGACGAGATGGCCAAAGTGCGCTCGTTCACCAACTACCTGCCGGGCTTTAACATTCCGATGCTGCCGCGTGAACTCTCCGACGATCTTTGCTCGCTGCGTGCGCACAAAGTACGTCCAGTGCTGGCCTGTCGGATGACCATTGCGGCTGACGGTACCATTGAAGAAGATATTGAATTCTTCGCCGCCACCATCGAATCCAAAGCCAAGCTGGCCTATGACGACGTGTCCGACTGGCTGGAGAACACGGGCAGCTGGAAACCCGAGTCCGACAACATTGCCGCACAAATTCGTCTGCTGCACCGCGTCTGCCTGAGCCGCAGCGAATGGCGTCAAACTCACGCGCTGGTCTTCAAAGATCGTCCGGACTACCGTTTTGTGCTGGGTGAAAAAGGTGAAGTGCTGAATATTGTCGCTGAGCCGCGCCGTATTGCCAACCGCATCGTTGAAGAAGCGATGATATCCGCCAACATTTGTGCCGCCCGCGTGCTGCGCGACAAATTAGGCTTTGGCATTTACAACGTGCACACCGGGTTTGATCCAGCGAACACCGAAGCGCTGGCTGCCCTGCTGAAAACCCATGACGTACACGTCGATCCTGAGGAAGTGCTGACCCTGCAAGGTTTCTGCAAACTGCGCCGCGAGCTGGACGCGCAGCCGTCAGGGTTCCTCGACAGCCGTATTCGCCGCTTCCAGTCCTTTGCGGAAATCAGCACCGAGCCAGGCCCGCACTTCGGCCTTGGCCTTGAGGCTTACGCGACCTGGACCTCCCCGATCCGTAAGTACGGCGATATGGTTAACCATCGTCTGCTGAAAGCGATCATCAAAGGGGAATCTGTTGCCCGCCCACAGGATGATACGACATTGCAGATGGCAGAACGTCGCCGTCTCAACCGTATGGCGGAGCGTGATGTCGGCGACTGGTTGTACGCGCGCTTCCTGAATGATAAGGCAGGGACTGACACCCGTTTCCTGGCGGAAATCATTGACATCAGCCGCGGCGGTATGCGCGTTCGTCTGGTGGATAATGGCGCCGTTGCCTTTATTCCTGCCCCGTTCCTGCATGCCGTTCGCGACGAACTGGTTTGTAGCCAGGAAAACGGGACCGTGCAAATTAAAGGCGAAACGGTTTACAAGGTCACTGACGTGATTGATGTCACCATCGCTGAAGTGCGCATGGAAACCCGCAGTATTATCGCGCGCCCTGCCGCCTGATAACCGCGTAAACTTCCGGCCGTTCCGTTAAGGGGTGGCCGGGAGTTCTCTCCTGAATTATCTCCCGCAAAATCATCGTTTTTTCTCACACTTTTCTGTTTCCCATCGCCACATTTCGCCAGAATTATCTACAGTAAAAGAGAGCCGTCATTGTCGACTGCAAATGAATAATTTGTGCGCTACTCAGCAGCCGCGGGAGAAAACGTGATGGACGATCTGGAGCAGAATTTGCTGTTTCGTTACATGGGTACGCATAGCCCCTGGTGGCGACTGACAGCAGACAGCAATGCTCTGCATCTTGCTGCCAGTGAAAGCGCTGACATCATTCAGGTGGTGGCGCTGGATGATGAGCAGGCCGCGCTGATCCGCCAGCTCACCGTGATAACCTCCAGCATTGCCATGACCCTGCCCTTGTACGGTGTGGACGTTCCCGTTCATCTTGTCGGCCGTAAAATTAACAAAAATGAGTGGGCAGGAACGGCATCAGCCTGGAACGATACTCCTTCCGTGGCGCGGGACCTGGCGCAGGGGCTCTCCTTCGCCGAACAGGTAGTGTCCGAGGCTAACTCCGTGATTGTGATCCTCGACCAGAACGGGAATATTCAGCGCTTCAACCGTTTAAGTGAAGAATATACGGGCCTGAAGGAACAGGAAGTTATCGGGCAAAACGTGTTCAAACTGTTTATGAGTCGTAGCGAAGCCGCGGCCTCCAAACGCAACATCACCGGTTTTTTTCGTAACGGCAGCTCGTACGAAGTTGAACGCTGGATCAAGACCCGCAAAGGGCAGCGCCTGTTTCTCTTCAGAAATAAATTTGTTCACAGCGGCAGCGGGAAAAATGAAATCTTCCTCATCTGTTCAGGTACCGATATAACCGAAGAGCGTCGGGCCCAGGAGCGCCTGCGCGTACTCGCCAATACGGATACGATTACCGGTTTGCCTAACCGAAACGCCATCCATGAGCTGATCTCTGATGCCATCACCGCTAGGGGTGACACCCAGGTAGGCGTGGTTTATCTCGATCTGGATAATTTTAAAAAAGTGAATGATGCCTATGGGCATATGTTTGGCGACCAGCTGCTACAGGCCGTTGCGCTGGCGATCCTGAGCTGCCTGGACGAAGGACAAACCCTGGCGCGCCTGGGTGGGGATGAGTTTATCGTGCTGGCCACCGATACCTCGCAGGGCGCGCTGGAAGCCATGGCATCGCGCATACTGACCCGACTTCGTCAGCCTTTCCGCATCGGGCTGATAGAGGTTTACACCGGCTGCTCGCTGGGCATCGCGCTTGCGCCCCAGCACGGTAACGATCGCGAAAGCGTCATTCGTAATGCCGACACCGCCATGTACACCGCCAAAGAAAATGGCCGGGGCAAATTCTGCGTCTTCTCGCCAGAGATGAACCAGCGCGTATTTGAATACCTGTGGCTGGATACCAACCTGCGTAAAGCTCTGGATAACGATCAGCTGTTAATCCACTACCAGCCCAAAATAACCTGGCGCGGCGAAGTCAGAAGTCTGGAGGCGCTGGTGCGCTGGCAGTCGCCAGAGCGTGGCCTGATCCCGCCGATGGAGTTTATCTCCTATGCTGAGGAGTCAGGGCTGATTGTGCCCCTGGGCCGCTGGGTTATGCTTGATGTGGTGCGCCAGGTGGCAAAATGGCGCGACAAGGGGATCAACCTTCGCGTCGCGGTCAACGTCTCCGCCCGTCAGCTGGCGGACCAGACCATCTTCAGCGACCTGAAGCAGGCGCTGAAAGACCTGAGTTTTGAATACTGCCCGATTGACGTGGAATTGACCGAAAGCTGTCTCATTGAAAATGAAGAGCTGGCCCTGTCAGTGATCCAGCAATTTAGCCGCCTGGGAGCGCAAATTCACCTGGATGACTTTGGTACGGGGTACTCTTCCCTGTCGCAGCTGGCGCGCTTCCCTATCGATGCCATTAAGCTTGACCAGGCTTTCGTGCGGGACATCCATAAGCAGTCCATTTCACAGTCGCTGGTGCGTGCGATAGTCGCCGTGGCGCAGGCGTTAAATTTGCAGGTCATTGCTGAAGGGGTGGAAAGTGCAAAAGAAGACGCCTTTCTGACGAAGAATGGCGTCAACGAACGGCAGGGTTATCTTTTTGCTAAGCCCATGCCCGCTGCCGCATTCGAGCGATGGCTAAAGCGCTATCAGGCCAGAAATGTCCGTTAGCTGGCTTTGCGTAAGCCCGTCGCCTGATGGCGATTTTGCAGCATAACCAGCCGCTCCATGTAGGCGATATCCTTCGGTTCAAGGCAGAAGGCGGCATCAACCCAATCCTCGGTAATGTCCATCAGCTCGCTTCGCGGAAGTGGCAGCACGCGCGTACGTGCACGCAGCATGGCCCTTACGCCGTTGAGCTTCGGCTGTAGCGTGTCGATAAACGTCCGCACCGAAACATAGCTCTGTAACGGCTCGAATAAGAGATCCACAAGACCATGCTGCTCATACCATTCCGCCGTATGCGTCTCACCTTTGTAGATCAGCGCCTCCGCCATTTTCATGCCGGCACGACGCGCCACCAGTGAATAGCCGCCCATGCCCGGGAACAGATTGAACGCGATTTCCGGAAAGCCTAATCGGGCATCGCGCTGGGCCAGAATGAAATGATGCGCCAGCGCGGCTTCAAACCCGCCCCCTAACGCGCTTCCTTCCACCATAGCCAGCGTGACAGCTCCGGTATCAAACCCTCGCGAGGCGGCATGAACGCAGTCCACACAGGCCCGGGCATAGGCGCGTAACGCTTCGCGTCGGTTGTTTTTGATGCACTCAACGAAGAACTGTAAATCACCGCCGGTATTGTAGATGTCGGGGACCAGCGATCCGGTGACCCAAAAATCAACGATAAATCCGGACTGTCGAACCAGCCAGGAGAGATTCATGATCTCCTCGATCAGCGCATGATTGAAGCAAGGCCGTGGCGTGGCACGTAACATCATCCACACCGTACGCCGTTCGGCCTCATAATAAGCCGCCAGTTGAGTGAATCGTTCAGCATCAGTAAACAATGTGCAGGTTGTCTGGTTGATAACTGTCATAGTCGAATTCCTCTTATAAAAAAGCGCGTTGCGCGCAGTTTTAGACTAATCCACCCCTACAACCCGCAGCATACGGGGGCCAAATTTATCACTTTCATTTATGAACTTTGGTTATTGCATTTTTTACCTTCTCTTTTGAATCAATTTTCTGCATCATTGATAATATTAACTTTTCGCTTCAGGGTGAGCTTATGTCTAACATTGATGCAACAGCCGTGGCACAGCGTATTGATACTGTGCTGGATATTCTTGTCGCAGGCGATTATCACTCTGCTATCCGTAACCTTGAAATCCTCAAGTCTGAACTGCTGGCTGAGAACGGCGCTGATAACGCTCCAGAATCCACTCAACCTAAAGCCCCGTGGGAAGTGTAGCCACGTCGTTTCCGCCCTTGCCTTTTAAATGGATGCTATGAATTCCCGACAACAAATCATTTTGCAGATGGTGATCGATCAGGGACGCGTAAGCGTGGTCGATCTCGCTAAAGCCACCGGCGTTTCTGAAGTCACCATTCGTCAGGATCTGAATCTGCTGGAAAAACAGAGCTACCTGCGGCGTGCACACGGATATGCCGTTCCACTGGACAGCGACGACGTCGAAACCCGCATGATGAACAATTATGCGCTCAAGCGGGAGCTGGCGGAGTTTGCTGCATCCTTAGTGAATAGCGGTGAGACCGTCTTTATTGAAAATGGCAGCAGTAATGCCCTTCTGGCGCGCACGCTCGCCGATCAAAAAGACGTTACCATCATCACCGTAAGCAGCTATATCGCCCATCTGTTGAAGGAAACTCAGTGCGAGGTGATACTGCTGGGCGGCATTTACCAGAAGAAAAGCGAAAGCATGGTGGGGCCATTAACGCGTCAATATGTTCAGCAGGTTCACTTCAGTAAAGCATTCATTGGTATTGACGGCTGGCAGCCCGACACCGGCTTTACTGGTCGCGACATGATGCGTTCAGACGTGGTTAACGCAGTGCTCGCCAAAGAGTGTGAAGCGATAGTGCTGACCGACAGCTCTAAGTTTGGCGCCGTACACCCTTATACGATGGGTCCGGCTTCACGCTTCAGCCGTGTGATTACGGATGAGCGTTTGCGCGATGAATATCGCCAGCAATTAGAACAAGACGGCCTGACTGTCGATATCGTGAAAAAAACGGCCTGATTATCCTGCTGCGCCCGAATAATGGGCGCACTTAAACCTTTCTCTGAGAGTATTCTGACCCTGCCTTTAAGAGTTTTTACCTGTTGAAACCGTTCTAAACACGTAAAATTAATATTAGCGATATAACAGGAAGTGACTATCACCTGCGTGATGATGAAACACCTGCGCGACCAGCTTTCACGGGAACAGAATTTAAGTATGGATATTGTCTATACTTAAAGTGCATTCCTTTCCGTGAATCCATAATTCAGGAGAAAGTATTATGACCTTTACCAGCAAAAAATTAGCCGCCGCTGTTCTGGCAATCACTGTAGCAATGTCCCTGAGCGCTTGCTCTAACTGGTCTAAACGTGACCGTAACACCGCGATTGGTGCCGGTGCTGGTGCGCTTGGTGGTGCAGTATTAACGGATGGTAGTACGCTGGGTACATTAGGTGGTGCTGCCGTAGGTGGTGTTATCGGTCACCAGGTGGGCAAATAATCACCATAACGGCTCTCACCGGTATAATAATATATTTTGTATTTTCAGGTCTGACTTACGCACGTAAAAAAAAGAGCCACGGCAATGTCCGTGGCTCATTTATTTTAGCCGCCCGCCAGTTTAACTTTCATTCCTTTGGCTTCCAGCAGCGTTTTAATTAAATCCCGTTTATCACCCTGAATCTCAATAATGCCGTCTTTTACTGCCCCACCGCATCCGCACTTCTTTTTAAGTTCAGCGGCGAGCTTTACCAGGTCTGCATCATCCAGATCAATGCCAGTGACAAGGCAAACCCCTTTACCTTTCCTGCCGCTGGTCTGGCGCTGAATTCGCACGATACCATCGCCTTTTGGACGTTCAGCTTTCTCTTTTGGCTCTTCAATGCGCCCGGTATCCGTTGAATAGACCAGACGACTGTTGGCGTCACGCATTATGCCCCCTTTTTCAGTGATGCATTAATCGCTTTCAGGGTCTCTGCCGGATGAGCGGATTGCGTCACCGGGCGACCAATCACCATATAGTCTACACCCGCGCTCAGCGCCTGCTCTGGCGTCATGATGCGTCGCTGATCCCCAGAATCGGTGCCTGCCGGACGGATACCTGGCGTTACCAGTTTAAAGTCGCGGCCTAGCACAGATTTGAAGCGAACCGCCTCCTGAGCCGAACAGACCACGCCATCGAGACCACACTGTTGCGTGAGGCGCGCCAGACGCTCCGCGTGTTCGGCAGGTGACAACGTCACACCCAGATCGCGCAGGTCGGATTCATCCATACTGGTCAGCACGGTGACGGCGATCAGAAGCGGAGCGTCATTGCCAAACGGCACCAGCGCTTCGCGCGCAGCCGTCATCATGCGTGCCCCGCCGGATGCATGAACGTTAACCATCCACACGCCCAGTTCAGCCGCCGCAGCTACGGCGTGCGCAGTGGTATTCGGAATATCGTGGAATTTCAGGTCGAGGAAAACGTCGAAGCCACGCTGGTGCAGATCGCGGACGATTGACGGGCCGAACAGCGTAAACATCTCTTTGCCTACTTTCAGACGGCAATCGCGGGGATCAATGCCATCAACAAAGGCCAGTGCGGCGTCACGGTTATTGTAATCCAGAGCGACAACTACGGGAGAATCGGTAACTACGCGGGAAGTGGAGGATGTAACAGACGTCATGACCAGCCCTTTTCGTCTATGGGCGCGCAGCGGCGCGGAACAGATAAACGGCGTGCATTCTACCTGCCCTCGGGGTAAATGAACAGAATCGAATGATTTTCCTGCCGAACCTCAGACCGCACGGTGCTGACGAAATCACTGCAAGCATTAGTATGTTGTAACTAAAATGCGGCGTTTTAAAAAATCACTGCCCGTCCAGACCTCGGATTGGCTTAATGGTGGACCACGCCCGGCAGGAAGGGCAATGCCAGTAAAGCGAATAGGCGGTGAAGCCGCATTTCTGGCAGCGATAGCGCGGTTTGCTTCGCACCTGTTCACCCACCATGTCTCGCAGCACCATCAGGCTCTCTTTAGCACGCCCTTCTTCTGCGTCATTAAGGTGATAATCCATCAGCTTATGGAAAACACGCATGGTAGGATGACGCTGCAACTGACGGGTAATGTATACCTGGGCGGTATCACTCCCTTCGTGCTCTTCAACGACGTCGGACAGCATCAGCTCGGCTGTGGCACCGGTGTTTTCTTCAACGCAGCGACGCAGAAACGCAACCCACTCGTCCTGCTTACCTAACTGCTGATAGCAGGTTTGCAGCATTTCCAGCGTTTCGCTGACCAGCTCTTTGTCCTGATCGATAACGCGAAGCAGGCTCTCCACGGCTTTGGCGTAATCACCGTTAGCCATAAAGACCCGCCCCATCATGATCGAGATGCGCGCGCTGTTGCGATCGGCCGCAGCGCCTTTCTTTAACAATGCCATGGCTTTATCCATGTCATCGCTACCCATCTGCTGGAGAGCCAGCTCGCAATAGAAGTGGGCAATTTCGACGCGTTGTTTGTCTTTACCGAGTTTGACCAGCCGTTCGGCGGTATCAATCGCTTTTTGCCAGTCGCTGGTGGCCTGATAGATTTGCAGAAGCTGCTGAAGCGCACCGATACGGAAGTCCGTCTCATCCACCAGCTGAGAGAACATATCCTCGGCGCGATCGTAAAGCCCCGCGGCCATGTAATCCCGCCCAAGCTGCTGCACGGCCAGCAACCGTTGCTCATAGGTCAACGAAGCGCTTTCCATCAGGGTCTGGTGGATACGAATGGCACGGTCAACCTCTCCGCGCGAGCGGAACAGGTTTCCCAGGGTGAGATGCGCCTCAACGGTGCCGGTATCCTCTTTAAGCATGTCGAGGAACAGATCCACCGCTTTATCCTGCTGATTGCTCAGCAGGAAGTTCACCCCCGCTACGTAGTCACGGGAGAGTCGGTTTGCTTCATCCTGTTTTGTTTGTTGCGCGCTTCTGCGGCCCATATACCAGCCATAGGCTGCGGCGACAGGCAAAAGCAGAAACAACAACTCCAGCATATTCGATTATTCCTTGACTACCGGCACACCAGAGCTCGCCGGAATGTCAGACGCAGGCGTAAGTTGATGTTCAAGTCGTTTAATTTTACGTTCAGCGCGAACAAGAGAAACACGAACCTTAAGCCAGAACAGGCCGCATACAAGCCAGCCGATGACAAAACCCGCCGCGAATAACACCGCCAGCAGGCTCGACACCCGGTACTCGCCCTGCGCCAGCAGATAGTTAAAACTTACCTGTTGATCGTTTTGCGCGCCCAATGTGACTGAAATGACAAAAATCGCCAACACCAGTAAGAAAATGAGTAAATATTTCACATGACTTCCCGTTATGTGGTTCGAGCGTATAAAGCGTGTTCAACTCACTGCAATCAGCCTTATAAGCTACCATTTTAGTGGCGGGCGCGAAATGGAAAAAGTAACGCGCCCTACATGGATTTATGGTCAAAATGCGGAATATCAACCTTCAGGTTCCGCCAGACTCCCTTTCGGCTATTTCTTCCTTCTCTTCCGGCGGCGGCGTCAATGGTCCACAAAAACGTTGTGCAAGCCAGGTCGCCAGCGTCACCAGTACCCACGAGATCAGTGTTGCCACCACCAAATCACGCGGCCAGTGCATCCCCAGCAGCATCCGGCTGCCCATTACGCCTGTCGCCCAGACCAGCAAAATCGCAATCGTGAGGGTACGCCGACGCGGCCACAGCAGTCCCACGCCAAGTAGCGCCCAGCTGGCAGCAAACATCGTATGCCCGGAAGGAAACGCAAAGCCGGTCTCTTTTTGCCAGTGTTTGCGTAAAAAGGTCGGGATATCCTGCTGTTCTGCAAGCTGCTCCTTTACCAACGTACCGCGATCTTTACGCTTTAAATTGTAGAACTCATCCACCGGAACATGATGCGTTTTTTCCAGCCAGACGACGAAAGGACGGGGTTCCTGCACGCGATCCTTGACCCACGACTTCACCCCTTGTCCGATAAGTATGGCGCCGCCGAGAATAGCGAACAGTACCAGCGCCGCGCGAAGGCGAAAGCGCAGGCACCACAGGAACCAACCACAGAGCAACACGTGCGTAATAATCCCCCACGGCTGGGTGACCGTCTCGGTTATCCAGTATAAGGCTTTCAGCCACGTCTCGTTTTGTCCGGGCTGCCATATCCAGCCGGAGAACCAAACGACCAGGGGTATAACGAGCAATACGGCGGCTCCTGCGGCCGTTCGTCTGGCAATTGAAAGCATGTCCTCTCCTTTTTCACTAAGCACCACAATCATAACTGAATTTCATCATTCTGGTGGATATGTCGGATTGTGCGTTTAACGTTTGTAAAGCGTGGTGGTGATTAGGTGAAGTTGCCGGGCTTGTGGCAAAATAGTCCGATACAGAAAGCATAATGGGGCAACGGCACGAAACGTGTCAGCCTGGTCTGGAGAATCACATGCAGCTTAAACGTGTGGCAGAAGCCAAACTGCCAACCCCATGGGGCGATTTCCTGATGGTGGGTTTTGAAGAACTGGCAACCGGGCAAGATCACGTCGCCCTGGTGTTCGGCGACATTTCGGGGCAAACGCCGGTGCTGTCCCGCGTTCATTCAGAGTGTCTGACCGGTGACGCGCTGTTCAGCCTGCGCTGCGACTGCGGTTTTCAGCTTGAAGCCGCCCTTTCTCATATCGCAGAGGAAGGACGTGGCGTTCTGCTGTATCACCGTCAGGAAGGTCGCAATATTGGCCTGCTGAATAAAATCCGCGCCTATGCGTTGCAGGATCAGGGCTACGATACCGTCGAAGCGAACCATCAGCTCGGCTTTGCTGCTGACGAGCGCGATTTCACCCTGTGCGCGGATATGTTCAAGCTGCTGGGCGTGGACGAAGTGCGTCTGTTGACCAATAACCCGAAAAAAGTGGAAATCCTCACTGAAGCGGGCATCAATATTGTGGAACGCGTACCGCTGATTGTCGGCCGCAACCCGAAAAACGCGCACTACCTCGATACCAAAGCTGCCAAAATGGGGCATCTGCTGAGCGAGTAAACTCAAAACGCCCGGCACATGTGCCGGGCGAGTTTGTTCAGTCCAGCATCTTACGAATCACATAATGTAAAATGCCGTCGTTCTGATAATAGGTCAGCTCTGTTGCCGTATCAATACGACACCGGCAATCCAGCACTTCTGTCGTTCCATCTGCGCGCGTTAACTTCACCGGAACGGTTTTACCCGGTTGCAGATTTTGCAGACCGCTGATATCAATCTGCTCTTCCCCGGTCAAACCCAGCGTTTTACGCGTTACACCCTGCGGGAACTCCAGCGGCAGGATCCCCATCCCGATCAGGTTTGAGCGGTGGATACGTTCAAAGGATTCGGCAATCACCACGCGAACCCCGAGCAGACGCGGACCTTTTGCCGCCCAGTCGCGACTGGAACCGGAGCCGTACTCTTTACCGGCAATAACGGCCAGCGGCGTACCCTGCTGCTGATACTTCATGGCTGCGTCATAAATTGAAATGACCTCTGTATCCGGCAGGTGGCGCGTCATACCCCCTTCCACGCCTGGGACCATTTCATTGCGAATGCGGATGTTGGCAAAGGTCCCGCGCATCATCACTTCGTGGTTACCGCGGCGCGAACCGTAGGAGTTGAAATCGCGACGTTCCACGCCACGACTTTGCAGATACCGACCTGCCGGACTGTCCGCCTTGATGCTACCCGCAGGGGAGATATGGTCGGTGGTGACGGAATCGCCCAGCATCGCCAGAATGCGCGCGCCGTGAATATCTTTCAGCGGTGCAGGCTCCGCCAGCATTTCGTCGAAGAATGGCGACAGGCGAATATAGGTGGAATCATCCTGCCAGTCATAGGTATCGGAACCCACCACGTCGATCGCTTTCCATTCCGCTGTGCCTTCGAACACTTCCGCATACTCTTTGCGGAACATCTCGGTGGAAACTTTCTCTACCGCGCGCGCAATTTCGCGCGATGATGGCCAGATGTCTTTCAGATAGACCGGTTCATTTTTGCGATCGTGACCAATCGGATCGGTCGCCAGGTTAATGTTCATGTTTCCGGCCAGCGCATAGGCTACAACCAGCGGCGGCGAGGCCAGCCAGTTGGTTTTCACCAGCGGATGAATACGCCCTTCAAAGTTTCGGTTACCGGAAAGTACCGCGCCAACGGTCAAATCCCCCTGCTTGATCGCCATTTCAATAGGTTCAGGCAGTGGACCAGAGTTACCGATGCAGGTCGTACAGCCGTAGCCCACCAGGTTAAAGCCCAGCTCGTCGAGGTAAGGCGTGAGTCTGGCCTGTGCCAGGTAATCGGATACCACTTTCGAACCAGGCGCCAGGGAGGCTTTAACCCAAGGCTGTGGCTTGAGCCCCAGCTCTACCGCTTTTTTTGCCAGCAGCCCGGCAGCCATTAACACACTCGGGTTGGACGTGTTGGTACAGGAAGTGATAGCGGCGATCACCACGGCGCCGTCAGGGAGCTGATACTGATGCCCGTTCAGAACATAGTCCACCGGACGGTGATCTTTTTGTGCGGCGTTAACTTCCAGCTCATTGCTGGCGGCAAAGGCTTTCGGAACGTTGCTCAGGGCGACGCGGTCCTGCGGACGTTTTGGCCCTGCGAGGCTTGCCTCAACGGTGCCCATATCCAGTTCCAGCGTACTGGTAAATACCGGCTCGTCACCCGGGTTACGCCACATGCCCTGCGCTTTGGTATAAGCCTCAACGAGAGCCACCTGCTCCTCGCTGCGACCGCTGAGGCGCATATACTCCAGCGTAACGCTATCAATCGGGAAAAAGCCGCAGGTCGCGCCATATTCCGGTGCCATGTTGGCGATGGTGGCCCGGTCCGCCAGCGGCAGTGAATCCAGACCATCGCCATAAAATTCAACGAATTTGCCCACCACGCCATGCTTACGCAGCATCTGGGTGACCGTCAGAACCAGATCCGTGGCGGTAATGCCTTCGGATAATTTACCGGTCAGCTTAAAGCCCACCACATCGGGAATGAGCATTGATACCGGCTGGCCGAGCATGGCCGCTTCCGCTTCAATACCACCGACGCCCCAGCCCAGAACGCCAAGGCCGTTAATCATGGTTGTGTGTGAATCGGTACCCACCAGCGTATCCGGGTAAGCCACCCACTCTTTATCCTGCAATTCACTCCAGACGGCTTTGCCAAGATATTCCAGGTTGACCTGGTGACAAATGCCGGTGCCCGGTGGAACAACGCTGAAGCGGCTGAACGCCTGCTGACCCCATTTCAGAAATACGTAGCGTTCATGGTTACGTTCCATCTCCAGACGGACGTTTTCGCCGAAAGCATCGTCGTCACCAAAGTGATCGACGGTGACGGAGTGGTCAATGACGAGGTCTACCGGGGACAGGGGGTTAACCTTAGCAGTATCGCCCCCGAGACGCTTAACGGCTTCACGCATGGCAGCCAAATCCACAACCGCTGGCACGCCGGTGAAATCCTGCATTAGCACCCTGGCCGGGCGATAGGCAATTTCTCTGTCTGCATGAGCATTTTTCAGCCACCCTGCCAGAGCCTGGATATCCTCCTCGGTAACCGAGTCGCCATCCTGCCAGCGCAAGAGGTTTTCCAGTAAGACTTTCAACGACTTGGGTAACCGCGAAATGTCCCCAAGCGTTCTGGCAGCCAGCGGTAAGCTGTAGTAGCGCCAGGTTTTATTTTCCGCCTGTAATGTGTCCTTACTGGCTTCGCGTAGGGTTAACGACATAAGCTCCTCCTTAAAAACAGGGATGTCCTGACAATCATCAGGGCTGTAATTAAAGATAACACAAAGATGTCGTAACGTTTTGATAACAACCCAAATTGATAAATTTAGGAATGGTCCAACGCGAGGGATAAAACAAAAAACCCCGCCGTGGCGAGGTTTTACGATTTAGTGCAAGGCCAGCCAGAGGAGCTGACACCAGAAGAGGATAGACGCTGAGAATACGCCGAGCCATGACCAGTATTTTACGGTTGTCATGTTATTCATCATAGGGACACCAGACTTTAATTATTTAAGGTTGCGAGGTCTGCCCTCGTTCTATATTGCTGATGTGTATTTATTAAGGAGTACAAAAGTGCACAGTCTATATTCAGACTATTTGCATCATTACGCAAAAATCAAAATTATTGTTTTTTGGGTTCGTCTTCCGCGAACACATCAATAAAGGCCTGCTGCTGCGGCGTCAGTTTCCAGGAAGCTGGCACGCTGGTTGCTGGCGCCTTACGGGCTTTGTGAGCATTGTCACGAAGCTGACACATCTCTTTTCTCGCTTCTGTACGCACCGTCATGACCATAATCAACCCCAGTAATTCCAGACAAGAAGAGCAACCACCACCCAGAACAGGGCAGAGCCAAGAAAGACCGCCAGCCAGGCTTTACGCTTAAGCGCGGGATCCCTTTGCGGTTCTTCACTTCCTGACGGCATTGCTAACCTCATACAATCGATATCGCTTATCATTTAGAGACCAAACAATTGGCACAAGTAATCATCCGATGAGATAAATCCTAAAGAAACTTTAGCCGAAAAGCCAGTGAATTTACGTATCCGAGCCCGGGAAAATTCAATCTTTTGACCCGAAATAAATAATTGAAAAGAATAATTTGCACAGCTGTAAATTAGTTTCTACTTTTGTCGCAAATTTGCGACAGTAAAACCATAGTCATCAAATGGGTTATGACGATATATGACAGTGGGCGTAGATGATGATAATTCTAATTCAGGTTTAAAGCGGAATGACGGTATCTTTCCGCAAGAGAAAGATACCGGGAGTGATTATTTGGCGGGAAGTTTAATGTCTTTAAACATCTCTTCGATGTCTTCATTGGAGCGTAACGCCACAGCTGTATCCACCACATCGCGCGTTAAATGTGGCGCAAAGCGTTGAATAAAATCATACATATAGCTGCGCAGGAACGTGCTGCGACGAAAACCTATCTTGGTGGTGCTGTGACTGAAAATATCATGCGCATCCAGACGCACCAGATCCGGGTCTGAGACAGGATCCACCGCCATGCTGGCAATAACCCCAACGCCCAGGCCCAGACGCACATACGTTTTTATGACGTCCGCATCCGTCGCCGTAAAGACAATCCTTGGCGTTAATCCGGCGCGGTTAAACGCGGTGTCCAGTTCAGACCGGCCCGTAAAGCCGAACGTATAGGTCACCAGCGGGTATTGCGCCAGTTCTTCGATTGTCACTTCGCCCTTCCCCGCCAGCGGGTGATCCGGGGTCACGACAATAGAGCGGTTCCAGTGGTAGCACGGGAGCATGACCAGATCATCGTACAGATGGAGCGCTTCCGTCGCGATAGCGAAGTCTGCATTGCCTTTAGACACGGCCTCTGCGATTTGCGTCGGTGAGCCCTGATGCATATGCAGGGAAACGCGGGGATAGCGTTCTATGAAGCCTTTGATCACCCCGGGAAGCGCATAACGCGCCTGTGTATGCGTGGTGGCAATATACAGAGAGCCTTTATCCGGCCAGGTATGTTCCCCGGCGACGGATTTAATGGCGTCGACTTTGGAGAGCACTTCCCGTGCGATGCGTATGATTTCCTGTCCTGCCGGCGTGACCTGAGTCAGGTGCTTACCGCTGCGGGCAAATATCTGAATACCTAACTCATCCTCCAGCATACGCACCTGCTTACTGATGCCGGGCTGAGAGGTATAAAGACCTTCTGCGGTGGAAGAGACATTGAGGTTATGATTGACGACCTCAACGATATAGCGAAGCTGCTGTAATTTCATGCCAGACCATCCGATTTAGCGCATGCGTCAATCGCTTAAGACGATTTGATAATAAGAAACGGGTTAACTATAACCACTATATCATTTATAGCCAGGCTGTATAGTACGGAACAAAAAATAATAACTACGTAATAAAAAAGGGCCGGAAGTCCGGCCCTTTTACAGGTAAGTTACGGTAAGGGAAGATTATTTCTTGCCTTCAACCCATTTCCCGTCGACAAAGAAGGCTGACCATCCGGTCGCTTTGCCCTCTTTCTCTGCCGCCACGTACTGCTGCTTCGTTTTACGGCTGAAGCGCACCACGGTTTTGTTGCCTTCCGGATCCTGCTGTGGCGCATCGGCCAGGTAACGCAGTTTCTCCGGCAGACGGTCGCGGAAGCGGTACAGCTCTTCTACCAGCGGCGCACGGGTTTCGCGCGATTTCGGGAAGGTGTTGGCCGCCAGGAATACCCCAGCAGCACCGTCACGCAGCACGAAATACGCGTCTGACTTCTCGCACGGCAGCTCAGGAAGCGGAACCGGATCTTCCTTCGGCGGCGCAACTTCACCGTTACGCAGGATCTTACGCGTGTTTTTACAGTCGTCGTTGGTGCATGCCATGTACTTACCGAAGCGTCCCATTTTCAGGTGCATTTCGGAACCACATTTCTCACACTCAACGATTGGACCGTCATAGCCCTTAATACGGAACTCACCTTCTTCGATCTCATAACCATCGCAGGTCGGGTTATTGCCACAAACGTGCAGTTTGCGTTTTGGATCGATCAGGTAGCTGTCCATCGCCGTGCCGCATTTCTTACAGCGGCGTTTGGCGCGCAGTGCGTTGGTCTCCGCATCGTCACCTTCCAGCACGTTGAGAACTTCGTTCTCCGGCACGAGGTTGATGGTGGTTTTGCAACGCTCTTTCGGCGACAGTGCATAGCCAGAGCAACCGAGGAACACGCCCGTGGTCGCGGTACGGATCCCCATTTTACGGCCGCAGGTTGGGCAGTCGATGCTCGTCAGTACCATCTGGTTAGGCAGCATGCCGCCCTCTTCAGGATCTTTCTCGGCTTTCTCAAGCTGATTGGTAAAATCGCTGAAGAAGCTGTCGAGAACTTTCTTCCATTCTGCCTTATGGCTGGCAACCTCATCGAGGCTGTCTTCCATCTGCGCGGTGAAGTCATAGTTCATCAACTCACGGAAGTTCGCTTCCAGACGGTCGGTGACAATCTCACCCATTTTTTCAGCATAGAAACGACGGTTCTCGACGCGAACGTATCCACGATCCTGAATGGTCGAAATGATTGACGCATAGGTGGACGGGCGACCGATGCCGCGTTTTTCCAGCTCTTTCACCAGCGATGCTTCGCTGAAGCGCGCAGGTGGCTTGGTGAAGTGCTGAGCCGGGACCAGATCAACCAGCGACAGCTCGTCACCTTTGTTGACTGAAGGCAGCGTTCTGTCTTCATCACCTTTACGTAACGCTGGCATCACTTTTGTCCAGCCGTCGAAGCGCAGAATGCGGCCGCGCGCTTTCAGGCGGAAATCACCCGCGCCGACCGTCAGCGTGGTGGAGTCGTATTTCGCTGGCGTCATCTGGCAGGCTACGAACTGGCGCCAGATCAGCTGATACAGCTTCTGGGCGTCCGCTTCCATATCTTTCAGCGATTCTGCCAGAACGGAAACGTCAGAAGGACGAATCGCTTCGTGCGCTTCCTGAGAATTCTCTTTGCTGGCGTACTGATTAGGGCTGTCCGGCAGGTATTTCTTACCGAAGTTGTCCTCGATATAGCCGCGCACCATGTTGACAGCGTCCTGGCTCAGGTTGGTGGAGTCAGTACGCATGTAGGTGATGTAACCCGCTTCATACAAACGCTGGGCCATCATCATGGTTTTCTTCACGCCGTAACCCAGACGCGTACTCGCCGCCTGCTGGAGAGTTGACGTGATAAACGGTGCGCCAGGCTTGCTGCTGGTCGGTTTGTCTTCACGATCCAGAACCTGATAACGCGCTTTTTCCAGCAGCGCCACGGCGGCCATGGTCTGATCGCGATTTTCAGGACGGAACGGTTTGTCGTTGTGGTGGCTCACCTGCAACGGCAGCGCATCGCCGCCCGGCGTGGTGACATTCGCATCCACTTCCCAGAACTCTTCCGGGACGAACGCTTTGATCTCGCGTTCACGCTCAACAACAAGACGAACAGCCACAGACTGCACACGCCCCGCAGACAGGCCGCGAGCGACCTTTTTCCACAGCAACGGCGAGACCATGTAGCCTACAACGCGGTCCATAAAGCGACGCGCCTGCTGAGCGTTAACACGGTCGATATTCAGTTCACCCGGCTTTTCAAACGCCTGACGAATCGCATTCTTTGTAATTTCGTTGAACACTACACGGCTGTAGCGTTTGTCATCACCCCCGATCACTTCCCGCAGGTGCCATGCAATGGCCTCCCCTTCGCGGTCAAGGTCGGTTGCGAGATAAATGTGGTCTGCTTTTTCAGCAAGCTGTTTCAGCTCGTTAACGACTTTTTCTTTGCCTGGCAGCACTTCGTAATGTGCATCCCAGTTGTGCCATGGGTTAACACCCATGCGGTTGACAAGCGCGCTACGTTCATCCTTTTTAGGCTTTTTAGCCCCTTTGGTGGAGGTAGAGTCTGCGCTCTTTTTGCTGGCTGAGCCACTGGTCGGCAAATCGCGAATGTGACCAACGCTGGACTTAACCACGTAGTCATTGCCCAGATATTTATTGATCGTTTTGGCTTTTGCCGGGGACTCAACGATGACGAGAGCTTTACCCATATTCACCTTTACCTAATTTAATTCTTCCAGGAATACGCCGCACGTTGATTTCCCTTCCGCTGACGACGAGCCATTGATATTGCGACATCGTCAGGGGATATCAACCCCTATGTGTTACCGAACGTCAGAATGGCGACATCCAGGTCATTGAGTTTTCGGGTATTTTTCTCACATCAAAGTTCATTCGTGACGAATTCCCGGTCGAATGTCAAGCAATTCTGTTGCCAGAATGACGAAAGCGCACACTGTACCTGATAAAATTCGTTACGCAACTTTATTAGCATGCAAAAGCAAATCCCGCCAGCCAGCCCCTGTTTCTTATCCCCTCGGATAACAGGGAAAATTTGCCCCCGAAGCGACCCAGGCGTAGACTATTGTCACTGTTTAAGGAGTGGAATATGCAGAATACGACCCAACCCATTGACCGAGCTTCATTGCTTATCGAAGCAAACAAACTCATTCGCGACCATGAAGACACCCTGGCGGGAATTGAAGCGACTGGCGTGGAACAACGTAATGGCGTGCTGGTGTTCAGCGGTGAATACTTCCTTGATGAACAAGGGCTACCCACCCCGAAAAGCACCGCCGTGTTTAACATGTTTAAATACCTGGCGCATACCCTCTCAGAGAAGTACCACCTGGTCGATTAAAACGAAAACGCGAGGCATCTGCCTCGCGTTTTTCTTTACAGCAGCGGCTTTTGGCCGCGCTGCAACCAGCGTAGCAGCAGGCGATCCGCGCTTTCTGCCGCGCTATTGGTAAAACGGTCGAGCAGGCGCTTACGTCGGGTGAAGCGCACCCCCACCAGCTCACGGCCTTCCATCAGGTTGAGCAGGAGGTCGTCGCTGGTACCCACTTCATCCACCAGCCCTTTCTCCTGCGCCTGCGTGCCGTACCAGTGTTCGCCCGTAGCCACCTGCTCAATGTCCAGCGTTGGGCGCATGCGGTGCACGAAATCTTTGAACAGATGGTGGGTTTCGTTCAGATCTTCCCGGAATTTCTGCCGTCCCTCTTCGGTATTTTCGCCGAGCAGCGTCAGCGTACGTTTGTACTGACCCGCCGTATGCAGTTCGATGTCGATCTCTTTATTTTTCAGGAAACGATTGAAGTTAGGGATCTGCGCGACCACCCCAATCGAGCCGATAATGGAGAACGGTGCCGCGACGATTTTATCCGCCACGCACGCCATCATATAGCCGCCACTCGCCGCGACCTTATCTACCGCAACGGTGAGTGGGATCTGTTTATCCCGCAGACGTTGTAACTGCGAAGCCGCCAGTCCATACCCATGCACTACGCCGCCCGGGCTTTCAAGGCGTACCACCACCTGATCCTGGGCTGTCGCCACGGCCAGCACCGCCGTCACTTCTTCACGCAGAGAGGAGACTTCATGCGCATCCATGCTACCTTTAAAATCGAGCACATAGACGCGCGGTTTTGCGTCAGCCTGTGGCGTGGCGAGCTTAGCTTTCGCCTTCGCGGCTTTGGCGTCCTGCTTATGTTTTTTCTTCTGGGCTTTTAGCCACAGCTTCTGTTGATGATCGTCAAGCAGCGCCAGAGACATCTCCTCCTGCATCTCATTATACTGCTCGCTCAGGCGGGTAATGCGTAACTCACCACGCTGACGCTTACGCTGCGTCAGGTTGACAATCAGGACGGCAATCACCGCGACAGCAATAACCACCGTCGCGATTTTGGCCAAAAACAACCCATACTGAAAAAGTAATTCCACGCGTTCCACCTTGATTTAACCACGAATCTTTCACGCCAGTGTACAACAGCCCTGCGCAGGCGTCTCGCTCTGGACATTACCTCTGCGAGGCGGCTTCAGGAATCCCCCGCTTCTGGTTTAAATCTTTGCAAATTGTTAATTTCCCAGCGTTCTGTCCTGTAGACTGATTGAATTCTGACGCTGTTTCGGGCATAAAGCCGAAAAGTCATAAATAAAGGTGCAAGTCACGCCCAATGCGCCTGAGGAGCCACCGTGCATTATCAGCCACAAAAAAACCTTCTACAGAACCGCATCATTCTGGTTACCGGTGCCAGCGACGGGATTGGTCGCGAAGCGGCGCTGACCTATTCTGAATACGGTGCGAGCCTTATTCTGCTGGGACGTAATGAAGAAAAGCTCAAGGCCGTCGCCCGTGAAATCGAAAACGCCGGCGGTACCCCCACGCCCTGGTATACGCTCGATCTGCTGACCTGCACGCCAGCGTCATGTCAGGCCCTTGCCCAGCGGATCAGCACACATTATCCGCGTCTGGACGGCGTACTGCACAACGCGGGGTTACTGGGCGAAGTGCGCCCGATGGATGAACAGGATCCGGAAATTTGGCAACAGGTGATGCAGGTTAACGTCAACGGGACGTTTTTCCTGACCCAGGCCTTGCTTCCTTTATTACTCAACTCCGATTCCGGCTCGCTGGTATTTACCTCCTCCAGCGTGGGGCGTCAGGGGCGTGCGAACTGGGGGGCTTACGCCGTCTCAAAATTTGCCACCGAAGGAATGATGCAGGTGCTGGCCGAAGAGTACCAAAGCCGCCACCTGCGGGTTAACTGTATTAATCCAGGCGGTACGCGCACCAAAATGCGCGCCAGCGCCTTCCCGACAGAAGATCCGCAGAAGCTTAAAACCCCGGCCGATATCATGCCCCTTTACCTGTGGCTGATGGGTGACGACAGCCGTCGCAAAACCGGATTGACCTTCGATGCCCAGCCAGGCCGCAAACCGGGGATATCGCAATGAGTGATGATCGTCATCAGCAGCGCCAGCAGCGTCTGAAAGAACAGGTTGATGCACGCGTGGCGGCCGCTCAGGACGAGCGCGGTATCCTAATCGTGTTCACCGGCAACGGCAAAGGCAAAACCACCGCCGCATTTGGGACCGCCACCCGCGCAGTCGGGCATGGGCAGAAAGTGGGCGTGATCCAGTTTATCAAGGGTGAATGGCCCAACGGCGAGCGTAATCTGCTCGAGCCGCATGGCGTTGAGTTTCAGGTAATGGCAACCGGTTTTACCTGGGATACCCAGAACCGGGAAACCGATACCGCAGCCTGCCTCGCCGTCTGGGAGCATGCCAAAAGAATGCTTTCAGACCCGTCGCTGAACATGGTGTTGCTGGATGAGATCACCTATATGGTGGCGTATGACTACCTGCCGCTGGAAGCCGTGCTGGAGGCCCTCACGAACCGCCCTGCACACCAGACGGCGATCGTCACGGGGCGCGGGTGTCATCGGGACATTCTGGAGCTGGCCGATACCGTCAGCGAGCTGCGTCCGGTTAAGCATGCGTTCGATGCGGGTATCAAAGCGCAAATTGGGATTGATTACTGAAAAAAAAGCCCGGTATATTCACCGGGCTTTTCAATTAACCGTTGTTATTACGGCTGCCAGAGCGACGATTGCTGCTGACCTGGCTATGACGTTTCACCGCACGGCGGATTTGATTCGCCTTCATGCGACGACGATCTTTCTCTACCGCCACTTTCGACGTGGTTTCTGGCGTCAGGCCAACCAGATCGCGCAGGTAGTTGGTTTGCGTCAGATCCAGTTCGGTATAGCCGCCACGTGGCAGGCCTTTCGGCAGCAGAATGTCGCCATAGCGGACGCGAATCAAGCGACTCACCTGGACACCGACCGCTTCCCACAGTCGACGCACCTCGCGGTTACGTCCCTCTGTCAGGGTAACGTTGTACCACTGGTTAATGCCTTCACCACCGGTAAAGTTGATGGTTTTGAACGCCGCAGGGCCGTCCTCCAGCTGAACACCACGCGACAGGTCGCGCAGTTTGTTCTCATCAACCTGGCCGAAAACACGAACGGCGTATTCACGTTCCACTTCACGACTCGGGTGCATCAGACGGTTTGCCAGTTCACCATCGGTGGTGAACAGCAGCAGGCCGCAGGTGTTCACGTCCAGACGCCCTACGGCAATCCAGCGGGCGCCACGCAATTTTGGCAGACGGTCAAACACCGTCGGGCGACCTTCCGGGTCGTTGCGGGTACACAGTTCGCCTTCCGGCTTGTAGTAAGCCAGTACGCGGCAGATCTGTTCAGCAGACTCTTTCACGGAGATAAGATGGCCGTCAATGCGGATCTTCAGCCCCGGTACGATTTCAACGCGGTCACCGAGCGTGGCGATTTTACCGTCCACACTCACGCGGCCTGCTTCAATAATGGCTTCGATTTCACGGCGCGAACCGTGGCCGGCGCGCGCCAGCACTTTCTGTAACTTCTCGCTCATTGAGCTTCCTCAGGTGTCGCCTTCACAGGCGTCGAATCAGGTCAAAAACAGGGCGGCGCCCTGCTTTGATGGCCGCGTAGTATATCTGCTTACACCCTTACAAGAAAGGCTTAACATCGCCCACGCCTTCACGAATCACTTCTGGCGCGTCTTCGGTGAGATCCACCACGGTGGTCGGCTGCTGGCCAAGATAGCCGCCATGAATAATCAGCTCCACCACCTTCTCCAGACGATCTTTGATCTCTTCCGGGTCGGACTCGGTAAACTCACTGCCCGGCAGCATCAGCGATGTGGAGAGCATCGGCTCGCCGAGGGTTTCCAGTAGCGCCTGGGCAATCGGGTTCGACGGCACGCGCATGCCGATGGTTTTACGTTTTTCCTGCAACAGACGACGCGGCACCTCTTTTGTCCCCTTCAGAATGAAGGTGTAGTTACCCGGCGTGTTGTTTTTAATCAGACGAAAGGCCACGTTATCAACATAAGCATAGGTCGACAGCTCAGAGAGATCGCGACACATCAGGGTGAAGTTGTGGCCATCCGGCAGCTGGCGGATGCGACAGATGCGCTCCATCGCCCCTTTATCCTCAATTTTACAGCCCAGCGCGTAGCCAGAATCGGTTGGGTAGACAATAACGCCGCCTTTGCGGACGATCTCCACGGCCTGATTAATCAGACGTGGCTGGGGGTTATCCGGATGGATATAGAAAAACTGACTCATACTTCCCTCTCTTCAATTTGCTGTGGCTGTTCCCAGAGCTGCCAGACAGGCTCAACGCCCGCGGGTAACCAGAGCTTGCGCCCCAGTTCAATCCACGCGCAGGGCTGATGGAAATCTGAACCCTGTGACCCAAGCAGACCAAACTGACGGGCGTAGGTCGCGAGCTGCAAACGCTCATTGGGTGCCTGCTGACACTGGGCAACTTCCATCGCCTCACCGCCGCAGTCGGCAAAGTGTGCCAGCAGTCTTTTCAGCCATTTAGCAGAAAGATTATACCGCCCCGGATGGGCCAGCACGGCCTTACCGCCAGAATGATGAATCACATCAATAGCTTGTTTTATTGTACACCACTGTGGGGGAACGTATCCGGTTTTCCCGCGCGCCAGATACTTTTTAAAGACATTCGCCATGGTCGTCGCCTTACCGGCGTCCACCAGAAAACGGGCGAAATGGCCGCGCGTCACCGCCCCACCGTTCGCCAGCGTTCGCGCGCCTTCCAGCGCACCGGGAATATGCGCTTTTTCCAGACGTTCGCCAATCATCTCCGCGCGTTGATTGCGGCGTGTTTTTTGTTCTTGCAAAAAAGCACGCATGGCCGGATGTTCTGTATCGATATTCAGGCCAACGATATGAATTTCGTGGTTTTCCCAGACCGTCGAGATCTCAACCCCGGCCACCAGATCCAGCGCCAGTCCGCTGCGGGCAATCTCGGCGCGCGCGGCGGGAATGCCGTCAGTGGTATCGTGATCGGTTATTGCCAGCGTGCCGACACGCATTTCAACGGCGCGATGGACCAGAGCTTCGGGTGTCAGCAGGCCATCTGAAGCCTGCGTATGGCTATGTAAATCATAAATTACGGCGTAGGTGGTATCGCTCAAAGCACTTCCCATAACAGGTTGGAGACATCCGAAGCCCCTATGATACCGACTAACCGTGAAATACTGAAATCAGGGGTTGACAACACGCCATCGAACTAGTTAACTAGTACGCAAGTTCACACGAGAAAGGTATCTGAAAATGACAGCACATTTCGCTCTGCACGGTTGGTGGCGTACTTCCTGATCTTCGGGCAGTGTCACGCGTCTGCGAAATGCAAACAGATACCCGGCCCGCTACCCAGCGGGCTTTTTTTTGAACAGAATATGAGAACAACAACATGCAAACAGCCAAACCTCATCTCGAACTGCTGACCTGCGAGGCGGCCTATCGCCATAACCCTACCGCGCTGTTTCATCAGGTGTGCGGCGCACGTCCCGCGACGCTGCTGCTGGAGTCAGCTGATATCGACAGTAAGGACGACCTCAAAAGCCTGCTGCTGGTTGACAGCGCGCTGCGCATTACCGCGTTAGGTGACACCGTCACTATCAGGGCGTTGTCTGACAATGGCGCGTCGCTCCTGCCGCTGCTGGATGCGGCGCTGCCTTCAGGCATTGAAAATGAGCGTCATCCGGACCTGCGAATTCTGCATTTCCCACCGGTAAGCCAGCTGCTGGATGAGGACGCCCGCCTCTGCTCGCTCTCCGTTTTTGACGCCTTCCGCCTGCTGCAAAATCTGGTGGCCGTGCCGGAAGATGAGCGCGAAGCAATGTTCTTTGGCGGGCTGTTTGCTTACGACCTGGTTGCTGGCTTTGAAAATTTACCGGAAACCGAGCAGGGAAACCGCTGCCCGGACTACTGTTTCTACCTGGCCGAAACCCTGCTGGTGATCGACCATCAGAAAAAATATACCCGCATCCAGGCCAGCCTTTTCACGCCGTCTGAGTCTGAGAAAAATCGCCTCGCGCAGCGCATCGCCCAACTGCAACAGCAGATGTCAGAAGCACCGCCCGCGCTCCCGGTGCAGCGTGTTGAAAAGATGACCTGCGAGGTGAGTCAGACCGACGACCAGTACGGCGCAGTGGTGCGTCAGATGCAAAAAGCGATTCGTGCCGGGGAGATTTTCCAGGTGGTGCCGTCCCGTCGCTTTTCACTGCCCTGCCCGTCGCCGCTGGCGGCTTACGATGTGCTGAAAAAGAGCAACCCAAGCCCGTACATGTTCTTTATGCAGGACAATGATTTCACCCTGTTTGGCGCGTCGCCGGAAAGCTCCCTCAAGTACGACGCCACCAGCCGCCAGATTGAGATCTACCCGATAGCGGGAACCCGTCCACGCGGCCGTCGTGCCGATGGCTCCCTGGATCGCGATCTCGACAGCCGCATCGAACTGGAAATGCGTACCGACCATAAAGAGCTCTCCGAACACCTGATGCTGGTTGACCTGGCGCGTAACGATCTGGCACGCATTTGCACGCCAGGCAGCCGCTACGTGGCGGACCTGACCAAAGTCGACCGCTACTCCTTCGTCATGCACCTGGTCTCCCGCGTGGTGGGTGAACTGCGCCACGACCTCGACGTTCTGCACGCCTACCGCGCCTGCATGAACATGGGCACCCTGAGCGGCGCGCCGAAAGTCCGCGCCATGCAGCTGATCGCCGAAGCGGAAGGACGCCGTCGCGGCAGCTACGGTGGTGCGGTGGGCTATTTCACCGCTCACGGTGACCTCGATACCTGCATCGTGATCCGCTCCGCCTACGTTGAAGACGGCATTGCTACCGTCCAGGCCGGGGCCGGTATTGTGCTGGATTCTGTTCCGCAGTCGGAAGCCGACGAAACCCGCAGTAAAGCGCGCGCGGTACTGCGCGCTATTGCTACCGCACACCATGCACAGGAGATTTTCTGATGGCTGACATTCTGCTGCTCGATAATATCGACTCCTTTACCTACAACCTGGCAGATCAGCTGCGTGCGAATGGTCATAACGTCGTTATCTATCGCAACCACGTTCCGGCCCAGACGTTGATTGACCGTCTGGCGACCATGCAAAACCCGGTGCTGATGCTCTCCCCGGGACCAGGCGCGCCGAGCGAAGCGGGCTGTATGCCTGAGCTGTTGACCCGTATGCGCGGCAAGCTGCCGATTATCGGCATCTGCCTCGGCCATCAGGCGATTGTCGAAGCCTACGGCGGCTACGTGGGTCAGGCGGGGGAGATCCTGCATGGTAAAGCGTCAAGTATTGAACATGACGGTCAGGCGATGTTTGCCGGGCTGCCGAACCCGCTTCCGGTAGCGCGTTACCACTCGCTGGTCGGCAGCAATATTCCGGCCGGGCTGACCATTAACGCCTCGTTTGAAGGGATGGTGATGGCGGTGCGTCACGATGCGGATCGCGTCTGCGGAATGCAGTTCCACCCGGAATCTATCCTGACGTCCAGCGGCGCGCGCCTGCTGGAGCAAACGCTCGACTGGGCGCTGCAAAAGCTGGAGCAGACCAACACCCTGCAACCGATTCTGGAAAAACTGTATCAGGCCCAGACCCTGAGCCAGCAGGAGAGCCACCAGCTGTTCTCCGCCGTCGTGCGCGGTGAGCTGAAGCCTGAGCAGCTGGCCGCTGCGCTGGTGAGCATGAAGGTACGCGGCGAAAGCCCACAGGAGATCGCCGGTGCGGCAACCGCGCTACTGGAAAATGCCGCCCCGTTCCCGCGCCCGGACTATCCGTTTGCCGATATTGTCGGGACCGGTGGCGACGGCAGTAACAGTATCAATATTTCCACTGCCAGCGCCTTTGTGGCCGCGGCATGCGGTCTGAAAGTGGCGAAACACGGCAACCGCAGCGTGTCCAGCCGTTCCGGATCGTCCGACCTGCTGGCGGCTTTCGGTATCAACCTGGACATGAACGCCGAGCGTTCCCGTGAAGCGCTGGATGATCTGGGCGTCTGTTTCCTGTTCGCGCCGAAGTATCACACCGGTTTCCGCCACGCGATGCCGGTTCGCCAGCAGCTCAAAACCCGCACGCTGTTTAACGTGCTCGGTCCACTCATTAACCCGGCGCACCCGCCGCTGGCGCTGATTGGCGTTTACAGCCCGGAGCTGGTCCTGCCGATTGCGGAGACGCTGCGCGTCCTCGGTTACCAACGCGCCGCCGTGGTACACAGCGGCGGGATGGATGAAGTATCCCTGCATGCGCCCACGCTGGTGGCGGAACTGAATAACGGTGAAGTGCTGAACTATCAGCTTGAGGCCGCTGACTTCGGGTTGACCCCGTACCATCAGGACGCCCTGGCGGGCGGCACGCCGGAAGAAAACCGTGACATTCTCACGCGCTTATTACAAGGTAAAGGTGAGGCCGCCCATGAGGCCGCCGTGGCGGCCAACGTAGCCATGCTGATGCGTTTACATGGCGAGGAAGATCTGAAAGCCAACGCCCAAAAAGTTCTGGACGTGCTGCGCTCCGGTGCAGCTTACGATCGCGTTACCGCACTTGCGGCAAGAGGGTAAATAATGCAGACCGTTTTAGCGAAAATCGTCGCCGATAAGGCCATCTGGGTGGAAGCCCGTAAGCAACAGCAGCCGCTCGCCAGTTTTCAGAATGACGTCGTTCCGAGCAGCCGTCGTTTTTATGATGCGCTCCAGGGCGCGCGTACTGCGTTTATTCTGGAGTGTAAAAAAGCGTCTCCGTCCAAAGGCGTGATCCGCGACGATTTCGACCCGGCGCGTATTGCCGGTATTTACAAGCATCATGCGTCTGCCATTTCTGTGCTGACGGATGAGAAATATTTTCAGGGCAGCTTTGATTTTCTGCCCGTTGTCAGCGGCATCGCGCCGCAGCCGATTCTGTGCAAAGACTTTATTATCGACCCATATCAGATCTGGCTGGCGCGCTTTTACCAGGCCGATGCCTGCCTGCTGATGCTCTCCGTGCTGAATGACGAGCAGTATCGCCAGCTCTCCGCCGTCGCGCACAGCCTGAATATGGGCGTGCTGACCGAAGTGAGCAACGAAGAGGAGCTGGAGCGCGCCATCGCGCTGGAAGCCAAAGTGGTCGGCATTAACAACCGCGACCTGCGCGACCTGTCGATTGACCTCAACCGTACGCGCCAGCTTGCGCCGCGTCTGGGCGCGGGCGTCACGGTGATCAGCGAATCCGGGATTAACAGCTACGCTCAGGTGCGCGAACTCAGCCACTTTGCCAACGGTTTCCTGATCGGCTCCGCGATGATGGAACACGACGATCTTAATGCGGCCGTGCGCCGCGTGCTGTTGGGTGAGAACAAAGTCTGCGGCCTGACCCGTGAACAGGATGCGCAGGCCGCATATGAAGCGGGCGCGATCTATGGTGGTCTGATCTTTGTTGAGTCCTCTCCTCGCGCCGTTAATGAGGAACAGGCGCACAAGGTGATGGCGGCTGCGCCTCTGAGCTACGTGGGCGTGTTCCGCAATGCGGATATTAACGACGTTGCGGCAAAAGCGGACGCGTTATCCCTGAGCGCGGTCCAGCTGCACGGCGATGAAGATCAGGCGTACATCGATGCTCTGCGACATGTTCTGGCGCCTCAGGTTCAGATCTGGAAAGCGCAAAGCGTTGGCGCCACCCTGCCCGCGCGTAACCTGAAGCATGTTGATAAATACGTGCTCGACAACGGCCAGGGCGGCACGGGGCAGCGTTTTGACTGGTCACTGCTGCGTGGCGAAGTGCTGGACAATGTCCTGCTGGCGGGGGGATTAAGCCCCGATAACTGTGTGGAAGCGGCCAAAACCGGCTGCGCAGGCCTCGATTTCAATTCAGGCGTAGAGTCCCAACCGGGCATTAAAGACGCCAGCAAGCTGGCATCGGTATTTAAAACTCTGCGTGCATATTAAGGAAGAGAAGATGACGACATTACTTAACCCGTATTTTGGTGAGTTCGGTGGGATGTATGTCCCACAAATCCTGATGCCCGCGCTGCGCCAGCTGGAAGAAGCGTTCGTGAGCGCACAGAAAGATCCGGCGTTTCAGGCGGAGTTTACCGACCTGCTGAAAAACTACGCCGGTCGTCCGACGGCGCTGACAAAGTGCCGCAACCTGACCGAAGGCACTAAAACTACGCTGTATCTTAAGCGTGAAGATCTGCTGCACGGTGGCGCGCATAAAACTAACCAGGTGCTTGGCCAGGCGCTGCTCGCGAAGCGGATGGGTAAAACCGAAATCATCGCCGAAACCGGCGCGGGACAGCACGGAGTGGCCTCAGCGCTCGCCAGCGCCCTGCTCGGTCTGAAATGCCGCATTTACATGGGGGCGAAGGACGTTGAGCGCCAGTCGCCAAACGTGTTCCGTATGCGTCTTATGGGGGCGGAAGTGATCCCGGTGCACAGCGGTTCTGCCACGCTGAAAGATGCCTGTAATGAAGCGCTTCGCGACTGGTCTGGCAGCTACGAAACCGCCCACTACATGCTCGGTACCGCCGCGGGCCCGCACCCGTTCCCGACCATCGTGCGTGAATTCCAGCGCATGATCGGCGAAGAGACTAAAGCGCAGATCCTCGAAAAAGAGGGTCGCCTGCCGGATGCGGTGATCGCCTGCGTTGGCGGCGGATCTAACGCCATCGGCATGTTTGCCGATTTTATCGACGAAACCAGCGTTGGGCTGATTGGCGTTGAGCCTGCCGGCCACGGCATTGAAACGGGCGAGCATGGTGCGCCGCTGAAGCATGGCCGCGTGGGGATCTACTTCGGCATGAAGGCCCCGATGATGCAGACCGATGAAGGGCAGATTGAGGAGTCTTACTCAATCTCTGCCGGGCTGGATTTCCCGTCCGTAGGGCCGCAGCACGCGTTCCTGAACAGCACCGGCCGCGCGGATTATGTCTCCATCACCGATGACGAAGCGCTGGAGGCCTTCAAAACGCTGTGCCGCAATGAAGGGATCATCCCGGCGCTGGAGTCTTCCCACGCGCTGGCGCACGCGCTGAAAATGATGAAGGAAAACCCGGAAAAAGAGCAGCTGCTGGTGGTAAACCTTTCCGGGCGCGGTGACAAAGATATCTTCACCGTTCACGATATTCTGAAAGCACGAGGGGAAATCTGATGGAACGCTACGACAACGCATTTGCACAACTGAAAGCTCGCCAGGAAGGCGCCTTCGTTCCCTTCGTGACGCTGGGCGACCCCGGCCCGGAGCAGTCGCTGAAGATTATCGACACCCTGATTGATGCCGGTGCCGACGCGCTGGAGCTCGGTATTCCGTTCTCCGATCCGCTGGCGGATGGCCCGACCATTCAGAACGCAACGCTACGCGCGTTTGCCGCGGGCGTGACGCCGAGCCAGTGCTTTGAAATGCTGGCGGCGATCCGTCAGAAGCACCCGACCATTCCGATCGGCCTGCTGATGTACGCCAACCTGGTGTTCAGCCGCGGTATTGATGCGTTTTACGCAGAGTGCGCCCGCGTGGGCGTTGACTCCGTGCTGGTGGCTGACGTGCCCGTTGAAGAGTCTGCGCCATTCCGTCAGGCGGCAATGCGCCACAACGTCGCGCCGATTTTCATCTGTCCACCGAATGCCGATGACGATCTGTTGCGCCAGATTGCCTCTTACGGACGAGGTTACACCTACCTGCTCTCCCGTGCGGGCGTCACCGGTGCGGAAAACAAAGCCGCGCTGCCGCTGCATCATCTGGTGGAGAAGCTGGCAGAATACCATGCTGCACCGCCGCTTCAGGGCTTTGGCATTTCTTCACCGGATCAGGTTACTGCGGCGATTGACGCGAAAGCCGCCGGAGCCATTTCGGGTTCGGCTATCGTGAAAATTATCGAGAAGAACGTGGATAAGCCAGAGCAGATGCTGGCTGAGTTACACGCATTCGTCACATCCATGAAAGCGGCCACGCGCAAGGCGTAACCGTTAACACCGTCTGGCCCCGGCGTCAGGCGGTTTTCCCTTCTCTCTTCCTGAAAGAAGCAGGTCAAAATTGATCCTGTCGATATTTTCGGTGTGAATGACTTTCCAAACTTTCGCGTAAGCGTATGATCTGGGCTCTTTTTAGCGTTACCCTTCTGAGTTCAGAGGTTATTCATGTCATGGCATTCCTTCAAACAGACTTACCTGGTTAAGTTCTGGTCACCTGTTCCGGCCGTTATCGCGGCAGGCATTCTCTCTACTTATTATTTCGGTATTACCGGCACCTTCTGGGCTGTTACGGGCGAGTTTACCCGCTGGGGTGGGCAGCTATTACAGCTGGCAGGCGTCCATGCCGAAGAGTGGGGCTACTTCAAACTGATCCATCTTGAGGGCACACCGCTGACCCGCATCGACGGGATGATGATCATTGGCATGTTCGGCGGCTGTTTTGCGGCCGCGCTGTGGGCCAACAACGTTAAGTTGCGCATGCCGAAAAGCCGCATCCGCATTATGCAGGCCGTGGTCGGCGGCATCATTGCCGGGTTTGGCGCCCGCCTGGCGATGGGCTGTAATCTGGCCGCGTTCTTTACCGGTATTCCGCAGTTCTCGCTGCATGCCTGGTTCTTTGCCGCCGCCACCGCCATCGGCTCCTACTTCGGTGCTAAATTCACCCTGCTGCCGCTGTTCCGCATTCCGGTGAAAATGACGAAAGTTAGCGCTGCCTCTCCGTTAACGCAAAAACCCGATCAGGCGCGTCGTCGCTTCCGCCTCGGTATGCTGGTCTTTTTTGCCATGGTTGCCTGGGCGATTTGCACGGCAATGAATCAGCCCAAACTCGGCCTGGCCATGCTGTTCGGCGTCGGCTTTGGTTTGCTGATTGAACGTGCACAGATCTGCTTTACCTCCGCATTTCGCGATATGTGGATCACCGGACGCACCATGATGGCGAAGGCGATCATTGCTGGTATGGCCGTGAGCGCAATTGGCATCTTCAGCTATGTTCAGCTCGGCGTGGAGCCGAAAATCATGTGGGCGGGCCCAAATGCCGTCATTGGCGGACTGCTGTTTGGTTTTGGCATTGTGCTGGCGGGCGGGTGTGAAACCGGCTGGATGTATCGCGCCGTGGAAGGCCAGGTGCATTACTGGTGGGTGGGTCTGGGTAACGTGATTGGCTCTACAATTCTGGCCTACTACTGGGATGACGTCTCGCCGGTACTGGCAACAAACTGGGACAAGGTCAACCTGCTGAAAACCTTTGGTCCACTCGGGGGACTCCTGGTGACCTACGCCCTGCTGCTCATCGCCTTCTTACTGGTTGTTGCACAAGAGAAGCGCTTTTTCCGACGCGCCACCGCCAAAACTGAAACTCAGGAGAATGCCGCATGAAAGAGATCGTGCCTGATTATCGTCTCGATATGGTGGGTGAACCTTGTCCTTACCCGGCCGTCGCCACGCTTGAAGCGCTACCGCAGTTAAAGAAAGGCGAAATTCTGGAAGTGGTGAGCGATTGCCCCCAGTCGATCAATAACATTCCGCTTGATGCCAAAAATCACGGCTATACCGTGCTGGATATCCAGCAGGACGGACCAACCATTCGTTATTTAATTCAGAAGTGATTTCACGATCGAAAAAGGCCTCTCTGAGGCCTTTTCTAGTTTACTGGCTTTGGCCATCGCCGTCGTCTGAGCTTCGGCAGGCATGAATGAATGGTGAGACGTGTTCCGCAAACGGAACAGATAGCACCGTGAGGTAGGCTATGTGCTGGGCTGAACGTCGTGAACTGAAACTGTTTACCTGCACAAACCGGACACTCAAATTTGATGTTGGGGATATCCCCTCCAGCCAGGTGTGTGGAACAACCACCATACAGCAATCACCGACTGGCAGGGGATATATCTTCTGTCAGAAACGATAGCCGGCTGAGAACATAAATACCCACGGATCCAGACGGGTATTGATACTTTGCTGCTGGCCGCCCGCTTTAAAGCGCACGTCCGTATCAATGTCCATATACCAGACCGAGGCGTTGATCAGCCAGTCACGGTTAATCAGATAATCCAGACCAACCTGCCCCGCCATGCCCCACGAGTCTTTCAGGCTGAGATCGGAGAGCCCGGCCTCTTTACCGGTATCGTTAAATTTCTCATCAAAGAAGGTGGTGTAGTTAACGCCTGCACCAATATATGGGCGCACCTTGCTGCTGGAATCGCCGAAGTACCACTGCGCCATCAGCGTTGGTGGTAAATGGTGCACCGTGGCAATGTCCCCGGTCGGTCCTAAACCGACGCGGTGACGGAATGGCGTGGCGGCTAAAAGCTCGACGCCAACGTTATCCGTTGCCATATACGTGAACGTCAGGCCTAACTGGGTGTTATTGCTGACGTTAAACCCGCCCATACCCAGTACATTATCGGACCCTTCCGTTGGACGCACCGTTGCCGAACCGGCACGAATAAAGAATTCGCCTGCTTCATGCGCGTACGCGCCGCCAGAGAGACTGCTTAAGATAAGGGCTGCCACCGCTAATTTTTTCATATCCGCTCCATCGTTGTGGTTTTAATTGCGGAGGAGAATATACTCACATATGAGTAATAAGTGATCTAACACAGATCACATTAAAACCAGTAAGTTAACATTCATTGATCTAGGTTAATTTTTGGTGACGCCTCATAAAGCAATAAGTTGTTACCGCGTCAATTTTTGGCATTTCATGGTTACAAAATTTTCTGTTTTCCCTCTCTTGCGCTTCCTGTAGCGGCTGGATAATTTATCGCTCTCACAATGTGATTTGATGCGTTCTACTTTTGCAGGTGTGCCATGAGTGATCATAACCCGTGCATGACGTGCGGAGCCTGTTGTGCGTATTTTCGAGTCTCTTTTTACTGGGCTGAAGCCAGCGATGGCGGCGGCACCGTTCCGGTTGATCTCACTGAACCCTTGACCCCTTTTCTGCGCTGTATGCGCGGCACCAACCAAAAACAGAGCCGCTGTGTGGCACTGGAAGGTGAACCTGGGGTATCCACCCGCTGTTCCATTTACGCGGATCGCCCCAGCCCGTGTCGCACTTTCGCGATGTCGGGAGAGGATGGGCAGGTCAATGAGGCATGCAATCGCGCCCGCGCCCGCTATGGATTACCGCCGCTTTACAAAGATATGCTTTTCCATACAAGCCTTGATGCTGCCACCAGCGTGTTATCCGGTGTACAATTGCCGGCTAATTAACACCTGCAATACTCAAGGAGAGTGCATGTCTATCACGGCGAAGTCTGTCTACCGTGACACGGGAAATTTTTTCCGCAATCAGTTCATTACCTTTTTGCTGATCGCGTTGTTGTGCGCCTTTATTACGGTGGTGCTGGGTCATGCGTTCTCACCCAGTGATGAACAGATTGCCACGCTGAGCCAGGGGGAAAATCTTGCAGGCAGCGCAGGGTTGTTTGACCTTGTGCAGAATATGACGCCAGAGCAACAGCAAATCTTACTGCGCGCATCTGCGGCATCTACCTTCTCGGGCCTGATTGGCAACGCCATTCTGGCGGGTGGCGTGTTGCTGATGATCCAGCTGGTGTCTGCCGGCCAACGCGTCAGCGCGTTACGTGCAATCGGGGCCAGCGCTCCGGTGCTGCCAAAACTGTTTATCCTCATCTTCCTGACCACGCTGCTGGTCCAGATGGGGATAATGTTGGTTGTCGTTCCGGGCGTGCTGCTGGCTATCGTGCTTTCATTCGCGCCAGTAATGGTTGTGCAGGACAAAATGGGCATTTTCACCGCCATGCGCAGCAGCATCAGGCTCGCATGGGCCAATATGCGACTGGTCGCCCCGGCCGTTATCAGCTGGCTGCTGGCCAAAACTCTGCTGTTGCTGTTTGCGCCGAATTTTGCGGTGTTAACGCCAAACGTCGGAGCGGTTGTCGCCAATACGCTGAGCAATCTGATTTCAGCCGTGCTGCTGGTCTATTTGTTCCGCCTGTACATGTTAATTCGTCAGTAACTGGGATCGCAGAATGAAGCAGTTTCTTGATTTTTTACCGCTGATCGTATTTTTCGCTTTTTATAAGCTGTACGACATTTATGCCGGCACGCTGGCGCTGATTGTGGCAACGGCTGTGGTGCTGATTTACAGCTGGGTTCGCTATCGCAAAGTTGAAAAGATGGCGCTCATCACCTTCCTGATGGTGGCGGTGTTTGGTGGTCTGACGTTGTTCTTCCACAATGATGAATTTATCAAATGGAAGGTCACGGTGATTTACGGCCTGTTTGCGGGCGCACTCCTCATCAGCCAGTGGGTGATGAAGAAGCCGCTGATCCAGCGCATGCTGGGGAAAGAACTGACCCTGCCGCAGGCTGTGTGGGGGCGTCTGAATATCGCCTGGGCACTATTTTTTATTCTGTGTGGTCTGGCGAATATCTATATCGCATTCTGGCTGCCGCAGAATATCTGGGTCAACTTCAAGGTGTTTGGCCTGACGGCGCTGACTCTTATCTTCACCCTGCTCAGCGGCGTTTATATTTATCGCCACATGCCGCAGGATGACAAGCACTGATCCTTCTGGCCAGATCGCCACGCGGTCTGGCCTCTTTTCCCGCCTTCTCTTTTCTCTACATCCTCCCTGCGAAAATGTCTGAATCATGAAGATTTTATGGAGATTGCTGTCACTTTATTGTAATGAGAATGACTATCATTAATATTCGTCATCGCATTTTTAACAAATGGAAATGAGTTGATGAATAACATAATAAGATTTGCCCCGGCTACACTTACGCTCGCCATTCTTTCAACGTTATACCAGAGCGCACACGCAGCGGAAGATCCTCTCGCCGATGGTGAAACAATGGTTGTTCAGGCCACCGCTGAAGAGGCGCTGAAGCAACAGCCGGGGGTTTCCATCATCACGGCAAAGGACATAGAAAAGGATCCACCGGTTAACGATCTTTCTGAAATTATTCGCAAAATGCCCGGGGTTAACCTCACCGGAAACAGCGCGACAGGCAGCCGCGGTAACAACCGCCAGATCGACATCCGCGGTATGGGGCCGGAGAACACGCTGATTCTGATTGACGGTGTGCCGGTGACGTCACGTAACTCGGTGCGCTACAGCTGGCGCGGGGAGCGCGACACCCGCGGGGATACCAACTGGGTTCCGCCAGAGATGGTTGAGCGCATTGAAGTGCTCCGGGGACCTGCTGCCGCCCGCTATGGTTCGGGGGCGGCCGGCGGCGTCGTCAACATCATTACCAAACGCCCGACTAACGACTGGCACGGCTCGCTCTCCCTGTACACTAACCAGCCTGAAAATGATAAAGAGGGAGCGACGAAACGCGCTAATTTTGATCTGAGCGGCCCCCTTGCGGGCGATGCGTTAACGATGCGCCTGTACGGGAATATCAACAAAACTGACGCAGATGCTCAGGACATCAACACCGCGCAAAACGGCTCTTACGCCGCCGGACGTGAAGGCGTGCGCAACAAGGACATTAATGCCCTGCTCTCCTGGAAACTCACGCCACAGCAGATTATCGATTTCGACTACAGCTACAGCCGCCAGGGCAATATCTACGCGGGTGATACTCAATACAGCAACAGCAACGTCAGCCCTGACGGTCTGGTGTCGTCCCTGTATGGACACGAAACGAACCGAATGTACCGCCAGTCCTATGGCATTACGCACAACGGCATCTGGGACTGGGGTCAGTCTAAGTTCGGTGTTTATTATGAAAAGACCAACAACACCCGCCTGGAAGAAGGCTCTACGGGCAAAGTTGAGGGGATGATCAATAGCGATAAATACGATACCAGCCGGCTGGAGTCATACCGTTCAACGGGTGAACTGAACATTCCTTTCTTCTGGCTGGTCGAACAGACGCTAACCGTCGGTGCAGAATGGAACCGTGATGAACTGAACGATCCGGCCTCAATGCAGGCGACAAATGTGTCGGGAGAAGTGATTAACGGCGTTCCCGGTACGGCTTCTGAGCGCAACAGCAAAAACAGCGCTGACCTCACTGGCATCTATCTTGAGGACAATATTGAAGCGCGCCAGGGCACCAACCTGATCCCAGGGCTCCGCTTTGATTATCACAATCAGTTTGGCAGCAACTGGAGTCCTAGCCTGAACCTCTCTCAGGATTTGGGTGACATGTTCAAGGTTAAAGCGGGTATCGCTCGGGTATTTAAAGCGCCAAACCTGTATCAATCCAGCGAAGGCTATCTGCTTTCCACCCGCGGCAATGGCTGCCCGAACAACGTTTCCGAAGGAAGCTGTTACCTGTTAGGTAATCCGGATCTGGATCCTGAAATCAGCGTGAACAAAGAGATTGGCCTGGCCTTCGCGCTGGAAGGCTACGAGGCTGGCATAACCTGGTTCCGCAACGATTACAAAAACAAGATTGTTTCAGGAACGGATGTGCTGGGCCAGACAAGCAGCGGCGCAAATATCCTTCAGTGGCAGAACGGAGGAAAGGCTGTTGTTGAGGGGCTGGAAGGCAACCTCACCGTCCCGGTTATTCGCGACACGCTAACCTGGCGTACCAATGCGACGTATATGATTCAGTCTGAAAGTAAGGACACCGGCAACCCTCTGTCGATTATCCCAAAATATACCGTCAACACGATGCTCGACTGGCAGGTTAACAGCAAACTTTCAGCGAACCTTAGCTGGACGATGTATGGCCGCCAGAAGCCAAGAGAAAATGCTGAAATCCGCAAAGAGCAGAATGCGATGTCAGATAAAGAGATTAGCGCCTATTCCATCGTTGGGATCGGTAGTAACTATCAACTGACAAAAGATCTCCGCCTGAATGCCGGGATCAGCAACCTCTTTGATAAGCAAATTTACCGAGAAAATGACGGTGCATCGACCTATAACGAACCAGGCCGTGCGTATTACGCAGGCGTGACCCTGTCCTTCTGACCCGCTGGCGCCTGCTCTGCGGGCGCTAACCCTATTCTCTCCAGCCAGAAATCATAGTAGCATCCCGCCTGAAGTCTTCAGTTACGAGTTTAAAAACAATGACAACAAATGACGCCCCACAGGGCGAACTGGTTTTACGCACACTGGCAATGCCTGCGGATACGAATGCCAATGGCGATATTTTTGGCGGCTGGTTGATGTCGCAGATGGATATGGGCGGTGCAATCCTGGCAAAAGAGATTGCACACGGGCGCGTGGTGACAGTCCGGGTCGATGGCATGACCTTTCTGCGCCCTGTCGCGGTGGGGGACGTGGTGTGCTGTTACGCACGCTGCGTAAAACGCGGCAATACGTCTGTCTCCATCAACATTGAAGTATGGGTGAAAAAAGTCTCTTCTGAGCCGATTGGTCAGCGCTATAAGGCGACGGAGGCATTATTCATCTATGTGGCGGTGGATAGCGACGGTAAGCCCCGCCAGCTCCCACGGAGCTGATCCTCAGGTAAAAAAAAGCCTCCTTGCGGAGGCTTCTTTTATTCCATCTGTGCCCCGCCGTTCAGGCGGAAGACAATGTTCACAATCAACCCATTGCCGGGTTTACCGGCTTCATAGCGCCACCTGCGCATGGCCGATTTAACTTCGCGTTCAAACATATTCGCCGGCTGTGCGGACAGGATTTCCACGTTATCGACACGTCCATCGGCCGTAACGTCGAATTTCACCCGTACACGCCCTTCAATACGTAACGCCTGGGCACGTGCCGGGTACTGCGGCTGGTTACGGCTCAGCGCGCGCGGGCCTGCTGGCGCCGTTACCGTCGGTTTTGTCGCGGTCGTGGTGTTATTCATCAGCGGACGTGACGGGGCGGCATTTTCAACCGGCTGCGTGGCGCGTGGCTCAACCGGACGCACTTCGCGTTTCGGACGCTCTTCCACCTTTTTGACCGGCTTGGGTTTTGGCTTCGGCTTAGGTTTCGGCTCCGGCTTATGGATCACTACCGGCGCTTCTTTCGGCGGTTCAGGAACCGGCTCGGGCTCTGGCTCCGGCTCGGGTTCAACAACGGGCTGTGGCGGCGGCGGCGCAACCTGCGGCGGCTCAAGATCCGCAGGCGATACCATGGTCACAGAAATTGGCTGCGCTGGCGCCGGCATTTCAATAACCTGATGAACCGAGGTATAGAGCAGACCCGCCACGACAGCACCGTGAATAACGACGGAAAGCAGCGTCGGCCATGGAAAGCGGCGAGGTAAATCAAGGGTCATCGAAGTCATAATCATCAACGTTAAAAAACCGAACCTCGATTTTAAATGCAAATAGCAATCATATTCAATAAGACACTTTGTCCTGGCGCAATTTAAGCGTACATGAGGGCAAAAAAGGGGCATCCAGATCAGGGTTTTAACATTGTTATTATCTTTACATTGCAGTCATTTGTGCTTTCACATAACGTAATTGTCACTTTTACCGGTTAAGGAGCTTTGCCGTGCTTTACGTGATTTACGCTGAAGATGTACCTGATTCTCTGGAAAAACGTCTTTCCGTTCGCCCTGCTCATCTGGCGCGTTTACAGTTGCTACAGGATGAAGGTCGGTTGCTGACCGCAGGCCCGATGCCTGCCGTTGACAGCAACGATCCGGGCGCGGCGGGTTTTACCGGCTCCACGGTGATTGCCGAGTTTGAATCTCTGGAAGCCGCGCAGGCCTGGGCAGAAGCAGACCCGTACGTCGCAGCCGGCGTGTACGAGAAAGTCACGGTTCGTCCGTATAAAAAAGTATTCTGAAACGAAAGGCTCCCTCGGGAGCCTTTTCTTCATTCAGTGCAGCGACGCCAGCCTCGCCGCAAATCCGACAAACAGCAGACCTATCAGCCCGTTCCCCAGCTTCGCCAGTTTCTTTTTGGTTTTGAGGTAACGCGTGACAAACGCGCCTGAGAAAATCAGGAAGCTCATGTACATGAAGCTGATCAGCTCAAGCGTTGTGGCGAGGATCAGGAACGACGTGCCGGTATTCTTCGCATTGACATCAATGAACTGCACGAAGAACGACACGTAAAAGAGAATCGCTTTCGGGTTCGTCAGGCTCAGCACCAGCGAACGCTTAAGGATAGCGCTTGCCGGTTCGGCGCTACTTTCGTGCGCATTTTTTTGACGCGTCATAACGGACCAGAGCATTTTTCCGCCCAGCCACAGCAGATAAAACGCGCCCAGATAGCGGACAATATTAAATAAAACCGGAGTGGTCTGGATCAACGCGGCGACGCCCGCCCAGGCCAGAAACATCAGCACGGCATCACCAATAAACACACCGGTGGCTGCCAGATAGCCTTTCTTAACGCCGTGGCCAATCCCTGTTTTCAGCACAAACAAGGTGTTCGGTCCTGGAACCAGCACGATAAAAAATGCGCCGACAACATAGGTCCAGAAATTCAGTACACCAAACTCCGCAAACACGTCTCACTCCTTTCGCTCAAAAACAGCGGGGATACCGGTAATTACGGTATCCCCTGAATCAGTTGCGCTATTGTACGCCGTTATAGCCATCAAGATAAGTCGCGGCCAGTTCGTTACCAAATAATAGGGCGTCTTTACTGTCCATGTCCGAAGACCATTTATCCTTCGCGTTGCCTGCGAACAATTCCTGCGACTTCGCATTTTCTTTTAGCTGATCGCGAATGCTTTGCGCGTATACACTGGCTTCAGCCTCAGTCCGCCCTTCCGCGCGGTCAGCTTTGCCCCGGGCATAAAGCTCGCGGAACTGCGCCACGTTCAGCTGATAATTTTTCTGCACGCTGGAGGTGTAATTGCCGCCAGTAAAGCTGGACTGATGCGACACGAAATAAAACGCGTGCCGTTCGGGTGAGGTTTTGCTGCTGGCACAACCGCTTAATATCGCAATCCCAAAGAGTGCTGCCATTACTTTTCCGTTCATCCTTTTTTCCTTTAATAAAAATGTATTCCCCATGCGAAAACATAATCTGCCAATGAGGAAAATGACGAAAGTCCTAAATCTTCCCTGAGCGCATCCAGCGCCAAAAGTACAATAAAAATCCAGAGATAAGGATTCATCTTTTAATATCATGACGTTACGGGGACTTAGTATATCGCGGAAAGCAGATGGGAAGAGACTGCAAAAATTGATAGCCTGGATGTTTAATGGGCACCTTTACGGTGCCCTTCATGCTTTTCAGATGTCCTGGACCGCGAACAACAGCGCGTTACGGTGTCTGTTCAGGCCACATTTTCTGATGGCGTGGATACGCATATTGCGGCGGGATTGTGCTTCCAGCCAACGAGCCTTACGACGACTCACCTGTCGCAACATGCGCCAGCGCCCAACTTCAGTTCTACTGCGCTTCATGTCTACAACTCTTTCTCTAACAGAGATGCCATTATATGCCTAAGCAGGCGGCAAACCAGCGCTTTTATCTGCCGTTTTTATTTGCCAGATGAATCCTGATGCGTAAACTCATAACAATACGCTTTCAAAAGGATTTTTTATTTATGACAACCTTCTACACCGTGGTGAGTTGGCTGGTCATTTTAGGATACTGGCTGTTAATTGCCGGGGTGACGTTGCGCATTCTGATGAAACGCAGAGCGGTACCTTCCGCCATGGCCTGGCTTCTGATTATCTACATTCTGCCGCTGGTGGGCATCATCGCCTATCTCTCTTTCGGTGAACTTCATCTGGGTAAACGCCGCGCCGAACGCGCCCGCGCCATGTGGCCCTCCACGGCGAAATGGCTTGCCGACCTTAAAGCCTGCAAGCATATCTTCGCTGAAGAGAACAGTAGCGTGGCCGCATCTCTGTTCAAGCTGTGCGAACGCCGCCAGGGGATTGCTGGGGTAAAAGGCAATCAGCTGCAACTGATGACCTCTTCTGATGATGTGATGCAGGCGCTGATCCGTGATATCCAGCTCGCCCGGCATAATATCGAGATGGTGTTTTATATCTGGCAGCCGGGCGGCATGGCGGACCAGGTCGCCGAATCGCTAATGGCCGCTGCACGTCGCGGTATCCACTGCCGCCTGATGCTGGACTCCGCCGGCAGCGTGGCCTTTTTCCGTAGCCCGTGGGCAGGCATGATGCGCAACGCCGGTATCGAGGTGGTCGAGGCGCTAAAAGTGAATCTTTTCCGCGTCTTTCTGCGCCGCATGGATCTCCGCCAGCACCGGAAAATGGTTCTGATCGATAACTACATTGCCTACACCGGCAGCATGAACATGGTTGACCCCCGCTTCTTCAAGCAGGATTCCGGCGTGGGGCAATGGATCGATCTGATGGCGCGGATGGAGGGACCGATCGCGACCTCAATGGGCATCGTCTACTCCTGCGACTGGGAAATTGAAACCGGTAAACGCATTCTTCCCCCGCCGCCGGATGGCAATATCATGCCGTTTGAGGAAGCCAGCGGGCACACTATCCACACTATCGCCTCCGGTCCTGGCTTCCCGGAAGATCTGATCCATCAGGCACTGCTGACCGCCGCGTACTCCGCGCGGGAATATCTGATCATGACCACGCCCTATTTCGTTCCCAGCGACGACCTTCTGCATGCCATCTGTACAGCGGCACAGCGCGGAGTGGATGTGAGCATTATTATGCCGCGCAAGAACGATTCGCTGCTGGTGGGATGGGCAAGCCGCGCGTTCTTTAGTGAGCTGCTGGCCGCAGGCGTTAAAATTTATCAGTTCGAAGGCGGCCTGTTACACACCAAGAGCGTGCTGGTGGACGGAGAGCTGAGCCTGGTGGGTACCGTCAACCTCGATATGCGCAGTCTGTGGCTGAATTTTGAAATTACGCTGGTCATTGATGACGCCGGGTTCGGTGGCGATCTGGCGGCGGTTCAGGACGATTATATCTCCCGCTCACGCCTGCTGGACGCCAGACTGTGGGCGAAACGTCCGCTGTGGCAGCGAATTGCCGAACGACTGTTTTACTTCTTTAGTCCGTTGCTGTAAAACGTGCCCAACGATGTTTAACAGGTAGTCATCATGGAAATGGATCTGAACAATCGCCTGACCGAAGACGAAACGCTCGAACAGGCCTACGATATTTTTCTCGAGCTGGCGGTCGATAATCTCGACCCTGCTGACGTCATTCTTTTCAACCTACAATTTGAAGAGCGTGGCGGTGCTGAGCTGTTCGATCCGGCTGAAGACTGGGCCGAACATGTCGATTTTGATCTCAACCCGGACTTCTTCGCCGAGGTGGTGATTGGCCTTGCAGATGAAGACGGCGGAGAAATTAACGACATCTTTGCCCGCGTCCTGCTGTGCCGCGAGAAAGATCACAAACTGTGCCATATCCTCTGGCGCGAATAATAAAAAAGGCTGCCCGCGCAGCCTTTTTATTTAATCCGGTAAGGCATTTCCACAGCGGTGACAAAACCGCGCGCCGGGTTCATGATTCCCCTGCTGACAATTCGGACATTTGCGTTGCTGCTTACTGTTCTGGAAGGCGCTGCTCATATGGGTGGTAATTAACCCCGTCGGAATCGCTATCACCGAATAGCCGATCAGGATAAGAACCGATGCCACAATACGTCCGAGCGGCGTATGCGGGGTAATATCGCCATAGCCCACGGTGGTCACCGTGACGATAGCCCAGTAAACAGACGCATTAAGCGTGGTAAACCCGTATTTCGGCCCTTCGATTAAATACATAAGGGAGCCAAAAACGATCATCACGATAGCAATAAACGAATAGAAGAGAATCAGCTGGTGGCGGGCGCTGACAATGGCAACCCAAAAAACCCGCAGCGACGGCATAAAGCGCAGCAGTTTGAGAATCCGTAACACACGAATCGCCCGCATTGCACGCCAGGCAAACACATAATTCAAGCTGATCTCAGGCCACAGCCACATGACATACAGCGGCAGGATGGTGGCTAAATCAATAAATCCCCAGAAGCTGAAAACGTATTTCGCCGGATTTGGCCAGCTAATGACCCTCAGCACATATTCCGCAGTAAACACCAGCGTGACAATCAATTCCAGCCAGACGAAAACGTGCCACTCCTCATACGTCATGTGGTACTGCGTTCCGGCGCCGGATTCGATAAAGATAATAATGACGCTAATCAGCGCAAATAAACCACACAGACCTTCGAAGCGGCGACCGGAAACCGTTTCAGGATCAAATAAAAGGTGATACAGCCGCTGGCGGGCCGACGTGAATAATCGCGACACATTAACCTCGAAAAATAAGGGCTGACATCATGTCAGCCCTTGCGATTATAACGGGTCTACTTTCAGGCAGGAAACCGCATGTCGGAAACTGCCCTCCAGAACCGGCCGTGTTTTTGCACATTCCGGCCCGGCTATTGGGCATCGAGTACGGAATACGCAGCCTGAAGGCGGGTTGATTGGCGAAGGCAGTTCACCTTCCAGAAGCTGAATGGTTTTATTTTTTTCCAGATCGGGGTCCGGAACGGGAACCGCAGACATCAGCGCTTTGGTATAAGGGTGCAGAGGATTGTGGTACACCTCATCATACGTGCCCAGCTCTACGGCGTGGCCCAGATACATGACCAGCACACGGTCCGAAATGTGTTTTACCACCGCCAGATCGTGGGCGATGAAGATCAGCGACAGCCCCATTTCCCGTTGCAGTTTCTGTAGCAGGTTAACCACCTGGGCCTGGATGGAAACGTCCAGCGCCGAAACCGGCTCATCACAGATAATCAGTTTTGGTTCAAGGATCAACGCGCGTGCGATACCGATACGCTGGCACTGACCGCCGGAAAACTCGTGTGGGTAGCGGTTGATGAGGTTAGGCAGCAGACCCACCTTGAGCATCATCGCTTTCACCCGATCGCGAATTTCCTGGCGCGGCATCTTCGGATGATAGGTGCGCAGCGGCTCGGCAATGATTTCGCCAATGGTCATACGCGGGTTCAGGGACGCAAGTGGATCCTGGAAAATCATCTGGATGTCGCTGCGCACGTCGCGCCATTCATCCGGCTTCATCCCCAGCAGATCTTTGCCAAGCCAGGCCACTTTCCCGTCGGTGGCCTTCACCAGGCCGATGATCGCACGCGCAAACGTCGATTTGCCGCAGCCGGATTCGCCTACCACGCCCAGGGTCTCGCCTTCGTACAGGCGTAGCGTGACGCCATCCACCGCTTTCAGGGTTTTGGCAGGCTGCCAGAACCACTGTTTACCGTCTTTGATATCGAAATGGACCTTCAGGTCAGCGATTTCGAGCAGCACATTTCTTTTTTCGTCGATCGCGTTCATACCAGCTCCTCCAGCGGCTTAAAGCAGGCGCGCAGACGGCCTGGGGCAAACGCTTCCAGCGGCGGTGCGCTGTTACAGATTTCCATCGCATGCGGACAACGCGGCTGGAACGGGCAGCCTTTTGGCAGACGCAGCAGGTTTGGCGGGTTACCCGGGATAGTCAGCAGCGACTCCCCTTCCGCATCAAGACGCGGAACGGCATTCAACAGCCCGATAGAGTACGGATGGGCTGGCTGATAGAACACATCGCGGGCATTACCGTATTCCATCGTGCGGCCTGCATACATGACTAACACTTTGTCGCAGATCCCGGCAACGACGCCTAAATCGTGGGTGATCATAATGATGGCGGTGTTGAACTCGCGCTTCAGCTCGTTCAGCAACGTCATGATCTGCGCCTGGACGGTCACGTCCAGGGCGGTGGTTGGTTCATCAGCGATCAGCAGTTTTGGCCGACAAAGCAATGCCATCGCGATCATGACGCGCTGGCGCATACCGCCGGAGAATTCGTGCGGATACATGCGCATGCGCTTGCGTGCCTCAGGCATTTTCACCGCATCCAGCATTTTGACGGACTCTTCAAACGCTTCGGCTTTGCCCAGCCCCTTGTGGAGCATCAGCACTTCCATCAGCTGTTCGCCCACCCGCATATAGGGGTTCAGGGACGTCATCGGATCCTGGAAAATCATTGAAATCTGCTCGGCGCGCAGCTTGTTCAGCTCATGTTCCGGCAAATTCAGGATCTCTTTCCCGTTAAACGTCGCCGAACCGCCGATCACGCCGTTTGACGCCAGCAGGCCCATCAGCGCGAATGCGGTCTGGGATTTACCGGAACCGGATTCGCCCACAATGCCCAGCGTTTCACCGGCACGCAGGTCGAAGTTGAGATCGTTAACGGCAGTAACATCACCGTCAGGGGTTTTAAACGTCACGCGGAGGTCTTTAACGTCCAGCAGTGCACTGGTCCGCTGTTGCGCCTGTGGCGCGGTTGCCGTTTCAATAATGGTCATGACGGCGCTCCTTAACGGTCTTTCGGGTCGAGGGCATCACGCAGGCCATCGCCGATAAAGTTGAAACAGAACAGGGTGACGACCAGGAAGCCCGCCGGATACAGCAGTAACCACGGTGACACTTCCATGGAGTTTGCGCCATCACTTAACAGAGCGCCCCAGCTACTCAACGGCTCTTGCGTACCTAATCCCAGGAAGCTCAGGAAAGATTCAAACAGGATCATACTTGGCACCAGCAGGGAGGCGTACACCACCACCACGCCCAGCACGTTAGGAACGATATGACGCACCACAATATTGGCGGTAGAAACGCCGCCAACCTGTGCGGCTTCGATAAACTCCTTACGTTTGAGGCTCAGCGTCTGGCCGCGCACAATACGCGCCATATCCAGCCAGGACACCATCCCGATCGCCACGAAGATCAGCAGGATATTTTGACCAAAGAAGGTCACCAGCAGAATGACAAAGAACATGAACGGGAAGGAGTTCAGGATTTCTAGCAGACGCATCATCACGGAGTCCACTTTCCCGCCGAGGTAACCGGAAAGCGAACCGTAAAGCGTGCCGACAATCACCGCCACCAGCGCCGCCGCGATGCCAACCATCAGGGAGATACGGCCGCCAATCGCCACTCGCACCAGCAAATCACGCCCGGAGGAGTCGGTACCGAAATAGTGCCCGGATTCCATATCCGGCGCGCTGGACATCATGCCCCAGTCCGTATCGAAATAAGTGAACTGAGAGAGCATTGGCGCCAGGGTTACAAACAGCGCGATAAGCACCAGCACGACCAGGCTGGCAACGGCGGCACGGTTATGCATAAAACGACGGCGGGCGTCCTGCCAAAGGCTACGACCTTCGACCTCCAGCTTTTCACTGAAGTTTTCCAGCGCCTCGCTGTTTTTCTTACTCAACATCATGGCGTGCTCCAGTTAGTAACGGATTTTCGGGTCGATAACGGCATACAGCACATCGACAACGGCATTAAACAGAATGGTCAGCGCGCCCACGAGGATCGTCAGGCTCAGCACCAGCGAATAGTCACGGTTAAGCGCCCCGTTAACAAACAGCTGCCCGATACCTGGCAGGCCATAAATGGTTTCAATCACCATTGAGCCGGTGATAATGCCGACGAAAGCCGGACCCATATAGGAGAGTACCGGTAACAGTGCAGGCTTGAGGGCATGACGGAAAATAATCCGGCGCATCGGCAGCCCTTTCGCACGGGCGGTACGGATGAAGTTCGAGTGCAGGACCTCAATCATTGAACCGCGGGTAATACGGGCGATGCTGGCGATGTAGGCCAGAGATAATGCCACCATCGGCAATATCATGAACTTCAGCGCCCCGCCGTTCCAGCCGCCCCCGGGGAGCCATTTCAGGGTTATGGCGAATATCATGACCAGCAACGGCGCGACAACGAAGCTGGGGATAACCACCCCGGTCATTGCGACCCCCATTACGGCGTAATCCCATCGGGTATTTTGTTTTAGCGCAGCGATAACGCCCGCAGTGACACCGAGAACAACGGCCAGGATAAATGCAGCAGCCCCTAATTTAGCCGATACCGGGAAGCTGGACGCCACCAGGTCGTTAACGGAATAGTCTTTATATTTAAATGACGGACCAAAATCACCGTGTGCAAGCTGCTTCAGATAGTTGAAGTACTGCGTGGTGATAGGATCGTTTAAATGGTATTTCGCTTCGATGTTGGCCATAACTTCTGGCGGAAGCGTGCGTTCACCGGTAAAAGGACTGCCCGGTGCAAGACGCATCATGAAGAAGGAAATTGTAATTAGAATAAATAACGTTGGAATCGCTTCAAGACAGCGACGCAGGATAAATTTCAACATTGCCCGTACCTTCTGGCGTGTGCCTGATGAATGTTACAAAATAGACACAGTGGGGCAAGCTCGCTCGCCCCACGTATTGCCATTAATGCTTGATAATATAAAGATTCTTAACGGAAATATTATCCAACGGGTCTTTACCGGTATAACCCCCTACCCATGGTTTCACCAGGCGGGCGTTAACGTAGTAGTAAACCGGAACGATCGCAGAGTCTTTATCGAGCTGTTGTTCTGATTTCGCGTACAGATCGGCGCGCTGGGCGTCATCTGCCACCTTCAGGGTTTCGCCAATCAGCTTATCAAACGCCGGGCTCTTATAGTGTGCGGTATTGTTCGAACTGTCGCTCAGCATGGTGTTCAGGAATGAGGTCGGTTCGTTATAGTCCGCACACCATCCTGCACGAGCCACGTCAAAGGTTCCCTGGTGGCGCGTATCGAGGAAGGTTTTCCATTCCTGGTTTTCCAGCTTCACGTTCACGCCGAGGTTTTTCTTCCAGATTGACGCGACGGCAATAGCCAGCTTTTTATGCAGATCGGAGGTGTTGTACAACAGGCTAAAGGTCAGCGGCTTGTTGGCGGTATAGCCAGCTTCAGCCAGCAGTTTTTTCGCTTCTTCGTTACGTTTTTCCTGGGACCATTTGAACCATTCAGGTTCAACCAGCTTCATACCGTCGGTGTAAGGCGGGGTGTAGCTGTAAGCCGGCAGGTCGCCCTGATTCTTCACTTTATTCACGATAATGTCGCGATCCAGAGCCAGCTTCAGTGCGGTACGAACACGTACGTCGGTGAACGGTGCTTTCTGGTTGTTAATTTCGTAATAGTAGGTGCACAGATACGGATCGACGTGAACTTCTTTAGGGATCTCTTTTTTCAGCTTCTGGAACAGTTCAATCGGCATATTGTTATAGGTCATGTCGATTTCACCGCTGCGGTAGCGGTTTACGTCCGTCACTTCAGAAGAGATTGGCAGGTAGGTGACCTGATTGATAACGGTCTTCGCATTATCCCAATACTGCGGGTTGCGCTCCAGCACCATACGTTCGTTAACGACCCAGTCCTTCAGCTTATATGCACCGTTGGTCACGATATTCGCAGGCTGCGTCCATTTTTCACCAAATTTTTCTACTGCGGATTTTGGTACCGGGGAGACGGACGGGTGAACCAGCAGCTTATAGAAGTACGGAACAGGTTCGCTCAACGTCACTTCAAAGGTGTTGGCATCGATGGCTTTTACGCCCAGGTCGGTAACTGGCTTTTTACCCGTGATGATGTCATCGATATTGGCAATATGGCCATACTGGAGGTAACTCGCATACGGGGAGGCGGTATTCGGATCCGCCAGACGCTGCCAGCTATAGACGAAATCTTCGGCGGTAACCGGCGTACCGTCAGACCATTTCGCATCTTTACGCAGATGGAAGGTCCAGACTTTAAAATCTTTGTTGTCCCATTTTTCCGCCACGCCCGGAGCCGGGTGGCCGTCTACGTCAGTCACCAGCAGACCTTCAAACAGATCGCGGTTAACGTTAGACTCTGGAACACCTTCAATTTTGTGCGGATCAAGAGACTGCACTTCCGCACCGTTATTACGTACCAGCGTTTGCTTCTCAGCCAGCTGAACACCAGCAGGAACGTCCGCAGCCATTGCAGCGTTGCCCGCGATTAGCGCAGTTAAAATCCCCGCCGCTACCAGATTTTTTTTTGTGATGATGGACATTGTGTTGATACTCCACTCATTATAATGACCGGCCTTCGCCAGTTGTGTAATCCCCTGTTGGGGCCTGTACAGCGCAGGAGTTTTTTTTGCTACTGTCAGGTTCTTTTTTTACTTCTTGCTATCACCGACTTCATTATTACTGACCGCTCGTACGGCGGTCTTGCGTCGATTCTTTACACCTCTCCCCTGTCAGAGAGATGCGTTGGATATCTTATGTGAGGGCTATATGAAAATAGTTCTCATCAACTTGTTTAATGCTGCAAAATATAAGGCCGGAAAGTACCAAATGGTGCCAACTCTCGCCAATACATTTTGCAAATTTGTTAAGCATTTCTCTTTTACGATGGCTGGCATAACTGTGGTGCCAACCCTGGCTTACGCCGAAATCAACAAAAAGAGAAGTAATTCATACAGATAAGAAATTTTGTTGCTACAAACGCGACGACAAAGCTTGGCTGAACGATTTTTCACGATAATTTAACAATTGATTATTATTTAGCACATTCGTCTGAGCCAGCGTCGAAATTACTAATATCATTTCGGTTATCTGTCAGCAAGCCCCAGAGTATCATGTGAGTAAAATAACAGAGGGTTTGAGGGATTTATGCGCGGCAAGGGGAAATGAAAATAAACAACCCCTTGAAAAACAACAGAAGAGGATTATTAGTAGAACTTATTATGACTGGCGCCTATTTCAACTTTATTTATATGATTTGCAGATAATCACGTAAAAAAAACGGAGCCGCTGGCTCCGCTCTTTCAAATGAAAGTCAGTGTACTAACCCGGGGAATATACTTTTAATACCGGTAACGATAAATTCGATGCCCAACGCCATTAACAACAGACCCATGATACGGGTAATCACGTTGATGCCCGTTTGTCCCAGCAAGCGAACCAGCCATGGCGCCATACGAAATACACCCCAGCAGCACAGCGCGAACAGCGCAATAGCGACGGAAAAGCCAATCAGGTGCATCAGGCTGTGGTAGCGCGTTCCCCAGACAATAGTGGAACTGATCGCCCCCGGGCCCGCCATCAGCGGCAGTGCCAGTGGCACGACCCCGATGCTCTCTCGGATAGCTGTCTCTGATTTTTCCTGCTTGTTCTGTTTATCCTCCCCCAGCTTGCCGCTGATCATCGACATGGCAATCGTCACCACCAGGATCCCGCCTGCTATACGGAACGAATCAATCGAGATGCCGAAGACCTGAAGAATGGCGTCCCCGAGATAAAGAGACGTAAGTAGGATGATCGCCACCGACAGGTTTGCCGTCAGGTTGGTTTTATTTCGTGCCGCAGCCGTCTGATAGCTGGTCATACTAATGAAGACAGGGATGATCCCTACCGGGTTAACCAGAGCAAACAAGCCGATAAAAAACTTGAAATATGTAGGGAAATCAAAGAGCGTTTGAATCACATTAAGCTCCGCAATTGAGCATGGCCAGGGAGAAACTGCGTGTCATGATAAATCCGCGCTGAAGATACGCTTTTTAGCCGCATACTTCACCAGAAATCTGTTCTTAAACGTTATCAATTCATGATGTTAAACATTTGTGTAATCAATGATATCGCTGCTTCCAATAGTTACTTAATTATTTAACAGTAGAATAATTAGCACAAAATAACCCTGCTGAAAGGTATCAGCTTAGGACAAAATTGATCTCGATCATAATTTTCGTACTCAGAAGTGAGTAATCTTGGTTACGCCGCCAGGGAGATCACCTATCAAAAAGGTATGATGCTAAGGTAAGGCTCTTTTAGTAAATTAGTGAGCTGGAGCAGTGAGTAATCCTTTGTTTTACTGTGTGTTACGCAAGTGGGATCGGCTCTGACTATACTGTCAGACGTATCGAGCGCTGGTTTACTAAAAGAGTTTAAACATTATCAGGAGAGCATTATGGCTGTTACCAATATCGCTGAACTGAACGCCCTCGTCGAGCGCGTAAAAAAAGCCCAGCGTGAATATGCCAATTTCACCCAAGAACAGGTTGATAAAATCTTCCGCGCGGCCGCTCTGGCTGCTGCTGATGCTCGAATCCCTCTCGCTAAAATGGCCGTTGCCGAATCCGGCATGGGTATCGTTGAAGATAAAGTGATCAAAAACCACTTTGCTTCAGAGTATATCTACAACGCCTATAAAGATGAGAAAACCTGCGGTGTGCTGTCAGAAGACGATACTTTCGGCACCATCACCATCGCAGAACCGATCGGCATCATTTGCGGTATCGTTCCAACCACTAACCCAACCTCTACCGCCATCTTCAAATCTCTCATCAGTCTGAAGACACGTAACGCAATCATTTTCTCCCCGCATCCACGTGCGAAGGACGCCACCAACAAAGCAGCAGATATCGTGCTTCAGGCTGCCATTGCGGCGGGTGCACCAAAAGATCTCATCGGCTGGATCGACCAACCTTCTGTTGAACTGTCCAACGCCCTGATGCATCACCCGGACATTAACCTGATTCTGGCGACCGGTGGTCCTGGTATGGTTAAAGCAGCGTACAGCTCCGGTAAACCAGCCATCGGCGTAGGCGCAGGTAATACCCCTGTGGTGATCGACGAAACGGCTGATATCAAGCGTGCTGTTGCCTCTGTGCTGATGTCTAAAACCTTCGATAACGGCGTTATCTGTGCATCTGAACAGTCTGTTGTCGTGGTTGATTCGGTATACGACGCCGTTCGTGAACGTTTCGCCAGCCACGGCGGCTACCTGTTGCAAGGTAAAGAACTGAAAGCCGTTCAGGACGTGATTCTGAAAAATGGTGCGCTGAACGCGGCTATCGTAGGTCAGCCTGCGTATAAAATCGCTGAGCTCGCTGGCTTTAGCGTCCCTGCTACCACCAAGATTCTGATTGGTGAAGTGAAAGTCGTTGATGAAAGTGAGCCGTTTGCTCACGAGAAACTCTCCCCGACGCTGGCAATGTACCGTGCGAAAGATTTCGATGACGCGGTAGATAAAGCAGAGAAGCTGGTGGCGATGGGCGGTATCGGCCACACCTCTTGCCTGTACACCGACCAGGATAACCAGCCTGAGCGTGTTGCTTACTTCGGTCAGAAAATGAAGACGGCACGTATCCTGATCAACACCCCTGCTTCTCAGGGTGGTATCGGTGACCTGTACAACTTCAAACTCGCACCTTCCCTGACTCTGGGTTGTGGTTCCTGGGGTGGTAACTCCATCTCTGAAAACGTTGGTCCAAAACACCTGATCAACAAGAAAACCGTTGCTAAGCGAGCTGAAAACATGTTGTGGCACAAACTTCCGAAATCTATCTACTTCCGCCGCGGCTCTCTGCCAATCGCGCTGGATGAAGTGATTACTGATGGCCACAAACGTGCGCTCATCGTGACCGACCGTTTCCTGTTCAACAATGGCTATGCAGACCAGATCACCTCTGTTCTGAAAGCGGCTGGCGTCGAAACTGAAGTCTTCTTTGAAGTTGAAGCTGACCCAACCCTGAGCGTTGTACGTAAAGGCGCTGAACTGGCGAACTCCTTCAAACCTGATGTGATCATCGCGCTGGGTGGCGGTTCCCCAATGGACGCCGCGAAAATTATGTGGGTGATGTACGAGCATCCGGAAACTCACTTCGAAGAACTGGCGCTGCGCTTTATGGATATCCGTAAACGTATCTACAAGTTCCCGAAAATGGGCGTGAAAGCGAAAATGATCGCCGTCACCACCACTTCCGGTACCGGTTCAGAAGTGACGCCATTTGCCGTTGTGACTGATGACGCAACTGGTCAGAAATACCCGCTGGCTGACTACGCACTGACGCCAGATATGGCTATCGTTGACGCCAACCTGGTCATGGAAATGCCGAAATCACTGTGTGCGTTCGGTGGTCTGGATGCGGTAACTCACGCTCTGGAAGCTTACGTTTCCGTACTGGCTTCTGAGTTCTCTGACGGTCAGGCTTTGCAGGCGCTGAAACTGCTGAAAGAAAACCTGCCAGCTTCTTACAACGAAGGTTCGAAAAACCCTGTTGCGCGTGAACGTGTACACAGTGCGGCAACCATCGCGGGCATTGCGTTTGCTAACGCCTTCCTGGGTGTCTGTCACTCCATGGCGCACAAGCTAGGTTCACAGTTCCACATTCCTCACGGTCTGGCGAACGCCCTGTTGATCAGCAACGTTATCCGCTATAACGCCAACGACAACCCAACCAAGCAGACTGCATTCAGCCAGTACGACCGCCCACAGGCGCGCCGTCGTTATGCTGAAATCGCAGATCACCTGGGTCTGAGCGCACCGGGCGACCGTACTGCCGCGAAGATTGAGAAACTGCTGGCATGGCTGGAGAGCCTGAAGGCTGAACTGGGTATTCCTAAATCTATCCGCGAAGCAGGCGTTCAGGAAGCTGACTTCCTCGCTCACGTAGATAAGCTGTCTGAAGATGCATTCGATGACCAGTGTACTGGTGCTAACCCGCGCTACCCACTGATTTCCGAACTGAAACAGATCCTGCTGGATACTTATTACGGTCGTAACTTCACTGAAAGCGATGTCGCTGCCGTAAAAGTTGAAATCCCCGCAGTTGTAAAGGCTGACAAGAAAGCGAAGAAAAATGCTTGATTGACAGTATGATAAAAAAACCCGCCGCTGGCGGGTTTTTTTATATCTGAGGATCCGTAAAACATTCTTATTATTTTCGATTGTCGCCCTGTAACGCCGTCAGCGAGCCTACAGCCAGCGCCTCTTTATAATGCTTGCGGCAGACCGAGACATAACGTTCATTGCCTCCTATCACCACCTGCTCGCCATCAGCATAGGGTTTACCCGACTGGTCCAGGCGAAGAACCATACTTGCCTTGCGGCCACAAAAGCAGATCGTTTTCAGTTCAACCAGCTTATCCGACCAGGCGAGCAGATACTGACTGCCGGCAAATAACTCCCCACGAAAATCGGTACGTAATCCATAGCAAAGAACGGGAATATCCAGCTCATCAACGACCTCTGAAAGTGCGTGGACCTGCTCTCGGGTCAGGAACTGGCTTTCATCTACCAGCACGCAATGGACAGGCTTAGAGGCATGCTCGGCACGAATGTCCTCCAGCAGGTCCGTTTCAGGGTTAAACAGCCTTGCAGGCGACGAGAGCCCTATTCTTGAGCTCACCTTCCCTGCCCCAAAGCGATCGTCGATTTCGGCGGTATAAACAACGGTACGCATCCCCCGCTCCTGATAATTGTATGAGGATTGCAGTAACGCCGTCGATTTCCCTGCATTCATTGCCGAATAGTAGAAATAAAGTTGTGCCATTGGCCGAAGAACCCTAATCAATGTGTAATATTCCCGATGGATCATTGTACCATATTTTGTACCGTCATCAGCGGCGGGCTGCGCTCTCCAGCCTGCCATGCATCAGTAAATCCTTCGCGAGTGGCGCAAAATAATGCGTTAAAACAGGCAGTAAAGGCATTAAACACTGACAATAAGGTGAGTCCGCAACCAGAGATAACACTTCTTTTTATAGTGTCTTCTTCGTTCATTAAAATTCACTATTTATTAACTATTCTTGTCTTCGCTGCGCTTACTCGGGGTAATACAAAAGGCTGATATTTATCAACCGCAACTATAATTCCTGAGGTAAAAGTCACAAAACATACACGCAAATGACGCGCTTTTGCCGTTTGAAACGATATCTCACAGACCCAACAAACAATGAAATTTAAGTTAGCGTAATTAATAATAGCGTCGTTTATTTTGTATTTTTTGAATTCCTTACATTCCCACCTATTGCACAAGTGAAATTAAGGCTCTATTATTAGGACAACAAACCCACCCCCATTATAAGTTTGAGATTACTACAATGAGCGAAGCACTTAAAATTCTGAACAACATCCGTACTCTTCGTGCGCAGGCAAGAGAATGTACCCTTGAGACGCTTGAAGAAATGCTCGAAAAATTAGAAGTTGTAGTTAACGAACGTCGTGAAGAAGAAAGCGCTGCTGCGGCTGAAATCGAAGAACGTACACGTAAACTGCAACAGTATCGTGAAATGCTGATTGCCGATGGTATCGATCCAAACGAATTGCTGAACAGCATGGCTGCGGCTAAAACCGGTACCAAAGCAAAACGCGCGGCACGTCCTGCTAAATATAGCTACATCGATGAGAACGGCGAAGAGAAAACCTGGACCGGCCAGGGCCGTACTCCTGCTGTAATCAAGAAAGCAATGGACGAACAAGGTAAACAACTGGATGACTTCCTGATCAAGGATTAATCTGGAAAGATTCTGAAAAATCCCGCTTAATGCGGGATTTTTTATGCCTGTAATATTCGCCCGAACATCTCCTTACATTCTGTCATATTGTAAGGCTCCCTATTTAACGTCCTTGACAATCCCCCGCCAATTACGGAGCGACAGGCATAAAAAAACCGGTGGGCATCGCTCCACCGGTCTTGTTCACTGGGCTGTGAGTTTATTACTTAATACCCACGCTACCTTTGAGCCAGGCTTTAAATTCTTCACCCAGGCTGTTATGGCGAATACCATATTCGACGAATGCCTGCATATAACCGAGCTTATTCCCGCAGTCATGGCTCTTACCTTTCATATGGTAGGCTTCCACGGTCTCTTTCTCGATCAGCATATCGATAGCATCCGTCAGCTGGATTTCATCGCCCGCACCCGGAGGCGTTTTCGCCAACAGAGCCCAAATTTCAGCACTCAGGACGTAACGACCAACGACAGCAAGGTTAGACGGCGCGACGTCCGCTTTAGGTTTTTCAACAACGCCAACCATCGGTACGCTTTCGCCAGGTTGCAGGTCAACGCCTTTGCAGTCAACCACGCCGTAAGCGGTCACGTCGTCGACTGGCTCAACCATAATCTGGCTGCTGCCGGTTTCGTCGAAGCGTTTAATCATTTCCGCCAGGTTTTCCTGGGAAAGATCGGACTCGTACTCATCAAGAATCACGTCAGGCAGAATAACCGCGACCGGCTCATCACCCACTACCGGGTGTGCACACAATACTGCGTGCCCCAGGCCTTTCGCCAGGCCCTGACGAACCTGCATAATGGTAACGTGTGGAGGGCAAATAGACTGCACTTCCTCCAGCAGCTGGCGCTTAACGCGTTTTTCCAGCATTGCTTCGAGTTCGAAACTGGTATCGAAATGGTTTTCGATAGAGTTTTTAGATGAATGCGTCACCAGCACAATTTCGGTGATACCTGCTGCAATACATTCATTCACGACATACTGGATTAATGGCTTATCAACCAGAGGCAGCATCTCTTTTGGGATTGCCTTCGTCGCTGGCAACATCCTGGTACCCAATCCCGCCACCGGGATAACGGCCTTTCTGACTTTCGAATTAAGGGCAGCCATTGAAATTCTCCTGAACTGTTCAAGTTTTGAACTTTTATGCATTGAATAACGCGTTGAGTATACAGTCTCAGCCACTAATACGGGTCTGAAAAGAACGCGTTGCCGATCAATTAAGACAAATACGCATGAAACTTGCAGCGATAGTAGCACTGCCAGCAAAAACACAGGTAAAGCAATCTGAAAAATAAAATCTGACTGCTTACTCCGTGGACAACATTAAGCGTAACCGCCCTCCGGCACCCCAAATTTGGCACTGCCAGGAGGTGCAGCGATGGCTAATTTGATTAAGGTAAGTATTTCCCAGCGTACCCAACGGCACGCCGTTGCTCACCTGAATATGGTGTTCGCCAGTATTCAGCGTGGCATTTAAACCCGCAGAGACCAGAATAAGGTTATTCAACCCGCTGTGATAATAGCCAACCAGAAGCGGGAACTGCCCCGGCAAATTGGCCTGGCGAAAAAGTTGGTTGACCTGTTTTAGTAAACTGCCTAACTCAGGAAGTCGTTGCCCCTGATGGGATAATTGTTCCTGTAGCAATCCATTAAACAGCGCACGGAGTAATAAGGCCGCCAGAACGCCGTTATCTCCCGCCCGGGTAACATCCAGGCAATAAAAAGCGAGGTCAGAATCTGATAGCGGCGCAATATCCAGCACCAGTCCAGGCTGGTCAGCCGCTACCAGCTGGCGATAATTTACTCTGCAATGAGAGATATTTTGCTGCACCGGCGGCTGAAGTTCCTGAAGCAGCTTCGCGGCCGCGAGCGGATTACTGACTAAAGCATCCCAGTCCTGGAAAAGACGTTCTTCTTCTTCCACCCGGGAATTAAACATATTGGGATACAGGCAGGCCAACACCGTTTCACGAAGACGGTTCAAATCTTTAACCGGTTTGAGCAGAATATCCTGCACACCTAAACGCAACGCCTTAGCAATATCCGCCATATTTTCGGTGGCCGAGATCACCAGTATCGGTGTCTGATAACCTTCATTACGCAGGTTTTCCACCAGCATTAATCCGTCCATGCGCGGCATCTCAAGGTCGCAGATCATCAGATCAGGCGCCATGCTGGCCATTTTTTCCAGTGCCTCGACGCCATCTTCGGCAAGGGACGTGGTTGCCCCCAGTGAGGATAACCACGAATCCAGTAGCGATCGGAAAACGGGCTCGTCTTCTACTATCAAAATATGTTTTCCGGCCAATGGCTGTGTCATGGTTCCTCCCCTGGCTGACAGTTACTCAATAGTGGCATGCTATTGGTACTATCGCCTGTCAGATTTTGCTGAAGTAATCAAAAAAGTGCTCAACGTGCTGTACGCACAAAAGGCAACAGTTCATCTATTTTCTTTTCGACGGCTAACGAGCCCGCTGCTATGGCGGCCTCAGCCCGGTGGAAATCAAGGGTAGAAATTTGTGGACAATAGGGTTGAATAAGAATATCCGGAGGATCGCCAGCCATACGGTTTCGCTTCAGGCGATTCTCAAGGATCTGAATAGAGGTCGTCATGATTTCAATGGCGTTCGGCGCGGTCACCGCGCGACGGGCGGTCAGGCGCCCTATTCTGCCGCGTAATCGCGCATGCCAGGCAAGTTTCTCTTCTTCCGCATCATCGCTCTGAAGATTAACTGGCATCAAATCTTGCTGCATAAGGTGTGCGTCGTGCTGTAAATCCACGGCAATAACGATATCCGCCCCCATGGCGCGGGTCAGAGAGATGGGTACAGGATTCACTACGCCCCCATCAACGAGCCAGTAGCCGTTGTGAGGCACAGGCGCCATTAACCCCGGCATGCTACAGGATGCGCGAACGGCGAGATGAATATCCCCTTCGGTGAGCCATAACTCCCTGCCCGTACTGAGGTTGGTTGCAACGGCACCGAAAGGCATTTGGCAGTGGCTGAAGTCAGCGAGGGGCATTATCTTACGAAACTGATTGAACACGCGTTCGCCGCGCAGCAGGCCGCCACGCTGCCAGGAGAGATCCATCAGGCGCAGCACATCCCAGTAACTGAAGGAGCGCACCCAGCTTTCAAGCTCCGGGAGCTTACCGCAGGCGTACGCGGATCCGACCAGCGACCCGATAGAACATCCTGCGACAATATCAACGTCAATCCCCATCTGGTTTAAGGTATTGATAACGCCAATATGTGACCAACCCCGGGCTGCACCTGAGCCCAACGCCAGTCCAATTTTTACCTTTCTCATTAGCCCTGTTTTACTTCCCCTGGATTCCCGACATAGCGTCAACGCACCTGCTCAGTTAACATATTGCTACCTTAAGCGTTTAACGCCTTATTTTTTGTTCCAGGAAGAGAATCGTGTCTCAACTCTGCCCCTGTGGTAGCGCTCTGGAGTATAGCCTATGTTGCCAGCGATATCTTTCTGGCGAGCAGGTTGCACCAGAGCCGTCACACCTTATGCGCTCGCGGTATACTGCTTTTGTGATCAAAAACGCAGACTACCTGATTAAAACCTGGCATCCGTCCTGCCATGCTGCCGATTTTCGCCAAGAGATTGAAGCCGGATTTGCCAACACCGTCTGGCTGGGCCTCACCATCTTTGAAGCCGCTCCCGGCCGCGATGCCAACGAGGGCTATGTCAGTTTTGTCGCCCGCTTTAGCGAACAAAACAAGCCCGGCGCCATCATTGAACGCTCACGGTTCTTAAAGGACAGCGGGCAATGGTATTATATTGACGGCACACGTCCGCAATTCGGTCGTAACGATCCCTGCCCCTGTGGTTCAGGAAAAAAATTTAAAAAGTGTTGCGGCAGTAATGCCTGACAACTCAGACTTCGCAAATACATAAACAGGATTTCCCGGCGATGCAATCATTACAACGTAAAGTTCTGCGCACTATCTGTCCCGATCAAAAAGGGCTGATCGCACGAATTACCAACATTTGCTACAAGCATGAACTGAATATCGTGCAGAACAACGAGTTCGTTGACCACCGTACCGGTCGCTTCTTTATGCGTACCGAACTGGAAGGCATTTTCAACGACACAACCCTGCTTGCCGATCTGGACAGCGCCCTGCCGGAAGGCTCGGTGCGCGAGCTGAACCCGGCGGGCCGTCGCCGCATTGTCATTCTGGTCACCAAAGAGGCACACTGCCTGGGCGATCTGCTGATGAAAGCCAACTACGGTGGCCTGGACGTCGAAATTGCCGCCGTCATTGGCAACCACGAGACGCTGCGTACGCTGGTTGAACGTTTTGACATTCCGTTTGAGCTGGTCAGTCACGAAGGCCATACCCGTGAAGAGCACGACAACCTGATGGCAGCTGCGATTGAAGCGCATAACCCGGACTACGTGGTGCTGGCGAAATATATGCGCGTGCTGACGCCATCCTTCGTGGCGCGCTTCCCGAACAAGATTATCAACATCCACCACTCCTTCCTGCCCGCCTTTATTGGCGCGCGTCCGTATCACCAGGCATACGAGCGTGGGGTGAAGATCATTGGCGCAACCGCGCACTACGTGAATGACAATCTGGACGAAGGTCCAATCATCATGCAGGACGTGATTCACGTGGATCACACCTATACAGCAGAAGATATGATGCGTGCTGGCCGTGACGTTGAGAAGAATGTACTGAGCCGTGCGCTGTATCAGGTACTTGCTCAGCGCGTCTTTGTGTACGGCAACAGAACGATTATTCTTTAATCCCTCGGAAAATGAATTGATTAGCTTTACGCCTTTACGAATAAAAAGCAGGCAAACAGCTTCATTTTCCTAAAGGAATGCTTTACAGGGGCGTCTCATTTGATATGATGCGCCCCGCTTCCAACAGGAAGCAGGCCAGTTAAAAGCATTACCCCGTGGTGGGGTTCCCGAGCGGCCAAAGGGAGCAGACTGTAAATCTGCCGTCATCGACTTCGAAGGTTCGAATCCTTCCCCCACCACCATCTCCAGCTTTACCTCAAAATATGAATTACCCCTGGTGGGGTTCCCGAGCGGCCAAAGGGAGCAGACTGTAAATCTGCCGTCATCGACTTCGAAGGTTCGAATCCTTCCCCCACCACCATCACTTCCAGATTCTTAAGCACTCACTCAAGCACAATGCTCCATATTCCTCGATGCCGGGAGTAATCCTTCCCTGCCTGTTTTCCCCGGTGGCGCTTCGCTTACCGGGGCTACGAATAGGGTCTGTAGGCCGGGTAAGGCGCAGCCGCCACCCGGCATCCGCACGCCCCCCTGGATCGGGGACAAAAAAAACCCCGCAAATGCGGGGTTGTATTAATACAGCGAATCAGCGACGGGCACGCACAACCTGATATTTGCGCGTCAGGTACTCCACCGGCGCACTCCAGATGTGCACCAGGCGAGAGAATGGGAACAGCACAAACAGGGTCATACCCAGCACCAGGTGAACGCGGAAGATAAACGCCACGCCGTCCAGATGCTCAGAAGCGCCCCCGCGGAAGGTCACGACAGACTGCGCCCATCCCACCAGCTTCATCATCTCGCTGCCGTCCATATGCTGCGCAGAGAATGGAATGGTCAGCAGACCAAGCGCACACTGCACCATCAGCAGGGAGAGGATCAGGATGTCCGCTCCGGTCGTGGTAGCCCGCACGCGTGGGCTGAACAGACGTCGTTTCAGCAGCAGCAGACCACCCACCAGGGTCATCACGCCACAGGCGCCGCCGGCAATCATCGCCATCTTCTGCTTCACTTCAATCGGCAGCCACGCTTCGTACATCCAGTGCGGGGTCAGCATCCCCAGGAAGTGGCCGGCGAAAATTCCCAAAATCCCGATGTGGAACAGGTTTGACGCCAGGTTCATCCCTTTACGATCCAGCATCTGGCTGGAGGCAGCACGCCAGGTGTACTGGCTATAGTCATAACGCAGCCAGCTTCCCACCAGGAACACGGTGCCCGCGATATACGGGTAAATGTCAAAGAAGAACATATTCAGGAAGTGCATTAGTGCTGTCCTCCGTTAGAGATATTCAAATATTGCGGAGCCACCGCTCCGGCAAAACGACGCTGATGCGCGGAGATTTCAGATTCGCCACAGCTCTGGTCAGCAAAGAATTTCACCTGCTCTTCTTCCCAGACGGCATCCAGTGCTTGTGGGGTATCGTCACGGGCTTCATCCGCAATTTTTTCCGCCACTTTTTGACTGTCAACCGAGGCGTTAGCCAGTTTCACCAGCAGATCGAACAGGACTGCATAGCTGCTCTCACGTTGCTGGAGACGCGCGCCGAGCAACGCCAGAATAGGAGCAATGTCCTGCAACCCGCCCAGCGCTTCCTCTTTCGGCAACTGTGCCAGATATTCCAGATACAGCGGCAGGTGATCCGGCAGCTCGCGGCTGTCGAGTTGCAAACCGTGCTGCTCGTACTGGGCCATCAGATCCACCATCGCCTGACCACGGTCGCGGGATTCACCGTGAACGTGTTCGAACAGCAGCAGAGACGTGGCACGGCCCCGGTCAAACAGCTGGCTGTAGTCCGCCTGCGCATCAAGAAGATCGCGTGCCAGCAGATCGCGGAGGAAAACGCCCAGCTTCTGGGCATCCACTTTATCCAGGTTTTCAGATGACGCGAGTGCATCAAAGAGTTCCTGTTGATGCTGCACAAGCGCAGCATCAGGGTACTCGAGCAGACGCGAAACAATGACGAGTTCAATCATTGGTGCGGCTCCGTTTTGCTGGTCACATCCATCGCGTCAATGCGGCGGCTGTTGAACAGGTTGAATTTGCTGTCTGACCCGTGGCAACCGTCGCCAAAGGTAAAGCCACACCCACTTTTCTCCGGGAAGGCCTCGCGAGCCAGTTCACGGTGGCTGCTCGGCACCACGAAACGATCTTCGTAGTTAGCGATTGCCAGATAGCGGTACATCTCCTGCGCCTGCGCTTCGGTCAGACCAACCTCCTCCAGCGCGCGGGTATCGTTAACGCCGTCAACGGTTTCGGCACGTTTGAAGTGACGCATCGCCAGCATACGTTTCAGCGCCAGCAGTACCGGCTGGGTATCCCCTGCGGTGAGCAGGTTGGCCAGATACTGAACCGGGATACGCAGGCTTTCCACGTCCGGCAGAATGCCGTTGCTGCCCAGTTCACCCGCGTCCGCCGCAGACTGAATCGGAGACAGCGGCGGCACGTACCAGACCATCGGCAGCGTGCGGTATTCCGGGTGCAGCGGCAGGGCCAGCTTCCAGTCCATCGCCATTTTGTACACCGGGGACTGCTGTGCGGCGTCAATCACGCTCTGCGGAATACCGTCTTTCAGCGCCTGCTCAATAACCTTCGGATCGTTTGGATCGAGGAAGACGTCCAGCTGACGCTGATACAGATCTTTCTCGTTCTCGGTGCTTGCGGCATTTTCAATCGCGTCCGCGTCGTACAGCAGCACGCCGAGGTAGCGGATACGACCTACGCAGCTTTCTGAGCAGACGGTCGGCATACCGGCTTCGATACGCGGGTAGCAGAAGATGCACTTCTCAGACTTACCGCTCTTCCAGTTGAAGTAGATTTTTTTGTACGGGCAGCCGGTGATGCACATACGCCAGCCGCGGCACTTGTCCTGGTCGATCAGCACAATGCCATCTTCTTCACGCTTGTAGATGGCGCCGCTTGGGCAGGTCGCCACGCACGCCGGGTTAAGGCAGTGTTCGCACAGGCGCGGCAGGTACATCATGAAGGTGTTTTCGAACTGGCCGTACATCGCCTTCTGCATGTTCTCGAAGTTCTGGTCTTTGGCGCGTTTTTCGAACTCGCCGCCCAGAATCTCTTCCCAGTTTGGACCGCTGGTAATTTTGTCCATGCGCTGGCCGGTGATCAGCGAGCGAGGACGGGCGATCGGCTGGTGTTTGCTTTCCGGCGCGTTGTGCAGGTTCTGGTAGTCGTAATCAAACGGCTCGTAGTAATCATCAATGCCCGGCAGATGCGGGTTAGCGAAGATTTTTCCCAGCAACATGGCACGGTTACCCATGCGCGGTTGCAGTTTGCCGTTGATTTTACGGATCCAGCCGCCCTTCCACTTCTCCTGGTTTTCCCAGTCGGTCGGGAAGCCGGTGCCCGGCTTACTTTCCACGTTGTTGAACCAGGCGTACTCCATACCTTCACGGCTGGTCCAGACGTTTTTACAGGTGACTGAGCAGGTATGACAGCCGATGCATTTATCCAGATTCAGCACCATGCCGACTTGTGAACGAATTTTCATTTTACGCTCTCCTGTACCTGGTCATTACCTTCGCCATCTAACCAGTTAATATTCTTCATCTTACGTACCACCACGAACTCATCGCGGTTCGATCCTACGGTGCCGTAGTAGTTAAAGCCGTAGGCCAGCTGGGCATAACCACCGATCATGTGGGTCGGCTTCGGCGTAATACGGGTCACGGAGTTGTGAATACCGCCGCGCTGCTCGGTGATCTCAGACCCCGGCAGGTTAACGATACGTTCCTGCGCGTGGTACATCATGGTCATCCCGGCCGGTACACGCTGGCTCACCACCGCACGTGCCGTCAGGGCGCCGTTGCTGTTGAACACTTCGATCCAGTCGTTATCTTCGATACCCAGATCTTTGGCGTCCGCTTCGCTCATCCAGACGATTGGCCCCCCGCGCGACAGCGTCAGCATCAGCAGGTTGTCGCTGTAGGTGGAGTGGATACCCCACTTCTGGTGCGGCGTCAGGAAGTTCAGCGCCTTCTCAGGGTTACCGTTCGATTTCGCGCCCATCACCGCTTTCACGGAGCGGGTGTCGATTGGTGGACGGTAAACCAGCAGGCTTTCACCGAAGTCACGCATCCACTGGTGATCCTGATACAGAGACTGACGGCCAGAAAGCGTGCGCCATGGGATCAGCTCGTGAACATTGGTGTATCCGGCGTTATAGGACACATGTTCATCTTCGAGGCCAGACCAGGTCGGGCTGGAGATAATCTTGCGCGGCTGGGCCTGAATATCGCGGAAGCGGATTTTCTCTTCCTCTTTATTCTTCGCCAGGTGCGTGTGGTCACGACCGGTAAACTCGCTCAGGGCCGCCCACGCTTTCACCGCCACGTGGCCGTTGGTTTCCGGGGCCAGGGTCAGGATCATCTCTGCCGCATCAATTGCCGTGTTCAGCATCGGTTGGCCTTTCGCCGGGCCGTCTGCTTTGGTGTAATTGAGCTTGCGCAGCAGATCCATTTCGCTCTGGGTGTTCCAGGCGATGCCTTTACCGCCGTTACCGATCTTCTCCATCAGCGGGCCGATAGAGGTAAAGCGTTCGTAAGTTGCCGGGTAATCACGTTCAACCGGAATAATGTGCGGCGCGGTTACGCCCGGGATCAGATCGCACTCGCCTTTTTTCCAGTCCTTCACGTCCAGCGGCTGAGCCAGTTCGGCAGCGGAGTCGTGCTGGATTGGCAGCGTCACCACGTCGGTCTCTTTGCCCAGGTGCCCTACACAGACTTCAGAGAATTTCTTCGCGATGTCTTTGTAAATTTCCCAGTCGCTTTTTGATTCCCACGCCGGGTCAACGGCCGCAGACAGCGGATGAATAAACGGATGCATATCCGACGTATTCATGTCGTCTTTTTCGTACCAGGTGGCAGTAGGCAGCACGATGTCGGAGTACAGGCAGGTACTGGACAGACGGAAGTCCAGCGTCACCACCAGATCCAACTTTCCGTCGAGACCGTTGTCTTTCCACTCCACTTCTTCCGGCTTCACGCCGCCCTGCTTGCCGAGATCTTTACCCTGAATACCGTTTTCGGTACCGAGCAGGTATTTCAGCATGTACTCGTGGCCTTTACCGGAAGAACCCAGCAGGTTAGAGCGCCAGATGAACAGGTTACGCGGATGGTTTTTACCGTTCTCCGGCTGTTCTGCCGCGAAGCGGATTGAGCCGTCTTTGAGGGATTTAACGGTGTAGTCCACCGGTGACATGCCCGCCTGCTTCGCCGCTTCCGCAATACGCAGCGGGTTCGTACCCAGCTGCGGCGCAGACGGCAGCCAGCCCATACGCTCAGCGCGCACGTTGAAGTCAATCAGGTGGCCGCTGTAGCGGGATTTATCCGCCATCGGCGACAGCAGTTCCTGGGCGGTAACCGTCTCGTAGCGCCACTGGCTGGAGTGGTTATAGAAGTAGGAGGTGCTGTTCATGTGACGAGCCGGACGCTGCCAGTCAAGGGCAAACGCCAGCGGTTGCCAGCCGGTCTGCGGACGCAGTTTTTCCTGGCCCACGTAGTGCGCCCAGCCGCCGCCGCTCTGCCCGACGCAGCCGCAGAAGATCAGCATGTTGATCAGGCCGCGATAGTTCATATCGAGGTGATACCAGTGGTTCAGACCGGCACCGACGATGATCATGGAGCGACCGTGGGTTTTGTCGGCGTTTTCCGCAAATTCGCGGGCGATACGGGTGATCTGGGCGCGTGGCACACCGGTGATCTGCTCCGCCCAGGCTGGGGTATAAGCCTTCACGTCATCATAGCTGGTCGCGCAGTTTTCGTCGTTCAGGCCGCGCTCCAGGCCGTAGTTCGCCATGGTCAGATCGTAGACGGTAGTGACCAGAGCAGTAGAACCGTCTGCCAGTTGCAGGCGCTTCACCGGCAGCTTGTGCATCAGAACGTTTTGCAACTCAACCTTGTTGAAGTGCTCGGAACCTTCACCACCAAAGTACGGGAAGCCGACATCGGCGATCTCGTCCTGGCTGCCCAGCATGCTGAGACGCAGCTCCGTCTCTTCACCCGTGGTGCCGTTACGCTGCTCCAGGTTCCATTTGCCTTTTTCGCCCCAGCGGAAGCCGATAGAACCGTTTGGCGCCACCAGCTCGCCGTTGCTGTTGCAGGCGACCGTTTTCCACTCCGGGTTGTTTTCCTGACCCAGCGCGTCCACCAGATCCGCGGCACGCAGCATACGGCCTGCGGCGTAATAGCCGTCACGCTCTTCGAGCATCACCAGCATTGGCATGTCGGTGTAGCGACGCACGTAATCGGTGAAATACTGGCTTGGCTTGTCGAGGTGGAATTCACGCAGCATGACGTGGCCCATCGCCAGCGCCATTGCGGCATCGGTACCCTGTTTCGGCGCCAGCCACAGGTCGCACAGTTTGGCGATTTCGGCGTAGTCCGGGGTCACGGCGACGGTTTTGGTCCCTTTGTAACGTACTTCGGTAAAGAAGTGCGCATCCGGGGTACGGGTCTGCGGAACGTTAGAGCCCCAGGCGATGATGTAGCTGGAGTTATACCAGTCGGCGGACTCCGGCACGTCGGTCTGCTCACCCCAGGTCTGTGGTGACGCTGGCGGCAGGTCGCAGTACCAGTCGTAGAAGCTCAGGCAGGTACCACCGATGAGTGACAGGTAGCGCGCGCCGGAGGCGTAAGAGACCATCGACATCGCCGGGATTGGCGAGAAGCCTGCCACACGGTCAGGACCGTAGGTTTTCACGGTGTAGACGTTGGAAGCCGCAATCAGCTCGTTCACCTCTTTCCAGGAAGAACGAACGAAACCACCGCGACCACGCGCCTGCTTGAAGCTTTTCGCTTTGTCGGCATTTTCAATAATGGAGGCCCAGGCATCAACCGGATCGCTGTGCTGCACTTTCGCTTCACGCCACATTTTCATCAGGCGTTTACGCATCAGCGGGTATTTCAGACGGTTGGCGCTGTAGAGATACCAGGAGTAGCTGGCCCCACGCGGGCAGCCGCGCGGCTCGTGGTTCGGCATATCCGGACGGGTACGCGGATAATCGGTCTGCTGCATTTCCCAGGTCACCAGACCGTTTTTAACGAAAATCTTCCAGCTACATGAGCCAGTGCAGTTTACGCCGTGGGTAGAACGGACAACTTTGTCATGCTGCCAGCGTTGACGGTAACCATCTTCCCAGTCCCGGTTGGTATCCAGAACCTGGCCGTGCCCATCGGCAAAAGTTTCACCCTTCTGTTTGAAGTAGCGAAACCGGTCCAAAAATTTGCTCATCGGGTATCTCCTGTGTGGAGCCTGTGGCTCTCTAAATCGACATTGCTGATTTGCAGCGAAGGTAACGCTATGAAAGATGGTGAGAATTGATAACGATCAAGACGAAGGGGGTCTCTGAAGGGGGGTATTAGATCAAATACCACCAAAGCGGTAGCCGTTAATATTTTTTAACTTTATGATTTATATAGATATATTTTATTTATCGTACAATAGTCGAGGCAAAATTTAACATCTTAGGTATTAAGGGGTAGACACACCTGTAAAGCGATGGCGATCACAGCGTTACCTGCGGGTGATCACGGGTAACGTCGATAGTATGTTGTAACTATTCAGTGTTTAAAAAAAGCGCGGCACTCAGGCCGCGCAAACGGATAATCAAGCTTACTTGTTTTTCTTGGTATTACGGCCATATACCAGCCAGGTGATGACCACGCAGGCGATATAGAAGACGATGAATATTTTCATCGCACCCGCCGGAGAGCCGGTCAGATCCAGTGAGATGCCGAACGCTTTTGGAATAAAGAAGCCGCCAATCGCGCCAATCGCAGAGATAAACCCAAGCGCCGCAGCGGTATCGGTGGCGGCTTCACGCATTGCCTGCTCGTCGCTCCCACCCTGCGCTTTGACGCGGTCCATGGTCAGTTTGCGGAAGATGACAGAGATCATCTGGAAAGTAGACGCACTGCCCAGCCCGGCGGTCAGGAACAGCACCATGAATACGCCGAAGAAGGCAAAGAAGTTACCTCCCTCACCACCCGCAGGCAGCGTCAGGAACAGCAGCGCACAGAAGATGGCCATCACAACAAAGTTCACCAGCGTAACGCGCGTTCCCCCCAGACGGTCGGAGATCATCCCGCCCAGCGAACGTGCCAGCGCGCCGATAAACGGACCGAAGAAGGCAAACTGAAGGATCTGCACGTCCGGGAACTGGGTTTTAGACAGCATGGCAAAGCCTGCTGAGAAACCGATGAACGAGCCGAAGGTCGCCAGATACAGCAGCGCCATCACCCACAGGTGGCCACGCTTCAGCACCGGCAGCTGCTCGCTCAGTGACGCTTTGGACGCGGACAGATCGTTCATGAAGAACCACGCCGCCAGGGTAAAGACCACCAGGAACGGTACCCAAATCCAGGAGGCGTTTTGCAGGAACAGCACGGAACCGTCGGGCTGCGTCACACCGCCGCCGCCAAAGGCCGCAAAGATGGAGACAGAGATCGCCAGCGGGGCAATCAGCTGCATCACGCTCACGCCCATATTACCGAGGCCGCCGTTAATGCCCAGCGCACCACCCTGCTTCGCTTTCGGGAAGAAGAAGCTGATGTTTGCCATACTGGACGCAAAGTTCGCCCCCGCAAAACCGCACAGCAGAGAGATAATCACGAATACGCTAAACGGTGTGGAGGTATCCTGCACCGCAAAACCGAGCCACACGCACGGCACGATCATGATCCCGGTACTGAAAGCCGTCCAGCGACGACCGCCAAAGACCGGCACCATAAACGCGTAAGGAACGCGCAGCAGTGCGCCTGAAAGCGACGGCAACGCGGTCAACATAAACAGCTGATCGGTGGTAAAGGTAAAGCCCACTTTTGGCAGGTTAACCGCAACCGCACTAAACAACATCCAGACGCAAAACGCCAGTAACAGACATGGAACGGAAATCCACAGATTACGACTTGCTACACGGTGGCCGCGCTGTTGCCAGAACGCCGGATCCTCTGGACGCCAGTCTGTAATAACGGCACCAGTTTCCCTTTCGGGAGCGGAAGAGTGACTCATAGACACCTCTGATTCTCGAATGATGCTGCAAACATTAGGGCTTTAGGGCGGCGGTAAGTTGATATAAATCAAAGGAAAAGTGGGAGGTTTTGCGGCGAAAAAAAAGCCATCACTCTTAATGAGTAGATGCAAAACGTAAAAAAGGTGTGGTTTTTCACGGTGCTGACGCATCCCTGCTTCGTCCACCCACTAACCGTTACCCCTCTGGCAATTTAGAGGTAATCCTTTATTGGTATGGGTATACTCCAGGGTATGCACCAGAATAGCGCCATTCCTGCAATCAGGTCACGTCAGGAGCCCGGCAACTCTATGTTAAAAAGATGTTTATCTCCGCTGACGCTGGTTAACCAGCTGGCGCTTATTGTTCTGCTGTCCACCGCTATCGGCGTGACCGGCATGGCTATTTCTGGCTGGCTGGTACAGGGTGTACAGGGTAACGCGCATGCCATCAACGAGGCAGGCTCACTACGTATGCAGAGTTACCGGCTGCTGGCGTCGGTGCCGCTGACGCAGGCTGACCAACCGCTTATCGACGAAATGGAGCGTACCGCATTCAGCCCTGAACTGGAAAGAGCCGCCATCCGTGACGGTCAGCAATCTCAGCTTAAGGCGCTTCAGGGCTACTGGCATACCCAACTGGAGCCCGGATTAAAGCGGGCGGAAGACCGGGAAACGGTCGCCCGGGATGTCGCCGGGTTTGTATCACGCATCGATCATCTTGTCTCCTCGTTCGATCGCACCACGGAGTTACGCATTGACCGTGTGGTGATGGTTCACCGCGCAATGGCGCTGTTTATGGGTTTGCTGCTGATTTTCACGGTTATCTGGCTGCGCGCGCGGTTGCTTAACCCCTGGAAACAGCTCCTGGCGATGGCCCGCGCCGTCACACAGCGCGATTTTACCCAGCGCACGCACATCAGCGGGCGCAACGAAATGGCGATGCTCGGCGAGGCGCTCAACACCATGTCGGCAGAGCTATCAGAAAGCTACGCGGTACTGGAACAACGCGTCCAGGAGAAAACCGCCGGGCTTGAGCAGAAAAACGAGATCCTCTCTTTCCTCTGGCAGGCAAACCGTCGCCTGCATATGCAGGTCCCGCTTTGCGAACGTCTCTCGCCGGTACTGAACGGCCTGCAAAACCTGACTCTGCTCCACGATCTTGAGCTACGGGTTTACGACGTTGAAGATGAGGAAAATCATCAGGAATTTACCTGTCAGTCGGATATCTCCTGCGACGATAAAGGGTGTCATCTGTGCCCGCGCGGCTTGCCGCCGCTTACCACCAGCGGCACGACCCTCAAGTGGCGGCTGATGGACAGCCATACCCAGTACGGTATTTTGCTGGCCACCCTGCCCGCCGGACGTCACCTGAGCCACGACCAGCAGCAACTGGTCGATACGCTTGTTGAGCAGCTCACGGCCACGCTGGCGCTCGACCGCCACCAGGAGAAACAGCAGCAGCTGATCGTGATGGAGGAGCGTGCCACCATCGCCCGCGAGCTGCACGACTCCATCGCCCAGTCCCTCTCCTGCATGAAGATGCAGGTGAGCTGCCTGCAAATGCAGGATGAAGGCATGCCCGAGAGCAGCAAACAGCTGCTCAGCCAGATCCGCAACGAGCTTAACACCTCGTGGATTCAGCTTCGCGAGCTGCTGACCACCTTCCGTTTGCAGCTCACCGAGCCGGGGCTGCGCCCTGCGCTGGAATCCAGCTGTCAGGAGTTTAGCGCCCGGCTGGGCTTCCCGGTGAAGCTGGATTACCAGCTGCCACCGCGTTTTGTCCCCTCTCACCAGGCGATCCACTTGCTGCAAATTGCCCGCGAAGCCCTGAGCAACGTGCTCAAGCATGCCGAGGCGACGGCCGTCACGGTCACCGTCAGCTGCCAGGATAATCAGGTGAAGCTCAGGGTTCAGGATAACGGCCGCGGCGTGCCGGAAAATGCCGAACGAACGAACCACTATGGTTTAATTATTATGCGAGACCGCGCGCAAAGCCTGCGCGGTGATTGCCAGGTTCGCCGGGGAGAGTCAGGTGGCACCGAAGTTGTGGTCACCTTTATACCCGAAAAGCCCCTCATAACTGCTCAAGGAGAAAACCATGACTAATCAGGAACCGGCATCTATCCTGTTGATTGACGATCATCCGATGCTGCGCACTGGCGTTAAACAGCTTGTCAGCATGGCGCCAGATATCACCGTCGTCGGGGAAGCCAGTAACGGCGAACAGGGTATTGAACTTGCCGAATCGCTCGATCCTGATTTGATCTTGCTCGATCTCAACATGCCGGGCATGAATGGCCTGGAAACCCTCGACAAGCTGCGGGAGAAATCCCTCTCTGGCCGGGTGGTGGTCTTCAGCGTCTCAAACCATGAAGAAGACGTGGTCACCGCCCTCAAGCGAGGGGCAGACGGCTATCTGCTGAAAGATATGGAGCCGGAAGATCTGCTCAAGGCGCTGCAACAGGCTGCCGCAGGCGAGATGGTGCTGAGTGAAGCGTTAACGCCGGTACTGGCCGCCAGCCTGCGTGCGAACCGCGCCACGTCTGATCGTGACGTCAGCCAGTTGACCCCGCGCGAGCGTGACATTCTGAAGCTGATTGCCCAGGGGCTGCCGAACAAAATGATCGCCCGCCGTCTGGACATCACCGAGAGCACGGTCAAAGTGCATGTCAAACACATGCTGAAAAAAATGAAGTTAAAATCCCGCGTCGAAGCCGCCGTCTGGGTGCATCAGGAGCGCATTTTTTAACTTACTCATCCGGCAGCAACTTCCACCGTGGATCGTCGGCAGGCATTGCGACGAGCGGTTGCACCACGGAAAGCGTGATCTCATTGGAGGAGACACGCTGCCCATCCTTATCTTCCACCACGGCCGTAAGCCGCCATGTATTTTTCGCCCCTTCCGAATCATCCCATGCAGGCATGATCACACTCCAGCCATCGCTGCTGTTGCCGTTTGCCGGTGAGGTCAGGCTGAGCGCCTGGGTATCACCCAGCCAGTGGATCTGCCGGATACCGTGCGTGCTGCGAATTTGCAGCTTCAGCATCACCGTTTCGCCTGGCTTAAGATCCCACGGCGGCGTGGCCAGATATACCGAGAGGGTTTTGCGCTGACGGAATTCCATCACGGGCAGATTATCGCGATCGGGTGAATCATAGCGGCTGCCCCGCAGCGAGCGCGTCGCCGCCACTTCCCCGGCGGAAAGCTGTTTCGCCAGCGGCACGCCAAAACGATAGTTGAGCTTCAGCCCGAGGTTATTCTGGCTAACGCCGCTCTCCCCCTGCTTATGGGCAGCCGTCAGGGTGACCAGCGGTACGGGGGTATAGTTCAGCCCCAGGTTGACCGCAACCGGGTTGTGATACCCCGTACCGCTGTTAAACAGATCGACGTTATCGCCAAAATACTGTTCAAAGCTGACGCTGGTGTTCAGGTGGTGAAACCAGGGAAGCCAGGCTTTGGCCGTTACGTCGTATCCGCGCGCCATGCGCTGCTCGCGGATGTCGGAACGCGGCTGCCAGCCAGCGAACGGCTGGTAGTAATTGGCCGACAGGCGCAGGTTTTCACCCCACGCCTCTGCGCCCAGCCCGGCACGTTGCAGGTTGTCTTCCAGCAGGTTGTCGTAAAAAGTGTTGTAGCCCAGCAGCCAGTTTCCGGCAACCCAGCGCTGACCTGCCCCGACGTTACTCACCAGCCCGTCTGTCTGCTGCGTCAGCCCAAGCTGGCTCCAGCTCAGATAGCGGGTGTTGTCGTTCCAGGGGATAAACCAGCTTCCGCTGCTGCCGTTAAAGTTGCCGTCGTCATCCACCAGCACATTGACGTTGGCGTTTCCCCAGGGTGAAAGCCAGGATTCAATCTGCTCGTTGACTTCCCCGCTCACGGCATCCCGCACCTTGCCAAACGCGAACTGTCGCGCCTGCTGCCCGGCCGTCAGGCCGTTATCGGTCATACTGGCTTCACCGAATGCCTTAGCCATTTCAGCCAGATGCTTTTCGCCTTCGCTGGTCGGTTGCGCCATGCCGAGATCCGGCAGACTATCGCCGTTGTTATCAAACGGATTTTGCGCCTGCTGCACGAAGGATTTCGGCGCACCATGAACGGCTCCAGCCGTAAAAAGGGGGAGTAACAGCAAAAAACGGATGCGGGACGATACAGCCTTCAACGTCGTCAATCAGAACCTGTGTTTATGAACAAACACTTATTATGTTAACGCCATAAGCCCTGAAAACCAGTCTTAAGAGAAATTTCAGGAATATCCTGAAAAGATTTGTCGGGTGGCGGCTTCGCCTTACCCGACCTACAAATTCGTACCGGTGCGAAGCCGCCACCCGACGCCCTTACACTATTATCCCAACAGCGCTTTCAGCTCCGGCACGCAGGAACCACAGTTCGTGCCGCAGCGCAGCTTCACGCCCAGCGCTGGGGCAGAATCACAGCCTCCGGCTATTGCCTTACGTATCGTATTTTCACCCACGCTGAAGCAGCTACAGATAATTCGCCCGGGATCGGCATCTTCGTCCGGCCGTTGCCCGTGCAGCAGCGCATGGCGTTCAGCAAGTTGGACGGGCGCAGCAGCAAAGGCTTCTTCAATAAACGCATGCGCCAGCGCCGGCAGCGTATGGCCCTCCCAGTAGCCCAGCATCAGCTCACCGTGATGCCAGGCGAGCACGCTGCTGCGTTCTCCCGTCTGTGCCACCTGTAACTGCCAGCCCCGACCGCTGGCGTACGCCATGATCCACGACAGCAACGGCTGCTCCCCCGCCACCGTCAGACGTGAGGCTTTACGCCACCAGCAGACCGACGGCGGCAGCGCTGGCAGCTCGCGGGCATACAGTTCACCCTGCCAGGCGGGTAGCCAGGGCATGATCCTCACCGCGGTTTGTTTACTCTCCGGCTGGCCGGACCCGGCATCAACCCGCCCTTCCACCAGCGCATTGACCTTACCCTGCCGGGCAAATTGCGCGTTCCAGTGCATCGGCGCAAACAGCTCGCCTGCACGCTGCGCGGTGGAGATACGTACTCTGGCAACCATCACTCCGCGCGGGGAGCTTACCCGCGCCAGCTGGCCGTCAGTCAGCCCGGCGCGCGCCGCATCGGTTGCGTTCATCTCAACAAAAGGCTCATCGATATGCTGCATCAGACGCGGAACATACCCCGTGCGCGTCATGGTGTGCCACTGATCGCGGATCCGCCCGGTATTCAGTATCAAGGGGTACAATTCGTCGACGCCTGCCCCATGCGGGGAGGGGTCAACCGGAACAAGCGTTCTTTGCGGGAAATCACCGGCATGCCACTGATAAGGCGCCAGCTCGTCCCACGCCTCTCGCGACAGCGACGCCAGTTCGCGCAGGTTTAGCGCCCGTTCGCCGTTATTTTCAAACGCCGTTAGCGCCGCATGTTCACAAAATATCTCCTGAGGGTGTTCCCAGGCGAAGGCATCGCCATAACCGAGCTGGTCTGCGATCCGGGCGATGATCCACCAGTCCGGTCTGGCCTCGCCCGGCGCAGGCAGAAAGGCGCGCTGGCGGGAGATACGGCGTTCTGAATTGGTCACCGTGCCGTTTTTCTCGCCCCAGCCCAGGGCGGGAAAACGGATATGGGCAAACCGGCTGGTGTCCGTCTCCTGCATCACCTCAGATACCATGACCAGCGGGCAGGCCGCCAGCGCCTGGCACACCGCGTGGCTGTCGGGAAGTGACACGGCAGGGTTGGTGCCCATGATCCACACCGCCTTCACCTCGCCGCGGGCAATGGCGTCAAACAGTTCCACCGCCATCAGGCCCGGGGTCTGCGCCAGCCGTTCCGTTCCCCAGAAACGCGCCACGCGCGAGAGATCGTCCGGCTCGAAGTTCATGTGCGCCGCCAGCTGGTTCGCCAGTCCCCCCACTTCCCGCCCGCCCATGGCATTTGGCTGTCCGGTCAGCGAAAACGGGCCGCAGCCAGGGCGGTTGAACTTTCCGCTGGCAAGATGCACGTTAATGATGGCGTTGCACTTGTCGCTGCCGCTGGAGGACTGGTTGATCCCCATGGTGTAGAGCGTGATCGCGCGTGGCGCGGTGACAAACCAGTCGTAGAAGGTGCCAATCTCGTCTGAAGGCAGATCGCAAAACGCCGCCACGCGAGGGATCGGCCACTCGCCGCGCCCCTGAATCAGATTGAGCAACCCCACAAAGAGCCCGGCATCGCTGCCGGGTCTGAGCGCGAGGTGGAGATCGGCGATATCGCAGGTGGCGGTTTTACGCGGATCGATCACGACCACTTTCATCTGCGGATTGTTGTGTTTTGCCAGCACCAGCCGCTGATACAGCACCGGATGCGTCCAGGCCGCGTTCGAGCCAACGAGTACCACCAGATCGCTGTTTTCCACGTCCTCATAGCTGCACGGCACCACGTCCTCACCGAAGGCGCGTTTGTAGCCCACCACCGCCGATGACATGCACAGCCGCGAGTTGGTATCAATGTTCGCCGCCCCGATAAAGCCTTTCATCAGCTTGTTGGCGGCATAGTAATCCTCGGTCAACAGCTGGCCGGAGGCATAAAACGCCACCGCCTGCGGCCCCCATTCGTTGATGATGTTCCGCAGCCGCTCGCCCGCTTCGCCCAGCGCCTGCGGCCATGCCACCTCCCGGCCATCGACAACCGGGCGCAGCAGGCGTCCCTGTAGCCCCGTGGTTTCCCCAAGGGCAGATCCTTTTACGCACAGACGACCGAAATTCGCCGGATGAGTTTCATCCCCCCGAATGCTCACCTTTTCACCGTCTGCGCTGGCGACCACGCCGCAGCCCACCCCGCAGTAAGGGCACGTTGTCCGGGTTTCCGTCATGAGGCCTCCGCGCGCATCACCAGCTCTTCATTTCCAACCCACACCTTGCCGTTTTCAATTTTTACCGGCCAGGCACGCACCGCAGGCGCCCCGCTCTCAGCCTGACACCCGTCGCGCAGACGAATACGTTGCTTGTAGAGCGGCGAGATCACCACCGGTTCCCCCGCCGCATCGCCGAGGATGCCGCGTGACAGCACGTTCGCGCGGCTGCCCGGCTCCCGATCGTCGAGGGCATAAACGGTTTTGCCAAAGCGGAACAGCGCAATCGGTTTGCGCCCAAGATGCGCGCCAATGCCCGCCTGCTCCGGGATCTCGTCGATATTACAAATTTCCTGCCAGCGCTTGTTCTCCTCCGCGGCGGGGACGTTCACCGCGGTGCGGAACAGCGCCAGGCGGTCAGGATCGTTAAGGGTGGTTTGCCATTCGCACTGGTAGGTCTCCACCACCCGGGCCATCTCCTGCTCCAGCTCGTGGGCGATCCCCAGGCTGTCGTTGAGGATCACCTCGCGCAGATAGTCGAGGCCGCCTTCCAGGTTATCCATCCAGGTACTGGTGCGTTGCAGACGATCTGCCGTGCGAATGTAGAACATCAGGAAACGGTCAACGGTGCGGATCAGCGTTTCGTCGTCCAGATCGCTGGCGAAGAGATCCGCGTGGCGCGGCTTCATCCCGCCGTTGCCGCACAGATAGAGGTTCCAGCCTTTGTCCGTGGCAATCACCCCCACGTCTTTGCTCTGCGCCTCTGCGCACTCACGGGTACAGCCGGAGACCGCCATTTTGATTTTGTGCGGCGCGCGCAGGCCCTTGTAGCGGTGCTCCAGCCTGACCGCGAGGCCGGTGGAATCCTGCACGCCGTAGCGACACCAGGTCGACCCGACGCAGGATTTCACCGTGCGCAGGGATTTCCCGTAAGCATGTCCGGTCTCAAACCCGGCCTCCACCAGCGCCTGCCAGATTTCCGGCAACTGCTCGAGCGTGGCGCCAAACAGGTCAATACGCTGCCCGCCGGTAATTTTGCTGTAAAGGCTATAGCGTTTCGCGATCTGGCCGATGGCGATCAGCCCATCAGCCGTCACTTCCCCGGCGGGCATGCGCGGGACGATGGAGTAGGTTCCGTCCTTCTGAATATTGGCGAAATAGCGGTCGTTGGTGTCCTGCAACGGCAGATGCGCCGGTTTCAGCAGATACTCGTTCCAGCAGGAAGCCAATACCGATACCACCAGCGGCTTACAGATCTCGCACCCGTGTCCCTGACCGTAGCGGCTGATAAGCTGGTCGAAGGTGCGGATATGGTTGACGCGCACCAGGTGATAAATCTCCTGACGCGAGTACGGGAAGTGTTCGCAGATATCCTTTTTCACCTCCACGCCCTGCTCTGCAAGCTGGAACTCCATCACCTGCTTCACCAGCGTGCTACAGCCTCCGCAGCCGGTCGCGGCTTTGGTGCACTGCTTAATGGCGCCGATATCCGTCGCACCCGCGCTTACCGCCTGGCAGATATCCCCTTTGCTGACGTTATGACACGAACAGATCTGCGCGCTTTCCGGCAGCGCCGCCACGCCCAGCGCTTTCGGCGCGCTGCCTGACGATACGGGTAAGATCAGCGTTTCCGGCTCTTTTGGCAGGCTGATGCCGTTGAGCATCATCTGCACCAGCGTGGCGTATTCGCTGGCATCGCCCACCAGCACGCCACCCAGCAGAGTTTTGCTGTCGTGGCTGACCACAATCTTTTTGTAGATTTGCTGCGGCCCGTGCGTCCACTGGTAGCTCAGCGCGCCCGGCGTGCGCCCGTGGGCATCGCCAAACGACGCCACATCCACGCCCAGCAACTTGAGTTTGGTACTCATATCCGCGCCGGTGAAGCGCTTCTCCTCACCCGCCAGCACAGCGGCGGCCACGCGCGCCATCTGGTAGCCCGGTGCCACCAGGCCAAAGATTTTCCCCTCCCACAGCGCGCATTCACCGATGGCAAGCACATCCGGATCCGAGGTCCGGCAGCCGTCGTCAATGCAGATCCCGCCGCGCTCGCCGACAGCCAGCCCGCTGCTGCGCGCCAGCGCGTCTTGCGGCCGAATACCGGCAGAGAAGACCACCATGTCCGTTTCCAGCTGTTCACCATCGGCAAAGCGCAGCACCAGCCCGTCGTCTGCGGTGGCAATCTCCGTCGTCGATTTACTGGTGTGTACCCCTACGCCCAGCGCCTCAATTTTCTTACGCAGCATTGCCGCGCCGTCGCTGTCGAGCTGCACCGCCATCAGGTTAGGCGCAAACTCCACCACGTGGGTTTCCAGCCCGAGCTGCTTAAGCGCATTCGCGGCCTCCAGCCCCAGCAGGCCGCCGCCAATTACCACGCCGCGGCGAGAGCCTGCCGCATGGGCCGCAATGTTGTCCAGATCGTCGAGGGTGCGGTAGACAAAACAACCCGGCAGATCGTTGCCCGGAACGGGTGGTACGAACGGGTACGAGCCGGTCGCCAGCACCAGCTTGTCCCAGTGAGTCTCATGGCCACTGACGGTACGCACTACGTGTGCATCACGATCGATAGCGACGATCTGCTGCGAGAGGCGCAGCTCAATGCCGTTATCGGCAAAGAACTCCCCCGCCACCAGCGAGAGCGAGTCCGCGCTGCGTCCGCCAAAATATTCCGACAGATGCACGCGGTCATAGGCCGCATAGCGCTCTTCGCCAAAAACAATAATCTGATATTGCTGATGCAAATTGCGGTTAACGCAGTCTTCGAGGAAATGATGGCCGACCATACCGTGCCCAACCACCACCAGAGTAGGTTTTGTCATAGCGTTCTGTCCTGCAACCTGCGGTTGCGTTGTGAAACGATCGAACAGCCAGTCCGCGTGGGCGGGCGCAGCCGTTGCCAGTAAATCGGTAAAGGTTGCCGCGCTGCGGCAGTCACCCATCAGCAGCACGCCAGCCAGCGTCCCCTGATGGATCAGTAAACGTCGATAGTGACGGGTCAGCGGGTCCCATGAACTCCAGACCACATCGTCCGCCTGCGCCGTCGCGCGTCCGAGGCTGAACAGCGCCACGCCGGTCACCTTAAGGCGCACGCCGTTGTCGGTCAGGGTAAACGGCGCGGTGACCTCCCCGGCCAGCCGCGCGGCAAGAATATCCGCCTGCGCCAGACAGGGGGCGACCAGGCCAAACGTCTGGCCGTCAATTTCGCAGCACTCGCCGATGGCGTAGATATCCGGCACGGAGGTTTGCATCTGCTGATCCACCACAATGCCGCGCGCGCAGCGAATGCCGCTGGCTTTTGCCAGCGCGACGTTGGGCTGTACACCCGTAGCCAGCACCACGCGCGTGGCGGCGATGCGGCGTCCGTCGAGCAACGTCACGGCATCGTCAGTGATGGCCGTGATGCCGGAGGCGAGTTCACAGCGTACGCCCCGCTTCGCCAGCGCCTCGTCAAGCAGCAGTCCCGTCTGCTGATCCAGCTGCTGTTCCATCAGCCACGTGCCGCGATGGATAAGCGTGACGTTGTCACCGTTTCGCGCCAGCGCTGCCGCTGCCTCCACGCCGAGTACGCCGCCGCCCAGCACTACCGCCGGCCCGGAGATATTCTGGATGGCGCGGGTCTCTGCCAGGGTGCGAAAGGTGAACACATGCGGTGCATCGCCGCCGGGGATCGGCGGCACTACAGGGGTAGACCCGGTGGCAAACACCAGCGCATCCCAGCCCAGCGTGCGAGCAGAGGTATGCACTTCACGCGCGTTGACGTCTACTGCGAGCGCCTTTTCTCCTCGCAGCACCGTCACGCCTCGTGCCGTGTACCAGTCTTCATCGTGCAGACAGATGTGCTCCGCCTGCTTTTCGCCACCCAGCACCGGTGAAAGCTGGATGCGGTTGTACGCCTGCTCAGGCTCGTCACCGATGACGGTGATAGCGAAACGACCGGGAACACGCCCGGTGAGCGACGCAATCAGCCGGGTTGCCGCCATACCATTACCGATAATGACCAGTCGCATCGTGCCCCCTCATTACGCCGCTTTCGGCTGTTTTTCGTAGAGGAAATAGAGGATCTGCTGGCGCATGTGGTGATAGCGGCTGTCATCCGCCAGCTGCACCCTGTTGCGCGGGCGCGGCAGATCGACGCGCAGGATCTCACCCACGGTGGCCGCCGGGCCGTTGGTCATCATCAGTACGCGGTCAGAGAGCAGTACCGCCTCGTCCACATCGTGGGTGATGAGCACGATGGTGGTGTTCAGCGCCTGCTGGATCTGCATCACCGAATCCTGAAGATGGGCGCGTGTCAGCGCATCGAGCGCGCCAAACGGCTCATCCATCAGCAGCACTTTCGGCTTCATTGCCAGCGCCCGGGCAATCCCGACGCGCTGCTTCATACCGCCGGAGATCTCCCCGGGGCGCTTATGCAGCGCGTGGCCCATCTGCACCCGGTCGAGGTTGTGCTCAATCCACGCTTTGCGCTCGGCCTTACTCATGGTGTGACGGAAAACCTGATCCACCGCCAGCGCCACGTTGTCGAAGCAGGTTAACCACGGCAGCAGCGAATGGTTCTGGAACACCACCGCGCGCTCGGGCCCCGGCCCGGCGATTTCGCGGTTGTCGCAAATCAGCCCGCCTTCCGTCGGCAGCGTGATCCCGGCGATCAGGTTTAACAGCGTCGACTTGCCGCAGCCGGAGTGACCAATCAGACTGACGGTTTCGCCCTCGTGGATATCAAAAGAGACGTTTTGCAGCGCCAGAAACTCGCCGCTGGCGGTGGAAAAACGCTGGCTCACGGCCTGGACCTGAATTAACGGTTTCATCTTCACTCCTTATTTTTCCTGCCAGCTAAAGCGACGGGCGATCAGCATCAGCCCCTGCTCCAGCAGCAACCCGACCACGCCAATGATGACGATGGCGATGAGAATGTTTTCGACGTTGAGGTTGTTCCACTCATTCCAGATCCAGAAGCCAATGCCTAAACCTCCGGTGAGCATCTCGGCGGCGACAATCACCAGCCAGGCAATGCCAATGGAAAGACGTACCCCGGTCAGTACCGCAGGCAGCACGGCGGGGAAAAGAATGCGGCGCATGATGGTCCACTCTGAGAGTTGCAGCACCCGGGCTACGTTGAGGTAGTCCTGCGGAATACGGCGCACCCCTTCGGCTGTATTAATGACCATCGGCCAGATGGAGCAGATAAAAATGGTCCAGCTCGATGCAGGCTCCGCCTTCTGGAACAGCAGCAGGCCGATAGGCAGCCAGGCCAGCGGGCTGACAGGACGCAGGAGCGCGATCAGCGGGTTGAACATGCGGGAGAAAAAGGTGAAGCGGCCAATCAAAAAGCCCAGCGGAATGCCCGCCAGTGCCGCCAGACCAAAGCCGATGGCGACGCGCTGCAACGACGCCAGCACGTTCCAGCCAATGCCCATATCGTTTGGCCCGTCGCGATAAAACGGATCGGCAAACAGGGTCATGGCCGAATCAAGCGTGCTGAGCGGCGTCGGAAAGCCTTTACTGTTTATCGCCGCCAGCTGCCAGAGCAGCACCAGCAGGCCGAGACCGAGCAGCGCCGGGATGACGCGCTGTAAAAATTCATTCATCCGACGCGTAAAGGCTGGCGCACGACGGCGAACCTGTAGCGGAGGCAGGACAATCACTTCCCCGCTCTCTGACGTCTCTTGTGGTTTTGTATTTTGCATATGCTGCATACTCAGGCCCCTTTACGGTGAATGGCGAAGCGGTTGGCGTACCCTTCCGGATCGGTGCCGTCCCAGACGGTGCCGTCCATCAGGGTGCTGCTGCGATACGGTGATGACGGTGTGGACATGCCGCCCACGGCGGTCGCGGCATCCTGCCAGACCGCGGTCTGGTTAATGCGCTGTGCAATGCCCGCGTAATCCGGCGCGGCGTTGAGCAAGCCCCAGCGGCGGAACTGGGTTAAGAACCACATCCCGTCGGAGAGATACGGGTAGCTCACGGCACCCTCGTTGAAGAAACGGATCGGGTGTGCATCCTGCCAGCGCTGACCGACCCCGTTGTCGTACTCGCCGAGCATGCGTCCGGTGAGATACTGTTCCTTGCAGTTGAGCCAGGCGCGGCGCGAAAGGATCTGCGCGGTTTCGCGTTTGTTTTCCGCTGACGCCTCGATCCAGCGCGCGGCTTCCATCACAGCGCTCACCAGCGCCCTCGCGGTGTGCGGGTTTTTCGCCACCCAGTCACGTCGGGTGCCGAGGATCTTTTCCGGGTGATCGGCCCAGATGGACTGCGACGTGGCGGCGGTAAACCCGATGCGGTCGTTAATCGCCCGCGCGTTCCACGGCTCGCCAACGCAAAACCCGACCATGTTGCCAATGCGCATGTTCATCACCATCTGCGGCGGCGGCACCACCACGGTGCGCACGTCGTCAAACGGGTTAATCCCCGCGCTGGCCAGCCAGTAGTAGAGCCACATGGCGTGCGTTCCCGTCGGGAAGGTATGCGCGAAGGTGTAGGTTCCCGGCGCCTGCTGCGCAATCAGCTTTTTCAGCCCGTCGAGGTCACGAACGCCCTTCTCCGCCAGATCGCTGGAGAGCGTAATGGCTTGTCCGTTCTGGTTGAGGGTCATCAGGTTCGCCATCTGCTGCGGCTTGCCCGCGATACCCAGCTCCAGACCGTACAGCAGGCCGTAAAGAATGTGCGCAGCGTCCAGCTCGCCCGCCACCAGCTTGTCGCGCACCGCCGCCCAGCTCGCCTCTTTGGTCGGTACAATGGTAATGCCGTGTTTTTTATCGAACCCTTTCAGGGCCGCGATAACCACGGGCGCGCAGTCGGTCAGGGGGATAAACCCGATACGCACGGTATCCTGCTCCGGCTTATCTGACCCCGCCGCCCATGCGGCCTGCATGACACCCGGCAACAGCATCGCACCACTCGCCAGCATGCTGGCCTGCAATAACCGCCGTCTCGACAAATCCGCCATAATTGCTCCTGAAAAAAGGCAAAAAAAAGCGCCCGACGGTGCTGAAGCACCGCTGGACGCCTTTATCCCGAAGACGCATGCACCGCCGTTGGCGCATCGTCGAAAATGGTTAATCTGTTAATGCAAAGGTAATGCCAGCTTTTCATCCCCGGCGTTACGGGGTTTCTGCAAGAAGAGCGCAGTTTTACGCACCTCAATCAGGCATAAATTGCCCACGGACTGTGCAACTACTCCCCGGGGGGTATCTTCCACAGATTTTTCACCGTCAGCAGCGCACGGGCGATATCCACCATGCGTTGGTTTTTATCCATCGCCATTTTGCGCAGGGCAGTCCACGCCTGCTCCTCGCTCATGTTCTGGTGCGTCATCAGCACGCTTTTGGCTTTGTCGATGGTCTTACGCTCCTCCAGCGTGTCGCGCAGGGAAGCAAGCTGACGGGAGAGTTGCTCAATTTCACGCGCCTGCTGGCGCACCAGCGGCAGCAGCGGTTTATCAGGAAATCGCGCCAGGATATCGTCGTGCTCATCGTCTGCGTGCAGGTTTTCGCTATAGCGACGCTCCTCAACTGCCGTCATCAGATCGGCAATTGCCACCTCCTCCAGCGTGCGCAGGTGCTCAAGGCGCGTGGTTTGCAGGGCAAACCATTTGAGGGCGGTATCGCCGTTATCTGCCGGAGGCTGGCGGGTACACGCTTCACGCCTGAGTTTTTCAGTCTCCAGACCCGGCTGGCAGTTGAGGATAAACGTCTCCTGCACGTCTGGAGTGCAATGGGAGATAAAAACCTCAAAGCAGGCCTGCTGGCCATCAATGCGATCCACCAGCCGCTGGCGGGTTTCATCGTCAAAGAATCCCTGGGTGAAACCAATAGCCCCCAGCGCCCGCTCTTGTCCCACAAGTTCTTTGCCCTGCATCAGGCTGTAAAGGGCCACAAATCGGCCCGCGATGTGCGGATCGTCAATGCTGTCGCTGAGTTGAGGTACGATACTGAGCAAATGACGCAGTATGCGGCTGTAGTGTTCCATCGCTTCCGGCGCGGTGACGCATTGGCCTGTAACGCCATCACGCAGCGCCGTTAGCGTCTCAAGGCCGTGCAGTGCGCTGGCAATACGTTCGCACAGGGCGCTGCCCGGCAGCGGTTCGTTAAACTGAAGGTGCAATGCGGCAAGGTTTTCATCCACCAGGGCCCTGCTGGCCTTGCATTCAGGCGCGTACAATTTGCCCTGCGAGCAGAGCCAGACATTTGACGCACCGCGCTCGCACTGTAGCATATGCACCAGTCGACTGATGCCGTTCACCAGTGCGCCCAGCTGCGCCAGTCTGCCGAGCTGTTCCTCGCGCAACATTCTCGCACGCTGGAACCATTCGGTTGCGCCAGGGGAACTGCCAGCCACTATCGTCATCGTTTCTCTCCCCGATACGTATTCTTCGGTACGAGAAGCAATATTCGTGCCTTTTCAAAGAACAGGAGTCAACATGCAGAAGATTGTGATCGTCGCCAACGGTGCGGCCTACGGCAGTGAATCCCTTTTTAACAGCCTGCGCCTGGCAATCGCGCTGCGCGATAAGGAGAGTGAGCTGGAGCTGCGCCTCTTTTTGATGTCCGATGCCGTCACGGCCGGGCTGAAGGGCAGAAACCCGCAGAGGGCTACAACATTCAACAAATGCTGGAGATCCTGACCGCGCAAAACGTTCCGGTCAAACTGTGCAAAACCTGTACCGACGGGCGCGGCATTACGGGGCTGCCGCTGATTGATGGCGTGGAAATTGGTACGCTGGTGGAGCTGGCTGAATGGACGCTTTCCGCCGATAAAGTATTAACTTTTTAATAATAACCCGCTAAAAATATTATTTTCTTATGGACGCGGTTTCAGCATCAAGTTTACCTGCACCGTTGCCGATAGGCATGGAAACAACACAGCAGGTATTACACTTATGTTCAGATCCATTCGCGCCCGCATCATTGCCGCGACGACAGGCTGTCTGGTCGTCGCCCTTCTTCTTAATACCATTATTAACTTTCAGGTCACGCGCCAGGATAATCAGCAGTCGCAGCGCGATATTCTGACCAGCACCAGCGCCAGCCACAACATGGCGATTGCCGACTGGGTGAACAGCAAAATGACCGTCATCACCTCGGCGCAACCAGTCGCGCTCAGCGACGATCCGGTTCCGGTGTTTAAACAGCTTGCTCTGGCGGGTGGATTCACCAACGTCTACGTGGGTTATGCCAGCAAAACGGCTAAATTTTCTGACCCAACCGGGGTACCCGCTGATTACGATCCCACCCTTCGCCCGTGGTATCAGCAGGCCGTCAGCGCTGATGGTCCGGTAGTGACTGCACCTTATGTAGACGCGGGCACCGGGAAACTGGTGGTGACGTTCGCGGTACCGGTTAAAGAGCAAGGCGCCCTGAAAGCAGTGGTGGCGGGCGATGTGGCGATGGACAGCGTGGTGGCTAACGTGCGCGGTATTCACCCGACTCCGGCCAGCAGCGGACTGCTTCTGGACAGCAACGGCACCGTTATTGCCGGCAGCGATCCTGCGCTGACGCTTAAGCCTTTTACGGAGACGATCAAAGGGACCGATTTTGCCACCCTGAAAAGCGGCAACCTGGTTGACGGAACGTTTAACGGACGCGAAAAAACGTTCCTGGCCACCGCCGTACCGGGGACGCACTGGCTGCTGGTTGTGGCGCTCGATAACGGCGATGCCACCGCCGGGATGCGGTCATTGCTAAAAGCATCTGCACTGTCTCTGGCGATCCTCGCCCTGCTGAGCGGAGCCCTCATGCACCTCCTGATTGCCCGCCTGCTTAAGCGGCTGTCCGGTATCCGTGACGCGATGAACAGCATTGCCAACGGTACTAACGATCTGTCGCAGCGTCTGCCGGATAAGGGGGGCGATGAAGTGGCGCAAATTGCGCAGGCGTTTAACGCCTTCAGCGATAAGCTTTCTGTGGTGATGGTCCAGCTGCGTGATGCCAGCGCCTCAGTGAAAAACGCCGCGCATGAGATTGCGGCAGGTAATCAGGATCTTTCCGGGCGTACCGAGCAGGCGGCATCAAGCCTTCGCGAAACCGCCAGCGCCGTGGAAGAGATCACGGCCTCCGTTACGCAGTCAAACGAGTCGGCAGCAGAAGCGAATGAACAGGCGAGCAAGGCCTCTGCCGCCGCATCCCGCGGAGGTGACGTCGTCGCTCAGGCCATCAGCACCATGCAGTCCATCGAACTGGCTTCCGCGAAAATCGGCGATATCACCAGCGTCATTGACGGCATCGCCTTCCAGACCAATATTCTGGCGCTTAACGCCTCGGTGGAAGCGGCGCGTGCCGGGGAGCAAGGCCGTGGGTTCGCGGTCGTTGCGGGGGAAGTACGTAACCTGGCCAGCCGCAGCGCTCAGGCGGCGAAAGAGATCAAATCCCTTATTGACTCCACCACCGAAAGCGTTGCAACCGGCTCCCGGTTTGTGCACCTTGCGGGCGACAGCATGGATGAGATCCGCGCCAGCGTCGGGAGCGTGTCTGGCATTATGCGTGAAATATCCATTGCCACCCGCGAGCAGATGAAAGGGATCCATGAGATTAACCACGCGGTGACTCACCTGGATCGCATGGTACAGCAGAACGCCGAGCTTGTTGTACAGTCTGCTGCGGCGGCCAGCGCGCTGCAAAGCCAGGCGGGCGACCTTGCTGAGACCGCTGGCCATTTCCGCATATAATTTTTCCGGGGCGCGCGTTAAGCAGGGAAAACGCGCGTCCGCTGAAAGGTTTCAGGGATTTTGTCATTTTTGTTTAATCGTTGCGCCATTTTTTGATCGAAATCAGCATCCCACCCCTGCCCCTTTGGTGTTATGCAATGAGTAAATTGTGAACAACATCACGCTCGGGATGGGCAAAAACGACGGGGTATAAAATGGCACGAGTTAAAACGAGTCTGAAACTGTTTGGCGGGGATACGGTAGTGGTACGTTGCTCAGAGCGTTGCCGCATCCATCTGATGAGTACAAAAGGACAGAAGCAATCGCAGGCAGATATCCTTACCGTCCAGGACGATAAGGCCTGGCTGACGGTGCCTTACACCGGCACCTGGGATGTGCTGATCGACAGCCACAGCCAGTCGCTCGAACATTCCGTAAGTTACGTGGCGGCATAACCGTAAACGCCCGGTCAGCCGGGCGTATTATCAGGCAAAACCCGGCCGCAGCGTATTGCTGAGCGGGTTCCCTTCCAGCAGCGCTTTCACCTTCACCACCAGCTCACTCAGACAGTCGTCCTGCATGCCGAGACGCGTCAGCTCCTGATCTAGCGAGAAAAGGTACTGGGCGTTAGTGCCCAGCGGTCCGCTGGCGGCGGCAATGAGCGGGGCAATCACCTGGGTTCGGGTATCGGCTTCATACAGCGGGTGGCGCGGATCCATAATGAACACCAGCGCGTTGACGGTGCGCCCGTCATCCAGTTCCAGCTTGCACCAGCTGGGCATATAGCAGCCCGTGATCATCTCGCGCTTCCACAGCAGCGTCAGCTCATCTTCCAGCGTGGTATCCGGCAGCCGGTATGCCACGCCCGTGGTGCGCCCGCCCTCTTTTAGTGCAAGCATGCGGCCAGGCTGACAGGCGCTGCCGCGTCCGGCGGTCAGGCGCAAACAAAAGGCGCGGTGCCACCCAGGCAGCGTTCCGGTTGCTGATTCAACAAATTCGAGCGCCGGGTTCCACATCAGCGAGCCGTAACCAAAGATCCAGACCGGGCCATCATCCGGGCGGCAGGCCAGCGTTGCCGCAAGCGACGCCGCACGTTGTTCAGCCGACCACAGAAGCGATTCCTCAATAGCACCAAATGCCGTCTTACAATCTGCCTTCATCAAGAAATCACGCGTTAACACATTCCACCTCCGCCACTGCATGCTTCCTTGCGACATCTGTAATTCGCCTTCCCGGCATTCCGTGCTGTTCATTTTAACAGCAGTTGAGCAACGATAAGCAATTCGCGGGCCAGATGCAATACAGCGGCAGGTCAACCGCCTGAAATGTCAAAATGGAGGCAGCGTGTTATTTGGCGGCTATTTCTTTTTGTGCCATTTATCATCGTCCCCTTTCTCATAGTCATTTTTCACGGCGGCCCAGGCCACCTTATGCGCCGTCTCTTCACGGCTGGCATCGTCCCGGCGATCTTCTTTATCTTTGTACTGATCCCAGGCACTGTTAAAGGCTTCTTTGTAGATATCCTGGGCGTGGGCAGGCAATACGTTTTGCACGTTATCCGGTAATTCGCTTTTCGATTTGTATGGCATTGTTAACTTCTCTTTTGGCTAAAAGATAAGTGTGGACGACGATACGCGAGGGTGCCACCCGACAGAAAGAAATGAACAATATAAAAATGCAATTCATTGTTATTAAACTAATATTTAACAGAAATAAGGCATTATAAGCCTCAGGCATAAAAATTATAATAAAGGGTAAAATTAAGTAAAAAATACAGGGTATTTAACAGATTTCTGTTAATTTAATACCTTTAAAATCTATCTATAATTACAAGCACCTGCATTGTTGGAGAAACACATGACAGCAACACACGAGGCGGTAAAAACCCGCCACAAGGAGACCTCTCTCATTTTCCCGGTTCTGGCACTGGCTGTGCTGCTCTTCTGGGGAAGCAGTCAGTCATTGCCAGTGGTTGTGGGGATCAATATTCTGGCTCTGGTGGGTATTTTAACCAGTGCATTTAGCGTGGTACGCCATGCGGATGTGTTAGCCCACCGTCTTGGAGAGCCGTATGGGTCATTAATTTTAAGCCTTTCGGTTGTGATTCTTGAAGTCAGTTTAATTTCCGCATTAATGGCCACCGGCGACGCCGCGCCAACGCTAATGCGCGATACGCTCTACTCCATCATTATGATTGTTACCGGCGGCCTGGTCGGTTTTTCACTTTTATTAGGTGGTCGCAAATTTGCCACCCAGTACATGAACCTCTTTGGCATTAAACAGTACCTGATCGCCCTGTTCCCGCTGGCGATTATTGTGCTGGTATTTCCGATGGCGCTGCCGGGTGCAAATTTCACCACCGGCCAGGCGCTGCTGGTGGCGCTGATTTCCGCGGCGATGTACGGCGTGTTCCTGCTGATCCAGACCAAAACGCACCAGAGCCTGTTTGTTTACGAGCATGAAGACGACGGCGACGACGATGACCCGCATCACGGTAAGCCGTCGGCGCACAGCAGCGCGTGGCATACGGTTTGGCTGATCGTGCATCTGATTGCCGTTATTGCGGTCACCAAGATGAATGCGAACCCGCTGGAGGCGCTGTTAACTGAACTGAACGCGCCGGTCGCCTTTACCGGTTTCCTGGTGGCCCTGTTGATCCTGTCGCCAGAAGGCCTGGGAGCGCTGAAAGCGGTGCTCAATAATCAGGTGCAGCGTGCGATGAATCTGTTCTTCGGCTCCGTTCTGGCGACCATCTCCCTTACCGTTCCGGTGGTGACGTTGATTGCCTTTATGACGGGAAATGAATTGCAGTTTGCGCTGGGTGCGCCAGAGATGATTGTGATGGTGGCATCCTTGCTGCTGTGCCAGATATCCTTCTCCACCGGCCGCACCAATGTGCTGAACGGCGCGGCGCATATGGCGCTGTTTATTGCGTATCTGATGACGATATTTGCGTAATTTTTTTGCCGGGTGCGCTGCGCTTACCCGGCCTACGAAACCCGTAGGCCCGCGCAAGCGTAGCGCCGCCGGGCAAAGAAAAACCCGCCGAAGCGGGTTTTTTTATTAGTTGCTGGTATCCAGCTCGTCGAAGCTCTTCACCAGATCGTCAATCGCTTTGATCTGTTTCAGGAACGGCTCCAGCTTATCCAGCGGCAGCGCGGATGGACCGTCGCATTTCGCGTTAGCCGGATCCGGGTGCGCTTCAATGAACAGACCCGCCAGGCCGGTTGCCATACCGGCGCGCGCCAGTTCGGTCACCTGCGCACGACGCCCGCCAGACGCGGCGCCAAACGGGTCGCGGCATTGCAGGGAGTGGGTCACGTCGAAAATCACCGGGGACTGGTTAGAGACGTTCTTCATCACGCTGAAGCCCAGCATATCCACAACCAGGTTGTCATAACCGAAGTTTGAACCACGGTCGCAGAGGATCACCTGGTCGTTACCGCCTTCGATAAACTTGTCGACGATGTTACCCATCTGGCCAGGGCTCACGAACTGCGGTTTTTTCACGTTAATCACGGCACCGGTTTTCGCCATCGCTTCTACCAGGTCAGTCTGGCGAGCGAGGAACGCCGGAAGCTGAATCACGTCTACCACATCAGCCACGGGCTGTGCCTGAGACGCTTCGTGCACGTCGGTGATCACTTTCACGCCAAACGTCTGTTTCAGCTCCTGGAAAATCTTCATCCCCTCTTCCAGGCCCGGGCCACGGTAGGAGTGAATGGAGGAGCGGTTGGCTTTGTCAAAAGAGGCTTTAAACACGTACGGGATGCCCAGCTTTTGGGTCACGGTCACGTAGTGTTCGCAGATGCGCATAGCGAGATCGCGGGATTCCAGAACGTTCATACCGCCAAACAGCACGAACGGCAGGTCGTTTGCCACGTTGATATCACCAATGCTAACCACTTTTTGTTTCATAGGATCGCCTTATTCAGGTGTGAATCGGAATTAAGATTAATGCAGTGTAATGTGTTTATGCGCGATCGCGTTAATCTGCGCGCGGATCATCTCGCTGATCGGGTCTTCCGGACATTGCTCGACGAAATAATTCAAATCATTCAGCGCCACGTGCTCGCAGTCGAGCTGCGCATAAATCAGGCCGCGGTCGCGGATTTCGTACGGATCTTCCGGATTGAACTGCAACAGCACTTCGCTTGCGCGCAGAGCCAGCTCCATCTGACGCTCTTCCATCAGCGCAGACTTCAGCGTATCCAGGAGCTTGCGGATCACTTCGGCGTTATCGGCTTCATCGAGATCTTCATTGAACAGCTCAGCTATCGGGCTGATGTTGCCTTTCAGCCAGACGTCCAGCGTATGCTCATCCAGCGTGTCGCCGTTAAACGGATTGATTAACCACATCTCACCGTCCAGCCACTCCGCCCGCAAAATCATCTGCGTCGGGAAAATGACCGGCACCAGTGGAATATCCAGCTCGTGCGCAACCCACAGTAAAATGGCGCCCAACGCGACGGCGCTGCCCTGACGATTTTTCAACACCTGGTCCAGCCACAGTGCGTCAGACAGGCGGTACACGCCTCGCGTGTCGCAGAAACCCCATTCGCCGTAGAAAAGCTCAATCAGCTTCTCTAATTGCCAGTCCTGCGGACGGGCCTGATTGATCTCTTCGCGCGCCAGGCTGACCAGATTCTCCAGTTCAGCGTAAACGTACTGTGACGTAAAATCGTCGCGGATCATCTCTGAAATCAGGATCATACCATCGCAGAGCGGCACTTTGTTAAATTCGAAATCGGCTAAGGACCTCATGACTTACCCCAGTAACGGTATTCTTGTGGTGGCGAGTTTAATGATGATGTACAGCACCACCAGACCCAGCAAAAAGGCGATAAACCCTGTCTGCTGGCTGCGCGGACGATGACGCCCAAGCGCGATAAAACCCAAAACGATGTAGATGATAACGCCAAACAGCTTTTCAGTCAGCCATGCGCCTTTATCAGTAAATGGCAGATAGCCGGTTTTCCACATTAACCCGGCTCCGGAAAGGAACAGCACCGTGTCGATACAGTGCGGGGCGATGCGTACCCAGCGGGCGTTAATTAGCGGATTGTTGCTGTAGCGCCACCAGTAGCGGGCAATGAAAAAGCCGATGGTCAGGGCAACGGAAATCAGGTGAACGGAGATCAGCAGCGTAAACAGGCTCATGACCACTGCCCCAGCGTCAGACGTTCATTGCCGCCGTAATCCCGGCAGGTTTCCACGGCAGCGTATCCGGCACGCGTAAACAGCGCTCGCACCGCCTCTCCCTGCGTCCAGCCATGTTCCACCAGCAGCCAGCCACCGGGAAGCAAATGTTGTCGTGACGTTGTCACAATGTGATCGAGATCCGCAAGTCCCTGATTCGCAGCGACCAGCGCGGTCAACGGTTCAAAACGCACGTCGCCCTGCGCGAGATGCGGATCGTCTTCGTCGATGTAGGGCGGATTGCTGACAATCATTTCGAACACACGGCTTTCAAGCGCGGCAAACCAGCTGCTTTGCAGAACGGAAACATTGTTCAGCCCCAGCCGTTCAACGTTGCGCCGCGCGAGGGCGACCGCATCAGGCATCACGTCTACCGCCGTCACGGTGCAGTCCGGTCGCTCGCTGGCAAGCGCCAGCGCAATCGCGCCGGTGCCAGTACCGAGATCTAGGATCAGACACGGCTGCGCCGGTAACCGCGCCAGCGCCTGCTCCACCAGACACTCGGTGTCCGGGCGCGGGATCAGCGTGGCCGCTGAAACGTACAGCGGAAGTGACCAGAACTCGCGTTCGCCAACCAGATGCGCCACCGGCTCGCCGGTTTTACGGCGGGCAAGCAGCGCCTCCAGCTGCGATTGCTGTTCAGCGGTCAGCGCGGTTTCGCCGAAGGCCAGCAGATATGTGCGGGCTTTACCCGTCACATGCTCAAGCAGAATTTCGGCGTCGCGCTTCGGGCTTTCACTTGCAGAAAGCTCACTGGCGGCATGGCGTAACCAGCGCTGAAAATCCATTAATCCTGCTCGGACAGTGCCGCCAGCTGGTCGGCCTGGTATTCCTGCACGATAGGCTCAATCAGCATATCGAGCTTGCCTTCCATCGCCTCATCCAGACGGTACAGCGTCAGGTTGATGCGGTGGTCGGTTACGCGACCCTGCGGGAAGTTATAGGTGCGGTTACGGTCGCTACGATCGCCGCTGCCCAGCAGGTTACGGCGGGTAGAGGCTTCCGCCTGCTGACGTTTCGCCATTTCCGCCGCGTGAATGCGCGCGCCCAGCACGGATAACGCTTTAGCCTTGTTCTTGTGCTGGGAACGTTCATCCTGACACTCAACCACAATCCCGGTGGGCAGGTGAGTAATACGGATAGCGGAGTCGGTGGTGTTAACGTGCTGACCACCTGCCCCTGAAGAGCGGAAGGTGTCGATGCGCAGATCCGCCGGGTTGATATCCGGCAGTTCCGCTTCCGGCAGCTCCGGCATCACCGCCACCGTACAGGCTGACGTATGAATGCGTCCCTGAGATTCTGTCGCAGGCACGCGCTGCACGCGGTGACCGCCGGATTCAAACTTGAGACGACCGTACACGCCGTCGCCGCTGATCTTGGCGATAACCTCTTTGTAGCCGCCATGCTCGCCTTCGTTGGCGCTCATGATCTCCACGCGCCAGCGACGGGATTCGGCATAACGACTGTACATACGGAACAGATCCCCGGCGAACAGCGCCGCTTCGTCGCCGCCGGTACCGGCGCGGACTTCCACAAAGGCGTTACGCTCATCGTCCGGATCTTTCGGCAGCAGAAGCACCTGAAGCTGCTGCTCCATCTCTTCTGAACGCGCTTTCGCGTCCTGCAACTCTTCCTGCGCCATCTCGCGCATCTCAGGATCGTCGAGCATCATCTGCGCGGTTTCGATATCTTCCTGGACCTGTCGCCAGTCGGTAAAGCATTTTGAAACATCACTTAACTGCGCGTATTCACGCGACAGCGCGCGAAAACGTTCCTGGTCGGCAATGGTCCCGGCATCACCGAGCAGCGCCTGGACTTCTTCATGGCGCTCGTGCAGAGCTTCCAGTTTAGCGACGATAGAAGGCTTCATAGGCGTAAATGCACCTTGTCTTAGAAAATGGGTATAGGGCGCTATTCCAGCCCGAGGCTGTTGCGCAGAATAGTCAGGCGTTCATCGTCCCCGTCACGGGCAGCCTGCTGAAGAGATTTGGTTGGGGCATGGATCAGGCGGTTGGTCAGTTTCCAGGCTAAATCCTGCATAATCGCCTGCGCGTCGCCGCCCTGTTCAAGGGCCGCTAACGCTTTGGCCGTCAGGTCATCACGCACCTGCTCCGCCTGACCGCGGTATTCGCGGATGGTCTCGCTGACGCTTTGCGCGCGCAGCCAGGCCATAAATTCGCTGGTTTCCTGTTCAACGATGGTTTCCGCCTGCACAGCCGCCGCCTTACGCTGGGCAAGGTTGTGCGAAATGATGCTTTGCAGATCATCCACGCTGTACAGGTAGGCGTTCGCCAGTTTGCCCACTTCCGGTTCGACATCACGCGGAACGGCGATATCCACCAGCAGCATCGGCTGATTGCGGCGGGATTTCAGCGCACGCTCGACCATCCCTTTCCCGATAATCGGCAGCGGGCTGGCGGTAGAACTGATAATAATGTCCGCCTCTTTCAGACGTTCATCGATGTCGCTCAGCGCAATCACCTCAGCGCCCACTTCATCTGCCAGCACCTGCGCACGTTCGCGGGTGCGGTTGGCGATGATCATCTTCTTCACCTTGTGTTCGCGAAGATGGCGCGCCACCAGCTCGATGGTTTCGCCCGCTCCCACCAGCAGTACGGTGACGGTCGACAGGGATTCAAAAATTTGACGGGCAAGGGTACAGGCCGCGAAAGCAACCGAAACCGCACTGGCGCCAATGTCGGTTTCGGTTCGCACACGCTTCGCCACGGAGAATGACTTCTGGAACATTCGCTCCAGTTCGCTGGCTTTCAGATGCCCTTTCTGGGAATCCGCGAAGGCTTTTTTCACCTGGCCGAGGATCTGCGGCTCGCCCAGCACCAGCGAATCCAGACCGCTGGCCACACGCATCAGATGGCTGACCGCATCGTTATCCTGATGCCAGTACAGGCTGTTGCGCAGCTCTTCTTCGTTGAGGTTGTGGTAGTCACATAGCCAGCGGATCAGCGCCTCGTGCAGGTTGTCCTGCTCTTCTACGCTCAAATACAGCTCGGTACGGTTGCACGTCGACAGCACCACGCCACCCTGCACCATCGGCTGTGCAAGCAGGCTGTCCAGCGCCAGGTCGAGCGTATCCGGCGAAAACGTAACGCGTTCTCGCAGTGAAACCGGGGCCGTTTTGTGGTTGATACCGAGTGCTAATAGGGTCATGTTGAGCGGGAGTAGTACCAGCGTTAATAAGGTTAGCAGGACGCATCATACAGGATGCGCGAGATCAATAAAAGAGACTGCCCCCTTTCGGAGTAATAGCTTACGCCACGCTTTGAGATAATTTGAACGTAGACGGTGGCACCCTTCAACGCTAGCATTAACAGTTATAACTGCAACGTATCTCAAGGATTTGTCATCATTATGACCCGAATGATTCGCCTGCTGCCTCTGGCGGCCCTGGTTCTGACCGCCTGTTCCGTTCATCAGCCGAAAGGCCCGGGCAAAAGCCCTGACTCACCGCAGTGGCGTCAGCACCAGCAGGACGTGCTGAAATTAAGCCAGTACCAGACCCGCGGTGCATTTGCTTATCTCTCTGACGAACAAAAAGTTTACGCTCGCTTCTTCTGGCAGCAAACGGGTCAGGACAACTATCGCCTGCTGCTGCTGAACCCGCTGGGCAGCACCGAGCTGGAGCTTAACGCGAAGCCTGGCGAAGCGCAGATCACCGATAACAAAGGCCAGCACTACACGGCAACCGACGCCGAAGAGATGATTGGCAAGCTGACCGGAATGCCGATTCCGCTCAATAGTCTGCGCCAGTGGATCCTTGGCCTGCCGGGTGATGCGACCGACTATACGCTCGACGATCAATACCGTCTGAGCCAGGTGAACTACACCCAGGGCGGTAAAACCTGGAAAGTGGTGTACAGCGCGTATGACAGCAAGACGCAACCGTCGCTGCCGTCCAATATGGAGCTGACGCAGGGTAGCCAGCGTATCAAGCTGAAAATGGACAACTGGATCGTTAAATGATGACCCACTGGCCCTCTCCCGCAAAACTGAACCTGTTTCTCTACATTACCGGGCAGCGCGCTGACGGCTATCACACCCTGCAAACCCTGTTTCAGTTTGTCGATTACGGCGACACCATCTCCATCGAACCGCGTCAGGATGGGCAGATTTGCCTGCTGACGCCGGTCGACGGCGTGGCGCATGACGATAACCTGATCGTGCGCGCTGCCCGCCTGCTAATGAAAACGGCGTCGACGTCGGGTCGTCTGCCGGCGGGAAGCGGTGCGGATATCCGTATCGACAAACGCCTGCCGATGGGCGGCGGTCTTGGCGGCGGCTCATCAAACGCCGCGACTGTACTGGTGGCGCTTAACCACCTCTGGGGCTGCGGTCTGACGACGGACGAACTGGCAGCGTTAGGGTTGACGCTGGGCGCCGATGTACCGGTGTTTGTGCGCGGCCACGCGGCGTTCGCTGAAGGTGTCGGTGAAATCCTCACGCCGGTCGATCCGCCGGAAAAATGGTATCTGATCGTTCACCCCGGCGTGAGCATTCCTACCCCGGTCATCTTTAAAGATCCTGACCTGAAAAGAAATACCCCGGCACGGTCAATAAAAACGTTATTAAATTGTGAATTCAGCAACGATTGCGAGGATATCGCAAGAAAACGTTTTCGCGAGGTTGATGCGGTGCTTTCCTGGCTGTTAGAATACGCGCCGTCGCGCCTGACCGGTACAGGGGCCTGTGTCTTTGCTGAATTTGACACCGAAACCGCCGCCCGTCAGGTGCTTGAGCAAGCGCCGGTTTGGCTGCATGGTTTTGTAGCACGCGGGATGAACACCTCCCCCCTACAGCAGGCCATTCTGGCGCAGACTGAGTTTCGGTGACAACGTCACCCTGTTCCAGACGTTGCATCGCGCTCTTTAATACACCGCCTGGATAGCGTTTGCTTAGGCCCCGCAGTTTGCGGCGAACGCTATCCACCACTGGACGCATGCCTGAGGTTCTTCTCGTGCCTGATATGAAGCTTTTTGCTGGTAACGCCACCCCGGAACTAGCACAACGTATTGCCAACCGCCTGTACACTTCCCTCGGCGACGCCGCTGTAGGTCGCTTTAGCGACGGCGAAGTCAGCGTACAAATTAACGAAAATGTACGCGGTGGTGATATTTTCATCATCCAGTCCACCTGTGCTCCAACGAATGACAACCTGATGGAATTGGTTGTTATGGTCGACGCGCTGCGTCGTGCTTCTGCTGGCCGTATCACTGCTGTTATTCCTTACTTTGGCTATGCACGTCAGGACCGTCGCGTCCGTTCCGCGCGTGTGCCAATCACCGCTAAAGTTGTCGCTGACTTCCTGTCCAGCGTCGGCGTTGACCGCGTACTGACGGTTGACCTGCACGCAGAGCAGATCCAGGGCTTCTTCGACGTGCCGGTTGATAACGTATTCGGCAGCCCAATCCTGCTGGAAGACATGCTGCAACTGAATCTGGACAACCCGATTGTGGTTTCTCCGGACATCGGCGGCGTGGTACGTGCGCGTGCTATCGCGAAGCTGCTGAACGATACCGACATGGCGATCATCGACAAACGCCGTCCGCGCGCTAACGTTTCTCAGGTGATGCACATCATCGGTGACGTGGCTGGCCGCGACTGCGTGTTGGTGGACGACATGATCGATACCGGCGGTACGCTGTGTAAAGCCGCTGAAGCGCTGAAAGAGCGTGGTGCGAAACGCGTATTCGCTTACGCCACTCACCCGATCTTCTCCGGCAATGCGGTAAATAACCTCCGTAACTCCGTCATTGACGAAGTTGTGGTCTGCGATACCATTCCACTGAGCGACGAGATCAAAGCGCTGCCAAACGTGCGTACGTTGACTCTGTCCGGGATGCTGGCCGAAGCGATTCGTCGTATCAGCAACGAAGAATCGATCTCTGCAATGTTCGAACACTGATCGAACACGGCCAAAAAACCCGCTACGGCGGGTTTTTTTGTTTATAGTATTTATTTGTATGACTTATGCCTCCTTCACCTGCCATTCACATGACAGATGATGCGCACACGGATGATAGATAATTGTGAAAAACGTAACCTCCTCACATGTTCTGCCCTTTCGCGCCCTCATCGACGCCTGCTGGAAAGAGAAATACACATCGTCACGCTTTGTTCGTGACCTGATAGCCGGGATCACCGTCGGGATTATTGCCATCCCGCTGGCGATGGCGCTGGCGATTGGTAGCGGCGTCGCGCCGCAGTACGGGCTGTACACCTCGGCCGTTGCGGGGATTGTGATTGCGCTGACGGGCGGGTCCCGCTTCAGCGTCTCCGGCCCGACTGCCGCCTTTGTGGTGATCCTCTACCCGGTTTCCCAACAGTTTGGTCTGGCAGGCCTGCTGGTTGCCACCCTGATGTCCGGCATCTTTTTAATTCTGTTTGGTCTGGCCCGCTTTGGTCGCCTGATTGAATATATTCCCCTTTCCGTAACGCTGGGGTTCACCTCGGGGATTGGGATTACCATCGGGACCATGCAGATTAAGGATTTCCTCGGCCTGCAAATGGCCCATGTTCCGGAGCACTATTTACAGAAAGTGGGCGCGCTGTTTATGGCGTTGCCGACGGCCAACCTGGGCGATGCAGCCATTGGCATCGTTACCCTCGGCACACTTATCGTCTGGCCTCGCTTAGGCATTCGTCTCCCGGGGCATCTGCCCGCTCTGCTGCTGGGCTGCGCGGTGATGGGCGTTGTCAACCTGCTCGGTGGACAGGTCGCCACCATTGGCTCCCAGTTCCACTATGTTCTGGCGGACGGCTCACAGGGCAGCGGCATTCCGCAGTTGCTGCCGCAGCTGGTTCTGCCGTGGGACATGCCGGGCTCAAGCTTCACCCTAAGCTGGGATTCCCTTCGCGCTCTGCTGCCTGCCGCGTTCTCCATGGCAATGCTGGGCGCGATTGAATCCCTGCTCTGCGCCGTCGTGCTCGACGGCATGACCGGCACTAAGCACAAAGCCAACAGCGAGCTGGTCGGCCAGGGCTTAGGGAACATCGTTGCACCGTTCTTCGGCGGTATTACCGCTACGGCTGCGATTGCCCGTTCCGCCGCGAACGTACGTGCGGGCGCGACATCACCGGTTTCGGCGGTCATTCACTCCCTGCTGGTGATCATGGCGCTGCTGATCCTTGCCCCGCTGCTTTCATGGCTTCCGCTCTCGGCCATGGCTGCGCTGCTGCTGATGGTGGCCTGGAACATGAGTGAGGCGCATAAGGTGGTTAACCTGCTGCGCCGTGCGCCGAAAGACGACATTATCGTGATGCTGATCTGCATGTCGTTGACCGTACTGTTCGATATGGTTATCGCCATCAGCGTCGGCATTGTGCTGGCCTCGCTGCTGTTTATGCGCCGCATCGCGCAGATGACGCGTCTCTCCCCGGTTAACGTTGAGGTGCCTGACGATGTGCTGGTGCTGCGCGTGATTGGTCCGCTGTTCTTCGCCGCAGCGGAAGGTTTGTTCAGCGATTTGGAATCCCGCATCGCGGGCAAACGGATTGTGGTGCTGAAGTGGGATGCCGTCCCGGTGCTGGATGCCGGCGGTCTGGATGCCTTCCAGCGCTTTGTTGCCCGCCTGCCGGAAGGCTGCGAGCTGCGGATAAGTAACCTTGAATTCCAGCCCCTGCGCACCATGGCGCGCGCGGGCGTGCAGCCGATCCCTGGCCGATTGTCCTTCTACCCTAACCGTGAAGCTGCGTTAGCGGATCTGTGAGTCATCTGATGCAGAGACTCGTCTTTGCATCATCACCCCGATCGCCTGCTGGAGCCATTCAAGCACGGCAGGCGTCATCCACGTGCCTTTCATCAGATGCGGCTCCTGCTGCATGGCGAGGCGAAATTTTTGCTGGGTCTGCGGGTTTGTTCCTGCATAGGACTGGAATAAAACCAGCCACTTTTCTGCCAGCTTTTGCGCATCGTCAGAAGCGGGACTGAGATTATCCTGCTGCGCCTGATGCAGCTTCGCCACCAGCGGCGGCCACTCCATCATCCGGTCAAAGTAGTGCGCCCGGGTAAAGGCCATCTCTTCGGCAGTGAGATATTTCTCCCAGATGCTGAGCTTTGATTCGGCAAACGCCCGCGTGATGTAATCAGTTATCTCCGGCGTAATGCCGGTTTGCTCCTGCATCTGCGGCTCCACGCTGTGCATCTCGTTCAGACGGGTCAAAAATTCCGGTTTGCCTGCGGTATCCTGCTCCAGGCGTTCCATCCACCGTGAAGCCAAATCGGTCGCCCGCGCGTCCGTGACGCTGACGTTCTGTTCCAGCAAGTGTTTAACCTCCGTCACCAGACCCGACCAGATATCCGCCAGCGCCTCTTTCTCTACCGCAAACGGTAGTTGCTGCAACTCTTCTTTGCTAAACCAGCGATCGTACATATTCATTAACTCCAGAGTCTGTAGCCAGGATTCCAGATCCGGCGTCGCATCGTCGGTCAGCCCGGTACGCAATTCCACCAGCCGGTTGCGCAGCGTATGGATGCTACGCAGTTGCTTGTCCAGCAGAGTGATTTGCCCGTCGAGTAATTCGGCTAATGACAGCGAACGCTGTTCCAGAAAATCCCTGATTTCGGCAAGCTCCAGTCCGGCTTTTGCCAGCGCCTGGATCATATGCAGACGCTGCACATCCGCCAGGTTATAAAGCCGGTAGCCTGCCGCGCTTCTGGCAGAAGGTAACAACAGCCCTGTTTGCTCGTAGTGATGCAAAGTCCGCACGGTGATCCCGGCACGTTTCGCCAGTTCACCCACCTGTATCAACATAACGGCTCCTTTTGTTCTGCCAGTGTCGTTACTCTGAAGCCTTACGTTACGTGAGGGTCAATGCGTCATGCAAAAAAAACGACTTCAGATGAAGTCGTTTCGGTGTTCTTTATGGGGCACTAGCTATGCTTGCGCTGGTCGCGGCGGCATCGTTTATCGTAATGGCGCACCCACCAGTATTTATCGCAGACTTCCTCATGTCCGCTCACGCGCGCCCCGGCGAGCCACAATACCGCACCAAGGAAGATACTCAGCACCGCGCCATGCGCAAAGTATTGTGGGAGGTCAAGCTGCGGTAATTGGTTTAAGATTGAATAACCGACACCGGCGACCATCACGAACAGTCCCAACCCCATTAGCACGTTACCGAGCATTGAAGCGTTTTTGCGTTTCATATGTCACCTCCGGAACTTTGGGTTGTCAGGGGAAAAGCCCCTTCTCCTTGTGTGTAAAGTATAGACAACGCCTCTTATATGAGTTGCGTGAATGATCACATTTACTGATAACTCCCGGACAAAAATTTACAAATAAGACATTGAACAGCTTGAAATTCTAATTGTTCAAAGAGGAAATTATTCGCATTTCGGTGTACAGCAGGCAGAACTTTGTCAAGCGGCGCGCCAGACAGTAAACTACGCGCCAGATCTGGAACCCATTAGGAAGTAAATCGTGACGATTAAACTGATTGTCGGCCTCGCCAATCCGGGCGCAGAGTATGCCGCTACCCGCCATAACGCCGGCGCCTGGTATGTTGATCTGCTGGCGGAGCGTTTGCGCGCTCCCCTGCGTGAAGAACCCAAGTTTTACGGGTATACCTCACGCATCAATCTTGCGGGTGCTGACGTGCGGTTGCTGGTGCCAACCACCTTTATGAACCTGAGCGGCAAAGCCGTGGCGGCCATGGCAACGTTTTATCGCATCAATCCGGATGAGATCCTGGTGGCCCACGACGAACTGGACCTGCCGCCAGGCGTGGCGAAGTTCAAACTGGGCGGCGGTCATGGCGGCCATAATGGTCTGAAAGACATCATCAGCAAACTGGGTAATAACCCTAATTTCCACCGTTTGCGCGTGGGAATCGGCCATCCGGGCGATAAAAACAAAGTTGTTGGTTTCGTACTGGGTAAACCCCCGGTTTCTGAGCAGAAGTTGATTGACGAAGCGGTGGACGAAGCGGCCCGCTGCACCGAGATTTGGCTTCAGGATGGCCTGACGAAAGCCACCAATCGACTGCACGCTTTCAAAGCGCAATAATCGGCGCCCTGGGGCTTTTTTACCGCGCGTCGCGCGGGTTACGTGTATAATAGGCGTAGTTATTTACTTTTCTTCAATCGGTTATCGTTAACGGATTGATTATCAAGATATTAAGGTGATTTAGAAATGGGATTCAAATGCGGTATCGTCGGTCTGCCAAACGTGGGCAAATCCACCCTGTTCAACGCGCTCACCAAAGCAGGTATTGAAGCGGCGAACTTCCCGTTCTGTACCATCGAGCCGAACACCGGTGTTGTTCCTATGCCCGATCCGCGTCTGGACCAGCTCGCGGAAATCGTGAAGCCGCAGCGCATTCTGCCAACCACCATGGAGTTCGTGGACATCGCGGGCCTAGTAAAAGGCGCATCCAAAGGTGAAGGCCTGGGCAACCAGTTCCTGACCAACATCCGTGAAACCGAAGCGATCGGCCACGTTGTGCGCTGCTTCGAGAACGACAACATTATCCACGTTAACAACAAAGTGGATCCAGCTGACGACATCGACGTCATCAACACCGAGCTGGCCCTCTCTGACCTCGACACCTGCGAGCGCGCCATTCACCGCGTGCAGAAGAAAGCCAAAGGCGGCGACAAAGACGCGAAAGCGGAACTGGCTGCGCTGGAAAAATGTCTGCCACAGCTGGAAAACGCGGGCATGCTGCGCGCGCTGAAAAACCTGACTGACGAAGACAAAGCGGCGATCAAATACCTGAGCTTCCTGACCCTGAAGCCTACCATGTACATCGCCAACGTTAACGAAGACGGTTTCGAGAACAACCCGTATCTGGACAAAGTGCGTGAAATCGCTGCGGCTGAAGGCTCTGTAGTGGTAGCGGTTTGCGCTGCCGTTGAATCTGATATTGCAGAGCTGGACGACGCCGACCGCGAAGAGTTCATGGCCGAGCTGGGTCTGGAAGAGCCGGGCCTGAACCGCGTGATCCGCGCGGGCTATGAGCTGCTGAACCTGCAAACCTACTTCACCGCTGGTGTAAAAGAAGTGCGTGCGTGGACCATCCCTGTCGGTGCGACCGCGCCTCAGGCGGCCGGTAAGATCCACACCGACTTCGAGAAAGGCTTCATTCGTGCGCAGACTATCGCGTTTGAAGACTTCATAACCTACAAGGGTGAGCAAGGCGCGAAAGAAGCAGGCAAGATGCGTGCGGAAGGGAAAGATTACATCGTTAAAGATGGCGACGTGATGAACTTTTTGTTTAACGTTTGATTTGTTTTGAATGAAAAAAATCCACGCTTTGGCGTGGATTTTTTTTCGCGTGTCCTATCAATAGATAACTAGTTTGCCCGCTGGCCAAGTACCTGACCATCCACAGGGCATATGCCCAGCTTCATAAACATTAATTAAGCCTTCAAAAGCGAATGGCTCATGTAGTAAAGAACTATACGCATCTTCAAGCAAGTAATTCACAAGGTCCCATTTTAAGTTCTCAGTCATTGATCCTTTCTCAGACTCTGGGAAGATTATTTTTGGGATAATATCATTCTCCACAACTTTCTTAGCTTCTTTGACCAAAGAGTTCCAATATTGATATTTGTTAGTGTGTTTTTTTGCGAGATAGCCCGTTATTTCATAACCAGCCTCCAAGGTGGCACTTTCCCATTCATCGCTATTCAAGCCTTTTATAAATAAGCTAAGGGACTGAGCCTGGATAACACCAGGGAGTGTCGTTGCTACACCAAGATTAACAAACCAATTAATATTATTTAACCTATGTATTGCTAACTGGGATATCTTCATTTTTTAACCTGATTTATTCTACATGGGATTCTAGCTGCTTTCATACCACCAAGCCTGTCATGCTGTTTTATAATAAAACCCTATGGTTTGTGTCACAGAGCTTTATTAAAAATATGAATATCAAAACAACAGCAATCGAAGTAAATAAATCGATTAAATTTTTAAATATTCTTTAAGAAAGATCTTCTTCTGCTACTAATCCATTAACAAAATTGGCAAATGAATTTGTCAGATATCTTTGAAGTTTTATGTGATTCTCTTGCATAGTCAAATCCTCATCAAAAGAATCTGTAGCAAAATATACTATTGAGTAATTGTCTAAATCTAGACAGAAGAAATTCCCTCCCCAATCATTTGCGAAAGGAAGCAGGTTTTTAGGAATCACTTCCCTATCCAACATGCTGATATAACAACCGTCGATTAAAGATCTAGGGTCATTATTTGTCTGACTATTATAAACAAACGGTTTAAACCCTGCCACCTCTACTGGCTCAAAATCTTCATCACCGTCCCACCAACTTTTCTCAGGAGTGCCACCATTAAATTGCAGATAATGTGAAACGAAATCATCCGGAAGAGTAATAGATAATTTCTCTTCCGTTTTAGTAATATCTGCACGTCCAATCTTTTTTTCACAGTTACTGAAATGGTTCATAGGTTATACCTCACTGATGACAGTTTGCACGCAATTTTTTCGGGACACGCCCCTTCAACCAGCCTTTAGAATGAGAAACAGCAATGGCTTCTTGGGAACCATATTTTACACCAAAATATTTCTCGAATTGTGAGACTGAGCCTTTATGTGGGAAAGTAGCTTCATGCGCAGAAGTTTTTACTAATTGCATTGTTGTCCTTCCTGTGGCTGGGTCAAAATCATCGACATGATGCCATGTATATCCAGTTGCATCGCTTTTAGAAATACCGGCTGCCTTGAAAGCCTCGGTGAAATCTCTATCTCGAGTTCCTTGCATTGTAATAGATACAATATTCTGTTTTGTTCCATTGATTGGGAAAAGATCTGGGCTTCCTGTAAAGTCGACTCCCTTTAATGCCAACCCCCACGGATCCACCCAACCCAGCGCATTCGGCGCATACTGGTAAAGGTTTATCCCCCCCGCCAGCCCTATCGGGTCCTGCTGCGTAAACCGCCCGCAGTCCGGGTCGTAATACCGGAACAGATTGTAGTGCAGCCCTGTCTCACGGTCCTGGTATTGCCCCTGCATCCGCAGGTTCTGAGAATATCCTGATACCTGCGTCTCGCTTTCCCGCAGCAGCTTGCCCCAGGCGCTGCTCACCCCTTCCCAGCGCACCTGCCCTTCGCTATCCGTCATCCGCTCCGGCGTGCCGTTGGGCTGGCAGTGGAACCAGAAAATCTCCGGAGCATCAACGCCGTCAATGCGCGCCAGCGGGTCGTAGCTGTTCTGATCGCTGTAGACGTAGGTCAGCGGCACGTCCCCGTGCACCTCCTGCAACAGCCGGAACCCTTCCCAGACAAACCGCGTGGTGACCGGCTTGCCGGTTGGCTGGCCGCCCAGCATCTGGCGGCGCGTTTTGCTGATGCGTCGCCCGAGCGGATCGTAGCGGAAGCTGACCTGCGTCTGCGGCCTGTTGCGGTCCCGCGGCTGGCTGATCACCTCCGTCAGGCGGTGCTCACCGTCGTAGCGGTAGTGCCAGCGGGTCTGTCCGTTATCTTTCTCCACGGTGCGTCCGTGGACGTCATAGCGCCAGCGAATGCCGTTCAGCTGCGTCAGCCGGTTGTGCGTAACCTTCTCAGCAGATCCTTCGAGCGGGTTACCGGTAGTATCCCAGCGGTGCAACCAAGAGCACTGAAAATTACCGGTAACTATATCCCGGCGATGCAGGCGGCCAAGACGGTCATATTCGCTGCGGGTTCGTTAGTGTTAGTAGTTTGCGCCACGGTTGAATCCGATAATACTGAACTGGACGATGCCGACCGTGAAGAGTTTATGGAAGAGCTGGGTCAGGAAGAGCCAGGCGCGAAAGAAGGAGGCAAGATGCGTGCATAAGGAAAAGACTACATTGTTGAAGATGGCGATGTGATGAACTTCTTGTTTACGTTTAATTTTTATGAACGGGAAAAATCCACGCTTTCACGTACATTTTTTATTAGGGAGTCAAAAAAATATCTTAGAGATCTGACTTCTTGCTCACCTCCAAAGAAATGATTTGTGTAGTCGCAAGCTTTAACGTCTGAAAAGGCACCTCGATTAATCACTCAACAAGTAAGGCCAGACTCTAATACTTAGCGAGGCTGACACCACCGTTTCTTAGGAGAGGTCTGCCGGTCGACAATAATATATCTTCTAAATCCTTTTTTTTGCGAGCGGGAATCGTTAAAAGTTTTGAATCGCATTTTATCATAATAAGCAGGGCCTGATCGAGACAACGCGTTACGCTTCATACCATTTAAATAAAACCAATCATGCCAGCCATTTTGGTTTTCCACATAGCTAAAGACAACAACCCCTTCTTCGTTCAGATGATTTTTAAGTAATAGAAAAATGTGCCTCGTGGCAGTGCAGGCAAAGAAGCTTTTGCCCTAAGCATCAAATAGGGTTACAACGGTTAATAATGGCTTTTTATCGGTTAACACAAAAACTAACTCGCGTGTTGTAAGACAATTGCATAATCTAAAATGGTATGCTGAAAATTTTTTTTACCCTTCAGCAATGATAACGTTTCTATGATTTGTTCCATTCTTTATCCAGAACATTTCATCTTGAGGTAACGTTCCATTACCGCAGAAATCAACAAGCTCACCTTGCCAACCATCAGGAACATATTTTTGATAATGCATACTTTCAACATACTCAGAATATAGTCTTTTATTATCAAAATCTATAAGCAAATCCGGCATAAGATCATATATATCCCACCAAGTTGTTTTTTGCGAAAGCCTACTAAAAAACTCATCAGCTATGTCATCCTTATCGAATGAATAGCCATCTTTAATTAACCCATCAATAAATATCTGCGCGTTTTCTTCATTTACTACGGGTATGTCATATCTTTCCTTATGGACATCCTGTAGATTTATTTCCACCCCACTTTTCACAAAACCCTCTATCCATTTAATTCTATCTAAAATCCACATTTCTTTGAACGCCACGAACCAATAATATATTCCTTCTTTCTTTACTATCACAAGGAGATCATCATCTTTATTAATATTCATATAGTAACCTATTTTACATTACCGGAGCCTGGAATCGCTACTTCTTCAAGCCATTCTGCCCATACTGATGGTAATACATACGATCTACCTGGCGTTGTTGGATCAACGTGCTTAGGAGCCAATCCCCCTTGATTTAACGGATTAAGCATGCGTCAGGGGGTTGTGCGTGTCCTTTCCAGCAAGTCGTTCGAGGTGGATTACCAGCAGACGATCGCAGTTGTCATAATTTCATTATTGCGTACAGCTGGTAAAAGACTTTTAAAGGCTCAGAGTCTAATATCTAAAGACTTTACACTTAAAAGAATGAGCATGACGTAAAGAAAAAGGGAAGTTGCGTGCAGAAAGCAAAAAATCAAATCGTTAAAAATGGCGATGGGATGAACTTCTTGTTTAAAGTTTGATTTGTTTTTTATGAAAAAAACGAACTTGCGCACTCTTAGGAAAATAGAACTCAAGGTATTTTTCAGCTCTGTCTTGAAACGTTCGTTCTTTGACGTAGTTATAAGAATCATTAAAATATTTGTACGCTTCATCAAATTGATTCAACTCATAAAAAACCATGCCGAGGTCGATTAACGGCGCTGTCTCTATATCCGATCCACGTGTACTAAGTATCCTCTCCCCCCATTTTTTCGCCTCATCGTTCTCCTTGAGAGCAAAGCAAGCACTGTACATGTACGCAGAGTTGCAGTTGGCAATTTTCCATTCGATCTGCGGCTCAGGAAGAGCCTGCCGGACATTTTGTTATTGCTCTAAAGCCTCGGCTTATTTTTTTATCATGAAATTCGTTTCCTTTTTCTACAAGAGATGTAAGTATTATTCATGTGTTTATTCATTAGCAATAGCAAATAAACCTCCTCACCTATAAAAAGGGGAATAAGAAATAAATGCTTTTAGAAGCAAGGAGGTATCTAAGACAGTAAATCTTTATTATTAAAAAACTTAAAAACTAACCAAAAAAGAATTTCTTAAACCCTTCAACCTCAACATCTTTTAGTTTAGTTTTAAGCATCACATCGATATCTTCCAGAAAATCTTCTCTTAAATTAAATTCATCATCTGTAGCATCACCATCATAATTATTTTGTTCCATCTCAATAGCAGAACAAAAAGCATTCAAAAAGTCAGCTAAGGAACCAGAAATTATAAAGTTTCGTTTTTGAATGCTACCATAAACAGGAGATGTTAGATTTTGGGTGTCACAAAAAAGAACGTCACCATTTCTTTCAGCAAAGATTATATATTCATCGCGCCAAGCCGTATCATTTTGAACTCGCCAACCGGATAATATTTCGTTGAGATCTTGAGGTTCAATAATCTGTAAATAAAAAGTACCATCAAATGTTGGACTGTCATTTAAAATCAAATGACGATAAAAAAAATCAACCTCCCCATTTAAATTCACGGGAAAAGAAGTCTCATTTTCATCGTCTGTATAGTCTATCTCTCCCATATTCAATTCATTCATTTTAAATTTGTTCACAAGATCTTGGACTGCATTTTTTATGTTCATCTTTCCACCTATAATTGCTTACATCGTTGTCTAGATTTTAATGTTCTTTCTCTATCGATTAAGCGCCCACGCGTCGAGTTCTTAGTATTCCCTCTATGTCCTTGATCACCATGGACATGCTCATTGAACTTGTCGGGATGGTTATGATTTTTCAAGAATACAATGTTCCTCGGATCACCTTGCCATTTGGAACCAAGTGTACCATTGCCTTCTACCGAATTGATATGATGCCCGGTATAGCCTGCCCGGGACATCACAGAGGTTAGGCTCTTGTTGGGAGTCTTCAAAATTAAATCCCTCTCTTGCGCTGTCCAATTTCTTGTGCCAGCCCCACCATCCTGCAATAAGGCTTTTTCTTGCACCCATGCCCTAGAAATAGCAGAGCTTCTAGCTCCACCTTGAGCAGAAAGAGAATCATGTGGCCGGTAACGAATGAGATCGTCAGGAGTCAACCCCCACGGATCTACCCACCCCAGCGCATTCGGCGCATACTGGTAAAGGTTAATCCCTCCCGCCAGCCCTATCGGGTCCTGCTGCGTAAATCGTCCGCAGTCCGGGTCATAATACCGGAACAGATTGTAGTGCAGCCCTGTCTCACGGTCCAGGTATTGCCCCTGCATACGCAGGTTCTGGGAATATCCTGATACCTGCGTCTCGCTTTCCCGCAGCAGCTTGCCCCAGGCGCTGCTCACCCCTTCCCAGCGTACCTGCCCTTCGATATCCGTCATCCGCTCCGGCGTGCCGTTGGGCTGGCAGTGGAACCAGAAGATCTCCGGGGCATCAACGCCGTCAATACGCGCCAGCGGATCGTAGCTGTCCTGATCGCTGTAGACGTAGGTGAGCGGCACATCCCCGTGCACCTCCTGCAACAGCCGGAACCCTTCCCAGACAAACCGGGTGGTGACTGGCTTACCGGTTGGCTGCCCAAACAGCATCTGGCGTCGCGTTTTGCTGATGCGTCGCCCGAGCGGATCGTAGCGGAAGCTGACCTGCGTCTGCGGCCTGTTGCGGTCCCGCGGCTGGCTGATGACCTCCGTCAGGCGGTGCTCGCCGTCGTAGCGGTAGTGCCAGCGGGTCTGGCCGTTATCCTTCTCCACGGTGCGGCCGTGGATGTCATAGCGCCAGCGAATGCCGTTGAGGTGCGTCAGACGGTTGTGCGTGACCTTCTCAGCAGAGCCTTCGAGCGGGTTACCGGCAGCATCCCAGCGCCACTGCTCCTGGCCGGGCAGCGTGCCGTCCTGAACCAGCAGACGTCCGGCGCTGTCGTACTGCCAGCGGTACCAGCTGAACGGGTTATCGTCCCGCTCTTCCCGCACCAGGTTATTGCGATAGTCGTAATCCCAGCGGCGGGACCAGCGGCGCGGCGACGGGCGCTGGGCATTGCCGGTAAAGACGTCCCGGCGATGCAGTCGGCCAAGGCGGTCGTATTCGCTGCGGGTGGTCAGCAGCCCCTGCGTACGGCTGGTTTCACGGTGGAGTTCGTCGCGGGTAAAGTCGGAGACCGACAGCTTATCAAGGGCAATGCTGAGCAGATGCCCGCTACCGTAGTAGAACTGTTTCAGCTCCCGGCCATCGGGCAGCGTGACGGAGGTGCGGTTACCCAGCGCGTCATACTCCCACGCCAGCTCCCCGTGTTCGCCCGTTTCGCGCGTGACGCGCCCGAGCGCGTCATACTCAAACACAAGCTCCTGCTCGGCCTCGGCGCTCCAGGCATCGGCTGAAAGCGCGGGATGCAGCCCAATCCGGCTCAGAAGGCCGGACGGGGTGTAGTGGTAGCGGGTCTGCCCCTCCGGCGTGGTGCGGGCGACCAGCTGGCCGCTCGCGCTCCAGGCGAAGGAATGGGTAATGGCCTCCGGATGTCCGGCGGCAAAGGTGCGCGCTATCGTACGCCCGCAGGCATCGTAGCGATACTGCGAGGCCACGCCATCCAGCCCCACCTCTTCCAGCAGCAGCGAGTCTGCGCCCCAGCGGAACTGATACGCTTCGCCGTTTTCGTTTTCCAGGGCAATCAGACGCCCGCGGCTGTCCCAGCGGCGGCGCACCTCTTCACCCTGCGTATTACGGGTGGCGGTTAAGCGCCCTGCCTCGTCGTATCTGAACTCGCTCTCTTTCCCGTCGGCGCCCGCATGCTTCACCGGCAGGCCACGTTCGTTCCATTTGAGCGACTCGGTCCAGCCTTCTGGTCGGTCGAGCTGCACCGGACGCCCCGCGGCGTCGTAGCGGTAACGCGTCTCTTCGCCGTCGGCGCTTATCTCAGCCACCAGCCAGCCCAGCGGATGATAACGGTATTGTGTCACACGGCCCGAACAGTCCGTCGCACGCACCATCTGCCCGGCCTCGTTGTACTCCTGGTAACGGCTGTTCCCGGCGGCATCGACTTCTTCCACAACCTGACCAAACTCGTCCCGACGCAGCAGCGAGGTCTGCCCCATCGGATCCACCACGCGTTTCAGCCCGTGATGTTCGTCATACCGGAACCGGGTGGCGCTACCGTCGGCTTCGATGATGGACGCCGGAAGCGCACGGTGCTCCAGCCAGGTGGTGGTGCGGGTATTGCCGTCGGCGTCGATCTCCTGCACCCGGTTGCCCATCTCGTCATAGACGAAGGTAACGGCATTACCCAGCGGATCGATGCGACGCGTGAGGAGTTCGTTGTCATCCCACTCGTAGCGCCAGTTCTCACCGCGCTCGTCAACGTAGCGAACAATCAGGTTTTGCGCGTTCCAGTAATGCTTTCGCGTCTGACCGTCGTAGTGATCGACGGTCGTCAGCCCGGCGGCTAAATCGTAGCTAAAGCGACAGCCGTCGCCGGTGCTGGTGCGGTTTTCCACCACGCGCCAGTGGTCGAATTTTTGCCAGCGGTATTCGCTCTCCAGCCCGCCCGGCAGACGGTGCCAGACCATCAGGCCATCATCGTTATAACGGTATTCACGGGTAACCACGCCGGAGGCATCCGTTGCGCTGGCCAGCTGGCCGCGCGCATCGTAGCCCCACTGCATCAGCGGCCATGTCTGGTTGCCGTCAAAATGGCTCGCCGAGGTAACGCGCTGCGGGAAACGTTCATCGTCATAGCGCAGGGTGACATCGATCGCCCGCGGCTCATCGTGCAGTCCGACCAGCCGCCCGTGCTCATCCCATTCAGTCAGCAGCGCGTTGCCGTATTCGTCGCTGAGGGAGACCAGGCGCAGGATGGAGGGGTTAGCGCGGGTCGGTTTATACAGACGCCACACCGCGCCGTCATCGTCGGCTATCGCCACGTCGCCGCTCTCATTGCGGCGGATGATAATGCCTTCGCTGATGCTGTAAAACGCGCGGTCGACCGGCGGCAGCTCGAAGCTCAGCTCGCGCCCGGTTTCATCGAACCAGGTGGCGTTGTTTTCTTCCAGCGTCAGATAGCTGTCAAAGGTGGTAGCCCAGCCCAGACCAAACAGCCCTTCGCGGGTGGTCAGGCTGTTGTAGCTGCGCTGCCAGCGCAGTGGAAAGCGCCCCGGCAGCGAGAAATCGAGTTCGTCGTCGTCATTCAGCACCTTCACGCCGGTAGCGGCATGAACCGGGTGCGAGGAGCCGAACACGGCGTTGACGGCCATATCCGCCAGCATCCCGCCACCGGCAGCAGCCAGCGCGCAGGGCATGTTTTTCAGGATCTTGCCCGGACGCCCGCGCAGCAGGGAGAGCGCAATCATCCCCAACGCCAGACCCGGCGTTTTACCGCTTTTGATATTGCGGACCGTGAGCGTGTCGCCGCCGATGATCACGTTCGGGGAGACGTCGTCGGAAACGGTGCCCTCGCAGGTGGTGCGATCTTTTGCGCGCACCGCAGGCTGTCCGTTGATGAAGACGCTTTTCGAGCCTTCCGCCAGATACTGCGGCCCGGAGTGCTTATCACACGCCACCTTGTCTTCTTCCAGTGGCGAGGTCCCTGCGGCGGCAGAGGCGACGCTGGGCTGCCACATCTCGCTGCCGAACTGTCCGGCAGCGGAGAGCAGCATGCCCGCGTAGTCGGCAAAGCTGCCCGGCGACTGCGGCTCAGGGGACGGGGTATCGGCAGGCGTTAACGTCCCGGCGGCGCGCGCAGCGGGAAGTTTATTTGTCAGAACATTGCTCGAACCGGTGGTGATTTTGCCCGCGGGCGACGGCGGGAAAAGCGCGTTACCCAGCCCTTCAGCGGCGTTGCTGATATCGTCGGTGATCCCGGCGACGTTCGCCAGAACCCCACCAATAATGCCGCTCAACAGACAGCTGGAGCCAATTGCCGCCACGCCTGCTGCTGCTGCCCCGGCTCCCAGCAGTGGGGCCGCAACGGTCGCTGCCGCGCCCACCGCCGCGCCAATCACCGCATAGGCAGCGCCTTCCGCCACAATGCTGGTAATATCAGCAAAAATGCTGGAGTGAATAATCTCGTCGCCCTTACGGGCCGCGTTGTTATCGCTCATGCCTTACACATTCCGGTTGTCGTTTAGCGTCAGACTCTGCTTCAGTGCGCTCCAGCGCGCCTCGTCCTCTTCCGTAAAGGCTTTTAAGGCCGAGAGGGTAAAAATCATCAGTACCGGTTTGCCTGGCGTCTGCACGGCCAGCTGTTTTTGCCACAGGCGCTGGCCGTTACGGTCAAAGGTGGTCTCAACTTCAACCCCATCAATGTTGCCGGCAGACCCGGCTTTTACGTGCTGAAATTCGCTCTGGGCGATCTCACCCATCTGAGGACGCAGCACGTCCCACTGGCGGTGAAACTCTTGTTCGTAGTCGCTGCCATCCGGGATAACGCCGCGGCTGACCACCACGGACAGCCCGCTTTCGTCATCGCGAATGATGTTCATGCTGTTGTCCTGCCAGGCGGCAGGAAAAAGGGTAAAGGAACCTTCCTGGAGGGTGTATTTCATCGGTGAACTCGCGTCTAAAATTGCTAAAGGGTTTTACGTGCCGCCACGGACAACCCGGCGGCAGACAGAAAGCGGTTACTCTTCCGGGGGCGTAAATTTCTCCTGCACCGCCGCATCAATATCCCCTTTATGCCCTGACCCCGGCGCCGTTGTGCCCGGTTGGGTGCCCGACGTATTCAGGTGCAGCTTGCCGCCCGTGGTGATATAGCCGTCCCCTTCAACGAAGAAGTTGAACTCTTTGCCGATCAGGTTAATTTTGCCGTTAGCGTTAAGCTCAATAGCACTCTCGCCCGAGACCAGCCGCAGCTTCGTCCCGGAAGCAATAACATACTGCTCTACCGCCGCATCCAGCTTGCCTTTACCCGTCAGGATCTCGGTTCCGCCTTTCACGGCCTGGATCTGATTAGCCTCCACGCGATGCAGCTCATTTTTCTTCACGTAATGGCTGCGCGCGCCGCCGACGCTGTGCGTTTCATCATTTTTAACGCTGGTGTCCATGTTACGCTCGGCCTGGATCCACACCTGCTCTGCACCCGCCTTGTCCTCAAAGCGCAGGGCGTTGGCATTGTCGACTGAACCGTCTTTCGTGCGGCTCATAAAGCCCATCTGCGTCGCGGCAGCCGGCAGCGCCCACGGCGGCATGCTTGCTTCGTTATACACGCGACCAGTGATAATCGGACGGTCCGGGTCGCCGTTGATAAAGTCCACCACCACCTCATCGCCGACGCGCGGGATTTGCACCCCGCCGTAGCCCTGGCCCGCCCAGGCGCTCGACACGCGCACCCAGCAGGAGCTGGTGTCATCGCCCTTCGCCAGACGGTCCCAGTGGAACTTCACCTTCACGCGGCCATATTTGTCCGTCCAGATACTCTCCCCCTGCGGTCCCACGACTTTCGCCGTCTGCGGGCCGTAGGTGCGCGGCCACGCCGTGCTCTGCGCCGGACGGTAGGACACCGACGCCGGGATAACGGTGAAATCGGTGCGGTGAATGGTTTCCCCCTCACCGCTCGCGTAGCGGTTCTCCTCGAAGTGGTAACCCGCCGCCGTCACCAGATACTCGCCGTTGTCACTGAAGAACGGCGCGTTGGTCAGGGTAAAGATGTGGCCCGGCGCAATGCCCGCCGCCGTGGCCGTCGCCTGAATCTGCTGATGCTCCACCTGCCAGCGCTCCTGACGGATTCGGGCGTAGAACTCCGCATGCCCTGTCTCCACAAAGCGGCCCGGCCAGTCGTACACGTCGATGCTGCCCGGTTTCGGGGACGCCGGGTTCTGCTGCGCCTGGAACAGCCACGCGTTCGGCTTGCGGAAGTCATAGTCGTCGAGGCTGTAAATTCCCGGCGTGACGCTGTCCTCCAGCGCCCACTGGCTGATGCCCTCTTCATCCGTACTGCCGCCGGACGGCGTCTGATGGTAAGGAATGACCTCATAGCCGCTGAACGGCTGGTGCTGGGTCGCGGCGTCGGTCAGTACCAGGGTATGCTTGTCCGCCTCGTGGCTGAAGTAGTACGCAATCCCCTCCAGCTCCATCAGGCGGCTGATAAAGTCCAGGCTCGATTCCTGATACTGCACGCAGTAGTCCCACACCCGGTAGCTGCCGGTAAGTTTGTCTTCGAGGTTAACCTGATGCTCACCCAGCAGGGTTTTGACAATCTGCGGTACCGTCTGGCCCTGGAAGATACGCAGGTTACGGTCGCGCTTCATCGGCCACAGGTCCGGCTCCACCGTCAGCTGGTACACCGCGTAGCGGGTGCCCGTCAGCTCCACGGCGCTCACCGCCACGCGCGTCACCTTGCCGTTGATATAGCGGGGGGTGAGCAGGTTCTGCGTGGGGATGGTCACCGTGACCGGCTGGCCCAGCAGCTTGCTGCGGTCAATGCGCGCGTCCGTACCGAGCAGGGTCAGCGTGAGCGCGAACGACTCGGACATCGCCTCGCGGCCGGAGAGTTTCCAGAAAAGCAGCCCCTCAACCGGGAGCTGGACGGTAATTCGGTTGAGCATAATCTTTATTCCGTAATGGTTTATGCTGGGAACGTTAATGAACGTAAAGCTAATTTCGACGAGGTGGTTTTGGATTGATGCAATGCTGGGTTGATTTGTCTGGAGGTACGAACTTTCGTTTTTATAAATCCAAAGAGTGCAGGCTTATGGAAACTCCGGAAAAAACCTTATCTCTGGCTTTCATGAAAGTTGAGCAATCACTTAACCGGCGCAGGTGGCCACACGCCCCCTTTCTGAATAAGTTTCTCTTTTATTTCGTTTAACTTCTCGTATTGCTCACTGCCTCGATCAAGTCCACTCAGCGCGTCCGCAAGCGCATTGCTCATTGACCAGCCATTTTTAGCCTTAACTGACGGGTCCGCTCCACGATCGAGCAGTAACAAGACATGATCGTAAGCCTGGTTATCCAGCGCATCAAACACCAGCGTTTTACCCAGTGAATTGGTTGCATTGACGTCAGCTCCGCTATCGAGCATGGCTTCCAGCGTCTCTGTATTTTTCGCTTTTAGCGACTGGAAGATGATGGGTTCGTGGAAGACCTTATCTTTCACATTGGGCGAAAGGCCACCGTCCAGCATAGCGTTGATCCAGTCTGCGCTGTCCCCCTTCAGGGCAAATTCGGCAGGGCTGCTTTTTCCCTGCGGTCGAGGCTGGAGCGGATCTGCGCCGGCCTTAACAAGCAACGTAATCACCTTTAAATGGGGCGATGTTTTTTTATCATTAATCGCGTTGCCGATGGCCCAAAAAAGCAGGGTCATATCCTGCTTTCCCGGTTTATTAAGATCGCTTTCTGGTGCAAGCGTCTTCACCGCGTCGACATCACCTTCTTCAATCGCTTTCGCCAGTTCAAGCTGCTGACCGCTGAAGTAGTCCTGTGGATTAAGGTCCATATCCTGCTTACACCCCTGAATCATGAATAAAAAACATAACGCGACAAAAGCCATCAACCGTTTTTTCACAATCGACTCCCGATTATCGAAATATCCTCGTCCTTCTGTTGCTCTATGCAATCAATCGCCTGATTAATCCCGTGGCGGTCCAGCGCGCTTCCGGTTCCACCGGGAAGATCGTGGGGTATTCCGGCAGCATTAGGGCTCAGCGCAGAGATTTCCTCTTTGAGGATCCACGAAGGGACATGCCCTTTCATCGTTTTCAGATCCTCCCAGGGGTTAACTTCCTGAATCTTCGTCAGCAGCTCACCTTCAACCCGATAAGCCTGGATATTATCCGTACTGCCTAATATCTTGCCGCCGTATTTTTCTACGGTTCCGGCATTCAGGCCGGCGGCGTTGAACGTCCACCCCGCTTTTCCGCTGCCCATAGAGGTTGCAGAGGCGAGGCCACCGCCAAGGGAATGACCGGCAATATCAATATTCTGGCCTGACCTTGCCAGCTCCTTACCAATACTCACGGCCTTTTTATAATAATCTGAAGCCATACCCATGCCCTGAGAGAAGTTATTCGACCAGTCAGCCCCGTTTACCACCGGCGCCAGCTCCCCCTTAGTCAGTAAAGAGGAGACATTCTCAGACAGAGAGGCGAAACCAGGCTCGCGCGATCCCCTGAATACCAGCGTGGGGTTCATATCTGTACCAAACACTTCCGGCTTCGGTTGATAGACGCGCGCCAGAAAATTGGGGGACGTATCATCGTCAAAGAGCATTGATTTGTTCAGCCCGAACTTTCCTAACAGCGCATCGTCATTACTGATATCTGTCCACCCCTCCGGCACGCCCGGTGTGGTTTCCAGCGGGTTCACGGTCTTATAAATATTTTCCGCAAGCTTCGCTTTTTCCACCGCGATATTATTCGCCGCCAGACGCTTCGCGGCGATCTGGGCATCCGGATAAAGGCTATTGCTCCCCTTCGCAATCAGATCTTTACGCGCCTGCCAGCGCTCTGCTTTGGTCATCTTCTGAAGCTGCCCGGCATAGGTTTTTCCGTCCTTGCCCGGAGTAGGTTCATCCGGCACCTGTGCCGTTTTAGATTTCACCACCTGTTTTGGCAGTACCGTTGGCGCAGGGCGAGATCCGTACGTTCTCACCATGGTTTCGTAGCGGTCGACAATCGTACTCACCGGATACCAGCCCAGGCCGACCAGCGAGGCAGCCTGGAGTTGCCCTTTGGCATTGATGTAAAAAATTTCCGTTACTGATGACCAGTCACGAAAACTTTCGTCAATGGCAACCACTCTGCCCATCTCTAAATCCTGCGCGATCAGCGTGCGGGTATCGCGCCCGGACTGATAAGGATTCGCACCGGTGATCGTGCGCAGCAGATCGTAGCGCGTGAAGAGCGAGCGCAGCGAATGGTCGGGAACCGACATAATCCACTGTCCGGCAACGGACGGGCGGATTATTTTCGCAAACAGCGCTGGCGAGACGTTCTCGTGGAACAGATAGACAAACTTGATGTTATACATTCGCTCCGTCCTGTTACCCGCAGGCTTACGGATTCACCAGCCAGGTGCCTGGCTTCGCAATATCCAGCGTCTGGGTACGCGTTCTTCCATTGCCTTCCAGTTCAATGCGGGTCTCGCCCACAGGCAATTTCAGCGATGCGTAACCGTTATTGCCCGGACGCAGCGCTTTAGACTCGCCGTTCACCTTCAGCGTCTCGCCATCAAGCATGCGGATGTAGACCAGCGCGACCGGGCTGGCGTCGACAGGCGGCGCACTCTGCTGCGCCGTAGCAGGTGACGCTACCGGCTCGCTCACGTCAGCCGTGGCCGGTCTGGTTTCCGCCTGGGCGGAGGTCTCAGCCGGAGGGCTCACGGCAGGGGTTTGCGCCGTCTGCTCTGGCGTTTCCTGGCTGCCGCCGCCGAACAGCATCGCACCGGCAACCACCCCAACCAGCACGCCCGCGGCCACCAGCCCCGGAAGCTTGTAACGTCGCCAGTCCAGCGCGGAAGCAGATGTCTCCTCTTCCACCGGCACCAGCATCGTGCCGGTCTTCTTCGCGGTCAGCACCTCGTCGATACCGGCGACGGGCATCTCGATCAGCGCCGCAAACTCCTCAATGGATTGCGGACGGTCTTCCATATGCAGCGCCAGCGCCTTGTCGATGGCCTGTAGCAGCGGGATGGAATAGCCCTGCGGCATCAGCTCCACCAGCGGTTTGCAGGTGTCCTGAATCGAACGCACCACGCTGACCGGTGGCGGAGAGCCGACGATGAGGGTGCGCAATACGGCGCCGAGCGCGTAGATATCCGTCCACGGCCCCTGCTCGCTTTCATTGTCGTCGGTATACTGCTCGATAGGCGCGAAGCCCGGACGCAGCATGGTTTCCGTCTCATCCGAGAGATTACCGATGGTGCGGCGCGCCGATCCGAAATCGAGCAGCACCGGCAGGCCGTTATCCTGAATCTGAATGTTATCCAGCGAGATGTCGCGGTGCAGATACCCCTCGTCGTGGATCGTTTTGATGGCGCCGAAGAGCATTGGCAGCATGCGGCGGATCCACGCCTCGTTAATCAGCTCCGGTTTCTCTTCGCGCAGACGCGACAGCGTGGTACCGCTGTAAAACAGCGTTCCCATATAGGCCGTGTCGTTTTGCACCCAGAAACGCAGCACGTGCAGCAGGTTCGGGTGGTTAAAGCGCGCCAGCAGGCGGGCTTCCTGGATGAAGCTGTTCAGGCCGGCAGAAAACGCTTTGCCAAAGCGCTCGCTGCGCAGCACCAGCGTCATATCCTCGCCGCGCACGGCGAGGGAGGAAGGCATAAATTCTTTGATAGCGATAGTGCGTTCGAGCTGGTGATCCCAGGCGCGATAGACGATGCCGAATCCGCCGCCGCCAATCACCTCTTTTATCTCAAACTCATTGAAACGGTACCCGACCGGGAGCGCGTTTGGGACAGTCCGATTGTTATCATTATCCGTCATCTTTTACAGTTCTCTTGATGATTATTACGCGGCAAACTGACAGTGGAACTCGCCCTGCTCGCAGGTGACATGCAGACGTCGGTACTGCTCGTCGCTGCGGCTGGCGGTAAGTAAAATCTGGCTCATCTGAGGCAGCAACGTATTGGTCAGAATCGCATCCACCATACGCCCGCCCGACTCAACCTCGGTACAGCGCTGAACAATCTGTTCGACCACGCTGTCGTCAAATTCAGAAATAATGTTGTGATTCTCTTCCAGACGACGCTGAATGCGCCTGAGCTGAAGACGCACAATCTGCCCCAGCATCTCGTCGCTCAGCGGGTAATACGGCACCACCAGCAGGCGGCCCAGCAGCGCAGGCGGGAACACCTCCAGCAGCGGCTGGCGCAGGGCGCCGCTTAACGCGTCAGGCTCCGGCATCAGTTCCGGGTCGGCGCACATGGCTGCGATCAGGTCGGTGCCGACGTTAGAGGTCAGAATAATAATGGTGTTACGGAAATCAATGTGACGCCCTTCGCCGTCCTCCATCCAGCCCTTGTCGAAGACCTGGAAGAAGATCTCGTGCACGTCCGGGTGCGCTTTTTCAATTTCGTCCAGCAGCACCACGCTGTAGGGACGGCGGCGCACGGCCTCGGTTAAGACGCCGCCTTCACCATAGCCCACATAGCCCGGAGGCGCACCTTTTAACGTCGAAACGGTGTGCGCTTCCTGGAATTCACTCATGTTGATGGTAATAACGTTCTGCTCGCCGCCGTAAAGGGACTCCGCCAGCGCCAGCGCGGTTTCGGTTTTACCCACGCCGGATGGCCCGCAGAGCATGAATACGCCGACCGGTTTGTTCGGATCGTCAAGCTTCGCCCGCGAGGTTTTTACCCGACGGGCAATCAGATCCAGACCGTGACGCTGACCAATAACCCGCTGGTTCAGCGTGTCGGCCAGGTTCAGCACCGCGTCGATCTCATTTTTCACCATCCGGCCCAGCGGGATCCCGGTCCAGTCTGAGACCACCGCAGCCACCACGTTCTCATCCACCGCGGCAAACAGCAGCGGTTCGTCACCCTGTAAGGTCTTCAGCGCCTGCTGCTGCTCTGCCAGCTGGCCGCGCAGTTCAGCCGTATCCTCATCACCCGCCGCAAACAGCGCGGCACGCAGACGGATAATCTCCTGCACCCGCGTGCGCTCTTCTTCCCAGCGACGGGCCAGGGCTTCGCGTTGGGTTTCGTACGCGTCACGCTCTGCGGTTAAGGTCGCTACACGCGCCGGATCGCCCGCCCCCACGCGCGCTTCGCGTTCAGCAATCTCCAGCTCCACGTCCAGGGCCGCCAGGTGACGCAGACAGTCTTCCAGCTGGGCAGGCGGCGCGCTCTGGCTGACGGCCACGCGCGCGCAGGCGGTATCCAGCAGCGCCACCGCTTTATCCGGCAGCTGACGCGCAGGAATATAGCGATGCGACAGTTTCACCGCCGCGCTGACCGCTTCGTCGAGGAGTAAAACCTGATGATGGGTTTCCAGCGGCGACACGGTGCTGCGTAGCATCAGCACGGCTTTGGCTTCGTCCGGCTCGTGAACCTGTACGGTCTGGAAACGGCGGGTCAGCGCCGGATCTTTCTCAATGTATTTTTTGTATTCCGCCCAGGTGGTCGCGCCGATGGTGCGCAGTTGCCCGCGCGCCAGGGCAGGCTTGAGCAGGTTAGCAGCATCGCCGGTGCCCTGCTGACCGCCAGCGCCAATCAGGGTGTGGATCTCATCGATAAACAGAATAATTGGCGTGGCGCTGGACTGCACCTCGTTAATCAGCGCCTGGAGGCGCGCCTCAAATTCCCCTTTCATGCCCGCGCCGGCCTGAAGCATGCCGATATCCAGCAGCCACAGCTGAACGTTTTGCAGCGGCTCCGGCACGTCGCCGTCAGCGATACGCAGCGCCAGCCCCTCCACCACCGCCGTTTTCCCGACGCCGGCTTCCCCGGTCAGCAGGGGGTTGTTCTGGCGACGACGCATCAGAATATCGACCATCTGGCGGATCTCTTCATCGCGCCCCACCACCGGGTCGATTTTTCCTTCCCGGGCGCGCGCCGTCAGATCCTGACCATACTGCGCCAGCGTGCCCTGCGCAGCCGGTACTGCCCCGGCAGGCGCGTCCGCAGCGGCGGCGGCCTGCTGGCTCTCTTTGCTGCTGGCGCAAATGGCGTCGAACTGCTCGATCAGCACCTCGACGTTAAGACGGGTGAACTGCGCCGAAATGCTTTTCAGCACGTTAGCCAGATTCCACGTTTTCAGTATGCCGATCAGCAAATGGCCGCCGCGGATGCGGCTGACGCCAAACTTCAGCGAGCCGTAGACCCAGGCGCGCTCGACGGCGCTGTCGATATGCTCGGAAAGATCAGACACGGAACTCGCGCCACGCGGCAGGGCATCCAGCGCCGCCACGATATCGCGCGTCAGCTGCTGTTCATCAAGGGCGAAGTGACGAATGACCTGTTGCAGATCGCCATCCTGCTGCTGCATCAGCTGATGCAGCCAGTGCACCAGCTCAACGTACGGGTTGCCGCGCAGCTTACAGAAGGCAGTCGCGCTTTCCAGAGAGGTAAATAACAGCGTATCCAGTTTGCCGAAAAGCACGGCACGGCTAATTTCTGACATGTTAGTTTCCATTAACAATGATTCGGTATACGGAAGGATTATCGCTCTGCGCGATACACCAGATCGCCACGCGGAACAGGCTGAGGCTGAAGGCCGAGCCAGGTGTTGTACCCTAATCGCCCGGCGCTACCGAGCGTGGCGCCCTGCACCGCATCGGCGCGCAGGATCACCCGTGTTTCCCATTCAAATTCCACCCCGGCGTACTGTCGCACCCAGTCGCGCAGCTCGGTCACCCACCCTTCGCCCGGCAGAAAACGGTTGTAGTCGTCTGCGCTCAACGGGCCAATCTCAAGCCGAAATTTATGCTGCACGTCGCGTACCGCAATGCCGAGAAAAGCGGACTCTCCCATGCGCGGCAGGCGACGCCCCTCACCCAGCTGTGCCTGCTCCCGCGTTGAGAGCGGCATCCACTGCGGGACGTTGGCCACCAGCCTGACCGGCACGTTGAAATAGTTGCGCAGGATCTTCTCCAGCCCTTCCGGATCCCGCCCGTGGCGGGTCAGGTGCCCGGCGTGAGTAAAGCGGGCGTGCGCGCTCAGACTGCCTTTCGACATCTGGGCAGGCTGCCCCATGCCAATCAGCGATGCCAGATACCCTTCGAAGCGCCTGTTGTCGTCGCGATCCAGTGAAACGGCAGGCTGCGCGTCCGCCCAGGCGCGGTAGAACAGCAGCGTCAGGCGGTGGTGAAAGAGGTCGGCAAACGCGCTGAGGCTGTGATCCTGATGATGATGAATACGCTCGCGGGCATACTCAGTTATGTGCACCGGCAGCGGGCCGTTAGGACCAAACAGGCCGAAGCTCAGTATGGAAACGTCATGCAGTCCGTTCTCTTCCCGCTGCCGGACCTCAGCAACCGTTGACGGCGCAAAGCCCATTGAAGGCTGCTGACCAATACGCAGCGGCTCAAATTTAGGCAGCGGCGCGCGCCCCAGCGGGTAACGTTCACCGCCCTGGGCATCAATGCGTCTTAACAGCTGGAACAGATCATAGCGCCACGGCGTCTCGCGCACCCCGCGCCAGAACGCATCGGGCAGCGGCGTCAGGCGATGCACGCGCAGCGTTGCAGGGGCAACTTCACTCATACCAGCGCCCTTTTACCCATGCGCGGCGCCCAGTAGCCGATTTCACCACGCTGCTGGCTCTTGAGCGTGAACTCCGTAAAACTGTTGATGGAGACCAGGCGGGCAAAAAGGCGTTCCAGCACGCTGCCGAAAAGCCATGGGCTGGCGCCGGAAAAGGCGCGTTCGTCCACCGTCAGGGTGATGCCGATCCCGCGGGCGAACACCACCGGGCCGGGTTCAGGCACGCGACGGTGCACCGGCTCCAGCACGCAGTGACGAACGCCATCCACCTGACGGGCAACCGGCGTCTCGGCCAGGTTGGCGTACAGCCCTAACAGCTGACGCAGCGCGGCAGCGCCCTCTTCGTTTTCGCTGTCCATCAGGCTGAGGTAGTTCATTTGCAGCTGGCTGATGAGCCGCCAGGTGCTGAACCCTTCCGCCAGCGCCGGACGCGGCGGCGTCGGGCCTTTACGCAGGGTTAACGCCTTCACCGGCATGGAGTCGGCCATAATAAACTGCCCAAGCTCCTGCTGGAGCATCAGCGGCAGGTCACGGCTGGTGCACAGCACCTCGGCGGAAATGTAGCGCAAATTCTCCTGCCACGGCGCGTGCTGCGCATCCACCAGCGAGACGAAGACCTCCGAGCCGATATAGCCCGTGCGGGTGCCATAGCGCAGCGCGTGTTCGGAGAGAACGCGCTGCTCACGGCGCAGGGAAAAATAGGCGCCGTAGTTGCCCGCGTCGCCACTCCAGGTACTCCAGAAAGGACGAAACGTCTGGTCGTCCCGCTGACCATCCGCGCTGGCATAAATTTTTTTCACGGCATAAATTTCATAATCCAGCGGGCGGATGTTATCCACCACCAGGTGGTATTCATGCTGGCTTTCGCTCAGCTTCTGCCGGGCCGCCACTTTCGGGAACAGGTTGATCACCGGCGTGCAGTGCAGCGCCAGGTGGCTGGCATCCACCACGCGCTCCAGCTGATCGTCGCTCTTGTCGAGCAGAATGAAGATATCAAACGCTTTTTCGTCTTCGCAGCGCTGGATCAGCTTGCCCAGCCCGCTCAGGCTGATGAAACGAAAACGCGCCGGGAACGCAAAGTACTCCTGCAACAGGCGATAGCCGTCGAAGTTGCGCAGATCGTCCGGGAGCAGCGCCTGGTCCGCATTAAAGCCTTCCTGACGCAGGGCGTCAGACGACAGCAGCTGGCGCTGGGGCTGCTTGCTGACCGTCTGGCAGACAATACCCGCGTGGTGCTCCATCACCAGCTCCAGCAGCTTCAGCGCCTCGATGTCCGGGCCGCTTAAGAAGAACTCCAGGCGGTCAAAGTCCAGGTGCCCGAGATGCTGCGGGCCATCGCAGGCAATGCGGATCCGTAAGGCGCTGCTGATCCCCCGCTGGCTCAGGCCGAGCTGAGCCAGCGGCAGATCGGCGGGAACGCCGCCCAGCTCGATCCGCTCAATTTTTAACGGCAGCAGGTTCACCTCGTGCGCCGTGGTATAGCTGCACGTAACGCCGGTCTTTTTCAGCGCCAGGCTGTCCATCATGGTGCCGCGCGGCACAATAAAGCCTTTGCTCAGGTCGCCGCGGCTGCTGTCGGGCTGAATTTCAGCGATCGCCATCGACGGCGTAGGCGCCAGATAATTTGGCGCAATCATCTCCAGCATACGCTGTGAAAAGCGCGGAAATTCGGCGTCCATTTTCATCTGCACGCGGGAGGTCAGGAAGGCGAAACCTTCCATCAGGCGCTCAATGTACGGGTCCGCCACTTCGATGCCGCGCATGCCGAGCCGCCCCGCCACTTTCGGGTAGCGCTCGGCGAACTCTGCGCCCATCTCGCGCAGATAGGCCAGTTCACGGTTGTAATATTCGAGCAGTTTGCTTTCCATAATTACCCCGCATCCTTCAGTTCAAAATGGCCGTTCTCAAGATCGACGTCGGTGCGAAAGAGAAATTCCAGCGGATACGGCACGCACCACAGGCGACCTTTGATTTCGATAGACAGAACGTTGTGCAGATCTAACGAGGAGGTATCGGACACGCAGCGAACCTGAAGCCCCTGCGGCAGGATCCGCGGTTCAAAGTTAATAATCGCTTCGGTGAGCTTGCGCTGAATGTCGTGCCATTCAATATCGGACATTCTTTTCCCCGCCAGCGGCGCCACGCCAAAATTCACGACGGAACGGCTCACCTGCGTCAGCCCGCTCAGATCGCTGGAGGCATCGTGGTTAATGGTGTTAAACAACCACTGTAAATCCCGCAGGACGTTACGACGCAGCGCGGCGTGGGTAATCAGATTGCTGTTGGCGGACTCGCGTTTTTTTTCCGGATCGTTATCCGTCAGGCGATCCAGCAGTGAGGGCTGCATTTTGTCGCGCGCCCCCACTTTCTCCTGCCTGCTGCGGGCCTGCCAGCCGCTGCGCAGCAGATCGCCTTCGCCAGCGGGATTACTCATCCGCACCATCCGAGGTAAATGTCACCAGGCTCAGGGTAAGCAGCGGGCTTTCGCTTTGCTCGCTCAGCCAGGCTTTCTGTCCCATGCCTTCATACAGGGCGCCGTTATCGTCCAGCGGGAGCCATTCGGTGGTGCGCCCCAGCTTAACGCTGTCTGGCGCCCCGTCAGCAAACGGATAACGCGCCGGGATCTGACACACCTGCTCGGTGCCGTCCGTGAGGCGGACCAGCGCATGACGCCACACCAGATCGGTCACGCTGGCCGGAGCCTGAAAACGGATCGCGTCGATGGCGCAGAACGGCACCCAGAAATAACGGCCATTGACCAGGGTTTCACACACCGGCCCCAGACGGGCATCGCCGTCCATCAGCCATTCAAAGGTGTGGCTCTCTTCATTCTCCAGCGTGACCTGCCCGCGGCTTCCCGGGGCCTGTTCGAGTGCCGCCAGGCGCAGCGCTTGCGCTTGCCCTGCGCTTTCGGTCAGCGCCTGGGCTAACGTCGTCAGCCACGGCCACTGCGCCTCGGGCATTGCCGGTCGTACCTCTCCCGCGAACACGCGCGCCCGCTGCTGTTCACCCTGAATGGCCTGCTCCAGCAGCGTTACGGTCGGTTTTGCCTGCGGCTTCAGCGCCAGCCAGCTCTTTAGTTGCGTCAGGGCGCGCGCCCAGTTGCCGCTGAGGATCAGAAACTGCACAAACGCGGCGCGGAGATCGGCATCCGCCGGACGGGCTTTGATATCGGCTTCCAGGCGAAGCAGCGCGTCGCTAATCGACTCACCCGCCAGACGTTGATAAAGCGTATTCATAGCCCCTCCTTAATTCGCCGCGCGCCAGGCGCCCACTGCCGGATCGCGCAGCTGCGGGCGCAGCGTGTCAATCAGAACAACGTTCAGCTCCGCGCCCGGTGCAACCCATGCGCTCCAGATCTTCTTCACCTCTGCGATACGCGCCTGGAGTCTGGCGTCGTCGCTGGCGATCTCACGGGTGATTTCCACCGCCACCGTGCCGTTGCTCTTCCAGCCGTTCAGGGTGCTGTCGTACGGCAGGATCATCCAGCTCTGGTCGCTGTTCTGGGTGCTGAAAACCATGCGCTCTTTGTTGACGGAGGTGATCAGCGCCTTTTCAGGATCGACCGCGTTGTTCAGCCCCATCACCGGGAAGCCGTGAATGTAGGTGACCGGAATCGCTTTCTGCGTCCCGTTACGGTTCTGCGTCACCACGGTGTGGCCGCTGAGCCAGCTGCCGTTGCCGCAGCGGGTGGTGTCGGAATCCGGAATAAACAGCGCTGGCGCGGAGGAACCGCCCTCCCAGAAGGTGCGCAGATGGCAACCGTCCTGAAGGGTGAACTCCTGCCATGGCGTACGATCTGCCGCCACGGTGTGCGTCTCCGGATTCTGGTCAGGCGGCAGCAGCGCGCCTGAGGTGGTGGTCGTTGCCGCCGCCGTTTCCTGCTGCTTCACCACCAGCGCCCAGTCCTGCGCTTTAGCCGCTGTGCCCCGGGCAAGCGTCGTGCCTTCCGGATCGTTAAGCGTCCAGTTCAGGATATTCAGCTTGCTGCACTGGTGCTCCAGCAGCGAGCCAAGGCGCGGCACGAAGTTTTCCAGCACCGAAACCTCTTTCTTGCCGTTCGCCACGATACGCAGCGCCACGTCCGCCTTACACCAGCTTTGCGGCGTATTGTCTTTAATGTTGTCGATCCAGATATCCAGCTTCTGCGCAGGAGACTGCACGATGCGGAAGTTTTCAGCCTGTGCGGTGGTCGCCACCGTCAGAAGAGCCAAACCCGATAGCCAAAGTTTCATATCAATCCTTGTGTGTCTAATCAGTTCCGCAGGGAAGAAATTGTGCTGCGTCAGAGAGCGTATGCAGCAAAGTGGTGTCCTGAGGGTTGCCCATCCACACCGCCACGGCGGTATAGTTATCCTGAGCATTGCCCTCCTGTTCGGCATTCTTTTGAATGATTTGGTTCATTAAGGTCAGCCACTCCTGTGGCGTATTGACCATATGCAGCGACTGCTTCATCTGCTCTTCGCTGACGCCGTGCCAAAAACCGTCGGTGCAGAGCAGGAAGGCATCACCGTCCTCAACCTGCACGACATCGCTGTAGCTCGCTTCCGGTCCGCCATTCTCAATACCCAGCGCCAGATACAGCAGGTTGCTGTTGAGATCGTCGGTCTGATGCCCGGCATCTTTCATCTGCTGGACGAGGCTGTGATCGGTGGTGACATGCCACAGCCAGCCGCGGCGAAACAGGTACAGGCGGCTGTCTCCGGCGTGCGCCCAGTAAGCCAGACGGTAATCCCTGTCGATAAACAGGCTGACCAGCGTGGTGCCCATCCGGCGATAGTCCTGCACGGCCTGTTGTTCGCTGAGGATGGTGCGGTTCGCCGTTTGGACGTAGTCACGAATATGCTGCGCATTCAGGTGCTTGTCGCCGTCAAAGCGGGAAATAATGCTGTTGCGGGCCAGCTCAGCGGCCACCTCGCCGCCCGGCAGGCCCGCGATGCCGTCACAGACGACAAAGCAGGCTGAACGTTCCCCGATGGTTTCTCCCGTCTGATCCTGGTTGCTGGCGCGCGTCCCCTGGCGGGAGAGAGAAGCCGTTGCGATATTCATTTTTCTTCCGATCCGCTTTGTGAGTCTTTGTACTGATTGACCTCCATGTCATAGGCATGGAGGAAGGCTTCGCCAAACAGGGTATGGAAGTCGTCCTCGATCTCGCCCGCCGTCTCGCCATAGCTGCGAACGAAATAATCCCACAGCGCGGCTTTACGGCTGCCCGGCAGCGCCAGGCGTGACGTCATCCCGTTCTGCTTCGCCTGCTCTTCCAGTTGTTCCGGGTTAAAGGATTGCAGCATGGCGGCGATAATGGCGCGGATACCGGAGATCATCCCCAGCTGGTGCGCCTGGAGATCGATCAGCGCATCACGCACCGATTTGGTCGGCGGCATAAAGCCCGGCATCGGCGTGCCGAACATCTGGATCAGCACCGTTTTCCCGGTCGGCAACAGTTTGAACGGGTTGTTCGCATCGTCGAGCACCATGGTCATATCGGCTTTCACCCCACGCTTGAGTATGGAGCGCGAGGAGAGCAGCGCCACGGTCCCCTGCGAGAACATGCCCAGGATCTGCCCCAGCTGACGCATATTTTCCCGGTCGAATTGCGGTACCGGCTGCATTTCGCTCAGGCCCATGCCCTCCAGCAGCGCCTCCAGCAGTTCGCCCTGAAGCACCTCGCCCCGCTCGCCGGTCTGCGCGGAGGCAGCAGGCGATGCAGCGTTTTTAACCGGGTCGATACGCAGGCGGCCTTTAGGCGCCTGCGCGTTGCTGCGCGCCACGGCCTGCGGCGTTGGCATGGTGAAGCCAGCGTAATCGGGGCGCGCGGGCTCCTCTTCCGCGCGCGGCGCGTCCTGTGGTTCAGTCGGTTCCGGATCGAACAGCGGTGAGCTGGCCAGCGCATCCTCTTCCTGTGCGGCTTGCGGTTCAGGCTTTGGCTCCGGCTTATCGGCCACGATTTCATCCGGATGGGTTAACGGCGCGCCGCCCATCAGGCCGAGAGGGTCATCATGACGCGCGGCAGGTGCGCTCGCCGACCCGCCAAACAGGGCTAACGGATCGAGTTCGTCCGACGCCTCTTCCTTTGGCTGGGCAGGTTTGCTTTCGTCCGGCTGTACCAGCGTTGAAGGGGTGACATCGTCAAAGATGCTCTCTTTTTTAAACAACGCTTCATCGCTAAACAGCGTGTCCGGGTCAACGTTTTTACGTTCAAGCGACGGTTCGGCGTCGTTAAACATTGCCAGCGGATCTTCGGCATTCCGCTCCGGGGCCGCAGGCTGAGAGAACGGATCGTGGGATGCGGCGGGCTGTGGTTTTGCCCGGTTGCTGGAGATGCTGTCGGAGATGGAAAACTCCTGCATCAGGCTGTCCCAGATTTCCGACGGCACGGCCGTAGGTTCAGCTTTTCCACGAGGCGCGGCGCTGGCCGGTTTCGGTTGCGGCGCTGGTGCAGGTGTCGCCACTGGGCGCGCCTGCTGCATGCTGGCCGCCATGCGGCTTACGGGCTGGGTGTCATGAATGAGTTCGCTGACTTCAATGCGATAATCATCAATACCGAGAATATCCCCATCCTGAAGCTCAACCTGACGCCCACGCTCCAGCGGGATATCATTCAGTACCACGCGGGTAACGCTGCCGCGGTTCGTGACGCGGCATTCGCCACTGGCGTCGACGTGAACGATGGCCTGCAAACGCGAGATGGTGCGGTCATTGTCCGGCAGCACCAGATTGTTATCCGTACCGCGCCCAATGGTGCCGCCCGGGGCATAAAAATCACAGCTGCTTTGCGGCGGCTGATGACCGGGTTTCGTAGAAATAATCGTGAATCGCATGGCGTATTCCTGCTGGTATGATTAGCGCTCAAACGCTGCCGCTCTCGGGGGTGAGAACGGCGGGGTTTGGGGGTTAAGGGCTGATTAAAGCTATTTGACTACATTCAGGAAAATAATGCCGATAAGCAGCCATAGCGTAAAAAGTAAGGCCTGAGCTTTATAGCGTCGATGCAGTTTTAATATCCAGCCGATTCTCTCTTCCGGTAAAGCCTGAACGAATTTATAGGCATCGTCCTGAACATTTCTGTCTTTGGTAAATTTCATCTTCACGCCTTTGCGAAGACGAACAAACCAGATTATTTTTTGATAGTTCGCCAGCGAACCAAAAAATGATGCGTAATTTGTCACCAGATCGAGATCGTAGCCTTTTTGCCTATATTCTGAAAGAAGCTGATTATATTCGGCCTCGTGTTTTTTAAAATAACGGGAACTGATGAAGTCCATAATTACGACAAGTAAAAATAAAACAACAATCAGAAATAAAAGAATATTTTCTAAATTCACCATAGCTTATCCATGACATATTCAGTTGCTCCACCGGCAACTTCGCCACCAATGTATCCACCCGCAGCGGCGCCTACCACAGAACACGCGAGCAACCCTACACCACCTGTTGCCACGCCCAATGCAACACATACGCCAGCCCCAGCCATGGCGCCATATTTTCCGCCATAAATCCCGCCCGCAAGACTGGCGCCAAATTGACTGTACTTCTTAACGGCGACTTTGGAACAACTCTGCTCTCTACCTACTGTACAGGCATCGTAAACTTCATTGGTTGTGTTTGCACCAGCGAAGCCGATAGCAAGCCATCCTCCCATTTTCAGAAAACGGGCAGCTTTTGAAGCATTGTCTACATATGTTGAATACCCTCGTATCGAGGCAACACCCGCAGTACTCCATTCGTGGACAATTGACCTGCTTGATAAACCTAAAGCGTGCTTGATTTCTTCATAAGGTTTCAGTTTCAGCGTTAGTCTGGACAGCTTATTTAATAAAACGTCCAGCTCAGAAAAAAGTTTTTGCCTTTCAACAAAAAACTGCTGCCCGATCAATGTGCCTTGCGTTCTGTATTGATTTTGATAAGCCAGTTCGATAGCTTTTAATTTCTTTTCTATTTCGCTAAAGTACCTTTCACCTGCATCAGCAACCACCCCGAGAGATTTATCCATAAAATTAGTTAATGCTGCGATGGTACTAAAATGCTTGTTAAAGAAATTAGCTTCATCTGTATTCAGTTCTGCCAATGCTCCATTAACCTTTTGCTTTGCATTTTGTAATTGTTTTAGCTGAACCGCATTTTCAGCACCCGGAGCATTAAGGATCAATATTTGCCCGGGTTTTAACCACCGTGTGTCCCTGTTCATTTGCATAAAATAACGTGCCGCTTCACTGTCTGGTTTATTGAACAGTAGTCTTGCCTGGAAATCTAACGTACCAGCCTGCTGAACAACACAATAACCAGGAGCAACCGTTGATTTTACGCTCATATTGACATCCCTTTGCAAACGAAATTAAGTCTCTATAAATAATGACCGGGGAAAACTCCCCGGTCACGCGCGCAATTACGCTTCTTTGTTTTCTTTGATGTTCCAGCCAGCGCTGCTTTCAGCACCTTTACCACCGGCAGTGGTCTGCTCCCAGTACTGCTGTTTCACTTTCGCAGCCTGGAATGCATAGGTCACGCCAACGGTATCGCCGTTGTCTGCACCCGTGTACTGAACGGAAGTCACGAGAACGTCTTCCAGGGTGATGCGGGTGTATTCAACCTGCTGACCACCCGCTTTGCAGACGGACAGTTCAACTTTGGTCAGGTGTTTACCGCTTGCGCAGTGTTTCAGGATTGCTGTAGTGGATTTGTCGATCAGAGCGTTAACGTGCAGATCGTTAAAGTTCACTTTACCGGCACCGCCGCCACCGCCAACGCTCATATTACCTGGCTGGGACGCGCCCCAGGAGAAGGAGGTAATATCAGTCCAGCCGGTGTGGTTAGAATCTTTAGATTCGCCCGTAACACCCTCGACCTTCAGAAACATATCAATAGCCATAATATCTACTCTTCGTGGATGAACAATATTGCTTTCGAAAAAGCCCTTATATGGCAAACAGGAAAGCATGGGGCTGAATAAAACCGTCCATATTTTACCTCTGCCTCATATCAAACGACCCGTGTCATTTGACAGTCTTACATTCCCCCTGAACGAAAGGAAAGAATGTGAAGTCTTATACTATTGTGGATTATCCTGAATCCAGGTGCGGTCAGGATTTCCGATGATTAATTGAGGAGCAAGTTGATTAAGTTCGTCACTATGATAAAGACGCAGGCAGTTTAAGGTTACGCCTTTTACATCGGGTTTTCTCTCAGAATGAAAGGCATTGGTTGCACCTTTATATTTATTAATAAGAGCATTAATTTTGTCATTGCCATTTTCAATATCGAAAGGCACCCATTCCAGTAATGCGCTACTGCTACGGGCTGCATCCAGAGAAAACTGGCTTTTATCATCTGCAACTTGTGCCAGGCAGCGAGAAAAAACAACGTCTTTAACAACTTGTTTATAAGGCATTTTTTTGACAAACGACACCGGATCGTCAGTTGCATACACAGAGGCGGAACTGGTGAGCAACAGTAGACTAGCAATCATTTTTTTCATGGCAACTCCCAAAAATTAGCTTTGGTCGTCGTGTAATTCGTCTCCGGCGCATTGAAATAACAGTGATCCGAACAGGTTAAACCATTCCAGAATGTTGCATGACCTGCGGCGTCACTCCAGCCCTGTACCTCAAACAGAATGACGCCCTTTTTGTTGGCTAATTGCTCAACGGGTAAGGAAGGATAACTCACGATCATGTCAGGTTTACCCCACTGACGCGTCAACCAGGCAATGACATCCTTTACGCGGTAGAAGTACCATTTATTATCAGCACCGGATACCGTGAGATTTGCAATACGCGGAACGGGATGCCCGGTATAGTTAAGAACATAACTCATCCGTACGGCACAACTATTTGACCACCCGCCCTCATCTGGCGCTATTTCGAAGTTGTGCTTAACTTTGCCGCCGATAACTTGCTTAACTTTGCCGATAGAATCATTTGCATCGTAAATACGTGTTGCCGCCGCCCAGGCAGCAACAAACGAAGGTCTCGCGGTCATATTTCCTCTCAAATTTCCATACTATAAAGCTAACGCCGGGCATGGCCCCCCGGCGGCAATTATCATTACGCGTCCTTCGTCTTCAGCGACGGCAGTTTAGATACCAGACGCAGGGAAACGGTCAGACCTTCCAGCTGGTAGTGTGGACGCAGGAAGAACTTCGCGGCGTAGTAGCCCGGGTTGTCTTCGATTTCCTGCACCTGCACTTCCGCAGCCGCCAGCGGTTTGCGGGACTTGGTTTCCTGAGAGGAGTTCGCCGGGTCGCCGTCCACGTAGTTCATCACCCAGTCGTTCAGCCAGCGTTCCATCTCTTCGCGCTCGCGGAAGGAGCCGATTTTGTCGCGCACGATGCACTTCAGGTAGTGAGCAAAACGGCAGCAGGCGAACAGGTACGGCAGACGGGAGGCCAGGCGCGCGTTAGCGGTGGCATCCGGGTCGTGGTACTCGGCCGGTTTTTGCAGGGACTGCGCGCCGATGAAGGCGGCGAAGTCGGAGTTTTTGCGGTGCACCAGCGGCATAAAGCCGTTTTTCGCCAGTTCCGCTTCACGACGGTCGCTGATGGCGATCTCGGTCGGGCACTTCATGTCCACGCCGCCGTCATCGCTTGGGAAGGTGTGGCACGGCAGGTTTTCCACCGCCCCGCCGGATTCCACGCCGCGAATCGAGGTGCACCAGCCGTACTCTTTAAAGGAGCGGTTGATGTTGGCCGCCATCGCATAGGCAGCGTTTGCCCACGAGTAGCTGTTGTGGTTCGCGCTGTCGGTCTGCTCTTCAAAATCAAAGCTGTCGACCGGGTTGGTGCGAATGCCGTACGGCAGACGCGACAGGAAGCGCGGCATCACCAGGCCCAGATAGCGGGCATCTTCGGATTCACGCAGTGAACGCCAGGCAGCGTATTCGGTGTTCTGGAAGATTTTGGTCAGGTCGCGCGGGTTAGCCAGCTCCTGCCAGGACTCCATCTGCATCACGCCCGGCGCGGTGCCGGTGATGAACGGACAGTGGGCCGCAGAGCCGATGCGCGCCATCTCGCCCAGCAGCTCAACGTCCTGCGGGCTGTGGTCGAAGTAGTAGTCGCCCACGATGCAGCCAAACGGCTCGCCACCGAACTGGCCGTACTCCTGCTCGTAGATTTTCTTGAAGATCGGGCTCTGGTCCCAGCCCACGCCCTTGTAGCGCTTCAGGGTGCGGCCCAGCTCCTGCTTGGAGATGCTCATAAAACGGATCTTCAGCATCTCGTCGGTTTCGGTATTGTTCACCAGGTAGCTCAGCCCGCGCCAGGCGCTCTCCAGCTTCTGGAACTCCTCGTGGTGAATAATCTGGTTCACCTGCTGTGAAAGCTGCTCGTCAATACCGGCAATCAGGTTCTGAATGGTGCGGTAGGTATCGTTTGAGAAGGTTACGGTGTTTTCCAGCGCCTGCTGCGCCAGGGTTTTAACCGCGCTTTCTACGGCAGAGCGCGCCTGATCGGTTTTCGGGCGGAACTCTTTATTCAGCAGCGCGCTGAACTCGTCCTGGCTGAACGCCTGGCCCGCCTGCTGATCGTGTTGTTGAGTCTGGTTGCTCATCGATTATTCCTCGCTACCTTTCGCACTTTCGTCATTTTTTGGCAACTGGCTCAGGGATTTGAGCAGCGTCGGATCCTGGAGAATTTTCGCGATCAGCTCTTCCGCACCGTTTTTACCGTCCATGTAGGTCAGCAGGTTGGAGAGCTGGGTACGGGCTTCCAGCAGCTTGTTCAGCGGCTCTACTTTGCGGGCCACCGCGTCCGGCAGGAAGTCGTCCATGCTGTCGAAGGTCAGATCGACGTTGAGCTTACCTTCGCCGGTCAGGGTGTTATCCACCTGGAACGCCACGCGCGGCTTCAGCGCCTTCATGCGTTCGTCGAAGTTGTCGATGTCGATTTCCAGGAACTTACGCTCGTCGACGGCTGGCAGATTTTCCACCGGCTTGCCAACCAGATCGGCCATAACGCCCATCACAAACGGCAGCTGAATTTTGCGTTCTGCGCCGTAGATCTCTACGTCGTACTCGATCTGCACGCGGGGAGCACGGTTGCGTGCGATGAATTTCTGTCCACTGTTACTCATTGCCATGATGTTCTCCATCAAAGATGCGCGGTGAAGGTGAAACGGCAGACTCCATGCCTGTCGTCATAATGCCAGGACGCGTCATTCGCGGCGTCCAAAGATGTTTTCCAGTTGGTTAACGCCGTCTGGCGCCAGGTCGCGAATAATGTCCATAAAGTTGAGTTCAGACAGCCGCTGCACCCGTTCAATCATCAGCGGTGCGGGATGGCTGGGTTCGTACTGCGCAAAATACTGTTTCGCTTTTTCCAGCATCAGCTGGGCGTCGGCGCGGCTGGTCACCTGCACGCTGCGCCAGTCCGTCACCTGCTGAACGGGCGACGCGGCCACCGGCTGCGGCTCGGCGTGCTGTTCAGCCTGCGCGTCACGGTTCGGCAGCAGCTTGCTGATATCGGTCACCTGACAGGCGCTGGAAACCAGTCCGACGGTTTTCAACAGCTGTTCCATCTCCGGTACGCCACTTTCCCCGAGATAGCCGGTAAGCAGTTCGCGGATGGCCAGCAGGCGTTCGTTGATCACGATTACCGCTTCGGTGCCGGGCTGATCGCCCCGGGCCAGCTCATCGATCAGTCGTGGACGACCGCCCGGATAATCCGGACACTCGGTTTTACTGCCGTCAAGCAGCGCCTGGGCGTCACGGAGCGAAATCTCATCGCCGTTTGAGCGGAGCAGTGAGGCGTTACGCACCGCGACCGTCAGGTCAGATTTATCACTCAGCCCGGCGAGGGCGTTGATGCGGTAGAACGGATCGGTTTCGCCATACTCTTCCAGCAGAGGGTAAAGTTGCTCCCAGTAACGGGACAGGGCTTCCTGCACCAGCACTAGTCCGTCGGCGTAACCTGCCAGCCCGCGACGACGCGTCCAGGCATGGGTTAACGCCAGCATGACGCGAAGATCTTTGGTGCGACCCAGCAGGCTGGTGGCGAGTTTTTCCACCGTGTTCCAGTCGGCAGGCTCTGCCGGAATGATGGTGTCGCCAAACTGCTGCTCGGCTTTGCCCTGACTGGCCTGACCCATGGCCTGGAAATCAGCGTCGTACTCCAGGTTTTCACCGCAGGGGTTATCGGGGCTTATCGGCGCGAGAAATTCATCGATATTCATAAGATCCCTGCTTATTCAAACATAGGCGGGTAAAGACCGTGGCGGCCCGGACGGGCGCCGCCTGCCGGATCGAACAGCAGCGTAAAGAGCTGCCCGGTGAAGTTTCCGCTGTGGACGTGGGTGTACAGCGGATAGCCGTCGCAGCGGTTTGTCCACCAGTAGCTGGTCTGGCGCAGCGGATCAAAACACTCTGCCGCCTGCGGCCAGCCCAGCGTGCTCTGACCATCGTCGTCATAGCCAATCACGTCGAGAATGTCGGAACGCTTTTGCGGCTCAACCGGCTGGGGCGCCGGGATGGTCATCAGCATTTCATCCAGCTGGGAGGCAGAATAGCTGTTACGCACCGCGTGCAGCCCCAGACGGCCAAGCTGCTGGTACCAGCTTTCAGCCTGCCCGAGCAGGCGGGATGACCATTCGGCGGGGGTGAAGCTCAGTTGCAGGCATACCGGATAGTGGCGGCCTACGCTGTCACGGCCCGGCAGCAGGCAGCCCATCTGAATCATCTGGCTACCGAGCATCGGCGGGACGACAAAGTTCCACACCGGGGCTTTTGAAAACGGGCGCTCGCCGCTGCGCTGCTCTTCCTGTTGCCAGGCCAGCAGGCCGACCTGGAACCAGTGCGACCACTGGCGTTGCAGGGTATCCGGAAAGCGACGCTGCAAAAAATCTCCGGCGCTGGGTAATTTGCCATACCAGCTATAACGGTTCATCGCAGGGGTATTCGTCATACGGCTGTCCTTGCGGTTATGGGCATGAGAAACGGGGAAGCTGGAACGGGTTGCGGATGCTGTTCGGGGCAAACTCCAGCGTGACCTGATGTCCGTCGACGTTGAAGGTCGCCTGACGGCTCAGGCTACCCGCGCCAGGGCTGGTGCGCGCCTTGTCGAAAAAGCGGTTGAGCGCCCAGGAACCGTTAGTTACCAGCGTTGCGGTGCTGCCATTGGTCAGACCGAGCTGCATACGCACCTGGTTCGTCCCGCCCGGCCCCGGCCAGTTCATGATCTGCACCGCCTGCGGACCGTGGCTGTAGCGCAGCAGCTGGCCGTCCACGTCCAGCGTCAGGTTCAGAATGGTGTTGTCCATCCGCACGGTGCGCACCGTCACCCTGAAGGATGGCGTGGTCGCGCCGTTGGCGAAGAAGGCATCGCGGACAGACTGCGCCTGCTGGAACGGACGCAACAGCCCTTCGCTGCCCGGCAGCGTTTTACCGTCGATGCCCGGCATAAAGCGCCAGTTCGCCTGGGTGGTGTCCACCTTGTTGGTCAGGTTGTCGCGGAAAAAGGTGTCCATCAGTCCGGTGCCCGGCGCGAACATGCGGGCGAGATCGTCCGGCGTCACCTCGGTGCTGGCGCTGCGCACCAGTGGATAACGCCCGGCAATCGCCTGACGGCAGAACCCACCCACTTCCACGTTAATGCGCTTACGCACGTTCTCCAGATCGCGACGCTGGGTATCGCTGCTGGCGCCGACGGCCATATTGCTGAACATGGTTTGCAGCCCGCCCGGCAGACGTCCCGCGCTGGCTTGCAGGCGGCTGATTGCATCGCCGCCCGGCGCGGGCATACCGCTGTTTGCCGCATCCTGAACGGCGGTCAGGTAGCGATAAAGCTCGTCAACCTGCTTAAGAAAATCGTCAAAGACGATGGTCTTGCCACCCTTCTCCAGCGGCTGCGCCAGCTCAATCATCGGCGCATAGTGGTCGGTCACCAGTTGCTCAGGCGCCTGCGTCACGACCGCGCCCTGCGTCGGGGCATTGTCACCGTTGCTGAACAGCGCTTCCAGCGTGCGGGTGGCGCGGTTGCTTTGATCTTCCGCTTTCTGCGCATCTTCCGGCGCAGGCGCAGTGCGCGACAGGGTCAGCACCTTGCTCAGGTTAAGCACCAGACGGCGCAGCGGCGAGTTGGTGCCTGAAAGCAGGCGCGCGGTGTTGATGCGCTGGGAAAGATCGGCGCTGTTGTTGAGCTGAATGTCAGCGAGAAAGCGATCCCAGTTGACGATAAAGTCGCGCATGTAGAGCTGGCGCACGGCGTTGTCGATCTGCTGTTTATCTTCCTGAGCGGTGGTCGCTCCTAGTACCCAGGCATCGTCCTCGTGCAGGGCGGTGGTCACACTGTCGATCTGGTCGTTGAAGCTCTTCCAGTAGCCGTCCGGCGTATACAGACCCGGTACGCCCTCACTCACCGGCTTGCCGCTTTTACGGGAAAACACCAGCTCGCTCTGCGGGCCGCCGAGATCTGAAAGCGAAACCGGCTTCAGGTTTTCATCATGCTCCAGCAGACGTTTCAGGCGGCCATATACGCGTGTTGAGAGCGGCTGCTGGTTGATAAGCGCCCTTTCACGTGCCACCAGATCCTCATCCTGCGCATACGGTGAAGCCTGAATTTTTGGCTCCAGCAGCTGGGTCAGGTGCCATTCCAGCTCCTGAAGCTGCGCCTGCGTCACGTTCTGCGGCAGGTTGCGTTGCAGGTTGAGCATCACCCACGAGTGCAGGAATTTGCCGTCATAGTGCTTCGGCTGGTAGAGCATCTGATAGGCTTTCAGCGCCTCATAGCTGTACTCCACGTCGCTGCCGTTGTCGTTGCGCAGCCAGGTGGTAATGTGCATCGCCACGGCGGGCAGCAGCATCTGATCCAGCGCCTTCTGGTACAGAGACTGCGAGGCATCGCTGACGTCATCCCCGCGATAAAGCCCCATGCGGCGGGAAACCGGCGGGTCGTTAACGTCGAAGGCATTGCTTTTCGGCAGATCCACCAGGCTGTTAAGCAGCGGCAGAAGCGCAAACAGATCGCGCTGGGGCTGGTTTTGCAGCGCCTTGCTCTGCTGCTCCAGCATCGGCACTTTTGCGTCCACTTCTTCCAGATAGGCTTTATTTTTGGCGTAGCTGGTCAGCCACAGGCCACCCAGGATCACCAGCAGGGCCAGCAGCGCCGCGTAGCCGGACCACATCACGGCGCGGTTGCGCAGTTCCCACCAGCGGTTTTCCCCGGCGATGCCCGCTTCCTGGAAAATCACGTTTTGCAGCAGGTTTTTAATGAAGAAGCTTTGGCCCTTCGCGCCTGGGATCGGCGCCTCTTTGCTCACCGAATCCCAGCGCGTGCTTTCCCCCCCTTCAGGTAAGGAGAGCGCGCGGTTCAGCTCGCCCATCACGCGGTCAAACGGCATCCCTTCCTGAGTGCCGCTGGCAAAGTAGATGCCACGCGGCGAAAATTCGGTTTCGAAGTTTGAGCGAGCAAAGACCGTGCTCAGGTAGTCAGCCAGCAGCGGACGCAGCGCGGCGAACTCCTGCGGGAAGAGATAGGCTTCCGCACGGGTTTTGGCGTCATGCTCTTTGAGCATGGTTTCCGGAAGGCCAGCATCCAGACGCTGTTGCAGCAGGGAAAATTCCTGCTGGAAGTTGCCCATCAGGTCGTAATCTGCGTGTTTGGTGTGCTCCCACGGCAGCGTAAAGCCCCAGATCTGGTCGCGCTGGGCTTTGTCGTAATCCGCAAACCAGGCGCGGAAGCCTTTAAGCAGGTCCGCTTTGGTCACCATCACATACACCGGGAAGCGAATACCCAGCTGTTCATGCAGCTCGGAGAGACGCTGGCGCAGGTTGACCGCCTGCTGGCGCGAGGCCTCAGCGGACTGCGAAAGCAGGTCGGAAATGCTGATGGTGATAATCACGCCGTTGATGGGCTGGCGACGGCGGTATTTACGCAGCAGGTTGATAAATTCCAGCCACTCTCCGGCGTCCTGAACCTGCTCGCTCTCCTGAGTGGTGTAGCGCCCCGCGGTATCCAGCAGAACCGCCTCGTTGGTAAACCACCAGTCACAGTTGCGCGTGCCGCCAATGCCGCGCAGCGCGGTTTTACCGAAGCGATCCGCCAGCGGGAATTGCAGCCCGGAGTTGGCCAGCGCGGTGGTTTTACCTGAACCCGGCGCGCCAATAATGACGTACCACGGCAGCTGATAGAGGTACTGTGTGCTGAAGCGCTGCGTCCACTGCGCGCCATGTCCCGCTTTGCTGAAGTGGGCTTTTTTCAGCATCTGGGCGGCTTCATCGAAACGCCCGGCAAGGATCTGCTCCTCGCTGTTCAGACGTTTCTGCGGATCGGCCGCCTCCGGGCTGGTGGTATTTTCGTTGAGCTTGTCCATCAGCTTACGGTTCAGCCAGGCGTTATACAGCCGCGGCAGAATGTGGCTCTGGGCCCAAATCAGGTAGACCACCGCAATGCTGATGACGCGGTTCTGCTCTGATTCAAGGGGCCGGGTATCCACGATGGACAACAGCGGGCCAATCATCCAGATGACCGCCGCGAGCGCCGTTACGCCCAGGAAGCTCCACAGAATGCGATTGGTCAGTATAGAAAGTAGAGTTGTCAGCATCCTTAGTTTCCTTGCGGCAATCCGTTCAGCTCGGCCTGGGTATTGTCAGGCGATACCAGCAGCGTAATCTCTACGCGGCGGTTACGGGCGCGATTTTCAGGCGTGGTGTTAGGCGCTACCGGGTTGATCTCACCCCGCCCTTCGGCTTTGACGCGCTCAGGCTGTGAGAGGCTACCCTGGAGCTGTTTTTGCACCGAACGGGCGCGCTCAAGCGAGAGTTCATAGTTGGAGGCGAAGCGTGCGCTGCGGATCGGCACGTTGTCGCTGTACCCCACCACCAGAATTTTGCCGCTGACGTTATTCATCGCCTGGGCGATGCGATCGATGACCGGCTCATAGCGATCGCGCACCACCGTTGAGGCCGAGGCAAAGAGTCCGTCCCCTTTCAGGATCACCACGCTGCGATCCGCCTCATCCTTAACGGCCACCAGACCGGCATCAATTTCTGGTTTCAGGAAGCCGCGCAGGTTCAGCACCGCCGGCAGCTGACGCGCAGGCTGCTGGATGGTGGTTTCCGGCAGTTGGGACTGGTAAATTTTCGCCAGCACCGGGCTGGTGTTATCACCCAGACGCCAGTTCAGCACGATATAGAACAGGCAGGCGATAAAGCCGACCAGCGCCACGCACGCCCAGAGTGGGATCATCGGCCGCCAGAGCTTGCGCAGTACGGGGCGATCTTCCGGGTGCGGCGAGAGCGGCGGCGGGTAGCTGCCGCGCACGCCACGGATCATCTGCCACAGGCGCTGTTTGATGGTTTCAAGCTGGGTCCGGCCATTGTCCAGGACGCGGTAGCGGCCTTCAAAGCCGAGCAGCAGACAGTAGTTGATCATCTCCAGCAGCAGAATGTGTTCGCGCGGATTCTGCGACAGACGCGCCAGCAGCTGGAAAAACTTCTCACCGCCCCAGGTTTCGTTATGAAACGTCACCAGCAGACCATTGCTTGACCAGACGCCGCTGCTTCCCCACGGGGTCAGCGCGGCGGCTTCGTCCAGCGCCGTGCAGAGGCAGTAGCGCGCGCCGACAATCACTTCATACGGTAAGCCCGCCTGCTGGCATCGCACTTCGAAACGGCGAATTTCGTCAATCAGGCGCTGGCGCAGCCCGACCTGATCGTCGTGGGAAACCGAATGACGGATTTGCGGAATCGCATTGAGCAGCGGATTGGCGGCCGCCACCAGCTGATTGTTCCCACTGGCTCCGGTAAACACGGCATCACTGCCGGTATCCTGTCGTTCCTGCATATTAAGCGCTCGCTTTATTATTCTGTCGGGCTACGGATGGCCCAGAACTCCATATCGAGACCCGGGAATTCCCCTGCGAGATGCAGCGCGAATGCCCCGGACTTGTCCATCTCGTGCCACAGTTCGCTGCCCCTCTCGAGCTCGAAATAGCTGTAGCCTGCATGCCACGGGATCTGCGGCGGCGCGACGGGCATTGCCCGAAGCATGATGCCCGGCAGCTGGAGCTGGACCAGATCGCGAATTTTCGACACTGGCGCAACCTTCATTTGGGCAGGGAAATGGGTTTGCAGGTGTTCGCCGGGGACATTGGCTTTTACCGCCAGCACGAAGCCAAATTCGCGGACCATGCTGGTCTCCGGCACGGTGGCGATGTTCAGCCCGTGGGAGCGTTCGTGCAGCGGCAGCTGGATGGCATGATCTTCCATGACCAGCGACAGCCCCTGACGCAGCATCAGCATCAGTTTGCTGAAGCAAACGGCGAGATCGTCATGGTCGTATACCGGCAGTATGCTCTCTGCGGTACGCTGCGGCGTCCAGGTGGCGAGCTCCGTGGCAAACGGCAGCCAGCTGCGCCAGAGCGCTTCCGGGTGAAGCAGCGGCAGCGTTTTTAAATGTGAGACGTCGCCATGGTGGCGGTTGATCAGCGAGAGAAGCGTGAACTCAACCATCTCGGACGTATTGAAACGCCCCGGCTGGCGCAGTCGACCGCCGATCTGCTGGCTACGCTGCACCAGCAAGCCGTGCAGGTCATTGATCATGCCGTACAGCTGCGGGCTGTTATTGGCGTTCAGCATTGGCGGAATGTAGCTGTTATCCAGCCGCACGTGGTTGTCGTTGCGCTTTTCGGTGACGTACGCCACGCCGATGGCGGTCCATTCTGCCGTCAGATCTTTCTCCAGCATCAGGGTCAGACGCAGGCGGCCAAACTGGACCGTCGCCTCCCCGACCGACATGGCGTTGTCGTCTTCCACCTCTTGTTCAAAGGTAATAAAACGCGCCAGAGAAGACTGCTCCTCGCTGAAAATCACCTCTTCACGGCCACCGCGACGAACCGGCAGCGCAAGCACCACCTTTTCGTTGGTGAGATTATCGGGGATTTTTAGCGGGGCCGGACCATTGCGGTCGCTGCGAACCTGGAAAAAGGTGCCGTCAGGCAGCAAACCGCTACAGTAGCTCAGGGCAATACAGCCCTGGCGTAGCATCGCTTCATCCAGCTCAAGGTCGAGAAAGCCCCAGAGATACGATCGCTGCAAGGCCCCCCACTCACGAACGTGGTTGAGGAGGTAGCTTTCTGTCCGCTGAAAATGGTGGGGACGCAGGAACATGCCCTCGGTCCAGACGACCTTTTCTGCTTTCGTCATGATGATCTCTTTCCTGTTATGAAGGGCGTTACTGGCTGATGACCCGGATACCATTTACGTCAAGAAAGACGCTGGCCTGGAGTTCATCTGCGGACCATTTCCAGAACTGGTAAATCGCGTTTTCGCCGGGAACAGGCAAAGGAAGTGAGACGCGCCATTTTTTGCCGTCCAGCGCCTGGTATTCCGCCATCACGCCGATATAGCGCGCTTCCGGTGAGCTTTGTCCGCTCAGGGTTTTCGAAAGCTGGCCCGGCATCAGGAAGAACACATCGCTGTTCAGCAGATTCGCGCCAAGCGTGGCTGACGCGTTGTTCTGTAAGGAGTAGAAGTCACTGGACATGAAATCCGCATCGGATTTCAGCAGCAACACTCTGACCTTAAGCGGCGCAGAATCATTGATTTGAGGATGAGCCTGAAACTGAAGATTGTAGCGGGAGGGGTCGCTGTGTGAAGACGACGAACAACCACCGATCAGCGCAAGAATCAACGCAAAAAAAGGGAACCACATCCGATGAAAATTTTTATTATTCATAAAAATATGCTCGTGAAACCCGTTTAGTTCAGGATCCAGGTACCGTTCGCGCTGTCTTTGCAGGCTTTGCTGTTGCCATCGACATCAACACAGGTGGTTTTCTTACGCGCTTTCGGGCGCAGTGCCTGTTTACGCACGGTGGCTTCGTACTGGTCAGCCTTGATCACGGCACGCATCGGCACGTAACCAATCAGCTGTTCACTCCCTTCATCGGCCAGCGCCATCCAGAAATGTTCAACCTGCCCCAGCACAACGTAAGTTTTGCCGGTCTCAAGCGTACGGATCACTTTTCCGCCGTAGTCAGGACGGCTCATCAGGGATGCCGGGTACATGGCACGGTACGGTTCATTCACCTGAGTGAACTCCGCCGGAGGGGTAACAGCGTGACGGTGCGTCAGCGTGATGCCATTCACCTGGCTGGTCACAATCGTATCATCGGTGATCGCTGGTTTCTGCGGCGCCTTACAGCCCGCCACCGCCATAACAAACAGAAGTGATAACAATACGCGCAGTTTCATATGCTTTTCCGTAGCGATATTTAGAGGATGAAGAGAGGGGATAAAATTTGACTTAGGTGCTATTGTTAAAATAGTCGGAATATTTTCAGCAGGTAACTATTTTAAGGCATAGCTACCGCACGAACCCGACAGAAATGGGCCCAGCATGCTCCTGACATATTTTGACAAACGGTAGACAAGTTTACATGAGCTTGTCATCAATTCAATATTTCCCACCTGCTTAATGGCGTTTAATGATACGCCCAATGCATTATAGGATTAATCTCATAAAAAATGCGCACTTAGGTAAAATCGTCTTTTTCTTAGACAGATTTCGAGCATAACTCTATGAAAATTAATGGCTAAACAGGAAAAAGAGAACCACTATCATTAACGTAACCCCTTATTATCTCCACTACCATAATTAGTAGAATTTAATTTTTTCTGTGCGCTGCGGGATATATCTGGGATATTTTCATTGTTGCATTCAGAAGATAACTTTTATTGTGCACGAGCGTCCCGCATAAACAAATGGCGGCTAAGAAAATGGCAGAAATTTAATTTCGCGATCCGAAATAACCTGAGCAAAATTCCCCTTTGGGGTTATTTTTTGCACCTAAACAATTAAGCCCGGCTACATCTTTTTGCTCTCTCATCGTTCAGCGCGCTCCCTTGCAGCCCATAAACTGGGGGGTTCAGCGGCGCTGACAGTGAACCTCACGCAAGAAGTTTTACCGTTACTACATATTTCTTTTACTTCTTCCCAACATCTGCCGTTCTACTCTTTCACCCGGCACGCCTCATTTGTCTCTTCTACAATGTTCGCCTTCCGCTTGACTTATTTTGTGATAAAGGTACTTTTCAGGACATGAAGAAGATCCTGATTATCGTTCCTGATGGTGGCATGTTGTTTGAGGCCGCCGGTATCGCCGACATTCTGATGCAGGCCAACCGGCTGCACCCGGACGGCCTTGCGCAGCCCCGCTACCGCATCATTATCGCCACCACCCAGCCTCATCTGGTGATCCACGGCCAGTCCGGCTTGAACCTGCTGGCGGACTATCGCCTGCCGGAGCTTGATCCGCGCGAGCCGCTGGACACGATCATCATTACCGGCCGCGGCATGAATGAGCTGGAGAGCACCGCCGTGGTGGACTGGCTGCACCTGGCCGCGCCGCATGCGCGCCGCGTCGCCTCTGTCTGCGGCGGGGCCCTGCTGCTGGCACAGGCCGGACTGCTCGACGGGCGCCGGGCAACGACCCACTGGCGGCTGCTGGAAACCCTGAAAACCCGCTATCCTGCGGTCAACGTTGAGGGCGGCCCGCTCTATGTTCAGGATGGCCCCGTCTGGACGTCGGGCGGCGTCAGCTCCGGGTTTGACCTGACGCTGGCGCTGGTGGAGGATGATTACGGCTTCACCCTCGCCCGCAATGTGGCGCAGGATATGGTGATGTACCTGCGTCGGCCTGGCGGCCAGCTACAGTTCAGCCGCTATAATCTGGAGCAGTCCGGCGCGACCGGACCAGTCAGCGAACTGCAAAGCTGGATCCTGCAAAACCTCACCGCAGATTTGTGCGTCGAAAGGCTGGCCGAACGGGTCGCCATGAGCCCGCGCAATTTCACCCGCGTGTTTACGCGTGACGTGGGCGTGCCTCCGGCCCGTTATGTCACCGAAGCGCGTCTGGCCGCCGCCCGACAGCTTCTGGAGCAGACCCAGGATCCGCTTGAGGTCATTGCCGAAAAAAGCGGGTTTGGTACCAGCATCAACCTGCGCCGCGTTTTTGAAAAGCAGCTTCATCTTACGCCGGGCGAATACCGCCAGCGCTTCCACTGCCGTAGAATGGCGTAATATGATCCTTTTTTGTCATTTACGCCATACGACCTGACGCCTACAGTAACTCCAGACAACACAGATAAGGAGTGCATCATGGTTAAGGTCGGTATTAACGGTTTCGGCCGTATCGGACGTAATGTCCTGCGCGCGGCGCTGGGCAACCCGGATCTCCAGATTGTGGCCATTAACGATCTGACGGACAGTAAAACCCTCGCCCATCTGCTGAAATATGACTCTCTGCTCGGCACGCTGCCGGTGCCTGTGGAAGCGGCGGACGGCGCGCTACAGGTTGACGGGCAACGCATCACCGTATTCAGTGAACGCGACCCGGCAAACATTGCGTGGAAAGACGCAGGCGTTGAGGTGGTAATTGAAGCCACCGGCTTCTTCACCGAACGTGAAAAAGCGGCGGTGCATATCACGAGCGGCGGCGCAAAACGCGTCATTATTTCCGCCCCGGCTAAAAATGATGATCTGACGGTGGTGATGGGTGTGAACCACACGCTGTACGATCCGGCCCAGCATTTTGTGGTCAGCAACGGGAGTTGCACCACTAATGGTCTGGCGCCAGCGGCGCAGGTGCTGCACCAGCAGTTTGGCATTGAGCACGGGCTGATGAACACCACGCATGCCTACACCAACAGCCAGGCGCTGCATGACCAGCCGGAAAAAGATCTGCGCGGCGCGCGCGCGGCAGCATTATCCATTGTGCCTTACTCCAGCGGCGCGGCAAAAGCGCTCGGGAAAGTGATCCCCGAGCTTGACGGTAAACTCACCGGGTATTCTCTGCGCGTGCCGGTTCCGGTGGTGTCGATTGTCGATCTGACGGTGACGCTGAGCCGCAACGTGACCGCCGAAGAGGTGAATGACGCGTTCCGTCAGGCTGCCGCCAGCGGGCCGCTGAAAGGCATCCTGGGCTACAGCGATGAACCGCTGGTCTCCCGTGATTATCAGGGCGACCCGCGCTCATCCATCATCGACGGGCTTTCAACGCTGGTGATTGGCGGGAATATGGTGAAGATCCTGTCGTGGTATGACAACGAATGGGGCTTCTCGAACCGTCTGGTGGATCTGGCGGTGCTGATGGATAAGAAAGGGTTGTAGCCGATCGTATTGCCGGGTGACGCTTGCGCATACCCGGCCTGCAAAATGGCCCCTCTGCCTGCTAACAGGGGGGCATCATGACACTCTTCAGAAATAATATTTAAACCGCACACGACCGCCATAACGATCGTCGTTCTTATCGCTTCCCTTTTTCGGCGACGCGTTCACCCACGAAGCGTAGGCGCCCAGGTAAATGTTAAAGTTCTTCATCTTCATTACGTTGGGAATAAGGTACGACGCATGGACAGTGTGAATATCATACTCACCCGGATCGGTGATCCAGCAATCATTCTCACACTCTGCGTCAAAGGTTGAAGTGTTAAATTCGTCGATTTCGTTATGCGCATAAATATAGCCCAGCTCAGCGTTACGCCACAGGGCATTGACGCCGGAGGTGAAGTCCGTTTCGTCTGCGGCGTCAAGATACGCTGTGTTGAGATTCACGACTATGCCATCCTCAGGATCGGCTTTCAGACCATCCCAGGTCATGGTGAATCCGTAACCGGTGCGGTCAGACTGATCGACCCAACGACCCGCGTCATCCCGATAGCCATAAGCATTGTTGACCAGATTGGTTTCCATGGCGACGGCCGTTGAGAACGGGCCGTCCTGCCACGAAATAACTGGCCGGACATAGGCGACGTTCTTATCATTTTCCAGTTCCGCGCCATGGTAGCGCTGGTCGACGTACAGATCGCTGCCGTCTTTGAACAGCGTATTCAGCTCGAAATACCAGTTATCCAGCGTTTTACTCACCAGGAAGTTACCGCCGCTGTCGGTACGGCCACGCCCCTCTTTCAGCATATAAATGTAACCATAGCCGTCGCTATAAAGATCGTCCGCTGTATTGCCTGAGTATTCAACAAAGGTATCCTGGTTGAGCGGGAACATATCGTAGGCTTCAAAACGTCCAACTTTAATTTCCCAGTCGTTTTCTGCGCCAAAGAAAAATACCGCATCATCAAGGTACATTTGCCCTGCCAAATCGCCCAGTGGTTGTACAGAAAATCCGGAAAAATGGCCGTTATCCATTTTTCGATAACCATCAAACCCCAGCAAAATACGACCATTAATATCCCACCGTTCTTTATCTCCCGGTGCCCAGTCGCTATTAGCACTTTGCTTAACAGAAGTCAGACTGCCGGTTTTGCTGGCAGCATCCATATTAAATTCCACATCGCCATAAAATTTTATATCTCCAAAGCCCGAAAGCGTCAGCTTCGGTGGTGCGTCTTTATTGACGGGCTCTTCTGACTGGACGACCACGGGAGCAGCCTGCTGACTGGCCGCCTGCTGTTGTTTCAACGCCTCGATTTGCGCCTCCAGTTGCGCCAGTTTTTCATCTACGCTCGTCGCGCTTTGTGCCGCAAAAAGAGAGCCAGAACAGAGTGCCCCCACGAGGACAACCATTTTTTTTAATTGCATAGAATCCATCCTGAAATAAAAGTGAATACCCGAAGTGATGGGCCACTCTATTTCGTCTAAATGTTTTTCGGCAGGCTATTATGTTTTTTGTTATGTCGGTTATGTTTTTTACTTTGTGTGACCTTCACGGAAAGTTATTCGCGGAATGTAATAAAGAAACACAACCCCGTTCACAGAATTAAAAAAGGTTGCAACCCATAAGCCTGGTCAATATTTATAGTGTGCCCTGACAGGATATTTAATTAAAATCATTCCCCAAAAAACATTCCCCGAGTAAATAGTTTTCGGCGCGCTTCTCACGTCCGGGCGCGGCGGTAAATTGTCTGGTAATGCGCAAAATGGGATATCTAACACGCGAAGCGGGCAATATTCGTCTAAGGTTTTCAGGTGATTGACGACAGCGGTGACGCTGCCCAGCGACGAATGGAGATGAACCGATGATAAAAACTCGAATGCTACGCCCTGGCTTGTTACACCTTACGTTGGCAGGCGCCCTACTCGGTGTTACCGCATTTGGTTATGCTGAAGACCAGCCAACGAGCCAGCAAAGCTCACCTGATATTCTCCTTGGCCCCCTCTTTAATGAAGTACAGAGCGCCAAACTGTTCCCGGATCAGAAAACCTTCGCGGATGCCGTTCCCAAAAGCGACCCGCTAACCATCCTGGCGGATTACCGGATGCAGCATACCCAGTCCGGTTTTGACCTGCGCCACTTCGTAGAGATGAACTTTATCCTGCCGAAGGAAGGTGAGAAATACGTTCCCCCTGAAGGCCAGAGCCTGCGCGAACACATAGACGATCTGTGGCCTGTACTGACCCGCACCACTGACAAAGCGAACAAATGGGACTCCCTCCTGCCCCTGCCAAAGCCCTATGTCGTGCCTGGAGGACGCTTCCGCGAAGTCTATTACTGGGACAGCTATTTCACCATGCTGGGGCTGGCCGAGAGCGGCCACTGGGATAAGATCGGCGACATGGTGGACAACTTCGCTTACGAGCTTGATACCTGGGGCCATATCCCTAACGGTAACCGCAGCTACTACCTGAGCCGCTCTCAGCCGCCGTTCTTCTCGCTGATGGTGGAATTGCTGGCCACGCATGACAGCGACGCGTTGAAGAAATACCGTCCGCAGATGGAGAAAGAGTACGCGTACTGGATGGAGGGGGCTGATGGGCTCCAGCCTGGTCAGGCGAACAAACGCGTGGTGAAGCTGGATGACGGCTCGATCCTCAACCGCTACTGGGACGATCGGGACACGCCGCGCCCTGAGTCGTGGCTGGATGACGTGACCACCGCCAAAAATAACCCTAACCGTCCGGCCACCGAGATTTACCGCGATCTGCGCTCTGCCGCGGCCTCGGGCTGGGATTTCAGCTCCCGCTGGATGGACGATCCACAGAAGCTGGGTACCATCCGCACCACCAGCATCGTGCCGGTGGATCTGAATGCGCTGATGTTTAAGATGGAAAAACTGCTGGCCCGCGCCAGTCAGGAAGACGGCGATAACGCCAGTGCAAGTAAATATGACGCGCTGGCCTCCGCACGTCAGAAAGCCATGGAAAGCCACCTGTGGAACGATAAAGAGGGCTGGTATGCGGATTACGATCTGAAAACCGGGAAGGTGCGTAATCAGCTGACGGCCGCAGCCCTCTTCCCGCTGTATGTGAAGGCCACATCACAGGATCGCGCCGATAAAGTGGCCGCAGCCGCGTCGTCACGCCTGCTGAAACCGGGCGGTATTTCTACCACCACCATCAACAGCGGGCAGCAGTGGGATGCGCCGAACGGCTGGGCGCCGTTGCAGTGGGTAGCGGTGGAAGGGTTGCAGAACTATGGTCAGCAGAAAGTGGCGATGGACGTAACCTGGCGTTTCCTGAAAAACGTTCAGCATACCTACGATCGCGAGAAGAAACTGGTTGAGAAGTACGATGTCTCTTCGACCGGTACCGGCGGTGGCGGCGGTGAGTATCCGTTGCAGGACGGTTTCGGCTGGAGTAACGGCGTGACGCTCAGGATGCTGGACATGGTCTGTCCGAAAGAGAAGCCGTGCGACAGCGTACCGGAGAATCAGCCTGCGGCAAACGATGATGTTGCACCTGCGAAACAGGCGGCGCAGTAGCGCCCCTCACCCTGACCCTCTCCCCGGTGGGGCGAGGGGATGGTTCCGTGCAATAGATTGGCCCGGTAGCGAAGCGCCACCGGGCTTTTTTCAGAAGCTGTAACTCGCCCCGACCTGGAACGTGCGGTCGCGGCCTATCCAGCAGTTGGTCGCGTCATAGCAGGTGAGCGTCTCTTTGTTGGTGACGTTCTGCGCGCTCGCTTTCAACGTCAGCCCCTCCAGCGATGGCGCCAGCTCGCCCATGCGGTAAGACGCCGCCAGATCGTATTGCGTCGTACCGCCCAGCTTGCCTGCGTCGTTGGCTGGCGAGATCTCCATCGGCCCGGTGTAGCGTGCCCCTGCCCCCAGCGTTAACCCTCTCAGCGGCGTGCTGTCAAAGGTGTAATCTCCCCACAGATTAAAGGCGTTCTCAGGGACCTGCGTCGGTCGTTTGCCCTGGTACTTGTCATCTTCGGTATTGATGGCGTGGGTGTAGGCATAGTTGGCAATCAGCGTCAGGTTATCCGTTGGACGACTCATAGCGGAAAGCTCCGCACCTTTCGATTCCACTTCCCCGGTCTGGCGATAGTTGAGGAAGCCCGGATCGCTGGTCACCACATTTTTCTGACGAATGTTAAACACCGAGGCGGTGAAGGTGGTTGCGTATTCCGCCAGCAGGTATTTCACCCCACCCTCCACCTGCTTGCTGGTGGTGGGCTTAACGTCTTTCGCGGTCAGCGTGCCCTGCGGCGATACCGGGGCGAACCCTTCCGAATAGCTGATAAACGGCGAGAGACCATTGTCGAAGGCATAAAGCGCGCCCAGTCGCTTAGTGAGGCGATCCTGCGATACCCATGCTTTGTCACCGTTTTGCAGATAGTTGGTGGTGACAGAACGGTAGTCGTCATAGCGCAGGCTGGCCAGCACGTTCAGCCCGCCAAACGCAATCTGATCCTGGAGGTAATAGCCATTCTGCTGATAGCTGAGACGGTTTTTCTGCGCGGTTTCAAGCCCCAGCGCATCGTTATCGATCTGCGAGTGATCCGGATTACGCATATCGATACCCGGTGTGGACGAGGCGTAACGATAATGGAAGTGAGAGTTCAGCTTCTGGTAGTCAAAGCCCACCAGCAGATGATGTTTCCAGTCCCCCAGCGCGACGGTTCGGGTGACCTGGTTATCAATGTTGAAGCTCTGTAAATCTTCATCCGTGGTATAGGCGAAGCGGTTAAGCTGGTAGACCTCGCTGCCCGTCCCGGTTGAATAGGCGCTGCGCTGGTGGGTGTCCACGTCAAAGTAGCGCGCTTTCTGGCTAAAGCCCCAGCCACTGTCAAACTCATGTTCAAAGCTGTAGCCCAGCATCCACTGACGCTGCTTAAAGCCGCTCCACTCATCCCCGGCATAGTCACGACGATCGGCGTATTTAGACCGTAGATAGCTTAGCGGCATCGGATCAGACGGCGTCAGGCTCGGCGTATTTTGCGCCAGCGCGTCAATGGTCAGGCGCGTTTTGTCATCCGGCTGCCAGGTCACGGAGGGGGCCACCAGATAGTTTTCATAGCGCGTGGTGTGCGCCTGTTCGTCACTCTCTGTCGCTTTACCCAGCAGGCGATAGTTCCAGTCGCTGGTCGCAATCTGCCCCGTGGAATCCAGGTACCCCTCTTTCAGATTGCGGTTTCCGGTGTTAAAGCCCAGTTCTGTTTTCGCCTCTTTCTGCGGCTTTTTACTCTGAATATTGACCAGCCCGCCCGGGGAGCCGCCGCCATACAGCACGGATGACGGCCCCTTCAGAATATCGACGCTCTCAATCAGCAGCGGATCGATTCGCGCTTTAGTGTTCCCGGTGACGTTATAGGGAAGTTGCAGGCCGTTGTAGAACTCCTGCTCGACGTTGAACCCGCGGATTTTGTACTCGCTCATGTAAGAGGTGCTCCCGCGCACCTCCGTGGAAACGCCCGGCGCATAGCGCAGGATCTCGTTTACCGAACTGGCGTGCCGCTGCTCAATCTCTTTAGCGGCAATGGTGTTGATCACCTGCGGCGTTTTACTTTCCGCGACGGCTGATTTCGTGGCGCTGTTGGTCCAGGCAGGGAGCGCGCTGCCCTGCTCTGTACCGGTCACCACGATGGTGGGTTCTTCTGCAAAAGCCTGTGTTTGCAACGCCAGCGTGACGGCGCCTGCCAACGCGCATAACGCAAAACGTGAGGTGCTCATAGTGTCGTCTTGTTATTAGATGGTATTGGGAACGCCAATTATTATCATTTCCATTAGCAAATCAATATCGGCGGAGAAAAACAGATCGTTTGTATTAAGTTTCATGCCAGCGTGCCGATAACCCAGAGACAGTCTGTCATCTATCGAGGAGCCATCTGGCGTGAGTAGCTACAGTGAGCAGTTCCTGAAACAAAATCCGCTGGCTGTATTAGGGGTGTTACGCGACCTGAAAAAGGGCGAGGTGCCGCTGCGCATCAACTGGTCAACCAGCCAGTTTATCAGCAAGATCCTGGACGTGACGGCAGAACACCTGATCGTGGATCTGGGTAGCCAGAGCGAAGAAAACCGTGCCGCGCTCCAGGCAGAAAACCTCTCGGTGATGGCCGAAACGCAGGGGGCTAAAGTCGAGTTTATACTGCCCCGCCTGACCACGATCGCGTACCAGGGTTTGCCTGCGTTTATCGCTCCCCTGCCCGCTAACCTCTGGTTCGTGCAACGCCGCGAGTTTTTTCGCATCAGCGCCCCGCTTCACCCGGCCTATTTCTGTAAGGCAAAAATGCCGGACAAAAAAGAGATCCGCTTTCGTCTCTTCGACCTGTCACTGGGCGGGATGGGCGCGTTAATGGATACGCCGAAGCCGGAAGGACTGGTGGAAGGCATGCGTTTTAGTCAGATTGAGCTGGATATGGGCGGATGGGGACGCTTCTGGTTTGACGCCCAGCTGATTGCCATCAGCGAGCGTAAGGTGGTGGACAGCAAAAACGAAACCATTACCACGCCGCGACTGAGCTTTCGCTTTCTGAATGTCGGGCCAGGCGCCGAACGCGAACTACAGCGCATCATCTTCTCACTGGAGCGTGAAGCGCGGGAACGCGCGAACAAAGTGCGCTGAAAGGCGTCGGGCAGCATGCTGCCGCCCGACAAAGGCGTTACATGGCGTCCATCGCTTTCTGTACTTTCCAGATATAACGTGGAGCCTGTGCTGACGGATGATTCTTCACAACGTGCTCGAAGAATTCATCTTTATCCATATCGTTAATCTCTTCTATCGCCTCTTTGCGATCGGATGAGAAGGTTCGGAGCAGCGCGCCGGCTCCGTTAACGTACGACACCACCAGCGCATATTGCATCACTTCCGGATCGTCAATCCCCTTCAGAATGCCATGCTCGAGAATGCTCAGGTAAGCGGTTCCCATAGAGATATTACGTTCCGGGTTTTTCAGCTCGCTGGTGGATGGCTGTCCCTTCCAGCCCATGTAGCGATAGACCTCTCTTCCCGCCGTCGAGGCTTTTAACTGCATCAGCCCCACCGCATTCGATTTACTCACCAGCGTCGGGTTGCCGCCGGACTCCACGGCAATGATCGCCGTGATCAGACGCGGGCTCACGCCCCAGGCCTTCCCGGCTTGTTCGCTGATCGGCATCCACTGCATGGCCCGCTTTACCGGCACTTCAGGGTTCCAGGGGGGATTTTGATAATCATGTTTTGAACTACAGCCAGCGAGCAGCACAATCAAAAAAGCAAACCATCTCAATTTCACGTCATCTATCCTTATAGCCGGTCATCGCGGTACGTCGCCCCTTGAAGCAGGCGGCGTATAAGCGGCATGATATAGACAATTAGATTCTCATTCAGCAAGGAATTGCCATGCCTCAGTTTCATCTCATCGCACCGTCAGGCTACTGCATCAACCAGGAGGCGGCACAGCGGGGCGTTCAGCGCCTGCTGGAAATGGGCCATCAGGTAGAAAATCAGAATATTATCCCCCGCCGTATGCAGCGTTTTGCCGGTACGGAGGCGCAGAGACTGAGCGATATCAACAGCCTGGCGACGCTGGAAGGTGAAAACACTATTGTGCTGGCCGTGCGCGGCGGCTATGGCGCAAGCCGGCTGCTGGAGAGCATCGACTGGGCCGGGCTGGCCGCGCGCCAGCAGCAGGATCCGCTGTTAATCTGCGGACACAGCGATTTCACGGCGATCCAGCTCGGCCTGCTTGCGTTGCATAACGTCATTACCTTTAGCGGCCCGATGCTGGCCGGCAACTTTGGTGCGCCGGAGCTGGATGCGTTTACGCAGGACCATTTCTGGCGCGCCCTGCAAAACCCGACGTTCACCGTCGAGTGGCAAGGCAATGGACCGCACTGGGAATGTGAAGGACAGCTGTGGGGCGGCAACCTCGCGATGCTGGTGTCGCTGATTGGAACGCCGTGGCTGCCGCAGATCGCGGACGGCATACTGGTGCTGGAAGATATCAACGAACACCCGTTCCGCGTCGAACGTATGCTGTTGCAGCTGTATCACGCCGGGATCCTGGATCGGCAGTCGGCCATTGTGCTGGGCAGTTTTAGTGGTTCAGCCCCCAACGATTACGATGCGGGCTATTCCCTGGAGACGATGATTGATTTCATTCGTTCCCGGCTGGATATCCCGGTGATCGCCGGTCTGGATTTCGGCCATGAGCAGCAAACCGTTACCCTGCCGCTGGGTGCCCAGGCGCACCTTGTACACGATAATTCAGGCAGTCGGTTAACAATCAGCGGTCATCCGGTCTTAAAGGCATAAAAAAGCCGTTATTCCCCCTCAATAAAACGCAGTTAACGTTGTTATTATGTTAGGGTTTTAATAACAGCGTTCACATTGAGGTGGGAGTAAGACGACATTGGGTGCCACAGCGATAATCAGTCTTTTCATTCTGGGTTCCATCCTGGTAACCTTTAGCATTTTATTAAGTTCATTTTCATCGCGTCTTGGCATACCTATTCTTGTCATTTTCCTGGCTATCGGCATGCTTGCCGGGATCGACGGTATCGGCGGTATCCCCTTCGATAATTACCCTTTCGCCTATATGGTGAGTAACCTCGCGCTGGCGGTGATTCTGCTGGACGGCGGAATGCGCACCCAGGCAAGTTCGTTTCGCGTTGCCTTAGGCCCGGCGCTGTCTCTGGCGACCCTCGGCGTGCTGATCACCTCCGGCCTGACCGGCATGATGGCGGCCTGGCTGTTTAACCTCGATATAATGGAAGGCCTGCTGATTGGCGCGATTGTCGGCTCTACCGATGCGGCGGCGGTTTTCTCGCTGCTCGGCGGCAAGGGGCTGAACGAACGCGTTGGCTCCACGCTTGAGATTGAATCCGGCAGTAACGATCCGATGGCGGTGTTCCTGACCATTACCCTGATTGAGATGATCCAGCAGCACGAAACCGGCCTGAGCTGGATGTTCGCCTGGCACATCCTCCAGCAGTTTGGGCTCGGGATTATCATTGGTCTCGGCGGCGGTTACCTGTTACAGCATACGATTAACCGTATTACGCTGCCTTCCGGCCTTTACCCGCTGCTGGCCCTGAGCGGTGGGATCCTGATCTTTGCCGTCACCACCGCGCTGGACGGCAGCGGTATTCTGGCGGTTTACCTTTGCGGTTTCCTGTTGGGCAACCGACCGATTCGCAACCGTCACGCCATCTTGCAGAACTTCGACGGTCTGGCCTGGCTGGCGCAGATCGCCATGTTCCTGGTGCTGGGCCTGCTGGTGACGCCGTCGGACCTGCTGCCTATCGCCGTACCGGCGCTGCTTTTGTCGGCCTGGATGATCTTCTTCGCCCGTCCGCTGTCGGTGTTTGCCGGGCTGCTGCCGTTCCGCGGGTTTAACCTGCGTGAGCGGATATTTATCAGTTGGGTGGGGCTGCGCGGCGCGGTGCCGATTATTCTGGCAGTGTTCCCTATGATGGCCGGGCTGGACAACGCCCGTCTGTTCTTCAACGTCGCCTTCTTCGTAGTGCTGGTGTCGCTGCTATTCCAGGGGACGTCGCTGGGCTGGGCGGCGAAAAAAGCCAAAGTGGTGGTACCGCCCATTGGCTGGCCGGTCTCCCGCGTGGGGCTGGATATTCACCCTGAGAATCCCTGGGAACAGTTTGTCTACCAGCTAAGCGCCGATAAGTGGTGCGTGGGCGCGTCCCTGCGCGATCTGCATATGCCCGCTGAAACGCGCATTGCCGCCCTGTTCCGGGATAACGCCCTGCTTCACCCGACCGGCAGCACGCGGCTGCGTGAGAACGATATCCTCTGCGTGATTGGCCGCGAGCGCGACCTGCCGGCCCTCGGCAAGCTGTTCAGCCAGTCGCCTCCGGTGGCGCTGGATCAGCGTTTCTTCGGCGATTTTATCCTCGAAGCCAGCGCCCGCTTTGCGGATGTGGCGCTGATTTATGGCCTGGAAGGTGGACTGGAGAATCGAGATAACCAGCAAACCCTGGGTGAGATTATTCAGCAATTATTAGGAGCTGCGCCGGTCGTCGGTGACCAGGTGGAGTTTGCCGGGATGATCTGGACGGTAGCGGAGAAAGAAGATAACGCGGTGCGCAAAGTCGGCGTAAGGCCGATGGAGGAGGAGGCGGAGTAGCTGCTTTTTTGCCGGGTGGCGGTTTCGCCTTACCCGGCCTACAAAACCCCGAATGTAGGCCGGGTAAGCGTTAGCGCCACCCGGCACACACACAAGTTACACCGTCACAACAGGCACTCTTGACGCCAGCGCGCACATCAGCTCATACCCGACTGTGCCCGCCGCAGCGGCCACATCATCAATTTTAACCTCGTTGCCCCACAGCTCAACCGGTGACCCGATCCCCGCCTGGGGACACGGCGTCAAATCGATGGCCAGCATGTCCATGGAGACGGTACCTACCGTGCCGGTGCGCACGCCATCGACCCACACCGGCGTGCCACTTGGGGCGATGCGCGGATAACCATCTGCATAGCCCCCCGCCACGATACCGATGCGCTGTTCACCTGCTGCCCGATAGCGGCTGCCATAGCCCACCGTATCGCCCGCTTTCAGGGTTTGCACGCCGATAATCTCGCTTCGTAACGTCATCACCGGCTTCAGGCCGCTGTTGGCAATATCCTGCCACTGACCTGAGGGTGACGCGCCGTACAGAACGATCCCTGGACGCACCCAGTTGTAGTGCGCCTCGGGATGCCAGAGCGTTGCCGCTGAGTTCGACAGCGAGCGCGGACAGTCCAGACCTTCTGCCGCCTGCTCAATGCGGACCATGGCATCGGCAATGCCGTCCGGCTTTTCCGCATCGGCGAAGTGCGCCATCAGCGTCATCTCACCGACGTTTTTCAGCGCACGAAGCTGCTGCCAGACCGTATGCACCCGTTCAGGCTGGAAGCCCAGACGGTTCATCCCGCTGTTCACTTTGAGATAGATATCCAGCGGGGCATGCAGCTTCGCGTCCTGGATGGCCTTGATCTGCCAGTTACTGTGAACGCTGGTCGTCAGGCGGTACTTATCCAGCAGAGGCAGATCCTGCGCATGAAAGAATCCTTCCAGCAGCAGGATCGGTCCTTTCCAGCCGCGCTCGCGCAGCAGGATGGCCTCTTCCAGATTCAGCAAGGCAAAACCATCGGTGCCGCCGAGCGCACTCCAGATACGGTCGATACCATGACCGTAGGCGTTGGCTTTCACCACCGACCAGACACGAGAACCCGGCGCAGCACGGCGAACAATTTGCAGGTTATCCTTCAGCGCCTGCAAATCCAGCTGGGCCAGAATAGGACGGGACATGACGACTCCTTAATTATGCGCGCCGTGCAGGTGTTGTGGACGCGATGGGGTAAACCCTGATTGATAGCGTGCGGCGCTCAAATCGTCAAACGGAATTGCCGGCGTCCTTCCGGAGATCAGGTCGCTCAGCAGCTGGCCCGAACCGCAGGCCATGGTCCAGCCAAGCGTGCCGTGGCCGGTGTTGGTCCACAGATTTTTATATGGCGTACGGCCCACAATCGGCGTGCCGTCCGGGGTCATTGGGCGCAGGCCGGTCCAGAACGTCGCCTGCTCAATGAAGCCGCCGCGCGGGAAGAGATCGCCCACGACCATCTCCAGCGTTTCACGACGCGGTTTGAGCAGCTCGGTATTGAAGCCCACGATTTCCGCCATGCCGCCGACGCGGATCCGGTTATCGAAGCGGGTGATGGCGATTTTGTAGGTTTCATCAAGAATGGTCGAGACCGGCGCGCCGCTGTCCTCTTTCACCGGGATGGTCAGGGAGTAGCCTTTCAGCGGATAGACCGGGATATCCAGGATCCCTTTCAGCATCGCGGTTGAGTAGGAGCCAAACGCCATCACGTAGGCATCGGCTTTAATTACCTCTTCCCCACACTTCACGCCGTAAATCTTCTCCCCTTCCGACAGCAGTTTGTCGACAGAAGTATTGAAGCGGAATTTCACCCCGGCCTGCTCACACATGCGCGCCAGACGCTGGGTGAAAAGCTGGCAGTCGCCGGTTTCATCGTTCGGTAAACGCAGACCGCCCGTCAGCTTGTGCGCGACCTCGGCAAGCGCTGGCTCCACCTGCGCCAGCTGGCTGGCTTCCAGCAGCTGATACGGTACGCCAGCATCTTCAAGCACGGCGATATCGCGGGTCGCGTTTTCGTACTGTTGCGCGGTACGGAACAGCTGAAGCGTGCCGCCCTGACGCCCTTCATATTCGATGCCCGTTGAGGCACGCAGCGCCTTCAGGCAGTCGCGGCTGTATTCCGCCAGCCGCACCATACGCCCCTTGTTTTCCATATAGTGGCGGGTGTCGCAGTTGCGCAGCATCTGCCACATCCACTTAAGCTGGAACTGCGTGCCGTCAAGGCTGATCGCCAGGGGCGCATGTCGCTGAAACATCCATTTGATCGCCTTCAGCGGAACGCCCGGGGCCGCCCACGGCGCAGCGTAGCCCGGAGAGATTTGCCCCGCATTCGCCGCACTGGTTTCCAGCGCCGGACCGGATTCGCGATCGATAACGGTAACCTCATGTCCCGCCTGACTCAAATACCAGGCGCTGGTTACGCCAACGACACCACTTCCCAGTATGACAACACGCATAGCCACTCCATTATGAGCAAAAGAACAATCATCTAATTACAGATTGATAACCTAGTTGAAAATATTATTCAACATATGACTTTTTTATGGTGACTCAACTCACATATCCCGCTGTATCAGGGGATGGCGCTTATTTGGGATCTCCTGCTGCGCGTTTTTTTTAACCAGTAGAAAATTCTGTGAGCACCGCTTTATTTGCCGTATCGAAAACGCGAAATCGCAAAGAAAAAATTTCTGCGCCCCGCGTATTTGAATGGGGTGATCTATGCTTGAAAGGAGGCTCTCCAGTCAGAGAGAGCGACCAACAACGAGGGCGCGCTAATGGCTACACTAGATTCCATGTCCAGGGACAGCACCCGTCTGAGCGATGGACCCGACTGGACCTTCGAGTTGCTGGATGTCTACCTGGCGGAGATCGACCGGGTGGCCAAACTCTATCGTCTGGATACCTACCCCCATCAGATTGAAGTCATCACCTCGGAACAGATGATGGACGCTTACTCCAGCGTCGGGATGCCAATTAACTATCCGCACTGGTCGTTTGGCAAAAAATTCATTGAAACAGAGCGGCTGTATAAGCACGGGCAGCAGGGACTGGCGTATGAAATCGTCATTAACTCTAACCCGTGTATTGCCTATCTGATGGAGGAGAACACCATTACCATGCAGGCGCTGGTGATGGCGCACGCCTGCTATGGACATAACTCGTTCTTCAAAAATAACTATCTGTTCCGCAGCTGGACGGACGCCAGCTCCATCGTCGATTACCTGATCTTCGCCCGCAAATACATTACCGACTGCGAAGAGCGCTACGGCGTGGACGAGGTGGAGAAGCTGCTGGACTCCTGCCACGCGCTGATGAACTACGGCGTTGATCGTTATAAGCGTCCGCAGAAGATCTCATTGCAGGAAGAGAAAGCCCGGCAGAAGAGCCGCGAGGAGTATCTGCAAAGCCAGGTGAATATGCTGTGGCGCACCCTGCCGAAACGTGAAGAGGAGAAAACCGTCGCCGAGGCGCGTCGCTACCCTTCCGAGCCGCAGGAAAACCTGCTCTACTTTATGGAGAAAAACGCCCCACTGCTGGAGCCGTGGCAGCGTGAGATCCTGCGCATCGTGCGCAAGGTGAGCCAGTATTTCTATCCGCAGAAGCAGACCCAGGTGATGAACGAAGGCTGGGCGACCTTCTGGCACTACACCATTCTTAACCACCTGTACGACGAAGGAAAAGTCACCGAGCGGTTTATGATGGAGTTTCTGCACAGCCACACCAACGTGGTATTCCAGCCGGCATATAACAGCCCGTGGTACAGCGGCATTAACCCGTACGCGCTCGGCTTTGCCATGTTCCAGGATATCAAGCGTATTTGTCAGTCGCCCACCGAAGAGGACAAATACTGGTTCCCGGATATTGCCGGTTCCGACTGGCTGGAAACGCTGCACTTCGCGATGCGTGATTTTAAGGATGAGAGCTTTATCAGCCAGTTCATGTCGCCGAAGATCATGCGTGATTTCCGCTTCTTCACCGTACTGGATGATGACCGCAACAACTACCTGGAGATCTCCGCGATCCACAACGAAGAGGGTTATCGCGAGATCCGCTCGCGCCTGTCATCCCAGTACAACCTGAGTAATCTTGAACCGAACATTCAGGTCTGGAACGTGGATCTGCGCGGCGACCGCTCCCTGACGTTGCGCTATATTCCGCACAACCGCGCGCCGCTGGATAAGGGGCGTAAGGAAGTGCTGAAGCATGTGCATCGCCTGTGGGGATTTGACGTGTTGCTGGAGCAGCAGAACGAAGATGGCAGCGTGGAGCTGCTGGACCGGTGTCCGGCGCGGTTGAATACGCTGTAGTGGGATTTTTTGCCCGGTGGCGCTACGCTTACCGGGCCTACGGGACCTGTAGGCCGGGTCAGGCGAAGCCGCCACCCGGCGAAAAAAAACCTCTCAATCGAGAGGTTTTTTATTTCAGCGGCTCTGAATCGCTAAATCACCCGGCAGCGTTTTCTGCATCCGGTGCCAGATTTCACCGGAGTCGTGGCCGTAACGACGCACCGTTTCATAGACCTGATCGTGCAGCCCTTCGGTGCAGAGTTTGCTCAGTTTATGGTAGAAGCCGAGCGCCAGGCTGCGGGCTTCAGGGTTAGCAAAGTAGTGACGACCAATGCGCGTATATAACCCTTTCATTCCATTCAGGATCAGACCGTAAACCGGATTGCCGGAAGCAAACGCCAGACCGCGGAACACGTTGTAATCAAGGGTCGCAAAGGCATCCGCGTGGTCTTCCACCTCATTAGCGGTGGCAAGCACTTTCAGCGCATCTTCAGGATGCTGACGAAACGCGGTGCGGATGAAAATGGTGGCGATGTTGGTGCGCACGGAAAGCAGATTATCAATCAGCTGCGGTACGCTTTCGTGGTCGAGACGCGCCAGCGTTTCCAGAATGTTCAGCCCGGACGTTTCCCAGAAGTTGTTCACCTTAGTGGGTTTGCCATGCTGTATCGTCAACCAGCCATCGCGCGCCAGACGCTGGAGCACTTCTCGCAGCGTGGTACGGGTGACGCCAATCAGTTCAGAGAGTTCGCGTTCAGCAGGTAGAATTGATCCCGCAGGGAAACGATTATTCCAGATGCTTTCAATGATGTACTCTTCCGCGAAACCCGCCGGGCTCTGCGCCTTAATGACCATAGTGAGATTTCCATTACACAGCTTTAGCAAATTGCACTCATCATACCAGAGGCGCGCAGAGGCAGATAGCGCAGCAGAGACAGAAAAGAGGGATCGCCGTTTCATTTTTATGAAATTTACAAATGGCTTAATCCCCCGCTCTGCCGCCATTTTTGCGTATACTGATGTCTTGTCTTATTTGACGGGTAAAGGACGTCTGTCGTGGAAATTTCATTTGGGCGCGCGCTGTGGCGCAACTTTTTAGGTCAGTCACCTGACTGGTACAAACTTACTTTACTGGTATTCCTGGTCGTTAATCCCGTTATCTTTTTGCTGGATCCCTTCGTTGCCGGGTGGATGTTGGTCGCCGAGTTTATCTTTACCCTGGCGATGGCGCTGAAGTGCTATCCGCTGTTGCCCGGCGGGCTGCTGGCGCTGGAAGCCGTGGTCATTGGAATGACCAGCGCGGAGCATGTTAAAAACGAGATAGCGTCGAATCTTGAAGTCCTGCTGCTGCTGATCTTCATGGTGGCGGGGATCTACTTTATGAAGCAGCTTCTGCTGTTTATCTTCACCCGTTTGCTGCTGAGCATTCCGTCGAAAACGCTGCTTTCGCTGGCGTTTTGCCTCGCCGCGGCCTTCCTCTCTGCCTTCCTGGATGCGCTGACGGTCGTTGCGGTGGTGATCAGCGTCGCCGTCGGCTTTTACGGGATTTACCACCGGGTGGCCTCGTCTCGTCCTGGCGATAACTTGCAGGACGACAGTCACGTTGAGGCGCACAACCGCGATGTGCTGGAACAGTTCCGCGCGTTTCTGCGCAGCCTGATGATGCATGCGGGCGTGGGGACGGCGCTGGGCGGCGTGATGACCATGGTCGGGGAGCCGCAAAACCTGATTATCGCCAAAGCGGCTGAGTGGCATTTTGGCGAATTTTTCCTGCGCATGGCGCCCGTCAGCGTGCCCGTGCTGGTCTGCGGGTTAGCCACCTGTGTGCTGGTCGAAAAATTCAACCTCTTTGGGTATGGCGCGAAGTTGCCCGATCAGGTCCGCCAGGAGCTGCATAAGTTTGACGAGCAGAGCCGCAAACAACGCACGCGCCAGGAGACGCTGCGCCTGATTGCACAGGGTTTCATCGGCGTGTGGCTTATCGCTGCGCTGGCCTTCCACCTTGCCGAGGTGGGGCTGATTGGCCTGTCGGTAATTATCCTTGCAACCAGCCTGGGCGGCGTTACGGACGAACATGCTATCGGAAAAGCCTTTACCGAAGCGCTGCCGTTTACCGCCCTGCTGGCGGTGTTTTTCGCGGTCGTGGCGGTGATTATTGACCAACATCTGTTCGCGCCGATCATCGCGTTTGTGCTTCAGGCTACGCCAGATTCGCAGCTAACGCTGTTCTATTTGTTTAACGGTCTGTTGTCCTCTATATCCGATAACGTCTTTGTCGGGACGGTATACATCAATGAGGCCAAAGCCGCGATGGAGCAAGGGATTGTCAGCAGTGAACAGTTCGAGCTGCTGGCGGTGGCGATCAACACCGGAACCAACCTCCCCTCCGTGGCAACCCCGAACGGTCAGGCGGCATTCCTCTTCCTGCTGACCTCGGCGCTGGCACCACTCATACGACTTTCTTATGGAAGAATGGTCTGGATGGCGCTGCCGTATACGCTGGTGCTTACCCTGGTTGGTTTGCTGTGCATCAAAATTACTCTCGTTCCCTGTACGCAATGGTTATTGCAAGCAGGTATACTTGCGGCGCATTAAAATTCGTTTACACTGCGCTGTCTAAGCATGTTCCAGGGAAATGATTATGTTGCGATTTTTGAACCAGTGCTCACGCGGTCGCGGAGCGTGGTTGTTGATGGCCCTGACCGCCTTTGCGCTGGAAATGGTCGCGCTGTGGTTTCAGCATGTGATGGGGCTGAAACCTTGCGTACTGTGTATTTATGAGCGTTGTGCGCTATTCGGCATTATGGGCGCGGGTCTGGTAGGTGCGATTGCACCTAAATCACCGTTACGCTATGCGGCAATTGCCATCTGGCTATACAGCGCCGGGAAAGGGATTGCGCTTGCCTGGGAGCACACCCAGATGCAGCTTCACCCGTCGCCGTTTATGACCTGTGATTTTGCCGCCCGCTTCCCGAGCTGGCTGCCGCTGGATAAATGGCTGCCGCAGGTGTTTGTGGCCTCCGGTGACTGCTCTGTACGCCAGTGGGAGTTCCTGACGCTGGAGATGCCGCAGTGGCTGGTGGGCATTTTTGTCGCCTACTTTGTGGTGGCACTGCTGGTGCTGATTGCCCAGCCGTTCAAACCAAAGAAACGCGATCTTTTTGGAAGGTAAAAGCAAAACGGCAACGTCAGTTTTGTTGGTCGGGTAAGCGCAGCGCCACCCGACAAAATTGCGCACAATAAAAAACCCGCCTCGGCGGGTTTTTTGTTATCACCGATTAGGGTGATTCATAATGTGGTCTTCCCAGTCGCGCACCTCGGACTCTTTCACCGCAATGTGGCGCACGGAAATACGTTCACCGTGCATCGCCGCTTTCGACCCCGTCAACAGCGGATGCCATGTGGGCAGATCCTTTCCTTCCGCCAGCAGGCGATACGCGCAGGTATGCGGCAGCCACTCAAAGGTCGGCAGATTTTCACGGGTTAACTTGATGCAGTCCGGCTCATATTCGAAACGGCGCTCATAGTTGCGGCACTGGCAGGTTTTGATGTTTAACTGCTTGCAGGCTACGTTGGTGAAATAGATCTCGTCTGAATCTTCATCCATCAGCTTATGCAGGCAGCACTGCCCGCAGCCGTCACACAACGATTCCCACTCCGCGTCGGTCATGTCGTCGAGAGTTTTGCTTTGCCAGAAAGGAATGTCGTTCATCGGGATGTCCACACGTCAAAATAGAGCGCACCTTATAACGAGTCTGGCACGTTGATGCAAGTTTTGCCGCCCTTTTCAGGCGGCAAGGTGCTTTTACAGCACGCGGGTTTTCAGCGACAGGCCGTTAAAACTGACGTCCAGCTCGTCGCCACTGTGCAGCGGCCCCACACCTTCCGGGGTGCCGGTGAGGATCACGTCGCCGGGTTTCAGGGTGAAGAAGCGGCTCATGTAGGCAATCAGCGGAACAATCTTATGGATCATGTCAGCGGTCGTTCCCTGCTGGCGGATCTCGCCATTGACCTTCAGGCTGAGGGGCGTGTTCTGCGGATCGTCGGTAAATTCACTCACCGGAACGAAACCGGAAATCGGGCATGAATTATCAAAACCCTTCGCTTTTTCCCACGGCTGCCCCGCTTTCTTCATTTTGCCCTGGACGTCGCGCAGCGTGAGGTCGAGCGCGACACCGTAACCCGCAATCGCTTTCTCTACATGCTCTTCGGTTGCCTGGCGCAGCGTCGCGCCGATCAGCACCGCCAGCTCCACTTCATGGTGCACCGAGCCCAGTCCCTGCGGCAGAACCAGCGGCTGGCGAATATCGCACAGTGCGGTTTCTGGCTTAATAAACAGAACCGGCTCTTCCGGCACGGCGCTGCCCATCTCCTGAATATGTTTTGCATAGTTGCTGCCCACGCAGACCACTTTGCTGACGGGATAATCCAGTAATGCACCTTGCCAGTTATGATGTTGATACATGGTCGACCCCTAATCGGTTGATGAGTTGTTCCCGGAAGGACCCGGGCTTATTTCTTTCCGCTCACCTCAAGATGCTGTTTTAATAAATTCTCCGGTGGCGGCGGAAGCTGTAAATAATAGCCCTGCTCGGTTAACGCCTTTTTGACTTTCTCCAGATCGGCGTTCACCAGCTTCTTACGGCCGTCCAGCGGCAGCAGCATCGCCAGCTGCGGTCGGCCAAAGCTTTTCATTAATTCTTCAGGCACGCGGGAAAAATCGTCTTTCTTTTCGACATAAAGGTAGGTCTGGTCGCGGCTGGTACTTCTGTAGATCACACAAAACATGTTTTTACTCTGAATTAACGGGTGGTTGCTTGCCTCAATATACTCCTGACTATAACATGCCTGATACTCTTCGGAATATCGCGGCGATGTGTTGCGGTTAATAGCAAATTGAGTAAGGCCAGGATGTCAAATACGCCCATCGAGCTTAAAGGCAGTAGCTTCACCTTATCAGTGGTTCATTTGCATGATGCAAAACCCGAGGTTATTCGTCAGGCGTTAGAAGACAAAATCGCGCAGGCTCCCGCTTTCCTTAAGCATGCTCCTGTTGTCGTCAATGTAAGCGACCTTGAGGGGCCGGTTAACTGGAAGCGGCTCCAGCAGGCCGTCGCCTCCACGGGGTTGCGCATCGTGGGCATTAGCGGCTGCAAAGACGCAGAGTTAAAAGCCGAAATTGAACGCGCGGGTTTGCCCTTGTTGAACGAGGGCAAAGAAAAAGCCCCACGTGCAACGCCTGCAACCGTTCCCGCTCCCCCGCCTCCGGCGCAAAATGTAGCCCCAGTCACAAAAACGCGATTGATTGATCTGCCGGTTCGTTCCGGTCAGCGCATTTATGCGCCAAACTGTGATCTGATTGTTACAAGCCACGTCAGTGCGGGCGCTGAACTGATTGCAGATGGCAATATTCACGTTTACGGTATGATGCGTGGGCGTGCGCTTGCGGGTGCCAGCGGCGATCGAGAAGCACAAATTTTTTGTACTCACCTGACGGCAGAACTGGTGTCTATCGCAGGTGAATATTGGCTGAGCGATAAAATCCCAGCCGAATTTTATGGCAAAGCGGCCCGTCTGCAACTGGCAGATAACGCTTTGACCGTTCAACCGTTAAATTGATCCCTTTTAACAAGGAATTTCTATGGCACGCATTATTGTTGTGACTTCGGGTAAAGGAGGCGTTGGCAAGACCACCTCCAGCGCGGCCATCGCTACTGGTTTGGCCCAGAAGGGAAAGAAAACCGTCGTAATCGACTTCGATATCGGTCTGCGTAACCTGGACCTGATCATGGGTTGCGAGCGTCGCGTGGTGTATGACTTCGTGAACGTCATTCAGGGCGATGCCACCCTTAACCAGGCGCTGATTAAAGATAAGCGTACCGAGAACCTCTACATTCTTCCGGCGTCCCAGACCCGTGATAAAGACGCCCTGACCCGCGAAGGCGTGGAAAAGGTGCTCGACGATCTGAAAAAGATGGAGTTCGACTTCGTGGTCTGCGACTCCCCGGCCGGTATCGAAACCGGGGCTTTGATGGCGCTCTACTTCGCGGATGAAGCCATCATCACCACCAACCCGGAAGTCTCGTCAGTACGTGACTCCGACCGTATTCTCGGCATTCTGGCCTCGAAATCCCGTCGCGCGGAAAATGGCCAGGAGCCAATCAAAGAGCACCTGCTGCTGACCCGCTACAACCCGGGCCGGGTGAACAAAGGTGACATGCTGAGCATGGAAGACGTGCTGGAGATCCTGCGCATCAAACTGGTTGGCGTGATCCCGGAAGATCAGTCCGTGTTGCGCGCCTCTAACCAGGGCGAGCCCGTGATCCTGGATACACAGGCAGACGCAGGTAAAGCGTATGCGGATACCGTTGACCGTCTGCTGGGAGAAGAACGTCCTTTCCGCTTCATTGAAGAAGAGAAGAAAGGTTTCCTCAAACGCCTGTTCGGAGGATAAGTTATGGCATTACTGGACTTTTTTCTCTCGCGGAAAAAAAGCACCGCCAACATCGCAAAAGAACGTCTGCAAATCATTGTGGCGGAACGTCGTCGTAGCGACGCCGAACCGCACTACCTGCCGCAGTTGCGCAAAGACATTCTGGAAGTGATCTGCAAATACGTGCAGATTGACCCGGAAATGGTCACCGTTCAGCTGGAGCAAAAAGACGGGGATATTTCGATTCTGGAGCTGAACGTGACGCTTCCGGAAGCGGAAGAGTCGCGTTAATCCGTTTGTGGTTTTGTAGGCCGGGTAAGCATCGCGCCGCCCGGCAATTTCCCCGGTGGCGCTGCGCTTACCGGGGCTACAATTCTTTAGCGCGGATACCCTTCCAGCAGGATATTCAGGCGTTCGGCCATCAGTTCCCCCCGCCATCCGGCGACCAGTTCCGGTAAACCATTTTGCGGTTTCAACTTCCAGTGCCAGTTCAGCAGCTGGTTAATCTGACGACGTGAAGCCAGCAGTTCGGCACTCAGTTTGCTTTCCCCCGCCACCGTCTGCACCAGCGCTTTGATATCTTTGAACGCCTTGCGGTAGCCCGGCATATCCATCAGGTTAAGCAGCGGTTCTGGCAGTGCGTCCTCTGGCAGCTGCTGAGCTTTCTCTACCAGCGCGAGCAGCGTTTTACCGTGGAAACGGATCTCACTTCCGGAAAGGCCAATGCTGTCCAGTTCACCAAGGCTACCCGGCATATAGCGCGCCACCGCCCACAGGTGTTCTTCACGCACCACGAAGTTAACCGCCAGATCGCGCTCACGCGCTTTACGCAGACGCCAGTCAGCCAGCAATTGCAGACAGGCCAGTTGACGGGTGCGCAGCTGCCAGGCGTTGGTGATGTCACGCCAGGCTTCTTTCGGATCAACCACTTCCTGGCGACGCTGCTGCGTCATGCGGCACTCGTCCAGTGCGGCAGACAGCCAACCGGACGCCTCAGCCTCTTTCATGAGCTGGCCGGCAATTGGAAGAAGATAAAAGACGTCTGCCGCGGCGTATTCAAGCTGACGCGCCGTCAGCGGACGCGCGAGCCAGTCGGTACGCGATTCGCTCTTATCCAGCGTCAGACCGGTGTACTCTTCCACCATCGCCGCAAAACCCCAGGAGAGCGGACGACCGCTGAACGCCGCGAGGATCTGGGTATCAATCAGCGGCTGCGGCATGATGCCAAAGGTGTTGAGAAAGACTTCCAGATCTTCACTGCCCGCGTGCAGATATTTGGTCACGGCGGTATCCAGCAACAGCTCGCGCATTGGCGCCCAGTCGGTAATGCCGAGGGGGTCAATCAACGACACGTGTTTGCCGTCATACATCTGAATCAGACCCAGCTGCGGATAGTACGTTCGGGTGCGGACAAATTCCGTATCCAGGGCGATAGCGGGAAATTCACGCGTCACCTCGCACAGCGAAGCCAGCTCGTCGTTGGTTGTGATCATCTGGTAATTCAAATCGGACTCTCTTTTGTTTGCGCCCATAAAAAACGCCGGATTAACCGGCGTCTGGGCGATTAACGTGAAGCTCAGGCCTTATTGTCCACTTTGGCACGGGCTTCGTCACGTAATTCTCGTCGTAATATCTTCCCGACGTTGGATTTCGGCAGCTCATCCCGGAATTCCACCAGCTTCGGCACTTTATAGCCCGTCAGCTGACGACGACAAAACGTTATCAGCGCATCCTCGGTCAGAGAAGGATCTTTCTTGACCACAAATATCTTCACCGCTTCACCGCTGCTGCCGGAGGGAACGCCCACCGCCGCTACTTCCAGCACGCCGCTGTGCTGCATCACCACGTCTTCGATTTCGTTCGGATAGACGTTGAACCCTGACACCAGGATCATATCTTTCTTGCGATCGACGATGCGCAGGAAGCCTTCGTCATCCATCACCGCGATGTCGCCCGTGTGCAGCCAGCCGTCTTTGATGATCTCATCCGTGGCATCCGGACGTTGCCAGTAGCCCAGCATCACCTGCGGCCCTCTGACGCACAGCTCCCCTGGCTCACCGTGAGGCACTTCGTTATCCTCATCATCCACCAGTTTTGCTTCCGTCGACGGGACCGGCAGACCGATACTGCCGCTGTGATAGTCGATATCATGCGGGTTAACGCTGACCAGCGGGGCGCACTCCGTCAGGCCATAGCCTTCCAGCAGATATTGCCCGGTGAGTTTCACCCAGCGCTCGGCAACCGCCTGCTGAACCGGCATCCCGCCACCCGCAGAGAGGTGCAGCGTGGAGAAATCGAGCTGCTGGAACTCTTTATTGTTAAGCAGCGCGTTAAACAGGGTGTTCACGCCGGTCATGGCGGTGAACGGGTATTTCGCCAGCTCTTTGACCAGCCCCGGAATGTCGCGCGGGTTGGTGATCAATACGTTTTGACCGCCAAGCTCAATAAACAGCAGGCAGTTCATGGTCAGCGCAAAAATGTGATACAGCGGAAGCGCGGTGATCACCAGCTCCTTGCCCGGATGCAGCAGCGGCCCGTAGGTGGCATTAACCTGCTCAAGGTTCGCCAGCATGTTACGGTGGGTCAGCATCGCCCCTTTGGCCACGCCGGTGGTACCGCCGGTGTATTGCAGGAAGGCCAGATCCTCGGACACGATCTCCGGCTTCACGTACTGCATCCGGTAGCCTGCATGCAGGGCGCGGCGGAAAGAGATGGCATCCGGCAGGTGGTATTTCGGCACCAGCCGCTTAACGTATTTAACGACAAAGTTGACCAGCGTACCTTTCGCGGTAGAGAGCTGGTCGCCCATGCGCGTCAGGATGACGTGTTTAACCTGGGTTCTTTCAACGACTTTTTCCAGCGTGTGGGCAAAGTTGGAGACAATCACAATCGCCGCCGCGCCGCTGTCATTCAACTGATGTTCCAGCTCGCGCGGGGTATAGAGCGGGTTAACGTTAACCACGATCATCCCTGCCCTGAGGATCCCGAACAGCGCCACCGGGTATTGCAGCAGGTTTGGCATCATCAGCGCGACGCGATCCCCTTTCTGCAAGCCCAACCCTTCCTGTAAATAGGCTGCAAACGCCCGGCTGCGCTCTTCCAGCTTACGGAAGGTCATCACTTCGCCCATATTCACAAATGCAGGCTGGTCAGCGTAACGCCGTACCGAGTGTTCAAATAATTCAATCAGGGATTGATAACGGTCAGGATTGATCTCCGCAGGGACATCCGCGGGATAACGGTTAAGCCAAACCTTTTTCAATGCATCACCTCTGAAATGAGTGTTCGTCGTCATCACAGCCCCGATAATAAACAGTTTGTTAACATTATATTAACTCAGCGTACCAGTTTATTAATTGTTCAGATTGCAGGTTGCGAAGCGCGTCACTCTTTTTTTTCGTTTTATCCGTAAAAAAACAGAGACAGCGGCTGAGCCGCTGTCTCTTTCCTAACAATAACAGTAAGTTACTCAGTTACGATTGTTTGAACCTGTGCAGGGCCTGGATTGTACCAACCCCAGCCACCGTAGCCGTAACGATACGGATGCGGTCCCCACATCCACGGATCAATTGGCTGTGGCGGCATCACCACCTGCTGGGCGATACGCCAGCGTTTGTAGCCGTTCACTTGCATGGTCATAAATTTGTATGGCGTATTGCCGATTTTCCCCGCCACCGAACCGGTAATCGGCCCGACGACGGTTACCAGCTGCCCGCGGAAATCTACCGGATCGAGGAAGCCGCTGACGTCAGCGTAGATCCGCCCGCGCGAGGCTTCACCCAGAACAGGCCGCGCGCCGTCGTCCAGCGGGACAGTGGCAATCTCCAGTCGGGTTTTACCCTGCTGGTTTATCACTTCAACCACCTTGCCGCCAAACCGCGCTTCCTGCCCGACATACAGCTCCGGGGCATTCATCACGCGTACCAGATCCTGCTGTGGCGTCGGGCTAGTGCCCTTGATCGCATCAGGAACGGTGACGCACCCGCTCAATGCTATGGCAACCGCGCCTGCCATAAGAAAGCGTACAACTTTAGTCTGAACCGCCATGATGCGACTCCTTTTTCTCAGTTCCTGTTACTGAGATTCACTCGCGGCCAGGAAGTTTCTTCCACGCGACGGTGTTTCGTAAATAAACCGGTTCAGCATGTTCAACCGCCACGGTTTTTCCTGCGGCAAGTAGCTGACAGGCAATCGGCAGCATATCTTCTGCGGCGGGCAGGAGCATGTTACCGTCCACCAGCGTAAGGCCGGTGTCCTTCGCCATCTCAGGCCATGCCGGCCAGCCGGTTCCGACCGTCGCCCACTCACCGGAGAGCTGCTTCAGGCGCCCGGTGACGGCTTCAGGTTTAAGCACCGCTTCCGTCTCTTCGCCGTGCCAGACGCCGTTTTCGTCACGGGTGTACTCCGCCCAGTAGACTTCCCCCATGCGGGCATCAATCGCAGCCAGCACGCGGGTGGCCCCGGTCATGCGCCAGGCGCCCTGAGCCATGGTCGCAAGCGTTGAGACGCCGATCATCGGCAGGTCAGCGCCCAGCGCCAGCCCCTGCGCAATGCCAATCCCGATACGTACGCCCGTAAAGCTGCCCGGACCACGGCCGTAGGCCAGCGCGTCGAGGTCAGTCAGGGCGGTGTTGCCCTCGGTTAAAACGGTTTTTACCAGGGGCAGAATACGTTGGGTGTGTTCCCGTGGGCACTCTTCGAAATGAGCAAAAGTCGTACCGTCGTTCCACAGGGCAACGGAACAGGCCTCTGTCGCGGTATCAATAGCCAGAATTCGCATCAGTCGTCGCGCTCTCGCAATGGTCAGTCACAAAATGGCGCGCATCTTAACACACTCCGGGAAGAATTACTCCGCCGTCGGGTTCGCCAGGAAGCGGACCGCGCGTTTAATATCCCGCGTGCGCGGCGCGGGCGGCAGGCTGGCGAGGAAGGTGGCGCCGTAGGGACGCATCACCAGGCGGTTGTCGCAGATCACCAGCACCCCGCGGTCGGTGACGTCGCGGATCAGTCGCCCTACCCCCTGTTTAAGCGTGATGACCGCGTCCGGCAGCTGGACGTCGTCGAACGGATCGCCCCCGCGCAGACGGCAATCCTCCATGCGCGCTTTCAGGAGCGGATCGTCCGGCGATGTGAACGGCAGCTTATCGATAATCACCAGCGAGAGCGTATCGCCGCGCACGTCCACCCCTTCCCAGAAGCTGCTGGTCGCCACCAGCAGGGCATTACCGGCGCTGACAAACTGCTGGAGCAGCTGGCCTTTGCTGGTTTCCCCCTGCAACATCACCGGTAGCGTCATGGTGGCGCGGAACTGCTCGGCCAGTTCGCGCATCATGGCGTGTGAGGTGCAGAGCATAAAGCAGCGCCCGTTGTTGGCCTCAATCATCGGCTTCAGCATGGCCGCCAGATGGCGCGCCGCGCCCGGCTGGTTAGGCAGCGGCAGATTGCGCGGCACGCACAGCAGCGCCTGTTTCTCATAGTCGAACGGGCTCGGCAGAAGCAGGGATTCCGCCTGCTCAATGCCGAGGCGCTCGGTAAAGTGGTGCAGATCGTCATTGACCGACAGCGTGGCCGAGGTAAAGACCCAGGTGCCGGGCTTTTGCGCCATCACCTCTTTGAATTTATCAGCAACGGTCAGCGGCGTGAGCGCCAGGGTGAAGTGGCGCGAGGTACATTCGTACCAGTAGCTATAGCCCGGCTGGTTGATCTCTTTCAGCCGCTTCAGCCGCCCACGGTAGAGCGTGGCGCGCTCGAAAGCGGCGTCCAGCAGCGCTGAACGTCCGAGGGACAGCTTCGCCACGTCGTAACAGAGTTCAAGGGCATCATCGAGCAGCAGCAGCGCGCGCTGGATATTTTTGTCTGCGAGCAGTTCGCGCAGGTTGCCGCGATAGCCCGGCTCGCCAAGCTGTAAGCGGAAATCCTGTGCGCATTGCGCCAGGCGGTCCGCGCACTTCTGCAACTGCTGGGTATCTTTGAGTTCGGTGCGATAGGCAATGGTAATATCTTTCGCCAGATCCTGAAGCTGACGGCTGGAGAGCGACTGACCAAAATACTGGCTGGCGATGTCCGGTAGCTGATGGGCTTCATCGAAGATCATCACCTCCGCCTCCGGGATCAGCTCGCCGAAACCACTGTCTTTGACCACCATATCCGCAAGAAACAGGTGATGGTTCACCACCACCACGTCGGCGTCCATCGCGGTTTTACGCGCTTTCACCACAAAACAGTCCTTATACAGCGGGCAGTCGCTGCCGAGGCAGTTGTCATTGGTGCTGGTCACCAGCGGCCAGGCCGGGGAGTCTTCCGGCACGCTCGCGCAGGTGCTGATGTCCCCCTCCTCCGTCTGGTTGGCCCAGGCGCGCAGGACGATCACATCGCTCAGGGTTTGTACCGGCAGGTCGCCGCCCGCCAGCGCCTGCTGTTCAAGACGCTCCAGACACAGGTAGTTAGAACGCCCTTTCAGCAAGGCCAGACGCCCTTTGTATTTCAGCGCTTTCGCCACCGTGGGTAAATCGCGGCTGTAGAGCTGATCCTGGAGCGCTTTTGATCCCGTAGAGATGATCACCTTTTTTTTCGCCCGCAGCGCAGGAGCGAGGTAAGCATACGTTTTCCCCGTACCGGTGCCGGCCTCCACGACCAGCGGCTGCGCCTTGTCGATGGCGTGCGCGACGGCATGCGCCATCTGACGTTGGGGTTCGCGCGGTTTAAAGCCGGGAATAGCCTGTGCTAACTGACCTTCTGGGGAAAAATCGTCTGCCACGGTGTTCTCTCACTGTATTTTTGCACAGGGATTATGTCAGCCCCTTCTCTCCGGTGCCACCCCAAATAGTGACGACGGCGGAACATTATGGCAGTCTTGCCGCCTGACGACGAAAGATAACGAGGATACGTTTATGACAATTACGCGCATTGATGCCGAAGCCCGCTGGTCTGACGTGGTGATCCACAACCAGACGCTGTACTACACCGGCGTCCCTGCCAATCTGGACGCTGACGCCTTCGAGCAGACCGCCAACACCCTGGCGCAGATCGACGCCGTACTGGAAAAACAGGGCAGCGATAAATCCCGCATTCTGGATGCGACGATTTTTCTGGCGAATAAAGACGATTTCGCGGCGATGAATAAAGCCTGGGATGCGTGGGTGGTGGCGGGTCACGCGCCTGTACGCTGCACCGTACAGGCCACGCTGATGAAACCGGAATATAAGGTTGAGATCAAGATTATCGCGGCAGTGTAAGCCGGTTATTCTTCATCTTCATCCTCAAAGCGCGCCACGATCCGCTCGCCGGTATGGGTGGCGCGAAGTTCTTCCGCGACCTGGGAAATTGCCTGTCCGCTGCTCATCCCCTGGGACATCAGCTCCTGAATACGTTCAACGGCTTTCTGCTGTTGGTCATGGCTGAGAGAAGGTAAACCTGCAAACATCGTTAACTCCTGCTAAATTATTCGCGCTAATTATTTCACGCTGCCCGGTAGTATGCCATACATGAACATGCGCTTCCCCACTGTTATGACCTTGCCCTGGCGTGCAGACGCCGCCGAGTTCTGGTTTGCCCGTCTGAGCCACCTGCCTTTTGCGATGCTCCTGCACTCCGGGCATGCGGATCATCCCTACAGCCGCTTTGATATTCTGGTGGCCGACCCGGTTAAAACGCTGACGACCGATGCGCTGTCGCCAACTGACGATCCGCTGATGCGGCTTCAGAACGAGATCCATGCTCTGGGCTTTTCTGCCACACCGGATCCGGAGCTGCCTTTCCAGGGGGGCGCGCTGGGCCTGTTTGGTTACGATCTGGGTCGCCGTTTCGAAAAGCTGCCCGAGCATGCGCAGGCGGATATTTCCCTGCCGGATATGGCGGTGGGGCTGTATGACTGGGCGCTGATCGTGGATCACCGTAAGCAGACGGTTTCTCTGCTAAGCCACCGGGACGTGCAGGCGCGTCTGGCCTGGCTTGAGGCGCAACGGCCCGCCGCCCCGGAACACTTTATGCTAACCTCCGGCTGGCGCTCGAACATGAGCGCGGAGGAATACGCGGAAAAATTCTCCCGCGTGCAGGCGTATCTTCACAGCGGCGACTGTTATCAGGTCAACCTTGCCCAGCGTTTCCAGGCGGCATACGAGGGAGACGAATGGCAGGCGTTTACCCGCCTCAATGCCAGCAATAAGGCCCCGTTCAGCGCATTTTTACGCCTTGAACACGGCGCCATCCTCAGCCTTTCACCTGAGCGTTTTATTCACCTGGCTGACGGTATGATTCAGACCCGCCCGATAAAGGGCACCCTGCCGCGCCTTGCCGATGCCGACGCCGACCGTCAGCAGGCGGAGACGCTGGCGGCCTCGCCGAAAGATCGCGCTGAAAACCTGATGATTGTCGATCTGATGCGCAATGATATTGGCCGCGTCGCCGAGCCGGGCAGCGTGCGCGTGCCGGAGCTGTTCGTCGTGGAGCCATTCCCGGCGGTGCATCATCTGGTCAGCACCATCACCGCACGTCTGCCGGCCTCGCGAACCGCCTGCGATCTGCTCCGCGCCGCGTTTCCGGGCGGCTCCATTACCGGCGCGCCGAAGGTCCGGGCGATGGAGATCATCGACGAACTGGAACCGCATCGCCGCAACGCCTGGTGCGGCAGCATCGGCTATGTGAGTCTGTGCGGCACCATGGATACCAGCATCACTATTCGCACCCTGACGGCCTGCGACGGTAACCTGTACTGTTCCGCAGGCGGTGGCATTGTGGCCGACAGCCAGGCGGAGGCGGAATATCAGGAAACCTTTGATAAAGTGAATCGTATCCTGAAACAACTGGAGAACTCACGGTGAAGAAAGACAACCTGACGCTGGATGATTTTCTGTCGCGCTTTCAGCTTCTGCGGCCCCAGGTTAACCGCGCCACGCTGAATCAACGTCAGGCGGCGGTGCTGATCCCGGTCGTGCGTCGTGAGCAGCCGGGTCTGTTGCTTACCCAGCGCTCACCGCATATGCGAAAACACGCCGGTCAGGTTGCGTTCCCGGGCGGCGCGGTGGACAGCACCGATGCATCCCTGATTGCCGCCGCACTGCGCGAAGCGCATGAGGAAGTGGCGATCCCCCCGGAGGCGGTCGAGGTGATCGGCGTGCTGCCGCCAGTGGACAGCGTAACCGGTTTTCAGGTCACGCCGGTCGTTGGCATTATTCCGCCCGATCTTCAGTATCACGCCAGCGTCGATGAAGTTTCAGCGGTATTCGAAATGCCGCTGGAAGAGGCCCTTCGTCTGGGTCGCTATCACCCGCTGGATATTCACCGCCGCGGACACGATCATCGGGTCTGGCTGTCGTGGTATCAGCATTATTTTGTCTGGGGCATGACGGCAGGCATCATTCGTGAGCTGGCCCTGCAAATCGGCCTGAAGCCTTGACTATACTTTACATTCCACCCTTTTCTGGCAGGTTTGCGATCGGCGTCGCGCTATTAGCAAAACCATCGTTAACCATTAGTTTAATTCATGTGAATAGTTAAGCCGAGGTTGGTGTTCCCTCTTACACTATGCGCAGTTATAACATCGTTACTGGAACCCCAGTAACCCTGTCAGGAGTGTGAAAGTGATTAGTATATTCGACATGTTCAAAGTGGGGATTGGTCCATCTTCTTCCCACACTGTAGGGCCGATGAAGGCCGGTAAACAGTTCGTCGATGATCTGGTCGAAAAAGGATTACTGGAAAGCGTTACCCGTGTCGCCGTAGACGTTTACGGTTCACTGTCATTAACGGGTAAAGGCCACCACACCGATATCGCCATTATTATGGGTCTGGCGGGCAATATGCCGGACACAGTTGATATTGATGCCATTCCGGCATTTATCCGCGACGTGGAAACGCGCGGTCGTTTGCTGCTGGCTAACGGCCAGCACGAAGTGGACTTCCCGCAGGATGACGGGATGCGTTTTCGTAGCGACAACCTGCCGCTGCATGAAAACGGCATGACCATCCACGCCTGGAGTGGCGAAAAAGAGATCTACAGCAAAACTTACTACTCCATCGGCGGCGGCTTTATCGTTGACGAAGAACACTTTGGTAAAGAGAGCGCGGGCGACGTCAATGTGCCCTATCCGTTTAAATCGGCCACCGAGATGCTGGGCTACTGCAAAGAGACCGGTCTGTCCCTGTCAGGCATGGTGATGCAGAACGAACTGGCGCTGCACAGCAAGAAAGAGATCGAAGACTATTTTGCTAACGTGTGGCAAACCATGCGCGCCTGTATTGACCGCGGGATGAACACCGAGGGTGTTCTGCCTGGGCCACTGCGCGTGCCGCGTCGTGCCTCTGCTCTGCGCCGCATGCTGGTCACTACCGACAAGTTCTCCAATGACCCAATGAACGTGGTCGACTGGGTGAACATGTTTGCCCTCGCGGTTAACGAAGAGAACGCAGCGGGTGGTCGCGTCGTGACGGCGCCAACCAACGGCGCGTGCGGTATCGTTCCGGCGGTGCTGGCCTATTACGATCACTTTATTGAGCCCGTGACGCCGGACATCTATATCCGCTATTTCCTCGCGGCAGGTGCTATCGGCGCGCTGTACAAAATGAATGCGTCCATCTCTGGTGCCGAAGTAGGCTGTCAGGGTGAAGTGGGCGTGGCCTGCTCTATGGCAGCAGCGGGTCTGGCGGAACTGCTGGGCGCCAGCCCTGAGCAGGTGTGCGTGGCGGCGGAAATCGGTATGGAGCACAACCTCGGTCTGACCTGTGACCCGGTTGCCGGCCAGGTGCAGGTGCCGTGCATTGAGCGTAACGCCATCGCCTCCGTCAAAGCGATCAACGCCTCACGTATGGCGATGCGCCGTACCAGCGAGCCACGCGTGTCGCTGGATAAGGTTATTGAAACTATGTACGAAACCGGCAAGGACATGAACGCGAAGTACCGTGAGACCTCGCGCGGCGGTCTGGCCATTAAGGTGCAGTGCGACTAAGCCTTCCTTTCGCCCATCTGCAACGGATGGGCGAATTTTCCCCTCTCGTCTCGTCGCTTCACGTATTCCCCACTACACTGTCACTGTTGCGTCTGGCTTTTCCGGCCGGTGCTTAACAGGCGACCGTTCATGCAAACTGCACAAACGATCATTAAAGACTATCGCCGAAAACGCGTTATCGTCTGTGTCACGGTTGCGCTCGTTACGCTCGTCCTGACGCTGGGTATTCGCTTTATTTCACAGCGCAACATAAATCAGGATCGGATCCACGACTTTACCCACCACACCGTGCGTGCGCTTGATAAGGTGCTTCTTTCGTTAGAGGCCCAGCGGGAAACGCTACTTTCACTGGTTGGCATACCCTGTTCCGAAGCAAATCTGATCCTGCGGAAACAGGCGGCGCTCCTCCAGACCGTACGCTCCATCGCCCTCATTCAAGACGGAATACTGTATTGCTCAAGCGTCTTTGGCAGCCGTAATGTGCCCGTCAGTGAGTTTGTGCCGGAGCTGTCGGTCAGTGAATCCAGGCTGTTGCTGCTGACCGATCGGTGGCTGGTAAAAGGCAGCCCGGTACTGATTCAGTGGTCTCCCCTCGCGAGCGACGGCAACGACGGGGTGATGGAGGTGGTGAATATCGATCTCATCACTAAAATGATTCTTGAGCCGCAGCGGCCGCAGATCACCGACGTTGTCCTGAGAGTAGGAGATAACTTCCTCCGCGACGGGCAACAGGTGACGACTACGCCGACCTTCGATGAAAACGCCTCCCTGCTGGAACAATCGTCACAACATTACCCTTTCAGCGTCACGGTGAGCGGCCCCGGGCCTGGCGAAATGGCGTTAAAAAATCTGCCCACCCAGCTGCCGCTGGCGTTAATGCTCAGCTTACTGATGGGCTATATCGCCTGGCTCGCCACCGCGCGGCGCATCAGTTTCACCTGGGAAATCAATATGGGAATTGCGGCCAGGGAGTTTGAGCTCTTCTGCCAGCCGCTGGTGAATGCCCGCACCCGGGAATGCGTCGGCGTCGAGATCCTCCTGCGCTGGAACAACCCGCGTCAGGGATGGATTTCGCCCGATGTCTTTATCCCTCTGGCCGAAGAACATAACCTGATTGTTCCGCTTACCCGCTACGTCATCAGCGAAACGGTGCGGCAGATAGGCTATTTCCCGGCCTCGCGCGATTTCCATATCGGCATTAACGTGGCCGCCAGCCATTTTCGCCGCGCTGCGCTGATCCAGGATCTCAACCGCATCTGGTTTAACGCCAGCCCTGTTCAACAGTTGATCGTGGAGTTAACCGAACGCGATGCGTTGCTGGATGTGGATTACCGCATCGTGCGGGAGCTGCACCGCAAAGGGGTGAAACTTGCGATTGATGATTTTGGGACCGGCAACAGCTCACTTTCATGGCTAGAAAAACTGCATCCGGATGTGTTGAAAATTGATAAATCCTTCACCACCGCGATCGGCACCGACGCCGTTAACTCAACGGTAACGGATATTATTATTGCGCTGGGTCAGCGGCTGAATATTGAACTGGTTGCGGAAGGGGTGGAAACCGAGGAGCAGTCACGCTACCTGCGCCGTCACAGCGTACATATTTTGCAGGGGTACTTGTATGCGCGGCCAATGCCGCTGCGCGAGTTTCCGAAATGGCTGGCGGAAAGTCACTCTCCGCCAGCCCGCCACAACGGACACATCGTGCCCTTACTGCCGTTACGCTAGATAGCGTTACTCTTCTTCGTCGTGTGCAGAGTGCTCTTTAACAATACGCACCATATCAACGCGATAGTCGTTGGCTTCGACGATGGTAATTTGCAGCGGCGGCAGCTCCAGCACATCACCGATACGCGGGATCTGCCCGTTAACGGCAATCACCAGCCCCGCGACGGTGGCAATGTCTTCATCATCATTGACCACGTTTTCGACGCCCAGCGTGTGCGAGAGCGCGTGCAGGTCGGTGGTGCCTTTCACCAGCCAGCCGTCACCGTCGGCAACGATTTCCGGGGTTTCATCCGCATCAGGGAATTCACCGGCAATGGCTTCCAGCACGTCCAGCGGCGTCACCAGGCCCTGTACCACACCAAATTCATTGGTGACGATAACAAAGCTCCCGCGGGCACGACGCAATACGCCCAGCAGGTTGATCGGATCCAGCGTTTCAGGCACCACGATAGCGGGCGACGCGGCCGCTACGGCCTCGACGTTAACGCCCTCTTCCAGCGCCACCAGCATCTCTTTCGCGCGTACCACACCGATAATCTCATCCAGCTCACCCCGGCAGACCGGGAACAGGCTGTGTGGCGAGGAGAGCAGCTGCTGACGAATTTCGTCGACGCTCAGGTTGGCGTCCACCCAGCTGATCTCACCGCGCGGCGTCATAATGCCGCGCAGGGAGCGGGAAGCCAGCGAAAGCACGCCGTTGATCATGTAGCGTTCTTCTTCCACAAACGCGCCTTCAGGCACCGGAACCGGGTTACGGTTCTCGTTATCAGCCTGCACGTTGACCTGACGACGTCCGCCCATCAGTCGCAGAATCGCATCTGCGGTACGGGCTCGCAGCGGCTGATTCGACTGCTGCTTAATAAAGTTACGGCGCGCAATCTGGTTAAACAGCTCGATCAGAATCGAGAAGCCAATCGCGGCGTACAGGTAGCCTTTCGGAATATGGAAGCCAAACCCTTCTGCCACCAGGCTCAGACCAATCATCAGCAGGAAGCTTAGACACAGCACAACGACCGTCGGATGCTGGTTGACGAAACGCGTTAGCGGTTTTGACGCCAGCAGCATTACCGCCATCGCAATCACCACCGCCGCCATCATCACCGGCAGATGGTTCACCATGCCGACTGCCGTAATCACCGCATCCAGAGAGAAGACCGCATCAAGCACCACAATCTGGAGAACAACCACCCAGAAGCTGGCGTAACCCTTACCGTGGCCATCATCGTGCTGCCGGTTCTCCAGCCGTTCATGCAGCTCTGTTGTGGCTTTGAACAGCAGGAACAGGCCCCCCACCAGCATGATTAAATCGCGGCCGGAGAAGGTGAAATCCATGACGGTGAACAGCGGCTTCGTCAGGGTAACCATCCACGAGATCACAGACAGCAAGCCCAGACGCATGATCAGCGCCAGCGAGAGGCCGATCAGACGGGCTTTATCACGCTGTTTCGGCGGCAGCTTATCCGCGAGGATGGCGATAAACACCAGGTTATCAATACCGAGAACGATCTCCAGCACGACCAGCGTAAGCAAGCCTACCCAGATTGACGGGTCCATTAAGAATTCCATGACACGCTCCTGCTAAAGGAATGACAAAACGGTGCCCCGCTAATTTCGGGCATTTCAAAGGGAATGAGAGTCGATGCGTGGCGAAGATCGCCGATGAATAAGGCGCGGAATGGCCTGGAAGATGACTGACGTCGGTGACGGTCCATATAGTGGGCTGTAGCCCTATACTCCTGAATAATTAAACGGACGCTAAACATATCAGAGACAATTGGTTTTTAGCAAAGATTTACGTTCCTTTGCAAACTTCTGTAACACACGCGGATTAACTTAAAGAAAAATCTGTAAGGCGTAGCTAAATTACGGATCTTCATCACATAAATTATTTTTTCACTATCTAAAATAATTCGCGGAAGTCTTAGTTTTTTGAACTCTAACCCTTATCTGAATCGATTCGGTTCGCCAATACGATTCTCAGTACGCCTGCCTGGCAGACGTATACATGATAATAAAAGGAGGTAGCAAGTGACCATTGCTATTGTCATAGGCACACATGGTTGGGCTGCGGAGCAGTTACTCAAAACGGCAGAAATGCTGTTGGGCGAGCAGGAAAACGTCGGCTGGATCGATTTCGTTCCCGGTGAAAATGCCGAGACGCTGATTGAAAAATACACTGCTCAGCTTGAGAAGCTGGATACCAGCAAAGGCGTGCTGTTTCTCGTGGATACATGGGGCGGCAGCCCGTTCAACGCTGCCAGCCGCATTGTCGTCGATAAAGAGCATTATGAAGTCGTCGCCGGGGTGAATATCCCGATGTTGGTGGAAACCTTCATGGCGCGTGACGACAACCCAGGTTTTGATGAACTGGTGGCACTGGCGGTGGAAACCGGTCGCGAAGGCGTGAAGGCGCTGAAAGCGCAGCCGGTTGAAAAACCGGCCCCTGCCCCTGCTGCACCAAGGGCGGCAGCACCGGCGAAGCCAATGGGTCCGAACGATTACATGGTTATCGGCCTTGCGCGTATTGATGACCGTCTGATCCACGGCCAGGTGGCAACACGCTGGACCAAAGAGACCAACGTACAACGCATCATCGTGGTCAGTGACGAAGTGGCCGCCGACACTGTCCGTAAAACCCTTCTTACCCAGGTTGCACCGCCGGGCGTCACCGCGCACGTCGTGGATGTCGCCAAAATGATCCGCGTTTACAACAACCCGAAATATGCGGGTGAGCGCGTGATGCTTCTCTTCACCAACCCGACAGACGTCGAACGCATTGTTGAAGGCGGCGTGAAAATCACCTCCGTTAACATTGGCGGTATGGCATTCCGTCAGGGCAAAACGCAGGTCAACAACGCGATTTCAGTGGATGCGAAAGATATCGAGGCCTTCAACAAACTGAATGCACGCGGTATCGAACTGGAAGCCCGTAAGGTTTCCACGGACCAGAAACTGAAAATGATGGATTTGATCGGCAAAGTGGGGAAATAAGCCCGGGCCGGTTTTTCATATAGAGCTTATGTAATAGGAGAAGTGCAATGGAGATTACTACTCTTCAGATTGTGCTGGTGTTCATCGTCGCATGTATTGCGGGTATGGAGTCCGTACTTGATGAATTTCAGTTCCACCGCCCTCTGGTGGCCTGTACGTTGATTGGCGCCGTTCTCGGTGACATGAAAACCGGTATCATCATCGGTGGTACCCTGGAAATGATCGCCCTCGGCTGGATGAACATCGGTGCGGCAGTTGCGCCAGATGCCGCGCTGGCGTCCATTATTTCAACCGTTCTGGTTATCGCTGGTCATCAGAGTATTGGTGCCGGTATCGCGCTGGCCATCCCGCTGGCCGCAGCGGGTCAGGTGCTGACCATTATCGTCCGTACTATTACCGTTGCCTTCCAGCATGCGGCGGATAAGGCGGCCGAAAACGGCAACCTCACCGCGCTCTCCTGGATCCACGTTTCTTCCCTGTTCCTGCAAGCGATGCGTATCGCAATCCCTGCGGTTATCGTGGCGATTTCTGTCGGTACCAGCGAAGTTCAGGGCATGCTGAATGCGATCCCTGAAGTGGTTACCAGCGGTCTGAATATCGCCGGGGGTATGATCGTGGTGGTCGGTTATGCGATGGTCATCAACATGATGCGCGCGGGCTACCTGATGCCATTCTTCTACCTCGGCTTCGTTACCGCTGCGTTCACCAACTTCAACCTGGTTGCGCTGGGTGTGATTGGTGCGGTGATGGCGATTCTTTATATCCAGCTCAGCCCGAAATACAACCGTGTCGCGGGTGCCCCTGCGCAGGCTGCTGGTAACAACGATCTCGATAACGAACTGGACTAACAGGTGAGCGAAATGGTTGATATGACAAAAACTACCACTGAGAAAAAACTCACTCCGGGTGATATTCGTGGCGTGTTCATCCGTTCTAACCTGTTTCAGGGTTCATGGAACTTCGAACGTATGCAGGCGCTCGGCTTCTGCTTCTCCATGGTGCCGGCCATCAAACGCCTGTATCCGGAAAACAACGAAGCACGCCGTCAGGCAATTAAGCGTCACCTGGAATTCTTCAACACCCATCCTTATGTTGCGGCGCCTGTTCTGGGCGTGACGCTGGCAATGGAAGAGCAGCGTGCGAACGGGGCTGAAATCGACGATGGTGCCATCAACGGTATCAAAGTTGGTCTGATGGGGCCGCTGGCAGGCGTGGGCGACCCGATCTTCTGGGGTACCGTGCGTCCGGTCTTTGCGGCGCTGGGCGCCGGGATCGCCATGAGCGGCAGCCTGCTCGGTCCTCTGCTGTTCTTCATCCTGTTCAACGCGGTGCGTCTGCTGACCCGTTACTACGGCGTGGCGTACGGTTATCGTAAAGGGGTGGATATCGTTAAGGATATGGGCGGCGGCTTCCTGCAAAAACTGACTGAGGGGGCGTCAATCCTCGGCCTGTTTGTAATGGGGGCGCTGGTTAACAAGTGGACGCACGTGAACATCCCGCTGGTGGTATCGACGATCACTGGTCAGGATGGTCAGACGCGCGTTACCACCGTGCAGACGATTCTGGACCAGCTGATGCCGGGCCTGGTACCGCTGCTGCTAACCTTCGCCTGTATGTGGCTGCTGCGTAAGAAAGTGAACCCGCTGTGGATCATCGTTGGCTTCTTCGTCATCGGTATCGCGGGCTACGCCGTCGGCCTGCTGGGTCTGTAATAAAATGCGTTACCGACCGGGGGCTTGCCCCCGGTCTTTTTATCTGGAGGATGAATGACTGTCACGGACACCGTACTGGTTTTATTTATTGTTGCCCTTCTGGCTTACGCGATCTATGACGAGTTCATTATGCCTCGCCGCCACGGCGAGACGCTGCTGACCCTTCCCCTATTACGCCGTGGGCGCATTGATGCGTTTATCTTCGCCGGTCTGGTAGTCATCCTGATTTACAATAATGTGACCAGCCACGGCGCAATATTAACCACATGGTTATTATGTGCGCTGGCATTAATGGCGATTTACCTGTTCTGGATCCGCTCGCCAAAACTCATTTTTAAAAAACACGGATTCTTCTTCGCTAATGTCTGGATAGAATATAACCGTATTAAAGAGATGAATTTATCCGAAGACGGGGTTCTGGTGATGCAATTAGAACAACGCCGCCTGCTCATCCGGGTCAAAAATATTGATGACCTGGAAAAGATCTACAAATTACTCGTTAAAACTCAATGAGTTAATATTATAGCATCGGCTATATATTGCATTATTCTTAAACCAGCAATATAGCCGGTGCTATATCTCCTCTGTTAATTGCCTTATATTTGTTAACGATATTTTCACGCATAAATCTAAATGAAAATCGTTATCAATATAGTGGCTATATAAAGCCATCTTCGTTGTTGTTTTATATTCTCAAAATATGTTAAGGTTGCGCCCGTCGTTGGGGAGTAGCCGATTTCCTGCCTGCGGGAAATGTACGTGTCAACATACTCGTTGAAAAACGTGGCGCGTACGGATCGTTTTCAGCACACTGACTGTGCCAAAAGCGATCAGGCGAGACCATAGATACATCAACTGCTGTTTACTGGGGGCAGTGATGTGTCATATGGATATCCCCGGTCTGGACGCTCTTATGAATATCTCCGCTACGATCCTTCTGGCTTTTGGCATGTCCATGGACGCATTTGCCGCCTCTATTGGTAAAGGTGCCACCCTCCATAAACCTAAATTTTCCGACGCCCTGCGTACCGGTCTCATCTTTGGTGCTATCGAAACGCTGACGCCGCTTATCGGCTGGGGTCTGGGGATGCTCGCCAGCCAGTTCGTGCTGGAGTGGAATCACTGGATTGCTTTCGTGCTGCTGGTGTTCCTCGGCGGACGCATGGTGATTGAAGGCTTTCGTGGTAACGGCGATGAAGATGATGCGCCGCTGCAACGCCACGGCTTCTGGCTTCTGGTGACAACCGCCATCGCAACCAGCCTGGATGCAATGGCCGTGGGTGTCGGTCTGGCGTTTTTGCAGGTCAATATTATCGCCACCGCGCTGGCGATTGGCTGCGCCACGCTGATCATGTCAACGCTGGGGATGATGGTGGGTCGGTTCATTGGCCCGCTGTTAGGCAAACGAGCCGAAATTCTGGGCGGTATCGTGTTGATCGGGATTGGTGCCCAAATCCTTTGGGCACACTTCGCGGGTTAACCTTCGCGCTGCCAGCAATGGATGCTGAAATCCGTCTGGCAGCGAAATTCTGTCTGCGCTGCCAGCGTTTCCCACACCTCTGGTTTTGCCCGCCATGCAAACGGCGTCATTTGCAGTAACGCCACGGCTTCACTTCCCTGCAACGTCATTTCATACGCTACCGACTGCGCCTGCTTTAACGCAAAGCCCGCCAGCTGTTCAGAGTGCGGCGCATGCAGGTGAACTTCATCATAGATCAGCCCTTTTAACTCCAGCAGATGACGCGGCCCTGGCGTGACGGTGATAACCCAGCCGCCAGGCTTAACGACGCGCGCCAGCTCCTCTGCCTTGCACGGCGCATAGATACGCACCACGGCGTCCATACTCGCTTCCTCAAACGGCAGGCGGTGGCTGGAGGCCACGCAGAACGTTACCGCTGAGTAGCGTTTTGCTGCCGCACGGATAGCCACTTTCGACACGTCCAGCCCGTAAGTTTCGGCACCCTTCTCAGCCGCCACGTCAGCAAACGTGGCGGTGTAGTAACCTTCGCCGCAGCCGATATCCAGCATGGCGGATGCGCCTTCTGTCAGATATTGACGGAGTAAGGCGACAACGGCATCCCTGAGCGGTTGATAGTGCCCGGCATCGAGAAACGCCCGGCGCGCCTGCATCATCTCCGCGCTGTCACCCGGGTCCCGGGAGCGCTTGTGTTGTACCGGCAGAAGATTTACATAGCCCTCTTTCGCCCGGTCAAACTGATGTCCCTGTGGACAGATAAACGTTTTCTCCGCGCGCGTCAGCGGCGCGTGGCAAAGGGGACAACTGAAAGACATGACAGCTCCAGGGCGGAAACCAAAAGGCGAAGTGTACCGCTATTCGCCAGGGTTATAAACGGCTGGGTGACGCATCACGATCAGATGGTCAGAATCTGCCGGCAGCCCGTCTGGCTTCACATTTTCCAGGCGCAGGACGTTACCCATAATTTCGCTGAACACGGGCGCAGAAACGGCCCCGCCATAGTAGGCACCGTTTTGCGGATCGTTGATCACCACCACCAGCGCGAAACGGGGATCGCTGGCAGGCGCAACGCCTGCGGTATAGGCGACGTATTTATCCACATACTTACCATGTTCATCGATTTTTTTGGCCGTCCCGGTTTTTATCGCCACGCGATAGTTACGCACCGCCGCTTTGACCCCGCCACCGCCGGGTAACGCAACGCTCTCCATCATGTGCTCCACCTCGTGAACAATTTCCTCGGGCATCACCCGCTTGCCAATCACCGGCGGGTCGATTCGGGTGATGGACAGAGGCCGTTCAATGCCATAGCTGCCGATGGTGGCATACACATGCGCCAGCTGGAGGGGGGTGACCATCAGGCCATACCCAAAGGCAAAGGTCGCCCGGTCTAACTGGCTCCAGAATTTTCGCTGCGGCAGTAAACCTGCGCTTTCTCCCGTTAAGCCAAGCCCGGTACTCTCGCCAAAACCAAAGTGTTTATAGGTATCCAGTAACCGTTGCACGGGCATCGCCAGCGAAAGACGGGACACGCCCGTATCACTGGATTTTTGCAGGATCCCGGTCATCGTCAGCTCGGGGTAGTAGCCCACATCGCGGATACGATGGCCATCAATAGTGTAGGGATGCGTGTCTATGACGCTGTCAGGCTGTACCAGCCCCTGCTGTAGCGCCGTCATCAGCACCAGAGGCTTAACGGTCGAGCCAGGTTCAAAGGTGTCGCTGATCGCGCGATTGCGAAAATCATCCAGCGTTGCCCCTTCCCGGTTATTGGGGTTGAAGTCGGGGAAGCTCGCCATTGCCAGAATTTCGCCCGTCTGGATATTAATCAGCACCGACGCGCCTGATTCGGCTTTGTTCCACGCTACGGCATTATCCAGCGCGTCTTCGGTGATAGTTTGCAGGCGTTCATCGATACTAAGCTGGATATTATGTGCAGGTACGGGAGCCACCTCCGTAAGGTTCTCCACCACATGTCCGTAGCGATCTTTCCTGACCAGCCGCACACCTGCCTTCCCGGTAAGCTGCGTGTTAAAGCTTTTCTCGACGCCCTCAATGCCCTGACCATCAATATTGGTGAAGCCAATCAGGTTCGCCGCCACGTGCCCGGCAGGATAAAAGCGGCGGGACTCATCGCGAAGGTTGATACCGGGGAGACGTAGCTTATCGATCCACTTTGCCTGGGCGGGATCAACCTGACGGGCCAGGTAAATAAATCGCCCGTGCGGGTTACTGTTAATTCGCGATGCGAGCGTGCTCAGAGAAAGGTGTAAGGCATTTGCCAGGGCCTGCCAGCGCGAGTCAAAACCGATCCCCCCTTTTTCCAGCACTGTTTTGGGATCGGCCCAGACGGCCTGGACGGGTACGCTCACCGCAAGGGGTCGCCCTTCACGGTCAACAATCATCCCACGCGGGGCGTCTATCGCCACTTCGCGCAGGGAGCGCATATCCTCCTGCTTCACCAGATTATCCGGTTTGATAATTTGTAGCCACGCTACGCGGCCCAGCAGAAACGCAAGGCTACAAAAGATGGCGAGACACAGAAGTGCAAAACGTGCCGGAGTAAAATTTCCGGTGGTGGTTATTGTCTTTTTTTTCACCTTAACCCCAGGGCTGTTAATCAACGCCCTGATTTAACGGGAAAAGCGGATAATAAGGCGGGAAAACAATGCTAATAATCTCGCGGGTTTGCAACAAGATAATAACAGAGGAGGATTACGTAATATTTTGAAAAATAAGCGAATAAAAAAGCCCCGCATCGGCGAGGCTTATGTCTGAGATCGAAGCGCTGAGCGCTTCAGTCAGCAGTGATTCGATCAGATAGCAGTTACGTTAACCGCAGCTGGGCCTTTCTGGCCATCCTGAATTTCGAACTCAACGTTCTGGCCTTCAGCCAGAGTTTTGAAGCCGTTACCCTGGATTGCAGAGAAGTGTACGAACACGTCTTTGCTGCCGTCAGCAGGAGTAATGAAACCAAAACCTTTAGACTCGTTGAACCACTTAACTTGACCTTTAATCTTTGCCATTTGCAAAATTCCTTAGAGTGTTTTCTTAGCCCGCGGGCTTTGACATAGATAAAACTGAGACATTACTGCTTGAGGCACTAATATAAGGTTCGGCAGAGAAGCGGTATTCAACGACAACGTGTTTACTCAGGACTTCTTTACTGAAAATGCCACACATAAACAGAACTGTACCTCGTTTGACCCAAAACGTGTTATCACACACAACGTTTAATATGGCAAGCCATTTTTAAACGTGTCTCGATCCGCCGCACAAATTCAGACGTTACTCCATAACAATCTGCACAGTTATGCGAATTGTCAAATGAAGCGCCACCTGACCTCACTGCCCGCAGGGTGCGTTGACGCGCCCTGTAATCAAAGACTTTTTAAACATAGCTCAATCATTTCAAAGCGTCCATCCCAATCCCAGAATTTCTTTAAAGGAATGACTGAGTTAGAACATTTTGTGAAAAGTTATGCTGAAAACATTGCAACGCACCAACATGTGTCAGGGAATATACGATGTTAATTACATTTTGCTAACTGTATTAAAAACCACCATTTAATAAGTGTTATTCTGCACCAAAATAATGAAATTTTTATGACTCTGCCTCAAAACAAGGCAAGCAAAACGTTTCGATAAAAATAAAACACTTCAGTAAAGATAAAGCACACTATTTTTTCAACGAAACTGAATTTGTTAAATAAGGATAAATATTCGCCAGTTTTCAGTGTGCTAAAACATGAGTTAACTGCTGCTTAATTAAATGCCGGGATGTTGTGGGATGCATTTGATAAGGGAGGGGATTTACGCCGTACGTCAGGCCACCTCCCCGCTCCGGGCAGACTATCGTTCAGCTACCAGGCGAATGAAGTCTTCCTCGTCTTGTTGTTGAGCAACAGCGTCCTTCGGTACCGCTTTCTCCTCCGGCTCGTTGGCTTCGCACAAACGACGCAGCAGCGCAGTCTGCCGTTTCTGCTGATCGAGCAATGCTTCCAGCAGCTCAATCTGCTCGTTTGTGCGGGAGCTGGCGCGGTTAACGAAAAACCACAGCACCAGCCCAACGACCAGCACCACCAAAGACATTACCAGGGATGCAATGCTCAGCAGCCCCGAATTCAGTAACTCACCCATTTCACCACCTCAGTAAAAACCGCCATTTTACCACTGCCGCCGCGTAAGGACATCACTCAGCGTAAAAATGGTCTCTACCAGGGGATAAACTTATTGATTGAACAAATGCCGCTAAAGAACTGTACATCCTGATCGCACATCACATTGATAGTCTGCGTCCACAGCACCACGCATGCTATCAACACTATAATCAGAATTACCCAGCGTATTTTTTTCACTCCACACTCCGTCTTATGACCTGATACAGCCAGGTTATCACGGTTATCTTAAACAGGGGCTAACTGTACCTTCAACAGACGCTTTTCGGAATCGTGCACTTGTTTCACTGCGTAAAGCCGTTACGCTTACTCTATGACAACAAAGAAAAAAGAGGCAACGATGCGTTTACTTATTCGTACAGTAATTGTACTGGCCATTGTCTGGATCGGCCTGTTATTAAGTGGGTACGGCGTATTAATGGGGAGCAAAGAAAATGCCGCGGGTCTGGGTATCCAGTGTAAATATCTTACCGCCCAGGGGATAAGCACGGCTCAGTACATCCATTCCGACAGCGGGATCATCGGGTTAACCAACTGTCCTGTGCTGCGTAAATCATCTGTTGTGGTTGATAACGGTTAATCCGCGTTGAATTTCGCTTACAGAAACGCCGCAAAAGTGCGGCGTTTCTATTGGTGGCGTCGATCAGAACGGATAATCGTTATAGCCCATCTGCTCTGAAATTTTGCGCGCTGCGGTATGCAGAATCGCCACATATTCATGAAGACGCTCTTCAGAGAAACGCAGCGTTGGGAACGAAATGCTCAGGCCCGCAATGACAACGCCGAAGCGGTCAAACACCGGCACACCGATGCAACGCAGCCCCTCTTCCTGCTCTTCGTTATCTTCCCCGTAACCCTGCTCACGCACTTTATCCAGCACGCTCAGCAGTTCTTCCGTACTGGTAATCGTGCGGTCGGTGCTGCGTTTGTACTCCACCCCGTCAAGGATTTGCTTCACCTCTTCGCGATCGCGCCAGGCCAGCAGTACTTTACCAATTGCGGTGCTGTACAGCGGGTTACGACGACCGATGCGTGAATACATGCGCAGGTTGTACATGGAGTCAATTTTGTGGATGTAAACAATACTGTCTTCATCCAGCGCACCGAGGTGAATTGTCTCTTTCGTCAGTCGTGAAAGTTCACGCATCTGAATGTCAGCGCTGCGGATCAGATCCACGTTCTGCAAGGCGCGGGCGCCCAGTTCAAACAGTTTCAGGGTCAGAGAATATTTTTCTGATTCTCCTTCCTGCGCGACATAACCCAATGATTTCATCGTCTGCAAAAAGCGATAAACGGTGCTTTTCGACATCATCACACGCTGCGACAACTCTGTAATACCAATTTCACGCTCTTCTCCGAGCGCCTGCAAGATGCCAAACACCTTCAGCACGGAAGAAACAGAATCTGGCTGCTTATCCAAATCTGCGATTGCCATTTATCACCTCATGGAGAGTGTTTTATAAAAATCAGAACCGGTTTTTATTATAAATTCGTGTTATGCGTGCTGCAATCTATCTGGGTTTACTTCGTTACAAATCTGCGACATAAAACCGAAATAACGATGCTAAAATAGTTACTCTGAAAATAATTTCACGTTGAGCCATTCTTTTCCCATGCAAAAAAACGTTTCTGATGGCCTGCCCTTACCGCAGCGGTACGGGGCAATTGCCACTATTGTCATCGGTATTTCGATGGCTGTCCTTGACGGTGCGATTGCCAACGTGGCTCTTCCTACGATTGCCAAAGACCTTAATGCTTCGCCGGCAAGCTCCATCTGGATTGTAAACGCGTACCAGATAGCGATTGTGATTTCCCTTCTGTCACTCTCTTTCCTGGGCGATATGTTTGGTTATCGCCGGGTTTACCAGTGCGGGCTGGTGGTGTTTACCCTCACCTCGCTCTTCTGTGCCCTTTCAGATTCACTGCACACCCTTACGCTGGCGCGTATCGCGCAGGGCTTTGGCGGCGCGGCGCTAATGAGCGTGAACACGGCCCTGATACGGCTTATTTATCCTCAACGCCACCTGGGGCGCGGCATGGGCATTAACTCCTTTATTGTGGCCGTGTCGTCCGCCGCCGGCCCAACGATTGCCGCCGCCATCCTGTCCGTTGCCTCGTGGCAGTGGCTGTTTGCCATTAACGTGCCGCTGGGCATTGTGGCGTTCTTCTTCGCCCTGCGCTATCTTCCGGAAAATGGTCCGAAAAGTACCATGCCACGTTTCGATCTGCCCAGCGCCGTGATGAACGCGCTGACTTTTGGCCTGCTGATTACCGCGCTGAGCGGATTTGCGCAGGGACAGTCTCTGTCGCTCATTGCCGCAGAAATCGTTGCCATGCTTATCATCGGCTTTTTCTTTGTACGACGTCAGCTGGCGCTGCCCGTGCCGCTACTTCCGGTGGATTTGCTACGTATTCCGCTGTTTTCGCTATCCATTTGTACCTCCATTTGCTCGTTCTGCGCCCAGATGCTGGCGCTGGTTGCGCTGCCGTTCTTTTTGCAGAGCGTGATTGGCCGTTCAGAAGTGGAGACAGGCTTGCTGCTCACGCCCTGGCCGCTGGCAACCATGGTAATGGCCCCGCTGGCCGGTTACCTTATTGAGCGCGTCCATGCCGGGCTTCTGGGGGCGATTGGGCTGGTTGTCATGGCGGTGGGACTGTTTTCGCTGGCGCTCCTGCCCGCCTCGCCGGGGGATCTGGATATTATCTGGCGCATGATCCTGTGCGGGGCCGGTTTTGGTCTGTTCCAGTCCCCTAATAACCACACGATTATCACCTCTGCCCCACGTCATCGCAGCGGTGGCGCCAGCGGGATGCTGGGCACGGCAAGACTGTTAGGGCAAAGCACCGGGGCCGCACTGGTGGCGTTGATGTTTAACCTTGCCGGGCAGAATGCGACACAGGTTGCGCTGATTACCGCAGGGACCCTGGCGACCCTCGCGGCTGTCATTAGCGGCCTTCGCGTCACCCAGCCAAAGGCGCAGGCATAAAAAAACCGGGCGGAGAATGGCTCCAGCCCGGTTCTTTTCACCCCGATTACGTTACTTCAGGTATTCGCCGCTACGCAGCGCTTCAATACGTTTATCCAGCGGCGGGTGAGACATAAACAGCTCGCTCAGCGACTTTGATTTGCCGTTGATGCAGAAGGCCATCATGCTGTTTGCTTCCTGCGGCTCGTAGCTGGTTTTAAGACGTTGCAGCGCAGCAATCATCTTTTCACGACCCACCAGTTTCGCGGAACCGGCATCCGCGTGGAACTCACGATGACGGGAGAACCACATGGTAATGATGCTTGCCAGGATACCGAACACCAGCTCCAGCACCATTGAAACAGCAAAATAGATCAGCGGGTTGCCGTTGCTCTCTTCACCCTCATCACGGTTGCCACCCATAAACCCGGCAGCAATCTGTGCCAGAATACGAGAAATAAAGATAACGAAGGTGTTCACCACACCCTGGATCAGGGTCATGGTGACCATATCGCCATTGGCGATGTGGCTGATCTCGTGAGCAATAACCGCTTCCGCTTCGTCACGGCTCATGTTTTGCAGCAGGCCGGTACTGACGGCCACCAGGGACGCGTCACGACGCGCACCGGTAGCAAACGCGTTAATATCCGGCGCGTGGTAGATGGCTACCTGCGGCATGGCAATGCCCGCCTGCTTTGACTGCTGAGCAACCGTGCTCATCAGCCACTGCTCCATATCGTTACGCGGTTGCTCAATAACTTCACCGCCCACAGATTTCAATGCCATCCACTTCGACATCAGCAGTGAAATGAAAGAGCCACCGAAACCAAACAGCAGCGCCATAATCAACAGACCCTGAACGCTGCTCGACTGAATTCCCGTCAGGCTTAGCACCAGCCCGAATACCACCATCACCGCCAGGTTGGTGAGCAGGAAGAGCGCGATTCGCATCATAATATTCTTTTAACCTCAGTTTAACAAAACGCACTATGCGATTACCCACATCGTATGGGTATTACGGCTATTTTCAAGCATCCAGACGGCGTAAGTCACCAGAAAGACACAACTTTACACAATTGGAAATCTGCCTGACGGAAGGAGGAGGTACATAAAGAAACAGGCACAATTTCTTGTGCCTGTTGGGGGATTATTTTGTCGGAGCAGGTTGCAGGGCAGGTTTCTCTTTTTCCAGCTTCGCGAGATCAAGCGCGATATGCACCGTCTCGTCCAGATACGGATCGGGCTCCTGGTAATCCTTAGGCAGATCGTCCAGTTTTTTGAGCAGAGGCTTGCCTTCACGTTTGAAGCGATCGTTGATACGCGCCAGACGTGTCGCGTCATCTTCATTGTTCTCTTTCTCACGCTGGGCGTAGTTCAGAGACACAATGTTCCGTTTCGCTTTCAAAGCGTTGAAACGCGCGATGTCCTTCATGATGTACTGGAATTCCGGATCCTTCCCGATGCGATCGTTGTGATTTTTCAGCAGTTCTGGTCCGAACTGTTTCATATCACCCGATTTCACGAATGTCGCGGCATCAATGCTATCCCACGGCAGCGCGTTATCTTCAAACTTCTCGCCCGTTTCCGTCTCTTCGGTACCTGTCGGCATCATGATATCCGGCGTCACGCCTTTGCGCTGCGTACTGCCGCCGTTGACGCGGTAAAACTTCTGAATGGTGTACTGTACTGAGCCCAGCGCTGGCCATTCAGGGCGCAGCATCTGGTCGTAAATACGGTTCAGAGAGCGGTACTGCTGAACGGTGCCCTTGCCAAACGTCGGTTCGCCGACGATTAACGCCCGGCCGTAATCCTGCATGGCAGCAGCGAAGATTTCCGATGCAGAGGCGCTGAAGCGATCGACAAGCACCACCAGCGGCCCCTTATAGTAGACCACACCATCGGTATCGGCATCTTCACGCACTTTACCGTTGTTATCGCGCACCTGTACCACCGGGCCAGACGGGATAAACAGCCCGGAAAGCGAGACGGCCTCGGTCAATGCCCCGCCGCCGTTGCTGCGCAGGTCAATGATCACGCTGCTGACATTCTGCTTTTCAAGCTTCTGGAGCTGCACTTTCACATCATCGGTCAGGCCGACGTAGAAACCAGGGATATCCAGAACGCCAACCTTCTCTTTACCCACGGTTTTCACCGACATTTTCACCGCGCGATCTTCCAGACGGATACGCTCACGGGTCAGAGTAACGATACGAGTTTTGGTCCCCTTACCGGCTGGCAGGATCTCCAGGCGAACTTTGCTGCCCTTCGGCCCTTTGATCAGCGCAACAACATCATCAAGACGCCAGCCAATCACGTCCACCATGCTCTTTCCGGTTTGACCCACACCGACAATACGGTCGCCTACGCTGATCGCTTTGCTTTTCGACGCAGGGCCACCGGCCACCATGGAGTTGATTACGGTGTAGTCATCGTCCATCTGAAGCACAGCACCGATACCTTCCAGAGACAGGCTCATTTCGGTATTGAACTGTTCGGTGTTACGTGGAGAGAGATAATTAGTGTGCGGATCAATTTCATGCGCAAACGCGGTCATCGCCAGCGAGAAAACATCTTCACTGTTGGTCTGCGCCAGACGACGAATAGCGAATTTGTATCGACGATTTAACGTCTCACGGATCTCTTTCTCGTCTTTGCCTGTAAGCTTGAGGCTCAGTTCGTCATATTTGACTTTTCCGTCCCACAGCGCATTCAGTTCAGCCTCGTCTTTCGGCCATGGCGCTTTGCTGCGGTCCAGATTAAAGGTGTCGTTGCCGGTGAAGTCCATCGGACGTTCCAGCACTTTCAGCGCGTATTGATAACGCTCAAAACGGCGCTTTTGCGATAAGTTGTACAGATCGTAGAACAGATCGAGCTTTCCGGAGCGCAGCTCATCACCCACTTCGGATTTGCGTTTAGCGAACTGTTCGACATCGCTGGCCAGCAGTACGTTATGGCTGTAATCCAGCAAGTTCAGATAACGGTCAAAGATTTTGGCCGAAAAGGCCTGATCGAGATCGAACTGACGATAGTGCGAACGAGTAAAGCGCGACGTCACGCGCTCACTCACCGTCGCGTGCTGAGTCTCTTCCTTGAGCACCGGAATTTGATCAACACGCGTAATATCGTCCACAGCGAAAGCGTGGCCTGTTATAGCAAACAGGCCAGCCAGCGCGGTGAGCTTAAAAAAAGTGTTCATGCCAGGCTCGGCCTCCGTTTCAGAACAACAAGTGTTCTGCGCGTACAATCATTGACATACCAGAAGTCAGCTGTACACGAACGCCATCTTTGGTGATTTCCAGTACGGTGGCGTCCATCGCGTTGTTACCCGCTTTCACCTTCAGAGACTGACCTACGCTCAGCGCATTGATGTCAGAAACTGGGGTGTGGCGCGGCTCTTCGCGCGGCGCACGTGGGGCTTTAGCTGCGGGTTTGTCAGCACGCGGTTTGCGATCGTTATTTTCAGTACGACGCGGTGCCGGGCGCGGTTTACGCTCGCGACGAGGGGCGTCTTCCTGACCATTTGCCGCTGCGGCTTCGCGTTTTTTCGCCTGCTGTTCCGCACGCTGTGCCTGCACGCGAGCTTTGGCTTCTTCAAGCTGCTTACGCGCATGTTCTACGTGCTGCTCGTCCAGCTCACCGCACGGGTTGCCGTCAAGGTCGACACGGGTCGCACCCGGCTTGATACCGTACAGGTAACGCCAGCTCGAGGTATAAAGGCGCAAGGCAGAACGAAGCTGCGTTTTGCTGAGGTTCATCTCCCCCTCAACGCGCGCGACCAGATCCTGAAAGATACCGACTTTCAGAGGACGCGCTTCACCTTCAGCGCTGAAGCACTGCGGGAAACGCTCGGCCAGAAATGCGATAACTTCTTTACTGCTATTCAACTTAGGTTGATTTTCCATGAAATTTCCTGATTACAACGGACGTTGCCAACAAGCGCAGGCATGAACAGGCGACATTATAATGACGCTATCAGTAAATGCTACGTTATCCGTTGATTATCCTGCGACGCTCGCAAAGAATTTATGATAATCGGTCTCTGCCAGAACATTTTCCAGGTTTGCGGCCAGCGCGCGCAGCCCCTGCTCATCCTCGGCAGTAAAGCGGCTGAAGACCGTGCTGTCGATATCCAGAACGCCAATAATCTGATTTTTAACCACCAGCGGCAGTACGATTTCAGAATTGCTGCTGGCATCGCAGGCAATGTGGCCGTCAAACGCATGAACATCTTCGACACGCTGAACCTGACGGGTCGCCACTGCGGTACCGCACACGCCACGACCTACCGGGATGCGTACGCAGGCGAGTTTACCCTGGAAAGGCCCCAGCACCAGCGTGTCACCTTCCAGCAGATAAAAGCCCGCCCAGTTCACGTCAGAAAGGCGTTCGAACAGTAACGCACTGGTATTTGCCAGAGTGGCTAAGAAACTGGTTTCCCCTGCCATTAATGCCTTAAAATCGCGATTCAGATCCGCGTAGAATTCTGTTTTGTTCATTATTCAACCACTTAGTTATCTTACATAGTTACCGCATAGCCTATTAAAATAAGCATTAAATGCGCTCATGCTCAAGATGAATCCGTTCATGAGTTATTATAACTTTCAACAATACTAATCTGTGTGCGACTGATGGCCCTAAAAACACCCCAAATTACGCCGACACGAAAGATCGTTGTCCGTACGGTAAGCCAGGCTCTGCCCCGTGCACATTATCAGCGTTGTCCCCAGTGCGATACGCTTTTTATGTTGCCGAAGATGAAATCGCACCAAAGTGCTTTTTGTCCATGCTGCGATGCCAAAATCCGCGATGGCCGGGACTGGTCATTGACGCGTCTGGCGGCAATGGCGGTCACCATGCTACTGCTGATGCCCTTTGCCTGGACCGAGCCGCTGTTAAAGCTCTACCTGCTTGGCGTGCGTATTGACGCTAACGTGTTGCAGGGGATCTGGCAGATGACGCGCCAGGGCGATCCGCTTACGGCCGCCATGGTGCTGTTCTGCGTCGTCGGCGCGCCGTTGGTGCTGGTCGCGGCAATTGCCTACCTGTGGTTTGGCAACATTCTGGGGATGAACCTGCGCCCTGTCCTGCTCATGCTGGAAAAGCTCAAGGAGTGGGTGATGCTGGACATCTATCTGGTAGGCATTGGCGTGGCCTCCATCAAGGTGCAGGATTATGCGTTTTTACAACCCGGCATTGGCCTTTTCGCGTTTATTTCACTGGTCCTGCTGAGTATTTTGACCCTGATTCATCTGAATGTTGAACAGCTTTGGGAGCGGTTTTACCCGCAGCGCCCCGCGACCCGGCCTGATGAAAACCTGCGCGTCTGCCTGGGCTGCCATTACACCGGTTTTCCGGATAAACGCGGGAGGTGCCCACGCTGCCACATTCCGTTAAGATTGCGACGCAACAACAGCCTGCAAAAGTGCTGGGCGGCGCTAATCGCCTCCCTGGTATTTTTGTTCCCGGCCAACATGCTGCCGATCTCCGTAATTTATGTGAACGGCGCCCGTCAGGAAGATACTATCCTTTCGGGGATTATCTCTCTGGCGCACAGTAACGTGGGGGTCGCCGCCATTGTTTTCATCGCCAGTATTCTGGTGCCCTTTACCAAAGTGGTGGTGATGTTTACGCTGCTTATCAGCATTCACTTTAAATGCGAACAAGGACTACGCACCCGCATCCTGCTTCTGCGATTTGTGACCTGGATTGGTCGCTGGTCGATGTTGGATCTGTTCGTGATTTCGCTGATGATGTCGCTCATCAATCGCGATCAGTTACTTGCTTTTACCATGGGACCCGCAGCTTTTTATTTCGGCTCTGCGGTGATATTGACTATTCTTGCAGTGGAATGGCTGGACAGCCGCTTACTTTGGGACGCACATGAGTCAGGAAACGCCCGCTTCGCCGACTGAAGCGAGAATTAAAACAAAACGCCGCATTTCGCCATTCTGGTTGCTGCCTGTCATCGCGCTGATGATCGCAGGCTGGCTTATCTGGACGAGCTATGAAGATCGCGGAAGTACCATCACGATTGATTTCCAGTCTGCGGACGGCATTGTCGCCGGACGTACCCCCGTTCGCTTCCAGGGGGTGGAAGTGGGTACCGTGCAGGATATTTCCCTTGGCAAAGGGCTGAACAAAATCCAGGTCCGGGCGAGCATTAAGTCTGATATGCAGGATGCCCTGCGTGCCGAAACGCAGTTCTGGCTGGTCACGCCTAAAGCCTCCCTGGCCGGCGTTTCCGGACTGGATGCGCTTGTGGGCGGTAACTATATCGGCATGATGCCCGGCAAAGGTGAGCCACAGGATCACTTTGTTGCGCTGGATACCCAGCCGAAATATCGGCTGAATAACGGCGATTTGATGATCCATCTCCGCGCGCCGGATTTGGGCTCGCTGAACAGTGGTTCTCTGGTCTATTTCCGTAAAATTCCGGTAGGCCGCGTTTACGACTACGCCATTAACCCGAACAAAGATGGCGTGACTATTGATGTACTCATCGAGCGCCGTTTTACCAACCTGGTGAAAAAAGGCAGCCGCTTCTGGAACGTCTCAGGCGTCGATGCCGACCTGAGCTTAAGCGGTGCGAAAGTGAAGCTTGAGAGCCTGGCGGCGCTGGTGAATGGCGCTATCGCCTTTGACTCACCAGCTAACTCCAGCCCTGCCGCCGCAGAAGATACCTTTGGCCTGTACGCCGACCTGGCGCACAGCCAGCGCGGTGTCATCGTCAAGCTGACCCTGCCGGATGCCAAAGGCCTGAAAGCCGGTTCGACCCCGCTGATGTACCAGGGTTTAGAGGTCGGGCAACTGACAAAATTAACCCTCAATGCGGGCGGTTCCGTTACCGGCGAAATGACGGTGGATCCGAGCGTGGTGGATCTCCTGCGGGAAAAAACGCGCATTGAACTGCGTAATCCGAAGCTCTCCCTCAGCGACGCCAGCATCAGTTCTCTGCTGACGGGAAGCACCTTTGAGCTGATCCCCGGCGAAGGTGCGCCGAACAAAAACTTTGTTATCGCGCCGGCGGATAAAGCCCTGCTGCAAAAACCGGGCGTGTTGACGGTTACGCTGAATGCGCCGGAAAGCTACGGTATCGAGGCCGGGCAACCGCTGATCCTGCACGGTGTGCAGGTGGGCCAGGTCCTCGAACGTAAGCTGTCGGAAAAAGGGGTCTCCTTCTCCGCCGCCATCGATCCGCAGTACGGCAACCTGGTCCACGGCGACAGTAAATTTGTGGTTAACAGCCGGGTCGACGTGAAGGTGGGTCTGGACGGGGTTGAGTTCCTCGGCGCCAGCGCCAGCGAGTGGGTTAACGGCGGGATCCGCATTCTGCCGGGCAGCAAAGGTGCGCTGCGCGAGAGTTATCCGCTGTTCGCCAATCTCGACAAAGCCATTGAAAACAGCCTCGGCGACCTGCCGACCACCACGCTGACCTTAAGCGCGGAAACGCTGCCGGATGTCCAGGCAGGCTCCGTCGTGCTTTATCGTAAGTTTGAGGTCGGGGAAGTGATCACCGTTCGTCCTCGTGCGGACGCGTTTGATATCGAACTGCATATCAAGCCGGAGTACCGCAAGCTGCTCACGCCAAACAGCGTGTTCTGGGCTGAAGGCGGCGCGAAAGTGCAGCTCAACGGCAGCGGGCTGACAGTACAGGCCTCGCCTCTCTCCCGTGCCCTGCGCGGTGCGATCAGCTTCGATAACCTGAGCGGCGCGGGCGGCAACATGCGTAAAGGTGACAAGCGGATCCTCTTCCCGTCCGAAACCGCGGCGCGCGCCGTCGGGGGGCAGATTACCCTGCACACCTTTGATGCCGGTAAACTGGCAGAAGGCATGCCCATCCGCTATCTCGGCATTGATATCGGGCAGGTCCAGAAGCTGACGCTGATCACCGCACGCAACGAAGTGCAGGCGACCGCCGTGCTTTATCCGGAATATGTGCAGACGTTTGCCCGGGCAGGCTCGCGCTTCTCGGTGGTTACGCCGCAAATTTCTGCCGCAGGGGTTGAGCATCTCGACACCATACTTCAGCCGTACATTAACGTTGAACCGGGTCGCGGCAACGCGCGTCGTGAATTTGAGTTGCAGGAGGCCACCATCACCGACTCCCGTTATCTGGACGGTTTGAGCATTGTGGTTGAAGTGCCGGAAGCCGGTTCGCTGGGCATCGGTACGCCGGTCCTGTTCCGCGGCATTGAAGTAGGGACAGTAACAAGCCTGACGCTGGGTAATCTGTCCGATCGCGTGATGGTCGGCCTGCGCATCAGCCAGCGTTATCAGCATCTGGTGCGCAACAACTCGGTGTTCTGGCTCGCTTCAGGCTACTCGCTGGACTTCGGCCTGACCGGTGGCGTGGTCAAAACGGGGACCTTTAATCAGTTCATTCGCGGCGGCATTGCCTTCGCGACGCCGCCTGGCACGCCTCTGGCGCCTAAGGCGCAGGCAGGTAAACACTTCCTGCTGCTGGAAAGTGAACCGAAAGAGTGGCGCGAATGGGGAACGGCGCTGCCGCGTTAATCTCGCAGGCTCCGGTGTCAACGCGCCGGAGCCTTTATGTTACACTGCGCACCTGAATGTTTCCCTGTGGTGTGCCCGTGGCTCAAAACTCCGTATTTCTTCCCGAACAATTCCTCGCACAGATGCGCGAGGCGCTTCCAGCTCATCTCTCTTTCGACGATTTCGTTGCCGCCTGCCAGCGCCCTTTGCGCCGGAGTATTCGCGTCAATACGCTGAAAATCAGCGTCGGGGCGTTTCTGGATCTCGTCTCCCCCTACGGCTGGCAATTAACGCCAGTGCCGTGGTGTGAAGAGGGTTTCTGGATCGAACGGGATGACGAGGAGAGCCTGCCGCTCGGCAGCACCGCCGAGCATCTGAGCGGGCTGTTTTATATTCAGGAAGCCAGCTCCATGCTGCCGGTTGCTGCGCTGTTTGCCGACGGGAACCAGCCTGAGCGGGTTATGGATGTCGCGGCGGCGCCGGGCTCTAAAACCACGCAGATTGCCGCCCGGATGAACAACCGCGGCGCGATCCTCGCCAACGAATTTTCCGCCAGCCGCGTTAAAGTCCTGCATGCCAATATCAGCCGCTGCGGGATCCACAACGTCGTGTTAACGCACTTCGATGGTCGCGTGTTTGGCGCTGCCCTGCCGGAAGCCTTTGATGCCATCCTGCTCGACGCGCCATGCTCCGGCGAAGGCGTGGTGCGTAAAGATCCTGATGCGTTAAAAAACTGGTCCGTTGAAAGCAACCTGGAGATCGCCGCCACGCAGCGCGAACTGATCGACAGCGCGTTTCATGCCCTGCGCCCAGGCGGGACGCTGGTTTACTCTACCTGCACGCTGAATCGCGATGAAAATGAGGACGTCTGCCTGTGGCTCAAGCAACGCTATGCGGATGCCGTCGAGTTTCTGCCGCTGGACACCCTCTTCGACTCGGCCAGTCATGCGGCCACGCCTGAAGGCTTCCTGCATGTCTTCCCGCAGATTTACGATTGCGAAGGCTTCTTTGTTGCCCGTCTGCGTAAAACCCGCGCCGTCGCTCCCTTGCCTGCCCCTAAGTTTAAGGTCGGCAACTTCCCGTTCACGCCGGTCAAAGGCCGTGAGGCGGCACAGGCGCAAGCGGCTGCGAGCAAAGTCGGCCTGCACTGGGATGAGAGCCTGCGCCTCTGGATGCGTGACAAAGAGCTGTGGCTGTTCCCGGTCAACATCGAACCGCTGATTGGTAAGGTGCGTTTCTCCCGCCTCGGTATTCGCCTGGCGGAGATCCACAACAAAGGCTATCGCTGGCAGCACGAAGCGGTCATTGCGCTGGCCGGCAGTGAGAACACCTTTGCCCTGACGCATCAGGAAGCGGAAGAGTGGTATCGCGGTCGTGACGTTTACCCGGAAGACGGCCCTTCACAGGATGAAGTCATCGTGACGTATCAGGGCTATCCGCTGGGGCTGGCGAAAAAAGTCGGCTCGCGGCTGAAAAACAGCTATCCGCGCGAACTGGTACGCGATGGCCGCCTGTTTACCGGTAACAACCGCAGCGCCTGAAAAAAAGCGCATTTTTTTACTGGCGATTTCGCTCTCCTTGTCTAGGATCAAAAATGGGTGACTGCACTGGTCATACCAGATTTTGGGCAACAAACCGGAGAGCATTATGACGAAAACCAGCGTACGCATTGGCGCTTTTGAAATCGACGACGCTGAATTGCGCGGCGAATCACAAGGCGAACGAACGTTAAGTATTCCCTGCAAATCCGATCCGGATTTGTGCATGCAGCTGGACGCCTGGGATGCAGATACCAGCGTCCCGGCGATCCTTGATGGGGAACATTCCGTTCTGTACCGTGAGCATTACGACAGTAAAACCGATGCCTGGGTCTTGCGTCTTGCCTGACCCAAAGAGAACCCGCCCGAAGGCGGGTTATTTATTACTGAAGCTGCGCCAGCGTCAGAAAGCCCCCGAATACTGCCCCCGTATCAATGTAGTGCAGATTGTTAAAATCGTAGCGTTTGTCCACAGGCGTATGTCCAAACCAGAAGTGATCCGCACCGCTAATGCCCTGCCCTTTGCCCACCATAAAGCCCATTAGCCGGTCGCGATCCCACAGCACGCGCTGGGCATCCACCGGCTTATGCCAGCCATATTCGGCGGAGGGATAATCCGCATGAGCAATCACGTTCAGACCGTTTTTGCAGGTTATTTCAATAATGTGCGGTAGGTCCCGACACGCATCGAGTAAACCCTTCGCCTGTTTTTGTTGAGCGTCCTTAAGCCCGGTAAACCAGTTACCGCCATTTATCGACCAGAGACTAAAATCATTATTTTCAAGCGCATCTAACGCCATTTGCTCGTGATTACCGCGTACCGCATAAAACCAGTTTTCCTGCATCAGCTGTAAACATTTTACGCTGTCAGGCCCGCGATCGATAATATCCCCCACCGAGATCAGCAGATCCGTATCAGGATTAAAATGCCGTCGTTTCAGCTCATCCATAAGCCACTGATAGCAACCATGAATATCGCTGACAACCCAGACATGACGCCAGTGTTCTCCCTCTATTTTCTGATACATAACGCCTCCTGTAAGAAGTATAGCTGCCACAGAAAATGTCATGAGCTGGCGTTGGATTTTGCGAATCCAAACAAACCATAAACCAGCCGGAAATAAAGATCGCTGCGCTATTAATCCCTTATTCCCTGGCCTTTAAAATAGAGCGGAATAAAAAGAGGGATTTTCACGTGTCAAACATACACCTGCAAAACGATGTTTTTTATCCGCATCGCACAAATATTATTTCTGAACTGGTGAGAGGAAAACGCGTTCCCGGCCCAATCTGGCACAAACGTGATTACCGGTTAAAGTTCCTACTGCGCTCGCTTTTATTCTGGTCCTCCACCCATCGCATGCTGGAGGCCCTGTCCGGGCGCGATGATTTCGACAGGCTGCTCACCTCTCAAATTACCTTGCCGAGCAAAACTCACCGCCAGTATCTGATGCGCGGCCTGAACTCAAACGATCGGGCCGATGCTATCGTCAGCCACTATCAGTGGATTGATAGTCTGAAAAACATCGCCCTCGCCCACGCGCTGACCAGCCCGCAAGAGGTGCCGGTTGTCCGGTTCGAGGCAAAAAACGGCGAAATCTATACCGTCCACGCCTCGTCCGCAGGTAAGGCCGAACGCGAAGGCGAAAGCACGCTTTGGCTGCACGACAATGACAATACGCTGCTTGCCAGCCTGACGTTCTGTGTCGCACGCAGTAACGGCCGTACGGTGCTGGTGATCGGCGGCCTTCAGGGTCCACGTCGTCATGTTTCACGGGAGGTGATTAAGCAGGCTACCCGTGCCTGCCATGGGCTTTTCCCGAAACGCGTGCTGATGGAGGTGATCTTCCAGCTTGCCTCACGCTCGAACATTAGCGCGATTTTTGCCGTCAGCGATGAAGGCCATGTTTTCCGCGCGCTGCGCTACCGTCTGAGCAAAGGCCGTCATTTTCACGCCAGCTACGACGAGTTCTGGGAAGGCCTGAACGGAAAGAAACTCTCCCCCTTCTGCTGGCAGTTGCCGCTTCAGATGGAGCGTAAAGCACTGGATGAGATTGCCAGCAAAAAACGCGCCGAATACCGTCGCCGCTTTGCGTTACTTGATGATATTGCGGCTTCCGTACATGCGCGCATTGGTCCCGCAGTCGTCTCAGGCAAAATACAAACAAAAATTTAACAAAACAGCCAAAAAGGACTGGACTTACGCCTGCCGGGTTGTGGTATGTTTGAGGCAGGCGCACAGGAAGTGAACCTTCTGCTGAGACGAAAACCGGATTTTATCGTTTATTTTCAAGCAGATAAAAAGAGACCGAATACGATTCCTGTATTCGGTCCAGGGAAATGGCTCTTGGGAGAGAGCCGTGCGCTAAAAGTTGGCATTAATGCAGGCTCAATCGCCTTGCCCTTTAAGAATAGATGACGACGTCAGGTTTTCCAGTCCACAGTAAAAGTGGTCTGAAAAAAAGCGTCAGAACATCACTAAATGTGAAAAACCGCAGAGCTTTTACAAGCACCTGCGGTTTTTTTTTTACTGGAAACCTGACGGCTAGCAGAGCTTTTCAGCGCGCTCAATAAACGGTGCCAGACTCTTCTTCTGCCCGGGGTTTGCCGGGTCATCTACCTGGATCACGCTGACAGGCTGTCCGTTACTTTTCCCGCTGGCAACCTGCTGCTCCGCCACGTCATTTAACGGATACTGCACGAGCGTACTGGGATTGATGACATACAGCGCGTTACCGGGACGGCAGGTAAGCATGACTTCTTCACGATTAAATGCCCAGTTGTCCTTACCCACTTCAAACCGGCTGACAGTGATGACCTGCGGCGCGGCTAACGCACTGCTGGCACAGGTGAGAAGTAAAAGAGAAAGCAGTGTCTTTTTCATATGTTATTTAACCTTGTCAGAAGGGTTCCCAGGTCGCGAACAGGCTGACGGCCGCCAGTACCAGCGCGCCCAGCACCACCTCTGCCTGTGTCATCCTGATAAAAATCTGTTGTTCCCGCCCGGCCTCCGGGCGAAAGCGTGGCACAAGAAAATACCGATTCGCCAGCGCAATTGCCACCATCATCATGACCAGCGCACATTTGAACAACAACAGCTGGACATAAGGCGCCTGCCACGGCACGTTTATGCCAACAATAAAGAGCGTATTGATTATCCCGGTCAGCAGCACGCCTGCCACGGCGTAATGCCCCACGCGGGAGAAGCGCATCATGGTAAAGATAGCGGCTGGCTGCCAGCGGCCTTTCGCCAGACGCATACAAAACAGCAGCGGCAGTAAACCACCCACCCAGGTCGCGGCGCAGAGCAGGTGAAGCGCATGGTTGAGACGATGCAACGCTCCCGGTGCGCCACCGTTCATCGCGGCATGTCCCACGCCCGCCAGCAGCACCAGCTGCCCCATCGCGAGCAGTAACAGCCGTGAGCCTTTTTGCGGGGTAAGCCATGCAGCGCCCGCCGTCACAGCGGCCAGCACCATTTGCCACAACCAGACGCCGCCAAATTGCGTTCCCAGCACGCTGCGCCAGACCGCCGGACGAATGACATCGCCCCAGCCGTTGCCCATCAACCCACTTTGCAGGCCAAACATCAGCAGAGCCGCTATCAGGCTGATTAAGGCCGCGAGTTTCTGCTGCCGCTGGAAACGCCGGGTCATGAGGCGCTGCAACGAAGACGGCGCAAACCAGACGCTGTAAAGCGCGTTGCCGAAAAGCAGCATCAGCGCAGCAAAATGGATAAAGCGTAACGCGACGTAGCTCAGGGTCAGCATGCTATTTCACGCTAAAGTGATAGCTGCCTTTGGTTTTGTGGCCATCCACGGAGACCACATGCCAGTCCACCGTGTAGGTGCCGGACGTCAACGGTTTCTCAAGAGGAACAATCAGCTTTGCGTTATCCTTCTCGTCACGCTTCACCGCGCCGGTCTGGATCTTGTGCTGCTGTGCGTCCGTCACCACCACGCCGCTGAAGGCAGGCTCAATGCCTTCCGAGAAGTTCAGGGTAATGACCTCTGGCGCCACCGCAACGGTATTTTCCTGCGGGGATTGCTGCTTAAGATGCGCATGGGCCAGAACTGAGGGCGTGATGGCTGAAGAGAGCAGAAAGACCAGCGCGCACGCGACACGGGAAGGGGTAAAATGCATCACAATCATTCCTTTTCGTTATGCCTGAATGCTAAAGAATAACTCTGTATAATTAACGAGTCGAGGAACATCCTTTGCTCCCTTGTCATCGTTGAACAATCGCGGTAACGTTGCCGCCGCAGAAAAAGGAGAAGGAAATGAACGTTAATCTGGCCGCCCTTCCTCAGGACGAGATGGACAAAGTGAATGTCGATCTCGCCGCCGCGGGGGTCGCATTCAAAGAGCGTTACAACATGCCCGTCGTGGCTGAAGTGGTAGAGCGTGAACAACCCGCGCATCTGCGCGACTGGTTTCGCGAACGTCTCATTGCGCATCGCCTCGCCTCCGTCAATCTCTCGCGCCTGCCGTACGAACCTAAAGTTAAATAAGCTTAACGTCTCGTTACACTTCCTTACGCGTTATGTGGCAGGATAAGAAAACCCTGATAAATTTAGGTGTAATCTTAAAATCCCAGCGACTTAGTGTATAAGGAAGTCACGATGTCACGATGGAATATTGCCGCGGCTCAGTATGCCCCGCGGCACAACTGTGTTGATGAGCACGTAAAACATCACCTGCACTTTATTGCCGAGGCTGCATGGCATGGGTGCGATTTGATCGTCTTTCCGGAGCTTTCGCTTACCGGCCCAGGCGGAACATCCTTACCCCCACCCCCTGACGATTTGCAGCTTGCCCCCCTCCTTCACGCCGCCCAGTCACGTTTCATCACGGTGATTGCTGGTATTACACTCCAGCAACACGGCCAGCGCCAGAAAGGACTCGCGCTTTTCACCCCTAACCTGTCGACCATCCGGCGTTATCCGCAGGGCAACGGTGCGGGTGTTATTCCTGGCGATAAACGGTTAACCATCGTGGATAACCAGGCTGACGCCCCGGAACTGGACCCGGAGGCAACGCTGTTCACCAGCAGCCTGGCCGTGGGCGAGCATCGCTGGCGGCAATCCATCGGTTCGTTACAACGCTTCGCGCACAAGTACGCCATCGCGGTATTAATGGCGAACGCGCGCGGCGGTAGCGCGTTATGGGATGAAAAAGGTCAGCTGATCGTACGTGCGGATAAGGGAGAACTGCTGCTAACCGGTTCTTTAGGCCAACAGGGTTGGCAAGGCGATATCATTCCATTAGGCTAGGCATTTTGGATCAGGAGCGATCAATGCTGCGCGTTATCGATACCGAAACCTGTGATTTGCAGGGTGGAATTGTGGAAGTCGCTTCTGTCGACGTGATTGACGGAAAGATAGTCAACCCCATGAGCCATCTGGTGCGCCCGGATCGTCCCATCAGTGCGCAGGCGATGGCGATACATCGTATTACGGAATCGATGGTGGCGGATAAGCCGTGGATTGAAGAGATCATCCCTCTTTACCACGGTAGCCAGTGGTATGTGGCCCATAACGCCAGCTTTGACCGCCGCGTGCTGCCGGAGATGCCCGGCGAATGGATTTGCACTATGAAGCTGGCGCGCCGTCTGTGGCCGGGGATCAAATACAGCAATATGGCGCTGTATAAGTCGCGTAAACTCAGCGTGCGGACGCCGGAAGGGCTGCATCATCACCGCGCTCTTTACGACTGCTACATCACCGCAGCGCTCCTGATTGATATCATGAATACTTCCGGCTGGACGCCAGACGATATGGCGACCATTACCGGGCGCCCCGCGCTACTGACCACCTTTACGTTCGGAAAATATCGCGGGAAGCCAGTATCGGAAGTGGCGGACAAAGATCCGGGCTATCTGCGCTGGCTGTACAACAACCTCGACAGAATGAGCCCGGAACTGCGCCTGACGCTGAAGCATTATTTAGGCGAAGCCTGAGTCCCCGCCCGGCCTGGCAGCGTATCCTGCGCCAGGCCAATCAAAAAGGCGTACTCCAGCGCCACCCCCTCATAGGATTTAAATCGCCCTGATTTCCCTCCGTGCCCCGAGTCCATATCGGTACACAGCAGCAGCAAATTATCGTCAGTTTTCAGCTCACGCAACTTCGCCACCCATTTCGCGGGCTCCCAGTACTGTACCTGGGAATCGTGCAGGCCGGTGGTCACCAGCATATGCGGATAGGCTTTCGCCTCGACGTTATCGTACGGGCTGTACTCTTTCATGTAGCGATAATAGGTTTCATCCTGCGGGTTCCCCCACTCCTCAAACTCCCCGGTGGTCAGTGGAATGGACTCATCCAGCATGGTCGTCACCACGTCCACAAACGGCACCTGGGCGATAACCCCTTTAAACAGTTCAGGCCGCTGGTTGATCACGGCGCCCATTAGCATGCCCCCGGCGCTGCCCCCCATGCCAAAGCAGAGCTGCGGATCGCCATAACCCTGCGCGATCAGCGCATCGCAAACATCAAGGTAGTCATTAAAGGTATTTTTCTTTTTGAGAAATTTTCCGTCTTCATACCAGTGCTGACCCAGCTCGCCGCCGCCGCGAATATGGGCAATCGCATAAACAAAACCGCGGTCGAGCAGGCTCAGCCTGCTGCTGCTGAAATCGGCGTCCATGCTGGAGCCATAGGAGCCATAGCCATAGACGAGGATGGGGTTTTTACCTTTGTTGAAGTGCGCCTTGTGATAGACGAGCGACACTGGGACTTCAACGCCGTCGCGTGCGGTCACCCACAGGTGCTCACTGCGATAATTTTCCGACTCAAAACCCCGGACCTCAGCCTGTTTAATCACCTGACGCTGCCCGGTGTCCATATCCAGTTCAAACAACGTATCCGGGGTGGTCATCGACGAATAGCCGTACCGCAGGCGGGACGATTCCGGTTCCGGGTTAAAGCCGATCCACGTTACGTAAGCCGGGTCATCGAACGCAATGCCCACCACTTCGCGGGTTTTGCGGTTGATTTGGCGGATACTGGTCAGTCCGCGCTGACGCTCTTCCACCACCAGCCAGTCGGTAAACAGGGTGAACCCCTCCAGCATCACCTGATCGCGCGCGGGAATTAACACTTCCCATTTGCGTTCATCGCGCACTTTGGTTTTATAAAGGCCAAAGTTTTTGCCCTCGCGGTTCGAACGCAGGTAAAAGCTGTGCTGGAAGTGATCCAGGCTGTACTCATGATCTTTACGGCGCGGCAGGAAGCACAGAGGCTGCGCATCCGGCAGCTCTGCATCCAGCAGCAGCACTTCTGAGGTGGTGGCGCTGGAGAGGAAAATGATCACGTAGTGGCGAGACGACGTTTTGTGCAGGCTGACATAGAACGTCTCGTCTTTTTCCTCATACACCAGTTCATCGTCGGCGGAATCGGTCCCCACCGTATGACGCCAGACCTGATAAGGCAGCAGCGTTGAGACATGCTTTTTAACGTAGTAGACCGTTTCTGAATCGTTACCCCAGACGAAATCGGGGGAGACATTATCCAGCATTTCGGGATACCAGTTTCCCGTTTCAAGATTGCGGAAACGCAAACCGTACTGGCGGCGGGAGAGGTAATCCTCAGCCAGCGCCATAATGGCGTTATCGGGGGAAATGGACATGCCGCCCAGCGTATAAAACTCACTGTGGGCCGCACGTTTGTTGGCATCCAGCAGGATCTCCCATTCATCCCACTCGGCGCTCAGCACAGACTGGCGCTGGTAGATGGGATATTCGTTTCCCGGCTCATAAATATGGCGATAGCGATAACCGTTTTTGCACCACGGGGCAGAGACATCACGCTGGGGGATACGCTGCACCATTTCCTTCAGAAGTTGATCCTGAAGCGCCTGCTGGCTGGCCATGACCTGGCGGCCATAGTCGTTTTCCTCGTGCAGATAGTCCAGCACTTCTGGCCGGGAACGAGAATCGTCCCGCAGCCAGTAGTAGTTATCTATACGCGTATCGCCATGCGTGGTGATCGCATAAGGAGTACGTCGGGCTTTTGGAAGCATGGCATTCTTACTTTTTCGTTTTACATCCTATAAGGTTGGCAAAACACGCGTATGATGCAAGCGAAACATGGCCTTCTAGCCCACGAGGGTCTGCTTCTGCTGCTGAATATCCTGCTCAATTCCCTCACGAACGTCCTGTGGGATCTTCAGCGCATCGCCCAGGGCGTTCAGGTAGCTGCGCTCCATAAAGTGATCGATATCGATGGCGGCACAGCTCAGAAAATAGAGTTCCAGCGCCTCTTCTTCGTTTTTCACGCTTTGCGCCAGACGCTGCGGATCAAGCGGCTGTTCGATGGCCTGCGCCACCAGCGCCCTGCCCTGCTCCTCAACGCCCGCTTCCCGCATCTGCTGTTCAATTGCGGCACGTTCACTGGCATCAATATGCCCGTCGCTCTTGGCCGCAAAGACCAGGGCGAGGATCAACCGCTCGGTGCGTAAATCTAACGGCGATACCTGCTTCCCGTACTGCGGTTCATCCTGATGCGCGCTGCGCACCTTGTCTTTGTATTTGTTCCATAAGACGGAGCCTGCAATAGCCCCTCCGCCCGCCAGCAGCGCGCCGGTACCGTATTTGGTAAGCAGTTTCCGCGATGATTTATTGGCAACCAGCAAACCGGCCAGCCCGCCGAGCGCACCCGGCACCAGCAGCTTGCTCAGACCCTGCTCGCCGGACGACGAGCCTTTTTGTCCCAACAGGGATTGCAGTTGATTCATCCAGCCTGACATATTTTTCCTCACGTAACAGTGCGTAACCTTCACAGCCTAAGCGAGCGGGTGTCAGGAAATGTCTGTCAGTACTAAAGAAGCGCAAATTTCCCTGCTGTCCGGTTATCCCCATACAAGACAGACGCAAACGTTTTCGTTTATACTGCCCGCATCTTTTTCAGGGGGATTTTTATGACTCGTTTAGGAACCGCGCTGCGTCCCGCCGCGACGCGCGTCATGCTGTTGGGATCGGGTGAACTGGGTAAAGAAGTGGCCATTGAATGCCAGCGTTTAGGTGTGGAAGTGATTGCGGTGGACCGTTACGCGAATGCGCCCGCCATGCACGTCGCGCATCGCTCGCACGTCATCGATATGCTTGACGGTAATGCGCTGCGGGGGTTAATTGCCGACGAAAAACCGGATTTCGTGGTACCTGAAATTGAGGCCATTGCCACTGAGATGTTGATTGCCCTTGAACAGGAAGGCCAGCGCGTGGTGCCCTGCGCCACTGCGGCAAAACTGACCATGAACCGGGAAGGCATTCGTCGCCTGGCGGCAGAAGAATTACAGCTCCCGACCTCCAGCTACCGTTTTGCCGGGGATAAAGCTGCGTTTCTCCAGGCCGTAGAGGAGATTGGCTACCCGTGCATCATTAAGCCGGTAATGAGCTCCTCCGGCAAAGGGCAGAGCTTTATCCGCGACAGCAGCACGCTGGACAACGCCTGGGACTATGCCCAGCAGGGCGGCCGTGCCGGGGCCGGGCGCGTCATCGTGGAAGGCGTGGTGAAGTTTGATTTTGAAATTACCCTGCTCACCGTCAGCGCCGTGGATGGCGTTTATTTCTGCGACCCGATTGGTCATCGGCAGGAAGACGGCGATTATCGCGAATCCTGGCAGCCGCAGCAGATGAGCGCGCTGGCGCTGGCACGCGCACAGGAGATCGCCCGCAAGACGGTGCTGGCGCTGGGCGGCTACGGCCTGTTCGGCGTGGAGTTGTTTGTTTGCGGCGACGAGGTGATCTTCAGCGAAGTCTCCCCTCGTCCGCACGATACCGGGATGGTTACGCTGATTTCACAGGATCTCTCCGAGTTCGCGCTGCATGTACGCGCTTTCCTCGGCCTGCCGGTTGGCGGCATCCGTCAGTACGGCCCGGCAGCCTCGGCGGTGATCCTGCCGCAGCTGACCAGCCAGAATGTCACCTTTGATAACGTCGAAGGTGCGGTTGGCGCAGGCTTGCAGGTCCGGCTGTTCGGCAAACCGGAGATCGACGGAAGCCGTCGTCTGGGCGTGGCATTAGCGACCGGGGAAAATGTGGACGAAGCCGTCGCGAGAGCAAAAAGAGCGGCTGCGAACGTCAGCGTAGCAGGATAAAAAAACGGGCCGAAAGGCCCGTTTTAACTGTCTGGCTGGCCGGGTTAGGCGCAGCCGCCACCCGGCAAACAAACTTACTGTTTCGCGCCTTCTACCGCTTCGCGAGCCAGTTTAGTGATGCGATCCCAGTCGCCTGCTTCCAGCGCATCCGCCGGAACCAGCCAGGAGCCGCCGATGCACAGCACGCTTTTCAGCGCCAGATAGTCACGGTAGTTGGCCGGAGAGATGCCGCCCGTTGGGCAGAAACGCACCTGGGAGAATGGGCCCGCAATGGCCTGCAACGCTTTGGTGCCGCCGTTCGCTTCAGCCGGGAAGAATTTGAACTCTTTCAGGCCGTAGTCCATGCCCAGCATCAGTTCAGAAACGGTGCTGATACCCGGGATCAGCGGAATAGAACCTTCGGTTGCGGCTTTCAGCAGGGGCTCAGTCAGCCCCGGGCTGATGGCAAACTGTGCGCCCGCTTCGGTCACTTCCGCCAGCTGCTGCGCATTCAGAACCGTACCGGCACCAATGATCGCTTCCGGCACTTCTTTGGCGATAGCACGGATCGCATCCATCGCACAGGCGGTACGCAGGGTCACTTCCAGAACGCGAACGCCACCCGCAACCAGTGCCTTCGCCATTGGGACAGCGTGCTCCAGTTTGTTTACCACAATAACCGGCACGACAGGGCCAGTGGTCAGGATTGCTTCTGCACTTGTTTTCCAGTTTTTCATCAGAGTTTTCTCTCGCCAGATCGTTAAAATCAAGTCGTCTTAAAACGTAATACAGGTTGCGCCCTGCTCCGCACCGGAGAGTTTCTCACGCAACGCACCAAACATTTCGCGTCCGGTACCCACGCGTGACGCGCTCAGGTCAGGAATATGTGGCTGACGCGCCGCCAGCTCTGCTTCATCCACCAGCAGGGTTAACTCGCCTGTCTGACCGTTAACGCGGATCATGTCACCATCACGCACTTTCGCCAGCAGGCCGCCGTCGTAGGCTTCCGGGGTGACATGAATCGCTGAAGGCACTTTACCGGATGCCCCTGAAAGGCGTCCATCGGTTACCAGTGCAATTTTGAAACGGCGGTCCAATAATACACCAAGCGGCGGCATAAGTTTATGTAATTCTGGCATCCCGTTCGCTTTTGGTCCCTGATGACGCACCACGACCACACAGTCTTTATCAAGCAGACCCGCGTCAAAGGCAGGTAAAACGTCGTGCTGGCTTTCAAACACCACCGCCGGGGCTTCGATAACCTGATTCTCTTCCGGCACGGCAGAGGTTTTCATCACGGCACGTCCAAGGTTACCGCTCAGCACTTTGGTGCCGCCGTGAGGAGAGAACGGCTGTTCGAAGGTTGCGATAACCTGAGGATCGAGCGAGTCGCTCGCCCCTTCGCGCCAGTCCAGCTCACCGTTGTTCAGCCAGGGTTCAAGGGTATAGCGATGCAGGCCAAAGCCCGCCACCGTGTTGACATCCTCATGCAGCAGGCCGCCTTTCAGCAGCTCGCGCATCAGCACCGGCACGCCGCCCGCGGCCTGGAAGTGGTTGATGTCCGCCGGACCGTTCGGGTACAGACGCGCCATCAGCGGTACCACGGAGGAGATATCGGAGAAGTCATCCCAGTTGATCAGAATGCCCGCCGCGCGCGCCATCGCGACAAGGTGCATGGTATGGTTGGTTGAACCGCCGGTCGCCAACAGGGCGACAATCCCGTTTACGATGACTTTTTCATCCACCATTTTGCCCATTGGCATCCACTCGTTGCCGTTACCGGTCAGGCGCGTCACCTGACGGGCTGCGGCTTCGGTCAGCGCTTTACGCAGTGGCGCATCTGGCTGAATGAACGACGAGCCCGGCAGCTGCATCCCCATAAACTCCACCACCATCTGGTTGGTGTTGGCCGTACCGTAGAACGTACAGGTGCCCGGCGCATGATAGGACGCGGCTTCCGCTTCCAGCAGCGCCTGACGGTCCGCTTTTCCTTCGGCGTACAGCTGGCGGATACGGACTTTTTCCTTGTTTGGCAGACCGCTAGCCATCGGGCCTGACGGCACAAAAATCGCTGGCAGATGGCCAAACGACAGCGCGGCCATCACCAGCCCCGGGACGATTTTGTCGCACACGCCCAGATAGAGCGCGCCATCAAACATATTGTGAGAGAGGCCCACTGCCGCTGACATGGCGATCACTTCGCGGCTCAGCAGGGACAGCTCCATACCGTCCTGGCCCTGGGTTACGCCATCACACATGGCCGGCACGCCGCCTGCAACCTGGCCCACCGCGTTCACGCTGTGCAGCGCATTGCGGATGATAGACGGGTAGACCTCATACGGCTGGTGGGCTGAAAGCATGTCGTTATAGGAGGTAATGATGGCGATATTGTTACGCAACATGCTTTTCAGCGCGTCTTTATCACCAGGCTGGCAGGCCGCAAAGCCGTGGGCCAGATTCCCGCAGGCCAGCTGAGAGCGATGGACAGTTTCACTCTTCGCCTGTTCGATGCGGGCAAGGTAGGCAGCACGGGTCTCTTTCGAGCGTTCAACGATGCGCTTTGTTACGCGTAACAATGTCGGATTCATAAAAGCTCCTCTAATTTATCTGTCCAGGCTCGGGAGTTTACACAGTTTCTGACGGTTGTTAACAACGCTGAAACGCCTGTTATCCGGAGCGCAGGGGCAAAATGTCTGAAGGGAGTGTAATAAAAAAAGCTCCGCGGGTGAATCCACGCGGAGCTTAAAAGATAAAAATTATGCCACTTGCTGTGTTAGATCATGTTACCGGTAAAATAACACCTTTGGGCTAGAGAGGGGGGTTATTCAAACTCGTTCCAGGAGCGGCCATCCCGGGTGATCATCGCAACGGAGGCGACAGGTCCCCATGTTCCCGCCTGATACGGTTTTGGCGCGTCCTGATCGGCTGCCCACGCTTCAGTGATGGAGTCGACCCACTTCCACGCCTCTTCCACTTCATCGCGGCGGACGAACAGCGCCTGGATACCACGCATGGTTTCCAGCAGCAGACGCTCGTAAGCATCGGCGAGATGCGTCTGGTTGAAGGTTTCAGAGTAGCTCAGGTCCAGCTTGGTAGTTTGCAGGTTGTGTTTGTGATCAAGGCCTGGCACTTTGTTGAGGATCTGAATATCCACACCCTCGTCCGGTTGCAGACGGATGGTCAGTTTGTTCTGCGGCAGTTCCTGCCAGGATTCTTTGAACAGGTTCAGTTCCGGATTTTTGAAGTAGACCACCACTTCGGAGCATTTTGCCGGCAGACGTTTACCGGTACGCAGGTAGAACGGCACACCGGCCCAGCGCCAGTCGTCGATATCCACGCGGATCGCCACAAACGTCTCGGTGTTGCTGGACTTGTTCGCGCCCTCTTCTTCCAGATAGCCAGGAACTTTTTTCCCCTGGGCAAAACCTGCGGTGTACTGGCCGCGCACGGTTTTCTCACGTACGTTGGAGCGGTCAATACGGCGCAGTGATTTCAGTACTTTCACTTTGGCGTCACGAATGCTGTCGGCCGTCAGATCTGACGGTGGAGACATGGCAATCATGCACAGAATTTGCAGCAGATGGTTCTGGATCATGTCCCGCATCTGGCCGGCCTGGTCGAAGTAGCCCCAACGGCCTTCGATGCCCACCTCTTCCGCCACGGTAATTTCCACGTGGTCGATAGTGCGGTTGTCCCAGTTGTTCACAAACAGGGAGTTGGCAAAACGCAGCGCCAGCAGGTTCAATACCGTCTCTTTGCCCAGATAGTGGTCAATACGGTAAACCTGACACTCCTCAAAGAACTCGCCCACCTGGTCGTTGATTTCACGCGAGGTCGCCAGCGACGTACCCAGCGGTTTCTCCATCACCACGCGCGCCGGTTTGGCGTTCAGCTTCGCTTCGCCCAGACCTTTGCAGATGGCGCCGAAGGTGCTTGGGGGCATGGCGAAATAGTTAATAGTGACACGATTTTCCTGGTCAAGCATTTCACCCAGACGGGTAAAGGCGCCTACATCGTTGACGTCCAGGTTGCAGAAATCGAGACGCCCGCTCAGCTTATCCCAAAGGCTTTCATCGATTTTCTCTTTCATGAACGTTTCGAGCGCCTCGCGCACGACTTTGGTATAAGCCTCCTTATCCCAGTCTGCGCGCCCTACCCCAAGGATCCGGGTATCGGGATGGATCTGGCCCGCTTTTTCGAGCTGATACAGGGAAGGCAGCAATTTTCGGCGTGCAAGATCGCCTTTCGCGCCGAAAATGACCAGGTCACATGCCTGGGCTGTTTGCGTTACCGCCATGTCATTCTCCTCAGTTAGATCGCCTGGTACTCTGCCAGGTATCGTTGTAATTTTATTACAATGCACTGTACTGCTTTTACGCGTTTCCTGAAACCATTAGCGCTTAACGTCGCGTGCGATACGGTGATTTTTCGTCGCCCGGGCCATTACGCCCGTCTGATGACGCAACAAACGTCGATTCTTTGCGCAACAGGGTCAGAGCAAAACCCGACGTCGATCAAGTAATGAAAAAAAACAACAACATTTCTTGTCGACGATTACCCTTTCGGGAGTCCCGGGGGTAATATCGGCTAAATCGAATCAAGATTTCATCTCTTTATGAAATCGTTTATGCCCTCATGAGCGTCTTGTTAACAATGAACATGCTGGAAAAAATCCAGTTTCAACTGGAACACCTTAGCAAATCCGAGCGCAAAGTGGCTGAAGTTATTCTCGCCGCGCCCGCTCAGGCGATTCATTCAAGCATCGCCGCTCTGGCACAGGAATCGGGCGTCAGCGAACCGACGGTCAATCGATTCTGTCGTAGTCTGGACACGCGCGGCTTTCCTGATTTTAAACTGCATCTGGCCCAAAGTCTGGCAAACGGCACCCCGTATGTTAATCGCAATGTAGATGAAGACGACAGCGTTGATGCTTACACCGCAAAAATATTTGAATCGGCTATGGCCACGCTCGACCACGTTCGCCAGTCTCTGGACATGAGTTCAGTGAATCGCGCGGTCGATCTTCTCACGCAGGCCAAACGGATTGCCTTCTTTGGCCTTGGCTCGTCCGCCGCCGTGGCGCATGACGCCATGAATAAGTTCTTTCGCTTTAACGTGCCGGTGATTTACTCCGATGACATTGTGCTGCAACGCATGAGCTGTATGAATTGTAGTGAAGATGATGTCGTGGTACTCATCTCCCATACGGGCCGCACCAAGAGCCAGGTGGAGCTGGCGCAGCTCGCGCGTGACAACGATGCGATGGTCATCGCCCTGACGACGGCAGGTACGCCGCTGGCCCGGGAAGCGACGCTCGCCATTACCCTGGACGTACCGGAGGACACCGACATGTACATGCCGATGGTCTCCCGCCTGGCGCAGTTGACGGTCATCGACGTGCTGGCGACCGGTTTTACCTTACGCCGGGGCGCAAAATTCCGGGATAACTTGAAGCGGGTCAAGGAAGCCCTGAAAGAATCGCGTTTTGATAAAGAATTGCTTATAAAGAGCGATGTTCCCTAATAACTACGATGTACGATTTACGGCATTCGGTCCCCTCGCTACTGCCTTGCGATAGATGAAGGCCGATTCTATGTTCACGCAACACCAAAGTTGTTTCAGTCAACGGAGTATTACATGTCCAGAAGGCTTCGCAGAACCAAGATCGTCACCACCTTAGGCCCGGCCACCGACCGCGATAATAACCTCGAAAAGATTATCGCCGCGGGTGCCAACGTGGTGCGCATGAACTTCTCTCACGGTACGCCAGAAGACCATAAATTACGTGCCGACAAAGTGCGTGAAATCGCAGCTAAACTGGGCCGCCATGTTGCTATCCTCGGTGACCTGCAAGGTCCAAAAATCCGCGTATCGACCTTTAAAGAAGGCAAAGTCTTCCTCAACATCGGCGATAAATTCCTGCTGGATGCCAACCTGAGTAAAGGCGAAGGCGATAAGGAAAAAGTGGGTATCGACTACAAAGGTCTGCCTGCTGACGTTGTGCCTGGCGACATCCTGCTGCTGGACGACGGACGCGTACAGCTGAAAGTGCTGGAAGTTCAGGGTATGAAGGTATTCACCGAAGTGACCGTCGGCGGCCCGCTCTCCAACAACAAAGGCATCAACAAACTCGGCGGTGGCCTGTCTGCCGAAGCGCTGACCGATAAAGACAAAGCGGATATCGTGACCGCAGCGCAGATCGGCGTGGATTATCTGGCCGTCTCCTTCCCGCGCTGCGGCGAAGATCTGAACTATGCTCGCCGCCTGGCGCGCGATGCAGGCTGCGATGCGAAAATCGTTGCGAAAGTGGAACGCGCTGAAGCGGTCTGCGATCAGGACGCGATGGACGACGTGATCCTGGCGTCTGACGTGGTGATGGTTGCCCGTGGTGACCTGGGCGTGGAAATTGGCGACCCTGAACTGGTCGGTATCCAGAAAGCGCTGATCCGTCGCGCGCGTCAGCTGAACCGCGCGGTGATCACCGCCACCCAGATGATGGAATCCATGATCACCAACCCAATGCCAACCCGTGCGGAAGTCATGGACGTGGCGAACGCCGTGCTGGATGGTACCGATGCGGTGATGCTGTCAGCGGAAACCGCGGCAGGTCAGTATCCGGCAGAAACCGTGGCCGCCATGGCGCGCGTGTGCCTGGGTGCAGAGAAGATCCCAAGCATTAACGTCTCTAAACACCGTCTGGACATTCAGTTCGACAACGTGGAAGAAGCGATTGCGATGTCTGCGATGTACGCAGCCAACCACCTGAAAGGGGTCACGGCGATCATCACCATGACCGAATCTGGCCGTACCGCGCTAATGACGTCCCGTATCAGCTCCGGTCTGCCGATCTTCGCCATGTCCCGTCACGAGCGTACGCTGAACCTGACGGCGCTGTATCGCGGCGTGACGCCAGTATACTTCGACAGCACCAACGACGGCGTGGCCGCCGCGCACGATGCCGTGAACCTGCTGCGCGACAAAGGTTATCTGGTATCCGGTGATATCGTTATCGTGACGCAGGGTGACGTGATGAGCACCATCGGCTCAACCAATACCACCCGCGTACTGACCGTAGAGTAAGCTCCAATCCCCTCTCCCCTAAGGGGAGAGGGGTGAAGGTTTCCTATTTCTTCGGGAAAAGCTCTTTACGCTTGTACGGCTCTGTTTCGCCAGGTTTGCGCGTTTTGAGCAGCTTCAGGATCCACGTATATTGCTCCTTATGCGGCCCCACCAGCACCTCCACCTCTTCATTCATGCGACGTGCGATGGTGTGATCGTCTGCGGTCAGCAGATCGTCCATCGGCGGACGTACCTCAATGCTCAGGCGATGCGTTTTACCGTCATAAACCGGGAACAGTGGGATCACGCGGGCGCGGCAGACTTTCATCAGGCGACCAATCGCGGGTAGCGTGGCTTTATAGGTTGCGAAGAAATCGACAAACTCGCTGTGTTCCGGGCCGTGGTCCTGATCGGGCAGATAGTAGCCCCAGTAACCCTGACGTACCGACTGAATGAAAGGCTTAATGCCATCGTTTCGGGCGTGCAAACGCCCGCCAAAGCGACGGCGCACGGTATTCCAGACGAAGTCGTAGATTTTGTTTCCCTGATTATGGAACATCGCCGCCATTTTCTGGCCCTGCGACGCCATTAACATCGCCGGAATGTCTACCCCCCAGCCGTGCGGCACCAGGAAAATCACCTTTTCATCATTGCGACGCATCTCGTCGATGATCTCCAGCCCTTTCCAGTCAACGCGTTCGACGATCTTCTCCGGCCCTTTCAGCGCCAGTTCCGCCATCATCGCCATGGCCTGTGGCGCGGTGGTATACATGTCATCAATGATTGCTTCGCGTTCGGCGTCGCTTTTATCCGGAAAACAGTACAACAGATTTATTTGCGCGCGGCGGCGTGCGCTTTTACCTAAGCGCCCTGCCAGGCGCCCCACTTTGCCGAGCACCGGATCGCGGAGGGAAGCAGGTAGCAACGCCATGCCAGCAAACGCGTATACGCCAAGCCAGGCGCCCCAGTTACGCGGGTGGCGAAAAGATTTTTCAAACTCGGGAATGTACTCAATATTGTTTTTTTTGGTTTCCATGCGGGTTCCAGGGTCTGGTGACGCAAAAATATATTCGGATAGTGTAGCGAGGCTGCCGCCCGCGCACAAAAGAAAAAGCCGGCGCATACTGACGCCGGCTTTTTAAATCAGGAGAGCTTAGTCGAAGCGCAGCTGCGGCATCACCTCTTTCACCTGCGCCAGGTAATCTTTGCGATCTTTGCCGGTCAGCCCTTCGGTGCGCGGCAGTTTTGCCGTCAGCGGGTTAACTGCCTGCTGGTTGATCCACACTTCGTAGTGCAGGTGCGGCCCCGTCGACCGGCCGGTGTTACCGGACAACGCGATGCGATCGCCACGTTTCACTTTCTGGCCCGGTTTGACCAGCAGTTTACGCAGGTGCATGTAGCGGGTGGTGTACGTACGACCGTGACGAATAGCAACGTAGTAGCCAGCAGCACCGCTGCGTTTCGCCATGACCACTTCACCATCCCCTACCGCCAGCACTGGCGTGCCCTGCGGCATGGCGAAGTCAACGCCACGGTGCGGCGCTACGCGGCCAGTTACCGGGTTCAGACGACGCGGGTTGAAGTTGGAGGAGACGCGGAACTGTTTCGCCGTTGGGAAACGCAGGAAGCCTTTTGCCAGACCCGTACCGCTGCGGTCATAGAACTTACCGTCTTCCGCGCGAATAGCGTAGTAGTCTTTGCCGTCTGAACGCAGACGAACGCCCACCAGCTGGCTCTGCTCGCGCTTACCGTCCAGCATTTCGCGGGACATCAGGACAGAGAACTGATCGCCTTTTTTCAGTTTGCGGAAATCCATCTGCCACTGCATGGCTTTGATCACCGAGCTGATTTCAGCGCTGGTCAGGCCGGCATCGCGTGCGCTGGAAACAAAGCTGCCGCCGACGGTCCCTTTCATGACGCTGTTAACCCAGTCGCCCTGCTGCAATTCGCTGGTCATTTTGAAACCGTTTGCAGTGCGATCGTAGGTGCGGGTTTCGCGACGGGACATCTCCCAGGTCAGACGTTGCAGATCGCCGTCGGGCGTTAGGGTCCAGGAAAGCTGCTGACCAATTTTCAGGTTACGCAGCTCTTTATCGGATGCGGCGAGCTGGCTGATGTTGCCCATGTCGATACCGTACTGGTTCAGGACGCTGCTCAGCGTATCGCCAGTAGAAACAACATATTCATGAATGCCGGCTTCATTCTGGATCTTGTCATCCAGCTCATCCTGGGGAATCGCTTCATCTTCCTGAGCGGCCTGATCGATAGGCTCGCTGGCCTCAGGCAGCAGAGAGCGGATCTCGCTCTTCTCCAGTTCGATGGTTTTAATGATTGGGGCGGAACTCGGGTGGTAAACATAGGGCCGCCAGACGGCGACCGCTAATGTGAGAACTGTAAGCGACCCCAGCATAACGCGGTGGGGTCGAGGCAGATTGTTAAATGCCAGGGCGACAGAGCGGGCTATCTGTTGCACGTATTCACTTCCTCGTTAATCTCCTTTCAGGCAGCTCGCATACTGATTCGCCAGTTGGCTGAGGAACTGCGAATAGCTCGCTTTGCTCAACTGGATGTTCGTACCTAGCGGGTCAAGGGTTCCCATGCGCACGGATGTTCCCCTGGCCACGGCTTCTACGACCGCTGGCCTGAACTGTGGCTCAGCAAAAACGCATGTCGCTTTTTGCTCAACCAACTGTGTTCTGATTTCATGTAAACGCTGCGCACCAGGCTGAATTTCAGGGTTGACGGTAAAATGCCCCAGCGGGGTCAGACCGTAATGTTTCTCGTAATACCCGTAGGCATCATGAAAAACGAAGTACCCTTTTCCTTTAAGCGGTGCGAGCTCGTTACCCACCTGTTTGTCGGTTGCGGCTAATTGAGCCTCAAAATCCTTCAGGTTGGCGTCGAGTTTGATTCGACTTTGCGGCATAAGTTCCACTAATTTGTCGTGGATTGCAACCGCTGTAAGCCGCGCTATCTCTGGGGAGAGCCAGAGATGCATGTTGTATTCGCCGTGATGGTGATGGTCGTCACCTTTTTCACCGTGAGCATGGTCGTGGTCGTGTTCGTCACCCTCGTCCTCAGCTCCTTTCATGAGTAACGGTTTCACGCCGGACAGCCCGGCAATCGTCTCCTGTTTCTCAGCGGGAAGCTGACTGGCTGACTTCTGCATGAACGCTTCCATCTCAGGACCAATCCAGACCACTAAGTCCGCGTTCTGTAAGCGTTTTACATCAGATGGACGCAGGGAATAATCATGCTCGGAAGCACCATCAGGCAGCAGAACCTGGGTCTCAGTGACCCCATCCGCGATGGCAGAGGCGATAAATCCAAGCGGTTTAAGCGAAGCGACAACGGCGGCGTTAACATCTTGTGCTGTTGTACCCCAAAGAGCAGCGGATAAAGCTGCGAAAAGAAGCGTATTTTTCTGTAACATAATGCGACTAATCATCGTAATGAATGCGTGGAATGTGATATTATAACATTCGATGACTTCTGCAAGCTTAAATTGACATGACGACTTTAGTTTCTCTTGAAAATGTTTCGGTCTCATTCGGCCAGCGCCGCGTCCTTTCTGACGTGTCGCTGAATCTGAAGCCCGGCAAAATACTCACGCTGCTCGGCCCTAACGGTGCAGGCAAGTCGACGCTGGTACGCGTCGTATTAGGCCTGGTAGCCCCTGACGCAGGTGTTATCGTCCGCCAAGACAAGTTGCGTATCGGCTATGTGCCGCAAAAATTACACCTCGATGCCACCCTGCCCCTGACGGTGAGCCGCTTCCTGCGCCTCCGTCCCGGTACGCGTAAAGCGGATATCCTCCCGGCGCTGAAACGCGTTCAGGCGGGACATCTTGTTGAGGCGCCCTTGCAAAAGCTGTCGGGCGGTGAAACCCAGCGCGTATTACTTGCCCGCGCCCTGCTCAGCAGCCCTCAGCTGCTGGTCCTGGACGAGCCGACGCAGGGTGTTGACGTCAACGGTCAGGTTGCGCTGTACGATCTGATTGACCAGCTCCGTCGGGAGCTAAACTGCGCGGTGCTGATGGTGTCCCATGATCTGCACCTGGTGATGGCCAAAACCGACGAAGTGCTGTGCCTGAACCATCACATTTGTTGTTCCGGCACGCCGGAAGTGGTGTCAATGCATCCGGAATTTATCTCTATGTTTGGCCATCGCGGCGCCGAACAGCTGGGCATCTATCGTCATAATCACAATCACCGCCATGATTTACAGGGACGAATTGTCCTGCGTCGGGGAAATGGACACTCATGATTGAACTGTTACTGCCCGGCTGGCTGGCCGGGATTATGCTTGCCTGCGCCGCGGGTCCACTCGGCTCGTTTGTCGTCTGGCGCAGAATGTCCTATTTCGGCGATACGCTGGCCCATGCTTCATTGCTGGGTGTGGCGTTTGGTTTGTTACTGGACGTGAACCCGTTTTATGCGGTGATTGTCGTCACGCTGCTGCTGGCTGCCGGTCTGGTCTGGCTGGAAAAACGCCCTCATCTGGCAATTGATACCCTGCTCGGCATTATGGCGCACAGCGCCCTGTCGCTGGGCCTGGTGGTAGTGAGCCTGATGTCAAACATACGCGTGGACCTGATGGCCTATCTGTTCGGCGATCTGCTGGCCGTCACGCCCGAAGATCTGATTTCTATTGCCATTGGCGTGGCAGTGGTGCTCGGGATCCTGCTGTGGCAGTGGCGAAATTTACTGGCTATGACCGTCAGCCCGGATCTGGCCTTTGTCGACGGCGTGAAGCTTCAGCGCGTGAAGCTGCTGTTGATGCTGGTGACGGCGTTAACCATCGGCGTGGCGATGAAGTTTGTTGGCGCGCTGATCATCACGTCGCTGCTGATAATCCCTGCCGCCACGGCGCGCCGTTTTGCGCGTACGCCGGAGCAAATGGCCGGTATCGCGGTGATTATCGGAATGATCGCGGTGACGGGCGGGTTAACCTTCTCGGCGTTTTATGACACGCCAGCAGGGCCGTCGGTGGTATTGTGCGCGGCGGTGTTGTTTATTTTCAGTATGATGAAGAAGACCGCAAATTAACATCGAGGGCGCTGATGCCCTCACCCTGGCCCTCTCCCACAGGGAGAGGGAACAATGCATTACGGCATTGCGGGCGGCGTAATGCCGAAATGATTCCACGCCCGCACCGTCGCCATACGACCACGTGGGGTACGCTGTAAGAAGCCCTGCTGGATCAGATACGGCTCCAGCACATCTTCGATAGTCTCACGCTCTTCGCCAATTGCCGCCGCCAGGTTATCCAGCCCTACCGGCCCGCCAAAGAACTTATCCAGCACCGCCAGCAGCAGCTTACGGTCCATATAGTCAAAGCCTTCGGCATCGACATTCAGCATATCCAGCGCCTGGGCGGCGATCTCGGCCGATATAGTACCGTCGTGCTTCACCTCGGCAAAGTCACGCACCCGGCGCAGCAGGCGGTTGGCGATACGCGGCGTACCGCGGGAGCGCTTCGCCACTTCAAACGCCCCCTCTTCGCTCATATCCAGCCCCATGTAGCGCGCGCTGCGCCCCACAATATGCTGAAGGTCGGGCACCTGATAAAACTCCAGACGCTGCACGATACCAAAACGGTCGCGTAGCGGTGAGGTCAGCGAGCCGGCGCGGGTCGTGGCGCCAATCAGGGTAAACGGTGGCAGATCGATTTTGATCGAGCGCGCGGCCGGACCTTCACCGATCATGATATCCAGCTGGTAATCCTCCATTGCCGGATAGAGCACTTCCTCCACCACCGGTGAAAGACGGTGGATCTCATCGATAAACAGCACATCATGCGGTTCGAGGTTGGTCAGCATCGCCGCCAGGTCCCCTGCTTTCTCCAGTACCGGGCCGGAGGTGGTACGCAGGTTAACGCCCATTTCATTGGCGACGATATTCGCCAGGGTGGTTTTACCTAACCCCGGCGGACCAAAAATCAGCAGGTGATCGAGCGCATCGCCGCGCAGCTTTGCCGCCTGGATGAAAATCTCCATCTGAGAACGAACCTGCGGCTGGCCGATGTACTCATCCAGCAGTTTGGGACGGATCGCGCGATCCACCACGTCATCTGGCTGAATAGTGCCTGCCGATACCAGGCGGTCTGCTTCAATCATCCTTTACCTCACAATGCAGCGCGCAGCGCTTCACGAATCAGAGTTTCACTGCTGGCATCCGGTTTAGCAATTTTGCTCACCATCCGGCTGGCCTCCTGAGGTTTATAGCCCAGCGCCACCAGCGCGGCAACCGCTTCCTGCTCGGCATCATCATCCGATGCAGGCGCGCCCGGGGAAGTCAGCACCAGATCGGCTGCCGGCGTGAACAGATCGCCATGCAGACCTTTGAAGCGGTCCTTCATCTCGACAATCAGGCGCTCGGCGGTTTTCTTCCCGATGCCCGGAAGTTTAATTAACGCAGCCGGATCTTCACGCTCAACGGCGTTCACAAACTGTGGCGCTGACATACCGGACAGAATCGCCAGGGCCAGCTTCGGCCCGACGCCGTTGGTTTTAATCAATTCGCGGAACAGGGTGCGTTCCTGTTTGTTATTGAAGCCGTACAGCAGCTGAGCGTCTTCACGCACCACAAACTGGGTAAAGACAACCGCCTCTTTGCCCGCCTCCGGCAGCTCATAGAAGCAGGTCATCGGCATATGGACTTCATAGCCCACGCCACCCACCTCCAGCAGCACTAACGGGGGTTGTTTTTCAATGATGATGCCTCTGAGTCTGCCTATCACGTGACGCTCCTGCGTTCTGGAAGAAATTATCTGCCGACATAATAAAAAAAGGCTGGATAAACATCCAGCCTGATTTGTCATTATCGTAACCTGCCTCGCGCCAGATTGAGCCGCGACTCGCTCATTTGCATCGCATTCTGGCTGACGTGACAGTGGGTAATCGCAATGGCCAGCGCATCCGCGGCGTCAGCCTGCGGGTTCGCAGGGAGCTTCAGCAGGGTACGCACCATGTGCTGCACCTGGCTTTTCTCCGCGCTACCAATGCCCACCACCGTCTGCTTAACCTGACGGGCCGCGTACTCAAACACCGGCAGATCCTGGTTCACGGCGGCAACAATCGCCACGCCGCGCGCCTGACCGAGCTTTAACGCCGAGTCAGCGTTTTTCGCCATAAAGACCTGCTCGATGGCGAAATAGTCCGGCTGGAACTGGGTGATGATCTCCGACACGCCCGCATAGATGAGCTTCAGGCGCGACGGCAGATCGTCCACTTTGGTGCGAATACAGCCGCTGCCGAGGTAGGTTAGCTGGCGTCCCACCTGACGGATAACGCCATAGCCGGTGACGCGTGAGCCGGGGTCAATCCCGAGAATAATCGACATCACGCGTCTCCCGTAAACGGTTTACAGGATCTCATCAGAGAGTCGCTGCAACCTCATCAGAGATTTCACCGTTGTGATACACTTCCTGCACGTCGTCGCAGTCTTCGAGCATGTCGATCAGACGCAGCAGTTTCGGTGCGGTTTCCGCATCCATGTCCGCTTTGGTAGACGGGATCATGGAGACTTCAGCGTTATCCGCCTTCAGGCCAGCCGCTTCCAGCGCATCGCGCACGGCACCCATCTCTTCCCATGCGGTGTAAACATCAATAGCACCGTCGTCGTAGGTCACCACGTCTTCCGCACCGGCTTCCAGCGCCGCTTCCATGATCGCATCTTCGTCGCCTTTCTCGAAGGAGATGACGCCTTTTTTGCTGAACAGGTACGCTACGGAACCGTCAGTGCCCAGGTTGCCGCCGGTTTTGGTGAACGCGTGGCGCACTTCCGCAACGGTACGGTTACGGTTGTCGGACAGACACTCAACCATCACCGCCGTACCGCCAGGACCGTAACCTTCATAAATGATGGTTTCCATGTTCGCGTCTTCATCACCGCCCACGCCACGTGCGATTGCACGGTTCAGGGTGTCACGCGTCATGTTGTTAGACAGGGCTTTATCCACCGCTGCGCGCAGACGTGGGTTAGAGGCCGGATCGCCGCCGCCCAGACGCGCCGCTGTCACCAGCTCACGAATGATTTTGGTAAAGATTTTACCGCGTTTGGCATCCTGTGCCGCTTTGCGGTGTTTGGTGTTGGCCCACTTACTATGACCTGCCATAAAAAGTTCTCCAAAAATCGCGCCTTCTCAGGCAGCGTTAATTACAAATTCTTCAATCGCCTGCCGGTTGCTCCACGACTTGGTCAGTGCGGCGGCATCCGCCGCATTCACCCAGCGGTAGGTCAGGTGTTCCGTGAACACGATCTCCCGCTCATGGGGAAGCGCAAGGCAGAACCACGATTCCGTATTGCGCTCAATGCCCGGTGCATAGCGATGACGTAAATGGCTAAAAATTTCAAACTCCACCGTGCGCTGACAGTCCTTCAGGGTCAGTTGCTCGTAAGCAACATCAATGGCGACCTCTTCCTTTACTTCACGCGCGGCGGCCTGCGGCGCGGTCTCCCCCTCTTCCAGGCTGCCGGTAACCGACTGCCAGAAATCCGGATCGTCGCGCCGCTGCAACATCAGCACCCGCTTCGTGTCTTCTGCATAAATGACCACCAGAACCGAAACGGGACGCTTATATGCCATATCAGTTTTTCTCTTCCTTCTTCACCACCTCAATGCCCAGCTCAGCCAGCGCGGCCGGGTTGGCAAAGCTTGGCGCTTCAGTCATCAGACACGCCGCTGCGGTGGTTTTCGGGAAGGCGATCACATCACGGATGTTGTCGGTGCCGGTCAGCAGCATGGTCAGACGGTCAAGACCGAAGGCCAGACCCGCGTGCGGAGGGGTACCGTACTTCAGGGCGTCCAGCAGGAAGCCAAACTTCTCGCGCTGCTCCTGCTCGTTAATGCCCAGAATGCCGAACACGGTCTGCTGCATTTCACCGCTGTGAATACGCACGGAACCGCCGCCCACTTCGTAGCCGTTGATGACCATATCGTAGGCGTTTGCCACCGCGTCTTCCGGCGCTGCTTTCAGCTCTGCCGCCGTCATCTCTTTTGGCGAGGTGAACGGGTGGTGCATCGCGGTCAGGCCGCCTTCACCGTCGTCTTCGAACATCGGGAAGTCGATTACCCACAGCGGCGCCCATTTGCTTTCGTCGGTCAGGTTCAGGTCTTTGCCGAGCTTCAGACGCAGCGCGCCCATCGCATCCGCAACCACTTTCTTGTTGTCTGCACCGAAGAAGATCATGTCGCCGTCCTGCGCGCCGGTGCGCTCAAGGATCGCTTCCACGATGTCCGCATTCAGGAATTTCGCCACCGGGCTGGTGATGCCTTCCAGACCTTTTGCACGCTCGGTTACTTTAATATAGGCCAGACCTTTCGCGCCGTAGATCTTGATGAAGTTGCCGTAGTCGTCAATCTGCTTACGGCTCAGGGCAGCACCGCCCGGAACGCGCAGGGCAGCCACGCGGCCTTTCGGATCGTTAGCCGGGCCAGCAAAGACCGCGAACTCAACGGCTTTCACCAGGTCTGCCACGTCCACCAGCTCCATCGGGTTACGCAGGTCTGGTTTGTCAGAACCGTAGCGACGCTCGGCTTCCGCGAAGGTCATGACAGGGAAATCGCCCAGCTCAACGCCTTTCACGTCGTTCCACAGGCTACGCACCAGGGCTTCCATCACCTCACGCACCTGCTCAGCGGTCATGAAGGAGGTTTCCACATCGATCTGGGTAAATTCTGGCTGACGGTCAGCGCGCAGGTCTTCGTCGCGGAAGCATTTCACGATCTGATAGTAGCGATCGAAGCCGGACATCATCAGCAGCTGTTTGAAAAGCTGTGGTGACTGCGGCAGCGCGTAGAATTTGCCTTTATGGACGCGGGATGGCACCAGGTAGTCGCGCGCGCCTTCCGGCGTGGCTTTGGTCAGCATCGGGGTTTCGATATCAAGGAAACCGTGGTCATCCATAAAACGGCGCACCAGGCTGGTGATTTTCGCACGGGTTTTCAGGCGCTGAGCCATTTCCGGACGACGCAGATCCAGGTAGCGGTATTTCAGACGCGCTTCTTCGGTGTTGACGTGGTTGGAGTCCAGCGGCAACGCTTCCGCGCGGTTGATGATCGTCAGATCGGACGCCAGCACTTCGATAGCGCCGGTCGCCATGTCGGCGTTGACGTTTTTCTCGTCACGCGCACGCACGGTGCCCGTCACCTGAATGCAGAACTCATTGCGCAGCTCAGAAGCCAGCTTCAACGCATCAGCGCGATCCGGATCGAAGAACACCTGAACGATACCTTCGCGGTCACGCATATCAATAAAGATAAGGCTACCAAGATCGCGACGACGATTGACCCAACCACACAGGGTGACCTGCTGCCCGACGTGGGACTGACGCAGCTGCCCGCAATATTCTGTACGCATGAGATATCCCTTAATTAGCCGCAGGCTGATTGTCGCCTGTCTCGCAGGCTACGATGTCGCAGCTTTCTGTATGTCACAACTGGATGAAAAAAGGCGGCTATTATACTGGAAATTCTGCCGCACGATAAGAGCGAAGCACGGCCTGACGCGCGTTTGCTGAACTCTTATTGCCTATTCTCACAAAAATTAACAAAATTATCCGACCGATAACAGGCCATCACGTCGTAAGGTGTAGAAAAGCAATCATTTGACGGGAGTGACGATGTTTACACTTGATGCCACCAAAACAGCCCTTGTGGTCATTGATTTACAGGAAGGCATTCTGCCTTTTGCCGGTGGTCCGCACACCGCTGACGATGTGGTCAGCCGCGCTGCGCGCCTGGCAGAAAAATGCCGCGCCAGCGGCTCGCCTGTTGTTATGGTGCGCGTCGGCTGGTCCGCTGATTTCGCCGAAGCGTTAAAACAGCCGGTTGATGCCAAGGCCCCGGCGCAGGCGCTGCCGGACAACTGGTGGACATATCCTGTCTCGCTCGGTAAACGCGACAGCGATATAGAAGTTACCAAACGCCAGTGGGGCGCATTCTACGGCACCGACCTGGAGCTCCAGCTGCGCCGTCGCGGGATCGACACAATTATTCTGTGCGGGATCTCCACCAACATCGGTGTGGAATCCACCGCCCGTAACGCCTGGGAGCTGGGCTTTAACCTGGTGATCGCGGAAGATGCGTGCAGCGCAGCCTCTGCGGATCAGCACCAGGGCAGCATGACCCATATCTTCCCGCGTATCGGTCGCGTGCGCAGTACGGATGAGATCCTCAGCGCGCTATGATGTACGTGGGCCTGCCCCAGTGGTCGCACCCGAAATGGGTGCGCCTGGGTATTACCAGCCTTGAAGAGTATGCCCGACACTTTAACTGCGTGACGCGGCAATTTTAAAAATCACTAAAGAACGCCCAAGAGCATGTGTATTCTTTATGATTATCAATGACATAAAATTAACTTCATATGAAAATCACCAAAGTTCATATGAGTAAAAATGTCCCACTCATGCCCCAAACCGTCTCAAAAACAATTTTTTTGCCCCATCCATGCCCCATAGCTCTCTTCTGAAATGCTATATACCTAACCGTTGACACTGTACAAATAACCAGTATAAATTCTCTTTAAAAATACAGTCGTTTCCGGAGGTCTTTATGTTCGTTGAGCTGGTCTATGACAAGCGTAATGTTGATGGTTTGGTTGGCGCCAGAGAGATTATTCTGGCAGAGCTGACGAAGCGAGTGCACCAGATCTTCCCTGATGCCGAAGTGAGGGTGAAGCCGATGCAGGCGAACGGCTTGAATAGCGATGCCAGCAAAAGCGATCGGGAAAAGCTGAACCGCATGCTGGAGGAAATGTTTGAAGACGCAAATATGTGGCTGGTGAATGATTAGCAAAGCCCGTGTTCGCTTCGTGCATACCTTCAACTACGCAGACATGCACCACTACCCATCGTACTTTTCCGATATTGAACGGCACTTCATCTTAGTGGCGTTAAATAATAAGCACTTTTACTACTCACTGTTTTTGCGGTCACTCCAATAGATGCCCTTTTCAGTGCCGCATTAAATGCAACTAACGTTACCGGTCTTGGAGTTGTCTTGGTACGATGTGAATGGCTCTGAAACAAAAACACATCTTCAGGATACTTCTCCCTGCGGGAGTGGAGAATTCTTTTAACTCCTGGCTTAAGAGCAATGCATCTTTCCCTCAGTCCTTTTGTGGCTGAAAGAACAAGAATATCATGGCTCACATCATCAAACTTTGCCCCAAGAAGCTGTCCGGGCTTAGCCTGACTCAGATACAACATTGCCCAGAGATCTGACCATGTATCAGAAATATTCTCAAGATTCCGCTTGATAGCAATAAATTCAACTACGGTAAGCCCCCACACATCTCTCATCATTCCTTTCAGTAGATCCTCTTGTTACATGAAGCTTATGTACAAACAGAATCTTCATGGTTGTAACATTCAATATTCGAATTACCGAACAGTGCCCAGCAACCGTAGCTCATTTTTACATATGGCTGTCCGAAACATCAAACATCCTGCTCTCATACTAAGAATTTTTTGTTCTGAACGTTTGCAGTTCCGTATTGTCTAAATGAAAAGTTCATAAAAAAGGTTCAACATGGCAACGTTTATAATCGCAAGTACCGTAGTTGTTGCTCTTGGCTTGATAGTATTGAGCCTGATCAAAATTGGCATAAGCACATCGAATAACCCGGATGAATTTTAATGTGTTGAAGTTCGTGTAACGTCTTTATTTACTGGGAATTTTTTATATAGAGTACAAACGGCCACATCGTAAATGATCGCCACCTGCTTCCGATCCACTCCGTTTGCGATCAACCTGCCAGCCTGAGCCCATTGCTCAGGTGTCAATTTTGGCCGCCTCCCACCGATTCGCCCTTTCTCACGGGCTGCGGCCAACCCAGCCCGAGTGCGCTCCACTATCAACTCCCTCTCCATTTCAGCCAGAGCTGACATGATATGAAAGATGAAGCGGCCCATCGGGCTTGATGTATCAATGCTGTCCGTGAGGCTCTTGAAGTGGATGCCACGCTGACGTAGTTCATCCACCAGCAGCACCAAATTACGCATGCTACGACCAAGACGATCCAGCTTCCAGACCACAAGCGTATCGCCCTCATTCAGCGTTCTCAGAAGCTTTTTAAGCGCTGGTCGGTTTGCCACAGTACCGCTCATTTTTTCTTCGAAAATCTGTTCACATCCTGCGCGTTCGAGTGCTTGCTGCTGAAGATCCGTATTTTGGTCATTTGTTGACACCCTTACATAGCCAATTTGCATATTTTCCACCCAGTTATTTCTGCAAAAAAATCAGGTGAAGTTATCGGCATGGCTGCCGCAGGGCAATCTATAAAACGTCGGTTTGGGAAGTAGCGCCACGAAGGACGTTGGAACAGCCGCAGGAAACGTCATGCAGGTAGGCGCATTCAACCTTGGCGCTATCCAGGGGGACGGTCCAACCCTCGATAATATGGACGGGTTCACGCCTACCGGATTTACCTCACATCAAAATGATGGTCTGACTCAGTTGGGCCTGACATCGAATACAGGACTAACTTCCATCATTCTCAATCGGGGCAACAGGCCAACCAGAATACATCAGGCATACTCTCTACGTCGTACCTGGTTTTCATATTACAGCGGGATCGCATGGGCCTATCACGAAGCTTACACGACTGGTAATACGACAAAATCAAGCGATGGTACTTTGAAGGCGGCGTCCCCTGTCGCCCGTATTGTAAAATCCCGTGAGGACTGCCAGCGTGAGGACATTGATTCTGACGGTTTCAGCTGGTGTGGAGGTGGAACTGCCAATGAAGAAGCTGAAGGGATCAAGATTTCAAGACTGGATGTTGGTGTTTATGTCCTGACTGGTTCAGCGGGACTGGCCTCTGAGGGCTGGCAGTTATTGCCACCAATGGACCCTGGCGGCATGGGGGAACTGGGTGTAGTTGAAGCTGAGCAGACAGAAGGCGGTGGGCTGACGATTCGGCTTTTTAAGCGGAAATACATACTCAACGAAGAAGGCGAAATTGTTAAAACGAAAGGGGCTCCTATAGATGTTCCTGCCAACAGCTGGATCGACGTTCGCCTCGATATGCCTGATGATTCTGCCTTTAATCAGAGGATGAGTCAGGGACTTGAGCCATAGCCGCACGTTGATTCCAGATACTGTTTTGCGGCATCTCTACACGGACACTGACAAACTGATCGGCCGGAATGTCGGCCGGGTCTCCATCCGCGTAACCTTCCCGTGAGTTCCTCGCAAATGCCGGCGCTGTCGGGTATTCCCGGTGGAATGTTTTTACCAGCACTGACCCGTCGGCATTAACCTCATAGTCCAGCCAGATCAGGGCTTGTCCATTGCGATCTTTAGGGATATCAAACCCGCCATCAATCCCACCCCATTCTGCGTCAGAGTTCATACCCATGCAGCCCTCGATCAGATACTCTCCGGTTTTCATGCGAGTTACGGTACAGCCCTCTGATTCATCGTTAGTCTGGTATGCGCCATCAGAAAATACTTTGATCACCGGAGATGCAGCTTTGAGCGTTCCGTCGCTGGCTTTCGTGGTGTTCTGCGTCGAATAAAGGGTGTGCGTCGTGGAGAACCCGACGTTAGCATTACCCTGGATTGTTCCATTGCCCTGACGATACTTCAGTCCCTGAGAGGTTGAGGCAAGCTGCCACGATACATAGCCACCACCCGACGAATCATGCCAGCCACGGAGTGTTAACATGCCCGTGTAAGTATCAACTCCGCTGCCTCCACCCCATCCATTTCCTCCAAGCTGTATGCCAAAAGACATGCCGAGCGGATATTGTGAAATACCATCATAAGAGGCAAGGTTCCTGTAATCGCGATGAACCTGAGCCATAACAGCGGCTCCATTGATGTACGACGACACCGGGGCAAACTGACTATCAACGTCTCGTGTAGCGCTGTTTCCCAAACTGAGGTTTGTGCGAGCGTCAGCGGCATTCGTTGCCCCGGTCCCGCCGTCCGAAACTCCTACCGCCCCATTGCTCCCTTTCTGGACCATTTTGCCGATCGCCGGAATGGTTACACGAGCGCCGTTGATGGTAACGGTGATGTTCTGGTTTGCTGAGGTGGTGGCGAACGTCTCCCACGCGCCGATGTTTTCGTCATACTCGTTGATGAGCTGAGACATGCTCTGCGCCAGGCCGTCGACCGAGAGACTATCAGTAACAAGAATGCCGTATTTCTGTCCGCTCAACGCCGGAGACGCGGCAGGCGTAACCGTCAGTGACGTCGCACTGTTGATGGCGGTGATCTGAAACATCTGTACCGGGTTAGAAAGAACAAACAACGTCTGGCCAACCCGAATCTGACTGGCTGGCGCCGTCCAGTTCGTGCCGGTGCCGGTTGCGGTGTTTCCGTTAATGGCGATGGTGCCAGTGTTATAAAGCATATTTTCTCCAGGCAATAAAAAACCCCGCCGAAGCGAGGTTGATTAAAAAGACTGTTTATTCAGACGTACATATCGGGAAGAACGGGAAGGTTCAGTGGCGTTACCGTGTCATTACCAAAAATTGCATACCGCTCGCGCCCCAGATATTTCCCACCCTGAACTGAAGCACTGCCGTTCTGTATTTTTATTCCGAACATTCGATACACGTACATGCCATTAACTTCGTGAGCCATCAGCCCGAACCTACCCAGCGGAACATACCCGCTGCCGATGCTCACGGCATTTTTTGAAGGCGTCCAGAGCTGGTTGAGGTAGACGAAAGGCCGCTTTGTCGTTGAAAACGTGCAGGCCCCGGCTGCATTGAAGATGTTGAGCCCGGTGCCCGGCTGCGGCGCCACGCCACTGGCAAAGATGACAATATCTATCGTGCCGGTCGTTGGAGCATCATCGTTGGTGGATGGAGGGCTGAAGAACCTGACCGTGTTGCCATCGAAATCGACGGTGTTACCGCTATTACAGCGCCCAAAGACGATATATTTGGACTTGTCGTACCCCGCTATCGTGGGAACTGCCCAGCCGCCTGTGGGGACATTGACGGTCCCCTTCCAGATACACTGCCCTGACTGCGTGGCATTGGTTATTGAGGTGAAGTCAGTGCTGTTGCTTATGAGCAGTCCCACCCCACTACGCTGGCCTGACGGAAATATCTGCCAGAGGCTTCCGGGGAACGTGTACGTACTCTCACGCTCACTGATACTTACATCCTTCATCGTGGAGTTCTGCGTTACGCGGCCACCGGATATGGTGACCGAGTTCATTTTATGAAGCAGCCCTGAATCAAGGTAAGCCGTCGCGTGAGGGATAAACAGCACCTGCGCCCCGGAAACATAACCGGCAACATCAGCGTACTTGGCTTTCTGGTAGCCACTGTCAAAGTTGGCCCCAAACGACGGGCATCGCAGGCCCGCAGTTATCTCCATGCGCTTTCCGCCGTCATTCAGGTCAATCAGTAGTCCTGTCGGCATTTTATGTCCACGTCCCCAGTACGATGCGGCCGCCACCCGGAATATTAATGGTTACGCCATTACCATTAATCACCGTTGTATTGCCGGAGCCATTGAAAGAAAAATTACCGTTTGTGGCGTAAATCGAGCCGCGAACGGTCACGTTGTTAAACGTCGCGTAGCCAGATTTGTTGATGTGCCAGCCAACGTTCCCTGTGCCGTCCCAGGTTGAAGATTGGATATAGCTGCCGATCTTGGCGTTTCCAATCGTCCCGTCTCCAATAACCGTGTCCCGAATTATGGTCTGCCCATTCTGGATAACGAAAGGAAGCGTAACGGTCGCTCCGGCCTGGTGCGTTACGGCGAAGCGGTCAGCCAGGAAGATAACCTGCGACTGCATGCCGGACGGCGTATTCTCAACGCCGATCCCCATCCCTGCCGCGTAAAGCTGACCATTGCTGGATAACCCGACCTTAATGCTGTACATCGCCTTCAGGTCGCCGTTGACGTTCGCAATGGCCTGCGCGTTGGTGGTGATCGCTGAAGTGTGCCCGTTGATGGTCGCCGTGATGCCGTTTATCTGCGTGGCGGTGGCCTGCTGATAATCGGAGAACGTCTGGTTCAGGCTGTTGATGGATGCCTTGTTGCCGTTCACGTCAGTCTGCAAACTCAGCAGCGAACGCGCCGTTGCCTCCTTCTCGCTGACGATCACCTCATCAATGCGGTCCAGCTGCGCGCTGTTACCGGCGACCGATGCCGACAGCGTTTTGCGCGCCGCTACCTGCGCCAGATTGCCCTGAATAATCGCGATGGCAGAGTTCTTCACTCCTCCCGTCATACCGTCCACAGACACGCTGATGTTATCGATTCGCTGACCCAGCGCGGTATCAGCAGTCGCCACTGTCTGCTCAAGTTCGTTCAGAGAAGAAGACACATCTCCGACCGTGCTCGACAGGTTTGTAACGCTGGTCTGAACCTTCCCGATATCCTGGGCATTTTGGGCAATTTTCTGCGCCTGTTGCTCCAGTTCGTCGTTGGCCTGTTTGATGTCGTTTGCCATGCCAGCAATTTTTTCATTGCTGTCCACCGCGTTCTCGATCAGGTCTTTGAACGTATCGGAGCCTTTCATGTCCTCCAGAATGGCATCGGTGATATCGGATACATCAATGCTGGCCTGTCCGCGCACAAAGTCTGTATACCCTGATTCGTTTCCGCTGCGGTCCACCAGCTGCGCGCGGTACCAGAAAATTTGCCCTGCCTTAAGGCCCATCTGCTGATACTTGCGCTGCGGATAGGGTACATCTGCCAGCAGCATCGCATCGTCTTCGGTACCGGTCAGGCTGTACTGAATTTCCGTCTTCAGCGTGTCGTCGGTATTCGCCGGAAATCCCCAGCTCAGTTCGATACCAAATACCACATTATCGGAAGCGATGAAGCCGACCGGTTTCGGCGGATTGCCCACTTTACCGGTCAGCGTTTTCTCTTCTGAATAGCCCCATCCGGACGAGATTTCTGCGGCATTGATTGCGCGCACGCGCACCAGGTAGCGCCCGGCATATATCCCCGGTACGTCGAATGACGTTGTAGAGCTGCGCGGCACGTTAACCCAGTTCCCGTCGTTGCGGCGCCATTGCGCTTCATAGGCGATAGCGTTCTGCGCCTGGTCCCAGCTCACGCGCATCGTTTCGACGCTGATATTTTGCTGCACCACAGAAAACGAGCTGATCACGATGTTCGCAGGCGGCGACTGGTTGCCCGGCGGGATCACGCTCACCGGCCGCTGGTCAATGATGGCTCCGGTATCGATTCGGGCATATTTATCCGGATCGTGCCATGCACCGGTAATGGTGAAAGTGCCATCATCGTTATCAGCGACGCTCACAACACGATACTGCTGCGCGTAGAGTTCGTTTGACTCAACCACCCAGACAGCTTCGGCCTGAGGCGTCTCACTGTACGCGGTGGTTACTGTGACCGATTCCCCGTTAACCGCCTGAATGGTCCTGCTCTGTGACGCTCCGGAGGGAAGGTTGAGGATAAGACGATCACCTGCTGCTGCATCAGCTACACGGTCAAGTTTGATAACGCGACCGTTAACGGCGCTGATGCGACCGCCCATAACCTTTCCGGAAAGCAGCTCGTCTGCCACAGCGATGATATAGCCTGGCTGCGGTATGTTTCCGTCCAGCCCGACATCGAACGAAACAACGCGATCCTTGTTGTTGGTGAGAATACCCCAGCGCCCCTTTCGGTTCGCTTCTGACTGTCTGGTGCAGCCGATGGCTGTCATTTCCAGCTGATTGAAGCCGTACCGAGCCACCAGCGCCTGCTCGAATACGGGTTCCATCGCGTCAGCATAGGCGTTACCCGGATCGGACCATGAAACCAGCGCTGTAGTGTAGCGGGTTTTCGTGGTGCTGCTTGAATAGGTGAAGCGACCGCCAACAACGTTAGCGCGCGTGTAGCTGTAATCCACATCACGGGGCATATCGGCCAGAGCAACGATCTGATCGCCACCCCAGTACGTCATGCCACGGAATATGGCCGCAAAATCACGCAGGACTGTGTAAGCGTCGTTTCGGTCCTGGATGTACACGTTGCAGGTATAGCGTGGTTCTGTTCCATCGCCACCCTTACCGTCCGGAACCATCTGATCGCAATACTGGGCGACCTGATAAAGCGTCCATTTATCGATGTTAGCAGCAGTCAAACGGTGACCGAGGCCGAACCGGTCAGAAACAACCAGATCGTAAATTATCCACGCAGGGTTATCCGTCCATGCCCACTTAAACGCCCCGGTCCATGTCCCGCTGTAAGAGCGGGTTTCCGGGTCGTAAGTATCAGGAACCCGAATAACGCGGCCACGAGGCTCACAGGAGATCTGAGGTATAGAACCATTAAACTGGCTGGAGTCGAATTCAATGTACAGCAGCGCGGTGTTCGGATATCGCAATTTCGCATCAATCACCTCAGTGAAGCTCTGTAGCGTCATCGTGTCGCCGATTTTCGCGCTGTTGGCGTCAGCGGTAATTTTGCGTAGTCTGATTGTCCAGGTGCTGCCCACCTGAGGTAAATCAATACGGTGGCTACGCTCATAACCTGAGGTCGTTTTCCCGGTCACACTGGTATTGAGGACTGTCTGCCATGTCCCGCCGTCCGTCTGCAAGTCAATCGCATAATTAACCGAGTAACCAACCAGATCGCCATCGTCCTCCTGCTTGAAAAGCGATGGCCATTTCAGGCGTAAACGAACCGCTGAAAGCTGTGTATTGGTGAAGGTTCGTGTCCACGCTGTAGCGCTCGTTACCTCGGTTCCCACGCTGATTTCGTTTTCGGTACCGGGAATGCCCTGAATGTACTTCTGGGCCTGTGTACCCGCGCGAAATTCCCACGTAACGCCGCTGAAGTTTTGGGAGCCGTCGGAGTTCTCCAGCGCCGTTCCGTCCAGGTAGATATCCTTCCCGGTGAGCTGTCCAGCAAACTCCCCTTCCCCAAGCGCAACGAGAATCTTTGCCTTCGCTACAGATTGCAGATCATCAGGCTGTTCGGTAGGAGTTCGGGAACTGGAGCTCCCCCCTTTTCGTCCGGTAATTTTATTCGCCATATCGCGCCCATAAAAAAAGCCACCCGAAGGTGGCTTGTAAAAAGGTTTGTTATCTACTGCTGATCTTCGACATAAATCCCGGCGGAAATAATTGCCCCGCCGATTCGCCGGCGGCCGTAAAGGAGCGGAACCGGGTAACCCTGTGCGGCGGTATTTGTCACCCCGCCAAACGCATACGATGCACGGTTATCTGCGCTTTGTTTGCTGGCTAACCCTGTAGGCTGAGGCGAAAGCATCTGAACAACTCCACCCAACATCATGGCTGCACCAAATTTGTATCCAAACGCAGAAATCGGGTTTCCCGGTGCAAAATAACTGCCAATTGCAGATGCCGCAATAATTACTGCACCAAGAATAGTCTGTAGCAAACCATCCTTTTTACTTCCAATTATTACTGGAACAATTCTGATGACCTCTCCTGTAACTGGAAAACCAAGGTCGTCTACTCCAATATTCTTTTTACCTTTGAAGATGGCAAATGTTAGCCCGCGACTTTTGCTGCTAATCATATAGCTTTCAAATCCGGGAATAGTTTTAGCGAGGGCCGTTCCAGCTTCTGATACTTTATTGATAAGGCGATGGTGTATCTTTCCAAAGATCTTACCCGGCTCCCCACCTAGTTCAATTCGCGTCATTACCTCTTGCATCGTACCCTCGACTTTCTATTAGCTATTGTTCTGATTTATCTGCTCTAATCACAATATTACACTCTTTATTATTTAACTCTCCGGATTGACCAATGCTCCTTTGCGTTAAACAATCATTTGCAAGCTTTTTAACCGCTAATCTTGCATATACATCACCATTATTTGAAAGCAACCCAGTAATAAATTCATTATCAGATCTATTATGCTTTTGTTGTGCTTCCATCATCGCAATCATAAAGGCGTAATGGCTTACATAAGTTTCAGCAACAGAATTTGATTTTATTTCAGAATGACGCTCCAGATAATCGTCTACAGTTCCTGCGTATGAATTAAATGCTGTCAATAACAATACACTCAATACAAATTTCATGGTTTTGCTCCTTTGTTTTGAGCAAAGGTTAGCACAGAGATTTGTACCGTAGAATCTTCATCGTTCGTTCCTGCCAGTATCCACCATACGGCACGCGCTGACTCAGATGACCGTACAGGTGGTGCAGCAGCATATTGCCCTCCAGCAGAATTCCCGCGTGGTTCCACTTATCAGCCTGGACCTGCATGATCACCATATCGCCAGGTTTCGGCGGCCCGTCGAATTCACGGAATCCGCACTCGTACCAGCAATCCTGATAGAAGTTGTCCGGATAGTCTTTTTCCCACCAGGGATAATCAACCCGGTAATCGTGGAGTTCGATACCATGCGTTTGCCGGAAATAGCTCATTACCAGCCCCCAGCAGTCGAAGTGACCAAGCACAAAAGGACGCTCCAGCAACGGCAGCTCTCCGCGCGGCTGGATGGTGCGTAAATCCCCCTCCGGCCAGCTCACGATATGCCAGGGTAAAAGCGTTGCGTCGCATTGCGCTTTATCCAGTTCGCTCGGTTGCGTAGTGGCGTCAGGGTGACTGTGAACGATGGCGATCACCGTACCCCAGTCCTCAGCAGCTGCGTAATCTTCCGGGCAAAGGACAAAATTGTCCTCCGGCGTCGCGGCAAGATTCCGGCAAGGAAAATAACGTTCAACGCGGCTTTTCTGCGCCACCACACCACAGCACTCACGAGGATATTCAGCGGCGGCATGCGCCATAATCGCATCAATTGTTTTCTGACGCATATCAGCTCCTGATCAGCGACGTACCGGGGAACCCACCAAACGAGAGTTCGTTGCTTTCACCGAATCGAAGTTTGCAGGCCGTCAGCGTGCCGTTGCATTCATCCAGTGACGGATCGCTTACCGGGTTGTTGTTTTTGTCGAAATAGCGCGTACCGGCATAGTCGCAACCGTCGCCGGTGCGGTACTTATTACGAATGCACCATGTGCACAGGGAATGAAGCTGCCGCGTGGGGATCATTTGTCCCTGAAGATCCATGGGACTGGACAGTACAAACTCAATGGTTTCGCCAGCAAGCTCGGTCGTTTTCCCGTCGATATACCAGACCTGAAGTTTCTCCTGAGTCGGATCTGCTGTAGGGTTACCGCCTGCGAAGTTTTTCGCATCGAGATATTTTGCCTTTGTGTCGTGAATGGTGACCTTAGCCTGTAGCAAATCGTCATACGCAAGACACAGGGCAGAAATAGAGCTTTCGATGTTCGCGACCGTCAGTGATGGCGTCGCATTGCTGCCACTGGTCGATTTCTCCAGCCCTTCCAGCTGATACGGCCAGGCGGAATATTCATTACCCTGCCACCAGATTGGTTTCGCCGGGAGCTTGGCCTCTTCCCCGCCGGCGGCGACTATTTCCTCTTCGGTGTGGGGAATGTTGTAATTGTGAAAGCGGAGAACTTCCGTCAGTCCAAAAGAAGAACCGTCCAACTCAATCAGGCGAACGTCGTTCCCTGATTCCAGCTTCTGATAATCTGCGTTTAAGCTCATGGTTTAAATGCCTGGATGAATGTTGCAGTCAAAGACCAGTTGCCTCCCCCCATTGGGGAGGGCTTGTACTGTTTGCATCGATAGAGACCCAAGTCCTCTAGCGGCGGCTTCCATGCAAATGCTTTTGTTCCCTCATGACGATCAAGAAAGTCTTTGATCGACTTGATATAGGGTTCCAGGCCTACAAAGGTCAGATCCCAGCTTTGTGAGCGAGGGTTAAGTCCGTCACCGGATGTCTGGGTGTAACCATCTCCGAACTGCGCCTCACGCGTACGCATGGTGACGTCCTGAGAAGGATTCACCCTAGGGCTCCAGTTAAAAGTTTCCAGCGCCATTACCGCCTCCCGTTTGTACTGTTCCAGATTGCCCCTCCGGGACGAAGATCAGCCTGTATCAGCTTTCGGTATTCATCTCTGACAAAATTGCCTACGCTTTTACCGAATTTTTCCAGACCGCCAGATGATTGTGATGCAGTACTGCCATCGCCATTGATAGTGATGAATACCTGAGGAGCAGCACCTTCAGAGGCACCGCCTGACACTGCGCGAACCCCAAGTGAACCATCAGCTGCCCGAGTCAATGGCATGATCGCTTCTGGTCCTGCCTCACCCATTACTCCGGCACCTTTCGCGAATGCGAAAAAAGTAGGATTATCGACTACCTGGCCGCTATAGGCACTTAAGTCTGAGGAGGAATAAACGCCGCCTTTGGCATTGAACTGGAAATTGCTCCCATAATCGGCAATCGCTGTCCCTGAGCTGCCTGCCGTACTTCCCCCAACACCGCCAAGTACACTCGAACCAACCCCCATAATTGAACTCAGGATTGTATTTGTTACGAGCGCCTGTGCTGCCATATCGACGAGGTTTTGAATTATCGACTGAGTAAGCGTGGAGAAGAGGTTGATCACGCCCTCTTTAAAGGTCTGCGTTTTAGTCAGCAGCCCCGTCAGGACATTAGTGGTTCGCTCCCGGGTAGCCTCAACCAGTCCGATCGCCAGATTATTGAATTCACTCTGTGAGCGATATAATTCCAGCGCGGTCTGATACTGTGCATCAGCAGAATCTTTACTGCTCTTCTGCATCAGCATTTCGTATTGCTGCTTACTCAGCGCACCATTGCGATAATAGGTCTCTACCAGACTTTGCTGCTGTGCAAGTTGGTTCCTTTGCTGGGCAAGCGGATCAACGTCCCCGGCAAGCTCAAGCCGTGGTGCTGATAGAGCATTAGCCTGGGCCTGTAGGATTTGTCGGGATGTCTCCTGTGACAGTGTGACACGCGCAGCCATGTACTCTTTTTCAGTAAGCAAACGTGCATCAAGGAGAGACTTGAGCTCCTGGCTCGCTTCCTTCTCTTTATTGATGGCCGATCGTGCCGGGGAATACTGCTCAGCAAGTTCGTTACGTTGCTTCTGATAATTTTCAGCATTCATTAACAGCGCACGCTGTAGATCCTGCTGGCTTGCTCCATTTTTACGCGCCGCAGCGATCAGCTTTTCCTGACTGGCTTTCTCCTGAAGATCAATTTTTCCAAGACTGGTTGCATGAGCTTCTTCGATCTCCCTGCGCAACTGAAGATACTGATTGACCGTTTCCTTCCTAGCCTTTTGAGTATCTTCACCGGTCCATGGTGTGGTAACACCCTCTCCGGCTTTAGCTGTCTGAGCTGTGATATTTTTGATGTCATTCGCGAGCGATTTTGCTTGATCGGCGATCCCTGTCTGGACCAAAAATCGCGCCTTGCTGACATTCTCAAGGTTAGACTGTGTTGTCTCTAACCCTTTATTAACGGCTTCAAGGTCAGCTTCTGCCCGTTTCTTACTGTCCTCTACCCCTTTTTTCTGTCGGAATGGGTCAAATCCACCGAGGCTATCTAGTCTGCTGTCTGCGTCCTGAATTTCCTTGATGAGCTGGTTACGCTGAGTTACCTGATTTTCATACTGGTCTTGCAGGTCAATCTGCTTAACGGCGAGCTGTTTATCAGACATCTGCATCAGCGCAGCAGTGGTTTCAATGACAGCATCCTTGAGGTTAATTGCTGACTGTCGGGCATCCTTCGCCTGCTGATGAAAATACAGAAGTGCGGAGCCTGCCAGCATCGCAGCCCCAAAAGGTCCACCGACAAGCGCCAGGGCCCCGCGAGCGAGCCCCACAGCTACCGAGGCAGCACGAGCGGTCAGAGATACCTGACGATTAGCTGCTGCCAACTGCATTTTTGCACGAGTGGCCAGATTAGTTTGCTCGGTTTCTTCACGGATAAGTCGGTTAAACTCTCCCTGGTAATTTACGTTCAAACCATGCTGCCTGGCCGTTTTTTCCAGCTGACGGTAATAACCAAATTCCGCATCATTTCGCTTTAGCGTGGCAGAAGTAGCTTCCAGCGTTTTACGTGCACCATCAGCCTGAGCCGCTGCTGCTGCTTTAACGGCTGCCTGATTCTGCTGCCATGCGCTTATGTTTTCGCGAAGACCAGCTGTCAGTTTGGTCGAAAGAACCGGGATCAGTGTGTATAAGGCCACACTTGCAACCGCGTTGAAATTATCGGTAAGCAGGTTGATACCGTCAGTTACTGACTGAATGCCTGAACGAAGCGGTCCGGTACTACTTTGACCAATTTTAATGATCATGCCTTCAAAAGCACTGGTCAGCCCCATGATGTCGCCATTCAGGTTATTAACACGAATAGCGGCCTGCTCATGCGCAGTCTGTGTTCCAGTTAGGGCAAGGGTTAATGCGTTAAGTTTGCTGCGGTTGTCCACCAGCACTGATGCCGCGTTGATATTCTCAACACCGAACAGTTTTACAGCCTGAGCCGTAGAAAGGTTTTTCTTTGAGAGATTATCCAGAGCACCACTGAGCCCCACAACCGATGGTTTGAGCGTTTTGTCTGTACCTTTCTCAAGGGCAAGAATAACGTTTCTCAGCGCGGTTCCTGCTTCACCGCCTTTGATTTCACGCTCAGCCAGAACCTGAATCGCTGCGTTAAGCGTTTCAAATCCAACTCCTGCCTGTGCAGCGGCCACCCCACCATTTTTAATAGCCGCAGCTGTATCTGCGATTTCCGATGCCCCGAACTTGGCACCGGCAGCCAGCACGTTAATATAACGATCCGCTTCCTGAGCCCCGGCCCCGAACTGGTTAAGGGAAAGAGCCAGAGTGCGGGTTGCATCTGGCAAAGTTGAGCCTGCGGCCTGAGCAAGCGTTAGTGCGCTCTTTGTCGCCTCAGTAAGTCCGTCTGCGGTCTGAAGAAGTTCAGGTTTAGCGGACGCCATCAACTTCAGGGCTTCCACCGCCTGGCTCGCACTGTATTCAGTGCTACGCCCCATCTCCTGGGCGGCTTCATCAAGCGATTTTAACTGGGCGCCTGTAGCGCCGGTGATAGCCGAAAGGTCGGATAAAGCCTGTCCGTATTCACGCGTGGTAGTAATGATGGCGCCAAGTGATAAACCGGCACCGGCAAATCCCGCCAGGCGACCAGCAACACCCGCGATGGTTTTCCCCATCCGGGAATAGGCTTCATCTGTCCTTTTAGCATCTTCCTGTGCGTTACGGTTGAAACGCTTTGATGAGTTCTCAGCATCACCGTATGCACCCATCAGCTGAGATTTAAAATTGGCTGCGTTGAGATGCAGCCCGACGGCGAGGGAAGCAACGTCAGCCATTACATTAACGCTCTCATTACTGCCGCACACTGATCGTCAACATTACTGACTACAGCAGGAGGCGGGGTTTCAGGAGTCGGAGAAATCTCTTCACCGGGTCGGCTTATGGCACCAGTACGCAGAAAGTACGCGCGCCAGTGAAAAAGAGTTTCTGCCGGAAGTGAAGCTATCTTTGAAGGGTCAGGCTCGCCCCAGCGGTCAGCCAGCCAGAAAATCAGCTCAAGCCAGGGCGAGCTCGTTAGTTTTTTTCCGCGTCTTCAAGCTTACCCAGCGCATGTTTTTTTACAGTGGCGATTGCATCAAGGAGCGCCACGTTGTCATGAGTCTGGAGTAGCTCGGCTGCGGTAGGCTTGTCTTTAGCTGCGATTAGGCTGCCATCGGGATGGACAAGACAATCGACGATCAACTGCACACTGATCTCTGAAGCTTTACGTGCATCTTCTGCAATCTGACTGTCTCGCAGCGCTTCTTCATGATCGATGAGTTCTCCCGCCGTCATACGGCGTAGATAAACGGTGGTTCCAAAAATTTCGGCGGTAACAACGGCGCTTTTAGGCTTCAGAAGTGCGGATTTAAGTGCAGAAACATCGATGGTAGACATAGTTTTTCCTGAGAATTAGATAATAAAAGGCCACCAGGAGGTGGCCAGTTAGTAATGCCCTGATCAGCTGCCGGCAGCCGTACCCCAAGTAATATTGTTCTGTTTTCCCTGAACAGTGATTTGAATGACTTCACTTGCCGGGGCGGTAATTTCATTCATCTGCCAGCCAGAAAGGGCCAGAATCATGTTCGCCGTTCGACCATTTGGCAGCTCAACGTAAAACTGTACGGTTTCCCGGTTCTCTGCTGCGTTGAGGAAATCAGCAAAGTCCTGGTTGGCTGGATCGTCAATAAAGCCCAGCGATTTTTCAGGGCCTTCAGGCAGGTCAGAGATAAACTGTTTACTGGTATCGATCAGCGTAGTGCAGTCTACAAAGCTGCCCGTCTGTCCTGTAGCGCCCAGCGCTTTACAGTTAATGAGTGGTTTCATTGTTGCTACGTCGCTGCCCGCAGCACCCCACATAACGACGGTGCCAGCAGGCAGCATCGCGTACTCTGGCGAAGTTTTATCAGCCATAATTTCTCTCTCTTTGAAGGTGGCAGCGAGCGCTACCGGTGGTTTTCAATTCGGTCGCGTATTTCTATCGCAAGGATGCGCAGAACTTTCGCTTTCTGATAATCGAGCGCCGGACGAATGAAGGGACTTGCGACTTGCTTTACGGTTCCCATCTCCTGAGCCAACGCTTTGATGAAGTGTTTTTTACTCGGGCCAACGCGAAGATAAACAACTGCATTGCCCTTTGCTTTCGAAGAGGATGAGCGGATTTTAATTGAATCGCGCATGTGCTCATCTTTCGCTGATTCGTCGTAACCAGCATGCGCTTTCATATCCTCCAGAACGGGCTCAAGTGCAGCTTTCCCGGCCTCCCGTAAAACCTGCGTACCAACCTTTTCACCAAGGGAAAGTAATTGGCGTTCGAATTCCTGAAGCCCTTTAACTTCCATGCGAATCATGATGATTCCTCATAAAAATAAAGCACGAAATCTCGGGTAAGCCTGTACTGAACCTGATTGCTGGTAAGGGTTGTTTTGTCCTGAAGTATATTCCCACGCTGGATGTACTGAACGGGATAACCTTCAAGCTCTCCGTGGACAATACTTTTCCATTGAGACCAGATAGCCTTATCCAGTTTCACCAGCCCGGTATAATCATCCACTTTGTATATTGAGATTTGAAAACGACCAGCAATAAGCCCTGTTCGTACCATTCCCGTTTCAACTTCCGGGTCTGATATCCGCTGGAATGTAATACCGTTTTGCTCGCTGTCTGGTAGAAGAAGAGGATAAACAGTCATCCCGGAAAGACGCTCAAGCGAGATTTTAATTGCCTGTTCTATCATGTCGTATATCCCGTTCAGCCGTTATTACACATCGATCAGACTTGCTACGATCAACGGCGCGAACTGTATAGACATCATCATTCCACGCTATTTTCCAGTCAGTCTGGACGTCTGAACGCACCCTGATAGTGAATAACCAGGTTTCAACAACCTGTTGTTGATCCAGTGTGCGAATTTTTCTGTTAGAAACATTCTCAGCCCTGGCCCAAACAGTAGCGACCACGACGGGGCCACTTGGAAGCGGCTCTCCCAGTGGACCTCGCTGAATTTCGAGTTTTTGTAATACGATGCGTTTATCAAGCTCGCCAGCACGCAATGAACTCATAGGCCATATATCCTGTAAGGCTGAAGAAGAGCCTCCACAGCTAATGGAACCTGAGACACGGTTTCACCTATAACTACCGATTCCCTGTTTGCATACCAGTGACCGATAAGCAGTAGCATGGCTGCCTTAACATCATCATTGAGCAGTATCGGGTCCGGGTCGTCAGCGTAGCCAGGGCTGCTTTCCTTTTCATAGAGCGTTCGGCGTGTCCATGTCTGGACGTACCGGGCCGCCGCACCTGTGTAAATCTCCAGCAGAGCATCATCACCCGTAAAGTCGGTATCAATGCGGCAATGCTGTTTCACCACATTCTGATCAAGCATTTGTTTGCCCCGAAAAAAGAGCGGCCCGAAGGCCGCAATAGTTATCAGCTACCCGCGCCGGTGCTGAATGAACCGTACACGAACGCCTCAGGGCGTTTCACAGCCAGCGCAAGACGTTCTTCGCAACGGATGGTGATCATGTTCTTCTCGAAGTCGTCGGCGTTCTCCGTGGAGATAACTACGTTCGCATCTTCGCGATCGAAGATTTGCGCGCCAGCGTTAAATGCACCGGTCAGGAATTTACCCTGGAAGGCTGCCGCTTCCGTTGCAACAACCGGCAGGCCCCACAGAGTCGGACCAGTCAGCGCCGCAGGGTTCGCCAGAATGTAACGACCCAGGCTGTCTTTGGTCAGCTCGATCCGCGCCCAGTCAATGAAGTGAAGAACATGACCAGACGCCGGGAAGCGTGCCAGCTGTGCCTGCAACATTGCCAGACGCAGATCGTCAATCCCGCTCTGCTGTTCGACAGTGAACGCCGGATTGAAAGCTGACGCCTGAGGAACGATGCCGTGCAAATGAACGCCGGTACCATCACCGAAGAGAATTTCCTGCTCTTCTGCATACTTCAGTCCGTAGCGCATTTCGGCATCAACGGTGGACTGCAACTGTGCGAAGTCATCCAGGATCTGCTTTGAGGCTTTGAACAGGTGGGCGATGGTGCTGACGCCAGTGATTTTCGGCGTGAACTCAATTTCGCTGTATGGTTTCTGCGTATTTTCAGGAACCACTTTCGCGTTATTGGTAAAGCCTGTCTGCTGCACCCAGAAAATAGCTGAGGAGGACGTACGGCCTGGAGCAATCAGATCGCGGATGAACAGGCGCTGCTTCGGTGCCGTATCAATACCCGGCAGGCGCTGTGGCTCCACGACACCATCAGGCACATCCACCGAAGTCAGGGCGGCCTTGACCGGGATGCTGATGCGCTTACCGCCTTCCACGCTGGAAGCAAAGGTTTTCAGGGCTTCAGCGGAGATCACCTGGTGGCCAACGGACTCGATAACCTGTTTTGCGTTTGCCAGCGGCATCTGGGCAACATGTTGCTCCAGTTCGCCCATTGCGGCCTTCAGGGTTTTTTCAGCTTCACGCAGCGCGTTGAACTCAGAAGCCATTTTATCAACGGCAGCTTTTGTTTCTTCTGACAGCCTGCCTGACTTCTGCGCCTCTTTGAGTGCGTCTTCTGCTTTCGCGTTGAATTTGCCGGTTGCCTCTTCAATGCTGGCAGTGACTTTTTTCAGAATTTCGTTTACTTCAGACATAAAGGGTCCTTATTTGACTAACGCCGCAAGAGCGCTTTCAAGTGAATTGAGGGTTTCAGGTTTGATATCTTCGGCAGCGCCCGGCGTACCGTCGTTGGTGGTGACAGCGCCAGGCATGCCACCGGATAAGGCTTTAATGAGTTTTCTGCGCTCAGAGCGCGGGGTGTTGGTTTTAGCCAGCAGCGCATCAAGTTTGCGAAGCGCGGCCGCGGGTGATTCATCGCCATCACTGACCGCATCAGCAGAAAGCAGGCTGTCTGCCAGTCCCTTCGCCACAGCGTCACTGCCACCGATATAACTCTCGGCATCCATCAGTTTCTGAACAGCTGCCATATCAAGGCCGGAACGCGCCGCGTAGATGTCTGCCATAGCGTTATCGAATGGCTCCAGAGACTGTGCCAGTTCCGCAAAGTCATGGCGGTTACCCATCGCATAGACCCAGCAGTTGTGGATCATCAGAAATGCACCACGACCGATCTGAATATCATCCCCGGCCATCGCAATGACTGAGGCGGCACTGGCGGCAATTCCGAGCACCTTCACCGTCACACGGCCTTCGTATTCACGCAGAAGGTTGTAGATTGCCAGGCCTTCGAACATGTCACCACCAGGGGAGTTGATATTGACCGTGACGTCGGCGCCATTCATCGCCCGTAGCGCACCGGCGATACGTTTGGCTGTTACGCCTTCACCCCAGTAGTCCTGTCCGATCACATCAAAAACAGAAATACTGTTGTCGTCGGTGGCCGCAGCTTTGATCCCGCCATCCCAGCGATCCAGGGCGGAGGGTAAAGTTTCACAGGTGACCCGCGCGCAGGGGCGACCCGCCGGTGCTGCCGGAAGTTGTTTTTTGCTCATCAGGAAAGTGCTCCTAAGCGGCCTGTTTCAGCGGAGATTGTTCAAAGGAAATGTCAGGGAATATGTGGTTATGCAGTTCTCTCAGGGCCAGAGCCTGCACAGCAGGATTGCTGCTTTCGAGATTTTTCAGTTGCGTCAGGTTGAGCTGAACGGTGTAAATGTCACCCCCTTCAATCGGTGGCATATTCTCAAGACGGCGCACGTCATTGCGGGACATCCACCCATTCTGGAGCGCGCTGGTATAGTACGCAGCACGGCCCGCGCTGTCGGCCCGCAGCAGTCCTTCTACAGAGAACTCCGCGAACACCTCATCATCGCTGTCCAGCAGGCACCTTCCTATTTCCTGCTCTATGTTCACCAGCAGGGGGCGCAGGGTGTGCGTCAGGAACTGGAGGTTCATGCCCTCCAGACTGGATGCCCAGCTACTTTGCTTCGTGGTGTGACCGACCATGAAAGGCGGAACGCGAAACCAGCGGCAGATCTCCTCAATGCTAAAGGCGCGGCTTTCGAGCATCTGAGCATCTTCCGGGTTCATGGTTACGCCCTGGTACGTCAAGCCTCCCTCAAGCACCATGATTTTCCCGGCGTTTTTTGAGCCTGTAAACGCCGCCATGTAACCGCGAAGTTTTTCACGTTGAGTATCATCCAGAGCTTTATCAGAAGAGAGAAACCCTGAACTTTGCAGGCCCTGTTCGAATATCTTCGCCGCGGACTCTTCAACCGCCATTGCAGAACCGATCACATCCCGGCCTGTTTTCATCGGCATCATGCCGCAAACACCGTCAAGACCGAACCCGCGAATGTGCATGATGTTTTTGACGGGAATGACGCGCTCGTTACCGTTTTCAGTGTATTTGTATTCCAGCGCCCCGGTCGTGAGACGTTTAACCACCATGTTCTGCGGCAGCAAAGGCACCAGCGAAACCAGGCGGTTTGCGATGAATTTCTTCTCAATGAAGGCGTTCCCGCGCAGGCAAATACTGGCGACCACCATCAACATAAAGCGTGATGGTGTCATTTCTGAATTGGGTCGGCGGCACAGTATCGAATAGGCCGTATGATCGGTTGCCGCTTTACGCGAACCGTCAGGCTGTCGAACGTATATTTTCAGCGGAAGGGTTGAAATAGACTCGCTTAACAGTCTTACACATGCCCACACAGCCGATAGCTGGATGGCTTTATCGGCCGTTACCACCTTTCCGCTGCTGCTGGTACCAAACCATTCCTCCCAGAATGTGCCGGTAGTCAGGCTGATAGGCACACCAAGCCAGTTAAGCAGAGCACTTTTAACCCTGCCTGGCCGTTTGTTTTTTTTCATCAGAAACCTACCATGATGGGATTATTGAAGAATCCGGAGAGATCCTGCTGGTCGTTTCCACCGTTAACCAGAACGCGGCTCATTGCTGTGAACAAGGCCGCAGGGCCGTCAATTTTGGCCTCTGGTGTGGACTTATTCGGGAATATGTTCTCGTTCCGGTCCGGTTTGACGGTTACGTTGGACATCATCCAGTTCATCACCGGGTGATCGCTGTGATGGAAGCGGCCACCGTATACCAGCGCTTCGACCTCTTTCATCGCCTCTGAGAAATTGCGAACCGTCTGCGGCACTTCCACCAGCGGCAACCCTTCTTCTGCCAGCGCAAGGCTGAACTGCGTCGCACTCCACGGGTCGAAGCCAATTTCTTTCAGGCTCTCGCCAGCTACCCACAGCTGTAGCTCTTCCTTAATCTGAGCATGGTCGATTACATCCCCGTCGGTAAGGATCAGCTTGTCCATCCCGGCCCACTTACGATAGAGCTCTGCCATCTGGCGTGAACATTTCTCAAGGCGTCCTTCCGGTAGCCAGAATTTGAAATCCGCATGAACGTGGCCATCTGGCGCGCGCCAGACTTTAGCGGCCGCACAGATATCAATTTTGTTTGACAGGTCAACGCCCACCCAGGAGGGATAGGTTTTAAGTTCGTGCTGCGGGGCGATAAACTCGCATTTCTCCCATTTCATCATGTCCATCCAGGCTGACTCAGCGGTAACCCAGATATTCATGTGCTTGGTAAAAAAGTTAATTCTGGCCGAAACCTGCTCTTTCGCCTTTTTAGCCAGGCGGCGCAGGTCATCCCAGCGCTTACAGATACCCAGCCCCGGATTCGCCTTCTGCCAGACTTTTTCATCAAAGGGATCGTCACCTTCATCTAAGGTGTAGATGATGGCAAAAAACGTATCGTCTTTTACCAGCCCACGCAGCACCTTGATGGCGTAATCACGCAATTCGTAGCAGATGCCTTCTTTGTTGAAACCGGCGGTGGTGATACCGAAAAGCAGCGATTGTAGACGTGCGCCGGTTGCCGTCTCCAGAACGTCCCAGACGTCACGGGTTTTGTGAGCATGCAGCTCGTCGACGATGGCACAGTGGATGTTCAGGCCGTCGAGGTTGTTCGCATCTGATGATAAAGGCTCGAATTTGGAGGCCGTTTGCTCCTGGTAGATAGCGAGCTTGTTGAATTCGAAGATCCGCCCAAGAGTGGCTTTCGCCTTCTTGACCATATTCTTCGCATCTTCAAAAACAATTCGTGCCTGGTCACGGGTGGTTGCAGCGGAATAAACCTCCGCACCGCCCTCGCCGTCGGCACCAGCCATATAAAGCCCCACGCCGGAGCAAAGCGTTGATTTGGCATTTTTACGGGCCACCTCAACATCTGCTGTACGGAAGCGCCGAACCATTACTGGACGACCGCTGCCGTCGTTACGCAAAACGGTTTCTCCCGTTTCCTCGTTAACCAGCGGGATCACGAAACCAAAAATATTAATCAGGATGAAAACGTGCCAGTCCATCAGCTCAATAGGCTGCCCTGCCAGTGCGCCTTTTACGTGAGGTACAAAATTATAGAAATTCAGAATGTGCTGCGCGCGCGGTTCACTGAAGAAAATACCGCGCTCTTCGCCGTGTGCCAGATCGTCAAGAAAACGCTGACAGGCAAGGCGCACATACTCACAGGCAATAATTTCCCCCGCCACTACCCTCTCGGCGTAGCGGATGCCTTCTGCAACCTTAGCCATTAATCCCTCGCTTTCATAAACTCGGCCAGCGGATCAACCGCTTCAGGACCTTTTGCATTCACTTTCGATCGGCTGGCTGGCGTCATGCCGAACTCACCAAGCATGGCACGCAGACGTTTCCAGGCATCAGCTTTCATCATGGCGGCGGGGTGAGCCTTGATCAGCACATCCCCGCTCTGCGTTTCGGTCCGGTAGGTGTAGCCCTCAACTTCAAGCGTGTCGCAGTGATGCCGGTATTCGGTATAGGCCTCAACCAGCAGCTCAAGGGCTCTGGCGTCCAGCTGAGACATCACACCGATAGCATCAAGCTCGTCGGCCATCCGTTTAAACCAGTATTTCCCCTGCTTGTCGAAATGCTTCGGCGTTGGGGGTACCCCTGAAGGGGGTTTTGGTTCGTTCTCATTGATCGGGCGTTTAGATGGGTTACCCCTCACCAAACGTAGATGGGTCGGGGTTTTCGGTGGTCCAGACATAATCGAAAACTCCTATTAATCATCGAATGGGGGACCCCTAAAAAAAGTTTTCTAACCTGCGGCGATGTGAAAAGAGGTTAGGCGGCGGTCCTTTGGCGCGTCGTTCCTGAACTTTCAACCCGCCCTCCCCCTCGGTCGATTCAAATGAGAATTGATGTCATTTGAATCTTTCGACCGCTGTCTTCGCCCTGTGGCAAGGCTTGCAGAGGCTTTCGAGGTTGGACAGGTCATCGGTCCCCCCATTTGCTTTGGCGGTAATGTGGTCCACCGCCTCAGCAGGTGTATACCTTCCATTTCGCAGGCATTCCTGACAGAGGTGTTTATCTCTGTCGAGAACGATTGGGCGCAGCCTGTCCCACTTACTGCCATAGCCGCGCTGATGTCGGCTCTGTCCCCGCTGATGCTGCTGCCAGCCTTCGTTAAGGTGCCTGGGACAATAGCCTGAGCGATCTGTGGTTGTGCCGGGGCAGCCACGCTTGCGGCATGCCCTTGGTATTTGTGATGGCATTAACACTCCTAAAAAATTGAGTCATCGCCACGTTGAAAACGGTGAATCTTGCTGCAAAGTGTATTTGCCACACTTTTGTGGCTTATATCGTGGAGGTATTTATGGGTTTGAAACCTGGCCAGTCTAGTGGACGTGATGGCGGCGTATATCGTGAACGCGGTCCGCGTGGCGGCCAAACCGATAACTACACAACCATTCCTGATAACCATACTGCACCACCAACTTCTAAACCTGGTGCAACATGGATACCAGTTAAACGGACTCCAGACAGCAAAAGATAAAACTAATTAAACCGGCCAATTGGCCGGTTTTTCAGGCGATTCGCCACGCTCGACGGCGTTCTGTTCGTTGCGCTGAATCAGGGTGACGCTCAACAGGCACACCATCCGCATGATCCACCAGCGAATAACACGGATAGATCACTGAGCCACCCCATGCATCACCCACAGCGTAATCGGCGGGTTTGCTGTTATCCCAACGGGATAGCACGCGATGCACATGCTCAGGCGGGACGCTATAGCAAACGCCATGAATGAGTCTCGACAGCGTGATGTAATCAGCGCGTGTCTTATCAGCCACGGTTAGCCGCTCAGCAATCTGCATTTGATACTGTGGAGGCCGCCCGGTACCGAGATAAAAGCTCAGCATGTCGTCAGGAAAACGAGCCAGCCAGTCAGTTACCTTTTCGGTGAATCCATGTACCGGCAGCGCGTCATCTTCAACAACAACTACCCGGCAGGTTTGTTCTGCTGCCCACTCAAGCACGCGGCGATGATTCCAGTTCGCGCCGTGGTTACCGTCATCAATCAGCAGATGAGCATCCAGCAGCGCAGCAAGACGTTGTGCTTGTCCCGTCCGGGTGTGGTGACCAACCACAACAAACTTAACTTCTTCAGCCACCAGCGAATCTCCAATAAAAAAGCCGCACAATGGCGGCTACTGTCTGTATATCAGGGTATAACTTCGCTTTAACCCGGGTTAATGTAAGCATTCAGCCCGTCAGTGGTGGGACACTGACGCACTCTGGCACGGAGGAATGGCTGATTACCTCTGATAAGGAAATGAAATGTCTTTTTTGCACAAAAGAATGCATCTGAATCAAGGTGATACCGTTGTTGTAGATTGCTCACATCAATGCAACATCATGATTCTCACTGATAGTAATTTCAATAATTACAGAAGTGGCAATCGCTTTGAGTACCATGGCGGTTTTTATAAAATGCTCCCTGCTAGGATTACTGCGCCGCATAGCGGGGAATGGAATGTTGTACTGGATTTAGGCGGCGGAAGTGCTAATGTTCGCCACGGAATCAGCGTCATCAGAGCATAGCAATTCGCCCTTAGCCTGACTAAGAGCCTCCTCAAGGGCGGTAATTATTTTTTGCTGTGTGCCGTCCTTTAAGTGCCCCAGAGAAGCAATTCCCTCTAACGAATTTGAATCTCTAGCCCAAATAACCTCACCGCCATTTTTTATTTCAACTTTCACAGTCAACCCTCTCTATTTATGTTTCCACCAGGCATTATCTTTTCCGATCCCATCAGTTTTAAAAACGGTGTGCACCTGAGGTCCGGTAATCACCTTTCCTGCGAATGAATGAGCGACAATACCGAACGCCAGCATGTCCCCCACCGCGGCGCCAGCCTGTTCTTTCTTCCAGAAACGATAGCTCTCGATCCGGTAGTAAAGACGGATGATGCCGTGAGCAAACGCCATTACATCGGCGCGGGTACCACCCAGCAGCCCAGCGTTAAGCATCACATCGTTGCGGTGCTCTTCAATGAACTCATGATAGACGCGCTCCGGATGATTCTGCTTTGCCCAGGAATCGACGTAGGTCTTTGGTTCAGAACCGACGTACACCTTCCCTGCCTCCATTTCTTCCCACGGCGCGCGAAGCATTTCGACATCGGTACCATCGGTACACCAGACGAACCGGTATTCAGGGTGATCTCGCAAGTGCTGCCAGATGTGCAACCAGCGACGAAAGTAGACATTCATCTTCACGTCAGGAACGCGATAAAGCTCAACACCTGCCGGGGCCGTCAGTAATTCATCTACCAGCGCTATGCGGCCACAATTCCGAAGTGATGAGGCCCAGTTAGCCAGCATGTCAGGCGAGGCCGCCATTTTTGTGCCGCGCTGCGGGTCAGGCTGACTGGTAAGCAGCGTTGTGATAACTACATCGCGCTGCTGACGGTATTCAACGTAACCAGTAAACCCGGAATCACGCCGTTCGTTGTGGATCTTCACGTTACGTTCCACCAGCGCCTGTCGGTCGGGGCGCGGTACCGAACGCTCTACGGCTTCATGCTCATCGAGAGAATGGATTAGCTTTTCTGAACCGACCACATCACCGTAAGCCCACGTCGTCAGGCCAGCGTTATGGATACGTAGCGCGAGGTCACTGTGTTCGTACATGCCGCGACCGTATACCGGATCGAAACCACCAACCTTCTCGATAGCGCTGCGGTGGTAATACAGCATCACGCCACGCTGCCCGGTGTAAGCGATGTGCTTATCATCCCGGTACAGGACCGCCATATCCTTCAGCTTATTCGTCCCTGCCAGATCGAGAAACTGGTAAGCAAGGTGCGGTTCGGGTGATTCGATGTATGGCAGGTGCCAGTTATCGGCGATCGGATAAGCATCATCATCCCATAAAAAGATATGCTCACACCCGGCGTCCATCAGCGCGGTTAAACTGGCGTTCTTCGAAGCAACAATGCCGAGTGATGTTTCATGGCGAAGCAGCTGCACGCCGTGGGGAACTACCGCCGCAGGTTTTGAACCATCATCGACCACCACCACCAGCGCACCAGCTGGCAGATGCTTCTGGTGCTGCTCAATAGCACGCTTTAAAACGTCCGCCCGGTTGTGGGTTGTAATCGCAATGCCGATCCGCGATACAATTGCGCAGGCGGGTGCATACGGGACACCATCAATAGTAACTTGCATTACTAGTCTCACATTTTGAACAATGGGGTATGTAACAAAAACATTGTTAGATATAACATGTTGAAAAACGATAAGAGGAAAAGCCAGTATGTCTAGAGAAGGTTCGTTGGACCTATTGCAAGAAGTTGAAGAAAATCTTGATATCATGAAACAAACACAGAACATCAAGTCTGTAAAAGTCAAAGCCATCCTGGAAAACTTGCGAAGTTCCTTAGAGTATCTCGCGAATGACACCTACGATAAATATAATGAAACTAGTCCTGCGGACAAACGCCCAAATATATACTTCCCTTACGTAAAAAAAACCTTTGTTGATAATTTTTTTATCAAAATTTTAAAAGTAAACCCGCCAAATTCATCTCCGCTATACAAAGTATTTACTTCCATACAGGACTACCACACTGGTGAGAAATGGCTGGAAATGATGTGTAACCTTACAAATGAAGTTAAACACAGACAACCAATTCCTTTAAGAGAAGATAATTCCGTTAAAGATATCAGTATCAGCGTGGATGGTTTTGGTTTAATTAAAGCAGGAAGTACTGCAAACATCCTTCTACAAAACAATTACGTTAATGGGAAGAAACTAGAAGATTTCACTTTTAAAAATGGAAATTTGCAAAGAAGTGGCAATGGAATCCCATTAAACATAGTAATTACCGAAGAGAAAAAAATAAGATTTCATGGAAATGATTATGAAGTAATTCCTTTCATTGAATTGTGCCTTAGCAAAATCAGGTCTCTTATTATTGAAGCCTATGATGAACTAGATAACATATCAATTTAATTTGCAGCGTCACAGTGGATCATAACTATGCATCTGCTGTGATTACTATCCTTTTACTCAGAGAATGTTCGTCATATCCATTAATGAGGATGATATAATTTAGAACTCGCTTGTTGTGTTTTCGGACAGTTCTTTTGCCACGCTTTGTTATGCGCCAGGATATCTTTCTTAGTCTGGCGGTCCAGAACATCGATGTCGTGGTTTGTCAGATAGATAATCCGAGTCCAAAGACAGCCCGTATCAACCACCACCGGGGCGGGTGAAGTTTTCGCGCAGCTCGCGATCAACATCGTCATCAGGCATGTGATTAACAGTCTGCTGGACATTACTGGCCTCTTTAGTCACTTCAGCTTTACGTTCTGCCACCGCAACGCTCGCCGCTGCGTTATCTTCAGTGCGCTGCTGGTCGGCTTTCGCTTCCGCTTTGCTGGTGCCGCGAATATGGCCCAGGCCAAAAGCGCCGGCAATAGCGGAAATAACCAGTGCGGCCAGCCCGATTATCGTTTCGATCCCCACATTCACCTCACAACAGAACTGATTTCGCCAGGTTAAACAGCGCGCGGCGTTTATCCAGCCCGTTACGGCCGCCATTGATTAATAGTGTCACGCGCTCCACGTCGCCGGAATGAAGCAGGCAACCGCGGGAGGCAAAGAACCATGCAGCTGAGCGCGCGGCGTATTCATCCTGTTCAAGCAGCTCCGGGTGGGTAACAAGGTCCAGTTTCAACGCCTGGCCACAACTGCGATAGTTGCTCAGGCCGGTAATCTGTTTCAGCCCACGACCGCGATATTTCCAGCCATCACCGGCAACCTGATTGCCCAGGTGTTCTTTTCCCCACTCACCGCCGTATACCAGATTGGCGATCGCTTTCTGGTTTGCCGGTTGCGTTGCTGTTCTGCCAAGAGCTGCTGCCTGCTGTTGCGTGATGCGGTGGCTACCGAACGTCGGTACCAGGTTTTCAACCGCGTAATTCAGGTTCTCCACTAGTCGGGCAAATCTGGTGCTTTCATGCCCCATCTGGGCAATAAACATGGCCTGATCGAGCGGTGCGGTGATGCCGTATTCCTTCATAGCGGCGTCGATATGTGGAAACCAGCGCGCAGCTAACCCGGCGCTGATACCAGCCGCCCTCTGAAATTGTGTTTGGTTCATTAGTGCCTCAGACGATCAACCAGCCGCGCCATATTTCCACGAACCTTCAGGATGGCGGCGAAGATAAGAATGTTTGCGACCACCACCAGCCAGCTGGAATCACGATAAAGGCCGAAGATGAACTGCAAGGGGATCGCGGCGTAAACCAGCACGGTTATATACGCCAGGACAGAAATAAAGGGGCGATGCCGGGCGCCATGTCGCTGGTAAAACATCAGCACGATGACGATGGCCGCACAAATAAACGCATTAAAGACTGCTGACGGGTCAATTACCATTTCCCCCTCCCCCACGTAGCCGCGAGAAAAACTTGAACACGTTGTTCAGGTCCTGGTTGTTAAGATAAGTGAGGATTTTTATACACAGGGCAGACAGAATCACTGCACCCAGTGCATCCAGCGGTTTTTCATAGTGCGAAGCTGCATTTAGCAGTGAGCCAATAAGTCCCGCCCCAAGCACCCCAACGATAAACGACGTCAGGAAATATGCTGCCAGTCGGGCGCGGGACAGGTTTGTGGCTGTCGCGACGTAGAACACCGCACCACCAAACGCCCCGAACACCACACCAAAATCTGTATGAGTAAAGACGCCGTACAGGACTGAACCCAGCAGGCCGCCGCCGAGAACAGCGCCGGTGCCGGTTAATGGATCGGACATTAAGCCCCCTCTTATTGCTGTGATCCCTCTCAGGAAATTTGAGGGGAATAAAAAAAGCCCGCTCGCGAGAGCAGGCTAAAGTGATGATTATCACAAGAAGGTAGAAAGGAGATCATCCGAAAGACAGGTAGTGACGTCCGGGTATCGAGGCCGATTCACTGATGGTTCAGGAGAACCATCTGCCAGCGGATATATCCCCTTCTTCTTTAGCGTAGCCGTAACTTCGGGAAACGAGCAAAAAAAACCTGCTGTTTAAAGCAGGCTCTCAAGGAATTATCAATTCGATTTTATTGTTATCGTGGTGCCGGGTGCCTCCCGGTGAGAATTACTCCAGCAAACATTCCCGCGTCTGAGAGGTTTCCTTTTCAGGTAACTGCTGGAACGCCCCTCCGCATAGGGGGATTCACCACAATAAAAAAATAGCGCATAAATCAGAGTTGAGAAACTTCCTCGCTTAACGAATTGGACACTGGTCCGCCATCGAGGATTCGAACCCCGAACCACAGAGGTAGAAGCTCCGTGCTCTTTCCAGTTGAGCTAATGGCGGAAAAAAGACCAGCATTGGGTTGCTGGTCATGGGTCATGCAGTTGTCTCTGCGAAGTTGGTGTATCCCCATCCCCACCAAGTGTTATCAGTATCGAGAGCATTATCGAATGCCAGTTTACTATAGCACCGAAGAAAAAATTCACTCTGTCAAAGGCCATCAGAAATGACCTTTTGCAAAGTGTTATTTACTGGATTTAAACAGGGGCCAGAGTAAAGCAATTACCCCGGCTACCAGCACGCCATCAGCAAGAATGGACATCATTTTGCTGGTGAAGTCGATGGCAACCACCAGGAACATCAATACCCCGGCGGCTACCCAGCGCAGTTTTCCGATCACAGGTACTGATCCAGTGGAAGTTGCAGCGCCTGAGCAATTTTCTTGAGCTGCTTCTCTTCTTCTTCCCCGATGCCGTCGTTGTCAGCGACATCAAGGCACAGGCAAAGAACATCAACAGCATCGTTTGTGCCGGCAACGTCAGCCAGTTCGCGCAGCGCCTGTGCATTAGCAGAGCGCGGCGAAGCTTCATAGCGAGCACGGATATTGCTACTCATCTGTGCGATCTCACCAGCGAACGGTGCGAAAGCAGGCAATGCTGAAATAGTTTTTTCCAGAGTGGCGATTTCTTTCGCGTCGCATGTGCCGTCGGCATACGCAATGGAGTAAGCACCCCACACCGTAGCTTCAACCGCGTCGCGGTTTTCCATTTTCTTAACTTCGACAACAGCTTTACGTGCTTTCTTTTTAAAGATACCGAACATAGTGACTTTCCTTTTAGCGGGTGAGCCAGCGCTCAGGAATGATCAGCCCACAGAGACAGTCACACCGACCGTTCCCTATGGCTCACCCCTGAAAGGCTCTGTGGTTGAATTGCGCCGAGCGTGGCGCGAAGAATTTCGGACATAAAAAAACCCGCACTGAGGCGGGTTTGGTGTCGTGTAGGCGTTAACGACACATTTCAGCTTTAGCTTTCATGTAAGCCTCGTGAGCCAACTCCGCAGTTTGGAAACTACCGAGCTCTTTACGTTGCCCGTTGATGCGAATAGCGGAACGCCATACGCCGCGAGCTTTGCACCAGTTTGCTCCAATCAGCTTGGACTTCGCCCCTTTTCGAACTTTGTGTCTGTTCTGTTGATTAACAAACTGGGTAACGATACGTAAGTTGTCCCATCGGTTATCTTTGGGATTGCCATTGATATGATCGACACACTTATCAGCCGGCGGCAGCGCACCGTCCATATACAAAAAAGCCAACCGATGAGCGAAAATTAATTTCTTATCGATCATTATCTGGATATAGCCGTACGTATCTGCGTTCCCGGCTATTTTGCCAGGCGTAGACCGTGAGTTTGTTCGCTTGATCCAAACAAATAAACCAGTCAAAGGGTCGTACTTCAGAACCTCTTTCAGCCGTTCTTGGGTGATGCTCATGATATGCGTATGCCTTACTTTGAAATGAACCTTTGCCGCACAGGAAACCAGCCCGTCGAGGCTCGCCAGCGCTAACCGACTTCCTCAAAGGCTCATTTCAAATGGATTGGTTCGACGTGATGAATGCGCGGGCGGTGCGCAGGAAATACGGGTACAAAAAAACCCGCAACGTGGCGGGCTTTTAGAGGTTAATTATCTACAGGCGCTATACTCCATAATCAGAAGCATACAGGACATTTTTATGCAAAGTCAACACTAACGTGCAAAAAAGTGTCGCCATTTGCTCCGATCCTATTAATAAGTTGTTGCCTTCTCAAATTCTACTGCCGCGTGACGCTCCCACTGGCGCAGGGTGTCCACCAGCATTTCATAAAAGGGTTTCCAGTTGCGTGACCATGAGGACTGATGGAGGTCCGGGAGACGCTTCAGAATGGCACGGTGTACCGTCGCCGAGGAGATAGCAGAGAAGCCATTACCAGAGCAACGTTCACACGTTTTGAAAACCGGTGCGCCACGTTCTTTGGTCGCTTTGCGATCCAGCACTTCACCTTTACCGCCGCATCTGCACCGCGCAAGGATTACCTTTTTCCCTCCGCAGGTTTCGCAAACCCTTTTCACCAGCTCATTTTTAATCTTCGGGGCCACCACTTCGGCACCGTCATCGTCGAAGATACCAGGATGTTTAACCACATCCTCATTCCCGGAGATAAAACCGGTACCGCTGCAACTGTGACATGTCACGCTGGTAGCCGCCGAACGGGAGTAATCAGCAAAGGCAAACTGCGCCAGCGTCAACATGCATGCTCCGAGCTTGTCGCCAGCGGCTTTGCGGACATTTTTAGGAGCGTTTTTGATAGCAACCTGCGCCAGCGCCTGAACTGCGAGCTGTTCATCCGTTTTGCTGATTCCCGCTTTACCGAAGAACGCCGCCAGGCCGAAGCGCGCACGGCTGCTGGTGGTACCAATCGCCGCCATTACGTCTGTTCCTGTAAGGCGGTCCGGAGAAGTTCCCTTCACGTCGTCGCTGATCTGCATTCCCTGAGGGCTAAAGTGTTTTAGTGATGCTTCAAGTTCCATATCTCAAACCCTCGTTACGTTGCTGGCTTCCCACTCGAGATCAAGCTCGCTTTGCGGCTTACCGACCAGGTAGTTAAATGGTTTTTTCTCGCCTTCCAGGAACTGGTGAGAGCGAGAGTCGAAATTAGCTCCGATGTCACCGATCCACCCTTCCCCTTCTCGTTGCTTCAACAAACGAATCATTGAAGCGGGGAGATTGATCGCGGCCTGTTCGTCTTTGTCGAGGCTCTCATAACCCATACGATCCGCTTTTCTCTGCGCCAGCTCACGGGGAATGTTGCGCCAGACGGCCATAACGTTGTCGGGCATGTCGGTTAAGGCGCCAGTGCCTTTTACGTCCATCTTTCCTGTTGGAGCGGAGTCGTTTGTTTTTCTGGCGTGGGTAACCAGCAGGACGTGACAGTTATGCTCGTTCTTGAAGTCGCACAGCGTATCGATGAAGTCCTTCTGACCTGTGTAGTCTTCTTCGTCTAAGCCACATTTAGCCAGGTTATCTATGATGAACAGCTCAATGCCATAGCGACGCCGGGCATAGGCAAAAATCTCAAGAAGCCGGTCTGCTTTGGCAGTTCCGGTAAGTTTGAATACCCAAAGGCGGTCAGAAAACCATTCGTTGGTCATAATGATTTCTTCACGTTTCGGTGAGGAAGTGCAGATGGTTTGCCGCGTGAGTCGGGCAAGCATTTTGCCTGGTTTAAGCTCCAGAGAAGCAATACACGTCCTGACGCCCTGACTCATCGCATCAATCGCGATATGTCCAACGAGCTCTGTTTTTCCATGCCCATTAACGCCATTAACGAGGGTCAGTTCACCGGCACGGAACTTAAAGTTGTTGTTCAGCGAAGCCCATGGGCTTGTAAACAGACCGGTATCCCGATGTTCGAATGCCTCGATAGTTTCCTGAAGCAAGTCCCCTGCTGAGCAAAGCTCATCGGGATCGAAGAATTTGGCGCGCTCCATGTATTCCAGAATGGAGTCGCTGTCCATGCCGTTCATCAGGCAATCGTTGATATCTTTGTGGGGAAGTTCAACCATGCGGCAACGATGTTCCCCAAGACGTCTGGCGATTTCTTTTGCAGCTTCACGGCCTACATTGTCGTTGTCCAGGCACAGCCAAATTTCCTGGAAGCGATCGAGGTTATGGTATTCATATTCAATCCACTGCTGTTTGGCCCCTTTGCCACCGCCAAAGGGAACAGACAGGGCATCATAGCCAAGCTGCGTAAAGGTCATGCAATCAATCTCACCTTCGCACAGAACTACCAGGCGGGTGTTTTTATCCAGAGCCTGCCAGCCAAACAGACATGGTTCGCAATCAGCTTCAGCCATAATCAGTTTTTTGCCGTTTGGCCTTTCGGTTCCAATACGTTTTACCTGTAGCAGTTCACCATTCCGGATGTACGGGAATGCCACTGCTGGTACCTCGCGGCTTTCGTCGTGATACCAGACCACCGCGTCTGTTACCTTAAAGCGATCGGCTGTTTCACGGGTAATTCCACGTGAAGCAAGGTAGTCATAGCATTTGCTGGCCGATTTAACGCCCTTTTTCGTCGGACGAGAGAACAGTTTTTTCTTCGCTTCGAAGTGGTGGTCGTCATCTTTCAGGCCAAGAAACTCTTTCGCCTCTCGCATTGCATCATGCAGCTGGCAGTTACGAACCAACACCCAGAGATCCAGCAGGTCACCGCTGTCACCGCTGGCAAAGTCAGCCCATGATTTTTTACCGCCGATATTGACCTTGAGGCTTTTGCCTGAGTCACCGTTCGTATTGCCAGCACACCACTCCTTCCCCTCCAGATGTCCTTTCGGAAGGAGAAACTTAGCGACGCGTTCAGCGTTATCCCATAGTTTTTCTGATAGTTCAGCTGGGCTCATAACTCACAAACTCCGTAAATCGAATTTAACAAAAAACCATCTCACAAATCCCTCGCACAGAACGCCGTGGTTATATCCGGCCACCAGCACACGCTTGAGGAGTATTTTCATGGGCGATACCCGCCACGGTTCATGCGATCGATCGCTGACTGATTGATAAACACCTCGGCAGAGCCGTCATCAGACTTTGCGTACCACTCGTAGCGAGACTGGTCTTGTCGGGTAGGGACTTTGTTTTCCTGGGTCTCTACCAGCCACGGTTCATCGAAATGTTTATCCGGCCCGAAGAACGTCGCCGCCTGCTTGACGAACGAAGTACCGATCTTTCCCTCAGAGGCCATGAAAGCTGCGTAGCGCTTAACCCCTTCCAGCATCGTCTCTGGTTTTACGCCCTGTTTAATACGTGCGTTCCAGGCTTTGAATGCGCTTAGCTTGTTATTTCCACCGCTACGTTTTGGGTATGCCTGCCAGGCTTCTTCAAATGCAGGAGAATAATCAGTTGAAGATTTCACTTTCGGTGTGTCGGCTTCAGCCGATGCACCAAGATATTTATTCTCTGTATTAATCTTCTGTGTAGTCTCCTGGTAATCTACTGTATGAATGGATGCGGAATTTCCACATGACTGCTCGTTGGTTTTCCCCATACCTGCATGCTGGTTTTCCGCATCACTGTTTGCGGAAATTCCGCATCCTTGTTTGTTGGTTTTCCCCATACCTGCATGCTGGTTTTCGCCAAGTAGAAGTTCTTCCAAGCGCTCCTGGTTTACTCTGAAATATAATTTTGCTGGGATGCCACGTTTTGCTTCTTCCAGTACGCCACAGGAAACCAGCTTTTTACGCGCTCCCTCTTGTTCGTAACGCGTTAATCCAGTCTCTTCTTCGAGATCTGTCTGGGTTTTGTAGAACCAATTCCCTTCCATGCGGTTCTGCCAATAGACAATCTGTGACAATAGCAATGCACCTGTAATACCCACGCCAAGGCGAACGAAGGACCGTTGAAAGGCTATTGGACGATCAACGAGCTGTAAGAAATTGCTCACTCCACAACCCTCCTGAAATAATTTTGAAACTTCCAGACAGGCTGCATGCATTCATGCGGATAATTCTGCCTGGTGAAGTACACCTGCTGTTTATCCCGATTCCAGCCGGTGACATGCACAATCACACCGCGCGGATCGCGATAATCGATATCCAATGGCTTAACTTGGTTTTCGGTAGTGATCGAGTGCGACATATCACACCTCATTGCCCGGGTGCGGGAATAATTTTGGTTTGTCAGGTCTCAGTTCATGGGCGGGAATCCCAGTAAAGGCCGCAACATCAGGCACATGTTCCACCCCAACAACACCAACCTTTCTCCAGCGAGAGACAGAGGGTTGTTTTACACCTATAGCGCGAGCTAGAGCATTTACTCCTCCAGCAGCATCAATAGCTCTTTCAATTGCTGATTTCATTTTTTTGCTAATCCCGTTCAGTTGCTATCGAAATTATGATAGCATTTGCTATTGGAATGAGCAATAGACTTGTTTATCATGCTTGACTAGAATGTGATAGCGGAGGCTATAAATATGCAAGAGAGAACACTTAAGACGCTAGCTGACAGACTTAACTACGCAATGCATGAGATGGGCATGAGCCAGGGTCAGTTAGCCAAAGCGGCGAATATGGCACAACCAACCATATGGCGAATAACATCTGGAAATGCTAGAGGCACAACTAAAATCGTTGAAATAGCTAATGCCCTGGGTGTTCGTTCGGAGTGGCTATCAAACGGTACTGGACCAATGAGGGGTGACGACCAACAACCACCCCCACCGATGAATAACAAAAAAGATCCAGCCATCTTCAGAGTTGACGTACTCGACCTTACCGTAAGTGCTGGCCCGGGCATAATTAACAGCGAATTCGTGGAGGTGCTGCGCTCCGTGGAATACTCAGTTGAAGATGCCCGTCAAATGTTTAATGGCCGGAAACAGGAGCAGATACGCATCATCAACGTTCGAGGTGATAGCATGTCTGGCACCATAGAGCCAGGGGACTTACTCTTCGTCGATATCAGCGTTCAGCATTTCGACGGCGACGGTATATACGCGTTCATCTACGATGACACATCGCATGTTAAGCGCTTACAAAAGATGAAAGACAAACTCTTAGTTATCTCTGACAACCATACCTATCTACCATGGGACCCAATCGAGAAGGAAGAGATGAACAAAATTTTCATCTTCGGAAAGGTGATCGGCAGCATGCCGCAGACCTACAGGAAGCATGGGTGAATAATGCAAATGAAAATAAAAACTTACGCATAACAAGCTGAGTAGATTCTTAACCCGGCCAGTGCGCCGGGTTTTCTATGTGCCCCCACAATAGTAACCACCAGTCAACCAGGCGGGCGACTACCTGATCGGAACTCCTACCCTCTTTCTCTCTGCGAGTATCTCGCCCTTTCACAGTCCATTTTATTCTCAAGCTTCGATGCTCCAACTCCCGATATCTCATGTATTGGTAGATCACTGTCTAAAGGACAATTATTTCTACCGTGCTGTTACAAACACATCAGCAATATATTTTTTTTATTTTTGATATCAATGACATAAAAATCAATAGCAATTTAAATAGCAATACCTATTGCAAAGGCCAATAGCAGGCTCTATCATCATTCTATCAAATCAACTCAGAGGTGATAGAAAATGTCTCAGAAGATAAAAACATTTAAGGGGTTGTCCATCCATCCTTGTGATGCCTTCAAGAATATGTCCTTGATTGTTGAAGCAGCTAGTTTGTTATCGGCGGTTGATGATGACGAGTATAGAGAAATTAGCGACATTCTTCTCGCGTTTGTCTGCAACTATGCAAACGAGGCCCATAAAAATGAATGGGATAAACGATAATGAAAAATCCAATCGAAATGCTAAATGATATTGCTGCGGAAATCACTGAGAATGCTTCGTTACTGGAGGTTATTTACCGCATAAATGAATTTTCACCGGAAGCCGATAACACAATTGCCTGCCTGATTCGTTCTATGCTAAAGACCAGCCAAACTGCTTACGAGTATGTGGAGCAACTTAGCATCCATGCTGGAGCTGAATGTCAACGGGGACAAAAATTAGAGTCGCTAACAGCGCTAGCTAATCAACTTAACTCTTGGGCTTGTGATATCGGCGATTGTAAGCTTGCCGTTTATAATTCAATGGATGATATACCAACAGAATCAAACTCAATTGGGGTTTTAAGTCTCGTCTCCCAAAAACTGGATGAAATGCAGAGCATTATTAGCTCTAAAGCGGACAAGATCGAATTCAATAAGTAACGCTAAACAATAAAACAAATAACACCTTCACTGGTGTGGCTTCCTGCAACCTGAAAACAGGATTAGGTTAAAAATGACATTCATCAAAGATAAATCTGCGTATTTAACAGCACGGCTTTTCTTCGCGACCTATGGTGAGGAATACCGCCATATCTCTAACCTTTTCATGCGCAAAGCTTACGGGGTCTGAATATGCTCAGTAAAGACAGCTCTCTAGAAACCGCAAAAAACACAGCAGATAACCTGTATCAATTAATGGAATTAATTAACTCCAATATTATTGATATGGATATCGAGCAAATAATTTCTCTGTCTGGCCTCTGCCTTGACTTGTCGGCTCAGGTTTCAATGTGGATGGATTCGGAGTTTGAACGTCGTGAAAAACAACGTAATTGAAACCTACCGACGCCGAATTTTAAAGGCAGCGTTATTACGCCACCAACGTAAAACAGGCAGTAACTGCCTTGTTATTAAGCTCAATAAAGGCGGTATTAATACGGTCGAGTTAACAGAGATTCTTCTCGATGGATTATTGCGAAAATTCGAAAGGCTTGCGATTAGTGAGTATGGGAATGTCGAAGGCGTAAAAGCTATTAAGGGAATTTACAGCAGCTCTGTTGATGTTAATGGCAGCGGTGAATTCCTCACAGATAGCGGAAAGGAATTAATCGACGAGCTCATTTCTGAGCTGGTTGAGTTCGTCAAAAAGCAGAAACCAGTTACCCCGGAGGCCAGCCATGAATAACCAGCAAACAATGCTCTTTCAGGGCATGCAGATTCCCCGCCCCGTGTTGAACGTGGATCTGAATGTCCTCCCTGATTTTACCGGGCGGGTAGTTCTGCACATCGAGAACGGGAGGGTGATATGCGACCGCCGGCTGCTCGACGACGAGCACATTTGCTCACTGGCCACGTTTATCGAAATGGCGCGCGAAATGGAGCTGAGATTTGAGGAGGTAGCTGGTGGCACTGACAGCGATACGAATTCCTGAGTGGGTTCACTTTCAGGCAGTGAAGATTCTCCTGCAATTCCGGCAGCAGCGGATTTCACCGCGGCGAATGCGTCGGACTGGTTACCTCAGCCTTAAAGTGAACCTTCGGTGGAGGCTGCTTTCACGTGATGGAGGACAGAACTGGGAAGTTATGAGTCACGAACGATACAACGAAGTTAAGGACCGGAAATGAACGATAAACGCACCGTAAGCATGATTGACCTGGCATTACAGAAACATGGTACGCCAGTTGGCCCACTGTACGTGGCGGTACGCCACAGACGTATCAAAAAATGCTTCACGCGAGATACGGCGATCCGCTATCTGGCTTTCTTCATGACCACCGAGGCTTTTGAGCGTTCTGGTTTTCCGCAGCGTCACCCGAGGGTGCGTATTGATCGCGATGATATGGAGGTATGGCGAGATGGGGAAACAAAAGCGGAGTATCTGGCCGCCCACCAGCGTTGTGTTCGCCGTCTGCGTCGTATCCTGGCGCGCAAGCGAGAAATGGAGAAATGGTGTGCAAAATGGGACGCGATGCACGAGCGCTACGTCAAAGAACGTGACGAACTCAAAGCAACAAAGCCTGCCGGGGTACGCTGAATGAAAATCCAATACCAAGACTATGGCGCTGTAGCAAATATCGTTATCTCCAGCACCGTATTCGAGTACCGGAAGCATAACAGGGTAGTTGAAAACACTCTGTTTCTGGTGCCAGCCGTAGTGAGTTCACGGCACGGAACTTTCATCCTGAAAACGGTTATTTCTGGTAAAAGCCGTGATGCATTACGCGCTTACAGAACTGCAATCAGGGAGGCGGCACGATGAATACAGCTTTTGAAATATGGGTTCGTAAGCGATACGGAAACCGCTACGACCTGACACGGGATATTCAGGGGCTTTATTGCCGGGAAGTGGTTAAGCGGATGTTTGAAGTGTGGTGCCACTGCTGTGGCCTGGATGTAGTGTGAGGTGATTATGAGCGACGTTGTTCTTCTGGTACCGAATGACTGGGTTAGCGAAAAGGTTCTGATTGCGGTTACCGGGCTCAAGCCCGGAACCATCCTCCGGGCCAGAAAAGAATGCTGGATGGTTGGGCGGGAATATGTGCACGTTTCACCGGACGGAAATCCGAAACCTTCCAGCGAGTGCATGTACAACCGTAAAGCGGTCGATGCGTGGGTGGCCTCAATGAAAAACAAACAGCCTGGGTGATCTGAGGCCATGAAAAAGGTAATCTCATATCGCTCTTGGGCGTCTGGAGGAATCAATGGATAGAGTTACATATCCAACAGGCGTCGAAAACCACGGTGGCACATTGCGCATCTGGTTTAATTTCAAAGGTAAGCGTGTCAGGGAGAGCCTCGGTGTCCCTGACACCGCTAAGAACAGGAAGATCGCCGGGGAACTGCGGACATCGGTATGTTTTGCCATCAGAACAGGCACATTTGAGTACGCGGCACAGTTTCCGGACTCCCCTAACCTCAAGACTTTTGGGGTGGGGAAGAAAGAAATTACAGTGTCAGAGCTTGCCGAAAAGTGGCTGGATCTGAAGAGAATGGAAATCTGCGCGAACGCACTCAACCGTTATGAGTCGGTCACAAGGAATATGGTGCCAAGGATCGGGGGTAATCGGCTGGTGTCGGCGGTGACGAAAGAGGAATTACTGTATATCAGGAAAGATTTACTGACCGGTCACCAGATGCCAATGAAGGGGAAGGTCCCGGCAAAGGGAAGAAGTGTTGTCACCGTAAATTATTACATGACAACTATTGCCGGAATGTTTCAGTTTGCCGCAGATCACGGTTACTTAGAGGCGAACCCATTCGACGGGATCAAGCCTCTCAAAAAAGCCAGGGCAGAGCCCGATCCGCTAACTCGTGACGAATTTATTCGCCTGATTGATGCATGCCGGCATCAGCAGACGAAAAACCTGTGGTCACTAGCAGTATACACAGGGGTCCGTCATGGGGAGCTGACCTCCCTGGCCTGGGAGGATATCGATCTTGAAGCTGGAACAATAACAATCAGGCGCAATTATACAAAACTGGGTGAATTCACTCTACCGAAAACTGAGGCCAGTACCAACAGAGTGATACACCTCATTCAGCCTGCGATCAGCGTCCTGAGGAATCAGGCGGAAATGACCAGGTTTGGAAAAAAGCATCAAATCGATGTTCAGCTGCGCGAATACGGCAGAACTGAGAGCCACGAGTGTACATTTGTTTTCAACCCTCAACTGGTCAGAAGATGTCAGCAGGTGGGGATCATCTACAAAGTCGACTCGATAGGTGATTTATGGGACGCAGCGATGAAGCGAGCAGGGATAAGGCACAGGAAAGCATATCAGTCGCGTCACACGTATGCATGCTGGTCACTGTCAGCTGGCGCTAACCCCAGCTTCATTGCCAGTCAGATGGGCCATGCGAGCGCCCAGATGGTCTTCAACGTATACGGTGCGTGGATGGCAGACAGCAGTAGTGAGCAGATCGCAATGCTGAATCAGAGGCTCGCGGATTTTGCCCCACAGATGCCCCAAAGCATACCTAGCGGCACCAGAGCATTATTGAAATCAGTAAGTTAGTTAATAACGCCCGACATGTTAACTGCGTGGAGGGCAATACCACGCTGTACGCTCTGCCCCGCGCGGAGATCGTCGAACGCTGGCGCGAGCAAACCAGCGACGACTTCCGCTTTTGCTTTAAATTCCCGGCGACCATCTCCCACAACGCCGCGCTGCGCAACTGCGATGATTTAACCCACGAGTTTTTCACCCGGATGTCGCCTCTGGCCAACCGTATTGGCCAGTACTGGCTCCAGCTTCCCGCCACGTTTGGCCCGCGCGACCTGCCTGCCCTCTGGCAGTTTCTCGACGCCCTGCCGCATGGCTTCACCTACGGCGTAGAAGTAAGGCATCCGGAATTCTTTGCCAAGGGCGACGCGGAGAAAGCGCTCAATCGCGGCCTGCATGAACGATCGGTCAACCGCGTGATCCTCGACAGCCGCCCCGTACATAGCGCAATCCCGCACAGCGAAGCCGTTGTTGATGCCCAGCGCAAAAAACCGAAAGTGCCCGTCCACGCGATCGTAACGGCACAGAACCCGATGGTCCGGTTTATCGGCAGCGATAACATGCAGCAAAATGAGGAGATGTTCGCCGTCTGGCTGCAAACGCTGGCGAAATGGGAGCACACCACCACGCCGTACCTTTTTTTACATACGCCGGATATCGCACAGGCGCCTGAACTGGTCGATGCTCTCTGGCAGGCCTTGCAGCAGGCGGTTCCGTCGGTTGGCCCCGCGCCGTCCATCCCACAACAATCTTCTCTTTTCTGAAATCACCCCCTATCATAGAGACGTGCCATCTGCCAAAAACAGGGAGTTAGTATGGTCAGCGCGCTGTATGCGGTGTTAGGTGCATTACTGCTGATTAAGTTTTCATTTGATGTTGTGCGCCTGAGAATGCAGTACCGCGTCTCGTACGGTGACGGGGGCTTTTCTGAGCTACAAAGCGCAATCCGCATCCACGGCAACGCGGTCGAGTACATTCCCGTCGCGTTAATTTTACTGCTGTTAATGGAGATGGATGGCGCTGAAACCTGGATGGTGCACGTCTGTGGGCTGCTGCTGATTGCAGGGCGTTTGATGCATTATTATGGTTTTCACCACCGCCTGATCCGCTGGCGTCGTTCCGGCATGAGCGCGACCTGGTGCTCGCTTTTGCTGATGGTGCTGGCTAACCTTTGGTATATGCCGTGGGAGTTGGTTTTCTCCTTCCATTAGCGCACAATATGCCCCTTTATTTTTCCCGGATTTTTACGTTATGTCAGATCGCGACACGCTTTTTTCCGCGCCTATCGCCAGCCTGGGCGACTGGACCTTTGATGAACGGGTAGCCGAAGTCTTCCCGGATATGATCCAGCGCTCTGTTCCCGGTTATTCCAATATTATCTCCATGATCGGCATGCTGGCGGAGCGTTTTGTTCAACCCGGCACGCAGGTCTATGACCTGGGTTGTTCGCTGGGAGCGGCAACGCTGTCTATTCGTCGTAACGTTCATCACGAAGGCTGCAAGATTGTGGCTGTCGATAACTCACCGGCTATGGTTGAACGCTGCCGTCGCCACATTGATGCGTATAAAGCCCCTACGCCTGTGGAGGTGGTAGAAGGCGATATCCGCGATATCGACATCCAGAACGCCTCGATGGTGGTACTGAACTTTACCCTTCAGTTCCTGGTACCGGACGATCGTCAGCGGTTGCTGGATAAGATTTATCAGGGCCTGAACCCGGGCGGCGCGCTGGTGTTGTCTGAGAAATTCAGCTTTGAAGACGCCAGCGTGGGCGAACTGCTGTTCAACATGCACCATGATTTCAAGCGTGCAAATGGCTACAGCGAGCTGGAGATCAGCCAGAAGCGCAGCATGCTTGAAAACGTCATGCTGACGGATTCTGTAGAAACCCACAAAGCGCGCCTGCGCAAAGCCGGATTTGAACACAGCGAACTGTGGTTCCAGTGCTTTAACTTTGGTTCTCTGGTGGCGCTTAAAGCCGGAGACGCAGCATGATCGAGTTCGGTAATTTCTATCAGCTGATTGCCAAAAACCACCTTTCCCACTGGCTGGAAACCCTGCCTGCGCAAATTGCCGCCTGGCAGCGCGATCAGCAGCATGGTCTGTTGAAGCAGTGGTCCAACGCCGTGGAGTTTCTGCCTGAACTGACGCCTCATCGTCTGGATTTGCTGCACAGCGTGACGGCGGAGAGCGAAGAGCCGCTCCCGGCCGGGCAGATCAACCGCATCGAAACGCTGATGCGTAACCTGATGCCGTGGCGCAAAGGGCCGTTCTCGCTGTACGGTGTAAATATCAACACCGAGTGGCGCTCTGACTGGAAGTGGGATCGCGTTCTGCCGCATTTATCCGACCTGACCGGGCGCACCATTCTGGACGTGGGCTGCGGTAGCGGCTATCACATGTGGCGCATGATCGGCGCAGGCGCGCATCTGGCCGTCGGTATCGATCCGATGCAGCTGTTCCTGTGCCAGTTTGAAGCGGTGCGTAAGCTGCTGGGTAACGACCAGCGTGCGCACCTGCTGCCGCTGGGTATCGAGCAACTCCCTGCCCTGAAAGCGTTTGATACCGTTTTCTCGATGGGCGTGCTGTACCACCGTCGTTCCCCGCTGGAGCATCTCTGGCAGTTGAAAGATCAGCTGGTCAGCGGCGGCGAACTGGTGCTGGAAACGCTGGTCATCGAAGGCGATGAACATGCCGTTCTGGTGCCGGGCGATCGCTATGCGCAGATGCGCAACGTTTACTTCATCCCTTCCGCGCTGGCGCTGAAGAACTGGCTGGAGAAATGTGGGTTTGTCGATGTACGCATCGCCGATGTGTGCGTGACGTCGGTTGAGGAACAGCGCCGCACCGACTGGATGATCACCGAATCGCTGGAGCAATTCCTCGACCCGGACGATCACAGTAAAACCGTCGAAGGCTATCCGGCCCCGATGCGTGCGGTATTGATTGCGACCAAGCCGTAGCCTTTAGCCGGGTGGCGGCTGCGCCTTACCCGGCCTACGCGTCGCACGTTTTCTCCAAAATAGTTCAAGTTGCAGCAAGGCGGCAACGCAGCGAATCCCCGGGAGCTTACATCAGTAAGTGACCGGGGTGAGCGAGGCGGCCAACGCGGCTGCGGCTTGAAATATGAAGGAGAAAAAAAGGCCCCTGTTGAAGTTGCAGGGGCCTGGTACAAGCAAGCATCATATTGGGCGACATGATGCGCGGTAAAAATCGGTACGTTGCTACACGTGATGACGTTCAATCAACGATTTCATTACCGCAACCGACTCTCCATCCACACCGTAGCGCGAGTACTCATCCGCTTCAGCATCCGTCGACATTGACAACCCTGTATTGCGATAACGCATGGGTGAAGGTATCCATTTACCCGCCGAGCTGTGCAGCTCTTCCACCCCTGCGTTTAAAAACAGTTCCAGATTGCTGGCGCGTACTCCTGCGCCCGCCATGATTATTGGAACACCGGAATGTGCTTTTAGTTCCGTAATTAATTTCAGTCCTTTTTCAGCCGAGGACTGCTGGCCCGACGTCAGAACGCGCGCCACGCCCAGTTCTGCCAGCGTATCAAAGGCTTGTATCGGATCCTTACACATATCGAACGCACGATGAAAAGTGACCGCCATCCCCCGGGCGGCGCGCATGACCTGACGCATACGCGGAAGATCGATGTTGCCGTCTTCGTCCAGCACACCGATCACAAGCCCCGGAAAACCGGAATCACGGACGAGGGCGATATCCTCAAGCATGGCACTGAACTCACCCGCCGTATAACAAAAATCACCGCCGCGCGGGCGAATAATCGGGTGCACCGGAATGGTGATGGCCTGGCGGGCTGATTTCAGCACGCCAAAGGACGAGGTTAATCCCCCTTCTTTCGGTGCCGCGCAAAGCTCGATGCGATCGGCCCCGTGCCGTTGCGCAGTGACGCCACACTCCACGCTGTAACAACAAATTTCCAGCAGCGCCATGTCATCCTCCTTAAATTTCACTCAACGTACCATCGTGGCACGTTGCCCGATTGATGTCTGGATCGACGCTCACAATGCTTACGCTTCGCTGGCGACGATCTGCTCGATAGTCCAGGGATGGAATTTCACCGTCACGTTGCCGTCCGTTACGGCAAGCGTAGGGTTCGGTAAGCGTTCGCGCTCCCCTTTTGGCGAGCTGGTTTTGACGAAAATACCCGGCTGGCTTAACCCCTCGTCGGAAAGCAGCGCCAGCGCACGGGCGTTCAGCGTCTCGGGCTCCCCAGGCAGAACAATTTCGATATGCTCCCAGCCTTCGTGCGGATAACGCTTCTCTCCTGGCCAGGGCAGTTCCACAACGGTGAATTGCCAGTGCGCCACCGTTACCGGCGCGTGAAGTTTGAACAGGCAGATCGGGCGACCGTTAATGATATTCTCCGACAGCAGTTCTCCGCACTGCTCAAAGCCACGCCGCCAGCGTTCGGCGGTGGCATTCTGGTGGCAGCGCAAAGAGATGTGATCGGCCTCAAGCGGCGCGATATCCAGCCCGAGACGGGTGGCAAGTTCTGTGAACGCCTGAGTGAAGCGCGGTAAATCTGCGGAAATATCATGCAGTTCGTCAATGGTATGCCAGTTCGCCATAGGTCAGTCTCGTTTCGTGTCGCAAAGCCGCTAATTTACTCTGTTGCCCTCTGTCGACCAACCGCAGAATCACGGTTTTTTCGACTGCATGATTATGCATACCGTCTTCGCCTGGATTCTGAGCGATCTTCGCCCCCCGCAGGGCTGACGCCCGAAGGCATTTGCAGTATACTCCCGCCCTAAATTCTTAAACTGGCGTGGGTGTTTTTTACCCGCATCAAAAACGTAAGGTATCCAGGTGAATATTCAGGCTCTTCTCTCAGAAAAAGTCAGTCAGGCACTGATTGCCGCAGGTGCGCCTGCGGATTGCGAACCACAGGTTCGTCAGTCAGCGAAAGTACAGTTTGGCGACTATCAGGCTAATGGCGTGATGGCAGTGGCTAAAAAACTGGGCATGCCGCCGCGACAGCTCGCTGAGCAGGTACTGACGCATCTGGATCTCACCGGCATCGCCAGCAAAACCGAAATCGCCGGTCCAGGCTTTATCAACATTTTCCTTGAGCCTGCATTCCTCGCAAGCCACGTTGACGCGGCGCTGAAGTCTGACCGTCTGGGCGTGGCTCAGCCAGAAGCGCAGACCGTGGTGGTTGACTACTCCGCGCCAAACGTGGCGAAAGAGATGCACGTCGGTCACCTGCGCTCCACCATCATCGGTGACGCGGCGGTGCGTACCCTGGAGTTCCTTGGTCACAAGGTGATCCGCGCTAACCACGTAGGCGACTGGGGCACGCAGTTCGGCATGCTGATCGCGTATCTGGAAAAGCAGCAGCAGGAAAACGCAGGCGAAATGGCGCTGGCAGACCTGGAAGGTTTCTACCGTGAAGCCAAAAAGCACTATGACGAAGATGAAGCCTTCGCCGAGCGCGCGCGCAGCTACGTGGTAAAACTTCAAGGCGGCGACCCGTACTTCCTCGAGATGTGGCGCAAGCTGGTGGACATTACCATGTCCCAGAATCAGCTCACCTATAACCGTCTGAACGTGACCCTGACCCGTGACGACGTGATGGGTGAAAGCCTGTATAACCCGATGCTGCCAGGCATTGTGGCGGACCTGAAAGCTAAAAATCTGGCGGTGGAAAGCGAAGGCGCAACGGTGGTGTTCCTTGATGAGTATAAAAACAAGGAAGGCGAACCGATGGGTGTGATCGTCCAGAAAAAGGATGGCGGCTATCTCTACACCACCACCGACATCGCCTGTGCGAAATACCGTTACGAAACCCTGCATGCGGACCGCGTGCTGTATTACATCGACTCCCGTCAGCACCAGCACCTGATGCAGGCGTGGACTATCGTGCGTAAAGCGGGTTATGTGCCGGATTCCGTGCCGCTGGAACATCACATGTTCGGCATGATGCTGGGTAAAGACGGTAAGCCGTTCAAAACCCGTGCGGGCGGCACCGTGAAGCTTTCCGATCTGCTGGATGAAGCGCTGGAACGCGCGCGTCGCCTGGTGGCCGAGAAGAACCCGGATATGCCTGCTGACGAGCTGGAGAAACTGGCTAACGCGGTTGGGATCGGCGCGGTGAAATACGCGGATCTCTCCAAGAACCGTACCACCGACTATATCTTCGACTGGGACAACATGCTGGCGTTTGAAGGCAACACGGCGCCATATATGCAGTACGCTTATACCCGCGTACTCTCCGTCTTCCGTAAAGCCAATATCGACGAAAGCGTGCTGGCGAATGCCACGGTGACCCTTACCGAAGATCGTGAAGCACAGCTGGCTGCCCGCCTGCTTCAGTTCGAAGAGACGCTCTCCGTGGTCGCGCGTGACGGTACGCCGCACGTTATGTGTGCATACCTGTACGATCTGGCCGGTCTGTTCTCTGGCTTCTACGAACACTGCCCTATCCTCTCTGCTGAGAGCGAAGCGGTGCGTCACAGCCGCCTGAAGCTGGCGCAGCTGACGGCGAAGACACTGAAGCTCGGTCTGGATACCCTGGGTATCGAAACCGTAGAACGTATGTAAAAAAGAAACCCGGCGAGCGCCGGGTTTTTTATTATCAGAAATATTTCCGCAAATATTCCGTCAGACACAGAATCGCCATTGCCTGGCCATACGGCATCGAGGTCAGCGGTATCTGGCGGTAAAACACCAGATCGCTTCCCATCCCCGTCCCGAAGGACGTTTGCAGCAGCTCCCCTTCCGGCGAGATGTTTTGCACGATGCCGCGAATCGCTTTCTCCGCCACCTCTGCGTACTCTGCGCCGACATAACGCTTGCGCACGGCTTTCAGAATGCCGTAAGCAAACCCTGCCGTGGCCGACGCCTCCAGATAAGAATCAGGATCGTCCAGTAGCGTATGCCACAATCCACTCTCGTCCTGACATTTTGCCAGTGCGGCGATCTGCGCGTTCAGTACCTGCACCAGATAGCGACGAACGGCGTTGTTTTCCGGCAGATCCACCAGCTCGAGGAAATCCGGGATCACGATGGTCAGCCAGCTGTTGCCGCGCGCCCAGCGGGCCCGGGCAAAGTTGTGATTGCCGTCGTAATTCCAGCCGTGGAACCACAGCCCGGTCTCCCGATCCATCAGATTCTGTACGTGGAGCAGGAACTGATAGTTCGCCTCCTCGACGTACTCCGGCTTGTTCAGCAGCTTGCCGATTTTCGCCAGCGGCAGCACCGTCATCATCAGCGTGTCATCCCACATCTGCTGATGGTTCTCTTCCGCCAGGGTGATGTGCTGCATGCCGCCATGTTCGGTGCGCGGCATCTCATTCATCGCCCATTCCGCCCAGCTTTCCAGCCACGGCAGCCAGGCCGGGTTTTTGGTCTCTTCGTAGCGATACGCCAGCGTCAGGAACGGCGACATGGTATTCACGTTTTTGGTGGTTGCGCCTTCAGCGAAACGGTCAGCAAACCAGCTGTCGATAATCTCGCGCATGCCTTCGTCACCGGTCTGGCAGTAATACTGCCAGATACCGTATAAACCGACGCCGTGGGTCCATTCCCATCCGGCCCAGCCTTTGGTGTCGATCACGCGCCCGTCGTCCAGCCGCAGCAAAAACTCACCCGTTTTGTCGTGGATATTGACCAGGTTATGCGTCACCTTTTGAATCAGCGATTTCAGCTCATCCCTGGCGATAAAGCGCTCAGGCTGACGCAGTAACGGGCTATGTTTGACAGGCCAAACTTTCATCATCTTAACCTCTGTTGTATGTCGAATTCAGTACCGCGCGATCCTTCAGCGAAGGGGCCGCCGGCTTATTGCGATTCAGATAACCGATGTTGTTGTTGCCCCACAGGGATTCATACGGCATTCCGGCCAGCATCTCCACGGTAGCGCGGGCCTGCGGGGTCACCGCCTCTGGCATCGCATGGCCGGACTCGCGCATTTTCACGGTATCTTCACGCAGGGTGCTGTGGGTCTGCAAATTGAGTTTGAAGCGCAGGGAGACAAGGAAGCCGCAGAACAGCACCAGAATAGTGCCAACGCTCAGGATCATCAGAATGGTGTGGCTCACTTCCGCAGGCTGCACTTTTTGCCCGCTGACAAAGCCCGACATCTGCATCACGATCCCCACCAGCATCACCGCACCGGCCTGAGACGCTTTACGGGTCAGCGTCATGATGCCCGCGAAGATCCCTTCGCGACGCTGACCGGTGATCACTTCGTCCACGTCAGCAATGTAGGTGTAGGTATTCCACGGTACGTAGTTGATCCCCCCGCGGCCAAGACCGGCAACCGCAGAGATCAGCAGCAGCAGAGCGTAAACGTCGCTCAGGCCCGCGTAATAAAGCACCGCGTAAGAGAGCGAGGCCAGACCAAACAGCACGACCACCATGCGGTAAGACGGCGCAGGTCCGAAGCGAATGCACAGCGGGATCATGCCGATCACGGCGAGGAACTGGAAGATGGCCATCGTGCCCAGCAGGTTGGACGCCATTGACGCCTCCTGCATCAGCACAAATACCACGTAATAGGTGAACACCGCATTAAAGACATCCTGTGCGATGTAGCCGCCAAGGTACATCCCCAGATGCTGGCGGAAAATCTTGATGCGCAGCGTCGAACTTAATTCGACAAAAAGACGGTTCAGGCTCTGGCCCAGGGTCAGCTTTTTCTTCTCTTCCTCGGCACGCAGAGCCGCTTCAGACCACTCTTCCCGCGGACGCTCCCAGGTGAAGAACCAGACGAAAGTAAGCATCAGCGCGCAGAGTACGGAGAAGACCAGGCTTGCATAGAAGAAGGAGATCGCGTTGTCTTTGCCGAAATGCGTGAGCAGGATCCCCGGCAGGAAGGAGGCCAGAATGGCGGACATCTGCGCCATAGAGATTCGCGCCCCGGAGAATTTGGTTTTCTGTTTGAAATCGTCCGTCATCTCCGGCACCAGCGTTTCGTACGGCACCAGGATCATGGTGTAGACGATATCAAAGATCAGATAGGTCAGCAGGTAGTACCAGAAACTCATGTCCCCTACCCACATCAGCGAGTAGCTGAAAACGCAGGGAATACCGAGCAGGATGAAGAACTTACGACGGCCAAAACGCTTGCCCAGCCAGGTGGTGCCAAAGTTATCGGTTAAAAAGCCCATTAACGGGCTGACAACCGCATCCAGCACCCTTGCGGCAGCGAAGATAAAGGTTGCTTCAATCGGTGTGAGTCCACAGAAGGTGGTATAAAAATACAAAAGCCAGGCGGCCGTCAGGGCGGTAGTCCCCGCCCCGAGGAAGTCCCCTGACCCGTAAGCAAAATAATTTGCGAGTCCAATTTTACGTGTTTTCATTGCCGTCAACCCTAATCAGTTTTGGGAGACTCCCTGTAAGCAACCTCGTCCGGGAGTTTTTACACGGCTACAGTAAAAGTATCGACCTGTTGATACCTTTCTGTTTCTGCCATCACAAAGTGGTGAATGGCAAAAACGCAAAGAGTGTCAATACGCGTGTCACTGATTTATAAAACAGCGTTTCTTTTGTATCAAAAGGGAAGGTCATTTTTGCGAGCCAGCCTTCAGAAATGCCTGGAGACTGGCGAAAAGGCGGGCAGTTAGCGGTAGTTGACGAGCACCTCGTTGCGCTGAACCTTCAGCGCCGGGATGAGACGTCCACCGCCTGGCACTTCCCAGATAAAGCGTAAAGGCTCCTGAGCAGACACCCCGTTGAAGGCCTGGGTAGTGCCACGTTGACCCTCGATTTCCGCGCAGCGGTTCAGCGAGCACAGCCGCACCCGCAACCCGGCCGGTGTGGGTCCCGTCAGGGTGTAATTCCAGGCCACCAGCGTCATCTGCCCGGACACGGGCTCAGAGGCGGACAGCGGACGGGAGGAGATCGACTCCCCCCGATGGTTGAGCGTCAAGCCGATACTGCTGGCCTGCCATGCCCCCTCGCCTGCGGCCTGCGCCGCCAGCGGGAAAAGTAAGATCCACAGCCACTTACGCATTATTTCCCTCCTATGGTCGCCGTCATGCGAATATTGCGGTTATCGGACAACTCCATATTCGACAGCACCACCAGCTGGTTCAGGCTCCGGCGCAGGAAGCGCGACAGCAACGGACGCAGCGCGTGATTCACCAGCAGCACCGGCGGCGCGCCCAGCATCTCCTGACGCGCCAGCGCCTCCTGGGTTTGCGCCAGTAATCTGTCCGCCAGACCCGGCTCCAGCCCGCCACCGCCCTGCAACGCCTGAAGCAGCAGACGTTCCAGCGGCGTGTCCAGGCCAATGACCTGCACTTCGCCAGTTCCCGGGAACCATTGCTGGGTAATGGCGCGTCCGAGCGCCACGCGCACCACCGCCGTCAGTTCGTGCGGATCGCTTTGCAGCGGCGCATGTTCGGCCAGCGTCTCAAGGATGGTACGCATATCGCGAATGGGCACCTTCTCATCGAGCAGATTTTGCAGCACTTTGTGCAGGGTGGTTAAGGTCAGTACGCCCGGCACCAAATCTTCGGTCAGCTTCGGCATCTCCTGCGTTACGCGGTCGAGCAGCTGCTGCGCCTCCTGACGTCCAAACAGTTCCGCGGAGAACTGGCCAATCAGGTGGTTGAGGTGCGTTGCCACCACGGTACTGGCCTCAACGACCGTGTAACCCTGAATCTGCGCCTGCTCTTTCAGGGCGCTCTCAATCCAGATTGCCGCCAGACCAAAGGCCGGGTCGGTCGTCTGCTCACCCGGCAACGTGCCTGCGGCGGTGCCCGGGTTAATCGCCAGCCAGCGGCCGGGGTACGCATCACCGCTGCCGATTTCCACCCCTTTCATCAGGATGCGGTAGCGCGCGGGCGGGAGATCCATATTGTCCCGGATGTGGACCACCGGCGGCAGGAAGCCCATATCCTGGGCGAATTTTTTACGAATGCTGCGGATACGGCCAAGCAGCTCACCATCCTGCTGGAAATCCACCATCGGGATCAGGCGGTACCCCACTTCCATCCCCAGCGAATCTTCGAGCTGTACGTCGTTCCAGGTGGCTTCCACCGCCTGGGTGTTCTCAGGCATTTTGACCGGCGCAGGCTCTGCCTTAGGCTGCGTTTCCCGGCCACGCATCCACCAGGCAAGCCCCAGCAGCGCAGCGGTGAACAGCAGGAATACCAGGTTTGGCATGCCCGGCACCATACCGAGCAGGCCCAGCACCGCCGCAGAGAGCAGCATAACGCGCGGGTTGCTGAAGATCTGCCCCACCATCTGCTCGCCCACGTCCTGATCGGTACTGACGCGAGTCACAATCACGCCCGCCGCGGTGGAGATCACCAGCGCCGGAATCTGCGCCACCAGACCGTCACCAATGGTCAGCAGCGTATAGCTTTCCGCCGCGTGGCCCATGTCCATGCCGTGTTGCAGCACGCCGACGAGCAGGCCGCCGACGACGTTAATCACCATGATCAGAATGCCCGCGATGGCGTCACCGCGCACAAACTTACTCGCACCGTCCATGGAGCCGTAGAAATCTGCCTCCTGGGTCACTTCGGCACGGCGTTTTTTCGCTTCATCTTCCGCGATCAGCCCGGCATTCAGGTCGGCGTCGATGGCCATCTGCTTGCCCGGCATCCCGTCGAGCACGAAGCGCGCGCCCACTTCAGCGATACGCCCCGCCCCTTTAGTGATAACCATGAAGTTGATAATCACCAGAATGACGAACACCACGATACCGATGGCGAAGTTGCCGCCCACCAGGAAGTGACCGAAGGCTTCGACCACCTTGCCCGCCGCCGCCGCGCCGGTATGCCCTTCCATCAGGATGATACGCGTGGAGGCAACGTTCAGCGCCAGGCGCAGCAGCGTGGTGAACAGCAGGATCGTTGGAAACGCGGCGAACTCCAGCGTGCGCTGGGTGAACATCGCCACCAGCAACACCATGATGGACAACGCAATGTTGAAGGTGAAAAGCAGGTCGAGGATAAATGCCGGTAACGGCAGCACCATCATCGACAGAATTAACAGGATCAGAATCGGTCCGGCAAGGATCTGCCATTGCGTCGATTTCAGGTTGCCGGGCAGGCGCAACATTGCCACCAGATTAGCCATCAGTGTCCTTCTCGTTCAAAAAATCCAGTGCTTCAGGCACCGGCAGGTTCTCAGGTTTTACAGGTCGTTGACCGCCCGCTAAACGCCAGCGTTTCAGTTGCCACACCCAGGCCAGCACCTCTGCGACAGCGGCGTAGAGCTGGCCCGGGATCTGTTGTCCAATTTCCGCGTGGCGATACAGCGCGCGAGCCAGCGGCGGTGCTTCCAGGATCGGCACACGGTTTTCCGTGGCAATTTCACGAATGCGCAGCGCAATCAGCCCGGCCCCTTTCGCCACCACTTTCGGCGCGCTCATTTTGTTTTCGTCGTACTGAAGCGCCACGGAGTAGTGAGTCGGGTTGGTGACGATGACGTCGGCTTTCGGCACATCTTCCATCATGCGCCGACGCGCGGCGGCGCGCTGCATCTGGCGGATACGGCCCTTAACGTGCGGGTCGCCTTCCATCTGTTTATATTCATCGCGGATGTCCTGACGCGACATTCGCAGCTTTTTGATATGGGAATAGATCTGGAAGATAACGTCGAACGCCACCATCGGAATAATGCTGAGTACCACCAGCAGCGAGCATAACCCGACCAGGTTCAGGGCATTCTTCATCGCCGTCATCGGGGACTCGCTGATGAGGCGCATCATCTCCGGCCAGTGGTGCCACAGAAAAAACCCGGCGGTACTGCCCATAAGAAGCGATTTCAGGATCGCTTTAAGAAGCTCTGCCCCGGTTTGCGCGGAAAACATTTTCGCAATGCCGGGGAACGGATTGAGCTTGGAAAATTTCGGTTGCAGCGATTTACCGCTAAACACCAGGCCACCGAGCATGACCGGCGAAACCAGGGCCACGATGACCACGCCCGCGATCAGCGGCAGCAAGGCGAGCATCGCGCTTTTCACAAGGTTGATGATCTGAATGAGGATCAGATTGGGGTCATTGACCATGCTGTGATCAAAACGTAAGCCAGCCGAGAGCATTCCCGCCAGTCTGCGGGCGAGCATCTCCCCGCCCCACCAGATTATGCAGACGCCCACCACCAGGATCAGCAGGGATGTCAGCTCTCGGGATCGGGGGATCTGCCCATCCTCACGGGCTTTTTCAAGTCGGTGGGGTGTGGGGGCTTCTGTTTTGTCGTCGTTCTCTTCTGCCACTGTGCCTGCTCGCAGCCCATTAATTCACGGGTATCATGCCAGCGCAGAGAAAATCCAATGGCGGGAAAAGCCCGTTTATTCGGGCTCTTTTCGCTGTTTTTATTCTGAGCTGCCTCAGGCCGCGTTAACGACCTGAGGCAAAACGGGCAATCAGAAACCAAGACTGTCCAGCAGATCGTCCACCTGATCCTGGCTTGCCACCACGCCCGCTTTGCTGGTGTCAAGCTGTGGACCATTGAGCAGGCTTTCGTTCTCGCGTTTCGGACGGGCAGCCGGTTCCGGTATGTTCTCCAGCAGCACCATCAGCAGCTGACGTTCAATCTCCTGAATCACATCCATCATGCGCTTGATCACCTGGCCGGTGAGGTCCTGGAAATCCTGTGCCATCATGATGTCCAGCAGTTGGGCATTGGTGAAGCTGGTGTGCCCCGGCACGTCACCCAGGTACTGACGGGTATCCGTTACCAGTTCGCGGGCATCCGCCAGCTCAATAGGGTTCTCAAACCACTCATCCCAGCGTTTGCTCAGCGCTTTCGCCCCCTTCTCCATCGCATCCTGGTGCGGCTGCGAGGCTTCAACGCTGTTCAGCGCACGCTCGGCCGCCTGCGCGGTCATCTGTACGACGTAGTCCAGACGGTCGCGCGCGTCAGGGATGGCTTCCGCCGCTTCGGCGATAGCCTGGTCCAGCCCCAGCTCACGCAGGCTGTCGCGCAGCATGCGGGTCAGGCTACCAATGCGGGCAATAATGTCGCTCGGCGAATGTTCTTCAACGGGTTTCATAGCAGGTTGCAACATATCCATCACCTCACATGCCGAGTTTCTCGAAGATCTTCCCGAGCTTCTCTTCCAGAGTCGCCGCGGTGAATGGCTTCACCACGTAGCCGCTTGCGCCCGCCTGTGCAGCGGCAATAATGTTCTCTTTCTTCGCTTCTGCGGTCACCATCAGCACCGGCAGAGAGGCCATGCCTGCATCCGCGCGGATGGTTTTCAGCAGTTCGAGACCGTCCATGTTCGGCATGTTCCAGTCGGAAATCACAAAACCAAACCCGCCAGCCTGGAGTTTGTTCAGCGCATCCACCCCGTCTTCTGCTTCTTCAACATTGTTGAAGCCCAGCTCTTTCAGCAGGTTGCGCACAATGCGACGCATGGTGGAAAAGTCATCCACAACCAAAAACTTAAGCTCTTTATCCGCCATAAAATAATACTCCTGAGTCAAATACGTATTGCCTGTCCGGCACTGATTTTCGCCAGCATCTGCTGGCTTACCTGGCTAAGATCGACCACTTCGCTTACGCCACCCATATTGATGGCCTCGCGCGGCATGCCGAACACCACACAACTTGCTTCATTCTGCGCAATCGTCCAGGCACCAGCCTGGTGCATCGCAAGCATTCCGGCGGCGCCGTCGTTGCCCATCCCCGTCAGGATCACCCCAACGGCGTTGCGCCCCGCATGTTTCGCCACCGAATGAAACAGCACATCCACCGACGGACGGTGCCGGTTAACCGGCGGCCCGTCATGAATTTTGATTTGATAGTTCGCCCCGCTGCGCGCCAGCTCCATGTGCTTGTCACCCGGGGCGATATAGGCGTGACCCGGCAGCACGCGCTCGCCGTCTTCCGCCTCTTTCACGCTGATCTGGCACAGCTTATTCAGGCGCTCCGCGAACGAACGGGTAAACCCTGGCGGCATATGTTGCGTGATCAGAATACCCGGGCTTGAGAGCGGCAATGGCTGGAGTACATGGCGAATTGCCTCTGTTCCTCCGGTTGACGCCCCAATGACCAGCAACTTTTCCGAGCTGAGTAACGGCCCTGCCTTCAGGGTTGCCGGAGCTGCCATCGGCTTGTGGGCCGCGAGTTTTGCGCGCGACGCGGTACGGATTTTCTCGGCGATCATCTCGCTGTACGCCAGCATCCCCTCGCGAATGCCGAGCTGCGGCTTGGTGACAAAATCCACCGCCCCCAGCTCCAGCGCGCGCAGGGTGATTTCTGAACCTTTACCGGTCAGAGATGACACCATCACCACCGGCATCGGGCGCAGGCGCATTAATTTTTCAAGGAAATCGATGCCATCCATGCGCGGCATTTCAACATCCAGCGTCAGCACGTCGGGGTTATATTTTTTGATTAAATCCCGCGCGACCAGCGGATCGGGTGCTGTCGCCACCATCTCCATATCGCTGTGGCTATTGATGATTTCGGTCATGATCTGACGCATCAGCGCCGAATCATCGACAGACAATACCCTGATTTTACTCATGCTTTTTCCTTACTCAGCGCATATACCGTTTGCCCACGCAGGCTAAACTCACGCACGAGGTTGCTGAAGTTTTCCGAGTGCCCGGCAAACAGTAAACCGTCAGGCTTGAGCAACGGAACAAAGCGACGCAGGATGTCCTGTTGCGTCGTTTTATCAAAATAGATCATCACGTTACGGCAAAAAATGGCGTCGAATGGCCCCGGCACGTTGTACTGCTTATCCAGTAAATTAACGGGAGCAAATTCCACGCAGTTCGCCAGCTCCTGGCGTACGCGCACCAGTCCTTCATGCGGGCCGGTACCGCGCATGAAGTAACGCTGTAGCTGCTGAGGAGACAGCGTTTTAAGCTCATCCTGGCGATAAACGCCGTTACGGGCTTTTTCCAGCACTTCGGTATCGATGTCGCTGGCGTACACTTTCCAGCGGCCCGGCGCCATGCCCAGGGTGTCCGCCAGGGTGATGGCCAGCGAGTACGGTTCTTCCCCGGTAGAGGCCGCCGCGCTCCAGACGCGATACTCTCCGCTACGGCGACGGGCGTGTTCCGCCAGCACCGGGAAGTGATGCGCCTCGCGGAAAAACGCGGTCAGGTTGGTGGTTAATGAGTTGATAAATGCCTGCCATTCGGCGCTGTTCTGGTTCGCTTCGAGCATGCTCAGATAGCGGCCAAAATCATCCAGCCCCAGCGTACGCAAGCGCCGCACCAGCCGGTTGTAGACCATGTCTCGCTTATGGTCCGCAAGCACGATCCCCGCACGCTGGTAGATTAACTGACATATCCGACGAAAATGCGCGTCGGACAGCGCGAGGCGCTGTGTCATCTGCAACAATAATGACGTTTGCCCTGAGGGCATGGGTGATGTCATAGCGCCTTCTTAATCACATTCAGGATACAACGGGCACGGCCTGTGACCGTCCGACTTCTGTTACTGCTTCAACGTGCTCTTTCACATTAAATACGGCGACCAACCCGGTAAGGTGATCCGCCTGGTTTGCCAGCTGATCGGTAGCCGCCGCCGCCTCTTCCACCAGTGAGGCGTTCTGCTGCGTAACCTGATCCATCTGTGTAACGGCCTGCGCCACCTGCTCAATACCACGGCGTTGTTCATCAGACGCCGAGGCAATCTCGCCCATAATGTCGTTAACCCGCGTCACGGAGGTGACAATCTCGTGCATGGTCTGCGCGGCGGTATCCACCAGCGCGGAGCCCTGCTGAACGCGGGAGACCGACTCTTCTATCAGCCCTTTGATCTCTTTCGCCGCATTGGCGCTGCGGCTGGCGAGGTTTCGGACTTCACCGGCAACCACCGCGAACCCGCGCCCCTGCTCCCCGGCACGCGCCGCTTCAACGGCCGCGTTCAGCGCCAGAATATTGGTCTGGAACGCGATACCGTCGATGACGCTGATAATGTCGCCAATTTTCTGCGAGCTGGCGGCAATCTCCTGCATCGTGCTGGCGACGTGAGAGGCCTGATCGCCCCCACGTTTCGCCGTCATCGCCGCCTGTTTTGACAAGTCGGACGCCTGACGCGCGTTATCGGCGTTCTGGCTTACCGTCGCGGTCAGCTGCTCCATGCTGGCCGCCGTCTGCGCCAGCGATGCCGCCTGCTGTTCGGTGCGGGATGAGAGATCGTTATTGCCTGCCGCAATCTCGGAGATCCCGGTATGCATGGCGTAACTGCCCTGGCGAACGTTGCTTACCGTTTCCCGCAGCGACCCCTGCATCGCCTTCAGGCTGGCGAAAATCGCTGATATTTCATTCCTGCCATACACGGCCACCGGACGCGCCAGATCGCCCTTCGCCATACTGTCGAAGTGGCTTCTGACGATGGCCAGCGGCTGGACGATCATTTTGCGCGACCACCACAGCGAGCCGCCGGTCAGCAGGGCGGCCAGGATCACCATGGTCAGGAAAATCGCCCCTGACATGCGGTAGCTGGTACGGCTGTCCGCACCGGCACGCGCCACAAACTGGTTAATATCCTGCTGCCAGGCGTTAAAGCTATCGTCGAACGCCGCCTGAGACGCCTGCACCGGCGCGGTCAGGAAGTCAGAAAGCTGGTTGTTCTCCAGCCACGTCGCCTGATGGTCGAGATCGCCGTACCACACATCAAAGGTCTTTTTCATGGCGACTTTCAGCGCTTTCTCTTTCTCACTGACCGCCTCCTGCGCCGTAAAGGCCTTAAACTGCGCGTCGGCCTGCTTCAGGCTGCTGCGGGCCACGACCATCAGCGCCTTAATATCCTCCGGCGGATAGCTCAGCGCGGTTAACGTCCCTGCTTTGTTCAGCGCAGTGCTTGCCTGCAACAGCACGGCACGCGTTTGTGCCAGTGCGGAGCGCTGCTGATTACTCGTCTCAACTTCCTGCAAATTCTGATAGCCATCGCGAAACGCCCAGAAAGACAACCCGTTACTGCCAACCTGCAAAACCCCACACAGGATCAGAATCAAAAACAGTGTGGTCGAGATACGAATACGATTTAACATCCACGCTCCCATCAAGCGGCAAGCAGCCGCGGTTTAATTGTCAGTCAAAATGTTTCCCAGTTTTCATCTTGTCCGGTCACCGCTGCGCGCGTACGTGTTGTCACGGGCGCCGGGGTTGCTTCGCTGTACGCCGACCGCGAGCTGACCGTATTTGTCGTTTTTGAAGTAAGACGGAACGCCGAGACGGCCATTTTCAGGCGGCTCGCCTGGTCCTCCAGCGCAGCGGCCGCGGCAGCGGACTCCTGCACCAGGGCGGCGTTTTGCTGCGTCACACGATCCATTTCCGATACCGCCAGGGCGACCTGGTCAATACCACGACTCTGCTCATCCGATGCAGAGGCGATTTCACCCATGATGTCCGTCACGCGCGTCACGGCATTCACGATGTCATTCATGGTTTCACCCGCACTTTCCACCAGCACCGAGCCGGTATCCACGCGTGAAACAGAGTCTTCAATCAGGGCTTTGATCTCTTTCGCCGCATTGGCGCTGCGGCTGGCGAGGTTACGCACTTCGCCGGCGACCACGGCAAACCCGCGCCCCTGCTCGCCCGCACGCGCCGCTTCAACGGCCGCGTTCAGCGCCAGGATATTGGTCTGGAAGGCGATGCCGTCGATTACGCTGATGATGTCGGCAATTTTCTTCGAGCTGTCGGCAATGTCATGCATGGTTTTCACCACGCCGTCGACCACCCGACCGCCGCGCTGGGCGGTGTCGGACGCGCTTTCTGCAAGCTGCGACGCCTGGCGGGCATTGTCGGCATTCTGCTTCACGGTCGCGGTGAGCTGCTCCATGCTGGCCGCCGTCTCTTCCAGTGCGGATGCCTGCTGTTCGGTACGGGACGAGAGATCGTTGTTGCCCATCGCGATTTCACTCGTGCCGGTATAGATGGCATCCGCCCCCTCGCGCACGTTGGCGACGGTATCAATCAGCGAACGCTGCATATGGTCGACGCTGGTTGCCAGCTCGGTGATCTCATTGCGGCCAGAAACGGTCAGCGTTTTCGTGAGATCGCCCCGGCCAATATCACGGATATGGGCAATGACGCGGCCAAGCGGGTTAAGCAGGATATGACGAATGCCGTACCACACGGCCACCAGTACGATGACCAGCGCGAGGGCGAGAACCGCCATCTGCCATTTCGCGAAACGGTAGTCGTTCTGGCTTTGCGTAAAGGCGGAGTGATAAAGTTCGCCGCTGGCTTTGGCGTACTCGCCGAGCGCCGCGCCGAGGGCGTTCTGCATTCCCTGGGTCGGCTGCGCGAAATAGGCGTCCATATTGCCCTGCTCCAGGAACTGTACCAGCTCCGTGAGGCCGGCGAAGTAGGCCTGATATTTTTCATCTATGTTCGCGCTCGCCTGCGCCATTGCTGGCTGAGGGGCGATTTTTTTGAAGGCGTCGTAATGTTTCGCCGCGTCTGCCAGCGTGGCGCGCGCATTCTTCAGCAGTTCCGTTTTTGCGCTGCTCTGCTGGTTATTTGGGTCCATCATCATGCGGGCAGACGAGCGGCTCAGGTTGATACGCGTCTGCAACATCAGATCCCAGGTCGTGGTCAGTTCGCTTTGCTGCATACGCAAATCGTTCGAGGCCGCGAAGCTGTCCTGGTTCTGTTTTAACGACGAGAAAAAGAGGCCGCCAGAAGTAAGCTGAAGAAGTGCGAAAATGACCAGCACCATCATAAGCATTGTGACAACGCGGATACGGTTCAACATACAACACCTTCTCATAGATTTATTAACGGTGTTATCGGCACAGGCCACAGGAACTTTACATTTGCGAAAGGGAAAAGCGCGGGAGTCAGAATGCGACGTCGACAATCAGCGTGTCGGTATAGGTTCCGGCAGGCGGCGTGGCCTGGCTGGTCAGAACTTTGGCGGTGTAGTTGTAGGTACGTAAAAGCCCGTCCGTACTGACCTGCGATGAGCTGGCGCTGGCCCAGCGCTCGCTGCCGCTGCTACCCCAGCGGTTGCTGGTCGCCTCTTTGTAGATGTCGTAACTCATGAAGTTGCTGCCGCTGACCATACGACGCACGTTGTTCAGGGCATTTGCCCCATTATTAATGCCTATGGTGTAGGTGCTGCCTTTGGTGCAGGTGACGGCAACCGACTGTGAAACGGTGGGAAAATTTTGCACCAGCGGCGCGCTGTTAAAATTCACGTCCGGCGTGGTCATGGTGCTGCAATCGTTGGTGACGGTCATGTTGAGGAGGATCGAGGTGGTTGCCGTACCGGTTTGCGGGGTCAGGCACGCTCCGACCGCGCCAACGGCGCACACGTTGTAGTTAATGCTGAACGTTAACAACACCTGATACGGCCCGGCGGTGACGTTCTGCCCCATTACGGTCCGGAAATAAAGGGGAATGTTGTAGCGCCTTGAACCCAGCAGCCCGAGCAGCGTGTTTCCGCTCCAGGTATAGGCTTTGCTGATTTGTATTTCACTGTTTCCGCCGCAGCCGGACGCCCCGCACAGCCGCGCAGGGATGACATCGGTAATAGCCGCGTTGTCCGTACGCTTCATGGTCGCCCGGCTATTCGCGAAGACGGATGCCGAGGTGTAATTCAGCGTCACCGAGTCGTTAGTTAACAGGTTGAGAACGGTATCGCAGGTCACCACCAGCGTGCCCGTCGTTTCCACTTCCCCGGTGCCGCTGAGTGCGAACGAGGTGACGCTGCCAAACGAGGCATTCACCGTACTGACGGTACAGGCCGCCCAGCTGCCGCCGGAGCACAGCAGCAGGAGCGCGATTAACAGGCGTCTCACGGCGCCTCCCGACAGGTCAGCGGACCGTAGGTTTGCAGCTTATGTTCAGGGTTTGCGCCAACGGTCAGCGTTGCCGTACAGCGTTTACCCTCCGGGGTGATGACCTCGAGCGGATTCACGTCGTTGAGGTTTTCCAGCCAGGCGAGGCCGTCGTAGCCGACAACCGCGCTGCTGCGGGACGCGCGTCTGACCTGGCTTCCTACCGGGATCGAATTGCCCTGCGCATCGTGCAGGATCACGCTGGCAACCCGCTCCTGCTCCATCGGGAAATCCACCAGATAACCGTTATGCCGACGAATCGCCACCCGACGCTCGGTCTCTTTCAGCCGGGTATCCGCGGGTAAGTTCAGGGTATCGATGCGGTAACTTGCCGGGTAATAGGCTGAAACGCCGCTCACCAGCAGATAACCTTTGTTATTGGTTTTACCGACCGGCTGGTTTTCGTAGCTGACGGGAACATCCGGATGTCCGTCGGTGCTGATCACCACAAACGCATCGTTGATTTTGTTCGCCGCAAACAGTTCACCGTCCATCAGCACGACAGAGCCCATCGCCTCGCCCCACCAGGTCATCATGCCCTTCTCACCGTAGCCGCCGCCCTGTAGCTCCACGTTGTTATTCCGCCAGCCGAGCGTGGCCTGCTGATAGTTACTCGACCGCGACTGGTTGGCCCAGGCCATGTTCCAGCTAAAGCCACCGTCTGAAGGCATCGAGTGGTTGTAGTTAATGCGTTGAGTGCTGCCTGCGTCAGGGGTGTTTTCAAAGGTGACGGCGGCGCTATCACGTTCGCCGAGGGGGACCTGCAACGACAGCGCAACCGTCCAGTCGCCCCGCTGCTGGTCACGGCTGGCAGCCAGATAAATACTGCTTGAGCCCCACAGATTACGGCTCCAGGAGAGGTTGAGCAGCTCAGTTTTCTGGCTGTCAAAACTCTCAACGCCGATCCACGCCGCGCCGATATTGCCGTATCCGCCGAGGTTAAAGGTTAAGGAATACTGGTCGGTATTGCGGCTCAGGCTGGCAACGGGGTTATCATTTTCATCATAAACGGTGGGCTGATCGTACAGGGCGAGATTGCCAAAACCACGATCACGTCGGGTATGCTGGGTCGCTACGCTAAACTCGCTGGTGTTGTATTGATAGCCCCAGTTTATCTGGCCGCCGCTATCGCCGCGCATGCGGCTTTGGGTCCACGAGGTATTTACCACGCCAAAACGCCCGAGCTTCAGTACCGTGCCCGCGCCGCCAAGCGCCAGCGACTCCGCCCCTTCCGCATGCCCCTCCAGCGTCAGCCAGTCGGTCACCCCGTAGCGGTACGATCCGCTGCCCGCCGCCGGGCCATAGTCAAAATTCTCAATACCGTAGTTACGCCGCAGGCTGCCCAGCGTCACGGCGCCGTCGCTTAACCCCTGCTTAAGCAGATCGCTGCTGACATAAAACGGCAGCGTGGTACTCACCTGACGACCCAGCGCATCAGTGGTAACCAGTACTGCATCGCCAGCACCGTTGATATACGGCAGATTGGTGAGGGTAAACGGCCCCGGCTGAAGGCGGGTGGAGCCGGAACGGTAGCCGTTAATAAAGAGATCGACCGAGGTCGGGACAGCCGCCTCGCCGGAAAACGCCGGCAGCGGCCAGGTCACCAGATCCGGACGCAGGGAGAAGTCGCGCCCGTAGCTGATCCCGCCCATGCGCACGCTGGTGCTCCAGCTCAGCGCATCGCTGATGACGTCCCCGGCGGACCAGGTGGTGGCATCCTCTTCGTTGGTGATCAGTAACGTAGAGTCATAACGCACGTACCCTTCCTGCTGCCCGCTGTTACCGGTGAAATTCTGCCGGGCGTAACCCGTCGATGAAAATGAATAATCCTCATTGAAATAGCGGAACTCGTGCCAGACCGATGCCTGACCGCCCGTGTGTTCGGAATGGTTGGTATAAACGTCGTAATTGAGCAGCGCGCCGCGGCCATAGTGCGGTTTGCTTTGCGTGCTCTGTTCGCTGAACGGCGTGATCCGCGCCGCGACCCAGTCCCGGGGGACCGTCAGCAACAGGCGCTGGGCCGTACTGTCGTACTCTGCGCGTACCGACGTAAGCGTCGAGAGATTCACCTCTCCGGCTGGCACATGCGCGGGCGGCAGCCCGGCGCGGAGCAAATCCGCGCCCGAAATAAACCAGGCGCCCTCACGCTGCGTCACCGGCACCACCAGACCCGTGTCATAGTGGTTCAGCACCAGGGCGAGCTGGAATACTGCTTCGCCGTTTATCGTCCGTGCATCCGGCGGCGGCGGTAAACTGTCGTCGCCGGTTTCGGCAAAGGCGCTGGTACTGACGCAAAGCAGGATCATCATCGCCGGTTTCAGTTGACGGGCGTCGATTGCCATTGCGTATCCCTGGCATTAATTTGCGCGCTCATCCGGTTCGGCTGATAAATCCCTGCCGGAAGCGGCCAGCTTCGGGTGCTGCCTGGCAGCACATAGCCCAGCAGCCCCTCCGCAACCGTGCGTTTTTGCCCGCCCTGCTCAACCGCAACCTGGCTGAGCCGGACGTGCACATCCCCCTGATTACGGACCTGAAGCGCGGGTTTCCCCCCTTCCTGAACGACCCGCCAGCTCAGCTGTTGAGTATTCGCCAGCGCGTGGTGCGCCCCTTCGTTGAGGGTGGGGATCCCCTGCCCATAAACAAATAAGGGAATGGAATAGCGCATTTGCAGTTTGAGGCCCATGGACGGTTCCGCTTTGGCATCCGGCTGGGGAATTTCATCCACAATAATGCGGTAGGCCTGCTCAACCCCCGACGGGATCGTCCCCTGCTTGATCAAGCGAATAAGCTGTTTACTGCCTTTGGCGATGGTCACGATCGGCGGGCTGGCGACCACATCCTGCTGGGCGGTGTAACGCTCATATCCTCCCTCCTGCTTCCAGCGCACAATACGCACCTGCATTGTCGTGGCGCTGTTGCCCTGATTCTGGATCCACAATTCAGTTGCTCTGGCCTCTGCCGAAAGCCACGGATCGATCGGCCACAAAAGAATGGTTGCCGCTGCCTGCGCCTGGCCCGCTGCCAGAGCCGTTGCCCCCAACAGACCCACCAGGCCTGATCGCCTGAAAAATGGCTTCATCGATGTTCTCCCTTTCCTACCATGACAAGGTCACGGTGAGTTGATCTGAATATGTTCCCGGCAGGCTAAACCCCGTCAGGAGCGCGACGCCAAAAAGAGGCAGCGCGATGTTATTGCTGTTGGTATAGGTAATCGGTATGGCCTGGTTAACCCCAATTTCGCTGTTCGCCGCCAGAGAGCTGCTGCTGTAAAGCCGGTAACCAACAACTTCGGTCCCACCTGAACGCGTCATCCGTCGCACCGAGCTGTAATTCTGGCCGCCGTCAATGCTCATGCTCAGCGCCACGCCCGGCGTGCAGGCGATGGACAACGCACCGTCGGCGACAAAGCTGGTGCTGACCGGCGTGTTGTCCACGCCGTTACGGGTTCCAAAATCCAGCGTCCCAAAGCGCCCGCCCGTGCCGGTACTCACCGAGCACCCTGGTACTACCGTCGCGCTCACCCTGAAGGACTGGGAGGTCACCGCCCCGGCGTCGCAGTTCATCATCAGCCCGACGATCAGGGCCAAAAAAGGGTGCACGACGCCCTCTGCGCTTTCGCGCAGACATAAACACAATGCCTTCATGGCTGAATCAGTAGGTGACGCTGACGTTAATCGTGTCGGTATAGGTTCCCGGTACAACCGTTACGCTATTGCCACCGCCCGTTATGCGTCCGTAGAGGGTATAGCTGTCCACCCCGCCCGCCGTGGAGGCAACGGGCAACGCGGCGTTGTTAGCGATCACGTTGTTGTACCCGCTGTCGCTATAGAGGCTGTATGCCACGCCCTGTGCCGCATTGGCGGTGTTCACCAGATAGCGGGCGGGTGTGCCGGGGGTGCCGACAACGGTTCCGGGTGCGGTCGCGTTGGTGTTGCCGGTGATCGCCACCGTGTAACTGGCAGTGGTACATTGAATGGTAAAGGTGTTTCCGCCGCTGGCCCCGGTTAACTGGGTTGTCAGGGTGGAGAATGTCGCAGGATGGGTCCCGAAATCGAGTGTCCCGAAGTTAATGCCGTTTTGCGTTGGCGAGCCGTTGATCAAACAACCGTTCGTCAGCGTCAGCGTCGCCCCGATAGTACCGCTACTAGTGACTGCCAGCGCCTGACCGACAGTCGCCGCCGTCAGCAGTGTACCCGCGCAGATAAAAAGAAGTGTTCTTTTCATTTACCACCCTCCAGAAGAAATAATGGTCCGCTTACCCTATTTTATTCATACTGTTCAGTATGTTAGCCCCGCTTAAACATTCCCCGGCGCGGTTACTGAGAATTTAGTTTATGGTTCACGCTTCAACCACTTTCAGCGAAGGTGAGACACCCGCCCTCCAATTAACAGACTATTAACAAACATTACAAAGAGTTAGCAAAATAAAACGGGCATTATTCTTGCTTAATTTGAGGATATATCGCCTGTAATGTGATCCGCATCACAATATATCGTCATTATAAAAACAACGAATTTCATAAAAATTAAAAACAAGTTGTAACTCACGCAGCTTTACTTCAATTTATGCCCCGAATATTTTCCTGCGCTTAAATAAAAATTTTGTATGCATTGACGCAGGAAACTCTTTTAGCGCATAGAGGATCTTTTTGTGGCAAGTGCAAACAAACTCACGCTCTTCATCGTGATTTTCATGCTGGCGGGTATTCTTTCAGGTGCGGCGATCCATGAGTATGCTTCGCCCGACGCGATACAGGCCTGGTCGGAGAACATTACGCTGCTGACCGATATTTTCCTGCGGCTGATTAAGATGGTGATTGCCCCGCTGGTGTTCAGCACCCTGACGGTGGGCATTATGAAGCTGGGTGAAACGTCGACGATTGGGCGCGTCGGGGGTAAAGCGATGGTGTGGTTTATCAGCTCATCCGTGCTTTCCATTCTGGTGGGGCTGTTTATTGTTACCCTTGAACAACCCGGCAGCGGTCTGAACCTGAGCATTCCGACAGAGACGGTTGATACCGGCCTGGCCGTTAGCGGGATGTCGCTGAAAGCCTTCCTGTCACACACTATTCCAACCAGCATTGCCGGCGCGATGGCGAACAATGAGATCCTGCAAATTGTGGTCTTCTCGATGTTCTTCGGCATCGGCGGCGCGTCATTAGGTCAAAAATTCAACGCCCCGCTGGTGGCGGCGCTGGATGTGGTCTCCCACATTATGCTGAAAGTGACGGGCTATGTGATGTACGTTGCGCCGCTGGCCATTTTTGCCGCGATTTCGTCCGTGATTGCCACTCAGGGTCTGGGCATTTTGCTGAACTATGCCTCGTTCATTGGCGGTTACTATGTGGCGATCCTTCTGACCTGTCTGGTATTGCTGGCGGTAGGTTACATGGTACTGAAAAAAGAGATTTTCCGTCTGGTGGCGATGCTGAAAGATCCGGTGCTGGTCGCGTTTACCACCAGCAGCTCAGAAGCGGCATACCCGAAAACGCTGGAGCAGTTAGCGCGCTTCGGCTGTTCACGTAATATCGCCTCTTTCGTCCTGCCGATCGGCTACTCGTTTAATCTGGTCGGCTCCATGGTATACTGCTCGTTCGCCTCGATGTTTATCGCCCAGGCATACAACATTCACCTGAGTTTCACCGAGGTGACGGTGCTAATGTTAACGTTGATGCTGGCCTCGAAAGGGATTGCGGGCGTACCGCGCTCGTCGCTGGTGGTGCTGGCGGCAACTATTCCGAGCTTTAACATTCCGGTGGCCGGGATCCTGCTGCTGATGGGGATTGACCATTTCCTGGATATGGGACGATCGGCCATTAACGTGCTGGGGAACGGGATTGCGACGGCGATGCTGTCGCAGAATGAAGGGGCGCGGGAAGCGGAATCAGCGCTGGTGGAGCAGGAGGCGTAAGGTTACAAAAGAGCCGGGTGGCGCTGACGCTTACCCGGCCTACGTGTTCGAGCCATTTGTAGGCCGGGTAAGGCGAAGCCGCCACCCGGCTTTATTTTATGCCACGTGATTCGCCGCAATATCCAGCAGCGCCATCTCTTCGCTGTTCAGCAGCTTCTCAATATTCACCAGAATCAGCATACGCTCGCCGAGCGCACCCAGCCCCGTCAGGTATTCCGTCGACAGCGTGACCGCAAACTCCGGCGCAGGACGGATTTGATCGGCGGTCAGCGACAGCACATCAGACACGCCATCCACCACGATCCCCACCACGCGCTGCCCCAGATTCAGGACGATCACCACCGTGTTATCGTTGTACTCCACATCGCCCTGGCTAAACTTCACGCGCAGGTCCACGATAGGCACAATCACACCGCGCAGGTTGGTCACACCCTTGATAAACGCTGGCGTGTTCGCAATGCGCGTTACCTGGTCGTAACCGCGAATTTCCTGCACTTTCAGGATGTCGATACCGTACTCTTCATCCCCTAAAGTGAAAACCAGGAATTCCTGTCCAGATGGCTCGCCCGCCAGTTTCGTTACGTTACTCATACCGGTCATGTTATTACCTTTTACTTAATCAGGCGGCTGTGTTCGCCACACGTTGTTCACGATTTAATCCCTGAAGTGCCGATACATCGACGATCAGCGCGACGCTACCATCACCCAGGATGGTGGCAGCAGAGATCCCCGGCACTTTGCGGTAGTTACTTTCCAGGTTCTTAACCACCACCTGATGCTGACCAATCAGCTGATCGACCAGCAGCGCGTAGCGGCGTCCGGCGCTTTGCAGGATCACAACGATACCCTGCGTGGCCTCGGTTTTTGCCCCGTCCACTTCAAACACTTTCCACAGTTCCACCAGCGGCAGGTACTCGCCGCGCACTTCGAGCACGCGCTCGCCGCCCGCCAGCGGATGCAGATCTTCTTCACGCGGCTGGAGGGACTCCATCACCGCGTTCAGCGGCAGAATAAAGACTTCGTCCGCCACTTTAACGGACATGCCGTCAAGAATGGCCAGCGTCAGCGGCAACAGGATACGAATCGTGGTGCCCGCGCCCTGCTTAGACTGGATCTCAACGTGACCGCCCATCTCCTGAATGTTACGTTTCACCACGTCCATGCCCACGCCGCGGCCGGAAACGTCGGTGACCTGCTCTGCGGTTGAGAAGCCCGGGGCAAAAATCAGCATGCCCACCTCTTCGTCGGTCATGTTTTCGTTAACCGCCATTCCCTGCGAAATCGCCTTCGCCAGAATGCGCTCGCGGTTCAGGCCGGCGCCATCATCGGTCACTTCGATGCAGATGTTGCCGCCCTGATGTTCCGCTGACAGGATCAGGTTGCCCACGGGCGATTTTCCAGCTGCTACGCGGTTTTCCGGCAGCTCGATGCCGTGGTCGAGGCTGTTACGCACCAGGTGCGTTAACGGATCGATAATGCGTTCAATCAGGCTCTTGTCCAGCTCGGTGGAGCTGCCCATCAGCGTGAGTTCGATCTGTTTGTTGAGCTTGCCGGCCAGGTCGCGCACCAGGCGCGGGAAGCGGCTGAAGACATATTCCATCGGCATCATGCGGATGGACATCACCGATTCCTGCAAATCGCGGGCGTTACGTTGTAACTGGCCCATGCTGGTGATGAGATCGCCATGGGTCACCGGGTCCAGCTCGTTGGAGCGCTGGGCCAGCATCGACTGGGTGATGACCAGTTCACCCACCAGGTTGATCAGCTGATCCACTTTCTCCACCGCCACGCGAATGCTCGTGGACTCGCTGGAACGCGTCGCTGGTTTTTCACCGCGGGCCGGAGCGGCCGTCTCTTTTGGCACGGCTTTCAGGGCCGGGGCAGCGGCAACTACCGCAGGGGTATTCTCTGCCGGAGCAGGCGCTTCAACGGCCGCCGCCTCGGTTTCAAACGCAATCTGATCCGCTTCAATCACGAAGCAGAGCACCGCCACGATGTCATCCTGGCCGATCCCGCCGTCGAGCGTCGCGGCCAGGCTGTCTTTGCCCTTCACCACGTTGCTGAGCGTCGCCAGGTTCCCCAGCTCCTCTTCCAGCAGGTTGACCTCGTTCTCCTTCAGACGTGACAGCACCACGCGCAGTTTTCCTGCGGGCGCGTCAGGCGCCGTATCGGGTTCGGCCACGGCGTCAACAACGCTCAGTTTTGCCGCAGGGACAGCGGGCGCAGACGCCTCACCTTTGGCTTCCAGCGCTAACTGACGCAGCGCGTTGCAGATGTATTCAAAGCTGGCGGCATCAGGCTCTGCCGAACTTTTATAGGCGTCGAGCTGTTCCTGCATAATATCTTTCGTTTCCAAAAACAGGTTGATAATGTCGGTATTGAGCTGCATCTCACCGCGTCGTGCTTCATCCAGCAGGTTTTCCATTAAATGGGTGGTTTCCTGCAAAATGGTAAATCCAAACGTTCCGGCACCGCCTTTAATGGAATGCGCCGCACGGAAGATGGCATTGAGCTGTTCTGAGTCCGGTGCCTCGGGCACCAGATCCAGCAAATGTTGCTCCATATCGGCCAACAATTCGTCGGCTTCATCAAAAAATGTCTGGTAAAAATCGGTAATATCCATGCTCACGCTATCACCTCGGATTGGCTGGTGGCGATGTTGGAACGGCAGCCGAAGGGACGGCCCCAGGCTGTTTTAAATCGTCCAGTGACTCATTCTGACTTTCGGCGTTTTCATGCAGGATGGCCTGCTCCGCCTGCTGGTTCAGCACTAAAAGACTGATACGACGGTTGATGGCGTCATCCGGTCCGCGGTCGGTAAGGCGCATGGTTGCAGCCATGCCGACCACGCGCAGGACCTTGCCATCATCAAGCCCACCCGCCACCAGCTCGCGACGCGAGGCGTTGGCGCGATCGGCAGAAAGCTCCCAGTTGCTGTATCCTTTCTCTCCCGTGGCGTACGGGAAATCATCCGTGTGTCCGGACAGGCTAATGCGGTTTGGAATACCGTTCAGCACCGGTGCAATCGCACGCAGAATATCGCGCATGTAGGGCTCCACGTCGGCGCTGCCGGTTTTAAACATCGGCCGGTTCTGGCTGTCGATGATCTGAATACGCAGCCCTTCCTGTACCAGGTCAATTTTCAGATGCGGACGCAGCGCGCGCAGCTTAGGGTCTGCTTCAATCAGCTGATCCAGGTCACCGCGCAGTTTTTTCAGACGCGCCTGCTCCATCTTTTTTTTCAGCTCGTCGATGTTAGGCTGTTTTTTCACTTCACCCTGCTGCTGGGTGTAATCGTCACCGCCGCCGGGGATCGGGCTGTCGCTGTTAGAAATGCGCGGCCCGCCGGTAACCGCCGTCGCCAGCGGCGTTCTGAAATATTCCGCAATCTGAATAAGCTCTTTCGGGCTGGAGATGGAGATTAGCCACATCACCAGAAAGAAGGCCATCATGGCGGTCATAAAGTCGGCGTACGCGATCTTCCAGGAGCCGTGAGAACCGTGCCCGTGCCCCTTATGCTTGCGCTTTTTTACGATGACGATCGGATGGGACTGGTTTTTCATGCGTCCTCAGTTGTCGTCTGTTGGTTAGGGTTTTTCACCGCGCGCACGTGCTCTTCCAGTTCGATAAACGACGGACGTTCGCTGGAGTAAAGCGTCTTACGACCAAATTCGACGGCAATCGGTGGCGCATAGCCGTTGAGGTTTGAGAGCAGCGTAATTTTCACGCACTGCATCATTTTGGTGGTTTCGGCGCTCTTCTGGCGCAGCACGCTCGCCAGCGGGGAGATAAAGCCGTAGGCCAGTAAAATACCGAGGAACGTCCCCACCATCGCGTGGGCAATCAGCGCCCCCAGTTCAGCCGCCGGGCGATCCGCCGAGGCCAGGGCATGAACGACGCCCATGACCGCCGCCACGATGCCGAACGCCGGAAGCGAGTCGCCCACCAGCGCCAGGCTGTTGGCCGGTACTTCGGATTCGCTCTCGTGGGTTTCGATCTCTTCGTCCATCAGGGCTTCAATTTCGAAGGTGTTCATGTTGCCGCTGATGATCAGTCGCAGGTAATCGACGATAAAATCGAGCATCATCGCGTCGGCCAGAATACGCGGGTAGCTGGCGAAAATTTCGCTCTCTTTCGGGTTTTCGATGTCCCGCTCCAGCGAGAACATCCCCTGCTGACGTGACTTCGCCATCAGGCGATAGAGCAGCGCCAGCAGATCCATATACATGCTTTTGGTGTATTTCGAGCGACGAAACAGCAGCGGAATCGCCTTCAGCGTGCCCTTGATCGATTTGCCGTTGTTACCAACGATAAAAGCCCCTACCCCTGCACCGCCGATGATGACAAGTTCAGCCGGTTGATAGAGTGCTCCAAGGTGCCCGCCGGTCATCATGTAACCGCCGAAAACTGTACCGAGAACTACCAGGTAACCTAATAAGATAAGCACGACATCATCCTTCCGCTAGTGACTATGGCAGGACGTTCATTTCGAGCGCATGACCTGAACGCAGGGTAAAAAAAAGCAGCGGTAATCGCTTACCGCTGCTGGAATCTTGCCCACAGGTTCGGGTTAAACAGCGTGTTCGATCTGTTCATCCAGCAGTTGTGGAATAATATCGGCAGCATCCCGGGAAAGTTTACGTCTTTTTACGGCTCGGGATGGAGGCTGGCACAAACTACAGGCGAAGCTGCCCGCAGGCTGGTGCGCGTGGGTAATGAAATTGCCGTCACAGCAGTTGCAGCGGGACAATTCAAGCATTCCGCTTTCAACAAAACGCACCAGCGTCCAGGCGCGGGTCAGCGCCAGCAGGGGTCCCTCTTCCTGCTGCGGGCATTGCTCAAGGTAAAGTTTGTAGGCTTTGATCACGGCATCAACGCCGCTGCATAAGCCCGTTTTAAGCAGGTACTGCCAGGCGTTACAGAACATGGAAGCATGGATGTTCTGCTCCCAGGTCATGAACCAGTCAGTCGAAAACGGCAGCATGCCTTTTGGCGGCGGGCTACCACGCAATTCTTTGTACAGCTTGATCAGACGACCACGGCTCAGCTGCGTCTCGCTTTCCAGCATTTGTAAACGCGCACCGAGCGTGATGAGTTCCATCGCCAGCTGGATATCACGGGCTTCCTGAACAATGCTTTTTTCGCTCATTGTTAAGCCCTTTTCTTCCGGGCTACGTCATCAGGCTGGCTGATTTCGTTGAGCAGGCGGGTGGAGAGAAGAATACCGGTGTGGATCTGTTGCAGATCGTCCACGCGGGATTCCTGAGTCAGACGCGTAATGGTCTGCGGGTTATCAAAACGGAACTGGCAGACAAGTTGATTGGTTTCAGCCAGCTTGACCATTTGCGGGAGGGTTAATCCACCCAGCATGGTTGCCATCTCTTCGTTAACACCCAGACGAAACATCGCTGACGGTTTGTCCTGACTAATCAAACGCTGCGCGAGCAATAAATACGACAAATTGATGTCATAAATATGTTTTAGCAACTCGGATGTATGCATTTTTCCCATCCCGAATAACCAACTATTATTTTTATGCGGAAAGACCGCACCCCGTGATGTCGCCGGGAAATCACCCGGTATAAAAAGAAAAGGCCAAATGCATAGTTGAATTTAGGTTTGTACGTCGTAAAGCGCGTGACCGGTTAACATGGCCAAAATGTCGGTTACACATTTTATCTTTTCTTACAAATAACTAAGATTTTTCCTAATTCGACGCAAACTCTACTCGTCAGTTTTGACACATACAATGCAGCCCCCCCTGGAATTTAAAAAAAATGTGATCTCCGTCACATAATTTACGCGAATGTAACCCATAAATCCATCAGCGTGACTTGTAATTTGACTATTTATTGAGCAACTGAAGCTTGTTTATATTCTTATGGAACGAATACTCATGCAGAGGGATGAGGGGATCGGGTATGAAAATTGCTACGTCGAAGAAGCACTGCCCTTTCGCGTCACAGCGGGCGCGAACGCCAGAGAAGAGGCGGAGTTAATTAAGTAAAAACAGCAGCTTAAGTTTTCCTTTCGAGAAAAAAGTTTCCATGGGTAACCATCACGCTTGCGTTGACGATCGGTTAACGCGATTTAACAGCACGGAAGGCTAAATGTGTGATTTACGTTAAGTTGTTAATTACTTTCATTTAGCGTCCCCATTTCGTTATTCTTCTTATAAGAATAATTAATGAATAATTATGATAAGCTTCACACTATTGTCGCATGTGCCTCTTGCAGAAGCGGCAGATTCGCGGTAAAGCTTGAGAAACGTGTCATTCTGACATAAAAGGAGTGTGTGATGAGTTACTCCCATCTTCTTGTTTCTGTTGCGGTTTCCCCCGAAAGTCATCAACTCGTCGCCCGTGCCGTTTCCATTGCCCGCCCGAATAATGCCCGCATAAGTCTGATCACCCTGGCAGCTGAACCCGAAATGTATAATCAACTGGCAGCGCCAATGCTGGAAGATATTCGTGAGGTTCTTCAGGAGGAAACGCAGCAATTTCTGCGCGAGCTGGTTGAGCGGGCAAAATATCCTGTCCACCAGACGGTGATTGCCACCGGCGAGTTAAGTGGACATATTCTCGACATTTGTCAGAAACAGAATGTTGACCTGGTCATTTGCGGAAATCATAACCAGAGCTTTTTTTCCCGGGCGGCATGCTCGGCAAAATCCATCGTTTCGTCAAGCCAGGTGGATGTCCTGCTGGTGCCTCTCGGGGGCAATTAATGCCCCCGGAGAAAATCAGGCGAGTTTAGGGAAGGTCGCGATCTTTTTTTGCAGATCACCTTCCTGAGTTTGCGGCTGGATCGCGCGCAAATCGTCAATAAAACGCGCCTGCCAGCGGTTGATATCATTCTTAACGATGGTCTCCATCATTTCTGAATGACGTGAAATACGTTCCGCAAGCGGCATGGTTAACGCGCGGTTCAGGGCATTTGCCACGTCATCGCGATCGTAAGGGTTCACAATCAGCGCCGAGGTTAACTCGTTTGCCGCACCAGCAAATTGGGACAGCACCAGCACGCCCGGGTCAGCAGGATCTTGTGCTGCTACATACTCTTTTGCCACCAGATTCATCCCGTCGCGCAGCGGGGTGACCAGCCCGACGTCCGCATAGCGGAACACTTTCATCAGGATTTTGCGCTCAAAGTGCTGATTCAGATAGAAAAGTGGAGTCCAGCCGAGCTGACCATAGCGCCCGTTGATGCGCCCTGCTTCGGTCTCCAGCTGGTGACGAATATCCTGGTAAGCCTGAACCTCACCGCGCGAGGTCGGCGCTATCTGGGTATAGCGGATCTTGCCGTGATGCTGCGGGAATTTATCCAGCAGGGTTTCATAAGCGAGGAATCGCTCCGGCAACCCTTTGGAATAATCCAGTCGTTCAACCGAAAAGATATTCTTAACGTGCTTGAGTTCGTCCTTGAGCTGGGCAAGCTTCGGCGGCAGCGGACCAGAGGCCTGCTCGGCGATTTCGTCTGGCTCAATACCAATCGGGTAGACTTCGGTATGGAAATTTCGTCCCCACGCGGTGTGAGATTTGCCGCCGTGAGTGACCAGCCGGGTTTTACCCGACACGCTGTCGAGGAACGCCAGCCTGTCATTTTCCGTCTGGAAACCGAGCAGGTCGTAATCAGACAATGCTTCAAGAATTTCATCATGCTGCGGCAGCGCCGTAAAGATCTCCGGGGTCGGGAACGGAATATGCAGGAAGAAGCCGATCCGGTTCTTCACACCCCGTTTACGCAGCTCCCTGGCGAAGGGCAGCAGATGGTAATCGTGGATCCATAAAATATCGTCTTCTTCGATTAGCGGCAGCAGTTTATCTGCCAGCAGCGCGTTAACGCGCATGTAGCCTTCATAGGCTTCACGCTGGAATTTCACCAGATCCAGACGATAGTGAAACGCTGGCCACAGCACGGCGTTTGAGAACTCGGAATAATATTCATCGTAGTCCTTCTCACTAAGTGCGAAGGAGGCCCACGTGATATTGCCCCGTGACACCTTTTTTAGCGGTTTCTCATCATTACTGATTTCCCCGCTCCAGCCAAACCAGAGACCACCCGCGGCTTTGAGGGCACCTAATACCCCGACCGCCAGGCCACCGGCACTGGCTTTTTTATCATCCGGCGGTGCGATGCGATTAGAGACGACGACTAAGCGACCCATAATGATTTCTCCCGTTGTTTTGCGCTATTTGTTGTTGTTGCTGGTTAGCGACGTCAGATATCCACTGCCAGACGCTGGCGACATTTTCCAGCCGCCATCCGGCAATGGTTTCACCAGATCCCACCTTGACAGACATGCCCTGGGCCTGGTTTACCACCCTGAACCCGGCCTCGTCGGTCAGGTCATCCCCAAAAAAGACTGGCGTACGCCCTTTGAACGGCGCTTCCGCCATAAACGCTGCAATGGCAGCGCCTTTATTAATTCCTGCCGGTTTAATCTCGACCACACATTTACCCGGCTGTAACGCCAGCTCCGGATGGGCTTCCGCCACGCTTCTTGCCACCGCAAATATCGCCGCCTCATGATGGGGCGCCTGACGGTAGTGCAGCGCAAAGGCCATGCCTTTGGCTTCCAGTTCCGTACCGGGAAGCATTTCCAGAGCCGAAGAGAGTTGCGTACGCAGCGCCTGAATCAGCGTGTCGGGGAGTGAAACTATATGCAGTTGATCATGGATATCGCGGCGCTCCGCTCCGTGCACACCGGCCAGCGGAAAGTGATAAGGACTGGCGAGCACGTCCAGCTCGGCCATTGAGCGCCCTGAAATCAATGCCAGTGCCCCCTCGTTCTGTCGGGAGAGCTGCTGCAAATTCTCTAACACCGTGTCCGGTACAACGACGTCATCCGGATGCGGTTCAATCCCGGCGAGCGTCCCGTCGAGGTCAAAAAAGAAAGCAAATTTTCCGGGCAGTACAGGCGGTGCGGTTAACAAGTCAGCCACCCTAATCCTCCTTACAGTGAACAAAACAGCCATGTAAGTATAGACAGTGTGACGGTGCTCGCCATTTGGCAACCGGCCCGTCAGCAAAACTGGCGGGCCGGTCAGGGGGTCAACTATGGTTAATAGTTGAGCATATTGATGGCTAAAAATAAATCAGACGGTACGCTTCGCTTTTTGCTTGTAACGGTCGAAGATCACCGCTGCCAGCAGGATCAGGCCGCGTACGACGTACTGAGAGAACGGAGAAATATTAAGCAGGTTCATGGCGTTCTCCACGGTCCCCAGAATCAGGATCCCCGCCACCACATATGAGATTTTTCCGATGCCGCCCTTGAGGGAAACGCCCCCTAAAACGCAGGCTGAGATGACGATTAGCTCATAACCAATGGAGGTCATTGGCTGGCCGCTGGTCATACGCGACGCCAGAATAATCCCCGCCGCCGCCGATACCAGCCCGGAAAGCACGAAGATAATGATCTTGGTCCGTACGACCGGGACACCCGCCAGACGCGCCGCCTCTTCATTGCCGCCAATCGCCAGCGTGTTACGGCCAAACGTGGTGCGGTTAAGCAGGAAACCGAACAGGATCAAACAGCCTACCGTCAGCCAGATTGGCGCAGGCAGCCCCAGCCAGTTGGCATAGCCCAGCGTGAAGAAACGCTCGTCTTCAATCCCCACGGCTTTCCCGTCGGAGATGATATAGGCCAGACCGCGCACGATTTGCATGGTCGCCAGCGTCGTGATCAGGGCGTTAATCTTCAGGCGCGCAATGACAAACCCGTTCACCAGGCCGCTCAGCACGCCGAGCAGCAGCCCGGCCAGCACGCCGATCCACAGGCTTTCGGTCATGTTGATCACCACGGCAGTGGTGACGCCTGCACAGGCAATCACCGAGGCAACCGACAGGTCAAAATCACCGGAGGCCAGGCAGAACAGCATTCCGCAGGCCACCATGCCGGACATGGAGATAGCCAGCCCCAGCCCCTTCATATTGATGAACGTGGCGAAATTCGGCACAAAAATCGCGCAGGCGACGAACAGGGCAGCAAAGACCACCAGCATGCCGTACTGGTCCCAGATGCGGCCAAAACTGAAAGCCGACTTCGGCGCTCCGGATGTAGTAACAGAGGACATCATTGACTCCTTACTCAGGCGACAGCCTGGCTAACTTTAGGCATGGCGAGACTCAACGCCTGTTGTTCATTCGCCTGTTCATGCAGCAATTCACCGGCAATTTCACCTTCACGCATCACAACAATGCGGTCGGCGACGCCCAGCACCTCAGGCAGATCGCTGGAGGCGAACAGGACCGCCACACCGCGTTTTGCCAGTTCATAGATGACGTTATAGATTTCGTGTTTCGCCCCCACGTCGATACCGCGCGTTGGCTCATCCAGCAAAATGACCTTCATATCTTCCGACAGCCAGCGCCCCAGAATGGCTTTTTGCTGATTGCCGCCGGACAGGTTCATGATCAGCTGTTCAGCCCCGGGGGTTTTGATGTTCAGCGAACGGATATGGTGATCCGCGTTGCTCGCCTCCCAGCCGTCGTTAATCAGACATCCCGCGCGGATGAACTTGCGCCGGGCAGAGATGTTGATGTTGTCGCGCACCGAGTGCACCGGAATAATGCCCTCGGCCTTTCGATCCTCCGGGCAGAGCATAATCCCCGCGTTAATCGCCTGCGCAGGCTTCTGAATATCGACCTTTTTCCCGTCGACGAAAACCTGGCCCTGGGTTATTCGGGTGCCGCCAAACAGCCCTTTCATCAGCTCGCTGCGCCCTGCCCCCACAAGGCCAAACAGCCCGACGATTTCGCCGCTGCGCACCGAGAGTGAAATGGGCGTGCGCACGCCCGGGGCTTTGACGTTATCCAGACGCAGACGCTCCGGGCCATACTCGCGCGGTTTCCAGTGGTAAATATCCCCCAGATCGCGTCCGACCATCGCCTGCACCAGTTGGTCATGATTGACCTGCTGCATATCGGTGAAGGTGCGCACGTAGCGGCCATCTTTAAACACGGTGATGGCATCGCTTAAGGCAAAAATCTCTTCCATTCGGTGAGAAACGTACAGAATGATGCGGCCCTCTTTGCGCAGCTCGCGGATCACGCGAAAGAGATTTTCTATTTCACGCGCCGAGAGCGAGCTGGTTGGCTCGTCAAAAGCGATAATTTTGGCGTTACGCGCCAGCGCTTTGGCAATTTCCACCATCTGCCACTGGCCGATGGAGAGATACTTAAGGGGCGTTTGCGGATCGACATCCAGCCCAAGGTGCTTGAGCTGCAAGCCCGCTTCATAGTTGAGCAGCGAGCGGTTGACCACGCCGCTTTTATGCGGAAGCTGGCCCAGATAGATGTTCTCCGCCACGGTCATTTCAGGAATGAGATGCAGCTCCTGATAGATGATAGCGACGCCCGCATTTAACGCTGCCGTGGTGTCGGCAAAGGCCACCTCTTCGCCGCGAATAGCCAGCGTGCCGGTGGTGGGTGTGTAGTTGCCGCTGAGAATTTTTAGCAGCGTGGATTTTCCCGCGCCATTCTCCCCCATCAGGGCGTGAACCTGGCCGGCATAGCAGTCGAAGCTGATATCGGTCAGCGCGTTTACACCGGGGAACGTTTTACCGATGCCGCGGAAAGAGAGATACGGATCAGACTGTTGCATAACGACTCCGTGATTCCTGTAGTGTGTACGTCTGGCCCCTCACGGTGAGTGAGGGGCGCAATCACAGCGTATTACTTACCGCCCAGTCCTTTTTTCGCCAGCTCCTCTTTGAAGTTATCGCGGGTGATCAGCACCACATCGGTCACTTCGGTGAATTTCGGCGGCTCAACCCCTTTAGTCACCCAGTTGTAGAGCATTTCGCTGGATTTATAACCGTGGACATCCGGGCTTGGCAGCAGAGAGCCATAGAAGCCGGTCGCCTGCGCTTTAGACAGTTCGCTCACGGCGTCAACGCCGTTGATGCCGATCCCGATCACGTCCGGTGCTTTAAAGCCCTGGCCTTCCGTTGCACGCACGCCGCCCAGTACGGTGTTGTCGTTCATCCCCACCACCAGCCAGTGCTTCACTTCCGGATGCTGGACGAGCATGGAGTTCGCCGCATCAAAGGCGCCCGGAATATCGTTGGATTTGGTCGGAACTTTGTAGATCTGTTTTTCCGGGAAGCCAGCCGCTTTCAGGGCGTCCATGGACCCGGTAGTACGACGACGGGCGGTGTCCAGCTCGTCAGCGGTAATGGCCATCACGGCGGTCTCTTTGACATCCCAGCCGCGTTTTTGCATCTCTTTGTAGAGCTCCTGGCCCTGACGCTCACCGATTTTAGTGGCCGCCATCATTACCAGCGGAACGGTATCCATCGGTTTGCCTTTGGCATTTACGAACTGATCGTCCACCGCAATCACTTTCATGTCGTAACCGCGCGCTTTCGCGGCAATCGCTGACCCCAGTTTTGGATCCGGCGTACAGATAACGAAACCTTTCGCGCCGCTGGCCGCCAGGCTATCAATGGCGTTCAGCGTTTTCTCACCGTCAGGTACGGCGATTTTAATTACCTCAAATCCCAAATCTTTTCCGGCTTTATCAGCAAATTTCCATTCGGTCTGGAACCACGGCTCTTCCGGCTGTTTAACCAGAAAACCGAGCTTTAAATTTTCAGCGATAGCGGATTGTGACATAACGGCAGCCAGGCCGATGGCCGCCAGCGCTTTAGTAAATTTGTGCATGGTAAACTCCAGCTTTAGCATTCTTATCTGTAGGGAATAATGGCGAACAACTTATTTAATCGGACTTAAAACAAGGCATTAGCGCTTACCTCGTCATAAGCGTTATTGCTGGAGATAGTTTTAGCGGGAAATTAATCATCCATAAGAGAGCGACATCACACCGCAGAATTACAGTAATTGCGTACATAAATTCAGCGAAAAATGACATAAAAAAGGACGTAATTGTCCTACAAATGGAAAGGAGTTAAGCAGGATTATCCATAAGGTCAGCTAAGAAATCCCTGTAACCCGGACGCCTTAGCGCCCGGCAGAAAAAATTACCAGCGGTAATAGATGTGTTCAGCATGATCGCGCACGGGGGCGTCGTCACCCAACAGACGAGCAGAGAGCGCCAGCGCAAAGTCAAAAGCGTGCCCCAGCCCCTTGCCGCTGATGAGGTTATTATCCACCACGACCGGCGCATCCACATATACTCCCTCATCAACGCTCTGCCAGAGATCGCCGGAACAGACGTAGCGGCGCCCCTTCAGTAGCCCGTTACCGCCCAGCACCCGCGCGGCCGCAGAGCAGATTGGGCAGATGAGTTTGCCCTGCTCGTCATGCGCGGAAACAAAGCGGATCACCTGCTTGCTAGCCGCAAGATTGACGCTCCCCTGCGGCCCACCGGGCAACACGACTGCGTCATACAGCGTATTAATGCGCTCCGTTAACGTACTGTCAGCCACCATGGGGATATTGTGGTAACTCACTACCGCACGGGACTCCGCACAGGCCAGCGTCTCCACCTCAATCTGTAAACGCCGCAGAATATCAATCGTGATAATCGCTTCTGCTTCTTCAAAACCGGGTGCCAGCAGCACCGCAACGTTAGCCATCATAAACCTCAACGAATGAAACGATGTAAAACAGTGTTTCATTTTCACTCTTTATCAGATCACAATCTTGCGACGCGATCACAGAACCGTATATTGAGTGAAAATTGATTTAGCTCAAATTTGATACGACAGGATATATTTGCAGATATTATTTCTGATTTAACACTTTTACAGAATTTCCCGCCAAAGAACGTTTCCTGAAACGATAAAAATGAGCGATATTAATTTCACACCCATTAAAATCAACAAGTTATATTAAATACAATCTCTTAACCCTCTTTCTATTCTGGCCTATATTTAAATTTGTAATGTATGGTAAACACAGCCTTATTAAGAGTTTTCTTAAGTCAAAGAGAAGCGTATGCTTATTTAAATCGAACACAGGAAGTGAATTTTCGAGTTTTTTACCTTGCAGAAATCTATTTCTGCCATTCAATCGTCAATACCTGCCGGGTCAGGTTAAGTAGCGGACATCAAGTCCCACAGTCAATAAGGATATGAGAATGACTACCCAAACGATGATGCAAAAACTGAATGCCCAGATGAACCTGGAGTTTTATGCTTCAAATCTGCATCTGCATTTGAGCGCGTGGTGTTCCAGAAAAAGCCTCAACGGCACTGCCACCTTCTTTCGTACTCAGGCGCAAAGTAACGTCACGCACATGATGCGCGTCTTTAATTTTTTGAAAGCTGTCGGGGCAAACCCTACCGTCAAAGAGCTTGAAACGATTGAAGATAATTACACTTCTCTGGAAGAACTGTTTCAGAAAACGCTCGAAGAGTATGAGCAACGCTGTGCGAAGCTGAGCAAACTGGCTGATGAAGCCAAAGCGCAACGGGACATCATTACCCTCAAGTTTTTACGTGATATGGACAGAGAGCAGCAGCAGGATGGCATGCTGCTGAAGACGCTCGCAGATGAAATCCGCAACGCGAAACGCGCGGGGATTTGTCTGGAGCAGACGGACCGCCATCTTCTCGACATTGCTACCGTGCAACACCACTAAGTCCTTCACCCGCTCCCATCAGGGCTGAGAGTTCCCCACAAAATAATGCCTGCACAGACGGCCCCCTCTCCCTTGAGGGAGAGGGCTGGGGTGAGGGGGAACATACGGCTCTGGTGGTCATTCCGTTCACTTTATGTTCCTTGCTACTCTGTCACGGCATAACCGGTGAACGTGCCAGGGTGGCTCAGTCGCCACCACCCTGGCGACCCGGGCTTCCGGCGGAAAATCGCCGCTTCGCGGTACCTTCAGCTTATTCCTTCCGGCTTATCGGGGACGGGCGGAGGTAACATCCCTGTAAAGCCCGCCCTCTCGGCGCATCCCTGCGCCTCGCCCCGGCCTACAGGAAACGCCTCAGCGATTTACAGCCGGACCGAGGCATCGCTGAAAGCCTTCAGTTATTCTGAAGGCAACGTTATCGCTTTTGCTTTCAAATTACTGGGGATCCATCAGCCCGTCAGGGAGTGGGTACCAACTCCCTGCTTTTGCTGACATTTAACAAATCAGATCTTGCTCCCAATGAATAACCATACATCGTGTAATGATTTGTTTAATTACATTCATTAACGAGGGAGCATCATGATCACCATTGAGTTTATTGTCATTATCCTCTGCCTGCTGATAGGCACCCGCTTCGGCGGGATGGGCCTGGGGCTGATAAGCGGCATCGGCCTGTTTGTTTTGAGTTTTGTCTTTGGTCTGCAACCCGGTAAACCGCCGGTTGACGTGATGCTCACGATCCTCGCCGTCATCGGCTGTGCGGCCACGCTACAGACCGCCGGTGGCCTGAATGTAATGATGCAGTTTGCAGAGCGCCTGCTGCGTAAACATCCCCAGCACATCACCCTTCTCGCACCGTTTACCACCTGGATGTTGACCTTCCTGTGCGGGACCGGGCACGTCGTCTACACCATGTTTCCCATTATCGCGGATATCGCCCTGAAAAAAGGCATACGCCCGGAACGGCCGATGGCGGTGGCCTCGGTGGCATCTCAGATGGCGATCACCGCCTCCCCCGTTTCCGTGGCCGTCGTTTCGCTGGTCTCGATTCTGGGTGCGCAGCACGGTATCGGCCACGCGTGGGGGATCCTTGAAATTCTTGCGGTCTCCGTACCGGCCTCACTGTCTGGCGTCGCCATTGCGGCACTGTGGAGCTTGCGTCGCGGGAAAAACCTCGCAGACGATCCTGAATTTCAGGAAAAGCTGAAAGATCCGAAACAGCGGGAGTTTATCTATGGAGGAACGGAGACGTTGATGGATCAACGTTTCCCGAAACAGGCCTACTGGTCCACGTGGATCTTCTTCGCCGGAATTGCCGTAGTGGTCCTGCTGGGTGCGCTGCCCGAGCTGCGTCCGGCGTTTGAGATCAAAGGGAAAATGACGGCCCTGTCGATGAACCTTGTCATTCAAATGATGATGCTGATCGCCGGGGCCATCATGCTGATGACCTGCAAGGTGAATGCGTCGGCCATTTCAAACGGGGCGGTATTTAAGGCGGGGATGGTCGCGATTTTCTCGGTGTTTGGCGTGGCGTGGATGAGCGATACCTTTTTTCAGGCGCATCTCGACGAGCTGAAAATGGCGCTGGAGGGGGTGGTGAAAAGTCATCCCTGGACGTATGCCATCGTGCTGTTCCTGGTATCAAAACTGGTCAACAGCCAGGCTGCGGCCTTGACCGCGGTCGCCCCGATGGGGTTGATGCTGGGCATCGATCCGAAAATGCTGGTGGCCTTCTTCCCGGCATCCTACGGCTACTTTGTGCTGCCCACCTATCCGAGCGATCTGGCCTGTATCGGGTTCGATCGCTCCGGCACCACCCGCATCGGTAAATTCATCATCAACCACAGCTTTATTCTGCCGGGGCTGATTGGCGTCAGCTGTGCCTGCGTGGTGAGCTATCTGCTGGTGCAGACGTTCTTCTGATCCTTCTGCGGGCGACAGGCTCTGTCGCCCTTCGACGTAAAAGCAGAAAAGAGTTTCTAATTTTAAAACATCGGTTTATTTTAGTGTGACTCACCCTGCGGTGTGAAGCGGAGTTCAATCAGCGCAATCGCTTTCTGGATCGCGCGGAGCGTAACCGGGTCCGCCGCAGCAGGATGGTTGGTGAAATCGATGTTTTTCAGCTGGGTCGACATCTTTTCGCGTACCTCAACCGGCGCGATAACGTCAATCACATCAAGGATTTGTTTGATAACCAGCTGGCAGGCGACGACGTCAGATACCAGTTCCTGATCGGCGCTCAGGTTTTGTGACATGGGGTTCTCCTTATTCAAAGGCCGCCATAGTAGCAAAACAGACGCCCTTCCATCTCCCTCTCGTCGTCCGCAGATATAAAAAAACCTGCCGAAGCAGGTTTTTTTATCAGAACATCGCACCCGGTGGGACGTCTTTAAACGTTGTGCAGTAGTTTGCCCACATGCTTTTCAGGATTTTGCGCAGTTTCATTATGTTGCTCCAGTAACGTGTTATGCAGGTGTTATTGTCAATACGCTTATAATATGACCACCATCACAAAAATCAACCATTTTGTGACCTGCATCACGGTTATTAAACCCTCAGTGCTGCTGGTTTGTTAAAAAAAGCCATGATAAATCCGCACGTTACAGGCTTAGAAATTCCAGTAAATGTTTATAAAATTTTTTGAGCGGGCAGGAAGAGAATGAGTGAAAACGTATCCGGCAAAGAGAGCCGTGGATTATCGCCTGCGGCGCTGCTGGTGGCCGGTGCTTTCTTTATGGAGTTTCTGGACGGGACGGTGATCGCCACCGCGTTGCCGGATATGGCAAAAAGCTTCGGCGACCAGGCGGTGGATCTGAATATCGGCATCAGCGCCTATCTGATCACCCTGGCCGTGCTGATCCCCGCCAGCGGCTGGATCGCCGACCGCTTCGGCGCGCGAAAAGTGTTTGCCCTCGCGCTGGCGATCTTCACGCTGGCCTCGGTATTTTGCGGCCTGTCCACCACGCTCGATCAGTTCGTTGCGATGCGCGTCCTCCAGGGCATGGGTGGCGCGCTGATGGTGCCCGTAGGTCGCCTGGCCGTGCTACGCACCACGCCAAAACATCAGCTCATCACGGCAATCGCCACCCTGACTTGGCCTGCGCTGGTCGCGCCGATCATCGGCCCGCCGCTGGGTGGGTTCATTACCAGTTATGCCGACTGGCGCTGGATCTTCTTTATTAACGTGCCGCTGGGGATAATCGCCATTTTGCTGGCACTGCGCATCATTCCAGACCTGCATGAAGATACGCGCCGACCGTTTGATTTACCGGGTTTTGTTGTCACCACCCTTGCCATGGTGAGCCTGGTTTATGCGATGGAGTTGATGGGCGCAGAGCCTCTGCAAACAGGTTTAACCGCCACGCTGTTTATCGTCGGTGTCGTCGCCTTAAGCCTGGCGCTGCGTCACTTTAAGCGGGCAACCTGGCCGATGATCAGGCTCGATGCGATGCAGGTGCCGACGTTTCGCGTCACCCTGTACGGCGGATCGCTGTTTCGCGCCTCCATCAGCGCGGTTCCGTTCCTGTTACCGCTGATGTTCCAGGTCGGCTTTGGCATGGACGCGTTCCATTCTGGCCTGCTGGTGCTGGCGGTTTTCGTTGGCAATCTCACCATTAAACCGGCGACGACGCCGCTGATCCGCAGCCTGGGGTTTAAGCGGCTGTTGCTGATTAACGGTGCGTTGAATGTCCTGGCGTTGCTGGCCTGCGCGTTTCTTACGCCGCAGACGCCCGCGTGGCTCATCATGCTGATCCTTTATCTGGGCGGCGTTTTCCGTTCGATTCAGTTTACAGCCATCAGTACGCTGGCTTTTGCGGATGTGCCATCGGCGCAGATGAGCTATGCCAATACTCTGTTTTCAACCGCAACGCAGCTTGCCGTGGGGCTTGGGATCACGCTCGGGGCGATTGGTATTCGTATCGGGGAAAAAGTCAGTGAGGCGATGGGGATTGCCGGTATGCCGGGAATGAGCTTCCGGCTGGCATTTGTGGCAATCGCGCTGATCTGCCTGGTGGGAATGGTTGACACGCTGCGTCTGACTAAAGATGCGGGCAGCGCGGTCTCATCGAAAAAGTAACGCTATCTGCCGGGCAGGCAACGCACCGCCCGGCAAAGTTAATCAGCCAACAATACCGCGCACGAAGGCTTCAATCTCTTTGTCCTGGCAGTTCTCGAAGAAGCACTGCTGGAAGCGCTGGCCTGATACGGCGGTTTTAACCAGCTCAGGATCGATTGCTCGCAGGGTATCCAGATAGTTTTCTTTCACCACCGCCGCTTTCACCTGGTTCAGGATCCCGGCGTTACGCACCTGCGGCTCTTTACGCTCTGGTGGATAGCCTTCGCCATTGCGTCCGGTAAAGGCTTTCTCAAAGATAAAGCGTACGTTCAGTTCTGCCCCCCAGCCGAAGCCCTTCGCAAACGGCAGAGAAAGCGCGTTACCGTTGTTGATTTGCGCAAACAGGAAAGCATCCGCAGGATCGATGCAGTAACCGCAAATCACACCCGGATGGATGTTCAGGGACATCAGCGCGCCCTGCCCGGTACCGCAGCCGGTAACAACAAAATCAACGGCTTTAGCGTTAAGCAGAATGCTCGCCATGATGCCCAGGTGAATATAGGTGAGATGATGATCGTTCTCATCACTCATACCGACGTTATAGACCGGAAAACCTTTCTCATCAGCAACGGCTTTCAGCTCATTAAGGATGATGGGATTCTTAGCGGCCTGGCTGTTTTCCATCATCAGTGCAATTTTCATCTTGTCTCTCCTGAATGCATGGCGGGCGATCCCGCTGTGGATACCTTTTCAACTTAACCTTACTATCAAACAAACGCACTTTCAAATTAAGTGAAAACTTGTTTTAAAAAACAAAGATGCGCTCACAATTTCGCGCGGTGGCCCGGCTCGTTGCACAGTGAGAGGGCAGATCCTCCGGCTATTCCAGCCATTGCGTACCATCGCGTTGGTTACAATGGCGTATTTCCCGTCACGCAGAGTGAACCATGAAACGTGTAATCATAGCCGGAACGATCCTGTTGCTCGCCGGGTGCAGTATCAACCGGCAGGCAGAAGTCAGCAGTACGGATGCCCCAAACGGAATTGTGCGCCTCGACTATGGCCAGGCCATGCTGCAAAACGCCTGGTCTGATGACTATGTTAATAACGGTACGGCAACCAAAGCCTGTCAACATATGGGCTACGCCACCGCCTCAGCCTACGGGCAGCCAATTAAAACCTGCACCCTGATCAGCGGTTCACTCTGTCTGAACGAAAGTGTGACCATTCAGTATAAATGTCAGGGATATGCCGTTACCTCTTCCAGCCAGAATCCGTGGTATTAACCGCTACTGCCAGTCATGCTGGCAGTTTATTTAATAAGAACTAAAATAATTCTCATTAATAAATATAAAAGGCGGCAATGCGTTTTATTCCCATTCGTATTTTTAATAAAGAAATACTTATTTTACTTTTTGCAAATAATTAAATAACAAATTATAGTGTCGCTCATCGTGAACCAGAATTAATAAACCGGAGCTGCACCATGTTAAAAACTGAAATGATCGACAAGCTCAATGCGCAAATGAATCTTGAGCTTTTTTCTTCCCTGCTCTATCAGCAGATGAGCGCCTGGTGCAGCTATCACAGCTTTGAAGGGGCGGCCGCCTTCCTGCGTCGCCATGCCCAGGAAGAGATGACGCACATGCAGCGTCTGTTTGATTACCTGACGGACACCGGCAGCCTGCCGCGCATTGATAACGTGGCATCGCCTTTTGCCGAATACGGCTCTCTTGATGAACTGTTCCGCGCCACCTATGAGCATGAACAGCTGATCACCCAGAAAATTAATGAACTGGCTCATGCCGCCATGACCAGCCAGGATTATCCAACCTTTAATTTCCTTCAGTGGTATGTGGCTGAACAGCACGAAGAAGAGAAGCTGTTTAAATCCGTGCTGGATAAATTATCTCTGGCAGGTAAATCCGGGGAAGGTCTGTACTTCATTGATAAAGAGCTGTCGACGCTCGATACCCAGAATTAACAGAAAAGCGGTGCTGAGTTTTCAGCACCGCATTATTTAATGGCGGCAGATTTTACTTTCGTGAGTGGAAAATCCGTCTGCTGCTGGAATGAATTTTCCGCGCGCCGCCAGAAACGCCACCAGCTCCGCGGCCGTCATCTCCGAAGCTGAACAGGTATGGAAACGCGCCGCTTCGCCAAAGCGGGCATGTATCGCCTCAACCAGACTCTCCTCCGTATAGCGCTCACCTGACTCAATCATCATATTCAGCACGTCGTGTCCGTGAATTGACATGGTTACCTCTCGCAAATAAAAAGCAGACTAAACGTTCCCTCTACGGCACGCTTTGCGCTGGCGCAGGTTACCCTTTTCTTTTTGTAAATTAATTATTACACCCTATGTAACGGTGATTTGACGAGATGGTGCTTTTCCCTTACTCTGCGCCGCAGAATGAGTCGCGGTATGGAAGCGTTGTAGAGGAAAGCGTGAAGAACAGAACTCTGGGAAGTATTTTTATCGTCGCCGGAACGACAATTGGCGCAGGAATGTTGGCCATGCCGTTGGCTGCCGCCGGCGTCGGGTTTGGGGTTACCGTAGTGCTGCTGGGCGGTCTGTGGGCCCTGATGTGTTACACCGCGCTATTATTGCTGGAGGTTTATCAGCATGTCCCTGCCGATACTGGCTTAGGCTCCCTGGCTGCACGCTATCTTGGACGCTACGGGCAGTGGATCACCGGTTTCAGCATGATATTCCTGATGTACGCCCTGACTGCCGCTTACATCAGCGGCGCCGGGGAGCTGATTGCGTCAAGTATCAATGACGGCTTCGGTGCGTCACTTTCACCGGAAACAGGCGCCATTGTCTTTACGCTGATCGGTGGCGGCGTGGTTTGTGCGGGCACATCGCTGGTCGATCTGTTTAACCGTTTTTTGTTCAGCGCCAAAATTCTCTTCCTGATTGTGATGCTGGTGCTGCTGGCACCGCATGTTCACAAGATTAACCTGCTCTCCCTCCCGCTGGAGAAAGGTCTGGCGCTTTCGGCCATCCCGGTTATTTTCACCTCCTTCGGTTTTCACGGCAGCGTGCCGAGCATCGTGAGCTATATGAACGGTGATATTCGCAAGCTGCGCCGCGTCTTTGTTATCGGCAGCGCCATTCCGTTGATTGCTTACCTGTTCTGGCAGCTGGTGACGCTGGGCAGTATTGATTCCAATACCTTTATCGGCCTGATGGCAGAGCATTCTGGTCTGAATGGATTCCTGGTTGCCCTGCGTAACGTGGTGGCCTCTTCACACGTGGAGCTGGCGGTACATCTGTTTGCAGACCTGGCGCTGGCAACCTCCTTCCTCGGCGTAGCGCTTGGCCTGTTTGACTATATGGCGGATCTGTTCCAGCGTCGCAATACCGTTGCCGGACGCTTACAGACGGGGGCGATGACCTTCCTGCCGCCGCTGGCCTTCGCGCTCTTTTACCCGCGCGGGTTTGTGATGGCGCTGGGGTATGCTGGCGTGGCGTTATCGGTACTGGCCCTGCTGCTGCCTTCCCTGCTGGCGTGGAAGAGCCGCCAGCAACATCCGCAGCAGGGGTATCGCGTAGCGGGCGGTACGCCAATGCTTTGCGCGGTGTTTGGTTGTGGGGTGGTGATTATTCTGGTGCAGATTTTGATTGCAGCGGGGATGCTGCCGGAAGTGGGATAACTTATTTATACAGGTCCTGAGGTACTGTTCCGTTCACCTTAAGATCAACAGAATATAATTTTTTCACAGCATGTGAACGGGATAAGGGGGCCGCCGCGGCCCCCTTATCAATCCCCGCGGCCCCGCGAAAAATCGGTGCTTCGCACTGCGCTCACCTCCCGACCATCTGCCTGCGGTCGGCTCAACTCGACATCCTGTCTCGATTCGCCTCTGGCCGCCATCCATGGCGTCCAGCCCTTGTCATCTGGTCTCCGGTTCGCCGATTTTAGCGGGGACTCAACACCCGTGCCCCATTCAGGCCACAGTAATTAATGATTTAATGCAGGCAGCAGCTTTTAAACTTCTTCCCACTCCCGCACGGGCACGGATCGTTACGCCCCACCTTCGACCCGTTCACGATCGGCTTTTTCGCTTCCGGCTGCTGCGGGTTAGCCACCCAGTAGTTATACAAACGCAGCGCCGCAGGCTGAATGCTTTCGATGCTGGCCATGTACTCCTCTTCGGTCAGCGCATCCAGCTTCTCGCTGTTCTCTTCCGTCCCGTGCAGGGCAATCACCGCCAGGTCCGCTTCCAGCGCTTCCGGCAGGGATGACCAGTCCGTCAGCGCCACGCCGCGCATGTAGCCATAGCACCACTCTTCCACCACGGTATAGCTCTGACCGTCAACGTCGTTATAGCCAAACAGCGGTTCAAACTGATCCGGGTATTCGCTCAAACGCTCGGCAATATCGTTCATGTGCTTAAAGCAGAGATCGATAAAACGGTTCATCTCACGATCGTTTTTCCAGCGCGGAATATATTTCTCACCACCCCAGACCGCCACCAGCCAGGTGTCGGGCTCCACCACAACGGGACCGGAAAGTACTGCGGTAAGCATGCCGTCCAGTTCGGACACGTCAATCACGGATGCATCGTCGTGACCGTAAGAGATTAATGTCTCTTCCAGCCACGCCATCTCGCTTTCATTTAATGGGCCTTCAGCCATTGCTGATACTCCTGATAAAAAAAACGATCCTGACATATATCGCCGCGCGTGCCTATCTGAAGTTTAGGTCTTTATTGCTGCAAAAACGTGCAAATCGTGACCGTTGCACAACTTATGGGCTTTGTTGTTAAGGAGATGTGATCTCCGCTGTAAATTCATCTCCTCCCGCAAAGGCGCATAAAACGGCGCTCTATACTCAACGTGTTGTGACCCGGTCAAGGGATTAACCATTCTGGCAACCTTTTTGCTTAATGTTCTGCGCGCTTCGCGGTGCGTGGGATCCTCGCCGTATTAAGCATGAGATTGCTTCTAAAGTGCATTTTGTTCTCGCTCTTGTTTTTGGATTTACGATGCCATCAGGCGTTCGGGTTTATACCTGGTGCAAAAACCTCTTTGCTAAGGAACATAATAATGTCGCTGAAATTTACCAAAACTCCCCTCTCCCTGGTGCTGGCCGGTTGTCTGGTGACGGCCTTTTCCGCGCAGGCCGATATCGTCATCGGCGTGGCCGGGCCGTTCACAGGCCCGAACGCAACCTACGGCGATCAATACTGGCATGGCGCTACGCAGGCGGCGGAAGACATTAACGCCGCCGGCGGGATCAACGGTGAGAAAATCAAACTGGTTCAGGGCGACGACGCCTGCGAGCCCAAACAGGCCGTCGCCGTTGCCAACCGCTTAGTCGATCAGGATAAGGTGAAAGCGGTCGTCGGCCACTTCTGCTCCTCGTCGACCATGCCCGCCTCCGAGGTCTACAGCGATGCCGGGATCCTCTCCATCACCCCCGGCTCAACGAACCCGCTTATTACCGAACGTGGCATGAGCGATATATTTCGCATGTGCGGACGTGACGACCAGCAGGGCCAGGTCGCCAGCGATTTCATTCTTGATAAGCTGAAAGCCAAACGGGTGGTCATCATCCACGATAAAGACACCTACGGCCAGGGGCTGGCGGACGCCACTAAGGCGGCGCTGGCTAAACGCGGCGTGAAGGAGGTGATGTACGAAGGGTTATCCCGCGGGGAGAAAGACTTTAACGCGCTGGTGACCAAAATCGGCGCACAAAAACCGGACGTGGTGTTCTTCGGGGGCTGTCACCCGGAAGCGGGCCCGCTGGTTCGCCAGATGCGTGAACAGGGCGTGCAGGCGAAGTTCTTCTCGGGAGACTGTATCGTCAATGAAGAGATGGTCACCGCCGCCGGTGGGGCGCAATACACCAACGGTATTTACATGACCTTCGGTAAAGATCCGCGCCTGATCCCGGACGGAAAAGCCGTCATCGAGAAATTCCGCACCGGTAAATTTGAACCTGAAGGATACACCCTCTACGCCTACGCGTCTGTGCAGGCTATCGCGGCGGCATTCAAGGCCACAAAAGGGACGGATTCCGCAAAAGCCAGCGAGTGGCTGAAGGCCAACCCTGTCGACACGGTGATGGGTAAAAAAGCCTGGGACAGCAAAGGTGACCTCAAAGTCTCTGACTACGTGGTCTATCAGTGGGATGACAAAGGCAAATATAAAGAAGTGCCATAACGGGACGGAATCTGCTCAGCGCCGGCAGGTCTGACTGTCGGCGTAACCCTTTATTCAGGTGCGCGACCATGAGTACATTCTTCCTGCAACAATTAATTAATGGCTTAACGCTGGGTTCGGTCTACGGTCTTATCGCCATCGGCTACACCATGGTGTACGGCATCATCGGTATGATCAATTTCGCCCACGGCGAAGTGTATATGATCTCCGCCTATCTCTCGGCCATTGGCCTGGCCCTGCTGGCGTTTTTTGGACTCCACTCCTTTCCGCTGCTGATCCTGGGGACGCTGGTTTTCACCATCGTGGTCACCGGCGTTTATGGCTGGACGATTGAGCGCATCGCCTATAAGCCGCTACGCAACTCGACGCGTCTGGCACCGCTGATTTCGGCCATCGGGATGTCGTTGATACTGCAAAACTACGTCCAGCTCAGCCAGGGCCCGCGCCAGCAGGGCGTGCCCACCATGCTTGATGGCGTGCTGCGTTTTCACCTCGGCGAAGGGTTTGTCCAGATAACCTATACCAAAGTCTTTATTCTCATCGCCTCGTTCGCGGGCATGCTGGTGCTGACCTGGATTATCAACCGTACCCGCTTAGGACGCATGTGCCGTGCGGTACAGCAGGATCGTAAGATGGCCTCCATCCTGGGTATCAACACCGACAGAATTATTTCGCTGGTGTTTGTTATCGGCGCAGCCATGGCCGGGCTGGCGGGCGTGCTAATCACCATGAATTACGGCACCTTTGATTTTTACGTCGGGTTTGTTATCGGCATCAAGGCCTTTACGGCGGCGGTGCTGGGCGGCATCGGCTCTCTGCCCGGTGCGATGCTTGGCGGGCTGATTCTGGGCGTCGCAGAAGCGCAATTCTCCGGGATGGTGAACTCGGATTATAAAGACGTGTTCTCGTTTGGATTGCTGGTCTTAATTCTGATCTTTCGTCCTCAGGGGCTGCTGGGCCGCCCCGTCGTGGCTAAAGTGTAAGGAACAACGCGATGACCTCTGACGGTTTTTCCCTGAAGCGCTGCATTCTGGACTCGATTTTTTCCGGAATGATCGCCCTGATTATTTTCGGCCCGATTGCGGGCGTGATACTGGATGGTTACAGCTTTATCTTTGACGGCCAGCGGCTGGCGTGGATTGTAGGCACGGTGATGGTGGGACGCTTTTTACTGAGCGCCTTTTCAGCTACGGCGGCCGGAAGACGTTTACAGGCACGGTTTGAATCCGACAATGCGGGGGTGTATGTCCGGCCGCCGGCGTATAAAAGCCGCATGCGCTGGATCATTCCGCTAATTGTCACGCTGGCGATCTGCTTCCCGTTTGTGGCCACTAAATACGTTCTGACGGTTGCCATTCTCGGACTGATCTACGTCCTGCTCGGTCTTGGGCTGAACATTGTTGTTGGCCTGGCAGGGCTGCTGGATCTGGGTTATGTCGCCTTCTATGCCATCGGCGCTTACGGGCTAGCGCTCGGGTATCAGTATCTGGGGCTTGGGTTCTGGAGCATGCTGCCGCTGGCGGCGCTAATGGCCGCGGGCGCGGGCGCCCTGCTCGGCTTTCCGGTGCTGCGCATGCACGGGGATTATCTCGCCATCGTCACGCTCGGGTTTGGCGAGATCATCCGCCTGGTGCTGAACAACTGGCTCACCTTCACCGGCGGGCCTAACGGCGTTTCAGCCCCTGCCCCGACCTTTTTTGGCCTGGAGTTTGGCCGACGCGCCAAAGAAGGCGGCGTCCCCTTCCACGAGTTCTTCGGCCTGACCTATAACCCCAACTTGAAGTTTATCTTCATCTATGCGGTGCTGTTCCTGGTAGTCATGCTGGTGCTGTACATTAAACACCGGCTGACCCGAATGCCCATTGGACGGGCGTGGGAAGCGCTCCGTGAGGATGAGATTGCCTGCCGTTCAATGGGGCTAAATCACGTTCTGGTCAAACTCTCGGCCTTCACCCTGGGCGCATCGACGGCAGGTATCGCCGGAGTGTTTTTTGCCACCTACCAGGGGTTTGTTAACCCGACCTCTTTCACCTTTTTTGAATCGGCCCTGATCCTCGCCATTGTGGTCCTGGGCGGGATGGGCTCTACCGTCGGCGTCGTACTGGCCGCCTTTGTGCTGACCGTCACGCCGGAACTGCTGCGCAGCTTTGCGGAATATCGCGTGCTGCTGTTTGGCATGCTGATGGTGGTGATGATGATCTGGCGTCCTCGCGGTCTGATCCGCATCAACCGCAGCGGATTTGCCGTGCGTAAAGGAGTGGCGCCATGAACGCAACGATTTTACGTGTAGAACATCTGATGATGCACTTCGGCGGGATCAAGGCCTTAAACGACGTCAATCTTGAGGTGCAGCGCGGCTCCATTACCGCACTCATTGGGCCTAACGGCGCGGGAAAAACGACCGTCTTTAACTGCCTGACCGGTTTCTACCGGGCCTCCGGCGGCAACATTCTGTTCAATGCACGAAATAAAACCACCAATGTCATTCAGGTGCTCGGCCAGAAATTCCAGCCGGGCGACTGGCTCAACCCGGCGCAGCTTGGTCAACGCCTGTTCTATAAGATGTTTGGCGGCACGCATCTGGTGAACCGCGCGGGTCTTGCGCGCACGTTTCAGAACATCCGCCTGTTCCGCGAGATGTCCGTTGTGGAAAACCTGCTGGTGGCACAGCACATGCGCGTCAACCGCAATCTGCTGGCGGGGGTGCTGAACACCCCTGCGTATCGTCGCTCAGAGAACGATGCGCTGGACCGGGCGTTTTACTGGCTGGAGGTGGTGGATCTGGTGGATTGCGCGAACCGTCTGGCCGGGGAAATGTCCTATGGCCAGCAACGACGCCTCGAAATCGCCCGCGCCATGTGTACCGGCCCGGAGATGATTTGTCTCGATGAACCTGCTGCCGGCCTGAACCCGGTGGAAACGCACAAGCTGAGTGAGATCATCCGGTTCCTGCGCGACCACCATGACATTACGGTTTTGCTGATCGAGCATGATATGGGGATGGTGATGGGCATTTCGGATGACATCATTGTGCTCGATCATGGCGATGTGATTGCCAGAGGTAAACCGGCTGAAATCCAGCACAATGAAAAAGTGATTGCCGCGTATCTGGGCACCGACGAAAGCGAGGTAAATCTGTGAGCGAACCGATGCTTCAGTTTCAGGATGTGGATGTTTTCTACGGGGTGATCCAGGCGTTGAAGCAGGTTTCGCTTGAGGTTAACAAAGGGGAAACCGTGGCCCTGATTGGCGCTAACGGCGCGGGGAAGTCAACATTACTGATGTCTGTCTTTGGTCAGCCCCGGATCCGCAACGGGCAGATCCTCTTCTGCGGCGAGGATATCAGCCACAAATCCACCCACTATGTTGCCACCGGTGGCATCGCGCAGGCACCTGAGGGACGACGCATTTTCCCGGATATGTCTGTAGAAGAGAACCTGCTGATGGGGACAATCCCCGTCGGCAATCAGCATGCAGCGGAAGATATGCAAAGCATGTTCGACCTCTTCCCCCGCCTCAAGGAGCGACGTAACCAGCGGGCGATGACGCTCTCCGGCGGTGAACAGCAGATGCTGGCTATCGCCCGCGCGCTGATGAGCCGTCCTAAACTTCTGCTGCTGGATGAACCCAGCCTCGGCCTCGCGCCAATCGTGGTTAAACAGATTTTCCAGACGCTGCGCGAACTGGCCCGTAACGGAATGACGATTTTTCTGGTCGAGCAGAATGCGCACCACGCGCTGAAGTTGTCCGACCGCGGCTATGTGATGGTTAACGGGCAGATTCGGTTAAGCGGCAGCGGCGAGGCGTTGCTGAAGGATCCGGAGGTGAGGAAGGCGTATCTGGGTGGAGTGTGAAATGAAAAGGCTATAGTGAGAAAAACTCACAGTGATTGCCATTATTAATCGTTTTTCAAAAACGCACGCCTTCCAATATTATCCTCTCGACCTACCCTGACGGTGGGCCAATTAAAACATTCAGGCGCAAACTGAATAGTCATAATGAGAGGAACCGGGGCAAACATGACACTTGATGCTTTATTTCAATTAATAAAAATTATATCGCCATCTGAAACTCCATCAGATGGCGATTTAGCGAATTTTATGACCCTGCTTATCTCCACCAAAAATCATTCTGACGCCCTGTTACCGTTTTCGCAGCGCGCGTATATGCTTTCAGTTGCCTATCGCGATCCCCAAAAAGCAGCTGCGTTGCTTTCATCCTGTCAGCCCGAAGCAGGCAACCCTCTCCCGCTGCTCAACTTCTCTGGCTGGCCGGACGTGCGTTACGCCACTTCTGGTGAATTACAGACGCCCGAGTCTGAGGACTATTTTCACAAGATTTCGTCTGCCGCCACGCTATTACGTGCGGCAATTATTGACGCTGAGCAACAGAAAAACACGCCAGCATTTTATATTCTGGATAAGGTGCTCAACCTGAACAGCGCTTTGCCAGAACGTTATAAAAAGATGGCAAATATATCTTATTCATAACGGTATTAATAAATCCGACTGTCATCGTATGCCAGATAATCGATATCCAGCGCCGGAACGACCGGGGTATGGTTTTGCAGCCAGGCCAGAAGATGCTGAATGCTCTCTCTTTTGAGTGAATTTTTTGGCCAGACGAGGTAGTAGCCATCCCCCGTCGCGATAGCTTTCCTGAAAGGCAGGCCCAGCAGGCCACTTTTCAGGGCATCAAGCGTGAGATGCAGGTCGGCGATAGCGATGCCGTGCCCGTTCATCGCGGCAATACTTCCCTGTTCAAGGGTATCGAACACCATACCGCTGCTCATATCGAGCCCCGGGAACAATCCTGTTCTTCGCAGCCAGCGCCGCCAGTCACGTCTGTCCGGTGAAGGATGGATCAGATCGCATTGCGGAAGCCGCTGCCGGGCCGGTTCGATAAGCGATGGAGTACAAACCGGGATAAGCCATTCATGAAATAGCAGTTGGCTTTCCGTTGTGTCACCAAAACGCCCATTGCCGAGAAGAATGGCGCAATCGTAGGGCTCAAGATTGAAATCAACGGTGTCAATGTCCATCCAGACGCTGGCAATCTCAACCTGTGGTTTTGCATGGTTGTTGCGAAAAGATCGCAGCACGTCGAGAAGCCATCTCATGGTCAGGGTACTGGGTGCTTTAAGCCGCAGCAGGTGGTTTTCACTACGAAATACCCGGCAGGCCCATTCAATGCTCGTGAAGCTTTCGTTCAGCTGCCCGGCAAGCACTCGCCCGGCTTCAGTGACCTCCACCCGAGGACCTTGCCTTTTGAAAAGCTCGCAGTCGAACCACAGTTCAAGGGTACGAACATGTCTGCTGACCGCGCCCGGTGTAATATTGAGCGTTTCAGCGGCTTTACTGAAGGAATTCAACCGCGCAGCAACTTCAAACGCACGCAGTGCATACAATGGCGGTAAAGACATAGCGTCCCTTAAATGAGGTGATGGCATGGGGAATCAGGATCGCAAACCTGCAAATCTTCACACTGCAAATCGCGCCCGCTACACGATAGCATAATGGGTATCTGTTTAATTCCGTTGAAAAGGATCGTTGTTTTATTACGTGAGGGTCAGAAATGAAGGTTGTTGATTAGCAGAATGGCAGGCACAAAAAAACCACCTTTCGGTGGTTTCACGACACTGCTTATTGCTTTGATTATTCTGCTTTTTCCCATGGTAGCCGGAGTGGGACTTGAACCCACACAGCGCGAACGCCGAGGGATTTTAAATCCCTTGTGTCTACCGATTCCACCATCCGGCCAGGGAAGAAAGTGGAGGCGCGTTCCGGAGTCGAACCGGACTAGACGGATTTGCAATCCGCTACATAACCGCTTTGCTAACGCGCCTTAAATCTGTTGTCTTTCGACCTGCACCCGCAAGCTGCCGATGCATTAATCTGGAGCGGGAAACGAGACTCGAACTCGCGACCCCGACCTTGGCAAGGTCGTGCTCTACCAACTGAGCTATTCCCGCATGTCATCAAGTAACTATTTAACTACTTCCTAACCACTTGATTTCATTGTCGTCCGGCTAACTGTGCCGCCGTTCGATGCGTTGCATTCTACTGATATGACGTTTTGAGTCAACGTTATTTTTTGCATCTCAGGATCGTTTGCTGAAAATTAAGCCGAAACGATCACTGTTCAAGCAAATCACCGCGCGCAGCGTTCAAATATTGCAGCATTGACCACAGCGTCAGCACCGCCGCAACCCACAGCAGACCAATGCCGGCCCACTCTACCCAGGCATTCGGACGCCACAGCATCCATACCAGCGCCGCCATCTGTGCGGTGGTTTTAACTTTACCGATCCAGGACACCGCCACGCTGCTGCGTTTACCCAGCTCCGCCATCCACTCGCGCAGGGCAGAGATAATAATCTCACGGCCAATCATGGTCGCGGCAGGCAGCGTTACCCACCAGGTATGATAATGTTCCGCCACCAGCACCATCGCGATTGCCACCATCACCTTATCCGCAACCGGATCGAGGAACGCGCCAAAGCGGGTACTCTGGTTCCAGCGACGCGCCAGATAACCGTCAAACCAGTCCGTCACGGCAGCGATCAGGAAAATAAGCGCACAGGCAAAAGGCGCCCAGACGACCGGCAGGTAAAATGCCAGGACGAAGAACGGAATGAGCACAACGCGAAAGAGAGTGAGCAACGTAGGGATATTAAATCGCATGATGACGGTAACTGTCTGTTGTCAGTAAAATTTAGCTCTATGTTGCTACAGAGCCCTCAATGTTTCAACGAGTAGTAGATCTTTTCTGCCAGCCCTTGCGAAATACCCGGCACTTTTGCAATTTCTTCCATACTGGCGTTGAGTAATCCTTGCAATCCGCCCATATACTTCAACAGCATCTGGCGACGTTTTGGCCCGACGCCTTCAATCGTCTCAAGGGTACTGGTATTTTTCACTTTTGCCCGTTTTTTACGGTGCCCACTGATGGCGTGATCGTGCGACTCATCGCGGATATGCTGGATCACGTGCAGCGCAGGGGAATCCGGCGGCAGGCTAAAGCCCTCGCCTTCCGGCTCAAAGAACAGCGTTTCCAGGCCAGCCTTACGATCTGCCCCTTTCGCTACCCCTAGCAGCAGCGGATGGTTCTTATCCCACTCCACGTCGAGTGATTCAAATACCGCCTTCGCCTGCCCCAACTGCCCTTTCCCGCCGTCGATAAGGATAACGTCCGGGATTTTGCTCTCTTCAATCGCTTTGCCATAGCGACGGCGCAGCACCTGGTTCATGGCAGCATAATCGTCACCGGGCGTAATGCCGGTGATGTTATAGCGACGATACTCTGCCCGCAGCGGACCGTTGGCATCAAAGACCACACACGACGCCACGGTCTGCTCACCCATCGTATGGCTGATGTCGAAGCATTCCATGCGTTTCACTTCCGGCAGCTTAAGCAGCGTAGCAAGCGCGGTTAAACGCTGGCTGACGGTCGACTGCTGGGACAGTTTGGTGGTCAGCGCCGTGGCGGCATTGGTTCGCGCCAGCTTCAGATAACGCGCGCGATCGCCGCGCGGTTTCGTCTGAACATTCACCCGGCGGCCTGCCAGCTCTGAAAGCGACTCCGCCAGCAGGGTTTTATCATCGAGCGTGAAGTCGAGCAGGATCTCCGAGGGCAGCGTACGCATCTGGCTGCCCTGCAAATAAAACTGGCCGACGAAGGTCTCCACCACTTCACCCAGCTCAGTGCCGCCCGGCACTTTCGGGAAGTAGCTGCGGCTGCCGAGCACTTTGCCCTGACGAATAAAAAGCACATGAACGCAGGCCAGACCGGCGTCAAAGGCTACGCCGATAACATCGAGGTCGTCGCCCGTATTGGAAACAAACTGCTTCTCGGTCACCCTGCGCACCGCCTGAATCTGGTCGCGGATGCGTGCGGCCTCCTCAAATTCCAGCGCCGCGCTGGCTTTTTCCATACGGGCAATCAGTTGCGTCAGCACCTGATCGTCTTTCCCGGCTAAAAACAGGCGGACATATTCCACCTGCTGCGCGTACTCTTCTTCGCTCACCAGCCCTTCAACGCACGGCCCCAGGCAGCGGCCAATCTGATATTGCAGGCATGGCCGGGAGCGGTTGCGATAAACGCTATTTTCGCACTGGCGAACAGGAAAGATTTTTTGCAAAAGCGCCAGCGTTTCCCGCACGGCATAACCGTTCGGGAACGGGCCGAAATATTCACCTTTCGCATGCTTAGCGCCACGATGCATCGCCAGCCGCGGGTGCGTGTCGCCGCTCAGGAAGATAAACGGATAGGATTTGTCATCGCGCAGCAGAACGTTGTAGCGCGGCTGATACAACTTAATATAGTTGTGCTCAAGGAGCAGCGCTTCCGTTTCCGTATGCGTTACGGTGACATCAATGTTATGTATAAGTGCGACCAGCGCTTCGGTTTTACGGGAAGCAAGGTTGCTGCGGAAATAGCTGGAAAGGCGTTTCTTCAGATCTTTCGCCTTACCGACATAGATAACCGTACCGCCAGCATCGTACATACGGTAGACGCCTGGCTGGCTGGTGACGGTTTTCAGAAATGCTTTTGAATCGAACGCTTCACTCACTGACTTATTAACGACTCCGCATTGCACAAACCATGGCGAATGGCCAGGTGAGTCAGTTCGACATCACCGTGAATGTTCAGTTTACTGAACATTCGATAGCGATAGCTGTTGACCGTTTTCGGGCTGAGATTCAGTTGCTCTGAGATCTCATTCACCTTCTGACCTTTAGTGATCATCAGCATAATCTGCAATTCGCGCTCAGACAAACTGGCAAACGGAGATTCCGTTTTTTCCGGTTCAATCTGACTCAGAGCCATCTGTTGAGCAATATCAGAAGCGATGTAGCGCTGCCCGGCGTGTACGGTGCGGATCGCATTGACGACTTCCTGCGGCGCGGCGCCTTTACTGAGATACCCGGCAGCACCCGCCTGCATAACCCTGGCAGGCAGCGGATTTTCGGTATGGACGGTCAGCATGATAACTTTGGTATCAACGAACATGCGCGCGATTTTGCGCGTGGCTTCAAGCCCGCCAATACCGGGCATGTTCATATCCATCAGCACCACGTCTGCGGAGTTAGCGCGACACCATTTAACGGCATCTTCGCCACAGCACGCCTCGCCGGCAACTTTAATACCCTTTATATCTTCAAGAATGCGTCGTATCCCTGCGCGCACCAGTTCGTGGTCATCAACAAGAAGGACGTTGATCAAAGGAAATGTCTCCAGAATAGGGATAACGCTACTGACTGCTAATTGGGTTTATATTAACGGTTTTCCATGCAAGATTAAAACGCTAAAAAATCGGCTATTCGATTCTTGTCTCGTTTTTGGAAATTAAGCTGTACAGTAAGTGGAAAGAAAACCCTTGCCCGCTGGGCTTTTACCTCTATTTTATAGCATCGACATTCGAAAAGTTACTAAAACAGTTGTTAACTCAAACGAAAAAGAGCGCGCGATTTTTTGTAACAACAATTAACGAATGGCGAACCGGGGATAAACATTTAATTGTCGCTAACATATTGGACAGAGTACCTTCATAATCCGCGCCGCCCAATAATCACTGCGCGATAAGTATAAAAAACAACCACTGCATTTTTTGCCGTAGCTTGTGGTATACTCCGCCGCCTTAACTTTCATCGTCGCGCTCATGCGCTGTTTTATAATGAGGAAAATAAATGAGCACACCTGAATTTGCCACTGCCGAGAATAACCAGGAACTGGCACAGGAAGTAAACTGCCTGAAGTCGCTGCTGACGCTAATGCTACAAGCGATGGGCCAGGCTGATGCTGGTCGTGTGATCATTAAAATGGAAAAACAGATCGCGCAGATGGAAGACCAGGCGGAATCCGCTGTTTTTGCCAATACGGTTAAGCAAATTAAACAAGCCTACCGCCAGTAACAAAAACGGCTGGATGCAAAGCATTCAGCCGTTTTCTCGTCTGACACGCAGAACGTGATATCAGTCAGATAAGCCCCGTCGCCGCGGCATAACACGCTATCTGGATCTTATTCGGTGCGTTGAATTTCTTCTGCATATTCTTTTGATGGAAATTGACGGTATTTTCCGAGATGGAGAGAATGATGGCGATTTCTGCCGACGTCTTCCCTTCTGCGGTCCACTTCAGAATTTCCCGCTCACGCTTGCTGAATTTCATTTCAGGCGGCATCACCGTCTCATGTTCAAAGCGTAACAGTGTGGTGAGCGCCATCTGGACGAGCATTTGTAAACGCAGCTCAACTTCTTCACTGGATATCGAGTGTGCCTGTAAGCTGGTACATGACACGGAGAGGAAACCGAGCGCATGATTTGGCATCATCAGACACTGCGTTATTCCCTTGCGTAATCCGTGGTCCCGCGCGCCGTCCCATAATTGCTGGGCATCCGTGAATAATTCATCCGTCCAGGGCAAATGTCCCTGAATGAAATTCTCGGGCTTCAGCACCGGGTCAATGGCGAAATAATTCTCGGACTGATATTGCGCCATCCATTGTTGCGGATAACTGGAATGGACGGAGGTTCGCGGGCGGGTAAATGGCACAGGGTGTCGAACACAAAGCGCATAATAATCGAATTCAAGCGCCTGCGTTTGTCGCTGAAGTTCCTGATATACCTCTTCGGCACAGGTCATTTCCTGAAACCGGAGGAAGCATTCCCGTCGCCAGGTGAAAAAGTCTATATCCCTCATACTTACTGAATGAAGCCTCTGATAAAGATAATCATTATTATGGTGAATATAACCTAACACATAAAGCATGATTATTTATATAAAATATCGGCCACAGGCAGATTATCTTTAATTTGGCGATGGCTTATCCACATCAGGCGGAATAAAAAAGCAACAGAACGGAGTTTAAGGGAGGATAATTTGCTCCAGAAGCGGCATCTGGAGCAAATTGAACGCTAAAATGCTACTGCATTAAGAATTTTTCAAGGAACTGACGGGTTCGGGGCTGCTGCGGATTGGCAAACAGCGCTTTAGCCGGCCCCTGCTCAACTATTCTCCCCTGATCCATGAAAATAGCCCGATCGGCAACGTCGCGAGCGAAGCTCATTTCATGCGTCACAATCACCATCGTGCGTTTCTCCTGCGCCAGCTGTCGGATCGTGTTCAGTACTTCCCCGACCAGCTCAGGATCGAGCGCGGATGTGGGTTCGTCAAACAGGATCACATCCGGGCGCATCGCCAGCGCGCGCGCAATGGCGACACGCTGCTGCTGCCCGCCAGATAAGCGACGCGGATAGCTCGTCTCCTTCCCTGCCAGCCCAACCTTCGCCAGCAGCTCGCGGGCGCGGACCGTCGCGTCTTCCTTAGGTTCCCCCTTGACGATGACCGGCCCTTCAATAATGTTTTCCAGCACCGTGCGGTGCGGAAAGAGATTAAAGCTCTGGAACACGAAGCCGACATGCTGGCGCAGGCGGCGAATCAGCCCTTTTTGCTGGCTGATGGGTTTCCCGGTATCAATGGTGATATCACCCACGCGGATCGTCCCGCCTTCGGGCTGCTCCAGTAAATTGATGCTGCGCAGCAGCGTGGTTTTGCCTGATCCGCTCGGGCCGATAATGGCCACCACTTCGCCCTGCTCAACTTCAAGGTCAATGCCATGCAGCACCGTTTGTCCATGGAATTTTTTCACCAGGTTTTTAACGTCAATTGCACTCATTTTGGATCACGCTCCTGGCGGTTAAGCTGGTTTTCAAAATAGTTTTGCAGAGCGGACAGCACCGTCGCCATCACCCAGTAAATCAGAGAGGCCGCCAGATACATGGTAAACACTTCCAGCGTGCGCGAGGTGATCAGCTGCGCCTGACGGAACAGCTCCGGCACCTGAATGGTCGCCGCAAGCGAGGTGTCTTTCACCAGGCTGATAAAGCTGTTGCTCAGCGGCGGCAGCGCCACGCGCGCCGCCTGGGGCAGGATCGCCCGGCGCAGCGTCTGCCACGGGGTCATCCCGATACTGGCCGCCGCTTCCCACTGTCCTTTATCGATGGAGGAGATCGCCGCACGCAGCGTTTCAGAGGTGTACGCCGCGGTATTCAGCGACAGGCCTATCATCGCCGCCGGGATCGGATCCAGCTCAATACCGAACTGTGGCAGACCGTAGTAAATCATAAACAGCTGGGCGATAAGCGGCGTTCCGCGGAACACGGAGATGTAAAACCGCGCCAGCCACCGCACCGGCCAGATGTTCGACATGCGCATCAGTGCCAGCACAAACCCGAGCACCAGCCCGAAGAACATCCCGCCGATACTGAGCTGTAAAGTAAACACCGCGCCCTTAAGCAAGAACGGCAGCGAATCAATAACCAGTTGAATACTTTCTTGCATTATTATTTTTCTACCTGATTTTTAGACATGAGGATGATAGGCAAACAGCGCAGGCGCTCCGCCAGTATGAACAAACAAAATGGGTCCTTCATCCTTAAAGCGCTTGCGGGCGATGCCGTCGATCAGGCCCGCCATTGCCTTGCCGGTATAGACCGGGTCGAGCAGAATACCTTCGAGACGGGCCAGCAGCTTAACCGCCTCCATCCCTTCATCATTGGGGGTGCCATAGCCCGGCGCGAAATAGTCATCCCACAGCACTATTTCCGCCTTCGCCTGAAGCGCAAGCTGTTCAGCCACCGCCTGTTGCAGGGTGACGACTTTCGGCTTCTGGTCCGCAACGCTTCTGGAAACGGTCACGCCAATCAGCTCGACGTCTGGCATCAGCTGCTCAAGCCCGACCGCTAAACCGGCATGGGTTCCCGCACTGCCGGACGCCACCACCACCGAGGATAAACTTACCGCGCCTTCGCACTGCTGAGCGAATTCCAGCGCGCTCTCAACATAGCCGAGGGCACCCAGCGCATTCGAGCCGCCAACCGGGATCACGTACGGACGAAAACCCTGCGCTTCCAGACGCGTCGCCAGCTCGTCGAGCTGTGCAGCCGGGTCGGTCAACGCGTCGACCATTTCAACCTGCACGTTGAACAGATCCAGCAGCAGACGGTTACCGTTAGTCAGGTAATTCTCTGCCTGCGTGCCGATCGGATTCTCCAGCAGGGCTACGCAGTGGAGTCCCAGCTTCGCCGCCACTGCCGCCGTCTGGCGAACGTGGTTAGACTGAATTGCCCCGGCGGTGATCAGCGTGTCCGCGCCTTCGCGCAGGGCATCGGCGGCGAGAAATTCCAGCTTGCGCAGCTTATTTCCGCCCATCGCCATGGGCGTCACATCGTCACGCTTAATGAATATATCGCGCCCCAGGTAGTCAGAAAATCGCGGCAGATACTCCAGCGGCGTGGGTGCGCCGATAAATTCCAGACGGGGAAAGCGCGTTAAATTCTGTAGTGACATGGTTCCTCCGGTCACGCAAACAATTGTTATTTCATTATGCACGCAGACGCGCGAGAAATAAAAAAGGCGCTTTTAAAAGCGCCTTTTTTTGTCAGTCAGAGACTTATTTCGTCACGTCTGCACCAAACCACTTCTCAGAAAGCGCCTTCAGGCTACCGTCTTTCTGCATCTCAGCAATGGCGCCGTCGATGGCTTTCAGCAGATCCTCGTTACCTTTACGCACCGCCACGCCGGATTCCTGACGGGAGAACGCATCACCCGCGACAGCCAGGGTATTGTTGGTTTTCTTCACCAGATCCAGCGCTGCCAGGCGGTCAACCAGAATGGCGTCAATACGGCCTACGCGCAGATCCTGGTATTTCGTCGGGTCATCATCGTAGGTACGGATGTCCACGCCCTGCACATTCTGGCGCAGCCACTCCTCGTAGTTGGTGCCCAGACCGACGCCGACTTTCTTACCTTTCAGATCCGCTGCGGATTTGATACTGCCTTCGTTACCTTTCTTCACCAGCGCCTGAATACCGGACACGGTGTACGGCGTGGAGAAGTCATACTTCTTCTTACGCTCGTCAGAAATGGTTACCTGGTTAATCACCACGTCAATACGTTTGGAATCCAGTGACGCCAGCATCCCGTCCCATTTGGTGGGTTTCAGGGAGGCTTTAACGCCGAGGTGTTTTGCCAGCTCCTGCGCAAACTCCACTTCAAAACCGGTCAGTTTACCGTCGTCGCCCTGGAAGCTGAACGGAGGATAGGTTCCTTCCAGCCCAACCAGCAGCGTGCCGCGCTCTTTAACTTTGTTGAGCAGATTCTCTGCCGCGAACGTTTTCACGCTCATCCCCGCGACCAGCGCAACGGCCATCATCCCCATCAGCGCCTGACGACCCAGAAGTGCTAATTTCATAAGTACCCCGATACAGTGGAATTTTTGAGTAGTGTAGAGAAATCGCCTGCAACGTCAAAGGCGGCTGCGCTACATCTTATTCTTTTTTAATATATATCAGAAGTTGTTCCGGCGCGGACTTTCTGCTTTATGACGCCCGGCATCTGGACTTTATATTGCGCGTACTTTCGCAGCGCGATGCGGTAATTATTGGTACTGGTGGCGGGCAACCAGGGTTCCAGATTTTCATCCAGGTATCCGGTCGTCAGCAGATCGCGGGAGATATTTTGCATGGTCAAATGCTGACCCAGGCGGCGCAGGCGAACCACGTATTCACGCACGGTGCCGTGACTCATCTCCGTTTGTTCAAACAGGAATTGCTTGAAGCCGATAATATCGAAGAAGTCGCTTTGCTCTTTGCAATGGAGATCGCCACAGAAACGGCAAAGCGCTACCCACTCTTTTTGCTCTTCAAGCCAGGCGGCTTCATCCATCAGCGTGTCGAGGCGGGAAATCGCAATCTTATTCACGATTTCACCGCGACGAACCAGCGTGATGCGGTCGAGTAATTTTTTACAGTGGGCGCAATGCGTCTGGCTGTGTTTAAAGTCTTTCAGGTAGCGGCTTAAAGGCCGTCTTTTAGATTGCTGCACCGTCATGATAACTCCTGGTTGTCAATACGTTGTGCGGCATTTCCAAGGCGAATAACTCACCTATAACTTACCCAGTTTTGTGCGCAGGCGTTTAATGGCCTGGCTGTGCAGCTGGCTCACCCGAGACTCGCCCACCTCCAGCACGGCGCCAATCTCTTTGAGATTGAGCTCTTCCTGGTAATAGAGGGTTAACACCAGTTGCTCACGTTCCGGTAAAGCTTCGATCGCTTCCATCACGCGCTGGCGTAAATTCCCTTCCAGTAAATGGTGTAACGGGTTTTCTTGCTGATGTTCATCGGTCACCAGCTCGATGCTATCGCCATGCTCTTCGCGCCACTCATCATAAGAGAAGAGTTGGCTGTTATTGGTATCGAGCAACATCTGGCGATACTCTTCAACAGGAATGCCCAGACGCTCCGCTACTTCGGTTTCCGTCGCGTTGCGCCCCAGCTCCTGTTCCAGCTGCCCCATCGCATGCGCCACTTCGCGCGCGTTGCGGCGAACGCTGCGCGGCACCCAGTCGCGGCTGCGCAGCTCGTCCAGCATCGCACCACGAATACGCTGCACTGCGTAAGTCGTAAATGCCGTTCCTTGCAGAGCGTCGTACCGGTCAACTGCATTCAATAACCCGATACCGCCCGCCTGTAGCAGATCGTCCAGTTCCACGCTCGCCGGCAAACGCACCTGGAGGCGCAATGCTTCGTGACGCACCAGCGGAACATAACGCTGCCACAGCGAGTGTTTATCCATTACACCTTCAGCGGTATAGAGTGAATTCACGATAAACAGCCCTGCGTTAGTTGAGTTATCGGCATGATTATCCGATTCTGGAGGGGTTTTAATCGGGTGAATAGTGGGTGAAATGAGGGGTTATTTGGGGGGTTACGCGTAAATGCGGACAGAAAAAACCCCGCCGAAGCGGGGTTTAAGCGTCATCAGGCGATTAGCCTTGCAGCAGAGACAGAACCTGCTGAGGAACCTGGTTAGCTTTGGACAGCACGGAGTTACCGGCCTGCTGAACGATCTGCGCTTTAGACATGTTGGACACTTCGGTCGCATAGTCGGCGTCCTGAATACGGGACTGCGCTTCAGACAGGTTGGTGGTGGTGTTGTTCAGGTTGGTTACGGCAGAGCTCAGACGGTTCTGTACCGCACCCAGTGAAGAACGGAATTTATCAACATCAGAGATAGCAGCATCCAGTTTATCTAAAGGATCCAAATTCAGATCGCTCAGCGCAGTATTTGCAGCCGCAGCCGCAGTCACTTTACCAGTGCTGTCAATGGTCGCTGAAGTAAAGGTATTAGCAGCAGAATCATAAACTGCATATGCGTTATTGCCGCTCGTATCTTTATATGAAACCAGTGACTCAGTTGCACCTAAAGTAGTTGTATCAACAGCAATTTTTGCGCTTACAGTGTCTGTTGCTGCTGCAACAGAAGATACGGAACCAGATACCGTGCCAGCTGTATCTGCATTAAATTTGATGGTATTTGCTGTATAATCGACCGTTGCTGCGTAATACTTATCATCACTGCCTTTAACAAAATAATTACCTGCATCATCTTGAACTAAAGAATCACCAGTTGCTGTAGTATTCGTAGTCCCTGTATTGCTAACTGTGGCGGAAGCAAAATCTACAGTAGCATTTAACTTAGTACCATTACTGACGGTTGTAGCAAGTTTGGTGGCATCGAAACCAGTCAGACCCAAAGTTGAGGCTGTGATTTTTTTCAGATCAATGGTAATGTTTTGCCCATCATTGGCACCAACCTGAATTTGCATAGAACCGTCTTTAGCCAAGACATTGACACCGTTAAATTGGGTCTGTCCTGAAACACGGTCGATTTCATCCAGTCGAGATTGAATTTCATCCTGGATTGAAGACAAATCAGTTTTAGAGTTCGTACCAGTAGAGGCCTGAACGGTCAGTTCACGAACACGCTGAAGGTTGTTGTTGATTTCAGACAGCGCGCCTTCAGTGGTCTGCGCCAGAGAGATACCGTCGTTAGCGTTACGTGCAGCCTGAGTCAGACCTTTGATGTTAGAGGTGAAGCGGTTAGCGATAGCCTGGCCCGCAGCGTCATCTTTCGCGCTGTTGATACGCAGACCAGAAGACAGACGCTCGATAGAAGAAGACAGAGCGGACTGGTTCTTGTTGATGTTGTTCTGAGTGATCAGCGAGAGGCTGTTGGTATTAATGACTTGTGCCATGATTTCGATTCCTGTTGTTCATCAAATCTGTTTGGTTAGATTTGGGTTTCCACCCTTCGGCTTCATCGCCGTCAAAGGTGTTATCGTCTGGTCCAAACCAACCTTTAGATATTTTTTCAGGATCGCGTTAATTTTTTTAGCCACGGAAAAGCTCTTCTCTATTACCGTTATTCCCGCCATTAAAAAAAAGAAATTAACCGTAAACTTTCCCCCATTAAGGCCGATAACCCCACTATTCGTTCTACGTGTCGATAGATTAAGGAATAAATATGGCAAGTATTTCATCATTGGGGATTGGTTCGGGTCTTAAGTTAGCAGACATTCTGGATAGTCTGACCACGGCCGAAAAAGCACAGCTGACGCCAATTTCCAAACAACAGACATCGTATACCGCCAAGCTGAGCGCTTACGGCACGTTGAAAAGTTCACTGGAAGCGTTTCAGACCGCCAACACCGCGCTGAATAAAGCCGATCTGTTTACAGCGACCAGCACGTCGAGCAGTACCACGGCATTCAGCGCCACCACCACCGGCAGCGCGATTGCCGGTAAATACACCATCAGCGTGTCGCAGCTGGCGCAGGCGCAAACCCTGACGACCAAAAACGCGCAGCCGGATACCAAAACGGCCATTGCCACGGCTGACAGCAAGATCACCTTTACCGCCGGTAACGGTAAAGATCCGGTGACCGTCGATATCAGCGCGGCAAACTCCTCGCTGACCGGCATTCGCGATGCGATTAACAAAGCTGACGCCGGCGTGACCGCCAGTATTATTAACGTCGGTAATGGTCAGTACCGTCTGTCCATCACCTCCACCGAAACCGGGGCGGACAACGCGGTCAGCATCAGCGTGAGCGGCGACAGCGCCCTGCAATCCTTTATGGGTTACAACGGCACCAGCACCGACGCCAGCAACGGCATGACAGAAAGCGTCACCGCGCAGAACGCCAAGCTGAAGGTGAATAACGTCGATATCGAAAACAGCAGCAACACCATCAGCGATGCGCTGGAAGATATCACCCTGAACCTGAACGATGTCACCACCGGTAACCAGACGCTGACGATCGCTAAAGATACATCGAAAGCGGAAACGGCGATGAAAGCCTGGGTGGATGCCTACAACACCCTTCAGGACAGCTTTGCATCATTAACCAAATATACGGCGGTTGATGCGGGTACAGATGCGCAGGATTCCAGCAACGGTGCCCTGCTCGGAGACAGTACGCTGCGTACTATCCAGACGCAGCTGAAAACCATGCTGGGCAACTCCGTCGGCGGAACCGCCTATAAAACGCTGTCTCAGGTCGGCATTACCTCCGATCCAAGTACGGGTAAGCTGGAGCTGGACAGCGACAAGCTGAAAAAAGCGCTGACGGATAACCCGTCTGCCGTGAAAGATTTGGTTGTGGGTGACGGTAAAACCACCGGGATCACTACCACCATGGCCACCCATCTGACTGACTGGCTTTCCAGTAAAGGCATTATCCAGGCGGCCAAAGATGGCGTCAGCAAAACGCTGAACAAGTTAACGGATCAATATAACGCCGTGAGCGAACGTATTGACGCGAGAGTGGCGCAGTACAAAGCCCAGTTTACCCAGCTGGACGTACTGATGACCTCGCTGAACAACACCAGCAGCTACCTGACGCAGCAGTTCGAAAATACGTCCAGCAACAAGTAGTAAACGCTAATCAGACCCGAGGGGGATAACATGTACGGCGCAAAAGGCACGCAAGCCTACGCAAAGATAGAAGTTGAAAGCGCGGTGATGAGCGCCAGCCAGCAGCAGCTGGTTATCATGCTATTTGATGGAGCCCTCAGCGCGCTGGTACGCGCGCGTCTGTTCCTGGCAGACGGTAATATCCCGGCAAAAGGGCTGGCGCTCTCAAAAGCCATCAACATTATCGAAAACGGGCTGAAGGTTGGCCTGGTGGAAAATAACGGTGATGAGCTTACGCAAAACCTGATTGCCCTTTATGCCTATATGGTACGTCGCCTCCTGCACGCCAACGTGAATAACGACGCCAGCGCCATCGAAGAGGTGGAAAACTTGCTGCGCAATATCGCTGACGGGTGGAAGGAGGTTGCCGGTACGCCACAACTGATGCAGGACGCCGTCTAATGAGTAACGCACCGCAACTTTATGCCCTTTATCAGCAACTCCTTGAGCAGAGCCAGTTGATGTTGCGACTGGCCCGGCAGGGACTATGGGATGATCTGATCATCTGTGAAACCGACTATGTTAATGCGGTGCACTCACTGGCTCGTCTCACTCAGGAAAGTGAGCCTTCGATGCAGATTCAGGAGCAGCTTCGCCCGACGCTGCGGGTGATCCTGGACAACGAAGGCCAGGTAAAAACGTTGCTGCAAGCCAGAATGGATGAACTGGCGAAGCTGGTTGGGCAATCCTCCATCCAGAAAACCGTTCTCTCCACCTACGGTAACCAGGGCGGTCATGTCCTGGTTCCGCAAAGTAATAGCGATATTAATTAGCCATTTAACTGGCGTTCGAGCGTTAACCGTTTCGTTCGCCAGGCATTTCTGCCAAACCTGCTCCATACTTGAGTTTCGCGACCTCATGGAGATGGTGCATGCGCAACCCAACACTTTTACAATGTTTTCACTGGTACTACCCCACCGGCGGTGAACTGTGGCGAGAAGTCACGGCATTAGCCCCCAACCTGAACGAAATCGGCATCAATATGGTCTGGTTACCGCCGGCATATAAGGGGGCATCCGGCGGCTATTCCGTCGGGTATGACTCTTATGACCTTTTCGACCTCGGTGAGTTTGACCAGAAAGGCAGCGTCGCCACCAAATACGGCGATAAAGCCCAGCTGCTGGAGGCCATCAACGCCTTAAAAAGCAACCAGATTGCGGTGCTTCTGGACGTGGTGGTCAACCATAAAATGGGGGCCGATGAAAAGGAACCCGTCCGCGTGCAGCGCGTGGATGCTCAGGATCGCACCCAAATCAGCGATGAGATCATCGAATGCGAAGCCTGGACGCGCTACACCTTCCCCGTTCGGGCCGGGCAGTATTCGCAGTTCATCTGGGATTACAAATGCTTCAGCGGTATCGACCACATTGAAAACCCCAATGAGGACGGTATCTTCAAAATCGTGAACGACTACACCGGCGAAGGCTGGAACGATCAGGTCGACGACGAGATGGGCAATTTCGATTACCTGATGGGTGAAAATATCGATTTTCGCAACCATGCGGTGACGGAGGAGATCAAATACTGGGCGCGCTGGGTGATGGAGCAAACCCACTGCGACGGCTTCCGCCTGGACGCGGTAAAACACATCCCGGCCTGGTTCTATAAAGAGTGGATTGAGCACGTCCAGGAGGTGGCCCCGCAGCCGCTGTTTATCGTGGCGGAATACTGGTCTCACGAAGTGGATAAATTGCAGCACTACATCAATCAGGTGGACGGTAAAACCATGCTGTTTGATGCGCCACTGCAAATGAAATTTCACGAAGCCTCACGCCAGGGACGCGACTACGATATGAGCCAGATTTTCACCGGTACGCTGGTGGAAGCCGATCCGTTCCATGCCGTGACCCTGGTAGCCAACCACGATACCCAACCCTTGCAGGCGCTGGAAGCCCCGGTTGAAGCCTGGTTCAAACCGCTGGCCTACGCGCTCATCCTGCTGCGTGAAAACGGCGTGCCGAGCGTATTCTACCCGGATCTTTTTGGCGCCAGCTATGACGACACCGGCGGGGATGGCGAGACGTATCACATCGATATGCCGGTGATTGAACAGCTCCACGAGCTGATCCTCGCCCGGCAGCGTTTTGCCCACGGCGTGCAGACGCTCTTTTTCGACCATCCAAACTGCATTGCGTTCAGCCGCAGCGGGACTGAGGAGCACCCGGGCTGTGTGGTGGTGCTGTCAAATGGTGATGACGGCGAGAAGACCATCTGCCTCGGGGAAAATTACGGCAATAAGACCTGGCGTGATTTTTTAGGCAACCGCGAGGAAACCGTGACCACGGCGGCGGATGGCGAAGGGACGTTCTTCTGTAACGGGGGAAGCGTCAGCGTCTGGGTGATTGAGGAAGCGCTGTAGTGCTGGGAAAGTGCGGCCTGATGCCCTCACCCCGACCCTCTCCCACCGGGAGAGGGAGCAAACCCTAAAAACGGCAATATGATTGCCGTTTTGCTTTTACCGCTACGGAAGCTTACTCTCCAGCGGATTCTTGCTCAGGTAATCTGCGCATTCCACCGTTGGACGGTCAACCTTGTACAGTTCCATACCGTCATACTCCAGCGCCGCCCCATCACGCTCCAGCGGATAGACATCCAGCTTACGGGTCACGTTGTAATAATCATCTGAACGCAGCATGATCTTACCCGGCACCGCGATAACGCGCTGCCACTGACGGCAATCCAGCGTATCCCCCTCTGGCGTCACCACCAGCGTGGCGATCGCTTCCGGGCTCACCATCGCGCTCTGCGGCCCTTTCGACTGCCAGTAACCTGCCAGTTGCGAAGGTACCGGGTGCTTAATCACTTCCTGATAGTTATCTACCTGAACACATCCCGCTAACGTCAGCATCGCAGCCACAATTGCTACTTTTTTCATCATCTTTCCTGCATGCGAAGAAAAAAATATTGTGGCATTAAAGCCATCAGGCTGCCAGCGTAAGATAGGTATTGATTAAACCTGCATCCCCATCACTTCCTGGTATGCCGACACCAGCTTGTTACGCACCTGCAACCCCATCTGCAATGACACCGACGCTTTTTGCAGATCGGCCATCACATCGTTGAGCGCCACGCCGGGTTCGCCAAGGGTAAATCTCTCAGCCTGGGTACGGGCCGCGTTTTGCTTGTCGCTGATCAGGTCCAGCGCCGCATGCAGTTGACCGGCGAAGCTAACGCCCGGCGGCTGGTCAGCCACGCTCTGATTACGGGCGGTCATCGCCGTTGCCTGTAACTGACTGAGTACCCCTTCAATGCCCTGTATAGCCATGACTCTCCCCTGGATGGTTTTTTACGAGGTCAAGACTAACAGCTTGTCAATAAGATAATGGCGGTAAATAGCGTTAAAAAACCAGGTTATTTGACGCATAGAAAATCCCGAATCATCAAATAATGGCAGGGCCATCAGTATGGAACTTTTGTCGTGTTTGCCGACCCGGGAGTCAGTTTTGTTTCTCTACACGAATAACGTAAACCACCAGGATTTAAGAGGTGCGCAATGAGTGCGACAGCAGCATCGACAGCGCCACAGAATAAATCACTCGAGTGGATGAACCGCCTTCGCGCCAACCCTAAGATCCCGTTGATTGTGGCAGGCGCTGCCGCCATTGCGATCGTTGTCGCGATGGTCTTATGGGCAAAAAGCCCGGATTACCGCACGCTCTACAGCAACCTTTCCGACCAGGATGGCGGTGCCATCGTCACCCAGTTAACCCAGATGAACATCCCGTATCGCTTTGCCGATAACGGTGGTGCGCTTGAAGTACCGGCAGATAAAGTGCACGAGCTTCGCCTGCGTCTCGCCCAGCAGGGGCTGCCAAAAGGCGGCGCGGTTGGGTTTGAGCTGCTGGATCAGGAAAAATTCGGCATCAGTCAGTTCAGCGAGCAGGTTAACTATCAGCGCGCACTGGAAGGTGAGCTGGCCCGTACGATTGAAACCTTAGGCCCGGTGAAAAGTGCCCGCGTGCACCTGGCGATGCCTAAGCCGTCCCTGTTTGTCCGTGAACAAAAGTCCCCTTCGGCCTCTGTGACCGTTAACCTCGAACCTGGCCGTGCGCTGGATGAAGGGCAGATCAGCGCCGTCACGCACCTGGTCTCCAGTGCGGTGGCCGGTCTGCCGCCGGGTAACGTTACGCTTGTCGATCAGAGTGGTCATCTGCTGACGCAGTCCAACACCGCCGGGCGCGATCTCAACGACGCTCAGCTGAAATACGCCGCGGATGTGGAAGGCCGTCTCCAGCGTCGCATCGAAGCGATTCTGGGCCCGGTGGTCGGCAGCAGCAACGTACACGCGCAGGTCACCGCGCAGATTGATTTCTCGAATAAAGAACAGACCGAAGAGCAGTACGCTCCGAACGGGGATGCCTCCCGCGCCGTGTTACGCTCGCGTCAGATCAATGAGACGGAACAGGTCGGCGGCCAGTATCCTGGCGGTGTGCCGGGCGCGCTCTCTAACCAGCCTGCGCCTGCCAACGCCGCGCCAATCTCCACCCCGCCGGCAAACCCGCAGAACGGTCAGCAAACGAATCAGCAGACGACCTCGACCGCGAACAGTACCGGCCCGCGTAACAGCAGCCGTAACGAAACGACCAACTACGAAGTCGACCGGACTATCCGCCATACCAAACTGAACACGGGCGATATTCAGCGTCTCTCTGTTGCCGTGGTGGTGAACTACAAAACGCTGCCGGACGGTAAACCGCTGCCGCTCACGGCGGAGCAGATGAAGCAGATCGAAGATTTGACCCGCGAAGCGATGGGCTTCTCTGAAAAACGTGGCGATACCCTCAACGTTGTGAACTCACCGTTCAACCCGGTGGATGAGACCGGTGGCGAACTGCCGTTCTGGCAACAGCAGGCGTTCTTCGATCAGCTGATGTCCGCAGGTCGCTGGCTGCTGGTGCTGATTGTCGCGTGGCTGCTGTGGCGTAAGGGCGTTCGTCCTCAGCTACAGCGCCGTGCTGAAGCCGAGAAAGCCGCGCTGGAACAGAAGAACGCGCGTCCGGACGAGGAAGAAGCGGTTGAAGTTCGTCTCAGCAAAGATGAACAGATGCAGCAGCGCCGTGCTAACCAGCGTATGGGCGCAGAGGTGATGAGCCAGCGCATTCGCGAAATGTCAGATAACGATCCGCGCGTCGTCGCGCTGGTCATCCGCGGTTGGATGGGTAACGAACATGAGTAATACGCTTACAGGCACCGATAAGAGCGTCATCCTGCTGATGACCATTGGCGAAGATCGTGCGGCGGAGGTGTTTAAACACCTCTCCCAGCGAGAAGTGCAGATCCTCAGCGCGGCGATGGCCAACGTGCGCCAGATCTCCAACAAGCAGCTGACAGAAGTGCTGGCGGAGTTTGAGCAGGAAGCCGAGCAGTTTGCCGCGCTCAACGTCAACGCCAACGAATACCTGCGCTCCGTGCTGGTTAAGGCGCTGGGCGAAGAGCGCGCCGCCAGCCTGCTGGAAGATATTCTCGAAACGCGCGACACCGCCAGCGGGATCGAAACGCTCAACTTTATGGAGCCGCAAAGCGCCGCCGATCTTATTCGCGACGAGCACCCGCAGATTATCGCCACCATTCTGGTCCACCTCAAACGGGGCCAGGCGGCCGATATTCTGGCGCTGTTCGACGAGCGTCTGCGCCACGACGTAATGCTGCGTATCGCCACCTTCGGCGGCGTCCAGCCAGCCGCGCTGGCGGAGCTGACCGAAGTGCTGAACAACCTGCTCGACGGCCAGAACCTCAAGCGCAGCAAAATGGGCGGCGTGAGAACGGCAGCGGAAATCATCAACCTAATGAAAACGCAGCAGGAAGAGGCGGTTATTACGGCGGTACGCGAGTTCGACGGCGAGCTGGCGCAGAAAATTATCGACGAGATGTTCCTGTTCGAAAACCTGGTCGAAGTGGACGACCGCAGTATCCAGCGCCTGCTTCAGGAGGTGGACTCCGAATCGCTGCTTATCGCCCTCAAAGGCGCCGAGCAGCCGCTGCGCGAGAAATTCCTGCGCAACATGTCCCAGCGTGCGGCCGATATCCTGCGCGACGACCTGGCCAACCGTGGCCCGGTGCGTTTGTCTCAGGTGGAAAACGAACAGAAAGCGATCCTGCTTATTGTTCGTCGTCTGGCAGAAACCGGCGAGATGGTGATTGGCAGCGGAGACGACACCTATGTCTGATGAACTGTCGTGGAAGCGCTGGACGCCTGACGACCTCTCCCCTCCCACCGCAGAGTTCACCCCTGCCGTTGTGTCGTCCGACGAGGGCGACGCCGGGGCGGGCATACCCGAGCTGAGTGAAGAGGAACAGCGCGCCCAGATGCTGGCCCAGATGCAAATGCAGGCGCACGAGCAGGGCTTCAACGCCGGGATGAACGAAGGCCGTCAGACCGGGCACGCACAGGGTTATCAGGAAGGGCTGGCGAAAGGTTTAGAGCAGGGCATCGAGCAGGCGCGCCAGCAGCAGGCGCCGCTGCATGCCCGCATGCAGCAACTGGTGAGCGAGTTTCAGCACACGCTGGATGCGCTCGACAGCGTGATTGCCTCGCGCCTGATGCAGATGGCGCTGGAGGCGGCCCGTCAGGTGATCGGCCAGACGCCGGTAGTGGATAACGCCGCGCTGATTAAGCAGATCCAGGGGCTGCTCCAGCAGGAGCCGCTGTTCAGCGGCAAACCGCAGCTGCGCGTTCATCCTGATGATTTGCAGCGCGTGGAAGAGAGCCTCGGCGCGACGCTGAGCCTGCACGGCTGGCGGCTGCGCGGCGATCCGTCGCTCCATCACGGAGGCTGTAAGGTCTCGGCGGATGAGGGCGATCTGGATGCCAGCGTCGCGACCCGCTGGCAGGAACTGTGCCGCCTGGCGGCACCGGGAGTCGTCTGATGACCGCTCGCCTTACGCGATGGCTTAACACGCTTGATAATTTTGAAACGAAGATGGCGCAGCTGCCATCCGTTCGTCGTTATGGACGCCTGACGCGCGCCACCGGTCTGGTCCTGGAAGCCACGGGGCTGCAACTTCCGCTCGGTGCCACCTGCGTGATTGAGCGTCAGGACGGGGGGGAGACGCGTGAAGTGGAAAGCGAAGTGGTCGGGTTCAACGGTCAGCGCCTGTTTCTGATGCCCCTTGAAGAAGTGGAAGGGATTTTGCCCGGCGCCCGCGTCTACGCGAAAAACATCAGCGGTGACGGCCTGCAAAGCGGCAAACAGCTCCCGCTCGGTCCGGCGCTGCTGGGCCGCGTGCTGGACGGAAGCGGCAAACCGCTCGATGGCCTGCCCTCCCCTGATACCACCGAATCCGGCGCGCTGATCACCCAACCCTTCAACCCGCTGCAACGCACGCCCATCGAGCACGTACTGGATACCGGCGTGCGGCCGATTAACGCCCTGCTCACCGTGGGACGCGGCCAGCGTATGGGGCTGTTTGCCGGCTCCGGCGTGGGTAAATCGGTCCTGCTCGGCATGATGGCGCGTTATACCCAGGCGGACGTTATCGTGGTTGGCCTGATTGGTGAGCGTGGTCGCGAAGTCAAAGATTTCATCGAAAACATTCTGGGTGCGGAGGGCCGCGCCCGCTCGGTAGTGATCGCCGCGCCTGCGGACGTGTCGCCGCTACTGCGTATGCAGGGTGCCGCCTACGCCACGCGTATTGCGGAAGATTTCCGCGACCGGGGCCAGCACGTGCTGCTGATTATGGACTCCCTGACCCGCTACGCGATGGCGCAGCGTGAGATTGCGCTGGCCATCGGCGAGCCGCCCGCGACCAAAGGCTACCCGCCGTCGGTCTTCGCCAAGCTCCCGGCGTTGGTTGAGCGCGCGGGGAACGGCATCAGCGGCGGCGGCTCCATCACCGCGTTCTATACGGTACTGACCGAAGGCGATGACCAGCAGGACCCGATTGCCGACTCCGCGCGCGCGATCCTCGACGGCCATATCGTGCTGTCGCGCCGTCTGGCCGAAGCCGGGCACTATCCGGCAATTGATATTGAAGCCTCGATCAGCCGTGCGATGACGGCCTTGATCACCGAGCAACACTACGCCCGCGTGCGTAACTTCAAACAACTGCTCTCCAGCTTCCAGCGCAACCGCGATCTGGTAAGCGTCGGGGCGTACGCCAAAGGCAGCGACCCGATGCTCGATAAAGCGATTGCCCTGTGGCCGCAGCTGGAGGCATTTCTGCAACAGGGTATTTTTGAACGCGCCGACTGGGAAGATTCCCTCCAGGCACTGGAGCTGATTTTCCCGCAGGTGTAACACAGGTGGAGGGCGAAGGTCATGGCGCAGAACAGCGCGTTATCAACGCTGAAAGATCTGGCTGAAAAAGAAGTTGATGATGCCGCATTGCAGCTTGGCGCAATGCGACGCGGGTGCCAGCAGGCTGAAGAACAGTTGAAGATGTTAATCGACTATCAGCATGAATATCGCACCAACCTTAACACCGACATGACGCAGGGCATTGGTAGCCAGCGCTGGATTAACTATCAGCAGTTTATCCAGACGCTGGAAAAGGCGATTGAGCAGCATCGCCAGCAGCTTAACCAGTGGACGCAAAAAGTCGATACCGCGCTGAATTTCTGGCGCGAGAAAAAACAGCGGTTGCAGGCCTGGCAAACCTTACAGGACCGGCAGATTGCAGCCTCGACCCTGGCGGAAAACCGTCTGGATCAGAAAAAAATGGATGAGTTTGCCCAGCGCGCATCAATGAGGAAACCAGAATGATCACACTGCAACAACTGCTGATGACCGACAGCGACCCGTCCGGCGGCACGCTGACCGGGAAAGGCGCTGAGGGCGCGCAAGATTTTCTTTCTCTGCTGGCGGGCGCGCTGACCGAGACCACCGGCAAAGGCAAAGATGCCCCGCTGACGCTGGCGGATCTGAAAGCGGCGGGCAACAAGCTGTCGACAGCGGCAAAGGAAAAAAACGGTGATACCACGCTCCAGGCCAAAATCGCCGAACTGCTCTCCCGTCAGGAGACCCTGACTGGTGAAGATACCGCCGTCTCCCTGCAAAGCCTCGTCTCCGGCCTGAAACCCGCCGCGAATACGGATGCGCTGAAGACGCTGACCCAGCCGGAGGCGAAAACAAACAGCGAGACCACGACTGAAGAAGAGGAGCTGGCCGGGTTAAGCGCGCTGATGGCGATGTTACCGCACCAGCAGACCACCACCCCGGTAGCGACGCAGCCTGCGAGCACCGGGGAGATCGCCCCCCGAACTGCCCTCCCCTCTGCGCTAGCCCAGACGGACAACGGCCAGCATCAGCCGCTTAGCCATGCGTTAACGGGTCAGGAAAAAATGCCGGTTCAGGACAGCGACACATCGCTGCCCGCCACGGCAGCCGTTACGCCAGCCGTCGCCGCCGTCGCAGAGAAGCAGGACGTAGCGAGCGCGGCGTCGTCTGCCGCCAGCCCAACCGCGACGCTGGCGCCGATCGTCAGTCACCTGGCGCCTTCACAGCCTGCCGCTACCGTTGCGACAGCGCCGGTGTTAAGCCAGCCGCTGGGCACGCACGAATGGCAGCAGAATCTGAGCCAGCACATCACCCTGTTCACAAAGCAGGGACAGCAGACCGCAGAGCTGCGTCTGCACCCGGAGGATCTGGGTCAGGTGCAAATTTCGCTTAAGCTGGATGACAACCAGGCGCAGTTGCAGATGGTTTCGCCCCACAGCCACGTCCGCGCGGCGCTGGAAGCGGCCCTGCCGATCCTGCGCACGCAGCTTGCGGAAAACGGCATTCAGCTTTCCCAAAGCAGCGTCAGCAGCGAGGGCTTTGCCGGGCAACAGCAGTCCTCATCCGGGCAGCAACAGCACACTTCGCGTTCCGGCCAGCATGGCGGGTTTAACGATGAGAGCGAAGAGTTATTGCCTGCCCCTGCCGCCCTGCAATCCGCCGCGCGCGGCAGCCGTGCCGTAGACATCTTTGCCTAAACGCCAGAGGTAACGTGATTATCTCCGTCTTTTCCACGCTTTGACCTAAGCCGGACACGGGATAATCACCGTATTAAGCTGTACCGAAACAGGAAGCTCGTATCAGATGACAGACTCCGCTATCACCAAAAAAAGCAAGCGTTCCATCTGGATCCCGCTGCTGGTGTTGATTACCCTCGCGGCCTGCGCCACCGCAGGCTACAGTTACTGGCGTATGCAGCAGGAGCCCTCCGGCGCAGCCGCCAAAGCTGACGTGCCGCCTCCGCCGGCGCCGGTCTTCTTTCCGCTGGATACGTTCACCGTTAACCTGGGCGATGCGGATCGCGTGCTGTACGTGGGCATTACGCTGCGTCTGAAAGATGAAGCGACCCGTGCACGCCTGAACGACTACCTGCCAGAAGTGCGTAGCCGTCTGCTGCTGCTGTTTTCTCGTCAGGATGCCTCCGCGCTCGCCACCGATGTGGGCAAGCAAAAGCTGGTCGATGCCATTAAACAGACGCTGGCGACCCCGCTGGTAAACGGCCAACCTAAGCAGGAAGTCACTGACGTTCTGTATACAGCCTTCATTCTGCGGTAACGACATGGGCGACAGTATTCTTTCTCAGGCAGAAATCGATGCGCTGCTCAACGGCGACAGCGATAAAAGTGACGAACCGAAGCCGGGTCTGACCGGCGATGATAATATTCGTCCCTACGATCCCAATACCCAGCGTCGCGTGGTGCGCGAGCGTTTACAGGCGCTGGAGATCATCAACGAACGTTTCGCACGTCAGTTCCGTATGGGGTTGTTTAACCTGCTGCGTCGTAGCCCGGATATCACCGTCGGTGCGATCCGCATTCAGCCGTATCATGAGTTTGCCCGCAACCTGCCGGTGCCAACCAACCTTAACCTGATCCATCTGAAACCGCTGCGCGGTACCGGCCTGGTTGTGTTCTCGCCAAGCCTGGTGTTCATCGCGGTGGATAACCTGTTCGGTGGCGATGGCCGTTTCCCGACCAAAGTGGAAGGCCGCGAGTTTACCCATACCGAACAGCGTGTGATTAACCGCATGCTGAAGCTGGCGCTGGAATCCTACAGCGACGCGTGGAAAGCGATTAACCCGCTGGAAGTGGAGTACGTGCGTTCCGAGATGCAGGTGAAGTTTACCAACATCACCACCTCCCCGAATGACATCGTCGTGAACACCCCGTTCCACGTCGAGATCGGCAACCTGACGGGCGAGTTCAACATCTGCCTGCCGTTCAGCATGATTGAACCGCTGCGCGAACTGCTGGTGAACCCGCCGCTGGAGAACTCACGTCACGAAGATCAGAACTGGCGTGAAAACCTGGTGCGTCAGGTGCAGCATTCGCAGCTGGAGCTGGTAGCCAACTTCGCCGACATCTCCATGCGGTTATCGCAGATCCTGAAATTACAACCCGGCGACGTTTTGCCGATAGATAAACCTGACCGCATTATTGCCCATGTGGATGGCGTACCCGTGCTGACAAGCCAGTACGGCACGATTAACGGCCAGTATGCGTTACGCGTTGAGCACTTGATCAACCCGATTTTGAATTCGCTGAATGAGGAACAGCCCAAATGAGTGACATGAACAATCCGTCCGATGAAAACAGCGGAGCACTGGACGATCTGTGGGCTGACGCGTTAAACGAGCAGAAAACGACGCCGACGAAAAGCGCGGCAGACGCGGTCTTTCAGCAGTTAGGCGGCGGCGACGTCAGCGGCACGTTGCAGGACATCGACCTGATTATGGACATTCCGGTCAAGCTGACCGTTGAGCTGGGTCGCACCCGCATGACCATTAAAGAGCTGCTGCGCCTGACGCAGGGTTCCGTGGTGGCGCTTGACGGTTTAGCGGGTGAGCCGCTGGATATTCTGATCAACGGCTACCTGATTGCACAGGGCGAAGTAGTGGTGGTGGCCGATAAATACGGCGTACGTATCACCGACATCATTACCCCTTCCGAACGCATGCGTCGTCTGAGTCGTTAAGTATGAAAACCCAGGCAACACTGTCCGCGCCCTCCGCCGTACCCGGCTCACCGCTGCTCCAGGTGAGCGGCGCGCTGTTCGGTATTATTGCCTTTATCCTTATCGCCGCCTGGCTGGCAAAGCGTTTCGGTCTGGCGGGGAAAACGGCCGGTACCCGCGGGTTGAAGGTCAGCGCCAGCACCCCGCTAGGACCGCGCGAGCGCGTGGTCATTGTGGAGGTGGAAGATGCACGACTGGTGCTGGGCGTGACCGCCTCCAGCATTAACGTCCTTCACACGCTCCCCCCTGCGCCTGTCACGGTGGAGGCTAACGCCCAGGCCACTGCGGATTTCCAGTCCGTAATGAAGAGTTTGCTCAAGCGTCCCGGGAGATCCTGATGCGCCGTTTGTTATTCCTTACGCTGACAGGCCTGGGTCTGTTCGCGCCCTCTGTGTATGCGCAACTGCCGGGGCTGGTTTCCACGCCGCTGGCGAACGGTGGACAAAGCTGGTCCCTGTCCGTGCAGACGCTGGTATTCATCACCTCGCTGACCTTTATCCCGGCGATCCTGCTAATGATGACCAGCTTCACCCGCATTATCATTGTGTTTGGCCTGCTGCGCAACGCGCTCGGCACGCCGTCCGCGCCGCCCAATCAGGTGCTGCTGGGTTTAGCCCTGTTCCTGACCTTTTTCATTATGTCGCCGGTGATCGACAAGATTTACACCGAGGCCTACCAGCCGTTCAGCGAAGATAAAATTTCCATGCAGGTTGCCCTGGAAAAGGGCGCGCAGCCATTACGTGAATTTATGCTTCGCCAGACGCGCGAAGCGGATCTGGCCCTGTTTGCCCGTCTCGCTAACACCGGTGAGTTACAGGGGCCGGAAGCGGTGCCGATGCGCATTCTGCTCCCGGCGTATGTGACCAGTGAGCTGAAAACGGCGTTCCAGATTGGCTTCACCATTTTCATTCCGTTCCTGATTATTGACCTGGTGATCGCCAGTGTCCTGATGGCGCTCGGGATGATGATGGTCCCGCCCGCAACCATTGCCCTGCCCTTTAAGATCATGCTGTTCGTGCTGGTCGACGGCTGGCAGCTGCTGGTCAGCTCGCTGGCGCAGAGTTTCTACAGTTGAGGAGCGCGCAATGACGCCTGAGTCGGTCATGATGATGGGCACGGAGGCGATGAAAGTCGCGATTGCCGTCGCCGCGCCCCTGCTGCTGGTTGCGCTGGTCACCGGTCTGATTATCAGTATTCTCCAGGCCGCCACGCAGATTAACGAAATGACCCTGTCGTTCATCCCGAAGATCATTGCCGTCTTCGTGGCGATTATCGTTGCCGGGCCATGGATGCTCAATTTGCTGCTGGACTATATGCGCAACCTGTTCACCAATCTGCCTTACATCATCGGCTGACGGACGATGCTGCATTTCACCAGCGATCAGTTTGTTCAGTGGCTCGGGATCTATTTCTGGCCGATGCTGCGCATCATGGCGCTGATCTCCACCGCCCCCATACTCAGTGAAAAGTCGGTGCCTAAACGCGTCAAAATTGGGCTGGGCATCGTTATCACGATTATCGTTGCCCCTACCCTGCCAGCGGTGGATATCCCGATCTTTTCCCCGAATGCGATCTGGATTGCCCTGCAACAGGTGATGATTGGCGTGGCGGTCGGGTTTACGATGCAGCTCGCCTTCGCCGCGGTACGAACGGCGGGTGAACTTATCGGTTTGCAGATGGGTCTGTCTTTCGCGACGTTCGTTGACCCGGGCAGCCATCTGAATATGCCCGTGCTGGCGCGTATTATCGACCTGCTGGCGATGCTGTTGTTTCTCTCGTTCAACGGCCACCTGTGGCTCATCTCGATGCTGGTGGACACCTTCCACACGCTGCCGATTGGCGACAACCCGGTAAACAGCAACGCGTTTCTGGCGCTGGTGCGGGCTGCCGGGCTGATCTTCCTCAACGGGCTGATGCTGGCGCTGCCGATCATTACCCTGCTGCTCACCGTTAACTTCGCATTAGGTTTACTCAACCGAATGGCTCCGCAGCTGTCGGTATTCGTCATCGGCTTTCCGGTGACTTTGACGGTTGGCCTTTTATTAATGTCATTATTGATGCCACTTATCGCCCCCTTCTGCGAGCATTTATTCAGTGAGATATTCAATCTGTTAGCGGATATTGTCAGCGAACTTCCACGCAAATAATAACCCGCAGTGTTTGCAATGTCTTTCTGAGGATATTCCTAAAAATAATCTCGAAAAACATCTACCAGGATATATCTGACGCGGTTTAAATGTTTCTAACCACCTCACAATACTTAATATTTACTTTACTTTAAGATGATTCCTGGCAAATTATACGTAACTTTACGGGATAGTGAGTTCGCCTGAAAGTCTTTGTCATGCTCACAGGTTTTATTAGATTTTTTCCATCCCGTATGGCTGTTTATGAGCTCTCAGGCAGGTGGTGAATTATCGTTACGCATTGAGTGAGGGTATGCCATGTCAACGATCATTATGGATTTATGCAGCTACACCCGGCTAGGGTTAACCGGGTACTTAGCAAGCAGAGGGGTAAGAAAGAGAGACATCAACGATGCACACACCGTTGAAGAACTCGCAGCCGCTTGTGACGCCCACAAGCCCGGCGTGGTGTTTATTAATGAGGACTGTTTCATTCACGACCCCGCTAACAGTCAGCACATTAAGCAGATCATTAATCAGCATCCTAAGACCCTGTTTATTGTTTTTATGGCGATCGCCAATATTCATTTCGATGAGTATTTGTTGGTGCGTAAAAACTTATTAATCAGTTCGAAATCGATTAAACCAGAGTCGCTTGATGATATCCTGGGCGATTATTTGAATAAAGAAGTTAAGAATGTAGGGGCGGTTAACTTACCCACCCTATCATTAAGCAGAACTGAATCAAGTATGCTAAGAATGTGGATGGCTGGACAAGGGACAATTCAGATCTCAGACCAGATGAATATCAAGGCAAAAACAGTATCGTCACACAAAGGAAATATTAAAAGGAAAATTAAAACGCATAATAAGCAAGTCATATACCATGTCGTACGCCTGACAGATAATGTGACGAATGGGATTTTCGTTAATATGCGCTAATTTGCACGGCCATGTTGTACCCTACCTTGATCTCTGGCCTGGCCAGAGATTTTGCTTTTCAGTAGCCGGAGCCGGGGAGAAGATGCCCCCGACGCCGCCCTATTCCGCCGTTTCCACAAAGATCCCATCCGGGTGCCCCAGTTCGTTGAAGAACCAGATGCCGAGCGGGTAATCTTCCAGCGACACCAGATACATTGTGCCTTCATTAAACTCTTCTATAGCCAGCACCACGCCCGGGCGGCGCGGCCCACCGTCCGTTTTGACGGTTACCCGATCGTTGACCTTCATACATTCCTCCTGTGGTTTTGAGCCAGTGTAGAACAAATTGCATTGCCTGGCATCGCCACCTGGCGCGAATGGCGTTTTTGTGTGCGGTCTATACTTAACTGTTGAGACGATTAAATGAGGAACCCGCCATGAAGACCGACAAAGAGTACAGCGACACCATTAAGCGTGAGGTTGAAGTGGATGTCGATGCCCTGCTTGCCGCCATCAATGAAATCAGTGAGTCCGAAGTTCATCGCGCGGAGGATAATTCCGACCGTGTCGTGGTCAATGGTAGGGATTACCATACCTACCGTGAACTGGCTGAAGCATTCGAGCTGGATATCCATGACTTTAGCGTCTCGGAGACGAACCGCTAAGGCGAAAAAAATCCCGGTCATGGGGATGACCGGGATCAAACTTGCTTATGCAAGAAGCACTTGTAAATTCGTTACACCAGGAAATCTGATGCAGGTAAGACATTATCCCCAACGGAATAGTCTTACAAGCATATATTCTCTTAGCGAATATTATATTTTATACATGTGAATTTTGGTTATGAGTATAAACATGCGCCGCGTGTGGGTTTGTCGGGATCGTTTCCACTTCAACGGCGCGTCAATGCCTGTTTTTTTAAGATTTATCTTAGGTGAAATCATCACCCGGGAGACGTTATGCCTTCGTTTGAGGAGACTCTGCTTGTTTTTACCGACCTCGACGGCACGCTGTTGGATTTTCACACACTCGACTGGCAGCCTGCGGCCCCCTGGCTGGAAAAGTTAATGGATGAACAGGTACCGGTCATTCTGTGCAGCAGCAAAACCGCGTCCGAGATGGATGACATCCAGCAGGAGCTGGGGCTTGGCGGGTTGCCCTATATTGCGGAAAACGGCGCGGTGATCCAGCCTGACGTACGGTGGGAAAACGCCGCACGGTTCATCTCAGAAAAGAAGCATGACGAGATCCGGCAGTGTATTGCCCGGGTACGTCAGGAAATGCATCTTAAATTCACCACCTTCGATGACGTGGATGAGCGCGTGGTCGCCGGATGGACTGGGCTGAGTCGTCCCCGCTCAGTGCTTGCGCGTAAACACGAGGCTTCCGTGACGCTGATCTGGCGTGACAGTGATGAACAAATGGAACGCTTTGCCGCCGAACTCGCCCGGCAGGGGCTGAAGATCGTCCTGGGAGCACGCTTCTGGCATATCCTGGACACCTGCTGCGGCAAAGACGCGGCGGTTCACTGGCTTGTGGACCAGTATCGCCTGCACGAGGGTTCCGAACCGACGACGCTGGGCCTGGGCGACGGCCCGAATGATGCCCCGCTGCTGGACAGCGTAGGCTTTGCCGTCGTGGTGAAAGGCTTCAACCGGGAGGGCGTCAGCCTTAAGAACAACGATCCCGCCCGGGTTTATCACACTCAGCACACCGGGCCGACTGGCTGGTGCGAGGGGCTTGATTACTTTTTGACGTGATCCTGCCAGATGACCCGGTTACGCCCGCGCTGTTTCGCCTCATACAGACGCGCATCGGCGGTGGATTGCAGATTTTCGAAGTGATAATTGCCCTTCTCCTGCGCGCCAGAGACGCCAAACGACGCACTTACGCGCAGGGTGGTACTTTTCTTAATCAGGATCTCTTTGCTGTCGATACGCTCGCGGATCTGCTCTGCGACTTCCGCCGCCTCTTCAAGCGTCATGCCCGGCAGCACCACACAGAACTCTTCGCCCCCGACGCGTCCGGCAATATCTTTAGTCCGGAGGGTGCTGGCAATCAGACCCGCGGCATGGGACAACACCTTATCACCCGCCTGATGCCCGAACCGATCATTGATGCTCTTGAAGCAATCAAGATCGATCTGAATGACCGAGAAAGGCAGCGACTGCTGTTCACACTGCTTCGCCAGCATTTTCGCCTGCTCGAACAGCGACCCACGATTATTCAGCCGGGTCAGAGGGTCGTGCCAGGCCTGCCATTGCAGCGAGTTCTGCATCGAATACATATTACTGACCATGCGCCGGATCACCAGCCATGAGATGAGCAGCATCGCCGTGAACAGCGCCCAAAGCAATGCCAGCACAATGCTGATGCTGCCGAAATCACCGCGCACCCCTTCATCCAGGGTATGCACGCGCAGGACGATGCCATCAAAATGGTCGAGACGCTCCCAGCTGACAAAACGACTCCCCAGGCGAATGCCGCCTTCGGAATCCGATTCTATCGCGTGCGCTATCTGCGCTAATTCGCGCGCGTCAAAATGATTAACGTCCGCAGCAGGTGATTCAGACGTTGCAAGCTGAGTAAGCCGACTGTCATACAGTTGGTATTCCCCTTCCGGGTTATCGCCCACGGCTTCCACCAGCAGGCGACGCAGGGTGGCAAAGGTGAAATCCATCGCCACCACGCCATACCAGACGTGATTGTAATAAACCGGCACGCTGGCGGTGATCAGCGGCTTTTTGCCGACAAAGGTGGAAGGCGGCGAGATAAACCAGCGCACGGCACGCGCACGGTTTTCACGCTCGGACTGTTGGGTAAACCAGGGCTGAGTGACCAGATGGTAATAGCGCTGCACGATATCGCTGGAATTTCCCGGCGTATCCGTTTCCAGAAAGAATCCGGCGCGAGAGACATAAATCACGCGCTCTTCGTTGCGGGAAGGGCTGGATGCCAGACGCAGCAAATACCCCACTTCAAGCGCGGCGGACAGTTCATTATCAAGGTACTCATCATCACGGTTCAGAAGGGTCGTCTTTTCAACGAAGGCATCCGAAACACCGTTGATCGGTAACGTGCGCTGTTTATCAACCGCAATTTGCCAGCTGGGGGACGTGCGCAAATGCGCAAAACGCTTTACCGCATCATGCAGCACGCCAAACGCCAGCGGCGTTTCCAGCGCATCACGCATGCTGTGGCGAAAAAACAATAACTTATCGACGCTGAACTGAAGCTGTCTGTCCAGCGCACTGGCAACCGTTTCCAGATGGTTACGCTGGCTGGAGATATAAGCATCTTCCAGTACCACAACTTCGCGCCAGGTCAGGAGGGTGGAAAAGATCAGGACAACGATAAAACAGAAGTTAACAATCAAACGGGGATTGCTACGCTTATGCAGCCACTGCAAAAAAGATTGTTTTACAACAAAGGTATCGTGCTGCACACACACTCCCTGATTGTCGCTCACCATCCGATATGATAAGTCTTCTGCCAGTAAAAACGCCCGGCAAGGCCGGGCGTTGTGTGATTAAGCCTTGTCGCGTTTTTGCCTTTTATTAGCAGGCTGAAGCTCGTCTTCGCGAAAAGCCTCCCGCTTAATGCCGTATCCATCATGCCACCGACACTCCACCATTCCGCTGGAATACCCGGTGACGATCATACCTGGACCACCATTTTTGGGCTTAACTTCATCACTGATCAAAAAGACCATACCTGCCTCCTGTATCAGGGTGAAACGTTTTCAATTTAGACGAGGAATGGTCTTTTTGCATCCGGGGTCAGCAATAATTAATGCGATTTCCCGCGTACTTTTTCAACCAGCTTAACAACGGCTACCACAATCAGACCGACGATAAAGCCCAGTACGAGGTTAAGCAGTGTGGGCAGAATTGCAGCAACTACCGCTCCCTGGCCTGACGCAAAATGTTCAATCATGTGATGCAGCGAAGCAACACCGTGCACGATAATTCCGCCGCCGACCAGGAACATCGCCAGGGTTCCCACCACCGACAAGGTTTTCATCAGCCACGGCGCCAGCACCAGCAGGCTTTTCCCAATGCCGCGCGCAATTGCGCTGGATTTTTTTTCCAGCCAGAAGCCGATATCGTCCAGCTTGACGATCAGCCCGACCAGGCCATAAACCCCTATCGTCACGAGGATCGCAATGCCGGACAGGATCAGCACCTGGTTCATCAGAGGGGCATCTGAGACGATCCCCAGCGTAATCGCCACAATCTCGGCTGAGAGGATGAAGTCCGTGCGGATCGCGCCTTTGACCTTATCGCGTTCAAACGTTTTTGGATCCTGTGCGGCCAGCGCTTCCAGACGCTGCTGGCGCATTTCCGGGGTGTCTTTCTCTTTGCGTGCAGCGAACATATGCAACACTTTTTCGGCACCCTCGAAGCACAGGAACGCCCCGCCAATCATCAGCAGGGGCGTAATGGCCCAGGGTATAAAGGCGCTAATCAGCAGCGCCAGCGGAACGAGGATCACCTTGTTAATAAAGGACCCTTTCGCAACGCCCCACACCACCGGCAACTCACGGTTCGCCCGCACGCCGCTGACCTGCTGCGCGTTAAGCGACAAATCATCTCCCAGTACCCCGGCGGTCTTTTTCGCCGCCAGTTTTCCCATAACCGAAATGTCATCCAGCAAGGTGGCGATGTCGTCCAGTAATGTTAATAAGCTACTTCCTGCCAAAATCTCTTTCCTTCTTTTTTTGCTAATTAAGTGAATAGTATGGAACAAAACTCACCGCCCGGAAACTGGCACCTCGCGTCAACAAAAATTTCACATCAACAACACAATTAAAGCACTCGCCAGGCTGATAGTTTTGGCGTTAACTATGAGCGAACTTTTTATTTCGTCGTGAGGGACTATGCGTTTCCGGCATTTATTACCGCTCATTGGAGCACTCTTTTCCCTGTATATCATCTGGGGGTCCACCTATTTTGTCATTCGTATAGGCGTGGAAAGCTGGCCCCCGCTGATGATGGCCGGTATTCGTTTCCTTACGGCCGGCGTGCTGCTGATGGCGTTTTTATTGCTGCGCGGCCACAGACTACCGCCGCGGCGTCCCCTGCTTAACGCCGCCCTGATTGGCCTGCTGCTGCTGGCGGTGGGCAATGGCGCGGTAACCGTCGCCGAACACCAGAACGTGCCGTCGGGCATCGCCGCCGTGGTCGTCGCAACCGTGCCGCTGTTTACGCTCTGCTTTAGTCGCCTCTTCGGGATCCGCACCCGTAAGCTCGAATGGCTGGGCATCGCGATTGGGCTTGTGGGTATCATCCTGCTGAACAGCGGCGGTAACCTGAGCGGGAACCCCTGGGCTGCCGTTCTGATCATGATCGGCTCCATGAGCTGGGCCTTCGGCTCGGTCTACGGTTCACGCATCGAGCTGCCCTCCGGGATGATGGCAGGTGCGATTGAGATGCTCGCGGCGGGCATTGTGCTGCTGATGGCCTCCGCGTTGACGGGTGAAAAACTGACGGCGATGCCAGACCTTTCAGGTTTCCTGGCCGTCGGGTATCTGGCGCTGTTTGGCTCGATTATCGCCATCAACGCCTATATGTACCTGATTCGCAACGTCTCACCGGCGGTTGCCACCAGCTACGCCTACGTTAACCCGGTGGTTGCCGTGCTGCTGGGTACCGGTTTTGCGGGCGAAGTGCTGTCGACGATTGAATGGCTGGCGCTGGGTGTGATTGTCTTTGCCGTGGTGCTGGTCACGCTGGGTAAATATTTGCTGCCCGCAAAACCGATTGTCAAGACGTGTGAGGTGGAGAAACCGTGATCGGGTGAATGCCCTGGGTATCGATCTGCGCGGCCTGACCGCCGCCGCAGATCCACTCTTCCAGCCGCTCCGTCAGTTCCACGTCATTCAGCTTCATTCTTCCGCGCAGCGCGCACTCCCAGACAATCAGCACCCGCCAGCCCTGAGCGTAAAGCTGAGAAACATCGCGTTTATCACGCTCGACGTTTCTGCCAATCTTCTCCAGCCAGAAGTCGGTGAGTGTCGCCGGGACTTTAAACAGATAGCAGTCGTGATGATGCCAGAAACAGCCGTGGGTAAAGATGATACACTGGTACGCGTCGATGACGAAATCAGGACGCCCGGCAAGCGTGGCATCCTGAACCCTGAATTCAAACCCGGCGGCGGTCAGAAGGCCCGCGATCCGTTTTTCAATCGCGGTATCACGCGTGCCGATGGCACGCATGTTTTTACTGCGCGTGGCCTTATTGTGAACGTCCGCCATCGACGGCCTCGCTCTGACGAAGCTGAACGGCCTTGCTGATGCGTGAGGCCAGCAGTTTAGCTACCGCGGCAAAGGCTGGCACCACCACCGAGTTGCCAAACTGACGATAGGCCTGGGTATCCGACACCGGGATGCGAAAACTGTAGCCCTGCGGCGTCTCAAAGCCCATTAAGCGGGCGCACTCGCGCGGCGTTAAGCGCCGCGGCCGGTGCTGTTGGTTCTGGGGATGGTCAAAATCTTTTTCGCCCAGCGCCTTATCCCAGCCGCGATCGATAAGAATTTCCGCGCCATCTTTGTAATAGCGCGCCGACAGCGTACGCGTCACGCTATCAGGATTAAGCGGATTGACCATGCCAAACCCAAAGCCATTGCCTTTGGCCTGATGCTTTTTGGCATAGCGATAGAGGTATTTCCACAGCACCGGCGTCAGAATGAATTTCGCATCGACGGCGGGCTCCAGCAGATCGGCCACCGTCGGTCGGCGCGCCGGATACAGCGAAGGCAAATCACGCAGCGTAAAATCGCCTTTCAGATTGAGATCGCGGCGAAAGCCCACCAGCACGATGCGTTCCCGGTGCTGTGGCAGGAAGTGTTTGCCGTCGATAATTTTCGGATCGTCCGGCCCCATGTCCTCTGCATCCGCCACGTCGTAACCCAGTTCATCCAGCGTTTGCATGATAATGCGGAAGGTTTTGCCGCCGTCATGACTCTTTAAATTCTTGACGTTCTCCAGCACAAAAATTGCCGGGCGGCGGGCATCAATAATCCGGGCAACGTCAAAGAACAGTGTGCCCTGCGTATCGCAGGCAAAGCCGTGTGCGCGTCCCAGCGCGTTCTTCTTCGACACGCCAGCCAGCGAGAACGGCTGGCACGGAAAACCTGCCAGCAGCACGTCGTGCGCCGGAATGGTATTGCGAATGTGTTCGGCGGCCTCTTGATCGCTGACGCCGGTTTTGTGGCTCAGCGTGACATCACGAATATCCGCGTTGAACTGGTGCGCGTCGGGATCGCAATACCAGTTGGCTTTATAGGTACGGACGGCATGTTTATTCCATTCACTGGTGAACACACACTGCCCGCCAATAGCTTCAAAGCCATGGCGAATGCCGCCGATACCGGCAAAGAGATCGATAAAGCGAAAGGCATAATTTGGATGCGCAGCAGGCGGACGCGGCAGCAGGTTGCGCAGATAGCGGAACTCACCGTCGCTCAGGCGGTGCCCTGCCCTGTCGCTTATCAGCAGCCGCTTGAGTATCGCCGGGCTCCAGTGGCTCTCGCCATGGGCCACCAGCTGGTTTGCCAGCGTTTTAGCATCATACATTTCCAGCAGCTGACGCAGGAGTGCCTGCACGGCTGCCGTTGATTTCTCAACCCGCTCAGGCGCGGGCACAGTCACTGATCGATTTTCCTGCATTCTCTTAACCGGACAATAAAGACAGAAAACAGAGTACCACAGTTCAGGATCGCACACTGCGACGGAAATGGGTCAATATCTGGCTGTCGGTTCCGAGGTAATCGCCCTGTAATTCGGCACTCAGCTTCGCCATAAACTGGATCAGAAAATCGGCATTGTGACGCGCAAGTTCGCGCCCCCGCGCGGTTTGCATGGTGTCAGGCAGGCGCAGGAGTTTGGTCTGAAAGTGGTCGAGCGCGAAGGCTTTATCATCCAACTCTCGTGTTCCGGCGAACGGGTCGTCGGCATCAAACAGCGCGGCGCCCAGCGCACCGGAGACGGCAAAGACGCGCGCCAGGCCGATAGCGCCTAACGCCTCCAGCCGGTCGGCATCCTGCACAATTTTGGCCTCCAGGCTTTGCGGCGCGATACCGGCACTGAAGCTGTGCGCTTCAATAGCATGCTCAACGGCTGCATAACGATCCGGCGGAAAATCAGGAAAATCGCGACTCAGGATCTCGCGCGTTTTTCCCGCTGCCAGCCGCGAGGAGTGGCTACGTTCCGGGTGATTTTTCGGCAGGCTGACAATGTCATGGAAGTAGCATGCGGTCAGCACAACCAGCGGATCGCTATCCTCGTCAGCCATAATACCCTGCGCCGTCATCCAGACGCGGCGAAAATGGGCGATATCGTGCGCCGTATCATCAGTAAAATGATTTTCGTCGAGCCAGCGCTCAAAACGGTGTTGCCACTGCGCAAGTTCCATCATCCTGTCCTGTTGCTCAAAAGTGAGTGAATTATAATACACCCGAATTAAAACCCTTTATAAATAGAATTACGAAATACTTAATAATAATTACCCTCTATATTTTCAATGAATTAATTCATATGAAAAATAAAGAGATAAAAAGAAATATTTTGCAATATTTTTACCACTTTAATTACATTTATTTTTGAACCTAAATAATAATCCATAGAATAGTATCAGCCATGTAGTTACGGAGGGTAATTACATATATTCAGACAATTTATATTTAAAGGGAATATATAATGAAAAGAAAAGTTCTGGCAATTCTCGTACCCGCGTTATTAATGGCTGGCGCAGTAAATGCGGCGGAAATGTATAACAAGAATGGCAACAAAGTTGACCTGTACGGTAAGGTTGATGCGCGTCATACCTTCTCCGACAACCCTGGCGACGACGGCGATGAAACCTATGTACAGGTGGGTTTCAAAGGCGAAACGCAGATCACGAACGACCTGACAGGCTATGGCCAGTGGGAATATAAAACCTACGCTAACGACACCGAAGGCGCAGGGGATAAATCTTTCAACCGTCTGGCATTCGCTGGCCTGAAATATGGCGACTACGGCTCATTTGATTACGGCCGTAATTACGGCGTCGTGTATGACGTAGAAGCCTGGACCGATATGCTGCCGGTATTTGGTGGAGATTCTTACACCTGGACCGATAACTTCATGAACGGTCGTGCTAACGGTCTGGCGACCTATCGTAATAACGATTTCTTCGGTCTGGTCGACGGCCTGAACTTTGCGCTGCAATACCAGGGTAATAATGAAGGTGGCAACGCAAACGAAAATCAGGAAGGCACCAAAAACGGCCATGATGATGTTCGTTTCCAGAACGGCGACGGCTTCGGTATGTCCACCTCTTATGACTTCTCTGGCGATCTGTCTGGTCTGAGCCTGGGTGCTGCATACTCTTCTTCTGACCGTACTAACGAACAAGTCGGTGCGGGTAGAAATAACGCCCACTTTGCTGGCGGTGAAACAGCCGAAGCATGGACCATTGGCGCGAAATACGATGCCAATAACGTCTATCTGGCAATGATGTACGCTGAAACCCGCAACATGACCCCATACGGCGATGATGGTATTGCGGATAAGACTCAGAACTTCGAAGCAGTGGCACAATATCAGTTCGACTTCGGTCTGCGTCCATCCCTGGCATGGGTTTACTCTAAAGGTAAGGACATGACTTATCCAGGCTACGCCGGCAACCCGCAGGGTCAGAAAGGCGATATGGATCTGGTTAACTACATCGACGTGGGCATGACCTACAGCTTCAACAAGAACTTCTCTACCTATGTTGACTACAAAATCAACATGCTGGACAACGATGAACGCTTCTACGAAGCAAACGGTATTTCTACCGATGACATCGTTGGCGTAGGCATGACCTACCAGTTCTAATCCCCATCAATATTAAAGCCCGCGATGCGGGCTTTTTTTATTTGACGCTGAAATATTACGGCGCTTCCTGCAAGGCCAGGCGAACAAACCCGTTATTCTGCGCCAGCAATTCGTGCGCTTTCCAGGCATCCAGCCCTGTCAGCACCATCAGTACCGCCGTTTTGCACTGGTGGTTGCAGCTTTCCAGCGCGGCCTTCGCCTGAGCCCGGCTACATCCCCCCGCTTCCATCACAATGGCAATTTGTCGTTCGGCCCATCTGGTATTGCTTGCCTCCAGATCAACGCGCAGGTTGCTGTACACCCGTCCGGAACGTACCGCCAGACCGGTGGTGATCATATGCAGGATCATGCTTTGCGCAATGCCTGCTTTAGCGTTGGTATACCCGGCCACCACATCCGCGCCCAGTTCGGGGGCAATGACCATGCTCGCCAGCTGCGCCGCTTCACTTTGCGCATCCTCCGTAATGATCGCAACCGTTGAGCCCAGAGACCACGCATGACGCATCGCGCCCCATACCCATGGGGTTTTGCCGCTGACGGACAGCGCCAGCATCATGTCATGCTCGCCAAATTCTATCGTCTGAAGGTCGGCAACGCCGCGCGCGTAGCTACCGGCGTGATCGCCTGCTGTCATCGCAATGACGGGATGTTTTCCCGGCGCAAACGCTTCTGCCGCCTGTTCAGCCACGCGTCCGGACGCGCCCGCGCCGGTCAGTACCAGACGTCCGCCGTGGCTAAGCGTCGCCGCCGCGTTATCCACCACGCGGGCCAGCATACTTAAGTGAGGGGTAAGTGCAGAAGAGATTTGCGCGTCATCCTGGTGTATGACGTTAAGCATATCCAGCGTCGATAATCTGTCGATGTTCGTGGTGCTGGCGTGCCGTCTTTCCCTGGCCGTACCGGTAAGCATAATGCTCATAAACTGCCTCCTTATTATGAGTACCCTCACACTATAAAGTGTTTTATATAGGTCACCTGAGAGGAGGCTCACGAAACGCCTCTCTTTACATGGCTTTATGAAACGCCCGTCATCAGCGATAATTAGCCCTTTCTTATTCATCGCGGAGTGTTAATGAGCGATTTGCAGCCCTTCCCCCCGACGCGCAAGCGCCCTATGAAGCTGAATACGCTGGTTACGCTGATGGTGTGCGCGATTATCGGCTCAGTGCTGCTGGTGGTCTTCGCGCTGTACTCTGTGCAGATCACCCGCGCCACGCGCGATGACGTGAAAGATACCGCGCTGGGTATCGCCCGGACGCTGGCCGACAGCCCGGAGATCAAGCGTGGCCTGATGGAATCGCCGCAGGCTGGCATCATCCAGCCGATTGCCGAGGCGGTGACGAAGCGCAACGACCTGCTGTTTACCGTGGTCACCGACCTGCGTGGGATCCGCTATTCCCATCCAAACGAAGCGCTGTTAGGTTTGCATTTTATTGGCGACGATCTGACGCCCGCCCTGGAAGGGAAAGAGAATGTCTCCGTTAACCGCGGCGCGCTCGCGGAAGCGCTGCGCGTCTTTACGCCAGTGTATGACGACCAGCACGACCAGATCGGCGTGGTGGTGGTGGGTATTTCGCTGAATAAAGTTGAAGATCAGATTGCCCGCGGGCGGCTCAACGCCGTGTGGACCATCTTATTCAGCGTTCTGATGAGCTCAGTGGCGATATGGGGTCTGGTCCGGGTTCTGAAACGTATCCTCTTTGGGCTGGAGCCTTACGAAATCTCAGCTCTCTTTGAGCAGCGCCAGGCCATGTTGCAGTCCCTGCGCGAAGGCGTGATGGCCGTGGATATGCACGGGCGCGTGACGATGATTAACCACACCGCCAGAGAAATATTACTCCTGACCTCAGGCCAGCACTCCGAAAGCAGCAGTGAACCGCTGCTGGCCAGCCTGCGCGAAGTATCCAGGACCGGCATTGCCCGCCAGGATCAGGAGATCGGCTGTAACGGGCGGCTGTTGCTCTGCAACATGGTCCCCGTGAAAAGCCAGAATCAGGTGATCGGGGCGATCAGCACGTTCCGCGATAAGACCGAAATCAGCCAGTTAATGCAGCGTATTGATGGCATGGTCAGCTACGTTGATGCCCTGCGCGCTCATACGCACGAGTTTATGAACAAGCTGCACGTGATCCTCGGCCTGCTGCACATGAAGCGCTACGATAAGCTGGAGGAGTACATCATCCAGACCGCGCAGAATTATCAGACGGATATCGGCGCGATACAACGTAAAGTTAAATCGCCGGTCATTGCGGGCTTCCTGCTGGGTAAAATTAACCGCGCTAAAGAGGCCGGAGTGACCCTGACGCTGGCGGAGGAGAGTCAGCTTCCCGACACCGCCAATGAAGAGCAGGTTGCGGTGCTGATCACCGTGCTGGGCAATTTAATCGAAAATGCCCTGGATGCGATGGAAGGCCAGCCGGAAGGCGAGATAGGCCTGCTGCTGCATTATCAGAACGGCTGGCTGAGCGGTGAGGTCAGCGATGACGGTCCCGGCATTGATCCCGAGCGGCTGGAGGCTATTTTTACAAAGGGCTACTCAACAAAAGGTGAAAACCGCGGCGTTGGGCTGTTCCTTGCGCGTCAGCAGATCCAGAATCTGGGCGGAGATATTACCGTCGAGTCGGAGCCTGGCGTATTTACCCAATTTTTTGTTCAGATCCCCTGGGATAGCGAGAGGAATATCGCGTGATAAATGTGTTAATTGTCGATGATGACGCCATGGTAGCCGACCTCAACCGTCTGTATGTTAACCGCGTTGAGGGTTTTAGCTGCTGCGGCGTCGCTTCCACGCTCAACCAGGCCGAGGCGTTGATCGCCAACCCAGGCCAGCCGATCGATCTGGTGCTGCTGGATGTCTATATGCAGCAGGATAACGGGCTGGATCTGCTGCCCATCATCCGCGCGTCGGGCCGCCCGATTGACGTCATCATGATCTCGTCGGCCTCCGACGCCGCAACGATCCAGACCTCAATGCACTATGGCGTGGTGGATTACCTGATTAAACCGTTCCAGTTCCCGCGTTTTGAAGAGGCGCTGAACGGCTGGAAGGCAAAGCGCAGCCTGATGGGATCGCATCAGTATTATGAACAGGCCGACGTCGACAGGCTGATCCACGGCGGCGCGCCGGAGCTGGCCGACAGCAAAAAATTACCGAAAGGCCTGACGCCGCAGACGCTGCGCACCATTTGCCAGTGGATCGACAGCCATCCGGAGATAGAGTTTTCCACCGACGATCTGGCGAATGCGGTCAACATTTCCCGCGTCTCCTGCCGCAAATACCTGATCTGGCTGGCGCAAATTAATATCCTGTTCACCAGCATTCACTACGGCGCTACCGGCCGGCCGGTATATCGCTACCGTTTGCAGCCGGAACAGGTCGGCCTACTCAAACAGTACTGCCAGTAATTCGGTAGCTGTCGTCCAGAAGGGTAAAACGGAAGTGGTGCATCGAGGAGATCACCACTTCTTTTGTTTTGGTGACAAAGATGGCTTCAATATCGGGGCGCGAACGCAGCGCGGCGCAGCCCTTTTCCACGCCCATGCCGTAGATCAGCGTGGTCCAGATATCGCCGTCGAGGGAGTCTGGCGAAATAATCGTCACGCTGTCCAGTTCGTTATCCAGCGGGTAGCCGGTGCGTGGGTCAAGTATGTGGTGATAACGTTTGCCGTTCAGCTCGAAGTAACGCTCATAGGTGCCTGACGTCACCACCGACCGGTTTTCGACCGTCATGGCGCCAATCAGCGCGTCACCGGCGAACGGTTTTTTCAGGCCGACGCGCCAGCCGCCCTCCGGCGAACCTAACGTCTGAACGTTGCCGCCAAGGTTGATCAGCCCGAGTTCAGCGCCCTCTTTATGCAGGTGATCCCGCACCCTGTCGGCGATATAGCCTTTAGCAATGGCCCCCAGATCGATCTCCATTCCCTGGCGAGTAAGGAACACGCTGCTGTTGGCTTCATCCAGCACCACGTCCGCAGGATGCGTGATGCCCAGCAAGGCGGCGATCTCGTCCGCGGGCGGTACCACGTCCCCCTTAAAGCCAATTTTCCAGCGCTTCACCAGCGGGCCGATCGCCAGGTTAAAGGCGCTGTCTTTAAGCAGGCTGGCCGCTTTCGCGCAGCGGATCAGCTCGAACACCGGGCGACTGACGGCAACCGGATGCTGACCGGCCGCATGGTTGATGTCCATTACCTGGGAGTGCGCTCGGTTAACGGTGAGCAGATCTTCGTACTGTTTGATCAGGCGAAATACGCGAGAGGCAAGCGCTTCGTCATGGGAAAAGAGTTTCAGGAGGATGGGCGATCCCATCAGAACGGCGGAGTAGCTGTAAACACGATGGCTATCAGGCATTTCATGAGTCCTCAGATGTAGCCCCGGCAGGCACCGCGCCGCCGGGGAAACAGGAGCCTTACCGTGTTTTCGAACGCATAGCCGCCTGATGTCCTGCAAGCGTACCAAAAATAATGATATCTGCCACCGCGTTACCGCCGATGCGGTTACCGCCATGGATGCCCCCGACAACCTCACCCGCAGCAAACGCTCCCGGCAATACGTTGTGGTTGCTGTCCAGCACGCAGGTTTCTGTGTTAATGGTCACGCCGCCCATGGTGTGGTGAACGCCCGGTGCAATCTGAATGGCGTAGAACGGCCCTTCGTTGATTGGCGCACGCAGCGCGGTGGTGCGACCGAAATCATCGTCGTGCTGTTTCTCCACAAAGCCGTTGTAGCGTTCCAGCGTTGCCAGGAACTGGTGGTGATCCATCCCCAGCGCTTCCGCCAGGGCTTTTGGCGAGCTGGCGCTGGTAACAAACCCTTTTGCGATGTACTCATCCGCGGCTTTGTTTTTGGCGCGAACATGCTCGTCAAAGACGATGTAAGCGTATTTCTCCGGCAGCGCGATGATCTGCGCCGAGACTTTGTCGCGGGTCGACATTTCGTTATAGAAGCGGTTGCCCTGCTGGTTTACCAGAATCGCCCCGCCGCCGCGGATGGATTCGGAAATCAGATACGACGTTTTCTGCTCAACGGTTGGGTGGATCTGAATTTCGCCCATATCCACGGTGCCCGCACCGATACGCTCCAGCAGCGCGATACCGCCTCCGGTCGCCCCTTTGTGGTTGGTGGTAACGAACCCTGCCAGATCCGGACGGTATTTCACCACCATCTGGCTGTTGGCGCTGAAGCCGCCCGTTGCCACAATCACGCTTTTAGTTGCCACGGTGAGGGTTTCGTTCTCTTCGGTGGTCAGACGCACGCCGGTCACTTCGCCATTTTCGAAAATGATGTCGCTCACGGAGGTATCCAGCATCACCTCGATGTTGCGCTTGTTGACGTTACGCACCAGGCCGCTGATCAGATACCCGCCCACTGCGGAACCGTCTTTCGGACGGTGCGTACGGTCGATGCTCATCCCGCCGGTGGTGGTAATGTCGTTCAGCATAATGCCGCGCGTGGCCAGCCATTCGATAGCCTGCGGCGCGTTCTCGACAAAGCGACGCAGCAGTTCAGGGTCGTTCTTGTTGCCACCGCCTTTCAGACTTTCCTGGTAGAACAGCTCTTTGCTGTCCTGAATACCTTTCACGCGCTGGAAGCGGGTCTCCGCCGCGTTCATCCCGGCCGAGGCTTTAATGGTGTTCCCGCCGATGGTGGGCATTTTCTCGACGATCAGCACGCTCGCGCCTTCGTCATGCGCCTGAATCGCCGCCGCCAGACCGGCGCCGCCGCTGCCGACCACCACCACATCCACGCTTTTAGTCTCATTCGGGTCAGCGCCCTCTTCCGCCGCCAGCGCTTTGCTGGATTTCAGCATCGCCTTCGAGACCGCTTTTTTCACCGCCTCGCTCTGGCTGGTCGCGCCCGTAATCGCGTCTACATGCGGGGTGTTGGCATCCAGAATACGGGTACGGATCTCTTCGAAGCTGGTGACAAACTCGACGTCTTCACTCGGGCCGGAGGCCAGTTCGATATCGGCGATGCGGTCGGTTTCGAGGCTGACGTTAATCACCAGCTCGTTAGCATCGTCCTGCACTTTTTCAATAAAGGTGCCCGGTTTGAATTTAGATTCGCCCATGCTCATGTCGCGGATCATCGCTTCCACCAGCGAGAAGCGCCACAGCGGTTCCGGGATGCTCAGTTCTTCGCGTCGGGTACTGTCCATAAACAGCTCCAGGCTTTCGCCCGACGCGATGCGATCGGTCCAGTCCGGATAGGCGATGGTGGCGCGGCCAACGGCAATCAGGTCGTAACCGTGATCCAGCGCTTCATTCACATCCGTGGCATTTACCACGCCGCCAACGCCCATCACCGGTACCTGCGCCAGCGTGTCAGAGCGCATGGCGCAGTATTTTTCGATAAGTGGCGTCGGGTCCTGAGTATCGACGATAGATGAACGCAGGGCGGCACCAAGGGAGAAGTGGAGATAATCTACCCCGCGCGCGGCCAGTTTTTCCAGCAGATACAGGGTGTCTTCGAAGCGAATGCCCGGGACTTCAAGCTCTTCCGGAGAGAAACGGTAGCCAATGATAAACGCGTCGTCCGCGTACTGGCGCACCATCTTGTGGGTAATGTCCAGCACCGCCAGCGGGAATTTCGCGCGGTTTTCGCGGCTGCCGCCCCACTCGTCGTCGCGCTGGTTAGAGTTCGGGGAGAAGAACTGCTGGATCAGATAGGTATTCGCCCCGTGGATTTCGACGCCGTCGAACCCGGCCTGAATTGCGCGGCGCACGGCTTCGCCGAACTTGCCGATCATGCCTTCCACCTCTTCCGCGGTCAGGGCAACCGGCGTGGCGGCACCGTCACGCGGCGCGGCAACGGCGCTTGGGCCAACCGGCGTGCGACCCCCAATCAGTTTTGGGTCGACCATACGGCCGCCGTGGTAGATTTGCAGCAGGGCTTTAGAGCCTTTGGACTTGATGGCGTCAGCGATTTTTGCCAGCCCGGCGATTTTCTCGTCGTTATCAATACCAATTGCGCCCGGGAACGCCAGGCCGAGATCGTCAACAAAACAGCACTCCACGATGATGGTGCCGATGCTGCCCGCGCGGGCGCGGTAGTACTCCACCAGCTCGCTGGTCACGGTGCCATCGTAATAACCGGTACAGGTTGTCATCGGGGCCATTAACAAACGGTTTTTCAGTTCAGTACCATTCGGTAATGTGAAGGGGCTTAAAATACGTTCGTTAGTGCTCATAATAGAAACTCCAAACTTTAAAAATTAAGAATTCGTTATCGGGATGATTTTTTATTTCGTGTTTTTTGCCGATGTCATGATAGTAATATAAAGCTTTTTTTAGTTTCTAAAGTCATTACGTTAGTTAATAAACTATTTAATCCCTTCGATAACATTAATAACACATTGGTGTTAGCGGGAATGTTTCACTCGTTCACAAGAATTTAAAAAAAGTTAAATTATAAAAGGTCAAACCAATACACCAAATCTATCAAAAAACCTTATAAAACAAATACAAACAAAATCACCAGAATTTAAATGTTATAGTTTTGATACATAAAATGCGTAAAGCTAGCGAATAACCACACTACTCAGAGTGGTTATTATAAAAAATATAAAAATAGCCATTCAGTTCCGTTTTTTTGATCGCGATCAATAGTTATGGCATTCAAAAGAGCAATATAAAAACATCATCATTTTTTATTTAGCGCAAACCAAAATGCGTTAAATCGCTATTAGTGAAAACACAAATCCGCACCTTAAATAACTAAAAAAAGCAAAAAGGATATTTCAATCGAATTTGTGTTTTCGCCGGGCGACGAATTTTTGACAACTTAAGACGTGAAACTATGAATACAAAAACTGCTGTAACGCCTCCTGCGGCGAATCTGGCATCAAATGGAACAGCAAAACGACTGCTGATGATGGCTTTGCCCGTCATTGTTGCCGTCCTGCTGTTGTTTGTCCCCGTTCCGGAAGGGCTGCCGCCTTATGCGTGGCACTACTTCGCCATCTTTGTCGGCGTCATCGTCGGCTTAATTTTCGAACCGCTGCCGGGCGCCGTGATCGGTCTTACCGGCGTCGTGGCGATTGCGCTGTGCAGCCAGTGGGTACTCTTTAGCCCGGAACAGCTGGCTGACCCAAAATTCAAGCTGGCGGGCGCCTCCTTTAAATGGGCGGTCAGCGGGTTTGGTAACTCCACCGTCTGGCTGATTTTCGGTGCCTTTATGTTCGCCGCAGGCTACGACAAAACCCGCTTCGGCCGCCGTCTGGCGCTGATTCTGGTGAAGTACCTGGGCCGTCGCAGCCTGACGCTCGGTTACGCCATTACGTTTGCGGACCTGCTGCTGGCCCCGTTCACCCCATCCAACACCGCGCGCAGCGGCGGGACCATCTACCCGATCATCGCCAACCTGCCGCCGCTGTACGGTTCAAAACCCAATGACCCAAGCGCGCGCAAAATCGGTTCGTATCTGATGTGGGTAGCCATCACCGCGGCCTGTATCACCAGCTCGATGTTCCTTTCCGCTCTGGCACCTAACCTGCTGGCGCTGGCGCTGGTAAAAAGCACGGTTGGAATTGATATCTCCTGGGGGACCTGGTTCCTCGCCTTCCTGCCGCTGGGCATCCTGCTGATCCTGACCATGCCGCTGCTGGCCTACTGGTTCTACCCGCCGGAAGTAAAAGTGAATAACGAAGTACCGCTGTGGGCGACCCGTGAACTGGAAAAACTGGGCAAACTGTCGCGCAATGAGATCCTGCTGCTGGTGTTCGTGTGCTGTGCGCTGCTGATGTGGATCTTCGCCGCGGCGTGGATTGAACCGGCCATGGCTGCCCTGCTGATCGTTGGCCTGATGCTGTGGACCGGCGTGCTGGAGTGGAACGATATCACCGGTAACAAAGCCGCGTGGAATACCTTCGTCTGGTTCGCCACCCTGGTGGCGCTGGCGGATGGCCTCTCCTCCACCGGTTTTATCAGCTGGCTGGGTAAAGAAGGCGGCCTGCTGATGAGCGGTATTTCTCCGGGTGTCGCCACCATCGTGCTGCTGCTGGCGTTCTACCTGCTGCACTACCTGTTCGCCAGCACCACCGCGCACACCACGGCGCTGCTGCCTGCGATGCTGACCATCGCCTCCACCATTCCGGGCATGAATATGGAAGTGTTCGTTCTGCTGATGGTGACCTCGCTGGGCGTGATGGGGATCATTACCCCCTACGGTACGGGTCCAAGCCCGATTTACTACGGTAGCGGCTACCTGCCAACCAAAGACTACTGGCGCCTCGGCACCATCTTCGGCGCCATCTTCCTGGCAGCTCTGCTGCTGATTGGCTACCCGTGGATGTCCATGATGTTCTGATTCCTGACCGCCGGGCTAACCCTCCGGCGGTTTTATTTTTATGGAGCAATACGCTATGTCGAACAAACCCTTTTTCTACCAGAACCCCTTCCCCCTCGCGCATGACGACACCGAATATTATCTGCTGACCAAAGAGCACGTTTCCGTTGCCGAGTTCGACGGTCAGGAAGTGCTGAAAGTCGAGCCAGAGGCGTTGACCCTGCTGGCACAGCAGGCCTTCCACGACGCGGCATTTATGCTGCGCACCTCTCACCAGAAGCAGGTTGCGGCTATTCTGAGCGACCCGGAAGCCAGCGAGAACGATAAGTACGTTGCCCTGCAATTCCTGCGCAACTCCGAGATTGCGGCGAAAGGCGTGCTGCCCACCTGTCAGGATACCGGTACGGCAATCATTATGGGTAAGAAAGGCCAGCGCGTCTGGACCGGCGGCGGCGACGAAGCGGCGCTGAGTCAGGGCGTGTATAACACCTATATTGAAGACAACCTGCGCTACTCGCAGAATGCGGCGCTGGATATGTATAAAGAGGTGAACACCGGCACCAACCTGCCCGCGCAGATCGACCTCTACAGCGTTGATGGTGACGAGTATAAATTCCTGTGCATGGCGAAAGGCGGCGGTTCCGCCAATAAAACTTATCTGTATCAGGAAACCAAAGCGCTGATCACCCCGGCGAAGCTGAAAAATTATCTGGTTGAGAAGATGCGGACCCTGGGCACCGCGGCCTGCCCGCCTTACCATATCGCCTTCGTTATCGGCGGCACCTCAGCGGAAGCCACGCTGAAAACCGTCAAGCTCGCCTCTGCGCGCTATTACGATGGCCTGCCAACCGAAGGCAATGCGCACGGCCAGGCGTTCCGCGACGTCCAGCTCGAGCAGGAACTGCTTCAGGAAGCGCAAAACCTCGGCCTTGGCGCGCAGTTCGGCGGGAAATACTTCGCGCACGATATTCGCGTGATCCGTCTGCCGCGCCACGGCGCCTCCTGCCCGATCGGCATGGGCGTCTCCTGCTCCGCTGACCGCAACATCAAGGCGAAGATTAACCGCGACGGGATCTGGATTGAGAAGCTGGAGCACAACCCGGGCCAGTATATTCCTGAATCCCTGCGCCAGCAGGGAGAAGGCGACGTGGTAAGCATTGATCTGAACAAGCCGATGCCCGACATTCTGGCGCAGCTTTCCGCGCACCCGGTCTCCACCCGCCTGTCGCTGAGCGGCACCATCATCGTGGCGCGTGACATCGCCCATGCGAAGCTGAAAGAGCTGCTCGACAACGGGGAAGAACTGCCGCAGTACGTTAAAGATCACCCGATTTACTACGCAGGCCCGGCGAAAACGCCAGAAGGTTACGCGTCTGGCTCCTTAGGCCCAACCACCGCCGGACGTATGGACTCCTACGTGGACTTACTGCAATCCCACGGTGCGAGCATGATCATGCTGGCCAAAGGTAACCGCAGCCAGCAGGTCACCGACGCCTGCCATAAGCACGGCGGCTTCTACCTCGGCAGCATCGGCGGCCCGGCGGCGGTGCTGGCGCAAAACAGCATCAAGAGCCTGGAGTGCGTGGCGTATCCTGAACTGGGAATGGAAGCCATCTGGAAAATTGAAGTAGAAAACTTCCCGGCGTTTATCCTGGTGGATGACAAAGGCAACGACTTCTTCCAGCAGATCCAGAATAAACAGTGCAAAGGGTGCTCACAGCGCTGAACGTTTCCATAACGCCGGAAGCAGCGACAGCGTATCGTTGATCAACCCGCGCTTGTCGCTGCCCGGCTTCCAGATAGTGACCATCGTCTGGCTTATTCCCTGGCTGCCCACTTCGGTGGGCAGCCTTTTTACATTTTTCCACTGCGTTGCCTGAAGATGGGTCGGCAAAAACCCCCAGCCGCAGCCCTGCTCCAGCAGGCCGCGCAGCATCTCCAGTTCGTTAGTGAAAAGCGTGTGCCCTGAAATTTGCAGGCGACGGGCGACCGGCTCGTCTGATGCGGCATGCATAATCACCTGTGGCACCAGAGAGAGAGCGAGCAGCGACACCGGCGACGCAACCTCCGCAAAAAGCGCCGTTGCAGCGTAAAAATCCATTTCGATCGCCCCCAGCGCCCGCCACTCCATCTCATTGCCTACGCTGCGGTTGCGCGCCTGGCAGATCCCCAGATCGGCCTGACCGTTTGCCAGCATCGCTTCCGCCTCATCGCGCGATGCGCTGGTCAGGCTCAGGCGGATCTTTTTCGCCGCCAGTGTGGCAATCAGCGCCTGTAAAAAAGCTCTGGGGGTGAACGGATCGTAAACGAGGGCGATGTCCTGCGTCGCGCTGTCCGGTACCGATCTGGCAAACGCCTCAAACGCTTTGACCTGCCGCATCAGCAGGTGTGCCTGCCGCTGAAGCTGCTCCCCCTCCGGCGTCAGGCGCAGGCTGCGCCCCTCCCGCAGGAACAGAGCGTAGCCCAGCCCATCCTCAAGAAAATCGATCAGATCCCGCAGGGTAGTACGATCTTTGCCGAGTTTACTGGCCGCCTTCATCAGGCTGCCGTGTTCAGCGACGGCGGTGAACGCCTCAAGCTGGGCAAAGGAATAGATCAGTGATGCCACGTCATTCTCCACGCGATTTTCCGGGGGATTTTCCCCCATAACGCGTTTTTTATTATAGGCCGCAGGTTCTTAAACTGAAGTCCTTCCTGAGCCAAACGAGATAAATATGAAAATCAAAACAAACCGCACGCTGCTCGCGGCGCTGGTTGTCAGCAGCCTGCTCTCGCCCGCTGTTATGGCGGCCTGCAACGGTACCGACCTCACCACCTGTCCGGCGCCTTTCGACGCCAGACTCCCGGACGCACATACCATGCTCACCTGGAGCCAGGCCGATCGCGTGGTGGGCTTTCGCAATGACTACCGCAACTACGCGGGGGATGTGTTCCGCCACGGCAACGCTACGCCGCTGCTACCCGCAGAAAAACCGCTCACCGATGCCCGCTATCAGGTGAAGGGTAAGAGTTACACTCTTCAGGATTACCTGAAACGCCAGAACGTCAGCGGCATGCTGGTGCTGAAAAATGGCAAAGTGGCCTATAAATACCTGGGAGAAGGCAATACCGACTCAACGCTCTGGACGTCGCGCTCCGTGGGCAAATCCGTAGTCTCCGCGCTGGTGGGTGTTGCAATTAAAGAAGGGAAAATCCACTCCCTGGACGACCTTGTCACCCAATACGAACCTGATTTAAAAGGCACCGCCTGGGAGGGCGTAACGCTAAAACAGCTCATCACCCACACCTCTGGCGTGGCGTGGAACGAAGATTACACCAACCCGCAATCTGACTTCGCCCGGCTTACCGAATGCGAAGCGAAGCCGGGCACCTACAACTGCGTGCGCACCCTGGTGAAGGGGTTACACCGTGAACACCCGGCGGGCGAAAACTGGTCCTATTCCTCGGGTGGCGCCTGGCTGTTAGGCGATGTGCTTGAGCGCGCCACCAGCATGACGCTCGCGGCGTATCTGGAGAAGACCATCTGGCAGCCGTACGGCATGGCGAGCGACGGCGTGTGGCATGCCTACAGCAAAGGCCAGCACGACGTGGGTGCGCATGGGTTCAACGCCACGCTGGAAGACTGGGGGCGTTTCGGGAAGTTTATCCTGCATAACGGTACGCTGCCGGACGGGAAGCAGATCCTCCCCGAGGGCTGGGTGAAACAGTCCTCAGCCTGGACACAGGCCAAAGGATCGGTGTCCGACGCGCATCCGAAGGGGTTATACGGCTACCAGTGGTGGAACAACGAAGTACCAGCCACCGCCACACACGTGGAGCCGAAAGTCGAAAATTCGCTGAAGGATTCCCTGTGGGCGCTGGGTATATTTGGTCAGATGATCATGGTTAATCAGAAAGAAAATCTGGTTATCGTCCAGTGGTCCACCTGGCCGCAGGCAGAGCCGTCATTCAGCGCCCAGCCGCTGGAAGCGTCGCTGATGTTTAGCGCGATTGCGAACGCGCTGCGCTGATAATCCCAAGCCAGGCCCCGCCTGGCTTCTCACCTGCGCGATGTCACAAAACCGATATATCAGCAACTTAGCGAAATCGAGTAAATAAAAGATCACCAAAATGTTAAGTTATTGTTGAATATGTAAATACTGGTCAACGCTTTGTCATTAATGCACCACACGCATCAGTCCATGCGCTATTTGCGCTTATTAATTTCCACTTCCTGATCCAGTTTTCAGAAACAGACGAGCATAACGTCACTATAAAACTGGAGATAATCATGGTTTCCTCAACCTCACCTGCAACGCTTCGTGCCAAAGCGGGCGCGATTTTCCGCGTCACGTCGGGCAACTTTCTTGAGCAATTCGACTTCTTTCTGTTCGGCTTTTATGCCACCTACATCGCCCATACTTTTTTTCCGGCAAGCAGTGAATTTGCGTCCCTAATGATGACCTTCGCCGTCTTTGGCGCGGGCTTCCTGATGCGTCCGATCGGGGCCATTGTGCTGGGGGCTTACATTGATAAAGTGGGTCGCCGTAAAGGGCTGATCGTCACCCTGTCAATTATGGCCACCGGAACCTTCCTGATCGTGCTGATCCCTTCTTACCAGAGCATTGGCCTGTGGGCGCCGCTGCTGGTGCTGACCGGCCGCCTGTTGCAGGGTTTTTCGGCAGGCGCCGAGCTGGGCGGGGTTTCGGTTTATCTGGCGGAGATCGCCACGCCGGGCCGCAAGGGTTTCTACACCAGCTGGCAGTCGGGTAGCCAGCAGGTCGCCATTATGATCGCGGCGGCGATGGGATTTGCGCTGAATGTGGTGCTGCAAGAGAGTGCCATTCGCGAATGGGGATGGCGTATTCCGTTCCTGTTTGGCTGTCTGATTGTGCCGTTTATCTTTTTCCTGCGCCGCAAGCTCGAAGAGACCGAGGAATTCAGCGCCCGTCGCCACCATCTGGCAATGCGTCAGGTCTTCACAACGCTGCTCGCCAACTGGCCGGTAGTCGTCGCGGGCATGCTGATGGTGGCGATGACCACCACCGCGTTTTACCTGATCACCGTTTACGCGCCGACCTTCGGTAAAAAAGTCCTGATGCTTAGCGCGTCGGACAGTCTTCTGGTCACGCTGCTGGTGGCGGTGTCCAACTTCATCTGGCTTCCGGTGGGCGGCGCGCTGTCGGATCGCTTCGGGCGTAAACCGGTGCTGATCGCCATGACGCTGCTGGCGCTGGCGACCAGCTATCCGGCGCTGACGATGCTGGCCGCAGCCCCGAGCTTCTCAATGATGCTGACCGTGCTGCTGTGGCTCTCTTTCCTCTACGGCCTGTATAACGGCGCGATGATCCCGGCCCTGACGGAGATCATGCCAGCAGAGGTGCGCGTGGCGGGCTTCTCACTGGCTTACAGCCTGGCAACGGCGGTCTTTGGCGGTTTCACGCCGGTGATTTCGACTGCCTTAATTGAGTACACCGGCGACAAAGCCTCCCCGGGCTACTGGATGAGCTTTGCCGCCGTTTGCGCCCTGCTGGCAACGCTTTATCTCTATCGTCGTCGCACGTTAATCCTGCAAACTGCCGTTAAGGAGTGATCCCTCATGCTTACATTCAGAACGGTGATTGCCGCCCTGACCTTCGCCACCCTCAGCGCGGGCGCGCTTGCGCAGGATGTGACGGTGATGATTTCTGGCGGCTTCAAAGCGGCGCTGGAGAAGCTGACGCCGCAGTACGAAGCGCAAAGCGGTGACAGGCTCATTGTGATCTCCGGCCCGTCGATGGGCAAAACGCCGCAGGCCATTCCGGCCCGGCTCGCCCGGGGCGAAAAAGCGGACGTGGTGATTATGGTGGGCGATGCGCTGGCGAAACTGGAACAGGATCGCAGGACGGCGGCGGGCTCTCGCGTGGAGCTGGCGGATTCGCCCGTCGGGATGGTCGTCAAAGCGGGCGCGCCGGTGCCGGATATCAGTACGGTGCCTGCCCTGCGGCAAACGCTGCTGAAGGCGCATTCCATGGCTTATTCCGACAGCGCCAGCGGCCGGTATGTAGAGAGCCAGCTGTTCCGTAAGCTGGGCATCGACGGCCCGGTCCACGATAAAGCGCACCGGGTTGAGCGCATCCCGGTGGCGTCTGAAGTGGCAAAAGGGAAATACGATCTCGGCTTTCAGCAGGTGAGCGAGCTTCTGCCGGTCCCGGGGGTGACGTTTGTGGGTAAGTTGCCTGACGACATGCAGTACATTACCCGTTTCGCCGGAGCCGTAACGCAGAAGGCTGACCATCCCGAACAGGGAAAAGCTCTGCTGGCCTTTCTCTCTTCGCCACAGGCCGCCAGCGTCATTACGGCAACGGGCTTAACGCCCGTCAGTGCACCTCGCGATACTGCTCGGTAATCAGCGTTTCGAGTTCGGCAGCAATATAGGACTGGATCCGCCCGCGGCGGCGGATCAGCCCCACGGTTCGCCTGACCTCAGGCTCGGTTAAAGGTACCGACGTCAGCAGCGAATGCTCTGCGCGGGGCATTGACATGGCGGGAACGGCCGCAATGCCGATCCCGGCTTCAACCATCCCCAGCATGGTCGTCACGTGCCGCGTTTCGCAGATGCTGGGGCGCTCAGGCCGAATATGCCCGACCCGCTGGTCGAGAAGATTGCGGTTGCCGGAGGTCTTATCCAGACCGATATAATCCTGCTGATAAAAAGCCTGCCACGTCAGGCTTTTTCTTTTTGCAAGCGGGCTGTCGCGCCGGCAGGCAGCCACGTAGACATCCTCCACCAGCGGGACAAACTCGATGTCGGGCTGCAAACTCCGGGCAAAGCAGATACCAAAATCCGCCTGTCCGCGGGTGACGGCCTCGATAACATTTCCGGCGCTGCTGTCGATCAGTTTTATGCGCACGCGGGGGTAACGGGACTGAAAGCGGCGGATAACATCCGGCATAAAGTAACAGGCGGCGGACGGCACCGTCGCCACGGTGATTAGCCCCGTACGCTCCTCGCTGGCCTTATCGATATCCGAAAGCATGGACTCCACATCAGCAAGCAGCTGTCCGCATCGGTCGGCAAAGGTCTGTCCATACAGGGTCAGCGTGACGCGCCGGGTGGTTCTGTCGAACAGTTTTGTCCCCAGTGCCGCCTCGAGCTTTTCAATTCTGCGACTCAACGCCGACTGGGAAAGGCAGATAGACTCCGCCGCAAGACGGAAATTGCCATATTCCAGTAAAGCGCGGAAGGCATAGAGATCGTTGAGGTCAAAATTGACGGGCATACTGACGGGATCCTTAAGCACGGTAGGGTAAGAAGAGATTTATCATAGTCGTGCACGACATACTTCACAAAATGAAGGGGATACCCCTAAAGCGCTATCAACCTGACGGCACATAGTGATAGTTTATGCGGGCTGGATTCCTCTTAAACAGGCTGCCAGTCTGCATGCAGCCGAAGAGGAGTGTCATACTGCTTAACAGAGTATGTTGGCATGCTAACAGCCCCTGACCTTTCCATTTTGTTCACGTGCGAGTAACGAGCAAAGCGATGATTAAGTGGCCCTGGAAAACGAACGACGCTGGTCGAAATATGGCGCTGCCCTGGGATGAGGCTCTGGCGATCCCCGTGCTGGCGAATCTCTTGCCTGAAGAGCAATCAAAGCTGATTCAGCTGGCCGAGCGTTTTTTACAGCAAAAACGGCTGGTACCGCTACAGGGCTTCGAACTGGATCCGCTTAAAAATTCCCGCATCGCCCTGCTCTTCTGCTTGCCGGTGCTGGAGCTGGGTATCGAATGGCTGGATGGCTTCCACGAAGTGCTGATCTACCCGGCGCCGTTTATCCTCGATGATGAGTGGGAGGATGACATCGGGCTGGTGCACAACCAGCGTATGGTGCAGTCCGGGCAAAGCTGGCAGCAAGGGCCAATCATCCTCAACTGGCTGGATATTCAGGACTCGTTCGATGCCTCGGGCTTCAACCTGATCATTCACGAAGTGGCGCATAAGCTGGATACCCGCAACGGCGATCGCGCCAGCGGCGTGCCGCTGATCCCGCTGCGTGAAGTCGCGGGATGGGAGCACGACCTGCACGCGGCGATGGAAAACATTCAGGATGAGATAGACCTGGTGGGTGAAAGCGCGGCCAGCATTGATGCCTATGCCGCGACCGATCCCGCCGAGTGTTTTGCGGTACTGTCCGAGTATTTCTTTAGCGCACCTGAGCTTTTTGCCCCGCGCTTCCCGGCGCTGTGGCAGCGTTTTTGCCAGTTTTATCAGCAGGATCCGCTTCAGCGTCTGCGGCAAAGTGAGGACGCAGCCAGCACATCCTCTCATCCGTTCCACTAATGTTCAGCAGAGGTACGATCGGTCGATCGTACCCACACGCTCACCGCGAGAAACAGCAGCGCCATTCCCCATGCGGCAGTAATCAAAAACTGCTCACCGTAAAAGCGCGTCACCACGGGTACCAGCAGCGCGCTGGCCCCGTATCCCAGCGTATGGCTGGTGGCGATCACCCCTGCGCCTTTGCCCGTCGTCAGCCGATCGTTGAGCAAAAGCTGGTATCCCGGCGTTGCCATGGCGGCCCCCAGCGAAGTGATGACAATTCCCACGTAGAACAGGGCTAAACTGGCGAGACACATCAGCCCAAGACCCGCCACCATCAAGACCGCGGCAATTAAGAGTAAAACTCTCGGGGTAAAATGCTGCGGGCGTACCACCAGAAACTGCGCCGCCAGGGTCGCCAGCGCGGCCAGGCTCAGCAGCAGCGCGACATGATGGCTGATTTGCACGGCATCGCCATTAAATAACGGGTGAAGATGCGGCGATAAACCAAGCTGCATCAGGCTGACCAGCGCCGCCAGCAGCAGTGCCAGCACCAGGAAAGGCAGCATGGAGGCCTGTAACCGCGTCGACTGGTGCGCCACCGGCGGCAACGGGGGATCGGCGGCTTCGCGCAGCACCAGCAGCAGCGCGATAAACGGCGCCACCGCCATCAGCCAGAGCGGTGCGACCGGGCTGACGCTGAGCATCAGCGCGGCCAGAGGCGGTCCCAGCAGACGCCCGCAGCTAAGGCCAGAGCTTATCGTCGCCAGCGCCGCCATCCTTTTATCCAGCCCCGCGCGTTGAATGGCCCACGTCTGGGCCGCAGGCACCAGCCCTGATACCGTCAGGCCGTACAGCATGCGCGACAGCACCAGGCCTGCCATTCCCCAGAGAGCATTCAGCGCGCCGTTCGCCATCGCCCACACCACCAGCGCCATCACGACAAAGCTCGCCAGATAGCCGCCCAGCGAGGCCAGCATAACGATCTTACAGCCGTGCCGCTCGCTCTGGCGTCCCCACCAGGGCGATGCGGGTAAAAAGAGCATCGAGCCGAACATCAGCAGCCCGGCCCAGACGGAGAGCGACAGTCCGGTCAGGGAGACCAGCTGCGGCAGCATAACCAGCAAACCGTTTTGCCCAATACCTAATAAACCGGCGCCCAGTGCCAGGGGCCAGTTAGCTTTAGGGGTCACAACGTCAGTGAGATTCTCAGTACGGGTGCGCATAAAATTGTGAAGATAATGTCAATAAATGTGTGGAAATTATGAAGTTTATGAAAACAAATATTGCAAAAATAGTTGCCACTGTAAACAGAATGAATATCATAACGAGAATTATTATCAGTCATGGAATGAGGTACAACTATGCGTACTCTGCCCCGCTCCGCCGGTACAGATGTTGCGGCCCAGTGTTTTTTGAACGCGCTGCTGCGCGAAACGAAGGACTGGCATTATCTTCCCGCAACCCGTGCGGATGAGTTATCACAGATTCATATCCCGCTCTCCCCAACCCAGGCCATTCGGGTTCCGGTACGCTATTTCTCCCCCACGCAGCATCACCAGTATCGTTTTCCGGCAACGCTGATTCAGGCCGACAGCGACGGCGGTGACACGGTCACATTTCATCAACTGATTGATTTCATTCTTCAAAAAGAGACGGTAAAAGGCGAGCTGGATGCCGATACGCTGGCTCGCTTTAAGCAGCGCGTCCTGGAAAGTCATACGCACACCTGGCAGGCCATTGATTTACGCCACAACTGGGCAAACCTGCGCGATAAGCCGCTGACGTTTGCCGAAGCGGAACAGGCGCTGCTGGTCGGCCATGCTTTTCATCCTGCCCCAAAGTCGCACGAGCCGTTCAACGAGGCCGAGGCGCGTCGCTATCTGCCGGATTTCGCCTCCCGCTTCCCGCTGCGCTGGTTTGCGGTTGAGCATGAGCTGATTACCGGCGACAGCCTGAATGTCTCCCTGCGGGAACGTCTGCTGCGCTTTGCAGCGCAGAGCGCGCCGGCCCTTCTCGGTCACTTCACCGACACCTGCTGGCTGCTGCCGATGCACCCGTGGCAGGCCGACTATCTGCTGGAGCAGGACTGGTGCCAGCGTCTGGTAGAAAAAGGCGCCCTGCGCGATCTGGGCGAAGCCGGTGCGCAATGGCTGCCCACCAGCTCTTCCCGCTCGCTGTACAGCGAAACCAACAGCGACATGATTAAGTTTTCCCTGAGCGTGCGGCTGACCAACTCCGTGCGCACGCTGTCGGTGAAAGAGGTTAAGCGCGGCATGCGCCTGGCACGGCTGGCGAAAACGGCACGCTGGCAGGAACTTCAGGCGCGCTACCCGACCATGCGCGTGATGCAGGAGGACGGCTGGGCGGGGCTGTGCGATGAGCACGGCGTCGTCCAGGAAGAGAGCCTGATGGCCCTGCGCGTCAACCTGCTGTTCGATACCCCTGAAACGCAAACCAACGTGCTGGTGAGCCTGACCCAGGCCGCGCCGGACGGCGGCGACAGCCTGCTCGCCGCGGCGGTGCGTCGTCTGAGCCAGCGTCTGGATCTCCCGCTCGCCCAGGCCGCGCGCTGCTGGCTGGACGCTTACTGCGACCGGGTATTGCTTCCGCTGTTCAGCGCCGAGGCGGACTACGGTCTGGTCCTGCTGGCGCACCAGCAAAATATCCTCGTTGAGATGCAGCAGGATTTCCCCGTTGGGCTGATCTACCGCGACTGCCAGGGCAGCGCCTGGACCGAAGGGGCCGACGCGTGGCTGAAAGAGGCAGGTGAAACCGAGGTGGAAAACCGCTTCGGTGAGAGCCAGCTGCTGCGCTACTTCCCTTATTACCTGCTGCTGAACTCTACCCTTGCCGTCACCGCCGCGCTCGCCGCCGCCGGTTTCGACAGCGAAGAGAACCTGATGTCCCGCGTGCGTGACGCGCTGGCCGAACTGCGCACGACGGCGAAGCAGACCCGCTGCCTCGATTACGTGCTCGACAGCCCGACCTGGAACTGCAAAGGCAACTTCTTCTGCTACCTGCACGATCGCAACGAAAACACCATCGTCGATCCGGCGGTGATCTATTTCGACTTTAGCAACCCGTTTTATAAGGAGAAGGCGTGATGGCAAACGCGAATATCGTCCATTCCGGCTACGGCTTTCGCTGCACGGTCACGGAACAAAACCTGCCGCTGACGCTGGGTCTTGACGGCAGCGCGGTGCTGGAGCGGCTGACCGGGCTCCCGGACGGCTGGCTGGTGGACGCCCTCGACCAGCTGTTTGTTGCCGCGCCCGCCCTGACCGGCATTACCCTGCCGTGGGCAGCCTGGCAGGATGAACCTCAGGCGCAGGCGCTGTTTAGCCTCGTTCACGGGGATTATCTGGCGCGTGAAATTTTCTGGCAGCTGCCGCTGTGGCTGAAAGGCGAACGTCCGCAGGCGAGCGGCGGAATGCAGTTTGACGAAAGCCGTCAGCTGTACTTCCCGCTGCGCCCTCACCGCCCGCAGAGCGAGGTGTACCGCCGTTACGATCCGCAGATTAAGCGCACCCTGAGCTTTCGCGTGGCGGACGTGGCGCTGGATGGCGAGCGTTTTACCCGCTGGATGAACAACCCGCGCGTAAATGCCTTCTGGGAGATGGCCGGTCCGCAGGCCGAGCAGGAGAACTACCTGCGTCGCCAGCTCGACTCGACTTATTGCTATCCGGTGATCGGCTGCTTTGACGATCAGCCGTTCGGCTATTTTGAACTCTACTGGGCGGCAGAAGACCGCATTGGCCGCCACTATCGCTGGCAGCCCTTTGACCGCGGGCTGCACATGCTGGTGGGTGAAGAGAACTGGCGCGGGGCGCAGTATATCCGCAGCTGGCTGCGCGGCCTGAGCCACTATCTGTATCTCGATGAACCGCGCACGGCGCGCATTGTGGCGGAACCGCGCTTCGACAACCAGCGTCTGTTCCGCCATCTGGCGTCCGCCGGTTTCGACACGGTGAAAGAGTTCGACTTCCCGCACAAACGCTCCCGTCTGATCATGAGCGAGCGTCACCGCTTCTTCCACGAGGTGGAACTGTGAACGCACTCTGGCAGAAAGTGAACCGCGAGATGGTGGCGAAGATCCTCGCCGAACTGGAATATGAACGCACCCTGCGCGCCGAGCCGGTTTCGGCGGACAACTGGCGCATCAGTATGAGCAACGCGTGCTGGCAGTTTCGCGCCACGCGTGGGATATGGGGCTGGCTGCATATTGACCCTGATACCCTGACCACCACCAGCGGCGCGGCGGTCGAAGCGGAAAACGCGCTGCTGCAACTGGCCACCGTGCTGGAGATGAGCGACGCGCAAACGGCGGAGCACATGGAAGATCTCTACGCCACGCTGCGGGGTGACATGCAGCTGTTGCAGGCGCGTGAAACGCTGGATGCCGATGCGCTGATCCACCTCGACCCGGACGAACTACAGTGCCTGATGCGCGGTCACCCGAAGTTTATTTTCAACAAGGGACGCCGCGGCTGGGGGCTGGATGCCCTGCGCCTGTACGCGCCGGAATATCGCGGGCGTTTCCGCCTGCACTGGGTCGCCTTGCAGCGCGAGCGTCTGGTCTGGAGCAGCGACGCCGATTGCGATATTAACGCCCTGCTCTCCAGCGCCATGGACGATGCCGAGCGCGAGCGGTTCGACGCCCGCTGGCAGGAGCTGGATCTGGACGACAGCTGGCTGCCGGTGCCGCTGCACCCGTGGCAGTGGCAGCAAAAAATTGCCATTCATTTCCTGGCGCAGCTCGCGCGCGGTGAGATGGTAGAGCTGGGTGAGTTCGGCGATGAGTATCTGGCGCAGCAGTCCCTGCGCACGCTGACCAACGCCAGCCGTCGCGCGCCGTATGACATCAAGCTGCCGCTGACTATCTACAACACCTCCTGCTATCGCGGTATTCCGGGCAAGTATATCGCCGCCGGTCCGCTTGCCTCGCGCTGGCTACAGCAGCAGTTCGCCAGCGATGCCACGCTGATTCACTCCGGGGCGCAGGTGCTTGGCGAACCCGCAGCCGGATATCTGTCGCATCCGGGTTATGCCGCATTGCCTGAGGCGCCGTACCGCTATCAGGAGATGCTGGGGGTGATCTGGCGCGAGAACCCATCCTGCTATTTACAGGATGGCGAACAGGCGGTGCTGATGGCGGCGCTGATGGAAACCGATAACCAGGGGCACCCGCTGATTGACGCGTGGATCAAACGCTCGGGGTTAACCGCTGACGCATGGCTGGAAAAGCTGTTTGAGGCGACGGTGATCCCCTTCTATCACCTGCTCTGTCGCTACGGGGTGGCGCTCATCGCCCACGGCCAGAACGTCACGCTGGTGATGAAAGATTACGTTCCGCAGCGCATTTTGCTGAAGGATTTCCAGGGCGACATGCGCCTGGTGGATGAAGATTTCCCGCAGGCGCAGAGCCTGCCTGAGCAGGTAAAAGCGGTGACGGCGCGCCTCAGCGCGGATTACATCATCCACGACCTGCAAACCGGCAACTTTGTCACGGTGCTGCGCTTTATATCCCGCCTTACCCTGCAATGCGGCGTGAGCGAAACCCGCTTCTATCAGATCCTGGCGCTGGTGTTACGTCGCTATATGGCCGCCCATCCGGATCTTGCGGCGCGCTTCGCCAAATTCGACCTGTTTAAGCCGCAGATTATTCGCGTGATCCTCAACCCGGTCAAACTGACCTTCTCTGAACACGACGGCGGCAGCCGCATGCTGCCGAACTACCTCTGCGATCTTGATAACCCTCTTTTTCTGGTCTCCCAGGAGTCAGCGCAATGAAAACCTATGATTTCATCGGCATTGGTATCGGTCCGTTCAACCTCAGTATTGCCGCGCTGGCAGAGGGGCTGGACGGTTTTAGCTCGCTGTTTCTTGAACGCAAGCCGCACTTCTCCTGGCACCCGGGGATGATGGTGCCGGACTGCCATATGCAGACCAGCTTCCTGAAGGATCTGGTGAGCGCCGTGGAGCCCACCAACCGCCACAGCTTTCTGAACTATCTGGTACAGCGCAAAAAGTTCTACCGTTTCCTCACCACCGAGCAGCGCACCGTGTCGCGCGAGGAGTTTGCCGACTACCTGTGCTGGGCGGCGGATAACCTCACTAACCTGGCCTTCAGCCAGCAGGTACAGCAGGTCAGCTTTGATGAGCAAAACGGCCTGTTTGAGGTCGTGACCCAGCGGGATCGCTTCCTGGCGCGCCACGTCTGCGTGGGGATTGGGAAGCAGATCAATCTCCCAGACTGCGTCACCGCGCAGGACGACACCTGCTTCCACGCCAGCGAAATGATGCTGCGCGCGCCGGATTTAGCGGGCAAGCGCGTCACCGTCGTCGGCGGCGGCCAGAGCGGTGCGGATCTGTTTTTAAATATCTTCCGTGGGGAATGGGGGCAGCCGCTGAGCCTCAACTGGGTGTCGCGCCGCAACAACTACAACGCGCTGGATGAAGCCGCGTTTGCCAATGAGTATTTCACGCCGGAGTACGTGGACAGCTTCTCGACCCTTGGTGACGACGCCCGACGTCAGATGTTGCAGGAGCAGAAGATGACCTCCGACGGGATCACCACGGAGTCGCTGCTGGCCATCTATCGCGCCATGTATCACCGCTTCGAAGTGCTGCGCGAAAAACCCTGGGCGCATCTGATGCCGTCCCGCTCGGTGACGGCGCTGACGCGCCAGGAAACCGGACATCGCCTCAGCATCCAGCATCACCTGGACGGCGGGCGCGAACAGCTGGAGAGCGACGTGGTGATTTTCGCCACCGGCTACCGCGCCGTGCAGCCCGCGTTTCTCGCCCCGCTCTCTTCCCGACTGCGTCTGGATGAGAATGAAGCCTTCTGCATCAACAACGATTTCACCCTTGAATGGGACGGCCCGCAGAGCAACCGCCTGTTTGCCGTCAATGCCGGGATGCACCGTCTCGGTATTGCCGAACCCCAGCTCAGCCTGATGGCCTGGCGCGCGGCGCGAATTTTGAATCGCGCTCACGATGACGAGCCGTTTGAGCTGGCAACCACCCCCGGCGTGATCCACTGGCGGAGCACCACCAGCCCGGAGAGCAGCCAGGTTTTTAAATCATTAATGAAGACCACCGAGTACTGACACACACATTCAGGATCAACATAACAATGAAACGTTCTCATCTTTGGGTTTTAAATCCGTGCTTGCTTGCCATGCTTTCTACCTCTGCGTGGGCGGAAGAACAAAAGGAAGAAGATATTGTGGTGTCCGCCAGCCGGGCACATCGCAGCGTGGCAGAGATGGCGCAAACCACCTGGGTTATTGAGCGGGCGGAAATTGAGCAGCAGGTTCAGGGCGGGAAAGAGATTAAAGACGTGCTGGCCCAGCTGATCCCCGGCATGGACGTCAGCAGCCAGGGACGTACCAACTACGGCATGAACCTGCGCGGTCGCTCCATGATGGTGATGGTGGACGGCGTACGTCTGAACTCTTCCCGCAGCGACAGCCGCCAGCTCGACTCTATCGATCCGTTCAACATTGACCGCATCGAAGTGATCTCCGGCGCCACCTCGCTGTACGGCGGCGGCAGTACCGGCGGTCTGGTGAACATCGTCACCAAAAAAGGCCAGCCGGAGACCGAAGTGGAGTTCCAGACCGGGGCAAAAAGCGGGTTTAACAGCCATAACGACCATGATGAGAACGTCTCCGCAGCCGTGAGCGGCGGCAATGACAACGCCTCTGGCCGTCTGTCGGTCTCCTATCAGCGCTACGGCGGCTGGTATGACGGCAACGGCGACGAGGTGATTATCGATAACACCCAGACCGGCTTGCAGTATTCCGACCGTATCGACGTGATGGGGACAGGCACCATCAACATCGACGATCATCAGCAGCTCCAGTTAACCACGCAGTACTACAAGAGCGAATCCGACGGCAAGCACGGCCTGTTCCTTGGGGAGAATTTCGCTGCGGTCACGGGCGATGCCAAAGCCTATAATAAAGATAACCTGAACTCTGACCGTATCCCGGGCACAGAGCGTCACCTAATCAACCTGCAATACTCGAACACCGATTTCTGGGGTCAGGATCTGGTTGCGCAGATTTACTACCGTGACGAGAGCTTGACCTACTACCCGTTCCCGACGCTGAGCAAAGGCGCGGTGACCAGCATTGGCGCATCCCAGCAGAAAACCGATTTTTACGGCGGCAAGCTGACGCTGAACAGCAAGCCGATAGACGACCTGACCCTCACCTGGGGTGTGGATGCCGACCACGAAACGTTCGATGCCAACCAGCAGTTCTTTGACTTGAGCAAAGCGGCGGCGAGCGGCGGCATGGAGCTGGACAATGCCTACAACGTGGGCCGTTATCCGGGTTACAGCATTACCAACCTCGCGCCGTTCCTGCAAGCCAGCTATGACATTGACGCCATCACCCTCAGCGGCGGCGTGCGTTACCAGTACACCGAAAACAAGGTGGACGATTTTGTCGGCTACGCCCAGCAGCAGGCAATCGCCACGGGCAAAGCGACCTCCGCTGACGCGGTGCCGGGCGGGAAAACCGACTACAACAACTTCCTGTTTAACGCCGGGATCCTTGGACGTCTTACCGAACAGCAGCAGCTGTGGTTTAACTTCTCCCAGGGCTTCGAGATCCCGGACCTGGCGAAGTACTACGGCTCCGGCACCTATCAGCTGGTCGATGGTCACTATCGCCTGCAAAACAGCGTCAACGTGAACGACTCAACGCTGGACGGTATTAAGGTCAATGCCTACGAGCTTGGCTGGCGCTTCACCGGCGATAACCTGCGTACCCAGGTGGCGGCGTACTACTCGCTCTCGGATAAAACCATCACCATCAACAAAAGCGACATGACCATCAACCTGGAGGACGACAAACGTCGTATCTATGGGGTTGAAGGCCAGGTGGACTATTTCTTCACCGACAGCGACTGGAGCACCGGGGCGAACTTTAACGCCATCAAGTCCGAAACGCGTGAAAACGGGAAATGGGAGAAGCTGACGGTCGACAGCGCCAGCCCGTCTAAAGCCAGCGCATGGGTTAACTGGGCGCCGGGCGACTGGGCCCTGCGCGTGCAGAGCACACAAACCTTCGACGTGTCTGACGCCGACGGTAAGAAGATTGATGGCTATAATACCGTTGATTTCCTGGGCAGCTACGCCCTGCCGGTGGGCAAAGTCAGCTTCAGCGTGGAGAACCTGCTGGACAAAGGCTACACCACCGCCTGGGGCCAGCGCGCACCGGGGCTGTATAGCCCAACCTATGGCTCACCGGGTCTTTATACTTATAAAGGCCGTGGACGTACGTTTGGCCTGAACTACTCCGTTCTGTTCTGATCCTGCGCGCCGCCTGCGGGCGGCGCGATTTGCTGTGCAATTTGAAAGCAAATTTGCTATTAAATCATCGGTTTGCTGAAATTCTCGGCAAACGAACAAAAACGGTGTTTTCCCCTTTGACAAGGCGCACGCAGGTCGATAATATGCGCCTCGTTCACACGATTCCTCTGTAGTTCAGTCGGTAGAACGGCGGACTGTTAATCCGTATGTCACTGGTTCGAGTCCAGTCAGAGGAGCCAAATTTGAAAAGCCTGCTTTTAAAGCAGGCTTTTTGCTTTTCAGCGCATGAGAAATGCAGGACGGCGCCCGTTGCCGTTTTAGTGTTTACCCCCACCTCCTCACCTGTCCCTGTTATATATTCCACTAATAAATAGAATCATTAATATTAATAACACATAACTATCATTCATCAAATATCGATCGGCAAAAACTATTAATTATATTCCGTGTGATATTCATCACAAAACGGGATTGCTCAACGTTTATTATTTATCGCATAGCAAAAGCAAATCGTTAGACCAGGAAAAATAATCTCATCAAGAGCTAAAGTTTTTTACTTATATACCCTATGGAGGTAATTGCTTTGCCATGGAAAGACCCATCATCAAATGCATTTTTTAGCTGGCTTTACATAATATTATTTGGCGCGTGGGGAGGACTTGTCAGATATCTCCTTGACGTTAAGTCAGGCCAGTCGGGAAGAAGTTTATTTTCTGCGTTAGCACAAATTATTGTATCAGGATTTACCGGTGTACTTGCTGGGTTGATGTCACAAAGCCTTGGTTCAGTATTTCATACTTCGCTTGCAGTCAGCGGTATATCAGGTGCAATGGGTGTTGTTGCTCTTAATTATTACTGGAAGAAAATCTCTGGAGATAGTAATGATAAATCATGAATTTAGTAGAAAGACTGAAAAGAACCTTAAAGGAGTACATAAAGATCTTTCGGAGGTGATGAGAAAAGCATTGAAATTATCGCCTGTTGACTTCGGTATTTCTGAAGGGGTAAGAAACCAAAAACGACAGCTTGAGCTATTAGCATTAGGAAAATCATTAACGTCTAAAAGCAGGCATTTAACGGGGCACGCCGTCGATGTATTCGCGGTCATCAACGGTACCGTTTCATGGGATTTTAAACATTATCAGACAATTGCAACGGCTGTTTTTCAGGCCGCTAAGGAGTTATCAGTTGATATTGAGTGGGGTGGCAACTGGACGGAAATAAAGGATGGCGTTCATTTTCAGCTATCACGAAAGATGTATCCTGAATAGAACCTAACACTTTTGACATGTATATTTCCGCAGAGAATACAGCGCATCGTTATTTTCCGGATGATTAACCATGTTCTTTTTACATAAATTTTATAATAGGAGAATGAGAATACAAAATCGCTTTTAATTATCAAAGCTCAAAATTATCCGTCAGGCGTTTATTTACTCGTTATTTATACAGGCGATGCTTAATTGCGTTGACAAAAAAACCATATATCTTATTGAATGAAATAAAAGGAATACCATCATGACAATTACTTATATTAAAACTGAACTTGCACCAGCCGACAACCAGCTCGCTGCATACCTTTATTTTACCTCAGATACCCCGGTAAGTTATTCTTACACTGTTACAAAAAGGACGACCAGTCCAACCAGCGTAGATTTTACCTATACATCGGATCTCATTTATGGTGTTACGCAAACCATTAAAATCCCTGTTATTGGTCTTTATGCGCAATATGCAAACAGTGTGCAGGTCGTATTTAAGGATGACACGGGTACTGAAGTTTTCAATCAGCCATTTATCATCAGTACAGAAGATCAGGAATATGATACATCTGTCATCTTCCACCTCGATATTGAGCAAACCGATCCTGCACTATTTACCTCTGTATGGGGAAACAGTTGGTTAATGGAATCCACTGGCCGAGGTTATGACCAAAATGGTGACCTGCGTTTTAACTTCTTATCGGTTTATCATCTCCAGCCGCTGCGGATCCACAATGGCTACCTCTATACCGGCAGCGACGAAGATATGGCGTGGTACGGCCGTCGCTTTTTCAAAATTGATATCATGGGCAATGTCGTCCTTGAATTCGACATGCGTGATGCTGATGGCAATCACTATGCAAATACTCATGATGTAGTCTGGGACTCCGCGGGCGACATTTATATGTTTGGCACCGATAGCCCTAACCGACTAACCAACACGATGGCGCAAGATGCGCTGGTTCTGAAATTTAACGATCAGACAGGGAAAATGATTTGGGCGAAAAACTATACCAGCGAATATAGTGGTTCTCAAATTCTGAATAACAATACGCCTAATGATGTCCATTTTAACTCTCTTACATGGATTGCAAGCAGCCCAAATAACGAAGAAGCCATTATTGTCCATTCTCGCACAACGAGTACAACTTTTGGTATCTCTATCGTTGATGGAAGTATCTTGTGGGCAATCGACACAGGTAATTTCAACCCTCAGTTCCCGGCAAAACAAGCGACTATTCATATTGATAATTCGGGTATTACTCATTTTGAAAATGGTGCCCATACGGTGTGCATTACGAATAATAGTGCTTTTTCTGCCAGTATCGATCCTACCGCAGGAAAATTTGTCTTATCAGTGTTCGATAACCGATCTTGCGTAGATGAAAATGGCAACCCCGTTATTCGTCCGATAAATGACGCAGCGACGTCGGACCCCTATCAAACAGATCCAGCCCGCATTCTGTTCTATGCGGTCGACTTAGCAGCAGGCACCGCTGTTGAGATTCATGCGCCTGTTGAACTCCCAACGACGCCTATCCTCCAATGGACCGACTTTATGGGAGGCGTGTTTGATCATGGTGATTATTTCACTATTTTTACCTGCCATGCGCGCTCATTCTTTATCAGTGACGTAGACGGTAATATGGTTGCCTCTATCTATGATGTGATTTCTTTATCTGATGGCGCTCCTCAATACCCTGGGGAGGCCTACCGTGCAAGATTATTTAATGAAACGGAGCTTACTGACGTCATCACTGCGGCATCTATTTATGCAAATTAATCAAATGATGTAACAATCTGGAACAGATGCAATTGATCACTGCATATGTTAATAGGGGGTCATGTCGAGCCATGACCCCTTGATGCTATATACGAAGCGCACAGGTCATGACTTCATCGCCGAAAAGATTGAGCCATTATTCATACCTGAAGGCGCTAATGTAAATTTATCGTTATAGTCTTGCGCCAGGGAAAGTAGTATTTGCGTCACCCGCCCTGCGGATAGTTGCGCGCTGCGACTAAAATGCGTTTGTTTATATAGCCAGTTGATAAAGCACCTGCTGGCCGTTAAAGAGAGCCTTTTAGCGTTACTGCTATCCCCCCCTGTTAATGGGCAAACCATCTTACGGTTTCTTCCCTGCTCCCAAAGCTGCCACTGACTTTGCCACCAGCCATGCTGTGACGTTCTCTGAAAATTCCAGGGTATATCACTATCATTATCGTTGATTTCTTCTTCTATAAACCACATTTCACCTTGCCCCAGGCGAAACAAATTTGCCCAGGCGGTAATGACTGCTCCCCGAAGAAAGCATTCGTGTGAAATAACATGCATCTTTACCTCAGGAAAGAGGAGATTCAGTATTCGAAAATGCCCGTGAGCCGCTATCACCGGGCGCACAATCGAACCTCTGGCGTTACATTTCAGAGCCGCGCTTCCATACTGTATTTCATCGAACTGGCTCCGACGCAGAAACTGTGTCTCTCGCATATCAACGCGTTTTACAATATCAGCGTGATGCAAATCAGGCTCGATATTTCCCTTCCAGTGATAACGTAATGTTTCCCCACTTTGATGCTCAGTAAAATTAGTAGAGAGATGAATAATATTACCGCGGATGGCATCAAAACTGATCAGGACATACAATTTCTGTTCTGCAATTCTCCCCTGGAACGGTACAACCAGTGACACAGTTTCAATACGTTCTGGAGACACTATTTTTTTTTGCTTTTGCTGTTTGGGTGTCCAGACTTTTTTGCAGGCGCGGCACTGAACGCGCTGTGTCCCCCGTGGGTTATAACCATAACAAATAGTTTTCGGGCAATAACATTCAGGGCAAAAATAACCGTTTTCTAAGGCATAGGCGCTTAAGCAAGAAAAAAGCCATTCATTAAATTGTTGTTCATTAAACAGAGGGGGATAACTCCCACATGCCCGGCAGTGCAATGCTGGATATCCTAGCCTGTAGTCTGGCCAACTGTAATCTTCGGATGCTGATACTGGCAGCCCTAAATTACGGCAACCAAACGATTTACAGGTATTAATCGTAAACAGAATCAATATTAATCACCAACGATTTGAATGGGTCGGTGATTTTGCCGCATAACTCTTGCATAAGTGTGTGAGCAGGTTCGCATAAAAAATCCTTTCAGAACGTAAAGTAGCGAATCTTTATATGACTGAAAGGAACGACTTATGAAGATAAAGTTAATCGCTGCGGGTATTCTGACGACGCTACCATTTTGGGCCTGCGCTAAGGATGTCACCATCCTTTATACCAATGATCTCCATGCTCATGTAGAACCTTATAAAGTGCCATGGATTGCTGACGGCAAACGGGATATTGGTGGCTGGGCGAATATCACTACTCTGGTAAAAGAGGAAAAATCAAAAAGTAAAGCGACATGGTTTTTTGATGCAGGTGACTATTTCACTGGCCCTTATATTAGTAGCTTAACTAAGGGAAAAGCAATTATTGATATTATGAATACCATGTCGTTTGATGTTGTAACGATAGGTAATCATGAATTTGATCATGGCTGGGATAATACATTATTACAGCTAAGCCAGGCGAAATTCCCTGTCGTACAGGGCAACATATTCTATGAGAACAGCAGCAAATTATTCTGGGATAAACCTTATACCATCGTCGAAAAAGATGGCGTGAAAATTGGCGTCATTGGTTTGCACGGCGTGTTTGCCTTCAATGATACCGTCTCCGCGGCAACGCGCGTAGGCATTGAAGCGCGGGATGAAATTAAGTGGTTACAGCGCTATCTCGATGAACTGAAAGGCAAAGTCGACCTGACCGTATTGCTGGTCCATGAAGGTACACCGGCGCGTCAGTCCAGTATGGGAGGGACCGACGTACGACGTGCACTGGATAAAGATATTCAAACTGCAAGCCAGGTGAAAGGTCTGGATATTCTGATTACGGGACATGCGCATGTCGGTACGCCGGAACCGATTAAAGTTGGCAATACTCTGATCCTCTCGACCGACAGCGGCGGCATTGATGTGGGGAAACTGGTACTGGACTACACGAAGCCGCATCAGTTTACGATGAAAAATTTTGAGCTTAAAACCATTTACGCCGATGAGTGGAAGCCCGATCCGCAAACGAAACAGGTTATAGACGGCTGGAATAAGAAACTGGATAAAGTAGTTCAACAAACGGTGGCGCAGTCGCCGGTTGAGTTGACGCGCGCGTATGGTGAATCAGCCCCGCTGGGTAATCTGGCTGCGGACGCTCTACTGGTGGCTGCGGGTAAAAATACTCAGCTAGCCTTGACCAACTCGGGCGGCATTCGCAATGAGATCCCGTCGGGCGCAATTACGATGGGTGACGTCATCAGTACGTTCCCCTTCCCTAACGAGCTGGCCACAATGGATCTTACGGGTAAACAATTACGCACGTTGATGGAACATGCCGCAAGTTTAAGTAATGGCGTCTTGCAGGTTTCAAAAGGCCTGGAGGTGAAGTATGACAGCAGTAAACCAATCGGTCAGCGGGTCGTCGTATTTAACCTTAATGGCAAGCCGATTGAGGATGCGACAGTCTACCACATTGCCACTCAGAGCTTCCTTGCTGACGGCGGCGATGGTTTTACCACCTTTACCGAGGGTAAAGCGCGTAATACAACAGGCGGTTACTACGTTTCTAATGCCGTGATCGATTACTTCAAAGCGGGCAACACTATTACGGATGAGCAGCTCAACGGCATGCGCGTTGCTGATGTGAAAAAGTAAAGGTTCTTACCATACAGGCTTTTGGCGCCGCATTGGTGATGAATGCATTGAAATAAAATAAACGTTTAAGGGTTCATACCTCTACATGGACCCTTTTCAAGCTATTATTTTTTTCAAGGGAATTGATTATGAAGAAAAATATAAAGCTGAGCCTGATTACGTTATGTTGGTTCGCAACGTTAACCGCCTCAGTTCATGCAAAAGATGTAACAATTTACTATACCAACGATCTACATGCTCATGTCTCTCCTGGGAAACCACCCACCGTTGACAAAGAACGTCTGGTAGGAGGTTTTGCGAATATAGCGACCATCGTCAATGATGCTAAGAAAATAAGTAAAGATGTTTTTTTCTTTGATGCAGGTGATTACTTTACCGGGCCCTATATAAGTACCTTGACCAAAGGCGAAGCCATTATTGATATCATGAACACCATGCCCTTTGATGCTGTGTCAGTGGGAAACCACGAATTTGACTATGGCGTTGATAACATGGTTAAGCAGTTATCAAGAGCACACTTCCCCATTTTGTTAGGTAATGTTTTTTATACCAACAGTGAAAAGCCCGTCTGGAATACCCCCTGGACGGTTGTCGAAAAAGATGGCATCAAAATTGGCGTAATCGGGGTACATCAGAAATTTGCATTTTATGACACGATTGCAGCTAAGGCTTACGCTGGTTCAGAGGCGCGTGATGAAGAGCCTTATATTCAAAAAGGGCTTGATGCCTTAAAAGGTAAAGTGGATATCATCGTGCTGCTTATTCATGAAGGTACGCCAGCGCGCCAGTCAAGCTATGGAAACAAAGACGTAGCCAGAATGCTACAAGCTGATATCGATACCGCGAAGAAATTTAAGGATATTGATGTATTAATCACAGGCCATGCCCATGTAGGGACGCCAGAACCGATTAAAGTTAATGACACTCTCATTGTTTCAACGGATGCCTATGGTACTGACATTGGTAAATTAGTATTGGATTTTAACCCTCAGACGAAGAAAATTGAGCGTTACAAAGGTGAATTAATCACTGTATTTTCTGATGAATATAAACCTGATCCAAAAGTACAGCTTAAAATTGATGAGTGGAATGCCAGTCTGAAAAAAATCACTGGCCAGGTTATTGGTTCGACAACGGCGCACTTTACGCGTTCATATGGGGAATCATCACCCGTCGGTAATTTGATAATTGATGCCATGATGGCAAAAGTGCCGGATGCCGTCGTTGGATTACAAAACAGCGGAGGGATACGTGCTGATTTCCCACAGGGAAATTTAACCTACGGCGATGTTATTACCACCTTCCCGTTTAATAATGACCTGGTTGAAATGGATCTTTCCGGAAAAGATCTCACCGATTTAATGATCCATGCGACTAATCTCACCAATGGTATTTTGCAAGTATCAAAAAGCGTTCATGTTGTCTATGACAGTACAAAACCGCTGGGCAAACGTCTCATTAAATTCACTGTCAATAATCAACCCATAGATCCGACCAGGATATATCGGGTTGCTACACACTCATTTTGTGCGACAGGTGGCGATGGATTTTAAGCATTTTTAAAAGGGAAAAATATTAAAACTATTAACAGCACTACCTCTGCCGATTCAATTATTGATTATGTGAAGGCGCATAGCCCAGTTAAACCCGATCATGAAATGAGGGTGACTGATGTAAGCGCAGCAAAATGAATTAAACAAGAAGTGATTAAATACTGACATGTATTTTAAATACCACTCGCTTTTCAACATACTCCCATTAAAGGAAATACACGCATGAAAAAAATGAAATATCTTTTACCAGGCGCATTGATAATGCTCCCCATGATTGCGTTTGCGGACTCTGGTAATAATGAATATCTATCAGACTGGTGGCATCAAAGCATTAATATAGTCGGCAGCAACTCTACTCGCTTTGGGCCACAAAAAAGATCGGATCTCTATCCAGAATACCGTGCGTGGGCACATGTGGATTGGTTTGATTTTTACGGCTATGCGGATTTACCTAAATTTTTTGGTTTAGGAAATGACAACGACATTGGTATTTGGGACAATGGCTCGCCATTCTTTACAGAAATAGAGCCACGTTTTAGCATCGACAAATTAACGGGACTTGATTTGAGCGTTGGTCCATTTAAAGAATGGTATTTTGCTCACAACTATATTTATGATGCGGGTACTAACGAAGGACAGCGTCAAAGTACCTGGTATATGGGAATTGGGACGGATATTGATACGGGATTACCGATGACTTTATCTGCAAACATCTACGCTAAATACCAGGGGAATAATTATAACGCCGCCAACGAAAACGAATGGGATGGATATCGCTTTAAATTAAAATATGCTATTCCTTTAACTACACTGTTTGGCGGCAAGCTAAATTACATCGGTTTCACCAATTTTGATTTTGGCTCAGACTTAAAAGACGAATCAGGTGGCGAGCAATCCTTTTACTCCCGTACTAATGACTCAATAGTTTCTACCCATATCCTCAGCTTAGTTTACTCTCACTGGAGCTATGGCGCCACCCTTCGTTATTTCTATCATGGTGGGCAATTTGAAGAAGGCAGTAAAGCATATAATAGCAAAGGGCAGATTACCCGTATAGACTCTACGGGGTGGGCCTACTATTTAACTGCCGGATACACTTTTTAAATATGTCTAAAAGGAATTAGCCATTAAGGAATAAAATAATAATGCCATTCATTTATGGATGGCATTATTTTATTTAACTCGGTACACGCATCACCCAGGAAGACTTAGAGCCACTCTTACCGTTCCCGGCAGACAATGCGCCGCCGGGCAAAAACTAAATCTGATAATCAATCGCCACCTCTTCCGGCTCCATCACCTGGCGTTTGATCTCATCTACGGAGAGCCCCGCATTGCACAGCTCGATAAAACGCCACACATAGTTACGCTGAAGCTGCCCGCGCTTCAGCCCGAGCCAGACGGTGTTCGCATCGAACAGATGACGTGTATCCAGACGCACCAGATTACCAGCCTCATATTCTCCGCCAGACTGCTCGGCCACCAGGCCAATCCCCAGCCCTAACTCGACGTAGGTTTTGATCACGTCGGAATCCTGCGCGCTCAGCACCACGTCCGGCGTGAGCCCTTTACGCTTGAACGCTTCATCTATGCGCGAACGCCCGGTAATGCCCTGCCGGTAGGTGATAAGCGGCCATTTGACGATCTCTTCCAGCGTCAACGGTGAAACCTGGTTCAGCGGGTGTTCGGCGGGTAATAGCAGGCTGTGGTGCCAGCGGAACCACGGGAACGCCACCAGCAGCGGGTCATTGCTCAGCCGTTCACTGGCGATACCGATATCGGCCCCACCGTTATGCAGCAGCACTTCAATTTCCTGCGGCGTGCCCTGGATCAGTTCGAGACGTACGTCCGGGAAGATCTCACGAAATGCTTTGATAACCGTCGGAAGGCTGTAACGCGCCTGTGTATGGGTGGTGGCGATAGTCAGCACACCGGAAGCGTCGTTGGTAAAGAGATCCGCCAGCCGACGAACGTTGCTGGCCTCGTTGAGAATGCGCTCAGCGATGGTCAGCAATGCCTTGCCTGGCTCGGTCATACCCAGCAGGCGCTTGCCGCGACGGATAAAAATCTCAATGCCTAACTCCTCCTCCAGCTCGCGGATATGTCGGCTGACGCCCGACTGAGAGGTGTAAAGCATATTGGCGACTTCGGTCAGGTTGTAATCCCGCCTGGCCGCCTCACGAATAATTTTAAGTTGCTGGAAATTCACAATTCACTCCGGCGCATCTGACATAAGGCTATTGTTAGAGTCAGGCGGGCTGGAGAACAAATAATAAAAACCAGCATCTTATGCTTATTTGGAATATCAGCTGACGAGTTGCAGCTCGCGATTTTCCAGCGACGGCTTACTGACCAGAGACATCAGGATCTCTTTCACCGCCTGCGCCTGCGGTGACAGGGAGCCGCGCGCGGACATATTCAACGACAGCGGTAAGCTCATGGATGGCGTGGTGATGCGGGCCATCCAGCCGTTCGCCGCGCTGCACAGTGAACGTGCGGCAGACTCAGGCAGAACCGTTACACCCATGCCGCTGGCAATGGCGGCAGTCAGCGTGGAGATGGAATCAATCTCGCCGATAATTTTGGCCGTCAGACGGCGCAGCGAGAACGCTTCGTCAACGCGCACGCGCACGGCACTGTAGTCGCGCGGCAGGAACAGGTTCATCTCTGCCACAGCGGTTAAATCAATGCTCTGGCCGGGGCAATCACGTGTACCGACCAGGTAAAGATCTTCCTTCAGCAGCGGCTGGCTGGTGATCCCGGCAACCGGGGAGCGATCGTACAGCACCGCCATATCCAGCTGACCGTTGAGCAGTTTGTCATTGAGCACGGAACCACTGTTCTCATGCAGATAAACCAGCACTTCCGGTAGCTCCGCGCGCACTGCCTGAAGCAGCGGCATGGTGACAGACGATGCGGCCGTTCCCGGCGCCAGCCCGATGGAGACATGGCCACTCAGGGTCTGACCCACATTGTGCACGGCCAGCTGCGCCTGTTCACACTGACGCAGGATCGTGCGGGCATGGGTATATAAAATTTTTCCCGCTTCGGTAGGCGTTACGCCGCGCTTGGTGCGGATCAACAGTTGCTGGTCCATTTCGCCTTCCAGAGTCGCGACCTGCTGGCTCAGCGCAGGCTGCGCGATATGCAGCACTTCAGCCGCCTGGGTCAGGCTGCCGATATCGACGATTTTTACGAAGTATTTCAGTCGTCTTAAGTTCATGTTGCCCCCTGTTCGAAAATAGCGTGCCGGTAACGGCTGTGTTGTTAAACAGGTTTTGCAATATGGATGCCAGTTTTTTGCAGCGGGTGTATGTCGCTGCTAAGCGGCTGAAAATAAGGAAAGCCAATCACTGGTGCCTGTTTTGAGACGGGGACAACGGTTTCCGATCTGCCCCATTCGGGGTATATCTGCACAATAATGGTGCATTCCGTTGGCAAAAACGTCACTTTGCTGGTTTTGTCAGCAAACAGTTCAAAGTCGGCGATCCATCCTTTGACAAGGCGTACGCAGGTCGATAATATGCGCCCCGTTCACACGATTCCTCTGTAGTTCAGTCGGTAGAACGGCGGACTGTTAATCCGTATGTCACTGGTTCGAGTCCAGTCAGAGGAGCCAAATTTGAAAAGCCTGCTTTTAAAGCAGGCTTTTTGCTTTTCTGCGTTCGGTCAGTTTGTCGGGTGGCGCTGCGCTTACCCGACCTACATTCTGCGTTCGGTAAAATTGTCGGGTGGCGGCTTCGCCTTACCCGACCTACGGTCCTGTAGGCCCGGTAAGCGCAGCGCCACCGGCATAGCAAGCTTCACCGGCATCCCCGACCGCCGTTCCAGCTCAGCGCCCGCCCCTTCACTTATTAGCTGCGTCCTTTGTGCGGCTGAAATGGGCAGCGGCACCTTATTTGTCGATTCAAATTCCGCGCGATTGCGTGAAAGCGGCTCGTGAACCTCTACCCAACGGCTACCGTCCGGCTCGGTGGTCACCTTTAAGGGCTGATCGATAAGCTGTACCCGCGTCCCCACCGAAACGTTATCGAACAGGTATTTGATATCGTTATTACGCAGGCGAATGCAGCCCTGGCTGACGCGCAGACCAATGCCGAAATTTGAGTTGGTACCGTGGATCGCGTACAGCCTGCCGATATAGAGGGCATACAGCCCCATCGGGTTATCCGGCCCGGCGGGAAAGAACGCGGGCAACGTTTTCCCCTCTTTCGCGTAAGCGCGTCGCGTATTTGCCGTGGGTGACCAGGTTGGGCCTTCCTGTTTGCGCTCAACGGCGGTTACCCAGTTACGCGGCGTTTCGCGCCCGGCCTGACCGATGCCAATAGGCAGCACCTCAACCGTGTTGCTGCCGGGTGGATAATAGTAAAGTCGCATTTCCGCGACGTTCACCACAATCCCCTCGCGCACCGTTGGCGGCAAAATAAGCTGCTGCGGTACCACCAACTGTGTTCCGGCTCGCGGTAAAAACGGATCCACCCCCGGGTTGGCTTCCAGCATATTGCTCAACCCCTGCCCGTGCTGCGCTGCAAACGCTTCGAGCGGCAGAGTATTGCCGTCAGGCACGGTGATGGTGATCGGCGCCCCCACCAGACGGCTGCCCTCGGGAGGGAGGGGGTAGGTTACAGCAGATGCAGCGGGAACCAGAATACCAAGCGTAAAAACGAACGAGGCAAATCGAATCATAGTGTTCTACTCAGTCAAAGAGAAAGCCTGCCGGTGGGCAGGCTTAGCCTACTCATTCAGTCATCTTTTCGTCGTGCGCCATCTCCGGGTAAGGACTTTTTCTGCTTCAACAATCATGAACATCGCAAACCCAATCAGGAAGGTAATGATCCAGTAGCGGAACGGTAGCGCTTCGGTACCGAACAGCATTTGCATGAACGGCGCATAGATGATCAGAAGCTGAAGGGCCAGAAGTACGCCGCTCACGATCCATATCCCCTTGTTAGCCAGCAGACCTTTACTCAGGGAGAAGCCGTCGGTGACGCGGCAGTTGAGCATGTAAAACCACTGGGCGGTGACCAGCGTTTGCAGCAACACGGTGCGAATGAACTCCGGTGAGTAGCCGCGTGGTTGCAGCCAGGCCTCCAGCACAAAGGCGCTGATGGCAATCATCAGGCCGACAAACACCACTCGCCAGATGGCATAACCGTCCATCACATGCAGGTTTGACTTACGCGGCGGCCGGTTCATGATGTCCTTCTCACCCGCTTCAAACGCCAGGCCAAACGACAGCGTTGCCGAGGTTGCCATGTTCATCCACAGGATCAGTACCGGCGTTAGTGGGATCAGGTTCCCCGCCAGCAGGGCAATAATGATCAGTAAGGCCTGGGCGATGTTGCTCGGGATAACGAACAAAATGGTCTTTTTCAGGTTGTCGTAGACCCGACGCCCTTCATGGACCGCCCGGGCAATGGTGGCAAAGTTATCATCCGTTAACACCATATCGGCGGCTTCTTTGGTGACTTCAGTACCTTTGATCCCCATCGCGATGCCGACATCCGCCCGCTTCAGCGCCGGCGCATCGTTCACCCCGTCCCCGGTCATTCCGACCACTTCCTGCTTACTTTGCAGCGCCTGCACCAGGCGGAATTTATCTTCCGGGCTGGTGCGGGCAAAGATATCGTATTTTTGCGCCGCCTCGCTCAGCTGGTGATCGTCCATCGCCTCCAGCTCGCGCCCGGTGATGGCGCTCGCCGCGTTGCCAATACCCAGCATCTGTCCAATGCTCATCGCCGTTTGTGGATGATCCCCGGTAATCATTTTCACGCGAATACCCGCCTGCAAGCAGTCGGCAATGGCCGAAATGGCTTCCGGGCGCGGGGGATCCATCATGCCCGCAATGCCGAGCAGTATGACCCCTTCTTGCAGATCCGCATGCGTCAGCTCGCGCTGCCCGCTGGCGGCCGGTTTCCAGGCCGCAGCCACCATGCGCAATCCCTCGCGCGCATACTCTTCAATCTTCTCTTCCCAGTAGTGCAGGTTGAACGGCTCCAGCCCGTTTTGGGTCTGCTGGTGCTGGCAAAGACGGAAAAGGACGTCCGGCGCACCGGTGATTAACATCACCTCTTCGTCGCCCAGGCGATAGAGGGTGGACATGTATTTATATTGCGAATCAAATGGGATTTTACTGCGCAATTCGGCGTCAATTGCCGGAAGCGGGATTTTGGCCGCCAGCACCTTCAGCGCGCCTTCGGTTGGACCGCCGGTGATTTTCCACAGCCCCTGCTCATCTTTGATCAGCTGGCTGTCATTACAGAGATCGACTGTGCGCAGATAGCGCTCAAGCACAGATCCCGGGGTCACGGTGACCGGTGTCGGATCGTCAACGGGGTGAATAGTACCCACCGGCTCGTAGCTGTCTCCCTCCACGCGGTAGGTGGTGTCCGCGGTAATCACCGCTTTTACCGTCATCTCATTCATGGTCAGGGTGCCGGTTTTATCCGAGCAGATAACCGTCATCGCCCCCAGCGTTTCCACGGTAGGCAGCTTGCGAATAATCGCCTTGCGACGCGCCATCGCCTGCACGCCCAGCGAGAGGATGATCGAGATAATGGCCGGTAATCCTTCCGGCACCGCCGCTACCGCAAGGCTAATCAACGACAGCACCAGCTCTGATACGGGCATATCACGGAAGATAAGACTGAAAACGAACAGCGCCAGCATCATTACCAGAATGGTGATAAAAATGGTCTTGCCGAGCTTGTCCATTTGCACCATCAACGGGGTACGGTGTTTTTCAATGTCTGACATCATCTGGTTGATATGGCCGAGTTCGGTCTCCCCACCGGTCGCCACCACCAACCCTTTTCCCCCACCGGAGCTGACGGTGGTGCCAGAATAAAGCAGGTTGTAACGGTCGCCTAACGGCAACTCCCCGTGGAGCGCATCGCTGCTTTTCTCCACTACCGTGGATTCGCCGGTGAGAATAGCTTCTTCCACCCGCAGATTGTGCGCCTCTGTCACGCGAAGATCGGCAGGAATGCGATCCCCGGCGCGTATCACGACGATATCTCCGGGCACCAGTGCTGTCGTCGGGATAGTTTCATGGTTGCCCTGCCGGATGACCACAGCCTCGCTGGAGAGCATATTGCGAATACTTTGCAGCGATTTCTCCGCATTGCTCTCCTGAATATGGCCAATCAGGGCGTTAATAATGGCTACCCCAAGAATGACAAACATATCCACCCAGTGTCCCATTATCAGCTTCAGCAGCGCCGCCGCCAGAAGGACGTAAATAAGGACATCGTTGAAATGGGCCAGAAAGCGCAGCCAGCCAGGTTTACCCGGTTTTTGCGGTAAGGCATTTTCACCGTATTTTTCCAGCCTGGCGGTGGCTTCTGTACTGCTAAGTCCGTCGAGGCTGGATTGGATATTTGTCAGGGTTTCATCAACGGTCTGTTGATAATACGGACGGTGAGGCTTTTCTGTTATCATCGTTCCTTCCTCAGGTTCTTTTCAGAAATCACCTTGCTTTCATGACATTAACGAATAACGAAAACAGGAACATGCGCGTAACGAACGATACTCGCCGCCTCTGATCCTAATAAATGAGTTTGAATATTTGGATTACGTGATCCCACAATAATCGCACCGACGTTAAGCTCATCCGCCAGTTTGATTACCTCATCACGTATATTCCCGCTGCGAACATGTAGATGGACATTTGCTTCGGGCAGGTTGATTTTTTTTACCAGCGCAGCCAGTTTTTCTTTAGCATTATTAATCATATATTCATCCATCTTTCTCGCGTCTGCAATAAAACCGCGGGTCAGTTCCGCCGAGAACTTTGGCATAACGTACAGCAGATGGACATTACCCGATGCGCTTTGCGCCAGGAATTGGGCATGCTGTAGCGCTTTATCAGACAATGCTGTTTCGTATACATCCACCGGCACCAGAATCGTTTTATACATATCAAGCATCCTTTTTATAACCAACACAACAGTGAGTGAATCAGGAGAGATCGCATCAAACCCATGGGTACAGGCGTGAATGCCTTTTACGGAAAAAAGGAATGGATGCTATTAAACGTAGCACAGGAATATCAGGATGTTATTCAAAGGGGATACACCATCGTAACGCTTGTTTCGCCTGAGTATGTCACGCCACTAATAATGGTTATTTAACATTTATTTATTCACCGACTATGCTCATAGTCAGGCATGCAACACGTTTATTCTCTTTATCCCGCGCCACCTTCTACCTCATGGAGGAATGCATGTACGGTTTAAGCCTGATTCGCCTTGGTTTGTTTATTGCGCTCGCCATTATCGCCAGCACAGCAATCGGTCTATTTACCTATGTGGTCGTCTCGGCCCTGGCAGAATAGCGCCACCCCAGCATTGATGACGAAATAAATAAAACAATTATTATCAGGGGAATACTGTGAAGCGCTACCTCTCTCTTCTGCCTGCTGTTTTATTGCTGCTGACGGCGTGCGATCCGAAACCCGACCGCGCCGCGCCCCTGCCGAAAATGGTAAAAGTCGCAGAGGTGGTCAAGGCCGGCAACGCGCAGCAGCGCGTGTTTCCCGCCCGTATTGAATCCGGCGACGCCACGGATCTCGCGTTCAAACGAGCCGGGCAGATTGAGACCCTGGACATTCGCCAGGGTGCCGTTGTCAAACAGGGGCAACGACTCGCCAGCCTCAACGCCCGTGAAGCCCGGCAGCGCCTGAACGACAGGCAAACGGCGGCGACCCTGGCTCAGCGGCAATTCGACCGCTTCCAGACCCTGGCGGGACGCCAGGCCGTGTCGAAAGCCGAGATGGATGTCCAGCGCGCCAACCGCGATTCAGCAAACGCCGCGCTACAGATTGCGCGCGAAGAATTAAGCCAGATGACGCTCGTCGCCCCCTTTAGCGGGACAGCGGCCAGCGTCCATGTGCGAAATCATCAGGTCGTCTCCGCCGGCCAGCCCGTCGTCACTTTGACCCGTACCGATCTGCTGGACGTGGTGTTCAGCCTTCCAGAGAACCTGTTTAACACCTTCGATATTCGCAATGCGCAGTACAAACCGGTAGTGAGGATCAACGCCCTGCCCGGTCGCGAGTTTACCGCTGTGTACAAAGAGCACTCAGGCAGTAGCGACAGCAACACATTGACCTGGCAGGTGATTTTAACCATGCCCCGCCCGGATGATTTTCCCGTCGTGGGCGGCGTCAGCGGAACGGTCACCATCAATTTAACCAACCTTCCGGCTGGTGTGGGCAGTGAGGCGCTGGTAGTGCCGGTTGAAGCGGTCTTTAACCCGGATAACCGCCCGCGCAATGAGCCACATGTCTGGGTGGTGACGGGCGAAGGCGATACGTTGCACCTTGAAGATCGTAAGGTCAGCGTGGGGCAAGTCAGCGCTGAGGGGGTCGTCATCGTCGGTGGGCTTAAGGCCGGTGAACGCGTGGTGGCCGCAGGCGTTGGGGAGCTACATCCCAACCAGCCGGTACGTATCTGGACGCGTGAACGGGGACTGTAATGGATATCTCTCGTCAGTTTATCAGCAACCCGGTTCGCGTCTGGCTGACGATTTTGCTGCTGGGCGTAGGCGGCATTATTGCCCTGTTGAACATTGGCAGACTGGAAGATCCGGCGTTTACCATCAAAACGGCGGTGGTGATCACCCATTATCCGGGCGCGTCGGCGCAGCAGGTTGAGGAAGAGGTCACCCTGCCGCTGGAAAATGCGCTTCAGCAGTTACCTTATCTGGATAACGTCAGCTCCATCTCCTCCAGCGGCCTGTCGCAGATCACGGTCAATATAGCCTCGCGCTACCACTCAAATGCACTGCCGCAAATCTGGGATGAACTGCGTCGCCGGGTGGGAGATGCCGCCAGACAGTTTCCACCCGGCGTAGTGACCCCGTTTGTGAATGACGATTTTGGCGATGTGTTCGGCTTTTTCTTTGCCATTTCCGGAGATGAATTCAGCAATCCGGAACTGGTCCGGTATGCCGAGCAGCTGCGCCGGGAGTTGGTCCTCGTGCCAGGCGTGGGCAAAGTGGCCATCGGCGGAGCCCTCACTCAGCAGATTAACGTGGACATTTCTCTGAGCAAAATGGCCGCGCGCGGGATAACGCTGAACCAGCTTTCTGCCCAGCTCAGCAGGCTGAACGTGGTCTCCAGCGCGGGAAAGATCCCCTCCGGTACCGAGTCAATTCGTCTGCATCCTACCGGTGAATTCGAAAGTATTGACGAGCTGGCCGATCTCATCGTGACCCCGCCCGGCGTTGGGGCGGCTACCCGCTTACGGGATATTGCCACCCTGTCACGCGGGCTGGATGCGTCCCCTGCCAGCATCTACCATGCCAACGGCAGAAAAGCCGTCACCATGGGCGTCTCCTTTATCCCCGGCGTTAACGTGATCGACGTGGGACATGACCTGGAGGCGAAGCTAGAGCAGATGTCAGCCGAGAAACCGGCAGGTATCCATATCGACCTGTTTTACGATCAGGCGGCGGAGGTCGGGCATTCCGTTAACGGATTTATCATTAACTTCCTGATGGCGCTGGCGATTGTCATCGGCGTGTTGTTGATCTTTATGGGCTTACGCAGCGGGATCATTATTGCCTTTTCCCTCGCCCTCAACGTGCTGGGCACGCTGCTGATCATGTATCTCTGGGGTATTGAACTACAGCGCATTTCACTGGGCGCGCTGATCATCGCCCTCAGCATGCTGGTCGACAATGCCATTGTTATTGTCGAAGGGGTACTGGTAGCCCGGCAGCAGGGCTCGTCCCTGATGAACGCCATTAGCGACATTATTCGCCGTTCTGCGCTGCCGCTGCTGGGTGCAACGGTCATCGCCATCCTGGCCTTTGCGCCCGTCGGGCTGTCGCAGGATTCCACCGGCGAATACTGTAAGTCGCTGTTTCAGGTCCTGCTGATTTCGCTCATGCTGAGCTGGTTCTCAGCCCTCACCATTACGCCAGTGCTGATTAAGTGGTGGCTGTTTAAACGAGATGCTGCACCGCCAAAGGCCGACGAAACGGATCCCTATGACAAACGCATCTATCGGATCTATCAGGGTGTGCTCAACGCGCTGTTACGGCGTAAAGCGCCAACGCTGGTAGTGATGGCCGCACTGCTGGCCGCCGCCATCTGGGGCTTTGGCTCGGTGCGGCAGAACTTCTTCCCCTCCTCCAGTACGCCAATTTTCTTTGTCGACCTCTGGCTCCCTTACGGTACCGACATTAACTGGACCGAGAAGATGACCGGTGATATCGAGAAAACCATTAACGGCCAGCCAGGCGTGGAAACTACGGTCTCGACGATTGGTCAGGGAAGTATGCGATTTATTTTGACCTACAGCGGACAGCGGCAGTACAGCAACTATGCGCAAATTATGGTGAGAATGGACGACCAGCGTAACATCCCCGCCCTGACCCGCCACGTTGATGAGTACATCGCACGGAACTATCCGCAGGTTAACGCCAGCACGAAGCGGGTGATGTTTGGCCCCTCCGGCGACAGCGCCATTGAAATACGTATTAAAGGCCCCGATCCGGACAGGCTGCGTCTGATCGCCAGCCAGGTAGACAACATCCTTACGCGCGATCCGGCTACGGACAGCGTCAGGAACGACTGGCAAAATCGCAGCAAAGTGCTCCGCCCGCAGTACGTCACCGCGCTGGGACGTGAGCTTGGCGTGGATAAGCAGGACGTCGATAACGCACTGGAGATGAATTTCTCCGGCAGTCGGGCAGGACTGTACAGAGAAGGCAGCGACCTGTTGCCCGTGGTGGTGCGCCCGCCGGAAAGCGAGCGGCTGGACGCCAATCACCTGAATAACGTTCTGGTCTGGAGCCAGACCCGGCAGCAGTATATTCCGCTGAGCAACGTCATCAGCGGCTTCGCGCTGGAGTGGGAAGATCCGCTGATCCTGCGCCGTGACCGCTCCCGCGTGCTGACCGTGCAGACCGACCCTGACCCGCTAAGCCAGCAAACCTCCGGCGATATTCTCGCCCGCGTGAAGCCGCAAATAGATGCCCTGCCCCTGCCCCACGGCTACAGCATTGAGTGGGGCGGGGACGCGGAGAACTCCAGCGAAGCGCAGCAGGGGCTGTTCACCACGCTGCCGCTCGGGTATCTGGTGATGTTTGTGATCACGGTACTGATGTTCAGTTCGGTGAAAAACGCCGTCGCCATCTGGCTGACCGTGCCGCTGGCGCTGATCGGCGTGACGCCGGGGTTTTTAATTACCGGCATCCCTTTTGGCTTTATGGCGTTGATTGGCCTGCTGAGCCTGAGCGGGATGCTGATCCGCAACGGCATTGTGCTGGTTGAAGAGATAGAACAGCAGAAAGTGCAGCAGGATCAGCACAGTGCGATCGTTTACGCCGCCACGTCGCGCCTGCGTCCCATCCTCCTCACCGCCTTTACGACCGTACTCGGCCTCGCCCCTCTGCTGCTGGATGTGTTCTTCCAGAGCATGGCCGTTGTGATTATGTTTGGGCTTGGGTTTGCTACAATCCTGACGCTGCTGGTACTCCCCGTAATTTACGCGTGTTTCCATCGTAAGGACAAAGCTGAACAACAATGAATGCGACAGGGCTGAATATCATCAAGACGCTGGGGTGTATGACGGCGGTTACCTTTTTCACCATCTACAACACCTGGGATCATTACGATTATGACTATCACTGGATCCTCGGTTTTTTAACCTTCATTTCGACCATCGCCACGCCGTTATTTTTTGTGGTTGCAGGGTATCTGGACGGGCAATCCCGACACGGCACGCGCTGGCAGCTGGATAAGATCAAAAGCCTGGTGAACGTCTTTCTGTTCTGGGTAACGATTTACTACCTGTGGGAGCCCTATCAGCGCGGATATCTGATCCAACCCTGGTTCGTGTTCGCGTTTATCGTGATTTACACGTTTCACCCGGTGGTGGAGTGGCTCAGCCAGCGACGAACGCTCTTTTGCGGGGTAATTGCCGCCCTGCTGCTTTTCTCATACGGGTACGATTTACTGTCAGCCCTCTATCCTGATGCCCATGTCCTTTCATTGTCGCCGCAGTATCGCCTGTGGACGTGGCTGCTGTTTTATCTGACGGGGCAGCTCTTTTGCGATCCGCAGATCGCGGCGTGGATCGGCCGCAAAAATGTGGTCAGGGCAGCGGTGATTGCCATACCGTTTATTTATCTCTTCACGTGGTTTTACGAGCGGCACTTCTTTTTTGCGCTATTTAAAGCAGACAGAAACGCCTTTATCCTCACCGGATCGCAAATCTACATTCTGATTATTGCCCTGGTGATTGCGGCCAACGGCGTGCGGTTTCGCCGCAATGCGGAGTTTAAAGAGTCCGTGCTGGCCGCCATTAGCAAAACCATGACCGGGGTCTATATTATGCACTACTCGGTGTTTCACCTGCTGACCGCGCTCATTCCGGTGACGTCCCTGAGCACCAAACTTGCTCTGATTGTGCTTACGTTTGTTACGTCGGTCCTGTTTTCGCTGCTGATCCTGTCCAACGCAGTGGCCAAAAAAGTGATCACCCTCTAAAAGCCCAGGCGCAGCCAGGCAAACAGCACGTTGCCGTTGTTGTAGGTTCCGGGAATATAGGTGAACTGGACGGTGACGCGCTTATATCCGGCAGAGAAAAGCGGGAAGATAAACGGCAGCGGGACATAGTTGGCAAAGTCGTCGCGTGCCGTGATCCCCGCAGCGGCCCCCAGCCCCAGACGGAAATCTTTTGCGTTATCCAGATACCAGCCCTTCTCCCAGCCGTAGCCCATCGCGGGCTGCCACTCGTTATGTGAATCTTTGAACATCATGGCAAAGAGCGCGCTCCAGTTGCCCTCGTCATTGTAGCGGGACACGCCCAGCCCCCCGCCCCACGGCATTTCGTTGTAGTTGTCCGTTTTCTCTTTGTCATACATGAAGCGTGCATGCCAGCTCAGAAACGGAAGGTAGAGATCGTAACGATCCGGCTGTTCCCAGGTTTGCGCAATATCGTCCGTTACTGCATCCCACCAGCGGTGAATACGCTGTTCGCCATAGACTTTCGGCTCCGCATGCAGCGGAGATACGACTAAAACCAGGACTACCCACAGTGCAGGAAAGAGGCGTTGCATCGTTATTCCCTCAGCTTACGTCACGCAGCGATCATTATTACTGTAAACCATTCAGCCCTAACCGGAGCCAAACAGGCTGATTTATGTTGTCGCCCGATAAGATGAAAATTATTTATTCTGCGCTTTCAGGAAAGATAAAAACGTTTTCTCAGGCCGCCTGTCGCGGTAGTCTCATACATTCCGTCAATATGACGGCCGCGATGTGAGTGACCTTTTCTTATACCAATAATTAAAAATCAGTACAGACAGGACAACTATGGACTCCACCCTTATCTCCGCTCGCCGCAACGAGGAGACACCTTCGCTTAACCGCGCCCGCCGCGCCGCTTTAGGTAGCTTCGCAGGCGCCGTCGTCGACTGGTATGACTTTCTGCTCTACGGTATTACCGCTGCGCTGGTCTTTAACCGTGAATTCTTTCCCCAGATCAGCCCCGCCATGGGCACGCTTGCTGCGTTTGCCACCTTCGGCGTCGGTTTTCTGTTTCGTCCTCTGGGCGGGATAATTTTCGGCCACTTCGGTGACCGCCTTGGCCGGAAACGTATGCTGATGCTCACCGTCTGGATGATGGGCATTGCCACCGCGCTGATCGGTATTTTGCCCTCCTTTGCCTCGATTGGCTGGTGGGCTCCGGTGTTGCTGGTGACGCTGCGCGCCATTCAGGGCTTTGCCGTCGGCGGCGAATGGGGCGGCGCGGCATTGCTGTCCGTGGAAAGCGCTCCGAAGAATAAGAAAGCGTTTTACAGCAGCGGCGTGCAGGTGGGTTATGGCGTGGGTCTGCTGCTCTCCACGGGCCTGGTGTCGCTAATAAGTCAGCTCACGACAGACGAGCAGTTCCTGAGCTGGGGCTGGCGTATTCCGTTTATCTTCAGCATTGTGCTGGTCGTGGTGGCCCTGTGGATCCGTAACGGCATGGAAGAGTCGGCTGAGTTTGAACGGCAGCAGCGCGAAAAACCGGTCGCGAAGAAACGGCTGCCGGTGATGGAAGCGCTGGTGCAGCACCCTGGCGCTTTTCTGAAAATTATCGCCCTGCGCCTGTGCGAACTGCTGACGATGTATATCGTCACCGCCTTTGCCCTGAACTACTCCACGCAAAACCTCGGCCTGCCGCGGGAATTGTTCCTGAATATTGGCCTGGTGGTGGGCGGGATCAGCTGCCTGACCATCCCCTGCTTCGCCTGGCTGGCGGATCGCTTTGGCCGTCGACGGGTGTATATCACCGGGGCGCTGATCGGCACACTCAGCGCCTGGCCGTTCTTTATGGCGCTGGAGGCACAGTCGGTCTTCTGGATTGTCTTCTTCGCGATCATGCTTGCGAACATCGCTCACGATATGGTGGTCTGCGTGCAGCAGCCAATGTTTACCGAGCTGTTTGGCGCAAGCTACCGTTACAGCGGCGCGGGCGTGGGATATCAGGTGGCGAGCGTGGTCGGCGGCGGGTTTACGCCATTTATCGCCGCCGCGCTGGTGACGTTCTCGGGCGGTAACTGGCATAGCGTGGCGATTTATCTGCTGGCGGGTTGCCTGCTTTCTGCCGCCACCGCCCTGTTGATGAAGGAAACCACGCACAGCTGATCTCCTCACTTTTGTTTCACAGGCGTGTGACATACTATCGGGTAAAGCCGCACACCTGTGGAACAAGGAGACAGACATGAATAATAAGGGCTCCAGCCTGACCCCGGCTCAGGCGCTGGAAAAACTCGACGCGCTGTATGAACAGTCCGTTAATGCACTGCGCAGCGCCATCAGTGACTATATCGAAACAGGGAAGCTTCCCGATGAAAAGGCCAGAACCCAGGGCCTTTTTGTTTATCCATCGCTCTCTGTCACCTGGGACGGCAGCGCCAGCAGCAATCCGAAAACCCGCGCCTATGCGCGTTTCACCCACTCCGGCTGTTACAGCACGACCATCACGCGACCTGCGCTGTTCCGCCCCTACCTGGAAGAGCAGCTTACCCTGCTGTATCAGGATTACGGCGCGCATATCAGCGTTGAACCGTCCCTGCACGAGATCCCTTACCCGTACGTGATAGACGGTTCAGCGCTGACGCTGGATCGCTCCATGAGCGCGGGGCTGACCCGCCACTTCCCGACCACTGAGCTGTCGCAGATTGGCGATGAGACGGCGGACGGGATCTATCACCCGGCAGAGTTTTCACCGCTGTCGCACTTTGATGCCCGCCGTGTCGATTTCTCGCTGGCACGCCTGCGCCACTACACCGGCACCCCAGCCGAACATTTCCAGCCGTTCGTGTTGTTTACCAATTACACCCGCTATGTGGACGAATTTGTCCGCTGGGGCTGTAGCCAGATCCTCGATCCGGACAGCCCTTACATCGCCCTCTCCTGCGCGGGCGGGATATGGATCACCGCCGAAACCGAAGCACCGGAAGAGGCCATCTCCGACCTGGCGTGGAAAAAGCACCAGATGCCAGCCTGGCACCTGATCACCGCCGACGGTCAGGGCATTACGCTGATTAACATCGGCGTTGGCCCGTCGAATGCGAAAACCATCTGCGACCATCTGGCGGTACTGCGCCCGGACGTCTGGCTGATGATCGGCCATTGCGGCGGCCTGCGTGAAAGTCAGCTGATTGGCGATTACGTCCTCGCCCACGCTTATTTGCGTGACGACCATGTCCTTGACGCGGTTCTGCCGCCGGATATTCCTATCCCGAGTATCGCTGAAGTGCAGCGCGCCCTGTACGACGCCACCAAAGAGGTGAGCGGCATGCCGGGTGAAGAGGTGAAGCAGCGCCTGCGTACCGGTACGGTCGTCACCACCGACGATCGTAACTGGGAGCTGCGCTATTCCGCCTCCGCCCTGCGTTTCAATCTCAGCCGTGCGGTCGCAATCGATATGGAAAGCGCCACCATTGCCGCCCAGGGCTACCGCTTCCGCGTCCCTTACGGCACGCTGCTGTGCGTGTCCGATAAACCGCTGCACGGCGAGATCAAACTGCCGGGCCAGGCGAACCGTTTCTACGAAGGGGCGATCTCTGAGCACCTTCAGATTGGTATTCGCGCCATCGATTTACTGCGTGCAGAGGGCGACAAACTGCATTCCCGCAAGCTGCGCACCTTCAATGAGCCACCGTTCCGCTGATAACAAGGACCCACTCACCCGGCCTGGGATTCCGTAGGTCGGGTAAGCGGAGCGCCACCCGACAAACTGACCGAACGCAGAAAAGCAAAAAGCCTGCTTTAAAAGCAGGCTTTTCAAATTTGGCTCCTCTGACTGGACTCGAACCAGTGACATACGGATTAACAGTCCGCCGTTCTACCGACTGAACTACAGAGGAATCGTGTGAACGGGGCGCATATTATCGATGCGCCCTGAGGATGTCAAAGGGTGAATGCAGATTTTCAATCGTTTGCCGATTTATTCTCCACTTCGCACATTTGTCAGGCACTTGCCGTTTCCGAAACCTCCTGCTCCGGTTTTTTTCGCGGATATTTCCACAGCCAGCGCCCGCTCACCATGCGCCAGTAGAACAGCGCCCCGCGCACGGCCCAGTCAAGGAACATCCCCAGCCAGACGCCGACAACGCCCATACCCAACATTACCCCCAGCGTGTAGCCCGCCACAACGCGACAGCCCCACATGCCGAGCATGGAGACCCACATCGCAAACCGGGCATCGCGCGCCCCTTTCAGCCCGGCAGGAAGTACCCAGGACGCGGCCCAAATTGGCATAAACGCCGCGTTGAGCCAAATGAGCACCTTCACGACCTCTTTCACGTCATTTTCATGCGTATAGAACGAGGCCATCAGCCCGGCAAAAGGCGCAGTTCCCCACGCAATCGCCGTCAGTCCAATAGTTGAAAGCCAGAAGACGTGCCGAAGTTGTCGTTCCGCCTGCCCTATCTGCCCCTTTCCGAGGCGTCTGCCGGTGATGATCGTCGACGCCGACCCCAGCGCGTTTCCCGGCAGGTTAATGAGCGAGGCGATGGAGAAGGCAATAAAGTTGCCGGCGATGACGTCCGTTCCCATCCCGGCAACAAACATCTGCGTCAGCAGTTTCCCACCGTTAAACAACACGGATTCGATGCTGGCCGGAATCCCGATCCCCATCACTTCCCAGATAATGGCGAAGTTAAGCGGACGGAAATAGCTTTTCAGTGTCAGGCGCAGCGATGGCGTAATTCCCGCCATCAGTACGCCAATTATCGCCGCCGCACCAATATAGCGGGAAATGGTTAGCCCCAAACCCGCGCCGACAAAGCCCAGCCCCTCCCAGGAAAAGACGCCGTAAATCAAAACGCTGCTGATAATGATATTCAGGATGTTCATGCCGCCGTTGATCAGCAGCGGAATTTTGGTATTTCCTGCTCCACGAAGCGCACCGCTACCAATCAGCGCGATGGCAGCCGCCGGATAACTCAGCACCGTCATTTCCAGGTAGGTGAGAGCCAGATCCTTCACCTCGCTGGTCGCTTCTCCCGCGACAATGTCGATAATTTCTTTGCCGTAATAATGGATAACCGCCGCAAGGATGATCGAAAAGAGGGTCATGATCATCAGCGACTGTCTGGCCGCTTCGCGGGCACGCTTCGGATCAAGCTTGCCCAGGCTAAACGCCACCACCACCGTCGTACCGAGATCGATAGCGGCAAAGAAGGACATCACCACCATGTTGAAACTGTCCGCCAGCCCCACCCCGGCCATGGCTTCTTTACCGAGCCAGCTCACCAGAAAAGTGCTCAGCACCCCCATTAGCAGGACGCAGGTATTCTCCAGGAAAATAGGCACGGCAAGGGGGGTGATTTCACGCCAGAACAGAACTCGATAGCTCTTACGTTTTGCATACCAGGGCGTGCGCATAATCGCCTGGCGTAGGGGTGCGGTGACGTTCAAAATGGACCTTAGCGAGAAAGTTGAAACTCCATTTCAAATGATGGGGCAGAAATGCGTATCCTGCAAAGTATTTTCCATAAAATTATGTTTGGATTTACAACAAAATGACGACAGAATCATCAATCAAACGCTTTTGCCTGAGATCAGGTTTGACAAAAGTTTTTTCGCCGCTAAGATAAGCCTCCACAACGATTCCTCTGTAGTTCAGTCGGTAGAACGGCGGACTGTTAATCCGTATGTCACTGGTTCGAGTCCAGTCAGAGGAGCCAAATTTAAAAAGCCTGCTTTTAGAGCAGGCTTTTTGCTTTTCTGCGTTCGTGAAATTGTCGGGTGGCGGCTTCGCCTTACCCGACCTACGTAATAACAGTCCTGTAGGCCCGGTAAGCGCAGCGCCACCGGGCAACAGAGTGTGCGATTACTCGCCTTTAGCGTCGACGTTTTTGATTTCGCCCATCACTTTCAGCTTCTTGGAGATGTCGCGACGCTCTTTGGACAGCTCAGCGTTTTTGATGATGTAGTCATCAACGCGATCTTCATAATCGCTCTTCATGCTGGCGATGATGCCCTGAATAGCTTCAACGCTCATGCCAGGCTTGATGTAGTCGCTCAGGTTGTCCAGCAGCAGGACACGTTTCTGGTTGTCACGGATCTTCTTCTCTACGTCCTGGATTTCGCGCTGTAGCTTGTTTTTGCGGCGGAACAGGCGGACGAACTCCAGAACATCCTGGAACGAAGGCTTGGTAGTTTCCATTTTTATACCCCTGATAATGTGAGATTCGGATTCGTTAAAGCAACCGTTTTAACAGACAGCGGCTGCGAATGACAATGAGTATATCGTTTAAAACCATCATAACCCTAATTGTTGCTGAATCGAAGCAGCAGGCATCACATACGCTTTTTATTTGCGCAGCGCCCGGCAAATCAGCTGCGATAACAACTCCAGCTGTCGCGCCAGCTCCATACTCAGCCAGACATAACCATGGATGGGCGTTTCCGCCACATTGTCTCCCTGGCGCTCATTCATCAGCTGTTTAAGCTCGGCGACGATTTCGTTCAGCCGCTCGCTGTTCGCCCGTATCGGCTGTGGGTTACCTTCATATAGCGCATGGGCGATGGTCAGCAGGGTTTGTTGCGTCATCTGCTGCGTCTCTTTCAGCGTATGCGCGTTGAGCATCAGAAGATGGCTGGGGCGTGAGGCCCAGTGGGCATTGATTTGCAGTTCAAGCATACAGACCAGATTACGGCTGACCGTCTGAATAGCTTCAAAAATGGCTTTCTGGATATGGGTTTCTTTGCTTGCCGGGGTAATCAACCCGCGCATTTTGACCACATCATTGAGGATTTTTTGCAGGTGCTTTTCCAGACGCGGGCGCTCAATCAGATTCGGCGAAAACCCGGCCTGGTAGACCCGGTTAAATGCCGTGACGTAGTTTGCCATCTGAATGCGCCAGTGCAGGAAGGCGCGCTGCGGCCAGATGCCGGTAAACAGCATGGCGAGCAACGAGCCGAGGATCACGTCCCCGCTTCGCCACAATGCGGTGGTCATATCGCCCGCCGGTGCGCCGACCACAACCGCGAGCGTAATGCCAATCAGCAGCGCCTGATACGGTTTCTTGCCGAGGGCCAGCCATCCACAAAGAAACATCGCCACCGCGCACCACAGCAACATGACCGGAAACGAAATCAGCTCCAGCTTCAGGGCGATAAGCCCAAGCGCTGAGCCTAAAACGGTGCCGCCTATGCGTTCGAAAGCGCGCGGGACCACGTTCCCCCAGAATGAGATCGGCCCCATCACCACCACCAGCGTGATCAGCGGCCACGTCCCTTCCGGGATATCCAGCAGACGAACCAGTACGAAGGTCAACACAAACGCCAGCGCAATGCGGCAACCGTGCACCACGCGATAATGTTTGTATAACCGAATTTCAAAAGGGGTTAATGACTTGTCGGGGCGCACACCCGTCTCCAGCTCTACGGCAAACCACAATTGTACTGTGTTTTCAGCCGGGTGGATCGCGCCCGGCTGAAAAACCCTGCATTCCGCAGGATTATCCCACTTTGTGCTCTACCGGTACAAACATCTCAATATCCCAGTAGCCGTCAGCATTGCCATCGTTCAGATAGCGTTCGAAGCAGGGTTTTGCCGCGATCTGGAATTTGTTGTCTTCCAGCAGGGAGTTGAAGAACTGATACCACGGAGTGGCGAAATCATGATTTTCGACGCGCGCGGCGGCAATAGCATACTCTCCGGCAGCAATTTCGGTCATCATCACCCCTTCGCTGTTTTCAGGGATAGTGAAATCGTCCGTTACCGTTACGGCGGTAACGCAGCGGAGCTTTTCTGCCGGCACGTCATCCGGATTGTCATAATAAACGGCCACCCACTCCTGCGGCTGAATATGACGCCCGTCTACCCACATGACCAGCTGTTCAAATCCCTGCTTGACCGTCTTTTCCCACGGCCCCACGAGATGAAAGCCAGCGATCATACGTTTCTGTTGCTGCCTGATGCTGTAGTCCATGCTGCCTCCGTTTATTACTGTATATATATACACTGTAAAGCAGAATCGAGATTAACGGCAAACCAGGAGTGTTTATTATGTGAGCAGACTCGCAACACTGCCAGTCTGCCCAAAAAGGTCAGAGTTTATGATGCAGATAATCGCCAATACGGGAGAAAAGGCCGCCCTTTTCAACGCTTTCCAGCGTAACCAATGGCCAGTGCGCGACCACCTTGTCACGATCGTACAGCTGGATCTCCCCTACCCGCTGATGCGCGGCGATCGGCGCTTCCAGCTCTTTTTTATCCATCACGTATTTCGCCTTGATGTTCGGCACTTCCGATTTGGGTAATGCCAGCCAGAAGTCCTGATCCGTGCCCAGCGCGATCTGCTCTTTATCGCCGTACCAGATGCGCTCGGTTCCCACTTTTTTACCGTTATGCAGGATCTGCACCGTATCAAAATTTTGCTGTCCCCAGTGCAGCAGCTTGCGCGCCTGATCTTCACGTCCTTTCGGGCTGTCTGCCCCCATCACCACAGCAATCAGTCGACGCTGACCGTCCACCGCGGAGGCAATCAGGTTAAAGCCCGCGCCCGAGGTGTGACCCGTTTTCAGGCCATCCACGTTCATGGTCTTATCCCACAGCAGGCCGTTGCGGTTCTGCTGGGTGATGCCGTTCCAGGTCAGGCTCTTTTCGCTGTACATGTGATAGAACTCAGGCTCGCCGTGAATGATGGCCCGGGAAAGCACGGCGAGATCGTAAGCGGAGCTGTGCTGACCCGGTGCATCCAGCCCGTGTACGGTTTCGAAGTGGGTATCGCGCAGGTTCAGCTTTTCAACGTAGTCATTCATCATCCTGACGAACTGCGGCTGACCGCCCGCCACGTGATCCGCCAGCGCCACGCAGGCGTCATTGCCGGAATCAACAATCAGGCCGCGGCTGAGATCGCGCACGGAAACCCGATCGCCCTCCTTCAGAAACATCAGCGACGAACCGTCAAAGACCGGATTGCCTTTTGCCCATGCGTCACGTCCGACCGTCACAATGTCATCGGGGCTGATGCGGTGGCTATCAATGGCACGATCGACAACGTACCCCGTCATCAGTTTGGTCAGGCTCGCCGGATTACGCTGCTGATGTTCGTTGCCCGCCGTTAAGATTTGACCCGTGGTGTAATCCATCAATACCCAGGAGCCAGCCTGGATGGCAGGCGGCTGAGGTGAAAAATCCAGCGGCTCGGCAGCCAGCGCGGATGAAATACTCGAAACGAGTAAAGAAACAGCAATAAACAGACGGCGTTTCAACGGTATATCCTCAGGTCAGTAAAAATCGATGACCTTTTTACGGGAGTTCTGATGTCGTTACCTGCCTTAATTGCAAAAAAATGTGACAGCACGCAGATTTTTTCGGAACAAATCTCGCAAATTTCTTGCCTGACGGTGCTTTTTATTCGGACTGCTCACCCCAATCGTTTACCATAGAGACGTCAATTTTTAACAGGATGAGATTACTGGTGTCTGACTCTGCCGCGCGCCCGACTTTTTTGTTCCACGATTACGAAACCTTTGGCACCCATCCGGCGCTGGACCGACCGGCGCAGTTTGCGGCTATCCGTACCGATGACGAATTTAACGTCATCGGCGAACCCGAGGTGTTTTACTGTAAGCCCGCCGATGACTATCTGCCGCAGCCGGGCGCGGTAATGGTGACGGGCATCACGCCTCAGGAAGCGCGGGATAAAGGCGTTAGCGAAGCAGAATTTGCCCGTCGCATCCACGACCTGTTCACGGTGCCCAATACCTGCGTGGTGGGTTACAACAACATCCGTTTTGACGATGAAGTGACGCGCAATATCTTCTACCGCAACTTCTACGATCCGTATGCCTGGAGCTGGCAGAACCGTAATTCACGCTGGGATTTGCTGGATATCATGCGCGTTTGCTATGCGCTGCGCCCGGAGGGGATTAACTGGCCGGAGAACGACGACGGCTTGCCGAGCTTCAGGCTCGAGCACCTGACGCGGGCCAACGGCATTGAGCACAGCAACGCCCACGACGCGATGGCAGACGTTTACGCGACCATCGCTATGGCGAAACTTGTAAAAACCGCGCAGCCGCGCCTGTTTGAGTATCTGTTGAGCCATCGCAGCAAGCAAAAGCTGATGACGCTAATTGACGTGCCGCAGATGAAACCGCTGGTGCATATTTCAGGGATGTTCGGTGCGTGGCGCGGGAATACAAGCTGGGTGGCGCCGCTTGCCTGGCATCCGGACAACCGTAACGCCGTCATCATGGTGGATCTCGCCGGAGATATCTCCCCGCTGCTTGAGCTCAACAGCGACACCTTACGTGAACGGCTCTATACGCCGAAAGAGGCGCTGGGTGACCTGCCAGCCGTACCGGTAAAACTGGTGCACATCAATAAGTGCCCGGTGCTGGCGCAGGCCAACACGCTGCGCCCGGAAGACGCCGACCGGCTGGGGATTAACCGTCAGCACTGCCTCGATAACCTGAAAGTGCTGCGCGACAACCCGCAGGTGCGCGAGAAAGTTGTCGCCATTTTTGCCGAAGCAGAGCCGTTCGTGCCGTCTGAGAATGTGGATGCGCAGCTTTATAACGGCTTCTTCAGCGACGCCGATCGCGCGGCGATGAATATCGTGCTGCAAACCGACCCGCGTAACCTGCCCGCGCTGGATATCACCTTCGCAGATAAGCGCATTGAGAAGCTGATGTTTAATTATCGCGCGCGTAACTATCCCGGCACGCTGGATGAAGCAGAGCAGGAACGCTGGTTACAGCATCGGCGCAACGTGTTTACGCCGGAGTTTCTTAATAGCTACGCCCAGGAGCTGGAGATGCTTTACGGTCAGTATGAAGGGAATGCTGAGAAGCAGGCGCTGCTGAAAGCGCTGTTCCAGTATGCGCAAGAGATTGTCTGAATAGCGGGTACAAAAAAGCCGGAGGCGATGTCTCCGGCTTTTTTTTTGCCGGGTGGCGCTAACGCTTACCCGGCCTACGGTTTAGAAGTCCGTAGGTCGGGTGCGTAGCCGCCACCCGACACAGTCTTACGCGACGTCTTCGTACTGAGGAACCGGGTTGCGGAAGCTTCTGGTCACGCAAGCCAGGTAAATCAGACCGATCGCACCCCAGATCAGACCCAGAACCATTGAGCTCTCTTCCAGGTTAATCCACAGCGCACCCACCGTCAGGGCACCACACACTGGCAGCACCAGATAGTTGATGTGGTCCTTCAGCGTCTTGTTGCGCTTCTCACGGATCCAGAACTGCGAAATCACGGAGAGGTTAACGAAGGTGAACGCCACCAGCGCACCAAAGTTAATCAGCGCCGTGGCCGTTACCAGGTCGAATTTAATCGCCAGCAGGGCAATAGCGCCCACCAGCAGCACGTTCCACGCCGGGGTACGCCATTTAGGATGCACGTAACCGAAGAAGCGGGTTGGGAACACACCGTCACGGCCCATCACGTACATCAGACGAGAGACGCCCGCGTGCGCAGCCATACCGGAAGCCAGTACGGTGACGCTGGAGAAGATCAGCACGCCCCACTGGAAGGTTTTACCCGCCACGTACAGCATAATTTCAGGCTGTGATGCATCCGGATCTTTAAAGCGAGAGATATCCGGGAAGTACAGCTGTAAGAAGTAAGACGCACCAATGAAGATCAGGCCGCCAATCAGCGCGGTCAGGAAAATCGCTTTCGGGATCACGCGCTCAGCGTCTTTGGTCTCTTCAGACAGAGAAGAGATACCGTCGAAGCCCAGGAACGAGAAGCACAGGATAGTTGCACCGGTGATCATCGGCACTACGTGCGCGCCTTCAGACCAGAACGGACGGGTGCTGGTCAGCGTACCTGCGCCTTCACCGTGGGAAACGCCGTAGATGATCAGCCCAACGATAACCGCAACAATCCCCATCTGAAGGATCACAATCAGGGTGTTGAAGTTAGCCACGGTCTTGATGCTGCGCAGGTTAGAGATGGTCATAAAGGCCACCAGCGCCACAACGAAGATCCACGACGGCACGGAAGGCACCAGCGCTTCGAAGTAAATTTTTGCCAGCAGAATGTTGATCATCGGCATGAACAGGTAGTCCAGCAGTGATGACCAGCCCACCATAAAGCCAACCGCCGGGCTAATGGATTTCTGAGCATAGGTGTACGCAGAGCCTGCGGACGGGAAACGGCGAACCAGTTTACCGTAGCTCAGCGCTGTAAAGAGGATGGCGACCAGCGCAAAGGCGTACGCCGTTGCAACGTGACCGTCAGTAAGGCCTGATACGATACCGAATGTATCGAACAGCGTCATCGGTTGCATATAGGCAAGGCCCATCATAACAACCGGAATCAACGTAAGCGTTTTACGTAATTCCACGCGAGAGGTGTTTGGAGTTGCGTTATGCGACATAGTTATTCTCCTTTACGGTGATAACCGCCACGTAAGCGAAAAATTGCCCCATTTCTTTCTTCCTCAGCGACAACAACTGTCGGATTTTAGTAAATATCTATCCGGTACGAAGCCCGGCCTCTTGGTTTTTAGTTTCGTTTCGTACATGCAAAAAAAAATAACCGACGCCTTTTATATCGTCGATTATTCATTTGTTTGCAGCGGCGGCATTTTGCCCTATTCCAGATACAAAAGGCAATACATTGAGAAACCTGCCCATAAATTAATTTTACTAACTGATTGATTTCCCATCACCTGCCTGAGTGTAAACTGTAGCGATAGCACTATTTGCTAAAATTTCGTCTCGCCACCAGGCGCTGGCAAGCCCGGCGGTCTGTTCATTCCAGCCTACCCATACCGATTCGTTACTGCTTTGCGCTAAAACCTGTTTTTCCACCAGCGCTCCGCTGTTAATAAACCGCTGCGCTAAATAACGGGGAAGGTAACCGCACCCCAGGCCGCTTATTTGCAGCTCCAGCTTGGTTTTGAAATCAAAAACGGTGATGGCCTCCTGCTCATCCAGCAGCTGCGATGAAATGCCGCACTCGGGGCGAGAACTGTCTCCAACCACAATGGCACGATAGTTTTTAATGACGCGTCGGGTAACAGGCTCCGGTTCATTCGCCAGCGGGTGATGAGGCGCAACGGCAAAAACCTGCTCCAGAACGCCGAGCCGCGCAAAACCAAATTCGCTCAACTGGGGAGGCTCATGCAGCGCGCCAACGATGATATCCGCCCTGCCCTGCGTCAGGGCCTCCCAGGAACCGCCCAGCACGCCATTGATAAAAACCAGCCGGGTGACGCTGTGGCGCTGATAGAACGCCTCAATAAGCGGGGTAAGCAGGGAGAAAGGGAATGTATCATCAACCCCAATCACCAGCTCATTTTCCCAGCCCTGGTGAAGTTTGACGGCCTGTTTTTCCAGCTCGCGCACCGTATGCAGCACGTCACGCCCTTTTTCCAGCAGCATCTGCCCTGTACGGGTGAAACGCGCGCGATGCCCGGTGCGGTCAAGGATTTGGATATTAAGATCGCTCTCGAGCTTTTGCACGGTGTAGCTCAGAGCCGAAGGGGTTTTATAGAGCTTCGCCGAGGCGGCGGCAAAGCTCCCCTCTTTTTCCAGCGCATCCAGAATAACAAGAACATCCAGCAGCGGTTTCATCTTCGCCCCCTTGCGGTGTGCGATTGTCTCCGCCGGCGCAATTATTCCATGGGCATAACCAGCGGATCGGGATACTGATATTCAAATCCCAGTTCATGGCAAATACGATTGCCATCAATAATTTTGCCTTTGCGTTCCCCCTGCGCCTCACTGAATACCGGCGGCGCCAGACCCAGCTGGCGCGCCATCAGCGGATAAAAGGTACTGCGCGGCGGATGCGAAGGCGCACATATATTATAGATGTGCCCCCCTTTCGGAGCCTGCAAAAGCAGTTCTATGGCGCCGATAACATCCTCAAGATGCACAAGATTAACCCCGTGCTGGCCATCCGGCGCAGATTTACCGGCAAAGAAGCGCCCCGGATGACGCCCCGGCCCCACCAACCCGGCCAGACGTAAGATATCCACCTGCGTGCCAGGCAGATTGTGCAGCCAGTCTTCCAGCTCTTTCAGTACCCGGCCGCTGGCGGTCACCGGACGGCGCTCGGTGTTTTCTTTCGCCGTACCGTCGATATCGCCATAGACGGAGGTGGAGCTGGTGAAAATGATACGCGGGATATGGTGCGCCAGGGCGCTGTCGACAATCTCCTGCACCGCCTGCAAGTAAAAAGACTCACCCGGGCCGCTGCGCCGCGCCGGTAAGGTAATGACCAGCGCGTCCACATTCATCAGTTCATCCAGCTCGTCGGTATCGCAGATAAGCTCGGGTTCGAGACGCAGCTCGACACCATCAATGCCGCACATGCGTGCCGCTTCAACCCCATCTCGGGTGGTCTTACTCCCTGTCACCTGCCAGCCTTTCGCGGCTAATGACATCGCCAGTGGCATTCCTAACCATCCTAACCCGACAATCGCGACCTTTTTCATTACATTCTCCGCTTAACGATGCCTGTTATAAGGCTACGCCAGCCTGGTGGAACGCACAATTCATACCATCAATATGAAATGAATTAATGATCAAAAAAAGCCCTTGCTTTATGGCGTACAACTGGTTTAGGTTAAAAGACATCAAATGCATAAGCATTCAACGAGAATTTATATGACACGCGTTCCTTTTAAAAACCACCATCATCACCATCATCCTGACTAGTCTTTCAGGCGATGTGTGCTGGAAGACGTTTGGATCTTCCAGTGGTGCATGAACGCATGAAAAAGCCCCCGGAAGATCTTCTTCCGGGGGCTTTTTTTTGGACCGCATTCAGACAGGTTAAAACAGGTTAACGAGGAACACAGAATGTTAGATAACTCACGTTTACGCATAGCTATTCAAAAATCAGGCCGTTTAAGCGACGATTCACGCGAACTGCTGGCCCGCTGCGGGATTAAAATCAACCTGCACACCCAGCGCCTGATCGCCCTGGCTGAAAATATGCCGATCGACATTCTGCGCGTACGTGATGACGATATCCCGGGCCTGGTGATGGATGGCGTCGTTGATCTCGGCATCATCGGCGAAAACGTACTGGAAGAAGAGTTATTAACCCGCCGCGCGCAGGGCGAAGATCCGCGCTACTTTACCCTGCGTCGTCTGGACTTTGGCGGCTGCCGCCTGTCGCTGGCTACGCCGGTCGATGAAGCCTGGGACGGCCCGGCCGCGCTGAACGGCAAACGTATCGCCACCTCTTACCCTCACCTGCTGAAGCGTTACCTCGATCAAAAAGGCGTACAGTTTAAATCCTGTCTGCTGAATGGCTCCGTTGAAGTGGCGCCGCGTGCGGGCCTGGCCGATGCCATCTGTGACCTCGTCTCCACCGGCGCCACGCTCGAAGCGAACGGCCTGCGCGAAGTGGAAGTGATCTACCGCTCCAAAGCGTGCCTTATCCAGCGCGACGGCGAGATGGCCGACGCCAAACAGCAGCTCATCGACAAACTGCTGACCCGCATTCAGGGCGTGATTCAGGCGCGTGAATCCAAATACATCATGATGCATGCGCCGACCGAGCGCCTGGACGAAGTGATTGCCCTGCTGCCGGGCGCTGAGCGCCCAACCATTCTGCCGCTGGCGGGCGACCAGCAGCGCGTGGCGATGCACATGGTGAGCAGCGAAACCCTGTTCTGGGAAACCATGGAAAAACTGAAGGCGCTGGGCGCAAGTTCCATTCTGGTGCTGCCAATTGAGAAGATGATGGAGTAACGACCATGAGCTTTAACACAATCATCGACTGGAATACCTGTAGCGACGCGCAACAGCGCGAGCTGCTGATGCGCCCAGCAATTTCCGCCTCGGAGAGCATCACCCGCACCGTGGCGGAGATCCTTGATAACGTCAAAGCCCGCGGGGACGACGCGCTGCGCGAGTACAGCGCGAAGTTTGATAAAACTGAGGTCGACGCGTTACAGGTTACCGAGCAGGAAATCATTGATGCCAGCAATCGTCTGGGTGATGACATCAAACAGGCGATGGCCGTCGCGGTGAAAAATATTGATACCTTCCACACCGCGCAGAAATTGCAGGCGGTGGATGTGGAAACCCTGCCCGGCGTACGCTGCCAGCAGGTGACACGCCCGTTGGCGTCCGTCGGCCTCTATATTCCTGGCGGCTCTGCCCCGCTGTTTTCGACCGTCCTGATGCTGGCCACCCCGGCACGTATTGCCGGTTGTCAGAAGGTGGTGCTCTGCTCTCCGCCACCGATCGCCGACGAGATCCTGTACGCGGCGAGGCTGTGCGGCGTGCAGGCGATCTATAAAGTGGGCGGTGCGCAGGCGATTTCCGCCCTGGCGTTCGGGACGGGATCCATTCCGAAGGTCGACAAAATCTTTGGCCCGGGCAATGCCTACGTGACCGAGGCGAAACGCCAGGTCAGCCAGCGTCTGGACGGCGCGGCGATTGATATGCCTGCCGGTCCGTCTGAGGTGCTGGTGATTGCCGACAGCGGCGCTACACCGGATTTCGTGGCCTCTGACCTGCTCTCGCAGGCCGAGCACGGCCCTGACTCGCAGGTGATTTTACTGACGCCAGATGCCGACATGGCAAAACGCGTGGGCGACGCCGTTGAGCGTCAGCTGGCTGACCTGCCGCGGGCGGAAACGGCGCGTCAGGCGCTATCCGCCAGCCGCCTGATTGTGGCCCGCGATCTTGACCAGTGCATCGCCATCTCTAACCAGTACGGTCCTGAGCACCTGATTATTCAGACCCGCAACGCGCGCGAACTGGTCGACAGCATAACCAGCGCAGGCTCAGTGTTTCTCGGCGACTGGTCACCGGAATCCGCCGGGGATTACGCCTCCGGCACCAACCACGTGCTGCCGACGTATGGCTATACCTCAACCTGCTCCAGCCTGGGGCTGGCGGATTTCCAGAAGCGCATGACCGTGCAGGAACTCTCCCGCGAGGGATTTGCCTCGCTGGCGTCGACCATTGAAACCCTGGCCGCCGCCGAGCGCCTGACTGCCCACAAAAATGCCGTGACGCTGCGCGTTGCCGCCCTGAAGGAGCAAGCATGAACATCGAAGAATTAGCCCGCGAAAATGTCCGTCGCCTGACGCCCTATCAGTCTGCGCGTCGTCTGGGCGGGAACGGCGACGTCTGGCTGAATGCCAATGAATATCCCACGGCGGTGGCCTTTGAGCTTTCGCAGCAGACGCTGAACCGCTACCCGGAGTGTCAGCCGAAAGCGGTGATCGAGAACTATGCGCAGTATGCAGGCGTGAAGCCTGAGCAGGTGCTGGTCAGCCGTGGGGCTGATGAAGGGATTGAGCTGCTGATCCGCGCCTTCTGTGAGCCGGGTAAAGACGCGGTGATGTACTGCCAGCCCACCTACGGGATGTACAGCGTGAGCGCCGAAACCTTTGGCGTGGCCTGCCGCAACGTGCAGGCGCTCGACAACTGGCAGCTGGATTTGCAGGGCATCGCCGATAACCTCGACGGCGTGAAGGTGGTGTTTGTCTGTAGCCCGAATAACCCCACCGGGCAGATTATTCATCCGCAGGATATCCGCACCCTGCTGGAGATGACGCGCGGAAAGGCGCTGGTCGTCGCTGATGAAGCCTACATTGAGTTCTGCCCGCAGGCGACGCTGACAGGCTGGCTTGAGGAGTATCCGCATCTCGTTGTGCTGCGTACCCTTTCCAAAGCCTTCGCCCTCGCTGGCCTTCGCTGTGGATTTACGCTGGCGAATAAAGCGGTTATCGACCTGCTGCTGAAAGTGATCGCCCCGTATCCGCTCTCAACGCCGGTTGCCGATATTGCGGCACAGGCGCTGGCCCCGCAGGGCATCAGCGCGATGCGCGAGCGTGTGGCGCAGATCCTGGAAGAGCGTCAGTATCTTGTTGATGCCCTTAAAACGATTCCGTGCGTGGAGCAGGTGTTCGACTCGGAAACCAACTACATCCTGGTGCGCTTCACCGCCTCAAGCGCGATATTTAAATCGTTGTGGGATCAGGGCATTATCTTACGAGACCAGAATAAACAACCTACCCTGAGCGGCTGCCTGCGTATTACCGTCGGCACCCGTGCAGAGAGCCAGCGCGTGATTGACGCCCTGAAAGCGGAGAAAGTATGAGTCAGAAGTATCTCTTTATCGATCGTGACGGCACCATCATCTCGGAGCCACCCAGCGATTTTCAGGTCGATCGTTTCGACAAGCTGGCCTTTGAACCCGATGTGATCCCGGTGCTGCTGAAGCTTCAGAAAGCAGGCTATAAGCTGGTGATGATCACCAACCAGGACGGTCTGGGCACCGACAGCTTCCCGCAGGGAGACTTTGACGGCCCGCACAACCTAATGATGCAGGTGCTGACCTCGCAGGGCATCGCCTTCGACGAAGTGCTGATCTGCCCGCATATGCCTGCCGACGAGTGCGACTGCCGCAAGCCAAAAGTGAAGCTGGTTGAGCGTTATCTGGCGGAAGAGGCGCTGGATAAAAGCAACAGCTATGTGATCGGCGATCGCGTCACGGATATCACGCTGGCGGACAACATGGGCATTGCGGGCCTGCGCTATAACCGCGACACGCTAAACTGGGCGATGATTGGCGAGCAACTCACCCGACGCGACCGCTATTCCCACGTTGAACGCAACACCAAAGAGACGCAGATCGACGTGAAGGTCTGGCTCGACCGCGAAGGCGGCAGCAAGATCCACACCGGCGTCGGTTTCTTTGACCACATGCTGGATCAAATCGCCACGCACGGCGGCTTCCGCATGGAGATCACCGTTAAGGGCGACCTGTATATCGACGATCACCACACCGTGGAAGATACCGGCCTGGCGCTGGGCGAAGCCCTGAAGCTGGCGCTCGGCGACAAGCGCGGCATCAACCGCTTCGGCTTCGTGCTGCCGATGGACGAGTGCCTGGCGCGCTGCGCGATGGATATCTCCGGGCGTCCGCACCTGGAATACAAAGCCGACTTTACCTACCAGCGCGTGGGCGATCTCAGCACCGAGATGGTGGAACACTTCTTCCGCTCGCTCTCTTACACCATGGGCCTGACGCTGCACCTGAAAACCAAAGGCAAAAACGATCACCACCGCGTCGAGAGCCTGTTCAAAGCCTTTGGCCGTACCCTGCGCCAGGCGATCCGCGTGGAAGGTGACGCCCTGCCCTCGTCGAAAGGAGTGCTGTAATGAACGTGGTGATTCTGGACACCGGATGCGCCAACCTGAACTCCGTACAGTCGGCGATTATGCGCCACGGCTATGAGCCGGTGGTGAGCCGCGACCCGGACGTGGTGCTGCGTGCCGATAAACTCTTTCTGCCGGGCGTAGGCACCGCCCAGGCGGCGATGGATCAGATCCATGAGCGCGAGCTGGTGGATCTCATCAAAGCCTGTACTCAACCGGTGCTGGGCATTTGCCTCGGCATGCAGCTGCTTGGCCGGCGCAGCGAAGAGAGCAACGGCGTTGATCTGCTGGGCATTATTGAAGAAGACGTGCCGAAAATGACCGACCACGGCCTGCCGCTGCCGCACATGGGCTGGAACCGCGTTTATCCGAAGGCGGGCAACAGGCTGTTCCAGGGTATTGAAGACGGCGCGTACTTCTATTTTGTTCACAGCTACGCCATGCCCGTGAATGCCTACACCATCGCCCAGTGCAATTACGGCGAGGCGTTCACCGCCGCCGTGCAGAAAGATAACTTTTACGGCGTGCAGTTTCACCCGGAACGCTCCGGCGCCGCCGGTGCGCAACTGCTGAAAAATTTCCTGGAGATGTGATGATAATTCCCGCTTTAGATTTGATTGACGGCACGGTTGTTCGTCTCCACCAGGGCGATTACCGGCAGCAGCGCGACTACGGCAACGACCCGCTGCCGCGGTTACAGGCTTACGCCGCCGAGGGCGCTGAGGTATTGCATCTGGTCGATCTGACCGGCGCGAAAGATCCGGCCAAACGCCAGATCCCACTGCTTAAAACACTGGTGGCTGGCGTGGACGTCCCGGTGCAGGTGGGCGGCGGCGTGCGTACGGAAGCCGATGTTGCCGCCTTACTGGACGCGGGCGTGGCGCGCGTGGTAGTGGGTTCGACCGCTGTGAAAGATCCTGAGAGTGTCAAGGGCTGGTTCCGCCGCTTCGGTGCGGATGCGCTGGTGCTGGCGCTGGATGTGCGCATTGACGCGCAGGGTAACAAGCAGGTCGCAGTCAGCGGCTGGCAGGAAAACTCCGGCGTAACGCTGGAAGAGCTGGTCGGGATGTATCTCCCGGTAGGGCTTAAGCACGTCCTGTGCACGGATATTTCACGCGATGGTACGCTCGCAGGATCTAACGTCTCACTGTATGAAGAGGTTTGCGCCCGTTATCCGCAGGTGGCGTTTCAGTCCTCTGGCGGTATCGGCGACCTGGCGGATATCGCCGCTCTGCGCGGAACCGGTGTACGTGGCGTGATCGTGGGTCGCGCGCTGCTGGAAGGCAAATTTACGGTGAAGGAGGCGATTCAATGCTGGCAAAACGGATAATTCCCTGCCTGGACGTGCGTGATGGTCAGGTTGTAAAAGGCGTGCAGTTCCGCAACCACGAGATCATTGGCGACATCGTTCCGCTGGCAAAACGTTATGCCGAAGAAGGCGCAGACGAACTGGTATTTTACGATATCACCGCCTCCAGCGATGGCCGCGTGGTGGACAAAAGCTGGGTGGCGCGCGTGGCAGAGGTGATTGATATTCCCTTCTGCGTGGCGGGCGGGATTAAATCTGCTGACGATGCGGCGAAAATTCTCTCTTTCGGTGCGGACAAAATTTCGATTAACTCCCCTGCGCTTGCAGATCCGGAGCTGATTACGCGTCTGGCGGACCGCTTTGGCGTGCAGTGCATTGTCGTGGGGATCGACACCTGGTTTGATACCGCGACGGGCAAATATCACGTTAACCAGTACACCGGCGATGAAAGCCGCACGCGCGTCACCCAATGGGAGACGCTGGACTGGGTGCAGGAAGTACAAAAACGCGGCGCGGGTGAGATCGTGCTGAACATGATGAACCAGGACGGCGTACGCAACGGTTACGACCTCGAGCAGCTGAAAAAAGTGCGCGCGGTCTGCCAGGTTCCGCTGATTGCCTCCGGCGGCGCGGGCACCATGGAACACTTCCTTGAAGCCTTCCGCGATACGAACGTAGACGGCGCGCTGGCCGCTTCCGTGTTCCACAAACAGATTATCAATATTGGTGAGTTAAAAACGTACCTGGCCGACCAGGGCGTGGAGATCAGGGTATGTTAACAGAGCAACAACAGGCGCAGCTGGACTGGGAAAAAACTGACGGATTACTGCCGGTGGTTGTACAGCATGCCGTTTCAGGCGAAGTGCTGATGCTGGGATACATGAACCAGGAGGCACTGGCAAAAACGATCGACAGCGGCAAGGTGACGTTTTTCTCGCGCACCAAACAGCGCCTGTGGACGAAAGGGGAAACCTCAGGTCACTTCCTGAATGTGGTCGGCATTACGCCAGACTGCGACAACGACACCCTGCTGGTGCTGGTCAACCCGATTGGGCCGACCTGCCACAAAGGTACCAGCAGCTGCTTTGGCGAGGCGAGCCACCAGTGGCTGTTCCTCTATCAGCTGGAACAGCTGCTGGCAGAGCGTAAATCAGCGGATCCCGAGAGCTCGTACACGGCGAAGCTGTACGCCAGCGGCACCAAGCGTATTGCGCAGAAGGTGGGTGAAGAAGGCGTTGAAACGGCGCTGGCGGCCACCGTGCATGACCGGGAGGAGCTGACGAACGAAGCGTCGGATTTGATGTATCACCTGCTGGTGCTGCTTCAGGATCAGGAGCTGGATTTAACGACGGTGATTGAGAATTTGCGGAAACGACATAAATAAAAAAAGACCGGGGAGACCCGGTCTTTTTTTGTGTGTAAATCAGGCTCTTGGTTTGTAGTTTCTCAGCGCGTTACGGCCGAGGACGACAGCAGAACCGATGATCCCGCCGAGGAGAACGGCAAGGATGAGGGTGATGGCCTTTTTAGGGCTGTCACGCTTGATTGGCAGATCTGGTTTCATCACGTAACGATACACGTGTACTGTGTCTGGGTTAACATTGAGGTTTTCAATATCCAGTAAGTTCTTTTTGGTCTGATAGTAAGAGCCAGGGAAGACCAGCGGACGGGACGCCTCGTTATCAACCATTGATTTGAGCGCTACGGTGCCCAGCAGGAACATGGTTTCCTGAGTAACATCCTGCGTTTGCTGGAGCTGCGGTGTACTAATTTTCGCCGCTTCCGCGTTCTTAAGCGCCTCAGAAATTTGCTTGATACGCAGATCTTTTTGCTCCTGTGCCACTTTCTCCTGGTTCAGAAGAGAGTCGTTCAGGGTTGTGATCTGTTGCTTGAGGTTGTCTCTGAGGTCAAGCGTCAGTTCTTTGGCCGTTTGTTCGTCAACCTGCTGGATGTACTGAGCCAACTGCTTTTGTGCTGCTTCAGCCGAATCGCTCTGATAACTGACAGTTAAAGGTACACTCTGTCCCTTTACAGTAGGCTCAATGCTCAATTTCTCGGGAAATTCCTGGTTGTCCAGCGCTTGCGCTAATGCTGAAAAAGAAGAATTAAAACGACCAATAGCACGATTTTGGATATCTAAGGTTGAAGGTGCTGCCCCGCCATAGAGGATATTCAACGCATTGGAATAGGTGGCGATTTGTGCCGCATCTGGCTGGGCTATGATGGCGGATGACGTCCATTTCTCTTTGGCTACAGTAATATAAATAACGGCGAGAACGATAAAAGCAGCAACAAATGCCCCTATTACCCACTTACCACGCCACAGCTGTAGCACTAAATCCAGTAAATCAATTTGCTCCGGGTCATTGTTGCGTGTGACCAGGTTATCGTTGTTGTGCGTCATACAATCCCTAACAGATGAAAAAGGGCAAAAACAATCTTGTTTCCATAGTGTATCTGTTGCTGGCGATTTTTCTATAAGAATCCGATGAGTTATATCGGAAAGATGAGTTATGTAAGTGAAGTGCGACGCGCTATCATAGTCGGATTCTGATGTCTGGGGCATCAATAAGAACACTGTAAATGAGGGAAGCTATGAAATTTCTGGTAACGGGCGCGGCGGGCTTTATCGGTTCTCATGTCAGCAAGCGCCTGCTTGATGTAGGGCATGAAGTTGTTGGGATTGATAATCTGAATGATTACTATGACCCTAACCTCAAGCTCGCTCGCCTCGAACTGCTCAAATCCGAGAGTTTCACCTTCCACAAGCTGGACTTAGCGGACCGCGAGGGCATGGCTGCGCTCTTCGCCAATGAGAAATTTGACCGCGTGATCCATCTTGCCGCACAGGCGGGCGTGCGTTACTCGCTGGAAAACCCGCATGCCTACGCAGATGCTAACCTGGTAGGTCACCTGAACGTGCTGGAAGGCTGTCGCCACAATAAGGTTCAGCATCTTCTGTATGCGTCATCCAGTTCTGTTTACGGCCTCAACCGTAAGATGCCGTTTTCTACTGACGATTCCGTAGACCATCCGGTATCCCTGTATGCGGCAACCAAAAAAGCCAATGAGCTGATGTCGCATACCTATTCGCATCTGTATAACCTGCCAACCACTGGCCTGCGCTTCTTTACCGTGTATGGCCCATGGGGACGCCCGGACATGGCGCTGTTTAAATTCACCAAAGCCATGATTGAAGGCAACAGCATCGACGTATACAACTACGGCAAGATGAAGCGCGACTTCACCTATATCGATGATATTGCGGAGGCGATTATTCGCCTACAGGACGTCATTCCTCAGGCCGATGCCGACTGGACAGTCGAAACCGGTTCGCCAGCAACCAGTTCAGCCCCGTATCGCGTGTATAACATCGGTAACAGTTCACCTGTCGAACTGATGGATTACATTACCGCACTTGAAGAGGCGCTGGGCAAGGAAGCGGTAAAAAATATGATGCCGATCCAGCCGGGTGACGTGCTGGAGACCAGTGCGGACACCAAAGCGCTGTATGACGTTATTGGGTTTAAACCACAAACCTCAGTCAAAGAAGGCGTGAAAAACTTCGTCGACTGGTACCGCAACTTCTATAACGTTTAAAAACAAAAACCCGGCAGAGCGCCGGGTTTTTTTATATCACGATATTAATCAGTCGCTGCCGAACAAATCGCGGGTATAGACTTTATCTTTCACGTCCGCCAGCTCTTCCGCCATACGGTTGGAGATAATTACGTCCGCTTCTTTTTTGAATGCATCCAGATCGCGGATCACACGCGAATGGAAGAACTCGTCTTCCTGCATGGCCGGTTCATAAATAATCACCTGAACGCCCTTCGCCTTAATACGCTTCATGATCCCCTGAATGGAAGAAGCGCGGAAGTTATCAGAACCGCTCTTCATGATCAGACGATATACACCCACCACTTTCGGCTGACGCGCCAGAATGGAATCTGAGATGAAGTCCTTACGCGTGCGGTTGGCATCCACAATGGCGGAAATCAGGTTGTTCGGCACTGCCTGATAGTTTGCCAGCAGCTGCTTGGTATCTTTTGGCAGGCAGTAACCACCGTAACCGAAGGACGGATTGTTGTAATGGTTACCGATACGCGGGTCAAGACACACGCCCTCGATGATCTGACGGGTGTTCAGACCTAAGCTTTCGGCATAGCTGTCAAGTTCGTTGAAGTAAGCCACACGCATCGCCAGATAGGTATTGGCGAAAAGCTTAATGGCCTCAGCTTCTGTGGAATCGGTGAACAGGACCGGAATATCTTTTTTGATTGCGCCTTCCTGAAGCAACGCAGCAAAACGCTCCGCACGCTCGGAACGCTCGCCAATCACGATACGGGATGGGTGCAGGTTATCGTATAACGCCCTGCCCTCGCGGAGAAATTCCGGCGAGAAGAAGACATTATCAATACCCAACTCTTCTTTAATCGATTTGGTGAAACCCACTGGAATTGTCGACTTGATGATCATCACTGCGTTCGGGTTGATTGCCGTAACGTCTTTAATCACCGCTTCAACGGTTGAGGTATTGAAGTAGTTAGTTTTAGGATCGTAGTCGGTTGGGGTGGCGATGATGACGAAATCCGCATCGCGGTATGCGTCTTCTTTGTCCGTGGTAGCGCGGAAGTTCAGCGGTTTGGTCGCGAGGTATTCTTCAATCTCTTTATCGACGATCGGGGACTTCTTCTGGTTAAGCATGTCCACTTTTGCCTGCACGATATCCAGCGCAACCACTTCATGGTTTTGTGCAATCAGAATACCGTTTGAGAGACCAACATAGCCTGTTCCGGAGATAGTTATTTTCATTCGTTTAACTTCTTCAAGTTTGAGTTTCTGGAGGCGTAAGCACACCACCGCAATAAACAACTGTTGAGGTTTTTACCTCTTAAGTTGAGGGACTGTCAAGGCGAATGCCTTGCTTCAGAAAGGGATAAACGTAGTGATTTATGCGGCAATGAAAGTGGTTGGCTGGAAAAAGTAAGTCAACATGGGCCGAAAGCGATAAAAAAAGCCCGGTGAGACTCACCGGGCCATGCTATCAGACTGAGTTAAATCAGATTAATCCAGCCATTCGGTGTGGAACACACCTTCTTTATCGGTACGCTTATAGGTATGCGCACCGAAGTAGTCACGCTGTGCCTGAATCAGGTTCGCTGGCAGAACGGCAGCGCGATAGCTGTCGTAATATGCCACCGCAGCGGAGAAGGTCGGAACCGGGATACCATTCTGCACCGCGTACGCAACAACATCACGCAGCGCCTGCTGATATTCGTCAGCAATTTGTTTGAAGTAAGGCGCCAGCAGAAGGTTTGCGATACCCGCATTCTCAGCGTAGGCATCGGTGATTTTTTGCAGGAACTGAGCGCGAATGATACAGCCGGCACGGAAGATCTTCGCAATCTCGCCGTAGTTCAGATCCCAGTTATTCTCGTCAGATGCCGCGCGCAGCTGAGAGAAGCCCTGCGCGTAAGAGACGATTTTACCCAGATACAGCGCGCGACGGACTTTCTCAACGAACTCTGCTTTATCACCAGCGGGTTTGGCCTTCGGGCCAGACAGCACTTTAGATGCTGCAACGCGCTGCTCTTTCAGAGAAGAGATATAACGTGCGAAGACGGATTCGGTGATCAGGGACAACGGCTCACCCAGATCCAGAGAGCTCTGGCTGGTCCATTTACCGGTACCTTTGTTAGCGGCTTCATCCAGAATCACATCAACCAGGTATTTACCCTCTTCATCTTTCTTGGTGAAGATATCTTTGGTGATGTCGATCAGGTAGCTGTTCAGCTCGCCTTTATTCCACTCGGTGAAGGTCTCTGCGAGCTCCTCGTTGGAGAGGTTCAGGCCGCCTTTCAGCAGAGAGTAGGCTTCAGCAATCAGCTGCATGTCGCCATATTCAATGCCGTTGTGAACCATTTTCACGTAATGACCAGCGCCATCAGGACCGATATAGGTCACGCATGGCTCGCCGTCTTCAGCTACGGCTGCGATTTTAGTCAGAATAGGCGCAACCAGTTCGTACGCTTCTTTCTGACCGCCAGGCATGATGGATGGACCTTTCAGAGCGCCCTCTTCACCGCCGGATACGCCGGTACCAATGAAGTTGAAGCCTTCAGCAGACAGTTCACGGTTACGACGAATGGTGTCCTGGAAGAAGGTGTTGCCGCCATCGATAATGATGTCGCCTTTATCCAGATACGGTTTCAGTGAATCGATAGCGGCATCGGTACCTGCGCCCGCTTTCACCATTAACAGGATACGACGAGGTGTTTCCAGAGACTCAACGAACTCTTTAACCGTATAGAAAGGAACCAGTTTTTTGCCTGGATTCTCAGCGATGACTTCTTCGGTCTTATCACGGGAGCGGTTGAAAACGGAGACGGTATAACCACGGCTTTCGATGTTGAGCGCCAGGTTGCGCCCCATCACTGCCATACCGACAACGCCGATCTGTTGCTTTGACATTACATACTCCTGTCTTGGGGATAATCACTGCGGTGCGATGCAGTTTGAATGTATATACGATGTTAACTCAAGCCTGTTACTTATGGATAGCCTTTGGTGCGCTAACGGCCGCGAGATAGGCAAACAGTGTATCGTTTAGTCAAAATAGACGGAATCGGCGAACGTCTTGCCTAAACTATCCTTGGATGACAGCAGGGGTAACTCACCATCAATAAGTGGCCACTTAATCCCAACAGAATCATCATTCCACAATAGGGAATGTTCAGACAAAGGGTTATAATAATCAGTGCACTTATAGACAAACTCAGCGCTTTCAGACAAGACGTAAAAACCGTGAGCAAATCCCTCAGGGATCCAAAGTTGACGTTTGTTTTCAGCGGAAAGCATAATACCTGTCCAGCGCCCAAACGTGGCTGATGATTTTCGCATATCAACAGCAACATCAAAGACTTCTCCGCTGACAACACGTACCAATTTTCCTTGTGGATTTTGAGTCTGGTAATGTAAGCCTCTCAAAATATTTCTTGCAGATTTTGAGTGGTTATCCTGCACGAAGTTACGTTCGCATACCAATTCACAAAATTTCTTTTGTTGCCAAGTTTCCATAAAGAAACCCCGTTCATCACCAAAAGTGACCGGCTCGATGATTTTTACATCAGGAATTTCAGTATCAATGACTTTCATTATTAACTCTTTATTTCCCCAAAACTTCTATTACCACACGTTCAACACCTTGTTTCCAGTCTGGAAGTGTCACATTAAACACACGCTGGAATTTCTGATTTGAGAGGCGTGAATTCAACGGACGAGTAGCAGGTGTCGGATATTCACTGGTAGAAATGCCGTTAACTTCCTGGATAAGCAGAGGCTCACCCTGAGCTTTAGCCGTTTCGAAAACAAAATTAGCATAATCAAACCAGGTCGTTTCCCCGCTTGCGACTAAATGGTATTTACCAACAACAGATTTATTATTCTGCTCTTCACGAATTGCGAGTGCAGTACAATCAGCCAATAATTCAGCACTTGTCGGAGCGCCATGCTGGTCGTTGATAACGGACAACCTCTCTTTCTCACGAGCTAAACGCAGCATGGTTTTCGCAAAATTATTACCACGAGTGGCATAAACCCAGCTGGTGCGGAATATGAGATGTCGGGGATTAAGGCGCGTAATTTCCAACTCGCCTGCTAATTTAGTCTCACCGTAGACATTTAACGGTGCTGGTGCCTCATCTTCCAGACGATAATGATCGCCCTCACCATCAAACACATAATCTGTAGAGTAATGAATTAGGAGCGCACCTAATTTCGCTGACTCCTCAGCGAGAACCGCAACCCCTTTCTGATTGAGCAACTTAGACAGGTTACGTTCTTGTTCGGCTCTGTCCACAGCGGTATGCGCTGCCGCGTTAACGATAACATCAGGTTTCACCAATCGTACGGTTTGTGCGATGCCAGGAAGGTCAGTCAAGTCACCACATAAATGCTTGTCGAAATAATCTACTGCGATGACTTCTCCAAGAGTGGAAAGAGAACGTTGTAATTCCCATCCAACCTGCCCATTTTTTCCTACAAGTAAAATTTTCATTGGCATGCCGGTTTATTGTCCAATCAACATTTTCAAATATTGACCATAAGATGTTTTCTGAAGCAGATCGGCCTGAACTGCTATTTCGTCCGCACTAAGCCATCTATTACGGAATGCAATTTCTTCAAGGCATGCCACTTTCATACCCTGCCGCTTTTCAATGGTATGAATGAACTGAGAAGCTTCAATCAAGCTATCGTGAGTACCTGTATCGAGCCAGGCAAATCCACGACCTAATAACTCCACCTCAAGCTCACCCCGGTCAAGATACATCTGATTTAGAGTTGTGATTTCAAGCTCACCGCGAGCAGAAGGCTTTATTTCCTTAACCATGTCGACAACATTATTGTCATAGAAATAGAGTCCAGTAACTGCCCAGTTTGATTTAGGCTTGAGGGGTTTTTCCTCAATAGATAATGCTTTGAAATGTTCATCGAACTCGACAACACCAAAGCGCTCCGGATCCTGAACCTGATAACCAAACACAGTTGCCCCTGACGTTTTCTTTGCCGCCGCATTCAACTTCATACCGAAACTTTGACCAAAGAAAATATTATCACCCAACACTAATGCGCAAGGCTCGTCGCCAATAAACTTTTCACCGATCGTAAATGCCTGTGCCAGGCCATCTGGTGAGGGCTGCACGGCGTAGGTGAAATTAACACCAAACTGCGAGCCATCTTTCATTAAGCGCTGGAAAGCAGGCATATCTTCAGGTGTGGTGATAATGAGGATATCCCGAATACCGGCAAGCATGAGTACCGATACTGGGTAAAAAATCATAGGCTTGTCATATATAGGGAGCAGTTGCTTAGACACACCTTGTGTAATCGGGTACAGGCGTGTACCTGAACCGCCAGCTAAAACAATTCCTTTCATAACGCTATACCTCGATTATTTGTTCAGGCCAAGACGTTCACCAGCGTAAGAGCCATCAAGAACACGCTGCCACCAACCTTCATTATTAAGATACCATTGAATAGTTTTTTCGATCCCGCTTTCAAAGGTTTCAAGAGGCTCCCAGCCGAGATCATTTTTCATTTTAGTTGCATCAATGGCATAACGAAGATCATGTCCAGGACGATCGGCAACAAAAGTTATAAGCTCTGCAAAATTGACAATACCGTTTGGTTTTTTATCTATGATTTTATCAAGAATTGCGCAAATAGTTTTTACAACATCAATATTTTTACGTTCGTTATGACCACCAATGCAATATGTATCACCGATCTTGCCCTCTGTAGCCACTTTGTACAGTGCGCGGGCGTGATCATCAACATACAGCCAATCGCGGATCTGCTCGCCGTTCCCATAGACCGGGAGTGGTTTTCCCGACAAAGCATTAAGAATAATGAGCGGAATTAACTTCTCTGGAAAATGGTAGGGGCCATAGTTGTTAGAACAGTTGGTAATCACCGTTGGTAAGCCATAGGTACGATTCCAGGCGCGAACTAAATGATCGCTACCAGCCTTAGAGGCCGAGTAAGGGCTACTTGGCGCATAAGGTGTTTCTTCAGTGAATAATCCGTCAGCATCGTGAAGATCGCCAAAAACTTCATCAGTAGAGATGTGGTGGAAGCGGTAAACCTTCTTCCTATCATCATCAAGTGATGCGTAATACTGACGCGATGCTTCAAGAAGAATGAATGTACCTATTACGTTAGTCTGGATGAAGGCCGCGGGCCCGTCGATAGAACGGTCAACATGACTTTCAGCAGCCAAATGCATCACGATATCAGGCTGGAAGGAATTGAAAATATCCGCAACAGCTTTCGCATTAGTAATATCAGTTAGAGAGAATGAGTATCGCGAATTTTTTTCAACTGGTGCCAGAGACTCAACATTACCTGCATAGGTTAAACAATCAACCACGCATACTGAATCCTGAGTATTATTTATAATATGCCGAACCACGGCTGAACCAATAAAACCAGCACCACCAGTGACAAGAATTTTCATAGTTTTCACTTTCTGTTAGTTATTCAGAGGAGCTCTATACTCAACTGACTCATACAATTCTTTATAAGCTGTTAAAGGATCACTTTTTTTTGAGTATATTATCTATATGCATTGCAAGCATCTCTTCCGTACGGACAAAGTCACATTTTTCTTCGAATGTTTTCAATGCATTTTTAGACATTTGAGCAACCAACTCGGGATCCCTATTAATCTTTTCTAGAGCGCGCGTCCATTCAATTAAAGAATTATCTTTAATATAAATCCCGCACTTCTCTTTCTCAATATCGACATACCAGTAAGGGTTGTATGTAGCAATAACTGGCACGCCTAAAGCGATAGCCTCAATCAATGAAGACAATCCGACACAATAATTGATCTTATCTGTTTTAATAGGGATAATCATGCTCTTTGATGCACTTACTTTCTCAAGCAAGTCTGTATATGCCCAGCGACCTTTATTTATCCTAATGTCGCCATTTACATTTGCATAGCTATCAGGCAAATTTAAATCGCTGGTATAGATATCAATTGTAACGTCGCTATTTTTTACCGATGACATTACAGACGGCAGATCCCTATTTTCACGCCCTGTCGAAATTATATTCTCGTTATGTAATCCATTAATAAAAGGTGCATAGAAAGTTGCATCTCCTCCCCATGGTATAAAGTGACATTGATGAGAATGAAGTCCTCTTGAGGCCTTGATTTCATCGCGTGACTTTTCCGAAAGAAAGAAAATCGCATCAATTTTTCTTACATAACACTTTAAAAATGGCAGAAGCAATGAATGTATTACTTTCTTTAACCGAGACACTGGAGGGGAGAAAACATCGAGATGCATCCAACCCGCAAACTTTGTTTTAAATAAAAAAATACGTGCCAGAATATAAAAAAGCATCGTTTTTCTTTTAATAAAAGGCATAAAGAACAAATCTGGTTTGAACTTCCAAAATGAAATCAGATCATTAAGTAAGTTTCCCCGACCGACCATTACCTCAAAGCCCATCTTTTCTAATTTGGATACGCCGTATACGAACTGCGCAGGGATCTCATTTTTTTTATAACGGCTAAAGGCAGCGCCGTTATCATTAACAAAAACAAAGGCTTTCATTAAAACTCCGTATTAGAGGCCATATCCAATGTGCTTAATTCAGTAAGCGCCTTTTCTCAACAGAACCACATTGACGGTTTTGAAGAGAATGACGATATCATTCCACAAAGACCAGTTTTTGACATACCAGGAGTCAAAATAAACACGCGTGGTGTAGTCAACATCGTTACGTCCACTCACCTGCCACAGGCCAGTCATGCCTGGCTTTACCATCAGATAATATTCAACGTCATCGGCATAGCGTTCCAGCTCTTCGTGGATGACCGGACGCGGGCCGACCAGGCTCATCTCACCTTTGAGTACGTTAAATAACTGAGGTAACTCATCAAGACTCGTTTTACGAATGAAGTGACCAATAGCAGTAATACGCGGATCGTTTTTCAACTTAAAATCTTTTTCCCATTCAGCACGCGCTTCAGGATCTTTCTCAAGTAATTCTGCAAGGATCTCTTTTGAATTGATATTCATAGAGCGAAACTTATAACAGTCAAATTTCTCACCACGGCGCCCAATTCTCGTATGAGCATAGATAGCTGGCCCACCATCACGGGAAACTTTATACCACAGGTAAACCAGCAGTGGCGATGAAACAAGAAGAATGCCTAAGGTGCAGACGATATCGAAAGTACGCTTAATGAAGCGCGAGGTCAGTTTAGACAGATTATTGTGAACCTGAAGAAGTAATACTTCGTGGCTAAATATAAATGACATACTAGTGCCGTATAAAGGGAATCCTCTCAGAGATGGAATAATTATAACGTTACGGCACTTATGTTTCGCAAGGAATCGTAACCAGTTTTCAAATTTATCTTTTTCGTCAAAATCGCACGCGACTACGAACTGAGTTGAAAACGAATTATAATGAGTAAGCAATGTCTCTTCATCTTTAACGATCGGACACTCTTCCATAATATCGGCTGTCGCATCAAAATCACAAAACGCATCAATTTTGAAACCAGACACCTCATGGCTTTGTAAAGCATAATAGGCTTCACGCGCATTTCGTCCGGAACCTAAAATAACGGTGCGCTTTTTCCAGTAGCCAAATTTGTTAAGAATGATTTTTGTAATTTCACGCGATAACGGAACCATAATGATGGCATATAGCCAACAGTAGGCCCAAATATAGCGAGAAAAGTGCCATTTAGAAAATGCCACTAATGCAAGATCGAAGATCGAAAAAATGACAATAGTACGCAGTGTTTCTTTAAGTTCAGACCAGAAGGGTTTCTTTTGTGCATAATGACGTAAGCGGACGCCAAACCAAAACACACACATTACAGTCAGAATAAAGTGTGATAACACCCTCACATCAATCTGGCGAATTGGCATAAAGGTATTTAAATCGCCAATAAAAAACATGACGGTTAAAAAGGAAAGCCCCAAAGAAACATTAAGCCAAAATAAATCCGATGCAATTAAGGCCCCACGGCAAATGAATTCTTTCTTTTGATCTTTAAATACGCTAATTTTCATTGTTTAATCCCTGACATAAATCGACTGATTTATGCCGTGGTCATTATTTTTCCGGATGAGTATAACTGTTCTGTACTCGCGCAGCCTGAGTATTGATCAGTGACTCAGAATATTGAGCCCAGGCACTATCGACATACTGACTAATCTCGTCACGGAAACGCTGCTCTGAGAAGGTTAAAGCATGTTCGCGACAGTCTTCTGGCTTAATTTTATCGGCGTATTTTTCAAAAGTATTCACGGCTTCGCATATAGCGTCTGCGGTTTGTTCAAAGAAGAACAGCCCCGTCGGTTTATCGCTACCAAGGGGTTTAACCGTTTCAAGGCACCCGCCTTTACCGTACGTAATGACCGGCGTACCGCTTGCTTGTGCTTCTACAGGTGAGATACCAAAATCTTCTTCTGCGGCAAATACGTAAGCTTTGGCACGCTTCATATAGTCTACCATGGCAGCATCATCCTGATAGCCGAGTAGCGTGATATTATCCGTCGCCAGCTGTTTGATCTTATCCATCTCAGAACCATCACCGATAACCACTAACTTTTTATCAGGCATTTTGGCAAACGCACTAACAATGAGATCTACACGCTTATAAGGTACCATGCGACAAGCAGCCAGATAGAAATCCTCTTTTTTTTCACTGAATTCAAACTTATCCGTATTCACAGGCGGATAGATGACGTCTGCTTGTCTGCCATAAACTTTGTTAATGCGACGTGCAATAAATCGCGAGTTACCAATAAAATGATTAACGCCCGCAGCAGTACGGTAATCCCAAATACGAATCTTATGCAGGAGATACTTGGCAAGCCAGCCTTTAAGACCTTTGTTCAGGCCAGATTCACGCAAATACTGGTGCTGGAAATCCCAAGCATAACGAATAGGCGAATGGACATATGACACATGAATCTGGTCAGGGCCTGTAATCACCCCTTTAGAAACAGCATGACTGCTTGAAATAACAACATCATAAGCTGACATATCAAGCTGTTCAATTGCCAATGGCATCAACGGCAGATAAGACTGGAATTTTTTTGCTGCAAATGGTAAACGCTGAATAAATGTAGTAGTGACTTTTTTATTATTAAGAAAATGTTTGTCTTTCGGCTTTAAGAAATCACATACAGCGAAAACATCCGCATCGGGATAACAACGTAAAATTTGCTCAACCACTTTTTCAGAACCCGCATAGGAACTGAACCACTCATGAACGATTGCTACTTTCATTGCGCTTCTCATCAATTAGCTTAAACATTTTTTTAGTGCGTGACTGGTAAGTATATTCTCGGGCAAGCTCCTGACATTTCTCCACAGAAATCCGATCGCCAGAGGTAATATCTTCCAGAGCTGAAATAAACTCAGCGGGGGTGTGGGCAACGCGAAAATAGTCTTTAAAGTCACACAAGGACGCTAAATCGACACTCACCACTGCCTTCCCTGCCGCCAGATACTCAAAGAACTTCATAGGGAACATTGAAGCAGTATATTCATTCAAATTATTAGGCAGCAAAGTTGCGGCAAAGCCCTTCAGGTAGCCAGGCAACTGCTGGTACGCCCTTGGCCCAATTAAATGAATATTTTTGTGACGGGTAAGTTGGGTCGCATCAGTGTTAGGATCTCCTTCGCCAACATCGCCAATCATCACGAGCGACCATTCAGGATGAGCTTCTGCAATCGCTTCCAGGAGAGAGAAATTCACCTTATAGCCGCTAATCGCACCAATAAAGCCAATTCTTGGCTCCGGGATCGCGTTCAGGTCGGCAGGAACGGGCAGTTGATCATCCAGCGCTTTTGAAAAGTGATTATAATCAGCTACGTTAGAGAAGTAATAGACCTCATCGCTCCAATGCTTTCTTGACTTCAGAAGCGTCAGAGAAGTGACAAAGGTAATGTCTGCGCGACGTACAAGCTCTTCCTCTGCATCCTGAAGGATCTCTACCGGCATTCCAGGCTGAGCTTTAATTTCGTCGACACAATGATAAACAACATAACCGAAATCACCCGGCTCCAGAAAACGCGTGGTCAACGGGTTATAGGTCCATAGCGTTTCGTCTTTGAATTTTAAACGCCAGCACCAGAATTTGAGCGCGCTGCTCAAAATCAGTTTATTAAGCTTACGCACAAAAGCGTAGTTATTAAATGGGATGGAAATTGGTGACCATACCCAGACATTGTCGCGCACTTTTCGAGGTGCTTTAATCGCTTTAAGAACCCGGCGGAAGATACGCGAAAGGTCTTTCTTATTTACACTAGGTCGGCGCAGTCCCAGAGACTCTATGTAAAGAACACGGTGCCCACGGTTTGCCAGCTCTAAGGCAACATGCTGTTTATTTGTCCAGAATGGGTTGTCCCAGTCTGCCGTGGATAAGACGACGATGTCTTTTATATCTTTTTTTTTGTTCATAAAAATATGCTATCTCAGTCCTTTTTTTAGGAAAATCCCTTTAATACCATTTCGGTACAATGGGAATAACATTGCCCATAACAGACTAAACATCACAAATATTGCGCCATTAATTAAAAGTCGGAAAATAACATTATCAGGTTGAATAATGTAATGCCCAAGAGTCAAGATAATAGATGTATAAAGAATTAATCCCAAAGAAATTTTAATTATCACAGGAAAAAGATCTTTTGCAATCCTTAAGTAACACGCGCTAAGGATAAACATCATTAAACTGTATATCGAATTCCCTAGCCCTAACCCAAATGCACCCCACATTTTATACGTCGCCAGGTTGACAACCGCATTGCTCAGCAATGCAACCATCATCACAACTAATACTTTCTTATTATTGAGATGTGCGCTCAATGCCTTAATGAATATATAACCTATCACCTGAGCCCAAAGGCCTATGCACATTCCTTGAATAATATCAGTTGTTACCGTTACGGAGTGCTGATCAAATGCACCACGCATAAACAGTAGAATAACGATGTCTTTTGCATAGAAAAAAATGAAAAAAGACATGTTTATAACAAGCAGTGCCAGCCAATTATAAATAAACCTTATCTTATCTCGAACAACTTCTGGCTTCTGCGATGACCATTCAGATAATCCAGCAAATGCTATCGGCACAGACAAAATAAAAACAACAGTGTCAGTAATAAACCGGGCATAATCGAGTCCGGACACTACATCAATACTGATTAATGATGCTAGTGCTCTTTCCAGAGTAATATTACCTTGCAATATTAGAGGTAGTATAAGCAAGGGCCGAAGCGTTATCCAAAAACTCTTCATTACCAATTTGACTTCGGTCGCATCAAAACGACCAGGGAGGGCTAGAATAGTGCCCTTTCTTGCACGGATAAGCGCCCAGATACTAAAAATTATATAGCTACCTGTAAAACCCCATGCAAGTAATAGATAATTATTATAATAATATGCAGCAACCACACCCAACAGCATGCCGACATTTTGAATGGAGGCCCGCATAGATATGGGTTTATAATCTCCATGTGCCATCGACAAATAATTTATTAACGCTGAAAAAAGATAGAAAGGACAACAGATAGCCATTATCTTAAGTAACTCAGTCGACATCTCACGCGCATTCCCGCCAATTCCGGGAGCCATGATACCGACCCAATAGTCTGATAAAAAATACAGAACAATGAATATAAATACAGATATCAGAGCGAAAAAAATAAACATACAGAGCTTGAAAGTCGATGCACGAAATTCATTCTCGGTGAGATATTTTTTATATAATGGGATGAATGCTGAATTAAGGCTGTCACTGGTCATAAAATTGATTGGTACAAGGGTTCCCGTCTGCGCAATACGATAAGCCCCGTTGACATCTCCTGTACCAAAAAACTTTGCCATCAAAACTTCCCTGACCAATCCAAGGACTTTCGAAAGCATGTTGCCGCCTAGCAGCTGGCTAATAGCTTTTTTCATTTAGAATTTCTTAGGAATAATGAGGTATATTCGCTCACAGAGTGACTTAATGTATTTTTTTTGGGGATAAAAGATCTTCTTTCCTTGCTACTAAGAGTATTAATATAAGCCTGCACATCTTTAAAAGGAATATGATTAGGATTGCACTTGAATATCTTATCGCTCGAATTAAATGTAAGATGTTCCGATATTATAAGAGGTAATCCGGAGCTCATCGCCTCCAGTACATTCAATGGCAATCCTTCAACTCTTTTGGTAAGGAATAGAAAAATATCGGCACCTTGCATTATTTTTGCCAAATCAGTTCGCGTTTTTGCCCCCAAGAAAATTACATCATGATTTAACTTGAGTTCGTCAACTTTCTTTCGCAACTGTTTTTCATAAGGTCCATCACCACAAATCAAAAGTTTCGCATCTACGTTAACTTTTTTTATTTCAGCGAAAAGATCGATATTTTTATCAACCCCCTTTTGCTCATGTAGGCGTGATGCTGACAAGAATATTTTTGCTTCAAAGCTTATGCCTAACTGCTCGCGCACAGTGTTTCGCTGAGATATATCATCAGAGAACAAATATTCGTCAATTCCATTTTCGATTTTAACTACTTTATCGTTACTGCAAATAAGCGTTGTTGGAAAGGACGTTAAATCTTTTTTTACAGCGTCCCCAACAGCAACAACCCAGTCGAAGTAAGAGTAATGTTTAGCATCTGAATAAAAACCAAGTATATTTTTAACACTTGATAAAATCTTTTTAATTTTCCGTGTTTTTATCTTAGAAACTAATTCACCAATTGATGTGCCATGGGCCTGCATAATAAACTTTGCATTTGGGAATAATTTTTTGTGTTTAAGTGTACTAAATGCCCCTGCGCTAATGCTAATTACCGCACTAACATTATCTTTAGTTCTCCACGTTTCAATGATTTTTTCAGTCTCAGCCCACCAACCGGGCGAATATGCCGCCTTAGGGATATTTTTTAACTTTATTATTTGTGGGGTATTTTCTAAAACAGGAATATCTTCATCAAAATCCGTGGTAACTACAGTAACCTTAAAGCCTTTAACCTGTAGCTGAACCGCTAAATCCCATGCTACAACTTCCATTCCGCCAAGGTGATGGAATGGAAGAGAGCGAGCAAATATGATTACTTCCTCAGCCATGAATCAGTTCCTGATATATTTTTTCTAATTTTATGGTTTGTTTGGACAAGTTAAATTTTTCGCTAATGAAAATACGGGCATTTTTACCCATTTCAAACCGCTTATGTTCATCCTTCATTAGAAACGAGATTCTTTCCGCTAATTGCTTATCATCTCGCTCTTTAACTAAAAACCCAGTTTGCTCATCGATAATCGCCTCTGGTATCCCACCATGCTGAGTACCGATGACAGGAACACCGGTCACTGCCGCTTCAAGAAGAACCATACCCAACCCTTCAGCATCACCGGTTTTCGCTGTAATGCTTGGTAAAACCAACATGCTGGCTTTACGCATCCATTCCATAACATCGACGTGGGGCAACGCGCCTGTAAAAGTAACGGTTTGATCCAGACCAAGGGATGTGACCTGAGCCTTTAGCCCATCCAATAACGGACCTTCTCCTATAATCACAAGCTTAACATCAGGATTTGATACCTTTACCTGCTTGACTGCATTGATTAAAACGGCCGTCCCTTTTTTCTCTACCAGCCTTGCAACATGAAGGATAATGCCTTGATCGTCCTCTTTTGCACGCGGCTGATATTTATTCACATCGATACCAATATAGTGCTGAATGATTTTGCTTTCCGGGAAACCATGTTGCAGTGCCTGACGGGCAATGAAATCTGAAACACAAATAAACTTATCGCCCTGACTTTTAACTTTGTTTTGATGGAGAAGATAATTAATCCAGGCTGGTGACCGGGACGCCAGTAAATCCTTATTACTGACCGTCACATCAAATCCATGAAGTGTCGTCACCAAAGGAATACCTTTCTTCTGCGCCAGCTTTAAAGCATAAAGTCCATCGATCGCAAAGTGTGCATGAATGAGGTCTAAGGGCTGTGATTTTAAAACAGACTGATAAGGCAGCTGCGACGTGGTGATCGCATTCACCATTTCTGCGAGTTTACCGTAAACATTTCCATGTTCATTCAATACACATGCGACTGAGCCTTCTGGTTTCGTCCCGATGAGGCGTCTGCCGATATAGCATTTATCAAAACACTGTAATGCTTCAGCCTGCTGCTGAATAAAAACTTCCGAACCCTTAAAAAGCTGGTTTCTGAAAATACCGACCGTCTTCATTCCTGTACCCTATTATGCCGATTAATTGGTAAATTTGCTGCCAGGCAAAGCCCAAGCATTACGGCTAACACGATCATCTGGTGTTGCTCACCTATTAAGCCAAAGTTTTCGCCAAATCCGTGAGCAAAAAGCCAGGAAAGCACCATCAGGAAGGAAAAGCCGATGTTTTTTTGTTCATTATTTGTACTTCGTATTGCTCTCAAAGCAACCCCAATGCTGCAAAGGATAAAACCTAGCCCCAGCATTGAAGCAATAATTCCTGACTTAGACCAAAGATAAATAAGCGTGTTGTGTGGCGGAAGGAAATAATCAGTGTGCTTACTGTAATCGGCTTCCCAACCACCGTAGCCCTGCCCCATCAGTGGATTATTTAAAAATGCGTCAAATGCATAGTTCCATATCTCGTAACGTGTTTCAGCCGTATCCGTGGATTCTTTTAAAAAAACGCTTTGTTCGGTAATGCTGAAAACAACGCTTATAGCGATTAATACTATGGCAAACGAGGCGCCTACTGAACTCAAAATGACGCGTGTCGAACGCTGAAGTTTCAGATAGAAAATAAATGCCGGGATAAGTATCGCGAAAAGGACGCCCGCTTTGGAGCCGGTAAAAAATACGGTTGCCCAGAGCAGAATAGCCATCATAAGCGTGATTTTTGATTTCAACGCCTTGTAAATGCCCCAAGCCATAAAGGATGAGATTCCTGCATAACAGGCAGCAGCATTGGCATTAACGAACAAAACCCCACCCGCTTTAACCGGATCGTAGAAGTTATTCCTGGCTCCATCTAATAAGCTCTGAAGCGTATTCATTCCCATCGTATATTTACTTATAGGGGACAACACTACCGCCAATTCGAGTGACTCATTAAATCTAAAGATGATGACCGTAATCGCCTGCAAGCAAACAAAAAACAGCATAACGTTGATAGTTTTATACAATGCAACTCGATCTTTCACCGCTAAAACGTAGACGGCGTTTGAGATGACGATAAATTCACACAAATAGGCAATATCACGAATACCCATCGATTTCTCAACCGACCACGCAAGGCTCAGGGTGCTGATGAGTATCAGGCCAAGAAGCATAATATTCGTTGCTTTTGCTAAGAACCGGTTTGCATTAATAATAAATTCAGGCAGGAGCAATGCCGGAAGCAGAAATGCCATTGGAACATCGGCTCCACCTAATTGCACCAGATAGAGCTGCGGAATGCTACATACCAGCACCATTAACAACCTGATGCGTAGGTGCAGAGCGAGGAAAACAAAAAAGAAAATTAAACCTACGATTGCCGCTAATAAGACTTCTAACATTAATATTTTCCCACGCGATTAGGCAACTTAGAAATTAGCTTTTTATCAGCCCTAACAGCTCATCTCGTTTCGCTTCCATTAAACCCAGATCGGCATCTGCTTCCACATTTAGACGCAGCAGCGGTTCGGTATTGGAGGTGCGAATGTTAAAGCGCCAGCCCGGGAAAGACATGCTCAGTCCATCCGTGTAGTCAATATCCACAGCCAGGGAGGAGTAGCGGTTTTCAATCTCATCAATTAACGCAGAAGCATGGACCACTTTGCGATTAATTTCACCAGATACAGGGAAGCGTGCGATACGTGATTCCACCAGCGAGCCAAGAGAGCGTCCGGATGTTATTACCAGTTCAGCAACCAGCAACCATGGAATCATGCCGCTGTCACAATAAGCAAACTCACGGAAATAATGGTGAGCGCTCATTTCACCGCCGTATACCGCATTCTCTTTGCGCATACGCTCTTTAATAAAAGCATGACCGGTTTTAGACATCACAGGGATCCCGCCCGCGCGCTCGACAATATCAACCGTATTCCAGGTCAGTCGCGGGTCGTGGATGATTTTCGCGCCACGCTCTTTATTCAGGAAGGCTTCTGCTAAGAGTCCAACGATATAGTAACCTTCGATAAAATTGGCTTTCTCGTCAAACAGGAAGCAGCGATCAAAATCTCCGTCAAACGCGATACCCATATCCGCTTCAGCTGTAACAACCGCATTGGCGGTATCCTGGCGTGCTTCTGGCAGAAGTGGATTTGGAATACCGTGCGGGAAAGTACCATCCGGATCGTTATGAACTTTTATAAAATCGACAGGAATGCCGGCCGTTTTGAAACGCTTTTCAATTTCATCAATAACGTGCCCCGCGGCACCATTACCGGAGTTGATGACTAACTTAATCGGTTTAATGCGGAAATTGTCGAGATTGATATAGCCCAGTAAATGATCAACATACTCATTAAGAACGTTAATCTTTTTATAGCTTCCCATACGCTGAGATGGGGCGAAATCATTTATTTCCGCGAGGAGCTGGATCTCTTTCAAACCCGTGTCACCGCTGATCGGCCGGGCACCGCTGCGAACCAGCTTCATCCCGTTATAGTCAATCGGATTATGGCTGGCCGTTACTTCTATACCGCCATCAACGCCCAGATGGAAGGTGGCGAAGTAAATCTCTTCTGTGCCAGAAAGTCCAATATCAAGCACATCACAGCCGCCCGCCATCAAGCCTTCCGCGAGAGCCAGCTTCAGAGACTCACTTGTCAGACGAACGTCGCCGCCGACAACAACCTGTTTTGGTTCCAGACATTGCGCATAAGCGCGACCAATACGCCAGGCAATATCCTCATTAAGCTCTTCACCTAATTTCCCCCGAATATCATAGGCCTTAAAACAACTTAATTTTTTATTGTTATTTTCCATTATGAAATCCTTAGTACGTCATCTTCACCCAAATAACTACCAAACTGAATTTCCAGAATTTCCAGATTTATTTTTCCTGGATTCGAGAGCTTATGTTTTTTTCCCACAGGGATTGTCGTTGATTCATTTTCAGTGAGATAAATTTCGTTCCCTTCGACACCAATTAGCGCCGTTCCGGTCAGCACAACCCAGTGCTCAATACGATGATGATGCAGCTGAAGCGAGAGCTCACCACCAGGAATAATGGTTACACGGTTAACCCGGTAACGCGTATCCCGAACAAGCGTTTCGACATGGCCCCAGGGCATATAACGCGTGGTATGTTCGCGACATTCAGCACGTGAATGGGCTTTTAGATGCTCAACAACAACTTTCACATCCTGGACATTATCCTTATGGGAAACCAGCAGCGCATCTTTGGTATTAACAATAATAAGGTCGTCCAACCCTAACGCTGCGGTTAATTTCCCTTCGCTGCGGATATAACAATCGCGGGTCTGATGGGTGAAAACATCGCCAATCAGCGCGTTGCCATTAGCATCATGCGACGAGGTTTCCCATAGCGCTGACCACGAGCCCACGTCGTTCCACCCTGCATCCATCGCCGTCACAATGCCCAGGTCTGTATGTTCCATCACCGCATAGTCGATGGAATCAGACGGACAACAGGTGAATGTCTCTTTATCGAGTTTGATAAAATCGAGATCGCTGACGGGCTGCTGCATGGCATTTTTGCATGCATCAAGGATCGACGGACAAAATTTCGCAACTTCGTTCAGATAGGAAGAGGCCCGGAACATAAACATACCGCTGTTCCAGAGATACTCTTTACTTTCGAGGTAAGAGATAGCGGTCGCCTGATCCGGTTTTTCAACAAAGCGCTTGATTTTCCAGGCGGTAGACTGATCGGCATGTTGTTCTTCACCACGCTGAATGTAGCCGTAGCCAGTTTCTGGCTGCGTAGGCACGATACCGAAGGTAACCAATTTGCCTTGTTCTGCAAAAGGAATGGCGTTGGTAATGACGGAATGGAATGTGGCTGTGTCGGCAATCAAGTGATCGGCAGCCAGAATGAGCATGACAGGATCTTCACCAGTTTCCAGTGCATGGAGGGCAGCCAGAGTAATAGCCGGTGCCGTATTGCGCCCAACAGGTTCAAGAATGATATTCCCGGCGAGCTTATGCATTTGTCTCAACTGCTCGGCCACCAGAAAACGGTGATCTTCATTGCAGATAACAATCGGATCGGTCACATCCAGACCGTCGAGGCGTGAAATCGTATTTTGCAGCATCGATCCGCCCTGATGGAATGAAAGGAATTGCTTAGGCTGCAACTCGCGAGACATCGGCCATAGTCGACTCCCTGTTCCTCCTGCGATCACCACTGGAAGTAACATCCTGCTTCTCCTGCTTTGCTCAATACTAGATTGTGTGTAAAAAAGGCACGCTACCGCCCCTGGCTTAACAGCTACCAGTGCACTGAGCGAATGTTGAATAAAGGATTTTGAGGTCTGATTACAGACAAAAAACTGGCGTTAATTGTCGTCCTAAATGGACTCGGAAACAAGCACAAATCGTTACAAATCAGTCCACTTTTGAATCAGATAACTCCATGTTATCACTAGAATTAATAACGAAAAACGGCAGTTACCATTTTGGTTATGTTTACACATACCAAATGATAACTGCCGCTTTTTCAAAAAGACAGAGACGAATCAGTCGTTAGCCAGCAACTTCTCAATGCGGCTTCTGAACTTCGCCCCTTCCTTCAGGTTACGCAGACCGTAGTTCACAAATGCCTGCATATACCCCATTTTCTTACCGCAGTCGTAGCTGTCGCCGGTCATCAGCATGGCATCAACGGACTGCTTCTTAGCCAGTTCAGCAATCGCATCGGTCAGCTGGATACGGTCCCAGGCACCAGGCTCGGTTTTTTCCAGCTCAGCCCAGATATCCGCATTCAGCACATAACGACCGACTGCCATCAGGTCGGAGTCCAGGGTCTGAGGCTGATCCGGCTTTTCGATGAACTCAACAATGCGGCTCACCTGCCCTTCCGTCTCCAGCGCTTCTTTCGTCTGAATGACAGAGTACTCAGAGAGATCGCCATCCATGCGTTTCGCCAGCACCTGGCTGCGGCCCGTCTCGTTGAAACGCGCCACCATCGCCGCCAGGTTGTAACGCAGCGGATCCGCAGATGCGGTATCAATGATGATATCCGGCAGAACAACGATGAACGGGTTATCACCCACCACCGGGCGCGCGCAGAGGATTGAGTGGCCCAGACCCAGCGGCTGCGCCTGACGCACGTTCATGATGGTCACGCCAGGAGGACAGATAGACTGAACTTCTGCCAGAAGCTGACGCTTAACGCGCTGCTCAAGCAGCGCTTCGAGTTCATAAGAGGTGTCGAAGTGGTTCTCAACGGCATTCTTCGAAGAGTGCGTCACCAAAACGATTTCTTTGATCCCCGCAGCAACAATCTCGTCGACGATGTACTGAATCATCGGCTTGTCAACGATCGGCAGCATCTCTTTAGGAATGGCCTTTGTGGCGGGCAACATATGCATGCCCAAACCCGCTACCGGTATGACTGCTTTCAAATTAATCATTATTTCTTCCACCTTAAAATGGTTGACGAATTATAGCTTTTAAACCTGTTTTCGCCAGCATGTTTTGCCGTAAATATGAAGTAATCCTAGGTCACCCCACCACAAATTACAGTAGTTGTAATCTGAATAGATCGCGATTCCGTACCAGGAATAGTCGCAAAATAGGCTCTAGGATTACCTGTGCGGCAGCGCAAAATTCAACCGTTCCGTATTCACCACGTGTTGATCGACCCGATCAATATCCACCGAACTCTGCCCCTTTTCATTAACCGCTTTTATGTTCGCGAGCGACAACAGCGTCTCGTTTTTGGCCATAAACTTCCCACGCACGTCTTTGCGCAAGTCGAAGTTCATCTTAAGCGCTGGTCCCGTCGCTGACTCCTGCATCACGTTGATATTACGCAAGAAAAGGTGCTGTGGCTTGTTGTGCAGCTCAAGCGTTGCTCGCTGCATGTTGACGTTGGTGATGGCAACAAACGAGGTGGCATTGCCGGAGGAAATCTGTATCCCGCGCAGCTTATAGGCCAGCTGGCGGTTATCCAGGCGAATATCGTTAAGTTTGAAGTTTTGCGGTATCGACAGATAATCGCCCTTGATCACGCCATACCCGATTAACATTCCGGCGCTGTTCACCATATCGATATTATCAATAACGAAATTATCACAGCCATAAATAGCTACCGTCGCGTTATCAATTCCGGCCTTTTTACTGAAGTCGGGAGTAATATTGCTGGCCTTGATATTACGGATCACAAAGTGTTTACCGTTTTCAACATGGACCAACTGCCGACAGTTGCTGCCGGTGATATTTGCCACCACGAAGTTTTTAACGGTCTGCTGTTCAGGATAGTCATTGTCGTACGTGCTGCCAGCCAGCCCAATACCTATGCCCCAGTTGATCTTGCCGTTGGTGCAGTTGATGTTATCGATCACGTGGTCAGAGATCAGGATGTTACGGTCGTTAATCGCCACGTTCCACTCAATCGCGTCACCCTGCAAATGGCTGAATTTACTGTTGGTTATGCGCGCACCGTCCACCTGATTATGAAAACCCTGGCGCAGAATGGCGTAGTTGGCCTGGCTCACGGCAATGCGATCGATAAGCAGGTTACGCATCACTCTCGGCTTTTTACCGCCGATGTAGATCTGGGTGACGGGGCCGAAGCCGCTCATCGCCAGCCCTTTAATGACACAGTCGGAGCCACGCACGTCCAGCGTAATGTTATGCGTGCGCCCCTCTCCTTCCCCAATGACCTTACAGCCTTCCTGGAGCACAAACCGCCCGCGGCCGTTGCCCTTCAGCGCACCGCGGATCAGCAGGGTTTTGCCATCAGGAATGAAAATGCCGGTATTGATGTTTTCACAGGTTAACCCGGCGGGAACAACAACGGTATCGCCCTCGGTAAATGCCTGCTTAAAGGCGGCGTTCCAGTCGTGATTGTTGTAGCGATCGACAGAAACCGTCTTCCCGGTTGCCGCCCGCACAGCGCGGGGCGACAGCAGCGGCATGGCAGCCAGGACGGATAAAGAAGAGACAAATCGGCGTCGGGTAATCTTTTTCAGCATACAACCTCAGCGTTACAGCGTTTGCAGCAGGCTCGCTAACTGGCGATTAATCACCTGCTGATTGAATTCTGCTTCAACTTTTTGCCGCGCATTTTGCAGCACAGGGATCAGCGTCTGCTGATCGATATCACTGAACGCAGCCAGACGATCCGCCAGCGCCAGCGCATTGTTTTCAGGGACCAGCCAGCCGGAGTATTCAGAGGTGATCAGCTCAGGGATCCCGCTGTGCAGGGTCGAGACTACCGGAATGCCGACCGCCATCGCCTCCATCAGCGCCACGGGAATACCTTCCATATCGCCGTCGGCGCCGGTTACGGAAGGCAGCAGGAATACATCCGCATCATCAAGCATGGCTTTCACTTCGTGGCTCGGCTTGAAGCCCGGCATCTCGACCACGTCTTCCAGCTGATACTGTTCAATCAGCGTGCGCAGGCGACGCTCCCACGGCCCGATACCCAGGATGCGGTAGTGGAAGTCCACGCCGCGCGCCTTCAGCTGGCGACAGGCTTCGATGGCTACGTGCAGCCCTTTCTTTTCGGTCAGGCGGGCAACAGAGATAATTTGCAGCGGCTTGCCCGGCACCTTAACCGGTCGCTGAGTGAAACGTTCCATATCCACGCCCATGCGTGAAACGGTGATTTTCTCGCTCGGGCACCCCATGGTTTTCAGGCGTCCGGCCCACAGGTTGCTTATCGGCAGCATCATGTCGCCGCGGCGAAACAGCTGCTGATATTCCGGCGTGTAGTGGTTCAGTACTTCCCGGCTGGAGATGTCGATACCGTGGAAAATGGTTGCGATTTTGCCGTCAATCACCCCCAGCTCACGCAGTTTTGCCGCAGTGACGCCCGCCGGGCCAAAGTGGGCGATAAAGACATCGGCCCGGTACGGCTGGGCCGTTTGCCCGCAAATGGCGGAAAGGATCAGGTTGCGGGCCTCCGCCCCATAGCGCGACATATTCAGCGCCCGCCACGTCGAGGCGCGATGAAGGCCGCGCAGCGTCTGGCTGGCGCGATGGCGCAGTTTGTTCATTCGTCCGGTGGGTTCATCCTGCAACCAGCGGGTTTTCGCCTCCAGCCCATACCGGGTATACGCCGCATGGGTGTTTTGCGTATCGCCCTTTTGCAGGGCGATAATCTCCACGTCATACCCCATATCGATAAACGCGGTGATTTGGTTCAGCACAAAGGTTTCAGACGACAGCGGAAATTTCAGTAAGAAGAAACCAACCTTCATTTCCCCTCCCGGACGCGGTCGAGTACGGATTTCACCATGCCAATACCTTTTTCGCGTTCGGCTTTTACCGCTATCGCCAGACGTTCGTTGATCGCAGGCAGCTGGCCGAGCGTGTCGCCCACCATCGCACCCAGCGACCCGTCCAGCAGATGACGAATATCAACGGCCATTTCCGGCATACCGAGCTGCTGCATAATGCCCGCGGACTTGTGTTCGTAGTTAATGGCGATGGCTGGCGTGCCGAAGTTCATCGAGATAATAGCCGAGTGCAGACGCGTGCCCACGGTCAGGTCGCAGGCGGAGAGCAGCTTGCCCATCTCAAGGTCGTTCAGCTCGTCCATCACCACGTGATAGCGGGACGGGTCGTTCACCAGGTTGCGCAGGTTGAGCGCCACCATACGGTCATCTTTGTTGTAGCTGTCGATACCGGTACAGGTGGAAAGCGCCAGCACCTGGTAACCGCTGTCCAGCACGCGGTTCACCACATCGGCAAAGGCTTTCTCGTACGCCGCCTGGGTCGTGCCGAGGCGTTTATCGAACGGCGCAAGTTCACGTAGGGTAATGGCGACGGTTTTCTGCTTTGCCGCCACGTCCAGCCAGTGCTGTACCGCGTAGCTGGCCTGGAAACTGTCATCCTGATGATCCACCAGCCAGGCGGTGTCCACACCGTGCTCCACTTTGCTGGTGTCGATTTCACTGCGCTTCATCATGTCGAGGCTGACCGATTCACGCAGGATCAGCGCGTCGCAGTGGCCGAAGACATAGTTCGCCAGCTGGTTAAACTGCGGATCCTGGAATGGCCCGACGCTGTGGCCGATCATAAACAGCGGCTTTTTCGCCATGAACGTACAAAGTGCATGCTCAAACTGCGGCACGCCGTACAGATCGACGAAGAACGAACCGCCCACCTGAATAATGGCGTCATAGCCGGACAGCAGACGAACAAAATCGGTAAAGCCCTGCGCGATGGCAATGTTGCGCAGCTTGCCGGTGTCGGTCACGCGAGAAAGCAGCACCTGATGCTGGTAGCGGCGACGCAGCACTTTCTTCACGCGCCCCATCACGCCCGCGGCGTTGTTGTGCTGTTTCATCTGGCTGTAGAGCGGGTCGCCCATCACCGGGCGGTTCAGTAACCAGGATGAGCTGACCGGATAACGGCTCATCACATCCACTTCAGTCTCAGGCTTAAGGGTGTTAATTGCATCCAGTAAACCGCGCAGGATGGCGCTGTCGCCACGGTTGCCGCAGGTATGGTTGCCAAGAATAAGTAATTTCATAATGGCCTCGTAAAATTAGCCTGCGCGAAGCAGCGTTTTCATTTTTTCGTTACGGCAAAACTGGCGCTTCATCTCGACCACCAGCGCATTGCGTGACAGCACAATCATCACGGCGAACGCCAGCGCGCCTGCCGCGACCTGCACCGCAAGCAGCGCCGCCAGCGGCAGATGCCCGTTGAGCACCACGCCCAGGCCGTAGCTCACCGCAAGCGTCGGTAAGGAGAGATAGAACGGCAGCCACAGGCTGAGGATGTACTGACGGTAGCTGGAGCCCAGCACCGGTTTGATCATCACGAAGTAGCTCAGCACGGTATTGACGATTTGCACCAGCAGGAAGCCGAGCGTCACGCCAATGGCGCCCGCCATGTGGCCGCCCACAATAATTGCCGGAATAAACAGGAAAGTTTTAAACACGTTGAACTTGAAGCTGATATCCACGCGCGCCTTCGCCATTAGCAGAGAACCAATCGGGTTCCCCACCGAGCGCAGCAGCCCCACGACGCACAGCAGTTGCAGGATCGGGATGATGCTGTTCCACTTCTCGCCAAACACCAGCGGTACGAAATTGCTGGCAACCACCATCAGCCCCAGCAGCACCGGAAAGTTGATGATCCCCACGACGGAGAGCAGCTTGTAAAAGTTCACGCGCAGCTTTTCGGTATCGTCCTGAATTTTGGCGAACGCCGGGAACAGCACGCGGGTAATGATAGGGTTGAGCTTCATCGGCGGGACAACCGCGACGTTATACGCCAGGTTGTAGCCACCCGCGACGCTCGCGCCCAGAATACGCGCCAGCACCAGCGTGGAGAGGTTAGTATTCACGTAGTTGATAATGCTGTCTGCCGTCAGCCACGCGCCGAAGCGCAGGTTGGATGAAACAGACGCCAGCGAAAAATGCAGCCCCGGGCGATAAATCTTACGGCCAAAGAAGCCAAACAGCAGCGTGCGCACGGCAGAGTTAACCAGGTAGCCGAGGATGGCGGTCATCGCCAGCGGCCAGAAATGGGCGCTGACCACAGTGAAGGTAAAGCCCGCCAGTACGGCGCTGGTTTCAATCATGCCGATTTTGTTGAACTCCAGCTCCTTCTGCATCAGCGCGCGGAACTGCTGCCCGTGCGGGATCACCACGAAAGCGAACGACAGGGTGCGCATCAGCGGCGCCAGGTCCGGGTTATGCAGCACGCCGGCAATCACATCGCTCAGCAGGAACACCAGCACAAAGACGAAGATACCCAGCCCGACGTTCAGCCAGTAGAGGGTGGTCAGCTCCAGATGGCTGATCTCTTTGCGCTGGATAATGGAGTTGGCGATACCAAAGTCCGACAGCGTATCGGCCAGGGCGATAATCACCAGCGAGACGGTCAGCAGACCAAACTGGTGGTTATCGATAATGCGCGCCAGCACCGTCATCTGCACCAGGCCGAGGCCAATAATGACGATGGTGGCCATGGCTGACCATTTCGCGCCGCTGATGGTTTTTTCTCGTAAGCTCATCTTAGTACGCCGCTTTGTTCACGAAACCTTTGAAAATGGTCAGAAAAACAATCTTGATATCGAACCAGAGGCTCCACTCGCGGATGTATTCCAGATCGAACTCGATACGTTTTTCCATTTTTTCCAGCGTGTCGGTCTCGCCGCGCCAGCCGTTGATCTGCGCCCAGCCGGTGATGCCTGGCTTCACCTTATGGCGCAGCATGTAGCCTTCGATCAGGGTACGGTACTGCTCGTTATGGGCCACGGCGTGAGGACGAGGCCCGACGATGGACATCCCGCCGGTGAACACGTTGATGAACTGCGGCAGCTCATCGAGCGAGGTACGACGCAGGAAGTTACCCACGCGGGTGACGCGCGGATCGTTCTGCGTCGCCTGGGTCACCACCTTGTCGTTCTCCATCACCTTCATGGAGCGGAATTTCCACACCATGATCGGCTTACCGTCCATGCCGTAGCGGGTCTGACGGAAGATGATCGGCCCCGGCGAGCTGAGCTTCACCGCCAGCGCAATGCAGCACAGCACCGGGGAGATGAGCAGCAGGATCAGGGACGAAAGGACGATATCTTCCACGCGCTTCAGCACGCGGTTAATCCCCGACAGCGGCGTGTCGTACAGTGGAACAACCGGTACCCCGTTCACCTCTTCAATACGGGAGTGGAGAATATTGAAGGTGAAGACATCCGGGATGAGGATCACCGAGCAGGTGGTATCCGCCAGCTCGCGCATCAGTTTCTTGATGCGGGATTCATCTTTCATCTGCATGGCGATGTAGACGTTATGAATTTTGCCGGCTTTCGCATCGTCAATAAGCTGTTCGTAGTTACCTGCCCAGTCGGACGGCACGCCGCCGGGCTTCGCATCGTGATAAATCCCGACCACTTCAAAACCTAACCACGGCTCTTTGCGGAAGCTGTCGAGCAACACCTGCCCCACCGGCAGGTCGCCCGCTACGGCAACGAAGCGACGGTTATACCCGCGGTTGCGCAGCCAGCCCGCGCCAAAGCGGATCAGCGAGCGGCAGACCACCATGCCAATGCTGGTTAACAGATACCAGCAGAGATAGGTCACAAGACGGTTATCAAAATCATGGCTGAACGCCACCAGCCCTGCGCTGAAAACCAGGCTTAAGGTCCAGTTCTGGAGCAGCAGCATCAGTTCGGTGGTCATTTTGACGCCGCGCCATGAACGATAAAAATCGGTCATGCCGCCGATCATCTGAAACACCACCAGCGCAATCAACGCCATCAGCAAGTGCATGTATAAGAACGACTGCCCGCTGACCCAACACACCGCCCACAGTCCGCCGACCATGATGGTGATATCAGAAAAACGCTGCACCATAGAGATTAACGATGCATTCGTTCTCGCTCGTTCGCGCTTTTTTAGATTTGTCATCGTTGTTCCTTTAGTTCTAAACCTTACCCCTCGCCCCTCACCCCGGCCCTCTCCCCAAAGTGGAGAGGGTGTTCAAGTTCCCTCTCCCCTTTGGGGAGAGGGTTAGGGTGAGGGGTAAGGTTTTCTTTTTACTGATTCAACAGCGCCAGAATGTCCTTCGTTCGGGCTTCCATCAGCGCGGTATCAGCCCGGGACTCCACGTTCAGGCGCACCACCGGCTCGGTGTTGGAGGAGCGCAGGTTGAAGCGCCACTGCGGGAACGCCATGCTGATACCGTCGGTACGGTCAATCTCCAGCGCATGAATGGCAAAGTGGTGTTCTACGCGGGCAATGGCCTCAGCGGGCTGCGCCAGTTTGCTGTTGATCTCCCCGCTCGCCGGGAACGCCGCCATGCGGTCGCGCACCAGTTCGCCCAGGCTCTTCCCTTTCAGGCACAGCAGCTCAGTCACCAGCAGCCACGGGATCATCCCGCTGTCGCAGTAGGCAAAATCACGGAAATAGTGGTGGGCGCTCATCTCGCCGCCGTAGATGGCGTCTTCCTCGCGCATACGCTCTTTGATAAACGCGTGACCGGTTTTGGACATCACCGGCTCGCCGCCCGCGGCCTTCACCACGTCGACGGTGTTCCAGGAAAGACGCGGATCGTGAATGATCTTCGCCCCCGGGTTTTTCTCAAGGAACGCTTCCGCCAGCAGGCCAACGATGTAGTAGCCTTCGATAAACTGCCCTTTCTCATCGAACAGGAAGCAGCGGTCGAAATCGCCGTCAAAGGCGATACCCATATCGGCGCCGTGCTCAATCACCGCGTTGCGGGTGTCGTCACGGCACTCCGGCAGCAGCGGGTTAGGAATACCGTTCGGGAAGTTGCCGTCTGGCGTGTTGTGCACTTTGACGAAGGTCACCGGCACGTTCAGCGCCTTAAAGCGGGCTTCAAGTGCATCGATAACCGGGCCTGCCGCGCCGTTGCCGGAGTTAATCACCAGCTTCAGCGGTTTGAGGTTTGCCACGTTGATGTAGCCCAGCAGGTGGTCGATGTACTCTTTTTGCAGGTTAATCTGCTTATAGCTGCCGCGTCTGGCTTCATTCACCGGCGGGAAGTCGTTGGCCTCGGCCAGACGCTGCACGTCGCGCAGGCCGGTGTCGCCGCTGATAGGACGCGCGCCCTTGCGTACCAGCTTCATGCCGTTGTAGTCCATCGGGTTATGGCTGGCCGTCACTTCGATACCGCCGTCCACGCCCAGGTGGAAGGTGGCAAAATAGATCTCTTCGGTACCGGAAAGGCCAATGTCCAGCACATCGACGCCCGCGTCCTGTAGCCCTTTCGCCAGCGCCAGCTTCAGGGATTTGCTGGTCAGACGCACGTCACCGCCCAGCACGATAGTTTTTGGTTTCAGGTATTCGCCGTACGCGCGGCCGATGCGCCACGCAATGTCTTCGTTCAGCTCTTCGCCCAGCTTGCCGCGAATATCGTAGGCTTTAAAACAGGTTAATTTTTCCATGATGACCCCTTTTTCAGGCAACAGTTGGCCCTGACCATGTAATGGCCAAATTTATTTTTGTCATTCGTAGGCCCGGAAAGCGCAGCGCCACCGGGCATGATGCGGAGTGCTACACGCGCCCGTAGCGATCCTGGAAGCGGATGATGTCGTCCTCTTCCAGATAGGAGCCGGAACGCACCTCAATTAAGTCGAGCGGAATTTTCCCCGGGTTCTCCAGACAGTGCGTCGCCCCCAGCGGAATATAAATGGACTCGTTTTCACCGAGCAGCTTCACTTCACCGTCGATGGTCACTTTGGCGGTCCCCGCCACCACCACCCAGTGTTCGGCGCGGTGATGGTGCATCTGCACCGACAGCCCTTCTCCCGGCTTCACGGTGATGCGTTTCACCTGGTAACGCTCGCCGGCGTCGATGGAGTCATATTTGCCCCACGGGCGGTAAACTTCACGGTGAATATGGTGTTCGTGGCGGCCATCGGCCTTGATCTTCTCCACCACTTTTTTAACGTCCTGCACGGCATTACGGTCGGCAATCAGCACCGCGTCTTTGGTCTGCACGACCACCAGATCCTTCACCCCTACCGTAGTGACGAGGCCAGATTCGGCGTAGACGTAGCTGTTTTCCGTTTTGTGGCTGATCACATCCCCGTGATGGACGTTACCCTCCGGGGTATGCGCGCTAATCTCCCACAATGACGACCAGGAGCCGACGTCGCTCCAGCCCGCATCCATCGGTACCACTACCGCATCTGCCGTACGTTCCATCACCGCATAGTCAATGGACTCTTCCGGACAGGCGAGGAAAGCTTCTTCGTCCACGCGGATAAAATCGAGATCCGGATCCACCACCGCCATCGCTTTTTCGCAGGCGCGTAAGATATCCGGGCGATATTTTTCCAGCTCTTCCAGGTAGCGACCGGCGCGGAACAGGAACATACCGCTGTTCCAGTAGTATTCACCGCTGGCGACGTACGCCTGCGCGGTTTCCAGATTCGGTTTTTCGACAAACTGCGCCACGTCAAAGGCCACGCTGTCGCCTTCACCCGGCGTAACGCTGCCGCGGCGAATATAGCCATAGCCGGTTTCCGGGAGATCCGGCACGATGCCGAAGGTCACCAGCTTGCCGTTCTCAGCGTAAGGAATCGCGGCGCGTACCGCATCGCGGAAGGCCTCTTCCTGCTGGATGACGTGGTCAGCCGCCAGCACCAGCATCAGCGGGTCGCAGTCCGGGCTGCTGCGTTTTGCCGCCAGCGCCGCAAGGGCAATGGCAGGCGCCGTGTTGCGTCCGGCAGGCTCCAGAATGATATTTTCGGTCAGTTTGTTCAGCTGGCGCAGCTGCTCGGCAACGATAAAGCGGTGCTGTTCGTTACAGATCACCACCGGGCTTTCACACTCCACGCCGTGCAGACGGTTAACCGTCGTTTGCAGCATGGTGAGGTCGCCTTTCAGGCACAGAAATTGTTTTGGATAAAGCACGCGGGACAGTGGCCACAACCGGCTCCCGGATCCACCCGCCATTACGACCGGATACAAAGTGGTTTGACTCATGATTTATCCCCGTATATCTGCAATAAATTGGCTCAGCACGTTCTCTTTCTCAAGCGTGCGTTCGGCATATTCACGTGCCACCGTGTTCTCTTTTGACATGGCGAGTGCCTGCTCAATTCCGGTCACCAGCGCAGGAACCGATTCCGGCTCCACGCAAACGGCAATGCCCGGGTAGCTGTTGCACAGCTGGCCTAATTCTGTTGCGGCTTCTGCCGTAATCACCGCGTTTCCGCCCACTGCCAGAATGTTGGTCAGCTTGGACGGCAGCACCGCATCCGCCGCGCCGCGTTTTTGCACCACCAGATGGCAATCCGCCATTTTCAGCAGCGCGGGCAGCGCGTCATAAGACTGAAGCGGGAAGAAGCGGATGTTGGTCAGTCCGCGCTCGCTGGCCATTTTTTCCAGCCGCGCTTTACCGCCGCCCTGCCCGACTATCACGAACATCCACGGGTGTTCGCTCAGCTGAAGCGCGGCGTCAATCACGCTCTCCAGCCCCTGTTTTTCGCCGATGTTGCCTGAGTAAAGAATGATTTTTTGCTCAGCAGGCAACCCGAGCTGCGCGCGTAACGCCTGCGCATCCTGGTCTGTCACATCGCGGAAGCGCGCCACTTCGGACCAGTTCGGAAAGAAGATCACTTTTTCCGCCGGGACGCCCTTCTCCTGCGCCTTGTTCATCATCGAGCGCGAAATGGTCGAGACGTAATCCACGTTGTGCAGGCCGCTGCGCTCAAAGGCGCTGGCGAGCTTCGCCACCTTGCCGCCCTTGCCTTTCCCGGCCATTCCCAGCCCGAGCATGGCGTCCACTTCATAATCCTGAATGTGCAGCAGGGTGCGCGCGCCGGAGAGTTTGCCCAGCAGGCGCATGCCTGGCGTGCAGAACAGCGTCGGCACCACGCCGATGATGCGATCCGGCTTCCAGCGACGCTGCGCCATCAGCGGGAAGAAACTGCTCAGGGCAAAGCTACCCAGATGAATTAAACGTTTCAGCGTCGAGGGCTGTTTCGGCACGTAGAGCGGGCAGCGCCAGACGGTCGCGGCGCCCTCTTCGCGGCGGTAGCGCCAGCTGGAATAGCGTTCGCCTACCTTCCACTCCGGGTAATACGGCGGGGCAGTAATCACCCGCACGTCATGTCCCTGGCTCGCCATCCACTCGACCATCTCGCCGGTGTATTTCCCGATACCGGTAAGCTCCGGCGAGTAGTTAATTCCGTAGACGAGGATTTTCATAGACCTGGCACCTCGGCCTGACGTTCCGCAAGGAAGTACGCCCGACTGTTGTCATGGACGTTGTCGCTTGCCAGCAGCGCCTCTGGCGTTAACCAGCGGTAATCGTCATGCTGAGAATCAGGCAGACGCAGGTCTGCCTCACTCACCTTCAGGCGGAACCCCAGCACGATGTAGTGCGTGGTGAACCCGGTGCCTGAAAAGTTATCGTCATAGAAGTGCTGCCAGACCCCGTAAAACTGGCCCGCTGCCATCGGCAGTTGCAGGCCCAGTTCCGCCAGAGTGAGACGCTCAAACGCATCGGTAAGCGTCTCATCCTTCTGCACGCGCCCGCCGGGCACGAACCAGAAGCCCTGTGCAGGACGATTGGTTCGTTTCCCCAGCAAGAACTCGCCGCGTTCGTTCTCCACGATCAAATCAATTGAGATCAGCGGAGTGGAACGCACTACCGTGGCAAAATCTTCCTGACTTAAAAACATCATTACCCCCGGAAGCGGTGCTGGTTTTCCAGGAACCACTGGTAGGTGCTGGCCAGCCCCTGCTCCAGTGAGACCTCGTGATACCAGCCCAGCTGATGCAGACGGGTCACGTCCAGCAGCTTGCGCGGCGTGCCGTCCGGTTTGGTGGCGTCAAACACCACGCGTCCTTTGTAGCCCACCACCTGCGCGATGGTCTGCGCCAGCTCGCGAATGGTGCAGTCCACGCCGGTCCCGACGTTAATGTGCGACAGCATCGGCTCGGTGTTTTCCTGCCACACCTCGCGATCCAGCTCCATGACGTGAATGCTGGCCGCCGCCATGTCGTCCACGTGCAGGAACTCACGCATTGGCGTACCGCTGCCCCACACCACCACGTCCGGGGCGTTCTCGGCAGTCGCCTCGTGGAAACGACGCAGCAGCGCCGGGATCACGTGCGAATTGCTCGGGTGGAAGTTGTCGTGCGGTCCGTACAGGTTGGTCGGCATCACCGAGCGATAGTCGCGGTTATACTGACGGTTGTAGGATTCACACAGCTTGATCCCGGCAATTTTGGCAATCGCATACGGCTCGTTGGTGGCTTCAAGCGTGCCCTGCAACAGTTCGCTCTCGGCGATCGGCTGCTTCGCCATTTTCGGGTAGATACAGGATGAGCCGAGGAACAGCAGTTTATTCACGTTGTACAGATGCGCCGCGTGAATGATGTTGCTCTCAATCATCATGTTCTCGTAGATGAAATCCGCCGGGTAGGTGTTGTTAGCGACAATGCCGCCCACCTTCGCCGCCGCCAGATACACCTGGTCGATACGTTCGCTGGCGAAGAAGTCCTGCACCGCTTTGCTGTCAAGCAGGTTCAGCTCGTCGCGGGTGCGAACAATCACCTCAACGTCGCCGCGCTGTTCCAGCTGGCGAACAATCGCGGAACCCACCATTCCGCGATGACCGGCGACAAAAATACGTTGTTTTGTCATTCTCAGGACTCCAGCGCGATGGCAACCTCGTAGCCATGAGACTTGAGCAGGGAGTGTTTTTTCGCTGCTTCAAGATCTTTGGCCACCATCTCGGATACCATTTCTTGCAGGGTGGTTTCTGGTTTCCAGCCCAGCTTCTCGTGCGCTTTGGTTGGGTCGCCCAGCAGGGTTTCCACTTCAGCAGGACGGAAGTAACGCGGATCAACCTGGACAATCACGTCGCCTGGCTTCACGCCCGGTGCGTCGTGGCCGGTCACGGAAACAACGATACCCTTCTCTTCCACGCCGGTGCCTTCGAAGCGCAGCTTGATGCCCAGCTGTGCCGCAGCCATCTCAACGAACTGACGCACGGAGTACTGCACGCCGGTCGCGATCACGAAGTCTTCTGGCTGTTCCTGCTGCAACATCATCCACTGCATTTTCACGTAGTCTTTCGCATGGCCCCAGTCACGCAGGGAATCCATGTTGCCGAGGTGCAGGCAAGACTCCAGGCCCTGAGCGATGTTGGCGATCGCGCGGGTGATTTTGCGGGTCACGAAGGTTTCGCCGCGACGCGGAGATTCGTGGTTGAACAGAATGCCGTTACAGGCGTACATGCCGTAGGATTCACGGTAGTTCACGGTGATCCAGTAAGCGTACAGTTTCGCCACAGCGTACGGAGAACGTGGGTAGAACGGCGTGGTTTCTTTCTGCGGAATTTCCTGCACCAGACCGTACAGCTCAGAGGTAGATGCCTGGTAGAAGCGGGTTTTCTTCTCAAGACCAAGGAAGCGAATCGCTTCCAGCAGACGCAGCGTACCCATCGCATCCACGTCAGCGGTGTACTCCGGGGACTCGAAGGATACCGCAACGTGGCTCATTGCCCCCAGGTTGTACACTTCATCCGGCTGTACTTCTTGCAGGATGCGGGTCAGGTTGGAGGTATCGGTCAGGTCGCCGTAGTGCAGATGGAATTTCGGGTTTGCCGCATGCGGATCCTGGTAAATGTGATCGACACGCTCGGTGTTGAATGAAGAGGCACGACGCTTAATACCGTGAACTTCATACCCTTTTTCCAGCAGCAATTCTGCCAGGTAAGAACCATCTTGTCCGGTAACGCCGGTGATGAGAGCGACTTTAGACATGTTTATATTCCTCTGTACTTATCAAAGTTTTTCAGTTTCAACGCGTTCGCGTATCACCACTGCGGGGTTGCCACGGCAAATTTTATTTGCCGGAAGCGATTTAAAAACGCTGCTGCGGGCACCGACTACCGTGCCATCGCCAACAGAAACACCGGGTGCAACAAAGACGTCTGTTGCCAGCCAGCATTTTTCACCGATCACAACAGGCGAAGCGGTAATATCAAAATGCGGGCTCATAAAATCGTGGCTGCCGGTGCACAAATAACACTTCTGTGAAACCACCGAATTTGCGCCAATCGTAATCTCGCCAAGGGTATATAACACCGCGTCATCCCCAACCCAGGCGTAATCCCCAAGCGTTAATTTCCAGGGATAAGTAATTTTCACCGAAGGTCGAATGACTACGTTTTTTCCTATTTTTGCGCCAAACAGACGCAGCAAAAATGCGCGCCAGCGGTACAGTATTTGCGGCGACCAGGCAAATAACGTTGCCTGTACAGCCCACCACAGTTGAACTTTAATACCGCTCCCGCCCCGAAAACCTTTCGGCACGGAGAATCCATTTAATTCCTGCATTACGTTTCCTTATATCTCAGGCTTTGTTATATAAGGCTTTCGCTTTACCCGTCGTTTTCAGACGTAAGAAATAAGATAATTCCGCCCAGAACCCCGGCACGCGTAATATTTTACGCTGCACGTTTTTGGCATCCTGGCACAGTTCCAGATTATTCGAGGTTGACACACCACCCATTGAAAATTCAGATACCAGTCCTTTAATTCGACGGAACGGGTAGCCAGATTTGTACAGGCTGGCCGCCAGGGCATAATCTGATGACACTTTATAGCGCAAATCGTAAGGCTGTTTTTTCAGGCCGCTCATTGGGAAGAAAATAGCCTGATGGCTGGCCGGCAGGCTGTGGTAGATATACCAGCCTGGTTTCGCGCCGCGCAGCACTTTTTTCCCCTCGCCGAAATCAAGCAGCGCATCACCAATAAACATGGCATCTTCTTTCTGGCGCGCCAGCTGACGGGCAAACAGCGCCACATCTTCATGGAACACATCGCCGGAATTGAGGAAGATGGCGTAACGCCCCTGCGCCATGTTGATGCCTTTATTCATGGCATCGTAAATGCCTTTATCTTTCTCGCTGATGTAACGTAAGTTGAACTCACCGTTGAGTTTTTCCAGGAACTCCGCCGTGCCGTCGTTCGAGCCGCCATCGACCACGATCCACTCAAAGGTGAGGCTCGGATCGCGCGCCAGGTTGCGCAGCGAGCGCCAGGTTTTTACCACCCCTTCGTAGTTACGAAAGGCGACAGTAATGACGCTAAGAAACATAAATCACCTCATTTCGTCATACGCTCGTAATATTCAGCGCTTTGCGCAAAATAAACGGACATACAATTAAGAATGCATATTCCGGGCTAAATATTGACCCGGTAAAAAACAACGACACCGGTGTGAACAGATAAAGTTGCACGCGAAAGTTCTGGTTATCACCAAACGCGTTAATCATCATTTTGAAAACTTTAAACAGATACCACAGTGTCAACAGTACGGCGAACCAGGAAAAATAGATAATTAACAGATACAGACCATTGTCTATGGTTTTACCGACATCCGCACCGTTAAAGATTCCGAATGATGCAACATATTCGTAAAGTGAGCCGAATCTTACTACGCCATCAATATGGGTTAAGGAATAACCCACCATCACCAGTGGACCAATGATGCGATAATAGGACGACGAACCTTCCGTTCCCAAATCACCCAGACGTTCAGAAATGTACGGAAACGCAAATATTACGCCCACTAAAAATACCGTCAGAGAGATTATCGCCAGCGGCAGTTTTTTCTTAATCGCCTCTTTGTTCAGGTACTGGAACGCCCACTCCAGCAGGTAAAACAGAATAAACGTCATTACCCCGGAGAACGACCCTGACAGAACGATTCCTGCAAGAATCATAGCATCGGTCTTGGGGGTTTTGATACCGAACTGTTTGATGCTGAGCCAAATTGAGATTAATGCCAGAGCAAAAAACGCCGGTTCAAAATAGAGCGCGGTTGTACGCTTGCCACCAAACTTAATGAAGTTCAGTACATAGCTGTTGCTGTATATAAGATATTTCGAAATTATTTCCATCAGGCTGCTGCCGCCTGTGAGAATAATTTGCGCCATCTCCATTGCCGCAAGCACAACAATCAGCCCGACGACAATATAAAAGAACCTGAGGATTTTCCTATAATTGTGCGGAGAAATAGTTTTAAAGCGAATACTCCACACCATGCCAATAATGATAACGATATAAACAAACAGCATGGTGGAGGTGACATATTTGCTGGCGTCCAGCGACTGACCAAAGATGTAGTTAAACGCCGTCAGACCAAACCCGATGCCCAGCGCAATCATCAGCTTTTTGAGGTTAAGCTTGTCAACGTAAAGCAACAGCAGAACCGGCAGGAAGGTGACGATAGTGATCGGGAAGCTTTCGCCGAGCTGGGCAATCTTGACGTTGACCAGCAGGTAGATCAGCGGCAGCAGCAGATAACTACAGATTCTGATAGAACGAGACATACTCCTCCAGCATCTGTTGTCCACTGTACGCTTTGCGGCTACGGTTGCGGAACGATTCCAGGTCCGTGCCAAAAACAGCCTGCGCGATATCGGCCTTCGACAACTGCACCAGCGGCAGCACCTCATTTTCACTGAAGGTTTTACCGCCGGATTTCTCCAGCACTTCCCGCGCGGCGTCGCTGTGGGTGGCAATCACCGGTACGCCGATGGAGAGCGCTTCGCACAGGATCAGCGGGTAGTTGTCCACGCGGGAGCTGAACACCAGCGCGTCCATACCGTTCAGCGCGCTCATCAGTTTGCGCTTGTCGGTTTCAAACCCGTGGTTCACCACGTTAGCGCCATCAAACGGCGAGAATTTGCCAAAGGTATGCAGCTCAATTTTGTCGCCGAGCGCCATCATGTCGCGCACCAGCTGCTGGTTGGTTTTGCCGTCGTAGCGCAGGTCATGGGCGACGACCGCAATTTTCGGCCTACCGGGGGTAACGGCTACGGGCATCAGTTCGGCCAGGATCGCTTCCGTTGCCACATCAATACCGTTGTTGATGATCTGGCAGCGCCCTGCTCCGTACAGGCTATTAAAAGCGTCCGCCACGTGCTGGCTTGGGGAGATAAAGGTGCAGCCGAGCGAGAGCATATCGCGGAACAGCTGACGCTTACCCTCAACCAGCTGATGCGCGCGATCGACCTTCACCGGCGGGTAGTTGCTGAGCGTAGGGCATTTCTGGCAGTTATCTTTCCAGCCTTCGCAGCCGTCGGTAAAGGCGCAACGTCCGGTCACGCTCCAGTGGTCGTGCAGCGTCCAGACAAATCGGGTATCCGGCTTGTGCGCCTTCACCTTGCCACAAAACGCCACCACCTCCTCCAGATTCAGCCAGTAGCTGTGCAGCACGTGGAAGTGCAGCACAACCGGGCCGCGAGTGCGGGTGACGGTGCGGTAGAGATTATTCAGGTTGCCGAACAGGTCGCGGTTAAACAGGCGGAACAGCGCAATATTGGCGATGGAGGTCAGACGTGGCGTCTGCTTCAGCACCTGCGGATAGTTATCATGGCTGACGCTTTTCTTGCCGCCTTTACCGTAACCGTAAACAAAGCGCGACTGGAGTCCTTTTTGCAGCGCGCGCTGGTGCAGATCCAGCGCTACGCCTGCCGCCCCGCCCTCTGCGAGGCGTACGTTAAATTGCAGAATGTTCATTTAATCACCTTCACGCGGGCTTTCTCGCCCACCACCAGCGCGTTGTCCGGAATGCTGTCCAGCACCACGCTGCCTGCGCCAATTGTCACGTTATTGCCCACGGTAATGTCCCCGATCATCACCACGTTGGCGCCCAGCTCGACGTTATTGCCAATCACCGGGCAGGCCAGGCTGTCTGGCCCGCGGTTGCCGATTGTCACCCCGTGGCGAATGGTGAAATCATCACCCGCGACGACGAACTTGTTGATGACCACCGCATAGCCGTGATGAATGGTAAAGCGGCGGCCAATGGTGGCAGCGGCCTGAATTTCATAGCCAAAAAAGCATTCGGTGATGATGCGGTACAGCACCAGCACCGGCGCGGCCCAGATATTGTTCAGCACATTTTTTTTGCGCCACACCGAGCAAAAGTGCGCAATACGGTAGGCCAGAACCATGCAGCACGGGCGCAGGCTCCAGCTGTTAGCGCGGCAATCTTCCAGAAACATTATTTCCCCCGAAGCCCGTCAGCCAGACGCTTGCCGTTACGTACCGACAGCAGCGTCAGCAGCGTGCGCCAGTTCATGCGCTTATTACGGATCTGATACAGGGTGAAGAGCTGATACTTCCGGCTGGCACGGTCAAACTTGTCCTTGTGCTTGCGGTAAAAATGGAAGTAGCCCGAGAATTTCTTCGGCGACGAGGTGATTTGCATCTCCCCGTGATTGATGTGCAGGATCTGCGTGGCCTCTTCCACCTTCCACGGCTCGCCGTACTCCACCACCATCCGCAGGAAGATGTCGTAATCCTGCGCGGCCTTCAGCTCGGTATCGAACAGGCACTCCTTAAAGCGCCATGCCCAGGTAAACACCTGATTGCCGATAATGTTGCGCTTGTAGAACAGGCGGCGGGAATACGGTGATTTCGGATACAGCGGCAGGCTGGCCGGCTGCGAATAGACCTCGCCCTGGCAGACATAGTCATTGGCATACAGAAACGCGTGGGTCACCAGCTGCGCTTTGTGCGACAGGAAGATTGACAGACGGTTTGGCGTCCATTCGTCATCGTCGTCGATACCGGTCAGATACTGCCCTTTCGCCTGCATAATCGCCTGGTTGCGCACCGCACACGCCCCGGAGTTGATGGCGTTGTGGGTGTACACCACGCGCGGGTCGTTCAGGTCTTCAACAAACTTTTGCAGTTGTTCGTAAGAGGAGGAACAGTCATCCACGATAATCAGTTCCCAGTTATCGTAATCCTGACGCAGGACCGATTTAATCGCGCGGATCGCCAGCTGCTGACGATTCCATGTCGGCATATAGATAGAAATCAAAGGGCGTTGTGTGGTCATGGTCTTCCCCTTATCCCTCACCCCGACCCTCTCCCGGAGGGAGAGGGAGAAAAGCTGCACCATGCAGTCCTCTCTCCCCCCTGGGGAGAGGGTTAGGATGAGGGGGATTATTATTTACTGTCAGACTTGTATTCGTACTCGTAGTAGCCGTAATCCTGATACCCGGTCGCGCGGCGGAAGATGGAGTTCAGAATGACCCCCTTAACCTCAATACCGTTCTGCTCAAAGCGGCTCAGGCTGGTTTCCACTTCCTTCAGGGTGTTCACCGCATAGCGTGCAACCATCAGCGTGGTGCCCGCATGACGCCCTACCACGGCAGCGTCGGTGACCGCCAGAATTGGTGGGGTATCGATCAGCACCAGGTCATAATTTTTGCTCGCCCACTCAATCAGCTGCGTGAAGCGCTCGCTCATCAGCAGTTCAGACGGGTTCGGCGGCACCTGGCCACGCGGGATCAGGTCAAATTTCGGAATCGACGTCGGCTTGGCGCTCTCGCTGATTTCCCCTTTACCGAGCAGGATTTCCGACAGACCGTTAACGTTGTTGGTGCCCAGCAGCTCGTGGGTGTAGCCCTTACGCATATCGCAGTCGATCAACAGCACGCGCTTGTTGGTCTGGCTCACCACCGCCGCCAGGTTGGCGCAGACGAAGGTTTTACCGATTGACGGGCTGACACCGGTCATCATCAGGACGTTGTTTTTGGCCTGCATCATGGCGAAATGGAGGCTGGTACGCAGGCTGCGCACCGCTTCAATCGCCAGGTCGGTCGGGTTACCCACGGCCAGCAGCTGGCTCTGCTTGTAGCGCTTGACGCCCTTAACGGTTTTGACGCTGTCACGGGACTTCTGCCACTCGGAGAGCGGGATGCTGGCGTACACGCTGATCCCGTTCTCTTCCAGCACCTGCGGGCTTTCGATACCGCGGTTAAACAGCGAGCGCAGCAGCACGCCGACGATGGAAAGCATCAGGCCGAGAATAATGCTGCCGAGAATAATCAGCGCTTTCTTCGGCTTCAGCACGCCCGGCTGGGTAATCGCCGGGTCAACGATACGCACGTCGCCGACGGTGCTGGCTTCGGTGATTTTCAGCTCCTGCTGTTTGTTCAGCAGCTGCATGTAAACCTGCTGGCCGGATTCCACATCACGCGTCAGGCGTACAATTTCCTGCTGCGTCTTCGGCATCGCGGTCACGCGGTCATTCAGCTTCGCCTTCTCTTCTTCCAGGGTACGACGTTTCTCCAGCAGCGTGCGGTACGCCGGGTGACGTTTGGTATAGAGCTTGGAAATCTCCGCCTCTTTGAAGGTCAGCTCGTTCAGCTGCGCATCAATATTCACCATGGAGTCGAGAACCGATTTCGCCTCCAGCGGCAGATCGACGGAATCCTTGTCCTGACGGTACGCGTTCAGCTTGTTCTCAGCGTCATCCAGACGGGCGCGCACCTCCGGCAGCTGTTTACTGAGAAACGCCAGGCTTTTTGCAGCTTCCGCTGACTTACGCTCAACGTTCTGCTCCAGATAGTTGCGGGTGATGCTATTGAGGATGTCGCGAATTTGATCCTTGTCTTCACCGGTGAATGTCATGCTCAGGACGCCGGTGTCCTTGCCGTTTTCGGTGACGGTCAGGTTGTTTTGCAGGTTGTTGATCATCCCGAGCGTCGAGAATTTGGTGACCGTAAACTCCCCGCCCTCATGCGCCTGAATTGCGCTGACCTTGATGCTGACGCCCTCTTTGGTCAGCATCTGCCCCACCTCACCGCGTGCGCTGAAGCCCGCGTCGCTGGTCAGCTGATACTGTTTTGGTCCCAGCACGGTCAGGGTAAAGGTTTGGTCCCCTGCCCCTTTTGGGATCACGAAGTCAGTCACTTTTACCGTATCGTTACTGCGCCCCATCAGGCGATCCCAGCCTGCGCCAAACACCGGGAAGGTATTTTTGGTGACCGCGATATCAAGCCCCAGATCGTGAACCGTTTTGCCCAGTACCAGGCGCGACTGAATCAGCTGAATTTCGGCTTCCGATGCCGGCGGCTTGTTGGCCAGCGCCGAGCCGATATCCTGAACCAGCGAGTTTCCGGTATTTTGTTCGATCTGCACCAGCGCGTCGGCGCTGTAAATAGGCGTCGCGAACAGCGTATAAACGATCGCCGCCACGGCAAAGATGGCGGTAATACCCAGCACCCACCATTTCGCTTCAATAACGGTCCCGACCAGGCGACCGATATCGATTTCATCACTGCCCGACGTCGGGGCGGCAGAAGGTCTTGTTTTTTCTGTCATTGTTATCCCTGCTGAGCTTTCAGTGCCTGCGCCCACTGACGGGCAGACTGGTCTAGTAAGGTGTATACCGCCTCAAAGGCCTCGCGGCTCTTGCGATACGGATCGGGAATTTCGCGCTCACCATCCCAGTGACCAAACAGCATCACCTTGCCGCGCATCTCCGGTGCGATATCGCACAGCGCGTGAATGTGGCGTTTTTCCATCGCGAGGATCAGGTCATATTCCCGGCACATCCGGCCAGAGACCTGACGGGCAACGTGCCCGTCGAGTGAGAGGTTATGCTCAAGGGCAACGCTTGCGGCACGTTCGTCGGCACCTTTTCCGACCAGCGCGCCCAGCCCTGCGGAGTCGACCGTTAACGCAGGCTGGTAATTTTTCAACAGCCTTTCAGCCGTGGGGGAGCGGCAAATGTTCCCCACGCACACCACCAGAATTTTGTTAAACATCGCGGCTTACCAGTTATGAACGTCGCTCGCCGTATCCGTCATGTAGCGAACGCCACTGATGGTAGGCAGCAACTGGTTGATCAGACGGTTCCAGCGGGCAACCGGCGCGGTGGTGACATAGACCACATCGTACGGCTGGAGACGGAACGACGTTGCCATGACCAGCGACGTCGCGTCGGACATATCCAGCTGGTAGATGTTGGCAATCTTGCCCTTCGCGTTCTCGCCTTTGATAGGACGGATCACGAAGATACCGCTGGCGTTGGAGGCGGTCAGATCGATGCCTTCCGCATTGCCCAGCGCTTCGGTCAGGGTCATACCGCTGAAGTCCATCTTGAGGGTGCTCTGTTTCTTCACTTCACCCATCACGAACACTTTCAGATCGTCGTTGCGCGGCACGTACAGAATGTCGCCCGGATAAAGGAGGCGGTTCTGGGTCAGGTCGCCGTTTTGCATCAGCGCCTGAAGCGAAATGCGCTGCTCTTTGCCGTTGTGGGTCAGCACCACGTTGCGCCAGTCAGCGCCGTCGGTTAAGCCGCCTGCGGCATTGATCGCATCGAGAACGGTGAGCGGGACGTTGGTGATCGCCTGCTGGCCGGATTTATTGACCTGGCCAGAGATATAGGCTTTCTGGGATCGGAACGCGGCGATATTAACGTCCACCTGCGGGTCAGCAATGTACTGCGCCAGGCGGCCGGTAATATCACTACGGATCTCAGCAAGCGTTTTGCCCGCGACGTGCACTTTGCCAATGTAGGGATAGAACATGGTGCCATCGGACTGTACCCAGTTACCGGTGTCGCTTGAGCTGCGGTACTGGCCCGCAGGCGTGGTCAGTTCAGGGTGATCCCAGACGGTCACATTAATGACGTCACCCGGACCCACGCGATACTGGTAAGAGGCAATTTCCTGGTCCAGAGACATATTTGGCTGAGCAACATTTGGACGTGGGCGTAATTGTTCCACCAGACGTGGGGTTAATGGATACACATTCACCATTTTGTCGAGATCAAAATCAGCATCCTGCTGTTTAATCACATCCTTGCCCATTGTCGACATATTGCTGCCGGGAAAGACCGTGCAACCACTCATCAAGGTCACAGACACCAATAATGGCATCAATTTCATTTTGGATTTCATCATTGATTATTTATCACTTTGGCAGAGTAATTATCCTGTGCAATTAAAATAAGCGCGGGTCGTGGTGACAATCAGAATGCAGTTAATCATTTAGCAATATAACTGGCATCAGTCCTAAAAAAAGCTTATTCATCCATTGGCTATTGACAGAATAATTGAGGCTGATTCACACGCTTTCAGGCACGCTACCGCCCTTGGCTTTCAGTTACCAATCCACTGACTAAACAATGCGTTATGGTTAGACACCCTCTTGGATAAGGCCTTTTGCGAAATATATCAAACGCCTCACAGGGGCGATTGATAATGTATAACCTTCACCAAAGACCGAAACAAAAATAGCAACAAGGAGATTTAACATTTGATGCTGGAAGAATTGTTGCAGCTAACCTAATAGCAGGCAAGGAGACAACCGTCCTAATATTCGTTTTTAAGATTAATATTAAGAGCAAAGTTTTAAGGTTTTCGGATTTTCTTTATATTGACAAAATAGATCGCCGGACCATTTATTGCGATATTTCCTAAATATCGACTTGTGTAATTAAATCTTCGCAATTAACTTATTTACACCGCCCGGCAAATGGGGTTTACCAGAGTGTAGCATTAAGAGAAATCTCACCCCGGCATTGCAATTTCCGTCGGCTTTATCCATGATCGAAGTGTGACATTAGTCATATAACAGAAGGTATTGCATTTATTATGGAATGGATTGCCGATCCATCAATCTGGGCCGGGCTGGTGACGCTGGTCGTCATCGAATTAGTGCTCGGCATTGATAACCTGGTGTTTATCGCCATCCTTGCCGATAAATTACCCCCTTCACAACGCGACCGCGCCCGCGTGACGGGTCTTCTGCTCGCCATGGTGATGCGTCTGCTGTTACTGGCCTCAATCTCCTGGCTGGTGACGCTGACCAAACCCTTATTCAGCGTGCAGGGTCTGAGCTTTAGCGCCCGCGACCTGATCATGCTTTTCGGCGGATTGTTCCTGCTGTTCAAAGCCACGGTTGAGCTTAATGAGCGGCTGGAAGGAAAAGACAGTGAAAACCCCACCCAGCGACGCGGTGCAAAATTCTGGCCGGTGGTCGCGCAGATAGTGGTGCTGGATGCCGTCTTTTCTCTCGACTCCGTGATCACGGCCGTCGGGATGGTTGACCATCTGGCGGTGATGATGGCCGCCGTGATCATCGCCATCACCCTGATGGTGCTCGCCAGCAAAGCCCTGACGCGCTTTGTGAACAGTCACCCGACTATCGTCATCCTCTGTCTGAGCTTCCTGCTGATGATTGGCTTTAGCCTGGTGGCGGATGGTTTTGGCTTCCATATCCCGAAAGGGTATCTGTACGCCGCCATTGGTTTCTCGGTGCTGATTGAGTTTCTCAACCAGCTAGCCATTTTCAACCGTCGCCGTTTTCTCTCCGCGAACCAGACATTACGACAGCGCACCGCAGATACGGTGATGCGCCTGCTGAGCGGCAAAAAAGAGGATGCCGAGCTGGATGCTGAATCCGCGGCGATGCTTGCCGACCACAGCGACGGGCAGATCTTCAACCCGCAGGAACGCCGGATGATAGAGCGCGTGCTTAACCTCAACCAGCGCTCGGTGAGCAGTATCATGACCTCCCGCCATGACATTGAGCATATTGACCTGACGGCGCCGGAAGAGCAGATCCGCGCCCTGCTGGATAAAAACCAGCACACCCGCGTGGTCGTGACCGGCGGTGAAGAGGAAGAAGAGCTGCTGGGCGTGGTACACGTGATTGACCTCCTGCAACAGCAGCTCCATGGCGAGCCGCTCAACCTGCGGGCGCTGGTGCGCCAGCCGCTGGTCTTCCCGGAAGCGCTGCCGCTGCTCTCCGCGCTGGAGCAGTTCCGCAACGCTCGTACCCACTTCGCGTTTGTCGTTGATGAGTTTGGTTCTGTGGAAGGGCTGGTAACGCTCAGCGACGTGATGGAAACCATCGCCGGTAATCTGCCTAATGAGGTGGATGAGATCGATGCGCGTCACGATATTCAGAAAAACGCCGACGGCAGCTGGACCGCCAACGGCCATATGCCGCTCGAAGATCTGGTGCAGTTCGTTCCGCTTCCGCTGGATGAGAAGCGCGAATACCACACCATCGCCGGTTTGCTGATGGAATATCTGCAACGTATTCCGCAGCCGGGCGAAGAGGTCCAGGTGGGGGATTACATGATCAAAACCTTGCAGGTAGAGAGCCATCGCGTGCAGAAGGTGCAGCTGATACCGCTGCGCGGTGAAGATGAGATGGATTTTGAGGTGTAAAAAAGCCGGGTGGCGCTTCGCTTACCCGGCCTACGGTGTCTGGCTTTTATAGGCCGGGTAAGACAAAGCCGCCACCCGGCACAACAGGCATCACAGCTTATCGAGCAGCTTTTTCACGTCCTTACCTGACTGAGACTCTTTATTGCGGTCCGCCCAGTCATTCAGCCGACGTTTCGCTTCATCCTGAAGGTGCTTCCGCAGGATCTGATCGACCTGCAAACTGTAATTCAACTCCTGCCATTTTCCGTACACGCGCAGCGGTATCGGCGTCTCTTTCAGGAACTCCACAAGCTGGCCTTCGCCTTCCCAGCCAGCCTTCACGCGGACGTTGAAGCGGGTGTCTGCCGTCTCTTTCACCAGATCCAGCGCGCCGGTTCCGGTCAGCGCCAGCAGTGACGAAGTCCCCTGCATGTCGTCCAGCGAGAGCTGACCGTTGTCGAGGGCAAGCTCGCTGGTAAAGCTGTCCAGACGGGTTGCGCTGTCGTAGTTTTCATTCGCTTTCACGCTGCTGCTGCGCTCTACCGCCTGCTGCACCAGCTGCTGGAAGTTCAGCCCTTCCATGCGCGAATCTTTCAGCTCAACGTGCGCCTGCCCCTGCCAGCTACGACGGAAAGCGTCCGCATCAATCTTCGTACCAGAGAAATCCCCTGCCAGCGACAGCTGCCCCGTGAGGGCAATCGGGTAATTAAAGGCTTTCAGGATGGTGCCAATCTCAACGTTTTCCAGACGCGGCTGGAACGCGGCGCTGGCAACGTCTTTGCGTACATCCAGCGAGCCCGGCAGGGAGAGGTTCCCTGCTCCCATTTTTCCGCTGAGCTCGGAGATGACCAGCAGGCCGTTGTGGTTGAACATCTGGCTGCTGACGTCAGTAAAATCAATCCCACGCCAGCGCACGCTGTTCGCTTTCAGCAGAATGTCGGCGGTAAATCCGCGCAGGCCGTTGTAGTCAGGCTGATCGAGATTTGAGGAGATCACCGGACGCGACTGCGTGACCTGGCTTTGCCCCACCTGTGTGGCTCCCTCATCGGTCGCGTTCACCGATTGGGGCGGAAGCAGGTTCTCGAGGTTCAGCTTGTCGAATTGCAGATCCAGCACCCACTTAGGTTTCTCATCAAGCGTGACGCTCGCCTGCCCCTTCAGGGCACTGTCGTTGGCCTGGAGGTTGAGCGCGTTCAGTTCGAGCTGTTTGCGCTCTTCATGCCACACCGCCTGCATCGTGCCCTGGCCGGCAATCCCCTTCGCGGGTAAATCCGCGCCGGTCAGCTGCCAGTTAAGCTGCTGAACGTCCGCCGTCAGCTGGTGCGGATAATCAGAGGCGTTCACGTTCGCGTTCATCGACAGGTTGAGATCGCGCTGATTGCGGTTGATCCGCCCGGAGAACTCCATGGTGGCGTGATGGTTGGCGTCCTGCTCCATCCTGAGGTTGATATTGCGTACGGTGATCTGTTCGTCATCTTCATGCTGGAAAACCAGCACGCTGTCGGCAACTTTCAGATTACCAATATCGAACGACCAGCCGGTGTCAGACGGGACGTCAGGCAAGGTGTTTTCACGCGGTGCGACCGGAGCATCCGCCTGACGAACGGCTTCGGTTTGCGGCGTAAGCTGAATCACCGCCCCTTTCAGCATCACCTGTTCTACCTGGAGCTGATGGGATAACAGCGGGATGAGCGCGACATCAAGACGCATGTTATCCGCCGTGACCAGCGGCTGCGCGGCACCCGGCGCGGTGAGGGACATACGTCCGGAGAGAATGCTGAGCTGAGGCCAGACGTGCCAGCGCAGCGGCCCGTCCAGCTTGAGTTCATACCCGCTGCGCGCTTCCACCTGCCGCACCATGTAGGCCCGGAAGTCATTCGGGTTAACCAGCAGCACCAACGCTGAAAGGCCAGCCACCAGCACCACCAGCAAAATCATCAGCGTTGTCAGAACTCTTCTCATGGCTTCCTCAGTGAACTCACAGATCAGTCTTTATCGATACGACTGGCAACCGCACCCTGCTGGTCGCGATATTTTGCGTCCTGACGGCGGTTATAAGGACGGTCTGCCGGGCCGGTTAGCGGTTCAAAGCTCAACGCACCAATCATCATTCCCGGGCGAAGCGCCAGCGGCAGTTTACCGGCGTTAAAGAACTCCAGCACGATACGGCCAGACCAGCCCGGATCGATACGGTGCGCGGTGACGTGCACCATCAGGCCCAGACGCGCCAGGGAAGAGCGTCCGTCAAGCCAGCCGACCAGGTCCGCAGGCAGCGTGACCGATTCAAAGGTCACCGCCAGCGCCAGTTCGCCAGGATGGAGATAAAACGCCTCTCCTTCTTCGATGACGATTTCGTCGCTCATGACGCGATCCAGCGCCGCACTGACTTCGTCTTTCGGCCCGCTGAGGTCGATAAACGGTGCCGTGTGGCCGCTGAAGGTGCGGAATTTATTCCCCAGACGCACATCGACGGTCACGCCGTTAATACGCTCAACCGGCGGACGCGGGGTGATAGACAGGCGGCCTTCATCCAGCCAGGCTTCTATATCGCGGTCACAAAGACGCATGGCACTTTCTCCTTTCGTGCATCGCGCCCTGAAGCCTTACGGCGTCAGGGCAAAACCAGGTTATCTCTGAACGGTACACAATTCACACGGCTTATTCAAAAAACTGACTGATTTTCGCTTTTAAGATATCAATGGCAATACGGTTTTTACCGCCGCGAGGCACGATAATATCGGCGTATTGTTTCGAAGGTTCAATAAATTGCAGGAACATCGGGCGAACGGTTTTCTGATATTGCGCCATCACGGAGTCCATGGAGCGGCCGCGTTCGTTAACGTCGCGTTTAATACGCCGCATCAGGCAGATATCCAGCGGAGTGTCGACGAAAATCGAGAAGTTCATAGATTCGCGCAGACGGGCGTCGGTGAGCAGCAAAATCCCTTCAAGGATAATCACCTTCTTGGGCTCGATACGGATCGTTTCCTGGGTGCGGGTATGTTCCACGTAGCTGTAGACGGGCAGCTCAATCGCCTCGCCGCGCTTCAGCGCTTCCAGATGCTGGAACAGCAGGCTGTGATCCATCGCACTGGGGTGGTCGTAGTTGGTTTTTACGCGCTCTTCCATCGAAAGATGGGATTGATCTTTGTAATAGCTATCTTCGGGAATCACACCGATATGCTCATCACCCACTTGTTCACGCAGTTCGCGATAAAGCGTACTGGCAATAAGACTTTTACCTGAAGCCGATGCGCCGGCGATGCCTATGATGACGCACTGATGAGACTTATCAGTCATAAATTTAGCGACCTGATTAACCTGGATGTAAGGAAGGACGACGCCGGAGCGTCAAACGCGGCAATTATAGGGATTTCGGGGGCGTGATACCAGTCGAATGCGCAGGTTATGCGAGGCGGGCTGAAAAGCGCCGTTTCACGCCTTTAGCGAAATTTTTACGCGCGGTTTTTCGCCATTTCATCACCCTTCTTCGCAGAGTAACTATTTTATAAGTCTATGAAGTCAAAATCTGACCACTCAGCATATGAATTGTAAAATGTTTGTACTAGCATAAACCAAATTATTAATTTCACGCGTCCGGACCTGGCTCCTGACAACATGGCGTCCCTGGATAGAGCGGTAATGAATAAACAATACCAGCGGGTTTTGGTTACTACCCCACATCCTTTACTGCGGCTTGTCTGTCTGGGTCTGGTCACGTTCATCTTCACCTTATTTTCCCTCGAGCTGACTCGCTTCGGTACGCTGTTGGCGCCATTATGGTTCCCGACTTCAATTATGATGGTGGCGTTTTACCGCCACGCGGGAAAAATGTGGCCCGGCATTGCGCTCGCCTGCTCCTTTGGCAATATCTTTGCCTCGTGGATGCTCTTCTCATGGGCATCGCTCAACATCACCTACACGGCGATCAATATCATTGAGGCCACGGTTGGCGCGCTGTTACTGCGTAAACTGCTCCCCTGGTATAATCCGCTGCAAAACCTCAACGACTGGGTCCGGCTTGCCCTCGGCAGTGCCCTGGTGCCGCCGCTGGTGGGGGGCGTTCTGGTTCATTTTCTGGTGCCGAGCGCGGAGCCGCTGCGTAATTTCCTTGTCTGGGTACTTTCAGAAGCCATTGGCGCACTGGCGCTGGTGCCGTTAGGTCTGCTGTTTAAGCCGCATTACCTGCTGCGCCACCGCAACCCGAAACTGCTGCTGGAAACGCTGGTGACCCTGGTCGTCACGCTGGTTCTTAGCTGGACGGCAATCACCTGGCTGCCGTGGCCATTCACCTGCATTATCGTTCTACTGATGTGGAGCGCGGTCCGTCTGCCGCGTATGGAAGCGTTCCTGATATTTTTATTCACCATCATGATGGTGTCCCTGATGATGGCGCGAAATCCGCTCTCCATGACGCCCTCCACCATGATCGTCACCTTCAACGCGCCGTGGCTCCCCTTCCTGATGATGCTGCTCCCCGCCAACATTATGACGATGGTGATGTATGCCTTCCGGGCCGAGCGTAAACATATTACGGAAAGCGAAGAACGTTTTCGCAATGCGATGGAGTATTCCGCGATTGGTATGGCGCTGGTGGGCATTGAGGGCCAGTGGCTCCAGGCCAACAAGGCTCTGTGCAATTTCCTCGGTTACAGCCAGTCTGAGCTTCAGTCGCTCACGTTCCAGCAGTTAACCTGGCCGGAAGATTTAAATACCGACCTGGAGCAGTTGCAACAGCTGATTCACGGCGAGATCAACACCTACACCCTCGAAAAACGCTACTACACCCGCAGCGGCGAGGTGGTGTGGGCGCTGCTGGCCGTCTCCGTTGTGCGCCATGCCGACGGCACGCCGCTCTACTTTATTGCCCAGATTGAAGACATCAACGATCTGAAACAGACCGAGTGGGTGAATAAGCGTCTGATGGAGCGTATCACTCTCGCTAACGAAGCCGGTGGCATCGGGATTTGGGAGTGGGATCTGGAGCCGGACGTGATCAGCTGGGATAAACGGATGTTTGAGCTTTACGAAATCCCCCCGCACATTAAACCCACCTGGCAGCTCTGGCATGCGGCCATGGTGCCTGAAGATCGTACGCACGCCGAACAGGTCCTGCGTGAGTCACTCCAGGCCAGGGTACCTTTCAAGCTGGAATTTCGCATTCGCGTCAAGGATGGCATTCGCCACATTCGTTCGCTGGCGAACCGGGTGCTGAACAAACAGGGCGAAGTGGAGCGGCTGTTAGGGATCAACATGGATATGACTGAGGTGAAGCTGCTGAACGAGGCGCTGTTCCAGGAAAAAGAGCGCCTGCATATCACCCTCGACTCCATCGGCGAAGCGGTGCTGTGTACCGACATCGACATGAACATCACCTTTATGAACCCGGTCGCCGAGAAGATGAGCGGCTGGTCGCAAAGCGAAGCGCTGGGTCAGCCCATTCTGAAGGTGCTGCACATTAGCTTCGGCGAGAACGGTCCGTTAATGGAAAACATCCACAGCGGCGATATGTCCCGTACCGATATCGAACAGGATGTGGTGCTTAACTGCCGCAATGGCGGCAGTTTCGACATTCATTACAGCATAACCCCCCTCAGCACTCTGGAAGGACACACCATCGGCTCGGTGCTGGTGATTCAGGACGTCACCGAGTCGCGCAAAATGCTGCGCCAGCTGAGCTACAGCGCTTCCCATGACGCCCTTACCCACCTGGCGAACCGCGTCAGCTTTGAAAACCATCTTAAGCGCCTGTTGCAGACGGTACAGGAGACCCATCAGCGTCACGCGCTGGTCTTTATCGATCTTGACCGTTTTAAGGCGGTGAACGATACGGCAGGCCACGCGGCGGGCGACGCTCTCCTGCGCGAACTCTCTTCGCTGATGCTGACCATGCTGCGCTCCAGCGACGTGCTGGCGCGTCTGGGCGGCGACGAGTTTGGCCTGCTGCTGCCGGACTGCAACGTCGAAAGCGCACGCTATATTGCGGGCCGGTTGATCGACGCCATCAACAACTATCATTTCTCCTGGGAAGGACGCCTGCACCGCATTGGCGCCAGCGCGGGGATTACGCTGATTGACGACACCAATTATCAGGCTGCGGAAGTGATGTCTCAGGCCGATATTGCCTGCTACGCCTCGAAAAACAGCGGGCGCGGCGTGGTCACCGTCTACGAACCCCAGCAGGAGCGGATCCACAGCACGCGCAGCATGATGTCGCTGGATGAGCAGTGGCACATGATTAAAGATAACCATCTGCTGATGATCGCCCGCAGCGTCGCCTCGCCGCGCATTCCCGAGAGCAGCAGCTTTTGGCTGATTTCCTTGCGGCTTTGGACCAGCCAGGGGGAAGTGCTGGAAGAGCATGCCTTCCGCGCCGGGCTGGCGGAGCCGGAGCTGCTGCACGCCCTGGACCGACGTATATTCAGCGAATTTTTCCGTACCTATGCCGCACAGGTGGCGGCCAAAGGAATGGGCGTCGCGCTGCCGCTCTCAGAAGCGGGTTTAGCCAGCGTCACGCTGGTGGATGAGCTGCTCGACCTGATCACCAGAGGTCCGCTGCCGGCGCGGCTGCTGCATCTGGCGATCGCCGTTGATGTGCTGAGCAATACGGATGAAAACGTGCAGCAGGGCCTACAAAAGCTTCGTCAGGCTGGCTGTCGCGTGGTGCTGACCCGGGTCGGACGCGATATGAACGTCTTCAGCCAGCTCAGCGCCAATACCGCTGATTATCTGCTGCTGGATGCAGACGTGGTGACCAACGTCCACGGCAATCTGATGGATGAGATGATGGTGACAATCATTCAGGGCCACGCCCAGCGTCTGGGCATAAAAACCATTGCCGGGCCATGCCATCAGTCGATCATGATGGATACGCTATCGGGTATCGGCGTTGACTTCATTTACGGCGACACCATCGGGGAAGCGCAGCCGCTCGATCTACTGCTGAATACCAGCTATTTCGCCATCAACTGACGGCGACCAGCCGTCGGTGTACCAGATATGTAACAGCGCATACGAGCGCCACGGCTGCCAGCGCTCGGCATAGCGACGGATCTGCGCGGGCGTCATACCGGCAAAGCGCTGTTTAATCAGATAGTCATCCGGCAGGAAAACATCCTTCGCCTGCCAGCCGCGCAGGGCCAGATAATTCGCGGTCCAGCGCCCGATGCCGGGGCGCTGCTGTAGCGCCTTCATCCCGGCCTCAACGTTCGCAGGCGGGAATAGCGGGAATTCACCGTCCACCACCGACTGCGCCAGATGAATCAACGACTCCGCACGCCTGAGCGGCATCCCGAGGGCTTTCAACGCCAGCGGATCTGCCGCGGCCAGCACCTCTGGCGGAGGAAAGCAGAGATAGCCCGGCGCATCCTCAATGGGTTCACCGCACAGCGCCACCACCCGTGACGCCAGTTTTGCCGCCATCGCCACGCTCACCAGTTGCCCGAGAATGGCGCGCACGCCCTGCTCGTATGCATCCATCGCGCCCGGCAAACGTAAGCCCGGCCGCGCCGCGCCGAGATCGCCGAGAGTCTGCGCAATGTGCAGCGGGTCGCAATCGAGGTCAAACAGACGGGAGATGCGGTCGAGGCAGATATCCGCCACCGGGATCAGGCCAGGGCTGAGCGACACCGCCAGCGTAGGGGTTGCGCTGTCTGGCGTAACCCGGAAAACGCCCTGGTGCCCGGCATAGCCAAAACTGCGCTCGTAGTAATCCTCCGTAACGGTCTCAACCCCCGTGACCGCACGCGCGGCAAGAAAGCCAAACATCCACGACCAGTCGTAGGGCGGTTGCCAGTTCAGGGTGTACATCGTCTCTCCTTTTGTATTTACCTCAGCATAAACCGAAAGATCGCCTTGCGCCTTGCTTTCATATTCCTGTTGTCGCCTGGCAGACATTTCGCTAAAGTCTCGCCCCTTCTCACCGGCATGGGGATTTATTGTGTTTATTGGATTCGACTACGGCACCGCAAACTGCTCGGTTGCGATAATGCAAAACGGACAACCGCAGCTCCTGAAAATGGAAAACGGCAGTACGCTGTTGCCGTCAATGCTTTGTGCGCCCACGCGTGAAGCGGTGAGCGAGTGGCTGTTCCGCCACCATCAGGTTCCGGCCACGGCGGCAGAGACCCAGGCGCTGCTGCGCCGTGCGGTCAGCTTTAACCGCGAGGAAGATATCGACGTTACCCCGTCCAGCGTGCAGTTCGGCCTATCTTCCCTCGGGCAGTACATTGAAGACCCGGAAGAGGTCTACTTCGTTAAATCGCCGAAATCCTTCCTCGGCGCCAGCGGCCTGAAGCCGCAGCAGGTGGCGATGTTTGAAGATCTGGTCTGCGCGATGATGCTGCACATCCGCAATCAGGCGCAGTCCCAGGTGCCGGATGCCATCACCCAGGCGGTGATTGGCCGTCCGATTAACTTTCAGGGGCTGGGCGGCGACGAAGCCAACCAGCAGGCGCAGGGGATCCTTGAGCGTGCAGCGCACCGGGCAGGCTTCCGTGACGTGGTGTTCCAGTATGAGCCGGTTGCGGCGGGGCTGGATTTTGAAGCCACGCTGACGGAAGAGAAACGGGTGCTGGTGGTGGACATCGGCGGCGGTACGACGGACTGTTCATTACTGCTGATGGGTCCCCAGTGGCATCACCGTCGCGATCGTGAAAATAGTCTGCTGGGGCACAGCGGCTGCCGCGTGGGCGGTAACGATCTTGATATTGCCCTGGCCTTCAAGAGCCTGATGCCGCTGCTCGGCATGGGCGGTCAAACCGAGAAAGGCATCGCCCTGCCGATCCTGCCGTGGTGGAACGCGATTGCCATCAACGACGTCCCTGCCCAGAGTGATTTTTACAGCACCGCGAATGGCCGTTTCCTCAACGATCTGGTGCGTGATGCGCAGGATGCAGAGAAGGTCGCACTTCTGTATAAGGTGTGGCGTCAGCGCCTGAGCTACCGCGTAGTGCGCACCGCCGAAGAGAGCAAAATTGCCCTTTCCGATCGTCCAGAGCATGCGGTTTCGCTGCCGTTTATCAGTGACGATCTGGCTACGGCTATCACTCAGGAAGGGCTGGAAATGGCGCTCACTCAGCCGCTTCAGCGTATTCTGGAGCAGGTGCGACTGGCGCTTGAGAACGGCAAAGTGATGCCGGACGTAATTTACCTGACTGGCGGTAGCGCCCGTTCGCCGCTGATCAAGAAAGCGCTGGCGGAACAGCTGCCGGGGATCCCGATTGCCGGCGGCGATGACTTTGGCTCCGTTACGGCAGGGCTGGCGCGCTGGGCGCAGGTGGTGTTTAGCTAGCGTTGGTGCGGTCTGGTGCCCTCACTCCGGCCCTCTCCCACGGGGAGAGGGTGAAAACCGCTGCGCCACACTCAGACAATTCCCGACAGTCTTCCATATTTCCTCCATTTTTCCGCTGTGTTAGCTGACTAAACTAGTATCATTCCCCGAAAGAGTTTCAGGATGAGAACGTATAACGATGAAAGGCAGTAACAAATCCCGCTGGGCAATCGCCGTTGGTCTGATTGTGGTGGTCCTGGCCGCCGCCTGGTACTGGCACAGCCAGTCCGCGAACTCCACGGCACCTGCTGGCGCTAATAGCCCCTCACAACGCTCAACGGGCGGCGGGCGCCACGCTATGCGCGGCGGTGCGCTGGCACCGGTGCAGGCGGCAACGGCGGTGAATAAAGCGGTGCCTCGTTATCTCTCCGGGCTGGGAACCATCACCGCCGCCAACACCGTGACGGTACGTAGCCGCGTGGACGGTCAGTTGATGGCCATCCATTTCCAGGAAGGTCAGCAGGTAAAAGCCGGCGATCTGCTGGCGGAAATCGATCCAAGCCAGTTTAAGGTGGCCCTGGCGCAGGCGCAGGGGCAGCTCGCGAAAGACAAAGCCACCCTCGCCAATGCCCGCCGCGATTTAGCCCGCTATCAGCAGCTGGTAAAAACCAACCTCGTGTCACGCCAGGAGCTGGACACCCAGCAGTCTCTGGTCAGTGAATCTCAGGGCACCATCAAGGCCGACGAAGCCGCGGTCGCCAGCGCCCAGCTCCAGCTCGACTGGAGCCGGATCACCGCGCCGATTGACGGCCGCGTGGGCCTGAAACAGGTCGATATCGGGAACCAAATCTCCAGCGGCGATACCACGGGCATCGTGGTGATCACCCAGACGCACCCTATCGATCTCGTCTTTACCCTGCCGGAAAGCGACATTGCGACGGTGATACAGGCGCAGAAGGCCGGAAAAGCGCTGGTGGTTGAAGCCTGGGATCGCACCAACAAGCAGAAGCTGAGCGAAGGTTCGCTGTTGAGCCTGGATAACCAGATCGACACCACCACCGGCACCATCAAGCTAAAAGCACGCTTCAACAATCAGGACGATGCCCTGTTCCCGAATCAGTTCGTCAACGCGCGAATGCTGGTCGCGACCGAAGAAAACGCGGTGGTGATCCCGACGGCGGCCCTGCAAATGGGCAGTGAAGGCAACTTTGTCTGGGTGCTGAACAGCGAAAACAAGGTCAGCAAACACCTGGTGAAAACCGGCATCCAGGACAGCCAGACGGTGGTGATCAGCGCCGGGCTGTCCGCTGGCGACCGCGTCGTGACCGACGGTATTGACTGTCTGACCGAAGGGGCGCAGGTCGAGGTGGTGGAAGCGCAGAATACAGGAGCAAAAGCCTGATGCAGGTGATGCCGCCGAGCTCTACAGGTGGGCCATCACGCCTGTTTATTTTACGTCCGGTTGCGACGACCCTGCTGATGGTGGCGATCCTGCTGGCCGGGATCATTGGCTACCGTTTTCTGCCCGTGTCGGCGCTGCCGGAAGTGGACTACCCGACCATTCAGGTTGTCACCCTCTATCCGGGCGCCAGTCCGGATGTGGTGACGTCTGCCATCACCGCCCCGCTGGAGCGTCAGTTTGGCCAGATGTCTGGCCTGAAGCAAATGTCGTCCCAGAGCTCCGGTGGCGCTTCGGTCGTCACGCTTCAGTTCCAGCTCACGCTGTCGCTGGACGTCGCTGAGCAGGAGGTGCAGGCCGCGATTAACGCCGCCACAAACCTGCTGCCGTCTGACCTGCCGAATCCACCTGTTTACAGCAAGGTCAACCCGGCGGATCCGCCGATCATGACCCTTGCCGTCACCTCCTCCGCCATGCCGATGACCCAGGTGGAAGACATGGTTGAAACCCGCGTGGCGCAGAAGATTTCGCAGGTGACCGGCGTGGGGCTGGTGACGCTGGCGGGCGGTCAACGCCCCGCCGTGCGCGTCAAACTGAATGCCCAGGCCATTGCCGCGCTGGGGTTAACCAGCGAAACCATTCGCACCGCCATCAGCAGCGCCAACGTCAACTCAGCGAAGGGTTCGCTGGACGGCCCGACCCGCGCGGTCACGCTCTCCGCCAACGACCAGATGCAGTCCGCCGATGAGTACCGTCAGCTGATCATTGCCTACCAGAACGGCGCGCCGATCCGTTTGGGCGACGTGGCAACCGTTGAACAAGGCGCGGAAAACAGCTGGCTCGGGGCGTGGGCCAATAAGCAGCAGGCGATTGTCATGAACGTTCAGCGCCAGCCGGGCGCGAACATTATTGATACCGCCGACAGCATTCGCACCATGCTGCCGCAGCTGGTGGAAAGCCTGCCAAAATCGGTCAGCGTGAAAGTGCTCTCTGACCGCACCACGAATATTCGCGCGTCAGTGACCGACACCCAGTTCGAGCTGATGCTGGCGATTGCGCTGGTGGTGATGATCATCTACCTGTTCCTGCGCAACGTCCCGGCAACCATCATTCCCGCCGTCGCCGTGCCGCTCTCGCTGGTCGGCACGTTCGCGGTGATGATGTTCCTCGACTTCTCGATTAACAACCTGACGCTGATGGCGCTCACCATCGCCACCGGGTTTGTGGTGGACGACGCCATCGTGGTAATCGAGAACATCTCGCGCTATATCGAAAAAGGTGAAAAGCCGTTAGCCGCCGCGCTGAAGGGCGCGGGGGAGATCGGCTTTACCATTATCTCGCTCACCTTCTCGCTGATTGCGGTGCTGATCCCGCTGCTGTTTATGGGCGATATCGTCGGGCGGCTGTTCCGCGAGTTTGCCGTGACGCTGGCGGTCGCCATTCTGATCTCTGCCGTGGTGTCGCTGACGCTGACGCCGATGATGTGCGCCCGCATGCTGAGCCACGAGTCCCTGCGCAAGCAAAACCGCTTCTCGCGCGCCTCCGAGCGGATGTTCGAGCGCATTATTGCCGCCTATGGCCGCGTGCTGGCGAAAGTGCTGAACCATCCGTGGGCAACGCTCGGCGTGGCGCTCGGCACCCTGGCGCTCAGCGTCATGCTGTGGATTTTCATTCCGAAAGGCTTCTTCCCGATTCAGGACAACGGCATTATTCAGGGCACGCTTCAGGCGCCGCAGACGGTCTCCTTCGCCAACATGGCGCAGCGCCAGCAGCAGGTGTCTGAGATCATCATGAAAGATCCGGCCGTGGAAAGCCTGACTGCCTACGTGGGCGTGGACGGCACCAACCCGTCGCTCAACAGCGCGCGCCTGCAAATTAACCTTAAACCGCTCGATGACCGCGACGATCGCGTTAACGCGGTGATTGAACGCCTGCAAAGCGCGGTGGCGCGCGTGCCGGGCATTGAGCTGTATCTGCAACCGATCCAGGATTTAACCATTGATACGCAGGTGAGCCGCACGCAGTACCAGTTTACGCTCCAGGCCACCTCGCTTGAGGCACTGAGCACCTGGGTGCCGCAGCTGGTGGACAAGCTGAAAGCACTGCCGCAGGTTTCTGACGTCAGCAGCGACTGGCAGGATAAAGGGCTGGCGGCGTACGTGAACGTCAACCGCGACACCGCCAGCCGTCTGGGCATTACCATGTCCGACGTGGATAACGCCCTGTATAACGCCTTTGGCCAGCGCCTGATCTCCACCATCTATACCCAGGCCAACCAGTATCGCGTGGTGCTGGAACATAACACCGAAAACACGCCCGGGCTGGCCGCGCTGGACACGGTGCGCCTGACCAGCAAAGACGGCGGGATTGTGCCGCTCAGCGCCATTGCCAGCGTGGAAGAGCGTCACACCCCGCTGTCGATTAACCATCTCGATCAGTTCCCGTCCACCACCATTTCCTTCAACGTGCCGGACGGGTATTCCCTGGGCGAAGCGGTGGAGGCCATTCTGGGCGCGGAGAAAGAACTCAGCTTCCCGTCCGATATTCAGACCCAGTTCCAGGGCAGTACGCTGGCGTTCCAGGCCGCGCTGGGCAGCACCGTCTGGCTGATTGTCGCGGCGGTGGTGGCGATGTATATCGTGCTTGGCGTGCTGTATGAAAGCTTTATCCATCCGATCACCATCCTCTCCACCCTGCCGACAGCGGGCGTGGGGGCGTTGCTGGCGCTGATGCTGGCGGGGAGCGAGCTGGACGTCATTGCGATCATCGGCATCATCCTGCTTATCGGCATTGTGAAGAAAAACGCCATCATGATGATCGACTTTGCGCTGGCCGCCGAGCGCGAGCAGGGTATGGCGCCGCGCGAGGCCATTTACCAGGCCTGTCTGCTGCGTTTTCGTCCGATCCTGATGACCACCCTCGCCGCCCTGCTGGGCGCGCTGCCGCTGATGCTGAGCACCGGCGTGGGGGCCGAACTGCGCCGTCCGCTGGGCATCGGGATGGTGGGCGGCCTGCTGGTGAGCCAGGTGCTGACGCTGTTTACCACGCCGGTTATCTACCTGCTGTTTGACCGTCTGGCCCTGTGGACGAAAAGCCGCTTCCCGAAACGTGAAGAGGAGGCGTAAGTGAAGTTTTTCGCCCTCTTCATTTACCGTCCGGTGGCGACGATTTTACTCTCCGTCGCTATTACCCTGTGCGGCGTGCTGGGCTTCCGGCTGCTGCCGGTGGCCCCGCTGCCGCAGGTCGATTTCCCGGTGATCATGGTCAGCGCCTCGCTGCCGGGTGCCTCGCCGGAAACCATGGCGTCATCGGTGGCGACGCCGCTTGAGCGCTCGCTTGGGCGAATTGCCGGGGTTAACGAGATGACCTCCAGCAGTTCGCTGGGCAGCACGCGCATCATTCTGGAATTTAACTTCGACCGGGACATCAACGGCGCGGCGCGTGACGTGCAGGCCGCGATAAACGCCGCCCAAAGCCTGCTGCCAAGCGGCATGCCGAGCCGTCCAACCTACCGCAAGGCTAACCCGTCCGACGCGCCGATCATGATCCTGACGCTCACGTCAGAGACCTACTCCCAGGGCGAGCTGTACGATTTTGCCTCCACCCAGCTGGCGCAAACCATCGCCCAGATTGACGGCGTGGGCGACGTGGACGTCGGCGGCAGCTCCCTGCCCGCCGTGCGCGTGGGGCTGAATCCGCAGGCGCTGTTTAACCAGGGCGTGTCGCTGGACGACGTGCGTTCCGCCATCAGCAACGCCAACGTGCGTAAGCCGCAGGGCGCGATTGAGGACAACAGCCACCGCTGGCAGATCCAGACCAACGACGAGCTGAAAACCGCCGCCGAGTATCAGCCGTTGATTATTCACTACAACAACGGTGCGGCGGTGCGCCTGAGCGACGTCGCCAGCGTCACCGATTCGGTGCAGGACGTGCGTAACGCCGGGATGACCAACGCCAAACCGGCGATTTTGCTGATGATCCGCAAACTGCCGGAAGCCAACATCATCCAGACGGTGAACAGCATCCGCGCGCGCCTGCCGGAGCTTCAGGAAACGATTCCGGCGGCCATCGACCTCCAGATTGCGCAGGACCGCTCCCCTACCATTCGCGCCTCGCTTGAGGAGGTCGAGCAAACGCTGATTATCTCCGTCGCGCTGGTGATCCTAGTGGTGTTCCTGTTCCTGCGCTCGGGGCGCGCCACGCTGATCCCGGCGGTGGCGGTTCCGGTATCGCTGATAGGCACCTTTGCCGCCATGTACCTGTGTGGGTTTAGTCTTAACAACCTGTCGCTGATGGCGCTGACGATTGCCACCGGGTTTGTAGTGGATGACGCCATCGTGGTGCTGGAGAATATCTCGCGCCATCTGGAAGCGGGCATGAAGCCGCTCCAGGCGGCGCTTCAGGGGACGCGCGAAGTGGGCTTCACGGTCCTGTCCATGAGCCTGTCGCTGGTGGCGGTGTTCCTGCCGCTGCTGCTGATGGGCGGCCTGCCGGGGCGACTGCTGCGCGAATTTGCCGTCACGCTTTCCGTCGCCATCGGTATCTCCCTGGTGATTTCGCTGACGCTGACCCCGATGATGTGCGGCTGGATGCTAAAGCGCAGCCAACCGCACTCGCAGCCGCGCAGGAAAGGCTTTGGCCGCGTCCTGATGGCGATGCAGTCAGGCTATGGCAAATCGCTGAAATGGGTGCTGAACCACACGCGGATGGTCGGGCTGGTGCTTATCGGCACCATTGTGCTCAACGTCTGGATGTATATCACCATCCCGAAAACCTTCTTCCCGGAGCAGGATACCGGCGTGCTGATGGGCGGTATTCAGGCGGACCAGAGTATTTCGTTCCAGGCGATGCGGGGCAAACTGCAAGACTTTATGAAAATCATCCGGGAAGATCCGGCCGTGGATAACGTCACCGGCTTTACCGGCGGCTCGCGCGTTAACAGCGGGATGATGTTTATTACCCTTAAGCCACGCGGTGTACGTCACGAAACGGCGCAGCAGATCATTGACCGCCTGCGGCTGAAGCTTGCCAAAGAGCCGGGGGCAAATCTGTTTTTGATGGCCGTTCAGGATATCCGCGTCGGCGGACGACAGGCTAACGCCAGCTATCAGTATACCCTGCTCTCAGATGACTTAGCCGCCCTGCGCGAGTGGGAGCCGAAGATCCGTAAAGCGCTGGCCGCGCTGCCGCAGCTGGCGGACGTGAACTCCGACAGCCAGAATAACGGCGCGGAGATGGCGCTCACCTACGATCGCGAAACCATGTCCCGCCTGGGCATTAACGTTGAAGCGGCCAACAGCCTGCTTAACAACGCCTTCGGGCAGCGTGAAGTTTCCACCATCTATCAGCCGATGAACCAGTACAAGGTGGTGATGGAAGTTGATCCGCGCTACACCCAGGACATCAGCGCGCTGGACAAGATGTTTGTGATCAATAATGACGGCAAGGCGATCCCGCTGTCGTACTTCGCCAGCTGGCAGCCGTCGAACGCGCCGCTGTCGGTGAACCACCAGGGGCTTTCCGCCGCCTCGACCGTGTCGTTTAACCTGCCAACCGGCTCGTCGCTGTCTGAGGCCAGCGACGCCATCAACCGCGCCATGACCCAGCTCGGGGTGCCCTCCTCCGTGCGCGGCAGCTTTGCCGGTACGGCGCAGGTGTTCCAGGACACCATGAACTCGCAGGTCATTTTGATCCTGGCGGCTATTGCCACGGTTTATATCGTGCTGGGCGTGCTGTACGAAAGCTATGTGCACCCGTTGACCATTCTCTCCACGCTTCCCTCTGCGGGCGTGGGGGCGCTGCTGGCGCTGGAGCTGTTCGGTGCCCCGTTCAGCCTAATCGCGCTCATCGGGATCATGCTATTAATAGGTATTGTGAAGAAAAACGCGATTATGATGGTCGACTTTGCCCTGGACGCCCAGCGTAACGGCAACCTGACGCCGGACGAGGCGATATTCCAGGCCTGTCTGCTGCGTTTTCGCCCGATCATGATGACCACGCTGGCCGCGCTGTTCGGTGCGCTACCGCTGGTTATATCCGGCGGTGACGGCTCTGAACTGCGCCAGCCGCTGGGGATCACGATTGTCGGCGGCCTGGTGATGAGCCAGCTGCTGACGCTCTACACCACGCCGGTAGTCTATCTGTTCTTTGACCGACTGCGGCTGCGTTTTTCGCGTAAAAAGAGAACCACGGTGACCGAGTAAATGACCGACCTACCCAGTAACGTTCGCTGGCAATTGTGGATCGTCGCGTTCGGCTTCTTTATGCAGTCGCTGGACACGACCATCGTGAACACCGCCCTTCCCTCGATGGCGAAAAGCCTGGGGGAGAGCCCGCTGCACATGCATATGGTGATTGTCGCCTACGTGCTGACGGTCGCCGTGATGCTGCCCGCCAGCGGCTGGCTGGCGGATAAAGTCGGTGTGAGAAATATCTTCTTCACCGCCATTGTGCTGTTTACCACCGGGTCGCTGTTTTGCGCCCAGGCCAATACCCTCGACCAGCTGGTGATGGCGCGCGTGCTACAGGGCGTCGGGGGCGCGATGATGGTGCCCGTCGGGCGGTTAACGGTGATGAAAATTGTTCCGCGCGCGCAGTATATGGCGGCGATGACCTTCGTCACCCTGCCCGGTCAGGTCGGCCCGCTGCTTGGCCCGGCGCTAGGCGGTATTCTGGTGGAGTACGCCTCCTGGCACTGGATCTTCCTGATCAACCTGCCGGTCGGTATTATCGGCGCGATTGCCACCCTGACGCTGATGCCGAACTATAAAATGCAGACCCGGCGCTTTGATTTTTTTGGCTTCATCCTGCTGGCGGCTGGCATGGCGATGCTCACCCTGGCCCTCGACGGGCAAAAAGGGCTGGGGATATCCTCCCTGTCGCTCGCCCTGCTGGTGGCGCTGGGGATCACCGCGATTCTCTGGTATCTGTGGCATGCCAGAGGCAACGCTAACGCGCTGTTCAGCCTGAATCTGTTCAGGAATCCCACCTACCGTCTTGGTCTGTTCGGCAGCTTTGCCGGACGCATCGGCAGCGGCATGTTGCCGTTTATGACGCCGGTATTTTTACAGATTGGGATGGGCTTCTCGCCGTTCCACGCCGGGCTGATGATGATCCCGATGGTGCTCGGCAGCATGGGGATGAAGCGTATTGTGGTGCAGGTGGTGAACCGCTTTGGCTATCGCCGGGTGCTGGTGGCCGCCACGATCGGGCTGGCGTTGGTTTGCCTGCTGTTTATGGCCGTGGCGCTGCTGGGCTGGTACTACATCCTGCCGCTGGTGCTGTTCTGCCAAGGGATCATCAACTCCATGCGCTTCTCGTCGATGAACACCCTGACGCTGAAAGATCTGCCGGACGAGCTGGCGAGCAGCGGTAACAGCCTGCTGTCGATGATCATGCAGCTCTCCATGAGCGTGGGGGTCACGGTCGCCGGATTGCTGCTCGGCATGTACGGGCAGCACCATCTCAGCGCCGACACCCCCGTCGCGCATCAGGTCTTTTTATACACTTACCTCAGCATGGCGGTAATTATCGCCCTGCCCGCTTTTATCTTTGCCAGAGTACCGAATGACACGACCAAAAACGTCGTGATCCGACGCGGCAAAAGGAGTGCACCATGAAATTCTGGCGTCCGGGGATCACCGGTAAGCTTTTTGTGGCGATTTTCGCCACCTGTATCGTTCTGCTGATTACCATGCACTGGGCGGTGCGGGTCAGCTTTGAGCGCGGCTTTATTGACTACATTAAGCACGGTAACGAACAGCGACTACAGGGCTTAAGCGACGCGCTGGGCGAACAGTATAGCCTGCACGGTAACTGGCGTTTTCTGCGCAATAACGATCGCTTTGTGTTTCAAATCCTGCGCTCGCTGGAGCACGATAATGACGACGACCGCCCGGGGCCGGGCATGCCGCCGCACGGCTGGCGCACCCAGTTCTGGGTGATAGATCAGGAGATGCGCGTGCTCGTTGGACCACGCTCTCCGGTACCGCCGGACGGCACAAAGCGCGCCATTACCTCTAACGGCGCCACGGTGGGCTGGGTTATCGCCTCGCCGGTCGAGCGGCTGACGCGCAACACCGACATCAACTTTGACCGCCAGCAGCGTCAGACCAGCTGGCTGATTGTCGCGCTTTCTACCCTGCTTGCGGCGCTCGCCACCTTCCCGCTGGCGCGCGGCCTGCTGGCGCCGGTTAAGCGCCTGGTGGAAGGCACGCACAAGCTGGCGGCGGGTGATTTCTCGACCCGCGTGGACACCCGCAGCCAGGATGAACTGGGCAAGCTGGCGCAGGACTTCAACCAGCTCGCCAGCACGCTGGAAAAAAACCAGCAGATGCGCCGCGACTTTATGGCCGACATTTCGCACGAGCTGCGCACCCCGCTGGCGGTGCTGCGCGGCGAGCTGGAGGCGATTCAGGACGGCGTGCGGCAGTTCACCCCCGAGTCCGTGGCCTCGCTTCAGGCGGAAGTCGGCACGCTGACCAAGCTGGTGGACGATCTGCATCAGCTTTCCATGTCCGACGAAGGCGCCCTGGCCTACCAGAAAGCCCCAGTCGACGTGATCAATATCCTTGAAGTCGTGACCGGCGCATTCCGCGAACGCTTCGCCAGCCGTGACCTGAAAATCAACCTCTCGCTGCCGGACAGCGCGGTGGTATTTGGCGACAGAGATCGCCTGATGCAGCTGTTCAATAATCTGCTGGAGAACAGCCTCCGCTACACCGACGGCGGCGGCGCGCTGCATATCTCCGGCAGGCAGGAAAACGGGCGCTTTGCCCTGACCTTTGCGGACTCCGCCCCTGGCGTGAAAGATGCGCAGCTGGAAAAACTGTTCGAGCGCTTCTATCGCACCGAAGGTTCACGCAACCGCGCCAGCGGCGGTTCCGGCCTTGGGCTGGCGATTTGCGTTAACATTGTTGAGGCCCACGGCGGCACCATCCGCGCCGCCCATTCGCCTTTTGGCGGGGTTAGCATTACAGTAGAGTTACCTCTGGAACGGGATTTATCGAGGGAAGCATGACCGAGTTACCGATTGACGACAACACACCGCGTATTTTGATCGTGGAAGACGAGCCTAAACTTGGGCAACTGCTGATCGACTATTTGCGTGCCGCAAGTTACGCGCCAACGCTTATCAGCCACGGTGACCAGGTGCTGCACTACGTGCGCCAGACGCCGCCGGATCTGATCCTGCTGGATCTGATGCTGCCGGGTACCGACGGCCTGACTCTGTGCCGGGAAATTCGTCGTTTCTCCGATGTGCCCATCGTGATGGTGACGGCCAAAATCGAAGAGATCGACCGTCTGCTGGGGCTCGAAATCGGCGCCGACGATTACATCTGCAAGCCTTACAGCCCGCGGGAGGTGGTCGCTCGGGTGAAAACCATCCTCCGCCGCTGTAAGCCACAGCGTGAATTGCAGGTGCTGGATGCGCAAAGCCCGCTGATCGTCGACGAAAGCCGCTTCCAGGCGAGCTGGCGCAGCAAACTATTGGATCTTACCCCAGCGGAGTTCCGCCTGCTGAAAACGCTCTCCCACGAGCCGGGAAAAGTGTTTTCCCGCGAACAGTTGCTCAACCATCTGTATGACGATTACCGCGTAGTGACCGACCGCACCATCGACAGTCACATCAAAAACCTGCGCCGCAAGCTGGAGGCACTGGACGCCGACCAGTCGTTTATTCGCGCGGTGTACGGCGTGGGTTATCGCTGGGAAGCGGATGCGTGCAGGATTGCTTAATATTTGCTTTAACGATGATTACCTGCCCAGGTAATCATCGTTCTTCATAACATTCACTTTCTAACAACACCCCTACCTGATTTGACAATTGCAAATTGTAATGTTTGATGTTAAAAACGAAATAAATCACAATATTACGGCTTCAAGAAATGCAAAATGTTATTGGTAATTTATTCATTATCATCACCACAGCTATAAGCGTTGCCAGCCTTTTCTTGGGGTTATTTGCTTATAATAAAAAAATGAAAACAAAAGCAATACAAAAAATAGAACTCCTCATACCTAAAAAAAACAGAATAACCAAGTTTTCCGAGCAATGGGTAAGCGCTTTTTTCCTGGCATTCGGTAATCATGCATTCTCAAAAAGGCAATTAATTACCATACCGTTTTTATTGATTTTATATTCCAGTATCTTATTTGTAGTTTGGTATCTCTGGGTGCTGACTTTTAGAAATCCTGAGCACATCATTCCTCAACATCTGCCATTGACCATTAAAGTTGCATTACATGACTTTATTCATTTTGGCTTTTGGTACTCTTTACTGCTTGATGTGATGTCAATTTATCTTATCAGAGCTTACATTAACGCAGGTCTATCGAAAGGGTTTTCGTCTGTAAAATCGATCGTTTATTTTTCTTCAATTGTTCTGGGCGTTATGCTCTCATTTACACTTATCGTCACCCATCTTAAAAATGCTTCGATTGAGGACCTCTATATCCAGCAAGGCCTGTATTTTGAAGACAGACCTGTAATGACATGGAACCCGCTGGAAGTGATACGGTCTTCACTGGATTTCATCGATAACGAAACCATGATTATCTTTACCTCAAAAGGGGCAATATCTAACTACTTCATTCCGCAGGCTATCATGTTTTACCTTTCCATGTTTACGCAATTGACGCTGCTTATTGTTTTCATCAGCTATATGATCACAAAAATACTGCATAACATTCGAACAGTTGCCATCTGGACAGTCAAGTATTCTGGAACGGCTACGATGAATGCCATTGGTTTCATTCTTATCGCCGGTATTATTCTACTTGCTTTAATATATTTGTGTTTGTATGTCATATCGCTAATGGTTTAAAGATACGAAGTATTATGTCATCTGAAAGGGGTGAGGCGCTTTACCTCCCCGCCCCGCAGCGCTACAATGCCCGCCCTTAAAGTGGGGGATCTCCCCTTACCGCTGCACCAGGTGCACGCGGATCTGACCTGTCATCAGAACGAGAACAAACATGTTTAAACCGGAACTCCTTTCCCCGGCGGGAACGCTGCAAAATATGCGTTACGCTTTCGCCTATGGTGCCGACGCCGTTTACGCGGGCCAGCCGCGCTACTCGCTGCGCGTGCGTAACAACGAATTCAACCACGAGAATCTTCAGCTCGGCATCAATGAAGCGCATGCCCTGGGCAAAAAATTCTACGTGGTGGTGAACATCGCGCCGCACAACGCCAAGCTGAAAACGTTCATTCGCGACCTGAAGCCGGTCGTGGAGATGGGGCCGGACGCGCTGATCATGTCGGACCCGGGTTTAATCATGCTGGTTCGGGAGAACTTCCCGGAGATGGACATTCACCTCTCGGTGCAGGCTAACGCCGTCAACTGGGCAACGGTGAAATTCTGGAAACAGATGGGGCTGACCCGCGTCATTCTGTCCCGCGAGCTGTCCCTCGAAGAGATCGAAGAGATCCGCACCCAGGTGCCGGATATGGAGATCGAAATCTTCGTTCACGGCGCGCTGTGCATGGCCTACTCCGGCCGCTGCCTGCTCTCTGGCTACATCAACAAGCGTGACCCGAACCAGGGCACCTGCACCAACGCCTGCCGCTGGGAATATAACGTTCAGGAAGGCAAAGAAGATGACATCGGCAATATCGTGCACAAACACGAGCCGATCCCGGTCACCAACGTTGAGCCAACGCTGGGTATCGGCGCGCCTACCGACAGCGTGTTTATGATCGAAGAAGCCAAACGTCCGGGCGAATACATGACCGCCTTCGAAGACGAGCATGGCACCTACATCATGAACTCCAAAGATCTGCGCGCCATCGCACACGTCGAGCGTTTAACCCAGATGGGCGTACACTCCCTGAAAATCGAAGGCCGCACCAAGTCTTACTACTACTGCGCCCGTACCGCACAGGTGTATCGCAAAGCCATCGACGATGCCGCCGCCGGTAAACCGTTCGACACCAGCCTGCTGGAAACGCTGGAAGGTCTGGCGCATCGCGGCTATACCGAAGGTTTCCTGCGTCGTCACACCCACGACGACTACCAGAACTACGAGCATGGCTACTCGATTTCCGAACGCCAGCAGTTTGTAGGCGACTTCACCGGCGAACGTAAAGGTCCGCTGGCCGCCGTCGCCGTAAAAAACAAATTCACTAAAGGCGACAGCCTGGAGCTGATGACGCCTCAGGGCAACATGAACTTCCGCCTCGAGCACCTGGAAAACAAAAAAGGTGAGGCGATAGAGGTCGCTCCTGGCGACGGCCATGTGGTCTGGCTGCCGGTTCCTGAAGAGGTAGAGCTGGAGTTTGCACTGCTGATGCGTAATTTTGAAGGTGAAAATACCCGAAATCCACACGGCAAATAGTCAATCAACGGGATTTTTTCACGCTGGGATAATTCTTAGAATCGGATCACATACCGCTTCGTTCAATACGGGTATTATCCCCCCGCTGAAAAACATAACCCATAAATGCTAGCTGTACCAGGAACCACCTCCTTAGCCTGCGTAATCTCCCTTACGCGGGCTTATTTTTTGCCTTTCATCCTGTTCTTACCCGCTTTTTCCTTCTCTGGGATACACTCTTTCTATAGTTAAAAAAGGGAGCAACCCGGATGGCATCCTATCCAGACAGTTTATTAATTCTCAATGGCAAAAGTGCAGGCAACGATCTGTTGCGCCAGGCGATCACCGAATTGCGTGAAGATGGCGCGCGCATTCACGTGCGGGTGACCTTTGAAAAAGGCGATGCGGCACGCTATATCGACGAAGGCATCAGGTTAGGTGCTGAGACCATCATTTCAGGCGGCGGCGACGGAACAATCAACGAGATCGCTGGTGCGCTTATTGACCTCAACACAGCACATCGCCCGGTGATGGGCATTTTACCGCTCGGTACCGCCAATGATTTTGCCACCAGCGCCGGCATACCTGAGGATTTAGGCAAAGCACTGCAACTGGCTATCCTCGGGAAAGCGACCGCCGTCGACATCGCGCAGGTGAATGAAAGAACCTGTTTTATCAACATGGCAACGGGCGGTTTCGGCACGCGGATCACCAGCGAAACGCCGGAGAAGCTGAAAGCCGCGCTGGGCGGCGTCTCGTACCTCATTCACGGCCTGATGCGCATGGACACCCTCAAGCCCGACAGCTGTGAAATCCACGGTGAGAACTTCCACTGGCAGGGCGACGCGCTGGTGATTGGTATCGGCAACGGACGTCAGGCAGGCGGCGGACAGCTGCTTTGCCCGGAAGCCCTGATTAATGATGGTCAGCTACAGCTGCGCATTTTTACTGGCGACGGGCTGCTGCCCGCGCTGTTTACGACGCTGACGCAGCCAGAGGAGAGCCCCAATATTATCGCCGGGAAATCCGCGTGGTTTGAAGTGATCGCCCCACACGGCATGACCTTTAACCTTGATGGCGAACCGCTGAGCGGAGAGAAATTCCGCATCGAAGTTGTTCCGGGCGCATTGCAGTGCCGATTACCGCCGGATTGTCAGCTCTTGCGCTGATGGTTTGCCGGGTGGCGGCTACGCCTTACCCGGCCTACAGGACCGATCGCGTAGTCGCCACCCGGCTACCTAATACACCGCCACCTCCCGCGCCATCTCGCGGGAATACTGCTGTGAGGCATTGACCAGCATCCGCGTATAGTCGGTTTTGGCCTGCCCGGCGACCAGTTCGTCCACCGTCAGGCTTTCAAGGATTTTGCCATACTGCATTACCGCCACCTTCTGACACAGATGGGCAATCACGCCCAGATCGTGGGTCACCATCAGGTAGGTCAGGTTCGACTCACGCTGAAGTTCCGCCAGCAGGTTGAGGATTTCCGCCTGCACCGAGACGTCCAGCGCCGAGGTAGGTTCATCCAGCAGCAGCACCTGCGGCTCCAGAATCAGCGCCCTGGCAATCGCCACGCGCTGGCGCTGCCCGCCGGAAAGCTGGTGCGGATAGCGATCGCGAAACGCCCGGCTAAGCCCAACTTTATCCAGCAGGGCGTGAACGCGCCGCTCCCGATCTTTTATGCGGTGAATGTGCAGCGGCTCTTCCAGAATATCGCCGATGGTGTGACGCGGATGCAAAGAGCCGTACGGATCCTGAAATACCATCTGCACCCGGCGGCAGCGTTCCTGGCTGATACGTTTTTCCAGCCGCTTGCCGTTAATCGCCAGCTCGCCCTCCCAGTGGGTAAACAGCCCGGCAAGGCATTTCAGCACCGTGGTTTTGCCCGAACCGGACTCCCCCACCAGGCCGTAAATCTCGCCGTCCCTCACGCTGATATTCACATCGTCCAGCACCTGATTACGCTTCTCGCCCTCGCCAAACGTCAGGTTAAGGTGTTGTATCTCGATCATCTCTGCTCCTTACTCGGTGAGCCAGCTGGCCTGACGCTGTAATACCGGCAGCGTCGGTCGGCGATGGTTGATTTCCGGTAGCGCGCTGATGAGCCCCTGGGTGTAGGGATGCCTGGCGTTGTGCAGATCCTTCGCGGCAATCGACTCCACCACCCGTCCGGCGTACATCACCAGCACCCGGTCGCAGAAGCTGCGCACCAGGTTGATGTCGTGGCTGATAAAGATCAGCCCCAGACCGCGGGACTGCACCAGGTCATCCAGTAACCCCAGCACCTGCAAGCGCACCGACACGTCCAGCGCCGAAGTCGGCTCGTCGGCAATGACCAGCTCCGGGTCGGCGATCAGCATCATGGCGATCATGATGCGTTGCCCCTGCCCGCCGGAAATCTCGTGCGGACAGAGGTGATACACCCGCTCCGGCTGGCGAATGCGCACCACGTCGAGCATCTCCAGCACTCTGGCTTTGGCTTCCGCCTTGCGCCCCGGATGATGGGTCAGCCAGGCTTCGGCAATTTGGTCGCCCACGCACACCACCGGGTTAAGGGAGTATTTCGGGTCCTGCATGATCATCGAGATGCGCTTGCCGCGAATGCCGCGCATCTGCGCCTCGCTGACGGCCTGTAAATCGACATCGCCAAACTGCATCCGCGCGGCGCGGATCTGCGCTTTGGCCGGATGCAGGCGTAGCAGCGCCCGCCCGACGGTGGATTTACCGGAACCGGATTCACCGACAATCGCCAGCTTTTCGCGTCCGAGCTGGAAAGAGACGCCGCGCACCGCGTGGGTGACCGCGTCGCCGTTGATAAAATCGACGTGGAGATCGCGCACGTCGAGCATCGGGTTATTCGCTACGAGGATCGAGGATGTCACGCAGGCCATCTCCTAAGAAGTTGAACGCCAGACTGTTGATCAGGATCGCCAGCCCCGGAATAGTCACCACCCACCAGCACTCCATCATGTAGGTACGACCGCTGGAGATCATCGCTCCCCACTCCGGCTCCGGCGGCTGTGCGCCAAGGCCAAGAAAGCCCAGCCCGGCGGCGGTGAGAATGATCCCCGCCATGTTCATGGTGATGCGGATAATCACTGACGGCAGGCACAGCGGGACGATGTGACGCCACAGTACGCGCACCGGGGAAGCACCCTGAAGCCGCACGGCGGAGATAAAATCGGCCTGGCGCAGAGAGAGAGTTTCGGCGCGCGCCAGACGGGCAATCGGCGGCCAGGCGGTGAGCGTAATCGCAATCACCACGTGCTCCAGCCCCGGCCCGAGCGCCGCGACAAACGCCAGCGCCAGCACCAGGCTCGGGAAGGAGATAAAGATATCGGTGACGCGCATCAGCACCGCGTCCACCCTGCCGCCGAAGTAGCCTGCGGTCACGCCCAGCAGCAGCCCCAGCGGGCCAACGGTCACGGAGACCAGCAGCACGATGTAGAGCGTGATGCGCGCGCCGTACACCAGCCGGCTGAAGATGTCCCGGCCAAACTCGTCGGTGCCGAACCAGTGCAGTGCGTTCGGGGCGACCAGCGCGTTATTGAGGTCCTGCACCAGCGGGTTGTACGGCGCGATCAGCGGGGCAAACGCCGCCACAATCAGCAGCAGCAGGATAATCCCGCCGCCGATGGCGGTGAGCGGATTGCGCGCCATCTTGCCGACGAAGCCCGCGGCGCGGCCCAGCGTGCGTCTGATACGCTGGCGGCGTTCGGATGGCCCGGTCCCCAGCGGCGAATCCAGAGAAACGGTCATGATTTCGTCCTCGGGTCAAAGAGTTGATACAGCATGTCGGAGAGCAGGTTCAGCATCACGAAGATGACCCCCACCAGCAGCACGCAGCCCATGACCGCGTTCATATCCCCGAGCAGCAGGCTGCCGGTGAGATACGAACCGAAGCCCGGCCAGGAGAAGACGGTTTCAATCAGCACCGCCCCCTCCAGCAGCGAGCCGTAGGCCAGCGCCACTACCGTCAGGAGCTGCACGAGAATGTTGCGAAACGCGTGATTCCAGATCACCTGACGTTCAGTTAAGCCCTTCACCCGGGCAGTGATAATGAACTCCTGCGACAGCTGCGCCAGCATGAAGCTGCGGGTCATGCGGCTGATATAGGCCAGCGAGTGGAAGCCAAGCAGCGACGCGGGCAAAACCAGATGGTTAATGGCGTTCCAGAACACCGCGCCGTTCCCGGCCAGCAGCGCATCCACCGTCATCAGTCCGGTGCGGCGTGGGACTACCCCCTCCAGTCCGAGATCCACACGCCCCGCGCCCCCCACCCAGCCAAGCCAGGCGTAGAACAGCAGCAGCCCCATCATCCCGACCCAGAAAATCGGCGTGGAATAACCCGCCAGACTGATGATGCGCACCACGTAGTCGGAAACGCTGTTGCGCCGCGCCGCCGCCAGTACGCCCAGCGGAATGCCCAGACCCGCACCGACGATAATCGCCATCGTCGCCAGCTCGAGCGTCGCCGGGAAGACGCGCAGAATATCGGCAGTCACCGGTTTACCCGTCAGCAGGGCATTGCCCAGATCGCCGTGCAGCAGGTTATTGAGGTAAATACCGAACTGAGCCAGCAGCGACCGGTCGAATCCCAGCTGGTGATAGACCTGCTGATAGGTGCTGTGGTCGGCATCCGGTCCGACAATCGCCAGCACCGGATCAACGGGCATTACGCGGCCGATGAAAAAGGTCAGCAGCAGAAGGCCGAACAGCGTCACCACCACCTGCGTTAACCGCTTTGAGAAGCGCCGGGTCCGTGAGCCGGGCGCGAGAATTGCCACACTCATTTGTCACCTCCGGTTTTGTAGACCTCACGCAGGAAGGTGGTGGCCGACGGGTGCGACTGGAAGTTCTTCACCTCGTTACGCACCACCACCGAATCGACCATCTGTGACAGGGGGATCATCGCCGGGATCAGCGCGTCGTAGCGGACCTGGATCTGCTGGTAGTCGGCGAACTGTTTTTCCGGATCGCGCTCCAGCAGGGCCTTGTCGATCATTTCGTTGAGCGGCTTGTCGTAGAAGCTGGTACGCCAGCCCTGGAAGTTGGTCAGACGGGCTTCATCGCTGTTGTCCGGGTTATAGACCAACGCCCGCAGGCTGGAGTGCGGATGGGGTTCGACGCCGCTACCGCCGCGCCCCACCAGCATGTCGAACTTGCGCTCGCGCATTGCGCCGTAAATCTGGTTCCCGGTGCCGGTGATGATTTTGGCGTTGATGCCCGCCTGCATCAGCGTCGACTGCACGGCGATGGCGATATTGAGGAACGGCTGATCCGCCAGCACCCGCAGGGTGGTGTCAAACCCGTCCGGGTAGCCCGCCTCCGCCAGCAGCTTTCTGGCGCGCGGGATATCGAGCCTATAGCCCGGGTCCGGCAGCGTGGACGGCATACCCGCCTTGATCGGGCGCTGGTGCAGCACGCCGTAGCCCGGCATCAGCGCGCTGTTGATGCCCTGATAGTCAATCAGATAGCGCACCGCTTCGCGCACCTTCGGGTTAGCGAAATGGGCCTCTTTCATGCTCATCGCCACGTAGTAGACCGTGCCTTTCTGCACGGCTTCGACGGTGAGCTGCGGGTCTTTGCGCAGGGCGTTAATGTCCGCCACCGCCATGTTGTTGGCAACGTCGAGGTCGCCTTTCTCAATCATCAGGCGCAGGGTTTGTGACTCCTGGAAATGACGCAGCACCACCCGGCTCATTTTGGGTTCTTCCCGCCAGTATTGCGGGTTGCGCTGCATGCGCAGCACATCCTTCGCCTGCCAGGTTTCCAGCATAAACGGGCCGGAACCCGCTTCGTTGGTGGTAAGCCAGCGGTTGCCCCAGTCGTTATTCACCGCGTGCTGCTGCACCGTTTTGCTGTCGAGCACGCCGAGGTTGCCGAGCGCGCCGAGGGAGTAGATCACCAGCTGCGGATCGTTAGGCTTAGGCAGAACAATTTGCACCGTGTAGGCATCGGGGGCGCTGATTTGGCTGTCGATGTTTTGCTTAGAAAATCCATACGACTTCCACACCGAGGCCTGGGCAAGGTTGAGGTGCAGCAGACGGCGCATCGACCAGACCACATCCTCCGCCGTGAGCGGGTTGCCAGAGTGGAATTTAACGTCGTCACGCAGGTGAAAGGTCAGGGTTTTACGGTCCGGCGAAATATCCCAGGACGTCGCCAGCGCGGGCCTGACGTTGGTGAGCGCGTTCGGGTCCAGCTCCACCAGCGAGTCGTAGAGATTGACCACAATGCCGACCACTTCGTTACCGGTCATTGCCGCCGGATCGAGGGTCAGCAGGTTATTCATGTTCATGCCGATGATGAGCTGGTCGGGCGGCGTTTTCGCGTACGCCGCACCGCTCCCCATCATCAGCGAGAGCGCGAGCAAGCACGCCCCGGCTAAGGGAGATCGTTTCATGTATATATCGCCTGTAGGGTACGTTTTTATCTGTCAGTCGTGGCTGACGGTATTGGCTTCGATATATGCAAAATTAATGTCTTCGCCCAGTCCCGGGCGGGTCGGCAGACTGACCATGCCGTGTTCGTCCATCGGGTCCACCAGGCTGTTGAGGTACGCCGCCGGTTGGTCGTAGTCGAGGAACGGGTGCAGCAGGCCGCGCTCGTACCAGCGGCAGTTTTTGATGGCGCCAATCACCGCCAGGCTGGCCGCGCCGTTGCCGTGTATTTCGCAGTCCATGCCAAAAGATTCCGCCAGGTTCGCCACCTTCAGCGTTGGGGAAATGCCGCCCACGCCGTTCGACCCTGCGCGCAGGATGTCGCAGGCCCCGGCTTTGATCCAGTCAGCACGGCTGTGGTGCTTTCCGCCCAGGCTTTCCGGCCCGATAACCGGAATCGAGAGGTTCTCCGCCAGCCACGCGTAGGAGGCCATGCTCTCCTCCTCCATCGGCTCTTCAAACCAGGCGAAGTCAAGCTTTTCCAGCGCTTTGCCGATGTACAGCGCCTCGGTACGGCTGTACCAGTGGTAGCCGTCAATCATCAGGTCAATGTCCGGGCCAACCGCTTCACGCACGGCGGCACAGGCTTTGACGTCCATCTTTGGATTGGGGGCGAAAGAGACCGGCGGCATCCAGGTGTGCAGCTTGATGGCCTTGTAACCGCGCGCCACCAGCTTTTCGGCAAAGCTGGCGTACTCCTCCGGCGTGGATAATCCGCCCGGCAGATCGTCGCCGCACATGGTGCTGCCATAGGCCGGCACCTTATCGCGATAGCCTCCAAGCAGTTTCCAGACCGGCAGGTTGAGCTTACGGCCAATCAGATCCCACAGCGCCTGTTCAACGAAGCCCAGCGCACGCTCGGTCAGCTGATGCGCGCTTCCCCGCTGCCAGTGCGCCAGATCCTGCCAGATGCGTTCCCGGTTGAATGCGTCCTGCCCCACCAGCACTTTGCGAAAGAAGGTATTGACCACAAAGGGGCGCACCACTTCCGGCGGCGCGAACGAATATCCGCGGGTGCCCTCTTCTGCCGTGATGGTCAGCATTGCCATTTTGGCCATGCTCTCCGGCCCAGGATGCGAATGCCCCGCGGCGTCAGAGACCCGACGCGTCGGGTACTGAAAAACGGTGACGTCTACAGATTCAATTTTCATTATCGGTCCTTAAGTCCGGCGATAAGCCCAGAAGCAGAAAATGACAAAGGGGTTTTATGATTTTAAAAATGCGTTTCAGTATGTAATTTAAGCATAAAAAATCAGCACGTCCTCGGACAAAACGCGTTAAGGAGAGGCTATTTTTTGGGCATATGCACGGTCGGACGTGACAATTTTCACAAAAGCGCGGGGAAATGTGAGGTTGATCGGGAGACGTTATTTGAAGGTAAGCGCAGAAGCAGGAATATGCTGACCGGCAACAACCCGCGGAAACTTCTGCGCTTACAAATCAGTCAACTAACCCGCTTCCGGGGCTGGAACGGCAAGCGTTTCCAGCAGCGCATGCATAGACGCATACCGGCCACTGGCATTGTTAAAGCTGGCATGATGGCACGCTGGCGAGACGATGAGGGTTTTGAGCCCCGCACTAAGGGCGGCACGGTAGCCGCTCTGGCTGTCCTCAATCACTATGCACTGCGAGGCCGTCAGGCCTAATTTTCGCAGCGCCGAGAGATAGACGGCAGGGTGCGGTTTTCCGTAGCGTTCATCGTCGGCGCTGCAAATGACCTCAAAATAGTGACCCATCCTGAGTTTCTTAAGCACCGCATGCACGATTTCATGCGACGAAGAGGTGGCAAGTGCAATCCGGTAACCTGCCTCACGAAAATACGACATCACGTCGTAGATGCCTTCTATCGCTTTGCCTTCCCGGCCAATCAGTTCGATGATGCGCAGACGAATGGCCGCTTCAATCATTACAGGATCGGCCTCAAGTTTACAGTATTCACACCAGGTCCGGGCAATCTCATCCAGCCGCTTGCCTTTCGTCAGTGACTCACACTCTTCGTCGCTGACCTCAGCACGCCAGCCTGCCAGAGCTGCTTTCTGCGCCTGACGCCACAGGCCTTCGGAGTCAATGATGACGCCATCCATGTCAAAAATTACCGCCTTAACATCCATCATACGTCTCCGTGAATGGCCCGACGCTGCCGTCAGGCCTGAATAAATTACGAAATTCCGACCGTTTCACCCTTACAGGTTTCCTGACGAACAAACCCAGGCTGTTCAACCCGAATAAACGGACACAGGATGAAGGCCACGACATACAGCGCCGTGTAGGCAATGACCACGCCGAGCGTGCTGAACCAGGGCAGCAGCACCACGGCAATCGCCGGCGCAAGGAAGTTTGACAGACCGGCTGACAGGTTATACACCGAAATCGCCGCCCCCTTGTGCCGCGGCTCCAGCGCCGGGAACACCGCCGCCATCGGTACGAAGGCCGCCACAAAAATCCCCAGCGCGATGGCCGGGACCAGCGCCATGGCAAAGTTATGCCCGAAGTGCTGCGGAATGTAGTAAAACGCCAGGCTCGAGAGCGCCATCCCGATACAGCCAAACCAGCGCACCACCCGCATCCAGCCCATTTTTTCCGCCACCACGCCCCAGAAGACGTTCGAGAAGATGGTGGTGAAGAAGAATACCGCCCAGACCTGAAGCCACTCGGAGGTGGTGAAGCCCAGCTCGTCAACAAACATCATCGGCATGATGACGGCAAACCCGAACAGGGAGAGGGTGTTGATGATACGCACCATGCTGGAGAGCAGAATACTGCGGTTGGTGTAGAGCAGCGTCGCCGCACGGCCCAGCTCGGCGAATTTTTCCCGGGTGGAGAGAGTCTGCATATGCCGTGGCGTTTCCACCTTACGCATAGAGACCAGCGCAATGATCCCGCCGGTTACGCAGAATGCCAGCGCCAGCCACAGGGTGCCCATCTCCCCGATGTGCGGAATGGTAAAGCTAGGAATGTAGCTGCCGAACACGCCGATGCCGATAGAGTAAACCGCCCAGAACCAGCCCAGCGCCGCGCTGGTACTGTCGCTGCGAACGTTATGCACAATGGCGACGATAAAGGCATAGAGGAACAGCGGATAGGCCAGGCCGCGGATCCCGTAGAACAGCAGAATTAATGCGTAATTTGCCTGACCCAGACCAAAAACGAGAAACAGGACGTGGAAAACGCACCACAGGACGAAGCCAATCAGCATGGTTTTTTGCGGGGTGATGATTTCAGCCACCACGCCGGAAATCCATGCGGAGAGCGCCGCCGCGAGACCGTAGAGCGTGAAGGCGAAAGAGGCTTCAGCAGGCGTGAAGCCCAGCGCCTTAATATAGTGCGACAGGAATGCCAGCTCGAAACCATCGCCCGTCATAAAGACCGCGATAGCGATATACCCCCAGACCAGACTCAGGGGTAATCCCAGCCATTGTTTGTTATTTAACGACATATTGACCTCGTTTTTAGGGTACAGGGAACCGCTCCGGCAGCATCACCGGAGGGTCTTTGCCACAGAATTATGGGTTTCGGTAGTTCAGGTCGTTTTGGTAAAGCGCGTTAAACTGCTGGTAACGCGTCATCAGCGCACGGTGGCGCGCCGGATCGCTGCGCCAGGTTTTATAGACTTCAGGTTTTTCGCACACGGAAGCCAGCGGCTTACCGGCTGCGAGACAGGCCAGCCGTGCAGCCCCCAGCGCACCGCCGGTTTCGCCGCCCTTATGCGTCACCACCGGCATCGCCAGAATATCGGCCAGCAGCTGGGCCCAGAAGGGGCTCCGCGCCCCGCCGCCGACGAGGGAGCACTGTTCAATCTGCGTGCCGCTCTCCTGCAACACGCGAAGGCCATCGGCAATACCGAAGCTGACGCCTTCCAGCACCGCATACCCCATCAGCGCACGCTGGCTGGAGTGCGTTAGCCCCCAGAACATGCCCCGAGCACAGGGATCGTTATGCGGCGTACGTTCCCCGGAAAGGTACGGCAGGAACATCGGCGCGCTCGCTTTCTCCGCATCGCTTAGCTGGGCGATCTCCTCAAGCAATGCCAGCTCCGTGACGCCCACCAGACGGCAAAACCACTGTAGACAACTGGCGGCGCTTAACATCACGCTCATCTGATGCCACAGGTTTGGCAGCACGTGACAGAACGCGTGCACGGCAGACTGGGGCGCCGGACGGTAGGCATCTGTGACCACAAACAGCACGCCGGAGGTGCCCAGCGAAATAAACGCATCGCCCGGCGAAACGGCCCCAACCCCTATCGCGCTGACGGCGTTATCTCCCCCGCCGCCGGCAACGATAACCGAGGGGTTCAGACCCCACCGCTGCGCTACCGCAGGTTCGAGTAGCGCCGAGACCTCACACCCTTCCACCAGCGCAGGCATGGCGGCACGCGACAGCCCACATTTTTCCAGCAGTGCATCCGACCAGTCTCGTTTTCCCACATCCAGCCACAGCGTCCCTGCCGAGTCCGACATATCAGAGATTTTTTTTCCGGTCATTTTGAAGCGCAGATAATCCTTCGGCAGCAGCACGGTGGCGAGACGGCTGAAGTTCTGCGGCTCATGACGGCGCACCCAGAGCAGCTTTGGTGCCGTAAACCCCGGCATTGCCAGGTTCCCCGCCACCTGGTGCAGCTCGGGCGCCATCTCTTCCAGCTCTGCGCACTCCTGCGCGCAGCGGGTGTCATTCCACAGGATGGCCGGACGCAGGGGTTCACCCGCGGCATCCAGCAGTACCGCACCGTGCATCTGTCCGGAAAGGCCAATGGCTTTTATCGCCTGCCAGTGGTGGCCGCACTTCTCCCGGAGGGTGGCAATCAGGTATTCGGTTGCCTCCCACCAGGCTTCCGGCGATTGTTCAGACCAGTGCGGCTTCGGACGCTGTATCGTCAGCGGCGCGCTATGGGTGGCGACAACGCCGTTGTTTTCGTCAATGACCAGCGCCTTTACTTCTGATGTGCCAAGATCGATGCCCAGATACATACCCACCTCTCACTTAATCAGCGCGTAGACGTCAGCGATTTTTTCACGCAGAAGCGCGGCAAAATCTTCCCGGCCGGTCAGATCGCCAAACAGGGCGGTATCGCTGGCATATCGGGCTATCGGATCGTCCGATTCGAACATCGCATGTACCGCAGAGGCGTTGAGGATACCGTCCTGGTATTCATATGGCAGCTTGCCGTGATGCCACTGCTCCATATAGACGTAGAACAGCGCAGGCAGCATAGCGGTAGCGTCAGGACGTACGCCGCGCTGGTAACATTCACGCAGCGTTGGGGCTATCATCGCCGGGATCTTCGAGAACCCGTCGGCCGCGACGCGCTGGTTGGTGTCCTGAATCCAGGGGTTGGTAAAACGCTTAAGCACCACGTCGCGGTAGGCTGGCAGATCGATGCCATTATCTCCCAGGCAGGGAATGACATCTTCCGTCACGTAGCGGTCGGCAATCTTGTAGATAAATTCTGTCAGCGTGCTTTCATGGATATACTGCTGCCCGACCAGAGTACCCGCCCAGGCGATACAGCTATGGGAGGCATTGAGGATGCGGATCTTCGCCTCTTCATAAGGGATGACGGATCCCACCAGCTCCACGCCCACCGTTTCCAGCGCGGGACGAACGTCGCGGAAATTGTCTTCAACCACCCACTGAATAAAGCGTTCCCCCATAACCGGGGCGTTATCGTCTATGCCCGTCCGGGCCTTAATGCGCGCCGGGAGATCGGCCGCCGGACGCGGTGTGATGCGATCCACCATGGTATTCGGACAGGTCGCATTAGCGCTCAGCCAGTCGATGACCCTCTGTTTGCCGCTGAGGGTTAAGAATTCAATCAACCCGTCGTGGAAGCGCTCGCCGTTATGCCGCACGTTGTCACAGTTAAGCAAGGTTACCGGACCCGCTCCGTTCGCCATACGCGCTTCGAGGATGCGGGCAATTGTCCCGTAGATGGTTTTACAGCCGCCCTTAATATCGCTCGCCAGATCGGCATTAGCCACATCCAGCCTGTGGCTGGTATCCAGATAGTAGCCCCCCTCCGTCACGGTAAACGCGATGACCCGAGTCTGCGGGTTCGCCCCTTCGGCAATCAGCGGCTGCAAATCCGCCTGCCACGGGATCAGCGTCTGAATCGAGGCGATCTCTTCATAGTCTCTCTCGCCTTCCGGGCTGACGGTCTCCAGTACATATCGCCCCTTCTGCGCGGCCAGCGCCTGCACCACATGTTCAGCATCGTTGCGTATGTTGCCCGCAGCGATGTGCCAGCGCGTATCGCCGCCGGCAATCAGGCGGTGCAGATACCACGCCTGATGCGCACGATGAAAAGACCCCAGCCCAATATGTAGCCATGTGTATTTCTCGGTCATTGTTCTGTTCTCCAGTGAGGTTATGGCTGAACTGTAGATGATCATTTGCTTAAAATAAGAGCTACAGATCACAAAAGAACAAATGACCATTTAAATAACAAATGACCAATAAAGAGCAAACCGCTTGCCTCAGCGCGGAGCACCCGCCAGAATGACAGACAATTGTTGTGGGTGTTGACCGCCCTCAACCCCATTCTTGAGGCAGGGAAACGTGAGCAAAGAAGATGACATCAGGCTCGATCAAAAAGTGCGGGCGGCATGGATGTATTACATCGCCGGGCTTAATCAAAGCGAAATTGCCAGCCAGCTCGGCACATCAAGACCGGTGGTGCAGCGGCTGATTGCCGCCGCGAAAGAGGAAGGCATTGTCTCGATTGGGCTTCATCACCCTGTCGCTAACTGCCTCGATTATGCGCAACTTCTCGCGGAAAAATATCACCTGACCCACTGCAACATTGTGCCCGTCTACCGCAATGAAAGCGCGCTGGATAGCGTGACGTTTGGCTGTTATCAGCTGATGGCCCGCTACCTGCAAGGTGATAAACCCACGGTTGTCGGAATTGGCTCCGGACTGACGCTAAAAAAAACCATCAAGCGTATCGATTTTGACAGCCACAACACCCGCTGTGTCGCCCTGATCAGCGCCATGAACGAGCACGGGCAATGTAACTATTACGATGATGTGCCGTTGCTGCTGGCGCGTAAAATTCAGGGAAAATATTACCAGTGGCCGGCGCCGCGCTATGCTCAGTCCAGCGAGGAGCATGAGATGTGGTGCTCAAACCGCCTGTTCCGTAACGTCTGCGCCGTGGCGGATGCGGCCGATGTGATTTTTGTCGGCATCGGGGCGCTGGGCAGGCAGAGCCCTATCTTCAAAGACGGGTTTATCGATGAGGCACAGCTGGAAGAGTTGACCCAGCGCGGTGGCGTTGGCGAAATACTCGGACGCTTTATCGATGCCGACGGCAACGTCATCGACAGCCAGATTAATCGCTTTATTACCAGCTACGATATTCGCCAGAGCCAGTGTCCACGTATTGCGGCCGCCTGCGGCGAGGATAAACGCCCGGCGATCCTTGCCGCCCTCAAAGGCGGCTGGGTAAACGGTCTGGTGACGGATGAACAGACCGCGCGCTGGCTGCTGACGCGTCAGGGCTAGCCCGTGACGCTCTGGCTGCCAATCAGTTCCGGTGGGATCTCAATACGCCTGACCGAGGTATCACCGGAATCGAGAATTTCAAATACCTTCTCCAGCATCGCCGGGACGTCCTGGCGCACCATGTCGATATCATGTCCCAGCAGAGAGACAAATGGGTCCCAGTCAAAACAACCCATCGGCGGCTGATTTTGGCCGGTCTGCCCGTATTGGGCCAGCCAACGTACCACCCCCTCCAGCGAAATGGTCGAATTGACAAACAGCCCCTTTAGCGCCGTCGATGGCGACGGGAAGGTGGCTCTGAGCTGCTCCTCCACGCGCGATGACGAGTATCCGGTGACCAGCAGCTGCTGTTCCGGAACGGTCAGCCCATGGGCCTGATGGGCATCAAGGAACCCGCGCAGGCGCTCTGCGGTGTTGTTATCACTCCGGCGTCCGCCCACGAAGGTCAGCGGAGTCAGCAAACCAAACCGTTTAAAGCTGCTGGCGAGGATCCGCTCTGTCAGCATCTTCGCGCCGCCGTAGTTATCCGAAATGATAGAGGGCGCCAGGGTACCCGGCAGATCAAGATTTAGTGTAGGTACGCCCGCCTGATGACAGAGTTCAGCAATTTTGTCCGGGTGTGTCGCCCCCGTGGCAATGACCCAGTCAACCTGCCAGGAGAGCATGGCACGGGCGGCATCCAGCTCGAGTTCCGGCTGTCGGCGTGTGCAGGTAATAATCGGCAACAGCCCTCTGGCACGCGCCATCTCTTCGAATTTTTCCGCTATAGAGCCGAAATAGCGGTTGTCATATTTCGGCACAATCATGCCGATAACGTTCGATTTCTTGCTGCGCAGCAGGCTTGCCTGACGGTTAACCGCGTAGCCCTGCTCTTGTGCAATGCGGGTTACCTTCTCTGCCAGGCTGGCGCTGATGCGGCGTTTCTTCCAGTTGCCATTCAAAATAGCACTCACCGCGCTGGCAGAAACGCCGGTGAGTTCCGCCAGATCGTAAATGGTCGTTTTCTTCGTTTTCTCAACGCGCGTCACAAAATCGCCTCTTCATTTTGAATGTCTCTTGCTGGAGAAATAAGCAAGTGCTAGATCTGCTTCATCGATTGAGCAGTTTGCTTCACGCGTCAGTCAGAACCCCCGTTCTTCACGCGAAAGCAGACACACCCTAAAAATCATCTCTGCATAAAGGATTATAAAATGAATCACTCTGTCCCCTCCATGAATAGTTCCCTTCAGGGCAAAGTCGCTGCTATCACTGGCGCCGCCTCAGGTATTGGCCTGGAGTGTGCAAAAACGCTGCTCGGCGCTGGCGCTAAGGTGGTGTTAATCGACCGTGAAGGCGAGAAGCTTCAGCGCATCGTCGCCGAGCTGGGCGAGAACGCGTTTGCCCTGCAAATCGATCTGTTCAAACCCGAGCAAGTCGACGCGATGCTGAGCGACATTGTCGGCCTCGCCGGCGGCCTGGATATTTTTCACGCCAATGCAGGCGCCTACATCGGCGGGCCGGTTGCTGAAGGCGACCCGGACGTCTGGGATCGCGTACTGAACCTGAATATCAACGCCGCCTTCCGCTGCGTTCGCGCCGTACTGCCGCATATGATTGCGCAGAAGTCAGGCGATATTATCTTCACCAGCTCCATTGCGGGCGTGGTGCCGGTTATCTGGGAGCCGATCTACACCGCGTCCAAATTTGCCGTTCAGGCGTTCGTGCATACCACCCGTCGTCAGGTCGCGGAACATGGCGTACGCGTCGGAGCCGTTCTGCCTGGGCCGGTAGTGACGGCTCTGCTCGACGACTGGCCGCAGGCCAAAATGGATGAAGCGCTGGCAAACGGCAGCCTGATGCAGCCGATTGAAGTCGCAGAATCGGTGTTATTCATGGTGACCCGTTCGAAGAACGTTACCGTCCGGGATCTGGTGATTCTGCCTAACAGCGTCGATCTTTAAGGGCCGCAAGGATGAAGAGTACACCAGAAACCGTTATCGGCGTAGACGTCGGCTCCGGCAGCGTCCGCGCGGGCATTTTCGATCTCAGCGGCAGGCTGCTTTCCCACGCGACGCAGAAAATTGCCACCGTGCACCGCAGCGGAAGCCGCGTGGAGCAGTCCAGCGCCGAGATCTGGCAGGCCGTTTGCCGCTGCATCCGCGAGGCGCTGGCGCGCTCCGGGACGACTCCGCAGAGCGTTGCCGGCATCGGGTTTGACGCCACCTGCTCGCTGGTGGTGTTGGACAACAATGGCGAACCGCTGGCGGTCAGCCCTGACGGTGAAGCGGAAAACAATATCATCGTCTGGATGGATCACCGTGCGACAGACCAGGCGGAGCGCATCAACGCCACCCATCATCCGGTGCTGGACTATGTTGGCGGAAAAATATCGCCCGAAATGGAGACGCCCAAGCTGCTGTGGCTGAAAGAAAAGCATCGTGAGGTCTACGATCGCGCCTGGCAATTTTTCGATTTGGCCGATTTCCTGACCTGGCGCGCGACGGGCGATGTCACCCGTTCCATCTGTACCGTAACCTGTAAATGGACGTGGCTGGCCCATGAGAATCGCTGGGACCCGGACTATTTCCGCACCGTTGGCCTGGACGAGCTGGCCGGAGAAGATTTTGTCCGCATAGGGCAGCATATTGCCGCCCCCGGCACCCCTTGCGGCGAGGGCTTAACGGAGCAGGCCGCGCGTGAGATGGGCTTGCTGCCAGGCACGCCGGTGGCGGTAGGGTTAATTGATGCCCACGCTGGCGGCATCGGGACGTTGGGCGTTGGCGGCGGCGCGCTGAACAATCTTGCGTATGTCTTTGGCACCTCATCGTGCACCATGACCAGCGCCGAGAGCGCCGTTTTTGTGCCCGGCGTCTGGGGGCCTTATTTTAGCGCGATGGTACCTGGACTGTGGCTGATTGAGGGCGGACAAAGCGCCGCGGGTGCCGCTATCGAGCGGTTATTAAGTTTCCATCCTGCCGCACCGCAAGCGCGCCAGCTGGCACAGGAGTCAGACCTGCCGCTGCCGGTTTACCTGGCGGACCGACTTTTACAGACCTTCTCCACCGCCTCAGAGGCGGTGAACCTGGCAGCAGGACTGCACGTGGTACCCGAATTTCTGGGTAACCGCGCGCCCTTTGCCGATCCCCATGCGCGGGCCACGATCTGCGGGCTGGGCATGGAGAACGATATCAATAACCTGATGGCACTGTATGTGGCAGGTCTGTGTGGTATCGGTTACGGTTTGCGACAAATCATTGACGCCCAGCGTGAATGCGGCGTACAGACCGAAAATATCGTTATCAGCGGCGGCGCGGGCCAGCACCCTTTCGTTCGCCAGCTGCTGGCAGATACCTGCGGGCTGCCGGTGTTAGCGACCCAATGCAGCGAACCGGTATTACTGGGTTCGGCCATTCTCGGGGCGGTGGCGGGAAATATAGCGCCTTCAGTGACCGATGCCATGAAACAATTTACCCACGTGGATAAATATTTCTATCCGCAAGCGAACTTTCAGTCCCTTCATCTGCGTCGATACGAGGCTTATAAGCAGTTACAACAGACTGCGACAGTAATCAGAGAATAAATACACGTCAGTATATTTAGAGAAAAAGACAATAAGAAAACTCACGCCGGAATATTTCCGGTGTGGGCTTACCTGTACGCTACAAACGAGGTCAATATGTCCGAAATAAATAAACAGTGGCTGGGATTGCCGCTGAACCTGCTATGGGGATATCTGGCGATCGCGGTCTTTATGACGGGTGACGGTTTCGAGCTGGCATTCCTGTCGCACTATATTAAATCACTGGGCTTCACGCCTGCTGAAGCCTCTTTCGCCTTCACGCTCTACGGTCTCGCGGCGGCGCTCTCCGCGTGGATCTCCGGCGTGGTGGCTGAAATCATCACCCCGCAAAAAACCATGCTGATTGGCTTCGTCCTGTGGTGCGTTTTCCACGTCCTGTTTCTCGTTTTTGGTCTGGGTCAGGCAAATTACGCATTAATTCTGCTGTTCTATGGGATCCGCGGTCTGGCCTACCCGTTATTTTTGTACGCCTTCATCGTGGTCATTATTCATAATGTGCGTAGCGATAAATCCAGCTCGGCGCTGGGCTGGTACTGGGCGGTTTACTCTATCGGCATCGGCGTGTTCGGCAGCTACATTCCGAGCTTTACCATTCCGCACATCGGGGAGATGGGCACCCTGTGGCTGGCACTGGCGTTTTGTCTGGCGGGGGGAGTCATCGCCATGGTATCCCTGCGCAGCGTCAAAACCCCAACGCACATGCATAATCTCTCCACCCGGGAAAAATTCGCCGAGCTGGGCCGTGCAGCGACGCTGCTCTACACCAACCGCAGTATTCTGCTCTCCAGCATGGTGCGTATCATCAACACCCTCTCCCTGTTCGGGTTTGCCGTCATCATGCCGATGATGTTTGTTGACGAACTGGGCTTCACCACCTCCGAGTGGCTTCAGGTCTGGGCGGTATTCTTCTTCACCACCATCTTCTCGAACGTCTTCTGGGGCGTGGTGGCGGAAAAAATGGGCTGGATGCGGGTGGTGCGCTGGTTTGGCTGCATCGGGATGGCGCTTTCGAGCCTGGCGTTTTACTACATTCCGCAGCACTTCGGGCATAACTTTGCCATGGCGCTGGTCCCGGCCATCGCGCTGGGGATTTTTGTGGCGGCCTTCGTACCGATGGCGGCGGTGTTCCCGGCGCTGGAGCCGCGGCACAAGGGGGCGGCGATTTCGGTGTATAACCTTTCAGCCGGTCTGTCTAACTTCCTTGCGCCGGCGATTGCCGTGGTGCTGCTGCCCTGGTTCAGCACGCTCGGCGTGGTCATCGCCTATACGGTGCTTTATCTGCTGGCTTTTGTTCTGTGTGCCTTTATCCGCGTCACGCAGCCGGGTTTAGAAAAAGCAAATAGCAGCAAGAGAAGGATGGCGGGTCTGCTGAATACTCCTCATCCTGAAACGCTGAAGGAGTAAGCGAGAGAACTTTCCTGCCGGGTCACGCTTATCCCGGCAGGAAGATGCGTGCGATTAGGCAATCGTCACTTTATTGTCCAGATAGACATCCTGAACCGCATTAATCAGCTTCACGCCGTCGGCCATGGATTTTTTAAACGCCTTGCGGCCCAGGATCAGCCCCATTCCACCGGCGCGTTTGTTAATCACCGCCGTGCGCACCGCGTCGGTCAGATCGGTTTCACCGCCTGCTGCACCGCCGGAGTTAATCAGCCCGGCGCGGCCCATGTAGCAGTTAGCCAGCTGGTAGCGCACCAGATCGATAGGGTTGTCGCTGGTCAGCTTGCTGTAGACGCGGTCGTCGGTATAGCCAAAGTTCACCGCTTTATACCCGCCGTTATTCTCGGCCATTTTCTGTTTCACGATGTCCGCGCCGATGGTTGCCGCCAGGTGATTTGCCTGACCGGTCAGATCCGCTGATACGTGGTAATCCACGACGTCTTTCTTAAACGCGTTGTTACGCAGATAGGCCCACAATACGGTCACCATCCCCAGCTCGTGCGCGCGCTCAAACGCGGCAGAGATCTCTTCTATCTGCCGACGCGACTGCTCAGAGCCAAAATAGATAGTCGCCCCGACCGCTACCGCACCCATGTTGAACGCCTGTTCGACGCTGGCGTACAGTGTCTGGTCGTATTCGGTTGGGTAGCTCAGGGTTTCGTTGTGATTCAGCTTGACGAGGAACGGAATGCGGTGAGCATAGCGGCGGGAAACGGAGGCCAGCACGCCATACGTCGATGCCACACAGTTACAGCCCGCTTCAATCGCCAGCTCGACAATGTTTTTCGGGTCAAAGTAGAGCGGGTTAGCAGCAAACGACGCTCCCGCCGAGTGCTCTACGCCCTGGTCAACGGGCAGAATGGAGAGATACCCGGTCCCGCCCAGACGACCGGTATTGTAAAGCGTCTGCATGTTTCGCAGTACGGCAGGCGGACGGTTGTTGTCGACCATGACGCGGTCTACGTAATCATGGCCAGGCAGATAAAGCTGGTCGGCTGGAATGGTCATACAACGATGCTGTAAAAGGCTGTCGGCGTTTTTGCCAAGCAGTTGCGCAATATCAGTCATAGTGATGCTCCCGTAAGTCCGACATGATGTCGGAGCGTGTGATCCAAGCCCACGTTTTTGCAGGCAGACTAAGCCTGGTACCGACTTAACCTATTTTCCACCATTTGCAACTTTTTTAAGCACAATCTGCTGGCTCGTTTCGTGTACAACATTTTTGTTACACTGATCAAACAATCGCCTTAAAGGTATTTAAAAGGTATTATCACATGGTATGTTACATGCGTACCTCTGACATGCAGGATTAAAAAATGAAAACGAAAGTCCAACTGTCATTCATGATGTTCGTTGAATGGTTTATCTGGGGCGCATGGTTTGTGCCGCTGTGGCTATGGCTGAGTAAGAGCGGGTTTACCGCCGGGGAAATTGGCTGGTCGTATGCCTGTACCGCGATTGCCGCGATCCTCTCTCCCATCCTGGTCGGCTCGCTGACGGACCGTTTCTTCGCCGCCCAGAAAGTGCTGGCCGTGCTGATGTTCGCTGGCGCGATTCTGATGTATTTCGCAGCACAGCAAACCCAGTTCAGCACCTTCTTCCCGCTGCTGCTGGCCTACTCCCTGACCTATATGCCGACCATCGCGCTGACCAACAGCATCGCCTTTGCGAACGTCGATGACGTGGAGGCTGATTTCCCGCGCATCCGCGTGATGGGCACCATCGGCTGGATTGCCTCCGGCCTGGCGTGCGGCTTCCTGCCGCAGATGATGGGCTATAGCGACATCTCTGACACCAATATCCCGCTGCTGATGACCGCTGCCAGCTCCCTTCTGCTTGGCGTCTTCGCGCTGTTCCTGCCGAATACCCCGCCGAAGAGTACCGGCAAGCTGGATTTCAAAGTGATGCTGGGGCTGGATGCGCTGATCCTGCTCCGCGATAAAAACTTCCTGGTGTTCTTCTTCTGCTCGTTCCTGTTCGCCATGCCGCTGGCCTTCTACTATATCTTTGCCAACGGCTATCTCACCGAAGTGGGGATGAAAAACGCCACCGGCTGGATGACCCTCGGCCAGTTCTCTGAAATCTTCTTCATGCTCGCTCTGCCATTCTTTACCAAACGCTTTGGTATTAAGAAGGTCTTGCTGCTGGGCCTGATCACCGCCGCCATTCGCTACGGTTTCTTTGTTTACGGCGGCGCCGAGCAATACTTCACCTACGCCCTGCTGTTCCTCGGCATTCTGCTGCACGGCGTAAGCTATGACTTCTATTACGTAACCGCGTACATCTACGTGGATAAAAAAGCGCCCGTGCACATGCGCAACGCGGCGCAGGGCTTGATCACGCTGTGCTGTCAGGGCTTTGGTAGCCTGCTGGGTTACCGTCTCGGCGGCGTGATGATGGAAAAAATGTTCGCATATAAAGAGCCGGTGAATGGGCTGACCTTCAACTGGGCCGGAATGTGGACGTTTGGTGCAATCATGATTGTGGTGATTGCCGTGCTGTTTATGCTGTTTTTCCGCGAATCGGATAAAGAGATCACCGCAATTGAGGTGGTTGATGGCGATACCGCGCTGACACGAGGGGAAGTTAAATGAAACAAGACCGTATTCTCGGTGCTCTTTACGGGCAGGCGTTAGGGGATGCGATGGGGATGCCGTCGGAGCTGTGGCCGCGCAAGCGGGTGAAAGCGCACTTCGGCTGGATCGACCGTTTCTTACCCGGCCCGGCTGAGAATAATGCCGCCTGTTACTTTAAGCAGGCCGAATTTACGGATGATACGTCGATGGCGCTGTGCCTGGCCGACGCGATTATCGAATGCGACGGGGAAATTAACCCTGACGTTATCGGTAAGCATATTCTGGACTGGGCGCTGGATTTTGACGCGTTCAATAAGAATGTGCTCGGCCCGACCTCCAAAATTGCCCTGAACGCCATCCGTGACGGCAAGCCGGTGAGCCAGCTGGAGAACAACGGCGTCACCAACGGGGCGGCGATGCGCGCCTCCCCGCTGGGATGCCTCCTGCCAGCCACGCGTCTGGCGCACTTTGTGGAACAGGTTGCGTTAGCCTCCAGCCCGACCCATAAATCGGATCTCGCCATCGCCGGTGCGGTGGTGATCGCCTGGGCGGTTTCACGCGCTATCGACGGCGAGCGCTGGCATCACATCGCCGATGCCCTGCCGGGTATTGCCCGTGCGGCGCAGGAGGCGAACACGACCACCTTCAGCGCATCGCTTTCCGCTCGTATTGAGCTGGCCCTGAAAACCGTGCGCGAAGCCAACGGTACCGAGTCCGCCAGCGAGCAGATCTATCAGCTTATTGGCGCGGGCACGAGCACGCTTGAGTCCGTTCCGGCGGCGATTGCGATGGTCGAACTCGCGGGTACCGATCCGAACCGCTGCGCGGTGTTATGCGCCAACCTGGGCGGTGATACTGACACTATCGGCGCGATGGCAACGGCCATCTGCGGCGCGCTGCACGGTGTACAGGCCATTGATCCGGCACTCAAAAACGAACTTGATGCCGTAAACCGGCTCGATTTCGGCCACTACTGCGAAAAACTGCTGCACTTCCGGGAGCAAAGGGAGGGCGTATGAGTGCTTTTGCCCGCCGTCTCGAAACCCTTCACGCCACGCGCCCCGTAACGGTACTCGGCGCGGCGGTCATCGACGTGATTGCCGACGCCTACGCCCTGCCCTGGCGCGGGTGTGATATCGAGCTGAAGCAACAGGGAGTGAATATTGGCGGCTGCGCGCTGAATATCGCCATCGCCCTGAAGCGGCTCGGCATTGCTGCGCAAAACGCCCTTCCCGTCGGCCACGGCGTGTGGGCCGATATTATCCGTAACGCCATGGCGAAGCAGGATCTGCACAGCGCCGTGGAAGCGGAAACGGGCGATAACGGCTGGTGCCTGGCGCTGGTGGAGCCTGACGGTGAACGGACCTTTATGTCGTTTAGCGGCGTGGAGAACCAGTGGCAGCAGCGCTGGCTGGACGGGTTAAGCGTGCCGGCAGGGAGCCTGATCTCTTTGTCCGGCTACCAGCTGGCGTCCCCCAGCGGTGAGCTGCTGACGGCCTGGCTGGAAAGTCTTCAGGATGTGACGCTCTTTATCGATTTCGGTCCGCGCATCGCGGATATTCCCGACCCGCTGATGGCGCGGATCATGGCCTGCAAACCAATCGTCTCGCTCAATCGTCAGGAGGCGGAACTTGCCGCCGAATGGCTTGGCGTAAACGTGGAAGAGCTCGGCACACGGTGGCAGCAGAGGTTTGGCGCTGCGCTGATCGTACGCCATGATAAAGACGGGGCGGTCTGGTACGACGGTGACGCTTCCGGACACGTTCCGGCGTTTCCTGCTACCGTGGTCGATACCATCGGCGCGGGTGACAGCCATGCGGGAGGTACCCTTGCCGGGCTGGCCGCGGGATGGTCACTGCCAGAGGCGGTGCAGCTTGGCAATGCCGTAGCCGCCTGGGTAGTCAGCCATCGCGGTGGCGACTGCGCCCCCACGCGCGAGGCCCTACTCCTCGCACACAAAGACGTATAGGTCGCTGCGGCAGTAGCTGATGCTGTACTCAATTGGCCGGTGCTGTTGATCGAGCGCGACTTGCTTGATCACCAGCACCGGTATCTTATCGTCCATCTTGATATGCGCCTGAAACTCGCTGTCCGGCATCCGGGCGCTGACGCGGGAACGGGTGCGCTGCGGAAAGATATTCTGGCTGCGGAAGTAATCGTAAAGCGAGACGCCGATGTCGTCCGGATTGGGGATTAATCCTACCGGTACCCAGGACTCCTCTATTGATACCGCATCGTCATCCACGTAGCGGATGCGCTTAAGCAGAAATACATCGCTGTCCGGCGCAAGGGAAAGGTGGCGGGCGATCTCCTCCGGACATTTCACGACGCGTTTATTAACCCACAGCGTGTTGGGCGTTTTGCCCCGCAGCACCACCTGCTGAGAAAACCCGCGCGCCTCTTTTAGCGAATATTCAAAGATATTGTTGATTTGCGTACCGTATCCACGCGCGCGGGTGACGACGCCGGCCTCTTCCAGCGCCTGCATCGCTTTACGCACCGTAATGCGCGACACACCGGCCAGCTGGCTCAGATCGCGCTCGCCCGGCAAAATATTACCGTGCGCGAGCACGCCGCTGCGTACCGCGTTTTTAACCGTTTCGGCAAATTTCAGGTACAACGGCGTGTTGTCCGGTGCGGCAATTCGTTCCTTGAGTTGAGCAATTAACCGGGTATGCGCTTGTTCCATCTCTGTTTTTCTCTGGCATAAGGTTTTATGCCAGTATACGGCTTACCACCATGCATGAAAATGGTGAACCGGCCCAATACCGTGACCCACTTCCAGAGAATCGGCTTTTGCCAGCGCGCACGAGAGCCAGATCTTCGCCTCCTGCACCGTATCCGCCCAGTTCGCGTTTCGGGGACGCAGCGCCGCCAGCGCCGCCGAGAGCGTACATCCCGTGCCGTGGGTGTTTTTGGTCTGTACCCGCGGGGCGGTGAAACGTTGAGCGCCATCGCGGGTGAAGAGCCAGTCCGGGCTTTCTGCATCATCAAGATGACCGCCTTTCATCAGCACCGCGCTGCATCCCATCGCCAGCAGCGCATTGCCCTGCTCTTTCATCTCACGTTCGTTTTGCGCGTGTGACGCATCCAGCAGCGCGGCGGCTTCAGGGAGGTTTGGCGTGATCAGCGCCACCTGCGGCAGCAGCTTTTTACGCAGGGTGTCGACGGCAGAGGCGGAGAGCAACGGATCGCCGCTTTTGGCCAGCATCACGGTATCGAGCACCACGTTTTTTATCTGATAACGTTTGAGACGTTCAGCGACCGCTTCAACAATGTCCGCCTCTGCAAGCATGCCGATTTTGGTGGTGTCGATGCGTACATCGCTGAATACCGAATCCAGCTGTGCGGCGACAAAATCCGGCTCAATACGATATACCGACTGTACACCGCGCGTGTTTTGCGCCACCAGCGCGGTGATAACCGAGCATCCGTAAGCGCCGAGCGCAGAGAAGGTTTTCAGGTCTGCCTGGATCCCCGCTCCGCCGCTGGGATCGGTTCCCGCAATAGTCAGGGCATTAATGCGTGTCATACCAGCTCCTCCAGCGCGTAAAGCGCATCCAGAAACGCCGGGGCAAAGCTGCCGGGGCCCCGGCTGTGAGTCAGTGCAGCTGCCCCTGCGCGCTTCATAAAGCCGCAGGCTGCCGTCGCATTATCAAGCCTGTCGCCAGGCAGCGAACAGCAGGCGGCGACGACCGCCGAGAGCGCACAGCCTGTTCCCACCACGCGGGTCATCAGCGGGTCGCCGCCCGCGACCGTACGGGTTCGCTGACCATCAGTGATGTGATCCACTTCTCCTGTGACGACCACAACGGCGTGGGTCTGGCGGGCGAGCGTCTGCGCAGCGGTCAACGCGCTCGCCGCCGTATCGGTGGAATCAACCCCGCGCCCGCCCGCACTCATTCCGGCAAGGGCGAGGATTTCGGAGGCGTTTCCACGAATGGCCGCAGGTTTGAGGGACAATATTTGCTGGCAAAATCGGGTGCGATACGCCAGCGCGCCAACCGCAACCGGATCCAGAACCCAGGGCGTACCCGCGGCTACCGCGCTCTCAATGGCCCGACGCATCGACTGGGCGCGCGGCGCGGTGAGTGTTCCCACGTTGATGAGCAGAGCATCGGCAAGCGCGGCAAACTGTTCCGCTTCCTCGGCTTCGATCACCATTGCCGGGGAAGCACCCAGCGCGAGCAAAACGTTGGCGGTGAAGGTCTGCACGACATCGTTGGTCATACAGTGCGTGAGCGGGGAACGGGTTCGGAATTGATGTAAAACGTGTGAATCGAGCAGGTCAGGCTGCATGGTTTCGCTCCTGCCGTGCGTGAAGAAGCGATGACCGGGCAGGCATCTGACTTCCCTACGCTGGCATTATCCAGATCAGGTAATACGGGTATTTCTCAGCCTTCACAAAGAAGGGCACCCCGAGTCAAATTACTTATAAAACAGCTATTTACGAAATAGCAATTCGTAGTCATGTAGTGTAACCGGGGGGTAACCCGGGTGCAAGGGGTTTTGGGCTGTCCGTTAATCCCCTGTAACGAACAATAAACGACAAGATATTAACTACCCTCTATATGTATACATTATTGTTCAGTTAATTATCCCGCCAGATTTGTTAAGAACACATGAAAAATATTATTTACTCACTGTGCTGAGAAATATTATTTTTATCCATAATGACGCACCGGGAGTGCTTTTATAAGACAGCCCACCTTCTTTCGTATGAAATAAACCCACATATTAATGTAAACATTTATTTTGCAGAATTTTATCTCTGTCAAACACTTAATTTAACTCTCTCATTTACCACCTCATTTTCACCTTAATGTTTACATTAATAACAACCGCAAAATGACTTTTACGCCGTCGGAACTATTCATAATATTTATGACTTAGATCAACATCATTGGTTTGCGTTTAATTGATAGTTTACTCGCGTTACTAAATAAGATTTAGACAACGTTCACCCGTTTTTTAAATCCACAAAACAAAGCGATTCAGCTTCAGTATTTTTCGACAATTAATGATGTGAGCTTTTCAAATGAAATCTATGAATAAAACCTTTATTGCTATTTTTGTAATGGGCATTGTCTTAGCGGGTACAATGAGCCAGGCTGAAGCCGCGAATACGGTTTGGGACGATCAGCAAATCACTAATATTGTAAATGACCATCAGGATCAGATTGCACAAAACAACGCTGATAGCATTAACCGTGATATCGCAACGGATAACCGCTTAACGCAGGTTAATGACGACCTTCAGTCCACAAAATTAGGCGTGTTAGTCGTGGATAAAATGGCTAACGACGCACATCAGAAAGCGTTGCTTGCCGGCGCGCTTGCCGATACCGCCAGTCTGAAAAGTGAGACGGCCCTACAGGGTGTGGCGACTAACGGCGCAGCCATTATCAACCTTCAACACGTCGATAATATTCAGGATAGCCGCCTTACTGCTCTAGAAAATGCACCTAAACCCATCAACGGTACAGATGGAGCGAAAGGTGATAAAGGGGAGACCGGTGCGACTGGCGCAAAGGGCGATAAAGGGGATACCGGCGCGACTGGCGCAAAGGGTGAAAAAGGGGATATCGGTGCAACCGGCGCGAAGGGTGAAAAAGGCGATGCTGGCGCGACAGGCATGAAAGGTGATAAGGGTGATAAGGGTGATACTGGCGCACAAGGCATTGCGGGAAGAAACGGTCGCGACGGTGTAGACGGTCATAACGGTAAAGATGGTGTGACAACCACCGTGACACAACGACAGCTGGATACGGCTATCCAGGCGAAGGTCGCTAAAAATAGCCTGGCTGTTACTGCCGCCACGCAGGATCTGCAAGCCACCAGGCAGACATTACAGGCAATGAATACTACCACCAGCCAGCAATTTAAATCTCTGCGTGATGAAGTGGACAATAATAAGAAGCAGGCCAATGCCGGTATTTCAGGGGCGATGGCGATGGCGGGTTTGCCACAAGTGCAAACCAATCAGCGCGTCATGTTCTCTGCTGGCGGCGCGACTTACAACGGCGAGAGCGCGCTTGCTGTCGGTGCGTCCGTTAACTTTAATTCCCATGTCATCGCGAAAGTGAGCTTCTCAGATGATACCGCGAATAATATGGGCGCTTCGGTTGGGATTGGAATGGGCTTTTAACGCGTAAAATAATCATCGGGAAAAATAGAATGCCTCATTTTAGCGGATGGGCATTTTGTTAATACAAAAAGATGTCTAAATATATTTTTATTTCGGTAGCCCTGTATCTGATGCTGATTTCGGTCGGGATCTGGATCGGCGTGATGTATGTCTCATGGTATTTGTGTCGTTTTTAAGGCGATAAAATGAAAAAAGTAATGATGTTCGTTATAAGTACCACCGTGCTTGCAGGTTGTGTCTCGCCGGCGCACGCCATAAACGCCCATTATCGCGCTCAATTAGAGCGTTCGGGATGCACGCAAATGAGCGCTGGCGATGGCTCTTGTGATATCAGCAAAACCAAAGCGGAAAACGCGGCACAACACGAACCAGCGACATCCATTCACGATCCCCTGCGTGAAGCCTCGTTCTCGTCGGACACGGTTAACGCCACGCTTTCTAACGGCTTTTTTAGCGCCACCGTTAACGGCAAGAAAGCCAGCGTTAAACGCCTGAATGCGAATTTCTATGAGATCCGTGGTAATGGTTTTGTGATATCGCTAAGCCTGGATGAAAACGGTATTACGGACGCGTCGTGGAATAAAACGAAGGGACGCGAACACGGTATTTTACGCGTTAGCCAGAAATAAACAGCGTAAGGAGGCTCACTGCCTCCTTTTCACCTGACAATCGCACGATTTGTCACACTCTTTTGTCTGATTTTACAATGCGGATAAATCATACGTAAGCTACTGTTTTTATTTAGCATAAAGTGCAATCTCCCCCATACAAACGGCGTTCTTCCCTGCCCTGTGCCCTGTGTCACAAAACAGTAAGCAAATTAACCATTGAGCCCGGTGACAAAAGGCTCTATATTGGCGGCGTTTTTTTCAGGCCCCATCTGTTTTTTAACTTTTTATTCAATCGTTGCTCATAACGAAGCGGCGGTTGTAGGAGTGATATGATGACGGATAAAGTCCGTATTGACACCGTAGATGCCCACAAAAGCAACGAAACCTATCTGGCCCGTCAGGCCGAATTTGAATCTAACGTCAGGAGTTATCCGCGCAAATTGCCTTTAGCGATTACGAAAGCAGAAGGCGTGTGGATCACCGATGCAGATAATAAAGAATACCTTGACTGTTTAGCAGGCGCAGGCACCCTCGCGCTTGGACACAATCATCCTGATGTGCTGAAAAGCATCCAAAATGTCATTACCAGCGGCTTGCCGTTACATACCCTGGATCTGACTACGCCGTTGAAAGACGCGTTTTCAGAATACCTGCTCTCTCTGTTGCCTGGTCAGGGCAAAGAGCACTGCCTGCAATTCACTGGCCCGTCCGGGGCTGATGCCGTTGAAGCGGCGCTGAAGCTGGCGAAAAAAGTGACCGGTCGTAGCGGTATCATCAGTTTCTCTGGTGGTTACCACGGTATGACCCACGGCGCACTGTCCGTCACCGGCAACCTGTCTCCGAAAGAAGCGGTTGACGGTATGATGCCAGAAGTCCAGTTCATGCCTTACCCACACGAGTACCGTTGCCCACTGGGTATCGGTGGTGAAGCGGGCGTGAAGGCGCTGACCTACTACTTCGAAAATCTGATTAACGACGTCGAAAGCGGCGTGCGTAAACCTGCCGCGGTGATCCTCGAAGCCGTTCAGGGTGAAGGTGGCGTGAACCCGGCGCCTGTTGAGTGGTTGCAGCGCATCCGTAAAGTCACTCAGGAACACGGTATCCTGCTGATCCTCGACGAAGTCCAGGCTGGCTTTGCCCGTACCGGTAAATTCTTTGCCTTCGAACACGCTGGCATTGAGCCAGACATCATCGTGATGTCTAAAGCAGTCGGTGGCGGTCTGCCGCTGGCCGTGCTCGGTATCAAAAAGCAGTTCGATGCATGGGCGCCAGGTCACCATACCGGTACTTTCCGCGGCAACCAGCTGGCGATGGCTACCGGTCTGACCACGCTGAAGATCCTGAAAGACCAGAACATCGCGGGCAAAGTAGCTGCACAGGGCGAATGGCTGAAAGGCCAGCTGAAAGAGATGGCGAAACGCTATCCGGTGATCGGCCACGTTCGCGGTCTGGGCATGATGATCGGTATTGAAATCGTTAAGCCACATGAAGCCGCCGATCACATGGGTTGCTTCCCGGGCGATGGCGAGCTGTCTGCACTGATCCAGAAGAAATGCTTCGAAGCCGGCCTGATTCTGGAGCGTGGCGGCCGTAACGGTATCGTTCTGCGTCTGCTGCCTTCTCTGCTGATCAGCGATGACGAGCTGAAAGTCTTCTTGGATAAATTCGAGCAGGCACTGCTTGCTGCGGGCGTTAGCCCGGCGTAACCGGAGTTGTTGAATACGATGTCTGATTCAAACCCAATTTTGTTCTCCTCTGCGCAGAGCATTGAAGCTTACCAGCAGGCGATTGAACAAAGCACTCAGGCTGTGATGCAGTGGCTGAAACAGCCTGAGATGTACCAGGGCAAAACGGTCGCGGAGCTGCGCGACCGTATTAAGCTGGATTTCAACCCGAAAGGGCTGGGCAACGAAGCGGCGATCGAACGCGCCGTGGAGTTCTTCCTGAAAGACAGTTTGTCCGTTCATCACCCGCAGTGCGTGGCGCACCTGCACTGCCCAAGCCTGGTGGTTAGCCAGGCGGCGGAAGTGCTGATCAACGCCACTAACCAGAGTATGGACTCCTGGGATCAAAGCCCGTCCGCAACCATCATTGAGATCAAACTGATCGAATGGCTGCGTACCCGCGTGGGTTATCAGGCTGGCGACGCAGGCGTCTTCACCAGCGGCGGCACCCAGAGTAACCTGATGGGGCTGATGCTGGCGCGTGACGCGTTCTTTGCGCGTCAGGGCCACTCGGTTCAGCAGGACGGTCTGACAGGCGATCTGCGTAAGATCCGCGTGCTGTGTTCAGAAAATGCCCACTTCTCCGTGCAGAAAAACATGGCGCTGATGGGTCTGGGCTACCAGTCCGTGGTGCAGGTGAAAACTGACGAATTCTCCCGCATGGATCTCACCGATCTGGCGGCGAAAATCGAACAGTGCAACGCGAACGGCGAGCAGATCCTGGCGATTGTGGCCACGGCCGGTACGACCGATGCGGGTGCTATCGATCCGCTGCGTGCTATTGCTGAGCTGGCTGCGAAACAGAATATCTGGGTGCACGTTGATGCGGCCTGGGGCGGCGCGCTGCTGATGTCTGAGCAGTATCGTCACTACCTGGACGGTATCGAGCTGGTGGATTCTGTCACCCTGGACTTCCACAAGCAGTTCTTCCAGACCATCAGCTGCGGTGCGTTCCTGCTGAAAGAAGCGCGTCACTATGAACTGATGCGCTATCAGGCGGCCTATCTGAACTCTGAATTCGATGAAGAAGCTGGTGTACCTAACCTGGTCTCCAAATCTCTGCAAACCACGCGCCGTTTCGACGCGCTGAAACTGTGGATGAGCCTGGAAGCGCTGGGTCAGGAGCAATACGCGGCAATCATCGATCACGGCGTGACGCTGGCACAGCAGGTTGCGGCTTACGTGAAAGAGCAGTCTGCTCTGGAACTGGTGATGCAACCCCAGCTGGCAAGCGTGCTGTTCCGATTCCGTCCGCAGGCGCAGATGGATGACGCCGGTATTGCCCTGCTGAACCAGAAAATTGGCGATGCGCTGCTGGAGTCTGGCCGTGCAAACGTCGGTGTGACCGAGCATAACGGTATCACCTGCCTGAAGCTGACCCTGCTGAACCCAACCGTGACGCTGGAGGACGTAAAAATCCTGCTGTCCCTGGTTGAGCGTACCGCGCAGGAAGTGATGGCGAAGTAATACTTATCCCTCTCCCACCCGGGAGAGGGATTGTTTTTCCCGCGCTAACGCCTTTCCCCTTTTTTCCTCGAAGCATAACCGTATTCATACTGGCTGTACCCCGAGCTGTAATACAGCGCTGCGGATTTAACAATATCGTTGAGGATTGTGCCGCTGACCTTCACGCCAACGTGCTGTAACCGTTTAACGGTATTCTCCATCTCTTTCACGCTGGTGTTATCGAAACGGGCAACCATTAGCGTTGTTCCGGCTGCTCTGGCGACCAGCGCGGCATCGGTGACGGCCAGGACCGGCGGTGTATCAATGATGACGATGTCATATTGCTCGTTAACCCAGGACATGACGGAAAGGAATCGTTCGCTTAACAGCAATTCTAACGGGCGCAGGGGTTCCGGGCCGCAGGTGATGACGTCAATTCCCCCTTTTTCAGCATGCTGAATGACCTCCGCTAAGTCGCGTTTCCCTTCGAGCAGGCAGGACAATCCGTGGCGGTTCTCCAGACCAAAAATATTATGAACATAGCCCTGGCGCATATCCGCATCAATAAACAGCACCCGCTGACCGCTCTGCCCGGCGATGGCCGCCAGATTCGTCGCCACCAGCGTTTTTCCGCAGTCCTGCGTGGGGCCAGAAATCATCACAATGCGGTTCTCAGCCTCCATCATGGTGAAATGCAGACTGGTCCGCAGCCCGCGCACCGCTTCAACAAACATATCAGCAGGGCGATCGACGGGCAGGAAAGGCACATCCGAGGTTTTGTGTTTCCAGCGACGAGAAAACGGATTTTTTCTGCGCAACTGCGTTTTACTCCACAGCCACTGTGAACGTGGCAACGTAGCCAGAACCGGCATCCCCTGCGCTTCCAGCTGTTCGGAAAGCGTGATCCCACGTTTGAACGCCTGACGTACCAGCACGGTCCCCATTGAGAGCATTAGCCCGAACAGCGCGCCAAGAACGATGATTAACGCTTTACGCGGCTTTATCGGGTCCGGCAGCGTAACAGCCTCATCAATGATCCTCACGTTCCCGACAGCGCTGGAGCGGGAAATATTCAGCTCCTGCTGGCGCGTCAATAGCTGTAAATAAATCGTGCGACCCGACTCAACATCACGGCTCAGGCGTAAAATCTCCTGCTGCGTGGAGGGCATAGCTGACACACGGTTATTGAGACGCTCCCGTTCCCGCTCAAGGGTCTGTCTCTTTTCATGCAATGCACGATAGGTAGGGTGACTTTTTTTAAAGAGCTGGGAGATCTCTGCCTCCCGGAACGTCAGCTCATTTAGCTGATTCTCAACGTTAACAACCTGATCCAGGACAGATTTTGCCTCCAGAGACAGGTCCACCGAGTCTCGCTGCGCCCGGTAGGCATTCAGCCGCGCTTCTGCCTGATCAAGGTCCGCGCTGATTTTCGGCAACTGCGCCTGTAAAAAATCCAGACTACGAGAATCCTGAGCCTCCTGGCGCGCGATATTTTGCTGGAGATAATTTTCAGCAATTGCATTCAGCACCCGGGCGATGCTGTCAGGATCTTCGCCCGTCAGGGTTAAGGTCACGATACCGCTCTGTTTCTCCGATTCCGCAACCGTGAGACGCTTCTTCAGCGCGTTGATCGTCTCAAGCCGCGTCAACGACTTAAGCGAAAATTGCGTGCCTGGCATCGCCTCAATCGACGTCACCAGCAGAACGATCCCTTGCGTAACCAGCGTTTTCCCAACCTGGCCGTCGGCCTCAATGTTTTCGCCCGTCAGGTGATATTTTCCCGCTTCCTGTACGGTCAGCGTGAGCTCTTGCGCTTTGCCTTCCACCTGCGGGATCTGGAGTTCGCCTAACGTGATTTTGCCCTGCTCACGCCCTTGCAGACGCTGCCAGAGACGCCCCACCACAGGCAAAACGCGCTGCTTTGCCTGCTGTGTCAGAGCTAATTTGTCAACGGTCTCGCCGAGGATCATGCGGGATTTCAGCAGTAAAATTTCAGGGGCAACATCCGGCGACACATCGGTGCCCAGCTGGCTCAAACCTTTGAGCAGGTTGTTATCCTGTTTGTTTTCAATTTGCACCATGGCATCCGCCTGATAAACAGGTGGCGCAATCCAGGCATAGAGACCGGCGCACAGGATGAACAGGAACGTCACGCACAGAATCATCGTGCGGTGGTCGATCATCTCGACGAGCAAACGAACGAGATCGACTTCATGTTGTTGGGGTGCCGCTGCACCATAATTGTCTGTTGTGTAAGACGACATTAATGCTTCATTCCTTTCTGACCTAAACGACGTGCCCATTCCTGACTGGCTTTACCCAATAACCCAAACACATATTCAAACGCTTCCCGGCTTTGACGGTAGGGATCGGGGATCTCCTGCGGCTCCAGCCATTGCCCAAAAAGCAGCGACTTTCCTCGAATCTCCGGCGCCATGGCCGCAATGAAGCGAAGATGTTCCGGCTCCATAACCAGGATAAGATCGGATCCCTGCATCAAATTGCGTGTCAGCCTGCGCGCCACATGACCGTCGAGGGAAATCCCATGCCGCCAGGCTACGTCCTGGGCGCTGTCATCCGCCGGGCACCCTTCAAGCCCGAATATGCCCGCCGAGGCGATATATCTGTCGGGCAGGTGCTGGCGCAAAAGCCGCTCCCCAATCGGAGAACGGCAGACATTTCCGGTGCAAACCACGAGTATTGATTTGAACATTATTGCGGCCACGATCTGATGTAACGAACCGTTTCGGTAAGGTCATGCACCCCGCTGATGGTCGGAACAAGCTGTGATATCACGCGATTCCAGCGGGACAGTGGTGCAGTGGTGACATAGACAATGTCATAGGGCTCAAGCTGAAACTCGGTGCCTAACACCATGGCTGATGCGTCCTGAGCATTGAGCTGGTAGAGGTTGGCAATTTTTTCTGAACGCTCGCTTTTCGGCAGCGAACGAATGACAAAAATTCCGGTGGCATCGGCCATATTCTGGTTCAGCCCACCGGCATTGCCCAGCGCTTCGGCCAGGGTCATGCCGCTGCGATCCATTTTCAGCGTGCTCTGTTTAACGACCTCGCCCATGACGAACACTTTCAGCGCATCGTTACGGGGGACAAACAGAATATCGCCGGGATAGAGCAGCTTATTTTGCGTGAGATCGCCATGCTGCATCAGCGCATATAGCGAGAGGCGCGTGTCCTTCCCATTATGCGTCAGCACGACATTGCGCCAGTCCGCGTCGGCAGAGAGCCCCCCAGCGGCGTTCACGGCATCCATGACCGTTAACGGGATATTGGTAATAGCCTGCTGCCCTGACTTCACCACCTCGCCCGTCACATAGGCTTTTTGTGAGCGAAAAGAGGCGACGCTGACATCCACCTGCGGGCTTTCAATAACATTGTTCAGCCGGGCCGTGATCTCCTCGCGTACCCGTGCGACCGTTTTGCCAGCCACCGGCAATTTACCGACATAGGGATAGAAAAGTGTGCCGTCGGCATTGACCCAGTTACCGGTGTCACTGGCGCTACGATACTGCCCTGCCGGGGTTGTCAGTTCAGGGTGATCCCAGACGGTGACGGTCAGAATATCCCCAACGCCGATACGGTATTCCCAGTTTTTGACCTGTTCATCCAGATTAGGATTTGCCTGAGATTTCAAAACCGATGGCCGCAATTTTTCAATTAACGAAGGCGTAAGAGGATAAACATCAATCCGTTTCTCAAGACGATCATTTGCATCTTCTGCGGCAATTATCTTTTTCCCAGCGAGATCGAGATGCTGGCCAGGGTAAAATACGCAGCCAGATAAGGGGGTAATAATTAAAAATAATATCGATACAACTGTTGTGTTTTTCATTTATTACATAATATCTTCTATAGTAGTGATTATCGTATACAGGATAAAACAGTAACATTTCAGTCAAGCACAAGTTGCTGTTATTCAATGAATTAACAGAAACGCAAAGAGTATTTATAAAACCACACGACATTCCTTTGGGCAGACTTTACAGCCCTGCATTGTCTTAATCAGGCTTTCGGAAAGAGGGTTTCAGGCAATCTTAAATGTTCTATTTGTTGAATGCATGCCTGAATCTTAGTAAATTTGCCTTGAAAATGTTTTTTCAGAATTAATTAATAAACCAATAATTATGTTATCTGTATAAGCTCATATTTATTCGTCGAAGTAATAATTAATGACGGTTGCGACTACACAAAACCGTGCACTTTTGTTACATTTTTTGCAAACTCACCCTGTGAGGATACTTAAAATGAACTGTCTGCCATCCGTTAGCGGATCTGCACACAAAAAGTATCAGTAACGATATGACTGGAGAAAAAATGGCTAAGCGTAAATTGTTGCTTCTGGGTGTATTACTGTCACTGGCGGGGGCCGCGCACGCTGCACCGCAAACATCGACAGCGCCTTCCGGCATCAAGGCCTATGAAGAGCAAGAGTTTATTGCCGATTTTACGAAGTTTAAAATCGGCGACACCGCGCCCGCGCAGTATCAGACGCCTGAGTACACCATCAAACAGTACCAGCTGCGTAACCTTCCCGCGCCCGATGCCGGCACACACTGGACCTACATGGGTGAGAATTATGTACTGATTGGCGATGCCGATGGCAAAATCTACAAAGCCTATAACGGAGATATTTTCTATCACCGCTGATACGATCCTAATCCGTCCGTGGCAGGAGAGCGATCGCCCTTTCCTGCGCACGCTCTTCCTCCACGCCCGACGTGAAGCCTGGCCGTGGCTGGACAGTTCTGCGTGGCAGCTTGAAGATTTTGACGCGGCAACCCTGGACGAAGGGATTTGGGTGGCGGAGCAGGATGGGCACCGACTTGGCTTTGCCTCAGTCTGGACGAACGATAATTTTCTGCACAACCTGTTTGTCGATCCGAACTATCAGAGCCTGGGCGTCGGACATGTGTTGCTTGAACACGTACAGAAGACCTTTACCAGCACGGGTTCACTCAAGTGTCTGGTGAAGAATGAGCGGGCGGTTGCGTTTTACCAGCGCCACGGCTGGCACATTGAGGCGACGGGAGATTCTCCGGACGGAGAGTATTATTTGATGCACTATCGGCTTGGGTAAAGTCAGGTGGCGCTACGCTTACCTGACCTACAAAATCGAGCCAGGCCGGGTAAGGCGAAGCCGCCACCCGGCACTAACGCGCAGAGGCGTTACACCGCGCGGAAGGCGATTTCACCCGGAATGACTTCGCCCTGCCAGTAAAGCTGCGCCGCAACGCGCCCCGCCAGCTGACGATAGATTTCCGTGAATTCGCTATCCGGACGGCTGACCACCGTCGGCTTACCGCTATCCAGATCTTCACGCAGTGTGATATGCAGCGGCAGTTGCCCCAGCAGTTGCGTGTGGTATTGCGCCGCCAGCTTTTCGGCGCCACCGGTACCAAAGATAGGCTCATGGTGCCCGCAGTTGCTGCAAATATGCATGCTCATGTTCTCGACGATACCCAGTACCGGCACCTCCACCTTCTCGAACATGACGATGCCTTTTTTGGCGTCGATCAGCGCGATATCCTGCGGCGTGGTGACCACGACGGCGCCGGTAACCGGAATGTTCTGCGCCAGCGTCAGCTGGATATCACCGGTGCCCGGCGGCATGTCCAGTACCAGATAATCGAGGTCAGGCCACATTGTCTCCTGCAACATTTGCAGCAGCGCCTTGCTGGCCATCGGGCCACGCCAGACCATTGCGTTATCGTCCGTGACCAGGTAACCAATGGAGTTGGTCGCCAGACCGTGCGCCACGATTGGCGCCATGTGGGTGCCGTCCGGCGAAGTTGGACGCTGGTTTTCCGCCCCCAGCATGTTTGGAATGGACGGGCCGTAGATATCCGCATCCAGAATGCCGACTTTCGCCCCTTCAGCCGCCAGCGCAAGCGCCAGGTTCACAGCGGTCGACGATTTACCCACCCCGCCCTTGCCCGAGCTGACGGCGATGATGTTCTTCACGCCGTTAACGCCCGGCTGATTTTTCACGCGCTTGAGCGTGGCGATGCTGTGGCTTAGCTTCCAGTCAATTGCATTTGCGCCGGTAATGCGCAGCAGCTCAGAGCTGGTTTGCTCTTTCAGGGCATCAAAGGCGCTGGTCCAGACGAACGGCATCTGTAGCTCAATGTGCAGCGTATCGTCCAGCCATGCGACGTGATGAAGCGCTTTCAACGTCGTGAGATTGTGCTTCAGGGTTGGATGCTGAAAATTAGCCAGCGTCCCGGCGACCATTGCTCGTAAGGCTTCCGGTGATTTGGCCTGGGATTGAGAACTCATCCCGACTCCTTTGTTCTTGTGAATAAGACCTTAGACAAACAAGTTTACCTGAAAGGCCGCGGTTTGTGCTTACTTAATAATGCCCCTTTTGGTAATATCGAAAACCCTTTTCACAGTTAAAAGAAGTAATGCCTACTATGACTCAAGTCGCGAAAAAAATTCTGGTAACGTGCGCCCTGCCGTACGCCAACGGCTCAATCCACCTCGGCCACATGCTGGAGCATATCCAGGCTGATGTCTGGGTCCGTTACCAGCGAATGCGCGGCCACGAGGTGAACTTCATCTGTGCGGACGATGCCCACGGCACGCCGATCATGCTGAAAGCGCAGCAGCTGGGCATTTCCCCGGAACAGATGATCGCCGAAATGAGTCAGGAGCATCAGACCGATTTTGCTGGCTTTGACATCAGCTATGACAACTATCACTCCACGCACAGCGACGAAAACCGCGAGCTGTCAGAGCTGATCTACTCCCGTCTGAAAGAGAACGGTTTCATTAAAAACCGCACCATCTCTCAGCTGTACGATCCGGAAAAAGGCATGTTCCTGCCGGACCGTTTCGTCAAAGGCACCTGTCCGAAATGTAAATCCCCGGACCAGTACGGCGATAACTGCGAAGTGTGCGGCGCAACCTACAGCCCGACCGAGCTTATCGAACCGAAGTCCGTGGTCTCCGGCGCGACGCCGGTGATGCGTGACTCCGAGCACTTCTTCTTCGACCTGCCGTCGTTCAGCGAAATGCTGAAGGCGTGGACCCGCAGCGGTGCGTTGCAGGAGCAGGTCGCGAACAAAATGCAGGAGTGGTTCGAATCCGGGCTGCAACAGTGGGATATCTCCCGCGATGCGCCCTACTTTGGTTTCGAAATCCCGAACGCGCCGGGCAAATATTTTTACGTCTGGCTGGATGCGCCGATTGGCTACATGGGGTCGTTCAAGAATCTGTGTGACAAGCGCGGCGACACCGTAAGCTTCGACGAATACTGGAAGAAAGATTCCGATGCCGAGCTGTATCACTTCATCGGTAAAGACATCGTTTACTTCCACAGCCTGTTCTGGCCAGCAATGCTGGAAGGCAGCAACTTCCGCAAGCCGACCAACCTGTTCGTACATGGCTACGTAACGGTGAACGGCGCGAAGATGTCTAAATCTCGCGGGACGTTTATTAAGGCCAGCACCTGGCTAAACCACTTTGACGCGGACAGCCTGCGCTACTACTACACCGCGAAGCTCTCTTCCCGCATCGACGATATCGACCTGAATCTGGAAGATTTCGTGCAGCGCGTGAACGCGGACATCGTCAACAAGGTGGTGAACCTGGCGTCCCGTAACGCAGGTTTTATCGCCAAACGCTTTGACGGCGTGCTTTCTGCCGAACTGGCCGATCCTGAGCTGTATAAAACCTTCACCGACGCCGCCGCTGCGGTTGGCGAAGCCTGGGAAAGCCGTGAATTCGGTAAAGCCATTCGCGAAATCATGGCGCTGGCAGACGTGGCCAACCGCTATGTGGACGAGCAGGCGCCGTGGGTGGTGGCGAAACAGGAAGGCCGCGACGCCGACTTGCAGGCGATCTGCACCATGGGTCTGAACATGTTCCGCGTGCTGATGACCTGGCTGAAGCCGGTTCTGCCGCAGCTGGCAGCCCGCGCGGAAGCATTCCTGAACACCGAACTGACCTGGGATGCCATCCAGCAGCCGCTGCTCGGCCACAAGGTGAACACCTTCAAGGCGCTGTATAACCGCATCGAGATGAAGCAGGTTGACGCGCTGGTGGAAGCATCCAAAGAAGAGGTGAAAGCGGCTGCCGCACCGGTGACCGGCCCGCTGGCGGACGATCCGATTCAGGAGACCATCACCTTTGATGATTTCGCCAAAGTCGACCTGCGCGTGGCGCTGATCGAAAACGCGGAGTTCGTGGAAGGTTCTGACAAACTGCTGCGTCTGACCCTGGATCTGGGCGGCGAGAAGCGTAACGTCTTCTCCGGCATTCGTTCCGCGTATCCTGATCCGCAGGTGCTGATTGGTCGTCAGACCGTGATGGTGGCAAACCTGGCGCCGCGCAAAATGCGCTTCGGCATCTCTGAGGGGATGGTGATGGCCGCAGGCCCGGGCGGGAAAGATATCTTCCTGTTAAGCCCTGACGAAGGCGCGAAGCCGGGTCAGCAGGTGAAGTAATAAAAAAGCCGGATGAGAATCCGGCTTTTTTTTTGCCCGGCGGCGCTACGCTTGCACGGGCCTACGGGTTTTGTAGGCCGGGTCAGGCGAAGCCGCCATCCGGCTAAAATCACCCCTTCTGGTTATGCACCCGCTGCGTCAACCCACGCAGGAAATAACGCAGAAACTGATCCCCACACTCGCGGTAATTCTTATGATCCGGCGCGCGCATCATGGCGGTGATTTCCGGCATCGACACGCGAAATTTCTGCTCGGTCATGATCGCCAGAATGTCGTCAGTTTTCAGGGAGAAAGCAATACGCAGCTTTTTCAGCACCGTATTGTTATTCACCCGACGCTCCAGCGCCAGCTCAGGCGCAGATTCATCTTTGCCGCGCTTGTCGTAGATCAGGCCATTCAGAAAGCCCGACAGAATAATGTCCGGGCAGCGAACAAAACCCTCTTCATCTTCTTTAGTCATCCAGGTGTCGAACCCGGCGGACGTGGATTCCATGTCGGAGAGCGCAAGAATGCGCACCATGTCATTATTGTTCGCTTTCAGGGTGTAGCGCAGGCTACGAAGAATATCGTTACTTAGCATAGAGCCTTCGAATGTCGATGATGCAATGGCGCGCAGTGTACCAGTTTTACAGCCCTATCGCCTCTTTCAAACTTTTCAGGTAGCGACGACTGACGGGAACGGTTTGCCCGGCACGTAACACCAGCTCGGCCTGGCCGTTATCTTCCAGACGGATCTCTTTCAGGTGCGCCATGTTCACCAGATACTGACGATGGCAGCGGATTAGCGGCGTGCGGCTCTCCAGCGTGCGCAGGGTCAGCTCGGTAAAGCCTTCGTTACCTTCAGCGCTGGTGACGTATACCCCGCTCAGACGGCTGCTGACAAAGGCAACGTCGTCCATTTGCAGGAGGTAAATCCGGCTGTGCCCGGTACAGGGTATAAACTTCAGGGGCTGCTGATGCTCCGGCAGCAGCGTCACGTCCTGCACGGTACGCTCCTGATGCAGGCGGGTCAGGGTCTTTTCAAGGCGTTTCTCTTCAATCGGCTTCAGCAGATAATCAAATGCGTGCTCTTCAAACGCCTTTACCGCGTACTCATCAAAGGCCGTCAGAAAGACGATATAGGGACGGTGCTCCGGGTCGAGCATGCCGACCATCTCCAGCCCGCTGATGCGCGGCATCTGAATATCGAGGAACAGCACGTCCGGGCGCAGTTTATGCACCGCACCGATGCCTTCAATCGCATTGGCACATTCCCCCACAACCTCGATATCACTCTGCTCCTGCAACAGAACACGCAGGTTTTCCCGTGCTAACGGCTCATCATCGACAATCAGCACTCTTAACATGCGTTCTCCTCCAGCGGCAATCGTAAAGTAATTCGGGTATAGCGGTCTGGCTCACAGGCGACGGTGATACCGCAGTCGTCACCAAAATGCGCGCGCAGGCGTTTATCCACCAGGCTCATGCCCAGACCGCCTGACGCGGAAGCTTCATATAGCCCCGCGTTGTCTTCAATATCCAGCACCAGATGGTGGTTAAAACGGGAAGCGGAAATCATAATCTCTCCACTTCCCAGCAGCTGCGACGTCCCATGCTTAATGGCATTTTCTACAATCGGTTGCAGGGTAAAGGCCGGAAGATGCTGATACGCCAGATCGTCCGGGACGGATAACGACACCTGTAAACGTGACTGGAAGCGCGCTTTTTCAATTTGCAGATAGGCGTTTACATGCTCAATCTCGTCCGCGAGGGTGACGATCTCCGAGGGTCGCTTCAGATTTTTGCGGAAAAAGGTCGAGAGAAATTGCACCAGCTGCGCGGCCTGATCGCTGTCGCGGCGGATCACCGCCTTCAGCGTGTTGAGCGCGTTAAACAGGAAATGCGGGTTCACCTGAGCGTGCAGGAGCTTAATTTCTGACTGCGTCAGCAGCGCTTTTTGCCGTTCATACTGCCCCGCCAGGATTTGCGCCGAAAGCAGCTGGGCGATCCCCTCCCCCAGCGTGCGGTTGATGGAGCTGAACAGGCGATTTTTGGCTTCGTAAAGCTTAATAGTGCCCATGACGCGCTGGTTTTCACCCCGCAGGGGAATGACCAGCGTAGAGCCGAGTTTGCACTGCGGATGCAGGGAACAGCGGTACGGCACTTCATTTCCGTCGGCATACACCACTTCACCCGTTTCAATAGCGCGCAGGGTATAGGCCGAGGAGATCGGTTTGCCCGGCAGATGGTGGTCGTCGCCGGTACCGGTAAACGCCAGCAGCTTCTCGCGATCGGTAATCGCCACGGCTCCGATATCCAGCTCTTTATACAGCACCTGCGCCACCTTCATACTGTTCTCCTCGTTGAATCCCTGCCGCAGGATCCCTTCCGTCGACGCCGCAACTTTTAAGGCGGTGGCAGAAAATGCCGAGGTGTATTTTTCGAACATGGCGCGTTTGTCGAGCAGAATGCGCATAAACAGCGCCGCACCTACGGTATTGGTGACCATCATCGGTGCGGCAATGCTGCTGACCAGATGTAACGCATCGTCAAACGGGCGCGCGATCAGCAGGATGATCGCCATCTGCGCCATTTCCGCCACGAAGGTAATCGCCCCTGCGGTAAAGGGACTGAACACTTTATCCGGGCGACCGCGCTTAATCATATAGCTGTGGACGAGACCACCGAGCAACCCTTCGACGATGGTGGAGATCATGCAGCTCAGCGCCGTCATACCGCCCATCGAATAGCGGTGCAGGCCGCCGGTTAACCCCACCAGACCGCCGACGACCGGGCCTCCGAGCAGCCCGCCCATTACCGCGCCGATGGCGCGCGTATTGGCGATGGAATCTTCGATATGGAGACCAAACCAGGTCCCCATAATGCAGAATATGGAAAATACGACGTAGCAGAGGAATTTGTGCGGCAGACGGACGGTGACCTGCATCAGCGGGATAAACAGGCGCGTTTTGCTCATCAACCAGGCGATGACAAGGAACACGCACATCTGCTGAAGCAACAGCAGCACCAGATTAAACTCGTACATACTCACAAACCGCACATTCTAAAAACGCGTAACATACACTGATAGCGGTTAACTTTCTTTGAAACGTGCCAAAAAAGCGATAAATCGTGTCCGCCATCACACCTTTTGCCGGAGATAACCTGTCTTTCGTATAATTTGTACAAAAAAGAATCAAATCTTCCTGGTTCCGCAAAGTGGGTCTACAGTTAAGCTGGGGACGCGCAAGCCTGGGGGCGAAAATGGCGCTTTACACAATAGGTGAAGTGGCACTCCTGTGTGATATCAATCCCGTTACGCTACGGGCGTGGCAGCGACGGTATGGATTGCTTAAGCCGCAAAGAACGGACGGCGGGCACCGCCTGTTTAACGATGCGGATATTGACCGGATCCGCGAGATCAAAAGCTGGATCGACAATGGCGTACAGGTCGGCAAGGTAAAATCGCTTCTGAGCCAGGACGATCCAGATACGCAACTTCTCTGGCGCGAGCAGCAGGAAACGCTGCTGAGGCTGTTGCAGAGTGGCAATTTGCAGCGTTTGCGCGGCTGGATCAAAGAACAGGGTCGAGACTACCCGGCGCAAACCTTGATCACCCATCTTTTTATTCCCCTACGGCGTCGGCTTCAGTGTCAGCAAACCACCTTACAGGCACTGCTCAGCATGCTTGATGGCGTGCTGATTAACTATATTTCCGTCTGTCTTGCCTCAGCGCGGAATAAAAACAGCAAAGATGCGCTGGTGATCGGCTGGAACGTACACGATACCACCCGGCTGTGGCTCGAAGCCTGGATTGCCACCCAGCAGGGCTGGCGCGTTGACGTGCTTGCCCACTCCCTGGCCCAGCTCAGGCCGGAACTGTTTGAGGGACAGACGCTGCTGGTCTGGTGCGGCGAAGTCCCCTCCGCTTCCCAGCAGCAGCTCCTGACGGAATGGCGCGAACATGGTTATCCCGTTTACTCGCTGGGGCCAAATGCGTCGTAACGGCATTTAATGGTTCATTAACAGCTGCGCTTCACCGTATAATTGTTCCGTTAACAACAGGAGCACATGATGAAGGCAACGAAACTGGCCGTAATTACCCTCTTTGCACTGATGGCCATCAGCGGTATCGGTGGCGTTATGCTTGCAGGTTATTCATTTATTGTTCGCGGCGGTGTTGGCTGAGGTATCCGGCCAGGCGTTCAAACAGGCGATCCACCACAATCGCCGCCAGCGCAACCAGAACCGCCCCCTGAATAATGTAAGCCGTATTAAACCCGCTTAACCCGATAATGATCGGCGTTCCCAGCGTATTGGCTCCGACCGTCGAGGCGATGGTTGCCGTACCAATGTTGATAATCACGGACGTTCGCACGCCAGCGATAATCACCGGTGCGGCCAGCGGCAGTTCGACCTTCACCAGCCGCTGCCAGGCGCTCATCCCCATCCCTTCCGCTACGCTCAGCACCGATGCAGGCACCGCCGCAATCCCCGCCAGCGTCCCTTGCAGAATGGGCAACACGCCGTACAAAATCAGCGCAATGATGGCAGGCTCCTGCCCAAAACCAATCGCCGGCACGGCAATCGCCAGCACGGCCACCGGCGGGAAGGTCTGCCCCGTTGCGGCGATGGTCTCCACCAGCGGACGAAACTCCCTGCCCGCGGGTCTCGTCACCGCAATCCCGGCGCCTGTGCCCAGCACGATGGCAATCACGCTTGACACCGCCACCAGCCAGAAGTGCGCCAGGGTGAGATTAACAAAGCTCTCCTGCTGGTATACCGGGCGCGGCAGCCCGGGGATAAGCGCATTAAACAGCGCCGCGCTGTGCGGCATCAGGTAGAGTAAGGCGATAAACAGCCCTGTCAGCCAGAGTAACGGATCACGGACCCACTTCACGCGTCACCTCCCCCGCCAGCAGATCGCGAAAATGGATCGTCCCACATGGCGTCCCCTGCCCGTCCGCAACGGGTAACACCTCGCACTGCCGGGCGACAAACGCCGACAGGGCATCGCGCAGGCTCATCCCATCGTGCAGCGGTTCACCACCGATTTGCGCATCCTGCGGACGCAGATAGTCCCTGACGGTGCGTAGCGAGAGCAGCCTGACGCCCAGCTCGCTGCGGCCAAAAAATTCACGCACAAAATCATTCGCCGGCGAGGTTAACAGCTCAAGCGGCGTACCCTGCTGGACGACTTCGCCGTGATCCATCAGTATCAGACGATCGGCCAGCCGCAGCGCTTCGTCGATATCATGCGTCACCAGCACGATGGTGCGCCCTAGAATACGGTGGATGCGACTCATCTCCGCCTGAAGTGCGCCGCGGGTGACCGGATCCAGCGCGCCGAAGGGCTCATCCATCAGCAGCACCTGCGGGTTAGCGGCCAGCGCGCGCGCCACCCCGACCCGCTGCTGCTGTCCGCCGGAAAGCTGGTGCGGATAGCGGTCGCGAAGCGACGCGTCCAGGCCCAGCAGCGCCATCAGCTCGTCGACACGCTCATTGATCTTCCCCCGGGACCATTTTTCCAGCTGTAGCACGGTGGCAATGTTCTGGGCCACCGTCCAGTGGGGAAACAGGCCGATGGACTGAATGGCGTAGCCCATACGCCGCCGCAGTTCCAGCACCGGCAGGCTGCGGATCTCCTCTCCGGCAAAGCGAATCGTCCCGCTGTCATGTTCCACCAGCCGGTTGATCATCTTCAGCGTCGTCGATTTTCCCGACCCCGAAGTCCCGATCAATACCGAGAACGCCCCCTCGGCAAAATGCAGATTGAGGTGGCTTGCCGCCGGACGGCCCGCAAAGGTTTTACTCACATCATGAAATTCAATCATTGGCTCTTCTCCTGAGCAGCGCGAGCCACAGGGCAAACAATGCATCCAGTACGACCGCCAGCGCAATCGTGGGCACAACGCCCAGCAGCACCAGATCCAGCGCGCTGCTCAGCAGCCCCTGGAACACCAGTGCCCCAAAGCCGCCCGCCCCGATCAGCGCGGCAATCACCGCCATCCCCACGGTTTGCACCGTCACCACCCGCAGGCTGCGAACCAGCAGCGGAAGCGCAAGCGGCAGCTGTATTTTCCAGAAACACTGGCGCGCACTCATCCCCATCGCATGGGCGCTTTCCAGCACGTCAGGCGGAACCTGGCTTAACCCCGCCACCACGCCGCGCACCAGCGGCAGCAGCGCATACAGCACAAGGGCGATAAGGGCAGGCGTCAGCCCGGTTCCGGCAATGCCTGCCGCGGCCAACGCAGGGAAGGATTTCACCAGACCGGCCAGGGGGGCAATCAGCAGGCCAAACAGGGCAACGGAGGGGATGGTCTGAATAACGTTGAGCACGGTAAAGACGGCGCCCTGGCGGCTGGGATGCCGGTAGCACCCGATGCCCAGCGGCACGCCCAGCAGCAGCGCCGGGATCAGCGTCCCGAACAGGATCGTCAGATGTTGCGCCAGCGCGTTGTCAAACACCTCCTGGCGGTTGGCGTACTCTTTTAACAGCGAGAGTTGATTCAGATCGCCGCTGAAGAGGATCAGCAGAGGGATGACCCAGAATTGCGCGTTCAGCAGCCAGCGCCAGACGGGTAGCGGCGTGAGACGGCGAATGGCATCGCTACAGACCAGCAGACAAAGTGCCAGCCACAGCCACAGCCCGCTGCCAATCGACGTGCGCGCCAGCGGGCTTTCAACGGAGGCCATCTGCGTTGCCGCCTGTCCCGCGCTCCAGAACAGCACGATAAACAGTGCTTCGCTGAGCAGAAGCGTCAGCCAAAGGGCGGATCGCCCTGGCCAGAAGGCTAAGGCTACAGTACTCGCCAGCGCCGCGCCCAGCAGTAGCGGCGTAAATGACCAGATCTGCCAGAGCGCGCGCGGTTCGCCCGACACCAGACGGTTTGGCGCGACATTTACAAAGGGTAACGCGACCGCCGCAATGGCCACACAGGCCAACAGCAGCAGGACGCGGTTATGACATTTTATTGGCACAGCCTTGTCCCGTTACTTCACAAGCCCTTGTTGTTTCAGGAAGTCGGCAGCCACCTTTTTGGCATCCAGCCCCTCAACGGCAATGCTGGCATTCAGCTGTTGCAGCGTTTTCGCATCCAGTTTTTCAAACACCGGTTTGAGCCATTCCGCAATATCCGGGTAGGCTTTCAGCACCGCCTCGCGCACGACCGGGGTTGGGGCGTAAATGGGCTGAACGCCTTTCGGGTCGGTCAGGGTTTGCAGACCAAGCGCCGCGACCGGGCCGTCGGTGCCGTAGGCCATCGCCGCGTTGACGCCGGAGGTTTGCTGCGCCGCCGCGTTAATGGTCACCGCCGTGTCGCCGCCCGCCAGCGAGAGCAACTGGGACTGATCGAGCTTGAAATCATAGGCTTTTTCAAACGCTGGCAGGGCATCAGCGCGCTCGATAAACTCTGCCGAGGCCGCGAGCTTAAACTCGCCCTTCTCTTTCAGGTAGCGGCTGAGATCGTCAAGCGAGGTGAGCTTGCCTTTCTCGGCGATATCTTTGCGCACCGCGATGGTCCAGGTGTTGTTGGCCGGTGCCGGGGTCAGCCAGACCAGCTTATTTTTTTCCGCGTCCAGCTTTTTGACTTTTTCGTACCCGGCTTTGGCATTTTTCCATGCCGGATCGTTTTCATCCTTAAAGAAGAAGGCCCCGTTGCCGGTGTATTCCGGGTAGATATCCAGCTCGCCGGACGTGATGGCACCGCGCACGACAGGCGTGGTGCCAAGCTGTACTTTATTGACCGTTTTCACGCCGTGGCTTTCGAGTACCTGCAAAATGATATTGCCGAGCAACGCGCCCTCGGTATCAATTTTGGAACCCACCTTAACCGGCTCTGCGGCCTGTAGCGGCAGGCTTAGCGCCGCCAGAAGCACCGCCGATCCTGTTATCCCCTTAATAATCGTCATTCTGCTTTCCTCATTATTTTGTGGCCTTTTTCATAGGCTTGAGACAAAAGCGTAGCTTAAAACAGCGAATTTAACCGTTTTTCGTACAAGATGAGAGGCATCCCCCGCCAGGCGGGGGATGGGGAGGAAGGTAAGATTATTGCAGCTCGAATTCGGCTTTGTTCACGCGGGCGGAATCCACGCCAATGAAGACGCTGAATTTGCCAGGCTCGGCATCGTATTTCATCTGCTGATTCCAGAACTTCAGCGCATTCACGTCAATCGGGAAGCTGACCGTTCTGGTTTCGCCCGGTTTCAGGTTGACCTTCTCGAAGCCGCGCAGCTGTTTCACCGGACGGCTCATGGAGGCCGTGACATCCTGAATGTACATCTGGATCACCGTCGCGCCTTCGCGTTTGCCGCTGTTGGTCACCTCCACGCTGGCGGTCACTTTGCCGTCATGCTTCAGGGACGGCGCTGACATTTTCACGTCAGAGACCTTAAAGGTGGTGTAGCTCAGGCCATAGCCAAACGGATACAGCGGGCCGTTCGCCTCATCGAAATAACGAGACGTGTACTTGTTCGGCTTGTCGGCGTTATACGGACGACCGGTGTTCAGGTGGCTGTAGTAAACCGGGATCTGCCCGACGGAGCGCGGGAAGGACATCGGCAGCTTGCCGGACGGGTTGTAATCGCCAAACAGCACGTCGGCAATGGCGTTACCGCCTTCGGTACCGGCGAACCAGGTTTCCAGAATGGCGTCAGCCTGCTGGTCTTCTTTCACCAGCGCCAGCGGACGCCCGTTCATCAGCACCAGCACCAGCGGCTTGCCGGTGGCTTTCAGGGCCGCGATCAGATCGCGCTGGCTCTGCGGGATAGTGATGTCGGTACGGCTGGAGGCTTCGTGCGCCATCCCCTGCGCTTCACCCACCACCGCGACCACCACGTCGGACTGCTTCGCGGCGTTCACCGCTTCGTCGATCATCTCTTTCGGCGTGCGCGGATCCACCTTCACCGCTTCCTCGTACTGGTTGAGGAAGGTCACGATGTCTTTATCGTTGGTGACGTTCGCGCCTTTGGCGTAAACCACTTTTGCATTATCACCCACGGCGCTCTTAATGCCGGTCAGCACGGTAACGGACTGATCCGCCACGCCTGCGGCGGACCAGCTGCCCATGACGTCGCGCTTGCTGTCGGCCAGCGGACCGACCACGGCAATGGTGCCGGATTTTTTCAGCGGCAGCGTGTCGAGACGGTTTTTCAGCAGCACCAGGCTTTCGCGCGCTACTTCTCGGGCTTCTTTACGGTGCAGACGGCTTTCGGCGTTAGTGTCCGCCGGGTCTGAATCCTTCGGCCCCAGATGGCTGTAAGGATCGTTAAACAGCCCCATGTCATATTTCACGTTCAGCACGTGGCGAGCGGCGTCGTCCAGCTCTGCCATCGTCACTTTGCCGCTCTTCACCAGCCCCGGCAGGTATTTGCTGTAATACTCGTCGCTCATGCTCATGTTGATGCCGGACTTGAGCGCCACGCGTACCGCGTCTTCCGGATCGGACGCCGTGCCGTGTTTAATCAGCTCTTTAATCGCGCCGTGGTCAGAGACGGTAATGCCCTTAAAGCCCCACTGGTCGCGCAACACGTCTTTCAGCAGCCACGAATCGGAGGTGGCAGGCGTGCCGTTGAGAGAGTTCAGCGCTACCATCACCGCCCCGCTGCCCGCGTCCAGCCCTGCCTTGTATGGCGGCATGTAGTCGTTGAACAGGCGCTGTGGGCTCATGTCGACGGTGTTGTACTCTTTACCGCCCTCCACCGCGCCATAGGCGGCGAAGTGCTTGACGCTGGTCATGACCGAGTAACGATCTGCCGGGCTTTTGCCCTGCATCGCTTCCACCATGGTTTTGCCCATCGTGGCGGTTAAATACGTGTCTTCACCGAAGCCCTCCGAAGCGCGGCCCCAGCGCGGATCGCGGGAGACGTCAACCATCGGCGCCCAGGTCATATTCAGGCCGTCGTCTGCGGCTTCATATGCCGAAACGCGCCCGACGGTTTTCACCGCATCAAGATTAAAAGAGGAGGCTAAGCCGAGGCTAATCGGGAAGACGGTACGCTGGCCGTGCACCACGTCATAAGCGAAGAACAGTGGAATTTTCAGGCGGCTCAGCTCCATCACCTGATCCTGCATCTTGCGGATATCCTGGCGGGTAACGGTGTTAAAAATGGCCCCTACCTGCCCGTCTTTGATCATCTCGCGAATGGCTTCTTTCGGGTTATCCGGACCGACGCTGATCAGGCGCAGCTGGCCGATTTTCTCATCGACCGTCATCTTTTTGAGTAAATCCGTGACAAAGGCGTCGCGGGCTTCGGGCGTGAGCGGGTGATTACCAAACAAATCCTCTGCCAGCGCAGGTTGCAGCGCCAGGCTGACGGCGACACCTACAGAACATAGCCATTTCATGTTGTTATTCTCTCTCATCAATAACCGCGGGAAGCACCCGGTCAGACCGTGCGAAAAGCGCAGTGTGCCATAAAGCCTGAAAACCTTGCAGGGTTATTCTCTGATTTTTCTCATGAATACCCGACCGCTCAACGGCTAATCGCGCTATGCTTTACAGCGAGAAATTTGCCCCACCACAAGGAGTGGAAGATGTCTTCTGTTCGAACTGACGATAACACTACATTTATTAACGAACTGTCTCGCCTGGTTGGTCACTCTCACCTGCTTACCGACCCGGCCAAAACCGCCCGCTATCGGAAGGGCTTTCGCTCCGGCCAGGGCGACGCGCTGGCGGTAGTCTTTCCCGGTACGTTGCTCGAACTGTGGCGCGTGCTCAGCGCCTGCGTTGCGGCAGACAAGATTATTTTAATGCAGGCTGCGAATACCGGCCTGACCGAAGGCTCCACGCCGAACGGCAACGATTACGATCGTGACATCGTGATTATCAGCACCCTGCGCCTCGACAAACTGCACCTGCTGGACAAGGGCGAACAGGTGCTCGCCTTCCCCGGCACCACGCTTTACTCGCTGGAAAAAGCGCTTAAGCCGCTGGGACGCGAACCGCACTCGGTGATCGGCTCATCGTGCATTGGCGCCTCGGTGATCGGCGGGATCTGCAATAACTCCGGCGGCTCGCTGGTGCAGCGCGGCCCGGCTTACACGGAAATGTCGCTGTTCGCCCGTATCGATGAAAACGGCAAGCTGACGCTGGTTAACCATCTGGGGATCGATCTGGGCGTAACGCCTGAACAGATCCTCAGCAAACTTGACGATGACCGCGTGAAGGACGAAGACGTTCAGCACGATGGCCGTCACGCGCATGACCACGATTACATCACCCGCGTGCGCGATATCAATGCCGATACGCCGGCGCGCTATAACGCCGATCCGGATCGCCTGTTTGAATCCTCCGGCTGCGCGGGCAAGCTGGCCGTTTTTGCGGTGCGCCTCGATACCTTCCCGGCAGAGAAAAAGCAGCAGGTGTTTTACATCGGCACCAATCAGCCGGAGGTGCTGACGGAGATCCGTCGTCATATTCTGGCCGAGTTCACTCACCTGCCGGTGGCAGGCGAGTATATGCACCGGGACATTTACGACATCGCAGAGCGCTACGGCAAAGATACCTTCCTGATGATCGACAAGCTCGGCACCGACAAAATGCCGTTCTTCTTCACTATGAAGGGCCGCACCGACGCGATGCTGGAGAAAGTATCGTTGTTCAAACCGCACTTCACCGACCGCTTTATGCAGAAGCTGGGTAACGTCTTCCCGGCGCATTTACCGGAGCGGATGAAGACCTGGCGCGACAAGTATGAGCACCATCTGCTGCTGAAAATGGCCGGGGACGGAATTGCCGAAGCGCAGAGCTGGCTCACCGAATTCTTCAAAACCGCCGACGGGGATTTCTTTGCCTGTACGCCGGAAGAAGGCAGCAAAGCCTTCCTGCACCGCTTCGCCGCGGCGGGTGCTGCCATCCGTTATCAGGCGGTGCATTCCGAAGAGGTGGAGGATATTCTGGCACTGGATATCGCCCTGCGTCGCAACGATACCGAGTGGTTTGAACATCTGCCGCCGGAGATCGACAGCAAGCTGGTGCATAAGCTCTATTACGGCCACTTTATGTGCTATGTCTTCCATCAGGATTACATCGTCAAAAAAGGGGTTGATGCACACGCGCTGAAAGAACAGATGCTGGCGCTGCTGCACGAGCGTGGCGCGCAATATCCTGCCGAGCACAACGTAGGACACCTGTACAAAGCGCCGGAGACGCTTAAACATTTTTATCGCAAAAATGACCCTACAAACAGTATGAACCCGGGCATTGGTAAGACAACGCGGAAGAAATACTGGAAAGAGAGTGCCGAAACAGAGGAACACAATACGCAAGCCTCTGATGAACTCTTATAGCCAAATTTAAGAGATTGTTAAGCCCTCCTCAAACGTACTAGAGTATCTGCCTGTTGCCAGAGAAACGTTTCTCTGGCTTTCCAAACAAGGAGCGGGCAGAACATGTCGGCTGTAGAAATTTTCCCCGAAACTGAAATCGAGGTGCGCGACGCCCTTCCTGACGATGCGCATGCCATCTCGGCGATATACGCCTGGCATGTGCTTCATGGCCGTGCGTCCTTCGAGGAAGTTCCTCCCACCGTCGATGAGATGCGTCAGCGGATAAAGAGCGTGACCGACAGCGGTTTACCGTGGCTGGTTGCGCTGTATCGCGGCATTGTTGTCGGCTACTGCTACGCCACGTTTTATCGTCCACGCCAGGCCTACCGGTACACCCTTGAGGAATCCATCTATGTGGATGCCAGCACTACCGGGCGCGGGTTTGGCTCGGCCTTACTCCAGGCACTGATCGCCCGTTGTGAACAAGGACCCTGGCGGCAGATGATTGCCGTGGTTGGTGACGGAAACAATAATGCGGGATCGTTACGGCTGCATAAAAAACATGGCTTCGAGGTTGTCGGTCAACTGCGCAGCGTGGGGTATAAGAAGGGCGACTGGCGGGATACGTTGATCATGCAGCGTCCACTCAACGATGGTGACTGGACGCTGCCGGAGTAGGCGCTTTCGCCCGGTGGCGCTTCGCTTGGCCTACGTATCGGGGCCGCTTTTGGGCCGTAGGCCGGGTAAGGCGAAGCCGCCACCCGGCACAGACAGGCGGCTCAGTCGTTCTGCGCCGTCGCCATCTGTTCCGCTTTCTGCTTTTTATACGCCAGCGCTGAAGCCGGCACCGGCTGCACTTTCCCGGTTTCAATCCAGGTGCGCAGGCGGCTGGCGTCCGCAAAGTGGGTATATTTGCCGAAGGCATCCATCACCACCAGCGCCACTGGCTTACCGTTAAACACGGTGCGCATCACCAGGCAGTGCCCTGCCGCATTAGTGAATCCGGTCTTGGTTAACTGAATATTCCAGTTATCGCGATACACCAGATGGTTAGTGTTGCGGAACGGCAGCGTATACGCCGGGTTCGAGAATGTCGCCATCTCCTCACGCGTGGTACTGAGCTGACCGATCAGCGGGTATTGCTTACTGGCGATCAGCAGCTTGGTTAAATCACGCGCCGTCGAGACGTTATGAATCGACAGACCGGTTGGCTCTACGAAATGGGTATTTTTCATCCCCAGCGCTTTGGCTTTGGCGTTCATCGCGCGGATAAACGCGTCGTAACCACCAGGATAATGGTGGGCAAGGCTTGCCGCCGCGCGGTTCTCAGAGGACATCAGCGCCAGCAGCAGCATATTTTTACGGCTGATTTCACTGTTCAGACGCACGCGAGAGTAGATCCCTTTCATCTCTGGCGTGTGGCTGATATCCACCTTCAGCTTTTCGTCCAGCGGCAGTCGTGCATCAAGCACCACCATCGCGGTCATGACTTTGGTTATGGAAGCGATCGGGCGCACCAGATCCGGATGACTGGCGTAGATCACCTTGTTGGTATTCAGGTCAACGATCATCGCGCTGCCGGACGCAATCTGGGGTTGCGCAGCAGTGGTGGCGACTGCGGTCGTTTTGGCGATGGCTGGCGCGGTAGCGGAGACGCCCAGCAGCAGCGCAAGACTAAGGAGTGACACTCGAAATTTCAGCATGATGAGACTTCTGATAATGATTCACGCACGTTATGACGTACACCGCCTGTGTCAACGGATAAACACAGGCTGGCTTCGGCATCATAGCGGTCACCGTGCGTTGTCGCCAGCGGAGAATCATAACCAGATGCTGCATTGCTGGCATTTACGCCAGCAATGCAGGGAACTTAAAAGAGACGGTATCCATAACCCCAAAGAATAACTGTCAGGGCCAGTAGCGCCTCAAGGACCAGTACGCCGATGGCAAGCGTAGAGCTGGAGAAGCTCAGGCCCTCTTCTTTATTGATATTGAGGAAGGTTGGCACCCCTACATACAGCAGATAACCGGTGTAAAAGAGGGCAACCGTACCGATCAGCGCGCACAGCCAGACCAGTGGATAGAGCGCGACAATACCGCTTAAAAACAGCGGGGTCGCGACGTATCCGGCGAAGACCATACAGTGTGCCAGCGACGGGCGCTGCGGATAGTTGCGCGCCATCCAGTGGATGACCCGCCCCATCACCGCCACCCCGGCCAGCATCAGGCCATAAAACAGAATGGCCAGGTACAGTCCGGTAAACCAGGAAAGCTGAACCACGGTGCCGTCACCAAAGTTCCAGCCTATCTGCGTAGTACCAATAAACGCGCAGACCACCGGCACCGCTGCCATCAGCAGGACATGGTGGGTATAGTGATGCGCGACCGTTTCGTTCTCGTTACGGATCACCTGCATTTCACGATCGGGATGGGAGAAAAGTCCCCAGACATGGTTCATAACGCCCCCTTGTTGTCGGCCCGTCAGCGATAGCTTAAGTATAATGCAGGCTTTAGATTATTTTATGTACAGTGGGAAATTTCCGTTGATTGCCGCGCGGTTGATGGATGGGGTATATGATTAACGCAGGCACTGTAAGGGAGATGACGTTTACGTAATGGATATCAACGGTCTTATTGAACAATATGGATACGCCGCGCTGGTGATCGGCAGCGTCGCGGAAGGCGAAACCATCACGCTGCTGGGCGGGGTGGCCGCACATCAGGGATTGCTGAAATTCTCGCTGGTGGTCGCCGCCGTCGCGTTGGGCGGTATGATTGGCGATCAGCTGCTCTACTTTCTGGGGCTGCGCTTTGGCCCAACGCTTTTGCAACGTTTTGCTAAGCATCAAAAGAAAATTCGCCGTGCTCAGCGGCTTATCCAGCGACGTCCCTGGCTGTTTGTGATTGGTACCCGCTTTATGTACGGCTTTCGCATCATCGGGCCAATACTGATTGGCGCGAGCCGCTTACCGCCGAAAATCTTCCTGCCGCTGAACATTCTCGGGGCGATTGCCTGGGCGCTGATTTTCACCACGCTTGGCTACGTGGGTGGCGAAGTAATAGGTCCGTGGCTGCATAATCTCGATCAGCATCTTAAACACTGGGCCTGGTTGATCCTGGTTGTTGCAGTGGTGATTGTGGTACGGCTGTGGCTCAAGCATCGCGAAAAGCGGCGGGATGAAGAGTGAGTTCGGCCTGCTGCCCCTCACCCTCCCCCTCTCCCCAAACGCTATACACCCTCTCCCCTTGGGGGTGAGGGGAATGCTTATTCCGCAGGCTTAAACTGCGGATTCGCCAGCATAAAACCGCCGTCGACGATAAACGACTGCCCGGTGGTGTAGCTGGCGTCGCTGTCACACAGCCACGCCACCAGGCTGGCAATTTCTTTGGTATGCCCTGGCCGTGCCAGCGGGATTTCCGGCATTGCGCCTTCTTTCACTTCGCTGTCGTCCATATCATTCATCGGCGTGGCGATCGCTCCGGGCGCAACGGCGTTCACCAGAATCTTATGTTTAACCAGCTCCAGCGCCATCGACTTTGTTAACCCGCCCAGCGCATGTTTGGCCGCCGTATAGGCGCTGGCGTCCGGCAATGGCGTATGTTCATGCACCGAGGTGATATTCACGATCCGCCCCCCTTCCCCCTGCTTCACCATCTGACGCGCCGCGATTTGCGAGCAGAGAAACGCGCCGTCCACGTCAACGGTGAATATGTGCCGCCAGTCGTCAAACGACAGGTCCAGAAATGGCGCTTTATTCATCGCCCCGGCATTGTTAACCAGCACATCCAGCCGCCCGAAACGCGTAATCAGGGTTTCAATGGCCTTTGCGCCTTCCGGCAAATTGCTTAAGTCGAGATGAATGGCCTCGGCACGCTGCCCGCGCGCTTCAATTTCACGGCAGGTTGCCAGCGCCCCTTTCTCATCTGAATGCCAGGTTACTCCGACATCAAACCCGCGTTCGGCCAGCATCAGGGCCGTCGTTTTGCCAATTCCTGAATCCGATGCGGTAACAATTGCGACTCGCGTCATACTCACCTCCTGATAATCTGCAAAGAGGTAAGTATAGATAATGCGCAATGTTAGCCGTGATGATATCCGCCACCGAGCGCGGAGGTGAGCTGGAGCGTGGCATCCACGTACTGACCTTTCAGCATCAACCCGGTAATACGCTCTTTGAGCGACGGAATTTTTGCTTCACTCACCCGGGAGCCGGCAATGATCCCGGCGCTGAAACGCGCCTCTGCCAGCGCAACGACGCGCGCCGCATCTTTTTCGATCTGCTGCTGGTGCTGATTTTTGGCGGTCAGCGTTTCCACTTCGCTGGCCGTCCGGGCGACCTGGTTTACGGCATCCACCACGGCCTTGTTGTAGTTCGCCACGGAGAGGTTGTTTTGCGCCTGGGCGATATCCAGGTTCGCATTCAACCGACCGCTGTCAAAAATTGGCAGCGTCAGCCCGGCGGTTACGCCCATTTGCTGCGCAGATGAGCGGAACAGGTCGCTCAGGTGCAATGCATCCTGCTGCAAGAATGCCATCAAATTGATGTCAGGGTAGAACGCGGCTCTGGCGGCATCCACTTCGCTCATGGATGCTTCGATATACCAGTGCGCCTCCTGCAAATCCGGGCGCCGAGCCAGCAGTTCATAACCGAGCGTTGATGGCAACGACGCCTCTGCATCAGGTAAGGCATGCCGGGCGAGCGTGACTGAAGGGGTATGGGTCAACGCATTCAGACGCGCCTCAATGACCTTCATTTTGCCGTGCACGTCAGCGAGCTGTTCATCGGTTTTGCTGGCATTGATATCCGTTTCAACGCCTTCCACCGAGGAGGTAATGCCGTGCTGATAAAGCTCGCGATCGGCACCGATGATATTTTCCTGCTCCCGTTTGATTTGCGCGAGTACGTCACCCACCGCGGCCTCGGTCTGCCAGTCCCAGTACAGCCGCGCGACGCTGCTGGCGAGCAGCTGGCGGGTCTGCTCCAGCTCCGCTTTTTGCGCATTCACCTGACCGATGCGGGCCTCAATTTGGGCGCGGTTTTTACCCCATAAATCCAAATCCCAACCCGCCGTCAGACCAAAGGTGCCGTTGGTGTACCAGGGGCCGGTTGTCCCCGCCGCCGGATCGGTCAGCGCAAATGGACCCATCAGCCCCTCTGCCGACATTTTTTGCCGTTCAACATCTGCGGAAAAATCCAGCTGTGGACCCTCAGCAGCGACAGCGGCTTTCGCCTGTGCTTCCGCCAGGGTAATACGCTGACGGGCAATTTGCATATCCGGCGCATCCGCCAGCGCTTTGTCGATCAGCGCGTTGAGCTGGGGGTCGTTAAAGTCTTTCCACCATTCGCTTTTTGGCCAGTCGGCATGACGCAGTTGGGTATTTACAGCTGCGGCGGCGGCTTGCGTTTTTACTGGAGACACCGTGGCATGTTCCGGCGCGCAGGCGGCCAGCATAAAAACAAGAGGAGCACTCAGAGATAAAGTAAGAGAACGTTTCATTACGCCATGAACTCAAAAAAATAAAGGCGCAACTTACGCTTACTAACGTTCCGTTTTTTAGTAACGCGTGGCAATCCGCATATTGTTATACATTTTCATATCCGGAAATTTATTCCCCAAGACAATGATTTAATTTCATGTATTCATGCTAATTATGAATTGACTGCTACACTTACTTCGACAGACATACGCAGGAGAGGCGAATGAAAATATTATTGTGGGTTATTTTGATTATATTTCTGATAGGGCTGCTGGTGGTAACCGGCGTATTCAAGATGATTTTCTGATTCTGTTGCCCGGCTCCACGCCGGGCAAACACTTCACACTTCGCTCAGGATTTTGACTGGATCACCCGGGCAATATCCGCAGACGTCTGTAGCGTACGGATCTCCTGAAATAATCCCAGCGCGTCGTCGTACTCTTTACGCAAATAACTCAGCCACTGCTTAATGCGCGCGACGTGATACAAGCCGGTATCGCCCTGCTTTTCCAGCCGCGTGTATTTTTGCAGTAGTTTCACCACATCCGCCCACGGCATCCGCGGCTCATTATATTTCACCACCCGGCTGAGGTTCGGCACGTTCAGCGCACCGCGGCCAATCATCACGGCATTACAGCCGGTCTCTTTGAGGCAGGCCTGCGCGCTCTCGTAATCCCAGATTTCGCCGTTGGCAATCACCGGGATCGTAAGCCGTTTGCGGATCTCGCCAATCGCCTGCCAGTTAATGCGCTCGGCTTTATAACCATCCTCTTTGGTTCGCCCGTGCACCACCAGCTCGGTGGCGCCCGCCTGCTGCACCGCGTCAGCAATTTCAAACTGCTTGTCGTCGCTGTCCCATCCCAGACGCACTTTGACCGTCACCGGCAGATGCGATGGAACCGCCTCACGCATGGCCTTTGCGCCGCGATAAATCAGCTCCGGATCTTTAAGTAGCGTCGCCCCCCCGCCGCTGCCGTTGACCAGCTTTGACGGACAGCCGCAGTTAAGATCGACGCCGTACGAACCAAGCGCTACCGCGCGGGCGGCGTTTTCAGCCAGCCACTCAGGATACTGGCCGAGCAGCTGGACGCGCACCAGCGTACCGGACGGAGTGCGGCTCTGACGATGCAGTTCCGGGCAGAGACGATAAAATGATTTTTCTGGCAGCAACATATCGACCACGCGCAGAAACTCCGTCACGCAGAGATCGTAATCGTTCACCTCGGTAAGCAGCTCGCGCACGAGAGAGTCGAGCACACCTTCCATCGGGGCCAGTAAAACACGCATTCTGAGTACCTGTGAAAAAAGACGCGCTATAGTAGCTGCTCTCTATGTATGTTGAAAGCCCGGCGTTCCATTGCGGAATGTCTGGTATGCCCAAAATTCATGATGTGATCCGTGGCACATTTTCAGGTTTAATTGTATGATGAATACGTCTCAGCAAGGACTTTGACCATGAGCAAATCACTGAATACTATCTGGCAATACCTTCGCGCCTTCGTCCTCATTTATGCCTGCCTGTACGCCGGCATTTTTATCGCTTCGCTGCTGCCGATTACGATACCCGGCAGCATTATCGGCATGCTGATCCTGTTTGTGCTACTGGCATTACAGGTGCTGCCCGCGAAATGGGTTAATCCGGGGTGCTTCGTTCTCATTCGCTATATGGCCCTGCTTTTTGTGCCTATCGGCGTTGGGGTGATGCAGTATTACGATGTGCTTAAAGCGCAGTTCGGCCCGATTGTGGTCTCCTGCGCCATCAGTACGCTGGTGGTATTCCTGGTCGTCAGCTGGAGTTCACACATTGTGCATGGCGAACGCAAGGTCGTCGGGGAGAAAACAAAAAAATGATGGCGAATATCTGGTGGTCCCTGCCGTTAACCCTGGTGGTGTTCTTTGCTGCGCGTAAGCTTGCGGTGCGTTTCAAAATGCCGTTGCTCAATCCGCTGCTGGTCGCCATGGTGGTGATTATTCCTTTTCTGCTGCTCACCGGCATTCCTTATGAGCGTTACTTCGCCGGGAGCAAGATCCTCAACGATTTGTTGCAGCCTGCCGTGGTGGCGCTGGCGTTTCCTTTATATGAGCAACTGCATCAGATCCGCGCGCGCTGGAAATCCATCATTACCATCTGCTTTGTGGGTAGCCTTGTTGCGATGATCACCGGTACCTCGGTGGCCTTATTGATGGGCGCGTCGCCGCAGATCGCCGCCTCTATCCTGCCTAAATCCGTCACCACGCCGATTGCCATGGCCGTGGGCGGCAGCATCGGGGGCATTCCGGCCATCAGCGCCGTGTGCGTGATTTTCGTCGGTATCCTGGGCGCGGTGTTTGGTCATACGCTGCTGAATATCATGAAAATTCGGACCAAAGCGGCACGCGGTCTGGCGATGGGTACCGCCTCGCACGCGCTGGGCACCGCACGCTGCGCGGAACTGGATTATCAGGAAGGGGCATTCAGCTCGCTGGCGCTGGTGATCTGCGGGATTATCACTTCCCTGGTCGCGCCGTTTATCTTCCCGATTATTCTGGCAGTCATGGGCTAAAATTTGCGATGCGTCGCGCAAATTTCATTTTCATTTCATAAGTTGCACACATAATGAGATTTGGATCACATATAAAGGCCGTACGGCTCCGTACACTACCGATCCATTAACCTTGATGAGGCAACGTCATGCATCCACGTTTTCAAGCTGCTTTCTCTCAGCTTGCAGAGAATTTGCAATCAGCCCTGGCTCCGGTTCTGGCGGATGCGCATTTCCCCGCCCTGCTGACGGCAGATCAGGTCACGACCCTTAAACAGGCAACGGGGCTGGACGAAGACGCGCTGGCTTTCGCCCTGCTGCCCCTGGCGGCTGCCTGCGCCCGCGCTGACCTTTCCCATTTCAACGTAGGCGCAATTGCGCGCGGCGTGAGCGGAACCTGGTACTTCGGCGGAAACATGGAGTTTCTTGGTGCGACCATGCAGCAAACCGTCCACGCGGAGCAGAGCGCCATCAGTCACGCCTGGCTGCGCGGCGAAAAAGCCCTGCGCGCCATCACCGTCAACTATACCCCTTGCGGCCACTGCCGCCAGTTTATGAATGAGCTGAACAGCGGTCTTGAACTGCGTATCAACCTGCCGGGACGCGCACCGCATACGCTGGGTGATTACCTGCCGGATGCTTTCGGCCCGAAAGATCTTGAGATCAAAACCCTGCTGATGGACGAGCAGGACCACGGTTATGCGCTCTCGGGAGATGAGCTGAGCGAAGCGGCCATTGCCGCCGCCAATAAAAGCCACACGCCCTACAGCAAATCTCCAAGCGGCGTCGCCCTTCAGTGCCGCGACGGCCGCATCTTCACCGGCAGCTATGCAGAGAACGCCGCATTTAACCCGACGCTGCCTCCGCTCCAGGGTGCCCTGAACCTGCTTAGCCTGAACGGGTATGACTACCCGGATATTCAGCGCGCAATCCTGGCTGAAAAGGCCGATGCGCCGCTGATCCAGTGGGACGCGACCGCAGCCACGCTGAAAGCGCTGGGCTGTTCAACCATAGACCGCGTGCTGCTGGCATAATCTGTTCGGCGGGCAGAGTTGCCCGCCAGTCTGACGAAAAACCCCTCAGTTGAATCGCTGTTTCTTGCGCTAACCAGGCGGGTACAGTAGCCTGAGGGAAATTTCATCATCGGTAAGAGCCATCTGCATGTTAAAGCGCGTGTTTTACAGCCTGTCTGTCCTGGTCGGCATACTGCTGTTGATCGTGCTGGGCCTCGACCGCTGGATGAGCTGGAAAACAGCCCCCTACATTTTTGATGACCTACAGGATCTCCCCTACCGTCAGGTTGGTGTGGTGCTTGGCACCGCCAAGTATTACCGCACTGGCGTCATAAATCAGTATTACCGGTATCGTATTCAGGGCGCGCTGAACGCCTATAACAGCGGCAAGGTGAACTATCTGCTGCTGAGCGGCGATAACGCGCTGCAAAGCTATAACGAGCCGGTGACGATGCGCAAAGATCTGATTGCCGCAGGCGTCGACCCGGCCGATATCGTGCTCGACTACGCCGGATTCCGCACGCTTGATTCCATCGTGCGTACCCGCAAGGTGTTCGACACCAATGATTTCATCATCATTACCCAGCGTTTCCACTGCGAGCGGGCGCTGTTTATCGCCCTGCATATGGGCATTCAGGCGCAGTGTTATGCGGTGCCATCGCCAAAGGATATGCTGAGCGTGCGCGTACGTGAGTTTGGCGCCCGTTTTGGTGCGCTGGCTGACCTGTACCTGTTCAAACGTGAACCGCGCTTTTTAGGCCCGCTGGTGCCGATCCCAACGATGCACGAAGTGCCGGAGAATGCACAGGGTTACCCGGCGGTAACGCCAGAGCAGTTGCTGGAAATTCAGAAGAAGTAATAACTTTGTCGGGTGGCGGCTTCGCCTTAGCCGACCTACGATCGCGATTTTGTAGGCCCGGTACGCGTCGCGCCATCGGGCAAAAAAAGGCCCGCTACGTGAGCGGGCCTTTTCATTCTGAAGATCTTACTTCTTACGCGCGTACTTCAGTGAATCCAGCGCAACCGCGAAGATGATGATGGCGCCCTTGATGATGTACTGCCAGTAGGGGTTCACGCCGATGTAGGTCAGGCCGTAGTTGATAACGGTGAAGATGATCACACCGGTCACCACGCCCAGCACGGTCCCCACGCCGCCGCTGAAGGAGACGCCGCCAACCACGCAGGCTGCAATCGCATCCAGTTCGTACATAAAGCCGAGGTTGTTGGTTGCAGAGCCGATACGGCCCGCTTCCAGCATCCCGCCGAAGGCGTAGAAGACCCCGGACAGGGCGTAAATCATCAGCAGGTTCAGAGCCACGTTGACCCCGGACACTTTCGCCGCTTCAGGGTTACCGCCGATAGCAAAGATGTTTTTACCGAAGCGGGTTTTGTTCCACAGGATCCAGACGAACGCCACCGCAATCAGCGCATAGAAGGTGATGTAGGAGAGACGGAAGCTGCCCAGCGCAACAAACCCCTGCGTGAAGGTCGAGAAGCCGCTGTCGAAGCCAGAGATTGGAGACGCGCCGACGAAATCGTAGTACAGGGAGTTGATACCATAAACGATGATCATCGTGCCAAGCGTGGTGATGAATGGCGTCACGTTCAGGTAAGCAATGATGATGCCGTTAATCAGGCCAATTACCGCGCCGATGGCGCACACGATCAGGATCACCACGAAAATCGGCATGGTCGCCATCTCCGGGAACACCTTGTTGGCGTTTTCCATCGACTGCAACAGGGTTGCCGCAATGACCGCCGCCAGACCCACCTGGCGCCCTGCCGAAAGGTCAGTCCCCTGGGTAACGATAAGTCCCGCCACGCCAAGCGCGATAATAATACGTACGGAAGACTGGGTCAGAATGTTACTCAAGTTCAGCAGACTTAAGAACGTAGGGTCCTGGAAAATAATAATCGCCAGCAAGACTAAAAGAACAACGTAAATACCGCCTTCTTTCAGATAAGTGAGAAAACTTTTTTTATTTAACGCACTCATGAGGAGCCCCTGATCTTAAAGGTGCAAAGACGCAAGACGCAAAATTTCGTTTTGCGTTGTCGTTTTGGTTTCAACAATACCGGCAACGAGACCATTGCTCATAACCAGAATACGGTCTGTGATCCCTAACAATTCCGGCATTTCGGAAGAAATAATAATGATCCCTTTATCTTTTTTCGCCAGCTCGGCGATCAGCTGGTAAATCTCAAATTTTGCACCCACGTCGATACCACGCGTAGGTTCATCCAGCATCAGAATTTCAGGCTGGGTTAATAGCCAGCGACCAATAATGACTTTCTGCTGGTTCCCTCCCGAGAGTGAGCCAATTTGCGTGCGGTGGCCCGGCGTTTTCACGCGCATGGAGTCAATCACCCACTGGGTATCGCTCTTCATGCGGGAATTATCCAGCAGCCCGACTTTATTTTTATAATTGCGAATATTAGAAATTAACGAGTTAAAGTTAATATCCAGATAAGCGTAAATACCGGTGGAACGACGCTCTTCCGTCACCAGCGCAAAGCCATTATTAATGGCTTCGTTGGCGTTGTGGTTGTTGATCTTCTTACCGTGCAGCGTAATGGTGCCTTCGGCTTTCTCACGGATACCAAACAGGGTTTCCACGATATCGGTGCGCTTAGCGCCCACCAGCCCTGCGATGCCAAGGATCTCCCCCTTGTGCAGATCGAAAGAGACATCGCGGATAGACGGCTGACGCAGCGAGGTCAGGTTACGCACCTCCAGAATCACTTCGCCTGGCTTGTTTTCTTTATCCGGGAAACGCTGGTTCAGAGAACGGCCAACCATCATGGCGATGATCTTGTCCATATCCAGCCCTTCCAGCGGCTGGGTGGCGATCCACTGGCCGTCGCGCAGGATGGTGATTTCATCGCACAGCTGGAAGATCTCTTCCATTTTATGTGAGATATAGACAATGCCGCAGCCGCGATCTTTCAGCTTACGAATAATGGTAAAAAGGTGGTTAACCTCTTTTTCCGTTAATGACGATGTCGGTTCATCCATGATCACGATTTTCGCATCATAGGAGAACGCTTTGGCAATTTCGATCATCTGCATCTGGGAAACGGATAATGTCCCGACGCGTGCGCACGGGTCGATATCAATATCCAGCTCATCAAAAATGGCTTTGGTGTCGCGATACATTTTATCCTGATCGACAAAGACACCTTTGGTTGGATAACGACCCAACCACATATTATCCATAACTGAACGTTGCAGAACCAGGTTTAATTCCTGGTGTACCATCGAGATACCGTTCTCCAGCGCTTCTTTCGCTGAATGGAAGTCGATCTCTTTTCCCTGAAAAAGAATGCTGCCAGAATCTTTTTGATAGATCCCAAAGAGGCATTTTAATAATGTTGATTTACCCGCACCGTTTTCACCCATTAACGCATGAATAGAGTGTGGACGAACTTTTAAATTAACATTATCGAGCGCCTTAACACCGGGGAATGACTTGTTGACACCGGTCATTTCCAACAAGTATTCACCGGACGACTGAGTAGTTGTGCTGACCATAATTATACCTTGTTGGCCTCGCATATCGCGTTATAAAAGGGCGCAACGAATTGCGCCCAGTGAAGACAATGCAGATAACTTATTTACCGATAAACTCAGCCAGGTTGGACTGGTCTACGCCCACGTAAGGAACGCGAACGATTTTGTTGTCAATTTTCCAGTTAGTCCCGTCAGCGGCGCCTTTACCGTCGGCCAGGTTTTTCGCCAGATCGAAGGTGGCTTTCGCCTGGTTGTTGGCATCGTTCAGCACGGTACCGGCCATAGCGCCAGATTTCACCAGCGCCAGCGCTTCTGGCAGGGCATCCACACCGAACACAGGAATGGCGGACTTGTTGTGGGCTTTCAGGGCTTCAACGGCACCCATTGCCATCGCATCGTTGTTGGCGATGACCACTTCAATTTTGTTGGCGTTCGGACCAGAGAGCCACGCGTCCATCTTATCTTTCGCCTGAGCGGTGTCCCACATTGCGGTGTCTAACGCCAGCTGCTGGGTTTTCAGGCCCTTGTCGTTCAGCTCTTTAATAACGTAGGTGGTACGTGCTTCAGCATCCGGATGGCCCGGTTCACCTTTCAGCAGAACGAACTGAATCTGACCATCTTTGTTCAGATCCCAGTTCGGGTTCGCCGCCCAGTGTTTCGCAATCAGATCGCCCTGGATAATCCCGGACTCTTTGGAGTCGGTACCCACGTAATACGCTTTGTCGTAGCTGTCCAGCGCCTTACGGGAAGGTTCTTTGTTGAAGAAGACAATTGGCACGTTCTGGCCGCGCGCTTTCTCGATCACCGTGCCTGCCGCCGCCGGGTCAACCAGGTTAATAGCCAGCGCTTTCACGCCTTTTGCCAGAAGAACGTCAATCTGATCGTTCTGTTTGGACTGGTCATTCTGGGAGTCATTCATCAGCAGCTGCACGTCTGGCGCTGATTTAGCATCTTTTTCAATTGCTTTACGCACAACGGACATGAAGTTGTCGTCGTATTTATAGATAGTCACGCCAATACGGGTATCCGCTGCGTGTGCTGCTGCGCCAAAAAGCATGCTTGCCATGACAGCAGACAGAGTCAACACCTTCTTATTCATGGTATCTCCGGTTTTTTTTATGCAGGGTAGTTCTTGTGAAAAACGGTCGGCGGGCAGAAGTTAATAAAACGTTACTGATCGCCGAAGTTCACTTATAAAATGTCCAGCTTCCGTGTTCGGTAACGCTCCAGAAATGCGTTTTATTCGTTGTTTGAGGCATGCTGGTAACGGTAAAAGTGAATAATCACCGTTACATTGTGTTTCAGCCCCTAAAACGCTGACATCATAGACAGCGGCTTGTTAAGATACTGTGAATTTACTCACAGATTGAAAACGGTTACATCACGTGATGTTATCAGTTAGTGATCGGAGCCACAGTTTGTCGGATAGCGACCGAATGGCGGCGTACTAAAGTCGGCATAAAACAATGCGTTGCGTCAGGATCTAACAGCCCTGCCGCCCCCTGTAACGCCAGCTCTGTCGCCAGTTTCGCCATCGACGCAATGGGGTAACGCACCGTTGTCAGCTGCGGATCGGTGTAACGGGCAATCGGGATATCGTCAAAGCCGATCAGCGATAAATGCTGTGGCACCGCAATGCCGTTGTCTTTCAGCGCGGTAAGCGCACCTGCCGCCATGCTGTCGTTATAGGCAAACACGGCCGTCAGCTGAAGATTACGCCCCAGCAGTTCCACCATTGCCGCTTCACCGCCCTGCATGTCCGGCGAACCGGTACCTACCCAGCTTTCCAGCGGCGCAATGCCCTGCTCTTTCAGGGCGTTTTGCCAGCCCTCGCGGCGCATCATGTCGTCTTCAATACCGTGGCTGGAGGCCAGATAACCAATGCGCTGATGGCCGTTGCTGATGAGCATCCGCGTCGCCATCATCGCGCCGCTGATGTTATCCAGACCGACGCAGCGGTGCGCGTAGCCGGGGACGATACGGTTGATCAGCACCATGCCGGGGATCTGCTCCATAAACCCGGCCAGCTCTTCATCGCTCAGGGCTTTAGAGTGCACAATCAGGGCGTTACAGCGCTGGCGGATCAGTACCTCAATGGCATAACGCTCTTTTTCAGCCTCGTGATAGCTGTTGCCAATCAGCACATATTTCTGGTGCTGCTGGGCAACGACGTCCACCGCTTTGACCAGCGCGCCGAAGAAGGCGTCCGACACGTCCATCACCACTACGCCAATGGTATCGCTGACCTGCGTCGCCAGCGCCTGGGCATTAGCGTTTGGCCGGTACCCCAGCTGGGTCACGGCTTTCATTACGGTTTCACGCGTTTCAGGGCTGACCAGCGCACTGTTGTTCAGCACGCGGGAGACAGTAGCAACAGAAACACCCGCCTGGCGGGCGACGTCACGAATGGTGATCATATTCACCACCCTTTAAAGGATTGCAGCAACTCACAGACACCCCCTGTGTTTAGCAAGGTGGCTATTCTGGCAGCGAGAGAGAGGAGACTACGTGAAGAAGCTCACACAGATGAAAACGCTTACATCCGTTTTGTTAATGATTGTGATCCAGATCGTTATCTGGATGTATTACGCAATGACACGCCCGAAGCACGGGCGGTTAACCGTCGCCATGCCCATTCCAGCGGGCCCTGGCGGAAAAAACGCAGCCAGACAACCGAAAACACCACGTTAACAATCCAGACCGGAATAACAAACGCCAGCAGCGTCAGGCGGTCGAATTTCATAAACAGGCCGAATCGGTAGAAAAGCGTGGTGCATATCAGCGTTTGCAGGATGTAATTGCTTAACGCCATCCGTCCAACACAGGCCACCGCACTGACGATCCACAGGCGGGAAAGCTGGGGCCAGAAGCCGTAGATCAGCGCCGCATAGCCAATAGTCTGGAACGGCGCGCTCAGTTCGCGCGGCACCTGCAACAGGAACGCACACCAGCGGTAATCCCACTGAAGATGCCACTGCATCATCACCGCCGGGAGGTTGATGATCACGCCGAGCAGCACCAGCCCTGCTCCCGTACGACGATAGTGTCGCAGGCTAAATTCCCCTTTCAGCCAGCCGGTGCGCATCAGGGCTGCGCCCATCAGCATCATCCCCGCCAGCTGCCAGCCGTATTGCGCGCCCAGCGCCAGCAGATTATCGCCGAGCATATCGGCCCGGTTGCCTATCGCTTCCATGCCGCCTTTCAGCTTCCAGAACTGCTCATATTGCAGGTTGGCCGCATCCGGGATCCATGAACGACTGGTGGAAGCATCGGCAATCATGCCAAGCAGCAATAACACGGCCAGTCCCATGACATAGAGCATCACGCCGGTATTAAACAGGCTTTTCACACCGGGCGCGTCGCGGATCAGCCGCCAGCAAATCAGCCCCACCAGACCATACGCGAGCAGAATATCGCCGTCCCAGAACAGCAGCCCGTGAATAAAACCGAGGATAACCAGCAGCGTTAAACGCGACTGGATCCAGCGCGTACCGCGTTTGAGGAGAAGCTGAAGTCCCGCGCCAAACAGAAGCGCAAAGAGGGTCAGGAATTTAACCTGTGCAAAGAGATCGAGGATTGCCCACGTCCAGGCGTCGCTGCGCGTGATGTCGCCATACCACGCAGGATTCAGATAAGCGGCCTTCGGCAGACCGAAGGCGCTGATATTCAGCAGCAGGATACCGAGAATGGCGACGCCGCGAACAAAATCGAGCGTGACGTTTCGCTCCATGGTCCCTGCCCTGTCTGATTAGTTGTGGTGACGCACGGCGCGCAGGAACTCCTGGCGGGTGTTCTGGCTCGATTTGAACAGGCCACCCAGCGAAGTGGTGGTGGTTGCGCTGGTTGCATCACGCACGCCGCGCGCTTTCACGCAGTAGTGCACCGCGTCGATAGACACTGCCACGTTGTTAGTACCCAACAGAGTTTGCAGTGCGGTCAGGATCTGCTGCGTCAGACGCTCCTGCACCTGCGGACGCTGGGCAAAGAACTGCACGATGCGGTTGATCTTGGACAGGCCAATGACCGTATCTTTTGGAATATAGGCCACCGTCGCTTTACCATCGATGGTCACAAAGTGATGCTCGCAGGTGCTGGTCAGCGTGATATCGCGTACCGTCACCATCTCATCGACCTTCATCTTATTTTCAATGACGGTGATTTTCGGGAAGTTCGCGTAATCCAGGCCGGAGAAAATTTCGTCGACGTACATCTTCGCGATGCGGTGCGGCGTCTCCATCAGGCTGTCGTCGCTCAGATCGAGATTCAGCAGTTGCATGATCTCCGTCATATGGCCGGCGATCAGACTCTTGCGGGTATCATTGTCCAGCTCCTGCACGGGCGGGCGCAGTGGCGTTTCAAGACCGCGCGCAACCAGCGCTTCATGGACAAGGGCTGCTTCTTTACTGAGTGATGACATTCTTTTCTCCTGCAGGTGTGGCGTCTTTTGCCCTCGTTGTGGCAAAAGTGTGCGCTCATTGTGCGTGAGGCGACGCACATAATCCAGTATTCACGACGATAATTATTGCAATTGCTGTTGCCTTTCAGCCTGACGGTTCCAGACTAACGCTCCGCCAACGAACAGCGCGATCCCCGCCAGCCCCAGCGCAGGTTCCAGCCGATGCGTGAGCCAGGTCGACAGTGCCGACGTGACCGGACCCACCAGCTGACCAATGGCATACCCGGTGGTGAGCAGTCCCGCCATATAACGCGTGTGGTCTGGCGCCAGCTCGCGACCGTACAAAAGAGAGAGCTGCACGGCGCAGAGGAACCCGCCGCCCACCAGCAGCCCACCCGTCAGCAAGCCGCCTATGCCCGGCAGCAGCCAGGCCGCCAGCACGCCAATCCCCTGTAACCACAGAACAATCGCCAGCCTGCGGTTAGCGCTTGATGTATGCCGCAGGGCAATGCTGAGCGCAATTCCCACCACCGAGGCGGCGCCAAATATCGGCCAGACAAACTGGGCAAACAGGCTGCCGGGAAAACGCACCGCCGCCATTTGCGATAAAAAGGTCGCCGGGAGGATATAGCCGAACCCTGCCAGGCTGTAGCTCCAGACCAGACGCTTGAGATCTGCGGTCAGCAGCAGCGGTTCAGGCGCGGTACCGGGCCGATGGAGCTGCCCGGACCGCGGCAGGTAGCGCGCCACCAGCACAATCAGCACCAGCGCCAGTACGCCGTAGATTTGCCATGCCGCCCCGGCGGACAAGGATTTCGCCTGAATATAGACCGCCAGCAGGCCGCTCAGGGCGATGCCGGCCCCGGGTCCGGCAAAGACGGCCGCACTGAGTCCCGGTTTGCCCAGCTGCCCCAGCCGCTCGTTGGTCCAGGCGGCAATCAGCACCATCGACCAGCCGCTCATGCAGCCGATCACAAAGCGCAGCAGACCGTGAACAACGGCATTATCTGCCGCCGCGGAGAGCAGCGTTAGCGCCACCGCACCGGTGATGCCAAGCCAGAGACGCGTTTCAACGAAGCGATGGGCGCGCATGGCATCCCATGCCCCCACCAGATAGCCCAGATAGTTCATTGCCGCCACCAGCCCCGCGCTGGTAAGCGTGAGTTGCCCGGCGGCTATCATCAGCGGCACCTGAGGCGTGAAGGCGAAGCGCCCTATCCCCATCGCCACGACCAGAACCACAAATCCGCTGAGCGCGATACGCAGCGCCATGATCGCTCCAATTGTTAAAGAAAAGTAAATTTATGATGCAACATCTCGCCGTCCTGCGAAAGTGAAAGTTGCTCACAGGTCAATGAAAACTCTGTATTATGCGTTTTATGAATCGTCTTACCTTTAAGGAGCCCTGCATGGAACTGCTCGAAGAGCATCGTTGTTTTGAAGGTCGACAGCAGCGCTGGCGGCACGACTCCACCACGCTGAATTGTGCTATGACGTTCAGCATTTTCCTGCCCCCTGCGGACAATCCACCGGTGCTGTACTGGCTTTCAGGCCTGACCTGCAACGACGAAAACTTCACCACCAAAGCGGGTGCCCAGCGTATTGCCGCCGAACTGGGCATTGCGCTGGTGATGCCAGATACCAGCCCGCGTGGCGATGACGTGGCCGACGATGCCGGATACGATTTGGGTAAAGGCGCCGGGTTCTATCTCAACGCCACGGAACAACCGTGGGCGAGCCATTACCGCATGTATGACTACATTCGCGATGAACTGCCTGCCCTGGTGCACTCTCAGTTCGCGGTCAGCGAGCGCTGCGCGATAAGCGGACATTCGATGGGGGGCCACGGGGCGCTGATAATAGCGCTGAAAAATCCGGGGAAATACACCAGCGTGTCCGCATTTGCGCCGATTGTGAACCCAACGCAGGTGCCGTGGGGGCAAAAAGCCTTTACGCACTATCTGGGTGAAGAAGCAGAAAAATGGCAGGAATGGGACAGCTGCGCGCTGATGCTGGCGAGCCAGCCAGAAGACGCTATCCCGATGCTGGTGGATCAGGGTGATGCCGATCAGTTCCTCGCCGGGCAGTTACAGCCTGCGTTGCTGGCGGAAGCCGCGCGCCAGAAGGACTGGCCGCTGACGCTACGCATACAGCCGGGATACGATCACAGCTATTACTTTATGGCGTCCTTTATTGAGGATCATCTCCGCTTCCATGCGGAGCATCTGTTCAGGTAAGTTCCGCCTTTTGCCCGGTAGCGCCTCCTGCCTACCGGGTCTTCCCCTCCCCCTCTTTACATACTTCTATCCGCTTGAATCCAGCCTGATTTCTGTCGCCGACACCCAAACACAAATGATTTCAATTATCATTTGTGTTTACAATTCTACATTCTTTTGTACAATTCCAGGCTCTTCTCCATCTCAAAGAGTTCTTACAAGACAAAAACATACAGTTCTCAGGGTTATCCCGATGGAGTTTTATTCATTTTTATACGGAATGTACAAATGACAATACCGCGCATTAAGCTCCTGGCCGTCGCCATTGGCGCTGCCACATGTTCCCCCTTCGTTCACGCAGCCGATCAGGACACCGTTGTCGTCACCGCGACGGGTTTTGAACAAAAAATCCAGAATGCCCCCGCCTCCATCTCTGTGATTTCAAAACAGCAGATTGAAGATAAAGCCTACCGTGATGTTACCGATGCCCTGAGAGACGTCCCGGGCGTTGTCGTCACTGGCGGCGGGAGCAGCAGTGATATCAGTATTCGCGGCATGGCCTCTCAGTACACCCTGTTCTTGGTGAACGGCAAACGCGTCAGTACGCGAAGCACCCGCCCCAACAGCGACAACTCGGGTATTGAACAAGGCTGGCTGCCGCCGCTGGAGTCCATTGAGCGCATCGAGGTTATCCGCGGCCCAATGTCCTCGCTTTACGGCTCCGATGCGATGGGTGGCGTCATCAACGTCATTACCAAAAAAGTCTCGAACACCAAAGCCTGGACCGGTTCGTTGCACGGCGATGCAACCTTCCAGGAAAACCATGATTCCGGCGATATCTTCCAGACCAACGCCTACGCCTCTGGTCCCCTGATCGACGGACTGCTGGGCGCAAAAGTGACGGGGCTGTTGTCACGCCGCGCAGAAGATAAAATCGTGAACGGCTATAACGAGCAGAAAATGCGTAACGGTGGCATTACGCTGAACTTCACGCCGGACGAGAAGAACGATTTCGACCTCGACTTTGCTCGCGAGCTTCAGGACAGAAACAGCACCCCGGGGATGTCGAAAGCGGCTGAAACCTGCCGGGGAACAAGCTGTACGCCAAATACCAAAAGCGACTCGCGCTATGAGCACACGACCTACTCCTTAACGCACAGCGGGTATTACGACGACTTTAATACTACCAGCTATATCCAGCAGGAAGAGACCAATAATCCAGGTCGCGAAATGCGCTCGTATAACACCACCTTCAACAACCAGAACCAGATTTTCCTCGGCGATCATACGTTGACCCTCGGCGGGCAGTATCGCTATGAGAAACTTCGCGACAACGGAAATCAGCTGGAAGCAGCTGACGGCCTGAACAAACTGACGCGCTGGAGCTGGGCCCTGTTTGCCGAAGATGAATGGGCAATGACGGAAAGCTTTACGTTGACCGGCGGCCTGCGTATGGACAAAGACCAAAACTACGGGACGAACTGGACGCCGCGCGGTTACGGCGTATGGCACCTGGCCGATCAGTGGACGTTAAAAGGCGGGGTTTCGGCTGGCTATCGTGCGCCGGATCTGCGTCAGTCGTCTGCCAGCTGGGGCCAGGTAACGGGTGGCGGCCGTCTTGACGGTATCATCGTCGGCAACCCGGATCTGAAACCAGAGAAGAGCCTGAGCGAAGAGCTCGCCCTGCTCTGGGATAACAACGATAACCTGAATGCCGGGGTGACGCTGTTTAATACCGACTTCAAGGACAAAATTACGGAAGTTCGCCGCTGTAACAGCAGCGCCGATCCAGCCTGTACGATTGGCGGTCACAGCTATGATTTCGTCAGCGATCGCGTCAACGTGGACAAAGCCAACATGCGCGGTGTGGAGTCCTCCTTCGGGTGGAAGATCACGCGCGATGTGAACTGGACTGCTAACTACACCTATACGGAGTCCGAGCAGAAGAGCGGCCAGTTCTCCGGCAAGCCACTGAACAAAATGCCGAAACACATGTTTAACACCACCCTGGACTGGCAGGCGACGCCCGACGTCGGCTTCTGGAGCCGTCTGAACCTGCGCGGTAAAACGTCTGAGTACCTGAGCCGCACGTCAATGTCCCAGGGTACGCCGTCCTACACTCAGGTTGATGTCGGTATGCGCTACAACGCCAACAAAAACCTGCTGGTTACTGCCGGTGTGTATAACGTGCTTGATAAGCAGATTGACTACGATACGTATGACACCGTGCTGGATGGCCGTCGCTATACCGTCGGCATGACCTACAGCTTCTGATCTGCCCATAAAAAAGCCCGCTCAACTGAGCGGGCTAAAAGAGAGGAAGTGCGGTTATTGTTTAAATCGTTCCGGGAAATCCATTTCACTGTAGCGAACGAAGCGTGTTCCTTTCGTCAGTTTGTAGCCAAACCAGATGATCAGGAACAGCGGAATGCCAATATAGGTGGCCGTGACGGCGCCCCAGTCAATGGTGTCCGCAAGGAAGGCCTCATAGTTCTGACCCAGGGTAATGATCAGGCACAGAACGAAGGCGAAGATCGGCCCCAGCGGGAAGAACCCTGACCGGTACGGCAGATTATTCAGATCATGACCCTGCTTGACGTACCCGCGACGGAAACGGTAGTGGCTGATGGCAATGCCCAGCCAGGCAATGAAGCCCGTCATCCCGGAGGTGTTAAGCAGCCACAGGTAGACCGTCTGGTTGCCGAACATGGAGGTCAGGAAACAGAGACCCGCAATCACCGTGGTCGCATACAGCGCGTTGCGTGGCACGCCACCGCGAGACAGTTTCGAGAAAATACGCGGCGCTTTACCATCGCAGGCCAGGGTGTAGAGCATACGAGTTGAGGCGTACATCCCGGAGTTACCCGCAGACAGTACCGCCGTCAGGATCACCGCGTTCATCACCGCCGCCGCAGAGAGCAGACCCGCGTGCTGGAAGACCAGCGTGAACGGGCTGACGCTGATGTCTTTTACGTCGTTACGCAGCAGGCTTGGGTCGGTATACGGAATGATCAGGCTGATAATCAGGATCGCGAACACATAGAACAGCAGGATACGCCAGAACACCTGACGCACCGCGCGCGGAATGTTCTTCTCCGGGTTTTCGGATTCACCGGCCGCAATACCAATCAGCTCCGTGCCCTGGAAGGAGAAGCCGACAATCATCGCCACGCCAATCATCGCGGAGAAGCCCCCGGCAAACGGCGCATCGCCTATAGTCCAGTTACTCCAGCCCGCCGGTTCAGCCCCTTTGAAAATACCAACGATCATCGCCACACCGACGACGATAAAGATGATGACGGTTGCCACTTTAATCAAAGAGAACCAGTATTCCGCTTCGCCGAAACCGCGCACGGAAATGTAGTTCAGCAGGAAGATGACCGCCAGGAACAGGGCGCTCCAGATCCAGCCCGGCGTGTCCGGGAACCACCAGGTCATCACCAGCTGTGCCGCGACGAGGTCAACGGCGATGGTCACCGCCCAGTTATACCAGTAGTTCCAGCCCAGCGCGAAGCCAAAGCCTTCCTCAACGTACTTTTGTCCGTAGGTCGAAAACGAACCAGACACCGGCATGTATGCCGCCAGTTCGCCCAGGCTGGTCATCAGGAAGTAGACCATCAGGCCAATCAGGATATAAGAGAATAATGCCCCACCCGGGCCGGCTGCCGAAATCGTTGCGCCAGAGGCAACAAAAAGTCCCGTACCGATGGAGCCGCCAATGGCGATCATCGTCAGGTGACGCGCCTTAAGTGCGCGACGTAGCGCGGGCGCTTGTGTGGTTTTAGTTTCTGAAACCATGTGAAAATGCTGTCCATTCAATAAATGAGGCGCGATTGTAGCAGACGATCTGCGTTGCTTCCGGCAGAAATGCTCAGTTATAAGAGAGCTTCATGACTCGGCCAGGATTATAAGTAAAGCATAATTTTTCCCTCTCCCCTTTGGGGAGAGGGCCAGGGTGAGGGGAGCTTTTACATCTCGCAGTAACGCAGAAAACGCTGGAGCGAGCTGGAAAGGTGTTTCTGACGATGATGGATGCACCACAGCGTGCGCACCAGCTTCGGCAGCGGAACGGGGATCTCAACCAGTGAGCCGGTTTCCAGCTGTTCGGCGATCACCCGTCGGGAAAGACAGCTAATGCCCAGGCCATGACGCACCGCATGCTTAATCGCCTCGGAGTTACCTAACTCCATCCCTAACTGGAACTGCGGCAGATGGGACAGCAGCAGATAATCGACAATCTCACGCGTGCCGGAGCCCTGCTCTCGCAGGATCCACTGCGCCTGCGCCAGACGCTCCAGCGTCACCTCGCCCTGGAGTAAAGAAGAGGCCGGGGAGGCAAACACCACCAGCTCATCCTCCAGCCAGGGTTCCGCAATGATATCGACGTTGTGGCACGGCCCTTCGATAAGCCCGATGTCCACGCGGAAATCGATCACCGCGTTGATCACGTCCTGGCTGTTGCCGACGCTCATTTCCAGCGGCAGGGTCGGAAAATCCCGGCGGTAGCGGGCAATCACTTCCGGCAGGATGTAGTTACCGATCGTGCTGCTGGCGTAGACGCGAATAGCGCCGTTGTCCTCGCGGAACAGCTGTTCGATCTCCGTCGCCTGCTCCAGCAAGGCCAGGGCACGCGGGTACAGCAGGCGGCCATGTTCGTTCACCACCAGCCGCTTCCCTACCCTGTCGAAAAGCTGGACGCCCAGTTGCCCTTCAAGATCGGTCAAGGCCGCGCTAACGGCGGACTGCGAGAGCGCCAGCATTTGTGACGCCTGGGTTGTCGAGCCGCTTTTCAGCACCTCGGCAAAAACTTCCAGCTGACGCAATGTAATGTGCATGGTTGCTTACCACTTATAAAGATTGATTATAAATATATAATCAATTTTATTTTTAAGCCAGAGCGCCGTAACCTTTAGCCAGACAAAGGAGAAGGTTATGTCAGAAATCACCTTACAACATCATCGTACAGTGTGGCACTTCGTGCCGGGTCTCGCGCTCAGCGCCGTGGTGACCGGCGTGGCTTTATGGGGCGGGAGTATACCGGCGGTTGCCGGTGCAGGGTTCAGCGCCCTGACGCTGGCCATTCTGATCGGCATGGTGGTCGGGAACACCGTTTATCCACACATCTGGAAATCCTGCGACGGCGGGATAATCTTTGCTAAACAGCACTTGCTGCGCCTCGGGATTATTCTTTACGGTTTCCGCCTCACCTTTTCGCAGATTGCGGATGTGGGCGTCAGCGGGATCGCCATCGACGTCCTGACCCTTTCGAGCACCTTTTTACTGGCGTGCTTCATCGGTCAGAAAATCTTTGGCCTGGATAAGCAAACCAGCTGGTTAATCGGCGCAGGCAGCAGCATCTGCGGCGCGGCGGCGGTACTGGCAACAGAACCCGTCGTTAAAGCTGAAGCCAGTAAAGTGACGGTAGCGGTCGCGACGGTAGTTATCTTCGGTACGCTGGCGATCTTCCTGTATCCGGCCATGTATCCGCTGGTGGCGCACTGGTTTAGCCCGGAAACCTACGGCATTTATATCGGCTCAACCATGCACGAAGTGGCGCAGGTGGTGGCGGCTGGTCACGCCATTAATCCAGAAGCAGAAAACGCGGCGGTCATAGCCAAAATGCTGCGCGTGATGATGCTGGCCCCGTTCCTGATTTTCCTCGCGGCGCGGGTTAAACAGCTGGCTCCGGCAGGCGGCAGCGAGAAAAGCAAAATCACCATTCCGTGGTTTGCGATCCTGTTCATCGTGGTCGCTGTCTTCAACTCTTTCCACCTGCTGCCAAAAGCGATGGTGGATATGCTGGTCACGCTGGATACGGTCCTGCTGGCAATGGCAATGGCGGCGCTGGGCGTCACCACGCACGTCAGCGCGCTGAAAAAAGCCGGGGCGAAACCGCTGCTGATGGCGCTGGTGCTGTTCATCTGGCTGATCGTTGGCGGCGGTGCGATTAACCTTGCGGTACACAGCCTGTTGGCATAAACCATCTCGTCCTTCTCCTGTTAACCCGCTATCATAGGCATTTCGGGTTAACAGGAGTCTTTTTATGAAATATGTTGGAGCGCACGTCAGCGCTGCCGGTGGCCTTGCGAATGCCGCCATTCGCGCCGCCGAAATCGAGGCGACCGCTTTCGCCCTGTTCACCAAAAACCAGCGCCAGTGGCGCGCCGCAGCGCTCACCGCTGAAGTGATTGATGATTTCAAAGCCGCCTGTGAGAAATACCACTATGGGCCTGGCCAAATCCTTCCCCACGACAGCTACCTCATTAACCTCGGTCACCCGGTTGCCGAGGCGCTGGAAAAATCCCGCGAAGCGTTCCTGGATGAGGTTCAGCGCTGTGAACAGCTGGGGCTGACGCTGCTGAACTTCCATCCCGGCAGCCATCTGATGCAGATTGACGAAGACGCCTGTCTGGCGCGCATCGCCGAGTCCATCAACATGACGCTGGATAAAACCCAGGGCGTGACGGCGGTGATTGAGAATACCGCCGGTCAGGGCAGCAACCTCGGCTTTAAGTTTGAGCATCTGGCGGCGATCATCGACGGCGTGGAAGATAAATCCCGCGTGGGGGTGTGCATCGATACCTGTCACGCCTTTGCCGCCGGCTATGACCTGCGCACAACCGAGGCCACGAAAAATACCTTCGAGGAGTTCGAGCGTATTGTCGGTTTTAAATACCTTCGCGGTATGCACTTAAACGATGCGAAAAGCGCGTTCGGCAGCCGCGTTGACCGCCACCACAGCCTGGGCGAAGGCAACATCGGCCATGATGCGTTCCGCTTTATCATGCAGGACGCCCGCTTCGACGGTATTCCGATGGTGCTCGAAACCATTAACCCGGATATCTGGGCGGAAGAGATTGCCTGGCTGAAGGCGCAGCAAACCGCTGAACAGGCGGCATAAAAAAAGCCGGGCTGCTTACGCACCCGGCTTTTTTTGTAGGTCGGGTAAGGCGAAGCCGCCACCCGACACCTCTTTTAGGCTGCTTTTGCGACCACTTCCGCTTCCGGGCGCTTCAGCACCGCGTAAGACAGGCCTGCCACCAGCGTACCGGCAACAATCGCCAGCAGATAACCCAGCACCGGCGTGATGGCGCCAGGGATGAGCAGGACGAACAGACCGCCGTGCGGCGCCATCAGTTTCGCACCTACCGCCATGGAGATAGCCCCCGTCACCGCACCACCCACGATACAGCACGGCAGAACACGCATTGGATCGCGTGCCGCAAACGGGATTGCGCCTTCGGTGATGAAGCACAGGCCCAGCACCAGCGCCGCTTTACCGCCTTCCTGCTGCGCTTTATCGAACTTACGGCGGGCAATAATCGTCGCCAGACCGAGCGCCAGCGGAGGCACCATACCGGCCGCCATGATCGCCGCCATCGGCGCGTAGGTCTGGGTACTCAGCAGGCCAACGCCAAACGCATATGCCGCTTTGTTCACCGGACCACCCATGTCGGTACACATCATACCGCCGAGGATTGCGCCCAGCAGCACCGCGTTCGCCGTCCCCATAGTTTGCAGCCAGTGGGTCAGACCTTCCAGAATGCCCGCGACCGGCTTACCAATCAGGTAAATCATCGCCAGACCGACCACCAGGCTGGAAATCAGCGGGATGATCAGGATAGGTTTCAGCGCCTCCATACTCTGCGGTAGCTTCAGCTTCGAGCTGATCAGCTTCGCCACATAACCGGCGAGGAAACCGGCAATGATACCGCCGATAAAGCCAGAACCGGTGCTCACGGCGAGCATACCGCCGATAAGACCCGGCGTCAGACCCGGACGGTCAGCAATGGAGAAGGCGATAAAGCCCGCCAGCACCGGCACCATCAGCGCAAACGCGGAGCCGCCGCCAATCTGCATCAACGCAGCCGCCAGCGTGCCCGGCTCTTTAAACGCCTCGATACCAAAGGCGAAGGAGAGCGCAATGCACAGGCCGCCCGCCACTACCATCGGCAGCATGTAAGACACGCCCGTTAACAGGTGACGATAGGCACCGGCAGACTCTTTCTTGCCTTCGGTCGGCGTTTTTGCCGCACCGGTTGCCTGATACGGTTTGGCTTCTGCCAGCGCCTTATCAAACTCCTGCGCGGTCTTCTTCAGCGCCAGGCCGGTAGAGGTACGGTACATCGGCTTGCCGGCAAACTTCGCCAGATCCACTTCGATATCCGCCGCCACAATCACCAGATCGGCTTCCGCCACCTCTTCCGGCGTGATGGCATTGCCCGCACCAACAGAGCCGCGGGTTTCAACCTTCACCCACCAGCCACGTTTTTTCGCTTCGGTTTCAATGGCTTCAGCCGCCATAAAGGTGTGCGCCACACCTGTCGGGCAGGCCGTTACCGCAACAATGCGTTTCGGCCCAGCGGCGGCAACCGGCGCCGCCTCAACAGGTGCGCTGTAAACCGTCGCATGACCTTTTGCTTCGCTCAGAAACAGTTCAGGGTGTGCCACCGCGCGATTAATATCACCCAGCCACACTTTTTTGCCGTTCAGGGCGCTGTCAGCGGGGATTTTGTCGCCCAGAACAATCGCCATTTCAGCATCACCCGGGTTATCAATGATATCCAGATGCGCTTTTTGTGCCGCCGCGCCCAGCAGGGTCTTCGCCATATAGGCACGAGCCTGTCCGAGACCGGAGTCAATGATCAGCAGCGTTTTCATTATTCCTCTCCTGCTGTTAGTTAAAAGGTTTTAAGTCAACGCGCGCCATCATCGCGGCTAACTGGGTACGATCGGTAATACCGACATTGCTCTGGCTCACGGCCAGGGCCGCAACGGCGGTAGCAAGACGTAAGGTATGTTCACTGGATTCGCGCATCAGCAGACCGTAGATCAGGCCGCCAACCATCGAATCCCCGGCACCCACGGTGCTGACCACCTCCATTGAAGGCGGTTTGGCAATCCATTCCCCGGAGGCGTTAACCCACAGGGCACCTTCTGCACCCAGCGAAATCACCACGTGAGCGATACCCTGCTCGCGCAGCGCATGGGCAGCGTCAATCACATCCTTTAATTCTGGCAGCTTACGGCCCGCCCAGATCTCCAGTTCGCGGCGGTTAGGTTTAACCAGCCATGGCGAGGCTTTCAGACCGGCGACCAGCGCGTCGCGGCTGCTGTCGAAAATAATGCACGGGCACTGGCTGCGCAGGCGCGTCATCCAGTCGGTGAACGCTTCCGGGCTGACGCCGGACGGCAGACTGCCGCTGACGCACACCATGTCAAACTGGCCCAGCCAGCTCAGGGAATCGGCAACAAAGCGCTCCCAGTCAGCCGGGGTCACTTCGAAGCCGGAGAAGTTCAGATCGGTCACTTCACCGTCTTTCTCGGTCAGCTTAACGTTGATGCGGGTACGGCCCTGCACAACCTGAAAACGGTTAGCGATGCCCAGTTCACTGAACAACTGCTGAAAACCATCCTGGTTGTCTTTACCGAGGAAGCCGCCTACGGTGACGTCGATGCCGAGATCTTTCAGCACCTTCGCCACGTTAATCCCTTTTCCTGCGGCATGCAGGCCGGTCGTCCGCACCAGGTTGACTTCGCCACGCTCAATTTCCGGGCAGAAACCCACCAGATCGTAAGCCGGGTTCAGCGTAATGGTCGCAACACGTCTGCTCATTATGCGCCCTCCCCCAGACCGGCCGCGATGGCGTCGCCAATCGCTTTCAGCGCCTGTTCAGCATCCGCACCCTGCGCGGTAAAGCGCAGACGATGGCCTTTCTTCACGCCCAGCGCGACAACTTTCATCAGGCTGCGCCCGTTGGCTGGTTTACCCGAACCGTCCAGATTGGTCACGGTGATCTCACTTTCAAATTGTTTAATGGTATTCACCAGCATGGTGCCCGGACGGGCATGCAGGCCGTGTTCGTTACGCACCACGTACTCTGCGCTCAGCAGGTCATCCGTCAGCGCATCGTCGCTGGTCAGCAGGGCCAGCACCGTCGCCGCGTCTGCGTTCAGCAGTTTTTCAGCTTTATTGTTCAGCAGCAGATCGCCCAGACGCTTCAGCACGGATACCGGCTGATCGTCCGCCATGGCGACCGTTACCAACATCGCGGCGCGTTCGCCGTCTGTCTCAAAGGCAACCGCAGCACGGCTGACCGCGATAGCGCTACGCAGGTTGCCTTCAGCACTGTCGTTCAGCCAGATGCCCTGACCCAGGTTTAATGGCTTATCATTGATGGCGCACGTCACAAAAGTGGTATCTGCCGCTCCCACTTCTTTCAGGCGGGCCGCGTTCAGCGCCTGGAGCGTCAGCAAATCGGACGCAACGACGTCCAGCGTCAGGGTTTCATTATCCAGCTTCAGCGCTTCGCTCTGTTTTTCGCCCATCAGCAGGGCACGCAGCTCTTCAGCAGTGGTGGCGGATTTAAGCTGTTCCGCGACGGCATCATCACTCAGCACGTGCGTCAGCTGACGCAGCAGGCCCAGGTGTTCGTCACCGCTGGCCGCGATGCCAATCGCCACGTAAGCCACCTGACCCTCGCCCCACAGCACGCCCTGCGGGAACTGGAAGACCTGTACGCCGGTTTTCAGCACCTGATCGCGGGTGTCCGTGGTGCCGTGCGGAATTGCAATACCGTTACCGAGGAAGGTGGAGGTCTGCTGTTCACGCGCCAGCATGCCGTTGACGTAGCCGTCAGCCACGTTGCCAGCCTGCACGAGTGCAGCGGCGACCTGGCGAATAGCCTCTTCTTTATTCCCGGCCTGTTCGCCCGGGTGAATATCCTGAACAGATAACTGGAACATGATTCTCCTCTCCTGCTGAAATTGAATCGTTTCAGCTTAACTGAGAAAATAAGCGCTAACCTGCTTCGTCAGGACATGCAAGATAGCGCTGAAACGTTTCAAGAAGTCTTGTCTTTTCTACAAAAGGTTGCAAGAAAAGTTACATTTCTTGTTGCAGAATTTAGAAGTGCAGCACATTTCTTCTTCAGTCGGGAGGTTTTTGCTGATGTTCAGCAAATAGGTTCAGCACGCTTCAGCGAAACGGCGATAAACTGAAATGCTATTTTGATTTATTGTGGCAATCTTGATTTTGCCCTCTGTTTATTTAATGACAGGCGGCGTAAACTCCGCCTCTCTCTGTTACTCGCAAAGACTGAACATGCATAACACCCCCGCTGCCGCCTCACCAAAGCCTTTTGATTTGACGTCAACGGCGTTTTTGATCGTTGCTTTTCTCACCGGTATTGCCGGTGCGTTACAAACGCCTACGCTGAGCCTGTTTCTGACCAACGAAGTCCACGCCCGCCCGGCGATGGTTGGCTTCTTCTTCACCGGGAGCGCCATCATCGGCATTTTCGTCAGCCAGTTTCTTGCCGGGCGTTCAGACCGCAAAGGCGATCGCAAAAGCCTGATCGTTTTTTGCTGCCTGCTCGGGGTGTTTGCCTGCCTGCTGTTTGCCTGGAACCGTAACTACTTCATTCTGCTGTTTGTGGGCGTATTCCTGAGCAGTTTCGGCTCGACCGCCAACCCGCAGATGTTCGCCCTTGCCCGTGAGCATGCCGACCGCACCGGGCGGGAAGCGGTGATGTTCAGCTCGATACTGCGCGCGCAGGTGTCGCTGGCGTGGGTGATTGGCCCCCCGCTCGCCTACGCGCTGGCGATGGGTTTTGGCTTTACGGTGATGTACCTCAGCGCAGCCGTGGCCTTCGTAGTATGCGGCGCAATGGTCTGGTTCTTCCTGCCCTCCATGCGCAAAGAGCCGAAAGTGGCGACCGGTACGCTGGAAGCTCCGCGACGTAACCGGCGCGACGCGCTGCTGTTATTCATTATCTGTACGCTGATGTGGGGCACCAACAGCCTCTATATCATTAATATGCCGCTGTTTATTATTGATGAGCTGCATCTGCCGGAGAAGCTGGCCGGGATCATGATGGGAACCGCCGCGGGGCTTGAGATCCCCACCATGCTGATTGCGGGCTATTACGCGAAGCGCTTCGGCAAGCGCTTTTTGATGCGCGTCGCCGCCGTAGCCGGGCTGCTGTTTTATGTCGGTATGCTGACGGTTCATACGCCAGCCCTGCTTCTTGCTTTACAGCTGCTGAACGCCATTTACATCGGTATCCTGGCCGGTATCGGCATGCTCTACTTCCAGGATCTGATGCCGGGTCAGGCAGGCTCTGCCACCACCCTTTATACTAATACCACCCGCGTGGGCTGGATTATTGCAGGCTCACTGGCGGGCGTTGTGGCTGAAATCTGGAACTATCATACGGTGTTCTGGATTGCGCTGGTGATGTGCGTCCTGACGCTGAGCTGCCTGACGCGAATCAAAGATGTCTAAGGCGCGGTGAGCGCTTCCAGCTCAAGCAGATAAGTGATGGCCTGCTGGCGCGTACTGCCGCACATTTCGGCGGTTGGCTGGAGCCCGGAGCACACCTTCGGGCGCAGGGGCGAGCCAAAGATCATGCACAGGTTAGTGTCAGAGAGCTGAACGCAGCGGGTATTGGCAGGCTTGCCCTCCGGCATGCCTGGAATGGGGCTTGAGATGGACGGTGCGGTACAGCACGCGCCACAGTCGGAACGACAATCCATACATGCTCTCTGTTGGTGGCAGATGCCCGCGCAGTCGGGCATTGCGCGCACAGTAACACCTTTTATGTATTGATAGCAAAACCCACGAATTCCGCTTGCCTGAAAGGCCGCGCGCGAGTAATTTGGCGCGATATTTTTTACCTCCCGTAAACAGGATTACTGCAATGCCAAGAGCGAACGAAATTAAGAAAGGTATGGTACTGAATTACAACGGCAAACTGCTGATTGTGAAAGATATCGACATTCAGGCACCCAGCGCCCGTGGCGCAGCAACGCTGTACAAAATGCGTTTCTCCGATGTCCGCACCGGCCTGAAAGTGGAAGAACGTTTTAAAGGCGACGATATCGTTGATACCGTGACCCTCACCCGTCGCTACGTTGATTTCTCCTACATCGACGGCAACGAATACGTGTTCATGGATAAAGAAGATTACACCCCGTATATCTTCACTAAAGATCAGATCGAAGAAGAGCTGCTGTTTATTCCAGAAGGTGGAATGCCGGACATGCAGGTGCTGACCTGGGATGGCGTGCTGCTGGCGCTGGAGCTGCCGCAGACCGTTGATCTGGAAATTGTTGAAACGGCGCCGGGCATCAAAGGCGCGTCTGCAAGTGCGCGTAACAAACCGGCTACCCTGACTACCGGTCTGGTCGTACAGGTGCCAGAGTACCTGTCAGCGGGCGAGAAAATCCGTATCCATATCGAAGAAAAACGCTATATGGGTCGTGCTGACTGATCCTGCTTTTCGCCCGGTGGCGCTACGCTTACCGGGCCTACAAAAAACCGGCTCTGATGCCGGTTTTTGTGTTTTTGTAGGCCGGGTAAGGCGCAGCCGCCACCCGGCAACAACCTTTACAGCAGTTCAGGATACTTCGTCATTTTCAGCGCCAGCTCGATACCGCGCACTTCCGCCATCCCTTTCAGACGGCCAATCGCCGAATACCCTGGATTCGTTTTCTTGCGCAGATCGTCCAGCATCTGGTGCCCGTGATCCGGACGGAACGGAATAGGACGCACATCCCCCGCCTGCTTACGACGAACCTCTTCAGAGAGAATGTCATCCACCACCGCAACCATGTTCACGTCGCCGCCAAGATGGGCTGCTTCGTGGAAGGTTTTCGGGTTCTCTTCACGGCAGGTTGCACGCAGGTGGGTGAAATGAATGCGATCGCCGAAGGTTTCGATCATCCGCACCAGATCGTTATCCGCCCGCACGCCATACGAGCCCGTACACATGGTAAAGCCGTTGTAGATGCTGTCCACCGTCTCTTTCAGCCACTGCATATCTTCAATCGTAGACACGATACGCGGCAGGCCGAGGATAGGGCGCGGTGGATCGTCAGGATGAACCGCCAGCCGCACGCCGACTTCTTCTGCCACCGGCACAATAGCGCGCAGGAAGTGCGCCATGTTTTCACGCAGCTGGTTTTTATCGATATCGCCATATTCCGCCAGGCGCGCGCGGAACTGATCGAGGGTATAACCCTCTTCCGCCCCCGGCAGGCCCGCGATGATATTGCGAACCAGCTTCTCAATGTCCGCTTCACTGGCGGCATTGAACCACGCCAGCGCCTGCTGTTGCTCTTCGGCAGTGTAGTCTGCTTCCGCCCCCGGACGCTTCAGAATGTGCAGTTCGAAAGCCGCAAAAGCGATTTGATCGAAACGCAGCGCCTTCGAACCATCGGCCATTTCATATTCCAGGTCGGTACGCGTCCAGTCCAGAATCGGCATAAAGTTGTAGCAGACGGTATCAATACCACAGGCTGCCAGGTTACGAATGCTCTGCTGATAATTCGCAATCCAGGTATCACACTCACCGGAGTGGGTTTTGATATCTTCGTGAACCGGAATACTTTCCACAACAGACCAGGTTAACCCCTTCTCTGCCAGCTGAGCCTGACGCTTTTGGATTTCCTCTACCGGCCACACCTGACCGTTCGGAATATGATGCAGCGCCGTGACTACACCCGTTGCGCCAGCCTGACGCACATCATCAAGAGAAACCGGATCGTTCGGCCCGTACCAACGCCAGGTTTGTTCCATTGCCCCACCCTCTCAAGTTGTTATACCAATATGTGTTACTTCAATGACGACTACCATACATGTTTAATCGAAGTGGTCAATACAGCACGCGGCATTGATTGATCAAACTCACATAACAGGGATATTTACGGCTTACCAATTTAATTTGTTGTCATATAACTTTACACTGGCATTGTTAATTAATGGTTAATCAGGTGTGTATTACATGAAGACTATTGCCTCCACCGCGCTTCCTGCTCATGTCCAGCAGCCCCGCTACGATCGCGAGCAGTTACACTCCCGCATCGTCCATTTCGGTTTTGGCGCGTTCCACCGGGCGCATCAGGCGTTGTTAACAAACCGGGTACTGAATGCCAAAGGAGGCGACTGGGGAATTTGTGAGATTAGCCTCTTTAGCGGCGATGTCCTTATGGGCCAGCTCCGGGCGCAGGATCATCTGTTTACCGTGCTGGAGAAAGGTGCCGAAGGCAATCAGCCCATTATTATCGGTGCGGTAAAAGAGTGCCTGAACGCCAAACTCGACTCGCTGGCAGCCATTATTGAGAAATTCTGCGAACCGCAGGTGGCAATTGTCTCCCTCACCATTACCGAAAAAGGCTACTGCATCGATCCGGCGACGGGAAAACTGGATATGCGGAATAGCCGCATCCTGCACGATCTCGAGCACCCGTCTGAGCCGCATTCCGCGCCGGGTATTCTGGTTGAAGCGCTTCATCGCCGCCGCGAGCGGGGCCTGCCGGCGTTTACCGTGCTCTCCTGCGACAATATTCCCGACAACGGCCACGTGGTGAAAAATGCCGTTCTCGGCATGGCCGGAAAGCGTTCCGCAGAGCTGGCCGCATGGATCGAGGCGCACGTGAGCTTCCCTGGCACCATGGTCGACCGAATCGTGCCCGCCGCCACCGACGCCTCACTCGCGGAAATCACCCAGGAACTTGGCGTTGAAGATCCCTGCGCCATCAGCTGTGAACCGTTCATTCAGTGGGTAGTGGAAGATAACTTTGTCGCCGGGCGTCCGGAGTGGGAGGTGGCAGGCGTACAGATGGTTGAGGATGTCCTGCCCTGGGAGCAGATGAAGCTGCGGATGCTGAACGGCAGTCACTCCTTCCTCGCGTATCTGGGCTACCTTGCCGGCTACGCGCACATAAATGAATGTATGCAGGACGACAGTTTCCGCGAGGCGGCCCGCAGGCTGATGCTGAATGAGCAGGCCCCTACGCTGCGCATCACCAACGTTGATCTGACAGCCTATGCTGACAGCCTGCTTGACCGCTTCGCCAACCCGGCCCTACAGCATCGTACATGGCAAATCGCCATGGACGGCAGCCAGAAGCTGCCTCAGCGCATGCTGGATGGGATCCGCGTGCATCTTGAGCGTAACACCGCCTGGCCATTACTGGCGCTGGGGGTGGCGGGCTGGATGCGCTACGTCAGCGGTACGGACGAACAGGGCAACGCCATTGACGTACGCGATCCGCTGAGCGACAAGTTTCAGGCCATTGTCGCTACCAGCAGCGACGCAGAACGCGTTAGCGCCCTGCTGACGCTAAATGAAATCTTTGGCGACGACCTGCCGCAAAACCCTGTCTTTGTCGAGGCAATCACCAGCGCGTACCAGCGCCTCGTCCGGCTCGGCGCGCGCCAGGCCGTTATCGAAACGTTAAAAATTTAGCGATTATTGCGTTTAAGGCGAACGGTTTTATGCTCCGTTCGCCCTCCCTCTTCTCAATGCCCGATTTTTTCGTCAGGATGATAGATAGTTGTTACTACATCACAATTATTTATCGGAGCGCACGTGACCAAAACCAACCTGATCACCGGTTTTCTCGGCAGCGGTAAAACTACGTCCATTCTGCATTTGCTGGCCAATAAAGACCCGGCGGAAAAGTGGGCCGTGCTGGTCAACGAATTTGGCGAAGTGGGGATCGACGGCGCGTTGCTCGCCGACAGCGGCGCGATGGTGAAAGAGATCCCGGGCGGGTGTATGTGCTGCGTGAATGGTCTGCCGATGCAGGTCGGGCTGAATACGCTGCTGCGTCAGGGCAAGCCGGACCGTCTGCTGATTGAGCCCACCGGGCTGGGGCATCCTAAGCAAATCCTTGATTTACTGACCGCCCCGGTATACGAGCCGTGGCTTGAGCTGCGTGCGACGCTTTGCCTGCTCGACCCCCGCCAGCTGCTGGATGAAAAAGCGATCAATAATGACAATTTCCGCGACCAGCTCGCCTCGGCAGATATTATCGTGGCGAATAAATCCGATCGCGCGACAGCTGAGAGTCAGGCCGCGTTCCAGTCCTGGTGGCAGCAGGCTGGCGGTGGACGTCAGTATGTGCAGACGACCCAGGGCAACATTGATGGCGCCCTGCTCGACCTTCCCCGCCTCAACCAGACGCAACTGCCTGCCAGCGCTGAGCATTCGCATAGCCACGGCGCGAAGCAAGGCCTGGCTGCACTGAGCCTGCCGGAGCATCAGCGCTGGCGTCGCAACCTGAACAGCGGCCAGGGGCATCAGGCCTGCGGGTGGATCTTCGATGCCGATACGGTTTTCGACACCATTGGTATACTGGAATGGGCGAGACTCGCGCCGGTTGAGCGGGTAAAAGGGATCATGCGCACTCCGGATGGTCTGGTGCGCATTAACCGTCAGGGCGAGGATTTCTTTATTGAAACCCAGAACGTCGCGCCACCCGACAGCCGGATAGAGTTAATTAGTGCGGTTAATACCGACTGGAATGCCCTCCAGTCAAGCCTGTTGAAGCTTCGTTTAAGTTTGGGCGGCTAACGTTGCCCCTGATTTCACACATTGCTGAAGACTATGACGACTCGACTTCCTGCTATTTTATTGCTCAACGCTGCCGGCCTGGCGATCTTTTTCTCCTGGTATATCCCGGCGGATCACGGTTTCTGGTTCCCGCTGGATTCCGGGCTGTTCCACTTCTTTAACCAGGCGCTGGCGAAGAGTGAAGCCTTCCTGTGGCTGGTGGCGATCACCAACAACCGCGCGTTTGACGGCTGTTCGCTGCTGGCAATGGGCTGTCTGATGCTCTCCTTCTGGCTGAAGGAAGACAAAACGGGTCGTCGCCGTATTCTGATTATCGGCCTGGTGATGCTGCTGACGGCCGTGATTATCAACCAGCTGGCGCAGCATCTGATGCCGGTTAAACGCGCCAGTCCTTCGCTCTTTTTCCCGAATATTAACCGCGTCAGCGAGCTGCTTCATATTCCAACCAAAGATGCCTCGAAGGACAGTTTCCCGGGCGACCACGGTATGATGCTGCTGATTTTTGCAGGCTTCATGCTGCGCTATTTTGGTAAAAAAGCCTTCACCATCGCCCTGGTTATTGTGGTGGTATTTGCATTCCCGCGGGTGATGATTGGCGCTCACTGGCTGACAGATATCGCCGTAGGCTCCCTCACGGCGGTGTTAATTGGTTTACCGTGGGTGCTGATGACCCCCCTGAGCGATCGCATAATAGACATTTTTGATCGCTATCTTCCTGGCAAATTTAAACAAGCTGGAAACAAATAAATAACGAAAATTAACACCATTCATCAGGGATCGTTTTCGATCCCTGCGTCACTTCTTTTCGGCGTCATTCAACGCTGTCATCATCCCGTCATACAATTCGTGATAAAAATGAAGCAATTGCAGGGATTACCGATATGAATGGCGGCATTTTGAGCAATTCCGCGCTGTAACTTTGTGTATCACATTTTCTTATAAAAAAACGGACTTTTTTGCTCGCAATACCCCGTGCAATCGGTTAACCTCGAACTCGTTTTGCCCCACTGAGATAATTATTATCATGGTGAATAATTTTGTGCGTTGAGCCACAGTTTTCACCATAAAGAATTGTCTCATTGTGAACAGATTATTAGTCTCGTCACGGTTGGCATTTTTATAACGATATTTTCGTTAAGGACTTCAAGGGAAAACAAACAAAATGGTCAAATCTCAACCAATCTTGAGATATATCTTGCGGGGGATCCCGGCGATTGCAGTGGCGGTTCTGCTTTCGGCATGTAGTACGACGAACACCGCGAAGAATATGCATCCTGAGACGCGTGTTGTGGGAATGGAAGATTCCTCTTCACTGCAAGCCTCTCAGGATGAATTTGAAAATATGGTACGTAATCTCGACGTTAAGTCGCGTATTATGGATCAGTATGCTGACTGGAAAGGCGTGCGTTACCGTCTGGGCGGCAGCACCAAGAAAGGCATCGATTGTTCCGCGTTCGTACAGCGTACGTTCCGTGAGCAGTTTGGGTTAGACCTTCCGCGTTCTACTTATGAACAGCAGGAAATGGGTAAATCCATTTCGCGCACTAAACTGCGCACGGGCGATTTAGTCCTGTTCAGAGCGGGTTCAACCGGTCGACACGTTGGCATCTATATCGGTAACGATCAGTTTGTCCATGCTTCCACCAGCAGTGGTGTGACGATTTCCAGCATGAACGAACCTTACTGGAAGAAGCGCTACAACGAAGCTCGCCGCGTTCTGAGCCGTAGTTAATATTGCTGTCGTATCGTTGGTTATCCCTTGGCTGGCGATACGATAAAAAAAGCACTGCTCCGGCAGTGTTTTTTTTTGCCCGTTACACTGATAACTATCCAGCGGCATTTCAGGAATCACGACATCTATGTTTACCCGCTACTTCTCCAGCAACCGCAAGATTCTGTTTCTCAGTTTCCTTACGGGGTTATTCACTGCCCTGCTCCTGGGAGCATTACAGTTTTACTGGAGTTACCACAAGCGAGACGTCAGATTCGATACCCTTATTACCGATTTAAGCGTCTACATGGAGAGCTATTTCGATGAGCTCAAAATGTCGATTGATACACTCCAGCCACTCACGCTAAACAGCTGCGAGGAAGTGAGTGCCGCCCTGACCTCCCGGGCGGCCTTTAGCATCAACGTGCGCGCCTTTTTGCTGGTCAGGGATAAAAACGCCTACTGCTCTTCCGCCACCGGCCCGATGAATGTCCCTCTGGAAGCGCTTATTCCTGAACTGCACATCAATAAACAGGTTGATATGGCGCTCCTGCCGGGCACCCCCATGATGCCGGACAAGCCCGCGATTGCCATCTGGTATCGCAACCCACTGGTGAAGGACGGCGGTGTATTTACCTCCGTTAATCTTAACCTGACTCCTTATCTCCTCTACACCTCAAGACAGGATGAGTTTGCCGGTATTTCCATCATTATTGGCGATTATGCGTTATCAACCCATTCCGGAACGCTGGTCCCTGCACGTGATTTGCCTGATATCCCGGTCCGTACCGCCACGCTGAAAAATGTGCCTCTGACCATCCATGTTTATGCGGAAGCCTGGACGACCGATGAAGTGCTGTACGCCCTGTTTTTCGGCCTGGTCTGCGGTATCGCGGCGGGCCTGTTGAATTTCTATATTCTTACTATCCGTCTTAATCCGGGGAAAGAGATCCTAACGGCCATCAAACGCGACCAGTTTTACGTGGTCTATCAACCCGTCGTGGATGCGCAGTCGCTCAAAATGACCGGGCTGGAAGTCCTGATGCGCTGGAAGCATCCGGTGATGGGAGAAATTCCACCGGATGCCTTTATTAATTTCGCTGAAGCGCAGAAGCTGATTGTCCCGCTGACGCTGCATCTTTTTGACCTGATTATCCGCGATGCCCCTGTCCTGCAAACGGTGCTCCCGCCTGGGGCCAAGTTTGGGATCAACATCGCGCCCGGGCATCTGCATGCGGAAAGCTTTAAAGAGGATATGCGCGCGTTTGCCGCCGCCCTTCCACCCGATCACTTCCAGATTGTGCTGGAAATAACCGAGCGCGATATGATCAACCACCGCGAGGCTAATCAGCTGTTCGAATGGCTGCACGAAGAAGGTTTTGAAATTGCCATCGATGATTTTGGCACCGGCCACAGCGCGCTGATCTATCTGGAACGCTTCACGATGGATTACCTGAAAATTGACCGTGGCTTCGTGAATGCCATCGGGACTGAAACCGTCACCTCGCCAGTGCTTGACGCGGTGCTGACGCTGGCAGAACGCCTGAATATGTTAACCGTTGCCGAGGGTGTTGAAACGCCGGAGCAGGCGGCGTGGCTGCGCGAGCATGGCGTGAACTATCTTCAGGGCTACTGGATCGGCCGCCCAATGCCGCTGGAGCAGTTCAGGACGTGGCAACCCGACATCACGCTCGGGGAATAATTTCACAATCACGGCGCTGTCCCTTATTATTCTGTTCAACCGAGCCTGCCTGTGAACAAAGGGATCCGCCGCACTATGATTATGCGCGTTGTGTTGACGCTATTGGCGCTGGTGAGCCTGTCGAGCCAGGCGCAGACCATCAAAGAGAGCACGGCCTTTGCCGTCATTGGCGAGCCGAAGTACGCGGTTAACTTTAACCACTACGATTACGTTAACCCCGCCGCCCCGAAAGGCGGAAACGTGACGCTTTCCGCCACGGGAACGTTTGACAACTTTAACCGCTTTGCCCTGCGCGGCGTGGCGGCAGCGCGTACCGAATCCCTCTATGACACGCTGTTCGTCACCTCCGACGACGAGCCCGGCAGCTATTATCCCCTGGTCGCCGAGAACGTGCGATACGCCGATGATTTCAGCTGGGCAGAAATCGCGATTAATCCGCGGGCGCGTTTTCACGACGGTACGCCGGTTAGCGCCCGTGACGTGGCATTCACCTTTCATAAATTTATGACCGAAGGCGTGCCGCAGTTTCGTCTGGTGTACAAGGGCACCACGGTGAAAGCCATCGCCCCGCTGACCGTGCGAATCGAACTCCCTGAGCCGAACAAAGAGAATATGCTGAGCCTGTTCTCCCTGCCCGTCATGCCCGAATCCTTCTGGAAAAATCATAAGCTGAGCGATCCCCTCTCTACCCCGCCGCTGGCCGGAGGGCCGTATCGCATTACCGACTGGCGAATGGGCCAGTACGTGATCTATTCCCGGGTGAAAGATTACTGGGCAGCCACTCTGCCGGTAAACCGGGGCCGCTGGAACTTCGATACAATCCGCTACGACTACTACCTGGATGATAACGTGGCCTTCGAGGCATTTAAGGCGGGCGCGTTTGATTTACGTGTCGAGAACAGCGCCAAAAATTGGGCGACCCGCTATATCGGAAAAAATTTCGCGAAAGGCTATATTGTTAAAGACGAACACAAAAACGAATCCGCGCAGGACACGCGCTGGCTGGCGTTTAATATTCAGCGCCCGGTTTTTTCCGATCGTCGGGTGCGTGAAGCCATTACCCTGGCGTTTGATTTCGAATGGATGAACAAAGCGCTGTTTTACGGAGCCTACAGCCGGGCGAACAGCTATTTCCAGAATACTGAATATGCCGCCCGTGATTATCCCCACGCGGACGAGCTGGTTTTGCTGGCGCCAATGAAAGCGGAGCTCCCGCCGGAGGTGTTCACCCGCGTATTTGAACCGCCCAAATCCGACGGAAACGGGTTCGACCGGGACAACCTGCTGAAAGCCAGCAACCTGCTGGATGATGCTGGCTGGGTGCTGAAAAATCGGCAACGGGTTAATGTGCAAACCGGTAAACCGCTCAGCTTCGAACTGCTGATTGCCTCCGGCGCAAACGATCAGTGGGTGCTGCCATTTAAGAAGAACCTTGCCCGGCTTGGCGTCACCATGAATATCCGCCAGGTCGATATGGCCCAGTTAACCAACCGCAAGCGCAGTCGCGATTACGACATGATGCAGACCCTGTGGGCCGCGCAGCCGTGGCCAAGTTCAGATCTGCAAATCTCCTGGGCATCGGGGTATATCGACTCCTCCTACAACGCCCCGGGCGTAAAGAGCCCGGTGATTGATGCGCTGATTGCAAAAATTGTCGCCGCTCAGGGCGATAAGAACAAGCTTCTGCCGCTTGGCCGCGCGCTCGATCGGGTCTTAACCTGGAACTATTACATGCTGCCGATGTGGTATATGGGCGAAGATCGCGTGGCCCGCTGGGATAAATTCTCCCTGCCTGCCGTTCGCCCGGTCTACACCCTCGGCTTTGACACCTGGTGGTATGACGTGAATAAAGCCGCAAAACTGCCCGCAGAGCGGCGTTAAGGAGTGACGATGGGCGCTTATCTTATCCGCCGGCTGCTGTTAGTGATCCCGACGCTGTGGGCCATCATTACCATTAACTTTTTTATCGTCCAGATCGCCCCCGGCGGTCCGGTGGACCAGGCAATTGCGGCAATAGAATTTGGTCACGCTGGCGGCATGCCGGGCGGCGGCGGTGAAGGAATGGGGGCCAGCCATGCCCGGACGGGCGTGGGCAACATCAGCGAAAGCCACTACCGGGGCGGTCGCGGACTGGATCCGGAGGTGATCGCCGAGATTACTCATCGCTATGGTTTTGACAAGCCGCTGCACGAGCGTTATTTCAGGATGCTCTGGGATTATGTCCGTTTCGATTTTGGCGACAGCCTGTTTCGCAGCGCCTCGGTGTTAACCCTGATCAAACAAAGCCTGCCGGTTTCCATCACGCTCGGACTGTGGGGGACGCTGATTATTTATCTGGTCTCCATTCCGCTGGGGATCCGAAAAGCGGTCTATAACGGTAGCCGTTTCGATATCTGGAGCAGCACATTCATTATCATCGGCTACGCTATCCCGGCGTTTCTGTTTGCCGTGCTGCTGATTGTCTTTTTCGCCGGCGGCAGTTATTTCGACCTCTTCCCGCTGCGCGGGCTGGTCTCTGCGGATTTCAGCACCCTGCCGTGGTATCAGAAAATCACCGATTACTTCTGGCACATCACGCTTCCGGTGCTGGCAACGGTCATCGGCGGATTTGCGGCGCTTACGATGCTGACCAAAAACGCCTTTCTCGATGAGATCCGCAAACAGTACGTCGTCACCGCGCGCGCCAAAGGCGTCGGTGAAAAGCAGATCATGTGGAAGCACGTTTTTCGTAACGCCATGCTGCTGGTGATTGCCGGTTTCCCCGCCACGTTCATCAGTATGTTTTTTACCGGCTCGCTGCTGATAGAGGTGATGTTCTCGCTCAACGGATTAGGGCTGCTGGGCTATGAGGCCACCGTCTCGCGTGATTATCCGGTGATGTTTGGCACACTCTACATTTTCACCCTGATCGGCCTGCTGCTGAACATCATCAGCGATATCAGCTATACGCTGGTCGATCCCCGTATCGATTTTGAGGGTCGCTGATGTCGCGTTTAAGCCCCGTCAATCAGGCCCGCTGGGCGCGCTTTCGCCACAACCGTCGCGGCTACTGGTCGCTGTGGATCTTCGCCGTCCTGTTCGCCTTAAGTATGTGTTCGGAACTGATTGCCAACGATAAACCCCTGCTGGTGCATTTCAAAGACCGCTGGTATGTGCCGGTGCTGACTACCTACAGCGAAAGCGATTTTGGCGGCCCGTTTGCGACGCCAGCCGAGTACCAGGATCCCTGGTTACGTGAACAGATAGCGCAGCACGGCTGGGCTATCTGGGCGCCGATTCGTTTTGGCGCGAACAGTATTAACTTCGCCACGTCCACCCCCTTCCCTTCGCCGCCTTCCGCGCAAAACTGGCTGGGAACGGACGCCAACGGCGGCGATGTGCTGGCGCGCATTCTCTATGGCACCCGCATCTCGCTCCTGTTTGGGCTACTGCTGACGCTCTTTAGCAGCGTAATGGGCGTTGTGGCGGGCGCCGTGCAGGGCTATTACGGGGGTAAAATAGATTTATGGGGACAGCGCGTGATTGAAGTCTGGTCCGGTATGCCAACGCTGTTTCTGATAATCCTGCTGTCCAGCGTGGTACAGCCTGGCTTCTGGTGGCTGCTCGGGATCACCGTCCTGTTCGGCTGGATGGCGCTGGTCGGCGTGGTGCGCGCGGAGTTTCTGCGTACGCGGAATTACGACTATATTCGCGCTGCGCAGGCGTTAGGCGTGAGCGATGGCGCAATCATCTTCCGTCACATGCTTCCCAATGCGGTGGTGGCGACCCTTACCTTCCTGCCGTTTATTTTGTGCAGCTCCATCACCACCCTGACGTCGCTTGATTTTCTTGGTTTCGGTTTGCCGCTGGGCTCACCGTCCCTTGGCGAACTGCTGTTGCAGGGCAAAAACAATCTCCAGGCCCCCTGGCTGGGCATCGCCGCATTCCTCTCCGTGGCGGTGCTGCTTTCCCTGCTGATTTTTATTGGCGAAGCCGTGCGCGATGCCTTCGATCCCAACAAGGCGGTATGACATGACCCGGCCTCTTCTGAGCATAGAGAACCTGTCGATTGCGTTTTCAAAACAGGGCGAATCACGCACGGTGGTGACGGATTTATCGTTGCAGATCCAGCGCGGAGAGACGCTGGCGCTGGTCGGGGAATCCGGCTCCGGTAAGAGCGTTTCGGCGCTGTCGGTGCTGCGCCTGCTCCCTTCCCCGCCGGTCAGCTATCCGCAGGGGGATATTCTGTTCCATGGACAATCGCTGCTGAACGCTGACGAGCAAACCCTGCGCGGCATTCGTGGCAACAACATCGCCATGATTTTTCAGGAGCCGATGGTGTCGCTCAACCCACTGCATACCCTGGAAAAACAGCTCTATGAAGTGCTGTCACTTCATCGGGGAATGCGTAAAGAGGCAGCGCGGGGTGAAATTCTGGACTGCCTTGAACGCACCGGTATCCGTAATGCGGCGAAACGGCTGAACGATTTCCCGCACCAGCTTTCCGGCGGCGAGCGCCAGCGCGTGATGATTGCAATGGCCCTGCTCACGCGCCCCGAACTGCTGATTGCCGATGAACCTACTACCGCGCTGGACGTCACGGTACAGGCACAAATTCTGCAACTGCTGCGCGAACTGCGCGACGAGCTGAACATGAGCCTGCTGTTTATTACGCACAACCTGAGCATCGTGAAAAAGCTCGCTGACGCGGTGGCCGTGATGCAAAACGGCCGCTGCGTGGAACAGAACCGGGCATCCGCCCTGCTGAGCGCGCCTCAGCACCCGTATACACAGCGCCTGCTCGATAGCGAACCCGCTGGCGACCCGGTTCCGCTTAACGCTGACAGCGCGCCGTTGCTGAGGGTTGAGGGGCTGTCGGTGTCATTCCCGATCCGCAAAGGCATTTTGCGTCGCGTGGTCGATCACAATCATGTTCTGAAAGACATGAGCTTCGCTCTGCGTCCGGGCGAATCGCTTGGGCTTGTGGGCGAGTCCGGTTCAGGCAAAAGCACCACCGGCCTGGCGCTGCTGCGCCTGATCGCCTCTCAGGGAAGCATTGTTTTTGACGGCATGCCGCTGCAAAACCTGAATCGCCGGATGATGCTTCCCGTGCGTCCGCGGATGCAGGTGGTATTTCAGGATCCAAACTCTTCGCTTAACCCGCGCCTGAGCGTATTACAGATTATTGAAGAGGGCCTGCGCGTCCACCAGCCGACCATGACGGCGCAACAGCGTGAAATCGACGTGATGCGGGTGATGGCGGAAGTGGGTTTAGATCCCGAGACCCGGCACCGGTATCCGGCTGAGTTTTCCGGCGGACAGCGCCAGCGTATAGCGATTGCCCGCGCGCTGATCCTGAAACCGGAGCTGATCGTGCTGGACGAGCCAACCTCTTCCCTGGACCGCACCGTGCAGGCGCAAATTCTGGCGCTGCTGAAGGGGCTACAGGAAAAGCATCGGCTGGCCTATATCTTTATCAGCCACGATTTACAGGTGGTGCGTGCGCTTTGCCATCAGGTGGTGGTATTGCGGCAGGGAGAAGTCGTTGAGCAGGGAGAGTGCCAGCGCGTATTCACCGCGCCGACGCAGGATTACACGCGCCAGCTATTGTCCGCTGACTAGCACTCAGAAAGGATATTGACCGGAGAACGGCTCGGCAATGGCCACGCCGAAGTTTTTCAGACGACAGGTGGCGGCAAACTCATCCTGGCTGTTAACAAACAGGCACGGCTCACCTTCGCATTCCAGCACGGAGCTGTCCACTTCGATGTCCGTCAGCGCCTGGCTGAGACGTTCCATGACCGGCCACGCATTTTCATCGCTCGGGCTGAGCAGTTTGAGGGCCACCAGACAATTATCCTCCCCGGCAACGCTTTGCGGAATCGGTTCAACTTTCGAACCTGCAAAACCCGTCGACCAGCGATAGCTCTGGGGCAAGCGATGGACAATGGAGAGTTGTAATGTATTCACGTTCAGATCCCCGGAAGCAAATTTACTTCACAATTTATTTACATTTATAGTAACACATCATCGCCAACCTGCACTGTTTAGCGGATTTTATAGGCGTTGCAGGCTCGCGTCGGCGCTATATGTACCCGTTTCTGCGATCTAACTCAACCTTTTTAAATACAATGATGTGACTTTTTACATAAATAGATTTTACATAAAAGAAACAAACACAGGGTAAACGAACGGAGGGTTGGTTGATATGGGTCAACAAAAAGGCCCGTCACGGGCCTTAAGTGGTCATTTATGCGCCGTCTTTCGCGGCCGGCTGGCGTAAAGATAGAAGAGTATGGAGCAGGTCGCGCAGAGGGCAATCGCCCACAGCATCGGCCAGGCGGTATTAAACGTCGCCGTCGAGAGCAGCGCCCCGACTATCGCGCCAATTCCGAAACGGAACGTTCCTGCCAGCGACGAGGCGGTGCCCGCCATATGCGGAAATTCGTCGAGGATCACCGCCATCGCGTTGGATGAAACCATCGACACGCAGCCGACAAACGCCGCCACGCCCACCACCAGCGCCCAGAAACCGACGCCCAGCAACGCGCTCAATACCAGCCAGATAGCCATCACGAACTGGATCCACAGCCCGGCTCGGAACATATTCAGCGCCCCAACCCGCCGGACAAAGCGGCTGTTGATAATGGTCATCACAAACAGGAACACAATATTCAGCGCGAAGTAGTAACCAAAATGCTGGGGTGACACATGGTTCAGTTCGATGTACACAAACGGCCCCGCGCTCAGGAACGAGAACATTCCGGCAAAGCTGAAGCCGCTGGCCAGCATATAGCTGAGCACACGCTTATGGCGAAACAGCGAGGCAAAGTTGCCAAGCGTGGTGCGAATGTGGAACTTCTGACGTCGCTCGACCGGCAGCGTTTCATCGATAAAGACGAAGATCATCACCGAGGCCAGCAGCGCGGCAATCGCCAGGATCCAGAAAATCGCATGCCAGCTGAACCACACCAGGACCGCCCCGCCCACCATGGGGGCGACCAGCGGCGCAATTGTCGTGACCAGCATGACGAACGACATCATGCGTGAGAACTCTTCCTTCGGGTAGACGTCGCGCATCAGCGCGTTAATCACCACGCTTGCCGCAGCCGCCGCCAGGCCATGGAAGAAGCGCATCACAATCAGCTGATCGATACTCTGCGCCAGCGCGCAGGCCACCGCCGCCGCGGCAAATATCAATGTCCCGCCCAGGATAACCGGTTTACGCCCCAGGCTGTCGGCCATTGGGCCATAAAAGAGCTGACCGAGGGCAAAACCAAGAATGTAGGTGCTGAGCGTCATCTGCGCGCTGCCTGCCGGTACGCCAAACTGCGCGGAAATCACCGGCAGCGCGGGCAGATACATATCGATAGACAGCGGCATCAGCATGGCCAGCAGGCCAAGGATAAATACAATTTTAAACGACGAGTGTGGCCTGGTGGTCACAGGGTTCTCCTGAATTTAGCGTGAAGGCAGCCCGACGCTGGCAATCTCTTCTTCCGTCAGCGGGCGATATTCCCCTGGCGCCAGGTCTGGATCGAGTTCAATCGCGCCAATACGTTCACGATGCAGCCCCACAACGTGGTTGCCCACGGCGGCAAACATCCGTTTCACCTGGTGGTAGCGGCCTTCACTGATGGTCAGACGGACGTCCGTGGGGGTGAGGATTTCCAGCACCGCCGGTTTGGTCAGATCCTTCTCATTATGCAGCTGAACGCCTTTCGCGAATTGCTCTGCCGTGTCATCCGAGACCGGAGACTCAAGCGTCACCCGATAGGTTTTCTCGCAGTGATGGCGCGGGGAGGTGATGCGGTGCGACCACTGGCCGTCATCGGTCATCAGCACCAGGCCGGTAGTATCGATATCCAGTCGCCCTGCCGCATGCAGCTTGTGCGCCACAGGTTCGTCGAGGAAATAGAGCACCGTCGGGTGATCCGGATCGTCCGTTGAACAGACGTAACCTTCCGGTTTGTTGAGCATGAAGTAGCGCGGGCCATTCTGCTGGGTCAGCGGGTTGCCGTCATACTCCACCTGGTGCTCAGGCTGGAGTTTAAAAGCGCTGTCTTTCACAATGTCGCCGTCCACGGTTACGCGGCAGGCGCGAATTTCACGCCCGGCAATAGCGCGGCTTACGCCGAGTTGCTGAGCGATAAACTTATCAAGTCGCATGAAATCTTTTTAGCCTTAATGGTGCTGGAAGTCGGACTACGCGTCCGAAAAAGAAGCAGTCAGAAACAGTTCAGTATAATGGTCTGGTTGCGCCACTCAAGGGAAAAAGTTTCGTGGCATACTATATGCGAGTTAACTGAATAGAGAAGCCATGACGTTCACATTACGCCCCTATCAGCAGGAAGCCGTTGATGCCACCCTCGCCTGGTTTCGCAAGCATCGGGAGCCCGCTGCCATCGTACTCCCGACCGGAGCCGGTAAAAGCCTGGTGATTGCCGAACTGGCGCGCCTGGCCCGCGGACGCGTGCTGGTGCTGGCGCACGTCAAAGAGCTGGTGGCGCAAAACCACGCCAAATATTGCGCGCTCGGCCTGGAGGCCGACATTTTTGCCGCCGGACTGAAGCGCAAAGAGAGCCACGGAAAAGTGGTGTTTGGCAGCGTACAATCCGTTGCGCGCAACCTGGAACTGTTTCGCAGCGAGTTTTCCCTGCTGATTGTCGATGAGTGTCACCGCATCAGCGATGACGACGACAGCCAGTATCAGCAAATCCTCACTCATCTGAAAAAGGTGAATCCTCACCTCCGTCTGCTTGGCCTCACCGCCACGCCGTTTCGTCTGGGCAAGGGCTGGATTTATCAGTTTCATTATCACGGCATGGTGCGTGGCGATGAAAAGGCCCTGTTCCGCGACTGTATCTATGAGCTTCCGCTGCGCTACATGATCAAGCACGGCTACCTGACGCCGCCGGAGCGGCTGGATATGCCCGTCGTGCAGTACGATTTCAGCCGTTTACAGGCGCAGAGCAACGGGCTGTTCAGCGAGGCAGATCTTAACCATGAGCTGAAAAAACAGAAGCGGATCACGCCGCATATCATCAGCCAGATTGAAGAGTTCGCGCAAACGCGCAAAGGGGTGATGATTTTTGCTGCCACTGTCGAACACGCGCGCGAAATTACGGGGCTGCTGCCCGCCGACGACGCGGCGTTAATTACCGGTGAAACCCCCGGCCTGGAGCGCGACAGCCTGATTGAGGACTTCAAAGCTCAGCGGTTCCGCTATCTGGTGAATGTCTCCGTACTAACCACCGGCTTTGACGCCCCGCACGTCGACCTGATTGCGATTCTTCGCCCGACGGAATCCGTCAGCCTGTATCAGCAGATTGTTGGCCGCGGGCTGCGTCTGGCGCCGGGCAAAACCGACTGTCTGATCCTTGATTACGCCGGTAACCCGCACGATCTCTATTCGCCGGAAGTCGGCACGCCAAAAGGCAAGAGCGACAACGTGCCCGTTCAGGTTTTTTGCCCTGCCTGCGGGTTTGCCAACACCTTCTGGGGGAAAACCACCGCCGACGGCACGCTGATCGAACATTTTGGCCGCCGCTGTCAGGGCTGGTTTGAAGACGATGAAGGCCATCGCGAACAGTGTGACTTCCGCTTCCGCTTCAAAAACTGCCCGCAGTGCAATGCCGAAAACGACATTGCCGCCCGCCGCTGTCGGGAGTGCGACACGGTCCTGGTCGACCCGGACGACATGCTGAAAGCGGCGCTGAAGCTGAAAGATGCGCTGGTGCTGCGCTGTTCCGGCATGGCCTTACAGCCCGGCGCGGATGAAAAAGGCGAGTGGCTAAAAATTACCTACTACGACGAGGATGGCGCAGACGTCAGCGAGCGGTTCCGGGTCCAGACGCCCGCCCAGCGCACCGCGTTTGAGCAGCTCTTTATCCGCCCGCACACCCGCACGCCTGGCGTGCCGCTGCGCTGGCTAACCGTGGCCGATATCGTGCGCCAGCAGGCGTTACTGCGCCATCCTGATTTTGTTGTCGCCCGTAAAAAAGGGCAGTTCTGGCAGGTGCGTGAGAAGGTCTTTGACTATGAAGGACGCTTTCGCCGGGCAAACGAATTGCGCGGTTAACGGGACTTTTCGTTGATGCGCGAGCCATTTGAGTATAAAATGCCGCCCGCTTCACATCCGTGAGGCAGAACACTCACCTGCTGCTGGGTCGCCTGTAGTAGGGTTTTAAATACAGAGAGAAATCAATGTTCACTATCGAAGCAGAAGTACGTAACGTGCAGGGTAAGGGTGCGAGCCGCCGCCTGCGTACCGCAAACAAGTTCCCGGCTATCGTTTACGGTGGCGAAGCTGCTCCAGTTGCTATTGAACTGGATCACGACAAAGTATGGAACATGCAGAACAAAGCTGAATTCTACAGCGAAGTTCTGACCATCGTTGTTGACGGTAAAGAAGAAAAAGTGAAAGTTCAGGCTGTTCAGCGTCACGCGTTCAAGCCAAAACTGACTCACATCGACTTCGTTCGCGCGTAATCGCAAACCTGTCGAGAAAAACCCCGCGTTTGCGGGGTTTTTTTATGGCTGTTACTTACCGCCTGAAGTGCGACGCTGAAGCTGGTCGCGCAGATTCGGCGGTGTGCCTTTAATGGTCAGCGTGTCGGTGGCCGGGTCCCAGAAGATACGTTCCCCGAGCAGCATGGCATCAAAGTTAATGGTTAACCCACCGCCGCTACCGGCAAATTTCGTCAGCTGACGCAGCGTACTGCGATCCGCCGGGAAGCTCTCTTCCAGCTCATAGCCTTTTTCCGCAGTAAATTCCTGGAAGCTGACTTCGCTGACGCCTGCCAGCTCTTTGGACAGCGACTCCAGCTCAATCTCTTCTCCAGCCTGTAGCTGCTCGTTGCAGTAGCTGTAAACCTGCTGACGCACGGTCTGACGCTCAGATTTATCAAGCTGCGCCTCAGCCGTAAAGTCATCCACCGCCTGGAGGAGACCTTTGTTCTGCGCTTTGGCATTCAGCCCTTCGCTGGCGCCGAGGAAGTCCATAAAGAAATCCGCCACTTTGCGGCCCACGCGGCCTTTAAGGAAGGTCAGATAGCGCGTTGATTCCGGGTTGGTTTCCCATTCGGTTAAATCGATACGCGCCACAATATCCGCATGGTTGATATCCAGGTAGTGCGTTGAGCTGATATCCAGCTGCTCGTTCACGCGCATACTGCTTAAGTTATTCAGCACGGTGACCAGCAGATACTCTACCGCCAGATAGCGGTAGTGGCAGAACAGGACGATACCGCCATCGGCGAAGGGATATTTCGCCAGCTCGTCACGCAGACGGCCAGTAGCAGCGCGGCTGAATGCCAGGAAATCCTCTTCGCCCTGACGTTGCAGGCGCAGGCTATCCGCCAGTTCGCTCTCTTCGCTGAACAAGCCATAGGCTTTATTTTTCGCGCTGTAGACGCGATGCAACTCCGCCATCATCTCGACAACGGTAGGCGTTGGTTCCAGTAACGAATCGCGCAGCACCACTTCAAGGGTTTGCTCATCACGCTTGATAAGCTGGTGCAAGGCAATCTGGTTGATTTCCAGACTCATGATAAACTCTCCTTTTAGACCGGGCGGTATTCAACCACCACCAAAGCATGTGTGCAACAGAAGATAAAAAAGGGGAAAAAAAGCTGTTGCTACGGTAATATGTCGCCCTTCTCTCAACAAACTGATTTTGATTTATGCCACAACATTCCCGCTACAGTGACGAACACGTTGAACAATTGCTCAGTGAGCTGGTCAACGTACTGGAAAAACATAAAACGCCAACCGATCTCTCCCTGATGGTTTTGGGAAATATGGTTACCAACCTGATCAATACCAGCGTTGCTCCGGCTCAGCGTCAGGCGATCGCCAAATCTTTCGCCCAGGCTTTGCAGTCCTCCGTTAGCGACGACCAGGCACACTAAGGGAAACGAACAACAGTTTATGGTGACGAATCGTCAGCGCTACCGTGAAAAAGTCTCCCAGATGGTCAGCTGGGGGCACTGGTTTGCCCTGTTCAACATTCTGTTGGCGATGGTGCTCGGCTGCCGTTATCTGTTTGTGGCGGACTGGCCAACCACGTTAACCGGGCGCATCTACTCGTGGATGAGCCTTGTTGGTCACTTTAGCTTTCTGGTCTTCGCCACCTATCTGCTGATCCTGTTCCCACTGACGTTTATCGTCATGTCGCAGCGGCTGATGCGCTTCCTGTCCGCCATTCTTGCGACGGCGGGCATGACGCTGTTGCTGATCGACAGCGAAGTCTTTACCCGCTTCCACCTGCACCTGAATCCTGTCGTCTGGGAGCTGGTAATTAACCCGGATCAGAACGAGACCGCGCGCGACTGGCAGCTGATGTTTATCAGCGTGCCGATCATCCTGCTGATCGAAATGCTGTTCGCCACGTGGAGCTGGCAAAAACTCCGCAGTCTGACCCGACGCCGCCATTATGCGAAGCCCGTCGCGGCGCTCTTTTTCGCCTCATTTATCGGTTCGCACCTGATGTATATCTGGGCAGATGCGAACTTCTACCGCCCGATTACCATGCAGCGCGCGAACCTGCCGCTCTCCTATCCGATGACGGCGCGTCGTTTCCTCGAAAAACACGGCCTGCTGGACGCGCAGGAGTATCAGCGTCGTCTGGTCGAACAGGGTAATCCGGAAGCGGTCAGCGTGCAGTATCCCCTGAGCGATCTGAAATATCGCGACATGGGCCGCGGTCAGAACGTGCTGCTGATTACCGTCGATGGCCTGAACTATTCCCGCTATGAGAAGCAGATGCCAGCGCTGGCTGAATTCGCTGAGAACAACATCGTATTCACTCAGCATATGAGCTCCGGTAATTCGACCGACGCGGGTATTTTCGGCCTGTTCTACGGCATTTCACCGAGCTATATGGACGGCGTGCTGTCGGCCCGTATTCCGGCGGCATTGATTACCGGGCTTAATCAGCAGGGCTACCAGCTGGGGCTGTTCGCCTCTGATGGTTTCAACAGCTCGCTGTACCGCCAGGCGCTGCTGTCTGATTTCTCACTGCCCGCCGCGCAGAGCCAGTCTGACGATCGGACCGCTGACCAGTGGATAGACTGGCTGAAGCGCTATGCGCAGGAAGATAACCGCTGGTTCTCCTGGGTTGCGTTTAACGGCACAACGCTTGATGACAGCAATCAGAAAGGCTTCGCGCGCCGCTATAGCCGTGCGGCGGGCGATGTCGATGCGCAGATCGGCCGCGTGCTGACCGCCCTGCGCGACGCGGGCAAGCTGGATAATACGGTCGTGATTATCACGGCGGGGCATGGCGTGCCGCTCGGCGACGAGGCGAAGGGCATGGAGTGGTCGCGTCCGAACCTGCATGTTCCCCTGGTGATCCACTGGCCGGGCACTCCCGCGCAGCGCATCAACATGCTCACCGACCATAAAGACGTCATGACCACGTTAATGCAACGGCTGCTGCACGTCAGCACACCGGCAATTGAGTACTCGCAGGGACAAGACCTCTTTAGCGCCACGCGGCGTCATAACTGGGTCACGGCTGCTGGCGGAAACACGCTGGTGGTGACCACGCCAACGTTGTCCCTGGTGCTGAACAGCAATGGCAATTACCAGACGTATAACCTCGAAGGTGAGAAGCTGAAAGACCAGAAGCCGCAGCTCAGTTTGCTGTTGCAGGTGCTGACAGACGAGAAGCGCTTTATCGCTAACTGATTATTTATGAATCAGTTAGCGTTGCTTGCCCCTTGCATTCAAAAAGGAATCGAGTAGTATTCCTTTTATGCGTCGGCACGTAGCGCAGCCTGGTAGCGCACCGTCATGGGGTGTCGGGGGTCGGAGGTTCAAATCCTCTCGTGCCGACCAAAACTACACAAAAAAACCAGCCGCTTATGGCTGGTTTTTTATTGCCTGTCTCCGCATGCGCAATGCTTAGTGTTTTTCACGCCCACCGAGAAAGAAAATCCCCAGCGGAATCGCCAGCAGGACGGTAAACACCAGGCTGTAAACAAAGATCATCGCCGATTGCAGGACAAACATGCTGGTTGTCCAGGCAGAGAGCGGGATGTTGTACTGCTCAATCACACCGACAATGGTTGCTCGCCCCACGCATGCGGCAGCAATCATAAATACAACCAGTAACGCCAGCAGGAACTTGCGGCCTTCAGGTGTCTTCAGTTTTTCCCGTACCATCTCCCCTCCCTTTACAGATGAATAACAATAATTAACGCGTAAAATAACACGATTGCCGCCCCGACTCCAACGCAGCATTAAACACCACAAAAAGAACACCAAAGCAGTGTATTACTCCATTTAAATTGAAAACATGAGTAAATTGCGCCAACCATTCACGTACGTTATGTTAGTCTTTACCGGATCGTTTTGACAAAAAAGGAATGACAGTGAAAAACGCACCTAAATTTGCCATCGCCCTCATCGCCGCTGCGTGCGCCAGCAGCAGTGCTTTCGCCAGCGAAACCCGGAAAGAGCAGCCGCTGGAAAAAGTTGCTCCGTATCCGCAAGCGGACAAAGGGATGAAGCGCCAGGTTATTCAGCTCCCGGCTCAGCAGGATGAAGCAAATTTCAAAGTTGAGCTGTTAATCGGCCAGACGCTGGAAGTGGACTGCAACCAGCATCGCCTGGGCGGCCAGCTGGAAAGCAAAACGCTGGAAGGCTGGGGCTATGACTACTATGTCTTCGACAAAGTAACCTCGCCAGTCTCCACCATGATGGCGTGCCCGGACGGCAAGAAAGAGAAGAAATTTATTACCGCGTATCTGGGTGATAACAGTCTGCTGCGCTATAACAGCAAGCTGCCGATCGTCGTATACACGCCGGAAAACGTGGATGTGAAATATCGCGTATGGAAGGCGGATGAGACGGTAGGACAAGCGGTAGTTCGTTAATAATAAGTCGGGTGGCGCTCTCGCTTACCCGACCAGGAAAGGGTGCGTTCTGGTGCCCTCACCCCAACCCTCTCCCACCGGGAGAGGGAGAAAACACTAAAAACGGTAACGGATGTTACCGTTTTGCGTTTACCTTACAGCGCGATATCCGCTACCGGCTTGCTTTCCGCCTGAGGCTTCAGCTCTGCCTTTGGCGCAGCATCCGCAGCCTGCGGTTTGACGTATTGCAGTTGCAGAACGCGGCTGGTGTATTCCAGCTCTTGTTCCGTGGCTTCAACGTTACCGTTCAGCTTCGTACCGTAGGATGGAATAATGGTTTTCAGCTTCGCCTGCCATTCCGGACTGGATACTTTGTCCTTAAACACTTTTTCCATCAGGTGCAGCATGATTGGCGCAGCGGTAGACGCCCCCGGAGATGCCCCCAGCAGCGCGGCAATGGTGCCATCCTTATCGCTTACCACTTCGGTACCCAGACGCAGCACGCCGCCCTCTTTCGGATCGCGTTTGATAATCTGCACGCGCTGACCCGCCTGCCACAGACGCCAGTCTTCTTTCTTCGCCTGCGGATAGTACTCTTTCAGCGCCTCGAAGCGTTCTTCATCAGAGAGCATCACCTGGCTAATCAGGTATTTCACCAGATCGAAGTTATCCAGCCCCACGTCCATCATTGGCTTAACGTTTGACGTCGTGGTCGCGCTCAGCAGATCCCACAGGGAACCGTTTTTCAGGAATTTGGTGGAGAATGTGGCGAACGGCCCGAACAGCACTACGCGCTTACCGTCCAGCATGCGGGTGTCGATATGCGGAACGGACATCGGTGGTGCGCCCACAGAGGCCTGACCGTACACTTTAGCCAGATGACGGTTAACCACTTCCGGGTTTTCCGACACCAGGAACTGGCCGCCGACCGGGAAGCCCGCGTAGTCGTCCGCTTCCGGAATACCGGACTCCTGCAACAGTTTCAGCGCCGCGCCGCCCGCACCGATAAACACGAACTTCGCCTTAATCACATGCTCGGCTTCGTTGTTTTTCAGATCGGCAACGGTCACGCTCCAGCTGTTATCCGCGTTGCGCTTGAAACCACGCACTTCGGAGCTGAGTTGCAGGTTAAAGTTCTCTTTTTTCTTCAGAGAGGACACCAGCTGACGGGTGATTTCACCGTAGTTAACGTCAGTACCAATTTCAGTGCGGGTCGCCGCTACTTTCTGGTTCGGATCGCGGCCTTCCATGACCAGCGGCGCCCACTCTTTGATTTGAGCGTGATCTTCAGAGTATTTCATCCCGCGGAAAAGCGTGCTCTGTTGCAGGGCAGCGTAGCGCGCGCGCAGGAAGTTGACGTTTTGATCGCCCCACACAAAGCTCATGTGCGGTACGGTGTTGATGAAGGAGTGCGGATTGTGCAACACACCGCTGTTCACCTGGTGAGACCAGAACTGACGTGAGATCTGGAACGCTTCGTTGATCTCTACCGCCTTCTCGATACTAATGGAACCGTCCTTTTTCTGCGGCGTATAGTTCAGTTCCATGAGTGCCGAGTGCCCCGTCCCGGCGTTGTTCCAGCCGTTAGAGCTTTCCTGTGCCACGCCATCGAGGCGCTCGACCATGGTCATGGACCAGTTCGGCTCCAATTCCTGAAGATACGTTCCCAGCGTGGCGCTCATGATGCCGCCACCAATTAAAAGGACATCCGTTTCCTGCTCTTTTGGTGCGTCAGCCTTCGCTGCCATCGAGACGGCGTTCAGCCCCACGGCCAGAGAAAAGAGCACGGCAGTCATTTTTTTCATCATTTATGCCTTAGTTGAATAGTGCTTGATGCGTGGAAATTACAGGTGAAACACGCTGCGGTGGCACGGTAGCAACTTTTAAATATTGTTTAAAGGTTACGAAATTATTGTAATTGTGAAATTTAATGATGGATTGTTTGTAGGGATTTGGCAGACAGGCTGGCACCCGACGATTTTCCTGGCTATCATGCTGCACTTTGTGATCGCGCGCACGGAAGCCTGCCCCTACCAGCGAATTGTTATGTCATTACCCCACTCGTCTGTACCTCAAGAAGGCCATGTCGCCACTGTTTTACGTTCGCCTCACCGTCTGATGCGCGAAACCCTGGCCGGTGTGATTACCGCGCTGGCGCTGATCCCGGAAGTGATTTCGTTTTCCGTGGTCGCGGGCGTGGATCCGAAAGTGAGCCTTATCGCCTCCGTGGTGCTCTGTTTCGCCCTTTCCCTGCTCGGCGGGCGTCCGGCCATGGTGACGGCGGCGGCAGGTTCCGTCGCGCTGGTGATTGGGCCGATGGTCCATCAACACGGCGTACAGTACATTCTGCCCGCAGTGGTGATGGCAGGCGTGATTCAGATCCTGTTCGGCGCGCTGGGTATGGCGCGGCTGATGCGCTTTATTCCCCAGTCGGTGATGACCGGGTTTGTTAACGCCCTTGGCATTTTGATTTTCTTTGCCCAGGTGCCCCATTTCTGGAGCCGAAGCCCGCTGATTGTGGGCCTGTTCGTGCTGACGCTGCTGATTGTGCTGTGGGTGCCACGCTATATCAAAAGCGTGCCCTCCCCGCTGATTGCCATTGTGCTGCTGACTTTGTTCACCGTCACCAGCGGGCAAATCCTGCCGACGGTAGGGGATGAAGGTTCCATGGGCGGCGGTTTGCCGGGCTTTACGCAACTGCTGGTGCCGCTCAATCTGGAAACCCTGAGCATCATCTGGCCGTGCGCGCTAAGTATCGCTTTCGTTGGCCTGCTGGAATCCTTGTTGACGGCAAAACTGGTGGACGAGCTGACCGCTACCCCCTCCAGTAAGCGCCGCGAGAGCATCGGGCTGGGCGTGGGCAATATTATGGCCGGGTTCTACGGCGGCATTGCGGGCTGCGCGATGATTGGGCAGACCATCGTTAACGTGGAGATGGGGAAAGGCAGAAGCCGTATCTCCACCCTTGCGGCGGGCATCGTACTGCTGGTGCTGGTTACGGCGCTCAGCGAGGTGATGGCCAAAATTCCGATGGCGGTACTGGCGGGAATTATGGCCATTGTGGCCGTCAAGACCTTTAGCTGGCATAGCGTTCAGCCCGGAACGCTGAAAAACGCGCCGGTGGCTGAAACCGTCGTGATGCTGGTGACGGTTGTGGCAACGGTTTTCACCGGCAACCTGGCGATTGGCGTGCTGGGCGGGATTGTGACGATGTTCATCCTCCCTGCCCGACTTAAGCAAAAAGCGCTGGCTACAGAAGAAAAATCGTCGCCAGTCCAAGAAAAATAAAGAAACCGCCGGTATCGGTAATGGCGGTGATCATCACGCTCGACCCCACCGCGGGGTCGCGCCCCAGCCGGGTCATGGTCAACGGGATAATCACGCCCATCATCGCCGCCACCAGCAGGTTCAGCACCATCGCCAGCATCATGACCCCGCCCAGCGCCATATCATCATACAGCCACCAGGTAATGCCGCCCATGATGCCGCCCCAGACCAGGCCGTTAATCAGCGCGACGCCCATCTCCCTGAAAATCAGCCACGAGAAATTACCCGGCTGTATGTTTTCCAGCGCCAGGGCGCGAACGATCATGGTGATAGTCTGGTTGCCGGTGTTCCCGCCGATCCCCGCCACAATCGGCATCAGCGACGCCAGGGCCACCAGCTGGGAAATGGTATGTTCGAAGCCGTCAATAACGCGGGACGCCACGAACGCGGTGCATAAATTGATGGCGAGCCACGCCCAGCGCGTTTTGACGGCCTTGCCGACGGAGGCATGAACGTCATCTTCGGCACTGATCCCGCCAAGGGCACGCAGGTCGTTATCGGTCTCTTCATAGACCACGTCAACGATCTCATCGATGGTCAGACGCCCCATCAGCTTGCCCACCGAATCCACCACCGCCGCGCTCACCAGGTCATCACGTTCGAAGGTACGCGCCGCTTTTTCGGCATCGTCTTCCGGCGAGAAGACCATCGGCTCGGTTTCCATGACCTCACTCACCCGCTGCTGGGTGCTGTTCAGCAGGATCGTTTTCAGCTCCAGCTCCCCGAGCAGAGTTTTATCCCGCGAGGTGACGAACAGTTTATCGGTGTTGTCCGGCATACTGCCCAGGCGACGAAGATAGCGCTGCACCGTACCCAGGGTGACGTCCGGGCGCACGGTGATGACGCCAAACTCCATGATCGCGCCGACGCTGTTTTTCTCGTAGTGCATCACCTGACGCACACGCGCCCGCTCTTCAGCAGGCAGGGAAGCCAGCAGGCGTCCGGTCAGGTTGCGCGGAAGATGCTGAACGAGGTAAATCTGCTCATCGATATCCAGCGTTTGCAGGGCGTCAAGGATGTCCCGGTCGCTCATCTCATCGATAAGGTCATCCCAGACGTTTTCCGAGGCTTCAAGCAATACCTGACCGCGCTCGTGATCCTGCACCAGCCGCCACAGGGCGTGGCGCTCTTCGGAAGGCAATGCCTCCAGGGTGTCCGCCAGGTCCGGGGGCGGTAAATGTGCAACCAGCGCACCTACCTCAGCAATATCGTCGGCCAGCGTGCCGACATCATATTGCTCAGCCAGGGTTAGCTTACCCAATAACGTTGACGTGACCGCTTTATCGGTCGTCAGGAGCCAGATGAGCCGCGCACGCTCCTGGTCACGCTGCCTGGCGCTGTTTTTCTTTAATACCGACATCAATCATAAATCCATTAAATGAGTTGGCGTTAAGCATAGCGCGGGGATATGTAAATAAGAATAAACGGCGGGTCGGGATGGAGAAAAAAACGGCATATATGAAAAATTAGTGTGCCGGGCGCCACCCGGCACAATTGCAATCAGGCCGTACGCGCCACCGCGTCCCGTGACGCTGCATCGCGCTCATCGCCGGTCAGCTCGCTCAGCTTGCCGTCGCGCATCTCCAGCAGACGGTCGGCGTGAATGAAGTAGTGATCGTCATGGCTGATGGCAAAAATGGTTTTCCCCATCGCCTGCATCAGCGGCAGCAGGACCTGATAAAACTCGCGACGGAAGTGCGGGTCCTGATCGGCGGCCCACTCATCCAGCAGGATGATGTCACGCTCTTCGGCCAGCGCCAGCAGCAGCGCCACGCGTTTCTTCTGCCCTTTCGACAGTTTGAGATTCAGGATTTTGCCATCCTGTAGCTCCAGTTTGTGTGACATTTGCAGGTGCGCAAGCCACTTCTCCACCAGCGCCGGATCCGCCTGCTGCCCTTCCGGTCCCAGCAGCCGGTCGAACAGCCAGACGTCGGTAAATACCGCCGAGAAGAGCTTGCGGTAATCCTCCGGTTTCTCCGCGCTCAGCGCTTTACCATCCAGCAAAATTTCACCCGCCTGCGGCTGGTAGAGGCCCGTCAGCAGCATCGCCAGCGTAGATTTGCCGCTGCCGTTGCCGCCGATAAGGAACAGCAGTTCGCCGCGGTGAATGGTCAGGTTTATCGGCCCTACGGAGAAGGCGTTATCCTGATAGCGGAAGGTAACGTTACGCAGCTCCAGCGTTTGCCAGTTCGGGAAGGCCTGCGGGCGCGGGAACTCAGCCTTAAACGGCGCAAGGTCGAATTTCTTCAGCTTGTTGAAGGCCACCTGAGCGCTCAGCAGCGTCGGCAGTGCGCCTACGGCCGACAGCAGCGGCGTACGTAAAAACAGCAGCGTCAGGGAGTAGGTTGCCGCCACGTTGGTATCCGCCCACCCCAGGCTGTTCGCCATCCAGAACACCAGGCCAATCGCGCCCAGCATCATGATATTGGACCAGTTCACGGCGCTCAGGTGGAACGTATCGGCGCGGATAATGTGATGACGATATTCGTGCGCATCCGGGATATAGAGATGGTTGAAGATATGCTCGGCACGCTCGCGGTTCAGTGTCAGCTCTTTGCGCCCTTCCAGCACCGTCTGATAATCGTTATAGAGCTTGTCTTCCGTTTCGCGCAGCACCGCCATGTGCTTATAGACGCGTGATACCAGCAGGAACCCGCCCCAGATGGTAATAACAATCCACAGCGCCGTCACCGCCAGCATTTTGCTGGAGAGCCAGGCGAGATAGGCTGCCGAGCCAAATGTCAGGATGATCCCCTGCACCAGCTCCGGCAGGCGCACAAAGGCGATGGTAATGGCGCGCACATCGCTGGTCAGCCCCGCCAGCAGAGAGGCACTTCCCAGCTGTTCGATGCGTTCCACCTGAGTATCAAGGATCCGTTTGATGAACTCACTGCGCAGACGGAAAACGAAATGGTGGCCGAGGGCGGTCAGCGCCAGCTGTGACCCGAGCGTGACTGCCATCAGCAGCAGCAGTAAACCCAGAAATTCCGGCAGGACTGAGAGTGACGTGTCGACCATTTCGATCAAACGCACGTTAATGAAGGCAATCAGGCCGATCCCCAGCGCCGCGCTGGCAAGGCTTAACGCCATCACCGCGATAAAAGGCCAGCGATACTGCCGCCAGACAAGAAGAAGTAGTTGCATGCAGAGCAATCCGGACAAGAAAAATCAGCCAGCAGTGTAAACTGCCTTTCACACACATCAAGAATAATTCTTATTTTTATTCTCTGTATGCCGCCTGACGGAACGTGAGGTTGTAGCGAAATGCCCCCGCCACCGGGTGATCGCCAGGTTTAAGCGGCTGAATACCGTGGTAAAAAAGCCGTGATTCACCGCCCCAGACCACCACATCACCATGCTCCAGCATCAGCCGTTTGAGCGGGTCGTTGCGCCGCAGGCCGCCAAACTGAAAGACAGCGGGCAGCCCAAGGGATACCGAGACAATCGGCGCGCGCAGGTCCGGCTCGTCCTTATCCTGATGCAAGGAGAGCTTTGCCCCAACGGCATAGCGGTTGATAAGACAGGCATCGGGTCGAAAATCAGGATAGCCGGCCGCCACGGCGGCGTCATGACACAGCGCCTGAAACGCCTCCGGCATCGGCGGCCACGGCTGATCCGTCAGCGGATCGTTCGCGGCATATACATAGCCCCGCTCATTCGTCGCCCATCCCAGTTCGCCGCAGTTGGTCATCGCCACGGACATGGTATACCCGCCCGGCGTAACCATATGGCGAAACGGCGAACGGGCGTTGACGGCATCAATACCGTCGAACAGCGCCGCCGCGCGGGAAAGCGCGAATCGTCTCAGGATCGTCGCCCCCGGCGCGAGCGGCTCGTGCCAGGGTTCAGCATCAGCAAAAAGATCGAGCATTATCCCTCCGGGTTGCTCGCCTCACGTTTCAACAATAGCATCTTACGCGCTGCTCCCCAGCGATAACCCGACAGCGCACCGTCGTTACACACCACGCGGTGACAGGGGATGACTATCGCCAGTTTGTTGGCACCGCAGGCCCCCGCCACGGCACGTACGGCATTGGGTTTGCCAATGGCCTTTGCGACCTGCTGATAGCTTGCCGTCTCACCGCAGGGGATAGCCCGCAGCGCCTGCCAGACCTGCTGCTGGAAGGCGGTACCACGGATATCCAGCGGCAGCGTCAGCGGCGTCGCGCGGCTGTCGACAGAGGCAATAACCTGCCGAACACGCCCGGCAAACGCGCCTTCCATCGGTTCACGGACGGCAAGCGGAAACAGTGACAGCAGCTCAGCCGTCAGCCCGGCGTCGTCATCACCCAGCAGTATTGCGCAGATCCCGCGCTCGCTTTCCGCCACCAGACAGCGGCCCAGCGAGCAGTCACTGATGGCATAGCGGACCGCAGCCTCTCCGTTGCGGTACTGTTTTGCCGTCATGCCCAGCGCGCCGTTGGCTTTACGGTAGTAGCTGCTGCCGTCCGGAAAGCCAGCGGCAAGTACGGCGTCGGTGATTTTACCGCCCTGTGCAAGCAGGGTGCGCAGGCGTTGTTCACGCGCGGCCTGCTGCCATGCTTTCGGCGTCATGCCGGTGACGGATTTAAACAAGCGGTGGAAATGGAACGGACTCATGGCAACCTGCTGCGCCAGTGCCTCCAGGTTCAGCGCGGCATCCTGTTCAAGCAGTCGACAGGCCAGCGCAATGTTGGCCTTTTTCTGCGCCATAGGGTCGACCTGGTCTGGCCTACAGCGCTTACAGGGGCGGAAACCCGCCTGCGCGGCCTGGTGAGCATCAGGATAAAAGCAGACATTTTTACGCAGCGCGTGGCGGGCGCGGCAGGACGGACGACAATAAATGCCGGTCGTCTGCACGGCAAAGACAAACTGGTTATCCGCACGCGGATCGCGGGCCAGTACGGCCTGCCAGCGATCCTCATCGGTAAGATAGGTTGTGTTTTTCATTATCGGCTCCTCTTACAAGCATACGCTCAGCTTGCCTGAACGCCACCGAACAAAAACCCGCAACCTTGCTTTTTAATTTTTTTCGCTCACCAGGAAGCTATTGAACTGCGGCGAACTCCAGGTTTTAAATCCGTCAGCCTCTTTGGTGATCATATAGACGGCCAGCCCTTCCTGACGCACCACCTCTTTGGCCTTCTCCGTGCCGAGCACCATCAATCCGGTATCCCAGGCATCCGCTTCCAGCGCGGTTGGGGCTATCACCGTCACGGACACCAGGTTGTGGATAATCGGGCGTCCGGTTTGCGGATCAATCACGTGCGAGATACGTTTGCCATCCAGCTCGTAATAGTTGCGGTAGCTTCCGGAGGTGCTTATACCGTGCCCGTTGATGTCGACAATCGCCTGCACCGCGTTCTGCTGATCGGTTGGTTTTTGGATGGCCACTCGCCACGGCCTGCCGCTGGCGTTCATGCCCCGGCTGACGAGCGCGCCCCCGACGGAAACCAGATAACGCGGAATGCCTTCCTGCGCCATCAGGGCCGCGAGATGATCCGCAGCATACCCCTCGCCTACCGTGGAGAGATCGACAAACAGGTCGGGAATATCTTTTTGCAGGTATTGCTGACCGTACTGGGAGATCACCGCCAGATGCTGTAACCCCGTACGGGCGCGGGCGTCGTCGATGGCGGCTTGATCGGGTGTAGTCACCGGCTGCTTGTTGGGGCCAAATCCCCACAGGTTCACCAGCGGCCCCACGGTCACATCCATTGCGCCGTTGGTTTTGTAGCCCACGCGCATGGATTCCGTGACGATATCGGCCATCGCTTCGCTCACCGGCCACAGCGAGGTGCTGCTGGAGCGATTGAAACGCATCAGCGCTGAGTCATTTTTATAGGTAGAGAGTAGCTGATCGTCGGCATCCAGCTGCGCCTGAATTTTACCGCGTAATTCTTCAGCGCGGGATTTATCAATATCCATCACGCTGACGCGCCAGAAGGTCCCCATGGTTTTCCCTTCCAGCACCGTCGCGGCGGGTGCGTCGATTTTTGCGGGCTGTGTGGAAGAGTCACACGCGGTCAGGAGTAAAAAAGTCGCCAGAACGCTGGCGCGTAAAAAAGTCATATCCATTGGTTATTATCCTCATGCCAGGGCGGCAAGAGTACACTAAAACAGCGTATTTGTAAGACCCTAAAAAAGCATGAAAAAAGGGGCCTGATGGCCCCTTTGTCGCTGTATGAGCAATTAGAACTGGTAAACCAGACCCAGCGCGACGATATCGTCAGTACCGATACCTGCTGCGCGAGTGAAGTCGTTCTCATCAACCAGGTTGATTTTGTAATCAACGTAGGTGGACATGTTTTTGTTGAAGTAGTAAGTCGCGCCAACATCAACATATTTCAGCAGATCCTGGTCGCCGTAGCCGTTTTCCAGGTCCTTACCTTTAGATTGCAGGTACGCCACGGATGGACGCAGACCGAAGTCGAACTGATACTGCGCAACCACTTCGAAGTTCTGCGCTTTGTTAGCCCAGCCCAGGTCGCCCGCACGGGTCGCGTTGTAAGTCTGAGTATACTGTGCAGCCAGGTAGATGTTGTTCGCGTCGTATTTCAGACCACCGGTATAGGTCTCTGCGCGATCGCCTTCACCGTAGTAGCCCGCAGCGTTCTGGTCAGCAGTACGTTTAGAACTGGTGACTGCCGTACCGATAGCGAAGCCTTCGCCCAGATCGTAGGTCAGAGAGCCGCCGTAGCCATCACCGTTCTGACGCAGCGCGTCACGACCGTTGTTGGTCTGGCCTTCGCCGCTTGCGCTGCCGTTTTTACCCTGGTACTGCAACGCGAAGTTCAGACCATCAACCAGACCGAAGAAGTCCTGGTTACGGTAGGTCGCGAAGCCGTTACCACGCTGCTGCATGAAGTTGTCAGAACCGTAGGTATCGCCGCCGAATTCCGGCAGAACGTCGGTCCAGGAAGTCACATCGTAAACAACGCCGTAGTTACGACCGTAGTCGAATGAACCCGCATCAGCGAATTTCAGACCTGCGAACGCCACACGCGTCCATGAGTTGTTTTCGTTCTCACCAGAGTTACCCTGGATCTGGTATTCCCACTGGCCGTAACCGGTCAGCTGGTCGTTAACCTGAGTTTCGCCTTTGAAGCCCAGACGCATGTAGGTCTGGTCGCCGTCTGCACTGTCGTCATCAGAGAAATAGTGCAGACCATCCACTTTACCGTACAGATCTAATTTGTTGCCGTCTTTGTTATAAATTTCAGCCGCATTTGCTGCGCCTGCCACCAGCAGAGCTGGTACCAGGAGGGACAGTACTTTAACTTTCATTTTATTAACCCTCTGTTATATGCCTTATTATTTACCACTGCTTACTGGTCAACCCTCTTAACCAGTCGGCAAGTTCATTCTCCTCAAAAATGCAGAATAATCCAACAGGAATATGATACGAAAACTTTGAAGATGTCTCACTTTACCATCAACATGTTTCAATTTGTAAATTTGAAGGAACTTTTACAGAGCATAAATAGTTTAAAAATATAGCACGGATAATCAAAACAAAAATATATTCTATTTAATACAATTGATTAGCTTAAAAAACAGTACAGCACTGAATGACAAAAAAATTCCCTTCAACACCACTAAAATAACTCTCGCTATCATCATTAACTTTATTTATTACCGTCATTCAGTTCTGAATGTCTGTTTATCCCTAATTGAACCGGATGCTTCGCATTCGGTTTTTTTTTACCTTTCTTTACGTCAGCCTACATTTTATGTGCTACCCCTCAGAAATGATAACGACTATTAACTAAATCCAGCATCCGGCTTTCGCTGAATTCTTTTTTATGCTATTGAAATTAATTTCTTGTTTATTCGTGCTATTTTCCCGCCGGTGCGATCGCGTATTTATACATTTCACGGGGTTTTGTACACCTTTCATCCGGGGACGTTGAAGCCGCTTACCCGGATAAAAAGTCAAGGTCATACCGTTAACGACGCTGGAAATTCAGTTATTACCCTTTATACTGCCCTATCCCATTACCGCGCGGCCATTACGGGTTAAACACATCGATGAGTCAGACTGAAACTACCGCCCCGAGCAAATTCTCCCTTCTACCGGGCAGCATCACCCGTTTCTTTCTTCTGTTGATCGTTGTGCTGTTAGTCACAATGGGGGTGATGGTTCAGAGCGCCGTTAATACCTGGCTTAAAGATAAAAGCTATCAAATCGTCGATATCACCCATGCGGTGCATAAGCGCATTGATACGTGGCGCTATGCGACCTGGCAAATCTACGACAATATCGCTGCCGCGCCTGCCACCTCGTCAGGCGAAGGGTTGCAGGAAACGCGCCTTAAGCAGGATGTGTATTACCTTGAAAAACCGCAGCGCAAGACGGAAGCCCTGATTTTCGGCTCGCACGACAGCGCAACGCTTGAGATGACGCAGCGGATCTCCTCCTATCTGGACACCCTGTGGGGCGCCGAGACCGTACCGTGGTCAATGTATTACCTGAACGGTCAGGACAACAGCATGATCCTGATCTCGACCCTGCCGCTTAAGGATCTCTCGTCCGGCTTTAAAGAGACCACCGTTGGCAGTATTGTGGATTCCCGTCGGGCAGAAATGCTGCAACAGGCCAACGCGCTGGACGAGCGAGAAAGTTTCTCGTCATTACGCCGTCTTGCCTGGCAGAATGGCCACTACTTTACGCTGCGAACCACCTTTAACCAGCCGGGCCATCTGGCGACCGTGGTTGCCTTCGACCTGCCGATTAACGATCTCATCCCACCGGATATGCCGCTGGACAGTTTCCGTCTGGAGCCAGACAACAGCACCCAAAATATGCGCACGCCGTCGGATAAAGAAGGCGCGGACAGCGTAGCGATCTCCTTTAATGGCTCAAAGATTGAGATTGCCTCATCGCTCAACTCAACCGGTATGCGTCTGGTGTGGCAGGTGCCTTTTGGCACCCTGATGCTTGATACTCTGCAAAACATTCTGCTGCCGCTGTTGCTGAATATTGGCCTGCTGGCGCTGGCGCTGTTTGGCTACAGCACCTTCCGTTTCCAGTCGGGCCGCCAGAGCGACTCGACGTCGGTATCAGCCGGGACCAGCAACGAGTTGCGCATTCTTCGTGCCCTGAATGAAGAGATTATTTCCGTGCTACCGCTTGGGGTGCTCGTTCACGACCAGGAGGCTAACCGCACGGTAATGAGCAATAAAATTGCCGATCACCTTCTGCCGCATCTTAACCTGCAAAATATTACGGCCATGGCGGACCAGCACCAGGGCGTTATTCAGGCCACCGTTAATAATGAACTGTATGAGATCCGCCAGTTCCGCAGTCAGGTCGCCTCGCGCACGCAAATCTTCATCATTCGCGATCAGGATCGCGAAGTGCTGGTGAATAAAAAGCTCAAGCAGGCGCAAAGGCTGTACGAGAAAAACCAACATGGCCGCGCGGCGTTTATGCAAAATATTGGCGATGCCTTTAAACAACCGTTGAAGTCACTCGCCACGCAGATTGCTGATCTGAGCACGCCGGAAAGCCGACAGCTAAGCAGCCAGGCCGATTCACTGGTTCGTCTGGTGGACGAAATCCAGCTTGCGAACATGCTGGAAAATGATATCTGGAAAGGCACCCCTACGCTCTTCTCCATCCAGGACCTGATTGATGAGGTGGTGCCGGAAGTCCTGCCGGTGATCAAGCGCAAGGGACTCCAGCTGCTGATCAACAACCATTTACCGGCCAACGACGAACGTCACGGCGATCGCGATGCCCTGCGTCGCATCCTGATGATGTTGATACAGTATGCCGTCACCACGACGCAGATCGGCAAGATCACCCTTGAAGTCAGCACCGATGAGTCCACCGACGATCGTCTGACGTTCCGCATTCTGGATACGGGCAAAGGCGTCACAGTGAGCGAAATTGATAACCTGCACTTCCCGTTCCTGAACGATACCCAGCGCGACCACTACGGCAAGGCGAATGCCCTCACCTTCTGGCTCTGCGATCAGCTGGCGCGTAAGCTGGGCGGTCATCTGAACATCAAGGCGCGCGAATCCCTCGGCACCCGCTACTCTTTACACGTGAAAATGGCGGCGAATCCCCAGGAAGAGGATGAAGAGCGTCTGCTGGACGATGTGGTGGTGATGGTGGATGTGACCTCCAGTGAGATCCGTAATATCGTCGTTCGTCAGCTGGAAAACTGGGGGGCGTCCTGCATTACCCCGGACGAAAGGCTCGCGAGTCAAGAATTTGATCTATTTTTAACTGATAATCCGTCTAATCTTACTGCCTCAGGCTTGCTTTTAAGCGATGATGAGCCAGGCGTGCGGAAAATCGGCCCTGGGCAGCTGCGCGTCAACTTTAATATGAGCAATGCAATGCAGGAAGCTGTATTACAACTGATTGAAGAGAATCTGGCGCAGGAAGAGATCCTGGAGTCACCGTTAGGCGGCGATGAAAATGCCGAACTCCATGCCAGCGGATATTATTCGCTCTTCGTTGATACAGTACCAGATGATGTTAAGCGGTTGTATACTGAGTCCGCTGCGCAGGATTTTGCAGCGCTGGCACAGACAGCACACCGGCTTAAAGGGGTGTTTGCCATGCTTAATCTGGTTCCCGGCAAGCAGTTATGTGAAACGCTGGAACATCTAATTCGTGAGAAAGATGCCTCTGGCATTGAAAAATACATCAGCGACATTGACGCTTACGTCAAGAGCTTGCTGTAGCAAGGTAGCCTTATACATGAACAATATGAACGTAATTATTGCCGATGACCATCCGATTGTACTGTTCGGTATTCGCAAATCACTTGAACAGATCGAGTGGGTGAATGTAGTCGGTGAATTTGAAGATTCCACAGCCCTCATTAACAATCTGCCTAAACTTGATGCGCACGTGCTCATTACCGATCTCTCCATGCCTGGAGATAAGTACGGTGATGGGATCACGCTCATCAAATACATTAAACGCCACTTCCCGGACATTTCGATCATTGTTCTGACCATGAACAATAACCCGGCGATCCTGAGCGCCGTTCTGGATCTCGATATTGAAGGGATTGTGCTGAAACAAGGCGCACCTACCGATCTGCCAAAAGCGCTGGCGGCGCTACAGAAAGGGAAGAAATTCACTCCTGAGAGCGTCTCACGCCTGCTTGAAAAAATCAGCGCGGGTGGTTATGGCGACAAGCGTCTCTCGCCTAAAGAGAGTGAAGTTCTGCGTCTGTTCGCTGAAGGTTTCCTGGTCACTGAAATCGCCAAAAAGCTGAACCGCAGTATTAAAACCATCAGTAGCCAGAAAAAATCCGCGATGATGAAGCTGGGTGTGGATAACGATATCGCCCTGCTGAACTATCTCTCTTCCGTGACGCTGAGCGCAACGGACAAAGATTGATCTTCGCTGTCTACGCCGGGTGGCGCTCGCGCTTACCCGGCCTACAACCGCCGGAGAAATAAAAAAGGCCCTTTCGGGCCTTTTTTATTGTCTCGCTTTTCGTACCCGCTCCGCATACACGGACAGCGTCTGCTTCAGTACATCCAGCGTGACCGGCTTCGACAGGCAGCTGTCCATTCCCGATTCCAGACAGCGCTGCTTCTCCTCCGCCAGCGCGTTGGCTGTCACCCCTACCACCGGCAGCGTCAGCCCCAACTGTCGGATACGCTGCGTCAGACGGTAGCCGTCCATGTTAGGCATGTTCACATCGCTGAGCACAATATCAATATGGTTCTTACTTAAGACATTCAGGGCATCCACGCCATCATTGGCCGTTTTACACTGATAGCCCAGAGAGCCAAGCTGATCTGCGAGCAGACGACGGTTAATCGGATGATCGTCGACGACCAGAATCATCATATCGTCGTTCACCGACGCCAGCTCATCAGGGGAAGCCAGCACGGTGGCGCCGTCGCTGTCCTCAAGCTGCACACTGTAAATACGCGCCAGCAAGCCCAGCAGCTCGTGCGGTGTCGCCACGCTGTGCACCCATACCCCAGGCGAACGCTCAAGCGGAATACCGATATGACGGCGGCAGAACATCACTACGCCGCGCCCCGCCCACGCCTGCTCCGGCTCAACGTCGGTGATCAGCATGTCATCCGCGTCCGGCGTCTGGCCTTCGTAGCGTGAAACCCGCACGCCGCTGCTGGTCAGCATCGAGGTCAGGAAATCATGTAAGGAGGCGTTGTGCACCGCCAGCCAGCAGTGCTTATCGCTCAGCCCGTCGACGGTGGTTTTCGCCGGATAGTGCGCCGAATAGAGCGGAATACGAATGGTGAACTGGCTGCCCATGCCTGGCTCTGTATCGACGGAGATATCTCCATCCATCATACTGATAAGCTTCTCGCAAATCGCCAGACCTAGCCCGGTCCCCTGGAAATTACGCTGGACGCCAGTTCCCACCTGGAAGAACGGATCGAACAGGCGAACGACCTCTTTCGCCGGAATGCCAACACCCGTGTCGCGCACGCGAATGGTCAGGTACTCCCCTGCCCGACAGACGTGCAGCACAATACAGCCGATATCGGTGAATTTGATGGCGTTGCTCAGCAGGTTTGAGATGACCTGTTGCAGACGCATCGGATCGCCATGCAGCGTCAGCGGCACATCCGGCTCGATAAAGCAGTACAGCCCAAGCTGTTTACGCACCACCAGCGGCAGGTAGTTAGCGCAGATATGGTTCATCACTTCGCGCGGGGAGAACTCGCGCGGCTCTATTTTCAACTGCTCGGATTCAATTTTAGAGAAGTCGAGAATATCGCTGATGATTTTCAGCAGCAGGCTGGACGAGTTGTTCATGGCCGTCACCAGCCGGTCGACCCCTTTCGGCAGCTCTTTGGTCTGGAGCAGATCGAGGTTACCGATAATGCCGTACAGCGGCGTACGCAGCTCATGGCTGACGGTCGCGAGGAACATCGATTTCGACTGACTGGCCTGCTCCGCCGCCTGCGCCATATCCTGCAATGACTCTTCCATTTTCACGCGCGCAGAGACGTCCACCAGCACGCAAATGGCCACGTTTTCATTGCGGTAGCGAGAATGGACGAAGCTGATTTGCAGGTTGGTGTGGGTGCTGGTCAGCACATCCACAAAGTTAACCTGCTGACCGCAGATGATCTGCGTTAACCGCTGGCGGTCTTCATGCGTGAGCATGTTCAGGTAGTTATGGGCAAGCTCGTTACTGAGGATATTTGTCCCGTCCTGAGTACGCAGGATGCAGATCCCTACCGGCGCCGAGGCGACAATTTTACGGTTAAACTGCTCATGCTCTTCCAGACGCTGAGCATCCGCTTCCGCCGGAATAAAGATCCGCCGCTCATACATTCTCGCCAGCATAAACAGCGCGACGCCTACCGCGATGTTCAGCAAAATGGCGTTAAGGATCAGGATGCGAATGCGCTCCAGGACCTTGTCCACCGGCAGCGAGTAGACAATGCTCAGCGACGATGGCGGTAAACTTTTCTTCAGCACCAGCTCGCGGAACCCGGAGGTATAGCCAAACCATGACCGCTCCTGCATCCAGCTGGGTTCCACCTTCAGGCGGTTTTCAGGCCCGGTAAGGGAGATGAGCGGATGGCCGTTTTCATCCAGAATGGTCACGCCCATCGGCAGACTGCCCGGCGTGAAGAAGTTTTCCATACGGATGGTTTGTTCAATCCCCAGCAGCGCTTGCAGGCGGTTTCCGAGGTAAACCGGAGTCAGGGCATAGAAATAGCCGACGCCCATGCGCGGCCCCTGGCTTATCCAGAAGATGTTGTTCCCGCGCTCTTCCTGAGGCGCATTGCGGTATTTCACTATACGCTCATGCAGACTTTTCAGCGCGTCTTCGCGTTCGACGGGCATATCCCGCAGGCCGAAATCCGCCATGCAGAGATTTTCGTTGCCAATCAGGTAGACACGGTTCAGATCGTAGGCGGCCGAGAAATTATCGCGCCAGTAGCGCATAAACCATGAGAGGGACTCCAGTGAACCACGCCAGGCTTTGCTCATGGCGGAACAATCGGAGTCCGGGAAGAGCGGTTCGAAATCAGGTACTTCGGTTTTTTCATCCCGACCGCGGATAGCAAGAATGCCGTTCTCCGCCGTGAGTCGATTCTCAGCAATATACTTAAGCTCTTTCATCACGTCAGACGTGCGCTGGATATAGCGCTGAGCCTGATCCGAGCTTAAGTTAAACTCCTGGCGGATCTCCGCTTCTTTCTGGTGTAACGCGTTAACGATGTAAAACACCGAGAGCAGTGCCACCAGCAACCATAGCAGTAGCGCAAGCGCCCGAAACAGATAGCGAGAGACTTTTAACGTGGTACGAAAGGAGACGAGGTATTTCAAAGGGGCGAGGCTCCGCCGTCGGGGTCAAAAAGAATGTGGTTAAGGTAGCGGTAAACGCGGCTTGTCGCAACGTTCACTTGTCTGCTTGCGCAAAACAAAAGGGCCGGAAACCGGCCCTTTATGCGTCAGGAGACGTTACTCGTCAGCGTCATCCGCTACTTCATCATCGGTGTCCGCTTCCGGGGCGATTTCATCATCCCCTTCCGCAACGCTGCCGTCGATAGAGTCGAGCTCTTCGTCATCCACCGGCTCAGCAACGCGTTGCAGACCGACGACGTTTTCATCTTCCGCAGTGCGGATGAGGATTACGCCCTGGGTGTTACGACCCACCACGCTGATCTCAGACACGCGGGTACGCACCAGCGTACCGGCATCGGTGATCATCATGATCTGGTCCGCGTCGTCCACCTGCACCGCGCCAACAACGGAACCGTTGCGCTCGGTCACTTTGATGGAGATAACGCCCTGCGTGCCGCGAGACTTGGTCGGGTATTCGCTTTCCGCCGTACGTTTACCGTAGCCGTTCTGGGTGACGGTCAGGATTGCGCCTTCGCCACGCGGAACGATCAGGGAAACCACGCTGTCTTCACCCGCCAGCTTGATACCACGCACGCCGGTCGCCGTACGACCCATTGCGCGCACGGCGTTCTCTTTAAAGCGCACCACTTTACCGGCGGCAGAGAACAGCATGACTTCATCAGAACCGGAGGTCAGATCCACGCCGATCAGCTCATCGCCTTCGTTCAGGTTCACCGCGATGATCCCGGCAGAACGTGGACGGCTGAACTCGGTCAGCGCGGTTTTCTTCACGGTACCGCTCGCGGTCGCCATAAAGACGTTCACGCCCTCTTCGTACTCGCGTACCGGCAGAATAGCGGTGATACGTTCGTTCGCTTCCAGCGGCAGCAGGTTGACGATAGGACGACCCCGCGCGCCACGGCTCGCTTCCGGCAGCTGATAGACTTTCATCCAGTACAGACGGCCCCGGCTGGAGAAGCAGAGGATCGTGTCGTGGGTGTTGGCCACCAGCAGACGGTCAATGAAGTCTTCTTCTTTAATACGCGCCGCAGATTTGCCTTTACCGCCACGACGCTGTGCTTCATAGTCGGTCAACGGCTGATACTTCACGTAGCCCTGGTGAGACAGCGTCACTACCACGTCTTCGCGGTTGATCAGATCTTCAATGTTGATATCAGAGCTGTTGGCCGTGATTTCGGTGCGACGCTCGTCGCCGAACTGATCGCGAACCAGCTCCAGCTCTTCACGGATCACTTCCATCAGGCGCTCTGCGCTACCCAGGATATGCAGCAGCTCGGCAATCTGCTCCAGCAGCTCTTTGTACTCGTCGAGCAGTTTTTCATGCTCAAGGCCGGTCAGTTTCTGCAAACGCAGATCCAGAATCGCCTGGGCCTGCTGTTCAGTCAGGTAGTACTGACCGTCACGCACGCCGAATTCCGGTTCCAGCCACTCAGGACGCGCAGCGTCATCACCGGCACGTTCCAGCATTGCCGCCACGTTGCCCAGATCCCATGGACGCGCAACCAGCGACGCCTTCGCTTCTGCCGGCGTCGGCGCACGGCGGATCAGCTCGATGATCGGGTCGATGTTCGCCAGCGCAACGGCCAGTGCTTCAAGGATATGGGCACGGTCGCGCGCTTTGCGCAGTTCGAAGATGGTACGACGGGTCACCACTTCACGGCGGTGACGCACGAACGCGCTCAGGATCTCTTTCAGGTTCATGATCTTCGGCTGGCCATGGTGCAGCGCAACCATGTTGATACCGAAGGAGACCTGAAGCTGAGTCTGGGAGTAAAGGTTGTTCAACACAACTTCACCCACCGCGTCGCGCTTGATTTCAATCACGATGCGCATACCGTCTTTATCAGACTCGTCACGCAGCGCGCTGATGCCTTCAACGCGTTTTTCTTTTACCAGCTCGGCGATTTTTTCAATCAGTCGCGCTTTGTTCACCTGATACGGGATCTCGTGAACAATAATGGTTTCACGGCCGGTTTTAGCGTCCGCTTCCACTTCGGCGCGGGCACGGATGTAAATCTTGCCGCGACCGGTGCGGTACGCTTCTTCAATACCGCGACGGCCATTGATGATTGCCGCCGTCGGGAAGTCCGGGCCCGGGATGTGTTCCATCAGCCCTTCAATGCTGATGTCTTCATCGTCAATGTAGGCCAGGCAGCCGTTGATCACTTCCGTGATATTGTGCGGTGGAATGTTGGTTGCCATACCGACGGCGATACCGGACGAACCGTTCACCAGCAGGTTTGGGATCTTCGTTGGCATAACGTCAGGAATTTTTTCCGTGCCGTCGTAGTTATCAACGAAATCAACCGTCTCTTTTTCCAGGTCAGCCATCAGCTCATGGGCAATCTTCGCCAGACGGATTTCCGTATAACGCATTGCCGCGGCGGAGTCGCCGTCGATAGAACCAAAGTTACCCTGACCATCTACCAGCATGTAACGCAGCGAGAAGGGCTGCGCCATACGGACAATGGTGTCGTACACCGCGGAATCACCATGAGGATGGTATTTACCGATTACGTCACCAACGACACGGGCAGATTTTTTGTAGGCTTTATTCCAGTCATTGCCCAATACGTTCATGGCGTATAGTACGCGACGGTGTACCGGCTTCAGGCCATCGCGGACGTCCGGCAGCGCACGGCCAACAATGACCGACATCGCATAGTCCAGATAGGAGCTTTTCAGCTCTTCCTCGATGTTAACCGGTGTAATTTCTCTCGCAAGGTCGCTCATCTAACCGCTATCCCTCTACTGTATCCCGGATTCAAAGGTCGCAAATTATAACACAGCCGCGGTGATACAGGTAAACCTATACGCTTTATTCACAGGGATTGCCTGATATACTTATTTGTCTTGCTAAATAAGGAGTAAAAGCGCCCATGAATGCCGAAAAATCCCCGGTGGCTCACAACGTTGACCACGAAGAGATTGCCAAATTTGAAGCGGTGGCGTCCCGCTGGTGGGATCTCGAAGGTGAGTTCAAACCTCTGCATCGTATTAACCCGCTGCGTCTGGGCTATATCGCGGAGCGTTCCGGCGGTCTGTTCGGTAAGAAAGTGCTCGACGTCGGCTGCGGCGGCGGCATCCTGGCGGAAAGTATGGCGCGTGAAGGGGCCACCGTCACCGGTCTGGACATGGGCTTCGAACCTCTACAGGTTGCGCGTCTTCATGCGCTGGAGTCCGGCGTACAGGTAGAATATGTCCAGGAAACCGTGGAAGAGCACGCGGCAAAACATGCGCACCAGTATGACGTGGTGACCTGCATGGAGATGCTGGAGCACGTTCCCGATCCGCAGTCGGTGGTCAGCGCCTGTGCAAAACTGGTGAAACCGGGTGGACAGGTCTTCTTCTCGACCATCAACCGCAACGGCAAAGCCTGGCTGATGGCCGTGGTAGGCGCGGAATACGTGCTGCGCATGGTGCCGAAAGGGACGCACGACGTGAAGAAGTTCATCAAGCCTGCCGAACTGCTGGGCTGGGTTGACCAGACATGGCTTAAGGAGCAGCACATGACGGGCCTGCACTACAATCCGCTGACGGATAAATTCAAACTGGCCCCAGGTGTGGATGTTAACTATATGTTGCACACAACCGCCAAAAACGACTAACGTCATCCGTTATTCTTATAATGATTGCGCGACATCATGTTGCGCAATTCTGACCTCCCGTTGAAGAAATCAGCACTCGATCAAATTTTGAATTTTTTTTCTTAATTATTGACATCTCTTCCAGGCCTTACGGCACGAGGACTTAGCCTTTTTTACCCTTTCACAACCTCAATTTAACGTCAAAATCAACCCTTGTGCTGAAAAGATTCGATACTAGAATACTCACCATATAGCGTTCTTCTTATCGCAAAACCCCTATATGTAGTATTTATCCACAGAGTTAGTCACAAGACGATTCTGTGGATAAGCGGGGGATATTTTTTTATTTCACGGACAGGTAAAAACCCACATGAATCAGAGTCTGCTGGTGACAAAGCGCGACGGTACCACCGAGCGTATCAATCTGGACAAAATCCATCGAGTTCTCGACTGGGCAGCAGAAGGACTGAACAACGTATCTATCTCCCAGGTTGAACTGCGTTCTCACATTCAGTTCTACGACGGCATCAAAACGTCTGATATCCACGAAACCATTATCAAAGCCGCGGCAGATCTGATCTCCCGCGACGCACCGGATTATCAGTACCTCGCTGCGCGTCTGGCGATTTTCCACCTGCGTAAAAAAGCCTACGGCCAGTTCGAGCCGCCGAAGCTTTACGATCACGTAGTGAAAATGGTCGAGCTGGGCAAATACGACACGCATCTGCTGGAAGACTATACGGAAGAAGAGTTCGAGCAGATGAACGGGTTTATCGATCACTGGCGCGACATGAACTTCTCCTACGCGGCGGTGAAGCAGCTCGAAGGTAAATACCTGGTTCAGAACCGTGTGACGGGCGAAATCTACGAGAGCGCCCAGTTCCTCTATATTCTGGTGGCCGCCTGCCTGTTCTCTAATTACCCGCGTGAAACCCGTCTGGACTACGTGAAGCGTTTCTACGATGCGGTCTCTACGTTCAAGATTTCTCTGCCTACGCCAATCATGTCTGGCGTGCGTACCCCTACCCGTCAGTTCAGCTCCTGCGTACTGATCGAGTGTGGTGACAGCCTGGATTCCATCAACGCGACCTCCAGCGCCATCGTGAAATACGTCTCCCAGCGTGCCGGTATCGGCATCAACGCCGGTCGTATCCGTGCGCTGGGCAGCCCGATCCGCGGCGGTGAAGCGTTCCACACCGGCTGTATTCCGTTCTACAAGCACTTCCAGACGGCAGTAAAATCCTGCTCTCAGGGCGGCGTGCGTGGTGGTGCAGCGACCCTGTTCTACCCAATGTGGCACCTGGAAGTGGAAAGTCTGCTGGTTCTGAAGAACAACCGCGGCGTGGAAGGCAACCGCGTGCGCCACATGGACTACGGCGTGCAGATCAACAAGCTGATGTACACCCGTCTGCTGAAAGGGGAAGACATCACCCTGTTCAGCCCGTCCGACGTCCCGGGTCTGTACGACGCGTTCTTCGCCGATCAGGACGAATTCGAGCGTCTGTACACCAAATATGAAAAAGACGACAGCATCCGCAAGCAGCGCGTGAAAGCGGTCGATCTGTTCTCCCTGATGATGCAGGAACGTGCTTCTACCGGCCGTATCTACATCCAGAACGTTGACCACTGCAACACCCACAGCCCGTTCGATCCGGTGGTTGCCCCAGTGCGCCAGTCCAACCTGTGCCTGGAGATCGCCCTGCCGACCAAACCGCTGGAAGACGTGAACGACGAAAACGGTGAAATCGCGCTCTGTACGCTGTCCGCGTTCAACCTGGGTGCGATTAAGAGCCTGGACGAGCTGGAAGAGCTGGCGGTGCTGGCGGTTCGTGCGCTCGACGCCCTGCTGGATTACCAGGATTACCCAATCCCGGCGGCAAAACGCGGCGCAATGGGCCGTCGCACTTTAGGTATCGGCGTGATCAACTTCGCCTACTGGCTGGCGAAAAACGGCAAGCGTTACTCCGACGGCAGCGCCAACAATCTGACGCACCAGACGTTCGAAGCGATCCAGTACTACCTGATGAAAGCCTCTAACGAGCTGGCGAAAGAGCAAGGCGCGTGCCCGTGGTTCAACGAAACCACCTACGCGAAAGGCATTCTGCCGATCGACACCTACAAAAAAGACCTGGATGCGATCGTCAGCGAGCCGCTGCATCTCGACTGGGAAGGCCTGCGCGAGTCCATTAAAACTCACGGCCTGCGTAACTCCACGCTCTCTGCCCTGATGCCGTCCGAGACCTCTTCGCAGATCTCCAACGCCACCAACGGTATTGAGCCACCGCGCGGCCACGTCAGCATCAAAGCGTCGAAAGACGGCGTGCTGCGTCAGGTGGTGCCGGATTACGAAACGCTGGGTGACAACTACGAGCTGCTGTGGGAAATGCCAAACAACGACGGCTATCTGCAACTGGTGGGTATCATGCAGAAGTTTATCGACCAGTCGATCTCTGCCAATACCAACTACGACCCAACGCGCTTCCCGTCTGGCAAGGTTCCGATGCAGCAACTGCTGAAGGACCTGCTCACCGCCTACAAATTTGGCGTGAAAACGCTGTACTATCACAACACCCGTGATGGTGCGGAAGACGCCCAGGACGACCTGGTGCCGTCAATTCAGGACGATGGCTGCGAAAGCGGCGCATGTAAGATCTAATAAATTCCCTCACCCTAACCCTCTCCCACAGGGAGAGGGAACTCTTTCCCCCTCTCCCTGTGGGAGAGGGCCGGGGTGAGGGGAAATAACACCACAGGACTCACCGCAATGGCATATACCACCTTTTCACAGACGAAAAACGACCAGCTCAAAGAGCCGATGTTCTTCGGCCAGCCGGTCAACGTGGCACGCTACGATCAGCAAAAATATGACATCTTCGAAAAGCTGATTGAAAAGCAACTCTCCTTCTTCTGGCGTCCGGAAGAAGTTGACGTTTCCCGCGACCGTATCGATTTCCAGGCGCTGCCGGAACACGAAAAGCACATCTTCCTCAGCAACCTGAAGTACCAGACGCTGCTGGACTCCATTCAGGGCCGTAGTCCGAACGTGGCGCTGCTGCCGCTGATCTCGATTCCTGAGCTGGAAACCTGGGTAGAAACCTGGGCGTTCTCCGAGACGATCCACTCCCGCTCTTACACCCACATCATCCGCAACATCGTGAACGATCCGGCGGTGGTGTTTGACGATATCGTCACCAACGAGCAGATCCAGAAGCGCGCGGAAGGCATTGCGCACTACTACGACGAGCTGATCGAGATGACCAGCTACTGGCATCTGCTGGGCGAAGGCACGCATAACGTGAACGGCAAAACCATTACCGTAAACCTGCGGGCCCTGAAAAAGCAGCTGTACCTGTGCCTGATGAGCGTTAACGCGCTGGAAGCGATCCGCTTCTACGTGAGCTTCGCCTGCTCCTTCGCCTTTGCCGAGCGCAAGCTGATGGAAGGCAACGCCAAAATCATCCGCCTGATCGCCCGTGACGAAGCCCTGCATCTGACCGGGACTCAGCACATGCTGAACCTGCTGCGCAGCGGCGCGGACGACCCGGAAATGGCTGCGATTGCCGAAGAGTGCAAGCAGGAATGCTACGATCTGTTCGTGCTGGCCGCCCAGCAGGAGAAAGAGTGGGCAGACTACCTGTTCCGCGACGGCTCCATGATTGGCCTGAACAAAGACATTCTGTGCCAGTACGTGGAGTACATCACTAACATCCGCATGCAGGCTGTGGGTCTCGATCTGCCATTCCAGACGCGCTCTAACCCGATTCCGTGGATCAACACCTGGCTGGTGTCCGATAATGTGCAGGTTGCGCCGCAGGAAGTGGAAGTGAGTTCTTATCTGGTCGGTCAGATTGATTCTGAAGTCAACACCGACGACCTGAGCGATTTCCAGCTCTGATGAGCCGCGTAACGCTGAGCCTTTCTGGTACAGAGGTGTTGTGCCAGGAAGAGCACCCTTCTCTGCTGGTGGCGCTTGAAGCGCATCAGGTAGAAGTAGAGTACCAGTGTCGTGAAGGCTACTGCGGCTCCTGCCGCTGCCGTCTGGTCGCAGGCCAGGTAGACTGGCTGACCGAACCGCTGGCCTTTATCAGCGAAGGGGAAATTTTGCCCTGCTGCTGCCGGGCAAAAGGCGATATTGAGATCGAGATGTAATTATGTCGGGTGGCGCTTCGCTGACCCGACCTACAAAACCGCAGTTCGTAGGCCGGGTAAGGCGCAGCCGCCACCCGGCAATTTCAGCGTTTATCCTTCAAAAAGCTCACCGCTTTATCCGGGAAATCCGTAAACAACCCGTCCACATCCGCCTGGTTATACAGCACGTCGTAAAGCTGATTCACGTCCGTCGCATACTCCGGCAGCTGGTCTGCGCGTACGGTATACGGATGCACCTGCATCTTGCTCGCATGCGCCTCTTTCACCATCGCCGTCAGCTTCACGTGACCCGGCGTTGAGCCTTCCGCCACCAGCATGTGGTAATCCGGCCCGATGCCGTCGGCGTACTGCGCAATCTGCTTCATCGCGCCCGGCTTAAACATCCAGTCATAGCTGTAGTTCACCCACTTCCCGTCCGGCTGTTTTTCCTGGGTTTCATTCCAGTCGGTATACGCAATCAGCTGCACCAGATTGAGATCCATCCCCATTTTCGGCTCCAGATCGGTTTTGATGCGCTTCAGTTCCGCGGCGTCGAAACATTGCAGAAAAACCTTATCCTGCTTGCTGGTGTAGCCGTACTTTTTCAGTACCTCCAGCGTCTTCGCGGCAATGTCCTTCCCTTCCTGATGGTGGAACCACGGCGCTTTGATTTCCGGGTAGATACCGATATTTTTTCCTGTCGAGTGGTTCAGCCCCTGAACAAACTCGATCTCCTCTTCGAAGGTGTGAATACGGAAGTCAGACTTGCCCATCGGGAAACGTCCCGGATAGACCTGTACCTTCTTACCGTTTTCAATCTCGAAGCCCTCGGTAAACTTCAGCGAGCGGATCTCCGCCAGCGTGAAGTCGATGGCGTAGTAGCGACCATCTTTACGGGCGCGATCCGGGAAACGTTCCGCCACGTCCGTCACGCGGTCAAGATAGTGGTCATGCAGAACGACCAGCTGGTCGTCCTTCGTCATCACCAGATCCTGCTCCAGATAATCCGCGCCCTGGGCATAGGCCATCGCTTTTGCCGGCAGCGTATGCTCCGGCAGATAACCGCTGGCGCCACGGTGGGCGATCACGATCTTATCCGCCGCCAGCGCGGAGCCTGTCATCAGGCCCGCCAGCAGCAGACCTGTCGCTAACTGAGTTAATTTCATCGCAATGCTCCTTATTGACGACGCGCCAGCACTTCGGCGTGGTGACGTTTTTCACCAATCATCACAACAACCAGCAGCAGAACAGCCAGCACGCTGCCGCCAATCATCACCATAAAGCCGCCATCCCAGCCGAAGAAGTCGACGGTGTAGCCGACGATGGCGCTCGCAGCGACCGAACCGCCGAGGTAGCCAAACAGACCGGTAAAGCCTGCCGCCGTGCCTGCCGCTTTCTTCGGCGCCAGCTCCAGGGCATGCAGACCAATCAGCATAACCGGACCATAAATCAGGAAGCCGATGACGATCATACAGGCCATATCCACACCCGGATTCCCCGGCGGGTTAAGCCAGTAAACGACCGTCGCGATGGTGACCAGCGTCATAAAGAACACGCCCGTCGCCCCACGGTTGCCCTTAAACACTTTGTCCGACATCCAGCCACAGATCAGCGTGCCGGGAATGCCCGCGTATTCATACAGGAAATAGGCCCAGGAGGATTTATCCAGCGCGAAGTGCTTCACCTCTTTCAGGTAGGTTGGCGACCAGTCGAGGATGCCGTAGCGCAGCAGGTAGACAAATACGTTTGCCACCGCGATGTACCACAGCAGCTTGTTCGGCAGCACGTACTTCATGAAGATCTGCTTTGCCGTCAGCTCTTCTTCGTGCTTCTCGCTGTAATCATCCGGGTAGTCGTTTTTGTACTCTTCAATCGGCGGCAGGCCGCAGGACTGTGGGGTGTCGCGCATCAGAGCGAAGGCGATAATCGCCACCAGAATGGCGCCAAAGGCTGGCATATAGAGCGCGGCATGCCAGTCGTTGAACCAGGCCATCCCCAGCAGGAACAGCAGCGGCGGAAGCCCGCCCCCGACGTTATGCGCACAGTTCCAGACCGAAACAATTCCACCACGCTCTTTCTGTGACCACCAGTGAACCATGGTGCGTCCGCATGGCGGCCATCCCATCCCCTGGAACCAGCCGCAGAGGAACAGCAGCACGAACATGATGGCAATGCTGGAGGTCGCCCACGGCACAAAGCCCATGAACAGCATCACCGCTGCCGCGAGGATCAGACCGGCGGGCAGGAACACGCGCGGATTCGAACGATCCGACACCGACCCCATAATGAACTTCGAAAAACCGTACGCGATGGAGATCCCCGACAGCGCAAATCCCAGATCGCCGCGAGAGAAGCCCTGCTCCACCAGGTACGGCATGGCGAGCGCAAAGTTTTTACGTACCAGATAGTACGCCGCATACCCGAAGAAGATCCCGAGGAAGATTTGCCAACGCAGACGGCGGTAGAGAGGATCAATCTCTGCCTCTGGCAGTCGCGCCCGATGTGGCGCAGGTTTAAAGATACTGAGCATAACAGCCTCCGTGGCCTTTCAAAAAATGACCGGGCATCTCGCGCCCGGCTACAGAGGCGGCGATGTTAAGAAATCACGGTGAATGTTACTGTGAATCAACGCACAGATTGTTACAGAAATATGACAGAATGCGCAAAAAAGCGCATGAAATCACGTTTCACTTTCGAATTTCGCGCGTTTATGTTCGAAATCAAACAAACCACACGATCAATGTGGCTAAATGCTAAAAAACGAACATAGAGGAAAGGCAATGACAATTCACGATCCACGCTTCAGCGATGTGATTATCATTGGCGGTGGCGCGACGGGTGCCGGCATCGCACGCGACTGCGCCCTGCGGGGATTGAGCGTCACGCTTCTGGAACGCCACGATATCGCCACCGGCGCGACGGGACGTAACCACGGTCTGTTGCACAGCGGCGCCCGCTATGCGGTCACTGACGCTGAGTCAGCGCGCGAGTGTATCGCTGAAAACCAGATCCTCAGGCGCATCGCCCGCCACTGCGTTGAACCGACCAACGGTCTTTTTATCACCCTTCCAGAAGATGACCTCGGCTTTCAGCAAACCTTTATCACCGCCTGCACGGCGGCAGGCATTCAGGCCGAGGCGATCGATCCTGCGCAGGCGCGCCGTCTTGAACCCTCGGTAAACCCGGCGTTACTGGGCGCGGTAAAAGTACCGGACGGAACCGTTGATCCTTTCCGCCTGACCGCCGCCAATATGCTCGACGCGCGGGAACATGGCGCCCAGATCCTGACCGGGCATCACGTCACCGGGCTTATTCGTGAAGGTAATACCGTGCGCGGGGTGCGCGTGTTTGATGCGCAGTACAACGAACACCGCGAGCTGTATGCCGCCGTCGTGGTCAACGCGGCGGGGATCTGGGGCCAGCGCATCGCGGAATACGCGGACCTGTCGGTGCGCATGTTCCCGGCGAAAGGCTCGCTGCTGATCCTCGACCACCGCATCAATAACCATGTCATCAACCGCTGCCGTAAACCGTCTGACGCCGATATCCTCGTGCCGGGGGACACCATTTCGTTAATCGGCACGACCTCAATGCATGTGGACTACAGCGAAATTGATTACAACCGCGTCACCGCTGAAGAGGTGGATATCCTGCTGCGCGAAGGGGAAAAGCTGGCCCCGGTGATGGCGCAGACGCGTATTCTGCGTGCCTACGCGGGCGTGCGTCCCCTTGTCGCCAGCGATAACGATCCGAGCGGGCGTAACGTCAGCCGCGGCATCGTGCTGCTCGATCACGCCGAACGCGACGGCATGGACGGGTTTATCACCATTACCGGCGGCAAGCTGATGACCTACCGGCTGATGGCCCAGTGGGCCACCGATGCCGTCTGCCGTAAGCTCGGCAACACCGCACCGTGCGTGACGGCGGAACAGGCTCTGCCCGGCTCGCAGCAATCGACAGAAAAAACGCTGCACAAAATCATTTCACTCCCTGCCCCGCTTCGCGGTTCGGCGATTTACCGTCACGGCGACCGCACCCCAACCTGGCTCGGTGAAGGGCGACTCAGCCGCAGCCTGGTGTGCGAATGCGAAGCCGTGACCGCAGGCGAGGTGCAGTATGCCGTGGAAAACCTGACGGTGAACAACCTGCTCGATTTACGCCGCCGCACGCGCGTCGGGATGGGCACCTGTCAGGGGGAGCTGTGCGCCTGCCGTGCCGCCGGGCTGCTGCAACGTTTTCACGCCACCACGTCAACCCAGTCGCTTGCCCAGCTCAGCGATTTTTTAAACGAGCGCTGGAAAGGCATTCAGCCCGTCGCCTGGGGCGATGCCCTGCGCGAAAGCGAGTTTACCCGCTGGGTCTATCAGGGGCTTTGCGGTCTGGAGAAGGAGCACAACCATGAAATTTGATACCGTGATTGTGGGTGGGGGGCTGGCGGGCCTGCTGTGCGGCCTCAAACTGACGCAGCGGGGTCTGCGCTGCGCCATTGTCACTCGCGGTCAGAGTGCCCTGCACTTCTCTTCCGGCTCGCTGGATTTACTGGGCGCGCTATCGTTCGCCGATCTGCCGCCTGAACATCCCTACCGCCTGACGGGCGCAGAGAATATGGCCCGCTTTGCCTGCGAAACCGAACACCTGCTCACCACCTGCGGCGCACGCATGCAGGGTGACGCCGAGCAAAATCATCAGCGCGTCACGCCGCTCGGCACCCTGCGCGCCGCCTGGCTTAGCCCGGAAGAGGTGCCTGTCGCCCCCATCGCTGCCGAGCGCGTGCGGGTGGTGGGGATCAGCGGCTTCCTCGATTTCCAGCCACATCTGGCCGCCGCGTCTCTCAGACAGCAGGGTGTTAAGGTGGATACGGCGGAGATTGATCTCCCCGAACTCGACGTGCTGCGCGAAAACCCCAGCGAGTTTCGTGCGGTGAACATTGCCCGCCTGCTGGATAATGAAAGTTATTGGCCGCAGCTGTACGCGGCGCTTCAACCGCTCGGCAAGACCTGCGACGCCCTGTTTATGCCCGCCTGTTTTGGCTTAACGGACAACCGGCTCTGGCGCTGGCTCTCGGCGCGCCTGCCCTGTACGCTCGGTTTACTGCCGACGCTCCCCCCTTCCGTGCCCGGCATTCGTCTGCACACCCAGCTTCAGCGTCAGTTTGTTGCCCAGGGTGGCGTCTGGATGGCAGGCGACGAGGTGAAAAAAATCACCCTGGCTGAGGGCGCGGTAAGCGAAATCTGGACCCGCAACCACGGCGACATCCCGCTTCGCGCACGCTTTACGGTGCTGGCAAGTGGCAGTTTCTTCAGTAACGGTCTGCTGAGCAGCCGGGATGGCGTGCGTGAGGCGATCCTCGGTCTGGACGTCCGGCAAAGCGCTTCCCGCGCGGACTGGTATCAAAGCGATTTCTTCACCCCGCAGCCCTGGCAGCAGTTCGGCGTGATCGTCGACAGCCAACTGCGCCCGCGGCTGGGCGGGGAACCGGTTGAAAATCTTTACGCCATCGGCTCGGTTCTGGGCGGGTACGATCCCGTGGCGCAGGGCTGCGGTGGCGGCGTCTGCGCCGTCACTGCGCTGCATGTCGCGGAGCAGATTATCCAGCGCAGGGAGGGAGCACAATGAACGACACCCAATTTGAAAGCTGTATCAAATGCACGGTCTGCACCACGGTTTGCCCGGTCAGCGGCGTCGATCCGCGCTATCCCGGCCCGAAACAGGCCGGTCCCGACGGGGAGCGTCTGCGCCTGAAGGATGGCGCGCTCTACGACGAGGCGCTGAAATACTGCATCAACTGCAAACGCTGCGAAGTTGCCTGCCCGTCGGACGTGAAAATAGGCGATATCATCCAGCGCGCCCGCGCCCGCTACAGTACGCAAAAACCGACGCTGCGTGACGCGATACTGAGCCACACCGATCTGATGGGTAGCCTCTCGACGCCTTTCGCGCCGGTCGTCAATGCCGCCACCGCCCTGAAGCCGGTGCGCAGGCTGCTGGATGCGACGCTCAAAATCGACCATCACCGCAGTCTGCCGAAATATTCTCACGGCACCTTCCGCCGCTGGTTTAAATCCGTGGCGGCAGAACAGGCGCAGTTCTCTGAGCAGGTCGCCTTCTTCCACGGCTGCTACGTGAACTACAACCATCCGCAGCTGGGAAAAGACCTGCTGAAAGTGCTGAACGCCATGGGAACGGGCGTTCAGCTGCTGAGCAAAGAAAAGTGCTGCGGCGTTCCGCTGATTGCCAACGGTTTCATCGACAAAGCGCGCAAGCAGGCGAGCAGCAACGTCACCTTTTTACGCGAGGCGATCGTCGACAAAGGCATACCGGTACTGGCGACGTCGTCAACCTGTACCTTCACGCTGCGCGATGAATATCCGCATCTGCTGGATGTAGATAACACCGGCCTGCGCGAGCACATTGAGCTGGCGACCCGTTTTCTCTGGCGCAAACTGGACAGCGGGCAGACGTTACCGCTGGGCAAATTGCCGCTGAAGGTGGTGTATCACACGCCATGTCATATGGAGAAGATGGGCTGGTCGATCTATACGCTTGAGCTGCTGCGGCTGATACCGGGGCTGGAGCTGACGGTGCTGGACTCACGCTGCTGCGGCATCGCAGGCACGTACGGCTTCAAGCGTGAAAACTACCCAACGTCACAGGCCATTGGCGCGCCGCTGTTCCGGCAGATTGAAAAGAGCGGCGCAGATATCGTGGTGACGGACTGCGAAACCTGCAAGTGGCAGATCGAGATGTCCACCAGCAAACGCTGTGAACATCCCATTACCTTGCTGGCAAAAGCGCTGGCGTAACCGTTGCCGGGGACACGGCCCCGGCACACTCTCACTCCACGAACAGCGATTCGACGACGTTGATCCAGCCGTGCTCGCTGGCGACCTCTTTCCCGTTCAGCCAGCGGCGCAGCATGTTCAGCGCCATCATCGCGCACACCTCCTGACGCACGGCCAGGCTGTGGCGGGTAATGCTCATCCTGACCCGCAGGGCGTGCATCCCTTCCGGCGTTGCCAGGGCAAAGTTGAGGTGCTCCTCATCCAGCCCGCCCACAAACAGCGCCAGCCCGGCGAAATGCTTCACTCTGCGCTCGGACGCCCAGCGCGCGGTCTGCGCCAGCGTCTCCTGCTGGAACGGCACCACTTCACTGGCCAGCAGCGGCGCACCCGCCCGGGTAAGCTGAAGCGCCAGAAGCCCACCGGTAAACTGCTCGCTTAACGTCACGCTCAGCTGGCGGGACTGCAAATGCGCTGCGATCTGCGCCGGCAGCCCTTCCGTTCCTTCGAAAATCAGGCTTTCCCCGGCGACGCGCTGCACTTCCGGCCACAGCGCCAGCATGGCGGCTTTCTCTGACGCCGGTCCGGTCAGCTTCAGTTCAATAATCGGCATGGAGGAGCGATAGCCCATCGACACGCCGGGAGGCAGTTGCAGGTGTTCGAGGCTCTGGGCCAGATCGCTTTCCGAGCGACCAAAGGTGGTCAGACGCAGGCACAGCGGCGGTTCAGGCAGCGTAAAGCGCGCGCGCAGGCGCGGCAGGATCTGCTGCTCGACCATCACTTTAAATTCCGACGGGACGCCCGGGGTGAAGAACATCAGGCAGCGGTTCAGCTGAACGGCAAACCCGCAGGCGGTGCCGACCGGGTTATCAATCAGTTCCGCGCTGGCGGGAATTTCAGCCTGCTTGCGGTTGCTGGGGGCCATCACGCGGCCACGCCCGGAGAAAAAGCGCTCCATCTGTGCCAGCCACGCCTCGTGCAGAACCAGGCCTTCGCCTTTGGCCGTGGCGGCGGCCAGCGCGCTGAGATCGTCGCTGGTGGGTCCCAGCCCGCCGTTCACAATCAGCACGTCGCAGCGTTCGCTGCGCTCGCGAAGAACGTTGACCAGCGACTCAAGATTGTCACCTACGGTGTTGCGGCGCGTTAACGGTAATCCTTGCTCAAAGAAGAGATCGGCGAGCCAGGCGGCATTGGTATCAATGATTTGCCCATGCAGCACTTCGTCGCCAGTGGATAACATTTCCACATTTATCATTGTGTTCTCCCATTTCAATGGTCAAAACACTATAGCGCAATCGAAGACCGGGGGAAGAGAGAAACTGGCGCGACTGAACGCCGCGCCGAGAGGATTAGAAACCGGCGCTCACGCCAATGTACGGGCCGTCTGCCAGGGCGTTGTCGCGGTTGCCGTCTTTACCGGCCAGGTTCAGATAGCGATAGCCCGCTTCGATGGTGATCGGACGCATGATGGTCCAGCGCGCGCCGGCATTAGCTTCCTGATAGCTGTCGATACCGCTGGAGAGGGAATCCGGGGAGTAGTAGTACTCACCGAACAGGCCAAAGCTGTCGCCAATTTTCCACTGCAAGCCGCCACCCACTGCCGCCGCGTAGCCTTCGTCGCCGTCGTTCGGGTTGGTGTAAATGCCTTTACCGCCGACGGTCGCCAGGAAGGGACCCAACGGCACGTTGAAGCCGAGGCCCAGGCTTGCCGCATCCCCATCGTCGTCGTTGTGCGTCCAGCCGCCGGTCATTGCCAGGCCTGCGCTATCCGTGCCAAGACCAAAGCCCAGATGGGTATAATCTTGTCCCGCCGAGCCGTTGAAGGAAATTGCGTTTGCCGCTGCTGAAACAAACATCAGGCCGCTTAAGCCCATTAATGCCACTTTTTTCATTGTCGTGATCCCGCACAATTTATTCAGAGATGTCCAAAAACCGCGAGATTTTAACCTGACTGCCTGTGTGATCAATGGACTCCGCGTGCGGCGGGCAATTAGTTTGTAACGATTTGATAATATCGGCATTTATACCAGCATCAGAAAGCGCATTTTCACGCTCAGCCCACCCAGATTTTCACTGGGCATCAGCTGAAGATGGCTGCGGTGCAGGCGGGCAATATCGTTAGCCAGCGCCAGGCCAATGCCGGACCCGGCGGCATCGCCCACGTTATCCAGCCGATGAAACGGCAGCATGGCCTGGGAGATCTGGTCTTCAGCAATGCCCGGTCCGCTGTCCTCCACGCTCAGCTCAACGGCATCGTTAGCCGTGCGCAGGTACACCGTCACGACGCCCTGCTCCGGCGTGTATTTGATCGCGTTCTCCAGCAGGTTGGCGCAAAGTTCGCCCAGCAGCACGTCATCCCCCTCAATCATTACCGGCTGCTGTACGCCGTCATAGCCGAGATCGATACCCTTACTTCGCGCCTGCGCCAGCCGGGAAAAGCAGCAGTTTTGCACCACCTGTACCAGATCGACAGGCGCAAACTGTCGCTCCCCCTGCTCTTTTCGCTTCACCGCCGAAAGCTGCAACAGCCTTTCCGTCAGCACGATGGTGTTATCCAGCGTGACGTTCATCGCCCGTAAGCTCTCCTGCCACAGCGCCGGATCGTCACGCGTCAGGGCAACCGATACCTGGGTTTTCAGCACCGCCAGCGGCGTTTTGAGCTGGTGTGAGGCGTCGGCATTAAAGCGCGCCTGCCGCGAAAGCACGCCGCGCAACCTGTCGATATAGCGGTTAAATGCCACAATCAGCAGCCGCGTTTCCGACCAGGGCAGCAGCTCCGGCAGCGGGGCCAGCAGCCCGGGCTCACGGCGCACCATCAGCGAAGAGAGCTGCCGCATCGGGCGCAGCACGCGACGCAGCAGCCAGGCGGTCAGGACCAGCGTCAGCAGCACCAGCAGCCCCTGCGACACGAGCGAGGAAAACAGCAGCTGAGTGGCCAGATAGCGCCGCGACTGCAACGTTTCGGCGACGTAGATTTCCGCCATGCCGAACACACTGTCCTCGTTAACCGGCTGGAGCAGCTTCGCCACGCGGATCGCCTGCCCGCGATACTCGGTATGATAAAACCACGCCAGCGCCGGATAGTGGGAGGTGCGCGACGTGGAGGGGGGCATATTCGGCAGATCGTCATAGCCGGAGATCGTCCGCCCGTCAGGGTCCACGACCTTGTAATAGAGGCGATCGTTCATGTTCAGCTCAAAGCTGTCGAGCACGACCCAGGGCACGTTCACCTGGAGCTTGCCGTTGTGCACCACCAGCCGCTCTGACACCGTGCGCGCCGAGGATAACAGCGTGCGGTCATAGGCCTGCGTCGCCGCCTGTAGCGCGCTAACGTAGCTGTTAAAGGCTGACAGCCCCCATAACAGCAGCAGCGGCAAACCCAGAAAAAGCAAAAGTTGCAGGTAAAGCGACTGCGGCTTAACCCACTTCATCGCCGCACTCCAGCACGTAGCCCAGCCCCCGCAGGGTGGTGATCCGCACGCCGCTGCCGGTCAGCTTCTTACGCAGGCGGTGAATATAGAGATCGATGCTCTCGGGGCTGACGTCGTCGTTCAGGCTGAATACCTGGTCGAAAAGCTGTTGCCGGGAGACGGGACGGGTCCGGCGGTGCATCAGCACCTTCAGCAAAGAGAGTTCGCGCGGCGTGAGGGAAAGGGGTTCATCGCGAAGCAGAAAAAAGCCTTCATCATCGTACTCCAGCTCTCCCAGCCGCTGGCGCTCCTGGGTTCGTCCTTCGCTGCGGCGCAGCAGCGCGCGCAGGCGGGCATCAAGCTCCTCCAGCTCGAACGGTTTCGGCAGGTAGTCATCCGCCCCGGCATTCAGCCCCTTCACCCTGTCTGCCACGTTGCTGCGGGCGGTAAGAAACAGCACCGGCAGCGTCTGCCCGCGCTTTCTCAGGCGATGCACCACCTCCAGCCCGTCGAAGCCGGGCATGCCGATATCAAGGATCGCGACGGCATAGTTTTCTCCCTGCAAAAGATGATCGGCCGCCCGTCCATCATTGACGCAATCCACGGCAAATCCGTTTTGTACCAGCGCTTTTTCCAGCCAGTGAGCCAGCTCACGATTATCTTCCGCCAGTAAGAGACGCATATCACATCCTGTAAAGTTGGTGTCGCAGTGAAAGGGAAATGAAAGGTTATTGTTTTAACAATCACGCAACGGAACCGCTACAAGGTGGTTCACATAATCAGAAAAAATACACCCGTACCCGTACTCCCGGTTCTCCGGCGTGAGGATAAACGATGAAAAAACAATTACTTTCTACCCTTGCTGCAAGCGTATTGCTGTTGAGTGCCTCTGTCGTCCAGGCGCAGGACGCGCCATCCCGTACCGAATGTATCGCCCCGGCCAAACCCGGCGGCGGCTTCGACCTGACCTGCAAGCTGATTCAGGTCAGCCTGCTGGAGACGAAGGCCATTGAAAAACCGATGCGCGTCACCTACATGCCCGGCGGCGTGGGCGCGGTAGCCTATAACGCCATCGTCGCGCAGCGCCCTGCCGAAGCGGGCACCGTGGTGGCCTTCTCCGGCGGTTCGCTGCTAAACCTGTCGCAGGGGAAATTTGGTCGTTATGACGTGAATGACGTGCGCTGGCTCGCCACCGTAGGCACCGATTACGGCATGATCGCCGTGCGCGCGGACTCTCCGTGGAAATCCCTGAAAGATCTGCTGACCGCCATGGAAAAAGATCCGAACAGCGTGGTCATTGGCGCGGGCGCCTCTATCGGCAGCCAGGACTGGATGAAAGCCGCGCTGCTGGCGCAGCAGGCCAAAGTGGATCCGCACAAGATGCGTTACGTGGCCTTTGAAGGCGGCGGCGAGCCGGTGACGGCGCTGATGGGCAATCACGTCCAGGCGGTATCGGGCGATCTCAGCGAAATGGTGCCCTACCTGAGCGGGGATAAGATCCGCGTGCTGGCGGTCTTCTCGGAAAACCGTCTGCCGGGCCAGCTGGCAGACGTCCCAACCGCTAAAGAGCAGGGTTATAACCTGGTCTGGCCGATCATCCGCGGCTTCTTCGTCGGGCCAAAAGTGACCGACGCCGAGTACCAGTGGTGGGTGGATACCTTCGCAAAACTTCAGCAAACCGAGGAGTTCAAAAAACAGCGCGATCTGCGCGGGCTGTTTGAGTTCAACCTGAACGGCAAGCAGCTGGACGAGTATGTCAAAAAACAGGTGAATGACTACCGCGAACAGGCGAAAGCCTTTGGTCTGGCGAAATAACCGGAGGCGCTATGAGCGATCGCATTTTTGCCGGGATATGGCTGCTGCTCTGCATTGGCGGCATGTTCGTCGCCTGGCAGATCCACAGCGAATACAGCTATGAACCCGTGGGGCCACGCCCCTTCCCCGTCGGCATTGTCGGCCTGATGCTGCTCTGTTCGGTGGCGCTGCTGCTGCGCCATCCGGATACCGTAGAGTGGCCGCCACGCCGTACGCTGCAACGTCTGCTGGTAATGGTAATTGTCCTGCTGATGTACGCGTGGGGCTTTGAGTGGCTCGGCTTCCCGATTGCCACCGCCCTGCTGACGATGGTGATTGGCATACTGTTTAACGCCTCGCTGCCTGCGGCGGGGATCTCCGGGGTCGTACTGGGCATTTTACTCTGGTACGCCTTCGACCGCCTGCTGGACGTGACCCTGCCGCTCGGCGCATGGTTTAACTAACGGAGCACGCTATGGATACCTGGATCTATCTCTCTCAGGGGTTCGCGGTAGCGATGACCCCGGAAAACCTGGTGATCGCCCTGATCGGCTGTTTCGTCGGGACCATCGTCGGCCTGCTGCCGGGCCTTGGCCCTATCAACGGCGTGGCGATTTTACTGCCGCTGGCCTTTGCGCTGCACCTGCCTGCGGAATCGGCGCTGATCCTGCTGGCGACGGTCTATATCGGCTGCGAATACGGGGGGCGTATTTCCTCGATTCTGCTTAACGTGCCCGGCGATGCCGCCGCCATTATGACCGCGCTGGATGGCTACCCGATGGCGCAGCAGGGGCGCGGCGGCGTGGCGCTCTCTATTTCTGCCGTCAGCTCGTTCTTTGGCTCCATGATCGCCATTGGCGGCATCATCCTCTTCGCCCCGGCGCTGGCCCAGTGGTCGCTGGCGTTTGGTCCGGCCGAGTATTTTGCCCTGATGGTGTTCGCCATCGCCTGTCTCGGCAGCATGATGGCGCAGAATCCGCTGAAGTCGTTTTTGTCTGCGTTGATTGGCCTCAGTCTGGCGACCGTCGGCGTGGATGCCAACACCGGGGTTTATCGTTTTACCTTCGACAGCGTTCATCTCTCCGACGGCGTGCAGTTTATCGTCGTGGTGATTGGTCTGTTCTCTGTCTCAGAAATCTTACTGATGCTGGAGCATACCAGCAGCGGGCAGACGCTGGTGCGTAAAACCGGACGTATGCTCTTTAATGCCAAAGAGGGGGCGCAGTGTATTGGCGCCACCCTGCGTTCGTCGGTGATCGGTTTCTTCGTCGGCATTCTGCCCGGCGCGGGGGCTACTATCGCCAGCGCCATCACCTACATGACCGAGAAAAAGCTGAGCGGTAACAGCGACAGCTTCGGCAAAGGCGATATCCGCGGCGTGGCGGCGCCGGAGGCGGCGAATAACGCCTCGGCCTGCGGCTCGTTTATCCCGATGCTGACCCTCGGCGTGCCGGGCTCCGGCACCACGGCGGTAATGATGGGCGCGCTGACGCTCTATAACATCACCCCGGGTCCGGCGATGTTTACCGAGCAGCCCGATATCGTCTGGGGTTTAATTGCCGCCCTGCTGATCGCCAACGTGATGTTGCTGGTAATGAACATCCCGCTGATCGGCCTGTTCACCCGCATGCTGACCATTCCCCTGTGGTTCCTGGTCCCGGCCATCGCCGCCGTCTCTGCGGTTGGGGTGTACGCGGTGCACAGCACCACCTTCGACCTGGTGTTGATGGTGCTGCTCGGCGTGCTGGGCTACATTCTGCGCAAGATGCACTTCCCGATGTCGCCGCTGATTTTAGGGTTTGTGCTGGGGGAAATGCTGGAGCAGAACCTGCGCCGCGCCCTCTCCATCAGCAATGGCAACATGGGGATCCTGTGGGAGAGCAGCGTGACGAAGATCCTGCTGGCAATGGCGATTATGGTGATTGTCGTGCCGCCGGTGCTGCGCTGGGTCCGCCGACGCCAGCACAAACCGCAGCCGGATATCGGCTGATTAGCCCCTCAACAGGGCATTGACCCACTGCTTTAACGCCTGGCGGGAGATTTTAATCCCGCCATTTTTCAGTTCTGACGGCAGCGCCAGCCAGTGTACCGGCTGCTCAAAGCGCGCCAGCCTGCCCTGAACCCACTCCGGCAGCAGCGTGATATCCGTGCCCGGCTCGCATTCCACTACCGCCACCGGACGTTGCCCATACTCGGCATCATCCAGCGGAACGACAAACGCCTGGCTTACCTGCGGATGCGTGGCGATAACGCGCTCCAGCGCTTCGGGCTGGATCCCTTCTCCGCCGCTGAAAAAGAGATTGTCCATTCGGCCCAGAATGGTCAGGCGTCCGTCATGCCACTCGCCGCGATCGCGGGTGGCGAACCAGCCCTGCTCATTGACCAGCGGCAATAATGCGCCGTCTCGCCAGTAGCCCGCCGCCATGCTTTCCGCCCGGATCCAGACTTCACCGTTCACCACCTGAACGTCTCTGCCCGGCAGCGCGCTGCCCACGTCCGGCGCGCCGTCGGCCTCTTTGGCGCAGACGGTGGAGGCGAACTCGGTCAGACCGTAGCCGCAGAACGTACGGATCCCCTGCTCGCGCGCCTGTTCGGTCAGCGCAACGGGGATTTCCGCCCCGCCGAGCAGCACGGCTTTCAGCGCGACGGGATGGTGTGAATTAAGCAGCCGCCACAGCTGCGTTGGCACCAGCGAGGCGTGGGTACAGCCCTGTAGCGCCTGTTCCAGCGGCTGTTTTTCACGCACGGTGAGACGGCCTCCGCCCTGCAACCAGCGCCACAAAATCCCCTGACCGGAGACGTGAAACAGCGGCAGAGAGAGCAGCCAGTCGTCGCTATCGCCGTAAGGCATCAGCGCCAGCACCCCTTTTGCGCTGGCAAGGTGGGCGGCACAGGTGTGCACCGCCGCTTTCGGCAAGCCGGTGGAGCCAGAGGTGAGCGTCATTGAGGCCAGCCGTTCTACCCGCCACGTGACGCCGCCCTGCCCCTCGCCCTCTCTTAATACCAGACCGGGCAGACCGTCATACTCACCGTTAAGCACCAGCGCAAAGCGCAGGGTCATCTGCGGCAGGAGGACGTCCAGCAGCGGACGGGGAAGCTGAGGGTTCACCGGCAAAATGCGGGCGCCGCACTGAAGCAGCGCCAGCCAGGCCAGCAGGGTCTGCGGGTGGTTGTGGGCGAGCAGCATGACGCCATCACCGTCCGTAACGCCCTGAGACTGAAAACCGGCTGCGAGACGATCGATACGCTCGCCCAGCTGAGACCAGCTGAGCGTTATATCGTCTAAACGCAGCGCGGGTTTATTGGCACTCCGGGTGCGCCAGTGCCGCCACGGCCAGTCGGTAAAACTCATCGCAATGGCTCCAGCGCCCCGACGTCGAGGCACGGCAAGGTGCTGCCAGGCCACTGACGAATCAGCTGGGCCTGCATCAGGTTTAGCGTATCGAGACCGGGAACGGTGTCCGGCGTTAACCATGCAGCGATGCGCGCCAGCTGCGTCAGGCCGAGGCTGGATTCGATGGATGAACTGATCACCGCCGTCAGCCCTGCGGCATGGGCCGCCGCAACCTGCTCGCGCACCTTGTCGAGGCTGCCGGTCAGCGTTGGCTTAATCACCACGGCCCTGACGCCCGGCTCGGCGGCAAACGCGAAATCGGCTTCGCGCAGGCTCTCATCCCAGGCAATGGCAATGCCGGTTTCCCGGGCAAAGGCGCGCGAGTCGTCGCGCGTTTTGCACGGCTCTTCGAGAAACGCGATGCGGCTGCGGTACGCCGGGTTGACGTACTTCGCAAACTGTTGCGCCCTGAGCGGCGTCCAGGCGCGGTTGGCGTCCAGGCGCAGGTGTAGATCGGGAATGGCTTCCAGTAACAGGTTAACCACCATTCCGTCGCGCACTGCTTCGTACAGGCCAACCTTTATTTTCGCCACCTTCTCGCCAGGCATCGCGGAAAGGAGCGCGAAAAGTTCATCCGGATCGCCGGTACAGAGCGGCGCGGCGCAATAGTTCGCCGCGTCCGGTAAACTGCCGTCCAGCTCTGCCAGCGCACAGCTGATGCCGAACGCGGCGGAAGGAACGTCCGGCAGCGCCGGAACTGCTCCCTCACGCCATTCGTACGTCCAGGCCATCAGCGCAGCCTGCGCCTCGTCCGGCGTTTCCAGGCTAAAGCCCGGAAGCGGGGCGATTTCGCCCCACCCTTCCCGCTCGCCCTGCCGGAGATGCACGAAAAAGCCGTCACGGGTTTTTAACCGCCGTTCACGCAGCACCACGCCCGCGTCCATCGGTATCTGCCAGCGGTAAACCTGCGCGCAACGCATTACGGGTTCCGTTTGTATTTGCTGAAGTCCGGCTGGCGTTTTTCGTTGAACGCGTTGCGCCCTTCCTGACCCTCTTCGGTCATATAGAACAGCATGGTGGCGTTACCTGCCAGCTCCTGAAGGCCCGCCTGACCGTCACAGTCGGCGTTGAGGGCCGCTTTCAGGCAGCGCAGCGCCATTGGGCTGTTTTGCAGCATTTCGCGACACCAGCGCACGGTCTCTTTTTCCAGATCGGCGATCGGCACCACGGTGTTAACCAGCCCCATATCCAGCGCTTCCTGGGCGTTGTACTGACGGCACAGGAACCAGATTTCGCGGGCTTTTTTCTGACCGACAATGCGCGCCATATAGGACGCGCCCCAGCCGCCGTCGAAAGAGCCGACTTTCGGGCCAGTCTGACCGAAAATGGCATTTTCCGCCGCGATCGTCAGGTCACACATCATGTGCAGCACGTGACCGCCGCCGATGGAATACCCTGCCACCATCGCGACCACCGGTTTTGGACAGGTGCGGATCTGGCGCTGGAAATCCAGCACGTTCAGGTGGTGCGTGCCCGCATCATCCTGGTATCCGCCGTAGTCACCGCGGACTTTCTGATCGCCGCCGGAGCAGAAGGCTTTCTCCCCTTCCCCGGTGAGGATGATGACGCCGATAGTGTCGTCGTAGCGGGCATCCGCCAGCGCCTGGATCATCTCTTTTACGGTCAGCGGACGAAATGCGTTGCGCACCTGTGGACGGTTGATGGTGATTTTGGCGATACCATCGGCGGATTTGTGGTAACGAATGTCGGTGTAGCCTTCGGAGCAGTCCTGCCATTCAACCGGCGCGTAAAGCATGTGTTCATCAGGATAGATCATAGCGTGTCCTTTGTTCGATAACGCAGTATCTGAGCCAGACTCGCGGCAACAGCTTCCGGGGTGTCCCGGTGAGCGTTGTGTCCGGCGTGAGGGATAGCATGACGCGTGACGTTAAGTTCAGCGGCGATGGCTGCAAACTTCCCGTCACGTTCGCCATAGAGATAGTCAAAAGAAAAATCACGCGCGGTGAGCGCGGGACGTAAATCAGGCTGAACGGCAAGCGAGGTGGCTTCCAGCATCTCTGCCAGCCTCGGGCCGTTGTTCCGGCAGCGCAGCGCGATCAGCGCCCTGCGCTGATCATCCGTAAGGGAGGCAAAGACCGGCTGTTGATACCAGTCGGCAAAGACGGCCTCCAGCGGCTCACTGCGAAAGCGTGACGCCCAGCGGCGGTCAGCGATCAGCCGCGCCTGGCGCGCATCGGCGTCTTGCAGGCCCGGGTGTCCACCTTCCACAATCACCCCGTCTAACCCCGCAGGATGCTGGCAGGCATGGAACATCGCAATGCGGCCGCCGAGGGAGTACCCCACGAGCCAGTATCTTAGTATGTTGTAACTAACAAGGGTATGCGAGAGCAATTCACTTACCTCTGCAAACCCCGTCACGCCCGTATCCGCTGAACCACCGTGCCCGGGCAGGTCAAGGTAGAGCCGGGGGTAGTCATGCAGCGACGCCCCGACAGCCTGCCACTCGCGACAGTCGCCGGAAAAACCGTGCAGGAAAACCAGCCAGGGGTAGCCTGGTTTTCCTGGCTGGGAGAAGCCTGCGAGGATCACAGGTGACTCACCTGCGCAAGCAGATGTTGCAGCTTCTGCGCGCCGTCAGCATCGTTTACCACCAGCTCAATCAGCGTCGCGCCAGGCTGCCGCCAGGCGGTGTTCAGCGCCGTCTCCAGCGCGTCCCAGTTTTCCGGGCGATGGTACTTCAGGCTGAACATGGCGGCGGCGTGTTCGAACTGCACGTTTTGCGGCATCAGATAGAAGCGCTCACGCTCGCTTTGCGGCGTCGGCAGCAACGAGAAAATCTGCCCGCCGTTATTGTTCACAACAATCAGCACGAACGGGGCCGACGCCCGACGCAGGAGCGCCAGCGCGTTGAGATCGTAGAGGGCTGAGAGATCCCCCACAATCGCCAGCGTGGATTTCGCGCTGGCCCGCTGTACGCCAGCGGCGGTGGAGATCAGGCCGTCAATGCCGCTCGCGCCCCGGTTGCTGTACACCGGATAACCCGCCGGCAGCTGCGAAAAGGCGTCAATCAGGCGCACCACCAGGCTGTTACCGACAAAAAGTTGTCCCTGCTCGGGAAGATATTTGCGGATACGGTGCGCCAGCCCGGCTTCACTGAACGCCTCGCACTGCGCTTTGGTGAGTTCCCACGCCTGACGTGACAGCGCCGGGATCTCCACCGCCCAGGGTTTGCGTTTTTCCGCCGGATGCAATTCCAGCCAGCTGTCAATGTTGCTCACCAGGCGGCGGCCGCGATGGTGCGCCGGGTCAAGGCGTCCTTCGAGCGGATCCACCAGCCAGTACTCTTCTGGGGTACAGGTGGCCTGCCACTGGAGCAGACGCTTCCCCGTCAGGCTCGATCCCAGCTGGACGACAATCTGCGCCTGCGCCAGTTCGGTAACCGCTTTCGCGTTACCCAGCCAGAGGTCGGCGCAGGGCAGCGGCTGGCCCGTCTGGGAAAGCACGTCACCAATCAGCGGCCAGCCAAGCGTTTGTGCCCACTCCGCCGCCAGCTTGCCTTCCGCCGCACTCATCCGCCCGGCAATCACCACGCCGCGCTTCTGGCGCCAGAAGAACCAGTCGCGCTGTTTTGCGCTTTCCAGATGCGTCTGCTCGCGCAGCCAGGGTTTTTCGCTCTCCCACCAGTCTCCCAGCTGCTGTTGCCAGACGAGGCCAGTATCGTTCATTTCACCGTACAGCGGCTCGGCAAACGGGCAGTTAATGTGCAGCCCGCCGCTGCGCAGTGCGTTCATGGCGTGGTCGAGGGTTGAGACCAGCCAGCTGGCGGGAATATCCTGGGTGGGGCGCGGCAACGAGACCGTCTGTGAAGGATGCGAGGCAAAAATGCCAGGCTGACGAATCGCCTGATTAGCACCGCAGTCAATAAGTTCCGGGGGACGGTCGGCAGTGAGTAAAATCAGCTTTTCGCCGGTTAATCCCGCTTCTATCAGCGCCGGATACAGGTTCGCCACCGCCGTGCCGGAGGTGACTATCACCGCCACGGGCGCTTTGCTGACTTTCGCCAGCCCGAGCGCCAGATGGCCCAGACCCCGCTCATCAAAATGGGTGTGGTGAATAAAAGCCCGGTTTTCCGCGGCAGCAAGGGTGAGCGGCGTGGAGCGAGAGCCCGGGGCAATACACACATGCCTGACACCATGACGGGTCAGGGCTTCAAGGATCACCGCCGCCCAGCGTCGGTTAAAAGAACTTACTGACATGAGATTGTCCAGTATCAAGAATGCGACACAGTATAAATAATAGAAAAAGTCAGAATTTTGATATGAATCGGGATTGCACGAATCAGTATTAATCCCTTAGGAGAAGGGAACGCAGCCCGGCGGCCTTGTTTTCGATCTCCTGCCACTCCTGCTCCGGATCGGAGCCGCTGACGATGCCCGCCCCCGCATAAAGACGCAGCGCAGCGTCGTGAACGCGGGCGGAGCGTAATGCCACACAGAATTCGCTTTGATCGCGCGATAAATAGCCCGCCGACCCGGCGTACCACTCCCGGTCAAACGGCTCCACTTTCGCAATAAATTCTCGCGCCGCCTGTCGCGGCAGCCCGGCCACCGCCGCCGTCGGTTGCAGAATATGCAGGCACTGCTCGTCGTCAGGCTGTTTAAGTTCGGTCCAGATACAGCGACGTAAATGCTGCACCTTGCGCAGACGCAGCACCTGCGCAGGCAGGATCTCCAGCGTCCGGGTATGGTGCTGAAGACGCTGGCAGATATCTTCCACCACCAGCATATTTTCCCGCTGATTTTTGTCGTCATTCATCAGCCAGTCGCCCAGACGCTGGGCCTGCTTATCGTCAGAATGGCTGGCGACGGTGCCTGCCAGCGCTTCAGTGCGCAGCAGCGTGCCGCGTCGCCGCCACAGGCGTTCAGGCGTCGAGCCGAGGAACGCGTTGCTGGCGTCAAAGACCATACAAAAATGATAGCAGTTGAGGTTTAGCGCGCGGCTGGCAGCCATCAGCGCGATGGCGTTCACGGGCTGCTGGCAATGCACGTCTGTAGCACGTGCGAGGACCACTTTCTCAAAATCGCCGCGAGCAAGGGTATCCGTCGCCTGACGAATCAACGCCAGCCATTCCGGTTTTTCCGGATGATGGGTTTCCTGCACAATCTGCACGGACAACGGGCGGATCGGCGCGGCGTCGCACAGGTTATCGACAAAATTCAGCGCCTCACGGACATCTTCCCGCAGCGACGTTTCGCTCCACAGTTGCAGACGCAGCGTGGCGACCCCGCCAGACCGTCGCCAGAGAAGGCGCGGTAAAAACAGCTTGCCCTGCGCCGGGTTGAAGGCGTTCAGGCCGCAGATACGGGTGTCATTGGCTACGTCGTGGGTGTGCAAAAACCGCGAGGCCGAGGCCAGAGAATCGAAATGGGCGAGGCTTCCGAGCGCGGCAAGTTCTTCATCACCGCTGCGCTGTTGCCAGTAAAACTGAGGATAGCATCGCTGCACACCGAGCCAGGCCAGCGGATCGAAGGCGTCGTTTAACGGGAAAGAGACATCGAAATGGCGTAAACCGGGTGTAGCTGGCAATGCTTGCGCAAGCTGAGTGCGCAGGCTTTGCAGCGCGAGGAAAATCGAGTGCACGCGAACCTCTCCCTGTTAAAGCCTTATATTATACGGGGTACTGACGATAAATAGCAGTACCCACGTGTAGGGAGTGGTTTACCGGCTTAACGACGGGCTAACAGCAGACCCAGCACCAGCCCTACGGCCGCACCGACCCCAATGCCCTGCCACGGTTTTTCATGCACATAATCGTCGGCACGATAAACCGCCTGTTTGGCGCGGTAGTAGTAATTGTCGGAGGCGTTACTGACGCGGTTTTTCACGTCATGCAGCGCCTGCTCGGCGCGGGCTTTGAGCTCAATGTACTTCTGATCGGCAGGATCGCCGGAAGAACGCAGCACTTCTTCCAGCGTTTCGCTTAGCAGCGTCAGGTCGTCGTCGACTCGGGTATCCCAGGATTGAAATGACATATTTTTCTCCATGTTAGTACACCAGTCCGGTAACTATAGACAACGTATTGCTATTGCGCCTGTTTCGCTTCGCGCGCCATGCCGATGTGTGGGATGCCGTCTTCGTCGTAAATGTCCGTGACCGGGGTAAAACCAAAATGGCCATAGAATGATTGCAAATGCGCCTGCGCGCCCAAGTATAACGCCTTGTCCGGCCACTGTTTCTGGCATGCGTCCAGCGTTTTTTCCATCAGCTGATAGCCCAGCTTTTCACCGCGCGCGCGGCCGCTGATAATGACGCGGCCAATGACGACAGGGTCAAAATCCTCTTCGCTTTTCAGAATCCTCGCATACGCCACCAGCTCGTTATCGCGCCAGCCAAGGATGTGCCGGTTCTCGCCGACCAGGTCATCGCCGTCGATATCCTGATACGGGCAGGTTTGTTCAACCACAAAGACTTCGCAGCGCAGCTTGAGCAGGGCGTAGAGTGAATGCACGGTCAGTTCGCTGTGGTGTAGATCTTGCCACTGGATCATGTGTTTCTCCTTCCTGGTGTTCATCACGTTATACTAAACCCATTCCCATTCGGCAAAGGGCTGATTGCGTTATGGAACTGATTTTTCTGGGTACGTCCGCCGGGGTGCCAACCCGCTCACGAAACGTGACGGCGATTCTGCTGGATCTTAAGCATCCTACCCGCGGTGGGCTGTGGCTGTTTGACTGCGGCGAGGGTACGCAACATCAGCTGCTGCATACCTCATACCACCCGGGGAAAGTGGATAAAATATTTATCACCCATCTGCACGGCGACCATCTGTTTGGCCTGCCGGGCCTGCTGTGCAGCCGTTCGATGGCCGGTAACGCTAACCCGCTGACCATTTATGGCCCCGCGGGTATTCAGGAATTCGTTGAAACCACGCTGCGCCTGAGCGGCTCGTGGACCGATTATCCGCTGGAGGTGTTAGAGATCGGCGAGGGTCTGGTGTTCGATGACGGAGATTACCTGGTGCGCGCTTACCCGCTTAACCATCCGGTGGAATGCTACGGCTATCGCGTTGAGGAGCATGACAAGCCCGGGGCGCTGAACGCCGCCGCGTTGCAGGCCGATGGGGTGAAACCAGGCCCGCTGTTCCAGCGTCTGAAGCACGGCGAGACCGTCACGCTGGAAGACGGGCGCGTCATCAACGGTCAGGATTACCTCGCCCCACCGCAGCCGGGCAAAAAACTGGCTATTTTTGGGGATACCGCCCCCTGCCCTTCGGCGCTCAGGCTTGCCAGAGGTGTAGATGTGATGGTGCATGAGGCGACGCTGGAAGCGGCGATGGAAGAAAAAGCCAACAGCCGGGGGCACAGCTCTACGCGTCAGGCGGCGCAGCTGGCACGTGAGGCTGGCGTCCGGAAACTGATTGTTACTCACGTCAGCTCACGCTATGACGTCCGCGGCGCTGAAAGCCTGCTGGCAGAGTGCCGGGAAGTATTTCCGGCATGCGAGCTGGCGGAAGATTTTGCTCAGGTCAGCGTTTAGTCCTTCATTTTTCCCTCAGCGTGCCGATAACGATTAAAAGGCCAGCATTTCTCTTGAGGGTAGAATGGATAATTTCCAGAAAGATATTGATGACAGGGCAAACCTGACCCTGTCCAACCGTTTTGAACTGTTGCTGTTCCGTCTTGGCACCTCTCTGAACGAAAATAAATCCGAGCTGTTCGGCATCAACGTATTCAAATTGCGCGAAATTGTGCCGATGCCGACCTTCACCAAACCGGCGGGAATGAAGTCTCCGCTGATGGGGATGGTGAACATTCGCGACCAGGTGATCCCGGTGATCGATCTGGCCGCCGTCGCCGGCTGCAAACCAGCCACCGGGCTGAACATCCTGCTGATCACCGAATATGCCCGCAGCGTGCAGGCGTTTGCCGTAGAATCGGTGGAAAACATCATGCGTCTGGACTGGAAGCAGGTGCACGCCGCGGAAACCGCCGTCAGCGGTCGCTACATCACCAGCATTGCCTGTCTGGACGAGAAGACCGATACCAACGATCTGGCGATGGTGCTGGACGTGGAGCAGATCCTGTACGACATCACCCCGGCGAACCACGATCTGCACGCCACCCATCTGGAAACCACCAAATTCAACATCAAGCCTGGCTCTGTCGCGATTGTTGCAGAAGATTCAAAAGTAGCGCGCTCAATGCTGGAGAAGGGATTGCAGGCGATGGAGATCCCGGCCCAGCTGCATATCACCGGCAAAGACGCGTGGGAGAAAATCACTCAGCTGGCTGCGCAGGCACAGGCCGAGGGCGTTCCCGTTACCGAAAAGATTGCCCTGGTATTAACCGACCTCGAAATGCCGGAGATGGACGGATTTACGCTGACGCGCAAAATCAAATCCGACCCGGTACTGAAAGATATTCCGGTGGTGATCCACTCGTCTCTTTCCGGCAACGCGAACGAAGATCATATTCGCAAGGTGAAGGCCGACGGCTACGTGGCGAAGTTTGAGCTGAATGAGCTGTCGTCGGTGATTGAAGAGGTGCTGGACCGCTCGATGAAGAAGATTGAAGGGCCGTTGATTAGCCGCAAGCAGCTGGCTTAGTCGGGTGGCGCTACGCTTACCCGACCTACAGGACCCGTAGGCCCTGCAAGCGTAGCGCCGCTGGGCATGTTTTACTCTGTGCGGGCTGGTGCCCTCACCCCGGCCCTCTCCCACGGGGAGAGGGAGAAAACAATAAAAAACCCGCCGAGGCGGGTTTTTTGTTTTTACATCAGCGGCATCGCGCGCTGCACGATATCAATCAGCGGCTGCGGATAGATACCGAAGATCAGCACCAGCAGCGCGGAGATGAGCACCACAATGCCCCCCGCGCTGTACTGCCAGTTAGACGGCGCATCGCGGTTGAGCTGCTGAGGCGCGCTCAGGTACAGGCTCACCGCTACGCGCAGGTAGTAGTAGAGACCAATCGCGGAGCCGATAACGACACCCGCCGTCAGCCACCACAGACCCGCCTGCACACCGACGGCCAGCACGTAGAACTTACCGATAAAGCCCAGCGTCATCGGGATACCCGCCAGAGAGAGCATCATCACGGTCATTACCGCAGACAGAATCGGACGGTGCCAGAACAGACCACGGTAGGAGAACAGGGAATCCGCATCCGGGCCACGGTACGGGCTGGACATCAGGCTCACCACGCCGAACGCGCCGAGGCTGCTAAACAGGTAACCGGCCAGATAGACGCCCACAGTTTCCATCGACATCTCACCGCTTTGCAGCGCAATCAGCGCCACCAGCAGGTAACCCAGATGGGAGATAGAGGAGTAGCCCAGCAGACGCTTGATGTTGGTCTGGCTCAGCGCCATCAGGTTACCGAAGATGATGGACACGAACGCGATAATGCCCAGCACCACGCGGACCGCTTCGCTGTCACCCACCGGGGCGTACAGGAACAGACGCATGACCACACCGAAGATAGCGATTTTGCTCGCCGTCGCCAGGAAGGTCGAGACTGGTGCAGGGGCACCCTGGTATACGTCTGGCGTCCACAGGTGGAACGGAACCAGTGAGAGTTTAAAGCCAAGGCCAACAATCATCATGCCCAGACCCGCCAGCAGCAGCGGCTCATGCATCATGCCGTCGCCAAGGCTCTTACCGAGCGCCATGAAGGAGAGATTACCCGTCTGTGCGTACAGCAGCGCGATACCAAACAGCAGGAACGACGACGCGGCAGCAGACAGGATCGTGTACTTGATTGCCGCTTCCAGAGAGCGCTTCTGGCGGAAAGCGTAACCAATCAGGCCGAACAGCGGGAGTGAGATCAGCTCAATACCGAGGAACAGCGCGGCCAGGTGGTTCGCGTTCGCCAGCAGAATACCGCCCAGTGCGGCAATCAGTACCAGCAGGTAAAACTCTTCTTTGTTGTCGTTGTAACCTTCGAGCCACGGGTACGCAAAGGTACAGGTTGCCAGGCTCGCCAGCAGCACCAGACCGGTGTAGAGCATGGCGTAACCGTCAACGCGCATCAGCGGCGTGACGTCCATCGCTCCCGCCTGGCCAACAAACCAGAGGGAAACTAACGCAGCGTTCAGACCCAGAACGGACAGGGTCGCATTCAGGAAGTGATTGCGTCGCCACGCAATGGAGAGCATCACAACCACCACCGTCAATCCGACGATCAGCAGCGGTAGCAGCGCGATCAGTTGTTGTGGAGTTATTGTCATGGCGAATTACGGCCTTGTAGTAGAAGCAGAATTAACAAACCACTGCTGGATGTTACCCATCGCGGAGTGCGAGGTATCCAGAATCGGCTGCGGATAGAAGCCCAACAGCACCAGCAGTACGACCAGCAGCAGGATGATGAACAGCTCACGCAGCGACATCCCCGGCAGTTCTTGTGCAGCAATTTCACTCTTCGCTTTACCGAAGTAAGCGCGGTGCAGCATCGCCAGCGAGTACACGGAGGCAAATACCAGACCAAAGGTGGAGATGACGGTGATCGTCGGTACCACGTTGAAGCTGCCGAACAGGATCATAAACTCGCCGACGAAGTTACCGGTACCCGGCATACCCAGAGTCGCCACCGCGAAGAACATGGAGAGCGCTGGCAGCCATTTCATTTTGCCCCACAGACCGCCCATCATACGCATGTCGCGGGTATGCAGACGTTCATACAGTTGACCGCACAGGATGAAGAGACCGGCAGCGGACAGGCCGTGCGCAATCATCTGGATCACCGCGCCCTGGTACGCCAGCTGGCTGCCGGTGTAGATGGCAATCAGCACGAAGCCCATGTGGGAAACGGAGGTGTAAGCAATCAGACGTTTGATGTCGTACTGCGTGAAGGCCATCCACGCACCGTAGAAGATACCGATCACGCCAAGCCACATGGCAATCGGCGCGAACTCTGCGGAGGCGTTCGGGAACAGCGGCAGGGAGAAACGCAGCAGACCGTAGGCCGCCGTTTTCAGCAAGATACCCGCCAGGTCAACGGAACCCGCCGTTGGCGCCTGAGAGTGCGCGTCCGGCAGCCAGCCGTGCAGCGGTACGACCGGCATTTTCACCGCGAAGGCGATGAAGAAGCCGAGCATCAGCAGGTATTCCACGCCGTGGGACATCGGGGTCTTCAGCAGATCTTCGTAGTTGAAGGTCCAGACGCCGGTCGCATTGTAATGCACGAATACCAGCGCCAGGATGGCAATCAGCATCACCAGACCACTCGCCTGGGTGTAGATGAAGAACTTGGTGGCCGCCGTGATACGCGTTTTACCGTCGGATGCCTTGTGGCCCCACAGCGCGATCAGGAAGTACATCGGCACCAGCATCATCTCCCAGAAGAAGAAGAACAGGAACATGTCGATGGCCAGGAACACGCCGATCACGCCGCCCAGGATCCACATCAGGTTCAGGTGGAAGAAGCCCTGGTATTTTTCGATTTCTCGCCAGGAGCAGAGTACCGCCAGAACGCCGAGCAGACCGGTCAGCACCACCATCAGCAGCGACAGACCGTCAATCGCGAGGTGGATCGTAATACCGAAACGTGGGATCCACGGCAGAATGAACTCAGACTGCCACTGCGGAAGGCCCGCGGACTGGGTCAGTGAGTAGCCACCCTGCAACCAGAGTTGCAGACCAAGCGCGAGCGTCAATCCCATGGTGATCAGCGCGATCCAGCGCGGCATCTTCACGCCAAAGCGTTCGGTCTGCCAGCACAGGAAGCCGCCGATGAAGGGAATTAATATTAGCCAGGGTAGTAACATGGCGATTTTTATTCCTTGTTAAAGTCCCTCAGGGACCGATTTTCAACGAATTCGACAAAATTCACGTTTGAGTACGGGGCCTTTTGCCCGGTGGTGCTTCGCTTACCGGGCCTACGGTCCGTAGGTCGGGTAAGCGCTAGCGCCACCCGACAATCCCCGCTAACTCAAAATCAACGCAACACCATCAGCAGCGCCAGTACGACAACTGCACCGATGCTCATGGACGCCACATACCAGCGCAGATAACCGTTCTCGCTGAACAGCAGGCCTTTACCTGCAAAGCGAGAGAGGATCGCCGGGATATTCATCAGGCTGTTCAGTGGATCGCGCTTCAGCAGCCATGCAATGCCCAGGAACGGCTTCACGAAGATCATGTCGTACAGCCAGTCGAAGCCCCATGCGTTGTACCACCAGGTGCCCAGCAGACGGCCCGGCGCGCTGTTGGCAACGGCAGTCACCAGCGTGCGTTTGCCCAGCCACAGCCATGCGGCAATCAGGATGCCCGCGATAGCCACTACGCCGGAGGTGATTTCAAGCGTCAGAACGCGACCGTGCTCAAGCTCGGTTGTCGCCGGCAGTACGCCCTGCAACGGTGGCACAATCATCGCGCCAACGAAGGTGGACAGGACCAGCAGCACAATCAGCGGCAGGTGGTGGGTAATCCCCTTCCCTGCGTGAGCGTGAATTTGTTCTTTACCGTGGAAGACGATGAAAATCATACGGAAGGTGTACAGGGAGGTCATAAACGCACCGACCAGACCCGCAACCATCAGATTGATATGACCATTCGCCATGGCGCCCGCCAGGATTTCGTCCTTACTGAAGAAGCCCGCGGTGATCAGCGGCAGTGCCGCCAGCGCCGCGCCGCCTACCAGGAAGCAGACATACACCAGCGGGATAGACTTACGCAGTCCGCCCATCTTGAAGATGTTCTGCTCGTGGTGGCAGGCCAGAATCACCGAACCGGATGAGAGGAACAGCAGCGCTTTAAAGAACGCGTGCGTCATCAGGTGGAAAATGGCCGCGTCCCACGCCTGAACGCCCAGCGCCAGGAACATGTAACCAATCTGGCTCATGGTGGAGTACGCGAGCACGCGCTTGATGTCGGTCTGCACCAGCGCGGCAAAGCCTGCCAGCACCAGCGTAACCGCACCGACAATACCCACCAGATGCAGAATTTCCGGGGTCATCAGGAACAGGCCATGGGTACGCGCAATCAGGTAGACACCGGCGGTGACCATGGTCGCGGCGTGGATCAACGCGGAGACAGGGGTTGGACCCGCCATCGCGTCGGCCAGCCATGTCTGCAACGGCAGCTGCGCGGATTTACCCACAGCGCCACCCAGCAGCATCAGCGTTGCCCACCACAGCATGTTGTTGCCTGCTTCGAAGTGCGCCGGCGCCAGTTCCACCATTTCGCGGAAGTTCAGCGTGCCCAGTTCGTTGTAGAGAATGAACAGCGCGAAAGCGAGGAACACGTCACCCACACGGGTCACGACGAACGCTTTCATGGCCGCTGCGCCATTCTTCGGATCGGTGTAGTAGAAACCGATCAGCAGGTAAGAACACAGACCCACGCCTTCCCAGCCCAGATACATCAGCAGCAGGTTATCGGCCAGCACCAGAACCACCATGCTGGCGATAAACAGGTTGGTGTAGGCGAAGAAGCGGGAGTATCCCTCTTCACCGCGCATGTACCAGGAGGCGAACATGTGGATCAGGAAGCCGACGCCGGTGACCACGGAGAGCATGGTCAGAGACAGACCATCCAGCACCAGGTTGAAACCGATGTTGAAGTTACCGACCGACATCCAGTTCCACAGCGGTACGCTGTAGGCCTGACGTCCATTGTTAAAGAAGTCGATACCCGCATACGCTGTGACCAGCGCAGCCAGGCCGATAGAGCCAATGCCCACGGTGGCAGACAGATTCTCAGACCAGCGGCCGCGAGAAAACGCCAGCAGCACGAAGCCAATCAGCGGAAAAATAATGGTTAAGGCAAGCATGTTCATCCACGCAACTCACTTACTGAATCGATGTTCAGGTTCTGGCGGCGACGATGGAGCTGTAGCAACAGCGCCAGGCCAATACTCGCTTCAGCAGCCGCGAGGCTGATGGCGAGAATGTACATCACCTGACCATCGGTCTGGCCCCAGTAGCTACCGGCGACCACAAAGGCCAGCGCGGAAGCGTTGATCATGATTTCCAGACCGATCAGCATAAACAGCAGATTGCGGCGGATAACCAGACCGGTTAAGCCCAGAACGAATAAAATCGCAGCGAGGATCAGTCCATGTGTTAAGGGGATCATGCGCGTTCCTCCGTTTTTCTTTTCGCGCGGTCGTCAGTGCGGTTGCTCAGCACCTCGCCGACACGCTCTTCGCGGCCAACGTGGAAGGCCACAACCAGACCCGCCAGCAGCAGCATTGAGGCCAGCTCAACCGCCAGAACGTACGGACCAAACAGGGTGATACCCACGGCTTTCGCGCTGATTGGCGTCCCGTCGATACCCTGGTCGTTGACGCCCAGAATGGCGTAAACAATCACCGCCAGCATGATGGCCGACAGAATCGCCGGGCCAATCCACACCTGCGGTTTTAACCACTGACGTTCCTGCTCAATTTCAGAGCCGCCCAGGTTCAGCATCATCACCACGAACACAAACAGCACCATGATGGCCCCGGCGTAGACGATGATTTCCAGCGCACCAGCGAAGTGCGCGCCCAGCGCAAAGAACACCCCGGAAATAGCCAGCAGCGAAATGATTAAATACAGCAGCGCATGCACCGGATTGGTGTGCGTGATCACTCGCAGCGTAGCCAGGATGGCGATAAGGCCACAGATATAAAAAGCGAATTCCATTGCCCTCTCCTTACGGTAACAGGCTCTTGACGTCGATAGGCTTAGCTTCGTTCTCTGCTTCGCCTTTATCTTTGCCGTCGATTGCCATACCCGCCATCCGGTAGAAGTTATATTCCGGGTATTTGCCCGGACCGGAAATCAGCAGATCCTCTTTCTCGTACACCAGATCCTGACGCTTGTACTCACCCAGCTCGAAGTCTGGAGTCAGCTGAATCGCCGTGGTTGGGCACGCTTCTTCACACAGACCGCAGAAAATGCAGCGTGAGAAGTTGATGCGGAAGAACTCAGGGTACCAGCGGCCGTCTACCGTCTCTGCTTTTTGCAGAGAGATACAGCCCACCGGACACGCTACCGCACACAGGTTACAGGCAACGCAACGCTCGGAACCGTCCGGGTCGCGCGTCAGCACGATACGTCCACGGTAGCGCGGCGGCAGATATACCGGCTCTTCCGGGTACATCCGGGTTTCGCGTTTGGCAAACGCATGCAGGCCGATCATCCAGATACTGCGTACCTGAGTGCCGAAACCTACCAATAATTCTTTTAAGGTCATGATCTCAAAGCCCCTTATGGCTGCTGCCAGAGAATGACAGCCGCCGTTACCAACAAGTTGACGAGCGTCAGCGGCAGGCACACTTTCCAGCCGAAGGACATTACCTGGTCATAACGCGGACGCGGTAACGCTGCGCGAATCAAAATGAACATCATCATGAAGAACGCGGTTTTCAGCGCGAACCAGATGAACGGCGGTAAGAACGGGCCATGCCAGCCACCAAAGAACAGCGTTACCATCAACGCGGAAATGGTGACGATACCGATGTACTCGCCCACAAAGAACAGACCGAACTTCATACCGGAATATTCAATGTGGTAACCGTCGGCCAGTTCCTGTTCGGCTTCTGGCTGGTCAAACGGGTGACGGTGACACACCGCCACGCCCGCGATGGCAAAGGTAATAAACCCAAAGAACTGCGGGATAACGTTCCAGATGTCGGCCTGGTTGTTGACGATGTCGGTCATGTTAAATGAACCGGCCTGCGCCACCACGCCCATCAGAGAGAGACCCAGGAACACTTCGTAGCTCAGCGTCTGCGCGGAAGCACGCATCGCACCCAGCAGCGAGTATTTGTTGTTACTGGACCAGCCTGCGAACAGCACCGCGTAAACCGCGAGGCCTGCCATCATCAGGAAGAACAGAATGCCGATGTTCAGGTCAGCCACCACCCAGGTCGGGCTGACCGGAACGATAGCAAACGCCAGCAGCAGCGAGGTGAAGGCGATCATCGGCGCCAGCGTAAAGATCACGCGGTCCGAGAAGCGCGGAACCCAGTCCTCTTTAAAGAACATCTTGATCATGTCCGCGACCAGCTGGAGTGAACCACCCCAGCCCACGCGGTTCGGTCCGTAACGGTTCTGGAACAGACCGAGCAAACGACGTTCACCAAAGCTCATGAACGCGCCGCAGGTGACGACCACCAGCAGAATCACAACCGCTTTCAGAATGCTCAGCAGGATGTCGATAAGATCCGGCGTTAACCAACTCATGCTTTTGCCTCCTGAAGGTTATCAAGATGCGCACCCGCCAGGACCGGCGCGATGCCAGGCATACCCATCGGCAGACCCACCTGCCCTGCTGACAGGCGTTCAGAAATAATCAGCGGCAGGCTGATTGTCTGGCCGTCGTAGCTAAAGGCAATGTTCGCACCCGCGTTAACGCCAAGCTTCGCGGCATCCGCCGGGTTGAGCTTGATGTACGGCTGCGGCATACGCTGCTGGAATACCGGAGAACGCTGGGACATTTCGTCGCTACCGAACAGATGGTAGTACGGTGCAATACGCCAGTGACCTTCCTGCGCCTGGAAGCTCGCCGGAACGGTGGTGAAGAAGTCCAGACCGGTTTCGGAGGCTTCAATCAGACGCACGCCCGGATCGCCGTGGCGCAGGTGACCGCCCACTTCAGCCTGGAACTTGTTCCATGCCTGCGGGGAGTTCCAGCCCGGTGCCCATGCAAACGGGATTTGCGAACGCGGCGCAGACGGCTGGTTGTTCCCTTCCATCGAGAAGGCAAACATGGTGTCTTTGTCCTGCGGCTGACGCGGTTCGTGCACGCTGATGTTGGCGCGCATCGCGGTACGACCGCTGTAGCGGTGCGGCTCACGCGCCAGTTTCTGGCCGCGAATGCGGAAGCTTGCGTCAGGCGCGGCGTCTTTAATGCCCGCCAGCTGAGGCAGTTTCTCAACAACCGCGTCGATAACGTGGTCGAGCTGCGTCCAGTCCACTTCACGGCTCTGCACGGTGCTGTGCAGAGAGTGCAGCCAGCGCCAGCTTTCCAGCATCACGGTGTTGCTGTCGTAGTAGGCCGGGTCATAAACCTGGAAGAAACGCTGGGCGCGGCCTTCGTTGTTGATCACCGTCCCGTCGCTTTCTGCGAAGCTTGCCGCAGAGAGCACGAGGTGCGCTTTGTCCATGATCGCGGTGCGCTGATGGTCGATAACCATCACCAGCGGCGCTCTGGAGAGCGCGGCGTCAACGCGAGCGGCAGAAGCATGGCGATGCAGGTCGTTTTCCAGCACCACAACGGCGTCAGCGGCACCGGATTCCAGTTCGCTTAACGCGTCTTCCAGCGAGCCGCCGCCAATCATACCCAGACCGATGCTGTTCACCGCACGGGCAATCATAGTCACACCGACGTCAGCGCCACGGCCCTTCAGGGCTTTGGCAACGTTCGCTGCGGCCTGAATGATTTCAGCGCTACCGGCGTTGGTACCGGAAATAATCAGCGGTTTCTTCGCCCCCGCCAGTGCCTGAACAATCACGTCGACCTTGTTTTGCAGGTCGCGATCCAGTTCAACGGCCGGCGAGTTGCTGTCCAGCGCGTGGGCAATGGCAAAGCCGAGGCGCGCCTGATCTTCAACCGGCGCGCAGTAGGTCCACGCGGCGATATCGTCCAGACGGGTGTTGTCAACGTTAGTCACAAACAGAGGATGCTTCGCGCGCTGGCCGATGTTAAGGATGGCCGCAATCTGCCAGTCAGCCACTTTCTGCGCCGCTGCCATTTCACGTGCTTTGCCTTTCACCGCCTGACGAACCGCCAGAGCCGCGCGTGCGCCAGTCTGCGTCAGGTCTTCACCGAGCACCAGAACCGCATCATAGGATTCGATTTCGCGCAGCGCAGGCGTATGAATGCCGCCTTCACGCAGCACTTTCAGCACCAGCTGGAGACGTTCCTGCTCGCCCTGGGCGATACCGGTATAGAAGTTTTCCGCCCCAACCAGCTCGCGCAGCGCGAAGTTGCTTTCGATGCTGGCGCGCGGGGAGCCGATGCCGATCACTTTCTTCGACTGACGCAGAATATCTGCCGCGCCCTGCATCGCCTGCTCGGCGTTGAGGGTAATGAAGTCGTCGCCACGGCGCTGAACCGGCTGACGCGGACGGTCTTTCAGGTTCACATAGCCATAGCCGAAACGACCGCGGTCGCAGAGGAAGTAGTGGTTAACGGTACCGTTGTAACGGTTTTCGATACGACGCAGTTCGCCGTAACGTTCACCCGGGCTGGTGTTACAGCCGAGGGAGCACTGCTGGCAGATGCTTGGCGCAAACTGCATGTCCCATTTACGGTTGTAACGTTCAGAGTGGGTTTTATCCGTAAATACGCCGGTCGGACAGATTTCTACCAGGTTACCGGAGAATTCGCTTTCCAGCGTACCGTCTTCCGGACGACCGAAGTAGACGTTGTCATGCGCGCCATATACGCCCAGATCCTGACCGTCTGCATAATCTTTGTAGTAACGCACGCAGCGGTAGCAGGCGATGCAGCGGTTCATTTCGTGAGAGATGAACGGCCCCAGATCCTGGTTACGGTGGGTACGCTTGGTAAAGCGATAGCGACGGAAGCTGTGACCGGTCATGACGGTCATATCCTGAAGGTGGCAGTTACCGCCCTCCTCACACACCGGACAGTCGTGCGGGTGGTTGGTCATCAACCACTCCACCACGCTTTCACGGAACTGTTTGGCTTCTTCGTCATCAATCGAAATAAAAGTGCCTTCGGCGGCTGGCGTCATACAGGACATCACCAGGCGACCACGCGTGTCTTCCGCGTTTTGATATTGCTTCACCGCACACTGGCGGCAAGCACCGACGCTGCCCAGCGCCGGATGCCAGCAAAAGTACGGAATATCGAGGCCAAGAGACAGACAAGCTTCCAGCAGGTTGTCCGCCCCGTTGACTTCGTATTCTTTGCCGTCTACATGAATCGTAGCCATTAGCATGCTTCCAGTTGGCTCGGCCGAAACCGAGCGTTAATCAAAATTCTGTTTTTACCAGCGCGCTTTCAGCAGGTTCGGCTGAATACCATTGATCGAATGGGTATTGCTGAACGGCTGCTTGATGCCTGCTTCGAATTCGTCGCGGAAATATTTAATCGCGCTTTGCAGCGGCTCGACGGCGCCCGGTGCGTGGGCACAGAAGGTTTTACCTGGCCCTAAGAATCGACACAGTTGCTCAAGTGTCTCGATATCGCCAGGCTGGCCTTCGCCACGTTCGATAGCACGCAGGATCTTCACGCTCCACGGCAGACCATCACGGCACGGTGTACACCAGCCGCAGGACTCGCGGGCGAAGAACTCTTCCAGGTTACGCACCAGGGATACCATGCCGATCTCGTGGTCGACGGCCATCGCCAGCGCCGTACCCAGACGGCTGCCTGCTTTACCAATGCTTTCGAACTCCATTGGCAGGTCAAGGTGGGCTTCGGTCAGGAAGTCAGTCCCTGCCCCACCCGGCTGCCAGGCTTTGAATTTCAGGCCATCGCGCATGCCGCCGGCGTAGTCTTCAAGAATTTCGCGCGCGGTGGTACCGAACGGCAGTTCCCAGACGCCAGGATTTTTAACGCGACCGGAGAAGCCCATCAGCTTGGTTCCGGCATCTTTGCTTGAAGAGATGCCCTGATACCATTCCACGCCGTTGGCGAGAATCGCAGGAACGTTACACAGGGTTTCGACGTTGTTTACGCAGGTCGGTTTACCCCATACGCCGGAGCTTGCCGGGAACGGTGGCTTGGAGCGCGGGTTCGCGCGGCGGCCTTCCAGGGAGTTAATCAGCGCGGTTTCTTCACCGCAGATATAACGTCCGGCACCGGTGTGCACGAACAGCTCGAAGTCAAACCCGGTGCCCAGGATGTTTTTACCCAGCAGACCGGCTTCAGTGGCTTCGGCAATCGCGCGACGCAGGTTTTCAGCCGCTTCGATGTATTCACCGCGCAGGAAGATGTAGCCACGGTACGCTTTCAGCGCGAACGCGGAGATCAGCATGCCTTCCACCAGCAGGTGCGGCAGCTGTTCCATCAGCAGGCGGTCTTTATAGGTACCCGGCTCCATTTCATCGGCGTTACACAGCAGGTAACGGATGTTCATGGATTCATCTTTCGGCATCAGGCTCCACTTCAGACCGGTGGAGAAGCCCGCGCCGCCGCGGCCTTTCAGGCCAGACTCTTTCACCGCGTTAACGATGTCGTCCGGCGCCATGCCGCCGAGGGCTTTACGCGCGCCGGCATAGCCGTTTTTGCTCTGATATTCGTCGAGCCAGACCGGCTGTTTGTCATCACGCAGACGCCAGGTCAGCGGATGCGTCTCAGCAGTACGAATTACAGTTTTCATTTGTACTGCTCCAGCAGGTCAGGAATCGCTTCCGGCGTCAGATGGCTGTGAGTGTCCTCATCAATCATCATGGTCGGCCCCTTGTCGCAGTTACCCAGGCAGCAGGTTGGCAGCAGAGTAAAGCGTCCGTCGAAGGTGGTCTGGCCCGGCTTGATATTGAGTTTCTTCTCAATCGCAGCCTGAATGCCCTGATAACCGGTGATGTGGCAGACCACGCTGTCACAGTAGCGGATCACATGGCGGCCTACCGGCTGACGGAAGATCTGGCTGTAGAACGTGGCTACGCCTTCTACGTCACTCGCCGGAATACCCAGCACTTTTGCGATCTCGTAGATCGCCCCATCCGGCACCCAACCACGCTGTTTCTGTACGATTTTCAGCGCTTCAATGGACGCCGCACGTGGGTCTTCGTAGTGGTGCATCTCGTGCTCAATGGCGGCACGCTCTGCTTCACTCAGCTCAAAAGCCTCGGTTTGTGGTTGTTGATTCTCGTGCATAATTAGCGGTCCACATCTGACATAACAAAATCGATACTACCCAGATACACAATCAGGTCGGAGACCAGACTGCCGCGAATGGCGGCCGGGATCTGCTGCAAGTGCGCGAAGCTTGGCGTACGCACGCGGGTGCGGTAGCTCATGGTGCTGCCGTCGCTGGTGAGGTAGTAGCTGTTGATACCCTTGGTCGCTTCAATCATCTGGAAGGATTCCTGTGCCGGCATGACCGGGCCCCAGGAAACTTGCAGGAAGTGGGTGATCAGGGTTTCGATATGTTGCAGCGTGCGCTCTTTCGGTGGCGGCGTCGTCAGCGGGTGATCCGCCTTGAACGGGCCTTCCGGCATGTTGTTGAGGCACTGCTCAAGGATGCGCAGGCTCTGGCGCAGCTCTTCCACTTTCAGCATCACGCGGGTATAGCAGTCGGATACGCCGCCGCCAACCGGGACTTCAAAGTCGAAGTTCTCGTAACCAGAGTAAGGACGGGCTTTACGCACGTCGAAATCAATCCCGGTCGCACGCAGACCTGCACCTGTGGTTCCCCACTCCAGCGCTTCTTTCGCGCCGTAGGCAGCAACGCCCTGAGAACGGCCTTTCAGGATGGAGTTACGCAGCGCGGCTTTCTCGTAAGACGCCAGACGTTTCGGCATCCAGTCGAGGAATTCACGCAGCAGACGGTCCCAGCCGCGTGGCAGATCGTGCGCCACACCGCCGATGCGGAACCAGGCCGGGTGCATACGGAAACCGGTAATCGCTTCCACCAGATCGTAGATTTTCTGACGGTCGGTAAAGGCGAAGAAGACCGGCGTCATCGCGCCGACGTCCTGAATGAACGTGGAGATGTACAGCAGGTGGCTGTTAATACGGAACAGTTCAGACAGCATCACGCGAATCACGTTAACGCGATCCGGGACGGTGATGCCTGCCAGCTTCTCAACGGCCAGCACGTATGGCATTTCGTTCACGCAGCCGCCGAGGTATTCGATACGGTCGGTGTACGGAATGTAGCTGTGCCAGGACTGACGCTCGCCCATCTTCTCGGCACCACGGTGGTGGTAGCCGATGTCAGGGACGCAGTCGACAATTTCTTCACCGTCAAGCTGAAGGATAATACGGAATGCACCGTGCGCAGAGGGGTGGTTTGGACCGAGGTTGAGGAACATGAAGTCCTCGTTTTCGGTGCCGCGCTTCATGCCCCAGTCTTCCGGCTTGAAGGTCAGCGCTTCCATCTCCAGATCCTGCTTGGCTTTGGTCAGCTCAAACGGGTCGAATTCAGTGGCGCGTGCCGGGTAGTCTTTACGCAGCGGGTGGCCGGTCCAGGTCTGCGGCATCATAATGCGCGTCAGATGCGGGTGACCGTCAAAGGTCATGCCGAACATTTCCCAGGTTTCACGCTCGTACCAGTTGGCGTTCGGGAAAAGTTTGGTGATCGTCGGCAGATGCATGTCGTTTTCAGACAATGCCACCTTGAGCATGATATCGGTGTTGCGGTCTATTGAGATCAGGTGGTAGAAAACGGAAAAATCCGCAGCAGGGAGACCCTGGCGGTGCGTTCTCAGACGTTCGTCCATGCCGTGTAAGTCAAACAGCATGACGTAAGGTTTTGGCAATTTCTTGAGGAAATCGACAACTTCCAGTAATTGCTCACGCTTCACCCAAACAACGGGTACCCCGGTGCGGGTGGCCTGAACAGTAAAGGCATCCGGCCCAAAACGGTTGCGCAGTTCGCCAATGACGGGGTCATCGAGATGATCCCGGGTCTGCCAGGCGGCTTCTTGCGCGGTTAAGTCGGTCATATTGTTCACCATTGCAAATGGTCCGTGGTGACTGTTAAGCCTGGCTTCGCGCTATTTGAGTAGTGATATGCGAAGGTGTTCTCCAGGCCCACAGGCGCAAATTAAATTTCGTCAGGCGTACGCAGGTTGGTGACGGCAATACGTTCACCACGTTTACGCTCGCGCTCAGACTGCATGTTCGCGCGATAGACACCCTGATCGCCAACAACCCATGAAAGCGGGCGGCGTTCTTTACCAATTGACTCCTGGAGCAGCATCAGCGCCTGCATATAGGCCTCTGGACGCGGCGGGCAGCCCGGGATGTACACATCCACCGGAATGAACTTATCAACGCCCTGCACAACGGAATAAATGTCGTACATACCGCCGGAGTTTGCACATGCGCCCATGGAGATAACCCATTTTGGCTCCAGCATCTGGTCATAAAGACGCTGAATAACCGGTGCCATCTTGGTAAAGCAGGTCCCGGCCACCACCATCAGGTCAGCCTGACGTGGAGAAGCACGCAGTACCTCGGCCCCAAAACGCGCAACGTCATGCACCGCAGTGAATGACGTCACCATTTCAACGTAGCAGCAAGAAAGGCCAAAGTTGTATGGCCAGATGGAGTTCTTACGACCCCAGTTGACCATGTCGTGCATGGCATGTTCGAGCTTGCCCATGTACACGCTTTTGTTGACTTCTTGCTCCAGGGGGTCGGTTACGATCTCCTGTTTTTGCAGGGGGTAACGGTCATTCTCACCGTTAGGATCTATGCGGGTGAGCGTATAATCCATCTTATTGCCTCGCTGTTACTGCTGACGATTAGAGATACTGTTTTCCGGGTTGATGTGTTCACGGCGTGAACGCACAGGTGTCCAGTCCAGCGCGCCAATACGCACCAGATAAACCAGACCGGCCAGTAACACTAAAATGAAAATTGCGGCCTCGACAAAGCCCACCCAACCACTTTCGCGAATGGAGGTAGACCACGCGAAGAGGTAAAGCGCTTCCACGTCAAAAATGACGAAGAACATGGCTACCAGGTAGAACTTGGCAGACAGGCGTAAGCGAGCGGTACCTACTGAATCAATACCTGATTCGAAAGGTGTGTTTTTGTGCCTTGCGCGGGCGCGACCGCCCAGGAACCAGCCGCCGACTAACATCAGGCAGCACAGGCCAATGGCTACAATAAGAAAGATTGCGAATGCCCAGTGATGAGCGATGACTTCTGTGGATGTTGACATACTCATTGCTTACTCATCAAAAGTGATACCGACGACACTGCTCTTGCTGGCAGATGGGCATCACATCGATTCATGGGGAGGAACAAAATAACCTTACACTAACTGTCAGAAATGAGACATAGACAGCAAAATGATGGGGTTTTTTACTCCTTTCTATAACCTTTTGTCAACTTTAACAAAGGTTTCTTCACATTAAATTACAACGTGCGATTCTCATTAACATTTGGTGCCCTTTAACCCTGGTGGGTACATGACTTTCCGTCAAATGCATCTTGTTGAATCGTGTCCGTTTTGGAAGTAAAAAAAATAACCCTCCTATTTTGACAGGATTTGCCAACGATTCCTCCCCCTAAATGGGAGTATTTTCTTGATCTGAGACACGCTTTTGTTAATTCAATCCAAAAAACAGCAACATATTTCCTGTTTTTTTAACATCGGCGGGGTATGAGGTAAGTTAGAACAGGTATTGTTTACATCTTAACCAAAAACATTTTCTGCATTGATAAATAAGCGGTATTTGCTTTATCCCTGCTCCGTTCACGGTTATGAATAGCAAAAAAAACCACTCGCAGGAAAAAATCACGCGAGTGGCTCTTTTTTGCACTTACATTTTGTTACGAGAATTTTGAGGGAATGATCACTCAAAATCCCCTTCCACGATCAGGGAGTCGTCCCCTCCTTCGGGAGTAACAGGCGCGTACTGCCATGGATTGTGGTAGTTTTCCATTGCCTCGAACACCACTTTTGCCAGCTCGTTGTTGCTGGCGGCGTTATGGCACAGCAGGTACTCCGTATCCGGCAACGACGGGAGTCCCTCGGATTGACCCAGCACACGCAGATCGGGGCTCATCATCTCCACCGGACGGGCCGTTACGCCAAGCCCGGCCTTCACCGCCGCTCGCACTGCGGGCAAGGTTGACGCCACGTACGCCAGGCGCCATGGAATACTGGCTTCGTTGAGCGCAGCCAGCACCATATCGCGGAACGGACTCGGATCGTCCAGCAGGACCAGGGGTATCGGCTCACCTTTCTGCAATACATACTCCGCGGCACAGTACCAGTGCGTTGGAGAAGTACGCAGCGTCAGGCTGTCAAACTGGCCAGGTCGATGCGTGGTGACCACCAGGTCAACCTCGTTTTCTTTCAGCATCTCAACCATGAAGGCATTGCGTTTAACGCTAACGTCCAAGGCAAGCTTCGGATAAACCGAGCTAATTCGGTTGAGAAGGAAGGGTAAAATGGTATCTGCTGATTCATCTGACGCCCCTAATGTTAACACTCCCTGAAGGTTGCTAAACATTAATGACATACAGGCTTCATCATTAAAGCGCAGTATCTTTCTGGCATAACCCAGAAGCTGAATACCATGTTCTGTTAAAAGCTTATTACGTCCATGACGCGCAAAAAGCTCTTTACCAACCAGTTGTTCCAGCCGCTGCATTTGCTGACTCACGGCGGACTGGGTACGGCAAACGGCGGCAGCAGCTGCTGCAAAAGTGTTGAGATCGGCGACCGCAACAAACGTTCTCAGCAGATCGAGGTCGAGATTCATTATCGGACGATTTGCATTTATCATATCTTTTCACTTTCAGGTTGCTCGTGCGGAGCTGCCCGGGTTGAAGCTGTGTGTAACAGTTAAGCAATTCCTTCTGAAGAGTTTCCCTCGCATCCCGGCCCGGCAGACTGCCTGACAGATAGTTATTGTACTGCGGTATATCACCAGTCAGAAATCACGTTTCATGACGTTATTTTTATTCTCTTGCGTCCAGGATATTTCGTTGTTTGCAGGTCGATGTTAATACCATAAAGAGTAAGACATGTTTTCTGCCATCTATATCGCAGCGTTGGCAACGTAGCAAGATGTGACTTACCCAATCAGCCAGAGATAATTTTAACAATAACAATCGATTAATACAGGAAAGCAGTATCCGATATACGTAACAGGCCTATCGCTATGCTGCATTCCCGAAACACATCTTAACCCAAATCCACTATATTTATAAGTCTTATTGCAATATTAAGGATTTACCGCCAATGATAAGCAACTACACTCTTTTTATTAAAATTAACGAAAGTTGCATTTTCGTCGTTAATAATAAATAAAGTTTAATTTAGATTCAGGCCATTCATTAATAACCCTTAACATTAATTTCACATGAGTAACTTTTAACCTGGCTTTGCTAATATGGCAATCGGTATCTCAGCATTCAGGTTTTACGAATGGTCACTCAGGGGGACTAATGCATCAGCCAGAATCGTCTTTTTATTTATTCCAGAATAATATCCATCTTTATATGAAATTTTTAGCACAAACAACCCAACACCCCTCTTTATCACGATAAATTCAGGCACAAAATCACTCCGTCGTTAGAGTAAGCGATCACCGCGGCATTGCCCGGTTGGACGAAATCTTCTTCTGTGCGCCCTTCAAAACGAAGCGCGGTGGGAGTACATTGTTCCGTGCTCACTTCCACGGCAGGAAGTTGCAATAATAGCGAAAAGGTTAAAGGTTCATGTCCCCTATCGAAAAATCCAGCAAGCTCGACAACGTCTGTTACGACATCCGTGGCCCGGTACTAAAAGAGGCAAAACGCCTTGAAGAGGAAGGCAATAAGGTTCTGAAACTCAACATCGGCAACCCCGCGCCATTTGGTTTTGAAGCGCCGGATGAGATCCTGGTGGATGTGATCCGTAACCTGCCCACTGCACAAGGCTACTGCGATTCAAAAGGGCTTTATTCCGCCCGTAAAGCCATCATGCAGCACTATCAGGCTCGCGGTATGCGCGACGTCACCGTTGAAGATATCTACATTGGCAACGGTGTCTCGGAGCTGATCGTTCAGGCGATGCAGGCGCTCCTGAACAGCGGCGATGAAATGCTGGTTCCTGCCCCGGATTATCCGCTGTGGACGGCTGCGGTGTCCCTGTCCAGCGGTAAAGCGGTGCACTACCTGTGCGACGAATCCTCTGACTGGTTCCCGGATCTGGATGATATTCGCGCCAAAATTACCCCGCGCACCCGGGGTATCGTGATCATTAACCCGAATAACCCGACGGGTGCGGTCTATTCAAAAGAGCTGCTGATGGAGATCGTCGAGATCGCCCGCCAGCACAACCTGATCATCTTTGCCGACGAGATTTACGACAAGATCCTGTACGACGCGGCGCAGCACCACTCTATCGCCGCGCTGGCGCCCGATCTGCTGACGGTCACCTTTAACGGACTGTCTAAAACTTACCGCGTTGCCGGTTTCCGTCAGGGCTGGATGGTACTGAACGGTCCGAAAAAACATGCGAAAGGCTACATTGAAGGGCTGGAGATGCTGGCATCCATGCGTCTGTGCGCCAACGTACCGGCGCAACATGCGATCCAGACAGCTCTCGGCGGCTATCAAAGCATCAGCGAGTTTATCGTTCCAGGCGGCCGCCTGTATGAACAGCGCAACCGCGCATGGGAATTGATTAATGATATTCCGGGCGTCTCCTGCGTGAAGCCTAACGGCGCGCTGTATATGTTCCCGAAAATCGACGCGAAGCGCTTCAATATTCACGACGATCAGAAAATGGTGCTCGACTTCCTGCTACAAGAAAAAGTGCTGCTGGTTCAGGGGACGGCGTTTAACTGGCCGTGGCCGGACCACGTGCGTATCGTGACGCTGCCGCGCGAAGACGATCTCGAGATGGCCATCAGCCGCTTCGGGCGCTTCCTCTCCGGGTACCATCAGTAACGCTGGCTTTCCGCCGGGTAGCGCTGCGCTTACCCGGCTTCACCATCCGCAAATTTGCATCTTCCCTCCCCTCCCCGCACAATGAAGTCTGTCGCAGTGAAGACATAAGGTAACCTATGAGTCAGAGTCATTTCTTTGCCCACCTCTCCCGCCTGAAACTCATCAACCGCTGGCCGCTGATGCGCAATGTGCGTACTGAAAATGTGTCTGAGCACAGTTTGCAGGTTGCCATGGTCGCGCACGCGCTGGCCGCGATTAAAAACCGCAAATTCAACGGGCAGGTGAATGCCGAACGTATCGCCCTGCTGGCGATGTATCACGATGCATCGGAAGTGCTGACCGGGGATCTGCCTACGCCGGTGAAATATTTCAACTCGCAGATTGCCCAGGAATATAAGGCCATTGAGAAGATTGCCCAGCAGAAGCTGATCGACATGGTGCCTGAAGAGCTGCGCGATATCTTCGGGCCGCTGATCGATGAGCATCAGTATACGGAAGAGGAGAAATCCCTGGTTAAGCAGGCCGATGCGCTGTGCGCCTACCTGAAGTGTCTGGAAGAGTTATCCGCCGGGAATAACGAATTTTTACTGGCAAAAACGCGTCTGGAAAAAACGCTGGAATCCCGTCGCAGCGAAGAGATGGACTACTTTATGCGCGTGTTTGTGCCGAGCTTCCATTTGTCGCTGGATGAGATTAGCCAGGATTCGCCACTCTGATTTTCGCCCAGCGGCGCTGCGCTTGCAGGGCCTACGGGGTTGTAGGCCGGGTAAGGCGTTGCCGCCACCCGGCAAAATGCTCAGAACGGAAACAGGACCGGTATCAATACCACGCACACCACCATCACCAGCACGGTGAACGGCACACCCAGCTTCACGAAATCACTGAACCTATAATTCCCGGGCCCCAGCACCAGCGTATTGACCGGGGAAGAGACCGGCGTCATAAATGCCGCGGACGCCGCCATCGCAACCATCATCGCAAACGGATACGGCGAAACGCCCATCGATTTTGCCATCGCCAGCGCAATGGGCGCCATCAGCACCGCCGTTGCGGTATTGGAGATGAACAAACCAATGGTGGCGCACATGACGAACAGGCAAACCATCATCAGGTACGGACCATATCCCCCGCCCGCGTCCATTAAGCCTTTCACGATCAAATCCACCCCGCCGGTTTTCTGTAGCGCCAGGGCGAAGGGCATCATCCCGACGATGAGAATGATGCTCGGCCAGTGAATCGCTTTGTAAGCGCTTTCGGCGTCAATACAGCGGAATTTGCCCATTAACAGACAGGCGATTATCGCCGCCACCGGGTTAGGGATCTCGTCCGTCAGCATCAGCGCGACCATCAATACCAGGCAAAAAATCGCATGGGGCGCCTGGCTGTGCGCCGGTGATGCATCGTTCTCTTCAATCGGCATATTCAGCACCACAAAATCGCGGCCTTTCTGCCCGAGCTGGCTAATCAGTTTCCAGTTGCCGACCACGAGGAAGATATCCCCCAGCAGGATCGGCTCATCCACCACCGCCCCTTCAAGGGCTACGCCATCGCGCTTCAGGCCCACCACGTTGAGGCCATAGCGGGTACGAAAGCCGATTTCACGCACGGTTTTACCCAATAACTCCGATTCCGGGATCAGCGACACCTCGGCCATTCCCACATCCAGCGCCTGGTCAGAGAAATACTCGCCGCGCAGGACCATCGGCTCCAGCAGCTGCTCGCTACAAAACTCCCGCAGATCCACGTCTGCGGTGGACATATCAATCAGCAGGACGTCACGCGCGCGAAACTCTGACACCCCGTTCACGTTAACGATCACCCGACGAAAACGACGCCAGCGCTCAACCCCGATGACGTTCGCGCCATAGCGTTCGCGTAGCTTAAGGTCATCCAGCCGCTGCCCCACCATGGGCGATCCCGGGCGGATAGCCAGACGTCGGGCACGCCCGGTCAGACGATACTCTTTAATCAGATCGCGGAAAGAGCGCCGCTTCCAGCCCTCTTTGGCTTTATCCTGCTTCTCCCCTTTCAGCGCGAAACGGGTCAATAGCATATAGATAATGCCCATCACCAGTACCACCAGCCCGATCGGCGTAACGCTGAAAAAGCTAAACCCCTCAAGCCCCTCACGGATCAGTTCGCTGTTCACGACGAGGTTCGGCGGCGTTGCGACCAGCGTCATCATGCCGCTGATGAGCCCGGCGAAGCTCAACGGCATCATCAGCCGCGACGGGGAGATCTGCATCCTCATGCAGACGCTCAGCACGACCGGAATAAAGATGGCCACGACGCCCGTAGAGCTCATAAACGCGCCCAGCCCGGCGACCGTCAGCATCAGGTAAATCAGCATTTTGGTTTCGCTGCTGCCCGCCACCTTAACCAACCACGACCCCATCATCGTCGCCACGCCGGTGCGTACCAGCCCGTCGCCAATAATAAACAGGGCGGCAATCAAAATAACGTTGGGATCGCTAAACCCGGAAAAGGCTTCCGGCAGGGAAAGGGTACCGCTCAGAACGAATGCGACAATCACAAACAGGGCGACGGCATCCATGCGCACCTTGCCCGTGGCAAAAAGAATGATGGCGATTAACAGCAGGCTCAGGACCCAAATCAGTTCACCGTTCACAACATGTCCTTGTCAGTGGAGGAGAAGCAATTCTGCCATAAAAAAGCCCCGGTAATGCGGGGCTATATCATGGGATTACATTTTTAGCGAGACGGTTACAACTCCGTCTGACGCCTTCGAGACGTCGATGGCGGTCAGGGTGTTAAGCACGAAATCCGCCTCTTCCAGCCGGGGGGAACCCGCCGGGACGTTAACGGCAATGACGTGGCTTCCGGCGTTCAGCCCGGCCAGCACGCCTGCCGCCGCGTCTTCCACCACCACGCACTCCGCTGGCGCAAGGCCAAGCAGTTCTGCGCCGAGCAGAAACGCATCCGGTTCAGGCTTGCCGCGCTTCACGCGCTCAGCGGTAATGAAGACGTCCGGCGTCGGTAAACCTGCCGCCTTATGACGGGCATGCGCGACGGGAACCGAGCCGGAGGTGACGATAGCCCACGGGATCTGCGCTTCATTCAGGTGCTCAAGCAGTTCACGCGCACCGGGCAGCGCGGTGATGCCTTCGGTATCGGTAGCTTCAATCTGCTCAAGATAGCGGAACTCCGCCTGAATCTCTTCCTCAGAACGTCCCGCAAGGAAGTGCCGCAATGAGGTAATGGCCTGTTTGCCATGGATGAAATTCAGTACGTCCTGATGGTCGATGCCATGCCGGTCGGCCCAGTGGCACCACGAGCGCTCCACCACCGGTAGCGAATCCACCAGCGTACCGTCCAGATCAAACAGAAAACCTTTACACTGCACACACACCTCCGTCAGGCATTAATGATTTGTTGAATTTCGTTGCTGCTTAAATGGTACTGACGCGGACAGGCGTGCCACGCGCTCAGCATACGTTGATACTTATCCCACATCGGGGTCTGGGCGTTGAAGCCGTGCGTACCCGCATCAAAATGGGTGTAACGCCCTTCGGTATTCACCATAAAGCGTACATAGCTCAGATAGCGCGCTTCCGTCGCAGCATCAAAGCCCAGGAACGTCACGCGGCGCTCGTCAATGGTCTGCTGGTCCTTCAGATTGGTCCAGGACACATGCAGCGCATGGTACATCTCCATGATGTCGATAACGATACGGCAGGTTTCCTCTTTCAGTTCGCCAAATTCGCGATCCAGTTCGCGCATCTGCAAGCCAAAACCACGTTCAACAATGGTTTGCAGGCGGCTGTAGCGCGCAGCGTTATCGGGATCAAGCATAGTCATCATCTTGTACTGGTTAGACAAAATCAGACGTTGAGCATGGGTCATTTCCATCTTTCGACTCCTGTAGCGCATTGCACTGTAAAAAAAAGACACGGTAACTGATTGTTACTGTGCCTTCTTTTGGTCGTCGTTTCGATGATCAATCACAAGTCATCGAGGAATGTTTTATCAAGCTGTTTAAACGCACGCTTGAGGGTATCCGCCAGCGCCTGATAGTCTGGCTTGCCTTCAACCGGTGCCAGCGCCTGGCCCGCCTCCTCCAGTTTTCCACGCACTTCATAAAACCAGTGTAAAACAGAAGGCGGAAGTGGCGTGACGGAACGTTTGCCTAACCACCATAGCCCCTGCATCGGCAGGCTTAACGCAAAAAGCGCCGTCGCGACGGCAGGGCCAAGCTGTCCACCTAACGCTATCTGCCAGCACAGGGTAAAAACGGCAATCGGGGGCATAAAGCGAATCGCATAGCGCGTGGCGCGAATAGTGCGATTTTCAATAAACATGGGCGCGAGGCGCTTTTCCATCGGCCATGTCTTTGCGTAATGCTGTCCCCGACGAAACAGACTAAAAAAGTTCACGGACGGGATTTCGGGTGTCGACATGGCTGTACCTCAACTTCACATATAAAAATTAAAATTTTCGTGCAAAACCACAACAGGCTATGACAACGTTCAAAATATTTTGTCATCGCTACCCCGTATCGGGTATCCTGTGCCAGCCTGATAGGGCCGTAGACGATAAGCGTTAACTCGTCAAATTATCGCATATTATGCCATTGTCTGAAAAATGTTCAAAATGGCTTAAAATCATAGGTATTTCTTCCATCCTGCCAGAATGTTTGTTTGGCATGATGTTAATCATAAATGTCTGGGTCAGCATGCGTTACGCTTTTAGACTCACTGACGTTTTTTTAGCCACGTATCAATAATAGGTACTTCCATGTCGAGTAAGTTAGTACTGGTTCTGAACTGCGGTAGCTCCTCACTGAAATTCGCCATCATCGATGCGCTCAACGGTGACGAGTACCTCTCTGGTTTGGCCGAATGTTTCCATCTGCCTGAAGCACGTATCAAGTGGAAGATGGACGGCAGCAAACAAGAAGCGGCTTTAGGTGCAGGCGCCGCTCACAGTGAAGCGCTGAACTTTATCGTTAACACTATTCTGGCACAAAAACCAGAACTGTCTGCTCAGCTGACCGCAATTGGTCACCGTATCGTCCACGGCGGCGAAAAATACACCAGTTCCGTGGTAATCGACGACTCCGTGATCCAGGGTATCAAAGACTCTGCGTCTTTCGCACCGCTGCATAACCCGGCTCACCTGATCGGTATCGCTGAAGCACTGAAATCCTTCCCGAGTCTGAAAGATAAAAACGTGGCCGTGTTTGATACCGCGTTCCATCAGACCATGCCGGAAGAGTCTTACCTCTATGCTCTGCCATACAGCCTGTACAAAGAGCACGGCGTCCGTCGTTACGGCGCTCACGGTACCAGCCACTTCTATGTGACTCAGGAAGCCGCAAAAGTGCTGAACAAGCCGGTTGAAGAAGTCAACATCATCACCTGCCACCTGGGCAACGGTGGTTCTGTTTCCGCTATCCGCAACGGGAAGTGTGTTGACACCTCTATGGGTCTGACCCCGCTGGAAGGTCTGGTGATGGGTACCCGTTCCGGTGATATCGACCCGGCGATCATCTTCCACCTGCACGACACCCTGGGCATGAGCGTTGACGACATCAACAAAATGCTGACCAAAGAGTCTGGCCTGCTGGGCCTGACCGAGGTCACCAGCGACTGCCGTTACGTTGAAGACAACTACGCAGAAAAAGCTGACGCTAAACGTGCAATGGACGTTTATTGCCACCGTCTGGCGAAGTACATCGGTTCTTACACCGCGCTGATGGAAGGCCGTCTGGATGCTGTTATCTTCACCGGCGGTATCGGTGAGAACGCGGCAATGGTACGTGAACTGTCCCTGGGCAAACTGGGCGTTCTGGGCTTCGAAGTTGATCATGAGCGTAACCTGGCTGCCCGCTTCGGCAAGTCTGGCTTCATCAACAAAGAAGGCACCCGCCCTGCTATCGTTATCCCAACTAACGAAGAGCTGGTCATCGCGCAAGACGCGCACCGCCTGACTGCCTGATTCCACACCGCCAGCAATGCTGGCGGTGCTGTTTTGTAACCCGCCCAACGCGGCGGTAACGAAAGAGGATAAACCGTGTCCCGTACTATTATGCTGATCCCTACCGGAACCAGCGTCGGCCTGACCAGCGTCAGCCTCGGCGTGATCCGCGCTATGGAACGCAAAGGCGTTCGTCTGAGCGTCTTTAAGCCTATCGCCCAGCCACGTGCCGGTGGCGATGCGCCAGACCAGACCACCACCATCGTTCGCAAGAACTCCAATCTGCCAGCGGCTGAACCGCTGAAGATGAGCCACGTTGAATCTCTGCTCTCCAGCAACCAGAAAGACGTGCTGATGGAAGAGATCATTGCCAACTACCACGCAAACGCGCAGGACGCGGAAGTGGTGCTGGTTGAAGGCCTGGTCCCGACCCGTAAACACCAGTTTGCCCAGTCTCTGAACTTTGAAATCGCGAAAACCCTCAACGCAGAGATTGTTTTCGTGATGTCTCAGGGCACGGATACCCCAGAGCAGCTGAAAGAGCGTATCGAACTGACGCGCAGCAGCTTCGGCGGTGCGAAAAACACCAGCATCACCGGCGTGATTGTTAACAAGCTGAACGCGCCAGTAGATGAGCAGGGCCGTACGCGTCCTGACCTGTCCGAAATTTTTGACGACTCTTCCAAAGCGAAAGTCATTAAAGTTGACCCGGCTAAGTTGCAGGATTCCAGCCCGCTGCCAGTTCTGGGCGCGGTGCCATGGAGCTTCGATCTGATTGCCACCCGTGCAATCGATATGGCGCGCCACCTGAACGCCACCGTGATCAACGAAGGCGATATCAACACCCGCCGCGTGAAGTCCGTAACTTTCTGCGCACGTAGCATTCCACACATGCTGGAGCACTTCCGTGCAGGTTCCCTGCTGGTAACCTCCGCAGACCGTCCGGACGTGCTGGTTGCAGCCTGTCTGGCCGCGATGAACGGCGTGGAGATCGGCGCGATCCTGCTGACCGGTGCCTACGAGATGGACCCACGCGTAAGCAAGCTGTGCGAACGTGCGTTCGCCACTGGCCTGCCAGTCTTCATGGTGAACACTAACACCTGGCAGACCTCCCTGAGCCTGCAAAGCTTCAACCTCGAAGTGCCGGTTGATGACCACGAGCGTATCGAGAAAGTTCAGGAATACGTTGCGGGCTACATCAACGCAGACTGGATCGAATCCCTGACGGCGACCTCCGAGCGCAGCCGTCGTCTGTCTCCTCCAGCCTTCCGTTACCAGCTGACCGAGCTGGCGCGTAAAGCGGGCAAACGCGTGGTTCTGCCAGAAGGCGACGAACCACGTACCGTTAAAGCGGCAGCCATCTGTGCAGAGCGCGGTATCGCGACCTGTGTGCTGCTGGGTAACCCGGGTGAGATCAACCGCGTTGCGGCGTCTCAGGGCGTTGAGCTCGGCGCGGGCATCGAAATCGTTGATCCTGACGTGGTCCGCGAAAGCTACGTTGCCCGTCTGGTTGAGCTGCGTAAGAACAAAGGCATGACCGAAGCCGTTGCGCGCGAGCAGCTGGAAGACAACGTGGTGCTGGGTACGCTGATGCTGGAGCAGGACGAAGTTGACGGTCTGGTTTCCGGTGCGGTTCACACCACCGCGAACACCATCCGTCCACCGTTGCAGCTGATCAAAACTGCACCGGGCAGCTCTCTGGTCTCCTCCGTGTTCTTCATGCTGCTGCCTGAACAGGTTTACGTTTACGGCGACTGCGCGATCAACCCGGACCCAACCGCAGAGCAGCTGGCAGAAATCGCTATCCAGTCTGCGGACTCCGCGATTGCCTTCGGTATCGAACCACGCGTCGCGATGCTCTCCTACTCCACCGGCACCTCTGGTGCAGGTAGTGACGTAGAGAAAGTCCGTGAAGCGACCCGCATTGCACAGGAAAAACGTCCGGATCTGATGATCGACGGCCCGCTCCAGTACGATGCCGCGGTAATGGCTGACGTGGCGAAATCCAAAGCGCCGAACTCGCCGGTTGCAGGTCGCGCTACCGTGTTCATCTTCCCGGATCTGAACACCGGTAACACCACCTATAAAGCGGTACAGCGTTCAGCAGACCTGATCTCCATCGGGCCAATGCTGCAAGGCATGCGCAAACCTGTGAACGACCTGTCCCGTGGTGCGCTGGTTGACGATATCGTCTACACCATCGCGCTGACCGCGATCCAGTCTTCGCAGCAGCAGTAAGCTAAAAAGCCCGGTGGCGCTAGCGCTTACCGGGCCTACGGTTTTGTAGGCCGGATAAGCGAAGCGCCATCCGGCAAGAGAGGCGACCACAAATGGTCGCCTTTTTTATTACAGCAGCTCCCGCGCCGCCGACACAATGTCATGTGCCGTCAGGCCATACTCCTTCTGCAAGAAGTCCTGCGTACCCACCTGACCATACCGTTCCTTCACCCCCACCCGCCGCATAGGCACCGGACAGGTTTCCACCAGCACTTCCGCCACCGCCGACCCCAGCCCGTTGTGAATGCTGTGATTTTCGCAGGTCACAATACGCCCGGTTTTCTCGGCATAGTTTTTCACCAGCATCCGATCGATGGGCTTCAGGGTAAACATGTCGATGACCGCTGCGCTTACCCCCTCCTGCTCCAGCTGGCGCGCCGCCTCCAGCGCTTCCGCCACCATAATGCCGTTAGCAATCAGGGTAATATCGGTTCCCTCGCGCAGCACGTTGCCCTTGCCGATGGTGAAGGTTGACCCCGGGGCATACACGCTCGGCGCCTGTTTACGGATGGTCCTTACCCAGTAGAAGCCTTCCAGGTCGATGAGCTGACGCAGCACATCTTCGAACATCACCGCATCGGTCACCTCCAGCACCACTGAATGCGCCAGACCGCGCACGATGCCCATATCCTCAAACGACATATGCGTCCCGCCGTTGTGACAGGCCGTCACGCCCGCATCCGAGGCAATCACCTTCACGTTATTGCGCTGGTAGTCCAGGGACATAAACAGCTGGTCAAAGCAGCGACGGCTGGCAAAAGCGGTAAAGGTATGAACGAACGGCTTACGTCCGGTGAGCGACAGCCCGGCGGCCGTCCCAATCACGTTGGCCTCCATAATTCCGCAGTTGATGACGTGCTGTGGATAATCACGCGCTACGCCGTCCATCGCCATCGAACTCATCAGATCCGCTTCGAGCGCAATGATCTCGCTCCCGGCCTCAATCTGTTTTGCCACAAAACCCGCGTAGACCTTACGCATCTCAACGGCATCTTTCTGTCCTGTCGGTGCAACCTTAATCATGTGAAGCCTCCAGTTGGCGAATCGTCTCGTTAAGCGCCGCTTTGCTCTCCTCGGTTAATCGCAGGTGATGCGAGTTGCTGAGCTGTTCAAGGTATGGCACCCCCTGCCCTTTAATGCTGTCGAGGATCACCACCCGCGGACGCGCATCAGCCTCAGGAATCGGCGCGGTCACCTCCAGCAGCGCCGGAATGTCATCCCCTTTCACCGTCACCACGTCAAAACCAAAGGCGCGGAATTTGCCTTCCAGGTCGAAGGCGCTGATGATTTCGTCCAGCTCGCCGTCGAGCTGCTGTTTGTTCCAGTCCACGAATACCGTCAGGTTGTTCAGTCGATGGTGAGCGATAAACTGGAAGGCTTCCCAGCACTGCCCTTCATTCAGTTCTCCGTCGCCAACGATGCAAAACACCCGGTTTGGCCTTCCTGCCAGCTTGTGCGACAGCGCCATGCCGCCAGCGATGGAGATCCCCTGCCCCAGTGAACCGGTGGTGGCATCCACGCCGCGTGTTTTCAGGCGATCCGGGTGACTTGGCAGACGCGTCCCGTTCTGGTTCAGCGTGCTCAGCTCTTCAATCGGGAAGTAGCCCTTAATCGCCAGCGTGCTGTACAGCGCCGGCCCCGCATGGCCTTTCGACAGCACAAAGTAATCGCGCTCTGGCCAGTCCGGATCGGCCGGGTCAATTTTCATCACCGCGCCGTACAGAACGGCCAGCGTTTCAACGACTGACATGCTGCCACCGTAGTGCCCAAAACCCAGCTGCGTAAGGGATTTCAGCGTCTCAAGGCGGATCTGACGCGCCAGGTCGGTTATTTCATTCTCATTCATGATTTGGCTCCGGGGTTTTCCTGCGCGTTACCGCTGGCAGGTTTGTTTTTAGCGAAGACGTTGTAGGCCACCAGCAGCGCGAACAACACAACAACCAGTCCGGTGATGGCAAGCGGCGACAGGAAGCGTGCCAGGTTGCCCAGCACAATCCCGACCGCACCAAAATCAGCGTCCGAGAAGGTCGTATTCGCAAAGCCAATTGCGCCCAGAACGGGCAGCAGCAGGACCGGGAGGAAGGTGATCAGCAGGCCGTTAGCAAAGGCGCCAATCATCGCCCCGCGACGTCCGCCGGTGGCGTTACCAAATACGCCCGCCGTTGCGCCGGTGAAGAAATGCGGCACCACCCCCGGGAGGATCAGCACCCAGCTAAACTGGCCGCAGATGAACAAGCCCACAATTCCGCCGAGGAAGCTAAACAGGAAGCCAATCAGCACCGCGTTTGGCGCATACGGATAGACCACCGGACAGTCCAGCGCAGGCCGCGCATTGGGCACCAGTTTTTCCGAGAAGCCGGTAAAGGCCGGGACAATTTCCGCCAGAATCAGGCGCACGCCCTGCAAGATGATGAACACGCCTGCCGCGAAGGTGATGGCCATAATGATGGCGTACACCAGGTAGTTTTGGCCGCCGCTGAAGGTGGTCTCCACGTACTCACGTCCGGCGCTCACCGCCATGATCAGGTAGATAATCATCATGGTCAGGGAGATGGAGATTGAACTGTCACGCAGGAAGCTAAGGTTCTTCGGCAGGTTCATCTCTTCGGTGGAGCGCGAGCCTTTCCCGACCTTGCTGCCAATCCAGCCGGACAGCACGTAGCCCAGCGTACCGAAATGACCGAAGGCGATCTCATCGTTGCCGGTAATACGCTTCATATAGCGCTGCGCAATCGCCGGGAAGAAGGCCATAATCAGGCCGAGGATCAACGAACCGGTAAAGACCAGCCCGACCCCCTCGAAGCCTGCAACCGTCAGGATCACGCCAATCATGCATGCCATGTAGAAGGTGTGATGCCCGGTGAGGAAGATGTACTTCAGGCGGGTAAAGCGCGCGACAATAATATTCGCCACCATCCCGAAGGCCATAATGAGCGCGGTGGAAGCGCCATATTTTTCCAGGGCAATCGACACAATAGCTTCATTGTTTGGAATAATGCCCTGAATATTAAAGGCGTGCTCAAACATACCGCCGAGCGGATTTAAAGAGCCCACCAGCACAGTTGCGCCGCCGCCCAGTACAATAAAGCCGAGAATGGTTTTAATTGTGCCTTTTACCACATCCGAAAAGGCTTTTTTCTGCGCCACAAGACCAATCAGAGCAATTAACCCGACCAGCACTGAAGGGACTTTTAAAATATCAACAACGAAATTCAGCGTTTCAAGGATAAACATATCCACCTCGCCTTATCAGGATTATTGTCTTTCGAACCAGGCGCGCAGCTGCGCTTCGAGTTCGTTGATATCGATGATATTGTTGATTACCACCAGCTGGCTTTCCGGCACGCTGGCGCTGGCGGCAATGTCTTTCGCCATTACAAACAGGTCCGCCGCGCCCGGCGTGGCCGAGGAGAGATCGGAGTGTTCAACCTCGGCCTCAATTTCCAGTTTTTTGAGCACCTTTTTAATATTCATTTCGACCATAAAACTGCTGCCCAGGCCGGAGCCGCAAATAGCCATGATTTTCATTGTTATCCCCTTTTTTGAGTAGAGTACGCCCCATCACGCTGACGCGTAATGTTGAGATGAATCGGATTAAATAATTAAATCAGAAGCGATCGATAACGGTTTTTATCTCCTCCAGCGTATTCGCCCGATGTAATTCAGCCATATCTTCGTCGCTGGAAAATAATTCTGCTAAGGCTGAGATCATTTCGATATGGCTATGCTTGTCCGGCGCCGCCAGCATCACAATCACATCGACGGGGTCAAACTCACCGGCACCAAAAGAGACGCCCTGTTTCAGTTTTAATAATGACAGGCCAAGTCCTTTCGCCCCTTCTTCCGGTCGCGCATGCGGCATTGCCAGCCCTGGAGCCAGCACATAGTAGGGACCTAACGTCTGGTGCTGCTCGATGATAGCCGTGACATATTCCGGCGCAATGACCTGCAAATCCAGCAGCGGTTTCGCGCACAGTTCCAGCGCGTGGGGCCAGCTTTCAACGCTATCCTGTAGGATGATGGTTGTATCATATATCCACTTTTTGAGCATTTTTCACTCCCGCTAAAGACCAGACATGGGCAAACTCTATTCAACCCATCAATCAATGACTGCGATCGCGATCACAAAGATAGCGCTACCAACGACTAACATGCAGAACTGTGATAGCGCTATCAAATTGCTATCATGGTGCGAAATCACAGCAAAAAAAGGGATTTAAGGCGTATACTGCCTGTCACGTAAAATGAAGGATGAAACTGAATCGCGTCCTGTCAGCAGGAAGATGTATGTCTTTAACCCGAAAACGGCGCAGTACCGGAAAAGTAACGCTCGCGGATGTCGCACAGCTTGCCGGCGTAGGCACGATGACTGTTTCCCGTGCCCTCCGCACGCCCGAACAGGTTTCCGATAAACTGCGTGAAAAAATTGAAGCCGCGGTGCAGGAGCTGGGTTATATGCCCAATCTTGCCGCCAGCGCACTGGCATCGGCGTCGTCATGGACGATCGCGATGGTAGTTCCCAACCTTTCCGAAGCTGGCTGTTCCGAGATGTTCGCCGGGCTACAGCAGGTGCTCCAGCCAGCCGGATATCAGATCATGCTGGCTGAATCTCAGCATCGTCTTGAACAGGAAGAGAAACTGCTCGAAACGCTGCTGGCCTCAAATATCGCCGCAGCGATACTGCTCAGCGTCGAGCACTCCGATACCGTACGCCACTGGCTGAAAAACGCCTCTATCCCGGTGATGGAAATGGGTGCAATGCGTGCCGATCCGATTGATATGAATATCGGGATTGATAACGTCGCCGCCATGTATGAACTTACCGAGATGGTGATTCAGCGTGGCTACCAGAATATCGGCCTACTGTGCGCTAACCAGGAGCAGTGGATTTTTCAGCAGCATTTGCAGGGCTGGTACAAGGCGATGCTGCGCCACCACCTGTCGCCGAACAGAGTGATTAATGCCGCCATGCCGCCGAACTTCTCCACCGGCGCGGCACAACTGCCAGAGTTCCTGCTGGCGTGGCCGGAACTGGATGCGCTGGTGTGCGTATCAGATGAACTGGCCTGCGGCGCGCTGTATGAGTGCCAGCGTCGGCGCATCAAAGTGCCGGACGATTTAGCGGTCGTGGGCTTTGGCGACAGCGACGTCAGCCGCGTCTGTCAGCCGCCGCTGACAACGATGGCAGTACCGCATCGCAAGATTGGGATTGAAGCCGGAAAAGCGTTACTGGAACGTCTGAATGACGGAGACTGGCGCGATCATAAACCCATCGCGTCCAGCCTGTGTCTGCGGGAAAGCTGTTAAGGCTTACTCAGCCTCTTCCTCTTTTTCTGCCTTATTTTCCGGCTTAGCGGATTCGTTTTTGGCGTTGCGGGTCATCCACAGCGCCAGTGCTTTAAGGGAATCTGGCGTGAACTCGTCGCAACGCGCAGTGATCTCTTCCGGCGTCATCCAGCACACTTCGCTCACTTCCTCTTCCTGCAAGGCGAAAGGTCCGTGGGAAACGCAGCTAAACAGCCCGCCCCAGACGCGACAATGCTCATCTTCGAAATAAAACTGTCCGTGCTCGGCAAACGGCACGCCAGCGATACCTAACTCTTCTTCCGCTTCACGACGCGCGGAATCCAGCAATACTTCATCGGCCTGCACGACGCCACCCGCTGTGGCATCCAGCATACCAGGAAGAAAATCTTTGGTGTCGGTGCGACGCTGGACCAGAATCTTGCCCATGCCGTCATGAACAACGATGTAAGTCGCGCGGTGACGCAGACGCTCCGCACGCATTTGTTCGCGGCTGGCCTGCGCGATCACTTCATTCTCTTCGCTGACAATGTCAACCCACTCAGTACTTGCCAAATGATTCTGCTCCACCATCGGGAAACCTTCTCGTCTAAGCGCTCTTTCGGCGCGTTTGCAGTTGTGGTGTAACTTACGGATTAATCGCTATCTGCGCAATAACTTGCTGATCATTAAGTGCGATAACGCTTAATGTCCCGTCTTCATACATGCCGTAGCTTGCCGGATTGCCGCCTTTAGGAATGCTGACAGACCCGGGATTAAAGTGATAAAACGCCCCGCGTTTTTCCGCCACCGGAATATGAGTATGACCATAAACCAGGACATCGCCAGCGGCGAGTGACGGCAGGTTATCCGGGCCGAACAGGTGCCCGTGGGTCAGGAACAAACGGCTGTTTTCCATCAACACCTGTTGCCAGGGAGCGGTGATGGGAAAATGCAGCAGCATCTGGTCAACTTCGCTGTCACAGTTGCCGCGAACGGCGATAATGCGCGAGGCAAAATGATTAAGTTTTTCCGCCACCTGCGCGGGAGCATAGCCTTCCGGCAACGCATTGCGTGGGCCGTGGTTTAACACGTCGCCCAGGATCACCAGCCATTGCGCCCCGCTTTGGGCGAACAGAGAAAGCACGCGTTCGGTCGCGGGCAGCGATCCATGAATATCCGACGCAAACATCAGTTTCATCAGTTACTCCTCAGGAATTCAGACTGCCCCTATCATACCTCAAGCGCCCCGTCTTATCAGCCCGCGCGCTTAGCAGAGAGTGCCAGATAGCGCTGTACCGACGCGCGTTGCCACTGGAATGTGGCGTAATCCACCAGCAGCTGTGGGACGTCATCGCCATTGAGGATCAGGCGATTGAGCATCAGCGCCAGATCGGTGTCGGCAATACACCACTCGCCAAACAGGTTGGGGTTACCCTGCGCCAGCAGCGATGACGCAGTTTCGATCAGCTTCCGGGCGCTGGATAAGCCTTCCTCGCTGAGGGCGGGCTTTTTGACGCCAGCGAACACCACATCCGTAGAGCGTTCTGTGCGAATCGGCACCAGGTCGCTACGCAGCCATGCCTGGATCTGGCGAGCGCGGGCGCGCTTTTGCAGATCGTGAGGATAGATGCGTTCCCACTCTGGCGGGGCAAAGCGGTCCTCAAGATACTCGTCAATCGCCGAGGATTCACTCAACTCAAAACCGTCGATCTCCAGCACAGGGACTCGGCGAGTGAGCGCGTAGCCCTGCCACTGGGGCTTCAGATGTTCGCCGCTGTCCAGGTCGACGGTTTTCAGACTAAAAGTAAGCCCCTTTTCTGCCAGCGCCACATAAACGCTCATGACATAAGGAGAAAAAAAGTTCGCATCGGACCACAACGTTATTACAGGCTGGCTCATAACATCCTCATCGGCTGATCGGTTTTCACTCAACATATAATCTCTTTGCCTCGCTGTCACTTGATGAAAACTCACGATTTACAACAAGCACCTATACTGATTTTTTATGGCAACACTATTCGCACTGACAGGAGTTGAGAATGATAGATCTCTATTATGCCCCCACCCCTAATGGCCATAAGATCACCCTCTTTCTCGAAGAAGCCGAAGTGGACTACCGGATCATTCGCGTGGATATCAGTAAAGGCGACCAGTTCCGCCCCGTTTTTCTGGCCATATCGCCCAACAATAAAATTCCGGCCATCATTGATAACCTGCCTTCTGACGGCGGCAAACCGTTAAGCCTGTTTGAGTCTGGAGAGATTTTGCTCTATCTGGCAGAGAAAACCGGCAAGCTCCTGAGCGGTGAGTTGCGCGAGCGTCATCACACGCTGCAATGGTTATTCTGGCAGTCGAGCGGCCTGGGGCCAATGCTGGGGCAGAATCACCACTTTACCGCCTATGCGCCGCAGACGATCCCTTACGCCATTGAGCGATATCAGGTCGAAACCCAGCGCCTGTACGGGGTCCTGAACCGTCGGCTGGAAAAATCACCGTGGCTGGGAGGTGAGCATTACAGCATTGCAGATATCGCCTGCTGGCCGTGGATTAACACCCATGAACGCCACCGGATAGATCTGGCCACTTATCCGGCAGTGAACAACTGGTTTGAGCGCATCCGGACGCGCCCGGCCACCGAACGCGCCATGCAAAAAATCCATCAGATTTGAGCCTGCGCCCCGTTGGGTGCAGGTGTTTTCCTCATGTATGATGAGGTGAAAATACTGACACGGAGAAGACCTGCAATGTCCCAGCATGACGCTATTATTCGTATAAAAAACTTACGCTTACGCACGTTCATTGGTATCAAAGAGGAGGAGATCGCGAATCGCCAGGATATCGTGGTGAATGTGGTGATCCACTACCCGGCAGACAAGGCGCGTGCCAGCGAGGACATCAATGACGCGCTGAACTATCGCACGATCACCAAAAGCATCATCCAGTACGTTGAGAACAACCGTTTTGCGCTACTGGAAAAATTAACTCAGGATGTGCTCGACATCGCACGCGAACACCACTGGGTCACTTATGCTGAAGTGGAGATCGATAAACTTCACGCCCTGCGCTACGCCGACTCCGTCTCCATGACGTTAAGCTGGCAGCGCCAGGCGTAAACCTGGAGGTTGTATGAAGATCCTGCTCACCGGCGGTACGGGCCTGATTGGTCGCCATCTCATTCCACGTTTGCAGGCGTTGCATCACGACATTACCGTGGTCACGCGCAGCCCGGAGAAAGCGCGCCAGGTGCTGGGCGCCGGCGTTGAGATCTGGAAAGGCCTGGCGGAAAGGCAGGATCTGAACGGCTTTGACGCCGTCATCAACCTTGCTGGCGAACCTATCGCCGATAAACGCTGGACCGAAGAGCAAAAACAGCGTTTATGCAGTAGCCGCTGGAACATGACCGAAAGGCTGGTTGAGCTGATTCGCAACAGCGAGACGCCGCCTTCGGTGCTGATTTCCGGCTCTGCTACAGGCTACTATGGCGATCTCGGTGAAGTGGTGGTGACCGAAGAGGAGCCGCCGCACAACGAGTTTACCCATAAACTCTGCGCCCAGTGGGAGCGCATCGCCTGCGCGGCGCAAAGCGATCGTACCCGCGTCTGCCTGCTGCGCACCGGCGTGGTACTTGCGCCGAAGGGCGGTATTCTCGGTAAAATGCTGCCGCCGTTTAAAATGGGGCTTGGCGGGCCCATCGGCAACGGTCGTCAGTATCTGGCGTGGATCCACATCGACGATATGGTCAACGGCATTCTCTGGCTGCTGGATAACGACCTGCGCGGGCCATTTAACATGGTATCCCCTTACCCCGTACGTAATGAACAATTTGCTCACGCCCTGGGGCATGCCCTGCATCGCCCGGCGGTGCTGCGCGTGCCTGCAACGGCGATTCGTCTGTTGATGGGTGAGTCTTCGGTGCTGGTGCTGGGCGGGCAACGCGCGCTGCCAAAACGGCTGGAAGCGGCCGGGTTCACGTTCCGCTGGTATGACCTGGAAGAGGCGCTGGGGGATGTGGTGCAGTGAATATGTTAGAGTTATACGCCATGTCTGGATGAGATGGCGTAACTATGGCAACCATTACCACAACCCGGCTTCACCTCACCCCTTTCGAACCTTCTGACTGGGCGTTCTTCCGCTCTCTGCGTGAAGACCCCGCCATCATGCGCTATATGGCCGCTATCACGCCGGAAAAAGAGACGCGCCGCGTATTTGCCGCGCGCCTGATGGCGGAGCATGTCTTTGTGATCCGTCTGCATAACGACGTTACGCCGCTCGGGGATATCGGCCTGCAAATCAGTGCGGCGAACCGTGAAGAGGCGGATATTGGCTACACGGTTGTGCCTGCCGCGCAGGGAAAAGGCATTGCCAGCGAAGCGCTGCGCGCGGTGTGTGAGTATGCATTTAACCAGACGGGCGTGAAGGCGATAAACGCGTACGTGCTGGCAGATAACGTTGGGTCGGTGCGGGTCCTTGAGAAAGCGGGTTTTGTGCGCACGCAGGTGCTGGAGAAGGCGTACGAGATTAACGGCGTACGGTATGACGACTGGGTGTATCGGCTGGAGTGTTGAATGCCGGGCGGCACTGCGTTTGCCCGGCCTACGGGTTTTGTAGGCCCGGTAAGCGAAGCGCCACCGGGCAATTGGGCGGCTCTGCGGCCTGATGCCCTCACCCCGGCCCTCTCCCACGGGGAGAGGGAGAAAGGCCAAACCTACTTCAACGAGCCTTTCAGGAACTGCTGCAACCGCGGGCTTTGCGGGTTCGCCAGCACCTCATCCGGATGACCCTGCTCTTCAATTTTCCCCTGATGCAGGAAGATAACGTGGTTAGAAACGTTACGGGCGAAGCCCATCTCGTGCGTCACCACCACCATCGTTTTGCCCTCTTCCGCCAGCTTTTGCATGATGCGCAGCACTTCGCCAACGAGTTCAGGATCCAGCGCGGAAGTCGGTTCGTCAAACAGCAACACTTCCGGCTCCATCGCCAGCGCACGGGCGATGGAAACACGCTGCTGCTGCCCCCCTGACAGGTGCACCGGATATTTGATCTGCTGCCGCTCGTCGATACCCACTTTCGCCAGGTATTTGACCGCACGCTCGCGGGCTTCCTGCTTGCTTAAGCCGAGCACCTGAACCGGCGCTTCCATCACGTTCTCCAGCACCGTCATGTGGCTCCAGAGGTTGAAGTGCTGGAACACCATCGTCAGGCGTGTGCGCAGCAGGCGCAGCTGGTTTTTATCCGCCACTTTAAGCTGGCCGTCTTTATCACGGACCATATTAATGTTCTGTCCGCTCACCACAATCGATCCTTCGCTCGGCTTTTCGAGGAAGTTGATGCAGCGCAGGAAGGTACTTTTACCCGAACCTGATGAGCCGATAATACTGATCACGTCGCCCGCGTTAGCCTCCAGCGACACCCCTTTCAGCACTTCATGTTCGCCGTAGCGCTTGTGCAAATCAATTACGTTTAATTTGTTCTCAGCCATCATAAATTCTCAGTGCGTCGACGGTTTTATATGCTGCAACCAGCGTTTTTCAGCCTTACGGAATAGGCTGATCAGGACGTAAGAAATGATCAAATAGAGCACTGCCGCAATGCCAAACGCCGTAAACGGCTGGTAGGTGGCAGAGTTAATATCGCGGGCAATCTTTAACAGATCCGGTACCGTGGCGGTAAACGCCAGTGCCGTCGAATGCAGCATTAAAATCACTTCGTTGCTGTAGGCCGGCAGCGCAATACGCAGCGCCGAAGGCAGAATAATACAGCGGTAGAGCTTCACGGACGAGAAGCCGTACGCGCGCGCCGCCTCGATCTCACCGTGCGGCACAGAACGGATGGCCCCGGCGAAGATCTCGGTGGTATAGGCGCAGGTATTGAGGGTCAGCGCCAGCACCGTACAGTTCAGACCGCTGCGGAAGAACGCGTTCAGCATCTCGGTGCCTTTCACGATCTCCAGCGTGTACATCCCGGAATAGAACACCAGCAGTTGCACGTACAGCGGAGTACCGCGAAACACGTAGGTGAATAGCCAGATAGGGAACTGGATAAATTTATTGTTCGACACGCGGCCAATGGCAAGAAACACCGCCAGAATGCCGCCCATTACCACCGAGGAGATCAGCAGCCACAGCGTGATCGCCACGCCAGTAAAGCGGTAGCCATCCGTCCACAGCAGGGATTTCCAGTACTCCTGAATAATCTCAATCACAGGTCAGCCCTCTTCACACCCACGGAGTAGCGACGTTCGAGCAGAAGCAGCACACCATTGGAGACGGTCGTAAAGACCAGATAAATTACGCCGCAGACCACCGCAAAATAGAACGGTTCCCAGGTGCTTTTACCCGCCAGCTGCGTGGCCTTCACCACATCTTCCAGACCCAGCAGGGAGACCAGCGCCGTAGCCTTGAGAATAACCTGCCAGTTGTTACCGATGCCCGGCAGCGCGTAGCGCATCATGGCCGGGAACATGATCCGGCGAAACGTTTGTGAGGAGGTAAAACCGTAGGCGGTCGCCGCTTCAATATGCCCTTTCGGCACGGCCATGTAAGCGCCGCGGAAAGTCTCAGTGAAATAAGCGCCGTAGATAAAACCAAGGGTAATAATACCGGCCACCATCGGGTCGATATCGATCTGCTCCATGCCGATGGCATCCGTCACGCCGTTAAGTGCGATTTGCAGGCCGTAAAAGATCAGCAGCATCAGCACCAGGTCAGGCACGCCGCGAATCAGCGTGGTATAGCCTTCAAATATCAGCGCCAGCGGTCTGTTGGCGGATAATTTTGCCCCCGCGCCCGCCAGGCCTATCAGCACCGCCAGCACCACGGAGCTGATAGCCAGCTCAAGGGTGACAAGCGCGCCCTGTAAAATAACGCCAGAAAATCCGTACAGCATACCGCGTGCCCTGTCGTCTCGTGAGTGGTGGAACCGTGTCTTTTCCCCTCCCGCAACGGGAGGGGCCGCACGTTATCAGACGGGGCGATTAGCCGCCGTAAACGTTAAAATCGAAGTACTTTTTCGCCAGCTTGTCATAGGTGCCGTCCGCGCGCATCTCGGCGAACGCTTTGTTCAGGGCTTCACGCAGTTCGTTGTCTTCTTTACGCAGGCCCATACCGGTACCGACGCCAAAGAGTTTTTCGTCCTTAATGGACGGACCGCCGAACTTGTAATCTTTACCCACAGGCTGTTTCAGGAAGCCTTCGCTTGCCGCCACTTCATCCTGGAATGCCGCGTCAATACGGCCTGCCGTGAGGTCTGCGTAGATGTTTTCCTGGCCCTGGTAAGAGACAATTTCAACCCCCTTTGGCGCCCAGTGCTCGTTGCCGTAGGTTTCCTGCGTCGTACCCTGCAACACGCCCACGCGTTTGCCTTTCAGAGATTCAAGGGTTGGCTGAATGTCAGAGGATTTCGCCACCACCAGACGTGAGTCCGCCGCATAGAGTTTGTCCGTGAAGGCAATCTCCTGCTGACGTTTTTCTGTGATGGACAGGGAGGACATGATCACGTCAATTTTCTTCGCTTTCAGGGACGGGATCAGCGCATCCAGCGGGTTTTCAACGTAGGTACATTGCACTTTAATGCGTTTGCACAGCTCGTTAGCCAGATCGATGTCAAAACCGACCAGTTCTCCCTTCGCATTCTTCGATTCGAAAGGTGCATAGGTTGGGTCAGTTCCAATACGAATTTTCTGCGGAATTGCTGCGAATGCCGCGGTGGCGCTGGAAAAAGCCAGTACCAGAGAAAGTGACAACACCAGTTTTTTCATATCTGTCCTCAACAAACTGTCTTAATACGAGATTTTTACGACGACGGGGTGTTGTTAATGTGCCATTAATCCCCTCATTCAGGCAAAGATTAATGCCTTTGAACGGGAATTTTTGCATTTTAAATGCTTAACTATGCACACAGCGATCCAGTATGGTGCATGTATTGCACCATACTGGAACATAACCCCGTTAAGATGCACCACTTCAGTGCATCTTATTCAGGCATTAATCACCGTAGACGTTGAAATCGAAGTATTTCTTCGCCAGTTTGTCGTAGGTACCGTCTTTACGCAGCTCATTAAACGCTTTGTCGAAGGCGGCTTTCAGCTCGGTATCATTCTTACGCAGGCCAATACCGGTACCGTCGCCAAAGTATTTTTTGTCTTTTACCGACGGGCCGGCAAAGGCGTACTCTTTACCCGCAGGCTGTTTCAGGAAGCCTTCGCTCGCGGCGACTTCATCCTGAAACGCGGCATCCAGACGGCCTGCCGCCAGGTCAGAGTAGATCAGATCCTGGTTCTGGTAAGCCACAACATCGACGCCCTTCTCGCGCCAGTTAGCATTGGCGTAACCTTCCTGGGTCGAGCCCTGAAGCACGCCAACATGTTTGCCTTTCAGCGAGTCGATGGTCGGCTGGATTGGCGAGCCTTTCGCGGCAATCAGACGTGAGTCGGCAGCGTAGAGCTTCTCAGAGAAGGCGATCTCCTGCTGACGTTTTTCCGTGATGGAGAGAGAAGAGATAATGGCATCAATTTTCTTGGCTTTCAGCGACGGGATCAGCGCGTCAAAGTCACTGCCCACCCATGTGCATTTCACTTCCATGCGTTTGCACATCTCATTTCCCAGATCGATATCAAACCCCACGAAGTCGCCTTTCGCATCCTTGGAGGAGAATGGCGCGTAGGTTGCGTCTGTACCGATACGAACTGTCTGTGGAAGCGCTGCATAGCTACTTGCTGCTGCACTCAAGCCCACGAGCAAAGACAGAGCCAGAACCGTCTTCTTCATACATTTACCCTCAAGAACCGTGATTTTATTATGGTTTATGTTGTGTGTTGTGTTGCAGGCTGTTCTTGCAGGTCTTATGCCACATTGTCGTCGGGTTAAAACTTCGACGTTAAATATGTTAATAAAACGTTGCGATACTGCCTTAATGGTGAAAGATAGCAGGTCTGCCGAACGAACCGGAAAGAGAAAAAGGGAAAAAGCGAATTAAATGTCGAGGATATGATCGCGGTTGCAGTTTTGCCCTGAAACAGGGCAAATTGTCTTTTCATGCACCTTGTTTGTGCACAGCTTCACGCCCCCTGCCAGCGGGTAAAGAGATCTTCCGGCAGGTCGATATCGAACTGATCCAGTACGCGGTTAACGGTCTGGTTGATGACATCGTCCAGCGTTTGCGGACGATGATAGAACGCGGGGACCGGCGGCATAATCACGGCCCCCAGTTCGGCTGCCTGCGTCATTAAACGCAGATGTCCCAGGTGCAGCGGCGTTTCCCGCACGCAAAGCACCAGAGGACGACGCTCTTTCAGCACCACATCCGCTGCACGCGTCACCAGCGTGTCGGTATAGCTGTTTACAATGCCGGAAAGAGTTTTAATCGAACAGGGCAAAATAACCATGCCGGCCGTTTTAAACGAGCCCGAAGAGATGCTGGCGGCGATATCGCGGGCATCGTGGACAACGTCAGCCAGGGCCTGAACGTCGCGCAGGGAGAGATCGGTTTCAAGAGAGAGGGTCTGACGCGCCGCCTGGCTCATCACCAGATGGGTTTCTACGCCTGCAACGTCACGCAGCACCTGTAAAAGCCGGACGCCATAAATCGCGCCGCTGGCACCGCTGATCCCTACAATGAGTCGTTTCATGATTTTCGCCCTTGCTGATTTCAGGGCAGACTGTGCAGGATTTTACGGGGAGTTGCAAGTGAGGGCGAGCGCCCTCACCTGCATACGCATCAACCTTCGTTGTGCATCTCTAAGCTTTCGAGATCGTTTTGCAGCTGGACGGCTTTCGCATCGTCGTTACGCAGCGAATCCAGATAGTCGAGATACTGCTGGTCAACGTCTTTCGTTACGTAGATCCCATTGAATACCGAGCATTCGAACTGCTGAATATCCGGGTTCTCGGCGCGCACCGCGTCGATCAGATCGTTCAGATCCTGGAAAATCAGGCCGTCGGCACCGATGATCTGCCGAATTTCGTCTACTTCACGACCGTGAGCAATCAGCTCGTTAGCGGTTGGCATATCAATGCCATACACGTTCGGGAAGCGAATTTCCGGCGCTGCGGAGGCGAGATACACTTTCTTCGCCCCGGCCTCACGCGCCATCTCGATGATCTGCTCAGACGTCGTGCCGCGCACAATGGAGTCGTCCACCAGCAGCACGTTCTTGTCGCGGAACTCGGCACGGTTAGCGTTCAGCTTACGACGTACGGACTTACGACGCAGCTGCTGGCCCGGCATGATAAAAGTGCGGCCCACGTAGCGGTTTTTTACGAAGCCCTGACGGTACGGCTTGTCCAGAATACGGGCAATTTCCAGCGCGATATCACAGGAGGTTTCAGGGATTGGGATGACGACGTCGATGTCGAGATCGTCCCACTCGCGGGCAATCTTCTCACCCAGCTTCGTCCCCATGTTGACGCGCGCGCTGTAAACGGAAATCTTGTCGATGAACGAGTCCGGACGCGCGAAGTAAACGTATTCGAACAGGCACGGGTTGCTCACCGGGTTGTCGGCGCACTGACGGGTAAACAGCTGGCCCTTCTCAGTGATGTAGACCGCTTCGCCTGGCGCGACATCACGCAGGAATTCGAAGCCCAGAGTGTCCAGCGCCACGCTTTCGGAGGCAACCATGTACTCGGAACGGCCATCGCCGAGGTCACGTTTGCCGAGCACCAGCGGGCGAATGCCATTTGGATCGCGGAAGGCCACCATGCCATGACCGATGATCATCGCCACGCAAGCGTACGCGCCACGGATCAGGCGGTTAGTCGCGGCAACGGCGGCAAAAATGTTGTCTGCTTCCAGCGGATAATGGCGGAAGTTATCCAGTTCGCTGGCAAAGATATTGAGCAGGATTTCAGAATCAGAGGTGGTGTTAATGTGGCGACGTTTCTCTTCGAACAGCTTTTTACGCAGCTCGTGGGCGTTGGTCAGATTGCCATTGTGGGCAAGCGTGATGCCATACGGGGAGTTAACGTAAAAAGGCTGAGCCTCAGAGGCGCTGGAACTGCCAGCAGTAGGATAACGAACGTGACCGATCCCCATATTACCTTGCAGACGCTGCATATGGCGGGCTTCAAACACATCGTTTACCAGGCCATTCGCCTTGCGTAAACGGAAGCAGTTGTTTGCATCAATGGTGATGATACCCGCAGCATCCTGCCCACGGTGCTGAAGCACCGTTAACGCGTCATAAATCGACTGGTTTACCGGCATGAAACCGGCGATACCGACAATACCGCACATTCGTCTTTTCCTCGTTAAGCCACATCTCAGGGTTTATGCCCTGGGCAAGAAACTCGACGAGCTTTGCAGATAGTCAAAGAACCATCTGATGATGAAGCTGAACTCCGGAATGAGCTGCGATTTTTGCCAGTCTTCACTTTTGGAGAACCCGGTAAAGGTATCCAGGAAGAACAGGATCGCGGCCACAATGAGCACGCCTCGCAACGCGCCGAAACAGATGCCGAGCACCCTGTCCGTTCCTGACAGACCGGTTTTCTCGACCAGCTGACCTATCACGTAATTGACGATAGCGCCGACAATCAGCGTCGCGATAAACAGCACCGCGATGGCGATTCCGTTTCGGACCAGTTCATCTTCAAAGCCCGTGAACCAGACAGACAGGTAAGTGTAGTAATGACTGGCAACAAAGAAAGCACAACCCCAGGTTACCAGCGATAACGCTTCACGAACAAAGCCACGGATCAGGCTAACCAGACAGGAAAAACCAATCACCGCAATGATGGCGTAATCAATCCAGACCATATGTGTCCCACGATTAAACGCCCTGTCATCCAGTTCGGGGCGAATTCTAACAGAAAAAGAAAACGTTTGCGTAGGGATTTCCTTCCCACGCGTAAATAAAAAAGGCGCTGAAAAAATGCTCAACGCCACCGCACCTTTGACGTTTCTGTGAACGTCTGCCTCCCCCTCACCCCGGCCCTCTCCCCTTTGGGGAGAGGTTTTGGGTGAGGGGGTAATTTCTATCAGTTTGCGCTGTAGTTCATCACCACACCGCTCAGGCCGGAGATTTGCTTCAGCTCGCCAAGCGAACCTTTGAGCTTATCTTTAGACGCATCCGGCCCCACGAGGATACGGGTAATTTTACCTTGTACCGGCGTGGTGGGTGAAGTATAAACACGGTATCCCGCGCCGCGCAGTTTACTCACGATCTCATTGACCTTATCTGCATTTTTCAACGCACCGAGCTGAACGACATAGGCTTTACCCGTAGGGGCTGCGTCCTGTTTTGCCGGCGGTGGCGTTTCTGAGGCGGCTGCCAGTTGCTCGGCCGCTTTATCCCGCTGCGGTTTCGGCTGCGGCTTCTCCACCGGTTTCGGCTTCTCAACAGGCTTAGGCTGTTCTACCGGCACCGGATCAATCTCGATGTTATTGTTCGTCGCCAGACGCGAAGGATCGAGCGACGGCGCGGCTGCATCACCTGCGCGCACCTCTTCCGCTGCGCCTTCTGGCGGCTGGGCAGGCAGCGCCTGCGTTGCCGCTGGCAGCATATCGGGCTCGTCGCGATCGCCCGGTTTGGGTACCAGAGGAATGGCCGCAAATTCATCCTGGTAATGCTTTTTTTGCCCGTCGAGCAGTCCCGGGAGAATAATCACCCCGAGCGCGACCAGCACAATGGTTCCTGTTAAACGGTTCTGAAACTTACTCGCCACCGGTTCTCCCCGCGTCCATCACTTCCATGACATGTGCCACCGTGTGGAATGACCCACACACCAGCACGGTATCTTCTGGTTTAGCCTCCGCCATCGCGGCACGCCAGGCCGAAACCACACTGCTGTAGATTTCGCCTTTGCCGAGATGTTCCATCAACTGCTCAGCAGTCGCGCCGCGCGGCCCTTCCAGAGGAGCACAATACCAGCTATCGACCACACTCTCCATGCAGGCCAGCGTGCCGCCGATATCTTTATCATGAAGCATACCGATAACCGCCAGCACGCGCCCGGTTTTTGGTAACGATTTGAGACGTCCTGCGAGGTACGCCGCCGCATGCGGGTTATGTGCAACATCCAGAATCAGACGCGGTGACTCACTCACAATCTGAAAACGTCCCGGTAACAGTGCGTTCTGAATGCCGTCGCGGATTGCCTGCTCGCTTACCGCTAATCCGCTGGCGCGCAGGGCTGCCAGCGCAGTCGCCGCGTTAGGCTGTGGCACCTGCGGCAGGGGCAGATTCTCCAGCACGCCCTGCGCATCGCTGAAGCGCCAGCCTTTGTCCTGCACCTCATACTGCCAGTCCACGCCGCGACGCAGCAGACGAGCGCCCTTCTCTTTCGCTACCTCAGCAATGGTATGCGGCATGTCCGGTTCGCCTACCACGGCAGGCTTATTGGCCCGGAAAATACCGGCCTTCTCACGGCCAATGCTCTCGCGGTCCGGGCCCAGCCAGTCGGTGTGATCCAGCGCGATGCTGGTGACGACGGCGACATCCGCATCCACCATATTGGTGGCATCCAGACGCCCGCCCAATCCCACTTCCAGGATCACCACGTCCAGCTGCGCCTGCTTAAACAGCCACAGCGCCGACAGGGTGCCGTATTCGAAATAGGTTAATGAGGTTTCGCCGCGCGCAGCTTCGATAGCGGCAAACGACGCCGTATGGGCGGATTCCGCCAGCTCGGTGTTTTGCACGCGCACGCGCTCGGTATAGCGCACCAGATGCGGCGAGCTGTAAACGCCAACCTTGTACCCCGCCGCCATCAGGACAGATTCCAGCGTGCGGCAGGTGGTGCCTTTACCGTTAGTGCCGGCCACGGTAAATACGAAAGGCGCGGGTTTCAACACGTCAAGACGCGCGGCAACCTGGCTTACGCGCTCAAGGCCCATGTCGATAGTTTTACTGTGCAGGTTTTCCAGATAAGAAAGCCACGCGGCCAGGGGCGACGTGGCTTGAGGAATGCTTTTATTTTCCATGATGCCCGGTTGTCATTAACGGTTTAGAAAGCAAAAGGGCAGCGCCATTCGGCCCTGCCCTTTTCAGTTATCAGGCCTCGGGTTCCTGATCCGGTACCACCACGCCTTCGCGCGGCTCGTCCGGGTTCGGCGCCGGCAGATTCATCAGCTTCGCCAGGACGCTTGCCAGTTTCAGGCGCATTTCCGGACGGCGGACGATCATGTCGATGGCGCCCTTCTCAATGAGGAACTCACTGCGCTGGAAGCCCGGCGGCAGTTTCTCACGTACGGTCTGCTCGATAACGCGAGGACCCGCAAAGCCGATCAGCGCTTTTGGCTCAGCGATGTTCAGGTCGCCCAGCATCGCGAAGCTTGCAGAAACGCCGCCCATGGTTGGATCGGTCAGTACCGAGATGTACGGCAGACCGCGCTCCTGCATTTTCGCCAGCGCCGCAGAGGTTTTCGCCATCTGCATCAGGGACATCAGCGCTTCCTGCATACGTGCGCCACCGGAGGCGGAGAAGCAGATCAGCGGGCAGTTGTCTTCCAGCGCCTGCTCAACGGCACGCACGAAGCGCGCGCCAACCACAGAGCCCATTGAGCCGCCCATAAAGGAGAACTCAAACGCGGCGGCAACCACCGGCATCTCGTGCAGGGTGCCTTTCATAACGATCAGCGCGTCTTTCTCGCCGGTCTCTTTCTGCGCAGAGGCCAGACGATCTTTGTATTTTTTGGAGTCGCGGAACTTAAGCACATCTTTTGGCTCCAGTTCGCTGCCCAGTTCTACCAGAGAACCTTCGTCCAGCAGGCTATGCAGGCGGTTGCGCGCCGACATACGCATATGGTGGTCACACTTCGGACACACCTCAAGATTGCGTTCCAGCTCTGCGCGATACAGAACCTGGCCGCAGCTATCACACTTCGTCCATACCCCTTCAGGAATGCTCGCTTTACGCGTTGGGGTAATGTTGCTTTTAATTCGTTCAATCCAGCTCATTGATAACCTTTCTGCCTGAACCTGGTCGTATGCCAGTTTTGCTGTAAGAGGCGAATAATGCCATTTTTGCCTCCAACAGACCATGAATGTTGCACATTAAAACATAACAGCCCGAAACTTTGGATAAAAAAGTGGTCGAACCGCCAGCGTGCATTTACTTCGCTTGCTTTGCCGCCGCGCGTTTGTGACGGATAATTTCGATGACGCCAGGCAGTACGGAAAGCACAATAATCGCTACAATCAGTAACTTAAGGTTTTCCTGAACCACCGGCAGATCGCCAAACAGGTAGCCTGCATAGGTGAACAGCAGCACCCACAGCAGCGCGCCCACCACGTTGTACATGGCAAAATGACGATAGGACATGTGACCCATTCCCGCCACAAACGGTGCAAATGTACGCACAATAGGCACAAAACGGGCAAGGATAATGGTCTTACCGCCATGGCGCTCATAGAACGCATGGGTCTTATCTAAATAACTGCGGCGGAAAATCTTCGAGTCCGGATTACTGAACAACCGCTCGCCAAACACCCGCCCGATGGTGTAGTTGACCGCATCACCAACAATCGCGGCGATGATCATCAGGACCACCATCAGATGGACATTCAGGTCATTCGTTGGCAGTGCGGATAACGAGCCCGCCACGAACAGCAGTGAATCTCCCGGCAGGAACGGCGTAACCACAAGGCCGGTTTCACAGAACAGAATGAGGAACAGAATGGCGTACACCCAGACGCCGTACTGCGCGACCAGCTCCGCCAGGTGAACATCAATATGCAGGATGAAATCAATCAGAAAACGTATTACGTCCATATTGTCTAAGCCCTAATTGCACCTTTGTTTAGTCCGCTAAAAACAGCGGGCCCATTGGCGGTTTTGGCAGGTCGAACCGGTCCGGATAATCCACCGAAACCAGATACAGCCCTTCCGCTTTCGCCGTTGCTGCCGCAAGCGTTCTGTCCTTCGCTGCCAGCAGTTCTGCAATCCAGCTCTCCGGCTGGTGTCCGGCGCCCACTTCCATCAGGCTGCCTACAATATTCCGCACCATATGATGTACAAAGGCATTGGCTTTGATATCCACCACCACATACGCGCCATAACGACTGACGTTAATGTGCATGATGTTACGCCACGGCGTACGGGACTGACACTGCACCGCACGAAACGACGTAAAGTCATTCTCTCCAATCAGACACTGCGCCGCACGCTGCATACGTTCTGCATCCAGCGGTTCATAAAAATGCGTCACGCCCTGGCTTAACACCGCCGGGCGCAGGCGCTGGTTATAGATGACATAACGGTAGCGCCGCGCCGTCGCGCTGAAACGCGCGTGAAAATCATCCGGCACAGCTTTCACCCAACGCACGGCAATGTCACCAGGCAAATTCGCATTTACACCCAGCGTCCAGGCCGCGGCTTTGCGCACGGCGGTGGTGTCAAAATGCACCACCTGCCCCGTGCCGTGAACGCCGGCATCGGTGCGGCCCGCACAGAAGACGCTTATCGGTTCATTCGCCACCTGAGAGAGCGCTTTCTCCAGCTTCTCCTGGACGCTGCGCACCTCATTCTGCCGCTGCCAGCCATAGTATTTACTGCCATCGTATTCAATGCCGAGGGCAATTCTGTGGACCGGCTTTTGTTCCACATCTGACATCAGTACAGATACTCCTGCACCAGTTTTTCCGCGATTTTGACCGCCATCAGCGCGCCGCCAAAACGCACGTTGTCGGCAACGGACCAGAACTGCACCTGCTCCGGCATACCGTAATCGTTACGCACGCAGCCCACAGAGAGATGCGCGCTGCCGGTGGCGTCGCCCACCTGCGTCGGGAATTCGCTCTCTTCGGACAGGACAATGTCCTCACCGCGGCCAAACGCGTCGCGGGCTTCTTCAGCCGCCAGCGGACGCAGGGCTTCAAACCCGACCATCTGCGCGTGGCCGTAAAAGACCGGAGACTGCACGACATTCGCGGAGATCATCAGCCCGTCATCCTGCAAAATTTTGCGTGCTTCATCGACGATACGACGCTCTTCCCGCACCGAACCTTCACGATCCGGCAGCAGCGGCAGCATGTTGAACGCCAGCTGGCGGCCAAAGAAATCATCTTCGTCGATCGGGATACCGTTCAGCAGCTTCGCGCTCTGCCCTGCCAGTGCGTCTACGGCTTTTTTACCGTTAGCGGAGGCTGACAGCAGGCTGGTCACGGAAATACGCGACAGGCCACCGTCGTCGATCAGCGGCTTCAGCGCGGTCAGCAGCTGGCTGGTGAGGCTGTTCGGTACTGCAATGATGTTGCGGTTGCGGTAGTCAGCCAGCACAAACGGGTTGACGTCCGGCACCACCAGCGGCACATCCGGCTCCAGGGAGAACAGGCCGCTCAGGTCGATCACCAGACAGCCTGAACTGGTCGCTTCTTCAATGTAAGACGCCGTGGCTTCCGCACCTGCGGCAAAAAACGCCAGCTGAGCCTGCGTCCAGTCAAACGCGGCGGCATCCTGCACCATCACGGATTTGCCGCCGAAACGCAGATGTTCTCCTGCGCTGTCGGTACGCGCCAGTGCGTAAATCTCACCCACCGGGAACTGACGCTCAGCAAGGGTTTCAAGCAGGGCTTCGCCCACGGCGCCAGTGGCACCCAAAATGGCAATGTTCCAGCCTTCAGACATGGTGGTTTACTCCAGAAATAAAAAGCGTCCCTGCCGAATCATCCGACAGGGAGCATTAAGAAGACATTAACGTGCCGGGTGGTGAACGGCGTTAAATCCCAGTTTATGCAGCAGCCCCGCCGCTGACGCGTCATCGCACATGACATACAGGGAAGACCACTCGCGGCGCTCAAGGTAATTTTTGCGCAGCTTGTCAAACTCACCCGGAATACCCGCCACTTTACGCAGCAGCGCGTCATCGCGGCGCACATCATACACCAAATGCACCAGTCTTTTCAGCGTTGCCTCATCCAGCGGGCCATGAAGGGTAATGCGGCCGAATTCCGGGGCGGGCAGCAGCGTATCCAGCGCCACCTGCTGCGGATGGCCGATAAAGGCGCTGTAAGCCTCAAACACCTGGGTTGTGCCACGCGCTTTGCCTTCAAGGGTATAACCCGCAATATGCGCGGTACCCACGTCCACCTTATTCAGCAAGGCGACGTTGAGATCCGGCTCTGGTTCCCAGACGTCCAGCACGACGCTAAGCTCTTGTCCTTCGTCGAGACATGCCAGCAGCGCCGCGTTATCCACCACCGGTCCCCGGCAGGCATTTATCAGAATAGTGCCAGCCTTCAGACGGCGGATCAGCTTTTCGTCGGCCAGGTGCAGAGTCTTGTACGGCCCCTCTTTAAAGAGCGGCGTATGGAAGGTGATGACGTCGCACTCGTCGACCAGCTCATCCAGCGTGCGGAAGTCGTCTTCATCGCCGTTATCCTTACGCGGCGGATCGCACAGCAGGGTGCGGATACCCCAGGCTTCCAGACGCTTTTGCAGACGTCCGCCCACGTTGCCCACCCCCACAATCCCGACGGTGCGGTCTTTCAGCGCAAAACCATCGCGCTCGGCCAGCATCAATAGCGAGGAGAAAACATATTCCACGACGGCAATGGCGTTACAGCCTGGCGCCGCGGAAAAACCAATCCCCGCCTGCTTAAGCCACTGGTCATCCACATGATCGGTCCCGGCCGTTGCCGTCCCGACAAATTTAACCCCTTTGCCGGTGAGCAGTGCCTCATTTACTTTGGTCACCGAGCGCACCATCAGGGCGTCTGCATCGTCCAGTTCGCTAACCGGAATCGGGCGACCAGGGACAGCCTTAACCTCACCCAGGCGGCTGAATAGCTCACGGGCGTAAGGCATATTTTCATCAACGAGGATTTTCACGTCTGAGTACCTGTTTGAGAGGAAGTAAACCTGCCAAGTGTGCCATAATCTCGCCGCCGGGCATATATCTCCGCCCGGTTACGCAGAGTTTGACTTTAAGGATTTTTGACGATGCAGCCCATTTCAGGTACGCCTCCGCGCCCTCCGGGTGAAGGCCCCGTAACGCCCAACACGCCAGGCGAACAACCGCTCTCCACGCAGCAACGCACCGTACTGGAGCGTCTGATCACGCGTCTTATTGCGTTAACCTCACAGCAAAACGCAGAGGTATGGGCCGGCGTTAAGCACGATTTGGGCGTAAGAAACGATGCGCCGCTACAGTCGCGCCATTTCCCTGCCGCCGAACAAAACCTTAACCAGCGTCTTACCAGCGCACAGCAGCAACATACTACCCGCCAGATTATCTCGCAGCTGACCGAGCTATTGGGCCAGGGGAATAATCGCCAGGCGGTGAGTGATTTTATCCGTCAACAGTACGGTCATACCGCCCTGAGCCAGCTTTCGCAAGAACAGCTGAAAACCGTGTTGACCCTGCTACAAAGCAATCAGCTTTCTATCCCGCAGCCGCAACAGCGCCCGTCTACAGAACGGCCATTGCAGCCTGCGGAGCATAATACGCTCAAGCAGATGGTCACTAAGCTGGCTGCCGCTACCGGCGAACCCACAAAGCTTATCTGGCAATCCATGCTGGAACTTTCCGGTGTGAAAGCGGGCGAGATGATCCCGGCAAAACAGTTTACCCATCTGGTCACCTGGCTCCAGGCGCGTCAGACGCTCAGCACCCAGAGCGCCCCGACCCTGCACAGCGTACAGGCGGCGCTGAAACAACCGTTGGAACCGCACGAGTTCGATACGATCCGGGATTACGCTCAGCAGAGCTGGCAGGCTACGCCGCAAACGGTGCTGACCACCGCGCAGGTGCAGGACGTGCTCAATCAGATCTTCATTCGCCGCGCCGAGCGGGAAGGCGGCATGCCGGAGCTAAGAAACATTCAGCCGATCTACAGCCCGCTGTTTGCCCCCGTAGTTGATACGTTCAAAACGCTTTCTGCCCGTCCGGGATTGATGTTTATCGCGTTGGTGATTGCGCTGGCGATTTTCTGGCTGGTTGCTTAAAACTGCCGGGTGGCGGCTTCGCCTTACCCGGCCTACGGTTCGCGCGGTTGTAGGCCCGGTAAGCGAAGTGTATGACCGGATACATAGGTGACAGATCAGACCGGGAACATAGGTAACACTTTTCAGTCTATCCGGAGCACACTCTGGGTTTTTCGGTCGTAGTACGCAAGCGTTATTCCGTTAAAGATGATGGCCTCAAGGCCATCATCCTGTTCTTCCAGCATGATGTACTCATCAGTCAGCGCTTCACTCAGGAACACCGTCCCCTTTTTCCCCATATAGAGTGTCCCCCTTGATTTCACCCTGTAGACCGTACCTCCTTCCGGATAAGCATATTCAGGAACCCTGCCATCCCAGTGTCGGCCTGAGGGCTGCCATACCGTTCCGGGCGTTGCACCCGCCAGGGCTTCATGCGGCCTTTCGTAGTTAAACTCTTCCCGGTAGTCACTGAACCACCGCTGTTGTTCTTCCATCGTCATAAAGGTGTTGCCCTGTTTTACTGCACTTTTCAGCGAACGGTGCATTCTCTCATGACGGCCGTTTTCTTCCGGATGCCCCTTTCTGATACGTTCCGGTCTGATGCCCAGCTTTATCAGCCAGACTGCAAGGCGACTTAACCCGGCGATACCTGTTCCTGCGAAAGGCTGTCCATTATCCGTTCTCAGGACTTCCGGCAGACCGTACTCCAGGAACGCATCCGTCAGGCACTGCCTGACGAAGGGCTCGCTCTCCCGGTCCGTTCCCCGGCAGCTCAGAAGATACCGGCTGTGATTGTCGGTCAGGGTGAAGGGATGACAGTATTTCCGGCTCAGCAGCCTGAACTTGCCTTTAAAATCAGCGCTCCAGACCTGATTGTTCTCACTGATGATGGTCAGGGGCTGGCGATTGCCCGGGGTTCTGCGTTTTCGCTTTTTATCCGGAACCAGGCCTTCACGCTTGAGGGTATCGCCGATAGTGCTGGCAGCGGGGACGGTAAAATCGACGTGATGATTGAGCAGCCACATCCGCAGTTTTTTGGGGCCCCAGTCAGGGTGTTTCTGCCTCAGGGCCGTAAGCTGCCCGGCGATATCATCAGGAACTGTACGGGAGTGGGAGTGCGGAGCACGCGACCGGTCAGAGAGAGATGACAGGTCAGAGGGGTCAAAACGCTGAAGCCATTTGTAACCGGTTTTTCGGCTGATGCCGAAGAGACGGCAGAGGGCTGAAAAAGAATCCGTACCTGCATGGCAGGCACGGATAAAATCAAGGCGTTGCATAGGTCGGGTCTCAGTCCAGGGCATAGCGAGTCTCCTCTTCTATGCCAGTTATAACTGTTACCCATGTATCCGGTCTAAAGTGTTACCCATGTTTCCGGTTCATACCGAAGCGCCACCGGGCAAAAAACTACGACCTGCGAAACGCCACCAGCGTCACCACAATTCCCACCACCGCTGACACCGCACCGGCCAGGAAGACGGAAGGATAGCCAAACGACGTTGCAAGCAGCCCCGCGAGCGGCCCGGTGATGCCGTATGAGATATCCTGAAACGCCGCATAGCCGCCCAGCGCCGTGCCGCGCACCTGCGGAGCCACGCGCTTCACCACTTCAACGCCCAGCGCCGGGAAGATCAGCGAGCAGCCGCAGCCGGTTAACGCCGCACCCAGCAGCGCAACGGATGCGGAGGGCGCCTGCCAGAGCAGTACCAGCCCCACGGTCTCAATGACAAGTGACACCACGGCCACCTTCACGCCGCCAAAGCGATCCGGCATCCAGCCAAACAGCACGCGCATCAATACAAACGCGCCGCCAAAGGCCGTCAGCGTAAAGCCCGCCATCGCCCAGCCGCGGCTCATGAAATAGAGGGAGACAAAGGTACCAATAACCGCGAAGCCCACCCCCTGAAGCGCCAGCCCGAGCCCCGGCTGCCAGATTTGCCCCACCACGCTCCACAGCGAAGGACGCTCGCCTTTATGGGCGGGCACCTTACGTACCGAACCGTTAAACGCCCACGCCAGCAGCGGCAATACCATGGTGGTGCCTGCCAGCGCCGCAAAACCAAACTGGCTGTGGATCAGCAGCCCCAGTGGAGCGCCTGCCGCCAGCGCGCCGTAAATCGCCATCCCGTTCCAGGACATCACTTTTCCGGAACGCGCAGGCCCCACCAGCCCCATTCCCCAGGTAAGGGTGCCGGTCAGCAGCTGGCTTTCGCCAAAGCCGAGGATCAGACGCCCTGCCACCAGCAGCGCGAATTTATACGCTGCATCTATCGGCAACAGCGCCGCCAGCAGCCAGGCTCCCCCCGCCAGCCCGCAGGCAAACATGCCCTGCAACGCCGAGCGTTTTGCGCCGTGCTGATCCGCCAGGCGACCGGCGTAGCCCCGGGTTAATACCGTCGCTAAAAACTGAATGCCCACCGCAATGCCGACCATGGTGTTGCCATAGCCCAGCTCCTGGTGAACGAACAAGGGGATCACCGGCAGCGGCAGGCCAACGGTCATATAGGTCAGAAACACCGCAAAGGCGATGCGGAAAAGGGAAAGGTTCCCGGAAGGAGCGCTCTTCTCAGGGGTAACAGCCTTCATGCATAACTCCGTGTTCAGGCATAAAAAAAGGGAGCCGCGCGGCTCCCTTCTACTATACCTTCAAACGCTTACGCTTTCAGCTTACGCATCACCAGCGTGGCGTTGGTGCCGCCGAAACCGAAGCTGTTGGACATAACGGTCGTCAGCTCACGTTCGGTGGTTTCGGTCACGATGTTCAGGCCAGCCGCCTGCTCGTCCATCTCTTCGATGTTGATGCTTGGCGCGATAAAGCCGTTTTCCAGCATCAGCAGAGAGTAGATCGCTTCCTGCACGCCCGCCGCTCCCAGAGAGTGACCGGTCATGGCTTTGGTTGCAGAGATAGCCGGGCTATTGTCGCCGAACACTTCACGGATCGCACCCAGCTCTTTCACGTCGCCTACCGGCGTTGAGGTGCCGTGGGAGTTCAGGTAGTCGATTGGAGTATCAACACCGTGCATCGCCATCTTCATGCAGCGCACCGCGCCTTCACCAGATGGAGCAACCATGTCAGCGCCGTCAGACGTTGCGCCGTAGCCCATGATCTCAGCATAGATGTGCGCGCCACGCGCCAGCGCGTGTTCCAGCTCTTCAACCACAACCATACCGCCGCCGCCAGCGATAACAAAACCGTCGCGGTGTGCGTCATAAGTACGGGACGCTTTGTCTGGCGTTTCGTTGTATTTGGTGGACAGTGCGCCCATCGCGTCGAACTCACAGGCCATTTCCCAGCCCAGCTCTTCGCCGCCGCCAGCAAATACGATGTCCTGTTTGCCCAGCTGGATCTGCTCAACCGCATTACCGATACAGTGTGCGGAGGTCGCACATGCAGAGCTGATGGAGTAGTTCACACCGTGGATTTTGAACGGCGTTGCCAGGCACGCGGAAACCGCTGACCCCATGGCTTTGGTCACAACATATGGACCGACCGCTTTCAGGCCGCGCGGGCTGCGCATGGCGTCAGCACCGAACACCTGAGCTTTAGAGGAACCGCCGGAGCCTGCAATCAGGCCCACGCGTGGGTTGTTCTGGTAAGCGTCTTCGCTCAGACCAGAATCCTTGATTGCTTCCTGCATGGAAAGATAGGCGTAGATAGAGGCATCGTTCATGAAACGAACCACTTTACGGTCAATTAAACCGGTGGTGTCCAGTTTAACGTTACCCCATACGTGGCTACGCATTCCAGAATCTTTAAACTCTTCAGAGAAAGTGATCCCGGAGCGTCCTTCACGCAGAGATGCCAGGACTTCCTGCTGGTTATTACCGATGCTGGAAACGATGCCCAGGCCAGTAATCACTGCACGTTTCATTCAATACCTCTGTAAGTCGCACTATAAAAAGTTTCGAGTCGCACAATAGCGTACACTTGTACGCCGAACAAGTCCGATCAGCCATTTTCTGTGGAAATTTGCACCGATGGGCTCACATCGCTAAGATCGTGCCACTGCCTGTCGGACGAGTAACTTACGTGAAACAAAACGCCATACAACCTGCCAACCTCGAATTCAACGCTGAGGGTACACCTGTTTCCCGAGATTTTGATGACGTCTACTTTTCTAATGATAACGGACTGGAAGAGACGCGCTATGTTTTCCTCGAAGGAAATCATCTCAGCACCCGCTTCCCTGAGCATCCGCGCAGCCTGTTTGTCGTAGCGGAGAGCGGTTTCGGCACCGGGCTGAATTTTCTGACCCTCTGGCAGGCGTTCGACCAGTTTCGCACTGCACACCCCGAGGCTACCTTACAAAGATTACATTTCATCAGTTTCGAAAAATTTCCGCTTACCGCGCACGATCTGCGGCTTGCCCATCAGCGCTGGCCGGAGCTTACCCACTGGGCGGAACAGCTTCAGGCCCAGTGGCCTCCGGCTATCGGTGGCTGTCATCGTCTGATTCTGGACGACGGACGCGTCACCCTCGACCTGTGGCTGGGCGACATTAACGACCTGACCGATAAGCTTGATGACTCAATGAATCAGAAGGTGGACGCCTGGTTCCTGGATGGTTTTGCGCCCGCCAAAAACCCGGACATGTGGAGCCCGCACCTGTTCAGCGCCATGGCACGTCTGGCGCGCCCGGGCGCAACGCTTGCCACCTTCACCTCGGCGGGATTTGTTCGCCGTGGGTTGCAGGAGGCGGGGTTTACCATGCGGAAAACCAAAGGCTTTGGCCGCAAACGCGACATGCTGGTCGGGGTGATGGAACAGGATCTGGCGATCCCGGCGCAGACCCCCTGGTTTGCCCGTCGCGCCAGCACCTCGCGTGAGGTCGCCATTGTGGGCGGGGGTATCGCCAGCGCCCTGCTCTCGCTGGCGCTGCTGCACCGTGGCTGGCAGGTGACGCTCTACTGCGCTGACGAGGCGCCGGCGACGGGCGCATCAGGCAACCGTCAGGGCGCGCTTTATCCCTTATTAAGTTCACACGATCCGGCACTGTTCCAGTTCTTCCCGGCGGCGTTTACGTTTGCTCGCCGCCTTTACGATAGCCTGCCGGTTGCGTTCGACCACAACTGGTGCGGCGTGACGCAGCTCGGCTGGGACGAGAAGAGCCAGCAGAAAATCACACAAATGCTGTCGCTGGGTCTGCCGGAGGCCATCGCCCATGCAGTGACGGCACAGCAGGTTGCTGAGACCGCTGGCGTCGACACCGGCTGCGGGGGTATTCAGTATCCACTCGGCGGCTGGCTGTGTCCGGCTGAACTGACTTCTGCGGCGATAGCCCTCGGGCAGTCGCGTGGGTTGACAGTGCATTATGCCCATAAGGTTCAATCGCTAAGCCGCACTGCGCACTGGAAACTGCGTTTCGCTGACGGCAAAGAGGTCCAGCATGCCAGCGTTGTGCTGGCCAACGGACATCATATCAGCCAGTTTACCCAGACAGCATCATTGCCGGTTTATCCGGTCGGCGGCCAGGTGAGCCATATTCCTGCCGCCCCCCAACTGAGCAAACTGCGTCAGGTGCTGTGTTACGACGGCTACCTGACGCCGCAAAATCCGTCCAACGGCCATCACTGCATCGGTGCCAGCTACCATCGCGGTGAAACAGATATGCAGTACAGCGAAGCGGATCAGCAGCAAAACCGCCAGCGCCTGCTCGACTGTTTCCCGGATGCGTCGTGGGCAAAAGAGGTGGATGTCAGTGAGGGTCAGGCGCGCTGCGGCGTACGCTGCGCGACCCGCGATCACCTGCCGATGGCGGGAAACGTGCCGGACTATGACGCCACGCTTGAAGTCTATCAGGATCTTGCTGACAACAAAGAAACGGCGGTAAGTGCTCCCGTTCATCCCGAGCTGTTTATGCTGGGTGGCTTAGGCTCGCGGGGATTATGCTCCGCGCCGCTGCTGGCTGAAGCGTTAGCCGCGCAAATGAGCGACGAGCCGGTTCCGCTGGACAGGGTTACGCTCGCGGGGCTGAATCCAAACCGACTGTGGGTGCGGAAATTGCTGAAGGGGAAAATGGTCAAGTAGGGTGCGGTCTGGTGCCCTCACCCCCGCCCTCTCCCTGTGGGAGAGGGCGGTGATACACTTACTTCGCTTTCGCCTGCTGGAACAAATTGTCCCACATGCCCAGCACTAAAGACTGGTCGCGCGGAGAGAGTTCCCCGGCCAGAATGGCTTTTTCCAGGCTGCGAGTGACTTCCGCGTGAACGGCGTCGGCAGAGTGATCGTCCCCGGCTTCCAGCGCGGCTACCGCCAGCGTCAGGTGACCACGCAGATAACCGCTGGCGAACAGCTCATCATCACTGGCGTGTTCTACCATGTCATCAATTAACGCCAGAATGCGTGATTCAAATTCTGCGATCATCTTCTTTCCTCTGTTAAAGATCTTCCGGCCAAGGGAAGCATTCCGCCGTGATCTCCGGCGTGTGGTAATAATTCTGTAAAGCCTCGATCAGGCGTGCCGGACGTGCCGGGATGCCTTTCTCAAGATATTCCATCACCTGCGCATGAACGCGGCGCTGGAAGACGATACGGTCTGGCTCGAAGTCGCCTTCGAGGTTGTCACAACTTACGTTGAACGGGAAACCCGCCGCTACGCAGAACAGCCATTCCAGCGCCTGAGGTTTCACCTCCACATCTTCGAACTGCCCCTGGGTGGTGGCGTCGCGCCCGTCCGGGCAGTACCAGTAACCAAAGTCCACCAGCTCGCGACGCGCTTTCCCGGCGATACACCAGTGCGAAATTTCGTGCAAACCGCTGGCGTAAAAGCCGTGGGCAAAGGTGATGCGGTTATACGGAACCTCGTCATCAGCAGGAAGATAGATCGGTTCGTCGTCGCCTTTAATCAGACGGGTATTAAAATCATCAGCAAAACAGCTATCGAAGATCTCAATCAGCTGTTCGTAGTTATGCGTACTGTTCATTAGTTCATCCCCAACCAGGTGAGGATCTCCTGTCCATGGCTGTCATAAAGAAGTTTGGCGCTCATCACCGCCGAGACGACAACAATCATCGGGCGGATCAGCTTTTGTCCTTTGCTTAATACCAGACGCGAGCCTGCGCGCGCGCCCAAAAACTGCCCTGCCATCATCACAAACCCGGTTGCCCATATAACCTTGCCGCCAATGATAAACAGCAGCAGACCGCCAACGTTGGAGGTCGCGTTGAGGACTTTGGCGTGGGCGGTGGATTTGGCGAGGTTGAATCCGGCCAGCGTCACGAATGCCAGCGCATAAAACGAACCTGCCCCCGGGCCAAAGAAGCCATCGTAAAAACCGACGCAGCCACCGGCAATCAGCGCAAACGGCAGGCCGTGAAGACGACGCTGTCGATCTTCTTCCCCGAGCTTTGGCATCAGCAGGAAATAGAGGCCGATACAGATAACCAGCAGCGGCAGGATCTGGCGCAGAATGTCGGACTGAACGTGCTGGACCAGCAGCGCACCCGCCGTTGAGCCAATAAACGTCATCAGGATATTGAGCTTCTGATCGGCGAGATTCACCACTTTGCGCCGGATGAAATAGAGCGACGAGGAGAGCGAACCGCCGCATGCCTGGAGTTTGTTGGTGGCAAGCGCCTGGGCAGGGCTCATGCCTGCCGCCAGCAGCGCCGGAACGGTGAGCAACCCGCCGCCGCCCGCCAGGGCATCGATAAATCCGGCTAACATCGCAACAAAAAAGAGCACCGCCAGCAGCAGCGGTGACACCATGAATAGATCGACGAAATTATCCATTAAAGTACATGCTCATCCAGTAGCGCCTGGCAGGAAGGCGGCAACGGAGGCGGTGTCTTCTTCTCAGGCTTAGAGGTTCCAGGCTTGGCTGGTTCAAACCAGCTTTGCAGTTCGTAACCACAACCATCGCCAGGCGGTGGCAGCGGCTGATCTTCACATTCCAGGCTGTTCGCCGGACAGCGCAGGCGAACATGCATATGCGCCCGGTGCTGGAACCAAGGGCGCACTTTACGCAACCAGTCGCGATCCGTTCCCGCATCCAGGCAAAGCTGCTGCTTGATGGCCGGATTAACAAAGATCCGCGTGACGTCGTTATCCTCTGCCGCCAGCTTAATCATGCTGGAAATTTCCGGCGACCAGCGCGAGGCGACGACCCGTTTACAGTCGGCCGAGACCAGATCCAGCGCCTGCGGTTTCAGCAGCTGCGCTGAGCTCCAGCGCGTTTTCGGCAATTGCAGGAAGATATCCACATCCAGTCCGGTCTGGTGGCTGGCGTGACCGCCGTTGAAGCGACCACCGGCAGGCATCCCCATATCGCCAATCAGCATCGTCCCCAGCCCCAGGTTATGCACCTGGTTGCCAAGACGCTGAATAAACAGCACCAGGTCAGGATGGCCGAAATAACGGCGCTGGTCGGTGCGCATCACCTGATAGGTATCCGATTGCAGCGGAAGTTCCTGCGCGCCGACGATACACCCGTTGGAGAAAGCGCCAATGGACTGCGCGCTCCCCGCTACCGGGTGGGTGATTTTCTGCCACGGCGTAGCGGCCAGGCTTGCTCCACTGGCCAGCAGCGCCAGCAGAGCGATTGCGGTTTTTTTCATAGTTACCAGCGTGGAATGGTGGTCGTCACATCCGCATTCTGCGCGCGCTGGCGCAGGAAGTGATCCATCAGCACGATCGCCAGCATCGCTTCTGCGATCGGCACCGCGCGGATCCCCACGCACGGATCGTGACGCCCTTTGGTGATCATCTCAACTTCATCGCCAGCGCGGTTAATCGTGTGGCCCGGGACGGTAATGCTGGACGTTGGCTTCAGCGCAATATTGGCAATAATTTGCTGCCCGCTGCTGATGCCACCCAGAATGCCGCCCGCATGGTTGCTCTGGAAACCCGCCTTCGTGATTTCGTCGCGGTTCTGGCTGCCGCGAAGCTTGACCACGTCAAAACCGTCGCCGATTTCAACGCCTTTCACCGCGTTGATGCTCATCAGCGCGTGGGCGATGTCGGCGTCAAGGCGGTCAAATACCGGCTCGCCCCAGCCAGCCGGCACGCCGTCGGCCACCACGGTGACTTTCGCACCAATGGAGTCGCCCTCTTTTTTCAGGCCACGCATCAGCTCATCCAGCGCGTCCAGCTTGTCGGCATCGGCGCAGAAGAACGGGTTGAGCTCTACCTGATCCCAGTCTTTGATTGCCAGCGGAATGTCGCCCATCTGGGACAGACAGCCGCGGATAACGATGCCGAATTTCTGCTGGAGATATTTTTTGGCAATTGCCCCTGCCGCCACGCGCATCGCGGTTTCACGCGCGGATGAACGCCCGCCGCCGCGATAGTCGCGAAAGCCATATTTTTGTTCGTAGGTATAGTCGGCGTGACCAGGACGGAAAACGTCCTTAATCGCGCCGTAGTCCTGAGAACGCTGATCGGTGTTTTCAATCAGCAGACCAATGCTGGTTCCTGTGGTACGGCCTTCAAATACGCCGGAGAGAATTTTGACCTGGTCCGGCTCGCGACGCTGCGTGGTGTAGCGAGAGGTACCCGGACGACGACGGTCAAGGTCATGCTGTAAATCGGCTTCGGTCAGTTCGATGCCTGGCGGGACGCCATCAACGATACAACCCAGTGCCAGACCGTGCGACTCGCCAAAGGTGGTCACACGGAATACCTGTCCAATACTGTTTCCTGCCATCACGGCTCCGATGTTGTTGTTTGTGTTTGAGCGTTGTGAAACGGGCCGAAGCCCGCTGGATTAATCTTTGTAAATGCTGAAGTATTCGCGTGCATCAAGCAGTTGCGCCTTGGTCAGCATAAAGACGCCGTCACCGCCGTTGTCGAACTCAAGCCAGGTGAACGGCACATCCGGGTACTGCTCTATCAGATGTACCATGCTGTTGCCTACTTCACAAATCAGAACGCCGTCGTCGGTCAGATAATCCGGCGCGCAGGCCAGGATGCGGCGGGTCAGCTTCAGCCCGTCAGAGCCTGACGCCAGGCCCAGCTCCGGCTCGTGACGATACTCGTTCGGCAGGTCGGACATATCTTCTGCATCCACGTACGGCGGATTGGTGACGATCAGGTCGTATTGCAGCGTCGGCAGGTCGCGGAACAGGTCAGAGCGGATAGGCGTGACGTGATGAATCAGCCCGTGCTCTTCAATGTTGTGTTCGGTGACGGCCAGCGCGTCGGTGGAGATATCGACGGCGTCCACTTCCGCTTCCGGGAAGGCGTACGCGCAGGCAATGGCGATGCAGCCGCTGCCGGTGCACATATCAAGAATGTGCTGCGGCTGATGGTTAATCAGGCCGTCAAAATGGTTGTTGATCAGCTCGCCAATCGGCGAACGCGGCACCAGCACGCGCTCATCAACATAGAATTCGTGGCCGCAGAACCAGGCTTTGTTGGTCAGGTAAGCCACCGGAATGCGCTCGTTTACGCGACGGATCACGCGCTCAACGATGCGGTGTTTTTCACTGGAGGTCAGGCGCGCGGTGCGCATGTCTTCCGGAATATCCAGCGGCAGGTAGAGAGACGGCAGCACCAGCTGCACGGCCTCATCCCACGGGTTGTCGGTACCGTGTCCGTACCAGATATTGGCGGCGCTGAAGCGGCTAACCGACCAGCGCAACATGTCCTGTATGGTATGCAGCTCGTTTACTGCTTCATCGACAAAAATTTTATCCACTCTTTCCTCCAGGGCATGCTCGCATAATTTTCGGCGGCTAGTTTGCCATGAAGACGGCGATAAATCAGCAATGACGCGTACCGCTTGAGGTTAAAAAATGCGTTTAGTCGGGTACACTATCGGAAATACGAGATGAGAATGACGAATGAAAAAGAAAACATCGCTCAGCGAGGAGGATCAGGCTCTATTCCGCCAGCTGATGACCGGGACGCGTCAAATCACGCACGACACCATTGTCCATCGCCCGCAGCGTAAAAAAGTCAGCGAGGTACCGGTCAAACGGTTGCTCCAGGAGCAGGCCGATAACAGCCACTATTTTTCAGATGAGTTTCAGCCGCTGCTAAATACCCAGGGTGCGGTGAAATACGTGCGCGAAGACGTCAGCCATTTTGAACTGAAAAAATTACGCCGGGGAGATTACTCGCCGGAGCTGTTCCTCGATCTGCATGGGTTGACCCAGATGCAGGCGAAACAGGAGCTGGGGGCGTTGATCGCGGCATGTCGTCGCGAGCATGTTTTTTGCGCCTGCGTGATGCACGGCCACGGCAAACATATTCTTAAGCAACAGACACCGCTGTGGCTGGCTCAGCATCCACACGTGATGGCTTTTCATCAGGCGCCAAAAGAGTACGGCGGAGATGCCGCATTGCTGGTATTGATTGAGGTGGAGGAGTGGCAGCCGCCAGAATTGCCCTGACAGGATGGCGGGAGGCACGCTGCACCCCGCCATATCGCACGTCACGTCAGATGGCTTTTGCCATCTTCAGGTTGCACGGACTCATTTGCCAGTTAAAGACCCCTTTGCCGGTTTCGTCGAGGGTGACGTTGGCAATGGCGGACGTTGTGAACATCGGTGGCGTTTCGCCCGGGCACAGCTCAGATACCAGATAGCCGACCAGCGGCAGGTGGGAAATGACCAGTGCGGAAGCGACACCTTCATTGCACAGCGCCTGAAGGTAAGCACTGACAAGGCCAACATCGCCACACGGCGTGAGTTCAGGGAGAACATCCACACTGGATGGCAGGTTCATACACTCCCCTACCACATCCAGCGTCTGTTCAGCCCGCAGGAACGGACTCACCAGAACGCGTTCAATGTCCACTTTTTGACCTTTAAGCCATGTCGCCATCTGACGGGATTCGTCGCAGCCACAGACGGTTAAAGGACGTACTGAGTCACTGGCGGCATCGAGTGCCGCGTCGCCGTGACGCATGATAAAAACTTGCATATTGCACCGCTTTTGTTAACCAGAATCACCGGCGTTAACTACCCGCGATTAATGCTCCGAGGTAGAAAACCCGATGGCCGGGCATTGTGCCTGATCCATTCGGTGAATGAAACGCTGTTTTTTACCTCAATGGCGTAAGTATAGTCAATCTCTGTTTACAATTTCGCCAGAACAGGTTCCATCACCTCAGGATTTACCCTTCTTTGACTTCAGTTTACGCAATCAGTTTCCCTTGCGGGCCAGAATGTCTGACCCCATTCCGCCATCTGCAATAATTCGTCACAAGGTGTAAACCGTGGACCGTATTGCGAGGCCAGACGTTGCAGGATCGCAACCACTTCACCCGCCCCGAGGGTATCCATATACCGGAACGGGCCGCCAAGGAATGGCGGAAAACCGATACCAAACACGGCGCCGATGTCGCCGTCGCGCGCGCTTTTGATCACCTGCTCACCAAAGCAGCGCGCCGCTTCATTGAGCATCATCATCACGCAGCGCTCAGCACACTGAACCGCCGACAGTTTTCCCTGACCCGTGACAGGAATAAGCGTATAAACTGAAGGGTCGACCTGTTTCTTGCTTTTACGCCCTTTCGCGGCGTAAAGATAGAAACCGCGTTCATTTTTTCTGCCTTTGCGATCGTCCTTCAAAATTGCAGAAACAAAGTTTGCAGGCGGCGCAAAACGATCGCCATAAGCCGCTTCCAGCACAGGGATAATCTTAGTCCCCGTATCAATTCCTACCTCATCCAAAAGTTGGATTGGGCCGACGGGGAAGCCAAACTTCACCAGGGCGTCATCGACGTGCTCAATTTTCTCCCCTTCCGTCAGCAACCGCATCGCTTCGTTAATGTACGGCGCCAGAATGCGGTTGACGTAGAAGCCGGCTTTGTCCGCGACCACAATCGGGGTTTTGCCCTGTTTTTTCGCCAGTTTCACCACGGTGGCAATAGTTTGCGGGCTGGTTGTGGCATGCGGGATAACCTCCACCAGCGGCATTTTTTCGACAGGGCTGAAATAGTGCAGCCCTATCACCTGCTCCGGGCGCACGGCTTTCGCCGCGATGTCGCCGATCGGCAAAGACGAGGTGTTTGACGCGAAAATGGTGTGCGGCGCGCAATGCTGTTCAACGTCCGCCACCATCTGCTGCTTAAGGGCGAGATCTTCGAACACGGCTTCAATCACCAGATCGCGGTGTGCAAACCCACTGTAGTCGGTGGCGCCAGTGATCATCGCGAGGGTTTTATCACGCTCACTGGCCTTGATATGGCGGCGCTTCACTTTGCGATCAAGGTTCTGCCAGCTGTACTGCAACGCGTGGTTGATACCCTTAGGGTTGATATCTTTGATACGTACGGGCAATTTGCCTTTGCTGGCGGTGACAAATGCGATGCCGCCGCCCATCAGCCCACCACCCAGAACGCCAACGGCACGCAGCGGAGCCGGTTCAGCTTCACTGCCCGGATCTTTTTTAACCTCCGTGCTGGCAAAGAAAATGCCGCGCAGCGCCTGCGACTGCGGCGTCATCGCCAGCTCGCCAAAGGCTTTCGCTTCCGCAGCATAACCGCTGCTGCTGCCCTGCGATAAACCGGTTTCAATCACCTTCAGAATGCGCGTCGCTGCCGGATAGTTCCCTTTGGTTTTTTGCTCGGTTTTTTTACCCACCATATTGAACAGCAGCGTGCGCCCCAGCGGCCCGGCGAGGATACGCTCGCGCACCGGCAGAGGGCGTTTCGCCTGACGACCTTTCAGCGCCCGCTCAACAGCGGCTTCAAGCAAGATGGCGTGCGGAACGACCTCATCAACCAGACCCGACTTTAACGCCTGACGGGCGCGCAGCTGTTTACCGGTTAAAATCATCTCCAGCGCCGTACTGACGCCTACGAGACGCGGCAGGCGCTGCGTGCCACCTGAACCGGGCAGCAATCCAAGCTGTACCTCCGGCAGTCCGAGTACGGTTTTCGCATCGTCGGTACAAATGCGGCTGTGACAGGCCAGCGCCAGCTCAAGCCCACCGCCCAGGCAGGCCCCGTGGATCGCAGCGACAACGGGTATCGACAGCGCATGGATCTCCGCCATTACCTGCTGCCCCTGACGCGCCAGGTCTTCTGCTTCCTGAACGCTTTTCGCCCGGGCAATCATGTTGATATCGGCCCCGGCAATAAAGTTATCCGGCTTTGCCGAGATAAATACCAGGCCACGTATCGCTTTGTTTTCGCGGATCTGTCTGAGCATCGCACGCACCTGAACGCCGAACTCGGCCTTCAGGGTGTTCATCTTTTCGTCGGGTACATCAATGGTGATAACAGCCACGTTATCAAGGCGAACAGCCAGATTAAATGCAGATGTCGTTTCCATTATTCAGCCTCCAGAACCATTGCTGCACCCAGGCCGCCCGCCGCACAGGCGGTAACGAGACCAAAACCGCCGCCGCGGCGACGCAGCTCGTGCAAAGTCTGGGTTATCATTCTCGCGCCGGTCGCCGCAAAGGGATGGCCGTAGGCGATGGATCCGCCAAGCACGTTAAACTTACTCTGATCCACTTCGCCGGTCGCGTGGGCGCGGCCCAGTACATCGCGCGCGAAGCGCTCGCTTGCCAGCAGCTGAATGTTTGCCAGGGTTTGTGCGGCAAAGGCTTCGTGCATATCGATCAGGGTTAAGTCAGCCAGCGTCAACCCGGCACGCTCCAGCGCCAGCGGCGTGGACCAGGCCGGGCCGAGCAGCATGTCCTGCCAGACATCAATGGCGGTAAAGGCGTAGCTACGCAAATAGCCCAGCGGTGTGATGCCAAGCTCTTTCGCCCGGGATTCCGTCATCAGGATCACGGCGGCGGCACCGTCCGTCAGTGGCGTACTGTTCGCCGCCGTAACGGTGCCATGTTTACGATCAAACGCCGGGCGCAGTTTTGCGTAATCCTCCAGCGTCGAGGTGCCACGGATATTGTTATCTTCCACCAGCGGTTCGCGGAAAGGCGGGATGTAAGCCGTCATCACCTCGTCGGCAAGTTTGCCTTCCGACCAGGCCTTCGCAGCGAGCTGATGCGAGCGATGCGCCAGTGCATCCTGCTGTTCGCGGGTAATACCGTAGGTTTTTGCCATCTGCTCGGCAGTGTCGCCCATACGCAGGCCGGTGGAGTATTCAGCAACGGCAGGTGGCACGGGCATGAGGTCGCGCAGACGTAAACGCGAGAAGAGTTTGAGCTTCGCACCGGTGGTCCGGGCTTTGTTGGCATCCACGAGGATGCGGGCCAGCTGTTTGCTAACACCGATGGGCAGCACGGATGAGGAATCCGCGCCGCCGGCGATCCCCGCGCGAATGGTCCCCGCCATCAGGCTTTCCGCCACGTTCGCCACCGCCTGGAAACTGGTGGCGCAGGCGCGGCTGACGCTGTATGCGTCGGTGTGAACATTCATGCCGGTGCCCAGCACGATTTCACGTGCGATATTGGGCGCTTCCGGCATTTGCACCACCTGGCCGAAAACCAGTTGCTCAATAACCTCTGGCGGGATCTCGCTGCGAGCCAGCATCTCCCCCACCACCATTTTTCCCAGATCGACAGCCGGTATACCGTGAAACGCGGTTGCCTGACGCGCAAACGGCGTACGTAACCCGCTGACAATGGCAATGCGGTCACCGTGTCGGGTGATAAGCGGTAATGCCTGACTCATAACACTCCCCTGTAAAAAAATTTTGCGCACACATTAAGTGGTCTGACCTGATAATAGTCTTAACTATTTTTTTACATTGAGCAAATCGGGGAAGCGAAAAATTGCGAGCTAAGGCACAGAGAAGAAAAAGAAAATGCCCCTGCATGGCAGAGGCATTTGTGAGATTTGTTGCCGGGTTGCGGCGTTGCCTTACCCGGCCTACACGATCGTAGGCCCGTGCAAAAAGTATTAACGCAGGCCCAGCTGGAAGATCAGAGTTTCTGCTTCGCAGGCGAACACAAAGTCGATATCCAGCCGCACGCCGCCTTCCACTTCCGTGAAGGTGGATTTGATTTCACACGGATCGGATTCGACTTCACGCGCGCGCTGGCTCAGCGCGGCCAGCGTCTCTTCCGCTTCAGCGCGGTTAGGGAATACGCGGCTGTAAGAGGCGGTGCAATCGGTGTTGTCCATAATGGTGCCAACATCCATACAGCAGCAAACCGGGGTTTCATCAGCACTGCATTTACTCATAGCTCAATTTCCTCTGTATTCGCGCAGGGCGCGAGATAAACACGATGCGTCTATTTTACGCCCCCGGACGAGCCCCCTCCAGCCGTTAATGGCGCAAAATCGGATAAGTGAGCAATATCACACTAAAAAATGATCTAAAACAAAATTCCCCTTTTCAGAGGAATCGCACTGGTCACAATTTTGCCAACCAGATCTCGTTTCAAGAAACATATCTGAAAATATTAATAAACAAACTTGCAACATCCCAGCTGGTCAGACCTATACTCTCGCCACTGGTCTGATTTGTAAGTCATACCTCAGACCCTACACTTCGCGCTCCTGTTACGGTATGTAACAATTATTGAATAAAAATAACTCAATGAGGTTATGGTCATGAGCCAGAAAACCCTGTTCAAACAAACTGCTTTAGCAGTTGCAGTGGCAATCGTCTCAACGTCCGCCTGGTCAGCGGGCTTCCAGTTAAACGAATTTTCTTCCTCTGGCCTTGGCCGTGCGTATTCCGGGGAAGGTGCGATTGCCGATGACGCAGGCAACGCGAGTCGTAACCCGGCACTGATCATGATGTTTGATCGCCCTACCTTCTCTGCCGGTGCGGTTTACATCGATCCTGATGTCAACATTTCTGGCAAATCTCAGTTCACCGGCGCAGATCTGAAGGCGGATAACATTGCGCCGACCGCGTGGGTGCCTAACCTGCACTTTGTTGCGCCAATCAATGAACAGTTTGGTTGGGGTGCCTCTGTCACCTCTAACTATGGCCTGGCAACGGAGTTCAATAACAACTATCCGGCCGGGGAATACGGCGGTAAAACCGACCTGACGACCCTGAACCTCAACCTGAGCGGCGCATATCGTCTGAACGATAACTGGAGCTTTGGTCTGGGCTTTGATGCTGTCTACGCCGATGCAAAAATCGAGCGTTACTCCGGGGAGCAAACTGCTGCACTGCCGAAAAACAGCAATAAAATTGCCAGCCTGAAAGGTGATGAATGGGGTTACGGCTGGAACGCCGGTATCCTGTATGAACTGGATAAAAACAACCGCTGGGGTCTGACCTATCGCTCAGAAGTGAAAATTGATTTCGATGGCGATTACAAAAGCGGCATCCTGAGCCCAGTCAACGGTATGGTCCCAGGCGCGGGCACCACCATTCCATGGGGTACCTCGAATCAAACCGTACCGGGTTCACTGTCGCTGCATCTGCCAGAAATGTGGGAAGTGTCAGGTTATAACCGCGTTGCGCCGCAGTGGGCAATTCACTACAGCCTCGCGTATACCAGCTGGAGCCAGTTCGAGGAGCTTAAAGCCACCGGCAGCAACGGCCAGACGCTGTTCTATAAAGACGAAAGCTTCCACGATGCTTACCGTATCGCGCTTGGTACGACCTATTATATGGATGACAACTGGACGTTCCGTACCGGCGTGGCATTTGATGACAGCCCGGTACCGGCCGATAAACGTTCTATCTCCATTCCGGATCAGGACCGTTTCTGGGTGAGTGCGGGGGCAACCTACGCGTTCAACGAGAATGCCTCTATCGACGCGGGCGTGTCGTACATGCATGGCCAGAAGGTGACCTTCCAGGAAGGCCCGTACGAGTTTACCTCTGAAGGTAAAGCCTGGCTGTTTGGTACCAACTTCAACTACGCGTTCTAATCCCAACACGATTAAAAAAGGTGAGCATTGCTCACCTTTTTTATTTATTCCGAATCGATATCTTTTAATTCGTTCTCGATGGCTTTCGCGTTCGGATTATCTTCCGGCTTCAGCTTACCGCCGTTGGCAATAAAGTCATGGTTCTGGAAGTAGGCCTCGCGGACCATGATGTACGGATCGGAAGACTGACGCAGCAGACCATCAGAATCCAGCAGTTGCGCACGCGTTTCAATTCCTTCCACGGTCCATTTACCAATCGACAGCGGCCAGGTGAGCCATGACAGTACAGGATACAGCGTATCCACCATGTCGCCGCCATCATCACGCACGGTAAAGCTGCCGTAGAATGGCAGGTGCACATACGGACCATAACCTACGCCATAATGACCCAGCGTGCTGCCGAAACGGTGCGGCTGTTCACGCTGTAATTTCGGGTTCGCCATGCCTGCGACATCAATTAAGCCGCCCATACCCAGCAGGGAGTTCAGGAAGAAGCGGGTGAAATGCACCATCCCCTGATACGGGTCGCCCTGAAGGAAGTAGTTGACCATAACCGCTGGCTCTTCCAGGTTACTGGTAAAGTTGCTCAGCCCGTTACGCGCCGGCTGCGGAACATAGTCACGCCATGCCACGGCAACCGGACGAACCAGATATGGATCCAGCACATTATAGTTAAAGCTGTACATTGAACGGTTAAATCCTTCGAGAGGATCGGAGCGTCCCGTTTGCTCGCCAGAGCTGGCGCAGCCCACAAGCATTGTTACGCCCAGCGCAAGCGCCGACAGCCGAAGCTTCATAAATTTCTCCCTGTTCAATATGGCTATCGTTGAATGCCATCTGTGACGGAGCCTGAGATGCTCCGCCTGAAACGTGCAAGTGATTGTAACAGCACGCTTACCGATGTCTACGAGGACAATGACGACCCGCTCGCGTCATCACGCTAATTTCAGCATAGCCTGTCTTTCGGAATTCGTTTCGCTGGCAATTTTATATTGGCTTTGAAAGAGATGTCTCACCTTTATTGCCATTTTCAGCAATTTAAGAGCATCCCCACGGGGAAAGCGCTAAAAGCCGCTACGCTTAAATGAGCAATTACCCCGAAGGAGCTGTTATGAAAGACATTAGCGAAGAGAAAATTGGTGAAAGCAAAGAGGAACATGAGATTGAAAGCGAGGAGAAAGACCGGGGAGAAGAGATAGAAGTCGATGAAGATCGCCTGCCGTCGCGCGCCATGGCTATTCATGAGCATATTCGCCAGGACGGGGAAAAAGAGATGGAGCGCGACGCGATGGCCCTGCTGTGGTCAGCCATTGCAGCCGGTCTGTCGATGGGTGCCTCTCTGCTCGCCAAAGGGATATTTCACGTTCAGCTGGAAGGCGTACCGGGCGGGTTTTTGCTGGAAAATTTAGGCTACACGTTCGGCTTTATTATCGTCATTATGGCGCGACAGCAGCTTTTTACGGAGAATACCGTCACTGCCGTACTGCCCGTCATGCAAAATCCGACCCTCGGTAATTTCGGTTTACTGATGCGCCTGTGGAGCGTCGTGCTGCTGGGGAACCTGATCGGTACGGGCATAGCCGCCTGGGCATTCGAGTATATGCCAATATTTGATGAACCGACCCGCGACGCATTTGTGAAAATTGGCATGGATGTGATGAAAAACACGCCGGTTGAAATGTTCTCTAATGCCATAATTTCCGGCTGGATCATCGCCACTATGGTCTGGATGTTCCCGTCAGCGGGTAGCGCGAAAATCGTGGTAATTATCCTGATGACCTGGCTTATCGCACTCGCCGATACCACGCACATTGTTGTCGGAACTGTTGAAATCCTTTATCTGGTATTTAACGGCACACTCCACTGGAGCGACTTTTTCTGGCCGTTCGCCCTGCCTACCCTCGCAGGCAACATTTGTGGCGGGACCTTTATCTTTGCGCTGCTGAGCCATGCGCAAATCCGTAACGACATGTCCAACAAGCGTAAGGCCGAGCTTAAGGCTCAGGAAAAAAAGGATAAAACTGCCGAAAAATCGGCGTGAACGGTGACTCTTTGACCAGTCAGGCGGCAATGCGCTTAACGAAAAGTGTAAATAACGCTATACTCTTGCCGCTTCGTCCCCTTAGTTAAATGGATATAACGAGCCCCTCCTAAGGGCTAGTTGCAGGTTCGATTCCTGCAGGGGACACTTCTGTCTTTCCTTACGCCCCCTTCCAAAGCTCCACGCAGTTTCGGCCACGCCGTTTCGCGCCGTATAAGGCTTCATCCGCCGCCTGAATCAATCGCTCGTAATCGGGATGCCCGTTGAACATCGCAACGCCTATCGAGAGGGAGAGCGGGATAATATCGCCGGTTGGGGAGTTAACCTTGATTTTTTCCACCCGCCTGCGGATACGCTCGGCAATTCGCAGCGCGTCCACCTCTGAGATTTCCGTTAGCACAATCAGAAATTCATCGCCGCCGTAGCGAAAAACGTAATCACAGGTTCGCACGTTGTCGTAGAACGCGCCGGAAACTTTTCGCAGGATCTCGTCCCCGGTATTGTGCCCCCAGGTATCGTTGATTTGTTTAAATTTGTCGACGTCAATCAGCAGCGTCGAGAGCTTTGTTCCCGCCCGGGTGGCGTGCAGGATTTCGCGTTTGAAGATGGTTGGCAGGAAACGGCGATTCAACAGGCGGGTCAGGACATCAACCCCCACCTCGTGTCGCGACACTTCGTCAAACAGTTCGCGCAAAAGCGTGATGATTTGCGAGAGGGTATTACGCATTCGCTGCAAGAATTTATCCCGCTGCGCTTTATCACTCAGACCCTGCCCTGCAAGACGGACCTCGTTAAAAAGGTCATCGAATTCCTGAATCAGACGAGAGATATGACCGGCCTCAGCGATGCCGCTGAAATAGTGCCGACCTTTATGGCTAAACCACAGTCCAAATTCAGACTGCCCCAGCGGCAGACTGTTGCCGATACTGGAATTAAGCGTGATCTTATACAGAAGCACCATTTCCCATGACAGCAGCGCCGCGGTCTGTCTCTCCTTCTCCTCTTCTGCGTTCTCCATTAAGGAAAAGATGCGATAATTTTCGTCCTCTTTCGCCGCATTGTTCTCGCTAAATACATAGGCCCGCGACATCACTTCCATGGCCAGATCGATACTGTTTATCGCGTAGTGATAAATATGCAGCTTCACCTCAGGCGAATGGGCGCTGGTAGTAATGACAGGTAACAGCAGCTTTTTCAGAACACGGAAGCCCATTTCAACTAAATCAACCGAAATACCAATACGGGCATGAACATCCGCAGCGCGCTGCTGCGCCCGCATCTGCTCTTCAACCTGCTCCACACGGCATGAGAGCACATCAATAAGCCAGCGACGAAGCGCCTCCTGAAGCTGCCTCTCCACCTGTTCGGTGGTCAGGAATTCAGCTGCCGATGGATCTGCCAGCACAACACGATAGAATTCAGCGACCAGGGGAGTTGCGTTGTCTCTGGCAAGCTCAGTCGCAAGCCGATGCACATCGGGATCGGTTTCATTAATCAGCTTCACCCACTCTTCTTTCACCGTTTGCAGGTAGGTTTCCATGGTCTGCACCTTCAGGAGACATGCGGGAACGCAGATTAAACAATAGCAAAATCAAACCACTCCGCAATTGCCGCTTTTTTAAACAAAAACGAGTGATGGCTCATAATGTATAACGGTGCTACATTATGCCGCCCACCCAAGTCAGCAATGGCCAGGCAACGTCGTAAAGAACGGTAAAGCCTGCAACCATGACCTCGTCCTACGGTCTCAATGGCACGTGGTATCGCGAAGTCTGCGCTACCTTCACAGGCTTCACATAGGTTCCACTATTTTGTCTCAATCCAAATTTCAGCGGGCGTTTCTGCACCCGCGCTACTGGTTTACATGGTTCGGCCTTGGCGTGCTTTGGCTGCTGGTTCAACTTCCTTATCCCGTGATCCGTTTCCTGGGTTCTAAGCTCGGTAGCGCATCGCGTCACTTCCTTAAGCGTCGTGAGTCCATTGCCCGAAAAAATCTCGAACTTTGCTTTCCGCATTACAATGCCCAGCAGCGCGAAACGCTGATTGCGGAAAACTTTAAATCTATCGGTATGGCGCTGCTTGAAACCGGTATGGCCTGGTTCTGGCCAGACGAGCGTGTCCGTAAATGGTTTGACGTGGAAGGCCTGGATAACCTGAAACGTGCCCAGATGCAAAACCGCGGCGTGATGGTTGTGGGTGTGCATTTTATGTCGCTTGAGCTGGGCGGCCGCGTTATGGGTCTCTGTCAGCCGATGATGGCAACCTATCGCCCGCATAACAGCGCGCTGATGGAATGGGTACAAACGCGGGGCCGCATGCGTTCAAATAAGGCGATGATCAGCCGTAACAATCTGCGCGGTATGGTTGGCGCCCTGAAAAAAGGGGAAGCCGTCTGGTTTGCCCCGGACCAGGACTACGGTCCTAAAGGCAGCAGCTTTGCCCCTTTCTTTGCGGTTAAAGATGTCGCTACGACGAACGGTACCTTTGTGATTTCATGTCTCTCAGGCGCCGCGATGTTGACGGTGACCATGGTCAGAAAAGCGGATAAGTCAGGCTATCGTCTGCATATCTCCCCAGAGATGGCGAACTATCCAGAAGATGAGAGTGAAGCCGCGACCTTTATCAATAAGGTGATTGAGTTTGAGATTATGCGTGCGCCTGAGCAGTATCTGTGGATGCACCGCCGCTTTAAAACCCGCCCCCTGGGCGAAGCCTCGCTCTATATCTGACCCCTGTCGAAGGTTAGTTTCGCTAAGAAACTAGCCTTTTCAAACACCTGTAATCGCAGTGCGTAACGGCTTTTTCGACCGTCGCTCAACAGGCATTTATTGCGTACCGAAATCAAACTGTCGCCGTTCCACGACACTCGTAAGTGTCGGAAATTATTTAAAAAAATGCCTCTTGTCACTCCTGAAATTTAGGCGTACATTAGCGCCGTCTGGCGACAGGAAAGCACAGAATTCAGAGCTGAAGTTAGCGACGTCACGGGATAATTCCGATTTCCCCTTTCGCATGATTTCAACTCTCTATACTCAGTTGGACTCTGTTTTTTTAATGCGTACCGGAAGATACGCGGAGCGATGAAACGTGAAATATTTCTTTATGGGCATTTCGGTTATTGTTTTAGTTTGGGCCGGAACGTTTGCTCTGATGATCTAGTTAAGAAAATGCAGTCAAAAAAACAGGCGCCGTTGGCGCCTGTTTTTTTTGTTGTCCGTTACGACTCGGGTTGTTCCGCAACGCTCTTCGCTGCAAGCAGGCCATCCGCGCGGAACATGCTTTTAATGCCCCGCACTGCCTGACGGATACGGTCGCTGTTTTCAATCAGCGCGAAACGCACGTGCGTGTCACCGTAGTCACCAAAGCCAATGCCTGGAGAGACGCAAACCTTCGCGTCCTGAAGCAGTTTTTTGGCAAATTCCAGAGAACCCATCGCCGCATACGGCTCAGGAATTTTCGCCCAGACGTACATAGAGGCTTTAGGCATTTCCACCATCCAGCCTGCTTCATGAAGCCCTTTTACCAGCACATCTCGGCGGCGTTTATACTGAGCGGCAATATCGAGCACGCATTGCTGATCCCCTTCCAGCGCCGCGATGGCCGCGACCTGTAACGGCGTAAAGGTGCCATAGTCATGGTAGCTTTTAATACGCGCCAGGGCGCTCACCAGCGTTTTGTTTCCCACCATAAAACCAATTCGCCAGCCCGCCATGTTGTAGCTTTTCGACAGGGTGAAAAACTCAACCGCCACATCGCGGGCACCGGGTACCTGCATAATTGACGGCGCTTTCCAGCCATCATAAACGATATCGGCGTAGGCGAGATCGTGTACCACCAGCACGTCGTAACGCTTAGCCAGCGCGACCACTTTCTCGAAGAATTCGAGTTCAACGCATTGTGCTGTTGGGTTTGACGGGAAACCGAGGATCATCATTTTCGGCTTCGGATAGCTTTCACGAATCGCCCGTTCCAGCTCGTTAAAGAAGTCGACGCCTTCCACCAGCGGGACAGAACGCACCTGCGCGCCGGCAATCACCGCCCCATAGATGTGAATCGGGTAGCTCGGATTCGGCACCAGTACGGTATCGCCGTGATCCAGCGTCGCCAGCATCAGGTGGGCCAGCCCCTCTTTGGAGCCAATGGTCACAATCGCTTCACTTTCAGGATCGATATCGACCTGATAACGATCCTGATACCAGCGGGAGATCGCCCGACGTAAGCGTGGAATGCCGCGTGAGGTGGAATACCCATGGGTATCAGGACGCTGCGCAACCGTGCAGAGTTTCTCAACGATATGCGGCGGCGTTGGGCCGTCAGGGTTACCCATACTGAAATCGATAATGTCTTCGCCGCGCCGACGCGCAGCCATTTTCAGTTCAGCAGTGATATTGAATACATAAGGGGGGAGACGATCGATACGCGTAAAACGGCGTTCAGGACTGAATTCAGCCATAGATTCCTCAGAGTCACGTTAGCGCCCGGACCGTCCGAGCGACGCTGCCACCCGTGTGGCGTGCTTAGAAAATAACCTGAAGAAAAAGACGCTGTCGAGAGGATAACGGCAAAACAATATTTTGCGCTAAAACGGGAATGTGATTGCAGTGAAAAGCGGAACTCTTATCGCGAACAGGCAGTTTTAAGCGCTACGATTTAACACAATATTTTCAGTATCGTTACCTGACGTTTCTCCCCAAACGGAAAAGCACCGGCTTTCAGTCAAAAGCCAGCAATCCCCTTTGAGAATTATGGTTTTTCCCCATTTGATAAATCTGATGGATAGCTGGTCATCAGGCCCTATGTTTTCTATCATAGATTTTTCCCGTTTTCCCAGGCCTGACCGTGCACGAAATCTTCAATATGCTCCTGGCGGTGTTCGACCGCGCGGCATTAATGCTGATCTGTCTCTTTTTCCTTATCCGCATCCGCTTGTTCCGCGAACTGTTGCATAAATCTGCCCATTCGCCAAAAGAGCTGCTGGCCGTCACGTTTATCTTTTCGATGTTTGCCCTGTTCAGCACCTGGTCCGGGGTGCCGGTAGAAGGCTCGCTGGTGAACGTGCGCATCATCGCCGTCATGTCGGGCGGGATCCTCTTTGGTCCCTGGGTAGGGATTATCACAGGCATCATCGCCGGCACCCATCGATACCTGATTGATATTGGCGGCGTGACGGCAGTCCCCTGCTTTATCACCAGCATTATTGCCGGGCTGCTCTCGGGCTGGATTAACCGCAAAATCCCGAAAAAGCAGCACTGGCGTGCAGGGATTATCGCGGGGATGGTCTGCGAAACGCTGACCATGATCCTGGTCATCGTCTGGGCGCCAACCGTTGCGCTGGGTCTGGATATCGTCTCGAAGATCGGTATTCCTATGATCCTCGGGAGCGTCTGTATCGGTTTTATCGTGCTGCTGGTGCAAAGCGTGGAGGGCGAAAAAGAGGCCAGCGCCGCGCGTCAGGCCAAGCTGGCGCTGGATATCGCCAACAAGACGCTGCCGCTTTTCCGACACGTTAACGCCGAATCTTTACGTCAGGTTTGCGATATCATCCGCCGTGATATTCACGCCGATGCGGTCGCCATCACCAATATTGACCACGTGCTGGCTTACGTTGGCGTCGGGGAGCACAATTATCGCGACAGCGACGATACCATCAGCCCGACCACCAGACAGGCGATTAACTACGGAAAAATCATCATTAAAAACAATGATGAAGCCCACCGGACGCCAGAGATCCACTCAATGCTGGTGATCCCGCTGTGGGAAAAAGGCGTGGTCACGGGGACGCTGAAAATTTACTATTGCCATGCGCACCAAATCACCTCCTCGCTCCAGGAGATGGCGATTGGCCTGTCGCAGATTATCTCCACCCAACTTGAGGTTTCGCGTGCAGAGCAGCTGCGCGAGATGGCAAATAAGGCAGAGCTGCGCGCCCTGCAAAGCAAGATCAATCCCCATTTCCTGTTTAACGCGCTGAACGCTATCTCCTCTTCCATCCGTCTGAATCCGGATACCGCGCGGCAGCTGATATTTAATCTGTCGCGCTATCTGCGCTACAACATTGAGCTAAATGACGACGAGCAGATCGACATCAAAAAAGAGCTGTATCAAATCAAGGATTACATCGCCATCGAGCAGGCACGCTTTGGCGATAAGCTCACGGTCATTTACGATATTGATGAAGAGGTCAGCTGCGTGATCCCAAGCCTGCTGATCCAGCCTCTGGTGGAAAACGCCATTGTTCACGGTATTCAGCCGTGTAAAGGCAAAGGCGTAGTAACGATTAGCGTGACGGAAAGCGGTAACCGCGTGCGCATCGCCGTGCGCGATACCGGGCACGGCATCGATCCGCAAGTCATCGAGCGCGTCAAATCAAACGAAATGCCGGGCAACAAGATCGGACTGCTGAATGTGCATCACCGGGTCAAACTGCTGTACGGTGACGGGCTGCATATTCACCGTCTTGAGCCGGGCACCGAAATTGCCTTTTATGTTCCGAATGAGCGAACGCCCGTGAATGCCCCGATATCCTTGTTGCCGTAGGCCGGAGTAACAGATGAAAGTCATCATCGTAGAAGATGAATTTCTGGCTCAACAGGAGTTGAGCTGGCTTATCAAAACCCACAGCCAAATGGAGATTGTTGGCTGTTTTGAGGATGGTCTGGACGTGCTGAAATTTTTACAGCATAACCGGGTCGACGCGATATTCCTCGATATTAATATTCCGTCGCTGGACGGCGTCCTGCTGGCGCAAAATATCAATCAGTTCGCCCACAAGCCGTTTATTGTGTTTGTCACCGCGTGGAAAGAGCATGCCGTGGAGGCCTTCGAGCTTGAGGCGTTTGACTATATTCTCAAGCCGTACCAGGAGTCGCGTATTATCAGCATGCTACATAAGCTGGAAGCCGCGTGGCAGCAGCAAGCATTACCCGCCAGTGCCAGCCCGGTAGCGCGGGAAAACGACACGATTAATCTGGTGAAGGACGAACGGATCATCGTCACGCCTGTCGACGATATTTACTATGCCGAAGCGCATGAAAAAATGACGTTTGTCTATACGCGGCGTGAATCCTACGTCATGGCGATGAACATCACCGAATTCTGCAATAAACTCCCGGCCGCTCACTTCTTCCGCTGCCACCGCTCGTTCTGCGTCAACCTGAACAAGATCCGCGAAATCGAACCCTGGTTTAATAACACCTATATTTTGCGGCTGAAGGATCTGGATTTTCAGGTGCCGGTAAGCCGCAGCAGAGTGAAAGAGTTCCGCCAGCTCATGCACCTGTAGCGCGTTCCCTCTCCCGCAGGAGAGGGGAATGAGCGTCAGAGAATCTGACCGAGTACCTGACGCAGATGCGCGCCGGAGCCCAGTAAGCCTGGGTTATCGTGGACAATCAGGTAAACAGGAATGTCCTGGACATAGCTTCTGAAGCGGCCTTTGTCTTCGAAGCCGCCACGGAAGCCGGAGGCGGTAAAGAAATCGAGGAAGCGCGGCACGATCCCGCCCGCAATATAGACCCCGCCAAAGGTGCCGAGGTTCAGCGCCAGGTTGCCGCCGAAGCGCCCCATGATGACGCAGAACAGCGACAAAGCACGGCGGCAGTCAATACAGCTGTCGGCCAGCGCGCGTTCGGTCACATCTTTCGGTTGCAGATTTTCCGGCAGACGACCGTCTGATTTTACAATCGCCCGATACAGGTTCACCAGGCCCGGACCAGAAAGCACCCGCTCGGCCGACACGTGGCCAATCTCGGCGCGTAGCTCCTCTAGAATAATGCCCTCTTCTTCGCTGTTCGGCGCAAAATCCACATGACCGCCCTCGCCCGGCAGGCTGACCCAGCGTTTGTCGACGTGAACCAGGTGCGCCACCCCCAGGCCGGTGCCCGCGCCGTAAACGGCAATCGGTTTACCTTCAACCGGGGCCGTACCGCCGAACTGAATCAGATGCTCTGGTTTAAGCATTGGGATAGCCATGGAAACCGCAGTGAAGTCGTTAATAATTTCAAGGTGCGAGAAGCCGAGGTTTTTCCGCATTTCGGCAATTGAGAAGGCCCACGTGTGGTTGGTCATCGCCACCCAGTCGCCGGTGATCGGACAGGCGATGGCGATACAACCGTCTTCAACGCTCACTTTATGCTCTTCCAGATAGACGCGAACCACCGCTTCCAGGCTTGGGTAATCCAGCCCTGAATAGGTTTTCGCCTGAGAAATTTCACCGCTGTTCACATCGCACAGGGCAAGGCGCGCGTTGGTGCCGCCTACATCACCTACCAAAGCATACTTTGTCATTCTTCTACTGCTCCGCTAAAGTCAGAATAAATCTTTGGGACACTGTAAATTCAAGGCGTGATAACAACAACGACCAGAAGGTGACTGCCCATGGATTATCGATCTTCGTCACATAATAACTTTACCGTTTCAGCACCTTTTGCACTATTGCCACAATGCTGATTGTGCAAAGTAACGTTAAGCCGTTTTGTACAAGGAAATCATCATGCTCCATCCGCGAGCCAGAACCATGCTGTTATTGGCTGTCCCGGCGCTGATTATTGGCGTGGCGTCGAGCCTGGTGCTCATCGTCGTCATGAAAGTGGCGGCGGTGCTGCAAACGATTTTATGGACCGCGCTTCCGGTAAAACTCGGTATAAGCATTGACTCGCCGGGCTGGATCATGATGATGCTGACCCTGACCGGGATTGCCGTAGGGCTGGTGATCCGCTATAGCCCGGGTCATGCCGGGCCGGACCCGGCACTGGAACCCTTGATTGGCGCTCCTGTCTCTCCCTCTGCTCTGCCGGGGCTTATTATCGCGCTGATTATCGGTCTTGCGGGCGGCGTAAGCCTCGGGCCTGAACATCCCATTATGGCGGTTAATATCGCGCTGGCGGTCTTTCTGGGGGCGCGTCTTTTTCCGCGCGTTGGCGCGCTGGACTGGACGATCCTGGCGTCAGCAGGCACCATCGGGGCGCTGTTTGGCACTCCGGTCGCGGCTGCGCTCATTTTTTCGCAAACCCTCAGCAGTGATCATGAAGTACCGCTGTGGGATAAACTCTTCGCGCCGCTAATGGCCGCCGCTGCGGGAGCCCTCACCACCAGCCTGTTTTTCCATCCCCATTTTTCACTCACCATCCCCCACTACGGCCAGATGCAACTCACCGATATTTTCAGCGGTGCCGTCGTCGTCGCGATCGCCATTGCGCTGGGGATGGTCGCGGTGTGGTGTCTCCCTCGCCTGCATCGCCTGATGCACAGGCTGAAGCATCCGGTGCTGATTCTGGGCATGGGGGGTTTTATTCTGGGCGTTTTAGGCGCCATCGGCGGGACGGTTACGCTGTTTAAGGGGCTGGACGAGATGCAGCAGCTGGCCTTCAGCCAGGTCTTTAGCGTCTCCGATTATCTGCTGTTCGCGCTGGTAAAACTGGCGGCACTGGTGGTCGCTGCGGCCTGTGGTTTCCGGGGAGGTCGTATCTTCCCGGCGGTTTTTGTTGGCGTCGCGCTGGGGCTGATGCTGCATGAGCACGTCGACGCTGTCCCTGCGGCGATTACCGTCTCCTGCTCCATTCTGGGGCTGGTACTGGTGGTCACGCGCGATGCGTGGCTGAGCCTGTTTATGGCGGCCGTTGTCGTGCCGGATACCACGCTTCTGCCGCTGCTCTGTATCGTGATGTTGCCCGCCTGGCTCCTGCTGGCGGGCAAACCGATGCTGATGGCATGGCGAAACGACAGGTAATCAGGCGTTATTGCGCGCCTCCAGCGCTTTGGTCAGCGCGCTCAGCAGCGGCGGAATATCGGCTTTCGGCAGCATCACCTCGATCAGCGAAAGCCGCTCATGGTGTGCCACTTTATCCAGCACCTCCGCCAGCGCTTCCGCTTCGCTGACGCGCCAGCACTCTGCCTGAGGCGCCAGGCTCAGCGCCTGCGGGATCTGCGTCCAGTTCCAGAGGGCAATATCGTTATAGCGCTGCTCCGGCCCGTGGATGGCCCTTTCCACCGTGTATCCTTCATTGTTTAGCACCAGAATAATCGGGCGCTGCTTGTCGCGCAGCATCGATCCCAGCTCCTGAATGGTCAGTTGCGCGGCGCCGTCACCCGTCAGGACAATCACGCGTCGGTTCGGACACGCCGTTTGCGCGCCAAACGCCGCCGCCAGCGTGTAGCCAATCGATCCCCACAGCGGCTGGACGATAAAGTTCACGTCCGCCGGTAAACGCAGATCGATAGCGCCGAAAGCAGACGTCCCCTGATCAGCCAGAATAATGTCTCCGGGGCGGATAAACGTTTGCAGGGTACGCCAGAAACTCTCCTGAGTCAGCGCCCCGTCAATAGTCGGGAACGAAAAGCCGCTGTGATCCAATGGCGCTCGCGTATCACGAACATAGGTTTTACACAGCGCTGTCAGCGTTTCAATGGCCTCCCTCATCGGGATACCCGTAAACCAGACGTCGCCGACGCGGGACGCGTGGGGCTGAACCTCTATCGTCTGGTCTGGCGTCAGCTGGTGGGTAAACCCGGCAGTGAGCGTATCGGTAAAGCGCGTGCCAATGCACAGCACCGTATCAGCCCCCTCGATGGCCTCTTTGACCGGCGCGGCGCTCGCCGATCCGCTGTAGGTGCCGTAAAAACCGCTCTGTCGTTCGTCAAAAATGCCCTTGCCCATCAGCATGGTGGCGTGTGCCATCGGCACCTCTTTCACCCACGTCTGAAGGGCCGTGCGCAGACCGTGGCGGAGTACCAGGAAGTCCGCTAACAGCGCGGTGCGTTTGCTCGTGGACAAGCGCTTTTCGGCAGCCTCACGGAACGCCTGCAAGCAGGCTGAATCAGCTGGCGCGGGGTTAACAGTGAGAGCGCTTACAGGGGGCGTAGCGGCTTTTTTCGCCACATCAGCGGGCAGCATCAGGTAGCCCGGACGGCGCTCCCGCAGCATAGTGGTCAGGACTCTGTCAATTTCATAGCAGGCGTTTTGTTCGGTAAGCACCGCCTGTGCAACGGTGATGGGTTCGCTCATATGATAGAAGTGGCGGAACTCGCCGTCACCCAACGTATGGTGCAGTAACTCTCCTCGCTGCTGCGCCACCATACCCGGGGCCCCCACAATATGGAGAACGGGAACATGTTCGGCAAAGCTGCCCGCCACACCGTTCATGGCGCTTAACTCCCCAACGCCGAATGTTGTCAGGAGCGCGGCAAAGCCCTTACAGCGGGCATAGCCGTCTGCGGCGTAAGACGCGTTCAGTTCATTGGCACAGCCCACCCAGCAGATGTCCGGGCTGTCTAACACGTGATCGAGAAATTGCAGGTTATAGTCGCCTGGCACGCCAAACAGATGATCGGCACCACAATCTGTTAGTCGGTCCAGCAGGTAATCGGCGACGCAATAGGGGGTACGCATATTATAAGTGTCCTTCTGACGTTGACCTCACTCTGAGTATTAAATAAGCGTGAAGCGTGTCCAGAATTGGCGACAATCAGGGTCTGGAAAGAATGCTTTACGAAAAAAGCTGAGCTATGCTCATTTTCTTCAGGTTAGTGTAAACGTATACACTGATGTTTCTTTCCAGCGACAGAGGTCTCGCCAATGGGTTATCAGCCTGACAAAAATCGTTATCAGACAATGCAATATCGCCGCTGTGGGCAAAGCGGCCTTAAGCTTCCCGCCATCTCGCTGGGGCTTTGGCATAATTTTGGCGACGCGACGTTACTCGAAAACAGCCGTCAACTTTTACAGCGTGCTTTCGATTTGGGTATTACGCATTTTGACCTTGCCAATAATTACGGCCCGCCTCCTGGTTCGGCCGAACGTAATTTCGGGCGCATTTTGCAGGAGGATTTCCTGCCCTGGCGCGATGAGCTAATCATCTCCACCAAAGCGGGCTACACCATGTGGGACGGGCCTTACGGCGACTGGGGCTCACGTAAATATCTGATCGCCAGCCTGGACCAGAGCCTCAGGCGTATGGGGCTGGAGTATGTCGATATTTTCTATCACCACCGCCCGGATCCAGAAACGCCGCTACGTGAAACCATGAAAGCGCTTGACCATGTGGTGCGTCAGGGCAAGGCGCTGTACATCGGTCTGTCCAACTACCCGGCAGAAGTGGCAAGGCAGGCGATTGAAATACTGGAGGATCTGGGCACGCCATGTCTGATCCACCAGCCGAAGTACTCCATGTTTGAACGTGCGCCTGAAGAGGGGTTGCTGGACGTGTTGCAGCATAAAGGGGTGGGATGTATCCCCTTCTCCCCCCTGGCGGGCGGACAGTTGACCGATCGCTATCTGAACGGTATCCCGGCGGATTCTCGCGCAGCAAGCGGCAGTAAGTTCCTTAACCCGGAGCAGATCACCGACAAAAAGCTGGAAAAGGTACGCAAGCTGAATGCGCTGGCGGAAAACCGGGGGCAAAAGCTATCGCAAATGGCACTGGCCTGGATCCTGCGCCACGATGCGGTGACATCCGTGCTCATCGGCGCAAGCAAGACCGGACAAATTGAAGATGCAGCAGGCGTGCTTGAGAATTGTCGGTTCACGGCAGAAGAGCTGAAGACGATAGATACGATCCTGTCCAGTTCAGATTAAAAACACTTTTAGCAAAAAGTGCTCTCGTTCATGATTTAGGAGTTGAGGCGATGAAACGAATGTTTACCAACTCGTAAAATTGCGTTAACAGGTCGCACAGCGGCCCCGATCGTGAAGGAGAAGAGTATGTTCAGGTCACTGATTCTTGCAGCGGTATTACTGGCTTCGGCCCCGCTGGTCGCCAGTGCGGGCGAAATCACCCTGTTGCCATCGATTAAATTACAAATTGGCGATCGTGATGACTACGGCAGATACTGGGACGGTGGCTACTGGCGCGACCGTGACTACTGGCACCGCCATTATGAATGGCGTCAAAACCGCTGGTGGAAACACGATAACGGCTATCACCGTGGCTGGGATAAGCGTAAGGCTTACGAACGCGGCTACCGCGAAGGCTGGAACGATCGTGACGACCGCCGTGGCGGCTGGGGTCATGGAAAAGGCAGAGGCCACGGTCACGGCCATCACCATTAACAACAAAAAGGAGCCTTCCGGCTCCTTTTTCTTTTACAGGCCTGCGGCTGTGCCTATCAGCAACCACAAGTTTAACGCCACCACCACGACCACAATGGCCCACCCGGCGCGCTTCACCCACGTCGAATTCACCAGTTCGCCCATCAGCGATTTATTACTGGTGAAGATCAGCAGTGGCACCAGCGCCAGCGCAATCCCGAAACTTAGCAGTACCTGACTCATCACCAGAATGCGGGTCGGATCCAGCCCCATCAGGATCACAACAAAGGAAGGCAGCATCGTGACCGAGCGGCGAACCCACAGCGGAATATGGAAACGTACGAACCCCTGCATCACCACCTGCCCGGCCAGTGTCCCCACAACCGTAGATGAAAGACCCGCAGCAACCAGGCTTAAACCAAAAATAGTGGCAGCGGCATGACTCAGCAACGGCTCCAGCGTCAGGTAAGCCTGGTCGAGATCGGCAACCCCGGTATGCCCGTTAAAGTGGAACGCGGCGGCGGCGGTCGCCATCATCGCCAGATTCACAAATCCGGCAATGGTCATCGCGATAGTCACATCCCATTTCGAGGCGGAGTAGCGCTCTTTACTCGTCCCGCCATGCAGATTCTGGGTTAATGAAGAGTGCAGATAAATGACGTGCGGCATGATGGTCGCCCCCAGCACCCCGGCAGCCAGAAAAACGGCTTCAGAAGTGGGTAACGACGGGATCACCATCCCTTTCGTCAGCTGCGCCAGATTCGGCTGGGAGAAAATCAGCTCAACAATATAGGCGGCAGCGACGAACAGCAGCAAGCCGCCGATGACTTTCTCCAGCGGTTTTTGTCCCCGCCGCTGGAGCATCAGAATCAGGAAAGTGGCGATACCGGTCAGCACGGCCCCCTGAAGCAGGGAGACGCCCAGGATAAGCTTAAAGCCGATCGCCGCCCCGATAAACTCGGCGAGATCGGTGGCCATGGCGATAATTTCCGCCTGAACCCAGTAAAACCAAACTGCCGGACGTGGATAATGATCGCGGATTTGCTCCGCCAGGTTTTTTCCGGTAGCAATACCCAGCTTCGCGGAGAGCATCTGAATCAGCATCGCCATCAGATTGGCCCAGACCACAACCCACAGCAGTTTATAGCCGAAACTGGCCCCGGCCTGAATGTTGGTCGCAAAATTACCCGGATCGATGTAGCCAATCGCGGCAATGAATGCCGGTCCCATTAATGCGAACCGCAGCTTGCGTGCCGCTCTGCCGCTGCTACTCTCTACGCGACTATTCGTCATTTCTGCCTCTGGAAATATAGCCTTTGCTATGTTTTATGCTATCAAAATGAGAATGATTATCAAGTTCATTTGTAACGGTTAACATGATTTCTCTGATAGTCAGGAACGATAGACAGGCAGGTGGAGCAAGGTCACAGAATGTGAAAATGCGCAGACATTTGTGAAGCGTAGCACACAAACTTAACTTTTCACTCATTTACCTAACATAACAAAAATGTCTTGTTGATCACTATTTTTGAGACTCGTCACAGGATGTAACTATAGTGTGGGCTTGATCTCGTTTTCTTTGTGCTTGTTACATAGAATGTGCACGGAAATTAAACCTGCCTCATATTTGGAGCAAATATGGACCGCGTCCTTCATTTTGTCCTGGCACTCGTTGTCGTTACTGCACTTGCATTGCTGGTCAGCACAGACCGCAAAAAAATTCGTATTCGCTATGTTGTCCAACTGCTGGTCATTGAAGTTTTACTTGCGTGGTTCTTCCTGAACTCCAACGTAGGCCTGGGCTTCGTGAAAGGCTTCTCCGAAATGTTCGAAAAACTGCTCGGATTTGCCAACGAAGGGACAAACTTCGTCTTTGGCAGCATGAACGATCAGGGTCTGGCCTTCTTCTTCCTGAAGGTGCTCTGCCCTATCGTCTTCATCTCTGCCCTGATCGGTATCCTTCAGCACATCCGCGTTCTGCCGGTGGTTATCCGTGCGATCGGCTTCCTGTTATCGAAAGTTAACGGCATGGGCAAACTGGAATCCTTTAACGCAGTCAGCTCGCTGATTCTCGGTCAGTCTGAGAACTTCATTGCGTATAAAGATATCCTCGGCAAGATGTCCCGTAACCGCATGTACACCATGGCGGCAACCGCAATGTCTACCGTTTCCATGTCTATCGTGGGCGCGTATATGACCATGCTGGAACCAAAATACGTAGTTGCGGCGCTGGTTCTGAACATGTTCAGCACCTTTATCGTGCTTTCGCTGATTAACCCGTACCGTGTGGATGCCAGCGAAGAGAACATTCAGATGTCAAACCTGCACGAGGGACAGAGCTTCTTCGAAATGCTGGGTGAATACATTCTGGCGGGTTTCAAGGTTGCAATTATCGTCGCCGCGATGCTGATTGGCTTTATCGCGCTGATCGCTGCGCTGAACGCCCTGTTTGCGGCCGTACTCGGTATCTCCTTCCAGGGTATTCTGGGCTACATCTTCTACCCGATTGCCTGGGTGATGGGCGTGCCCGCTCACGAAGCGTTGCAGGTGGGCAGTATCATGGCAACGAAACTGGTTTCCAATGAGTTCGTGGCGATGATGGATCTCCAGAAGATTGCCAGCACACTCTCCCCTCGTGCGGAAGGGATCCTGTCCGTCTTCCTGGTCTCCTTCGCGAACTTCTCTTCCATCGGTATTATCGCTGGTGCGATTAAAGGCCTGAACGAAGAGCAAGGTAACGTCGTTTCTCGCTTTGGCCTGAAGCTGGTTTACGGTTCAACGCTGGTGAGCGTCCTGTCTGCCTCTATTGCAGCACTGGTTCTGTAATTCATACCGCGTAATAAAAACCGGGAGCCATCGCTCCCGGTTTTTTTTATGCCTCCAGCGCCGTCAGGGGCAGTGGTTTACCAATCAAATAGCCCTGCAAATAGTCCACGCCAAATCGCAGCAACATCTCGCGTTGTTCAGCCGATTCCACATATTCAGCCACCACACAAAGCGATTTCGTTTTGGCCATGTTGCAAATGGACTGCACGATCATCGCATCCATGCTGTCGGTGCAGATATCTTTCACGAAGCAGCCATCGATCTTAATGATATCGGCCTCCAGCCGCTTCAGGCGCTCAAAGTTGGCATAGCCGGTACCAAAGTCATCAATAGCAATCCGGAAGCCGTAATCCCGCAGCTGCTGGATATTGTTGATGCTGCTTCCCGAGTCAGAGAAAGCCTGTTCCTCGGTGATCTCAATGACGATATCTTGCGGCGCAATGGCGTAGCGTTCAAAAAGCGCGATGATCTCAGCCGCTATCTCATTTTGCATCAGCGTCAGCGGCATCAGATTAACGGAGAACCGCGTTCCGGCCCGTTCGGACGGATGGCTGCGCATCCACATCAGCAATTTTTCCACCACGTTCAGGTCAAATCGGTGGCTCAGGTTAAACTGAGCAATCAGCGGAATAAAGCGATCAGGCGCGATGATCTCCCCCTCGCTTTCAAGCCTTGAGAGGATTTCAAAGTACCCTTCCCCACGCGCGTTATGGATTGGCTGGGCGTAAAGGTGAAGCCCACCGATATCAAGGGCACGTTTTATGCGGGCCAGCATCAGCACTCTGTCCGTCGTCTGACCGGAGACATCATCCAGACTGTTGGTTAACGCCAGGACGTTGTGCCCGGCACAGGACTGCTCGGAGAGCCAGCTCAGCTGACCCAGCGTGTGATGCAGGCTTTCTCCATCCGGCACTTCACCCCAGGAGGCGCCAAACTCGATGTCGAGCTCAGTCTTGTTCCAGATAATCTTACGGCTGTTCAGATGATCAACCATATATTGCAGACGTTCAGCCGTGCCCGGACCCAGCAAGACCACTACCAGCTCACTGCCCGGCAACTGGAAGAGCTTCTCGTCTTTTTGCAATAACGGTTGCAGCGACGCGGTTATCATCTTTTTACAATGTACACGCATGAGGATGCCGTAGTGACGGCTCAGGAATTCGAGATTATCCAGGCGCAGGCAGCAGACTTTGGCCTCGGGATGGTGCTGTAAAAACACTTCCAGCGCACGAATGTTAGGCAGACCGGTGAGCGGATCGGTAAGCGCCCTCTCCTGCCACCCCTGTTTCAGCCATTCACTTTTCTGATAGATCCGCGACATGTAAAGCAGGCAGATGGCGAAAGAGATTAGCACCGACAGGATAAAGGAGAGCGAGTGGCCCGATTCAACGCCATTAAGAAAATTATAATTATAGGTCAACAGCATGAGCGCCGAGGCCGCCCAGAATAAAGAGATGAGCGCATAGTTCAGACGACCAATCCCCAGGGTGAAAAGAATGAAAACGATTGGCATCAAATAACCCGCAATAAACTGCGACTCAAAAGGCGCGCATAAAATAGCGATCATCGAGATCAACAGCATCAGCCACACAACGATAAATAACGCTTTTTTGTGACAAAAGAGGGGCTTCACGCTTCGCCGCCAGAATGTTCGGGCATAGCGAGGATTAATAATCATTCTTAACGGATAATAGAACATCATGGTGAAAATCAGGGCGGCACAAATCAGACTCTGAATATCGATAACGTTATAAATTGCAGAGCCTTCGCCGAAATAGGAGGAGATTGTCACCGGGAAATCAAATAAATATCCCGCCAGATACATCGATAATTTGATGCCCACAGGCACCATAAATCCGAGCCAGAAAATACGTATGCCAATGTACTTATTCGGTATGCTGTGTCGCCAGCGCTTGCCCAGCACCAGACGGATGACGCCACAGGCGGCGAAGACGGTAAACGTCTGACAACATAATAATACGGCAGATTGTAGTGGTGCTAAATCAAGATTATAAATATTAGTAATACTAAAACTTAACAGCAAAGGAATGATTGCCCGTCGTCCAAATAACAACACGATGGCGAGCATGGCACTTAAGGGCAACCACGCCAGATAAACATCATTTTCGCTGACGATGGCCCGTGGAGAGATATAACGAGAAAAAGGAATCGCAATCAGGCTTAGCGCCAGGGCAATCATAAATATCTTTACATTATTGTAAATTTTTCTATTCATTAATCCTGATAATCTATTTTACCATCGTCTCATTGACCGCATGGATAATAGGTTTATTAATAACACGAATCAAGTTCAGGTCTATTTATAGACTTGTTTATTGATTTGGATTGAGGTGAGGTGTAGAAAACGACGTTAATTGCAACAAAAACAGTCTAAAATATTTTACAAGATATAAAAAAACCCCCGTCTTGCGACGAGGGTTTAAATTTTGGTGGAGCTAAGCGGGATCGAACCGCTGACCTCTTGCATGCCATGCAAGCGCTCTCCCAGCTGAGCTATAGCCCCACATGTTACTTTACCTACCGCACTCTGTTGGGTTCAGAGTTTGGTGGAGCTAAGCGGGATCGAACCGCTGACCTCCTGCATGCCATGCAGGCGCTCTCCCAGCTGAGCTATAGCCCCGTCGTAAAGCTGTCATGTTGACGGGCGGCATAATATGAATTCCGCCGCAGAGTGTCAACGGCAAATTCAGCCTCCGCCTTTCAATCGCCGAAAAATCATGCAAATGAATCACTTTGAGAGCCTGCTCGCAGCCAGGAGTTAAGCTTGTCACGTTTTCACGTAAAACGGTGCTATAAAATGAACCACTAATTAACCCCACAGATATTCAGGAAATTGTATGATCAAGGAACGAATGACGCCAGAAGAGTTAGCCCTGCTGACTGGCTATAGCCGACAGACCATCAATAAATGGGTACGCAAAGAGGGTTGGATTACATCGCCAAAGCCAGGCGTTCAGGGTGGCAAAGCGCGTCTGGTACACGTCAATGAAAAAGTGCGCGACTTTATTCGCAGCGCGCGCAGGGCAACAGAGACGCCGGAACTGCCAGATAAGGCGTACCACGAGGGCTCGCTTCATGCCCTGCTCCTGACGCTGGCGAATGAAATGACGCCGGAAGAGCAAAAGCAGATGACATCGCTGTTACTGCGGGAAGGGATTACCGGCTTGTTACAACGTTTAGGGATTCGCGACCAACGCTGATATGAAAAGATTACGCAGCAAAATGACCACGGAAGAGCTGGCGGACAGTCTGGGCGTAGCCCGACAAACCGTTAATCGCTGGATACGACAGAAGGGATGGAAAACGGAGGGTATCAACGGTGTAAAAGGCGGAAGAGCGAGGGTGATATGTATTGATGCGCACGTTAAGGAGCACATCATTAGTCTTCCCGCCATTCGTAACCGTCGGGCTGTTTACCATGTGGCGGAAAGCCCTTCCCACTACGGCGTGGCAACCTCATCCAGCCTGCTTCCACAAATTATCGACTCGCTGGAAAACATGACGACTGTCGAACAGGAACGTTTGCACAAGTTGCTCGCTCGTGAAGGGTTGCAGGGTTTTCTCACGCGTCTTGGTATTGCTGAATAACAGGCATAAAAAACGGCAGGGTAACCTGCCGTTTTTTGTATTACACGAGTATTACTGCTGGCTTTCACGCTCAGCAATAAAGCCCAGCGCTTTGTTGATACGCGCAACGCTACGTGATTTGCCGATGGCATGAACGGTCACGTCCAGCGCCGGAGACTGGCCTGCCCCCGTCACCGCAACGCGCAGCGGCATACCGACTTTACCCATGCCAATTTCCAGCTCATCAGCGGTAGCCTGAATCGCGTGGTGAACATTTTCCGCAGTCCATTCGGTAATGGCTTCGAGTTTATCACGCACCACTTCCAGCGGCTGACGCGCAACCGGACGCAGGTGTTTCTTGGCCGCGTCGGCGTCGAACGCGTCAAACTCTTCATAGAAGTAACGGCAGCTTTCAGCAATTTCTTTCAGCGTTTTGCAACGCTCGCCAAGCAGCTTCACCAGATCCGCCAGTTCAGGGCCCGTACGGGTATCGATGTTTGCCTGTTCAATGTGCCATTGCAGATAAGTCGCCACATATTCTGGCTGCATGGTATTGATGTAGTGATGGTTCAGCCACAGCAGTTTATCAGTGTTGAACGCGCTGGCTGATTTGCTGACCGAGTTCAGAGAGAACAGCTCGATCATCTCTTCGCGGCTGAAGATCTCCTGGTCACCATGAGCCCAGCCCAGACGCACCAGGTAGTTCAGCAGCGCTTCCGGCAGATAGCCGTCATCACGGTACTGCATCACGCTCACCGCGCCATGACGTTTGGACAGCTTTTTACCGTCGTCACCGTTGATCATTGATACGTGCGCATACACCGGTACAGGCGCGTTCAGCGCTTTCAGAATGTTGATCTGACGCGGGGTGTTATTGATATGGTCTTCACCACGGATCACGTGAGTGATTTCCATATCCCAGTCGTCCACAACTACGCAGAAGTTATAGGTTGGCGATCCGTCAGTACGACGAATGATAAGGTCATCCAGCTCCTGGTTGCTGAATTCGATCGGGCCACGGATCTGGTCATCAAAGATGACAGAGCCATCCTGTGGGTTAGCAAAACGCACTACGCAAGGCTCATCCGCAGCATGCTCGCTGTGGTCATGGCGGCAACGACCGTCATAACGCGGTTTTTCGCCTTTTGCCATTTGCTCTTCACGCAGCGCATCCAGACGCTCCCTGGAGCAGTAGCACTTATAGGCCGTGCCTGCCACCAGCATCTCGTCAATTACGGCGTTATAGCGGTCAAAACGTTTGGTCTGGAAGTATGGACCTTCGTCCCACGCCAGATTCAGCCAGTTCATCCCATCCATAATGGCTTCAATTGCTTCCGGCGTTGAGCGCTCCAGATCGGTGTCTTCAATACGCAGCACAAACTCACCGTTGTTGTGACGTGCGAAAAGCCAGGAGTAGAGAGCGGTACGTGCACCACCGACATGCAGATAGCCTGTCGGGCTCGGCGCGAAGCGAGTTTTGATTTTCATGAAATGGCCTTACGTTATAAAGATGCCGGTAATCGGCAAATTCCGGGAAGAAAACAATGGGCAATATTCTATCACTGTGGGCCGATTCCTCAATGTCGATCACTTTATCCGGTTCGAGATTGCTGTTTTTGTTTATAAATCATGCGCCACAGTCCGTTTTGCGATCGTTTTGACTAATTTTACGACGAACGAATAAAAACTTTAGAAAATGCGTTGACTCATTTTCAACTCTCCCTATAATGCGACTCCACACAGCGGGGGTGATTAGCTCAGTTGGTAGAGCATCTCCTTTACACGGAGGGGGTCGGCGGTTCGAGCCCGTCATCACCCACCATCTACTTCGGTAGACTCGCAGTGTAGATAAGCATTGAGATTGGGCGATTAGCTCAGTTGGTAGAGCATCTCCTTTACACGGAGGGGGTCGGCGGTTCGAGCCCGTCATCGCCCACCATTCTCACCTTATCGCAGCAGTTCCGAAATGGGCGATTAGCTCAGTTGGTAGAGCATCTCCTTTACACGGAGGGGGTCGGCGGTTCGAGCCCGTCATCGCCCACCATTTCGGGTCGTTAGCTCAGTTGGTAGAGCAGTTGACTTTTAATCAATTGGTCGCAGGTTCGAATCCTGCACGACCCACCAATGTAAAAAAGCGCCCTAAAGGCGCTTTTTTGCTATCTGCGATATAGCACATCCCCATTGCAGCCAGACCGCTTGTTTTACTCAAGCTCACGCCTTCTTTGCCGATACCTCTATTTTATGGCGAAAAGGATCTCAATATGACAACTCTTAAGCCCGTTTCTCTGTCGGCGATGGAAATCGGCAGCGTAGATAACAGCTCCGGCGGAAACGACATTGCTTCTCAAATCACCCGTCTGACCAAACAGATAACGAAAGTCACTCAGCAGCTCAAAGAAGTGGCCATGGGTGATGCCACAGCAGAAGAGAAGCAAAAGCAGCAGGAATTACTCGAATCTCAGCTGGCTATGTTGCAGGCACAGCTGGCGCAATTGCAGCGTCAGCAGGCAGAAGAGGCGATGCCAAAACAGGAAAAAGGTCAGGCAGTCGCGGAAGGCATCAATAAGCCCTCCGCGGAGCATCAGATTAATATCTACATCTGATTATTGGTTTCGTTAAAAAGTGGATCGCGTGTGCGGGCCTCCATCAAACGTTCGGCCTGCATACGCACCACATCCCAGCAGGCGTGTGCCGCGCCGGAAAGTGACCTGTTTTTACGGCGTACCAGCATCAGCTGGCGTTCGACACAGGGTACGAAACGCTTCACCGTTAAACGACTCCCCTGCGGCAGTGGCAGCGCCAGCGCCGGCAGAACGCTGATGCCAATCCCCGCTTCGACCATCGGGAAGAGCGTGGCAGGATGCCCAATCTCCTGCACAATGGTTGCCTTAACGCCCTGCGCGGCCAGAGCGGCATCTATCAGCGGACGGCTGCCTGATGCATAATCCTGTAACACCAGGTTTGCCCCCTGCAAGGCCTGCCAGGCCACGTGTGGCAGCGATGCCAGCGGATCATCATCGCGGCAGAGCAATAAAAAGGGCTCCGAAAGCACCACTTCACATTCCAGGTCGCTTACCGCTCCGGGATCAATAACGATGCCAAAATCCACATCCCCCTGACGGATACTCTCCAGAACCCACTGCTGCGGCCTGTCATGCAAAACAAAATCGATATCCGGATAGCGGTGATTACTTTCAGCGATGCACTGGGGAATAAGATGCGCCGAAATCGTCTGGCTCGCCGCCACTCTCACGGTGCCGGAAAGCTGTTGTCCGAGCCGGCCGACATCCCTGAGCGTACTGTTCAGTTCATCCAGCAGCCTCTCCAGACGCATTGCCAGCTGCTGTCCCGCTTCGGTGAGTACCACTTCTCGCGTCGTGCGGTCGAGCAGCTTCACTCCCGTTTGCGTTTCAAGCTCCTTAACGCTATGGCTCACCGCCGACTGGCTGAGGCCAATCATCTCCCCTGCCCGGCTAAAGCTGCGGGCCTGCGCGACGGTGACGAAAACGCGAAGCTGACGTAACGAATAATTCATCTGTTTAATTCATGAATGGATGCAATAAATCAATTTTATTTCTCAAAGGGAAGAAAGCACAATAGCGGCATCTGTTTTCAGGAGTGATTATGAAACTTTTTCGTATCCTTGATCCGTTTACGCTGACCCTGATTGGTGTCGTCTTGCTGGCCTCGTTCTTCCCGGCGCGGGGCAGTTTCGTTCCGGTTATTGAAGGACTGACCACGGCAGCCATTGCCCTGCTGTTCTTTATGCATGGCGCCAAACTCTCCCGGGAAGCCATTATTGCAGGCGGTAGCCACTGGCGACTGCACCTGTGGGTAATGTGCAGCACCTTCATCCTCTTCCCGGTTTTGGGCGTGCTGTTCGCCTGGTGGGCGCCGGTGAATGTCGATCCGGCGCTGTATACCGGTTTCCTTTATCTGTGCATTTTGCCGGCCACCGTGCAGTCCGCTATTGCCTTTACCTCGCTGGCGGGCGGTAACGTCGCGGCGGCGGTTTGTTCTGCTTCCGCTTCCAGCCTGCTGGGGATCTTTGTTTCACCGCTGCTGGTCGGTCTGCTGATGAATATGCACGGGGCGGAAGGTAATCTGGAGCAGGTGGGTAAAATTTGTCTGCAACTGCTGCTGCCGTTTGTGCTCGGACACTTATCCCGTCCCTGGATTGGGGCGTTTGTGGCAAAACATAAAAAATGGATCGGGAAAACGGACCAAAGCTCAATTCTGCTGGTGGTTTACACGGCCTTCAGCGAAGCCGTGGTGAACGGCATCTGGCACAGGGTGGGCGCTGGATCGCTGCTGTTTATTGTGGTGGTAAGCATCGTTTTGCTGGCCATTGTCATCGCGGTTAACGTCTTTGTGGCCCGCAAATGCGGCTTCAACAAGGCCGATGAAATCACCATTGTATTTTGCGGATCGAAAAAGAGCCTGGCCAACGGGATCCCAATGGCCAATATTCTGTTCCCGACGTCCGTCATTGGGATGATGGTGTTACCGCTGATGATTTTCCATCAGATCCAGCTGATGGTGTGTGCGGTACTGGCGCGGCGTTACAAGGCGCAGACAGAAAAGCTGGCGCAGGAAGAGGCCCGCGCCGCGAAAGTTTAAGGACGTTTCAGGGGCTGAACCAGCTGGGTCAGCCCCTCTGTTTTGATCAGTAACGTGATAGCCATCAGCTCGCCCAGACGCCCGGCGGGGAACTCATCCTTACGGGCAAACCACAGCAGATACTCTTCCGGTAAATCAATCAGCCTGCGACCCTTATATTTACCGAACGGCATCTCCGTATTGGCGATCTCAACGAGCTGCTCTTTTTCCACGTCACTCTCCTAACAGGCGCATCATTTCCGCTTCGTCGATTACCTCGATGCCAAGCTCCTGCGCTTTTGCCAGCTTCGAACCGGCCGCTTCCCCGGCAATCACCAGGTCGGTTTTCTTCGATACGCTGCCCGCCACTTTTGCCCCCAACGCCACCAGGCGCGCTTTCGCGTCATCGCGCGAGAGCTGGCTCAGGCTGCCGGTCAGCACCACCGTTTTACCGGCAAACGGGCTGTCGATCTCTTCGGCATTAACCACTACCGGTGCAGGCCAGTGAATGCCCTGTTCCAGTAATTTACCGATCACTTCACGGTTGCTCTCTTCGGCGAAGAAGTTGAAAACGTGGGTAGCGACCACAATGCCGACATCAGGGACTTTCTGTAGCTCGTCGATGGTGGCTTTCTCCAGCGCTTCCAGCGTGCCGAAATACGCCGCCAGCCCTGCCGCTGTCGCCTCTCCGACTTCACGAATGCCAAGCGCGTAAAGGAAACGGGCAAAGGTGGTGTTTTTGGCCGCCTCGAGCGCGTTAACGATGTTCTGGGCAGATTTCGGCCCCATACGATCAAGACCGGTCAGCTTACCTGCCGTCAGGGTAAAGAGGTCCGCTGGCGTATGGACGTACTCTTTCTCAACTAACTGGTCGATAATCTTGTCACCCATTCCGTCGACGTCCATCGCCCGGCGGGAGACAAAGTGCTTCAGGGACTCTTTACGCTGCGCGCCGCAGATTAACCCGCCCGTACAGCGCGTTACCGCTTCACCTTCCACGCGCTCAACGTCCGAACCACATACCGGACAGTGGGCTGGAAACTCGATGGCACGGGTATCGGCAGGACGTTCAGACTCCACAACGTTAACCACCTGTGGGATCACGTCGCCCGCGCGGCGAATCACCACTTTGTCACCAATGCGCAGGCCCAGGCGGGCAATTTCATCGGCGTTATGCAGCGTGGCGTTACTTACCAGCACGCCAGCCACCTGCACAGGCTCCAGACGCGCCACAGGCGTAATCGCCCCCGTACGCCCTACCTGAAACTCCACGTCGCGAACGAAGGTCATCTGCTCCTGCGCCGGGAACTTAAAGGCTACCGCCCAGCGCGGCGCACGGGCCACAAATCCTAACTGTTCCTGCAACGCCAGCGAGTTAACCTTGATCACCACGCCATCAATATCAAACCCGAGCGTGGGACGATCCTCTTCAACCTTGTGATAGAACGCCAGCACCGCCTCCGGAGAGTCGCAGAGCTGCACGCGGTTGCTAACCGGTAACCCCCACTCTTTGAACTGCATTAAACGACCCAGGTGAGTATCTGGCAGGTCACCGCCTTCCAGGATCCCGACGCCGTAGCAGAAGAAAGTAAGCGGTCGCTTCGCGGTGATTCGTGGATCGAGCTGACGCAGCGAACCTGCCGCCGCGTTACGCGGGTTTGCAAACACTTTCCCACCGGTACGACGCGCTTCTTCGTTGATCTTCTCGAAGCCCGCCTGCGGAAGGAACACTTCCCCGCGCACTTCCAGCCGGGCGGGAATGTTATCGCCACGCAGTTTCAGCGGGATCGCACGAATAGTGCGCACATTAGTGGTGATGTCTTCCCCGGTAGTGCCGTCGCCGCGCGTTGCGGCACGCACCATCACGCCGTTCTCATAAAGAATGCTAACGGCCAGACCATCCAGCTTTAGCTCGCAGCACCAGCTCAGATTGTCGATGCTCTTCAGGCGATCCTGCACACGCTTGTTGAAAGCCAGAAAACTCTCTTCATCAAACACGTTATCCAGCGACAGCATCGGCACTTCATGGCGCACCTGGCTGAAAGCGCCCAGCGGTTCCGCGCCGACGCGCTGCGTTGGGGAATCGGGCGTAATCAGTTCGGGGTGCTGCGCTTCCAGCTCGCGCAGTTCACGCATCAGGCGGTCATATTCCGCATCCGGCACTTCCGGTGCGTCCATAACATGATAGAGATATTCATGATGGCGAAGCGTGGTTCGCAGTTCAGTAAGTTGTTGTTCGATTGAGTCCATATCGCACCATCAATGAGAAAAACCCCCGACAGGCGGGGGTTGAGGAGGAGGTGAAGTTAACGCGACGATTACGCGTTCGCTTCCTTAACTTCGCGGATGCGGTCCTGATACTCGCGCAGTTTCTGCGGCGTCATCATTCGACGCTGATCGTCGAGCACCACACCGCCCACTTCGTCGGCGATGTGCTGAGCGGACTGTAGCATCAGCTTAAAGTTTTGCAGCTCGTCACCGTAGGACGGCACCTGCATAAAGATCGTAACCCCCGGCGTGACGAAATCACCGGTCATTTCCGGGTCAAACGTGCCTGGATTGACCATATTGGCCAGGCTAAACAGCGCCGGACCGCTACCGTCAGGACTCAGGTGGCGATGGAAAATATTCATGTCGCCGAACTTGAAGCCTGCCTGTTGGATGCTGTTAAGCAGCACGTCACCGTTCAGATGGGTGCCATGATGAGCAGCCACGTTCATGATGATCACCGCTTCTTTACGCTGCGGCTTTTCAACAACCGGTTCTGGCTCTGCGACCGGCTCTGGCTCAACACGCGGAGCGGGCTGTGGCGCAGGCGGTTCAGGCTGCGGCTGCGGTTGTTGTACCGGCTGCGGCTGCTGAACAGGCTGTGGCTGATGCACTGGCTGTGCAGGCTGTTGCACAGGTTGCGGCTGTACAGGCTGTGGCGCAACGGGCTGCTGTTGCACAGGCTGCTGCGGCGGATGACGAACAGGTTCTTCCACTGGCGGCGGCGCTGGCTGGCGCGGCTGGGCAGAGGCATACGGTGGTTGATACTGGTGCTGCGGAGCGCGGGGGGCTTCATGCTCTCCATGCGCTGCGCCGGGCGCAGTATTGACCCGATGAACACGAACTTCACCCACGCCGTCGTCGTCAGGACCGTCGATGTCGTCTTCAACGTCATCGTCGTCACGACTGGACTTCATGCGCTTCAGTGGACGATCGCGAAACATAGAGGAACGCTCTTTACGGCTGGTCCAGAAACCATGTACCAGTAAAGCGATTATGGCGATCGCGCCAACAATGATTAATATCAGACGCAAATCCTGCATCATTATATTCTCTGTTGTTCTAACACCTTGCCACCACGGCAAACATTTACTCACTAAGAGTATTTGCCGTTTACGTCAAGTGCAAGTGTATGCAGAGCATTCACAGCATAAAGATGAACTAAATCGTGCTTTTTGCTGGTTTTTCGAACATTTCCGAACTGGTCATTGGCCCGTAACTGGATAATATAGGCGGGCAATTCCACTGGTTGTGTAAAAAGGAGTACAGCCTGGTATGGTTTCAACATCTTCTTCTGCCCCACGCAGCGGGGTCTGGTACTTTTCTCAGGGCTGGAAACTGGTCTCCCTGCCGGGCATTCGACGCTTCGTTATTTTGCCGTTACTGATCAACATTATTCTGATGGGCGGGGCCTTCTGGTGGCTGTTCACCAGACTGGAAAGCTGGATCCCTTCCCTGATGAGCTATGTGCCGGACTGGTTACAGTGGCTAGACTACCTGCTCTGGCCGATTGCGGTTATCTCCGTGCTGCTGGTTTTCGGTTATTTCTTTTCGACGATAGCAAACTGGATAGCCGCGCCGTTCAACGGTCTGCTGGCCGAACAGCTGGAAGCGCGCCTTACCGGTGCGACGCCACCTGACACGGGCGTACTGGGGATCGTGAAAGATCTCCCCCGCATCATGAAGCGTGAATGGCAGAAGTTCGCCTGGTACCTGCCGCGGGCGATTGTGCTGCTTATTCTTTATTTTGTACCCGGGATTGGCCAGACGGTCGCGCCCGTGCTGTGGTTCCTGTTCAGCGCCTGGATGCTTGCTATCCAGTACTGTGATTATCCGTTCGATAACCACAAAGTGCCGTTTAAAGAGATGCGCACTGCCCTGCGCACTCAGAAGGTTGCCAACATGCAGTTTGGCGCGCTGACCAGCCTGTTCACCATGATCCCTTTCCTGAATTTGTTCATCATGCCCGTTGCCGTTTGCGGCGCGACGGCGATGTGGGTGGACTGCTACCGTGCTAAGCACGCGTTATGGAAGTAATGCAAAAATGTGTAAAAGAGGGGTGGCTTATGCCGCCCCTTATTCCATACTGATCCCCATTATTTCCTTGCAGCATATAGATATGCGATTTCCTTACTTCCCCATACCTGTTCAACAGGTATGCTGGGTCGGTATCCCAATTTCATACAGTTAAGGACAGGCCATGAGTAAGATTTATGAAGACAACTCGCTGACTATCGGTCATACGCCCCTGGTTCGACTGAACCGTATCGGTAATGGACGCATTCTGGCGAAGGTCGAATCTCGTAACCCAAGCTTCAGCGTTAAATGCCGTATCGGTGCGAATATGATTTGGGATGCTGAAAAGCGTGGCGTGCTGAAACCTGGCGTTGAGCTGGTTGAACCCACCAGCGGCAATACCGGTATCGCTCTGGCCTATGTTGCGGCGGCGCGTGGCTACAAGCTGACGCTGACTATGCCTGAAACCATGAGCATTGAGCGTCGTAAGCTGCTGAAAGCGCTGGGTGCGAACCTGGTCCTGACCGAAGGCGCAAAAGGCATGAAGGGCGCGATTCAGAAGGCCGAAGAAATTGTTGCCAGCGATCCGGCAAAGTATCTGCTGCTCCAGCAGTTCAGCAACCCGGCCAACCCGGAAATTCATGAGAAAACCACCGGCCCGGAAATCTGGGAAGATACCGACGGTCAGGTTGATGTGTTTATCTCCGGCGTAGGCACCGGCGGTACGCTGACCGGTGTGTCTCGCTATATTAAAGGCACGAAAGGTAAAAAAGATCTGATTACCGTTGCCGTTGAGCCAACCGACTCACCGGTTATCGCTCAGGCGCTGGCAGGCGAAGAGATCAAACCTGGCCCACACAAAATCCAGGGTATCGGCGCTGGCTTTATTCCAGGCAACCTGGATCTGAAGCTGATCGATAAAGTCGTCGCCATTACCAATGAAGAAGCCATCTCCACGGCGCGTCGCCTGATGGACGAGGAAGGCATTCTGGCGGGTATCTCTTCCGGTGCGGCGGTTGCGGCAGCCCTCAAACTGCTGGAAGATGAAACCTTTACCAATAAGAATATTGTGGTTATCCTACCGTCTTCGGGTGAGCGTTACTTAAGCACAGCACTGTTTGCCGATCTCTTCACAGAGAAAGAACTGCAACAGTGATGCCAGCATGTTAAAAACGCGTAAAAAAGCACCTTTTCAGGTGCTTTTTTGTGGCCTGCTTCAAAGTTTTACCCCTCCTGGCATTGCTTCACCCCGTTGGGTCTGGTATTTAAACCAGCAATTATTTTGATGCGCGAAATTAATCGGTGAACGAAATAGCGCTGCTGAATCGATTTTATGATTTGGTTCAAGTCTTGCTTTCACTGCATAATGTTTAATGACGATTGAAACGTCAGCGCTAACTATACAGGCTAAAGTTAAGTCGCCAGGCTAGACTTTAGTTCCACAACACTAAACCTATAAGTTGGGGAAATACAATGTTCCAGCAAGAAGTTACCATTACCGCTCCGAACGGTCTGCACACCCGCCCTGCTGCTCAGTTTGTTAAAGAAGCGAAAGGCTTCACTTCTGAAATCACTGTGACTTCCAACGGCAAAAGCGCTAGCGCAAAAAGCCTGTTCAAGCTGCAAACTCTGGGCCTGACTCAGGGTACCGTTGTTACCATCTCCGCTGAAGGTGAAGACGAGCAGAAAGCAGTTGAGCATCTGGTTAAGCTGATGGCTGAACTCGAGTAAGTTTACCGGGTTCTTTTCAATATCAGTCACAAGTAAGGTAGGGTTATGATTTCAGGCATTTTAGCATCCCCGGGTATCGCTTTCGGCAAAGCATTGCTGCTGAAAGAAGACGAAATCGTCATTGACCGGAAAAAAATTTCTGCCGACAAGGTTGATCAGGAAGTTGAACGTTTTCTGAGCGGTCGTGCCAAGGCATCTGCGCAACTGGAAGCGATTAAAACTAAAGCTGGCGAAACTTTCGGTGAAGAAAAAGAAGCCATCTTCGAAGGGCACATTATGCTGCTCGAAGATGAGGAGCTGGAGCAGGAAATCATAGCCCTGATTAAAGATAAAGGCATGACGGCCGACGCGGCTGCGCATGAAGTTATCGAAGGTCAGGCATCTGCCCTGGAAGAGCTGGACGATGAATACCTGAAAGAACGTGCGGCTGACGTACGTGACATCGGTAAGCGCCTGCTGCGCAACATCCTGGGTCTGGCCATCATCGATCTGAGCGCGATTCAGGACGAAGTCATCCTGGTTGCCGCTGACCTGACGCCGTCTGAAACCGCACAGCTGAACCTGAACAAGGTGCTGGGTTTCATTACTGATGCAGGTGGACGTACCTCCCACACCTCAATCATGGCGCGTTCTCTGGAGCTGCCAGCCATTGTGGGTACCGGTAGCGTTACCTCCCAGGTTAAAAACGACGACTATCTGATTCTGGATGCCGTAAACAATGTGGTTTACGTCAACCCAACTAACGATGTGATCGAGCAGCTGCGTTCCGTTCAGGAGCAGGTTGCTACCGAGAAAGCGGAACTCGCTAAACTGAAAGATCTGCCAGCCATCACGCTGGACGGCCATCAGGTTGAAGTGTGCGCTAACATCGGTACCGTACGTGACGTTGACGGCGCTGAGCGCAACGGCGCGGAAGGTGTGGGTCTGTATCGTACTGAATTCCTGTTCATGGATCGCGACGCTCTGCCAACGGAAGAAGAGCAGTTTGCAGCGTACAAAGCGGTTGCGGAAGCGTGCGGCTCGCAGGCTGTAATCGTCCGTACTATGGACATCGGTGGCGACAAAGAGCTGCCGTACATGAACTTCCCGAAAGAAGAGAACCCGTTCCTGGGCTGGCGTGCCGTGCGTATCGCCATGGATCGCAAAGAGATCCTGCGTGACCAGGTTCGCGCTATTCTGCGTGCCTCCGCTTTCGGTAAACTGCGCATCATGTTCCCGATGATCATCTCTGTTGAAGAAGTGCGTGCACTGAAGAAAGAGATCGAAATCTACAAACAGGAACTGCGTGACGAAGGTAAAGCATTTGACGAATCCATTGAGATCGGCGTGATGGTGGAAACACCGGCAGCCGCGACCATTGCGCGTCATTTAGCCAAAGAAGTTGATTTCTTTAGTATCGGTACCAATGATTTAACGCAGTACACCCTGGCAGTTGACCGTGGTAATGATATGATTTCACATCTCTACCAGCCAATGTCACCGTCCGTACTGAATTTGATCAAGCAAGTTATTGATGCTTCTCATGCAGAAGGTAAATGGACTGGCATGTGTGGTGAGCTTGCAGGCGACGAACGTGCTACACTTCTGTTGCTGGGTATGGGTCTGGACGAGTTCTCTATGAGCGCCATTTCCATCCCGCGCATTAAGAAGATTATCCGTAACACGAACTTCGAAGATGCGAAGGTGTTAGCAGAGCAGGCTCTTGCTCAACCGACAACGGACGAGTTAATGACGCTGGTTAACAAGTTCATTGAAGAAAAAACAATCTGCTAATCCACGAGATGCGGCCCAATTTACTGCTTAGGAGAAGATCATGGGTTTGTTCGATAAACTGAAATCTCTGGTTTCTGATGACAAGAAAGACTCCGGAACTATTGAGATTGTTGCTCCGCTCTCCGGCGAGATCGTCAACATCGAAGACGTGCCGGATGTAGTGTTTGCTGAGAAAATCGTTGGTGATGGCATTGCTATCAAACCAACTGGCAACAAAATGGTTGCTCCAGTTGACGGCACCATCGGTAAAATTTTTGAAACCAACCATGCGTTCTCTATCGAATCCGATAGCGGTATCGAACTGTTCGTTCACTTCGGTATCGACACCGTTGAACTGAAAGGCGAAGGCTTCAAACGTATCGCAGAAGAAGGCCAGCGTGTTAAAGTTGGCGACCCGGTAATTGAATTCGATCTGCCGCTGCTGGAAGAAAAAGCGAAGTCTACCCTGACTCCGGTTGTTATCTCCAACATGGACGAAATCAAAGAACTGATCAAACTGTCTGGCAGCGTCACCGTGGGTGAAACCCCGGTTATCCGCATCAAGAAGTAATTCTTGCCGCACAGAAAAATGGCGCCTTCGGGCGCCATTTTTGTTTATGCCGGCAGGATAAGCTCGTCATAGCCTTTCGACTGCGTATAGATCATAACGTCAGTCACCCGATCGCCCGCCATGCGAATGGCATCGGCAACGGTTTTCCCTCCCACAATGCCGCTGACCAGCTCCGAACAGAACAGATCGCCCGTTCCTTTCAGATCCGTCTCTACGCGCGGGTGCGCGCTTACGGTAACACCTTCTTCGCTCACCAGCACAACGTGGATATTCTGCGGATCGTCAGACACTGGCGCACTGGTGATCGCTACCCATTTCAGCGAGTCGGACAGCAGCCCCTGCGCGGCGGCAATGGCGCTCTCCGGCGTACGGCACGGTTTGCCGCTCAGCACTTCCAGTTCATACACGTTGGGCGTAATGCCCTGGGCCAGCGGGAGCAGATGCTCACGGTAGGCTTCAGGAATATCCGGCTTCACATACATTCCGCTATCGATATCCCCAATTACCGGGTCAACCAGCACCAGCAGATCGGGATGTTGCACTTTGATTGCCTTCAGCCACTGCGCCAGCAGCGCGATCTGGCTGGCGCTGCCCATATAGCCGGTGGTGACCGCTTTAAGCTCGCGCAGGATCTCGCGCTCTTCCAGCGCCTTAAGGTAGCCGCTGAACCACTCGTCCGGGATCACCCCGCCGTAGAAGGTGTCGTAGTGCGGCGTATTGCTGAACAGCACCGTTGGCACGGCGGTAACGTTCAGCCGGTGGGTTCGAATATTCGGCACCGCGATGCTGTTTCCCACGCTGCCGTACACCACCTGCGACTGTACGGCGACAATATCGGTTTGCTGCGCCCGGGTTTTATCCCGGAATAAAATCATCTCCATGACGCTTAAATCCCCGCCCCCTGCGAATAACTCTCTTCACCAAAGACGCCGGTAGACAGATAACGGTCGCCGCGATCGCAAATAATCGCTACGACCACCGCCCCCGGCGTGGACTCAGCCACCCGGATCGCACCCGCTACGGCACCGCCAGAGCTGACGCCGCAGAAGATACCTTCACGCACGGCCAGCTCACGCATGGTATTTTCCGCCTCGCGCTGATGAATATCCAGCACCTGGTCCACAAGCTGCGCATTAAAGATGCCCGGCATATACTCCGCCGGCCAGCGGCGGATGCCCGGAATACTGCTCCCCTCTTCCGGTTGCAGGCCGACAATCGTCACCGGCTTCTCCTGTTCGCGCAGAAAGCGTGACACACCGGTGATCGTGCCCGTGGTCCCCATGCTGGAGACAAAGTGGGTGATGCGCCCGTCGGCTTGCTGCCAGATTTCCGGGCCGGTGGTGGTGTAGTGCGCGTACGGGTTGTCCGGGTTGTTGAACTGGTCGAGAAGCTTGCCTTCCCCGCGCTCCGCCATCGCTAACGCTAAATCTCGCGCCCCTTCCATCCCCTGCTCTTTGCTCACCAGAATCAGCTCGGCTCCATAGGCGCGCATGGCGGCCCGGCGCTCCTGGCTCATGTTATCCGGCATCAGCAGCTTCATGCGGTAGCCTTTCAGGGCGGCAATCATCGCCAGCGCAATTCCGGTATTTCCGCTGGTGGCCTCAATGAGCACGTCGCCTGGCTTAATTTCACCGCGCTTCTCGGCCTGGACAATCATCGACAGTGCCGCCCGGTCTTTCACCGACCCCGCCGGGTTATTGCCTTCGAGCTTGACCCAGATTTCGCTGCCGTTATCAGGCCCCATGCGCTGAAGTTTGACCAGAGGGGTGTTGCCGATGGTGTGTTCGAGTGTATTCACGATTTTTACTCAATAAAAAAGCCGGGTGGCGCTTAGCTTACCCGGCCTACAAGACGCAGTGATAACTGTAGGCCCGGTCAGCGCAGCGCCACCGGGCGATAAACATACTAATAACCTATCAGGCTGACTCCGCCAGAGCAATATCCTCGCGCGTCTCAATGCGCTCGTTGCCATGATAAATGCGCGCGTGTTGCAGCCCGACAAACAGGCGCTCCCCCCGGTACGGCGGCACGTCGTCACGCATAACCACGGTCAACGGCTCGGTGTACCAGCCCAGGGGCTGTACCACTAATTGGGTGTAGTGCCCTTTAGGGCTAGCTTCCAGCACCTGCACCGGAAGCGGCGAATCCAGGCTGGTACGACGGCTGACGTCCACTTCCCACGGACGCAGGAACAGATCCACCGGCCCCTGATGCGCGGAGGTATACCCCAGCGGCCAGCGGTGCGCGCCAACGTGGAACTGACCGCCGCGAATGGTGCCCTGAAGGCGGTTTACTTCCCCCATAAACTCCAGCACAAAGCGGGTCGCCGGTTCACGCCAGAGCTGCTCTGGCTCGTCAACCTGCTCAATGTTGCCCTGACTCATCACCACCACGCGATCGGCCACTTCCATCGCCTCTTCCTGATCGTGGGTCACGAAAACGCTGGTGAACTGGAGTTCCTCATGCAGCTGACGCAGCCAGCGGCGCAGCTCTTTTCGCACCTGCGCATCCAGCGCGCCAAACGGTTCGTCCAGCAGCAGGATTTGCGGTTCAACGGCTAACGCACGCGCCAGCGCCACGCGCTGCTTCTGCCCGCCGGAAAGTTGAGCCGGGAAGCGGTCCGCCAGATGCGCAAGCTGCACCATCTCCAGCAGTTTGGTCACTTTCGCTTTGATGGCGGCGGCATCTGGACGTTCACGACGCGGCAGCACGGTCAGGCCAAACGCGATGTTGTCGAATACCGTCATGTGGCGGAACAGCGCATAATGCTGAAATACAAAGCCCACTTTACGGTCGCGGGCATGCAGGCGGCTAACGTCCGTACCGTGGAAGCGAATATGTCCGCTGGTCTGGTGTTCAAGCCCGGCGATAATACGCAGCAGCGTGGTTTTACCGGAGCCAGACGGCCCCAGCAGCGCCACCATTTGTCCGGAAGGGATATCCAGCGAGATATCATTCAGCACCTGGGTGCGACCAAAAGACTTCTTAATATTGGCAATCTCAATGCTCATGATTTCCCTCCTGATGCTGACGTTTTTCCTGATTCTCTAAACGCCACTGCACCACACTCTTCAAAAACAGGGTCAAAATCGCCATCAGCGTCAGCAACGCTGCGGCAGTAAAGGAACCGACGGTGTTGTAGTCCTGTTCCAGTAATTCAATCTGTAACGGCAGCGACAGGGTTTCGCCGCGAATCGAGCCGGATACCACCGACACCGCGCCAAACTCACCGATCGCACGGGCGTTGGTCAGCACCACGCCGTAAAGCAGTGCCCAGCGGATATTCGGCAGCGTGACGCGGCGGAACATCTGCCACCCGGAAGCGCCGAGCAGCACCGCGGCTTCATCTTCATGGCTGCCCTGGCTGAGCATCACCGGCACCAGCTCGCGCACCACGAACGGACAGGTGACAAAGACGGTCACCAGCACCATTCCCGGCCAGGCGAACATGATTTGCAGGTCGTGTTCATCCAGCCAGCCGCCCAGCGGGCCATTGGAGCCGTAGAAGAGCAGATAAACCAGACCCGCCACCACCGGAGACACCGCAAACGGGATATCCAGCAGGGTCAGCAGCAGCTGACGCCCCGGGAAGTTAAAGCGCGTTACCAGCCAGGCCAGCAATACGCCAAACACCAGATTCACCGGGACGGTGATCAGGGCAATCATCACCGTCAGCCAGATGGCGTGGAGCATGTCCGGATCGGCCAGGTTTTGCAGCGCGGGCATAATCCCTTTGCTGAAGGCCTGCACGAAGATGTACACCATCGGCACGACGAGAATGAATGCGGAGACCAGCACGCCGGTACCAATCAGAAACCATTTGCCCCAGTTGATGCGGGGCGCGTCATAGCGCTTCAATTGCGTAACTTCCGCCATCAGTGACCTACCACACGTCGACCAAAGCGACTTTGCAGAGTGTTAATCGAAAACAGTAGCAGCAGCGACGCGGCAAGGATCACCGAGGCAATCGCGCTCGCCGCCGGATAATCAAACTCCTGCAAACGGACAAAAATCATCAGCGAGGTCACTTCGGTTTTCCACGCGATGTTCCCGGCGATAAAAATGACCGCGCCAAATTCACCAAGGCTGCGGGTAAAGGAAAGCGCCACCCCCGCCAGCAAGGCCGGAGAAAGTTCCGGCAGCACAACCTTACGGAAACTCTGCCAGCGCGTGGCGCCCAGAGTTTCCGCGGCCTCTTCGTATTCGGGGCCTAACTCTTCCAGCACCGGCTGCACGGTACGCACCACAAACGGGATGCTGGTAAAGGCCATCGCCACCGCGATACCGATCCAGGTATAGGTCACTTTAATATCAAACTTCGCCAGCCATTCGCCGTAAAAGCCGTTCACGGAGAACAGCGACGCCAGCGTCAAACCGGCCACCGCCGTCGGCAGGGCAAACGGCAGATCCATCAGGGCGTCGAGCAGCGTGCGGCCCGGGAAGCGATAGCGGGTTAAGATCCATGCCATCAGCAGGCCAAACACGCCGTTAAAAATCGAGGCCACGAACGCAGACAGCAGCGTGACCTTGTAAGCCGCCACCACCTGCGGGTTGGTGACCACTTCCCAGTACTGGGACCAGCTCATCTCAGCGAGCTGCATCACCAGAGCGCTGAGCGGTAACAATAAAATCAGACAGACGAACAGCAGGCTGGTCCCGAGGCTTAAGGTAAAACCCGGCAGCACACGTCTTGTTGATCCTGCAAACATTACTTACGCCCCGCCGCCAGCAATTTGTCTAACTCACCGCCGCTGGCAAAATGCGTTTTCATCACCTCAGGCCAGGCGCCGAAATGATCTTCCACGCGGAACAGCTCGGTCTGCGGGAATTTGTCTTTCAGCTTGTTCATCACGTCCGGATTATTAACGCGGTAGTAATAGTCAGTAATCACCGTCTGCGCCTGCGGGCTGTACAGATAGTTGAGATAGGCTTTTGCCGCTTTCTCAGTGCCGTTGGCTTTGACGTTTTTATCCACCCACGCCACCGGGAACTCGGCCAGAACGTTAGTTTTCGGGATAACCACTTCGAAGCCCTGCGCTTCGTACTGTTTACGAATATTGTTCACTTCGGATTCAAAGCTGATCAGCACATCGCCCAGCCCGCGCTCGGCGAAAGTGGTGGTTGCGCCCCGGCCGCCGGTGTCAAACACTTCGACATTTTTCAGGAACTGGGTCATAAACTGTTCGGTTTTCGCTTTATCGTTACCGTCAGCTTTGTCCGCCGCGCCCCACGCCGCCAGATAGGTATAACGCGCGTTGCCGGAGGTTTTCGGATTCGGGAAAATCAGCTTGACGTCAGAACGCACCAGGTCGTTCCAGTCGTGAATGTTTTTCGGGTTGCCCTTGCGCACCAGGAAGCCCATGGTGGAGTAGAACGGCGAACTGTTGTTCGGCAGGCGGCTTTGCCAGTCCGCCGGGATCAGCTTGCCTTTGTCGTGCAGGATCTGCACGTCCGTGACCTGGTTGTAGGTCACCACATCCGCTTTCAGCCCCTGCAAAATGGCCAACGCCTGCTTGGATGAACCAGCGTGCGACTGTTTGATGGTCAGCTTGTCGCCGTTGTTATCTTTCGCCCACTGCTGTTCAAATGCGGGATTAAGGGCGGCAAACAGCTCGCGTGAAACATCATAAGAACTGTTCAGCAACTCGGTTGCCTGCGCCTGCGCCACCAGCAGTAAACCTGCCAGTGCCAGCGATCCTTTTTTCAGTACAGTAACGGCCATTGCGCACCCTTATAAATGTGATGACTATCTTATAGTCATAATATTTATAACGGAGTCTAAAGGAGTAACGGTTTTATATACCGTTTGGTGATTTAGAAGCAGAAAAGGGAATAAGGGGTGCGGGAGAAATTGCCGGGTGGCGCTAACGCTAACCCGGCCTACGAATGGAGAGCGATTTACAGCGCCAGCAGGCGCTCAACGGACGGCGCAAAGTAGTAGCCGCCGGTCACCGGACGGGTGAAGCGCAGCATGGCGTCACGCTTGCCGTCGGTATCGCCAAACATGCTCAGCAGCTGTTGTTCGATGTTGTAGAGGCGTGCACAGTAAGCGCAGAAGTACAGGCCGTGCGTACCGCTCGCGGTGCCGTACGGCAGGCTCTGGCGAACAATCTTCAGCCCCTTACCGTCTTCTTTAAGGTCAACGCGGGTCAGGTGGGACGTGACCGGACGCGCATCGCCGTCAATCTCTTCATTGGCGTCTTTGGTGCGGCCAATCATCATCTCCTGATCATGCACGCTCATGCGGTTGAGCTGCCTGAGGTTATGCTCCCAGCGCTGGACGAACACGTAGCTGCCGCCCGCGTCCACGCCATCCTTGATTACAGCCACCTCGCGACGCGTCTCTTCCCCGGCCGGGTTTTCGGTGCCGTCGACGAAGCCGCTCAAATCGCGCTCTTCCACCCAGCGGAAACCGTGGATCTCTTCCTGCACGTCGATGCTGTCACCAAAGGCCTCAATCGCTGCCTGAGCGACGGAGAAATTCACGTCATGGCGCAGGGAGAGGATATGAATCAGGACGTCATACTGGGTGGCGGGCGCAAGACCTTTGCCATAAGGAATAAAGTCTTTCAGCTCTTCTGCGCCTTCGCCGCCGCTCAGCTGACGCCAGACGGTATTGCCAAAGGCAACCACCGCGCCCAGATGGGCTTCGGGGAATTTGGCCTGAAAGGTGGCCAGTTTATCAACGAAAATTTTGCTGGCCGCGCGCAGGGCATCCACGTCCCCTTTGACATTGGCTTCAATCCAAATCGCCGCGCGGCAATGTTCTGGCAAAATGCCACTCTGAACCTGAGACATCGCTCCTCCTGAAAAAAAGATGCCACGACAGCGTGGCATTGATGGCGGCTATTATACCTGGATTTCAGCGAGGCGGCTTGCTCAGGCGCAAATTACTGCTTCCAGATAATTTTGCTCACTTTCCACTTTTTCAGGGTGTCGTCAGACGGCATTAACCCTTCCGGACCGTTCCAGGCGCCGCTGAATACATAGCTAATGTGCTGGCTGCCGTCGGCCTTACACTCGACCGCCACGCTGTCATCCGACGGCACGCTGGCGCAGTGGCCAAACGCTTTCTGGTAGAGCTCGCCAAACGGCGTACCTACCTTCACGCCACCTGAGGTCGGAATCTCTTCATCCATCACCGCAATGCGGTTGACCGTACCTTTATCGCCGTTGATGACCATCGCCACCTTGTCGTCTTTCAACGCTTCGAAATAGCGCACGATGTTGCCGTTCTCGGTTTTCATGCCGCTGCGCAGGCGATAATCACTGCCGATGGCCTCCTGAATGGCATCCTGATCCAGCGCCGTCGAGGCGGTGATTTTGCCCACGCCCTGCTCGGTCACTTCCGTTGAGGAGCCAAACCAGTTCCACGGATAGGCCGCAGACCAGTTGATGGATGAGAGCGTGGAACAGCCGGTTAACGCCAGCGGGAGAGCGCATAAAAGTAAACGCAGCGATTTCATTGAGACGTCCTTACGTAGTAAATCAACGCTTGTTGGAGTGCAGTATCGGCAAAAAGTGCCGTTTTAATCTGACTCTTGCGTAAAACAGGCGCGTAAACGGGGGTTCGTGACCAGCCACAGCAGCGCGACAATATCCGCCACCACCAGCGCAATCCCGATACCGGAAAGCGGCTCGCCGTACAGCCAGAGCACGGGCTGCCAGACCAGGAGCACAACCTGCGCCAGAATCAACAGCCAGCGAAGTGCGCGCCAGATGCGCGGGAGGAACTGCCGCCGACCGCTGCACAGGAACGCCAGCACCGCCGGTACACCGGGCAGTAACCCCAGCCAGAACGCATCGTGATCGGGATAAAAGAGATTCAGTAGCGTATCGCCCTGCCCGCGTGACGCGCCAGCCATCACGAACAGCACCCAGGTGCGGGCCTGCAACAGCAGAACGCACCAGAATAAAAAAGGCAGACGCAGACGACCGTGAACATCATAGTCGCCAGGGTGGAACTCAGTACTCTTCATCTTCGATCAGGCGCTTACCCAGCGTCAGTACATCCGCGTGCTCGTAGCCCAGACGTTCATACATGCCCAGCACCACGTCGTTATCTTCCCGCACCATAATCTGGATTTTCGGGCAGCCACGGGCGATCAGTTTCTTTTCCAGACGGTTAAGCAGCGCGTTGGCGATGCCGCGCGCGCGATATTCCGGGTGCACGCCCAGATAGTAGGCCGACCCGCGGTGGCCGTCGTACCCGCCCATTACCGTCCCGACCACCTCGCCGTTGACCTCAGCGACCAGAAACAGACTGACGTCGTGGTTCACCTTCCGTTCGATGTCCATTTCCGGATCGTTCCACGGACGCAGCAGATCGCAGCGCTCCCAAAGGGTGATCACCTCTTCGAAATCTTCCTGGCGAAAAACGCGTATCTCCATGGTATTAACCGCCTTTTCGGGTTTAAAAACAGTGATTATGGCGTGAACAGGGCATTTAGCCAATAACCGGGGAAAAACTCGCCAAAATTTGGCATAATGTCACTTTGTCACGTATTGAAATGAAAAGTAAAACAATTCTCAATAAGGAATGTCGTCACGCAAAACGCGATACGATATAACACCAGGACCCCAATTTTTACAATTCAGGCCGCATGAGCACATTCAAACCATTAAAAGCACTCACATCGCGTCGTCAGGTTCTCAAAGCGGGGCTGGCGGCCTTAACGTTAACAGGCATCGCAAAGCAGGCTCAGGCAAAAGAAGAGAGCTCGCTTAAAACCAGTAACGGACACAGCAAGCCTAAAACCAAAAAAGCCGGCGCAAAGCGTCTGGTCATGCTCGATCCGGGCCACGGCGGGATCGACACCGGCGCCATTGGCCGAAACGGGTCGAAAGAAAAACACGTCGTGCTGGCAATTGCAAAAAATGTGCGCGCAATTTTACGCAGCAACGGCATTGACGCCCGCCTGACGCGCACGGGCGACACGTTTATCCCGCTGTACGATCGCGTGGAAATTGCCCATAAGCACGGCGCCGACCTGTTTATGTCCATTCACGCGGATGGCTTCACAAACCCTTCCGCCGCAGGCGCATCGGTGTTCGCCCTCTCCAACCGTGGCGCCAGTAGCGCCATGGCGAAATACCTCTCCGATCGCGAAAACCGGGCGGATGAAGTGGCCGGGAAAAAAGCCACCGACAAAGACCATCTGTTGCAGCAGGTTCTGTTTGATCTCGTGCAGACCGATACCATCAAAAACAGCCTGACGCTCGGCTCGCATATCCTTAAACGGATTAAGCCCGTGCACCGTCTACACAGTAAAAGCACCGAGCAGGCCGCGTTTGTGGTGCTGAAGTCCCCGTCCATTCCGTCCGTGCTGGTGGAAACCTCGTTCATAACCAACCCGGAAGAGGAGCGTTTACTCGGCACCACGGCGTTTCGTCAGAAGATCGCGAACGCTATCGCCTCCGGGGTTATCAGTTATTTCAACTGGTTCGATAATCAAAAAGCGCACTCCAGGAAACGTTGATGAAACCGAATGCACAGCTGGTCAAAACTTTCCTGATGCAGCTACAGGACGCGATTTGCCAGAAACTGGCCGCCGCAGACGGCGGTGAATTCCAGGAAGATGCCTGGCAGCGCGAAGCGGGCGGCGGTGGACGCAGCCGCGTGCTGCGTAACGGTGGCATTTTTGAACAGGCCGGGGTCAACTTCTCCCACGTCCACGGTGATGCAATGCCGGCGTCCGCCACGGCGCATCGGCCTGAACTGGCGGGCCGCAGCTTCGAGGCGATGGGCGTCTCGCTGGTGGTGCATCCGCATAACCCGTTTGTGCCAACCAGCCACGCCAACGTGCGCTTTTTCATCGCGGAAAAACCGGGGGCCGATCCGGTCTGGTGGTTTGGCGGCGGTTTCGACTTAACGCCTTACTATGGCTTCGAAGAGGACGCCGTGCACTGGCACACCACCGCGCGCGACCTCTGCCTGCCGTTTGGCGAAGACGTTTACCCGAAATACAAAAAGTGGTGCGATGATTATTTCTATCTGAAGCATCGCGACGAGCAACGCGGCATCGGCGGGCTGTTCTTTGACGATCTCAACACGCCGGATTTTGATACCGCGTTCAGCTTTATGCGCGCAGTGGGTGAAGGCTTTACCGATGCCTATCTACCGATTGTCGAACGCCGCAAAAACACCGACTACGGCGTTCGCGAGCGTGAGTTCCAGCTGTACCGCCGCGGGCGTTACGTGGAGTTTAACCTGGTATGGGATCGCGGGACGCTGTTTGGCCTGCAAACCGGTGGGCGCACGGAGTCCATTCTGATGTCGATGCCGCCGCTGGTGCGCTGGGAATACAGCTTTGAACCCAAAGAAGGCAGCCCGGAGGCTGCCTTGCGTGAGTTTATTCGGGTTCGGGACTGGGTGTAACCCCCTCACCCCTGCCCTCTCCCAAAGGGAGAGGGAGTATAAATTCCCTCTCCCTTTGGGAGAGGGTTAGGGTGAGGGTAAAAATTACAGCGGCTGCGTCTGTGCCTCAACCACCGCCAGCGCTACCATGTTGACGATACGACGCACGGAGGCAATCGGCGTTAATACATGTACCGGTTTTGACACCCCCATCAGCACTGGCCCTACGGTCACCCCTTCAGAACTCGACACGCGCAGCAGGTTATAGCTGATACGCGCCGCTTCTACGTTCGGCATAATCAGCACGTTCGCGGAGCCTTTCAGCGGGCTGTCCGGCATACGTTCATTACGAATGCTCTCCACCAGCGCGGCGTCGCCGTGCATCTCGCCGTCGATCATCAGTTCCGGCGCACGCTCGCGCACCAGGTCCAGCGTCTGGCGCATTTTGCACGCCGCCGCGGATTTGGATGACCCGAAGTTAGAATGCGACAGCAGCGCCACTTTCGGCTCGATACCAAAGCGGCGCACGGTTTCCGCCGCCATCACGGTTATTTCCGCCAGTTCGTCCGGGGAAGGATCGTCGTTGACGTAGGTATCGGCGATAAAGGTGTTCCCGCTTGGCAGCAGCAGCGCGTTCATTGCGCCGGCAGTATGGACACCCTCGCGATAGCCGAAGATCTCCTGCACCACGCTGAAATGCTCATGGTACTCGCCGATGGTGCCGCAGATCAGCGCATCCGCCTCACCGCGGTGAACCATGATCGCGCCGATCACCGTGGTGTTGCTGATCACCGCCCGCTGCGCCTGCTCCTGGGTGATCCCGCGACGCTTCATGATCGAATAGTATTCGTTCCAGTACTCTTTGAAGCGCGGATCGGATTCGTTATTGACGATCTCAAAGTCGACGCCCGGCTTAATTTGCAGGCCCAGCTTCTGGATACGCATCTCGATCACGCTCGGACGACCAATCAGGATCGGTTTCGCCAGCCCTAAGGTGATCAGCTCCTGCGTGGCGTGCAGCACGCGCGCCTCTTCCCCTTCCGCCAGCACCACGCGCTTCGCGTCAGCGCGCGCCTGGGAGAAGATCGGCTTCATAAACAGGTTGGTTTTGTAGACGAACTCGGTGAGTTTATCGACGTAGGCATCGAAATCTTCAATCGGCCGCGTCGCCACGCCAGAGTCCATCGCCGCTTTGGCCACCGCTGGCGCGATCTTCACGATCAGACGCGGGTCAAATGGTTTAGGGATAATGTAGTCCGGGCCGAAGCTCAGATCCTGATCGCCGTAGGCGGAGGCCACCACTTCGCTCTGCTCGGCGTGCGCCAGCTCTGCGATAGCATGAACGGCGGCGAGCTTCATCTCTTCGTTGATTGCCGTAGCGCCGACGTCCAGCGCACCGCGGAAGATGAACGGGAAGCAGAGCACGTTGTTCACCTGGTTCGGGTAGTCCGAACGTCCGGTACAGATGATCGCGTCTTCACGCACTGCCTTCGCCAGCGGCGGCAGAATTTCCGGCTCCGGGTTCGCCAGGGCCAGGATCATTGGCGCGCGCGCCATCTTCTGCACCATCTCCTGGGTCAGTACTTTCGGGCCTGAACAGCCGAGGAAAATGTCGGCACCTTCAATGACGTCTTCTAGCGTGCGCTTGCCGTCGTCTTCCACCGCATAGGCCGCCTTGGTTTCCGCCATGTTTGGCTCGCGGTCTTTGTAAATCACGCCTTTGGAGTCGCAGACCACGATGTTGTGTTTCTGCATGCCCAGCGCCACCAGCAGGTTCATACAGGCGATGGCCGCGGCGCCCGCGCCGGAGACCACCATGCGCACGTCGGAGAGGTTTTTCTCCACCACACGCAGACCGTTCAGAATGGCGGCGGTACTGATGATCGCCGTGCCGTGCTGGTCGTCATGGAACACGGGAATGTTCATACGCTCGCGCAGCTTCTGCTCGATATAGAAACATTCCGGCGCTTTGATGTCTTCCAGGTTGATGCCGCCGAAGGTCGGCTCCAGCGCCGCCACCACGTTGATGAATTTATCCGGGTCCAGTTCGTCCACTTCAATATCGAAGACGTCGATACCGGCAAATTTCTTAAACAGAACGCCCTTCCCTTCCATCACCGGCTTACCGGCCAGCGCGCCAATGTTTCCTAACCCCAGTACCGCCGTACCGTTAGAGATCACGGCCACCAGGTTGCCACGGGCGGTGTATTTGTACGCTGCCAGCGGATCTTTTTCGATTTCAAGGCACGGAGCGGCTACGCCTGGCGAGTAGGCCAGCGCCAGATCGCGCTGAGTCGCCAGCGGTTTGGTCGGGGATACCTGGATTTTACCCGGAACAGGAAACTCGTGAAAATCGAGAGCGCTTTGTTTTAACTGATCATCCATCTTGTTATTCCTTTCACGTTTCGGTCAAAAAGGGTGATGTTGACGTTCCTATGCACACCCTGGTGTGCCGCATAGTATCGCCGCAGGCAGGCTCCTAAACTTTGAAGGCTGCCAAACTCTCACCATTGCAGAATAAAAATTGTTATCAATTTATAACAGCCATGTTACCCGTCTCAGACAGCAATGCCTCCCCCGTCTGCTATGCTTTTTTGTTAAGTCCATCATGATTTTCTCAGAAGTGTGACCTGACGCACTCGACTAACTCTTTTATTTCCAAGGAGTAATTATGAACCAGCTAGACGGCATCAAACAATTTACCACCGTGGTTGCAGACAGCGGCGACATCGAATCGATTCGTCACTACCAGCCGGAAGACGCGACCACCAACCCCTCGCTGCTGCTCAAGGCGGCCGGTCTTGCGCACTTTAGTCATCTGATTGATGACGCCCTTGCCTACGGCAAACAGCGCGGTAAAACGCAGGAGCAGCAGGTCGCCGAAGCCAGTGACAAGCTGGCGGTCAATATCGGTGCGGAAATTCTTAAAAGCATACCGGGACGCGTCTCCACCGAAGTGGATGCCCGCCTCTCATTCGACCAGGAAAAGAGCATTAGCAAGGCTCGCCGCCTGGTGGAACTCTACCAGGAGCAGGGGATCGATAAATCACGCATCCTGATCAAGCTTGCCTCCACCTGGGAAGGCATCCGCGCGGCGGAAGTGCTGGAGAAAGAGGGGATCAACTGTAACCTGACGCTGCTGTTCTCCTTCGCCCAGGCGCGTGCCTGCGCCGAAGCGGGCGTGTTCCTGATTTCACCGTTTGTCGGGCGTATCTACGACTGGTATCAGGCAAAACAGCCGATGGATCCGTATGTGGTGGACGAAGATCCCGGCGTGAAATCGGTGCGTAATATCTACGATTATTACAAGCAGCACCGCTACGAGACCATCGTGATGGGGGCCAGCTTCCGCCGCACCGAGCAGATCCTCGCGCTCGCGGGCTGCGACCGGCTGACCATCTCCCCAGACCTGCTGAAGAAGCTTCAGGAGAGTGAAGAGACGGTGATCCGCAAGCTGGTGCCAACCTCCACCGTTCTGCCAAAACCAAAACCCATGACCGAAGCGGAATTCCGCTGGGAGCACAATCAGGATCCAATGGCCGTGGAAAAACTGGCGGACGGCATCCGTCAGTTCGCCGTCGACCAGCGCAAACTCGAAGATCTTCTCGCCGCCAAACTTTAACCTTGCCACGGAGTGAACTATGTCCCGTAAAGAGCTCGCCAACGCCATTCGCGCCCTCAGCATGGATGCCGTACAAAAAGCCAATTCCGGCCACCCTGGCGCCCCCATGGGTATGGCTGATATCGCCGAAGTGCTGTGGAACGACTTCCTGAAGCACAACCCTACCGATCCGACCTGGTACGACCGCGACCGTTTTATTCTTTCCAACGGGCACGCCTCGATGCTGCTCTACAGCCTGCTGCACCTTTCCGGCTACGATCTGCCGCTTGAGGAATTAAAAAACTTCCGCCAGCTGCACTCCAAAACGCCGGGCCACCCGGAGATCGGCTATACGCCGGGCGTTGAAACCACTACCGGCCCGCTGGGCCAGGGGCTGGCGAATGCGGTTGGCCTGGCGATTGCCGAACGTACGCTGGCCGCGCAGTTCAACCAGCCCGACCACGAGATTGTCGATCACTATACCTATGTCTTTATGGGCGACGGCTGTCTGATGGAGGGGATCTCTCACGAGGTCTGTTCTCTGGCGGGCACCCTGGGGCTGGGCAAGCTGATTGGCTTCTACGATCACAACGGTATCTCCATTGACGGGGAAACCGAGGGCTGGTTTACCGACGATACGGCGAAACGCTTTGAAGCCTATCACTGGCACGTGGTGCACGAGATCGACGGTCACGATCCAGAGGCGGTGAAAAAAGCGATTCAGGAAGCGCAGAGCGTGAAGGACAAACCGTCCCTGATCATCTGCCGCACCACCATCGGCTTCGGCTCGCCGAACAAAGCGGGCAAAGAGGAGGCGCACGGCGCGGCGCTGGGTGAAGAGGAAGTGGCGCTGACCCGCCAGAAACTGGGCTGGAAACACCCGGCCTTTGAGATCCCAAAAGAGATCTACAAGGCCTGGGATGCTCGCGAAACAGGTGAAAAAGCGCAGCAGGCCTGGAACGAGAAGTTTGCCGCCTACAAAAAAGCGTATCCGGAGCTGGCGGCTGAGTTTACCCGCCGCATGAGCGGCGGCCTGCCGGAAGACTGGGAAGAGAAAACCCAGGCGCTGATTGAAAACCTGCAATCCAACCCGGCGAAAATTGCCACCCGTAAGGCATCACAAAACACCCTTAACGCGATTGGCCCAATCCTGCCCGAACTGCTGGGCGGCTCGGCGGATCTGGCGCCAAGTAACCTTACCATCTGGTCCGGCTCTAAATCCCTGAAGGAGGACATTGCCGGGAACTACATCCACTACGGCGTGCGCGAGTTTGGGATGACCGCCATTGCCAACGGCATCGCCCACCATGGCGGCTTCGTGCCGTACACCGCCACCTTCCTGATGTTTGTCGAATATGCCCGTAACGCGGCGCGTATGGCGGCCCTGATGAAGGCGCGGCAAATCATGGTGTACACCCACGACTCTATCGGGCTGGGTGAAGATGGGCCGACGCACCAGGCGGTAGAGCAGCTGGCGAGCCTGCGCTTAACGCCAAACTTCAGCACCTGGCGTCCTTGCGATCAGGTGGAAGCGGCAGTGGGCTGGAAGCTGGCCGTAGAGCGTCATAACGGACCCACGGCGCTGATCCTGTCGCGCCAGAACCTGGCGCAGATCGAGCGCACGCCGGAGCAGGTGAAAAATATCGCCCGCGGCGGGTACATCCTGAAAGACAGCGGCGGCAAGCCAGACGTGATCCTGATCGCCACCGGTTCCGAGGTGGAAATCACGGTAAAAGCGGCGGAGAAACTGACCGCCGAAGGTCACGCGGTGCGCGTGGTTTCCCTGCCTTCAACGGATATCTTTGATGCTCAGGATGAGGCGTACCGCGAATCGGTGCTGCCTTCAAACGTCGCGGCGCGCGTGGCGGTCGAAGCTGGCATTGCCGACTACTGGTACAAATATGTGGGTCTGAAAGGGGCAATTGTCGGGATGCATGGTTACGGTGAATCCGCCCCGGCCGACAAGTTGTTCCCGTATTTCGGCTTTACCGTTGAGAACGTGGTGGAGAAGGCGCTAAGCGTGCTGTAGTGCTTTTGCCGGGTGACGCTGTCGTTTACCCGGCCTGCGGTTCGAGGCTTTGTAGGCCGGGTAAGGCGTAGCCGCCACCCGGCTTTTTCACACCACTCTTACCCCTGCCGCCATCACCCGCTCCGGCGTTAATAACACACTTTCTCGGGCGTCATCGGTTTCCGCGCAGAGCAACATGCATTCAGACGTTTCACCGCGCATTTTAGCCTTTGCCAGGTTACACAACACCACCACCGTTTTGCCCATCAGCTCCTCTTCCCGGTAATACGGCACCAGGCTGGTGACGGTTTGCAACGTTCTGTCTCCCACCTCTATCTGCGCAATATAGAGCTTGTCCGCATTGGCGTGACGTTTAACGTCAACAATCTTCCCCACGCGGATCTCGAGCTTTGCAAAATCATCGTACGCTACCGTTTCCACTTTTGCCCCCTGGTAAAATTTTACTAAATACTAACACGGTAACTGGCGAGAGCAACAGGGATGTTATTTACTAAAAATTAATGCATGTCCGAACGCATCCTTTACAATAAGCTATCTCGTGGGGAATAAGGACAAACATGGCAACGCTGAAAGACATCGCGACGGAAGCTGGCGTCTCGCTGGCAACGGTATCCCGGGTTTTAAACGATGACCCGACGCTGAATGTGAAAGAAGAGACGAAACACCGCATTCTGGAGATTGCCGAGAAGCTGGAATACAAAAGCACGACCTCCCGTAAAATGCAGTCTGTCGCTGCCGGTCAGCAACATATTCTGGCGCTCTACAGCTACCAGCAGGAACTGGAGATCAACGACCCTTACTATCTTGCCATTCGCCACGGCATTGAGACGCAGTGCGAAAAACTGGGGGTCGAACTGAGTAACTGCTACGCTAATGCCACCCTGCCGGAGCTGAAAAAGCTCACCGGGGTGTTGATTGTAGGCAAACCCTCCCCTGCGCTTCGACGTGCGGCAATGTCGTTGACCGACAACGTCTGTTTTATCGACTTTCACGAGCCAGGCAGCGAGTACGATTCTGTCGATATTGACCTTTCGCGCATCAGCAAGCAGATCGTGGATTTCTTTATTGCTCAGGGAGTTAAGCGGATTGGCTTTATCGGCGGCGAAGATGAGCCAGGCAAGGCTGATATTCGGGAAGCCGCCTTCGTGGAGTACGGGCTCCTGAAAGGGGTGGTATCGGAACAGGACATCTGGCGCGGCGGTTTTTCCAGCTCGTCCGGTTATGAACTGGCAAAAATCATGCTGGCACAACAGTGCTGGCCTTCCGCCTTGTTCGTGGCCTCCGATTCCATCGCCATCGGGGTGTTACGCGCCATCCACGAAAAAGGGCTGGCGATCCCGGAAGATATTTCACTGATCAGCGTGAACGACATTCCAACCGCCCGCTTTACCTTCCCGCCTCTTTCCACCGTGCGCATTCACTCTGAAATGATGGGCAGCCAGGGCGTTAATCTGCTGCTGGAAAAGGCCCGCGATGGCCGCGCGCTACCGCTTCAGGTCTTTGTCCCGAGCGTACTGAAGCTGCGCGGCACCACCCGCTGATTTCCACCTGTTAACTCTCCCGCCGGGCACGCCCGGCTTTTTTAATTTCGTGATCGAGTTAAAGCAAATCGGTTTTACTGATTTTATTTAGTAAAATATTTACTAAAATCTCCAGCAATGATGTTTTACCCCTACAGGGAGATCACATGAATCGCTGGGAAAATATTCAACTCACGCATGAAAACCGGCTCCCGCCGCGTGCGTACTTCTTCTCTTATGACACCGTTTCCCGGGCGCGCACGTTTGCGCGTGAAGCCAGCAGCCACTTTCTGTCGCTAAGCGGAAAGTGGAACTTTCGCTTCTTCACGAACCCGCTGCTTGTCCCGGAAAACTTTACCTCAGAATACATGGCCAACTGGGGCGATATTACCGTGCCGGGCATGTGGCAGATGGAAGGTCACGGCCAGTTGCAGTACACCGACGAAGGCTTTCCTTTCCCGGTGGACGTACCATGGGTGCCGTCAGACAACCCGACCGGGGCATACCAGCGCTGGTTTACGCTTTCTGAAAGCTGGCAAGAGAAACAGACCCTTATCAAGTTTGACGGCGTCGAAACCTATTTCGAAGTCTACGTGAATGGCCGCTATATAGGCTTTAGCAAAGGCAGCCGACTGTCTGCCGAGTTTGATATCAGCGATGCGGTACACAGCGGGCAAAACCTGTTGTGCGTGCGGGTTATGCAGTGGGCAGATTCCACCTACATTGAGGATCAGGACATGTGGTGGACGGCGGGGATATTCCGCGACGTCTACCTGCTGGGAAAATCACTCACGCATGTCCGCGATTTCACGGTTAAAACCACCTTTGACGAGGCATACCGGGACGCCACCCTCTTCTGTCAGCTTGAGCTGGAAAACCTTGCTGCACGCCCTGGCTGTGTTCAACTGGATTATACCCTGTACGACGGCGGGACAATGCTGCACCAGGGAACAACCGACAACCTGACCGTCAGCGAGCGTGCGGAAACCGCCTTCAGCATTGAGGTGAGGCATCCCCGCCAGTGGTCCGCTGAATCGCCGGATCTTTATCATCTGGTCATGACTTTAAAAGATAACCATGGCCAGACGCTGGAAATCATCCCGCAGCGCATCGGGTTTCGGGATATCAAGGTGAAAGACGGCCTGTTCTACGTTAACAACCGTTATCTGAAGCTGCACGGCGTCAATCGTCATGACAACGATCATCTGAGGGGCCGCGCGGTGGGGATGGATCGCGTGGAGCGCGACCTGATCCTGATGAAGCAGCACAATATCAACTCGGTACGTACCGCCCACTACCCGAACGACCCGCGCTTTTACGAGCTTTGCGACCTGTACGGCCTGTTTGTGATGGCTGAAACGGATGTGGAATCTCACGGCTTCGCCAACGTCGGCGACCTGAGCCGCATTACGGACGATCCGGTGTGGGAGCCGGTCTACGTTGAGCGTATCGAACGCCATATTCACGCGCAGAAAAATCATCCGTCGATCATCATCTGGTCGCTCGGAAATGAGTCCGGCTACGGCTGTAACATCCGCGCGATGGCCCGTGCGGCAAAAGCGCTGGATGATACTCGCCTGCTTCACTACGAAGAAGATCGCGACGCCGAGGTGGTGGACATTATCTCCACCATGTATACCCGCGTACCGCTGATGAATCTGTTTGGCGAATACCCGCACGCCAAACCGCGCATTATCTGCGAATACGCCCATGCGATGGGCAACGGTCCCGGCGGGTTGACCGAGTATCAGAACGTGTTCGATCGCCACGACTGCATTCAGGGGCATTATGTCTGGGAGTGGTGCGACCACGGTATTCAGAAAACAGACGCCAGCGGCAACATCTGGTACGCCTATGGCGGCGACTTCGGTGATTACCCCAATAATTACAACTTCTGCCTCGACGGGCTGATCTACTCCGATCAAACGCCCGGGCCAGGTTTGCGTGAGTACAAGCAGGTGATCGCCCCGGTCAAACTGCGCTGGCAAAACGGTGAGCTGCACGTTGATAACCGCTTATGGTTCACCAGCCTGGATGATTACACCCTGCTCACGGAGGTGCGTGCGGAAGGTGAAACGCTGCACAGCGAGCCACTGAACATCACCGGGTTGGCCCCCAACAGCTCCCGCAGCGTCAGCCTGCACGTGCCGGAACTGGACGAGCGCGAAGCATTTCTGACTGTACGTATTATCAAAAACAGTCCCACGCGCTACAGCGAGGTCGGGCACGAGATCGCGGTGTATCAGTTCCCGTTAAAAGGCCGCACGGCACGCCCGACACCGTTTATCAACACCAGTGCCACTCCGCTGCGTCTGGAGGAAGATCGCCTGAGCTGCACCGTGACCGGGCATAACTTCCGCGCGAGCTTCTCTAAAGTATCGGGAAAACTCAGCGCCTGGCAGGTGAACGGTGAGGAATACCTTACCCGTGAGCCGAAGATTAACTTCTTCAAGCCCATGATTGATAACCATAAGCAGGAGTATGAAGGGCTGTGGCAGCCGTATCATTTCCAGATCATGCAGGAGCACCTGCGCGGTTTCGAGGTTGAGCAGCATGACGATGCGATCATCGTCACCACCCGTACCCTGATTGCCCCGCCAGTGTTTGATTTTGGCATGCGCTGTACCTATCGCTGGCGCATCGCCGCCGACGGGCAGATCAACGTTGAGCTATGCGGTGAGCGCTACGGCGAGTACCCACACATTATTCCGTGCATCGGCTTTACGCTTGGCATCAACGGCGGTTTCGATCAGGTGAGCTACTACGGGCGAGGGCCGGGTGAAAACTATCCGGACAGCCAGCAGGCCAGCACCATCGACCTGTGGCACACCACGGTTGATAAGATGTTTGAAAATTATCCGTTCCCGCAAAACAACGGCAACCGTCAGCAGGTGCGCTGGGCCTCCCTCGCGGATCGTCATGGCAGCGGCGTGCTGGTCGTACCGCAACAGCCTCTCCACTTCAGCGCCTGGCACTACACGGCTGAGAACATTCACGCCGCACAGCACTGCAACGAACTGCGCCGCTGCGATGACATTACGCTTAATCTTGACCACCAGGTGCTGGGCTTAGGCTCCAATTCCTGGGGAAGTGAGGTACTGGAGAGCTGGCGCGTCTGGTTCAGTCCGTTCCGCTACGGCTTCACATTGCTCCCGCTCAATGGCGGCCGCATCGCCTCGATGGCGCTGGCACGCCAGCAATTCGGCACCGGTTTCTTCTCCATGGATTTGCACAGCGAGGCAGACAAATGATCGTTCTTGAGAGCCTGGAACAGTTTCAACAGCATTACCGCACGGGTCGCAAATGGCAGCGCTGCTCAGAAGCCATTAACAATATCGATAATATCTCGCCCGGCGTAGCCCATTCGATTGGCGATTCGCTGGCCTACCGTGTGACCAATGATGCCAGCACCGACGCGCTGTTTGTCGGGCATCGCCGCTATTTCGAGGTGCATTACTACCTTCAGGGCGCGCAGAAAATTGAATATGCCGCCAAAGATGCGCTTCAGACAGTGGAGTGTTACCGCGATGAGACCGATCGAGAATACCTGAAAGGCGTGGGTACCACCGAACAGGTGCGCGAGGGGCAGATCGTAATTTGTGAGAACCATGAGGCGTATCGCTTTATCAGCGAGGAGCCGGTCAAAAAAGTCATTCTCAATGTGACCATCGAAGACGGTTATTTCCATAACAAATAAAAAAACGAGCGGTGCCAATGAAGCACCGCTAGCCTCTTACCCGGAGAAACGTTATGTCTGAAACCACCAAACGCAATACCATCGGCAAATTCGGCCTGCTGTCGCTGACCTTTGCCGCCGTGTTTAGTTTTAACAACGTGATCAATAATAATATCGAACTCGGACTTGCCTCCGCGCCGATGTTCTTTTTAGCAACCCTGTTCTATTTTATCCCGTTCTGCTTAATTATCGCTGAGTTTGTCTCGTTGAATAAAAACTCAGAAGCTGGAGTTTATGCCTGGGTAAAAAGTTCACTCGGCGGGCGCTGGGCATTTATTACCGCTTATACATACTGGTTCGTGAATTTATTCTTCTTCACCTCGTTATTACCGCGCGTCATTGCCTATGCCTCTTATGCCTTTCTTGGCTATGAGTACATTCTCACACCATTTGCCACAACGGTGCTAAGTATGGTGCTGTTCGCCTTCTCAACGTGGGTCTCCACCAACGGGGCGAAGATGCTGGGGCCAATTACGTCTGTAACCTCCACGCTGATGCTGCTGCTGACGCTCTCTTACATTCTGCTGGCGGGCGCGGCGCTAATGGGTGGGGTGCAGCCCGCTGATCCGATTACCGTCGACGCGATGATCCCGCATTTTAACTGGGCATTCCTCGGCATTACCACCTGGATATTTATGGCTGCCGGGGGCGCGGAATCCGTCGCGGTGTACGTAAACGATGTGAAAGGCGGTTCGAAATCTTTCGTTAAAGTGATCATCCTGGCGGGGATCTTTATCGGCGTGCTGTACTCCATCTCCTCGGTACTGATCAACGTCTTTATCAGCAGCAAAGCGTTGAAGTTTACCGGGGGTTCGGTGCAGGTGTTCCACGGTCTGGCGGTGTGGTTTGGCCTGCCGGAAGTGTTGATGAACCGTTTCGTCGGTCTGGTTTCCTTTACCGCCATGTTCGGCTCCCTGCTGATGTGGACGGCGACGCCGGTCAAAATCTTTTTCTCGGAGATCCCGACCGGCATTTTTGGTCCGAAAACCGTGGCGCTGAACGAAAACGGCGTACCGGCGCGGGCGGCCTGGATCCAGTATTTGATTGTGATCCCACTGATGATTATCCCGACCATGGGCTCCAGTACCGCGCAGGAGCTGATGAACACCGTCATCAATATGACCGCAGCAGCCTCAATGTTACCGCCGCTGTTTATTATGCTGGCCTACCTCAACCTGCGTCGTAAGCTCGATCACCTGCCGCGCGATTTCAGGATGGGTTCACGAACCACGGGTATAACCATAGTGTCGATGCTGATTGTTATTTTCGCCATTGGTTTTGTGGCATCCACTTTCCCTACCGGTGCCAATATTCTGACGATTATTTTCTATAACGTCGGTGGCATTGTTTTATTCCTCGGATTTGCCTGGTGGAAATACAGCAAATACGTAAACGGATTATCAAAAGAACAACAAAAAATTGAAGCATCACCTGCCTCGAATATTAACTGAAATAAAAGGCATGGATTTTATCTCATTGGGATGAGTTTATGAAAATTAAACAAAAAACATTTTGGGCACTCGCTGCCCTCTCTTTCTGCTGCCCTGCTATTGCCGCAGAAGATGCCCGGCCCGCTGAACATGACGATACCAAAACACCGGCAATAACCTCCCCGTCATTTCGTTTTTATGGCGAGATGGGCGTCGGTGGGTATATGGATTTAGAAGGTCAGGATAAACATAAATACAGCGACGGCACTTATATTGAGGGCGGTCTGGAGATAAAACAGGGGAACTGGTTCGGCCTGATTTACGGCGAAGGCTGGACCGTACAGGCGGATCATCAGGGCAACGCTTGGGTGCCCGATCACAGCTGGGGCGGGTTTGAAGGTGGGATTAACCGCTTCTACGGCGGTTACAAAACCGATAACAGCACCGAGATCATGCTCAGCCTGCGCCAGGACTCGTCTCTCGATGACCTGCAATGGTGGGGCGATTTTACGCCGGATCTGGGTTATGTGATCCCCAACACCCGCGACATCTTGTACGCACTAAAGGTGCAAAACCTCTCCGGCAACCTGCGCTACAGCGTCACCGCCACGCCAGCGGGTCACCATGACGAAAGCAAGGCCTGGCTACACTTCGGCAAATACGATCGTTATGACGACAAATATACCTATCCGGCAATGGCGAATGGCTATATTCAGTACGACATCCTGAAAGATGTCACCTGGATGAACGGTCTTGAAATTACCGACGGTACAGGCCAGCTCTTTTTAACAGGCGTTTTGACACCCAACCTGGCGGCACGCGCGTGGCATCATACCGGACGGGCAGATGGACAGAACGTCTCCGGCACGGAGAGCGGATTTATGGTCAGCGCCATGGTGGAAGCCCTGAAAGGCGTTTATCTCTCCACTGCTTACAGCTACGCGAAACATCGTCCGGACGATGCGGCTGAAAAAACTACCTCGTTTATGCAGTTCGGGATTTGGTACGAGTACGGCGGCGGGCGTTTTGCCACCGCTGCCGACAGCCGCTTCTATATGAAAAATGCCTCCGGCGACCCGAGCGATCAGGTCTTCCTGATGCAATACTTCTACTGGTAAAAAGGATCTACCACCATGAAATACGTCCTCACGCCGCTGGCCTGCGCGCTGGCGCTCAGTTTTTCGGCTCACGCCGCCACCGCAACTGACTTCAAAAACGTCATCAACCGTACCGGCGCGCCGCTCTTCATGCAGGATTTCGACAACGACGACCACCAGCGGTTTAATCCCTTTTTTGATATGGGTGCCTGGCATGGGCATTTGCTGCCGGACGGGCCGCAGACCCAGGGCGGATTTCCCGGCGTAGCGCTGCTCACCGAAGAGTACATCAACTTTATGGCGACGAATTTTGATCGCCTGTCCGTTTACCAGAACGGTAAAAAAGTGGATTTCACCCTTGAAGCCTACAGCCTCCCTGGCGCGTTGGTGCAGAAACTGAGCGCCAGGGATGTTCAGATCGTGATGACGCTGCGCTTTGCTTCTGCGCGTACTTCGCTGCTTGAAACCCGTATTACCAGCAAAACGCCGCTGGAGCTGGTGTGGGACGGCGAGCTGCTGGAAAAACTGGAGGCCAAAGAGGGCAAGCCGCGTTCGGATAAAACCATCGACAGCGCATATCCTGATTATCAGCGTAAAATTGTAGCCACGCGCGACGGCCTGAAGGTGACCTTCGGCAAGGTACGCTCCACCTGGGATCTGCTCACCTCCGGCAGTTCCGAATATCAGTTACACCGCTCTCTTCCTGCCGAGACCACCGTTGACGGACATCGCTTTACCAGCCGGGCACAGATTTCCGGCAGCACCACGCTGTACACTACCTACTCCCATCTGCTGAACGCCGATGACGTCGCGCGTGAACAGCCGCAGATCCGCGACATTCTGGCGCGTCCGGCCTACTTTATGGCCGCCTCGCAAGCGCGCTGGGAGAGGTATTTACAACAAGGGTTAACCAACCCGCACGCGACTCCAGAACAAACGCGCGTGGCGGTGAAAGCCATCGAGACGTTGAACGGTAACTGGCGTTCGCCAGGCGGCGCGGTGCGTTTTAACACGGTGACGCCCTCCGTAACCGGACGCTGGTTCTCCGGCAACCAGACCTGGCCGTGGGACACCTGGAAACAGGCATTTGCCATGGCGCATTTCAACCCGGAGATCGCCAAAGAGAACATCCGCGCGGTCTTCTCCTGGCAGATCAAACCCGACGATCCGGTGCGCCCGCAGGATACCGGATTTGTGCCGGATTTAATCGCCTGGAACCTGAGCCCGGAACGAGGCGGCGACGGCGGTAACTGGAACGAGCGTAACACCAAGCCGAGCCTGGCGGCATGGTCGGTGATGGAGGTGTATAACACCACGCAGGATAAAGCCTGGCTTGCCGAGATGTATCCAAAACTGGTTGCCTATCACGACTGGTGGCTGCGTAACCGCGATCATAACGGCAACGGCGTGCCGGAGTACGGTGCGACGCGTGATAAGGCCCATAACACCGCTACCGGCGAGATGCTGTTCACGGTGAAAAAAGGTGATAAAGAAGAGTCGCTTTCCGGCCTGAATAACTACGCACGGATAATTGATAACGGCCAGTACGACAGCCTGGAGATCCCCGCGCAGGTGGCCGCCTCGTGGGAGTCCGGGCGCGATGATGCCGCCGTATTCGGATTTATCGATAAAGCGCAGCTGGATAAGTACGTTGAAAACGGCGGGAAACGCAGCGACTGGACGGTTAAATTTGCCGAAAACAGGAGTAAAAAAGGCGATCTGTTAGGGTATTCCTTATTACAGGAGTCCGTTGACCAGGCAAGCTATATGTACAGCGACAATCACTATCTGGCGCAGATGGCGAGCCTGCTGGGTAAAGAGCAGGAGGCCAGCCACTATCGCCAGCTGGCAGATAAGCTCGCAACCTATATCAACACCTGCATGTTCGATGCGAAAAGCGGGTTTTACTATGACCTTCGTATCGAGGATAAGCCGCTGGCGAACGGCTGTGCGGGCAAACCTATCGTCGAGCGTGGTAAAGGGCCGGAAGGCTGGTCTCCGCTGTTTAACGGTGCCGCGACGCAGGAACATGCGGATGCCGTGGTCAAGGTGATGCTGGATCCGAAGGAGTTCAATACCTGGGTACCGCTCGGCACCGCCGCGCTGACAAACCCGGCGTTCGGCGCAGACATATACTGGCGCGGCCGGATCTGGGTCGATCAGTTCTGGTTTGGACTAAAAGGCATGGAACGTTACGGCTATCGTGAGCAGGCGCAAACCCTCGCCGAAACCTTCTTTAAGCATGCGAAAGGGTTAACCTCGGACGGCCCGATTCAGGAGAACTATAACCCCCTGACCGGAGCACAGCAGGGCGCACCTAACTTCTCCTGGAGCGCGGCGCATTTGTATATGCTGTATAACGACTTTTTCCGTAAGAGCGATCGGTGATGCCCTCGTGCCCGGTGGCGGCTACGCCTTACCGGGCCTACGGTTCTAAAAAGTAGGCCGGGTAAGCGACAGCGCCACCCGGCAAAACCCTACCTTGTGATCCACAGCGTGGGCCAGGCATCTGGCCCATTCCAGTTATCACAGCTTGGCTCTTCCGCGTAGCGTACCAGGCGGAAGCGCTGGCCGTTAAAACGCCAGCGGGTCTGGATCCCACAGTCGCCAATCCCGCGTCCCAGCGCCAGCGTGGTCAGCTCGCGCGTTTTTTCGTCGAAGCTGGCATTCATCAGCTCCATGTCGCTACTCTGGCTGGAAGGGGTAAACGGCAGGCGCAATCTCACGCTCCTGGCCGAAAATGGTTTTTTACGCGACACCAGCCACGCCAGGTCGACGGTGTTGTACGCCCCCGCCTCACAGCTGATGATCATCAGCGCTTTGTCATCGGTCAGCGCGGTCACGCGCACTTCACGCCGGTTCGGATCGAGAGAGCACTGGCTGTGGTTCATGCGCCAGGTACCGTAATCCAGCAGATCGTTGAGTTCGTTATGCGTCAGCGGCGTTGGCGTGGGGTTCACCACCGCCACCTTTTTTAATGCCGGCGCAGGCGGCACGCTCAGCGGTGGACTATCCCCTTTTTTAATCCACGCCGTTTCACTTCCGACGCGTTTTTGCTGGGCATCGATAAACAGCAGCGCCGCTTTCAGACCGGCCAGAGAAATTGTCTGCTTCCCCCCGCGCAGGGTCAGCGCCTGCCCTTCCTGAATGGTTTTCAGAAACGTGGTGATGGTGGCCGTATCGTCTGTTTTAAGATGCCAGGGGGCTAACTGCCAGTGTTGCGACGTGAGTTTAAGCGGCACATTGTCGAGCAGCAGGCGCGGGGCGATGTCAGGCTCTTTCACCGGTGGCGCCGAAAGCCCGCCGAGATCGATGCGCAGGCTGGCGTCCGTTTTTGCCCCCGCACTGCGGCTCAGCGTCATGACCAGACCGCGATGCTCGCCGGTATTGCGCGCTACGCAGAAGTTCTGGTTATTGCAGGTCACCTGCCAGTCTGAAAAAGACTGCTGCGCAGGCGCAGCCCACACCAAAGGCGCGGGAAGCACGCAAATGAAGAAGAGAAGATAAACGCAGTAGCGCATGAACGGCACAGCCCCGGAAACGAATAGGTCAATCTGGGGCGTATCTTCGTGCCCTGGGCGGGCTGGCTCAATCGGATTTATCGGATAGATTTATCTGAAATACAACTTATCGCGCTTCCGCCGCCGCATTCATCAGCCCGCTGGTTTGCAGATACTGCAACAGGATCACCGCTTTACCGTCGCGGATCTCGCCGCGTTTCACCATGTCGACAGCCTGAGCGAAAGGCATTTCCAGCACTTCAATGTCTTCATCGTCCACGCCGCCGCCCCGGTGCGTGCGCTGAGCATCGGTATATTCCGCAATGAAGAAGTGAACCAGCTCGGTAACCCCGCCAGGGGACATAAACAGCTCAAAGACTTTCTGCACCGCACCCACTTCAAAACCCGTCTCCTCAATGGCTTCTTTGCGGATACACACTTCCGGCTCATCGTCATCAAGCAGACCTGCACAGGTTTCAATCAGACGTCCGTCCGCGTTGCCATTGACCCATGTCGCGATGCGAAACTGGCGGATCAGCACCACGCTTTGCTTTTCACGGTTATACAGCACGATGGTTGCACCATTGCCCCGGTCGTAGACTTCGCGTTTATGGCGAATGACGTCCCCGTTCTTACGGGTGAGATCGTAAGTGATGTTACGCAGGACAAAGTAATTTTCAGAAAGGATTTTGTCTTTAATAACGGTAATGTTCAGGGACATACGGGCTCCACGGCAAAATGAGTCTGTTTATACTACGCCGTGAAGCCCGCTTTGTCGCCCGTCTGCATTAATGCATGTTGCGCGGCGGCACGCCAAGCCAGTCCATGATCCCCTGCGCGGCATGACGCCCTTCCGCCATCGCGGTGACCACCAGATCCGCACCGCGTACCGCATCACCGCCAGCAAAAATCTGCGGATTCGAGGTCTGGTAGCGATAACGGCTCTCCACGGAGGCCCTGATGCGCCCCCAGTCGTCGGTGTCGACGCCCTGCGCCTGAAGCCACGGCATGGCGTGCGGATTAAAACCAAACGCCATGATCACCGCATCCGCTGGCATGACAAACTCACTGCCCGCCACCGGGACTGGACGACGCCGCCCCTGCGCATCCGGCTCGCCCAGCCTGGTGCGCAGCATCCGGATACCGTTAACCTTCCCGTCGGTATCCAGCGTGAGCTCAACCGGCTGGACATTAAATTCAAACGCCGCGCCCTCTTCTTTCGCGTTTTTAACCTCTTTCTTTGAGCCCGGCATGTTGGCCTCGTCCCGCCGATAGGCGCAGGTGACTTTCGCCGCGCCATGCCGCAGCGCGGTGCGCACGCAGTCCATCGCCGTATCGCCCCCGCCGAGCACCACCACGTTTAAACCCTGTGTGTCGATAAACGGTTCGTCTGCGGCAGGATCAAGGCCCATCACGTTCCGCGTGTTTGCCACTAAAAACGGCAGCGCGTCGTACACGCCCGGCGCGTCTTCGTGAGGGATACCCGCTTTCATGGAACGATAGGTCCCTACGCCGATGAACAGGGCATCGTAGTCGTTTTGCAGTTGGGCCATCGACACGTCTTTTCCCACCTCGCAGTTCAGCTCGAAGCGGATGCCCATCGCGCTGAATATCTCTCTGCGCCGCGCTAACAGGGATTTATCCAGCTTGAAGGCCGGAATACCAAAGGTCAGCAATCCGCCGATTTCCGGATGGCGGTCGTAGACCGTCACACCGACGCCGCTGCGCACCAGTACGTCGGCGCAGGCCAGCCCTGCCGGACCGGCACCGATGATGGCGACGCGCTTACCGACCGGCTTAACGTGGCTGACGTCCGGCGTCCAGCCCATCGCCAGCGCCCGATCCGAGATATACCGTTCGATATTCCCGATGGTTACTGCACCTGACGCATCCCGCAGGGTGCAGGCGCCTTCACATAATCGATCCTGTGGGCAGACGCGGCCGGTAATTTCCGGTAAACAGTTAGTCTGGTGAGAAAGCTCAGCCGCACCGACGATATCCCCCGCCCTGATCCGCTCAATCCACTGCGGAATGTGGTTATGCAGCGGGCAGGTCCACTCGCAAATGCTGTGCTCGCCACATTTCAGGCACCGGGATGCCTCGCGCTGCGCCTGTTCCGGGCGAAACGGCAGGTAGATCTCGTTAAAATGGCCCGTGCGCGCGTCGGGGCTGAGCTTATCCGGCTCACCGCGCGCCGGGGTGTTTTGCATCTGTTGCCATTTGGTTTGCGAAGGGACTGACTGAACCGCCTCGCTGTGCCACGGCAGTGCGTCCAGCCTTGCGCTGCGCTGTCGGCGCTGCTTAACCAGCTTATCCAGCACGGCTGGGGTGGCGAGCGTAAGCACCTCCGCCGGACAGTTTTCAACGCAGGCCGGGCCTTGCGGCCTTTCCAGACAGAGGTCGCATTTGTGTGCCGAGGCCTTTACGCTGTCGTTTTCCAGGGGGGCGATCAGCATGTCCATCGTGCCAAACGGACAGGCCACCACGCAGGCTTTACAGCCAATGCATTTTTGTTGATTGACCTGTACGCTGTCGCTGTGTTGCGTGATGGCTCCGTTCGGGCAGCTTTGCGCGCAGGGCGCGTTTTCACAGTGGTGGCAGGTCACGGGGCTTTTTCGCAATCCTGAGGTAAGGACCGTAATGCGGGGATGAAAATGGCGCTCACTCAGCGCGTGCTGCTCCCCGTTGTGCGCCATCACACAGGCAACTTCGCAGGCGCGACAACCGATACACTGTTGAGCGTTGGCCATAATAAAACGATTCATAACAACACCTGTTTTTGGTTCAATAACCTTATTTTTTCTATTGTTATCGTATTTACCCACAGCGGCATGGCGACGCAATGTTCAAATGCCCAGGAAGGCGAACTATTTCCAGTGAACCTGTGGCAGATCAATTTAATTCAGGAAGCTGATGAGTGACCGTTAAACGCCCCGTATCGGGAAGCCTGGCTCGGGCTTTCTTTTCGATGATTGTCTTGTCCGTTCTGATCAGCGCCATTGCGCTGGTTACACTCGCCAGCAGCCAGCGCGACGCCGAGGCGATTAATATCGCCGGTTCGCTGCGTATGCAGAGCTACCGCCTGGGCTACGAAATGCAGCGCGCCGGCCCATCGCTGGCAGAGCACCGCGCGGTCTGGCAAAAAACGCTGAGCGCGCCTGCGTTGCAGAAGCTAAACCGCTGGTATGTGCCAGAGGACGTCAAACAGCGTTACCAGCAGTTGCACCTTGGCTGGCAGGAGATGGACACGCGCATCGCCAGCGGCGATACCGGGTGGTATCAGAACCACATTGAGGATTTCGTGGGCCGGATAGATTCCTTTGTGCTGGCGCTACAGCACTACACCGAACATAAAATTCAGCTGGTGATTTTCATGTCGCTGACGGGTGGCCTGGGCATCCTGCTGCTGGCGGTGGTGACCCTGCGGCGCATCCGCCGTCAGGTTGTGCTGCCGCTGAATAATCTGGTGGCGGCGAGCGAGCGTATCGAACAGGGGCAATTCGACACTCCCGCGCCGGATACTACGCTTCCCAACGAGCTGGGCCAGCTTTCCCGCGCCTTCAACCATATGTCGGCGGAATTACACACCCTGTACCGTTCACTTGAGCGCTCCGTTGCTGAAAAAACCCGCCACCTGAATGAAGCGCATCAGCAGCTCGAAATGCTGTTCAAATGCTCACAGGCGTTGAATACCGGGCAGATAGACAGCCACTGCTTCCGGCATATTTTGCAGATTGTGCATGACTATACGCAGATGAATTACCTGCAATTGCGCACCAGTGACGACTGGCAGCTTTACGAAGGACAGGAGTCCCCGGGCGAGAAAATGCACAATTTACCGGTGTTAATGCAGGACACCCTGTACGGCGAACTGCGCTGGCAAAGCGCGACCGGGGATGTTCCGCTGCCGCTCATGGAAAGCGTGGCGACGATGCTGGGCCGGGGGCTCTATTTCAATCAGGCGCAGAAACATTATCAGCAGCTGCTGCTGATGGAGGAGCGCGCCACCATCGCGCGCGAGCTGCATGATTCGCTGGCGCAGGTGCTCTCCTATTTGCGTATTCAGCTTACGCTGCTGAAGCATGCCGTGCCGGGCGACAATGCCCCGGCGCAGGCTATCATCACGGACTTCTCCCGCGAGCTGAATAACGCCTGGCATCAGCTACGCGAGCTGCTCACCACCTTCCGCCTGACGCTCAATCACGCCAATCTTCCTGCCGCGCTACAGGAGTCTCTCGACGGGTTGCAAAGCCAGACCCGCGCGAAGCTGGTGCTCGACTGCCGTCTCTCATCGCTGGCGCTGGACGCACAAAAACAGGTGCACCTCTTACAGATTGTGCGTGAGGCAGTGCTGAATGCGATTAAACATGCCGACGCGAGCGAGATTGTGGTCAGCTGCGTCACCACCGCGGACGGCACTCACACGGTCACGATCCGCGACAACGGCATTGGTATCGGCGACGCCAGTGAACCGCCGGGGCATTACGGGCTGAATATCATGCGCGAACGCGCGGGACGGCTCGGCGGGACATTACACTTTTCTCAGCCGCCACAGGGCGGGACACAGGTCAGCGTAACGTTCCGGACGCCTGCGGCCCAGGCTGAAAAATAGCGAGAAAGAAGGCGCGCTGAAAAAAGCGCATGATAATTTACATTATCTCCTTTATTTCTCCACGTTTGACCTGGGCCTTACCGCTAAAGTTAGGCGGGCAATAAACAATAATGACGTGCAGCAAAACGAGGTCACACTTTAATGGCGAATTTTTTCATCGATCGCCCCATTTTTGCCTGGGTGCTTGCAATCCTGTTGTGTCTGACGGGTGTCCTGGCGATTACGTCCCTTCCTGTTGAGCAATACCCTGACCTCGCGCCCCCCAACGTGCGTATCACGGCGAACTACCCTGGCGCCTCGGCACAGACGCTGGAAAATACCGTCACCCAGGTTATCGAGCAGAACATGACGGGTCTCGATAACCTGATGTACATGTCCTCACAGAGCAGCGCCACGGGCCAGGCGACGGTAACCCTGAGCTTTACGGCGGGCACGGATCCGGATGAAGCGGTGCAGCAGGTGCAAAACCAGCTGCAATCGGCCCTGCGTAAACTGCCTCAGGCAGTGCAGAACCAGGGGGTGACCGTGCGTAAAACCGGTGACACCAATATTTTGACCATCGCGTTTGTTTCAACCGATGGCTCAATGGATAAGCAGGACATCGCGGACTACGTCGCCAGTAATATTCAGGACCCGCTCAGCCGTATCAACGGCGTGGGTGATATCGACGCCTACGGCTCGCAGTACTCCATGCGTATCTGGCTGGATCCCAACAAGCTGAACAGCGTGCAGATGACCGCCAAAGATGTCACCGACGCTATCGAATCGCAGAACGCCCAGATTGCCGTGGGGCAGCTCGGCGGTACCCCGTCCGTGGATAACCAGGCGCTTAACGCCACCATCAACTCCCAGTCGCTGCTCCAGACACCTGAACAGTTCCGCAATATCACGCTACGCGTGAATCAGGACGGTTCGGAAGTGCGTCTGGGGGATGTCGCCACCGTGGAGATGGGCGCGGAAAAATATGACTACCTGAGCCGCTTTAACGGCAATGCCGCGTCCGGGCTGGGGGTGAAACTGGCCTCCGGCGCCAACGAAATGGCGACCGCGCAGCGGGTGCTAGAGCGTCTGGATGAGCTGTCGCATTTCTTCCCGCACGGACTGGAGTACAAAGTCGCCTACGAAACCACCTCGTTCGTAAAAGCCTCCATCGAAGATGTGGTGAAAACCCTGCTCGAAGCTATCGCGCTGGTGTTCCTCGTGATGTACCTGTTCCTGCAAAACTTCCGCGCCACGCTGATCCCCACTATTGCGGTGCCGGTGGTGCTGCTGGGTACCTTTGCGGTGCTGTATGCCTTCGGTTACAGCATTAACACCCTGACCATGTTCGCCATGGTGCTGGCCATCGGCCTGCTGGTGGATGATGCCATCGTGGTGGTGGAAAACGTTGAACGCATCATGAGCGAGGAAGGGCTTTCGCCCCGTGAGGCCACGCGCAAATCGATGGGACAGATTCAGGGCGCGCTGGTCGGTATCGCCATGGTGCTGTCGGCGGTATTTATCCCGATGGCGTTTTTTGGCGGCACCACGGGCGCGATTTATCGCCAGTTCTCGATCACCATCGTCTCTGCAATGGTGCTCTCCGTACTGGTGGCGATGATCCTTACCCCTGCCCTGTGCGCGACGCTGCTGAAACCGCTGCATAAGGGCGAACATCACGGTCAAAAAGGCTTCTTCGGCTGGTTTAACCGCATGTTTAACCGCAATGCGGCGCGCTATGAAGCGGGCGTGGGTAAAGTACTGCACCGCAGCGTACGCTGGATGGTGGTTTATGTCCTGCTGCTCGGCGGCATGGTCTTCCTGTTCCTGCGGCTGCCAACCTCGTTCCTGCCGCTGGAAGATCGCGGCATGTTTATCACCTCCGTACAGTTACCCAGCGGCTCGACCCAGCAGCAGACCCTGAAAGTGGTGCAGAAGGTTGAGAACTACTTCCATACTCAGGAGAAAGATAACGTGGTCTCCGTCTTCTCCACCGTCGGCTCTGGCCCTGGCGGTAACGGGCAGAACGTGGCGCGTATGTTTGTGCGCCTGAAAGACTGGGACCAGCGCGACAGCGATACCGGCTCCTCCTTTGCCATCATTGAGCGTGCAACCAAAGCGTTCAACAAAATCAAGGAAGCGCGCGTTTTCGCCAGCAGCCCGCCCGCCATCAGCGGCCTGGGCAGCTCAGCCGGGTTTGATATGGAGCTTCAGGATCACGCGGGCGCCGGGCATGACGCGTTGATGGCTGCTCGCGACAAGCTGCTGGAGCTGGCCGGGAAAGATCCGCAGCTTACCCGCGTTCGTCATAACGGTCTGGATGACAGCCCTCAGCTACAGGTGGATATTGACCAGCGTAAAGCGCAGGCGCTGGGCGTCTCCATCGACGACATTAACGACACCCTGCAAACGGCGTGGGGCTCAAGCTACGTGAATGACTTTATGGATCGCGGCCGCGTGAAGAAGGTCTACGTTCAGTCTGCCGCCAAATACCGCATGCTGCCGGACGATATCAACCGCTGGTATGTGCGCAATAACACCGGCGGCATGGTGCCGTTCTCGGCGTTTGCGACGTCACGCTGGGAGACCGGTTCACCGCGTCTGGAGCGTTACAACGGCTATTCGGCGCTGGAGATTGTTGGTGAAGCCGCGCCGGGCGTCAGTACCGGTACCGCAATGGACATTATGGAAAAACTGGTTCAGCAGTTACCGACCGGCTTTGGCCTGGAGTGGACGGCGATGTCCTACCAGGAACGGCTTTCCGGCGCTCAGGCGCCTGCCTTGTATGCCCTTTCGCTGCTGGTGGTGTTCCTCTGTCTGGCGGCGCTGTATGAAAGCTGGTCAGTGCCGTTCTCGGTGATGCTGGTGGTGCCTCTCGGGGTCATCGGAGCGCTGCTGGCAACCTGGATGCGCGGCCTGGAAAATGATGTCTATTTCCAGGTCGGACTCCTCACCGTAATCGGATTGTCGGCGAAAAACGCCATTCTGATCGTCGAATTTGCCAATGAGATGAATGCCAAAGGTCACGAACTGATGGCCGCCACGCTGCACGCCTGTCGTCAGCGCCTGCGTCCGATCCTGATGACCTCTCTGGCGTTTGTATTTGGCGTCCTGCCGATGGCCACCAGCTCCGGCGCAGGCTCCAGCAGCCAGCACGCGGTGGGAACGGGCGTTATGGGGGGAATGATTTCGGCGACGATTCTGGCTATCTATTTCGTACCGCTGTTCTTTGTGCTGGTACGCCGTCGTTTCCCGCTGAAGGATAAGCCGGAATAACACGTTGAAATAAAAAAGGCGGCTTTACAGGCCGCCTTTTTATTGTGTGATTCTTTCACACTATGGTTATTTTAGTTAATTAAGTGCTCTTGCATTTCTTACCGGAAATTCATTTACGAAGCATGCCTTCGATAAAATCTTTCCAGTTCCCCAGTTCACGTTCAATCATAACAACCTCTCTTATTATTATGCGCATTCTACGAAAACGTATCATCATTGTGAAGCCACTTTAACCGATTGCTGTGATTGAGCCCCGCTGTGCTGGTAGGTTTAGGATCACTATGAGCGTTGTCGGGTAAATTTTATGTGACCTACAGCAATATTTTGAAATAGTCGGAAAAATGACAGCATTTTTAATTTCCCCCTGAGTTTATTGGCAATTTAAACAGGGTGGACAACTATGCTTAAAAGATGAAAGACTATTCAGCTTACAGCTGTTCGTTGAATTATGGAGAATTGTAAATCCCGAAAAATTCCGAATGTGTTATATTCCACTTAAGGATATATCTTCGAAAATATTGAACATTTAACCCACAAAAGAACAAAAGGATTCACTATGGTTGTGATGTACGGCATTAAGAATTGCGACACGATTAAAAAAGCCCGCCGCTGGCTGGAAGCACACAACATCGACTATCGCTTCCACGATTACCGTGCCGACGGGCTTGACCCCGCGTTTCTCCATTCCGCCATCAACGAACTGGGATGGGAAGCGCTACTGAATACACGCGGGACCACCTGGCGAAAACTGGATGAATCTCTCCGGGCCACGATCAACGACGCCGACAGCGCAGCCAAACTGATGCTTGAAATGCCGGCAATCATCAAACGCCCATTGCTCTGCAAGCCAGGTCAGCCTATGCTGCTGGGTTTCAGTGAAACCCTTTATTCAGATTTATTCGTTGAGGTGTAGTCTATGTCATGCCCGGTCATTGAGCTGACTCAGCAGCTTATTCGCCGTCCTTCCCTTAGCCCGGACGACGCAGGTTGTCAGGCATTAATGATTGAGCGCCTGCGTGCCATCGGTTTTACCGTGGAGCACATGGATTTTGGCGATACGCAGAACTTCTGGGCATGGCGCGGTCAGGGAGAGACGCTGGCGTTTGCCGGACATACTGACGTAGTTCCCGCAGGCGACGCAGACCGCTGGATCAACCCGCCTTTTGAGCCGACCATCCGCGACGGCATGCTTTTCGGACGCGGCGCTGCGGACATGAAAGGTTCTCTGGCTGCGATGGTCGTGGCGGCAGAGCGTTTCGTCGCCCAGCATCCGAACCATAAAAACCGTCTTGCGTTTTTGATTACCTCCGATGAAGAAGCCAGCGCCCACAACGGCACCGTGAAGGTCGTTGAGGCCCTGATGGCGCGCAATGAACGTCTGGACTACTGTCTGGTGGGCGAACCGTCCAGCACCGAAGTGGTGGGCGATGTGGTGAAAAATGGCCGCCGTGGATCCCTGACCTGTAATTTGACTATTCATGGCGTGCAGGGCCACGTTGCCTATCCACACCTGGCGGATAACCCGGTACACCGCGCCGCGCCGATGCTGAACGAACTGGTAGGCATTGAATGGGATAAAGGCAACGAATTTTTCCCGCCAACCAGCATGCAGATAGCCAACATCAAGGCTGGCACCGGCAGCAACAACGTCATTCCCGGCGATCTCTTCGTCCAGTTTAACTTCCGCTTCAGCACCGAACTGACCGACGAGATGATCAAAGCGCGCGTGATTGCGCTGCTCGAGAAATATCAGCTGCGCTATACCCTCGACTGGTGGCTGTCTGGCCAGCCGTTCCTGACGCAGCGCGGTAAACTGGTGGATGCGGTGGTGAACGCCATTGCGCACTATAATGAAATTAAGCCACAACTGCTGACAACGGGCGGCACGTCTGACGGACGCTTTATCGCCCGCATGGGCGCACAGGTTGTCGAACTGGGTCCGGTTAACGCGACGATTCACAAAATCAATGAATGCGTGAACGCTGCCGATTTACAACTGCTGGCCCGCATGTATCAACGTATTATGGAGCAGCTCGTCGCCTGACGGGTGCTTAAAGAGGATTAGCGAATGGACTGGCTTTCAAAGTACTGGTGGATTCTGGTGTTGGTATTTCTGGTAGGCGTGCTACTTAACGTGATTAAAGATCTCAAGCGCGTTGACCATAAAAAGTTCCTTGCCAACAAACCGGATCTTCCGCCGCACCGTGATTTTAACGACAAGTGGGACGATGAAGACGACTGGCCGAAGAAGGACCAGAAGAAGTAATCGCTCTGTTTCCCCTCTCCCTAAAGAGAGGGGGACACCTCACATAAACTCGACGATATCATCGTCATTCGGCTTACCGCCGCTGAGCGCTTCATCAAAGTAGTGCTTCGGTACGGTATAACGCAGATGATCGAGCGCGAACTGCATGCTGCGATCGTCAATGGCATGCCCCAGATCGTCTACGATATTCAGCGTCACATCTCCGCCCTCGCGCATCAGCGTCTCCTGGGCAGCCACCGCATGCGAAAGCTCAATTACCCGGTCTTCCCCCCCATGAATGAGATGGATCGTGGTCTGCGTGGTCGCGCTTTGCGGTAACGTCGCAAAACGCCCGTTAAAGGCAATCACGCGGGACACCAGTCCGGGCTGCGCTTTTACGCTTTCCAGCGACATGATTGAGCCCTGAGAGAAGCCAATCAGCGCCGTTGCGTCGGCGCCTACGCCGCTCTGCTGCTGCCAGTAACGCACGGTATCGATAAAGGCTGGCATAGCGGCATCAATACGCGCCTGACGATTCTCCTCCGTCACGCCCTCGACGGAAAACCACTGCCGCCCGTCCGGACCGCACGGCTCCACGCCGCCGATGCTGACGATCAGCGCGTGTGGGAAAACGGGTGCAAACCAGCTGCCAATCTGTCCCATATTGACGGCATTGTCGCCCACGCCATGAAACAGAAGCAGGAGCTGTTTAGCAGGTGTACCCGGGCTTTGCACAACAAAATGGTCATGTTTCATGGCGATCTCCTTAATTGATAAGCAGGATTTTACGCCTCTGCGGGGTAATGACCATGCCACTTTACTGAAGAACTCATTGAAAAAATTGCCATTGCAAAATGTCGGCTTTCAGCTGCTGGCTACGGGAGTAATCAAGCCTTTCAAGCGCGTGAGCGGTTTCCTCGCGTAGCTTCGCCAGCAACGCTTTGCGCCCGAAATCGTGCGTATTCCCTTCCATTTTCCCCCGCAGCGCCGGAAGTGGCATGTCCACGGCTAACAACAACCGCGTCAGCGCCGCAACCGAAGTTGAAAACGCCCGGTGAGCAAAGGCAAACCCCGCCAGCTCCAGCCAGTCGTCACTATTAAGGGTAGCTTCCCATGCATCCGTCACCGGGATCTTTTCGCCATTCCAGGCCGACAGGACGCGCATATCACGACATAACCGCTGATGCGCCTGTTCGCAGAGCTGATGCCCCGCCTCGCTCAGCGGCAGCAACGCCATCGCCGTATAGCACCCGCTGCTGGCTTCCCGGTGGCTGCCCATTCGCACCAGCACAAACCCGCACTGCCGCCAGAAACGCCACAGCTCGTCGGTATAGCCAAAGCTGACCGAGAGATAATCTTCTCCGCTGGCACTGCGGATCAGCCGCTGGCCGATGCCTTCCCGCTGGCGATGGGGATGAACCGCAATGCGGCTGACGCGTCGGCCTTTCAGCGTCGCCGCGAGCGGCGAGCCGCCGTGCGCTGCCAGCGACTGCGCCACCAGATTTCCACGCGGCCGACGAAAGCCCGCCCAGACTGCGCGGCTAAGTTCAGGGGGTAATCCCCCCTCCTCCACCAGCCAGAGCGCGCCCGCGATCTCCGCGCCCGCCTGAGCAACAGCAAAGTGCTGGCCGGGGGCGTCCATCATCCGGCGTAAATCGAGGGGTGACGTCCGGTAGTGCGCGGCGCAAAGCAGTTCATACACGCCTGCCCCGCGCGTCGGATCGCTCTCCCACATCCCGGGCTCCAGCGACGTTAAACGTACCTCGCCTTCCGGTTTGCGATCGATAAGCGCATCGTCGAACAGCAGCGCGTTCGCCAATATCCGCTCAAGGGGGCATCCGGCAGCCCAGCGAACTGGCGTGGATAAGGTATAACGCCGCAGCCCGCTGAACCGGGCGCAGAACTTCAGCAGGAATCCCCTGCCCGTGCCTTCATAACCCTGCACCGTGGTGGTCAGCAACACGCGGGGAAAGCGCGACGCCAGCTTCTCCAGCAGCGGGCCGGGAATGGCGGCCGCCTCATCGACAATCAGCCAGTCAGCTTCCGTGGTGGAGGCCAGCAGCGCATCCGGGGCCATAAAGTGAAAATGTTCCCCTGCGAAACGCGCGATGACATCCGTCGCCCCTTTTGCCGGTGCCGTCACGACTGCACTCCCCTGAATGCCGCTCAGCAACATGCCCGCCAGGGCGGACTTCCCGCGTCCGCGCGGCGCCGTCACGGCGGCCACGCCAGCAGGCATGGTCAGAAGAGCGTCGAGGATCTCAGCCTGCTCGCGCTGCGGTTCACCGTTAGCGGGCTGCCAGGCGGGTAAATCTGGCGCAACGGGAAGGCACAGAGGACGATGTTGATGCCAGACGATGGCATCTGAATCGGCGGCAAGCGTCCGGCAAAAGTGGTGAACAAAGTGCGGGGTGGCGATCGGCTCGGCACTGTCGCTCCAGCGCAGAGAATCCGCGTCGGGCCTGTTAGCCCAGACGGAGAACGGCGGCACCAGCAGCACCAGAAGGCTTCCGGCGCGCAGGGTCCCGCTGAGGGCGGCGAAGGCCGAGACGTCAAACCCGCGACGCGCGTCAAAAACGGCGTGCAGGTATTCACGTCCCAGCAGGCCGCTGATGGCCTTAGAGGGGTTTTCTTCCAGCCACAGCCAGTCTCCTGGTAACGTATCGCGCAGAATGGTCGCCTGGCTCAACGTCCACGCTTCATCGCCGCTAAGCACCACCAGCCGGCGGTGCCCGGTACGCTGAAGCTGGTTGACCAGCTGTTCAAACCCCAACATCACATAGCTTTGCCGAAGGTATTACACTGCGACGGGTTGCCGCTGTCGAAGCCACGCTTAAACCAGCTGTAGCGCTGCTCCGAGGTGCCATGGGTAAAGCTGTCCGGCACAACGCGCCCCTGGCTCTGCTGCTGCAAGCGATCGTCACCAATCGCCTGTGCGGCATTCAGGGCCTCTTCCAGATCGCCTGTTTCCAGCACGCCCTGCTGCTGCATGCTGTGTCCCCAGACGCCAGCGAAGCAGTCGGCCTGAAGCTCCATGCGTACGGACAGACGATTCACCTCCGCCTGAGAAGCATTCTGCTGCATCTGACGCACTTTAGGCTCAATGCCGAGGAGCTTCTGCACGTGGTGGCCGACTTCATGCGCGATCACGTAGCCCTGGGCAAAATCGCCGTCGGCGCCCAGCTTGCTTTTCATGTCGTCATAGAAGGAGAGATCGATATAGACGGTGCTGTCCGCCGGGCAGTAGAACGGCCCCATAACGGACTGCCCGGTGCCGCAGCCGGTGCGGGTTGCGCCCCGGTACATCACCAGTTTTGGCGGCTGATAAGTCCGCCCCATTTTCTCGAACTGCTGACCCCAGGTATCTTCGGTCGTCGCGAGAATAACGGAAGTAAATTTCGCCGCTTCATCTTCATTCGGGCTGATGGAGCGCTGAGAATACTGCTGCTGTTGCCCGGTTTCACCGGTCATCAAACCGGTCAGGTCGACGCCGTAGTAGCCCGCCACCAGCACAACGACCAGCAGAATAATGCCGCCCTTGCCGCTGGGTAACCGGAAACCTGGCCCGCCCATAGACGGACCACCGCCACCACTGCTGCGTCTGTCTTCTACGTTGTCACTTTCACGACGCCCTTGCCAGCGCATAAACACCTCGAACTATTCCATTTATAATAGTTATGATCGTAGGCGGTTAATGAAAGGATTACCATATTAACAAGGATAAGACGCCAAAGGATGCCAACATCCTTTGGCAAATGCGCAGTTTAGTCGAGCTTAACGCCTAAACGGTGAGCAACCGCTTCGTACGCTTCGACCACGCCACCCAGACTCTGGCGGAAACGGTCTTTGTCCATTTTATCCAGCGTCTCTTTGTCCCACAGGCGGCTGCCGTCCGGCGAGAATTCGTCGCCCAGCACCACTTCGCCCTTGTACAGACCGAACTCCAGCTTGAAGTCGACCAGGATCAGGCCCGCGTCATCAAACAGCTTTTTCAGCACGTCATTGGCTTTGTAGGTCAGTTCCTGCATGCGCGCCAGGTTCTCTTTGCTTACCCAGCCGAAGGTTTCGCAGTAGGATTCGTTGACCATCGGGTCGTGCATGGCGTCGTTTTTCAGGAACAGATCGAACAGCGGTGGATTCAGTTCGATACCCTCTTCAATGCCCAGACGCTTCACCAGTGAGCCTGCGGCACGGTTACGGATCACGCACTCAACCGGCACCATATCCAGTTTTTTTACCAGACATTCCGTATCGGACAGCAACGCTTCCATCTGAGTCGGGATACCGGCTTCGGCCAGTTTGGTCATAATGAAGTGGTTGAACTTGTTGTTCACCATGCCCTTACGATCGAACTGCTCAATGCGTGCGCCGTCTCCTGCTGACGTATCATTGCGGAATTCGAGCACCAACAGATCCGGGTTTTCCGTGCTGTATACGGTTTTCGCTTTGCCACGATACAACTCAGCTTGCTTCTGCATCTTCATTACTCCTGGTGTGATGATTTGTATTCAAAACTGGCCATATTATGCCACGCACACGTTTGCGTAGCACGAAAATAAAAAGGGCTGGATTAACCAGCCCTCACTATTATTTGCTGAATGCGGCCTGGAAGGCAGCGACCAGCGCATCGTTCTGCGCCTGGGTCAGCGTGTGTCCTTTCGGATCGATAAATTGCAGGCTGCTGCGGTTATCGAGGTCGCCAACCTGGATTTTGTAGTCACCGGAAGGCAGCTGTGGATCGCTTGCCCCCAGCTCCTGCCAGGCGCTATCAGACAGCGGCTTATAGGTCGCTGTGATGCTGCCCGTTGAACGGGTGCTGTCGGTCACCTTCATGCCCACTTTTTCAAGCGTTGCTGGCAGGCGCTGCCAGGTCTGATTAAACGGCGCACGCACCACCAGCATTGGCAGGCCGGTATCGTCTGCACCGCTCTGCACATCAAACGTTGAACCGTTACGGTTCTGCGCGGCGTTTGCGGCATCGGTAGCGTTTTTATCCAGACCTGCGGCAATCACGTTCAGCATTTCAGTGCTGTAGCGCTGCATGGCGGCCGGATCGGCAACCGGTTTACCTGCCTGCTCAAGATTCAACAGCTTAACGGTAACCGCCTGCTGATAACCCTGCGGCTTAACGGAGACTTGATAACGACCACGATACTGCTGGTCTTCATCGAGACGGTTCCACTCAATCCAGTCGGTGGTTAAAGTCTGGCTGGCGTCGTCGCGTTTATCAATCGTATAGTTTTTCGACTGAATAACGCTCACAACCTGCGGCCACAGCGTGGTACCGCGTGCGCTTTCCACCAGCAGAGAGGCCGTATCACCGGTAAACTGCGTGCGCGCGCCATTCACCAGCGCCAGAGGCTGAGCCGGCGGACGAATATCAAGCGCTTTACCCACCAGGCCACTGCCGTTGGTAACCGGAATATTATAATCACCGTTCTGGATCGGCAGGATCATGCCGGCAGGCGCGTGAAGTTCAGCAAGCGGCGGCGCATCCAGATAGGATTCATCACCGCTCACCTGGCGCTTGTAGCGCGAGTCTGAACTACAGGCAGCGAGGAGCATAACAAGCGAAACACCCGCAACCTTCGCCAGGCGCGACTTCTGTACTGAATAAGCCATCAAATCTCCCTAAACTTTACAGCAAACCGGCATGCTTCAGCGCGCCAGCGACAATTTCACGACCGTGGTCGGTAATCGGTGTCATTGGCAGACGCAGCGTGTCGGTTGCTACAAGCCCCAACTCCTTACATGCCCATTTCACTGGGATCGGATTGGGTTCGACAAATAATTTATTGTGCAACGGCATCAGACGCTGATTAATCACGCGAGCTTCATCAAAGTGACCGGCTGCGGCCAGTTTGCACATGTCAGCCATATCACGCGCCGCCACGTTCGCCGTAACGGAAATCACGCCGTTACCACCGAGCTGCATAAAGTCCAGCGCGGTCGCATCATCACCGCTCAACAGGATAAAGTCGTCTGAAACCAGCTCTTTGATCTGATGAACGCGGCTTAAGTTCCCTGTCGCCTCTTTAATCCCGATAATATTTTTTACTTTCGAGAGACGGCCAACGGTTTCCGGCAGCATATCGCAACCGGTACGGGACGGCACATTATACAGAATTTGTGGCAAGTCAGTATGTTCAGCGATGGCTTTGAAATGCTGGAACAAACCTTCCTGAGTAGGACGGTTGTAATAAGGGGTCACCGTCAGGCAGCCGACAATGCCGCTGTCGTTAAAACGCTGAGTCAGGCTAATCGCTTCTGCCGTTGCGTTTGCGCCCGTCCCCGCGATGACCGGAATACGCCCGTCCGCCAGTTCCAGGGTCAGCATCACAACGTCGCCGTGCTCTTCGTGGCTCAGCGTAGCGGATTCACCGGTAGTCCCTACCGAAACGATCGCCGAGGTTCCATTGGCGACATGGTAATCAATGAGCTTCTTCATGCTTGACCGGCAGACATTACCTTTTTCATCCATCGGTGTAACAAGCGCGACAATACTTCCCGTGAACATGAGCCATCCTCTGTGCGAACAAGAGCCTCAATGTTACGTTTGGAACTGTAATAAAAGCAAGCGACCTGAGGCTCTCAGGCGGTTGTATGCATGTTTTTTTTATGCTTTCCTTAGGAAGACTTAACCACGCAAAGGAAGAACAGGTTTGACAACCTCATCACAACATTACCTGGTTATCACTGCGCTGGGTGCTGACAGGCCGGGTATCGTGAATACCATCACTCGCCACGTGAGCAGCTGCGGCTGCAACATCGAAGATAGCCGGCTGGCTATGCTTGGCGAAGAGTTCACGTTCATCATGCTGCTTTCCGGAACATGGAATGCCATTACCCTCATCGAATCTACCTTGCCGCTGAAAGGCGCAGAGCTGGATTTACTGATTGTGATGAAGCGCACCACCGCGCGCCCGCGTCCGGCTCTGCCTGCCACGGTCTGGGTACAGGTTGAAGTGCCTGATTCACCTCATCTGATTGAACGTTTCACGGCGCTGTTTGACAGCCATCAGATGAACATTGCCGAACTGGTTTCCCGCACGCAGCCGGGCGATGAAAACGCAATCCCGACGCTGTTTATTCAAATTACCGCACACAGCCCTGCCTCGCAGGATGCGTCAAATATCGAGCAAGCGTTCAAAGCCCTCTGTACAGAATTACATGCGCAAGGCAGTATAAGCGTCGTCGATTATTCGCAGCACGAACAGGATGGAGTTGAGTAATGAACCCACTGAAAGCCGGTGATATCGCACCGAAATTTAGCTTACCGGATCAAGACGGCGAGCAAGTAAATTTGACCGACTTCCAGGGACAGCGTGTTCTGGTCTATTTCTACCCGAAAGCCATGACCCCGGGCTGTACCGTACAGGCCTGCGGTCTACGCGACAACATGGATGAGTTGAAGAAGGTCGGTGTGGAAGTGCTGGGCATCAGCACCGATAAGCCAGAGAAGCTGTCACGTTTTGCGGAAAAAGAGCTGCTGAACTTCACGCTGCTTTCCGATGAAGACCACCAGGTTTGCGAGCAGTTTGGCGTCTGGGGTGAGAAGTCCTTTATGGGCAAAACGTACGACGGTATTCACCGTATCAGCTTCCTGATTGACGCTGACGGTAAAGTTGAGCACGTGTTTGATGATTTCAAAACCAGCAACCACCACGACGTGGTGTTGAAGTGGCTGAAAGAGAACGCGTGATCATTTTAGTGCCGGGTGGCGCTGCGCTTACCCGGCCTACAAGGTAAATGCAAAACGGTAGCATGCGCTACCGTTTTTAGTGTTTGCCCCCTCTCCCCGCGGGAGAGGGTTGGGGTGAGGGCATCAGCCCGCACTAAATCTACTTCTCTTCCACCGCTGGCACATCCGGCCAAGCGTGGACCACGGCTTTAATCAGCGTCGCCAGCGGAATGGCGAAGAATACCCCCCAGAATCCCCACAGCCCGCCGAAAATCACCACTGACAGGATAATGACCAGCGGATGCAGGTTAACTGCTTCTGAGAACAGCACCGGTACCAGCAGGTTCCCGTCCAGTCCCTGAATAATCAGGTATACGGCGAAACAGCTCCAGAACTCCGTACCCAGACCAAACTGGAACAGCGCCACACCGACTACCGGAATGGTCACCACAAACGCGCCGATATACGGGATCAGAACCGAGAATCCGACCAGCACCGCCAGCAGCAGCGAGTAGTTCAGTCCGAAGATCACGAAGCCAATCCAGGTCGCCACGCCCACCACAATCATCTCCAGCACTTTGCCGCGAATGTAGTTGGTGATCTGCTGGTTCATCTCCTGCCAGACCTGACCGGCGAGACCGCGATTGCGCGGCAGCACGCGGCGCACCGCGTTCAGCATCTGCTCTTTATCTTTGACCAGGAAGAACACCATTAGCGGCACGAGAACAAGGTAAACCGCCAGCGTCAGCAGGCCTACCAGCGAGGCCAGAGAGTATTTCACCACCGAGTCACCCATGGTCATGATGCGGGCGCGCATGTTTTCGGCCATCGCATCGATGATCCCGGCGTCCATCAGCGCAGGATAGCGGCGCGGCAGCGTGGCGGCAAAATCAGACAGTTTATTCAGCATGCCGGGCATATCGCGGATCAGGTAGATCCCCTGTTGCCAGGCGATGGGCATCACCACGAAGGACATCAGCAGCAGAATGCCGACAAACAGCACCAGAACAATGCTGGTCGCCCAGCGGCGGGAACAGCCGATATGTTCCAGACGTGCGGTGGGCCACTCCAGCAGATACGCCAGCACAATCGCCACCAGTAGCGGCGCCAGCAGGCCACTAAAGAAGAACAGGATACCGAATCCGGCAACCAGAATGACCAGCAAAGCAATGGCTTCCGGGTCGCTAAACCGACGCCGATACCACTGCATTAACATTTCGAGCATACAACCCTTCCCTGAATCGAATGGCGGGAGTGAGACGGTGAATTGTATCTAACTGTCACAAAAAAGACTTTCCTTTTTGTTTCACTGTCAGGTTTCGCAAAACCCTGATGAATGGGATTTTCTTCATCTCTTAACACGGCTACACTCGCAGAGCAGCGGAGATGAACGTTATGCGGGTTCATCGGTCAAATTAGCACATCCAACATACAGGACAGTGGTTATGTTCAGGCAGTTGAGAAAAACACTGGTTGCGACACTGATTGCCGCCGTGACGGTGGGTCAGGTGTTGCCCGCTTTCGCTGACTCGTCCGATTCATTGCCGGACATGGGCACCACGGCAGGAAGCACGCTCTCCATCGGGCAGGAGATGCAGATGGGTGATTATTACGTACGCCAGTTGCGCGGCAGTGCTCCGCTGATTAACGACCCTTTGCTGGTGCAATACATTAACGGCCTGGGGATGCGTCTGGTGGCGCACGCCGACTCGGTAAAAACGCCCTTCCACTTCTATTTAATCAATAACGACGAAATCAACGCCTTCGCCTTCTTTGGCGGGAACGTGGTACTGCATTCGGCGTTGTTCCGTTATTCCGATAACGAAAGCCAGCTGGCGTCCGTCATGGCGCACGAAATTTCGCACGTCACCCAGCGCCATCTGGCGCGTGCGATGGAAGATCAGAAGCGTAACGCCCCGCTAACCTGGGTGGGCGCGCTGGGCTCTATTCTGCTGGCGATGGCCAGCCCGCAGGCCGGGATGGCGGCGCTTACCGGGACGCTGGCGGGGACGCGTCAGGGGATGATCAGCTTTACCCAGCAGAATGAGCAGGAAGCAGACCGCATCGGCATTCAGGTTTTACAGCGTTCCGGCTTTGACCCGCAGGCCATGCCGAGCTTCCTGGAAAAACTGCTCGACCAGGCACGCTACTCGTCGCGCCCGCCTGAAATTCTGTTGACCCACCCGCTGCCGGAAAGCCGCCTCTCGGATGCGCGTAACCGAGCCAACCAGATGCGTCCGGTCGTGGTGCAGTCTTCGCAGGATTTCTACATGGCCAAAGTGAGAACGCTTGGCATGTACAACTCCGGACGTAATCAGCTCACCAGCGATCTGCTGGACGCGCTGGCGAAAGGCAACGTGCGCGAGAAAAACGCGGCGCAGTATGGTCAGGCGCTCCAGGCGATGGAGGCCAGCAAATACGATGAAGCGCGAAAAGCGCTACAGCCGCTGCTGGCGGCGGCGCCTGACAATCCGTGGTATCTCGACCTCGCCACCGATATCGATCTGGGGCAGAAAAAAGCGACCGATGCGATTAATCGCCTGAAAGGGGCGAAAGATCTTCGTAATAATCCAGTATTGCAGCTTAACCTGGCGAACGCCTACCTACAGGGCGGCCAGCCCGGCGAGGCGGTGACCATTCTGAACCGCTACACCTTTAACAATAAAGATGACCAGAACGGCTGGGAGCTGCTCGCCCAGGCCCAGGGGCAGCTGGGTAACCGCGATCAGGAGCTGGCCGCGCGTGCGGAAGGTCTGGCGCTGGCGGGTCGTCTCGATCAGGCCATTTCCCTGCTGAGCAGCGCCAGCTCGCAGGTGAAGCTTGGCAGCCTGCAACAGGCCCGCTACGATGCGCGAATCGACCAGCTGCGCGGCCTGCAACAACGCTTTAAGCCGTACGAGAAGATGTAATAAAGGAGAAGTCATGACAGACGCGGTAAAAATTTACCATAACCCTCGCTGCTCCAAGAGCCGAGACACCCTCAGCCTGCTGAAGTCTAACGGCATCGAACCGGAAGTGGTGCTGTACCTGGAGACGCCGCCGGACGCGCAGACTATCCGCCAGCTGCTGAAGATGCTGAACATGGGCAGCGCACGCGACCTGATGCGTCAGAAAGAAGATCTGTATAAGTCGCTCAATCTGAACGATACCAGTCTCACTGAAGATCGGCTGATTCAGGCGATGGTCGACAATCCAAAGCTGATTGAGCGCCCGATTGTAGTGGCAAATGGCAAGGCGCGTATCGGCCGTCCGCCGGAAGACGTGCTCGAGATCGTCTAATCGTTACGCCGCAGCGCTTCCAGAAACGCCTGCGGCGTACGCTCTCCCAGCTTTTTCTGCGCTTTTCCCCGGTTGTAAAACTCACACAGTTGGATCAACAGCTCTCCCATCGGTTCACTGTTCACCCGCGGAATGATTTCGCGTAACGGCACGGTGACCTGAAGAGCGAGATAATACTGTGAATGCACTTTTACGGTGACGTTATGCTCTGGCAAGTTCACTTCTAGCCCAAAAGTCTCAACAGATTGAATATCAGCCGGACAGGCAGCCAGCACCTCGTTCGTCCAGCGGGTCAGCAACTGCGGCGATACGCCAGCATAAAGCCGGGCGTAACACCAGCCGCTGACGGGTTCACGCGCCCAGAGCAGGTGTTGCTCGCCACCGTCGTCCATATGCAGCGACAGCGGCTGATGATGCAGGAGTAGCTTCTGCGGCATGATCCCGGCCTTCAGCGCCTTTTTGCCCTGCAACGACGCCCCCTTTTGTTTTAGCGAGGCTGGTTTGAGGTAGCGGTTCAGGGTCGCGCGGGAAACGGCGATCCCGAGTCCGTCATTCACCAGCAGCAGCAGTTCATCCAGCGGTGCCCCTGTGATATCCCGCAGGGCATTTATCAGTGCCGCCTGCTCTTGTCTCAGCGCTTTGTGTATCACTTTTGGCGTTGTGTGGTTATCCGAAACCTGGTCGCGGTTGCGCCAGCGCCTGACGGTGGTGACCGAGATCCCCAGCTCAACGGCAAGTTCCCTGTCGCTTTTATCTGACTGCTGAAGATAACGACGGATACGCGGTGTGGTGGTGGCGTTGGCATGCAGTTTGATTTCCATCGCGTCTCTCTCCGGAACTAATCTTATGAGATTTATATCAGAGCAGCGAATGCTTTGTGACCGATTTCACCTTTCGCTCGCCACGCTTCACTGATAATCCACAGACATAACATAAACAACACCTCTCAATCTTGTACGGAGTTCACAATGAACAATGTTCTGGGATTTCTTGAAGCAAAACTGATGCCGCTGGCGGCGAAAACGGCCCAGCAGCGTCATCTTGGGGCCATTCGCGGCGCCTACGTGTCATTCATGCCGTTTATTATCGTCGGCTCCATTCTGCTGGTGATCTCCTCCTTCCCGAATCAGGCCTATCAGCAGTTTATGTCTCAGGCCTTTGGTGAGAGCTGGAGTGCAATTATAGAGATCCCGTTTAACGCGGTGTTCTCAACCATGTCGCTGTTTATCAGCTTCCTGGTGGCCTACCGCCTGGCTGAGCATTATGGCGAGGACCGCATCTCCTGCGGCATCCTGGCGCTGGTCGCGTTTCTGATCCTGACGCCCTTTATCAAAGTGGCGGAAAACGGCGGCATTACCGTGATGCCGGTGGAGTGGATTGGCAGCAAAGGGCTGTTCGTGGCGATGATCGGTTCCCTGCTGTGGACGGAACTGTTCTGCTGGCTGAAGCGCAAAAAGCTGGTCATCAAAATGCCGGACGGCGTGCCTCCGGCGGTGCAGGAGTCATTCGCGGCCCTGATCCCGGCCCTGCTGGTAATGATTCTGGTGCTGCTTATCCGCATCATCTTTGAAAACACCCACTACCACACCATCCACCAGTTTATTTATGAAGTGGTTGCCACCCCGGTACGCCACTACGGCACCTCTTATTTCGGGGCGCTGATGACCGTATTCAGCATCACCATTCTGTGGTCAGTGGGCATTAACTCCGGTTCGATGATCAACGGGATTATTCGCCCGCTGTGGATGGAGAACCAGACCGACAACATCGCCGCGATCCAGGCGGGAACGACGCCGCCGCACATCATCACCGAACAGTTTTTTGACATGATCTGGATGGGTGGCGCGGGCGCCACGCTGTCGCTGGTGATTGCGATGCTGATTTTCGCCCGCAGCAAAAACATGCGCGAAGTAGCGCGCCTCGGTGCGGGCGCGTCGGTGTTTAACATCAACGAACCGATCCTGTTTGGCCTGCCGGTGATCATGAACCCGATCATGCTCATCCCGTTCAATCTGGTGCCGCTGGTGCTGGTCACCGTGCAGTATGCGGCGATGAAAATTGGTGCGGTCGCCGTCACCACCGGGGTGTTTATCCCCTGGACGCTGCCGCCGGTTATCAGCGGCTTTATCGTCACCGGGCACCTGAGCGGCAGCGTGATGCAGCTGATCAACCTGCTGATTGGCGCCATGCTGTACCTGCCTTTCATGCGTATCGTGGATAAACAGTACCGCGCCGCGGAGCTGACTACCGCTACGCAAACCGACACCACCCTTGCAAAACAGGAGTAAAGCATGTGGGGAATTATCGCAACCTGGCGAATGGCGCTTGAAGGCGTCACGGAATCTGCGTCTGCGCTGGCTGCGGGCAAACCTGTCGCTCCGGCGGTGGTGGATGCCGTCGCCGCCGTCGAGGACTTTCCGTTTTATAAATCCGTCGGCTACGGCGGGCTGCCGACCGAGAACGGCGAGGTGGAGCTGGACGCGGCCTATATGGACGGCGACACGCTGGCGTTCGGCGCCGTGGGCAATCTGGTGGATATCGCCAACCCGGTACGCGTGGCGCACGCGCTCAGCCGCCAGCGCTATAACAGCCTGCTGGTCGGCCAGGGCGCGCGCGAATGGGCGCTGAGCCAGGGCTTTGCCGACAAAACCATGCTCACGGATCGCGCCATGCAACACTACCGTAAGCGCTGCCGCGAAACGCTGGACAAGGGGTTAAGCCCCTACGACGGACATGACACCGTCGGTATCATCGGCCTCGATAAACAGGGATCGATGAGCGTCGCCACTTCCACCAGCGGCCTGTTTATGAAAAAACGCGGTCGCCTCGGTGACTCACCCATCATCGGCTCCGGCTTTTACTGCGACAGCGAAACCGGCGCGGCCACCGCCACGGGCGTCGGTGAAGATCTGATGAAGGGCTGTACCAGCTACGAAATCGTTCGCCGGATGGCGCAAGGGATGACGCCGCAGCAGGCGGCGGATTCGGTGGTGTTCGAACTGGAAGACAAGCTGATGTCGCGCTTCGGTCGCGCGGGCGATCTCTCCGTGGTGTGCATGAACAGCAAAGGAGAATTTGGCGCCGCAACCAACATCAAAACCTTCTCGTTTGTGGTGGCGACGGCTCGCCAGCCCCTCACCGTTTTCCGTACTGAACGCCTGCGGGAGAAAACGCACTATCACGCGGTAGATGAGGAGTGGATGCAGGCCTATGCCGCGCGGATCCGCGCACCGATTGAGGAGTCATGATGATCACATACCAGTTTATCAACGCGCTTTCAGACGCGAAGCCGCAAAGCCATTTGATTGCGCGCGCTGACAGTTCCCTGATACCGGAAAGCGCTCTTGTCGCTGAAATGCGCCAGCAGAGCACCGTCGCGGATGCGCGCTTTGGCTGCGCGCCGTTTGCCCGCATCACCCTGTTTCCGGATGCGCTCTGGCATGACGCCCTGACCGAAGGGTTGCTCACCGCCCTGCGACCGCTGCTTGCCGCCCCCGCCAGCGCCGAACTCGTGCTGGACGTGACGGATATTGACGATGTGGTGCTGGCGCAGGTACTGCGTTTTCTCTTTAATCAGGCGCACAGGCTCAGTGACCTGAAGCTGAAGAAGACGGACGAAGCGCTGCGTCTTACCTGCATCACTGCCCTTTGCCTGCCGGAACAGCAGGCGAAGCTGGAGACGACCTTCCGCCAGCAGCAGACCATTGCGCTCGGCATGGTTGCGGCGCGACGTCTGGCGGATATGCCGTCCGACCGCTGCACGCCGCAGTTTGTGGTGGAAGAGGCGCAAAAACTGTGTGCCGCCAGCCCTGCCCTGCGCTGCGAGGTGTTGGATGAAAAGCAAATTGTTAAGCAGGGGCTGGGGCTACTGCACGCCGTTGGCAAAGGGGCGACCTGCCCACCGCGTCTGCTCGCTATTCACTATAACGGCGTGTCTGATGGCCCGGTGCGCTGCTACGTGGGAAAAGGCATTACCTTCGACACCGGCGGCCTGTGGCTGAAGGAAGGCGCGGGCATGTACACCATGAAATATGACATGTGCGGCGCGGCTAACGTGCTCGGGCTGATGCTGACCGTTGCGGAGCTGAAATTACCCGTGCGCATCATGGGCGTGCTGGCGCTGGCGGAAAACGCCATCGGCCCCGACGCCATGCAGCCCGGCACGGTGGCGATGGCCTGCAACGGCACCACCGTTGAAATCAACAATACCGATGCCGAAGGCCGGCTGGTGCTGGCAGACGCTATCGCCTGGGCGAGTCAGCGCCATCCGCAGGCGCACTATATCATTGATATGGCGACCTTAACCGGAGCGGTGGTGAAAGCGCTGGGCTATGAATTGAGCGGATTAATGACGCAAGATGAACCGCTGCGCGCGGCGCTGACGCTGGCGGGTAAGCGCAGTGGTGACGAAGTGTGGTCCCTGCCGCTGGACGCCCGGCTGAAAAAACAGACCGACAGCGCCATCGCCGACCTGTGCAACACGCCGACCAACAATGCGGCAATCAGCGCCTCGGCGGCGTGGTTGCTGCATCACTTCTGCCCGCCGACCATTCCGTGGGCCCATCTGGACATCAGCGGTACGGCACTGTGGCGTGAAAGCGGACGAAGCGTGGCGTCGGGAAGGCCGATTCCGCTGCTGGTGGAGCACTTGTTGGGGGATCTTTAGCCGGGTGGCGGCTGCGCCTTACCCTGCCTACAAGGTATGACGGGTTTTCGTAGGCCCGGTAAGCGCAGCGCCACCGGGCAAAAAACTCAAAGCTTAAGAATATCTTTCACAAACGGAATGGTTAGCTTGCGCTGCGCGGTAATAGACGCGCGATCGAGCTGATCGAGCGTGTCAAACAGCGTGCGCATTTCCCTGTCCAGGCGTTTAAGCAGGAACCGACCCACGTCCTCCGGCAGCTCAAACCCACGCTGCTTAGCGCGCAGCTGAAGCGCCTGGAGTTTGTCTTCATCCGACAGCGGTTGCAGTTTGTAGATTTGCCCCCAGTCCAGACGAGACGCCAGATCCGGCAGCCCCAGATTGAGCTGGCGCGGCGGACGATCGCCGGTGATCAGCAGCCGGGTTTTGCCCGACTCCAGAATGCGGTTGTAGAGGTTAAAGATCGCCATTTCCCACGGTTCGTCCCCCGCCACGCATTCGATATTATCGATGCAGACCAGGGAAAGATGTTCCATGCCCTCCAGCACCTCAGGCACAAACCAGGTGCGTTTATCCAGCGGCACATAGCCTACCGCGTCACCGCGCGCCGAAAGCTCCGCACAGGCGGCATGCAGCAGGTGGCTGCGTCCCGCGCCTTCGCGTGACCAGATATAGATGTATCCGCTGTGTTCCTGGCGCAGCACGTTTTGCAGTGCAGCCAGTAAAGAGGGGTTATCACCCGGCCAGAAACTCGCGAAAGTTTCGTCGTCAGGGAGATAAAGTGGCAGAGAGAGCTGTGCCGGTCCGTTCAGAAATACCTCAACCAGAGATCTTACATAAAATCGGAATGGAGTTTAACACGGAACCTGCAAGGAGAGAACCGGGCGATCCTTCGCCCGGCATGACGATCAATGTGGCGCTTTTTCGCTTTCGTCTGCGTCCAGCACCACCTCTTCCGGGCGGATCACCGAGATCAGCTTGAAAATCAGGCTCAGGCCGACGCCGACGATGGTCGCCAGCGCCATACCCTTCAGCTCTGCCGCGCCGATGTGCACCTTCGCGCCGCTCACGCCGATAATCAGGATAACGGAGGTCAGGATCAGGTTCTGCGCCTTGCTGTAATCCACTTTGGATTCAATCAGCACGCGAATACCGGAGGCACCGATCACCCCGTACAGCAGCAGGGAAACGCCGCCCATCACCGGAACCGGGATAATCTGGATCGCCGCCGCCAGTTTACCAACGCAGGAGAGCAGAATGGCGATGATCGCCGCGCCGCCGATAACCCAGGTGCTGTAGACGCGGGTGATCGCCATTACGCCGATATTCTCACCGTAAGTCGTGTTTGGCGTGGAGCCGAAGAAACCAGAGATGATGGTGGAGAAACCGTTGGCAAACATGGAGCGATGCAGGCCCGGGTCGCGGATCAGGTCGCGCTTCACGATGTTCGCCGTCACCACCAGGTGGCCGACGTGCTCAGCAATCACCACCAGCGCGGCAGGCAGAATAGTGAAAATGGCGAACCATTCAAAGCGCGGGGTGTAGAAGGTTGGCAGCGCGAACCAGTGCGCCTCGGCAATCGGGGTGGTATCCACAACGCCCATCACGAAGGAGAGCGCGTAACCCGCCAGCACGCCGATCAGGATCGGGATAATCGCCATAAAGCCGCGGAAGAGGACGGAACCGAAAACCGTCACGCCCAGCGTCACCAGCGAAATAATAATGGTTGTAGAATCCGGTGACTGACCGTCCGCAGGCAGCAGCCCGGCCATGTTCGCCGCCACGCCCGCCAGCTCCAGGCCGATGACGGCAACGATGGCCCCCATTGCCGCAGGCGGGAACATCACGTCCAGCCAGCCGGTACCGGCTTTCTTCACGATGAAGGAGACCAGGCAGAACAGCACGCCGCACATGATAAAGCCGCCCAGCGCGACCTCATAACCCAGCGGCAGCAACAGCAGAACCGGGGAGATAAACGCGAAGCTCGACCCGAGATAGGCCGGGATTTTGCCTTTACAGATGAAGAGGTAAAGTAGCGTACCGATGCCGTTAAACAGCAGCACGGTAGCCGGGTTAATGTGAAACAGGATTGGCACCAGCACGGTTGCGCCAAACATGGCGAACAGGTGCTGCAAACTAAGCGGGATTGTCTGTAAAAGCGGCGGTCTTTCACTCACCCCGATAGCACGGCGCGTCATAGTGTTTTCCTCTGAGTGTCATTGTTGGTTTTTATTCAAAAAAAAGCCGACTATCAAAGTCGGCTTCTTTATCGTTATTCGATTATTTAGTACCAAAAATCTTATCGCCGGCATCGCCGAGCCCCGGGATGATGTACCCGTGCTCGTTCAGTCCCTGGTCGACAGACGCGGTATAGAGTTCAACGTCCGGGTGCGCTTTTTCCAGCGCCGCGATACCTTCCGGCGCCGCAACCAGCACCAGCACTTTGATGCTGCTGCATCCCGCTTTTTTCAGCAGGTCGATGGTGGCGATCATCGAACCGCCGGTCGCCAGCATCGGGTCAACCACCAGCGCCATACGCTCGTCGATGTTAGAGACCAGCTTCTGGAAGTACGGGACCGGCTCAAGCGTCTCTTCGTTACGGTAGATACCCACCACGCTGATACGCGCGCTTGGGACGTGCTCCAGTACGCCTTCCATCATGCCCAGACCCGCACGCAGGATTGGCACCACGGTAATTTTTTTACCTTTGATCTGCTCAACCTGTACCGGACCGTTCCAGCCTTCGATGGTCACTTTTTCCGTTTCCAGATCAGAGGTCGCTTCGTAGGTCAGCAGGCTACCCACTTCAGAAGCCAGTTCGCGAAAACGCTTCGTGCTGATGTCATGCTCACGCATCAGGCCCAACTTGTGTTTAACGAGTGGGTGTTTCACTTCCACAATCTTCATTCTCTTTCTCCTCTGAGGTGGCATCCGCAAAAAAATCGCGGGATTATACCGCTTTTTTCGGATTGCGCCATACCCATCTTGCTTGACGTATATCAATCAAAAACAAAAAAGCCGGAGGCTGGGCTCCGGCTTGGGGGCGGGATTATGCCGGGTGGCGCTAACGCTTACCCGGCCTACACATCCCGTAGGCCCGGTAAGCGCAGCGCCACCGGGCAATTATAGCTGCTCTCCGTTGCTGGCAATCACCTGCTTATACCAGTCGAACGATTTCTTCTTGCTGCGGTTCAGCGTGCCGTTACCTTCGTTATCTTTATCGACAAAGATAAAGCCGTAGCGTTTTTTCATCTCGCCGGTGCCGGCAGAGACCAGGTCGATACAGCCCCACGGGGTATAGCCCATCAGATCTACGCCATCCTCCACCACCGCTTTTTTCATCTCGCGGATATGCGCGGAAAGGTAGTCGATGCGGTACTGGTCGTTCACCGTGCCGTCGCTCTCCTGCACGTCGATCGCGCCAAAGCCGTTCTCAACGATAAACAGCGGCAGCTGGTAGTGATCCCAGAACCAGTTGAGGGAGTAGCGAAGCCCCACCGGGTCAATCTGCCAGCCCCAGTCCGATTTCTGCACGTACGGGTTAGAGACCAGGCTCTTGCTCTCGTCGTAGTCCAGCTGCGGGTTGTCCGCCGTCGCTTTGGTGGCGAAAGACATGTAGTAGCTGAACCCGATGTAATCCACGCAGCCCTGCGTCAGCTCCACTTTATCTTCTTCGGTGATATCCAGCGCGAAGCCGCGACGTTCAAAGTAGTTGAGCAGATGCTGCGGATACTTGCCGCGCACGTGAACGTCGGTGAACCAGTAGCGACGATGCATGGCGTTCATCGCCATCATCATATCGTCCGGGGCACAGGTCAGCGGATAGATGGGGCACATGGCAATCATGCAGCCGATTTGCAGTGACGGGTTGATCTCGCGCCCCGCCTTCACCGCCAGGGCACTGGCCACCAGCTCATAGTGCGCCGCCTGGAACATCACCGGCTCGCGATCTTCTCCCGGCGCATATTTCAGCCCGGAGTTGGTAAACGGCGCAAAGTCTTCGTGGAAGTTGGCCTGGTTATTGATCTCGTTAAAGGTCATCCAGTACTTCACTTTATGCTGGTAGCGCTCAAAAACGACCTTCGCGAAGCGAACAAAGAAGTCGATCAGCTTACGGTTGCGCCAGCCGCCGTATTCCGTCACCAGGTGGAAAGGCATCTCGAAGTGGGAAAGCGTGATCACCGGCTCGATGCCGTGCTTCAGGCACTCGTCAAAAAGATCGTCATAGAATTTGAGTCCCGCTTCGTTCGGCTCCAGCTCGTCGCCTTTCGGGAAGATACGCGTCCAGGCGATGGAGGTGCGGAAGCATTTGAACCCCATCTCGGCAAAGAGTTTGATGTCTTCTTTATAGCGGTGATAGAAGTCGATGGCTTCGTGGTTTGGGTAATTTTTCCCCTCCAGCACGCCGTTGGTGATTTCACGCGGTACCCCGTGGGCGCCTGCCGTCATGACATCGGCAACGCTCACGCCCTTGCCGCCCTCTTTCCAGCCGCCTTCAAGCTGGTGCGCCGCAACGGCCCCACCCCACAGAAAACCTGCTTTAAATCCTGACATTCGCTATCCCTCATTCTGCGTTATTTTCTGCAAAAACAGCTACAGAAACCGGTTTCAGTTTGATGATGTGCAAAGGGGATAGCCGTTGCAAGCAGATCGCCGAAACCGGTTTCATTTTCGTGAACAGAGTCAAGTTTGTTGCCCTGGACAGCCCGCACAGAAAAAAAGATCCCCGCGCCGAGAATAGGCTCGCAAACGTTTGCCTGGACTGTTAGAATTGCGCCGATTTTTCTTACTAGCTATGCAATTGCGTGGGGATTTAAGCCGTGACCAACAAAACTTCTCTCAGCTACAAAGATGCCGGTGTTGATATTGACGCAGGTAATGCGCTGGTTGACCGAATCAAAGGTGTGGTGAAAAAAACCCGCCGCCCGGAAGTGATGGGTGGCCTGGGTGGATTCGGCGCACTGTGCGCGCTGCCGCAAAAATATCGTGAACCTGTGCTGGTCTCGGGTACGGATGGTGTCGGTACAAAACTGCGCCTGGCGATGGATCTTAAGCGTCACGATACGATTGGTATCGATCTGGTGGCGATGTGCGTCAACGACCTGGTGGTACAGGGCGCCGAGCCGCTGTTCTTCCTCGATTACTACGCGACCGGCAAGCTGGACGTGGATACCGCAGCCAGCGTCATTAACGGTATCGCCGAAGGCTGCCTGCAATCCGGCTGTGCGCTGGTCGGCGGTGAAACCGCGGAAATGCCTGGCATGTATCACGGGGAAGATTATGACGTCGCAGGCTTCTGCGTCGGCGTGGTAGAAAAATCAGAAATTATCGACGGCAGCAAAGTGGCTGACGGCGATGTGCTGGTTGCGCTGGCCTCCAGCGGTCCGCACTCCAACGGCTACTCTCTGGTGCGTAAAATCCTCGAAGTGAGCGGTTGCGACCCGCTGACCACCGAGCTGGACGGCAAACCGCTGGCCGATCACCTGCTGGCCCCGACGCGCATCTACGTGAAAAACGTGCTGGAGCTGATTGAGAACGTTGACGTGCACGCCATCGCTCACCTCACTGGCGGCGGCTTCTGGGAAAACATTCCGCGCGTGCTGCCGGACAATACCCAGGCGGTGATCGACGCATCCTCATGGCAGTGGCCGTCCGTCTTCAACTGGCTGCAAACCGCAGGCAACGTGAGCTCTCACGAAATGTACCGCACCTTTAACTGCGGCGTGGGCATGGTTATCGCCCTGCCCGCCAGCGAAGCGGATAAAGCGGTTAAGCTGCTGACAGAAAAAGGTGAAAACGCGTGGAAAATCGGTACGATTAAAGCTTCCGATTCCGAACAGCGTGTGGTCATTGAATGAAAAACATCGTGGTGCTCATTTCCGGCAACGGAAGCAATTTGCAGGCAATCATAGACGCCTGCAAACAGAAGAAAATCAATGGCACCATTCGGGCAGTATTCAGCAACAAGGCCGATGCGTTCGGCCTTGAGCGCGCGCGGGAAGCGAACATTCCTGCGCACGCGCTGGAAGCCAGCCAGTTCGCCGGGCGTGAAGCCTTTGACCGTGAGCTGGTGCAGGAGATTGACGCCTACGCGCCTGACGTGGTGGTGCTGGCAGGCTACATGCGCATCCTGAGCCCGGCTTTTGTTGCACACTACGCCGGACGACTGCTCAATATCCACCCTTCCCTGCTGCCAAAATACCCCGGTCTGCACACCCATCGTCAGGTGCTGGAAAACGGCGATGAGGAGCATGGTACCTCCGTGCATTTCGTCACCGACGAGCTGGACGGCGGTCCGGTCATTTTGCAGGCAAAAGTACCGGTCTTTGACGGCGACAACGAAGACGACGTGACCGAACGTGTGCAGACGCAGGAACACGCCATTTATCCGCTGGTGGTAAGCTGGTTTGTCGATGGACGTCTGGAGATGCGCAACGGCGCAGCCTGGCTGGACGGCGTGAAGTTGCCCCCGCAGGGTTATGCGGCTGAAGAGTAGTCTGTTTGAATTGCCCGGCGGCGCTTCGCTTGCACGGGCCTACGGTCCCGTAGGTCGTGGTAAGCGCAGCGCCACCCGACACCCCCTCCCCCAACCCTCTAAATTCCCCAACAAAAAAATAACTGTCATACTTTTCTGGCACTGTTGGACATATCGTGGAAATGCTCGCCATAATAAGGACGAGACGGATTTACCACGTCCTGTGATTGAACTGGAGTGTGAGCTGTAATGGGTCAGGAAAAGTTATACATCGAGAAAGAGCTAAGCTGGTTAGCATTCAACGAACGTGTACTTCAGGAAGCGGCCGATAAAAGCAACCCGCTGATTGAACGTATGCGTTTTTTAGGCATCTATTCCAACAATCTGGATGAGTTCTACAAGGTTCGCTTCGCCGAACTGAAACGCCGAATCATCATCAGCGAAGAGCAGGGCTTGAACTCCCACTCCCGGCATCTGCTTGGAAAAATCCAGTCTCGCGTCATGAAAGCCGATCAGGAATTTGATGGCCTCTATAACGAGCTGCTGCTGGAAATGGCACGCAACCAAATCTTCCTGATCAACGAACGCCAGCTCTCCGCGAATCAGCAAAACTGGCTGCGCCACTATTTCAAACATTATCTGCGCCAGCATATCACCCCGATTCTGATCAACCGTGAAACCGATCTGGTGCAGTTCCTGAAAGATGATTACACCTATCTGGCGGTAGAAATCATTCGGGGTGAGACCATTAACTACGCGCTGCTGGAAATACCGTCTGATAAAGTCCCACGCTTTGTTAACCTGCCGCCGGAAACTCCGCGCCGACGGAAACCGATGATCCTGCTGGATAACATCCTGCGCTACTGCCTGGACGATATCTTCAAAGGCTTCTTCGATTACGACGCGCTCAACGCCTACTCGATGAAGATGACCCGTGACGCCGAGTACGATCTGGTGCATGAGATGGAGGCCAGCATGATGGAGCTGATGTCTTCCAGCCTCAAGCAGCGCCTGACGGCGGAACCGGTGCGGTTTGTCTATCAGCGCGATATGCCGGACGCGATGGTGGAGATGCTGCGCGATAAGCTGACCATCTCCCGCTACGACTCCATTATTCCCGGCGGGCGTTACCACAACTTTAAAGATTTCATTGGCTTCCCGAACGTCGGCAAAGCCAATCTGGTGAACAAACCGCTGCCGCGCCTGCGCCATATCTGGTTCGATAAGTTCCGCAACGGGTTCGACGCCATCCGCGAACGGGATGTGCTGCTCTACTATCCGTATCACACCTTTGAACACGTGCTGGAATTGCTGCGTCAGGCCTCGTTCGATCCAAACGTGCTGGCGATTAAAATCAACATTTATCGCGTGGCGAAAGATTCCCGCATCATCGATGCGATGATCCACGCGGCGCACAACGGCAAGAAAGTGACCGTGGTGGTTGAGCTTCAGGCTCGCTTCGACGAAGAGGCCAACATCCACTGGGCGCGCCGACTGACGGAAGCGGGCGTGCACGTCATCTTCTCCGCGCCGGGGCTGAAAATTCACGCCAAGCTGTTCCTGATCTCCCGTAAAGAGGGCGACGACGTGGTGCGCTACGCCCATATCGGTACCGGGAACTTTAACGAGAAAACCGCGCGAATTTACACCGACTATTCGCTGCTGACTGCCGATGCGCGCATCACTAACGAAGTGCGTCGGGTGTTCAACTTCATTGAGAACCCGTACCGCCCGGTGAGCTTCGATTATCTGCTGGTGTCACCGCAGAACTCACGGCGCCTGCTGTACGATATGATCGATAAAGAGATTGCCAATGCGCAGAACGGCTTGTCGTCCGGCATTACGCTGAAACTCAACAATCTGGTGGACAAAGGGCTGGTGGACCGCCTGTACGCGGCTTCCAGCTCCGGCGTTCCGGTAAATCTGCTCATTCGCGGCATGTGCTCGCTCATTCCGGAACTGGAAGGCATCAGCGACAATATCCGTGTGATCAGCATTGTGGACCGCTATCTTGAACACGATCGCGTCTATATTTTCGATAACGCCGGTGATAAGCGCGTATACCTCTCGTCCGCCGACTGGATGACGCGTAACATTGATTACCGTATTGAAGTGGCGGCACCGCTGCTGGATCCTCGCCTGAAGCAGCGTATCCTGGACATTATCGAGATCCTGTTCAGCGATACGGTGAAAGCACGTTATATCGACAAAGAACTCAGTAATCGCTATGTACCGCGCGGCAATCGCCGTAAAGTGCGGTCGCAGCTGGCGATTTACGATTACATCAAATCACTTGAGCAACCCGATTAACCTATGCCAATAAACGATAATACCCCACGCCCGCAGGAGTTCGCTGCGGTCGATCTTGGCTCAAACAGTTTCCATATGGTCATCGCCCGCGAGGTGGATGGCGCGATGCAGATCATCGGTCGTCTGAAGCAGCGTGTGCATCTGGCCGATGGACTCGACGCGCGTAACATGCTGAGCGAAGAGGCCATGGAGCGCGGGCTGAACTGTCTGTCGCTGTTCGCAGAACGTTTGCAAGGCTTTTCGCCGTCCAGCGTCTGCATCGTCGGGACGCATACGCTACGCCAGGCGCTGAACGCGCCGGAGTTTCTTAAGCGCGCGGAAAAGGTTATCCCCTACCCGATTGAGATCATCTCCGGTAACGAAGAAGCGCGCCTGATTTTTATGGGCGTGGAGCATACGCAGCCGGAAAAAGGCCGCAAGCTGGTGATTGATATCGGCGGTGGTTCCACGGAACTGGTGATTGGCGAAGACTTCGAGCCGCGTCTGGTGGAAAGCCGCCGTATGGGCTGCGTCAGCTTCGCGCAGATGTATTTCCCTGGCGGCGTCATCACCCGCGAAAACTTCCAGCGCGCGCGCATGGCCGCCGTACAAAAACTCGAAAATCTGGCCTGGCAATACCGTATTCAGGGCTGGAACGTGGCGCTGGGCGCATCGGGTTCGATTAAAGCGGCCCATGAAGTGCTGCTGGCAATGGGTGAAAAAGACGGGTTTATTACGCCTGAGCGCCTGGTGAAACTCACCGAAGAGGTGCTTAAGCATAAGAGCTTCGACGCCCTGAGTTTGCCGGGTCTGTCCGACGAACGTAAAGCCGTGTTCGTACCGGGGCTGGCGATCCTCTGCGGCGTGTTTGACGCGCTGGCGATCAAAGAGCTGCGCCTCTCTGACGGCGCCCTGCGTGAAGGCGTGCTGTATGAGATGGAAGGCCGTTTCCGTCATCAGGATATTCGCAGCCGCACCGCGCAGAGCCTGGCCAACCAGTACAACATTGACCGCGAACAGGCGAAACGGGTGCTCGAAACCACGGTTCAGATGTACGAGCAGTGGGAGGAGCAGAATCCGAAGCTGGCGCATCCGCAGCTGGCCGCGCTGTTGAAATGGGCCGCCATGTTGCACGAGGTGGGGCTGAACATTAACCACAGCGGAATGCATCGCCATTCAGCCTATATTCTGCAAAACAGCGATCTGCCTGGCTTCAACCAGGAGCAGCAATCCATGATGGCGACGCTGGTGCGCTATCACCGCAAAGCCATCAAGCTCGACGATCTGCCGCGCTTTACGTTATTTAAGAAAAAGCAGTTCCTGCCGCTCATTCAGCTGTTGCGCCTGGGCGTGTTGCTCAATAATCAGCGACAGGCAACCACCACGCCGCCGACGCTGAAGCTAAAAACGGATGACTATCACTGGACGCTGAGCTTCCCGCACGACTGGTTTAGCCAGAACGCGCTGGTGCTGCTGGATCTGGAAAAAGAGCAGCAGTACTGGGAAGCGGTCACCGGCTGGCTGTTGAAGATTGAAGAAGATAGTTCTGAGGCGGCAGCGTAACGGCTCAGGCGCTCTCCTGAGAAGGCTGCGTGTTGAGCAACGTATCAAGCTCAGCCGGCAACCCAATCAAATAGCCCTGCACATAATCGATACCTAGCGCGTGCACCGCGCTACGTATCTCTTCCGTTTCCACATATTCCGCCACCACCAGCATTTTCTTCATCCGGGCCAGATGGCAAATGGAAGCCACAATCTGGTAATCCAGGCTGTTGCTGACAATATTGCGAATAAAACCGCCATCGATTTTGAGAATGTCTGCGTCCACGCTTTTTAACCGCGCATAGCTGGCGTAGCCCGTGCCAAAATCATCAATGGCGATCCGGATGCCCATTTTTTGTAATTTCCTGAGGGTCGATGCCGCCAGATCCGCATGACCAAAGGCGCTGCTTTCGGTCACTTCAAAGATCAGCTGCCACGCTTCAACGGCGTATTTGGCTAACAGGCGGCTCACTTCAAGCGGGAACTGCGCCCTGTAGGCGGTAGAAGGTGCGAGGTTGATCGCAAAGCGCTGGCCCGGCAAACGCTGGCGGTGCTGTGCCAGAAAACTCAACGTACGCTCCAGTACCCATAAATCAACACGCGACGATAAACCAAACTCCTGTGCAATGGGCAGGAACTGCTCGGGAAAGATCAGCGCCCCGTTATCATCACGCATTCGCAGCAGCACCTCGTGATAACAATCACCGCGCAGCCCGCGAACGGGCTGAACCAGCAGGGTAAAAGCGTCCTGCTCCAGCGCGGCCTGCAAACGACTCATCATCGCGACCTTATCTTTCAGGCTACGCTGCAAATGAACAGCCCCGCGCTGCTGAAGATTTTCCGGGTGGTTGGTAGAAAGGGAGAGATCGGCCACGATGCCCAGTTCCCCCAGCACCAGATAGAGATGATTGACGGGTGAGCGTACATAGCAATAGCTCACGCCGACCTGAGGCTGTACCGGCATACCATCCCAGATAAAAACAAACTGCTTGATATGCTCGTCCAGCGTTTCAATGCGCTGTTGATGCGACTCCGCCTCCAGACGCACCGCCATGTCATACCCGGTGAGGTGATAGACTCGCTCATTGGGCTGAAGGGTGCCGTTTATCCATTGCGCCAGCTGCTGTTTATACTGGATCCGCAGCATCACGCCGTAATTGCGTCCCAGCACCTCCAGCTCGGGCACGCGCAGTAAACAGAGCGCTGACCACGGATGACTGGCCAGCTCGCGCGACAGCGCCCGCAGGTTGGGCATATGCACCACCGGATCGAGAAAAGCCTGACTGCGGGAGCGAATATTGATGGCCCGCTGGCGTGTCGCCAGCATCGACATGTACGTCACAACGAAGGAAAAGACCAGATAGCTGGATGAGGTGATCGCCAGCTGAATGCCATACCCCTCTTGCACCGGAATGTAGTGATAAAAAAAGTGAATCGACACCAGCAGGACCGGCGTCCAGATGAGTGACATCAGCTTGTAGCCAAAGCGCATCGCACCCCAGAGCATCACCGGCATCAGCAGGGACAAGGTGTAGTTGGTACTGAAAATGGAACTGTTTGCATTCATGGGCAACAGCAGCATGACCAGCAACCCGCCCAGGGCTAAAAACCACACCACAAACTCAACGGCCGTCACCTTTTTGTCTATTTGCGCGCGGAGCTGGGACATCAGTCCCTTAATATAGCGCGGATGACGTATCAGGCGGATCAGCAGGTAGCTTAGCGGCACGCCCGTCAGCCCGCTTACCAGCAGCCCCTGATAGTTAATAAGGGTCCGAATATTGAGGGGATTCAGTCCTGCGAGGCTCTGGCGGCTCTCATAGACGCCGAGATAGACCGCAAACTGAAACAGCAGCAGAAATAGCGTTGCCGGGCAAAACACCTGCCAGAAAATACGCTGCCCCATCAGGCGTATGTCACCGTAAGCGGTCATATTGCGCCGGGGCGCAAACACGCGATAACCGCCCCAGCTGAGCACCAGAGGAACGATAAAATGCAGAATGCCGGCCATGGCTTCAAATAACCCAACGGAGGGGTAATAACGTAAAAACAGCGACACCACCACCCCGGGGAGGGCTTCCAGGCCAAAGAATAACATCAGCGTCAGCAAAAAGGAGAGCGGGAGATAATAGAGCGCAACGATACCGTCGCCCAACTGCGTTAAGGTATTAGCCACACTAAGCACCGGGAGTAACACGACGGGTAAAATAAGAGGAAGTGCCCACCAGCGGTCTTTATTTTGCTTCAGGATGTGGTGAATATTCATAGATGCTCGTTTACAACCCTTGCGCTCCAGAGGGTAAATGAAGACAGGCATCCAACCTGACGTACACGTTGCCTGGAAAATTCCTGGCAAGCACAGTGGAGGAGGGATTTTAAATATCAACGACGGGATGCGGTTGACCTAAATCAAATTAATTTATCTGAATAAACCTTTCTTACGTTTTTTTTGAATATTTTTCCTGTAATTATCAATGCGATAAATAAAATCGTTGTTTTTAATAACATAAATTAATGTAAGCATTGACGCTATTTTACATTTCGCCGAATTGACCCTGACTTGCGGCTGTGCCTTAATAGCCGTATCGCCCAAAAGGGTATACTCAGGAAAAGAAAGTGAGTCAGGCTACGCGTATGCGAAAACGACATCGATTTAACACCCGGATGACCCGCATCATACTGCTTATCAGTTTCCTGTTTTTCTTTGGCCGCTTTGTTTATTCCTCCATTGGCGCCTGGTATCACCATCAGGACAAAATTCAGTCGCAGCAATCAGGTCTTGTGGTGGATTCGCCCGAGCGCTAAAGCGTGTTCGCTCCCGGAAGACAAACTGTATCGCACTGTATCCCGAGCGCTACGCTGACAAACCGGTACAAAACGCCCGCAAAAGCAAACATCCCCGATACATAAAAATGGTCTTCTGTCTCCCTCGCCATAATAAACTGATGAGGAGAGACACAGATGATTCGTCGATATTTCCTGCTTCCTGTATTTGCGCTGACGTCCTTTGCTGGCGCAATGGCCGCACCGTTGGATGGCCTGAGCGCCGCTGATGTCAACGGTCCAGCCGCCGTCGCCCCGCCTGAACACCCCCAGCCGCCAGCAAAACTGATTGTCGATCCGCCGCTGGCGGGACCGCTAAGTAAAGGTGCGGTCTTTATTCAGTACCGTGTCGAAAACCTGCGCATTGAACCTGTATTTGGACCCGACGCGCTGAAAGTCACTCCGCGTATCGGCCATATTCACGTTGTGGTGGATGACGCCCCCTGGCACTGGGCTGATACCAGCGGCGAGCCGGTGATCCTGGTCGGGCTGCCCGCAGGAAAGCACAAGGTGACGATCGTCGTTGCCGACCCGACGCATAAACCCATCGACCATAAAACCGTTGAATTCACCGTGCCGCCACACGCCGCGGTTCATCACTTTTAAGGAGCCTGTTATGAAAGCATTGTCTGTATTAACAGCGATGGTGCTGGCGGTTTCCACCAGCGCGCTGGCAGAGACGAAAGCCAGCGTGGTGCTGGTGCACGGGGCGTTTGCCGACGGCAGCAGCTGGAATAAGGTGATTACCCGGCTGCAAAAACACCATACCGAGGTCATTGCGGTACAACTTCCGCTCACGTCTCTGAAAGATGATGTCGCCGCCACGCAGCGTGCTATCGCCCGGGCTCATGGGGATGTGGTGCTGGTCGGTCACTCCTGGGGCGGGACGGTAATCAGCGAGGCGGGAAACAATGCCCGCGTGAAGTCACTGGTTTACGTTGCCGCTTTTGCGCCGGATTCCGGCCAGTCGACGGCAGCTCTGGCAAATAGCTTCCCTGCTCCGCCAGGGAGCGCCAGCCTCGCTAAAACCACAGAGGGGTATTTATATCTGCCGACAAAAGCGGTCAGCGAGAATTTTGCCCCTGACGTAAAGGACGTTGAGCGCAGCGTGATTGCCGCGACGCAGGGCCCCATTAAGGCCGATGCGTTTGGGGAGAAAATCGCGCATGCCGCCTGGCATGACAAACCGAGCTGGTATGTGGTCAGCAAAAATGACCGGATGATCAATCCTGAGCTAGAGCGCGCAATGGCGAAGAAAATCAACGCCAACACCACGGAGGTAGCGGCAAGCCATGTATCGATGGTCAGCCAGCCGGACGTCATTACCCGTACGATTGAACAGGCGTTATCGGGTCAACAGTGATAAAAAAGCCCGCATGATGAACGGTCCGACTTCGGGCCACGCCATCCTGCGGGCTTTATGCACTTCCGGCTCCTGCAACGGGGTTATGTGCGGTTTTGTCACAAACGCGCCTTCCCCCTCGCTGAACCATCAGAAGCTGTACGTCACCTTCAAACTTCCCACAGGAGACGTTTTTCGCTGAACAATGGGGCTATCGCCAGCCTCTCCCGTCAGCTGCGTAACGCCAGCTGCGGCAAGCAGGCTCCAGCGGGAGGTAAGCTTATGGGTCCAGTCCAGGTTCAGCGAATACGCATATATTCCCGATCCGGCATCGTGTCGGGCAAAACCCGATGCGGCCGACTGGGCGGCATTCACCCCGTAGTAGGTTTGCACATACTTACTGGATCCCCAGCTACCGGTCAGCGCCAGCGTTAACACATTTTTCGGAGATGTATAGAGCGGGCTGGCAATGCCGAAATGCACAGCTTCACCATTGTCTCTCTCAGAAACCGGGACCTCTGCCTGCAACTGCACGGTCAGCCAGTCAGTCACCCTGTATCCCAGCCCTGGCACAACGATAGCTGAACCTTTAATGTCACCCATTCCTCGCAGGTCGTCGCTGCCGGAGGCGATCGAATCGCTGCTTACGTCGCGATCCTTACGTCCAGCGCGATAGCTCAGCGCTGCGTTGTAGTCCAGGTTACCAAAGCTGTTGCCGTAGCCGATCCCCCGCGTGGTGCTGACAAAAAAACCATTGGCCATCGCGTAATCAACCACCTGAGCCGCAGAGACCCGGCTCTTGTCCGAACCGGAATAGCGTGGCGCAACATCCACGCCGCCTCCTAGGGTTAACACGTTGCCCTGAGGCTGATCTGCCGCCAGGGTCGGGGTAGCCAGTAACGCCAGGACGGCCCCCGGCAAGATGCTTTTCATGCTGCGACCGATGCGTGAACGGGGGAAACTATTACGCAGTGTGATGTTTCTCATTAAAGAAGCCCTTTGGATTCAGATGATTGCGATACAAGCGGTGTTAAACGCCAGAGCGCTCATTCTGAATACTTACCCTAAGGTTCTTATGAGCCGTAAATGAAGAAATGCTGAAGCACGTGAAGGTTCTGTAAACCCTGTAGAATTCCTGTTACCGTTTTTTCTTCAGTTGTTCTTCATGCACTGTTGATACAGTTACCAATGTGAAAATTCTACTAATTGAAGACGACCTGGATCTCGGCAATGGCGTGCGTATCGCCCTTGCAGATCAAGGATTTGATGTCATATGGGTACGCCGCAAAGAGGATGCGCTGCATCAGCTTGGGATCTGCGTGCCGGAACTTATTTTGCTCGACCTGGGGCTGCCCGATGGCGATGGCATGAGCCTGATGACGCGCCTGCGTCAACAGCTTAAGGGCGTCCCCGTCATCATCCTGACGGCGCGAGGCACGCTACAGGACCGCCTGTGCGGGCTGGATGCAGGTGCAGACGATTATCTGGTCAAACCTTTTGTTCTCGCCGAACTGCTGGCGCGCGTGAGAGCCCTTGCGCGGCGCAGTTACGGTTTTGAAAATGAGGCAATAGAAATTCGCGGTTTGTCGCTTCATATTCCGACGCGTCGCGTAACGGTGAGCGCACGCCACGTTGAGCTGACGGCAAGCGAATATGCGCTGCTTGAAACGTTACTGCTACGCGCCGATCGCGTGCTTACGCGACGGTATCTGGAAGAAAGGATATTTGGCACGAAAGAAAACCTCAGCAACGCGCTTGACGTGCATATGGGTAACCTGCGGCGAAAAATTGGCGATGGCTTTGTGCGAACGGTAAGAGGCGTTGGGTATGTCATCGATACCGTACCCGTTCAGAAGGCGGCAGGTTGATGCGTAATTTTTGGCACCACCTCCGGCTTCCCACGCTGGTCAGGCGAATGCTGGTCGCCCAGATGCTGCTGCTTACGTTGCTCTGGTGTCTCTTTTTAACCTTCATTTTGCTGGAAGACCTGCGTAGCCCTCCCATACTGACGGGCAGTGAGACTTATGAAACCGTTTTTTCCCTGGTGGAGAGTATGGACGATCGTCCGCAGGCGCGTGATGCTGTGCTGGCAGCGTTCAGCAAGGCTCTGCGGGAGGGCTATGGCGGCGGCGAAGATCCGGAGCTGTCCATCAACCTCATTGTTCGCAAGAATAACGAGATTATTTTTTCTTCGGATGGTGCGCCGACGGGGGTAAAAAATAGCCGTCTGGGGGTCATGCAGCATGTCCAGAGTGAGGACCATACATGGACGAGCCGTACCCTCAAATCCGCGCACTCCGACGTGGAAGTCACCCTTTTTACCCCTGCCGGTAGCTGGAATTTCTTTATCTATCTGAACTCGCGCGGCTACTACGTCATGCCGCTGATGATATGCATCCCTTTTCTTCTGTTCCCCGCGTGGCTGTCCATCCGCATCGCGATGCGCCCCTGGAACAAGGTGGTGAATGAAATTTCATTGCGCACGCCGGACGATCTCTCGCCTTTAAAAGCCGTCCCCAGACACAGGGAGCTTCGCCAGACGGTCGACGCGATTAATGACTTTCTGGCCAGGGTGCGGGAAAGCGCCGAAAGGGAAAGAATGTTTATTGCCGATGCCGCACACGAACTGCGTACGCCTCTGGCCGCGATGCGGATCAACGTCGAGGCGTTGCAGTCCTGGGTCATCAGCGAAAGCCAGCAGGAGCTGCTTGCGGGCATTGTTCGCAGCAATAGCCGTGCTGCGCGTCTCGTCAATCAGCTTCTGCTGATGATGCACAGCGAAGCGCACATCAGCATGGTGATGTCGCCTGTGCCGCTGACGACGCTTATTCAGGAGCGAATGGCTGCCCTGGAACCGCTGGCGTCCGGGCGCAGAATTGAGTTTGAATTCATCGCCGATGATGAAATCCATATCACAGGCATTCGGGAACGTCTGGTATCGCTGATCGACAATTTAATTGAGAATGCCGTGAAGTACAGCCCTGAGGGTGGACGCATTGAGGTACAACTGCAATCGCGTGACAAGTCCGCTCAGCTGCGCGTCTTAGACGCGGGTCCCGGCATTCCGGTTGAATTGCGGGAGCGCGTGTTCGACAGATTTTTCCGCGATCCTAATCAGACCCAAAGCGGGAGTGGACTGGGGCTTGCTATCGTTAAAGCCGTTACGCAGCAACACAACGGCAGGGTCAATCTGAGTACGTCAGCCGAAGGCGGTCTTATGGTGACCGTTGATTTCCCGAATCCGGCGTTCGCATGAACGTAAACGCGGCGCTACACGTCCTGACATGTGTCAGCGCAGCGTTACTTCACGTATGCCGCAGATTGCTTCAATAAAATTACCGTATTTGTTATATTGTTACTTACTGATTATTCACCTCTGCGGTGCCAAAAAGAACAAGATTCACCGCAACCCAGGACAGAAAAATGTTAGATTACCGCTTCCCGACAGCTTTGCAGATGGTTCTCAGCGTAGCGATGGCGGAGCAATCGGGTGAACGTTCGACGAGTGCAATCCTGGCTTACGGCCTGGAAGCGAATCCGAGCTTTATCCGCAAATTAATGGTTCCTCTCGCCCGCGACGGCATTATCGTCTCCACGCTTGGCCGCAACGGCTCTATTCACCTTGGCCGCCCGGCGGAAGAGATTACCCTGCGTGATATCTACCTTTCCGTCACTGAAGATAAAAAGCTGTGGGCGTCCCGTCCTGACGTCCCGGCCCGCTGCGTGGTCAGCGCCAACGCCTGCTGGTACTTCAAATCAATCGCTGATGAAGCGGAGCAGGCTTCGTTAGCGGTTTTAGCGCGCCATACCGTCGCCAGCGCGCTGGAAGAGGTGAAAAAAGCCGATACCAGCGGGTGCGATCCGGTGCCGGAACTCTGCACACAGCATAAAAAAGCGCCCTAATCCTGACAGACTGCGAAAAAAAAGCCGCCTTCATTGTGAAGGCGGCTTTTTGCTATCTGCTACGTCCTACGCAGGCAACACCTCTCTTTCCGCTTTACCGCGCGTCACGAACTTACGCAGCGTCACGTAAAAGACCGGCGTCAGGAACAGACCAAACAGCGTCACACCCAGCATCCCGGCGAACACGGTGATCCCGGTGACGCCGCGCACTTCTGCCCCTGCCCCGTGACCAAGGATCAGTGGAATGGTCCCGGCAATAAAGGCGATAGAGGTCATTACAATCGGGCGTAGACGCAGGCGGCACGCTTCCAGCGCGGCCTCCATAATGCCTTTGCCCTGAATTTCCAGCTCGCGGGCAAACTCCACGATAAGAATCGCGTTTTTACAGGCCAGCCCCATCAGTACCACCAGCCCTACCTGCACGAAGACGTTGTTATCGCCCCCGGTCAGCCAGACGCCGAACAGCGCGGAGAGCATCGTCATCGGCACGATGAGGATCACCGCCAGCGGCAGCGTCCAGCTTTCATACAGCGCCGCCAGCACCAGGAACGCCAGCAGCACCGCGACCGGGAAGACGATCAGCGCCGTGTTGCCCTGGGTGGCCTGCTGGAAGCTCAGGTCCGTCCATTCAATATTCATCCCGTTCGGCAGGATCTGCTTAGACATACCGTCCAGTTGCGTCATCGCCTGCGCGGAAGAGAGCACGCGCGGGTCGGCATCGCCAATCAGATCCGCCGCCGGGTAGCCGTTGTAGCGGATCACCGGGTCCGGACCGTAGGTGGTCGTGATTTTCACCATACTGCCAATCGGCACCATTTCACCCTGGCTATTACGGGTGCGTAAATTCGCGATATCTTCCACGCTGTCGCGGAACTGCCCGTCGGCCTGTGCCATTACGCGCCAGGTGCGACCGAACTGGTTGAAGTCATTCACATAAGACGAGCCCAGATAGGTTTGCAGCGTCCCGAAGAGATCGGTGAGCGACACGCCCTGCGCTTTCGCCTTATCACGGTCAACCTGTACATCCAGCTGCGGAACGTTTGCCTGGTAGGTTGAGATAGGGAAATGCATCCCCGGCGTCTGCATAATCGCCCCGGACATGGTGTTCACCGCGTTTTGCAGCGCGCCATAGCCCAGACCAGCACGATCCTGAATGTACAGCGAATAGCCCGATCCCTGGCCCAGACCTAAAATCGGCGGCGGCAGAATCGAGAAGCCAAAGCCCTGCTGGATTTGCGCGATTTTCGCGTTGATCTCCGCGTTTATTTCCGCCGCAGTATGTTTACGCTGGTCGAACGGCTTCAGGCCAAAGAAGACCGTCCCGGTGTTCGGCGTATTGGTGAACTGGAGCGCATTCAGGCCAGGAAACGCGACCGCATAATCCACGCCTTCGGTATTCATCCCGATTTCGCTCATTTTGCGGATCACCGCATCGGTGCGCGCCAGCGACGAGCCTTCCGGCATTTTCACGCCGCCGATCAGGTACAGCTTATCCTGCGTCGGAATAAACCCGCCGGGAACGGCTTTAAACATCACGCCCGCAGCGCAAAGCAGCAGCAAATAAACCACGAACACTGCCCCGCGTCGGCCGAGCGTTTTGCCCACCAGCCCCTGATAGCCAGTCGAGCTGCGGTGGAAAAAGCGGTTAAACGGACGGAAAATCCAGCCGAACAGACGATCGATAAGCCGGGTCGGGAAATCTTTCGGGGCGCCATGCGGCTTCAACAGCAGCGCGGCCAGCGCTGGCGAGAGCGTCAGCGAGTTGATCGCGGAAATCACCGTGGAAATGGCTATCGTTACCGCAAACTGCTTGTAGAACTGACCGGTCACGCCGGAGAGGAACGCCATCGGAACGAATACCGCACACAGCACCAGCGCAATGGCAATAATCGGTCCGGACACTTCACGCATCGCCTGATGCGCTGCCGCAAGTGGGGCGAGCCCCTCTTCGATATTTCGTTCGACGTTTTCCACCACCACGATGGCATCGTCCACCACGATACCAATCGCCAGCACCAGCCCGAACAGGCTCAGGGTATTCAGCGAAAAGCCCAGCAGGTAGAGAATACTGAACGTGCCCACTACCGATACCGGCACCGCAATCAGCGGGATTATCGACGCGCGCCAGGTTTGCAGGAACAGGATCACCACCAGCACGACCAGCACCACCGCTTCCAGCAGCGTTTGCACCACAGCGCGGATCGAGTCGCGTACAAACACCGTCGGGTCGTAAGGCGCCGCCCATTTCATATCGTCCGGGAATCGTGTGGACAGTTCGTCCATTTTGGCGCGTACCGCGTTAGACAGATCGATGGCGTTTGCCCCCGGCGACTGGAAGATACCAATCCCGACCGCGTCTTTATTGTTCAACTGGGAGCGCAGCGCGTAGCTGCCGGACCCCATCTCGACACGCGCCACGTCGCGCAGTCGGACGACCGTACCATCCTGCGTGGTTTTCAGGACAATGTTGCCGAACTCGTCTTCGGTATGCAGGCGGCCCTGGGCGTTAATGGAGATCAGGAAATCGCTCTCTTTCGGCAGCGGCTCGGCGCCAAGCTGCCCGGCGGACACCTGCACGTTCTGCTCCTGCATCGCCGTGACCACGTCCGAAGCGGTCAGCCCGCGGGCCGCGACCTTGTTCGGGTCCAGCCAGACGCGCATCGCGTATTCACCCGAGCCGAAAATCTGAATCTGCCCCACACCGGGCAGACGCGCCAGCTCGTCCTTCACCTTCAGCGTGGCGTAGTTACGCATATACAGTGAATCGTACTTACCGCCAGGCGAAAACAGATGCACCACCAGCGTCAGCGTTGGCGACTGTTTCTGAGTCGTGATGCCCAGACGCCGCACGTCTTCCGGCAGACGCGCTTCGGCCTGCGCGACGCGGTTTTGCACCTGAACCTGCGCCTGATCCGGGTCGGTGCCCGGACGGAAGGTGACGGTAGTCACCAGCACGCCGTCGGAACCCGCGACGGATTTCATGTACATCATGTTCTCAACGCCGTTGATCGCCTCTTCCAGCGGGGTTGCCACGGTCTCGGCAATCACTTTCGGGTTGGCGCCCGGGTACTCGGCGCGCACCTGCACGCTTGGCGGCACGACGTCAGGGTATTCGCTCACCGGCAGCAGCGGGATGGCGATTAATCCTGTGATAAAAATCAGAATCGACAGTACGGCGGCAAAAATCGGCCTGTCGATGAAAAAACGGGAAAAGTCCATGGATTGGATTCTCAGGTAAGGGATCAGTTGAGGGCGGCGCTGGCGGTCATGGCAACGGTTTTCGCGTTAACCGGCATACCCGGCATAAACACTTTTTGTAAACCATCGACGATGACTTTATCCCCGGGATTCAGCCCCTGCTGTACGATACGTAAACCGTCGGCCAGACGCCCGGGCGTAATGTCGCGGCGCTGCGCTTTCCCGTCTTTATCCACGATATAGACATATTTACGATCCTGATCGGTCAGCACCGCCTTATCGTCAACAAGCGTGGCTTTAAATTCCGCACTGCCCGGCAGACGCACGCGGGCAAAGAGTCCAGGCGTGAACTGACGCTGTGAGTTATCCAGCAGCGCGCGCATGCGGATCGTTCCGGTACCCGGCGTGAGCTGGTTATCCAGGAAATCCACTTTGCCCTGATGGGGATAGCCCTCCTCGCCCGTCAGGCCAATCTCCACCGGCAGCGCCGCATGATCGCCGGACACCCGCTGCCCGCTGCGGGCCAGGTTCTGATAGTGAAGGTAGGTTGACTCGTCCACGTCGAAGTAGACATAAACCGTTTTCTGCGAGACCAGGGTGGTGAGCACGCTGGCGCTGTCGCCCGCCGTCACCAGGTTACCGCTGGTGATCAGCGCCCGGCTGGCGCGACCGTCGATAGGCGCGGTCACTTTGGTGAAGTCGAGGTTAAGTTGCGCAGCATCTACCGCCGCCTGCGCGGCGCGAATATCGGCCTGCGCCTGGGTAGCGGCGGAACGGCGCTGCTCCCACTCTTCGCGGGACACCACGTTGGTATTGACTAATTTATCGGTACGGTTAGCCTCGCTTCGCGCCAGACTGGCCTGCGTTTTGGCCCTCGCCAGGTTCGCCTGCGCCTGTTCCAGCGCGGCGCGATAGGTTCGGTCATCAATCGTGAACAGCACCTCGCCCTTTTTCACCTCCTGGCCGTCGGTGTAATTCACTTTCTCAATGTAGCCGGAGACGCGCGGACGCAGCTGAACGCTTTCCACCGCTTCAATGCGACCGTTAAAGCTGTCCCACTGGCTAATGGATTTCACCACCACGTCAGCAGCGCTGACAACGGGCGCTTGCGGCGCGGCATTTTGCGCGACGCTGTCATCGCACCCGACGAGAAGCGCGGAGAGTAAAACCACCCCCATCGCGCTCAGATGAAAGTTACCCCAGGTTTTTTGCAGGCTCATTATTTTTATTCCGGTTATTGTAGCTGCCGGGCAAGACGCAGCGGGAGGCGCCGCGCCACTTCCTTTGTCCGGTAGCTGGCTGAAGGCCATTTGTGTCGTTCATCGCCACAAAACTGTAACAGTTGCGAATACACTATCGCGGCGATTGTAGGAAGGCGCTTAATTAAGTGCAAGAATAATTGTTGCACTTTATGTGCTATTTGCGGCGAAGATAAATCACGCGTTTTGAGAAGGGATTTAAATGCAACAATAAAACTTGCAATTAATGTAAAAACGGGTCACCTTTAAGTGCAACAAACAAAGATGCTTTTTAATGCGTGGCGTAGGGGGAAGCAAAATGAACACGGGTGCATTCATTCACGATTTACTCGACTGGATCGACAACAACCTCGATAGCCGTCTGGACATTGAAACCGTCTCCAGGCGAGCCGGCTATTCGAAATGGCACCTCCAGCGGCTTTTCAAAGAACATACCGGCTCCCCTCTCGCCGAATATATTCGCGCGCAAAAGCTGCAAAAATCGGTTGAGCGCCTGGCCCACAGCGATGAACCGATTCTGAACGTGGCGATCGCGCTGGGCTTTGACTCTCAGCAGTCCTTCAACCGCAGCTTTAAGCGTCAGTATGGTCAGGCACCCGGCGCATGGCGACGCAGTATCGGCTGCCGTGAATCGCGGCAGATGAGCCAGTAGTTCACCGCCGGGCCGGATATCGGCCAAAAAGAAAAACCCTCTGTAATCAGAGGGTTTTATCAGTCTTACCTGCTTATAACTTCGCAGGAAAGGTTATGGGCTTACTCCCACTCGATCGTCGCCGGTGGCTTGCCGCTGATGTCATACACCACGCGGGAAATGCCGTTCACTTCGTTGATGATGCGGTTAGACACGCGGCCTAAGAAGTCATACGGCAGGTGCGCCCAGTGCGCGGTCATGAAGTCGATGGTTTCCACCGCACGCAGGGAAACAACCCAGTCGTACTTACGGCCATCGCCCATCACGCCGACAGAGCGAACCGGCAGGAACACGGTGAACGCCTGGCTCACTTTGTTGTACAGGTCAGCTTTGTGCAGCTCTTCGATGAAGATCGCGTCCGCGCGACGCAGCAGGTCGCAGAACTCTTTCTTCACTTCGCCCAGCACGCGTACGCCGAGACCCGGGCCCGGGAACGGGTGACGGTAGAGCATGTCGTACGGCAGACCCAGTTCCAGGCCAATCTTACGCACTTCGTCTTTGAACAGCTCACGCAGCGGTTCAACCAGGCCCATCTTCATCTCTTTCGGCAGGCCGCCCACGTTGTGGTGAGATTTGATGACGTGCGCTTTACCGGTGGCGGAGGCCGCAGACTCGATCACGTCAGGGTAGATGGTGCCCTGCGCCAGCCATTTCACATCTTCCAGCTTCAGCGCTTCTTCGTCGAACACTTCCACGAACACGCGACCGATGATTTTACGTTTCGCTTCCGGATCGTTCTCGCCTTTCAGCTCGTCCAGGAAGCGCTGCTCGCCTTCCACGTGAACGATGTTCAGACCGAAGTGGTCGCCAAACATGTCCATAACCTGCTGGGCTTCGTTCAGACGCAGCAGACCGTTGTCCACGAAGACGCAGGTCAGGTTTTTACCGATGGCGCGGTGCAGCAGCATCGCGGTCACGGAGGAGTCCACGCCGCCGGAGAGGCCGAGGATCACTTTGTCATCGCCAACCTGCTGGCGGATACGCTCCACGGCATCGTCGATGATTTTTGCCGGGGTCCACAGGGCTTCACACTGGCAGATGTCACGCACGAAGCGCTCCAGCATGCGCATACCCTGACGGGTGTGGGTCACTTCCGGGTGGAACTGCACGCCGTAGAAGCGTTTTTCTTCGTTCGCCATGATGGCGAACGGGCAGCTTTCAGTGCTGGCAACGGTCACGAAGTCGGACGGGATAGCGGTGACTTTGTCGCCGTGGCTCATCCACACGTCCAGCAGCGGTTTGCCGTCTGCGGTCAGGGAGTCTTCGATACCGCGCACCAGCGCGCTGTCGGTGACGACTTCAACCTGTGCGTAGCCGAACTCACGCTCGTTAGAGCCTTCTACGTGGCCGCCCAGCTGCATCGCCATGGTCTGCATGCCGTAGCAAACGCCGAACACCGGTACGCCCGCTTCGAACACGTACTGCGGCGCACGCGGGCTGTTCTCTTCGGTAGTGCTTTCCGGGCCGCCGGACAGGATGATGCCGCTTGGATTGAACTCGCGAATCTGTGCTTCCGTGACATCCCACGCCCACAGCTCACAGTAAACGCCCAGTTCACGCACGCGGCGCGCCACCAGCTGAGTGTACTGAGAACCAAAGTCCAGGATGAGAATGCGATGTTTATGAATGTTTTCCGTCATTGACGCTAATTCCGAGGCAAGTGAAACAAAACAAAGCGCCCGGCATTGAGCCGGGCGCGGAAATTTATCAGGAGCCCAGACGGTAGTTCGGGGACTCTTTGGTGATCGTCACGTCGTGAACGTGGCTCTCCTGGATACCCGCACCGCTGATGCGTACGAATTCCGCTTTGGTACGCAGCAGGTCAATGGTACCACAGCCGGTCAGCCCCATACAGGAGCGCAGGCCGCCCATCTGCTGGTGAATGATCTCTTTCAGGCGGCCTTTATACGCCACGCGGCCTTCAATACCTTCCGGCACCAGTTTGTCAGCAGCGTTATCGGTCTGGAAGTAACGGTCAGAGGAACCTTTAGACATCGCGCCCAGGGAGCCCATACCGCGGTAGGATTTATAAGAACGCCCCTGGTAGAGTTCGATTTCACCCGGGGATTCTTCGGTACCGGCCAGCATGGAGCCCACCATCACGGCTGCGGCACCTGCGGCGATCGCTTTGGCGATGTCGCCAGAGAAACGGATACCGCCGTCCGCGATTACCGGAATACCGGTACCTTCCAGCGCTTCAACCGCGTCAGAAACCGCGGTGATCTGCGGCACGCCTACGCCGGTGACGATACGGGTGGTACAGATAGAGCCAGGACCGATACCCACTTTCACCGCGCTGCAACCCGCTTCCGCCAGCGCGCGAGCGCCTGCGCCGGTTGCTACGTTACCGCCGATGATCTGGAGATCCGGGTATTTAGCACGGGTTTCACGAATACGTTGCAGAACGCCTTCGGAGTGGCCGTGGGAGGAGTCAATCAGCAGCACGTCAACGCCCGCAGCAACCAGCGCGTCAACGCGCTCTTCGTTACCCGCACCTGCGCCAACCGCAGCGCCGACGCGCAGACGGCCATGCTCGTCTTTACAGGCGTTCGGTTTACGTTCTGCTTTCTGGAAATCTTTAACGGTGATCATGCCGCGCAGGTGGAAGTTCGCGTCCACAACCAGCGCTTTCTCAACGCGTTTTTCGTGCATTTTCGCCAGCACCACGTCGCGGGTTTCGCCTTCACGCACGGTCACCAGACGCTCTTTTGGCGTCATGTAGACGCTGACAGGCTGGTTCAGGTCAGTCACGAAACGCACGTCACGACCGGTAATGATACCCACCAGTTCGTTGTCTTCAGTGACTACCGGATAGCCTGCAAAGCCGTTACGCTCGGTCAGGGCTTTCACTTCGTGCAGCGTGGTGGTTGGCAGAACGGTCTGAGGATCGGACACGATACCGGATTCATGCTTCTTCACGCGGCGAACTTCTTCCGCCTGACGCTCGATAGACATGTTTTTGTGGATAAAGCCAATGCCGCCTTCCTGTGCCAGGGCGATAGCCAGACGCGCTTCAGTCACGGTGTCCATTGCTGCGGAGAGCATAGGAATGTTCAGACGAATGGTTTTCGTCAACTGCGTGCTGAGGTCGGCAGTATTCGGCAGAACGATGGAGTGAGCGGGAACGAGGAGGACGTCGTCAAACGTCAGTGCTTCTTTAGCGATACGTAGCATGGGCAATATCTCTGACCTGGGTGGTTAAATATTGCCGTGGCATTATACAGAGCGTAACCGATTGCATCCACACTTTTTTGAAAAAAATGCTTGCGCTCACCTCTCAGCAGGTTACTATCGACTGAATAACTTGCTGATTTAGAATTTGATCCCGCTCACATGTTATCCTCTCAATCCCCCTCAATTTATACTGTCAGCCGCCTTAATCAGACGGTGCGTTTGCTGCTTGAGCAGGAAATGGGACAGGTCTGGATCAGCGGTGAAATCTCTAACTTCACGCAGCCTGCTTCCGGTCACTGGTACTTTACGCTGAAAGACGACACCGCTCAGGTGCGCTGCGCGATGTTCCGCAACAGCAACCGTCGCGTGACGTTCCGTCCTCAGCATGGCCAGCAGGTTCTGGTTCGCGCCAATATTACCCTGTATGAGCCGCGCGGCGATTATCAGATTATCGTCGAGAGCATGCAGCCCGCCGGTGAAGGCTTATTGCAGCAGAAGTACGAGCAGCTAAAAGCCATGCTTTCGGCTGAGGGATTGTTCGACCAGCAGTTTAAAAAGCCCCTGCCCTCACCTGCCCACTGCGTTGGGGTTATCACCTCGAAAACCGGTGCGGCCCTGCACGATATTTTGCACGTCCTGAAGCGCCGTGACCCTTCCCTGCCCGTCATTATTTACCCAACTGCCGTTCAGGGTGACGATGCGCCGGGGCAGATCGTGCGCGCGATTGAACTGGCAAATGCCCGTCAGGAGTGTGATGTATTAATCGTTGGGCGCGGCGGCGGCTCGCTGGAAGACCTTTGGAGCTTTAACGACGAGCGCGTGGCGCGGGCAATCTTTGCCAGCCTTATCCCGGTGGTAAGTGCCGTCGGTCACGAAACGGATGTGACGATTGCCGATTTTGTCGCGGATTTACGCGCGCCCACGCCGTCCGCGGCGGCAGAGGTGGTCAGCCGTAACCAGCTGGAGCTGCTGCGTCAGATCCAGAACGGGCAGCAGCGCCTGGAGATGGCGATGGACTACTTCCTCGCCAACCGTACCCGCCGCTTTACCCAGCTTCACCATCGTCTGCAACAGCAGCATCCGCAATTGCGTCTGGCGCGTCAGCAAACCGTGCTGGAACGTCTGCGTCAGCGGATGAACTTCGCGCTGGATAACCAGCTTAAGCGGGCGGTATCGCGCCAGCAGCGCACGACGCAGCGTCTGAACCAGCAGAATCCGCAGCCGAAGATTTATCGCGCGCAAACGCGGATCCAGCAGCTTGAGTTCCGCCTCGCGGAAAATATCCGCTCACGCCTGAGCGCCACCCGCGAGCGTTTTGGCAATGCGGTCACCCATCTGGAAGCCGTCAGCCCGCTCTCCACGCTGGCTCGCGGCTATAGTGTGACCACCGCGACGGACGGCAAAGTGCTGAAACAAACGAAACAGGTTAAAGCCGGGGATGTGCTCACCACCCGGCTTTCTGACGGCTGGGTCGAGAGTGAGGTGAAAGAGATCAAACCGGTGAAAAAAACGCGCCAGCGTAAAAGCGGATAAATCTTCGCCGGTTACAAACTATACTGCTGCTATTGCCTTTTTTAATAAGGAGAGCAGCATGCCCCATCTTCATAGCGTCATCCCTCCGTATATTCTTCGTCGAATTATCGAAAGCGGTTCTGAGCCGCAGCAGCGCTGCGCCCGTCAGACCTTAACCCACGTCCAGACGCTGATGGCCCATATGCCGGGCAAACCCGCCGCGCCGCATGTGAATAAAGCCGGTCAGCTTGAGCGTGACATCTACGATGCGAAACAGACCCAGGAGCTGCCGGGTAGCCAGGTGCGCTATGAAGGCCAGCCCTCCAACGGCGATGTGGCGGTGGATGAAGCGTACGATTATCTGGGTATCACCCATGATTTCTTCTGGAAAGAATATCAGCGCGATTCGCTCGATAACAAAGGGCTGATCCTCACCGGCACCGTGCACTATGGCCGGGAATATCAGAACGCCTTCTGGAACGGCCAGCAGATGGTCTTTGGCGACGGTGACGGAGAAATCTTCAACCGCTTCACCATTGCCATCGACGTGGTGGCGCATGAGCTGAGCCACGGCGTGACCGAGACCGAAGCCGGACTGATCTATTTTGAGCAGTCGGGCGCGCTGAACGAGTCCTTATCAGACGTGTTCGGCTCGCTGGTGAAGCAATACCATCTTAAGCAAACCGCCGATAAAGCAGACTGGCTCATTGGTGAAGGGCTGCTGGCAGCGGGGATTAACGGCAAAGGGCTACGTTCCATGTCTGAACCCGGTACCGCCTACGACGATCCGCTGCTCGGCAAAGACCCGCAGCCCGCGCACATGAAAGACTTCATCAAGACGCGCGAGGATAACGGTGGCGTGCATCTTAACTCCGGCATCCCCAACCGCGCGTTTTACCTGGCCGCAACGGCGATCGGTGGCTACGCCTGGGAAAAAGCGGGTTATGCCTGGTACGACACGGTTTGCGATCGCAACCTGGCGCAGGATGCGGATTTTGACGCTTTCGCAAAACTGACGATCGCGCACGGCGAGAAACGCTCCGGTAGCGACGTTGGGGCGGCTATAAAACAAGCCTGGGAACAGGTAGGAGTGCTGTAAATGCAGGTTCCGGAACTGACGGATGACGCCGTGGTTGAGCTGGCCCGGGAAGGCGGCGTCGCCTTTATCCCTAAACTGAGCGGCCAGCGCACCATTGCGCTCTCCTCGCTTAATGAGGCCCAGCGCCAGCGCCTGGTGAGCATTCTTGAGCAGGCTTTCCCGCGCGGCCAGCCGCCCGGGCAAGCCTCTTCCCCCGGCAGCGGTGACCAGCGCTATTTCCGCATCCAGATTATCTGGACCGGCCAAAATCAGGCGCACTACGCCGATATCATCGTGCTGGTACCCGAGCAGGAAGCACCCGAGTCGCTGGTGGAACTGTGGCAGAAAGGTGAAGGCTGCGTGTGCGATTAACCTTCGGCCCGAACAAACTCCACGCGTTTTTTAGAGATAAGACCGTGGCCGTTCTGGCAAAAATAGTCCACCGCACCGCAGGCTTTTAGTACCTGGAGTGGCTGATGACACTCCGGGCAGCGGGCTTCGAGCGCGATATCTTTATTACAACTTTCGCAGTGCGCTACCCCGTTCAGGGGCTCCAGCGGTGTCTGGCAATCCGGGCAGGTAATCGTCATGGTGACTCCTTCAAAGCGTTCAGGTCTGCGATAATTTTACCACGTCGCGTTCAGTGCGGGCCACGCAACTGTTGCTGTAAGGTCAGCAGCAGCGTCACCTCCTCGACCCTGCGGCGCGTCGTGCGGCTCACCTGGTGCGGATCCCGTTCAAAGAGACTTTTTGCCCCCAGAATATGCTCCGCAAGGCAATGCTCGTAGATCGTACCGGGAATATGCCAGCGCTGAATTTCTTTACCCTTAATCAGCTCCAGCACATCTTCTGCGCCGCGTCGGTCGTGGCTGACGATACGCCCGTCGCGCAAATGGAAGCGTAATCCCTTTTGCCCGCCCGCAGGTCCCGCGTATTTGTTAAGCCAGATGTCCACCGGCACGCCGCTGATGCTTCCCTGCAAATGCGCCTCGCCTTCCGCCGTGGTCAGATCGCCCGTTGCGATTTCGCGGCCCAGGCGGTCTTTTGCTGTCACCACCTGCAACGTCATATCGTCACTGCCGCCCAGGTAAAGCACCGTTTCACGCAGCATCGCCAGCACGTGCGTACCGATATCCAGAATCACACCATCTGGATGGCGAAGCGTTCGCGCGTCTGGCTCGCCGGTGGCGAAGTTGAGCGCAATGGGCTCTCCTTCGGCGTTATACCCGCTTGGCTCCTGCAAAAAACCTTCGATTTTGACGATGTCAGAAACATGAGCGACCAGTGATTGCTTTACGCTATCGAGACGCGCCATCCAGTGATCGAGCGCCAGCACGCGGTCGGCGGCTCCCGGTTGAGCCAGCAGCGCTTTCAGTTTTTCAATTTGGGGCAGCGTGGCGACAATCGGTTTTTCTACCACAATACGCGACGCGGGTGAGGCCAGCGCCTGCTCAAGTACCTCGAGATGGTACAGGGAGGAAGTGGTGATAAACAGGGTATCCAGCGGGTGGGAAAGAAGTTCACCGAGCGACGCGCAACGTGTGACCCCTTCAGGCTGCTTCTCGGGATGAATATCAAAACCTAAACAGCGCGGAGTATCAGGAAAAAGATTTCGTATTGCCGGTAAGTAAGCCGTTTCAACCACAGCACCAAGCCCAACAAACCCTAACAGCATGTTCTTACCTCGTTAAGTCAATTGCCGGGGCATAACGCCACCCCGGCAAGGTCGAGGTTTATCAGGCGTTAGCGGCCGGTTTAGTCTGCGCATTTTCCAGCATGCGGCGCACCGGAACAATGAGGACGATCAGCACCGCAGCACAAATCAGCAGCGCAATGGAGCAACGGGCAAAGAGGTCTGGCAGCATATCCAGCTGGTCGGCCTTCACGTGACCACCAATCAGCCCCGCAGCCAGGTTACCCAGCGCACTGGCGCAGAACCACAGGCCCATCATCTGGCCGCGCATTCTCTCCGGCGCCAGCAGGGTCATGGTCGCAAGACCAATCGGACTCAGGCACAGTTCCCCGAGCGTCAGCATCAGGATACTGCCCACCAGCCAGAACGGAGAAACCCCTGCCCCACCGTTGCTCAGCACGTTCTGCGCCGCCAGCATCATCAGGCCAAAGCCCGCCGCCGCGCACAGAATGCCGATCACGAACTTGGTGATGCTGCTCGGACGAATGTTTTTGCTCGCCAGCTTCGGCCATGCCCAGCTAAATACCGGGGCCAGCAGAATGATGAACAGGGCATTGATCGACTGGAACCACACCGCCGGGATCTCAAAATCACCGATCATGCGGTTAGTGTAGTCGTTGGCGAACAGGTTGAAGGAGGTTGGCTTCTGCTCGAACGCGGACCAGAAGAACGCGGCGGAGACCAGCAGAATAAAGCACACCAGCAGCCTTGCGCGCTCTTTGCGATTCAGCCCGGCGAAGATGAACAGATAGATGAAGTAGAGCGCGACGGAGGCGGCAATCACATACACCAGCACGCTGGCGACCGCGACCGGATTAATCACAATCACGCCCTGGGCAATCAACGTTACGATGATTGCAACACCCACAGCCAGCGCCAGCAGCCAGGCACCCACGCCGTTACGTTTCACTACCGGACTGTTCCAGGTGGAGTCCAGACCGACTTCACTGTCGTAGCGCTTCATGGCCGGAACGGCAAACACGCGGAAGATAATCAGGGCGACCAGCATCCCGATACCACCGATACCAAAGCCCCAGTGCCAGCCGTGGGTTTTAATCAGCCAGCCGGAAATCAGAGGGGCAATGAACGAGCCCATGTTGATGCCCATATAGAACAGCGAGAAACCGCCGTCACGACGCGCATCGCCTTTTTTATACAGGGTGCCGACCATGACCGAGATACAGGTCTTGAACAGGCCGGAGCCGAGCACGATAAACATCAGGCCGATGAAGAACAGGTTGTCGCCCATGATGGCCGACAGGGCGATCGACAGGTGCCCGAGCGCAATCAAAATCGAACCGTACCAGACGGCCCGCTGCTGGCCGAGCCAGTTATCCGCCAGCCAGCCGCCCGGCAGCGCAGCGAGGTACATGGTGCCGGCAAAGATGCCGACAATCGCCGAGGCGTTTTCACGCGCCAGGCCCATTCCGCCGTCATACACGGTGGCGGCCATAAACAGAATCAGTAGCGGGCGAATACCGTAAAACGAAAAACGCTCCCACATCTCGGTGAAGAACAGCGAACCGAGCGGATAAGGATGGCCGAAGAAGGTTCGGCTCTCTTTTTGATTAACAGAGGATTGCATAATTCTCCCGAAAAGGTATGTGTCGTGCTTGTAAACACCAGCATGTACGCCGAACGGTTACGTATCCGATCGATTTTTTACATGCGGCGAAATGTTGGTTAACCATTTGATAACCAGGCGCTAGTTTTGTCTAGTCCCGAACCCTGGACTTTAAGACGAAAATTCGATGATTGTCTACTTTCTTAGATATAAACATGGTTAAAAGCGAATAGTGATTGACATCACACAGGGAAGGCAGGCCTTTTGAATGGGCGAAAAAAACCCGCGACAGGCGCGGGTTTTAGTGAGTTCGGTAAGAATTATTTGCTTTTCTTAATGTGCTTAATCAAACGCTTACGCTTACGCATCTGGTTCGGCGTCAGGGTGTTGCGTTTATTCGCAAACGGGTTCTCCCCTTCCTTGAACTGAATACGGATAGGCGTACCCATCACGTCCAGCGACTTGCGGAAGTAGTTCATCAGGTAGCGTTTGTAGGAGTCCGGCAGATCCTTCACCTGGTTACCGTGGATCACCACGATAGGCGGGTTATACCCCCCGGCGTGAGCATATTTCAGCTTCACGCGACGACCGCGCACCAGCGGCGGCTGGTGGTCTTCAGCAGCCATGTTCATGATACGGGTCAGCATCGCCGTGCTCTGACGGCGGGTAGAGCTGTCATAGGCTTCACGAACGGATTCGAACAGGTTGCCAACACCACTCCCGTGCAGGGCAGAGATGAAGTGAACGCGGGCAAAGTCGATAAAGCCCAGACGGAAGTCCAGCGTCTCTTTCACCTGCTCGCGCACTTCATTGCTCAAACCGTCCCACTTGTTGACGACGATAACCAGCGAGCGCCCACTATTGAGGATAAAGCCGAGCAGAGAGAGATCCTGATCGGAGATACCTTCACGTGCGTCGATGACCAGCAGCACCACGTTGGCGTCTTCAATCGCCTGAAGGGTTTTGATCACCGAGAATTTTTCCACCACATCGGTGATTTTCCCGCGCTTACGCACCCCTGCGGTGTCGATAAGTACGTACTCACGTTCATCGCGCTGCATTGGAATGTAAATGCTGTCACGCGTTGTGCCTGGCATGTCGTAAACCACCACGCGCTCTTCACCGAGAATACGGTTAGTAAGCGTAGACTTACCTACGTTTGGGCGACCCACGATAGCCAGCTTGATAGGCAGATCCTGCGGGTTGAAGTCGTCTTCCGGCTCTTCCTCGCCTTCCTCTCCGGCTTCAAACTGCGCCCAGTATTCAGCGTCCTCGTCCACCTCTTCCGGCGGGTTCACTTCATCTACCCACGGCAGCAGAACGGTTTCCAGCAGGCTGGTAACGCCACGACCATGCGAGGCCGCGATAGGATAAATATCGCCCAGGCCTAAAGACCAGAAATCCGCAACAGCCTGATCGGCATCGATGCCGTCAGTTTTGTTCGCCACCAGGAAGGTTGGCTTTTCGCGTGAACGCAGATGTTTAGCGATAGCAGAATCCGCGGGCATCAGGCCAGCGCGAGCATCCACCATAAACAGAACCACATCCGCTTCTTCGATAGCCAGCAGAGATTGCTCTGCCATGCGGGTTTCTACGCCGTCTTCCGTACCGTCAATACCCCCGGTATCGATACAGATGAACTCGCGTCCTTCCACCTCTGCACGACCGTACTTACGGTCACGCGTCAGCCCCGGGAAATCCGCAACCAGCGCATCACGGGTGCGTGTTAAACGGTTAAAAAGAGTGGATTTTCCAACGTTAGGGCGCCCGACAAGCGCGACCACAGGTACCATGTTTGAAGCCTCATAAAATTCAAAATAACGTCGCTTTCGCAGCGTTTTTAAAAATGTCAAAACGGCTCCTGAGTGAACAGGAGCCGTTTAGTATACTACAACCGCCGTGTAATTAACGCGTGATCGCGTACAGCGTGCCGTCTTTTGCCTGAATCAGCAGTTTGCCGTCAGCCACAACGGGCTCCGTCAGGAAGCCTGAGCTATCCACTTTCTGCTGTGCCACGAAGCGACCATTCTCTGGATCGATCCAGTGCATATAGCCTTCGCTGTCGCCCACCACCAGGCTGCCGTTATACAGTGCCGGTGCGGTCAGCAGACGGTGCAGCAGATCGCTCTGCGTCCACAGCGTCACGCCACCTTCGGTGCTCAGCGCCAGCAGACGGTCGTTCTGATCCACCATATAAATACGGTTGCCGTCGACGATGAAATCGTTCACGGAACCCAGCTCACGTTTCCACATGATCTGGCCGCTACGCAGGTCCAGCGCCGTCAGGTTGCCGTTGTACGCCAGCGCGTAAACCACACCGTCGACGATAACTGGCGTGGTGTCCACGTCACTCAGACGGTCAATTTCAGTTGAACCGGTCGCCTGGGAAATACGCTGCTGCCAGATCATCTGGCCCTGCTGCATCAGTACCGCGCTGACACGGCCGTTGTCACCGCCCACAATGGCGGCGCCAAAGGCGGTCGCCGGAGCAGATTCGCCACGCAGAGACAGCGCTGGCATATCCAGGTTAACCGTCCATTTTACCAGACCATCGGCTTCGTTCAGCGCCTGCAACTGGCCGTTGCTGGTATGGATCAGCACCAGGCCGTCGCTGACAACCGGACGCGACAAGGATTCACCGGCAACGGTGGTCTGCCATGCAACCGAACCGTCGCTGGCATTCAGCGCGTAAACCTGCGCTTTTTCGCTGCCCACATACACGTGACCGCCAGCAACGGTCAGGCCGCCAGAAAGCAGTGCAGGTTTACGGGAGAACCAGCCGTCTTTTTCCGCCAGGTTAATGGACCACACTTCTTTTCCGTCATCAGCGTTCAGCGCTTTAACGGTGCCTTTGCGATCGGCCGCATAGACAACGCCGTCAGCAAATGCCGGGTGCAGGTTGGAATAAAAATCGCCAATACCATCACCCACGGAGGTGTCCCAGGCGGTGGATGGGGTGAACTGGTTTTCAACCGTCGGCAGCGGGGACATTTTAACAACGTCTTCTTCGCCACTGAACAGTGAACAACCACTCAATAACGTAACAGAAAGCAGTCCTGGCAGAAGTAATTTACGCAATTGCATTGGGTCCCTCTCAGACGGACAAATTATTTATTTTCATCTGCATCATTTCGCTCAGCGCAGGTGAAGCTTTACTATCCACGCCAGCTTGCCACGCTTTACGCGCGCCCGCTTTATCACCTTTACTCAGCAGTGCTTCACCGCGAAGATCGGCAACAATAGCGGCAAAGCCTTCGCCTTTGATGGTATCAAGCGTTTTCAGCGCGTCGTCGGCTTTTTTCTGCTGAACCTGGATACGCGCCAGACGCAGATTGATCACCGCTTTCAGATTTTCGTCACTGGCAGCAGCAAGCCCCTGAGACAGTTGCGCAGCGGCTTTGTCCAGTTCGTTTTTATCAACATACTGCTGAGCCACTTCCAGCGCAGCCAGCGCGCCGTAGGTGTTTTTGTTGTCAGCGGCAAATTTCTCCGCAGCCGTCAGCGTTTGCGGCTGATCGGCACGGATTGCGCTAACGGTATTTTCGTAGTTCAGGGACGAACCGCGAGCAGAGTCAGCCTGATGATTGTTCCAGTAACGCCAGCCTACCAGCGCACCAACACCTAAAATAACCCCTACAACCAGTGCCTTGCCGTTTTCAGCAAAGAAGCGCTTAACCGCATCAACCTGGTCGTGTTCGTTCTCGTAAATTTCCACGCAGTCCTTCTCCTTAGCCCAATAGAGTGCGCAAGTGCGCCGCAACGCCATCCTGCGTTACCGTAGTTTGCTCACCAGAGCGCAGGTCTTTAACTACCACTTCGCCGTTGGCCACTTCGGACTCACCCAGCACCAGTGCGATACTTGCGCCCCACTTATCGGCACGAGCAAACTGTTTTTTAAAGTTGCCGCCGCCGTGGTTGGTCATCAGCTTAACGTCCGGCAGCGCATCGCGCACGCGTTCGGCAAGCTGCATCGCCGCAGACTGCGTATCCGCACCTGAGGCCACCAGGTATATATCGACAACAGGATCGGCTTTAAATTCCGGATTAACTGCCTGAACCAGCAAAACAAGTCGCTCAAGGCCCATCGCGAAGCCTACAGCCGGTGCTGCGCGACCACCCAGTTGTTCGACCAGACCGTCATAACGACCGCCGGCACAGACGGTGCCCTGCGAACCGAGGCTGGTGGTGACCCACTCAAATACGGTGCGGTTGTAGTAGTCCAGACCGCGCACCAGACGCTGGTTAACGGTATAAGCAATGCCCGCCGCTTCAAGCAGCTTGCACAGGCCGGCAAAGTGTTCGCGGGAATCCTCATCCAGGTAGTCACCCAGCGCTGGCGCATCGTTCAGCAGCGCCTGTACGTCAGGATTTTTGGAATCGAGTACGCGCAGCGGGTTGCTGTACATACGACGCTTACAGTCTTCGTCGAGCTTCTCTTTGTGCTGTTCCAGGAACGCCACCAGCGCATCGCGATAGTTCGCACGCGCTTCCAGAGAACCGATAGAGTTCAGCTCCAGAGAAACGTGCTCAGAAATACCGAGCGCACGCCACCAGCGGGCAGTAAGCATAATCAGTTCGGCATCGATATCTGGTCCTTGCAGACCAAACACTTCCACGCCAAGCTGGTTGAACTGACGGTAGCGGCCTTTTTGCGGACGTTCGTGGCGGAACATCGGGCCGATATACCACAGGCGCTGCTCCTGATTGTACAGGAGACCATGTTCGATGCCGGCGCGTACGCAACCCGCCGTCCCCTCAGGACGCAGAGTCAGGCTGTCGCCGTTGCGGTCCTCAAAGGTGTACATCTCTTTTTCAACCACGTCGGTTACTTCGCCGATCGCGCGTTTGAATAACGGGGTCTGCTCTACAATCGGCAAACGAATTTCGCTGTAACCGTAGCTGCCGAGCACCTGCTTCAGTGTGCCTTCAATGCGCTGCCAGATGGCGGTTTCGCCAGGCAGATAATCGTTCATGCCGCGGATGGCTTGAATGTTTTTTGCCACGTTTATTCTCTTTCTATATACAAAAAAGAACCCAAAGAATGGGTTCAATCATACATGGGAAGCAGCCTGCTTCCCATCACGTTATTTTTCAACCTGCTGAACGCTGATGCGCTTCGCTTCGTCCATCATCGTCGCTTTCGCGCGAATCCGGGCTTCGAGCTGGTCGATCATATCACTATTATCCAGACGATCTTTACGAACGCCATCTTCATAGAGACCACTTTTCTTGTTACCGCCGGTAACGCCCAGCGTGGACACCAGCGCTTCACCCGGACCGTTCACCACGCAGCCGATGATGGAAACGTCCATTGGGGTGATGATGTCTTCCAGGCGCTGCTCCAGAGCATTCACGGTGCCGATCACGTCAAACTCCTGACGTGAACAGGTTGGGCAGGCAATGAAGTTGATCCCACGCGCGCGGATACGCAGTGATTTCAGGATGTCGAAACCGACTTTGATCTCTTCCACCGGATCGGCGGCCAGGGAGACGCGTAACGTGTCGCCGATGCCTTCAGAGAGCAGCAGGCCGAGACCAATCGCCGATTTTACCGAACCGCTTCGCAGACCGCCCGCCTCGGTGATCCCAAGGTGGAGCGGCTGATCGATCTGTTTTGCCAGCAGACGATACGATTCAACGGCCAGGAAGACGTCAGACGCTTTCACGCTCACTTTAAACTGATCGAAGTTAAGGCGATCCAGATGATCGACGTGACGCATTGCGGATTCGAGCAGCGCCTGCGGCGTCGGCTCACCGTACTTTTCCTGGAGATCTTTTTCCAGAGAGCCAGCGTTCACGCCGATACGGATTGGAATGTTTTTGTCGCGGGCGCAGTCAACCACCATGCGAATGCGCTCTTCGTTGCCGATGTTGCCTGGGTTAATACGCAGGCAATCGACACCATATTCAGCGACTTTCAGCGCGATACGGTAATCGAAGTGAATATCGGCAACCAGCGGAACGCTCACCTGCTGCTTGATCAGTTTGAACGCCTCGGCGGCATCCATGGTCGGTACAGAGACGCGAACAATGTCCGCGCCTACGCGTTCTAATGCTTTGATTTGATTGACCGTCGCTTCTACATCCGTAGTACGCGTATTGGTCATCGACTGGACGGCGATAGGCGCCCCATCGCCGACTGGCACGTTCCCAACGTAAATCCGTTTCGATTTTCTACGTTGAATAGGAGCCTGGTTATGCATGTAAAATCTCCCGCATTGCCCGTCTGTTACTGTGCTGCTGATTGTTCGGCATTAACGGTAAGACGCGCAACCTGGTTAGTTCTGATAAAGCGGCTCAGATCGACAGGTTTTCCTTGATACTGGATCTGTACCGCTGCCGGTGCGCCGATTTTAAGCTTGTAAGGTGCCTGGCCCGTTAGATTTAACGTGCCATCTTTACGTTGCAGGCCGCTGAACAGCTTTTTACCTGTCGCATCAGTCACTTCCAGCCAGCAATCCGCCGTGAAATTCATCACCAGCGCATTCGGGTCAACGGCAGGTGCCGCCGTACCCGCCGGGTCAGTTGGCAGTGACGCCGCGGTGTTATCTGCCGGTGCCGTTGCCGCAGGGGCGGTATCAACATTGGCCTGTGAAGGTGATACGACCGCGTTTTGATCCTGGGCCTGGGTGGCTGGTGCAGTATTCGCCGTCGCTTCTGGCGTCGTCGCTGGCTCGGTTGCAGGCGTGCTGCTTGCTGCCGCCTGAGGTTCGCTGGAGGTCGCAGCTCCTTCGGTGCTCAGCGGCACGCTTTGCGCGCCGTTATTACCAGACTGATTGAGCTCAGCGGAGGACTGATCGGCCATCGTCGTGATCTCTTCCTGCTGCGCTTTGTGGTTTTGCCACCACCATGCGCCCGTCAGGCCGACAACCACGAACAGGACCAGCCAGGTAAAGCTCATCAGCCAGCCATCGCGTTTTTTACGACGTTTACCCAGAGAGAAGCTCTGCATCGGCGCAACTTTTGCCGCACGCACAGGCGCCTGCTTCTCCATCATCGGCAGTAATTCGTCTTCAGGGATATGAACCAGTTTGGCGTAAGAACGGATATAACCGCGCAGAAACGTTGAAGCCAGATCGGCGGGTGCCTTATCTTCTTCAATATCGCGAACGGTGGAAACCTTCAGGCACAGGCGTTCTGCAACGGCTTGCTGGCTGAGTCCGAGTTGTTCACGGGCGTTGCGAAGACGAACGCCAGTGGAGAGTGCTGCATTTTGATCGTGAGTGGCTTCAGTATTCATTCGCTACAACTACTGGTACGTGAAAATAAGGGTTCAGGTGCCGGTGAGTCACAATGCCACCCGCACCGCGAAACTTTAGGTCAGTTAACCTGGAACAAACAGTATAAGACTGTCGGGCCGCAGATGACAGCGCTGGCAGGCCTTCACGCTAAACTGTTGTTACGTCGTTACATACTGCCCGAAAGTCGTATGAAACGCACCGTAATTATTAATCAGTCATAATGATTGTGACTGAATATTCAGTAAATTAATGCTTCACGGCGCAAAAAACGCGCCGTGTCTGCATAATAATCAAACGGTTTTGACCGCGATTGACTCACCCTGCATGCGCTTACGCAGCGTACGTTTGGTACGGTCAATAACGTCACCCGCCAGCTGACCACAGGCTGCGTCGATATCATCGCCACGCGTTTTACGAACGATGGTGGTGAAACCATACTCCATCAGCACTTTTGAGAAGCGATCGATACGGCTGTTCGAGCTACGGCCATACGGCGCGCCCGGGAACGGGTTCCATGGGATCAGGTTGATCTTACATGGCGTATCTTTCAGCAGTTCAGCCAGCTCATGTGCATGTTCGGTACCGTCGTTAACATGATCCAGCATCACGTACTCAATGGTCACGCGGCCCTGGTTCGCGTTAGATTTCTCCAGGTAACGGCGCACGCCAGCCAGGAAGGTTTCGATATTGTACTTTTTGTTGATCGGCACAATTTCGTCACGGATGGCGTCGTTTGGCGCGTGAAGGGAGATGGCCAGCGCAACGTCAATCATGTCGCCCAGTTTGTCCAGCGCAGGCACAACGCCGGAAGTAGAGAGCGTAACGCGGCGCTTGGACAGACCAAAACCGAAATCGTCGAGCATGATTTCCATCGCCGGAACGACGTTGGTCAGGTTGAGCAGCGGTTCACCCATCCCCATCATCACCACGTTGGTGATTGGACGTGTACCGGTGACTTTCGCCGCGCCCACGATTTTCGCGGCACGCCAGACCTGGCCGATGATTTCCGACACGCGCAGGTTACGGTTAAAGCCCTGCTGCGCCGTAGAGCAGAATTTGCACTCCAGCGCACAGCCCACCTGAGAAGAGACGCACAGCGTGGCGCGATCGTCTTCCGGGATATACACGGTTTCAACGCGCTGATCGCCAACGGCAATGGCCCACTTGATGGTGCCATCTGAAGAGCGCTGCTCTTCCACCACTTCCGGTGCGCGGATTTCCGCCACTTCTTTAAGCTTATTGCGCAGCACTTTGTTGATGTCCGTCATGTCATCAAAGTTGTCGCTGCAATAGTGGTACATCCATTTCATGACCTGATCGGCACGAAATGGCTTCTCGCCCATCTCTTTAAAGAACTCGCGCATCTGCTGACGGTTCAGGTCCAGCAGGTTAATTTTTCCATTTTTATTGGGAACCGCAGGAATGGCGACTTCGGAGGTATTCACTAATTCAGACATAATTTTTTCCGGCCTCGTTGTTACACGTTGTGGCCCTTGGTGGGTTGAAAAGAAACGCCCCGGTAAGCAGTCTGCTCGTCCGGGGCGTTGCATTGTACAAAGTCTGGCGCAGGGATGCCACGTTTGCACGCGGCATTTACGAAATTATTAGCGAGTGCGCGGGCACACTTCGCCTTCAGCGAAGAAGAACGCGATTTCGCGCGCAGCAGATTCAACAGAGTCGGAACCGTGGGTGCCGTTCTCGGTGAAGCTGTCTGCATAGTCGGCGCGCAGAGTACCTGCCAGCGCGTTGTCCGGGTTGGTTGCACCCAGCAGATCGCGGTGACGCTGTACCGCGTTTTCGCCTTCCAGTACGGATACCACGATTGGGCCAGAGGTCATGAACTCGACCAGACCATCAAAGAATGGGCGACCTTCGTGCTCAGCGTAAAAACCGCGAGCCTGCTCAACGGTCAGGTGCAGCATTTTGGTGCCAACGATCTTAAACCCTGCTGATTCAAAGCGAGCGAAGATGCTGCCAATAACGTTTTTTGCCACCGCGTTTGGTTTGATGATGGAAAAAGTACGTTCAATAGCCATTGATAACCTCTGTAAAATGTTCTGTTGTTTTTGCATACCTGAGTATGGTGTGGCGCGGATTATAAAGAGCAATAGCGCCATTGCCTATGGTTATGCATAACATTTTTTTAAAATGAGACGAAGATTAGCAACAGCTCGTATTTCGCATACCGTGTTGATGATGAAAACAGAGCGGACACTGCTTTTCATCAGACCTAAATGACCAGAAATGACGGTGGCACGTCAGGCAAACGGCTTCATATGCCGGTATGGTCACGCTTTTCCCTACCCCGTCTGTTTGCGTCACGTTTATCGCCGCATGCTGGCATACCGCTTCGCAGCCGCCGCACCCCGTACAGCGTCCGGTTTCCACGACCAGTTCAGCGTTCTCAAACCGAATCGCGTTTTCCGTACAACTTCGCCAGCACGCGCCGCACAGTATGCAGGATTTGGCATCGAGAGTTATCTCTGCCTCGCTAAACGCAGAAAACGCCCTGCGCAGTTTACGCTGACCGGGCACGACGCTACAGGCCCGGACATCCTCACGGGGAACGTGCATCAGCGCACGCCGGGCGGTATTAACCTCGTTGACGGGTATATGTTTAAACGCCCACGCCGCTTCACCGCGTCGACGAAGCGCCAGATTCAGCCGGGCAATCGCCAGCAACCAGTCAGGATTCTGCTCCGCGTCGATACTGATAAAACGAACGTGGTGCTGCGCGTGCCACAGCAGAAGCTCATTCACCCCTGGCGCACGGTCAGTAAACGGCCCAACAAGCGTATCGCCACACAGAAAGCGTTTTCGCGGCGTGATGCCGGTGATGGCCTCAGCGGGGCAGACGAACAGGCAGTCACCGCATTCAATACAGCGGCTGTCATCAACCGAGACGCTTGAGTCGGTAAAAGTAAAAGCCTGCACAGGACAGACGTCCGCGCAGGCGAGGCAGGAAGCGTGGCGAAAACGGCGACGGACGCACGCATGCGTCACGTCCATCGCCGGGGCAAAGGTCAATCCACTCATCAGCCAATACTGAAGAAAACGAAGCGCAGCATCAGCTCACCGACAATCAGCAATGCGCTTCCCAGCAGCATGGGAGATCGCGCCGCTTTCAGACCGCCCGCAGCAAAGCACAGCATACCCGCAACGGATACGCACCAGCTCAGCAGATGAACGGTTCGCAGTTGCTCCAGCATCTGTAGCGGTGCGTGAGGGAACGTCACCACGGTGTTGTCCATAGCCGTAATATCTGCCAGCCAGACGGGCTGCATCACCAGACGTACAAGCACCAGCAGCGTGATAATGACAACCGCCGCACGCACGGTAGTCTGGGAACGCGTCCCAACGGCCATGCAGGCTGAGCCGATAATCCCCACCGAACCGAAAAACAGCACCAGCGTGTTTACGTGCTGCCATGTCACCACAGATGCGTGCATGTAGATCTGCGCCATGCAGAACACGTCGACTAAACCAACCAGACCTGCCACAACCAACAGTGGCTTCCAGCCTGGCTTTTTGACAAACATCAGCAGCGTTGCGAAGCCAAGCGCCGCAAGATAAAGACTGGCAAAGATAATCTCACGGCTCAGCCAGGAGCTGGATACGTGGCGCAGCGCGTTAAGAGCATTAAGCGGATAGCCCATGTGCAGCGCGGAGGCGAGCAGCCCCAGACTCGCCAGCACAAACGCTCCGGCTGCCGGCAGCAGCGCGCTGCGTTGCGTGCTTCCGAACGCCAGCCACAGCGTAACGCCAACCGATCCTTGCAGGAACAGCGTAAAAATCAGCAGCGGTAACTCATGCATGACGTTTCCCCTCTTTCTCTGCGCCCTGATGCGCTTTGATCACCAGGTTTGGTTTGGTGATGGAGGAGTCAGGCAAGCCTTTCACATCACAGACCGCACCATACTTCGCCCGCAGTTCATCAATCGGCCCGAATTTAATCGCTTCGAGTGGACAGGTTGCCACACAGACGGGCTGCTCTCCCTTCGCCTGGAGATCCACGCAGAAATCACATTTGGACATCTGTCCGGTCTGCTCGTTGAGCTGTGGCGCGCCGTAAGGGCAAGACCATGCGCAGTAGCCGCAGCCGACACACTTATCAGTATCAACGCGCACAATGCCGTCCCCCGGACGCTTATGCATCGCGGTGGTTGGACAGTTTTTGGTGCAGACAGGGTCTGCGCAGTGGTTACAGGAAATAGAGAGCGTGTAGGCAAAAACGTTGTTGCTGACGCCGCCCTGCCCGGTCGGGATAAAACTCCCGCCGTTGACTTCATAAACGCGACGGAAACGACGTCCGACCTCAAGGTTGTTTTTATCTTTGCACGCCACCTGGCATGCCTTGCAGCCCGAGCAGCGAGAAGAGTCGATATAAAAACCCAGCTGTTTGTCGCTCACCGGTGCGTAATGTTTAAACTGACTCATGCTTTAGCTACCTCCACCAGCATGGTTTGATGGGAATTCCCTTTCGCAAGCGCGGTAATACGGGCGGAACTGAGCACGTTCGCGCAGCCGCCTTTATCGATACCCTGCGCGTCCGGCTGCCACCAGGCGCCTGCCTGCATGGCCACCACGCCTGGAATGATGCGCGGCGTGACCTCCGCCGGGATCTCGCAAATGCCGCGCGCGTTATGAATACGCACGGTATCCCCCTGCGCAATGCCGCGCTTTTGCGCATCCTGCGGGTTGATCCACAGCTTTTGCTGCTGCGCCTCAATTAACCACGGGTTGGCGTACTGGGTGGAGTTAGCGCGGTTTTTCCCTTTCCAGGTGATCAGCTGGAGCGGGAAGGTTTTCGCCAGCTCGTCTTCCGGCCCTTCATGGGCTGGCACGTAGTGCGACAGCGCCGGAATTTCCGGGTGCTGCATGTCGTACAGACGCTTCGAGAAGATCTCAATTTTTCCGGACGGCGTCGGGAACGGATGATTCTGCGGATCGCGAATGTTGTCTTCAAAGGCAACGTACGGCGCGCTTTTGAAAAGATGCTGACGCGTCTTCTGTAGCGTCGCGAAGTCCGGCAGGTTTTCATCCGGCATGGACAGCCGCGTCTGCTCCCAGATGTGCTCAATCCACGCTTTTTCGTCACGGCCCTCGCTGAACGCTGGCTCGACGCCAAGCTTAGCAGCGACCTCCCGTAGCCAGTCGTAGTCTGAACGGCGTTCAAATTCAGGTTCAATCAGCTTTTCTGACAGGATCAGATAGCTTGCCGTGCCCCAGGTTTCGCCGATATTCCAGCGTTCCATGAAGCTGGTTTCCGGCAAAAGCAGGTCGGCGTATCTGGCGCTCGGCGTCATAAACAGATCGCTTGCGACGATAAACTCGATTTTCGACTCGTCTTCCAGGACACGGGTTGCCTGATGAAGATCCGGGTTCTGGTTAGCCAGATAATTGCCCGCCAGCGAGAACAGGATGCGGATATTGCTGTCCAGCTTCTCAGCATCCTTCAGGCCATCTTCCGCGGTTACCTTAGAAGCATCATCCGCGGCCTGGACCCAGTTCATGACCGAAATTTTGGCGTTGACCGGGTTGTCCGGCATCTCTGGCCCGGCCGCAAATTTGCGGTTTGCGCAGCCGCCATAGCCTGCTGCCCAGCCGCCTTTCACCCCGACGTTACCCGTTAGCGTGGCCAGTATCGTCGAGCCGCGCGCGGTGCGCTCGCCGCAGTTGTGACGCTGCGGTCCCCAGCCCTGGATCAGCGCGGCGGGTTTGGTGGTTGCGTAGTCACGCGCCAGCTGACGAATAGTTTGTGCAGGCACGTGGGTGATTTTCTCTGCCCACTCAGGCGTTTTCGCCACGCCATCCTTTGCACCGCTCAGGTAAGCCATCAGGGATTCATTGGCCGGAACGCCCTCTGGCATAGCGTCTTCGTCAAAGCCCAGGGTGTAGCGCTGAATAAAGTCGCGATCGTGCAGATTCTCCGTGACGATCACATACATCATCGCGTCCATCAGGGCGTTGTCTGTTGTGGGAAGCAGCGGGATCCACTGATCGGCAAGGGAGGAAACCGTGTCGGAATAGCGTGGGTCGACAACAATGAAGCGCGTGCCGTTTTGCTTCATCTTCTGGTAGAAGTGGTTGCTGTGCCCAAAGATGGTTTCCGTCGGGTTATGCCCCCAGAGAATGACCAGTTTGGTGTCCAGCAGCGTGTCCAGAGAGCTGCCGCTGGCGGCGGTGCCATAGGTATACGGTGTTGCCGCCGCCGTGTTACCCATACTGACCGAGTGATAGCTTTCGAGATAGCCGCCGGTTAAGTTGAGCAGACGACGAACCATTTTATCGCCGGAAAAGGTCCCGCCGGACACTGCGGTGCCCACATGAACATAGCGTGACGCAGCACCGTATTTTTGCGTAATAGTTTTTAATTGATTCGCAATGAGGGTGGTGGCTTCATCCCAGGTAATACGCTCGAATTTTCCTTCGCCACGTTTACCTACGCGTTTCATTGGATATTTCAGTCGATCGGGGTGATAAACAAATTGCCGATAAGCCCGACCACGAACGCAGGCGCGCATTACTGGCATCTGCGGATCCAGCGCGTTATCCGGACGCGTTGAAATTCGGGTCACAACGCCATCACTGACGTGAGCACGAATATCACACTTCCCGCCGCAGTCAAACGTACTACAGGTTTGCACCACTTTTTCTTCAGGCGTAGCGTCTGAAACCGCCGCGCCCTGTGCCTGTACTTTGCCGGTTTTGACGACAAACGGCAGGGCGGCGAGCGCCGACCCTGCCTGAATAAACTGACGCCGGGATATGGCGGGAATAAGCCCTTCTCCCTGATGTTTATTTTTTTTCATTGCTCGTTCCTTCAAATAAAAACGCATTCTCGTTTTTTTTCAGGAACGAATATTGATAATTATCAAGCTAACTCTTGAGGAGTAACACTTAGCGATCTAATTCAAAATTCACCGTCGCCGTTTGTCCTGTTTCATCCAATACAATTAATTGATATTTACCCGGTAAATATAATTGCAGTGAATAATTCTTCTGATGCCCGTCCAGCGGTTCGCCATTCAAAAACCACCATCGTTGTCCCTCCCCGCCGCTGGTTGAAACGTTGAGGGTCATATTTTTTTCACCCGGAAGACGTTTAATTACCGCCCCTTCTCTGACGCCTGACAACATCATCGGCGCCGCATTATGGTTATCCAGCGGAGGGCAAATAGCTGAACGGGCGGGAAGACGAGCAGCCCGTTTTTCAGCAGCAGGCAGCCAGGGCTCCAGCGGTAGCGGCCAGACATCCAGCACTTTCTCTGTCGCATCAGGACAATCCGCCGCAACGCGTTTGCCTTCTTTATCCAGCCAGACCGGGAAACGGATCCCGCGAATACCTTCCTGTTCCGGCAGCAACAGCGTAGGCGGTTCACTGCCTTCCAGCAGCCAGGTTGACAGCCGACGCCGACAGTTTTCGCTCCCTTCAGGCAGGGACTGGCCCCCCGGCCAGCAAATCACGCCCCGTCCTACGCTTGCAGGACGCGGATCGCGCGGCAGGCGCGCTTCATCCACCATCGAGCGGGACTGAAGCATGTTATTGACCTGATTCAGGAGCGGTACCGCGCTGGCGAAACCAAACTGCCCGGCAACGGGCGTGCCGTCCGGGCGTCCGGTCCAGATTCCAATGACATACCGGGCGTTCAGCCCGATGGCCCAGGCATCCCGGTAGCCATAGCTGGTGCCCGTTTTCCACGCCAGCGGCGCAACCTGGGGCAACGCACTGTCCGGCAGGGGCTGTGCTTCATTAGCGAGAATGCGTCGAATGATCCACGCCGCCCCCTGCGATAACAGCGGACGTTCGATCAGCGGATCGCCCGGCTGTAAACGCAGCCGGCCCGCCTTACCCTGACGCGCAAAGGCGCTATAGGCGGCAGCGATATCAGCCAGGCGTGCGCCTGCGCCCCCCAGGATCAGAGAGAGGTTGGGCTGTGCCCCCGCAGGCAGAATGAGCGGTAATCCCGCGTTGCTCAGCATTCCGGCAAAACGTTTTGGGCCGTACGCTTCCAGAACCTGCACCGCAGGCAGGTTGAGGGAACGCACCAGGGCTTCGCTCATACTGACCGGCCCATGGAAGCCGCTGTCAAAGTTGCCCGGACGATAATCCCCCGTTTTTCTTGGCACATCCTGCAATAACGAAGCGGGATGGATCAGACCATCGTCCAGCGCCATGCCATAGATGAATGGCTTGAGGACCGATCCCGGCGATCGGATCGCATTGACCATATCCACGTGGCTGAAACGGCTGTCATCATTGATATCTACCGAGCCTACCCAGCCACGCACTTTCATGGATGTATGATCCACGACGATCATCGCCAGCGAACTACGGGCGGGCAGGCGTGATTTCCAGTTCATTGCCAGCTCTTCAAGCTGTCGTTGCAAAGCTGCATCCAGCGTGGTGACTATTTTTGTGTCACGACTTTTACTCAGCATCATGCGGGAAAAGAGCGGTGCCAGCTGCGGCATCTGCCGGGGAGCCAGCCAGACCGGCTCTTCACGGGACTCTTTCACCTGCTTCTCAGACCAGACACCCTGAGTCAGCATACGGTCGAGCACTTTGTTCCGCGCCGCTTCGGCACGTTCCGGCCAGCGGTCCGGGCGCAGACGGCTGGGTGCCTGCGGCAGCACTGCCAGCAGCGCCGCGTCGGAATAGCTTAGCTGAGACGGCGGTTTGCCCAGGTAAGTCCAGCTTGCCGCGCCCACGCCCTGCAACGTGCCGCCAAACGGGGCACGGTTAAGATACAGCGTCAGGATTTCACGCTTGGAGAGATGCCACTCCAGCTGCATCGCCCGCCACAGCTGACGGATTTTGCCGCCAAAGGTACGCGGATGCGGATCCAGCAGGCGCGCCACCTGCATGGTAAGCGTGCTCCCGCCGGAAACCACTCTCCCGGAGGTGAGATCCTGCCAGGCGGCACGCAGTACAGAAAGCGGATTGACGCCCGGGTGATCCCAGAACCAGCGATCTTCATACTGGATCAGCGCCTCAAGATAGCGTGGGGAAACCTCTTCAATGGTAACCGGATAGCGCCAGATGCCTTCGCTGTCGGCAAAACGCCACAGCGGAACACCCTGCTCATCCACCACCACTCGCGCTGGGTTGACCTCTTTCAGGGGCAACGGCCACACGCGGTCAGCGACGACAATCAGCCCCCCTGAAACGAGAAGCGCTCCCGCCAGCCACAGCCAGCGGGAGCGAATCAGGCGTGCTATCCGCATCTTACGGAACAACGATCAGCGGGCCACTGGCCGCCCCCGTTGCCCGCCACTGCGGAACGTACATGGACTCGACCATCGGAACAGGCACCTGGTAGGTTCCCGGCGTAACGGCACGGGCCAGGTAAACCAGCGTGACCGGCTGACCTTCATTGACCGGCACCGCAGCCACAAAGCGATCGTCGCGGAATTCCATGTGCTGAATATCAGACTGTTGCATCTGATTCAGCAGGTTTTGCACTTCACTGCCGCTGTCCTGCAAGCTGGCGCTGCTGCTCGCCAGATTCTGGTTTTCCAGCTCCATACCTGCCGGGAGCAGATCCACCACCAGCGCATCCGGCACGTTCTGGCTGGCCTTCACCTCCAGCCACACCAGAACCAGCTCACCGCTCTTCAGAGAAGAGAGCGACTTGCTGCTGCCGTCTGTCGCCAGGATATGACGTTCAATCTGCAAGACATTAGAGGATGGCTGAGGCGCGTACTCCGGATAGCCAGTCGTGTCCAGTCGTACCCACAGCGGCGTAGTGCCGGTATTCGTCACCTGCAAGGCATCAAGCTGGTCGCCGTTCAGGTTTTCTACCTGCGCTTTATCACTGCTCTGGGTCTGTTCAGAGAGGCTGGTCGTTGCCGTCCACGCGCCTGACAAGGTTTGCAGTGAACGTCCGGCCATGAACAGCGCATTGCTCTCCTGGGTAGACAGCCAGCGCTGGCTGAACGCGTCTTCAGATAACGCGTTCAGCAGCCTGTTTTGCGCATCCGGCAGCAGCTTGTACTCTTCCAGCAGGGAGAGCATCAGGGCATTATCACGCAGCTGGCTGCCGTAATCCGCCATCCAGTTTCGGCTGTCGTTACGGGGAGTTTTGAGAGCCAGATCCAGCGCCTGCTGGCTGCGCGGTGCATCCCCCATCAGTTTGAGTGCCATGCCCAGCTGCATCAACGGAAGCCCGGAAGCAGCCTGAGCGTGGCGCTCCCAGATTTCACGCAGCGCACCGAGCGGCGCTTTTTGCTGACGAGCCAGCACCAGCGAAGCGTACGCCTGAACAGCAAATTTGCTGGCCTGGGTGTCGTCGCTGTAGCGGATGGACATCATCCCCGGATCCTGTAAATAGCGCAGCAGTCGGCTGTTGGCGTTATTCACTGCCTCGGCAGGCACGCTGTAACCCTGCTCCCCTGCCCGCACCAGGAAGTCCGTGACATAGGCGGTCAGCCAGTACTCTTCCGGGCCGTTTTTATCCCACAAGGCAAAACCGCCATCGTCACGCTGCATTTGCAGCAGACGGGAGATCCCGATATCAATGGCCGCACGGCGTTTATCGTCGGTATCGCCTTTAATACCCAGTGCCTTAAGTTGTGCCGCGTTGGTGTAAAGCGACGGGAACAGGCCGCTGGTGGTCTGCTCAAGACATCCGTATGGATAGGCCTGAAGTTCACGAATGTAGCGCGCCAGATTTAAAGGTGGTTTACCGCTGAGCAACAGCTGCCCCTGTAGCGTGGCAGGCGAGAAACCGTTGATATGCTGTGCTGGTGCACTCCAGGATTCGCCAGGGTTCAGCATCGTGCCCGTATTCACCGTTTGCGCCGGGAATGCGGGACGCACGCCAATTTTCCAGCTCTTCTGCTGCGGCGCAAACGTCTCACCAGGGAGCTGAAGCCCCGACACCTGAGCAGTCACTTCACCATCACCATAGCCTTCCAGGGCGCGCACCGGAATAAACAGGGTGCTACGTGCGCCAGGCGGCAGCTTAACCGGCTCTGGCTGAGCGCCTTCGAGCGACAACTTACCGGTTGCGGTTAACGCAATGTTCAGCGTTTGCGGCTGGTCCGTCAGGTTAGTCAGGTCCAGCGTCAGGCGGGAGGTATCGCCACTGGCGAGGAATCGCGGCGTGTTAAGCTCGGTGATAATCGGAGCCGCCACAATGATTTTGCTTTCGCTGCTGCCGAAATCGTCTTCCGTCCAGGCCTGCGCCATCAGACGCAGTTCGCCGTTGAAATCGCCAATCGGCAGCGTGATGGTGCCTTCGCCGTTGGCATCAAGCGTAACCGGCTGCGCCTGCTGTGCAATTATGGTGATATGGTTCACCGGTGGCTTACCGCCGCGTTTCAGTTCATCGCCGTCTCCGCCAAAGCGCAGTGCGGCCAGACGTCCCTGACCTTCAATCACCTGGCCGTAAACATCATAGATGTCCGCGCCATAGCGCTTCTGACCGAAGAAAGCTTCCCACGGATCCGGCGTGACGTAGTCGGTAATGTTCAGCACGCCGCTATCGACAGCCGAGACCAGCACGTTCACCTTCTGTGGCACAGCCCCCTCTTTTACGCTGGCTTTCACTTTCACAGAAAGCGTCTGGTTCGGACGCATTTTTTGCGGGTTATCCAGTGCGATGTTCAGGCGACGATTTTCGTCCCCCATTGGCAGATGCAGCAGGCCAACCGCCCGTTTTGGCGTGGCGGATTTGGATTTATCGCCAGGACGAACCACCAGCGTGCTGAGGTAGAGATCGTGACGTTTCCAGTCCTTATCCACCGGAATGGCGAGATCCAGACCGTTTGCTGGCACGTCGATCTCTTTCCACCACAGCGGTCCTTCGCTGGATTCGATCATTGCATAGCCCTTGCCTGCGGCCGGCGCTGCAATATGCAGGTTGATGGTATCGCCTGGCTGATAGGATGGCTTGTCCAGTTTCAGCGTCACACGATCCGGGCGAGCAGCGCCCGTGCCATCGCTGTTATCCTGCCAGCTGTACCCCGCCCAGAAGCGCACGCTGCTGACCATGTCATCAGGGGCTTTCACTTCCAGACGGTATGAGCCCCACTCCACCGGGAAGGTGACTTTACCGGTTTCATCGGCCTTGAGGTTTAGCTCCTGCTCGCCCTCAACCAGATCTTTTTGATCAAACTGAGACTGCCAGCCCTCACTCTCGGACCAGTTCCAGAAGTAGTCGCGACGCTCACGGATCAGACGCACCTGCAAACCAGATACCGCTTTTTTCGTCCCGCTGGCATCGGCATAGACGATGTCAAAGCTGGCGTTGCCGTTTTCATCGACTATCGGCTGATTGACGGTGGTATCGGTACGGTAGTCGTAAACGGCCTTGCTGGCGAACTGTGGGCGGATCCCTGGAAGTTCAGCCGCAGGCCAGATAGCCTGCTCGGCGCGTCGCGTTACCGGACGCCCACCTGATTCCAGCAGGCTGGCCTGCAAAATCAGTTGCAGCGGCGAGTGCGCCTCTTTCCACTGGCTTTCGGTGGTAACCTGTCCGCGCCCCTGTTCGTCCAGCGTAAGCTGCACTTCATCCAGGCTGCGGTTCAGGTTCTCCTCGGCAATATCACCAAACTGGAAGCCAGGCAGCGCAGGCACCGCGTCACGTAGCGGACGCAGGAAAAGCTGGCCTTGCAGAGAATTGCCGTTAGCTGGCGCGCCATACAGGTAATAGCCCACAACGTTAAAGTCCACATCCTCCTGCGGAGAAACCGGCGTTTTTTGCCCGGTCAGATTCAGCGCCATACGCTCAGGCATAAAATCTTCGACGTGGAAATCCCACATACGCTGCTGGTTATCGCCCGTATTCGCGCGAATATGCCACATGCCAGTCTGGGCGCCGCTATCAAGCGGATAGTTGAAGCGATAAAGGCCATTCTCAGGTTGCACAACGACCGTACGCGCCACCTGTCCGTCCGGACGCAGCACGTCAAGTTTTACCGGCTGATCGGGAAGCGGTTTGCCATCGCAGTCGCGAAGCAGGCCGTTCAGGATCACCGTTTCACCCGGACGATAGAGATCGCGCGGGCCAAACATAAAGAACTGTTTGCTGTAACCCGGGTTACCGGCGATATCAAACTCCGCCAGATCCAGCGCCGGAAGTTTGAGGTCGAGAAGCGTCGTCTGGCCATCTTTACTGGCCAGGATCAGCGCGGCTTCTTTATCGGTTTCCAGTTTCGCATGACCATCGGCGTCGCTGTTTGCCTCGGCCAGGGTCTGCCCTTTATCGTTCAGAAGGGTAATGGTCACGCCTGACTGCGCCGCACCGTTTTCAAGACTCTGGGTGAAGATGTCCAGGCGGTTATGATAACGGTGAGCGGACAGCCCAATATCACTTAAGGTAAAGAGCGTCGCGGCGTTACTGTAGTTATAGTGACCAGCCTGATTCATCACGGCGATATAGACGCCAGACTGCTGGAGCGGCTTAATATCTTTGAGCGGCAGGAGCAGTTTTTCACGCGTATTGCGCGCCGGGTTGAGGTCGAAACGGCCGGTGTAGACCAGTTCCGCCATCTTCAGCAGGTTGTCAGATTCCCAGTTGGTCAGCGAGTTACGGTACTCCCACTGGCTGACAAACGAGGCCAGCGACTCCGGCTTCACGCGATAGAAGTTCACGTCCACATTGTTGACGTTGAGCGCCATCACCGGCAACCCTTCCACCACCTTACCCGGCAGCAGCGATCCGCGGCTGGCGAATCCGACCGTCGGTTCAACATCCCGGGTGGTGATCGCTTTTTCATAGTCAATGCCGAATGTCGCTTTGTTCAGCGCCAGCAAATCACGTTCGACGGTGACGACCAGATTACGATTCGGCTCCAGATGGCGCAGGCGCAACTCTTTCAGATTGGGGGCCAGTTCCCAGGCGCCGTCCACTTTGCCGCTTTTTTTATCCACCACATGCACCGTTTTCGCAAAATCCTGGCTGGGATCCAGCGGTACAGAGAAGGTCAGAACCAGCGTCGCAGCGCCGTCGAGTTGCACTTCAGAGGCATCCAGCAGCGTCAACGCCTTACCCTGACTCTGCGCGGCCAGCTTAGCCAGCTTTTCAGGATCCGGTTTTGCCGGGGTTTTCTGTTCTGATGCAGTAGACGCTGCGGGGGCAGCGGCCTGAGGTTTGTCGTCGCTGTTATCACAGCCGACAAGCGTAAAGGTGGTGAGCAGCGCGAGAGAGATCGCAGCTAAGCGAAACGGTTTCATCCTGTGTCCCTGGCCTGAGGGGCCTGTTGGTCATCGTCCGGATAAGTATTATCCGCAAGTTTCGTTAATACAAAAAGTCCAATTTTATAATCTGGAAAGCGCCTCGCAGAATGGCATCACGCCGCCACACCGTGATGGAACGGCGATCACACAGCGTAACGTAACATGTTACCTTTCGCGTCATTTGTTTTTAAAACAAGAAGATAGCTGGATAAGCTCGCATCAGGCCTGCTAGTTTTATGACCATGACGCACCCCGAGTGCGCGGTTCAATAAGAGAGAAAGTCATGAAACGAGCCGTGAACGCCCTACAAAATTTCGGAAAATCACTTTACGGACCTGTACTTATCTTACCCATCGTCGGCCTGTTTATCGCCTTCGGGAATGTACTGGGTAACGGCAATCTGGCCGAGTACCTGCCGTTTCTCGGCCATCCGCTGATCCAGAGTGTCGGCCAGCTGATCGCCAAATCTGCCGTGTCGGTGCTGGTCAACCTGGCGCTGGTGTTTGCCGTCGGGATCCCCATTGGACTGGCAACACGAGACAAAGGCTACGCGGCGCTGATTGGGCTGGTGACCTTTATCGTATTTATTAACGCGATGAACGTGACGTTACAGCTTCAGGGGGAACTGGCCCCTGCGGAACAGATGAAGGCCGCCGGACAAAGCATGGTGCTGGGCGTTCAGGTGCTGGAGATGGGCGTTTTCGCCGGGATCCTGACCGGGGCGCTCTCCGGTTATCTGTACAACAAATATTCCGGTGTCCAGTTTAACGGCGCGATGGCGATTTACTCCGGCCACTGCTTTGTCGCGATTGTGATGCTGCCTGTCTCTATGCTGCTCGGCGTGGTCATGAGCGAACTCTGGCCGTACGCACAGCATGGAATAAGCGCCCTGGCGCTGGCGATCAAAGGGTCCGGTCCGTTTGGCGTGGCGATCTACGGTTTCCTTGAACGCATTCTGGTGCCGACGGGCCTGCATCATCTGGTCTATACGCCGTTCCTGTATACCGAACTGGGCGGTACGCAGGAGGTGTGCGGTACGGTTTACCAGGGCGCGCGCAATATCTACTTCGCCGAGATGGCCTGCCCGGACGTGAAGCAGCTCAGCAGTACCGTGATGTGGGATGCGCGCGGCATCAGCAAGATGTTCGGCCTTCCTGCCGCCGCGCTGGCGATGTACATGACCGCGAAGCCAGAGCGTAAAGCGATTGCGAAAGCGATTCTGATCCCGGCGGCGCTGACCTCGCTGCTGGTCGGCGTAACCGAGCCGATTGAATTCTCCTTCCTGTTCGTCGCCCCGCTGCTGTTCGTGGTGCATGCGGTGCTGACCGGCATCGGCATGATGCTGTTCTCGCTGTTTGGCGTTCACGCCATCGGCGCCAACGGGATTATCGATTTCATCCTCTACAACCTGCCGCTCGGCACGGAGAAGTCCAACTGGCCCATGTACATCGTGGTCGGGCTGATCATGTTCGCCCTTTATTTCGTGGTATTCCGCTTCCTGATCCTGCGCTTCAACATGAAAACGCCGGGGCGTGAAGATGAGGACCAGGAGACACGTCTTTACAGCAAGCAGGAGTACCAGGCGAAGGGCAATAACGACGAGCTGGGCGAATCCATCGTGGTGGGTCTGGGCGGTCGGGAAAATATAGAGGTAGTGGATAACTGCTACACCCGCTTACGCGTTACGGTGAAGGACGTCGACATCATCGACGAACCGCGCCTGAAAGCGACCGGCGCGAAAGGGGTTATCAAACAAGGTAACAACGTTCAGGTGGTCTACGGGCTGCATGTCAAAAAAATGCGAGAAGCCGTTGAGACGTTTCTCTGAAAGGAGCTAAAGATGTTTACACCCCCATTTATTCTGTCGATTGCCGGCGGCGGTAGCACCTACACGCCAGGTATTGTGAAAAGCCTGATGGTACGTCTGCACGATTTCCCTCTTGCAGAGATCCGCCTGTATGACATTGACGAGGCGCGCCAGAACACCATTGCGCCCGTGGTGGAGAAGGTTATTCGCGACCACAGCCAGAGCATCAAATTCACCGTCACCAGCGACCCGGAAGTGGCCTTCAGCGGCGCGCATTTTGTTTTTGCCCAGATGCGCGTCGGACAGTACAAAATGCGCGAGCAGGATGAAAAGATCCCGCTGCGCCACGGGGTGGTCGGCCAGGAAACCTGCGGACCCGGCGGGCTGGCATATGGCCTGCGTACGATCCTGCCGATGGTAGAGCTGATCGATCGGGTGGAACGCTACGCGCACGAAAAGGCGTGGATCGTGAACTACTCCAACCCGGCGGCGATTGTCGCTGAGGGCGTGCGTCGCCTGCGCCCCAACGCACGCGTGCTGAACATCTGCGATATGCCGGTTGCCGCGATGCGCAATATGGGTGCCATTCTGGGCGTGGATCGCCATAAACTGGAGGTGGACTATTTTGGCCTCAACCATTTCGGCTGGTTTACCCGCGTGCGGGTGGACGGCGAGGACAAGCTGCCGGAGCTGCGTAAACATATCGCGAAGTTTGGCCTGCTGACGGAAGATGCCGCGAAAACCGACCCGCAGCACTCGGATCCGTCGTGGGTGAAAACCTGGCGCAACATCAAGCCGATTATGGATAACTTCCCGGAGTACCTGCCGAACCCGTATCTACAGTACTACCTGATGCCAAACCAGATTGTGGAGCATCAGAACCCTGACTATACCCGCGCCAACGAAGTGATGAACGGGCGTGAGAAAAAGCTGTTTGCCGCCGCCGAAGAGTACCAGCGCACCGGAATTTTACCGGACGCCTTCCACGTAGGTGTTCACGGCGAATTTATCGTCGATGTCGCCTGCTCACTGGCGTTCAACCTGCGCCAACGCCATCTGGTGATGGTGGAAAACCGCGGGGCGATTACCAACCTGCCGTACGATGCGGTGGTGGAAGTGCCTGCCTATATCACCTCCGAAGGGCCGGAGCCTGTCCGCGTGGGTCAGGTACCGCTGTTCCACCAGACGCTCCTGCAACAGCAGCTGGCCTCTGAACAGCTGCTGGTTGAGGCAACCATCGAAGGCAGCTACGAGAAAGCGTTGCAGGCGTTCACTCTGAACCGCACCGTGCCGACCATTGAGCACGCGAAAGCGATTCTGGATGAGATGATCGAAGCCAACCGCGACTACTGGCCTGCGCTGCAAAAGGCCTGGCAGGACGGTGAAGCGGTGAAAAAATAGGGGCTTGCTCGCGAGTTGAACGTGGTTAGCTTGTCGGTGTCAGAAAAAACACCGACAATCCTTTTTTACGGAAAAGAATGGAGGCAACCATGTCCACCTCATATTTTGTCGCTGCCGACTGGCTGATTGAGCACGGCGACGACCCGGAAGTTCAGATTATCGACGCGCGCATGGCCCCTCCGGGCCAGGAGCATCGTGACGTTCCCGCTGAATACCGTGCAGGGCACCTGCCTGGCGCGGTATTTTTTGATATCGAAGCCCTCTCCGATCACACCTCTCCCCTGCCGCACATGCTGCCTCGCCCGGAAGCGTTTTCCGTGGCGATGCGCGAGCTGGGCATCAGCAAAGATAAACATCTTGTTGTTTACGATGAAGGTAATCTGTTTTCCGCGCCGCGAGCGTGGTGGATGCTGAAAAACTTCGGCGTGGAAAAGGTATCGATTCTGGCGGGCGGACTTGCAGGCTGGAAGCGCGACGAACTACCGCTTCAGCAGGGTGACGTCACGCTGCCGGAAGGGGAATTTGATGCCACGTTTGACGCTAACGTGGTCAAGCGCCTGACCGACGTGCTGGTCGTGAGCCACGAAAACACGGCGCAAATCGTCGATGCGCGTCCCGCTCCACGTTTCAACGCAGAAGCGGACGAGCCGCGTCCGGGACTGAAACGCGGACATATCCCGGGGGCGCTGAACGTACCGTGGGGCGATCTGGTGTTTGAAGGCGAGCTGAAAACCACCGATGAATTGCGTGCCATTTTTGAACGTCAGGGCGTGGATTTGCATCGTCCGGTTATTGCCAGCTGCGGCTCCGGCGTGACGGCCTGCGTGGTGATCCTGGCGCTGGCAACCCTTGGCGCGAATGACGTGACTCTGTATGACGGCGCCTGGAGTGAATGGGGTGCACGGGACGATCTGCCGGTTGAACCGGCGAAATAATGGATAACCGCCTGGCAACGCTGTTAACGCGCGGATCGTCGCTGACCCGCGCGGAGTATCGCGTCCTCGCCCACCTCACTGAGCATCCATTGCTGGTGGGCAACATCACGGTGCGCGAGCTGGCGCAGGCGACATTTGTCTCTACCGCGACGATTATGCGGCTGTGTCAGAAGCTGGGGTTTAGCGGCTTTAGCGAGTTTATCTGGCACTGCAAGCAGCTGCTTTCTGACACGCCGCATATCACCGTACAGCCTGAGCAACATGCGGAAATGCCCGCGCTTTTTGCCCGGTTCATTGCTAACTATCAGCAGACCTTCCAGTGGGTCACCCAGGACAAACGCCAGCAGTTTGCCAGCCTGCTGCGCCAGAAAGAGAGCTTCTTTCTCTACGGCGCCGGGTTTTCATATCTTTTTGCCGAATACCTGACCAAGAAGTTGCAGGTGCTGGGAAAAACGGCGTTCATCTCCGGACCGGGGGACAGCCGGAATATTTTCCTCAGCAACGCCGCGCGCTATCAGGTGTTTATTGCCGTTTCGCGCAGCGGCGAAACGGAGCAGGTACTGGATAAAGCGCGGATCGCCAAAAACGTCGGCATGACCATCGTCGCGTTTACCCGCGCGTCGGCCAATACGCTGGCGGGTATGGCGGACGTGCATTTTGCCCTCTATGACGAAGCGGTACATTTCGCCGCCGAAGCCGCAGGGGTGACGTCGTTTGAGTCGAATCTGGTGCTGCTGATGGATTTACTGCTGCTGGAAGCAACGGGGTGAAGATCACCCCGCCGTAATCAGATAATGCGGTTGGTCTTGAGATCGCGCAGGAAGCCGCCCCAGCGACGCTCGTAGAACGGGGTGATGTGCTCGGTAATAAAGTGGCTGATCCCCTTCTCACCTTTCTTCACCTGACAGATATCAATTGGCTCATCGCCCGGCAGGGTGTCGGTTGCCACGCTTCCCGTTGCCTGGATGATCTCGTCGATATCGCCGTCGGCCTCAATCCCTATCAGCAGAACAGGCTTTTCGTCAGCGCTCTCTTTGATGGAGCAGAGAAACGCGCGTTTTACCGGCTTGATGGTTTTAAACAGCGTGGTCAGGGAGTCAATCATCTGCGCGGGCGGCTCGGCCACTTCAGACAGCAGCAGCGTTTCGCCCCCTTCCAGCACCTCCTGAGTGCTGAGCGGGTTGCCCTCGTCACCAATCAGGTGGCTGATTTCGCGCGGAGTAAACTCTTTCCCGGTCGGCAGTTTGGCGTTGAGGAACAGCGTCTGCCCCAGGGTCATTTCGAACAACGTGCGCACCGGCATCACCACGAACGCCTGTTCGTCTTCTACCGCTTCCTGCAAGGCCTCGAGCGAAGTAAAGAACGGGATCACCGAGGTGCCGTCGTCTTTCTCCCAGTGCAGCAGATCCAGCGCGCTGTCTTCGACAACCTGCTCCCCTTCCGCCGCGGTACCCGGCACCCAGACGGTGGATTCCAGCAGCGTGCGGAAAAATGCCGGACGGTGGGCGGGCTCGGCCGCCGCCTGCTCCAGCAGGGTTTCTAATTCGTTTTTGGTTTCTGACATAGTTTGGCTACTTCAAAAAACGCCGGGTGGCGCTTCGCTGACCCGGCCTACAAAACCGTAGGCCCGTGCAAGCGCAGCGCCGCCGGGCAATACGATGACTCCGAAGGCGCGCGTAAGCGTAGCGCTACCCGGCAAAAAAGATCACTCAGCCGTCAGCAGGTTCGCCACGGTACGCACGCCCAGACCGGTCGCGCCCGCAGACCACTGCTCAACCGCCGCTTTACGGTAGGTTGCGGAGCAGTCAATGTGCAGCCAGCCTTCATGGTAGTTCTCAACGAAGTGAGACAGGAAGCCTGCTGCGGTGCTTGCCCCCGCCGGGTACGCCGCGCTCGCGGTGTTGTTCAGCTCGGCGAAGTTGGACGGCAGCTGGCTGCGGTGGAACTCGGCCAGCGGCAGACGCCAGAACGGTTCGTTTTCCGCCGCCGCGCTGGCCAGCAGGCGATCGGCCAGCTTGTCGTCGAAGCTGAACAGGGCGTGATAGTCGTTACCCAGCGCGGTTTTCGCCGCGCCGGTCAGGGTTGCCATGTCGATAATCAGCTCCGGCTTCTGCGCAGAGGCGTCGATCAGGCCATCGGCCAGCACCAGACGGCCTTCGGCGTCGGTGTTCATCACCTCAACGTTTTTACCGTTGCGGTAGCGAATGATGTCGCCCAGCTTGAAGGCGTTGCCGCTCACCATGTTGTCCGCGCAGCACAGGTAGAGCTTCACGCGCTTGTTCAGGCCACGGGTGATGGCGAACGCCAGCGCGCCGGTGATGGTGGCCGCACCGCCCATGTCGGACTTCATGGAGTCCATGAACGCGCTCTGCTTCAGGCTGTAGCCGCCGGTGTCGAAAGTGATGCCTTTTCCGACCAGACAGGCAAAGACCGGCGCTTCTTTATCGCCGGTTGGGTTGTAATCCAGCGCCAGCAGGACCGGAGGACGCTCGGAGCCACGGCCCACGGTGTGGATGCCCATGTAGTTCTGCTCGCGCAGGTCTTCACCTTTGGTGATGCGGTAAGACATCTTGTCGCCCGCCACGCCGCACAGCAGGTCGACGGCGCGCTGCGCCAGCTGCTCAGGGCCTAACTCTTCCGCCGGGGCGTTGATGGTGTCGCGCACCCAGTCGATAATTTGCAGGCGGCTTTCCAGCTCTTTCTGACTGGCTTCGTCGAGGTTCGCCCACTCGATTTTGCGGGTGCCTTTCGGGCCTTTGTAGCCTGCCCAGAACGCCCAGCTGCGGTCGGTGTCCCAGCCTTCGCCTTCCAGCGACACATGCTTAATGCCAAGGCCGTCAATTTTACGCGCGGCGCGCTGGATCAGGCCCAAATCATCATTGCCCGTCAGGTGCAGGGTAATACCGTCGTTGTTGATGCTGTAGGTGGCTTTTTCGCCCCAGCGTGAGTCGGCTGGCTGCGTGGAGAGCGTAATCTTCATCGCTTCGGTCATTTTATTTATCCTTATTAGCAACTAGCAAACGGGCCGCCTGAAGGCAGCCCGTTTATGTTATCTATTCTGCTTCATCTAACCAGACTAACAGAATCGCCTCCAGAATTTTTTCATTGGATGCGTTTGGATCGTCGTCAAAATCTTCCAGATCGCAAATCCACTGATGCATATCGGTGAATCGTACGGTCTTCGGATCGAGATCCGGGTTCGCGTCGTAGAGCGCCTCGCCGATTTCACGGCTGTCTGTCCACTTCAGTCCCATATCAATGCTCGCGTGCGTGGTTGATGGTGTAACGTGGGAACTCTACGACCAGATCTTCATCGGTCACCGCGGCCTGGCAGCTTAAGCGGCTGTCGGGCTCCAGACCCCATGCTTTGTCCAGCATGTCGTCTTCGTCTTCGGTGCTCTCTGCAAGCGAGTCGAAACCTTCACGCACGATGCAGTGGCACGTTGTGCAGGCACAGGATTTTTCACAGGCGTGTTCCACTTCGATACCTGCACGCAGGGCTACATCGAGAATGGTTTCACCGGTCTTCGCTTCCAGAACAGCGCCATCCGGACAGAGGTCCGCATGAGGCAAAATTACAATCTTTGGCATATTAAACCTCGTCCACGGACTGGCCTTTCAGCGCGACGCGGACAGATTTGTCCATGCGGCGAGCAGCGAAGTCCTGGGTTTGTTTATCAACGTTTTTAATGGCTTCTTCTATTGCGTCAGCGTCATTGCCTTCGGCGACTGCGCTTAAGCGCGCGGCAGCGTCGTCAATCATCTGGCGCTCAGCGGCGCTTAACAGCGCGGCATCGGCAGCGAGTGCGCCGTTCAGGCTTTCCAGCACGCGTGCGGCTTCCACTTTTTGTTCGGCCAGCATACGCGCCTTCACATCCTGCTCGGCGTAGCTCATTGAGTCCTGAATCATGGAGGCGATTTCGCCATCGGTCAGGCCGTAGGACGGCTTCACCTGGATGGACGATTCCACGCCGGTGGATTTTTCCATCGCCGTGACGCTCAGCAGGCCGTCCGCATCCACCTGGAAAGTGACGCGAATATGCGCCCCGCCCGCCGGCAGCGCCGGAATGCCGCGCAGCGCAAAGCGCGCCAGAGAGCGGCAGTCCTGCACCAGCTCGCGTTCGCCCTGCATCACGTGAATGGACATCGCGGTCTGGCCGTCTTTGAAGGTGGTGAACTCCTGCGCGCGCGCCACCGGAATGGTGGTGTTACGCGGAATGACTTTCTCCACCAGGCCGCCCATGGTTTCTAACCCCAGCGACAGCGGGATGACGTCCAGCAGCAGCATTTCGCTGTCCGGCTTGTTGCCGACCAGGATATCGGCCTGGATAGCGGCGCCCACGGCAACTACTTTGTCCGGGTCGATAGAGGTCAGCGGCGTGCGGCCAAAGAATTCGCCCACGCGCTCGCGCACCAGCGGCACGCGGGTTGAGCCGCCAACCATGACCACTTCCAGCACCTCGCTGGCCTCCACGCCCGCATCTTTCAATGCGCGACGGCAGGCCAGCAGGGTACGCTTAACCAGAGGCGCGATCAGTTCGCTGAACTGATTGCGGGTGATCTCACCCTGCCAGCCCGCAACGTTAACCGTGACCGACTGCGCGTCGCTCAGGGCGATTTTGGCGTCGATGGCCGCATCCAGCAGTTCACGCTGTACGCGCGCATCGCTGCGATCGCTGATGCCCGCCTGCTCGCGGATGTAGTCTGCCAGCAGATGGTCGAAGTCATCGCCGCCGAGCGCGGAATCCCCGCCGGTCGCCAGCACTTCGAACACGCCGCGGCTCAGGCGCAGGATTGAAATATCAAACGTCCCGCCGCCGAGATCGTAAACCGCAATCACCCCTTCCTGACCGGAATCGAGGCCGTAGGCAATGGCCGCCGCCGTCGGTTCGTTCAGCAGACGCAGCACATGCAGGCCCGCCAGACGCGCGGCGTCTTTGGTGCCCTGACGCTGTGCATCGTCGAAGTAGGCCGGAACGGTGATTACCACGCCGTCCAGATCGCCGCCAAGCGTCGCCGTGGCGCGCGCCGCCAGCGCTTTGAGGATGTCAGCGGAAACGCGAATCGGGTTCAGCAGACCGGCAGACGTCGCGATCATCGGCAGGCCGTTTTCGCTGGCCTGTAGCTGATACGGCAGATGCGGGTAACGGGTCTGGATATCAGCCAGCGAGCGGCCCATCATGCGCTTAACCGAGCTGATGGTGTTGGCCGGATCGCGTGCGGCATTAGCGCGGGCATCAAACCCGACCGCGTGACCCTGCTGCTGGTAGTGGACCACGGAAGGCAGCAGATGGCGCCCCTGCTCGTCAGCCAGCGTTTCCGCCTGGCCGCTACGCACGGTCGCCACGAGAGAATTGGTGGTGCCCAGATCAATACCGACCGCCAGACGACGCTGGTGCGGTGCGGCGCTTAAGCCTGGCTCACTAATTTGTAATAAGGCCATAATTGCTTCCGAAATTAAAAATCGAGCAGCTTTTCTTCGAGTTGTTCAGCACTGCTTCGCAGTTTATCGAGAAAACGGAGTTTGCGCACAGTGTCTGCCGCCACGTCCCAGGTCTCGTTGTTCAGTTGCTCCACCATCTGCTGATGGCGGGTATCGAACATGCCCTTTACGCGCGTGATAAAGCTTTCCAGGCGCGCTTCGTCTTTAGCCTGTTCAATTTCATCCAGCTCTTCGCGCAGCTCCAGCTGTTCCATCAGAAAGGCGGTGTCGCGTACGGTATGCTGTTCGCTCGCCAGATCGAAACCGTGGAGCGAGAGCAGATATTCTGCACGCGCCAGCGGATGACGCAGCGTTTGCCAGGCCTGGTTGATGGTTGCGGAGTGTGACACCGCAGCCAGCTGCTCTGCCTGCGTCCCGCTGGCGAATTTATCCGGATGGTACTGACGTTGGAGATCCTGAAAACGGACCGTCAGCGCCTGGAGATCGATCGGGTATTGAGCGGGTAGTCCGAAGAGAGTGAAGTAATCCATAACAATCTCAGGGGTAGCCTGTTAGAACAAACCCCACGCGTAGCAAAGCCACGGTGGGGTTTCGGATGACGCGCGGTTAAACGTGGAAGCTTTCGCCGCAACCACACTCGTCTTTGACGTTCGGATTCGTGAATTTGAACCCTTCGTTTAGGCCTTCTTTTACGAAGTCCAGCTGAGTGCCGTTGAGGAATTGCAGGCTTTTGCCATCGACCACCACCTTCACGCCCTTGTCTTCAAACACGGTGTCATCAGACGCCGGTTCGTCAACAAACTCCAGTACGTAAGCCATACCAGAACAGCCGGAGGTACGTACGCCCAGTCGCAGGCCAAAGCCTTTACCACGGTTCGCCAGAAAAGAGCTTACTCGCGCGGCAGCGCTGTCGCTAAGGGTAATCGACATACTCAAACCTCAATTATTTTGCTTCACGTTTGCTTTTGTAATCCGCAATGGCGGCTTTGATCGCGTCTTCTGCCAGAATTGAGCAGTGAATTTTCACCGGCGGCAGTTCGAGTTCTTCAGCAATATCCGTGTTCTTGATTGCCTGTGCTTCGTCCAGAGACTTGCCCTTCACCCATTCGGTGACCAGGGAGCTGGAAGCGATAGCAGAACCGCAGCCGTAGGTCTTGAAGCGCGCGTCTTCAATGATACCTTCATTGTTGACTTTAATCTGCAACTTCATCACGTCGCCACACGCTGGCGCGCCAACCATACCGCTACCGACAGATTCATCGCTGTTGTCAAAAGAGCCAACGTTGCGCGGGTTCTCGTAATGATCGATCACTTTTTCGCTGTATGCCATGATTGAATTCTCCTTATGTACCGATTAGTGATGTGACCATTCAATGCTGTTCAGATCCACGCCCTGCTTGAACATTTCCCACAGTGGAGAAAGGTCGCGCAGACGGCCAATGGAGTTACGAACCAGTTTGATGGTGTAGTCAATCTCTTCTTCGGTAGTAAAACGACCTAAAGAGAAACGGATAGAGCTGTGTGCCAGTTCGTCAGTCATACCCAGCGCGCGCAGCACGTAGGATGGCTCCAGGCTTGCAGACGTACAGGCAGAACCGGAAGAAACCGCCAGGTCTTTCAGCGCCATGATCAGCGATTCACCTTCAACATAGTTGAAGCTGACGTTGAGGATGTTTGGCGCGCCCTGCTCGAGATCGCCGTTCAGATACACTTCTTCCATATCTTTCACGCCGTCCCACAGACGGTTACGCAGCGTACGCAGGCGTGCCATCTCGGTTTCCATCTCTTCTTTCGCGATGCGATACGCTTCGCCCATGCCCACGATCTGGTGAACAGGCAGCGTACCGGAACGCATGCCGCGCTCGTGACCACCGCCGTGCATCTGTGCTTCGATGCGGATACGTGGCTTACGACGAACGTACAGCGCGCCGATACCTTTCGGACCATAGATTTTGTGACCGGAGAAGGACATCAGGTCCACTTTCAGCTGGCTCAGGTCGATAGGCAGTTTGCCCACGCTCTGGGTCGCATCCACGTGGTAGATGATGCCGCGCGCACGGCACATTTCGCCGATGGTTGCGATGTCCTGCACAACACCGATTTCGTTGTTAACGTGCATGATGGAAACCAGAATGGTGTCATCACGCATGGCCGCTTCGAGCTCTTTCAGGTCGATGATCCCGTTGCTCTGCGGCGCCAGGTAAGTCACTTCGAACCCTTCACGCTCCAGCTGACGGCAGGTGTCCAGCACGGCTTTGTGTTCGGTTTTGCTGGTGATGATGTGCTTGCCTTTTTTCTGATAAAAGTTGGCTGCACCTTTGATCGCCAGGTTGTCGGATTCGGTCGCGCCGGAGGTGAAAACAATTTCACGCGGATCGGCACCAACCAGGTCAGCAATCTGATTACGGGCGATATCAACCGCCTCTTCAGCATGCCAGCCAAAACGGTGAGAACGGGAAGCTGGGTTACCAAAGTTTCCGTCCAGGGTCAGACACTGCATCATTTTCTCGGCAACACGCGGGTCCACCGGCGTGGTTGCGGAGTAATCGAGATAAATCGGTAATTTCATTGCTCTATAAACTCCGTACATCGCTTCAATGCAAGGAATCAGGCAACCGGCTGGATGTACGACCGAGTACACGGGGCGAGCTAACGCCCCGGCCTGATTCTGAAATACTTATCTTTTTATTACGCGCGCAGTTTAACGTCGATGGCGTCCTGCGAACGGGTGCTGCGCTGTGATTCATGGCTTTGCTGACGACCCGACACGTCCAGAACTTCCTGGTTATTCACCAGTTCACCCAGGGTGATGTTGTTCAGGAAGCCGGTCAGACGGTCGCTCAGATCGCGCCACAGCGCGTGGGTCAGGCACTTATCGCCGCCCTGGCAGCCGCCTTTACCCTGGCAACGGGTCGCGTCGACGGATTCGTCAACGGCGCTAATCACTTCGCCAACCGCAATACTGCCTGCGTCTTTACCCAGCAGATAACCGCCGCCCGGGCCACGAACGCTGGACACCAGTCCATTTTTACGCAGTCTGGAGAACAGCTGTTCCAGGTAAGAGAGGGAGATCCCTTGTCGTTCAGAAATATCAGCCAACGGAACCGGGCCCGCTTCGGAGTTGAGCGCAACGTCCAGCATCGCGGTCACGGCATAACGCCCTTTAGATGTCAGTCTCATGTCTTACTTAACCTCAAACTCGCCCCTGCCCGGGGTTTTTTATTGTAAAATGGGGGTATTGCATAGCAGGGCCAAGTCTGACATTCCTGACTAAATTGGTCAACTATTTACTTGACTGTTTTAGTCAGGTATTTAACCTTCTGTGCCGTTTTTTTTGCCCGGCGGCGCTGCGCTTGCACGGGCCTACGGGCTTTGTAGGCCGGGTAAGCGCAGCGCCACCCGGCGAACACACTGCACTACTCTTTATTCTTCTGCTCAATCGACGCCAGAATCCCGCGCAGGATGTTCAGCTCCTGGCTTTCCGGACGCGCGCGGGTGAACATACGGCGCAGCTTGTTCATCACCTGACCCGGGTGGCCTTCACGGATAAAGCCGGTTGAGAGCAGCGTCTGCTCCAGATGACCGTAGAAGCGCTCGAGGTCGTCCACCAGCGGGTAGGCCGTCTCTTCTTTAGGTTCCACCGGTTTCTCCTGCGTTGCCAGCCATGCCATGCGCACTTCGTAGGCGATCACCTGCACCGCCATCGCCAGATTCAGCGAGCTGTATTCCGGATTGGCGGCAATCGCCACGTGATAGTGGCACTTCTGTAATTCCTCGTTGGTCAGGCCAACGCGTTCACGGCCAAACACCAGCGCAACCGGCGCCTGTTCCGCTTCTGAGATGCTTTTCAGGCCGCATTCGCGCGGGTCCAGCATCGGCCAGGGCAGCGTACGGGAGCGCGCGCTTGTCCCCACCACCAGGCTGCAACCGGCCAGGGCTTCATCCAGGGTGTCCACGATCTGCGCATTCCCGATCACGTCGCTGGCGCCGGCCGCCAGAGCAATAGCCTGAGAGTCTGGTTTCACCAGCGGATTCACCAGCCACAGGTTCGTTAAGCCCATGGTTTTCATAGCGCGGGCCACAGAGCCCATGTTGCCGGTGTGCGATGTTTCGACCAGCACGATTCGAATGTTTTGCAGCATAATTTTTAAATGTCTGGATTCAGTGTCTGAAGAATATTCGGGCATATTATCATAAACGAGAGACATAATCCGATCCCGCTGCTATACTCTGCGCCGATTTTCCTGTTCTTTAACATCCAGTGAGAGAGACCGATGCATCCGATGCTGACCATCGCCGTGCGCGCAGCGCGCAAGGCGGGTAATGTAATTGCCAAACACTACGAAACCCCAGACTCCGTAGAAACCAGCCAGAAAGGCAGCAATGATTTCGTGACGAACGTAGATAAAGCCGCAGAAGCGATTATTATCGAAACGATCCGCAAATCTTACCCGCAGCACACCATCATCACCGAAGAAAGCGGTGAACATGAAGGTACCGATCAGGATGTTCAATGGGTTATCGATCCACTGGATGGCACCACCAACTTCGTCAAACGCCTGCCACACTTCTCTGTGTCTATCGCAGTACGCATCAAAGGCCGTACTGAAGTCGCCGTTGTTTACGATCCAATGCGTAACGAACTGTTCACCGCGACCCGCGGTCAGGGCGCGCAGCTGAACGGCTACCGTCTGCGTTGCAGCAATGCACGCGATCTGGACGGCACGATTCTGGCGACCGGCTTCCCGTTCAAGGCGAAGCAGCACGCAACCACTTATATGAATATCCTGGGCAAGCTGTTCACCGAATGCGCGGACTTCCGTCGCACCGGCTCTGCTGCACTGGATCTGGCCTACGTCGCAACCGGCCGCGTTGACGGTTACTTTGAGCTGTCACTGAAGCCGTGGGACTTCGCGGCGGGCGAGCTGATCGCTCGTGAAGCAGGCGCGATTGTTTGCGACTTCACCGGCGGCCATAACTATATGTCTACCGGCAACATCGTTGCAGGTAACCCGCGCGTTGTTAAAGCCATGCTGGCAAACATGCGTGATGAACTGAGCGATGCGCTGAAGCGTTAATTCAGTCTGTTAAGCCCGGTGGCGCCACGCTTACCGGGCCTACAACACGCCTCAGATACGGCTAGAAAGGCCGCAACCCCCTACCCACCGGCACCGCGCTCATCCACATTGTCGCCGCAGCCACCAGCAGAATCACCCCGCCCGCCAGCGCCAGAGTCGTCCAGCCAACCTGTCGCCACAATACCGGCGTTTTATTGCCGCTGAGTTTTACCGCCAGCTGACGGAAGCTGTGCACCAGCAGGGCTAACGAAGAGATCGTCAGAGACGTTCCCGCCGCCATCGCCAGCGCCGAGAGCATGCCCCAGCCAAATACGCCAGTCACTTTGCTGAACAACAGCACCATGATTGCGCCCGAGCATGGACGCATCCCCATTGAGAGAACAATCATCAGGCGCGCACGCCAGTCCTCACCGTTCTGTAATTGTTCCTGCGTCGGCAGATGCTGATGCCCGCACCCGCAGTTTTCATGGTGAACGTGATGCGGTGTAAAGGATTTGAATTTTGGTTTTCGCAGCAACGCGCGCAATTTTTTCAGCGCCCGCCAGCAGAGGATCAGCCCCAGCACGCCTACCAGCGCGTAACTCCCCTTCTCCAGCCAGAAGCTGCTCATATGCAGCTGGCGGGCCGGCAGCTGTAGCAGCGAAAGGACGACCACGACCAGCGCAATCGCCACACCGCCCTGAAGTAAAGAAGAAGCCAGCGTCAGGCCGATACTCGATTTCAGCTTCGACGGATGCGTGGCAAGCCAGGTCGTGATGACGATTTTGCCGTGCCCCGGTCCCAGGGCATGCAGCACGCCATAGATAAAGCTGAACGCCAGAAGAGCGCCGCCCGCTTTGGTCGGATTTTCCGCCACGGCTTTCAGCAGACCGCTCATCTGCTGATTAACTTCCCGCTGCCAGAGGATGCTTTTCATCATCACCTGCGGCCATGCCTGCCACAGCCAGAGCGCGCCGCCAACCGCTAACAACAAAAAGAGCGCCAGAGGCCAGAGGTGCAGCCAGCGACGCGGCTTACTGACGGGAGAGGAGATCACTGACATTGTAACGTCACCTCCTGCGCAAACTGTTTACCTAACTCCATGTCTTCGGGGGGCGCATCCTCTTTATCAAGAGAAACGGCAAAGTTCAGCATCTCTTCGCTGGGTTTCGGGGTGTGCACGGCAATTTTGCAGCTTTTTTGCAGCGCGTCCGGCAGCCGTACGTCGCTGTCATTGTCATAGCGCATGTCGACATAGTAGGTTGGGTCAAACGTGGAAAACCTGTACTTCTGCCCGGCCAGCGGTTGAGGGTGCGCCAGCGGAAGGATAAAGGTCAGCACCGCCTGATGTCCGTCGCGGGTCATGCCGTACACCGTGGGACGGTTGAGAAATTTCACCTTTTGTCCGTTGTGCCAGAACTCGGTGAAGTAGTGCTGACCCAGCACGTTGGCCATCACTTCCGCCGCCAGCTTTTTCCAGATCTCATCGCCGGGCTTTGCGTTTCCGGCATCGTACAGCAGGTCGGCGGAGGTGATTTCATCCATCGTCCAGCGCATTTTCAGGCCGCTGAGCAGCGTGCCGTCCGTCACCAGTTCGGTTTTCAGGCTGATAAAACTGTGAGGATGTGCGCCGGCGGCACAAGTGAAAACCGCCAAAAATAACGCTACCGCGCTTTGTTTAACTATTTGCATCTGTTCCTCACGTCAAAAATTCTGTGATGTTCGCCAGCAATCCTGAGTGAAAGGCCTGCCGGTGCGCTTTTCAGCGCCCATCCTTTAGCTATTCTTATCAAACATTCACACTGGATACCCGACAGATGATGACGACGCTTGAAATTCCATCTGTGCTTTCCAGTTCGCAGCGCCGCTGCCAGGTGCTTTTGATGCTTTACCTGCCCGATGCTGCCATCACCGCACAGAGCATAATCGCTGCCAACGGCGTGGACGACGTCATGGCACGGCAAGATATAGCCGAGACGCGCGATGAAATCCAGCGCTATCATCGGCTTGATATCGTCACGCACCATGATGGCTGCTACCGAATTGAGGGTTCCGCCCTTAATCAACGTTTGTGCCTGCTGCACTGGCTGCGCAGGGCACTTCGGCTCTGTCCACATTTTGTCGCCCAACAGTTTACCCCTGCCTTAAAAACCGCGCTTAAACAGCACGGCATTGCCCGCCCGCTTTATGACGATGCGAACCTTCGGGCGCTTATCAACTTTTGCGCGCGCAAGCTTCAGCGCCAGTTTGAGTCCCGCGACGTACAGTTTTTACAGCTTTATCTGCAATATTGTCTGATTCAGCATCATCTGGGCAATACGCCAGAGTTTTCGCCCGTTCAGCGCAGCTGGACGCAGTCCCGAGGGGAATACTTTACGGCGCAGGAAATTGTCCGCCACTGGAAACGGCGCGTCCCGCAGGGAACGCACAGCGATGAACAGCTGTTCCTGGCGCTGCTATTTATGATGCTTCGCACACCCGACCCGGTGATGGATAAACACCAGCAGGATCAGCGCCTGCGTCGCGCCATCGTGCGTATGATTGCCCGCTTCCGGGCGCAAACCGGGATGAACTTCAGCGATGAGCAGGGGCTGACCGATCAGCTTTATATTCATCTGGCTCAGGCGCTGGACCGCTCCTTATTTGACATCGGCATCGACAACAGTCTGCCGGAAGAGATCCACCGTTTATACCCCCGGCTGCTGCGCACCACTAAAGAGGCGCTGTTTGAGCTGGAAGCCGAATTTGGTCTGCGATTCTCCGGTGAAGAGATGGCTCTGGTGGCGGTGATTTTTGGTGCCTGGCTGATGCAGGAGACCGACCTGCATGAAAAACAGGTGGTCCTGTTAACGGGGGAAGATAAAGCCTGCGAAGCGTTAATTGAGCAGCAGCTTCGCGAGCTGACGCTGCTGCCGCTCAATATTCGTTATCTTAGCCTGGAGGCGTTTAAGAAGGAGGGCGCCCCCCGCGAGGCGGCGCTGGTCATTACGCCTTATCCAACCGCCTTGCCGCTGTTCTCGCCGCCGCTCATTCATGCCGTTGAGACCCTGAACACGCAGCAGCAGGAACATATTCGCGTTATGCTCGAATCATAGTTACGTGCGAGCAGCGACTTTAGGGCGGATGACGATGGCAGGTAAAGCGACCAGCGCCATCACCCAGAACACACCGTGCCCCAGGTGCTGATAGAGGAAACCGGCAAATACGGTCATCACCGCAATACTGCCGCCCATCGCCACCGCTGAATAGACCGCCTGAAGACGAATAACGTCCCCACCCTCTCGCGCCGCGATGTAGCGCATCGCCGCCAGATGGCACACGGTGAAGGTTCCGCAGTGTAGAATTTGCGCCACAATCAGCCACGGCAGCTCAGTCGTCCAGCCCATGATGCCCCAGCGCACCACGCCGCAAACGGCGGAAAGCAGCAGCAGGTCACGCGCCCCGAAACGACGGAAAAGTTTTTGGCTCAGCGCGAAGATAATGACCTCCGCCACCACGCCGAGCGACCACAGGTAGCCTACCGCAGAAGCCGAGTAGCCCGCCCCCTGCCAGTAGATGGCGCTGAAGCCGTAATAGGCCGCATGTGCCCCCTGGAGCAGACAGACGCAGGCCAGGAAACGCCAGCTTTGCGCCACCAGCGAGCGCCAGGCGGGCCAGCCGGCGCTCTCCTGATGGCGGCTTTCGCCCTGCGGCATCACCGACGGACGCAGCAACATACCGAGCAGCATCGAGGCGATGCCGAGCGTTAACAGCGCCAGAATGGCACGATAGTCATAGAGGCTGACCAGTTTCCCGACCAGCGCAGAGCCGATCACGAAGGCAATCGATCCCCACAGGCGCACGCGGCCATAGTCCATGGTGATCTGCTTTTGCCAGGTGTTCGCCAGGGCATCCGTCAGCGGCACCAGCGGGGAGAAGAACAGATTAAAGCCAACCATTACCACCATCAGCCAGGCAAACTGATGGCTGACCCAGAAACAGGCCGCAAAGACCAGCGTCAGCAGGGCCAGAATTCGCACCGCTTTAATCAGTAAGGAGGGATCGCTGACGCGGGGCGCAATCAGCAGGCTACCCAGGAAACGTGCCACCAGCCCCGCGCCCAGCAGGATGCCAATGGTCTCAGGCGTCAGACCAATTCCCTTGAGCCAGACGCTCCAGAAAGGCAAAAAAATACCGTAACTAAAGAAATAGGTGAAATAGCTGAGCGCCAGCCAGCGCGTGGAATGCAAGACCATGAATCCCTCCCGAAATGGAGGCGATAGTCTGGCGTTAATCCCTGACTTTAGCAAGTCGTTAGCGCGCTATAAATTAACGATAAATTAACATCATGGACAGCCGGTCGGCGTATGGCGAGAGCGGCAAAATTGTATTACGTTTAAAGAACATCGCCTGAAGAGGTCGTTTGCCATGAACAACTTACGTTATTTCGATTTCGGCTCCTCTCGTTCTTTCCTGCTTTTAATTGCCCGCATTGCTATTGTGGTCCTGTTTATTATTTTCGGTTATCCCAAGCTGACGGGGTTTAGCGGCACCGTTCAGTATATGACGTCGCTCGGCGCCCCCATGCCCATGCTGGCCGCCATTGTTGCGGTGGTGATGGAAGTCCCCGCCGCGATTCTGATCGTGCTGGGCTTTTTCACCCGCCCCCTCGCGGTGATCTTTGTCTTCTATACGCTGGGAACGGCGGTGATTGGTCACCACTACTGGGATATGACGGGCGATGCGGTTCTGCCAAATATGATTAACTTCTACAAAAATGTGAGTATCGCTGGCGGCTTTATTTTGCTGGCGATTACCGGGCCGGGGGCCATCTCCCTCGACCGACGTTAGCCCATAAAAAAAGGCCGCATGAGCGGCCTTTTTCAGTTCTGCGACGCAGAGAATTATGCGTACACTGGGAAGCGTGCGCAGATGTCCAGAACTTTACCTTTAACGCGCTCGATAACCGCGTCGTCATTGATGTTGTCCAGAACGTCACACATCCAGCCCGCCAGCTCTTTCACTTCCGCTTCTTTAAAGCCACGGCGAGTTACGGCCGGAGAACCGATACGGATACCGGACGTCACGAACGGGCTCTTCGGATCGTTTGGCACGCTGTTTTTGTTGACGGTGATGTTGGCGCGGCCGAGGGCTGCGTCAGCTTCTTTACCGGTCAGGTTCTTATCAACCAGGTCCAGCAGGAACAGGTGGTTTTCAGTCCCGCCAGAGACCACTTTGTAGCCACGGTTCAGGAACACTTCCACCATCGCTTTGGCGTTTTTAGCAACCTGCTGCTGATAAACCTTGAACTCTGGCTCCATCGCTTCTTTCAGCGCGACGGCTTTCGCGGCGATAACGTGCATCAGCGGGCCGCCCTGGGCGCTTGGGAACACGGCGGAGTTCAGCTTTTTGTACAGCTCTTCGTCACCGCCTTTCGCCAGGATCAGGCCACCGCGTGGACCCGCCAGGGTTTTGTGGGTGGTGGTGGTCACAACGTGCGCATGTGGAACCGGGTTCGGGTAAACGCCTGCCGCAATCAGACCGGCAACATGCGCCATGTCGACGAACAGGTACGCACCGATGCTGTCAGCGATTTCACGCATTTTTGCCCAGTCAACGATGCCGGAGTAAGCAGAGAAGCCACCGATGATCATCTTCGGCTTGTGCTCTTTGGCCTGCTTCGCCATGTCTTCGTAGTCAATTTTACCGGACTCATCAATACCGTAAGGGATGATGTTGTACAGTTTGCCAGAGAAGTTAACCGGGGAGCCGTGAGTCAGGTGGCCGCCCTGCGCCAGGTTCATACCCAGAACGGTATCGCCCGGCTGCAACAGCGCGGTGTAAACAGCGAAGTTAGCCTGAGAGCCAGAGTGCGGCTGGACGTTCGCGTAGTCAGCGCCAAAGAGTTCTTTCGCACGGTCAATCGCCAGCTGCTCAACGATATCAACGTATTCGCAACCGCCGTAGTAGCGCTTGCCCGGATAACCTTCAGCATATTTGTTGGTCAGCTGAGAACCCTGCGCCTGCATTACGCGCGGGCTGGTGTAGTTTTCGGAGGCGATCAGTTCGATGTGCTCTTCCTGACGTACTTTTTCCTGCTCCATAGCCTGCCACAGTTCGGCATCATAATCGGCAATGTTCATTTCACGCTTTAACATCCGCATCTCCTGACTCAGCTAACAAGTAAATTTTTGGCCTGAAAAGGCAGTCCTGTTGGACGACGGGCAACAGTATAACTGAATAGTTCTGCGATAACAGGTCTTGACAAACGATTTTACGCAAACGTTTACCTCCACGCCACGCAAGGGTTTGAGCAATAAAGCTCTCGCCATTTTCAACGGATTTCTTTTCAGCTTTGTGATGCATATTTTTCACGATGCAAAGAACCATTTACATTGCAGGGGTATTTTTATAAGATGCATATAAAATACATCATTAAAGTAACATCAGAAGGAAGCTGCTATGCTCGACGCCCAAACCATCGCTACCGTGAAAGCCACAATCCCCCTGCTGGTTGAAACGGGTCCTAAACTGACCGCCCATTTCTACGATCGCATGTTCGCGCATAACCCGGAGCTCAAAGAGATTTTCAACATGAGCAACCAGCGTAACGGCGATCAGCGCGAAGCGCTGTTTAACGCTATTGCCGCCTATGCCAGCAACATCGAAAACCTGGCGGCTCTGCTGCCTGCGGTGGAAAAAATCGCCCAGAAGCACACCAGCTTCCAGATCAAACCTGAGCAGTACAACATCGTCGGCAGTCATCTGCTGGCAACCCTGGACGAAATGTTCAGCCCGGGCCAGGAAGTACTGGATGCCTGGGGTAAGGCCTATGGCGTACTGGCAAACGTATTCATCAACCGTGAAGCGCAGATCTACAGCGAAAACGCCAGCAAGAATGGCGGCTGGGAAGGCACGCGCGCCTTCCGCATCGTTGAGAAAACCCCGCGCAGCGCACTGATCACCAGCTTTGAGTTTGAGCCAGTGGACGGTCAGCCGGTTGCCGATTACCAGCCGGGCCAGTATCTGGGCGTCTGGCTGAAGCCTGAAGGCTTCCCGCACCAGGAGATTCGCCAGTACTCCCTGACCCGCAAGCCAGACGGCAAAGGCTATCGCATTGCGGTTAAACGTGAGGAAGGCGGTCAGGTATCCAACTGGCTGCATAACGAAGCCAGCGTGGGCGACGTGGTCCATCTGGCGGCACCGGCGGGCGATTTCTTTATGGCCGTTGATACGAATACCCCGGTGACGCTGATCTCCGCAGGCGTGGGTCAGACGCCTATGCTGGCGATGCTGGATACGCTGGCGAAAGCAAACCACAGCGCGCAGGTTAACTGGTTCCACGCGGCGGAGAACGGTGATGTGCACGCCTTTGCGGATGAAGTCAAAGCGCTCGGAGCGACCCTGCCGCGTTTCACCGCGCATACCTGGTATCGCCTGCCGACGGAGGCAGACCGCGCAGCGGCTCGTTTCGACAGCGAAGGCCTGATGAATTTAGGGCAGCATGAAGGGGCGTTCAGCGCACCGGGGATGCAGTTCTACGTTTGTGGGCCAGTAGCGTTTATGCAGTATGCCGCGAAGCAGCTGGTAGACCTGGGCGTGAATAAAGACAACATTCATTACGAATGTTTCGGCCCGCATAAAGTGCTGTAATCGCCCGGCGGCGCTGCGCTTGCACGGGCCTACGAAGGGTTTTTTAGGCCGGGTACGCGCAGCGCCACCCGGCAAGAATGTTAAATCGCCGCGTCGTCTTCTTCGCCGGTACGGATACGGATCACGCGCGCCACGTCAAAGACGAAGATTTTCCCGTCGCCAATTTTACCGGTCTGCGCCGTGCGGATGATGGTATCCACACAGGTATCGACGATATCATCGCTCACCACGATCTCGATTTTCACTTTCGGCAGAAAGTCCACCATGTACTCTGCGCCACGGTATAGCTCGGTGTGGCCCTTCTGACGACCAAAACCTTTCACTTCAGTTACGGTCATCCCGGTGATGCCTACTTCTGCCAGCGCTTCACGTACATCATCCAGTTTGAAAGGTTTAATAATCGCATCAATCTTTTTCATGGTGGGTCCTTAAACTCTTGCCAGTAAGCAGCCTCGTAATCGGTTGCTCACAGTATCATATTCAGGCGAATTTTGCGGTATTACTCTTTAAAATCGTTCGCTTCCAGCTCGTGGCGTGAGAGCAATTTATAAAACTCGGTACGGTTACGCCCGGCCATGCGCGCCGCGTGGGTCACGTTGCCTTTGGTGATTTGCAGCAGCTTACGCAGATAGTTCAGCTCGAACTGGTTTCGCGCTTCCGCAAACGTCGGTAAGGCCGTGTTTTCCCCCTCGAGCGCCTGCTCCACCAGCGCATCGCTGATCACCGGCGATGACGTCAGCGCCACGCACTGCTCAATCACGTTCACCAGCTGGCGTACGTTGCCCGGCCAGCTTGCGGTCATCAGGCGTTTCATCGCATCGGTGGAGAACGCGCGCACGAATGGTTTGTGGCGGTCAGCGGCCTGGCGCAAAAGGTGATTTGCCAGCAGCGGGATATCTTCCGCACGCTCGGCCAGCGCCGGGATTTTCAGGTTGACGACATTCAGTCGATAGTAAAGATCTTCACGGAACTCGTTGCGCGCCATCACCTTGGGTAAATCGCGATGGGTAGCGGAAATAATACGCACGTTGATATCGATATCGCGGTTGCTGCCAAGCGGACGCACTTTTCGCTCCTGCAACACGCGCAGCAGTTTGACCTGCAACGGCGCGGGCATATCGCCAATTTCATCAAGAAACAGCGTGCCCCCCTCAGCCGCCTGGAACAGCCCTTCACGGCTGCTCACCGCGCCGGTAAAGGCGCCGCGGGCATGGCCGAAGAGCTCAGACTCAAGCAGCTGTTCCGGCAGCGCGCCACAGTTGATGGCAATAAAGGCATTTTTACTGCGCGGGCTGGCGTTGTGGATCGCCTGGGCCAGGATCTCTTTCCCGGTCCCGCTCTGGCCGTTGATCAGCACGCTAACGTCGGATTGCGCCACCATCCGCGCCTGTTCCAGCAGGCGCAGCATCACAGGGCTACGCGTCACGATGGATTCACGCCAGGCGTCGTCGCCGGATGGCGCCGCATGCTCAAGGGCGCTGTCGATTGCTTTATAGAGGGCGTCTTTATCCACTGGTTTGGTGAGGAAGCTGAATACCCCCTGCTGCGTCGCGGCCACCGCATCAGGAATAGATCCGTGAGCGGTGAGGATAATCACCGGCATCCCGGGCTGCTGCTTCTGGATCTCCGTGAACAGTTGCAGGCCATCCATTTCATCCATGCGCAAATCACTAATCACCAGATCGATTTTCTCGCGGCTGAGCACTTTCAGCCCCTCCTGCCCGCTTTCAGCGGTGACCACGCTGTAGCCTTCGCTGACCAGACGCATTCCCAGCAGCTTTAACAGCCCGGGATCGTCATCCACCAGTAACAGATGGGCAGGTTTACGGCTTGTCATGGCTTCACATCCTCTTGTTTCGGCGTCTCACTGTCTGGCGTCGTGGCAGAGTTGCCTTTCGACCCATCGGGCAGATAGCTGCCTGCCGGCTTACGCGTCGAGAGCTGTCTTTCGATATCGGTCAGATTTTCGAGCTTGCGGGTGGTGGTTTCCAGCTGCTCGCGCAGCGACTCCTGCTGCTGGCGAAGCGCATCAAGCTCGCTGTCGCTCGACTGCTGCAATTTGCTGTAGCGGAAACGCTCTTCAGACAGTTGTAATTGCAGGGTTTGTCCATCCCGCCAGAGCTGATAGACCGGGCGCACCTGCGGGGGAATATTGATCACGTAAGTATCCAGCCGCGTCACGTTGGCGCGGCGTTCGACAGGCGTGATTCTGGCATCCGCCATCACGATCCCACGTTTAAACGCGTCCTGCCAGGTATCGTCCACCAGAATCGCCGCCTGGGCACGGGCCTCGGCGGGCGCCAGCCGCTGGGCGCAGTCTATTCCGCGCAGCCAGAACAGCGGATTGGATTCAACATCACGCCCCGACAGGTTCCAGATATCATCGCAACGTGTTGAAAGGAAATCGGCCAGCTGTTTTTGCGGCCATTTATCTTCCTGTTTGTGGCTAATTGCACTTTTCGGCGCATGGGTTACACAGCCGGCCAGCAGTAAGCAGGGCAGGCTCAGGCGCACATTTTTACTGGAAAACACCGCGCGCAGTGCGCGGTAAAAGACGTGTGACATACTCACCAGGTTATTATTCATTTCATTGATTTTTCCGGCTCAAGAGGCAGTTCGATACGAAAACAGACATCGGCGCGTTCATCACTCACGATGTTAAGCTCACCCTGCATGCGTCGTATGCAGTCGCGGGCAATACTCAGCCCCAGACCACTTCCTTTTACCGCACCTTTTCGCTGATGACTCCCCTGGAAGAAGGGCTCAAAGATCATCGTTTTTTCATCATCCGGAATCGGGCTTCCCGTATTCGCTACGTCAATAAATACCCGCGAACCGTTGTTATTGCTTCTGATATAAATGGTACCGGATTCAGTACCATAGTGCACCGCATTGGAATAAAGATTATCCAGTACGCTCATTAACAACATCGGCTCTGCCAGGCAGGAAGGTGCATTGAGATCCACCTGGGTATGCATCATTTTAGCTCTTGCTGGCAGGCTATGGGCGGAGATCACCATGTCCACCAGCGGTTCAATCTCAACGCTTTCAAGCACCACAGCACCATCCGCCAGCTTGCGGTTATAGTCCAGCAGTTGTTCAATAAGTTTTTGTAAATTGCGGCTACTGGCATCCAGAATCGCCACGATCTCTTTTTGCTCAGGGGTTAACGGCCCCGCTACTTCGTCTGCCAGCAGCTCCGTGCCTTCACGCATACTGGCCAGCGGTGTTTTGAGTTCGTGTGAGATATGGCGCAGGAACTGATGACGCTGCGATTCCAGCCACGCCAGGCGTTCAGAAAGCCAGATGATACGCTGACCGACCGAGCGCAGCTCGCGCGGGCCTTTAAAAACAACCGTATCCCCGAGAGATTTGCCCTCCCCCAGGCGGTTAATCATCCGCTGGATCCCCTTTACGGGGCCGATGATCATGCGGGTAAAGAGCAGTACCAGCCCAAGGCTGACGAGGAACAGCACCAGCGCCTGCCAGCCGAAGAACTGGCCGCGCTCGGCAATCTCCTGCTGGAGTTGCTGGCCACGGGAAAAGATAACCGTACGGGTGGACTGCACCATCTCCGTATTGGCGTTCGCGAAGGCTTCAAGTCGGGCGGCGGCGGCGGCATCAGGACCGCTGTTTTTGCACTGGAGCTGCGCCAGATCGTTCAGATCCTGACGCAGCGCCTGATAGAGTTTGTCATCCGGCAAGACCCCGGCATGGGCATCCAGCATTTCGCTGTAGCGTTTACGCTGGTTCTGATAAACCCTCGCCAGCGTGCGGTCGTCCAGCACGCAGTACTGGCGATAGCTACGCTCCATCTCCAGCGCGGCGTTGGTCATTGCCTCGCTACGGCGGGCATCAATAAGCGTGGTGCGGTTAGTCAGGGCCGCCTGGGCACTTAACGCATTCAGGCTTTGCCATGCCTGCCACGCCAGAACCAGCAAAGGTAGCAGGATCAGCAGGAAGGCCATCATAACGAGCTGTCGCAGGGAGCGAGGGAAAGCGGGCCAGCGTTTCAACACATTACTCTCATCATCCGGGTTTGAGGAGAGCGTAACTGAGTCTGCCCTTCAGATACAACAAAGCCGGGTAAAAACCCGGCTTTGTCATGGAATAAGGCGGTGCCTAACTCGACGTTTCGCCCTGGCCTGATAAAGCATTGCAATAATCAGTAGTTGGACGGCAGGCACCTTTTTGTGCGTCATTCGAAGTTTATGTAGCACGTCCCGAAGGGGCTGACATAAGAAGGTGAATGAGCCACTGGTCACTATTATGCAACGCGCGTGCCAGATTGCAAAAATTGATACTATCCTTATGATTAATAATCGTTTTATTACTAAAATGCATTGATTGTCAGGTGAATGATTTCCAGGCTAAGTGTCGCTATTAAGCAACACCTTAACGGGAACCCGTCCTGACATATATAAATCAATAAGTTAAGTGTCTCTTATTGGAGACACTTAACCCAGAGGATTGTCGCGATTTTGCGACAGGTACAAAAAAGCCCGGTGGCGCTCGCGCTTACCGGGCCTACAGTCATGGCGTTGAAACTTAACCCAGTTGTTTACGCGCGTTGCGGAAAATGCGCATCCACGGGCTGTCCTCGCCCCAGTTTTCCGGGTGCCAGGAGTTGCTAACGGTACGGAAGACACGTTCCGGGTGCGGCATCATGATCGTCACCCGACCGCTTTCGCTGGTGACGGCGGTAATGCCATTTGCCGAACCGTTCGGGTTAGCCGGATAGGTTTCGGTGACCTTGCCGAAGTTATCAACAAAGCGCAGCGCTACCAGTCCTTTGCTTTCAAGCTGAGCCAGGTGCGCCGCATCACGCACTTCAACCTGACCTTCACCGTGCGAAACCGCGATTGGCATCTGTGAACCGACCATTCCCTGCAACAGCAGAGACGGGCTTTGGGTCACTTCTACCAGGCTGAAGCGCGCTTCGAAGCGGTCAGACTGGTTACGCACAAAGCGCGGCCAGGCTTCGCTGCCCGGGATCAGCTCGCGCAGGTTAGACATCATCTGACAGCCGTTACACACGCCCAGCGCCAGCGTCTGCGGACGGTGGAAGAAGGTTTCGAACTCGTCACGCACGCGGCTGTTGAACAGAATAGACTTCGCCCAGCCTTCGCCCGCGCCCAGCACGTCACCGTAGGAGAACCCCCCGCAGGCGACCAGCGCCTGGAAATCATCGAGCCCGGTACGCCCGGCCAGCAGGTCGCTCATGTGGACGTCGATGGCGTCAAAGCCCGCCCGGTGGAAGGCCGCCGCCATCTCAACGTGGGAGTTAACACCCTGCTCGCGCAGCACGGCTACTTTCGGACGCGCACCGGTCGCAATGTACGGCGCGGCAATGTCTTCGTTAATGTCGAAGCTGAGCTTCACGTTCAGGCCAGGATCGTTGTCGTTCGCCTTCGCGTTGTGTTCCTGATCGGCGCATTCCGGATTGTCACGCAGGCGCTGCATCTGCCAGGTGGTTTCCGCCCACCACATACGCAGCGTGGTGCGGCTTTCGCTGAACACCGCGTGGCCGTCGGCTTCAATCACGAAGCGGTCGCCCTGCACCGCTTTACCGAGATAGTGTACGCAGTCTGCCAGACCGTGCTGCGCCAGAATCGCTTCCACCGCGTCGCGATCTGCGGCGCGTACCTGAATGACCGCGCCAAGCTCTTCGTTAAACAGCGCCGCCAGGCGGTCTTCGCCAAGCGTGGCAATGTTTGCTTCAACGCCGCAGTGACCGGTGAAGGCCATCTCTGCCAGCGTCACCAGCAGGCCACCATCGGAACGGTCGTGGTAGGCCAGCAGCTTACGCTGCGCCACCAGCGCCTGAATTGCGTCGTAGAAGCCTTTCAGCTGGGCGACGTCGCGCACGTCGGCTGGCTTATCGCCGAGCTGGCGGTAAACCTGCGCCAGCGAGGTGGCGCCCAGTGCGTTATGGCCTTTGCCGAGGTCAATCAACAGCAGGGCGTTATCTTCAGTGGAAAGCTGCGGCGTAACGGTATGACGCACGTCTTCCACGCGCGCAAACGCGGTGATCACCAGCGACAGCGGAGAGGTCATCTCGCGCTGCTCGTTACCTTCCTGCCAGCGGGTTTTCATCGACATGGAGTCTTTACCCACCGGAATGGTCAGGCCGAGCGCAGGACACAGCTCTTCACCCACCGCTTTCACCGCTTCGTACAGGCCGGCATCTTCGCCCGGGTGACCGGCAGCGGCCATCCAGTTCGCGGAAAGTTTGATGCGTTTGATATCGCCAATCTGCGTCGCGGCGATGTTGGTCAGCGCTTCACCGACCGCCAGACGGGCAGAAGCGGCGAAGTCCAGCAGCGCCACTGGCGTGCGTTCGCCCAGCGCCATCGCTTCGCCGTAGTAGCTGTCGAGGCTCGCGGTGGTCACGGCGCAGTTAGCGACCGGGATCTGCCACGGGCCGACCATCTGATCGCGCGACACCATACCGGTCACGGTACGGTCGCCGATGGTCACCAGGAAGGTTTTCTCTGCCACGGCAGGCAGGTGCAGCACGCGGTTAACCGCTTCTGCCACGGTGATGCCCTGGCGATCCAGCGCTTTGCCCGCCGCTTTGCGAGTCTGCACGTCGCGGGTCATCTTCGGCGTTTTGCCGAGCAGCACGTCCAGCGGCAGATCGATCGGCTGGTTGTCAAAGTGGGTGTCGCTTAAGGAAAGGTGCTGCTCTTCGGTCGCTTCACCGATGACCGCATACGGCGCGCGCTCGCGGCGGCACAGCTCGTCAAACAGCGGCAGCTGATCGGCGGCAACCGCCAGCACGTAGCGCTCCTGGGATTCGTTACACCAGATTTCCAGCGGGCTCATGCCCGGCTCATCGCTCAGGATATCGCGCAGGTTGAAGCGTCCGCCGCGACCGCCGTCGCTCACCAGCTCAGGCATAGCGTTAGAGAGTCCGCCCGCGCCCACGTCGTGGATGAACAGAATCGGGTTGGCGTCGCCGAGCTGCCAGCAGCGGTCGATCACTTCCTGACAACGGCGCTCCATTTCCGGGTTGTCGCGCTGCACGGACGCGAAGTCGAGATCCGCATCAGACTGGCCGGAAGCCATAGACGAGGCTGCCCCGCCGCCCAGACCGATGTTCATTGCCGGGCCGCCGAGCACGATCAGCTTCGCGCCGACGACGATCTCGCCTTTCTGCACGTGATCGGCGCGAATGTTGCCAATCCCGCCCGCCAGCATGATCGGTTTGTGGTAGCCGCGCAGCTCTTCGCCGTTGTGGCTGTCCACTTTCTCTTCGTAGGTACGGAAGTAACCGTTCAGCGCCGGACGACCAAATTCGTTGTTGAACGCCGCGCCGCCCAGCGGGCCTTCGGTCATGATATCCAGCGCGGTGACAATGCGCTCTGGCTTGCCGAAATCTTCTTCCCACGGCTGTTCAAAACCCGGGATACGCAGGTTGGAAACGGAGAAACCGACCAGACCCGCTTTGGGTTTCGCGCCGCGACCGGTCGCACCTTCGTCACGGATCTCACCGCCGGAGCCGGTCGCTGCACCCGGCCACGGAGAAATCGCCGTCGGGTGGTTGTGGGTTTCCACTTTCATCAGGATATGCGCAGGCTCCTGATGGAAGTCATAGCGCCCTGCTTCGCGGTCGGCGAAGAAGCGGCCCACCTCGGAACCTTCCATCACCGCGGCGTTGTCTTTATAGGCAGACAGCACGTGGTCAGGGGTTTGCTCCATGGTGTTTTTGATCATTTTGAACAGCGACTTCGGCTGCTGTTCGCCGTCGATAATCCAGTCGGCGTTGAAAATCTTGTGGCGGCAGTGCTCGGAGTTGGCCTGCGCGAACATATACAGTTCGATGTCGTTCGGGTTGCGATTCAGCTTAACGAATGCATCCTGAAGGTAGTCGATTTCATCTTCTGCGAGCGCCAGACCAAGACGCAGGTTTGCGTCGATCAGCGCCTGACGCCCCTGCCCCAGCAGATCCACGCTCTGTACCGGCGCAGGCTGATGGTGGGAGAACAGTTTCTGCGCATCATCCAGAGAATCAAACACGCTCTCCATCATGCGGTCGTGCAGCTCTGCGGCAACCACCTGCCACTGCGCGTCGCTCAGGGTTGACGCTTCCACATAGTACGCCACACCGCGCTCCAGACGGTTAATCTGGCTCAGGCCGCAGTTGTGAGCGATGTCGGTGGCTTTGGAAGACCAGGGGGAGATGGTGCCAGGGCGTGGCGTGGCGAGGATTAATTTGCCGGTCGGCGTATGGCTGCTCAGGCTTGGGCCATATTTAAGCAGGCGTTCCAGCTGTACGCGCTCCTCTGCATTCAGGGGGGCGTTCAGGTCAGCAAAATGGACATACTCAGCGTAAATATTGCTTACCGGAAGGTCGGCCGCCTGAAAACGTGCCAGCAGTTTGTTAATACGGAAGGCAGACAGTGCAGGCGAACCACGCAGAATTTCCATCATAAGTCTCTCGTCTTCGAAGCGCCGGGGCGCTTACAGTGTGCGCAAGGGGGGAAAACGGGCGTCATTATAGAGAATCCTGAGCGCCGACGAAACCGTTTGCGTCGAAATAAAATCATCCTTTATGTTTAACAATAGATGTGACCTGTCTCTCTAATTGGTTGCCAACTGGCGCTACTTTGCGCAAAATGCCGCTCAATCAATGGCAAACTCTATTCTTAACATGACTACAGCACACTGAGGCAACCGGCGTCGCAGAGAATTAACTAATTGAAAAAATTAAAGATTAATTATCTGCTCATCGGCATTGTTACGTTGCTGCTGGCAGTGGCCCTCTGGCCGTCTATCCCCTGGTTCGGCAAGGCCGAAAACCGTATCGCCGCCATTCAGGAGCGGGGGGAGTTGCGCGTCAGTACCCTCTCCTCCCCGCTTATTTACGACGATATCAACGGTAAAACTATCGGTCTTGATTACGAACTGGCACAGCTGTTTGCGGACTATCTGGGCGTGAAGCTGAAAGTTACCGTGCGGCAGAACATCAACCAGCTGTTTGATGATTTGGACCATGACCGTGCCGATATTCTCGCCGCAGGTCTGGTGTACAACAGCGAACGCAGCAAAAACTATCAGCCGGGCCCGACCTATTACTCCGTGTCGCAGCAGGTGGTTTATCGTGTGGGTAGCCTGCGCCCGCGCTCACTGGCCGACATCACCGACCAGCAATTGACCATTGCGCCAGGCCATGTGGTGATTGACGATCTGCGGGCGTTGAAAGAGAAAAAATACCCGAACCTCAGCTGGACGGTCGATCCTAAACTCGGCACGACCGAATTACTGGAGCAGGTAAAAGATAAAAAGCTGGCCTATACCATTGCTGATTCGGTGGCGATCAGCCTTTTCCAGCGCGTTCATCCTGAAATTGCCGTGGCGCTGGATGTGACCGACGAACAGCCGGTGACCTGGTTTACCCAGCTGGACGACGATCAAACCGTCTCTGCGGCTATGCTCGATTTCTTTAATTCCATCAATGAAGACGGCACCCTGGCGCGCCTGGAAGAGAAATATCTCGGTCACGGAGACGATTTTGATTACGTTGACACCCGCACCTTCCTGCGCGCGGTGGACAGCGTGCTGCCGGATCTGCAACCGCTGTTTGAGAAGTACGCCCAGGAGATTGACTGGAAGCTGCTGGCGGCGATTTCCTACCAGGAATCGCACTGGGATGCTCAGGCCACCTCCCCCACGGGCGTGCGCGGGTTGATGATGCTGACCAAAAATACCGCCCAGAGCCTCGGCATCAGCGACCGGACCGATGCGGAACAGAGCATCAGCGGCGGCGCGCAGTATTTACAGGATATGATGGCGAAAGTGCCGGAGACGGTCCCGGAAGGGGAGCGTATCTGGTTTGCGCTGGCCGCCTATAACATGGGTTATGCGCACATGCTCGACGCGCGGGCGCTGACGGCGAAAACCAAAGGTAACCCGGACAGCTGGTCAGATGTAAAACAGCGCCTGCCGCTGCTTAGCCAGAAACAGTGGTACCAGAAGCTGACGTACGGCTATGCGCGCGGGCATGAAGCGTATGCCTACGTGGAAAATATTCGTAAGTACCAGATAAGCCTGGTGGGATATCTGCTGGAGAAAGAAAAAGAGGCGGCCGAGGCGCAACAGCTGGCTGAAAGCTATCCGGTGGTCGCACCGGACGAGCTTAATCATCCTGCGGTTTCAATTCTGCCTTTTGTTGCTTTTTCTGCTGCCGACGCATTCGAAAAAAGTCACTTAACAGACCCGAACATTCTGGTGCAAGTACCCCGCCGATAGTTTTCACCTGGTGGTTCATCCCCGGATGCCCAAGTACGTCCATCAGTGAACCAGCAGCGCCCGTCTTTTCATCCCGCGCGCCAAACACCAGCGTACCGATTCGGCTGTGCACCATCGCCCCGGAGCACATTACGCACGGCTCAAGGGTGACATACAGGGTGGTATCAAGCAGACGATAGTTTTGCAGCACCAGTCCGCCCTGACGCAGCGCCATAATTTCAGCATGCGCGGTAGGATCGTGACGGCCAATCGGACGGTTCCACCCTTCCCCAATCACCTGGTTGTTATGAACCAGCACCGCGCCCACGGGCACTTCGCCCTCGTCCCAGGCGCGTTGAGCCAGCGCCAGCGCGTGACGCATCCAGTATTCATGATTGTGTTCAGGGTTGGACAAGGGTTGATACTCCAGTCGAAAAGCGGGCGGCATTATACACAGCCCTTATAGATAAGACTATTCGAGTTGCTGAAGTTCACCGAGGGGAGTAACGCGCCAGCGATGCTGGCAAAAATAGAGCAGCGGGTTGTCCTGCTTGCTATCGCTGTAGCCGCTGTACAGACGCAGCGGCGTACCGATACGTTTCTCCAGCTGTATCACTTTTTCATGTCCGAGGCAGCGCATAGTCAGCACCCAGCCGCCGTAGCCGCGCGCGATCTGTGTCGCAATAAGATTCACGCGCGGCAGCCAGGGCGTATCAAAATAGACCTTCTCCACCAGCGTCTGCGGGGAGCCGGTAATCAGCCAGATATCAGCATCGTTGGCGTCGAGATAGCTGGTCAGGCGCGCCTGTACCACGGGAAACGCGGCGACGTGCCCGCGAAACCAGTGCGCAAAATCCTGTTCGAGCTGCTTAAGGCGCGCTTCGCTATGACCAAACGTGCATCCCCAGAGCAGCAGGCTCATCGGCCAGCGCGCTGCTCGGCCTTTCACCAGCAGCGCGATGCCAATAACGGGTAACAGGGGTAATACCAGCAACGCGTTAAGGGGCTGGCGCCGCAGCAGGTAGCGCATAAAGGTGCCGAACATATCCTGCTGATGCAGCGTTCCATCCAGATCAAAAAAGACAACGCGACGCTCGTGACTGGCCAAACCTTACTCCTCTGGGTCGTTGAATCCTAACAGCCAGGTAAACAGGAACCCGGCGATCACCGCTACCAGATAGCCTAACAGATAGAGCATGACTTTTCCGGTCACGATGGTTAATGCCAGCGGTAAACCGGAGATCCCGAAGGTAATGACGGTCGCCACTTTCCAGTAGCTGATTAACGCCCCGCCCACCGCGCCACCGAGACAGGCGGCCAGGAACGGCTTACCCAGCGGCAAGGTCACGCCGAAAATCAGCGGCTCGCCGATACCGAGTAACCCGACCGGCAGCGCCCCTTTTATGACCTTTTTCAGACGCGCGTTGCGGGTTTTCATCAGCACCGCGATGGCCGCGCCGACCTGCCCAACACCCGCCATCGACAGGATCGGCAGCAGTGCGTTATAGCCGTGCGCCTGTACCAGTTCGACGTGGATCGGCACCAGCCCCTGATGCAGACCGGTCAGGACTAACGGCAGGAAGGTCCCGGACAGCACGGCCCCCACCAGCAGCCCGCCGCGATCGATCGCCAGAGACGCGCCGTGAGCGATGGCTTCAGAGATCACGCCGCCTAACGGTTGCAGCGCCACAATCGCCACGCTCCCGGTAATCAATGTGGTCAGCAGCGGGTTGAGGATCAGTTCAATCGAGCCGGGCAGCACCGCGCGCAGCTTTTTCTCGATCCAGCACATCAGAATGACCACCAGCAGCACGGCAATCACCCCACCGCGGCCAGGCTGAAGCGCCTCGCCAAACAGCGTAATCTGCGCCAGCTGCGGGCTGGAGAGGATACCCGCCATTACGCCGCCCATCGCCAGCGAGCCGCCGAACACTTTGGCCGTGTTCACCCCCACCAGAATGTTCATGATGGCAAACACCGCGCTGCCGAAAATCGCCAGAATACCCAGCAGGTTCGGATACTGGGTGGCAAAATTCCCGACAATATCCGGACGCTTGAGGATATTGATAATCCCGGTGATCAGCCCCGACGCGATAAACGCCGGGATCAGAGGAATAAAGACGTTTGCCAGCTGGCGCAGCGCATCGCTCATGGGGGCTTTGTATTTGGCTTTCGCCTGCGCTTTGGTGCGTTCCGCGTCGTCAAAGGTGGGAGCCGTTTCACCGCCCGTCATCAGGGCGCGCATGGCATCAACCACCTGCGCCGCTTTGCCCGGACCGACAATCAGCTGGTGCTGTTGCCCCTGTTTAACGTACCCGCTCACGCCGGGGAGCTGCTTCAGGCGCGTTAAATCAAGCTTTTCGTCGTTGTGCACCTCGACGCGTACACGCGTCATGCAGTTTTCCAGACGCTGAATATTTTTTTCCCCACCGATCCCAAGCAGGATGTCGCTGGCGAGCGCTGCTGTTTTGTCCATACACGCCTCTTATTGGTGTTCTAATGCCGCCCGTAAAAACCCGTGATGGGCTTCGAGCCTGGCTCTGGCCGCGGCTGCATCCAGCCCGGTTAATATCATCAGAATGGCGGGTTTAACGTCGTAATCGGTCTGTTTGAGTACCGCTTCCGCCTCTTCCCGACCTGCCCCTGTCGCCTCCATCACCATGCGGCAGGCTCTGTCCACCAGCTTGACGTTGGTGGCCTGCATATCCACCATCAGGTTTTGGTAGACCTTGCCAAATTTCACCATCGCGCCGGTGGAGATCATATTGAGCACCAGCTTCTGCGCGGTTCCCGATTTCAGGCGCGTGGAGCCGGTGAGCGCTTCCGGCCCGACGACCGGAGAGATGGCAATGGCGGCCACCTGTGCAATCGGCGAACCCGGGTTACAGGAGATGGCCACCGTGGTACATCCCGTCTGTCTGGCGTATTCCAGCCCACCAATGACGTACGGCGTACGACCAGAAGCCGCCAGCCCGACGACCAGATCCTGCGCGGTCAGGTTCAGCGCCCTGAGATCGTCTTCCCCAAGCTGTTTATTGTCTTCTGCCCCTTCCACCGCTTTCAGCAGCGCGCCGGGGCCACCGGCAATCAGGCCAACGACCAGACCGTGCGGAACGCCAAAGGTCGGCGGACATTCTGAGGCATCCAGCACACCGAGGCGCCCACTGGTACCCGCCCCCATGTAAATAATGCGTCCTCCTGCTTTCAGAGCGTCGGCAGCGGCGTCTACGGCTTTCGCCACCTCGGGCAATGTCTCTTTGACTGCCAGCGCGACGAGGGTATCCTGTTGATTAAAGCGGTTTACCAGCTCCAGCGTGGACAGTGCATCAAGATCCATGGTTTGCGGGTTACGCGTTTCAGAAACAAGAGAGCCTAGATTCATGTTATTTACCTCTGGAATTTTTAATTCATAATAAACGCACTATAATGGAATATAAAATTCATTCAGGCGAGCAAAATTCGTATTTGCGCGGGTAATCACATTTTCGCCAGGAGACCGTATGAACTGTTTAATTCGTATTCGCCAGCGCTACGCAGGGTTTGCCCAGAGTGACAAAAAGCTGGCGGATTATTTGCTTTCCCAGCCCGATCGCGCGCGACACCTCAGCTCCCAGCAGCTGGCAGGCGAAGCCGGGGTGAGCCAGTCGAGCGTGGTGAAATTTGCCCAAAAGATAGGCTATAAAGGCTTTCCGGCGCTAAAACTGGCGATCAGTGAAGCACTGGTAAGCAACCCTAATCCGCAGTCAATGCCGGTGCATAACCAGATCCGCGGCGACGATCCGATGCGTCTGGTCGGCGAAAAGCTGATCAAAGAGAACGTGGCGGCAATGCATGCCTCGCTGGATGTGAACACGGAAGAGAAGCTGCTGGAAAGCGTAGCCATGCTTCGCGACGCGCGGCGTATTGTGTTGACCGGGATCGGCGCCTCCGGACTGGTTGCGCGTAACTTTGGCTGGAAGCTGACAAAAATCGGCTATAACGCCATCGTTGAACAGGATATGCACGCGCTGCTGGCGACCGTGCAGGCCATGGATCCTGACGATTTACTGCTGGCCATCTCCTATTCCGGCGAGCGTCGTGAAATTAATATGGCTACCGACGAAGCCCTGCGCGTAGGAGGAAAAATTCTGGCGATTACTGGCTTCAGCCCGAATGCGCTCCAGCAACGGGCCACCCGCTGTCTGTATACCATTGCCGAGGAACAGGCCACTCGCAGTGCGGCGATTTCGTCGACGAGTGCGCAGATGATGCTGACGGACCTGCTGTTTATGGCGCTGGTTCAGCAGGATCTGGAGCGTGCGCCAGAGCGTATTCGTCACAGCGAAGAGCTGGTAAAAAAACTGGTCTGAACAACGAATGAGCGTATAATGCCCGCCCTGTTTGTGATGTTTCTGAGAATTTCCTGATGGCGCTGTTAATCACCAAAAAATGCATCAACTGCGATATGTGCGAACCCGAATGCCCGAACGAGGCGATTTCGATGGGCGACAGCATTTATGAGATTAACAGCGACCGCTGCACCGAATGCATCGGCCACTATGAGACGCCGACCTGCCAGAAGGTGTGCCCCATTCCCAATACGATCTTAAAAGATCCGGCACACGTCGAGAACGAAGAACAGCTGTGGGATAAGTTTGTCCTGATGCACCATGCGGACAAAATTTAACTTTCGATAATCACCGTCGCACAGGCGTAGTGGCGTTCATCGGCAAGCGTTACGTGCATGTGCGCCACGCCCAGCTTTTCCGCCAGCTTAAGCGCCTCGCCCCATAAACGCAGACGTGGCTTACCCAGCTCATCGTTAAACACTTCAAACTGGTTAAACGCCAGGCCGTTACGAATGCCCGTGCCGAACGCTTTCGCCGCCGCCTCTTTTACCGCGAAACGCTTTGCCAGAAAGCGCACCGGCTGTTGATGCGTCTCCCAGATAGCCCATTCGTTATCGCTCAGCACGCGTCTTGCGAGGCGATCGCCGCTCCGGGCGATCACCGCTTCAATGCGGGCTATTTCAACGATGTCGGTGCCTAAGCCCAGAATAGCCATTACTGACGCGCTTCCAGCATCAGGCGCTTCATCTCGGAAACCGCTTCTTTCAGACCGCTCATCACCGCGCGGCCAATGATGGCGTGGCCGATGTTCAGCTCGTGCATTTCCGGCAGGGCAGCGATGGCTTTTACGTTGTGATAGGTCAGGCCGTGACCGGCGTTAACCTTCAGTCCCAGGCTCGCGGCGTAGGTTGCCGCTTTGGCGATTCGCTCCAGCTCTTTCGCCTGCGCTGCATCGTTTTCGGCATCGGCATAGCAGCCGGTGTGAATTTCAATATACGGCGCACCCACGTCGGCAGCGGCTTTAATTTGGGTGAAATCGGCGTCGATAAACAGAGAAACCAGGATACCGGCATCCGCCAGGCGTTTGCAGGCATCGCGCATTTTGTCGAGCTGCCCGGCCACATCCAGACCGCCTTCGGTGGTCACTTCCTGACGCTTTTCCGGCACCAGGCAGCAGAAATGCGGTTTGGTCTCGCAGGCAATCGCCAGCATCTCTTCGGTGACCGCCATCTCCAGATTCATGCGGGTGTCCAGCGTCTGACGCAGGATGCGCACGTCCCGGTCGGTGATGTGGCGACGATCTTCACGCAGGTGAACGGTAATGCCGTCGGCGCCAGCCTGCTCAGCGATAAACGCCGCCTGAACCGGATCGGGATACGCGGTACCGCGTGCATTACGTAACGTGGCGATGTGATCGATATTGACGCCTAACAGTAATTCAGCCATGACAATCCTCGGTATTTTTGTTCATTTACCTTCTCCCTCTCCCTCCGGGAGAGGGCTGGGGTGAGGGGTAAAACATTAGCGTTTCGGCATAAACTGCCTGAATAATTCGCGGCTTTTTAAAGGTTTGCCCCCAAGATACGGCTTGAGCGCAATTCGGGTAAAGCGTTTTGCCGCACGCAGAGTGTCGGCGTCCGGGAACTCGCGTTCATACAGTGCTCTGAGCTGGCGCCCGGTAAAGGTGCTGTTATCGACGACGACACTGGCAATAAAGCCCTTTTCCTCACGATAGCGATAGGTCATGGTGTCTTCTACCTCGTCTCCGCTTCCCGCACAGTGCAGAAAATCAACGCCGTAACCAAGGTGTCCGAGCAGCGCCAGTTCGAAACGACGCAGCACAGGCTCAGGGGTGCCGGTTGCGCCAGCAAGTGCCTGAATACAGTGCAGGTAATCAAAGAAAAGTTCAGAGAAGCGGGTCTCATGTTCAAGAACCCGTGAGATGAGTTCGTTAACATACAAACCGCTGTAGAGCGTGATACCAGAAAGAGGAAGCGCCAGGGAGACGGCTTCAGCACTGCGCAGGGTTTTGACTTCCCCTCGCCCGCCAAAGCGGACCAGCAGCGGGGTGAAAGGCTGCAAGGCACCTTTCAGATTAGAACGTCTGGAACGTGCGCCTTTGGCAACAAGGCGCACGCGACCGGACTCTTCCGTGAAGACGTCCAGCATCAGGCTGGTTTCGCTCCAGGGACGACTATGCAGGACAAAGGCGCGCTGCCATCCATCCATATGCTCGTCGTCTTAGGTTACTGATCTTCGCCGTAACCGAGGCTGCGCAGCGCACGCTCATCATCGGCCCAGCCAGATTTCACTTTCACCCACAGTTCCAGGTGAACCGGTGCTTCAAACATGTCCTGCATGTCTTTACGGGCTTCGATTCCGATAGTTTTGATCTTGGCGCCTTTATTGCCGATCACCATCTTCTTCTGCCCTTCACGCTCAACGAGGATCAGACCGTTAATATCGTAGCCGCCACGCTCGTTGCTCTGGAAACGCTCGATCTCCACCGTCACAGAGTACGGCAGTTCAGCGCCCAGGAAACGCATCAGCTTCTCACGGATGATTTCAGACGCCATAAAACGCTGAGAGCGATCGGTGATGTAGTCTTCCGGGAAGTGATGAGTCGCTTCCGGCAGATGCTTGCGCACGATACCCGCGATGGTATCAACGTTCAGACCCGTTTCCGCAGACAGCGGGACGATGTCCAGGAAGTTCATCTGGCTGCCCAGCCATTGCAGGTGCGGCAGCAGATCGGCTTTTTCCTGCACGTTGTCCACTTTATTGACTGCGAGGATCACCGGCGTTTTGCCGTCGCGCAGCTTGTTCAGGACCATTTCGTCGTCCGGCGTCCAGCGGGTGCCTTCCACAACGAAAATCACCAGCTCTACGTCGCCAATGGAGCTGCTCGCCGCCTTGTTCATCAGACGGTTGATGGCGCGCTTCTCTTCCATGTGCAGGCCCGGTGTATCGACGTAGATCGCCTGATACGCGCCTTCAGTATGGATACCGACGATGCGGTGACGCGTGGTCTGCGCCTTACGCGAGGTGATAGAAATCTTCTGCCCAAGCAGATTATTCAGCAGGGTGGATTTGCCAACGTTCGGACGTCCGACGATGGCAATAAATCCGCAATAGGTTTTGTCGATGCTCATTCCAGCTCCAGCATTTTTAACGCCTGTTCGGCGGCAGCCTGTTCAGCCTTACGACGGCTTGAACCCGTGCCGACCACCGGTTCACTCAGGCCACTGACCTGGCAATGGATGGTAAATTCCTGATCGTGGGCTTCGCCACGCACCTGCACCACCAGATAGGATGGCAGCGGCAGATGACGACCCTGCAAATATTCTTGCAGACGCGTTTTAGGATCTTTTTGTTTATCGCCCGGGCTGATTTCGTCCAGGCGGGTCTGATACCAGTTAAGGATCAGCTTTTCTACGGTCTGGATATCGCTGTCCAGGAACACGCCACCGATCAATGCCTCGACCGTATCGGCAAGGATGGATTCACGACGGAAACCACCACTTTTCAGCTCACCTGGCCCCAGACGCAGGCATTCACCCAGCTCAAACTCGCGTGCGATTTCAGCGAGGGTATTGCCGCGCACCAGCGTGGCGCGCATGCGGCTCATATCACCTTCGTCCACACGCGGAAAACGATGATAAAGCGCATTTGCAATCACAAAACTTAAAATAGAGTCGCCTAAAAACTCGAGACGCTCATTATGTTTGCTGCTGGCACTGCGATGGGTTAATGCCTGTTGCAACAACTCCTGATGATGAAAAGTGTAGCCCAGCTTCCGTTGAAGCCGATTAATTACGATGGGGTTCATGCGATACCAATAAATGAATGCGTCAAAAATGCAGCACACGAAACCGACCTGAGAAAACCAACGCGGTTTCGTGTGCCGTGGCACCCTTGCAGGGCCAACCTTAAACTTCGGGGGAATATTCTATACACAACGACAGGGGATGTCGTTAGTTCAAAGAGATTTATCGCTGAAATAATTCACGTAGCGGCGAATAAAAGCCGCTACGTGTTATTTTTGGCGAAAATTAATGAATTCCGCCAATACGATTCAGGCGAACGCCGGTCGGCCACTCGCCTTCCTGCTTCTCAAAACTCATCCAGATAGCGGTTGCTTTACCGACCAGATTCGCTTCCGGCACAAAGCCCCAGTAACGGCTGTCCGCAGAGTTATCGCGGTTGTCACCCATCATGAAGTAGTGTCCCGGCGGCACAATCCAGGTCGCCAGTTGTTGGCCTGGCTGCTGGTAGTACATTGCCAGCTGATCCTGTGCGATGGGCACGGTCAGAATGCGGTGAGTAACATCGCCCAGCGTCTCTTTGCGTTCAACCAGACGAATGCCATTCTCTTTGGTTTCACCTTTTGGCACCTGGAAGAATCCGCTGGTCGCTTCACCGCCGTTACGGCGGGCGAAGGTCTGCACAAAATCAGCTGGCTCAACGTTGGAGTAAGTGACTGGCAGCGCATTTTCACATGCGGTGCCAGAGCTACAGCCTGGCTGAATGGTCACCTCTTTTGCCACCGGATCGTAGGTCACTTTATCGCCCGGCAGACCTACCGCGCGTTTAATATAATCCAGCCGCGGATCTTCCGGATATTTAAACACCACGATGTCGCCACGTTTCGGATGACCCGTTTCGATCAGCGTTTTCTGATAGATCGGATCTTTGATGCCATAGGCAAACTTCTCAACCAGAATGAAATCACCGATCAGCAGCGTTGGCATCATCGATCCTGACGGGATCTGGAACGGTTCATAGATAAATGAACGCACCACCAGCACAATCGCCAGCACCGGGAATACCGATGCCCCTGTTTCCAGCCAGCCCGGTTTTGGGCCGACTTTTTTCAGGGTTTTCGCGTCCAGCGCATCGCCCGTGGCTGCCTGCGCGGCAGCCTGACGTTCACGGCGTTTTGGGGCGAAGATAAACTTATCGAGGCACCACAACAGACCTGTCACCAGGGTAGCGATGACCAGGATCAGGGCAAACATGTTCGCCATGCCAACTCCTTAAGGTTATTTACCGTTACCGTCTTTACCAACATGAAGGATGGCAAGGAATGCTTCCTGCGGCAGCTCAACGTTACCGACCTGCTTCATACGCTTCTTACCTTCTTTCTGCTTCTGCAACAGCTTTTTCTTACGGCTGACGTCGCCGCCGTAGCACTTAGCCAGAACGTTTTTACGCAGCTGCTTCACGGTTGAACGGGCAATGATGTGGTTACCAATGGCCGCCTGAATCGCAATGTCAAACTGCTGACGCGGGATCAGATCTTTCATCTTCTCAACCAGCTCACGACCACGGTACGGTGCGTTATCGTTGTGGGTGATCAGCGCCAGCGCATCCACACGCTCGCCGTTGATCAGCACGTCCACACGAACCATGTTCGAGGCCTGGAAGCGTTTGAAGTTGTAGTCCAGCGACGCATAGCCACGGGAGGTAGACTTCAGACGGTCGAAGAAGTCGAGCACCACTTCTGCCATCGGAATTTCATAGGTCAGCGCCACCTGGTTACCGTGGTAAACCATGTTGGTCTGCACGCCACGCTTCTCAATACACAGGGTGATCACGTTACCGAGGAACTCCTGCGGCAGCAGCATGTGACACTCTGCGATAGGCTCGCGCAGTTCCTGAATATTATTCAGCGGTGGGAGCTTGGACGGGCTGTCGACGTAGATCACCTCTTTCGAGGTGGTTTCTACTTCGTAGACAACCGTCGGGGCGGTGGTGATCAGATCCAGATCGTATTCACGCTCCAGACGTTCCTGAATGATCTCCATGTGCAGCAGACCGAGGAAGCCACAGCGGAAGCCAAAGCCCAGCGCCGTTGAGCTTTCTGGCTCGTAGAACAGGGAGGCATCGTTGAGGCTCAGCTTTCCGAGCGCATCGCGGAAGTTTTCGTAATCGTCAGAGCTGACCGGGAACAGACCCGCATAAACCTGCGGTTTCACCTTTTTGAAGCCTGGCAGCGCTTTATCTGCCGGGTTACGTGCGCCGGTCAGGGTATCGCCTACTGGCGCGCCGAGGATGTCTTTAATTGCACAGACCAGCCAACCCACTTCGCCGCATTTCAGTTCGGTACGGTCAACCTGTTTGGGCGTGAAGATGCCCAGACGGTCAGCGTTGTAGACCTGGCCGGTGCTCATGACCTTGATTTTGTCGCCTTTACGCATGGTGCCGTTTTTAATACGCACCAGCGAGACAACGCCGAGGTAGTTATCAAACCAGGAGTCGATGATCAGCGCCTGTAGCGGCGCATCAGGGTCGCCTTCCGGCGGCGGAATATCACGCACCAGACGTTCCAGTACGTCCGGAACACCGACACCGGTTTTCGCCGAGCAGCGCACTGCATCGGTCGCATCAATACCGACGATGTCTTCAATCTCTTCCGCTACGCGCTCAGGATCGGCGGCTGGCAGGTCGATTTTATTCAGAACCGGCACCACTTCAAGATCCATTTCCATGGCGGTGTAGCAGTTTGCCAGCGTCTGGGCCTCTACGCCCTGCCCGGCATCCACCACCAGCAGCGCGCCTTCGCAGGCCGCCAGCGAGCGTGACACTTCATAAGAGAAGTCAACGTGCCCTGGGGTGTCGATAAAGTTCAGCTGATAGGTTTCACCATCGGAAGCTTTATAGTCGAGCGTCACGCTCTGCGCTTTGATGGTAATACCGCGTTCGCGTTCCAGGTCCATGGAGTCCAGAACCTGGGCTGCCATTTCACGATCAGACAGGCCACCGCAAATCTGGATAATACGGTCAGACAGCGTCGACTTACCGTGGTCAATGTGAGCAATGATCGAAAAGTTACGTATGTTCTTCATATAGTTAAATAATTATGCCTTACGAATTCCTGGAGGCCGCTGTTCTTAGCCTGACGTTTTTCAGTGCGAAAACGCAGCATTCTACACTACATCCTCGTCAGCTGGAAATGCACTTAGAGCCAGGTATAGCGCGAAGAGACGGCGTTTTCTTTATTGCGATGTAAATAATAATAAAGCCCGGCAGATTACCGGGCCTCAGAAGAGAGCGTCTCAACACGAAGTTGGTCGGGTGCCAGTGCAACGCTGAGGATAACGGGCTGCCACGCTTCCCGGGCGGCAAGCCTTGGGGAAACGCCTTTAGCAAGCCAGAACCCGCCCACGCCGCCCAAAGCGGCCCCGCACATGGCGGCCAAATCTGTGCCGAACAGCATCTGGAAAACCCCGCCCATCACGAACAGACCTGCCAGCGGAGAAAGGTAAACCAGCATGGCGGAAGTGAGCAGGCTACCTTCAGCGATGCCCAGCTCCACTTTTTGCCCTGCCACCAGCGGCTGATCGCTCGGCACAGCAATAGTGTGCGACGTTTGCGGCCCCAGCTTATTCAACACGCGGCTGCCGCAACCGGCTCGCGAAGCGCAGCTGCTGCATGATGCTTTAACGTCACAGCTGACAAGCGCTACGCCATCCTGCCAGGATACGACCGTGGCCCACTCTTTAATCATTGCGCAGCCCTGAATTTAATGCTGTCTGAAATACGTTTTGCCGTTGGCGGCGGTAATTCACCGACAATGGTAATTTCCGCATTATCGCGCACCGTCGTGCTGACCGTCCGGCGACCGGTACGGAGCATCTGTTCGGAACTGTTCGCCGTAGCGCGATTGATATTCACCGAGAAGCTAAACAGCCCATCGGAATAGAGTCGCGACTCAACCGGTGTTTCGATGGTTGGGAGCTGGCGACGGCTGCTGGAAACTTCGCTGAACCCTTGCGGGATCCAGGATGGTACCCAGTTAAAATTGACAGAATCGCCGGCAGGCACGGAAAGCAAAGGAGGCAGGCTGGCTTTGGCCAGATTCTGCATGCTGTTGCCAACCTGACTGTTCACATCGAAGGAGATCACGCGGAACTGCTCCAGCGTCTCACCGTCGCGATCGAGCAGATCAACGCGCATCGGCAGCTTCGTCTCTGCGTCAATCCAGACGATATAGCTGTAACGTGTCCCATCCCGCGCGACAACGCGGATCACTTCGCACAGCCTGTCGGCAATACGCGTTCGCCCCACCGAGATAAAATCATAGTAGGGGGCGAGACGTTTAAAATCGGTGTAAATGAGCGACGGCAGGGAGTCAACGATGTAGTCACCATTGAGCGTAAACGGCTCAAGGCCAGGCTCGAAATAGCTGATTTCGTTCCCACGCTGGACCACTTCCCGACGCGGGCCATCCATCTGTAAAAGCTGGGCGAGCGGCTGGTTATCAAGGCGGGCGTGGCGATAGCGTAACGATTCGACACCCTGCTTATTGATGCTGATAAATGCCAACTCGTAATTGAGTGACTGGCTGGCCAGATTCATTTGCTGCAACAACGCCCCGGATGAAACATCAGCCGAGGCGTTAGCAGAGAAGAACAGGCTACCCGCCATCAAAGACATGGCGAACCAAAGTTGCTTCATTACTGCGATTGCGTTCCTAAAGTTTGGTTTCCTGGCACCTGCACAGCAGCCTGCTGGGTTTGGGCCTGCTCAAACTGAAGCTGCTCGGAGTGCAGACGGCGCTGCAACTCGTAATCCTGCAACATCGCATTAATGCGACGGCGCTGCTCCTGTACCTGCTGTTGCTGTCCGCCGCTTGCGGAGGCATCTGCCGGTACGCCCAGGCTAACCGGGCTGGCTTTACCCATCATCGGCAGCGTATTGAACACTGGCGCTTCAGGCTGCTGATTGGCTTCAGACTGAGTATTATAGTGCTGGACCCCAACGATAACTGCAAGCGATACGCACGCAGCGACCCCCATTTGGGTGAGCTGGCTGGCCCATGGACGCACCTTGTGCCAGAACGGCATTTTCTGCCATTGGTGAGGTGCAGGCTGCGCTTCAGGAATCAGCGGCGTGGTCTGATGAACAGGTTCGTTCTCAATGGCCGCCATAACGCGTGCTGAGATATCGAAATGGAGAACCTCGCTGGTATCACCGCGCAGAGAGTCGCGGATAAGATGATAGCTCTCCCAGGTCTGTTGCATTTCGGGAGAATGAGACAACTCATCGAGCAGCTCATTATCCAGCGTTTCACCATCCATTAAAGCGGAAAGTTTTTCTTTCTGCATGCCTAATACCTTTTCCAGTATCCCGCTATCGTCAACGCCTGATAAGCGGTTGAACTTTATTATCAATGGCTTCTCGCGCACGGAAAATTCGTGAACGAACCGTGCCGACCGGACAATCCATGATGGCGGCTATCTCTTCATAGCTTAGGCCATCCAGCTCCCGTAACGTAATTGCCATGCGTAAATCTTCCGGGAGCGACTCGATCGTGCGAAAAACGATTTGTCTCAGTTCTTCTGACAACATTAAGTTCTCAGGGTTCGAAATTTCTTTCAGCGCGCCGCCACTTTCGAAGTTTTCTGCGTCGATAGCGTCAACGTCACTTGAAGGCGGACGACGGCCCTGAGCAACCAAATAATTCTTAGCCGTATTGACTGCAATACGATACAGCCAGGTATAAAAAGCACTATCCCCCCGGAATGAATCCAGCGCGCGATAGGCCTTAATAAAAGACTCTTGCACCACATCAGGAACATCGCCTGACGGTACATAGCGGGAAACCAGACTCGCTACCTTATGCTGGTAGCGCACCACCAGTAGGTTAAAAGCTTTCTGATCTCCCTTCTGGACCCGTTCAACCAGGACCTGGTCCGTTAACTGCTCGCTCATCCGAGGTAATGTCTCCCCAAACCAAATTCCACGCGTTATCGAAACGCCACTCTAACAACATTGCACTTTGAGCAAGCACCGAATTAGAGTGTCTGTTCTTCAATAAGTTCCGTAACGCCTTTGTTTTTGTTCATCGCGCCGCAGACCGTTCATTTTCTCTCATTATAAGTCTGTTCACGATACGCACCCGCTTTCTGACAAGAATCATCAACTTTATCGTCAGAAGAGTAACGCAACACAGGCTTTATTTCACCACAAAATCTGAAGCTAACGATCTGCTTCGCAAAATATTTCCGGCCATTTAGCGCAAATTTAACTTCTGGCCTTCCGTTTAGTCATTGCAACACACAACAAAAAAAACGTGCGATATCTCGCATCACAATGCTATTCTCCCCACACCATGTTTAGTAAATTAAACAAACATCATGAACACGACGCCTGAACTTCATTGTGATGTACTGATCATCGGCAGCGGTGCTGCCGGCCTATCCCTCGCACTGCGCCTGGCGGAACATCAGAACGTAATCGTGCTGAGTAAAGGGCCGATGAGCGAAGGTTCCACCTTCTATGCACAAGGCGGTATTGCCGCCGTGTTTGATGAAACGGATAGTATAGCCTCGCACGTAGAAGACACCCTGATTGCCGGCGCCGGGATCGTGGATGAGCATGCGGCAGAGTTTGTCGCCAGCAATGCCCGCCACTGCGTGCAATGGCTTATCGATCAGGGCGTGCTGTTTGATACGCATGTTCAGCCTAATGGTGAAGAGAGCTATCACCTGACCCGTGAAGGCGGGCACAGCCACCGCCGTATTCTGCACGCTGCTGATGCAACCGGAAAAGCGGTTGAAACCACGCTGGTCAGCAAAGCCCTCAGCCATCCTAATATTCGGGTGCTGGAGCGCAGCAATGCCGTCGACCTGATTATTTCCGATAAGATTGGCCTGCCCGGCACGCGCCGTGTTGTCGGCGCATGGGTGTGGAATCGGAATAAAGAGAAGGTGGAAACCTGCCAGGCAAAAGCCGTTGTGCTGGCGACTGGCGGCGCCTCCAAGGTTTACCAGTACACGACAAACCCGGATATCGCCTCCGGAGACGGTATCGCCATGGCCTGGCGCGCAGGCTGCCGCGTGGCGAATATGGAGTTTAATCAGTTCCATCCTACCGCCCTTTTCCACCCGCAGGCACGTAACTTCCTGTTAACTGAAGCGTTGCGCGGCGAAGGCGCGTATCTGAAGCGTCCGGACGGTTCCCGGTTTATGCCGGACTTCGACCCCCGAGGTGAACTTGCCCCGCGGGATATCGTGGCCCGCGCCATTGACCACGAGATGAAGCGGCTTGGCGTCGACTGTATGTATCTGGACATTAGCCATAAACCGGAAGACTTTATTCGCCAGCACTTCCCGATGATTTATGAAAAGCTGCTGAGTCTGGGTATTGATTTAACCCGCGATCCGGTGCCGATTGTACCTGCCGCACACTATACCTGTGGCGGGGTGATGGTTGACGATCATGGTCGTACCGACGTGGATGGTTTGTATGCGATCGGCGAGGTCAGCTACACCGGCCTGCATGGTGCGAATCGCATGGCCTCAAACTCGCTGCTGGAGTGTCTGGTGTACGGGTGGTCGGCTGCGGAAGATATTACCAAACGCATGCCCTATGCACGTCCGACAACACACTTGCCGGCATGGGATGAAAGTCGGGTAGAAAACCCGGACGAACTGGTGGTTATCCAGCATAACTGGCACGAGCTGCGGCTTTTCATGTGGGATTATGTCGGGATTGTACGCACAACGAAGCGTCTGGAACGCGCGTTACGCCGCATCATGATGTTGCAGCAGGAAATTGATGAATATTACGCCAACTTCCGCGTTTCTAATAATCTGCTGGAGCTGCGCAACCTTGTGCAGGTTGCCGAGCTGATTGTGCGCTGTGCGATGATGCGCAAAGAGAGCCGTGGCCTGCATTATACGCTGGACTATCCCGAACCGCTTGAAATGTCCGGCCCGTCGGTGTTGACGCCGCAGGTTCACATAAACAGATAAAAGGCCTGGGTCAGGGCAGTGTAATCTTCGGAATAACGCTGGTCTGGCCCACGAATGACCAACCTGTCGATAAAGCATTCCCCCTCTTTCGGCGAGAGCGCCAGCAACACGCGGTGCGGTAAGCGTCCTTCCGTATCCGAAATATCGGTACGAAGACGCAGATTCCAGCCGATCCCCCGTGCGATCTCAATGAAGGTATTACCCGTGCTTTCAGGCAAGACCACGCAGAAAAATCCCTCTTCCGAGATGAGCTCCGCCGCACTGGTCAGTAGCGCCTTGTGATCGAGCGAGCCGGTGTAACGTGCCTGCTCGCGTTCTGGCGTTCCACATTCCACGCCTGGCGTGAAATACGGCGGATTGCTGACAATCAAATCGTAACGCGCGGTTTGCTCCGACGCCCAGGTCAGGACATCGGCGCATTCTACCCTGATGCGATCTGCCCACGGAGAGTCGGCAGCGTTTTCACTTGCCTGCCGGGACGCCTGAGGATCAAGCTCAACGGCGTCGATCGTGACGTGTTCTTCCGTTCGCTGCGCCAGCATCAGCGCCTGAAGTCCGCTGCCCGTACCAATATCCAGAATGCGTTTTACACCTGCGACAGGCGCCCATGCACCCAGTAAAATACCGTCTGTACCGACTTTCATCGCACAACGATCGTGCGCCACAAAAAACTGTTTAAACGTAAAACCATCGCGGCGCAACTGCGCTTTGAGTTGAGACATGTCAGGGCAACCTTCTGAGTGAAACTGGAGTAGCATAGGGGAAAGCGAAGTGGTCGAAAAGCGATATCCATACAAACAGATGAAGATTACAGCCGTAACGTCTATAATCAGCGCCCCACACAGAGGTAGAACATGACTGTAACGACTTTTTCCGAACTTGAACTCGATGAAAGCCTGCTCAATGCCCTTGAGAGCAAAGGCTTTACACGCCCGACCGCCATTCAGGCCGCGGCCATTCCGCCTGCGCTTGAGGGCCGCGATGTGCTCGGTTCTGCGCCAACCGGCACGGGGAAGACAGCAGCCTACTTGCTGCCTGTGTTGCAGCATTTGCTCGACTTTCCGCGTAAAAAATCAGGCCCGCCGCGCATTTTGATCCTGACCCCGACCCGTGAACTGGCGATGCAGGTTGCCGAACACGCGCGTGAGCTGGCGGCGAACACCCATCTGGATATCGCGACCATCACCGGTGGCGTAGCGTATATGAACCACGCCGAAGTGTTCAGCGAAAACCAGGATATCGTTGTCGCGACGACAGGCCGTCTGCTGCAATACATAAAAGAAGAGAACTTCGACTGCCGCGCGGTGGAAACGCTGATTCTCGATGAAGCTGACCGCATGCTGGACATGGGCTTTGCCCAGGATATCGAACACATCGCGGGTGAAACGCGCTGGCGTAATCAGACAATGCTGTTCTCGGCAACCCTTGAAGGGGATGCCATTAAAGATTTCGCCGAACGTCTGCTGGAAGATCCGGTGGAAGTGTCCGCTACGCCATCGACCCGTGAGCGTAAGAAGATCCACCAGTGGTACTACCGCGCAGATAACCTTGAGCATAAGGTTGAGTTGTTGAAACACCTGCTGAAGCAGGAAGAGGCAACCCGTACCATCGTCTTCGTACGCAAACGTGAGCGCGTGCATGAGCTGGCAGAAATGCTGCGCAACGCCGGCATTAACAACTGCTATCTCGAAGGTGAAATGGCGCAGGTTAAGCGAACCGAAGGGATTAAGCGCCTGACCGATGGCCGCGTGAATGTGCTGGTTGCCACCGATGTTGCCGCGCGTGGGATCGACATCCCGGACGTGAGCCACGTAATCAACTTTGATATGCCGCGCAGCGGTGATACTTACCTGCACCGTATTGGTCGTACCGGCCGTGCGGGCCGCAAAGGTATTGCTATCTCTCTGGTAGAAGCGCACGACCATCTGCTGCTACAGAAAATTGGCCGCTACGTTGAGGAGCCGCTGAAAGCTCGCGTGATTGACGGGCTTCGTCCGACCACACGTGCGCCGAGTGAAAAAATGACGGGTAAACCGTCCAAGAAAGCGCTCGCGAAACGTGCTGAGAGAAAAGAGAAAGAAAAAGAGAAGCCGCGCGTTAAACAGCGCCACCGCGATACCAAAAATATTGGTAAGCGCCGTAAGCCAAGCTCTGCTGCGCCAGAGACAAAAACGGAAGAGTAAAAAAAAGCCGGGACATTCCCGGCTTTTTTATTCCACCCCCGAAGCTGAAACCTTACAGGCTTTCAGTAAAGGTACGCGCGATAACGTCGCGCTGCTGTTCCGGGGTCAGAGAGTTGAAACGCACCGCATAGCCAGACACACGGATGGTCAGCTGCGGGTATTTTTCCGGATGCTCAACGGCATCCATCAGCGTTTCGCGACGCAGGACGTTAACGTTCAGGTGCTGACCGCCTTCCACGCGTACTTCTGGTTGCACTTGCATTGGAATTTCACGGTATTCAATTTCGCCCAGTTTGCTCACCGGAACGATTTCGTCTTCCGCAAAACCTGCTTTCGCTACTACACAGCGCGCTTCGTTTTTCTCGCTGTCCAGCAGCCAGAAAGAGTTCAGCAGATCGTCATTTGCAGCTTTAGTAATCTGGATACCTGTAATCATGTGTTGCCTCCCTTAGGCTACATTAACTGATGCTGGCCTTTTGCGGCCAATTGGTAAAACCATTGTTTGTTGTGTGTATATATAACATTCAGACCCGGGTGATTTATTGATTTAAATCAACAAAACCACCAACCACACAAAGAGTGTGGTCTGTATTTTTTGTTTTAGATCAATTTTAAAGGTTTACCAATTCAACTTATCCTGCCTGGTTTTCAACATAAATTGAGACACTTAGCCTGCTTTTCCGCGGGTAATTTTGCTCATTGGGGTTTAGCAGGTAAGCTAGACACAGAATGAGATTCGCAGGAGAGCGAGATGACAACACCTTTAACCTGGCATGACGTGCTGGCAGAAGAGAAGCAGCAGCCCTATTTTATTAACACCCTCAGTACCGTTGCGGCTGAACGGCAGGCCGGCCAGACAATTTATCCGCCGCAGAAAGATGTGTTTAACGCCTTCCGCTACACCGAACTGAGTGATGTAAAGGTGGTTATCCTGGGGCAGGATCCGTACCACGGCCCCGGGCAGGCTCACGGACTGGCATTTTCCGTGCGTCCGGGCGTGGCCATCCCCCCTTCTCTGCTAAATATGTATAAAGAGCTGGAAGGAACGATTCCGGGTTTTACCCGCCCTAATCACGGTTATCTGGAAAGCTGGGCGCGCCAGGGCGTGCTGTTGCTGAATACCGTATTAACCGTCCGGGCGGGTCAGGCACACTCCCACGCCAGTCTGGGATGGGAAACCTTTACCGATAAGGTTATCAGCCTGATCAATGAGCATCGTGAAGGCGTCGTGTTTTTACTCTGGGGTTCGCATGCCCAAAAGAAAGGGGCGATTATCGATCGTCAGCGTCATCACGTGCTGAAGGCACCGCACCCGTCGCCGCTGTCTGCGCATCGCGGTTTCTTTGGCAGTAATCATTTTGTTCTGACGAATGAGTGGCTGGAAAAGCGTGGCGAAAAGCCGATTGACTGGATGCCTGTGTTATCGGCAGAGAGCGAGTAGGGTTTGAATGTGCCGGGTCAGGCCCGGCACATAAAAGGCTTATGCCTTGTTCTGACGCCACCATTCCGCCAGCAGCACGCCGGTCGCAACGGATACGTTCAGGCTTTCAACGTTGCCTGTGCCGTCGATAGAGACGCTCAGGTCAGCGCTGGAGAGTGCCGCATCAGACAGACCATCACGCTCCTGACCTAACACCAGCACCATTTTGCGCGGCAGCGTCGCTTTAAACAGCGGCGTAGCGGCACGGCTTGAGGTGGTGACAATGGTGTAGCCCGCTTTACGGAACTGCTCCAGGGCTTCCAGCACGCTGTCGCCGGTGATCGGCTGAACATGCTCAGCACCGCCTTCCGCGGTACGAATCGCCGCACCGGATTCCAGCAGCGCGGCATCCTGCAACAGAACGCCTTTCACGCCAAAGTGCGCGCAGCTACGCATCATAGCGCCCAGGTTATGCGGGTTACCCACATCTTCCAGCGCCAGCACGCAGTCATCGGCATCCGCCTGGCTGACCCACTGCTGCACGGTAGTGCCGTTACGTTTTTTGATCAGGAAGCAGACGCCGCCGTGGTGTTCAGTCCCGGACGCTTTTGTCAGCTCGGCATCGTCAACCACGTGATAGGCTTTGCGGTTCGCCGCCATCCAGCGCAGCGCTTCTTTGAAACGCGGGGTCACGCTCTGAATAAACCATGCACGAACGATACACTCCGGGCGGCTCTGGAACAGGGCCTGACAGGCGTTCTCACCGTAGACACGGGTCTCTTCCGCACGCTGACGACGCAGCACTTCCGGATCGATAAAGCTTTTTCCGCTGATACCGCCGTGATCGGCTTTTTCGGTCGCCTCTTCACCGGGCGCGCGAGAAACGGTACGCCATGGCGATCCACCGTCACGGACAACATCATCGCGTTTGCGATCGTCACGCTTACGGTCATCACGTTTGCGGTCATCGCCGCGGTTATTTCTGTCATCGCGGGCGGGGCGACGGCCACCGTCTGCACGAGAAGACGCCGGACGCCCGCCACCTTTTCCGGTACGCGGATTTTGGGTGCGTTTATCAGAGTCATCATCACTGCGGACATACATCACTTTGACCTTGCCGCTTTTGTTTTTCATTTCGTCGTTCATGCTTTTCTCCACCAGCGCTGCGCGAAGCGCGCAGATTACCCGATGTGCAAGCTCATAGCCATAATTTCGTACAAAAGCCTGTGACTATTGTTCCCATTGAATAAAACGCATTGTCGTTTCATACAAGCTCACTGATAATATGTAACATATCAGAAACATTATCGGCGTTCTGCCGTTGTTCCACGGCTCTATCAGAGGTTAGTTATGAATACCGTATGTGCCAACTGTCAGGCTGTAAACCGCATTCCGGACGACCGGGTGGATGACGGTGCGAAATGCGGGCGTTGTGGCCACGAATTATTTGATGGCGATGTCATTAACGCGACGGGTGCTACGCTGGACAAACTCCTCAAGGACGATCTGCCTGTTGTGGTCGATTTCTGGGCACCGTGGTGCGGCCCCTGCCGTAACTTTGCGCACATCTTCGAAGACGTGGCTGAAGAGCGCAGCGGGAAAATGCGTTTTGTCAAAGTGAATACCGAAGCGGAACGTGAACTCAGCGCCCGTTTTCGCATTCGCAGCATTCCAACCATTATGATTTTCAAAAATGGTGAAGTGATCGATATGCTCAATGGTGCAGTACCGAAAGCGCCTTTCGACAGCTGGTTAAACGAATCCCTGTAACATTCACGGGGCATATCTTGTGCCCCGTTCTCTCCTCTGCGAAAATGGGGTTTTTCCTGCCTTTTCGCCCATGACTGATAACGCTGTACTTCAATTACGCGCCGAGCGCCTTGCGCGCGCCACCCGCCCTTTTCTGGCCCGAGGCAATCGTATTCGCCGCTGCCAGCGCTGCCTTTTACCGCTGAAAGTGTGTCTGTGCGAAACGCTTGCACCGAGCGAGGCGAAAAGCCGCTTTTGTCTGGTCATGTTCGATACCGAACCGATGAAGCCCAGCAACACGGGGCGTTTGATCGCCGATATTCTGCCCAACACCGCAGCGTTTCAGTGGTCGCGCACTGAGCCACCTCAGGCTCTGCTCGACCTGGTGGCAAGCCCGGACTATCAGCCCATGGTCGTTTTCCCGGCATCATATGCAGGCGAACAACGTCAGGTGCTTACGGCGCCACCATCCGGTAAGCCGCCGCTGTTTATTATGCTCGACGGCACCTGGACCGAAGCGAGAAAGATGTTTCGCAAAAGCCCTTACCTTGATGCGCTGCCGGTGATTTCCGTCGATCTGTCGCGCGTTTCGGCCTATCGCTTGCGTGAAGCGCATGCCGACGGTCAATATTGCACCGCTGAAGTCGCTATTGCGCTACTGGACCTGGCGGGCGATACCCAGGCGGCCGGCGCGCTGGGCTCCCACTTCTCCTGCTTCCGTGAACGTTATCTTGCGGGAAAAACCGTTCATAAGGGTAGCGTCACAGCAACAGAGACAGAAAGCGTTTAAAATCATCAGGTCGCTTGCATTCACGGGAGGCCTGCATGAGCCAGAGAGGGTTAGAAGCGCTACTCCGTCCGAAATCCATTGCCGTTATTGGCGCCTCGATGAAACCGGACCGCGCAGGGTATCTGATGATGCGTAACCTGCTGGCTGGCGGGTTTAACGGCCCGGTCATGCCCGTTACGCCCGCTTATAAGGCGGTACAGGGGGTACTGGCGTGGCCGGATGTGCAGAGCCTGCCTTTCGTTCCCGACCTCGCCGTGCTCTGTACGCATGCGAAACGAAACCTCGAACTGCTTGAGTCGCTCGGTCAGAAAGGCTGTAAAACCTGCATTATTCTTTCCTCGCCTCCTGAACAGCAGCCCGAACTGCTGGCCTGCGCCAGCCGCTACCAGATGCGCATTCTTGGTCCAAACAGCCTCGGTCTGCTTGCGCCCTGGCAGGGGCTGAATGCCAGTTTTTCCCCGGTTCCGATCCGCAAAGGCAAACTGGCCTTTATTTCGCAGTCGGCTGCGGTATCCAATACCATCCTCGACTGGGCGCAGCAGCGTGAGATGGGTTTTTCCTACTTCATCGCTTTGGGCGACAGCCTGGACATTGACGTCGATGAGCTGCTGGATTTCCTGGCGCGTGACAGCAAAACCAGCGCTATCCTGCTCTACCTTGAACACCTGAGCGACGCCCGTCGTTTTGTGTCGGCGTCACGTAGCGCATCGCGAAATAAACCGATACTGGTCATCAAAAGCGGGCGCAGCCCTGCGGCTCAGCGCCTGCTACATTCCCGTTCAGGGATGGATCCCGCATGGGATGCAGCGATCCAGCGCGCCGGTTTACTGCGGGTACAGGATACGCACGAGCTTTTTTCCGCCGTCGAAACGTTAAGCCACATGCGCCCCCTGCGCGGTGAAAAGCTGATGATTGTCAGCAACGGTGCCGCTCCCGCCGCCCTGGCGCTGGACGAGCTCTGGCTACGCAACGGCAAGCTGGCCACGCTGGGTGAAGAGACGCTACAGCGCCTGCGGGACGCGTTACCGGGAAGCGTTGTTCCCGATAATCCCCTCGATTTGCGCGATGATGCCAGCAGCGATCGTTACATTAAGGCGATCACGATTTTGCTCGATAGCCAGGACTTTGATGCGCTGATGATTATCCATTCGCCCAGCGCGGTTGCGCCAGGCAGCGAAAGTGCGCGTGCGCTGATTGAGGCAGTCCGAAAACATCCCCGCGGCAAATACGTTACCCTGCTGACCAACTGGTGCGGCGAGTTCTCCTCCCAGGAGGCACGGCGTCTGTTTAGTGAAGCCGGGTTGCCAACCTACCGTACCCCGGAGGGCACCATTACCGCGTTTATGCATATGGTTGAATACCGCCGCAACCAGAAGCAGCTGCGTGAAACGCCTGCCCTGCCGGGCAATCTCACCGCAAATTCGGTGGATGTGCACAGGCTTTTGCAGCAGGCCATCGAAGAGGGCGCCGCTTCTCTTGACACACATGAGGTGCAACCCATTCTTGGCAGCTATGGGATGCAAACCCTGCCCACCTGGATTGCCGGCGACAGCGCTGAGGCGGTACATATCGCTGAGCAGATTGGTTATCCGGTCGCGCTGAAGCTGCGCTCTCCCGATATTCCGCACAAATCGGATGTGCAGGGCGTCATGCTGTATCTGCGCACCGCGACAGAAGTACAACAGGCCGCGGATGCCATTATCGATCGCGTAAAAATGACGTGGCCACAGGCCCGGATCCACGGCCTGCTGGTGCAGAGCATGGCCAACCGTGCAGGTGCGCAGGAGCTACGCGTGGTTGTCGAACACGATCCGGTTTTTGGTCCGCTCATTATGCTGGGTGAAGGCGGCGTTGAGTGGCGGCCAGAAGAACAGGCGGTTGTCGCGCTTCCTCCTCTAAACATGAACCTGGCGCGTTATTTGATTATTCAGGCCATCAAAAGCAAAAAAATCCGCGGGAGAAGCGCTCTGCGGCCGCTTGATATCGCTGGGTTAAGCCAGTTTCTGGTGAAGGTCTCCAACCTCATTGTTGACTGTGCGGAGATCCAGCGCCTGGATATCCACCCCCTTCTTGCCTCCGGAAATGAATTTACCGCGCTGGACGTGACGCTGGATATTGCGCCCTTTATCGGTGATCGGGAAAGCCGTCTCGCCATTCGTCCTTATCCTCTTCATCTGGAAGAGTGGGTGGAGATGAAAAATGGGGAACGGGCGCTGTTTCGCCCTATCCTGCCGGAAGACGAGCCGCTGCTGCGGGCGTTCATCTCGCAGGTGACGAAGGAAGATTTGTACTATCGCTATTTCAGCGAAATCAATGAATTTACCCACGATGATTTAGCCAATATGACCCAGATCGACTACGATCGAGAAATGGCGATTGTGGCGGTCCGCCGTTCCGGAGCGGGAGAGGAGATCCTCGGCGTGACGCGTGCCATTTCCGACCCGGATAACGTGGATGCGGAGTTTGCCGTACTGGTGCGTTCCGATCTTAAGGGTTTGGGGTTGGGCAGACGGCTGCTCGAAAAACTCATTGGTTATACGCGCGATCACGGATTGTCACGCCTGAATGGCATTACTATGCCAAACAATCGGGGTATGGTGACCCTGGCGCGGAAGCTCGGTTTTGACGTTGATATCCAGCTGGATGAAGGCATTGTCTCTCTGTCCCTCAGCCTGATTTCGACGGATAAACAAGAGTAAGCTGCTGGAAATGTTACCCACTTTTCGCGGCACTGGGGTATCATTGTCCGCTTATGTTGTTTGCCTGGTACAGACAACCCTTCAATGAACAGAGAAGAAACGCACTGTGATGTTGTCAAAATTTAAGCGTAATAAACATCAACAACACCTTGCTCAACTACCGAAGATTTCTCAGTCAGTTGATGATGTAGAGTTCTTTTATGCTCCCGCTCATTTCCGGGAGACGCTTCTTGAAAAGATTGCCAGCGCTACGCGACGTATTTGCATTGTGGCGCTCTATCTTGAACAAGATGAAGGTGGGCGTGCGATCCTGAACGCGCTCTATGAAGCGAAACGTCAGCGTCCGGAACTGGATGTTCGCGTGCTGGTTGACTGGCACCGTGCTCAGCGCGGCCGTATTGGTGCGGCTGCCTCGAATACCAATGCTGACTGGTATTGCCGCACGGCCCAGGAAAATCCGGGTATTGATATCCCGGTGTATGGCGTACCGGTGAATACCCGTGAAGCGCTTGGCGTTCTTCATTTTAAAGGATTTATCATTGATGACAGCGTCCTTTATAGCGGTGCCAGCCTGAATGATGTGTATCTCCATCAGCTCGATAAATACCGTTACGATCGCTACCATCTGATCCGCAATCCGCAGATGGCCGACATCATGTTCAACTGGGTTGATAAAAACCTGGTTCATGGCCGGGGTGTGCACCGTCTTGACGATCCTCATCGTCCGAAAAGCCCGGAAATCAAAAACGACGTTCGCTCCTTCCGCCAGGAACTGCGCGATGCGGTTTATCGTTTTCAGGGGGATGCCAGTAATGAAGAACTGTCCGTTACGCCTCTGGTAGGCCTGGGAAAATCCAGCCTGCTGAACAAGACCATCTTCCATTTGATGCCGTGCGCGGAGCATAAGCTCACCATCTGTACCCCGTACTTCAACCTTCCCGCCGTTCTGGTGCGTAATATCATTCAGCTGCTGCGTGATGGTAAAAAGGTGGAAATTATTGTCGGGGATAAAACGGCAAATGACTTTTTCATTCCGGAAGATCAGCCTTTCAAGATCATCGGCGCACTGCCTTATCTCTATGAGATTAACCTGCGCCGCTTCCTGAGCCGTTTACAGTACTATGTGAACACGGACCAGCTGGTTGTGCGTCTCTGGAAAGATGAAGACAACAGCTATCACCTCAAAGGAATGTGGGTGGATGATGAGTGGATGCTGCTGACCGGTAATAATCTCAACCCACGCGCCTGGCGTCTGGATCTGGAAAACGCCATCCTTATTCACGATCCTCAGCATGCGTTAGCCGCGAAACGCGATCGTGAGCTGGAGCTTATACGCACGCATACTACAGTGGTTCGTCATTATCGCGATCTGCAAAGCATCGCTGATTATCCGGTGAAAGTTCGCAAGCTGATTCGCCGTCTACGTCGGATCCGTATCGACCGCCTCATCAGCCGCATTCTGTAATACACGAGCCCTGTCATCGACGGGGCTTTTTTATGGAGTCTGTTAATGCGTACGCTTTTCCTGATAATCCCTCTTTTCCTGACCGGTTGCAGCCATATGGCTAATGATAACTGGTCGGGTCAGGATAAAGCTCAACACTTTCTGGCGTCTGCAATGTTGTCCGCTGCGGGTAATGAATATGCGCTGCACCAGGGTTATAGCCGGGATCGAAGTGCCACAATGGGGCTGATGTTCTCCATCAGCCTGGGGGCATCAAAAGAACTTTGGGATAGCCGCCCCTCGGGAAGCGGCTGGAGCTGGAAAGATTTTGCCTGGGACGTAGCCGGGGCAACAACCGGCTACGCCGTCTGGCAGATGGCGCATTATTAAAGGCGGATCCCTTTTCCTTTACGATGCAGCATCAGGGAGACAATAAACGCCAGCGCCCCCATGATGGTGACATACCAGAAAAAGGTCGATTCACTGCCCCATGACTTAAGGGATAGCGCGACATACTCTGCCGAACCGCCGAACAGGGCGTTAGCGACCGCATAAGAGAGGCCTACGCCCAGCGCCCTCACCTGTGCGGGAAACATTTCTGCTTTCAAAATGCCACTGATTGCCGTGTAAAAACTAATAATAATAAGTGCCACCATAATCAAAGCGAAAGCGGCATACGGAGAGGTTGTATGCTGTAGCGCCGTCAAAAGCGGAACAGTCCCCAGGGTGAGCATGCCACCAAAGATCAGCATGGAGGTGCGGCGACCTATTTTGTCCGACAGCGCGCCAACAATCGGCTGGATGAGCATAAAGACCAGTAACGCCACCGTCATGACGACACTCGCAACGTTAGCATGCATGCCCGTGGTGTTGACCAGATATTTTTGCATATAGGTGGTGAAGGTATAGAAGCTTAGCGAGCCTGCGGCGGTAAAGCCTAATACCATCAAAAACGCTTTGCGGTTTCGCCACAGCCCTTTCATCGAACCGGCTTCTTTCAGCGCCCTGACCTCCTGCTGGGAGGTTTCATCAAGCTGACGGCGTAACCACAGCGCCACAACCGCCAGGGCAGCCCCCAGGGCAAACGGGATGCGCCAGCCCCAGGCGCGTAAATCTTCATCGCTAAGGATTTGTTGAAGGATCACCACAACCAGTAACGCCAGCAGCTGACCGCCAATGAGGGTTACATACTGGAATGATGCATAGAAACCTTTGCGCCCTTCAACAGCTACTTCGCTCATGTATGTCGCGCTGGTGCCGTATTCGCCACCCACTGACAGCCCCTGGAACAGGCGTGCCAGCAGCAACAACGCCGGTGCCCATGTTCCGATAGTGTCATATCCGGGCAGGCAGGCAATCACCAGCGAGCCGACGCACATCATGCATACGGAGATGAGCATGGATGTCTTGCGCCCTTTCCTGTCCGCGATCCTGCCGAACAGCCATCCGCCAATGGGACGCATCAGGAACCCGGCGGCAAAAACGCCTGCGGTTTGCAGAAGCTGCGTTGTAGTGTTCCCTGACGGGAAGAAGATATGTGCAAAGTAGAGTGAACAAAATGAATAGACGTAAAAATCAAACCACTCTACAAGGTTCCCCGATGAAGCTCCAACGATTGCCCAAACCCGACGGCGAGTATCCTTGCCTGCTAAACTTGTGTTATCCGTATCTGCACTGGCTACGGTTTCTGTCATTTTAAAATCCCCTGTCTCACATTGCGGGCCATTGCCCACAAACAGTAAAACCGGATTTAAAACGAATCGTTAGGTAAATAAAATGTTTCCAATATGTTTCATTGGATTTTGTGAACTCGATCAGGTATCGAATTATTAGCGGACGTAGTAATTATCCCCACGCTTGCTGGTGTGCCTTTTTTCGCTGCAAATAATCTTCATCAGCACGAATTTTATCCCACCATGTTTTGAACACCGCAGCGGCTTCTGCTTTTACTGGATCGTGATCGAGGGGTTTGACCTGGCGATTCTCATCATACTTTTTTCCGCCTTTATGATTGGCGTATCGTCGGGCACGGGTGTATCCCATCTGAATGAATTTACGCGCCATATCCATGCCGACAAAATCGTTATTCCTGCGGTACTCTTCAAAGAGGGCGTAGATCTCTTCTGCCGAACGCGCTGCGACTTCAGCATTTTTATAACGCCAGTGCGGCAGGATTTCGCTTTTATAAGGCTCGACCATCAATACGCCCTGCTCACCCCGGCCCACCTGATACCGTTCGGGATGTTCGCGAAAATTAATATTGGCAAAATCTTGTTGATAATCAAAGGGACGAGTCAAAGCGGCACCATTGTTAAAATTGTTTTAACAATTGTAGGCCGGATAAGGGGAAGCCGCCATCCGGCATGTTTTCCACGTACAAAGCAAAAAACCCCGCACCTTACGGTACGGGGTTCTTCTTAATTGATGCCTGGCAGTTCCCTACTCTCACATGGGGAGACCCCACACTACCATCGGCGCTACGGCGTTTCACTTCTGAGTTCGGCATGGGGTCAGGTGGGACCACCGCGCTACAGCCGCCAGGCAAATTCTTGTGCTCTGTCCTGTGTCTTTCGCACTGATACTGCGTTGGCTGCTCTCGTAAAGTCAGTCACATACCTCAGTATGCTCCTTCCTTTCCTTCGTTTGCCGCCTTGTCTCAGCGCAAAATCCTTCGGACTCTGAATCTAAGCTGAAAATCGTGTCTGTCTCTTCGCCAAAACACCTTCGGCGTTGTAAGGTTAAGCCTCACGGTTCATTAGTATCGGTTAGCTCAACGCATCGCTGCGCTTACACACCCGACCTATCAACGTCATCGTCTTTAACGTTCCTTCAGGAGACTTAAAGTCTCAGGGAGAACTCATCTCGGGGCAAGTTTCGTGCTTAGATGCTTTCAGCACTTATCTCTTCCGCATTTAGCTACCGGGCAGTGCCATTGGCATGACAACCCGAACACCAGTGATGCGTCCACTCCGGTCCTCTCGTACTAGGAGCAGCCCCCCTCAATTCTCCAGCGCCCACGGCAGATAGGGACCGAACTGTCTCACGACGTTCTAAACCCAGCTCGCGTACCACTTTAAATGGCGAACAGCCATACCCTTGGGACCTACTTCAGCCCCAGGATGTGATGAGCCGACATCGAGGTGCCAAACACCGCCGTCGATATGAACTCTTGGGCGGTATCAGCCTGTTATCCCCGGAGTACCTTTTATCCGTTGAGCGATGGCCCTTCCATTCAGAACCACCGGATCACTATGACCTGCTTTCGCACCTGCTCGCGCCGTCACGCTCGCAGTCAAGCTGGCTTATGCCATTGCACTAACCTCCTGATGTCCGACCAGGATTAGCCAACCTTCGTGCTCCTCCGTTACTCTTTGGGAGGAGACCGCCCCAGTCAAACTACCCACCAGACACTGTCCGCAACCCGGATTACGGGTCCACGTTAGAACACCAGCCATTAAAGGGTGGTATTTCAAGGTTGGCTCCACGCAGACTGGCGTCCACGCTTCAAAGCCTCCCACCTATCCTACACATCAAGGACCAGTGTTCAGTGTCAAGCTATAGTAAAGGTTCACGGGGTCTTTCCGTCTTGCCGCGGGTACACTGCATCTTCACAGCGAGTTCAATTTCACTGAGTCTCGGGTGGAGACAGCCTGGCCATCATTACGCCATTCGTGCAGGTCGGAACTTACCCGACAAGGAATTTCGCTACCTTAGGACCGTTATAGTTACGGCCGCCGTTTACCGGGGCTTCGATCAAGAGCTTCGCGTTGCCGCTAACCCCATCAATTAACCTTCCGGCACCGGGCAGGCGTCACACCGTATACGTCCACTTTCGTGTTTGCACAGTGCTGTGTTTTTAATAAACAGTTGCAGCCAGCTGGTATCTTCGACTGATTTCAGCTCCACCCGCAGGGGCTTCACCTACACATCAGCGTGCCTTCTCCCGAAGTTACGGCACCATTTTGCCTAGTTCCTTCACCCGAGTTCTCTCAAGCGCCTTGGTATTCTCTACCTGACCACCTGTGTCGGTTTGGGGTACGATTTCGTGTTACCTGATGCTTAGAGGCTTTTCCTGGAAGCAGGGCATTTATCACTTCAGCACCGTAGTGCCTCGTCATCACACCTCAGCGTTAACAAGGTACCGGATTTACCTGGAACCTCCGCCTACATGCTTAAACCGGGACAACCGTCGCCCGGCTGACATAGCCTTCTCCGTCCCCCCTTCGCAGTAACACCAAGTACAGGAATATTAACCTGTTTCCCATCGACTACGCCTTTCGGCCTCGCCTTAGGGGTCGACTCACCCTGCCCCGATTAACGTTGGACAGGAACCCTTGGTCTTCCGGCGAGCGGGCTTTTCACCCGCTTTATCGTTACTTATGTCAGCATTCGCACTTCTGATACCTCCAGCATGCCTCACAGCACACCTTCAACGGCTTACAGAACGCTCCCCTACCCAACAACACATAAGTGTCGCTGCCGCAGCTTCGGTGCATGGTTTAGCCCCGTTACATCTTCCGCGCAGGCCGACTCGACCAGTGAGCTATTACGCTTTCTTTAAATGATGGCTGCTTCTAAGCCAACATCCTGGCTGTCTGTGCCTTCCCACATCGTTTCCCACTTAACCATGACTTTGGGACCTTAGCTGGCGGTCTGGGTTGTTTCCCTCTTCACGACGGACGTTAGCACCCGCCGTGTGTCTCCCGTGATAACATTCTTCGGTATTCGTAGTTTGCATCGGGTTGGTAAGCCGGGATGGCCCCCTAGCCGAAACAGTGCTCTACCCCCGAAGATGAGTTCACGAGGCGCTACCTAAATAGCTTTCGGGGAGAACCAGCTATCTCCCGGTTTGATTGGCCTTTCACCCCCAGCCACAGGTCATCCGCTAATTTTTCAACATTAGTCGGTTCGGTCCTCCAGTTAGTGTTACCCAACCTTCAACCTGCCCATGGCTAGATCACCGGGTTTCGGGTCTATACCCTGCAACTTAACGCCCAGTTAAGACTCGGTTTCCCTTCGGCTCCCCTATACGGTTAACCTTGCTACAGAATATAAGTCGCTGACCCATTATACAAAAGGTACGCAGTCACCCCATAAAGAGGCTCCCACTGCTTGTACGTACACGGTTTCAGGTTCTTTTTCACTCCCCTCGCCGGGGTTCTTTTCGCCTTTCCCTCACGGTACTGGTTCACTATCGGTCAGTCAGGAGTATTTAGCCTTGGAGGATGGTCCCCCCATATTCAGACAGGATACCACGTGTCCCGCCCTACTCTTCGAGTTCACAGCAAGTGTGCTTTCGTGTACGGGACTATCACCCTGTACCGTCGGACTTTCCAGACCGTTCCACTAACACACAAGCTGATTCAGACTCCGGGCTGCTCCCCGTTCGCTCGCCGCTACTGGGGGAATCTCGGTTGATTTCTTTTCCTCGGGGTACTTAGATGTTTCAGTTCCCCCGGTTCGCCTCGTTAACCTATGTATTCAGTTAACGATAGTGCAACGGATTGCACTGGGTTTCCCCATTCGGACATCGCCGGGTCAAGGGTTCATATCACCTCGCCGGCGCTTTTCGCAGATTAGCACGTCCTTCATCGCCTCTGACTGCCAGGGCATCCACCGTGTACGCTTAGTCGCTTAACCTCACAACCCGAAGATGTTTCATCTTCTGATTGCGAAAATTTGAGAGACTCGAACACACATGAGCTGTGTGTCGTTTCAATTTTCAGCTTGATCCAGATTTTTAAAGAGCAAATATCTCAAACATGACTCGCAAGTCAGTTTTGAGATATGACGGCAGGTGACTTTCACTCACGAACCAGCAAGTGGCGTCCCCTAGGGGATTCGAACCCCTGTTACCGCCGTGAAAGGGCGGTGTCCTGGGCCTCTAGACGAAGGGGACGTACAGTCTCAATCGCAAGACGCCTTGCTATTTACTTTTCATCAGACAATCTGTGTGAGCACTACAAAGGCAGGTTCTTTAAGGTAAGGAGGTGATCCAACCGCAGGTTCCCCTACGGTTACCTTGTTACGACTTCACCCCAGTCATGAATCACAAAGTGGTAAGCGCCCTCCCGAAGGTTAAGCTACCTACTTCTTTTGCAACCCACTCCCATGGTGTGACGGGCGGTGTGTACAAGGCCCGGGAACGTATTCACCGTGGCATTCTGATCCACGATTACTAGCGATTCCGACTTCATGGAGTCGAGTTGCAGACTCCAATCCGGACTACGACGCACTTTATGAGGTCCGCTTGCTCTCGCGAGGTCGCTTCTCTTTGTATGCGCCATTGTAGCACGTGTGTAGCCCTACTCGTAAGGGCCATGATGACTTGACGTCATCCCCACCTTCCTCCAGTTTATCACTGGCAGTCTCCTTTGAGTTCCCGGCCTAACCGCTGGCAACAAAGGATAAGGGTTGCGCTCGTTGCGGGACTTAACCCAACATTTCACAACACGAGCTGACGACAGCCATGCAGCACCTGTCTCAGAGCTCCCGAAGGCACCAAAGCATCTCTGCTAAGTTCTCTGGATGTCAAGAGTAGGTAAGGTTCTTCGCGTTGCATCGAATTAAACCACATGCTCCACCGCTTGTGCGGGCCCCCGTCAATTCATTTGAGTTTTAACCTTGCGGCCGTACTCCCCAGGCGGTCGACTTAACGCGTTAGCTCCGGAAGCCACGCCTCAAGGGCACAACCTCCAAGTCGACATCGTTTACGGCGTGGACTACCAGGGTATCTAATCCTGTTTGCTCCCCACGCTTTCGCACCTGAGCGTCAGTCTTTGTCCAGGGGGCCGCCTTCGCCACCGGTATTCCTCCAGATCTCTACGCATTTCACCGCTACACCTGGAATTCTACCCCCCTCTACAAGACTCTAGCCTGCCAGTTTCGAATGCAGTTCCCAGGTTGAGCCCGGGGATTTCACATCCGACTTGACAGACCGCCTGCGTGCGCTTTACGCCCAGTAATTCCGATTAACGCTTGCACCCTCCGTATTACCGCGGCTGCTGGCACGGAGTTAGCCGGTGCTTCTTCTGCGGGTAACGTCAATCGACAAGGTTATTAACCTTATCGCCTTCCTCCCCGCTGAAAGTACTTTACAACCCGAAGGCCTTCTTCATACACGCGGCATGGCTGCATCAGGCTTGCGCCCATTGTGCAATATTCCCCACTGCTGCCTCCCGTAGGAGTCTGGACCGTGTCTCAGTTCCAGTGTGGCTGGTCATCCTCTCAGACCAGCTAGGGATCGTCGCCTAGGTGAGCCGTTACCCCACCTACTAGCTAATCCCATCTGGGCACATCCGATGGCAAGAGGCCCGAAGGTCCCCCTCTTTGGTCTTGCGACGTTATGCGGTATTAGCTACCGTTTCCAGTAGTTATCCCCCTCCATCAGGCAGTTTCCCAGACATTACTCACCCGTCCGCCACTCGTCAGCGAAGCAGCAAGCTGCTTCCTGTTACCGTTCGACTTGCATGTGTTAGGCCTGCCGCCAGCGTTCAATCTGAGCCATGATCAAACTCTTCAATTTAAAAGTTTGATGCTCAATGAATTAAACTTCGTAATGAATTACGTGTTCACTCGTTGAGACTTGGTATTCATTTAGTGTCCGAGGACATTAAGAATCCATGTCACTTTGAGTGCCCACACAGATTGTCTGATAAATTGTTAAAGAGCAGTGCCGCTTCGTTTTCGCTGCGGCGCGGGGTGTGCATATTACGCTTTCCCGCTTCAGAGTCAAGCGTTTGTTTTGCTTTTCTCTGCTGACCCGGCGGCTTGCGTGCCGTTGTTCCGTGTCAGTGGAGGCGCATTATAGGGAGTAATTCCGAACCTGCAAGGATAAAGTGAAAATTATTTACTGACCGCTCATTTTCCAGGCAAATCACATCCCAGACCTCAATTTTCGCCTGGTTTTTAAACAAAAACGAGCCGCAAGCGGCCCGTTTTTGCGTTTTGTGACTTACTGCACTGCCACAATGCGATCGTCGTTGGCTTCCAGACGAATAACTTTGCCCGGAACCAGCTCCCCAGAGAGGATTTGCTGTGCCAGCGGGTTTTCGATCTGCTGCTGGATAGCACGTTTTAACGGACGCGCACCATAAACAGGATCGTAACCATTCTCGCTCAGCAGTTTCAGCGCATCGTCGGAAATGTGGATTTCATACCCACGCTCTTCCAGACGTTTGTACAGACGCTGCAACTGGATCTGCGCAATCGACGCGATGTGTTTTTCGCCCAGCGGATGGAACACGACCACTTCATCAATACGGTTGATGAACTCCGGACGGAAGTTTTGGCTGACCACACCCAGCACAAGATCTTTCATATGGCTGTAATCCAGCTCACCGAAGCGTTCCTGAATCAAATCGGAACCCAGGTTCGAGGTCATGATCACCACCGTGTTACGGAAGTCGACCGTTCTTCCCTGCCCGTCCGTCAGACGCCCATCATCCAGCACCTGCAACAGAATGTTAAACACGTCAGGATGAGCCTTTTCCACTTCATCCAGCAGGATGACGGAATAAGGACGACGACGAACCGCTTCCGTCAGGTAACCGCCCTCTTCATAACCGACATATCCCGGAGGCGCACCGACCAGACGCGAGACGGAGTGTTTCTCCATAAACTCGGACATATCGATACGCACCATCGCGTCATCGCTGTCGAACATAAAGTTAGCCAGCGCTTTACACAGCTCGGTTTTACCGACACCGGTTGGCCCCAGGAAAAGGAACGAGCCGATTGGACGATTCGGATCGGACAGCCCCGCACGGCTACGACGAATGGCGTTAGATACCGCTTCGACCGCTTCGTTCTGTCCAATGACGCGCTGATGCAGATCCTGCTCCATACGCAGCAGTTTCTCACGTTCGCTTTCCATCATGCGAGCCACAGGAATGCCCGTCCAGCGCGCCAGCACTTCGGCAATCTCGGCATCCGTCACTTTATTACGCAACAGACGCATGGTTTTGCCTTCCGACTGCGTGGCGATCTCAAGCTGTTTTTCCAGCTCAGGGATCTTGCCGTACTGTAGCTCGGACATCCGCGCCAGATCTCCTACGCGACGGGCCTGCTCAATGGCAATTTTCGCCTGCTCCAGCTCCGCCTTGATTGTCTGGGTGCCAGAGAGGGAGGCTTTCTCAGCTTTCCACTCTTCTTCCAGCTCAGAATACTGACGCTCTTTCTCGTCCAGTTCTTCGTTGAGCATATCGAGGCGTTTCTTACTCGCTTCATCAGACTCTTTGTTCAGCGCCTGCTGTTCCAGCTTGAGCTGGATAATGCGGCGATCGAGTCGGTCCAGCTCTTCCGGTTTCGAGTCAATCTGCATACGGATGCTGGACGCCGCTTCATCGATAAGGTCGATGGCTTTATCCGGCAACTGACGGTCGGCGATGTAACGATGCGAAAGCGTCGCCGCCGCAACGATGGCCGGGTCAGTGATCTGCACGTGATGGTGCAGCTCATAACGCTCTTTCAGTCCTCGCAAAATGGCGATGGTATCTTCAACGCTTGGTTCAGCGACAAACACCTTCTGGAAGCGACGCTCCAGCGCGGCATCTTTTTCAATGTACTGACGATACTCGTCCAGCGTAGTGGCGCCAACGCAGTGAAGTTCACCACGCGCCAGCGCAGGTTTCAGCATGTTCCCGGCATCCATTGCGCCGTCAGCTTTACCCGCGCCCACCATGGTGTGCAGTTCGTCGATAAACAGGATGACGTTACCTTCCTGTTTCGCCAGATCGTTCAGCACGCCTTTCAGACGCTCTTCAAATTCACCGCGGTATTTCGCCCCGGCCACCAGCGCGCCCATATCCAGCGCCAGTACGCGACGGCCTTTCAGCCCTTCGGGCACTTCGCCATTAACGATACGCTGCGCCAGCCCTTCAACGATGGCGGTTTTACCGACGCCAGGCTCACCAATCAGCACCGGGTTGTTTTTGGTACGACGTTGCAGTACCTGGATAGTCCGACGAATTTCTTCGTCACGGCCGATCACCGGGTCAAGTTTGCCCTGCTCGGCACGTTCGGTCAGGTCGACCGTAAATTTCTTCAAAGCCTGACGTTGGTCTTCGGCTCCCTGGTCGTTCACGCTTTCACCTCCGCGCATTTTCTCAATCGCCTGGGTCACATTAGCGGTGGTTGCACCGGCGGATTTCAGCAGGTCGGTTAAGGTACCGCGTGATTCAAGCGCCGCCAGAACAAACAGCTCTGACGAAATAAAGTTGTCCCCACGTTTTTGCGCCAGCTTGTCGCAAAGGTTCAGCACGCGCACCAGATCCTGCGACGGCTGCACGTCGCCGCCGGTACCTTCTACCTGCGGTAAACGGCTCAGCGCCTGATCGATGGCGGTGCGTAACTGGCCGGCATTAATGCCAGCGGACGTTAATAAAGGACGTACCGATCCCCCTTCCTGATTCAGCAAGGCGCTCATTAAATGAAGAGGTTCGATAAATTGGTTGTCGTGCCCCAGTGCAAGGGACTGGGCATCGGCGAGAGCAAGCTGGAATTTATTAGTAAGACGATCCAGACGCATAACTCCTCCCATAACAGGTCAAATTTGCTACTGGAGATTAAATGAGGTCATCCCTCAATTATTCAAGGTTAATAACCTGAATTATGTGAAAAGAAAACGGCGCGTACCGGATCGTCTTGATTCTTTAGGTTATATCAGCCAAATGAAACTTGCCATACGACCTGTCGTCTTGTCGCGGCGATAGGAGAAAAAATCACCCTTTTCGGTGAAGGTACAGCGATCTCCGCCGAAGATGTGGGTCACGCCGACGTTATTCAGGCGCTGGCGGGCAAGCTGATAAATATCGGCCAGATATTTATCTCCGGAAGCCACAAACGCTTCGACCGCTTGCGGATCTTTTTCCATAAAGGCATCGCGCACTTCGGGCCCGACCTCAAACGCCTGCGGGCCAATCGCCGGGCCAAGCCAGGCGATGAGATTTGCAGAATCGTCATGGAAGCAGGCAACGGTCTCTTCCAGCACGCCTTCGCACAGGCCTCGCCATCCGGCGTGGGCAGCAGCCACTTCAGTTCCTGCCTTATTGCAGAACAACACCGGCAGGCAATCAGCAGTCATCACCGCGCAAACCGTTCCCGGCGTATTGCTGTACGAAGCATCGGCGCGCTTAGACGCATAGGGCTCCCCCGTCAGCTTCAGCACCGCTTTACCGTGCACCTGCTCAAGCCAGACCGGTTTTGAAGGAAGGTTTCCCGCAGCAAAGAGGCGTTTACGGTTCTCTTCAACGTGCTCCAGGTTATCACCACAGTGCGCACCGAGGTTCAGTGACTCCCACGCGCCCTGGCTCACGCCACCGATACGGGTTGAACTACAGGCGGCCACGCCTTCAGGCAGTGGCCATTCCGGGACAATCAGTTTGGTCATAACCAGTCCACGTGATCCTTATGTTCTTCGAAATCTGCGCGCATCGCGTCGATAAGTTCCACCATATCCTGTGGGATCGGCGCATGCCATTCCATCTGAATTCCGGTGATTGGGTGGTAAAGACGTAGCATCGTCGCATGCAGCGCCTGGCGATCGAATTTACGCAGCACGGAGATGAATTCATCCGATGCGCCCTTTGGTGGACGCGGACGACCGCCGTAAACAGGGTCCCCCACCAGCGGATGGGTAATATGCGCCATGTGCACGCGGATCTGGTGAGTACGCCCGGTTTCCAGACGCAGACGCAGGCGCGTATGAATACGGAAATGTTCCATGATGCGGTAGTGGGTTACCGCCGGTTTGCCCATCGGGTGTACGGACATATGCGTACGCTTGGTTGGGTGACGGCTGATAGGCTCTTCCACCGTGCCGCCAGAGGTCATATGACCAATCGCCACCGCTTCATACTCACGGGTGATTTCGCGCAGTTGCAACGATTCCACCAGGCGAGTCTGGGCGGGAACCGTCTTCGCCACCACCATCAGACCCGTGGTGTCTTTATCCAGACGGTGAACGATACCGGCACGCGGTACATCGGCAATCGGCGGATAATAATGAAGGAGAGCGTTAAGTACCGTACCGTCAGGATTGCCCGCGCCCGGGTGAACAACAAAGTCGCGCGGCTTGTTGATGACCAGAATGTCGTCATCTTCGTAGACGATATCCAGCGGGATATCCTGCGGCTCGAAGCGGACTTCCTCTTCGATTTCAGCATTGATGGCGACAGCTTCCCCACCAAACACTTTCTCTTTTGGTTTGTCCCAGATCTTGCCGTTTACCAGCACGCGCTGGTCAAGGATCCATTCTTTTATGCGTGAACGCGAATAATCAGGGAACAATTCGGCCAAAGCCTGATCTAAGCGTTGACCGAGCTGATTTTCGGAGACTGTTGCGGTGAGTTCTACTCGTTGTGCCATAAACTGCTTCTTCGTTTAACGTTGGGTTTTACGGCTTTGCCGTTTAATATAGTGTGCTATTGTAGCTGGTCTTAATCGGGAGCAGGAACTGAGTTTCTCCCGGACAAACATTTGAGGAAAGTCAAAACGTCATGACGCGCATGAAATATCTGGTGGCAGCGGCCACGTTGAGCCTGGCTTTGGTGGGCTGCTCCGGTTCGAATGAACAGGTCCCTGACAATCCGCCGAATGAAATCTATGCGACTGCACAACAAAAGTTGCAGGACGGTAACTGGAAACAGGCGATAACGCAACTGGAAGCGTTGGATAATCGCTATCCGTTTGGCCCGTATTCGCAGCAGGTACAGTTAGATCTTATCTACGCCTACTACAAAAATGCCGATCTGCCGCTGGCTCAGGCAACCATCGATCGTTTCATGCGTCTGAACCCTACCCATCCTAACATCGATTACGTGATGTACATGCGCGGCCTGACTAACATGGCGCTGGATGATAGTGCATTGCAGGGCTTCTTCGGGGTGGATCGTTCCGACCGTGACCCGCAACATGCGCGTGATGCTTTCAATGACTTCTCCAAACTGGTGCGTAGCTACCCGAACAGCCAGTACATTACCGATGCCACTAAGCGTCTGGTATTCCTGAAAGATCGTCTGGCGAAATATGAGTACTCCGTTGCGGAATACTACACCCGCCGTGGCGCATGGGTTGCCGTGGTTAACCGTGTAGAAGGCATGCTGCGTGATTATCCGGATACCCAGGCCACGCGTGATGGCCTGAAGCTGATGGAAAATGCGTATCGCCAGATGCAGATGACGGCTCAGGCTGACAAAGTGGCGAAAATCATCGCCGCGAACAGCAGCAACACCTGATACCGCTACAACGCATAACGGCAGCCCGCGGGCTGCCGTTTTTTTATTCTTTCACACTTACGCTGAAGCGGTTTAGCTTCAACACATCCATTCAACTATGACCGCAATTGTTGGCTTCGACAAGGTAAATCTCACCTCTTCCTGCCCTGCCTCACAAAAAAGATTCCCTGACAAAAACCGACAAAATAACGTGATCTAAATCACACATTTTGACATTAGGTCGGGTATGCTGGAATCACCAAGACGGAAAGACAAGAGGTAAAATTTATGACAATGAACATTACCAGTAAACAAATGGAAATTACTCCGGCAATCCGCCAGCACGTCGCAGACCGTCTCGCCAAACTGGATAAATGGCAAACACATTTGATTAATCCACATATCATCCTGTCCAAGGAGCCGCAGGGTTTCATCGCTGATGCAACTATCAATACTCCAAACGGCCATCTGGTCGCCAGCGCAAAACACGAGGATATGTACACCGCAATTAACGATTTGATCAACAAGCTGGAACGGCAGCTCAATAAAGTGCAACACAAAGGTGAAGCACGTCGCGCCGCAACCTCGGTGAAAGACGCCAGCTTCGCGGAAGAAGTTGAAGAAGAGTAATCCTCTAAAATTGAGTGTACCGACAACGCGCCTTCGGGCGCGTTTTTTATTGACAGGATCAAAACAGTGCAGGTACTTTAACCTATCAATTTCAGGATGACCTTATGAAACAGACGCCGTTTTTCTTCGCATTCTTTTTTACCTTCCCCTGACCGGGAGGCGTTTCGTCGTGTGATAAAGAATGCGAAGACGAACAACAAGGCCTCCCACACCGGGAGGCCTTTTTTATTGATAACGATAAAATGAGACAGACAACACTATGACACCGGAAAACCCGCTCCTGGATTTACGCGTAAAAATCAGTGCACTCGACGAAAAATTACTGGCCCTGCTGGCAGAACGCCGCGCGCTCGCCGTTGAAGTGGGCAAAGCCAAGCTCGAGTCCCATCGGCCGGTGCGCGATATCGATCGCGAACGTGATTTACTGGAACGGTTGATTCAACTCGGCAAAGCGCATCATCTGGATGCGCACTACATCACCCGCCTGTTCCAGCTCATCATCGAAGACTCCGTTCTGACGCAACAAGCCCTGCTCCAGCAGCATCTGAACAAAACCAACCCGCACTCTGCTCGTATCGCTTTCCTCGGCCCGAAAGGGTCCTATTCTCACCTGGCAGCTCGCCAGTACGCAGCCCGCCATTTCGAAGAGTTTATTGAGAGCGGCTGCGCGAAATTTGCAGACATTTTCAACCAGGTCGAAACCGGCCAGGCAGATTACGCCGTAGTGCCTATTGAGAACACCAGTTCCGGTGCCATCAATGATGTTTACGATCTGCTCCAGCACACCAGCCTGTCGTTAGTCGGCGAGTTGACTATCCCTATCGATCACTGCGTGCTGGTCTCTGGCTCAACCGATCTGAGTCAGATCGAAACGGTGTACAGCCACCCGCAGCCGTTCCAGCAGTGCAGCCAGTTCCTGAACCGTTATCCGCACTGGAAAATTGAATACACCGAAAGCACCTCGGCGGCGATGGAAAAAGTGGCGCAGGCAAACTCTTCTGCCGTCGCGGCTCTCGGTAGCGAAGCGGGCGGCGCGCTGTATGGCTTACAGGTGCTGGAACGCAATCTGGCCAACCAGACGCAGAATATCACCCGTTTCGTGGTTCTGGCCCGCAAGGCCATCAACGTGTCGGACCAGGTCCCGGCGAAAACCACCCTGCTGATGGCGACCGGCCAGCAGGCGGGTGCGCTGGTTGAAGCGCTGCTGGTGCTGCGTAATCACAACCTGATCATGACGAAGCTGGAATCCCGCCCAATACATGGCAACCCGTGGGAAGAAATGTTTTATCTCGACGTTCAGGCCAACCTGGAGTCTGCGTCCATGCAGAAAGCCCTGCGCGAACTGGGCGAGATCACACGCTCCATGAAAGTGCTGGGCTGCTATCCGAGCGAAAACGTGGTCCCGGTCGATCCGGCTTAACGTTCGATAAAGCGGCTTTTCTTCATCCCTGCCACATTTACAGGCAGGGTGAAGATGGCACCGGAAAGCGGATATTTCGCCAGCTCCTCCGCCTCCATATTTTCCCGCGTGGTGGTGATAAACAGCGTTTTCATATCGTCGCCGCCAAAGCAGACCATTGTCGGGCAGCGTACCGGCAGCCGATACTCTTCCAGCTGTTCGCCTTGCGGTGAAAACCGTGCGATACGCCAGCCGTCAAACAGTGCGCTCCAGTAGCAGCCTTCCTCATCCATTGCCGCACCGTCGGGTATACCTTCTCCCTCGCTAAACCGGCGAAACTCTTCGCGCTTACCGGGTTCTCCCTGCTCATCAAGCGGCGTACGGTAGATCACGCCGTTCGGCGTATCAGAAGTAAACATCCACCGTTTATCAGGACTAAACGCTAAACCGTTATGCCCGTGAATATCGCACTGGATCACTTGCGGCGTCAGGTCGTTGTCGATACGCATCAGCATGGCGCCGTTATAATCTCCCGGCCCCCAGAACGTGCCCGCATAAAACCGTCCCTGATGATCGGTACCGCCATCGTTAAAGCGTGCAAGCTGCGGGTTGGACGGGTTATCGCAAACCTTACGCTGGAGCAGGCCGTGTTTATCGGTCAGCCAGATGGCGTTTCGCATCGCGACGATAAATCCGCCGCGTTCACGCAGGGCAAAACACCCAACTTCTTCATGGAATGAGAGCACCGAGTGTTCCGCGGTGGGCAGATGGTACCGATGGATCTCCCCTTCCAGGATATCCGCCCAGTAGAGCGCCTTCTCGTCTGCACTCCACGTCGGGCATTCGGGCAGATGCCCGGTATAGTTCAACAGCAGCTGCGGTTCAGCCATGACAGTTCCCCAAAATGAAAAAAGCCAGCAATGCTGGTTTAATTTTAGACGCAAAAGACTGAAACAAAAGGATTTGTTTCTGACGATGTCCACACGTCGTCCACACATCGAAAAAAGCCCTGCCATGTGCGGGGCTTTACTTTTTGTTTTAAGCGGTGCAAGAATAAGTCTCAACAATATGTTTAATAAGGAAATTAATTTGAAACCCTTCAAAGCGGTAGTTTTGTTTGCCCTTACCCTGACTTCCTTCACCGCACTGGCAAATGATACCTCTACCCTGAAAAAGTCCCTGAAGCCATGGCAACCCGTAGAGGTCTCGAAAAGTGGCGACACATTGACGGTTGTTTTAAATGAGAACCAGATAACATCTGATGTGTATGATGCTGTTATCAGCTCAGGTGCCTGTATGGATATTTGGACAAAAGACGTCCCTGCAAAATATCTTCAAACGGTTAAGGAGCTTCGTATCCTCAATAAGCATAAAGCTCAGGGCTATGTTTTGGAGAAACCGCTAAATACCTGCAATGAAATGGGTAAAGAGCAGCCCGAAAGAGCCAAAGTTATAATGCTTGCAAACACTCATCTTTTTTGACTAATCGCATACAAAAAGCCCCGCATTTGCGGGGCTTTCTTTTGGTCACATCCAGTGGATTTGTTGCTGGCCTGACTGCGTTGGGTGCGGCGGCGCTGGTACTACTTCACCCGGCGAAACGATAAAGCGCTCGACCGTCTCAGTGGTGACGAACGTGCAACTGCAATTGATGTTTGTGCACTGATGATACCGCTCTTTTGTCGTATCGGAAAAATAGCGACTTGTGCGAGCGTGGGCGGCGTAATGGCATTTAGGGCAGTGGAACATGGCGAACACCTCAGAGCGTTATTGATGAACCAATTTTAACGATTAAATCCTTATACATCAAACACATAAAAGAAATTTATTGCATTAATTCTTCGCTTTCATACTCTACATCCGAAACCTTAACCTCAAGCTCTAAGCCCGTCGTGTAACCGTTCCCGTTAAGGTAGTGCACCACCCGGCTGATTACCCAGGCCTGCTCGTCTATAACGCGCTTAAAGCCTCTGACCGCTATCGGTGTCTCAGGAAATAAATCTGCCCGACCAATAGCCAGCGAGATTGAAAACTCCGCCACTCCGCGCTGTAACTTGTCCCACTTAGCCTGAGCGGCGCGCATGGCCTGCGCTTTTGTCGCGTAGATGGTCGTCAGCTCCAGCACGTTCTCAGACTCACCGACCATATATTCGCCCTCGCGCGCCTCCTGCTCTTTTTTGGCTCTGGCCTTTGACGTGATTTTGGTCGCTTTTGGATGTTGCAACGCGCGCAGGTGCTGCTCTTTAGGCTTGCGCTTGAGCTTCACCTTTTGCTTTTGCGGCTTCGGGTCTTTTGTGTGCAGCCATTTAGCCGTTACGCCGGTGTAGGCTTCACGGTCAGCAATTGCAAACTGATGACGGTCGCCGTCGCCGCGTTCGATGGTCATCTGCGGGATGGGCTTGCCGCTGGCCGTCCTGCCGCTACCGGCTTTCAGGAATAGCAGTTTCCCCGCTTTCACCGATACTGATGCACCGTTACGGTCAGCCAGGCGGGACAGAAACACCGCGTCGGATTCCTGCGTCTGGTCAATGTGAGGCACAGGGATCGCTTTCAGCGTGTCAGCCACGCTGGCCGTCAGCTTGTTGCGCGCTGCGATGGTCTCAACAATGACACCGAGCGTGGTGTCATGCCATGACTGTTCCCGGCGGGAGTTCAGCGTGCCGCGAAAATCAGCGCTGCGCCCCCTGATGGTCAGCGTATCAGGCGCGCCACGGTGCTCGATTTCGTCGACCGTGAAACTGCCCTTATTCAGTAAGGCTGAGCCCTGCCAGCCCAGCCACAGCGTCAGTTTTGCACCGCGCGGCGGAAGCTCGATAAGCCCGTCGGTGTCGTCGAGCTCAATGTCGAGCTGGTCAGCCTCGAATCCGCGATTGTCTGTCATGGTCAGACTGATTAGCCGGTCGCTGAAATTCTGCGTGATATCATCGCCATCAAGCGTGAGCATAAACGCCGGAGCAATCTGCGCCCCGGCCTGAACATTCAGACCCGTAATCATCCCGCTAGCCCTCCAATCCAGTTACCGGCAGATGTCACCAGATTGTCGGCCTGCGTTTTCAGGTCGCCATAAATGGCCGCGAGCGAGTCATCGACCCGTTTCAGCAAGAGGCTAAACTCAATTTTTCTGGCCGCGCCGTCGCTGAATAATTCGGTGTGCGTATGGGTCACTTTTTCGATGACATACATACCATGGATCATGCCCGTCCCGTCAATCAGCGGCCACGCTCTGCCCTCGTCGGCCATCAGTTCGATGGCCGTCAGCGACAGGCGTCCACCGGTGATTTCGGGGTACAGCACGCCCGAAAGCGTGCGCGAGGTTTCCCCCTCGCCGAGATACTGATAAGCCGGGGGTTTACCGATGCGGTCATTTGACGCCCATCGGTAATCCTTCGAATATTGCATGGACTGATGCGGCAGCGTGCGGCGTTCAAACACAAATAAACCCAGTACCATTAACATGTTTTAGCCCTCATCCGTCATGGCGCATACTTGAGCGCTGGCGTGCTCTTTCTTCCCGGTCGAGTTTTTCGACTGCTTCCCGGAGCTGCCGGTCGAGGTCAGTTCCCGGCGCAACGCCACCCGACAGATTAATGTTGTATTCACGCTTGCTCTGGTCGACATAGGACCGGCCAGCAGGCGCCGTCACTGGCTGGTACATCTGATAACCGCCATAAACGGACGTCTGCGGAATATAAGACACGTTTTGCGCACCAGCTGCGGCACTGGCTTTAGCGGCAGTCTGGTCGAGGCCGTCCGACTCTTTTTTGATAACCCCGAGCTTTTCAAGTAGCCAGCCGACTTTGCCGCTCAGGCTGTTAAAGACGTTCAAGGGAGCCGTTAACGCATCGGCCAGCGCCTTGCCAAACGCCACGCCGACATTTTTGCAGCGGTCCAGCGTTTCCTGCGTTGCCTTGACCGGTGCTATCAGGTCAGTGAACCACTGCCAGACCCCGCGCAATTTCTCGATGATGGAATCAAACACCGGCGTCAGCGGCGAGAAGATTTCCGCCACCGGCGCAAATGCTGCTTTAAGCCCCTCCACCACGCCCGAAAAGAATGCGCTGATGGGCTCCCAGTATTTACGAATCAGGAGCGCCCCGGCCACCACCGCACCGGCGACCGCGACCACCGGCAGACTGATTGCACCGACAGCAGTCACTATTGCGCCACCGGCAACGGTAAAGACCGTTCCCAGCAGACCTGCGGCGGCGATAATGGCGTTAATCCCCATCACCACCGGCCACGCAATCAGGCCAATCCCGCCAATCACACCAATCAGCGCCAGTGCGCCACCGGCTACAACACCGATAGTGGTCGCCAGTGATTTATTGCGGGTGATCCAGCCATCGAGTTTCAAAACATATCGCGTGGCCATCTGCGTCAGTTTGCGCAGAGCGTCGTTTTGCTGGTCAAACAGGTCAGTTCCCACGGCCTCATAAGCAGACTGAAACTCTTTAAAGTCGCCGCCGAGATTGTCCTGCATGATTTTGACCAGCTCCTCGGTTTTACCGTCCGAGGCTTTAAACGCTGCGGTGAGTTTGTCGAGCTTGCCGGTCGACGCTGCGGTCATCAGCACCGCCGCCGCCGAGCTTGCCTCTTCACCAAAGATGGTTTTCATGTACTCGCCGCGCTGGCTGGTACCGAGATTGTTTTTCTCAAAACTGCGCTGCATTTCCTTCAGGATGGAAAATATCGGGCGCGTGTTTCCTCTGGCGTTTGAGGTTTTGACACCGAGCTCTTTGATGGCCTCAAAGGCTTTACCGGTCGGAGCCTGTAGGCGGCTCAGGATTGCACGGCTCCCCGTACCCGCCATCGAGCCGGTAATTTTGGCATCGTGCAACGCACCGACCATCGCGGCGGTTTGCTCGATACTGACCCCGGCATTTTTAGCCACCGGCGCGGCATAGGTCAGCGCATCACTCAGCCCGTCAAAGTCGGCGGCGGTTTTGTTCATCGTCATCGACAGCACGTCGCCAATGTGCGCGATCTGGTCGTTGGAAAGCTGAAACGCAGATTTCATCCCTGTCAGCAGGGCGGCGTTTTCCTCCATTGAGCGCTGATTCGACAGCGCCATATTCAGCGTGACCGGCGTCGCCGCCTGAATGGCATCAGCATCCCCGCCACTTTTGGCGATGATGATTTGTGCACTCGCTGCGTCGTCCGCAGATGCGGCGGTATTGTCTCCGAGCTGTCTGGCCTGCTTGCGTAACGCCTCCATTTCGGGCGACTGTTTGTCGACCCCGAGCACGGCTTGCAGCTCAGAGTTTTTCTGTGCAAACGAATAGCCTGGCATCAGCAGTTTTACACCGGCCATTGTGCCAGCCGTGGCAATTCCGACACCGGCAGCACCAGCCGCCGCCGCACTCCCCGCGAGGGATTTACCGGTCTGATACCGCTCTTTAACCCGGCTCAGCTTTGCCTGTTGCTGGCTGACCCGCGCCAGCGCCTCACGTTGCCGGTTAAGCTGGGCGGTCGTCTCGCTGATGCTGGTTTTAAGGCGACGCTCGTCAGCCGACAGCGTTCGGGTATTAATCCCGGCCTGAGCAAGCTCGGTGCGCTGGCGCTGTACCGACTGCCTGAGCCCGTTATATTTGAGTTGCAGGTCAGCAGCGGATTTTTTTGCCGCCTCCATCGCACGCGCCTGCGCTTTGGTGGGGTTTTCCGTGTTTTTAAACTGGACGGCCAGCGCTGCGGCCTCCTGTTTCGCTTTGTTAAGCGACTGACCGGTCACGGCAAGCTGTGCGCTCGCTTTCCTGAATCCATCAATTCTGGACGCCTGCGCGTTAAGGTCGCGCAGGGTCGTCTGTGAGTTGCGGATATCGCCAGCGAGGGATTTGCTGGCGTTCTGGATAGCTTTTAGCGGTCGGCTTGCCCGGTCTACTGCGTTAAGCAGCACCTCGATTCTGACGTTATTGCTCATAGTGGTTTCCGCTTCGCTGTAGCGCCTTGTCGCGCCATGTGAGGAGCTCGGTCACGCTAAGGGAATACAGCTCTGATGGCGGCCAGTGAAAAATCACCGCGATATCCGCCATCAGGTCATCGACCGAAAGTTTTGCGGGGAACGTCAGCGAGCCGAAGATGGCGACAAAAAACTAATCACCTCAGCGGCGAACTGCATCAGGTCTGAGGCATCCAGACGGGCAATTTCATGCTCGGTGAGTGCCGGGTAGGTCATACGCGGCAGCACCTTAATCAGCGCGTCTACGTCAGAGTTTGCCAGCGAGGCCAGCGACACCCCGCGCAGGGTTCCCGCGTTAGGTTTTGAAATGGTCACCTCTCCGATTTTTTGCTCACCGCGCATGAGGGGGTTATCGAGGGTCACGACGTGTGGCTTTTTGGTTTCGGTGACTTCAATTTCTGTAACGCCGGTTTCGATGTTGTTTTCCATGATGTTGCTCTCGTCAAAGTTAAGTGACCGGCCAGCCTGGCTGACCGGTTAAGGGGGTTACAGGCCAATGGCCTTGCGATGTTCTGCCAGACGGTCAACGCCGTCGACTTTCAGCACCATGTTGATGACGTCAATCTCGATGACCTCCCTGCCGTCAATCGTGAGCTGGTAGTACGCGCACTCGGTCGAGATTTTGGTCGTGCCGCTTTCGCCCTGTTTGTTTTCGCCGCCGTCGTACTCTTTGTGACGGCCACGCATGACCACCTCAACGGCAGAAATCGCGCCGGTGTCATCGCGCTGGTATGAGCCGCTAAAGCGCAACGGTACGCTGTCCGCGCCCGGTGAGGCGTACTGCGCCCACAGCTCGACGTCAGGCAGACCGCCGAGCGTCCACTCGCACGACAGCGCATCGTCATCGAGACCGAGGTCAATCGACACCGAGCCCGGCATCCCGCCGCCGCGGTATTTCTCAAGCTTACGGGTCAGCTTTGGCAGGGTGACGGATTCAACAACGCCCATGTAGCTCAGGCCATCGTTGAACATGTTCAGGTATTTCAGTTTGCGTGGTAATGCCATGCTCAGAGCTCCTTAGCTGTTGACCGACTCTGACAGGTTCGCCAGATAGGTATCAGTGATGCGCTGGCGCAGGGTCAGGTTTTCCAGCGGCGGGACGGGGGTGTAGTCGTAATCGATATACAGTTTCCCCGCCTTGAGCGTTTCCACACTGTTTGACTCCGGGTCGTACCAGCAGGAGCCGTCAACGATATAGCCGTTGTTTTTCAGCTCGCGGAATTTCGCATTGATACCGGCGACAATGTCGCGGATAAGCGTTGCGGTGACGGGTTTATCAATCGCCCAGGCGTGCGCCTCCGCCATCGTGTCGGCCAGCACCTGCGCCGTGCGGGTGTAGTTTTCAAAGAGGAATAACGGATCGTCGGAGCAGGTACGGTTGCCCCAAAATTTAAAGCCATCATTACGGATCAACGTCGTGACACCGGCCTGATTCAACAGGTTCGCGTCGGTGGCCTTCTCCTGTAAGTCCCACGAGACCGAGGCACTGACGCCGGTGACGCCATTCACGCCGACGTTAGACAGCGTTTTGTGCCAGCCCGTCTCCTGGTCGATTTTGGCGCGCAGGCCGAGCGCGCGGGCGGTCGCCCATGCAATATCGGTCTGATTCGCCGTGGTGTCCCACGCCAGAAAATCAGGGTGAATGACCATCAGCTCGCGCTGGCTGAAATTCTCACGGTAGGTGATGGCTTCGGAAATGGTCTTGCAGCCCCACGCGCTGATATAGCCAAACGCGCGCAGGCTCTGACAGGTCGCCGCGAGCGCGGTCGCCACTTCCAGTGAATCCAGCCCAGGCACGCCGAGAATGCGCGGCTTGACGCCGGTGACGGTTTTGGCGGTCAACAGCGCTTTAAGCCCGGTGTATTTGCCGTTTTCGTCGGTCGTGCCGATGATGTTGGAAATGGTCTCTTTCTGCGCTGCTTCCGGGTCGTCCGGGTCTTCAATACCTTCGGCAACGCGCACAACCACAACGACCGGCTTGCACTGGTCGGCAATGGCTTGCAGGGATTTTGACAGGGTGCCGAGCTTACCGGCTTTACCGATAGCGTTCTGCACGCTGGTAATCAGCACCGGCTCATTTAGCGGGAATGTTGAATCGTCAGCATCGCTGGCGGTGCAGACCATGCCGATGATGGCCGTCGAAACGGTGGAAATGGTGCGCGTGCCATCGTTAATCTCGATGACCTCGACGCCGTGATGATAGTCGCTCATCCGTTTAACTCCGTGGTTAAGGGGTGCAACTATTTTCTGTTGTGTGTGAGGTGTGAGAAACGAAAGGCCGTTGGGGGAGTGACAGCACAACGTACAGCGACCGGTTGTGGTGTGCGGGAATGGTTATTGATCGTTATCAGCGATCAATCACGGTTAATTGATCGCTGATAACCATTATCAATGAATGGGTATTGTCGCTATCGTTTCGCCATTAACGAGGAAGCGATAATGACGATTTTACTCTGGATTGTTGGTGGTCTGGCTGCATGGTGGCTCTTTGGCTTTTGCTGGCTCAGACTGTTTGACGGTGATGAAACAGAAAAAGACTATGAAGAATGCCCCTATGATTAAACCCGCTTAACGCGGGTTTTTTATTACTCTGTTAACGGCGATTCAGGCCATTCAATTTCGTCAGGCTCACTGGTATCAACCCGATTAAGTAAAACCCGGTATTTCTTCCATGCCGACAGGCTCGCCATTTCCTCATCTGTCGCCATCGACAAATCGACCGCATCCTGCAATGGTGCTATTGCCTGAGCTGCAACAGACAAGAGCTGCGCCTTTAATGACTCAGCTTTTTCGATAGCTTCCTCGCGTGTAGGCGGTTCGATGTCGACCCATTCCATGCATTCTGATTCAACATTGTACTGAGGCGCTTTCCGGTCAGGTGAAACCATGAAGGCTTCATATTCAGCATCGGTTATTGTCATCAGGTCTGACGGAACGGGAATACCCTGCTCTTCATAGGTTTTGACAGTTTCCTCAAGGTAAAAGCTTTTATCTGTATTGCTGAAATATTTCTGCATATCAGTAACCCGTTACGTTTAAATAAAATGTTCCATTGCAGTTATGGGTTTCAATTTTCACCTGATTTTTACCGACAGGCGAACAGAGATAAAAGGATGCGGAGTTATTACCCCCTGCACCGTAATAACTCGAACCGATACCGAGTATCCCGTTAGGGAACGACGTAGGCAGTGTCACGGTTACAGTGGCATTGTTGCCGACCGAGATATTTCTCACAGACTGCATAAACACAGCACCGTTGCCGTGCGTGTAGTAAGCGCTGTTATTGCCTGTCGTCGTTTTACCAACCCCGTAACGCGCTTCCGACTCCGCTTTGGTATAAGCCTGACCCGCCGGGGTGTAATTGCCCTTTGGCTGATAGGTGTTCCTCAGGTATGCATCAAGCCACTGGTTTCCCCATTTCGAACCATAGATATTGCCGTCAGCAGTAAAGCGGGCTTTGCCTCCGCCTGCCTGTACTTCACCGCTGGAATACACAATACTTCCATTGATTCGCCCATTTACGACCAACTGAACACCGTTTGAGGGATGACGTTCAATGTAAGCTTTCCAGCCGGCATCATCTGCAAACTCTATCCTGTTGCCGCGACTCGCATCACCGCCCCAGTAAATTCGGCCGTTTCGGGGGTTGGCACCAGTTTTCTCTGAAGTGATACCGCTACCGTTTTTAAAGGTGAGAGTACTGCTTACTGATGCGCCTGCATTCATGTTGAAGAGCATATAACTCGTTATGCCACTGTTCAGGAATCGCATTACCTGTTTGCTGTTGGCATAAACATCCAGCACACCATCTCCGTTCTGTTTGAAACCGGTGTCATTATCCCCCAGAGCAATAGAGTTCCCCCCAAGGCCGCTGACTACACCCAGCCCAAGACCGCCGTTAACGACTGCACCATTACCCAGCGTCACTCTGCCATTAGTTAGATCTGCATAAAATGGACGCAGTGAACTTATGCCGCCATTTTCTCCCTGGTCTTTTGCTGTCGGAATTAGGTAAAAATTATTTTCTGAACGGCGAAAAATCATTCCGTATGCCGCATCGTAAATGTGCAACGCATCAGCAGTGCGAATCTTAAGCCCCCCGGTCATTGTATCGCCGCCCTTATTCACGGCATTAATATCAGCCGGGGAGGGTTTATTGGCCGCATCATACTGTTTAACCCAGGCAGACCACGTCCCGCTGTAAAGCGTGCGAATGTACGAGCGGGAGCTGTTATAAATCCGGTAAATCTGAGTGATACCGGCATGCTTATAGACTTCCAGCGAACCGGCGTTTGCCTCTGGATAGTTCCTGCCGGTTTGAGCCTGCGCGTTTGCTGGCTGGTAATACAGTCCCGCCGTGGTGTAGGCGTTCAGGTCGGCGGCGTTGCCAATTGCCACGGCCTGCCCGTTGAAAATATCCTGTGCCGTAATGCTGATATCGGAAGACAGCGCCCTTCCGTTTACCTTACGCCCTGACGGTACACGCCCGTTAGCGTTGTCATTCGCGGCCTTAACGGCTTTCGGCGTTGCCGCCAGCGCCTCAGACGTGCTGTCGGTTGCGCTGCTGAGCTGGACGATACCCTTTTGCGCCGTGGTGGCGTCCTGAGCCGTATATTTTCCTTTCGCAACGTCATAGGCCGCTTTAACCGCTTTCGGCGTCGCTGCGACGCTCTCAGATGTACTGTCGGTTGCGCTACTGAGCTGGACGATACCCTTTTGCGCCGTGGTCGCGTCCTGAGCCGTATATTTCCCTTTCGCAAGGTCATATGCTGCCTTAACCGCTTTAGGCGTCGCTGCTACGCTCTCAGACGCGCTGTCGGTCGCACTGCTTAACTGAGTGAACCCCTTAGCGGTGAGCGTGGCGTCAGGATGGCGGCGGGATTTCTCATGCTCAGCGAGCTTGTCGTCGACATAGTCCTGCGTTGCCATCACCGTTGAGGTGTCAATGGTCAGCTCGACTGACTCAATGTCGCTCACCATGATAACCATACGTACGGTCTGCGCACGGCCTGAGCCCTCCGCCAGTGCTGGCTTGTAGCTTTCGGCCATATTACCGACCGCAATCAGCGTGCCGGTGTCGTCATAGAGGCCGAGCTCGCGCATCCAGAAACCGCCGGTCTCAGGCGGGATGAGCAGCTCCGCCACGACATAATTTATATTTTTCTTGTCCTGGCTGATTTTGTTCAACGCGTGACGCCAGACCTCTTTGACCAGCTTTGTCTGGTTCGGATCAGGCACCGGCAGCGTACCGCCGCCGTCACCGACGGCCATCGCCGTAAAATTCACCTTTTTCCCGTTCGGGACGGTCGCCGCCGCGAGTTTTTCGGCACCGGCTTTGGTGATGACCGTTTTATATTTCACTGTCATTGTGCTCTCACTTATCCGGGATAAACCGTGATGATGTCGCCGTCATAGCTCAGGGCGCCGGTGTACAGATAGCCGGGAATGTCCTGAATAATATTGAGGCCGATAAGATGGCGGCTGGCTGGCTTTGCATCGGCAATAAGTCGCTCCATTTCGTAATACATTTCTTCCGTGATGCCGGTCTCTAACACACCGATATCGAGGCGAAACGTGCCGGGCGGGTCGTTTGTCTGCCACCACTCAGATACGTTTATCAGGTAGCCGAGCGGCTCCACCACGCGGCGCACTGCCCCAATCGTTCCTTTGTGTGCGTGGATATACCAGGCGCTGCGGATCACATCCCGTTTGGTGGCCTCCGGCCAGTTCTCATCCCAGCGGTCAACCGAAAACGCCCACGCCAGCCACGGCAGGAGGTTTGCCGGGCAGTCGTCCGGGCTCCAGAGTCGGCGCAGGGGGACGGGGGTATTTTCGATTTCAGCGCAGGCGCGCGCCGCCGCCACCTCAAGCGGCGAGGAGCCCACCGGCAACAGTCGGGTGTCATTCATCATTGCCCCCTATGGTGACGCTGTACTCGCTGCACCATGACGCCTGCGTGTCATCGAGCACAATGTCGGCCACCGGCGCGGCCAGCTCGACACGCTGCACGCCCTCGACGTGGAGTGCCGCATAGATGGCCGATTTACGGATGTCACGCCCGAGCCGGTGCTGCGCGGTGATATACGCCTGTAACTTTGCTTTTGCCGCACTGAGCACCGGCTCACTTTCGGGACCGGGATAAAGGTAAAGCGACGCGGTGATTTTGTAGTCGACGATTTTCGCTGACTGCACGGTCACGCGGTCGGCCACCGGCCTGACGTCCTCGTCGTTCAGCGCATCGCGCACGATGGCGAGCAGCTCGTCAGAGGCTACGCCGTTATTTTCACGCGACAGCACAGACACGGTCACACACGCAGGCTCGGGACTGATGACGGAAATATCCGCGACACGCCCGTCGGCACTGCGACCATGAAACTGATATGCGCCGGTTGACCCGGCAGTACTCAGCCCCTCAGGTGCTTGCTGAATGCGCAGACGGTAGTCGGTGTCAGACTCCATGACCGCTGGCGTGGGCGGAAATGTCGTGTCGTCTGGCGGGGTGATGACGAGTCGCGGGACATTGGAGTTAGCCCCAATCTGGTCGAGATCGCTTCCGGCAGCGTAAGCCAGCATGACCGCACGCGCGGCCTCGTTGACGCGCTGTCGCCAGATAACTTCCCGGTAGGCGTTTTCTTCCAGCAGCTTAACAATCGGCTCTGATTCGAGCGTCAGCGTGCGCGCCACTGCCTCCTGTTGTTCCTCCGGGTATAACGAGACGAGCGTCGCCTTGCGCTCCGCGAGGATGGTCTCATAGTCCAGCACTTCCACGACATCAGGCGCGGCGAGCTGGTTAAGGTCAACAATTGCCATAGCGTTTAACTCAGTGGAATGGTGAGGGAAAAGGGCTGGCCGTTAGCCGATCGCGTGCCGGTGATATCGACATACAGCCCGCCGTCGGTCTCCGACCGCTCAAAGGTGATGGTTGTCAGACTAACGCGCGGCTCCCACTTCTGGATCGCGGAATAGCACGCGGCCATAATTTGCAATCGCAGTGCCGGTGTCTGCGGCTGGTCAATCAGTGCCGACAGAAGCGAGCCGTATTCACGGCGCATGACGCGCGAGCCAACCGGTGTGACGAGAATGTCGCGCACGCTTTGCCTGATATGCTCAACCTCAGAGATACTGAGGCCGGTCTGGCTGTTCATTCCGAGATAACGCAATGTCATATCGGTGCCCCCGTTGTTCCGCCACTATCGCCCGGGTGTTTATGAAGGTGCAGCACTTTGCCATTAGACGACAGTGACCCTCCGGTGTGCTCGATGTTCCCGGACATCGTCCCGCCTTTCTGCACTTCGAGCGTGCCGGTCGTCAGTTTGTTGGTACAAACCACCTCGGGCGTATCGAGCGTGATGCAGGTCGAGGCTTTCACCAGTACCACCGGCACGGTGGCCGTAATGGAATCCGACGCGGTGACGTTGGCGGTTTTGATACCTGACACGGTGAGCGCGCCGCTTTCGGGTTCGTACTCAATGACAGCGCCATCGGGAAATGCCACATGTAACGCATCAGGTGAGGCTGATGGCGCGGGATTGTGATCTGAGAAAATGCCGGGCAGCACAAAGGCCGTATCGAGCTCACCGCCGATGGCCAGCAATAACACCTGCTCGCCAACGGACGGAGCCCACCACACGCGAGAGCGACCGGCGCGACAGGTGAGCCAGTTAAGCCAGGTGGTTTGCATGCCGCCGGTCTGGACACGACACAGCCCCTCGTCGAGTTCGACGTCGGTCACGATGCCGGTGCGGATGAGGTTGCGGATCGCGCGTGCGATTTCCTGTAGAGAATTTAAATTATTCATACGGGAAGGATGCCGCCCGGTAAGGCCAGCGGCAATTAAGGCGGGTTTTGTAGCCTCTGATACAACAGACAGACTGCTTACCGATTAAACATACAGAATGCGTGCATAATTGATTAACATTTGAAACACCCCAATTTTTTCGATTTAATGAACATCTTGATGTTAATAAGGAAATGAGAATGCTTTTTTATAAATACTCATCGATTGATAATCTCAGCATATCAATGCTTCGCAATGGGGAGGTCTTTTTTGCTTCTCCTAACGAATTAAATGACATCCATGAATGTAAACCACAATTTATCTTTAATGCTAACAAAGAAGTTTGGGAAAGGTTTGTTTATTATTTAATTGTCCAAGTGTGTTTAAAACTCAATTTAGAACATAATTCCCCGCTTGCTATATCGCTCCTTGCATTCAAGGATAAAATTTTGCGGTCTTTACTTAATGGTAAAAAAACAAGAACCCTCGACCATCAATCTCTGATTAATGATTTTTCAGATGCATTCGCCAGACTAACGATCAACGAACTTGATTTTAAGGATGCGCGTAAAGCAATGCAGGCATTAAGTGCATATCTAAATCATGATTTTGAGGTGCAATTAAACGACAATAATTACCTGACATCCTTTTCAAAAAGCGCCACAAACCTCACTATGTGGGGTCATTACGGAAATGCTGAAAAAGGTTTTGCGATAATTTATGAAACAATAGATGGGAACATTACATTAAAAAGCAATCTAAGGATTTTTAGGTGATGCTGCCAACTTACTGATTTAGTGTATGATGGTGTTTTTGAGGTGCTCCAGTGGCTTCTGTTTCTATCAGCTGTCCCTCCTGTTCAGCTACTGACGGGGTGGTGCGTAACGGCAAAAGCACTGCCGGACATCAGCGCTATCTCTGCTCTCACTGCCGTAAAACATGGCAACTGCAGTTCACTTACACCGCTTCTCAACCCGGTACGCACCAGAAAATCATTGATATGGCCATGAATGGCGTTGGATGCCGGGCAACCGCCCGCATTATGGGCGTTGGCCTCAACACGATTTTCCGCCATTTAAAAAACTCAGGCCGCAGTCGGTAACCTCGCGCATACAGCCGGGCAGTGACGTCATCGTCTGCGCGGAAATGGACGAACAGTGGGGATACGTCGGGGCTAAATCGCGCCAGCGCTGGCTGTTTTACGCGTATGACAGGCTCCGGAAGACGGTTGTTGCGCACGTATTCGGTGAACGCACTATGGCGACGCTGGGGCGTCTTATGAGCCTGCTGTCACCCTTTGACGTGGTGATATGGATGACGGATGGCTGGCCGCTGTATGAATCCCGCCTGAAGGGAAAGCTGCACGTAATCAGCAAGCGATATACGCAGCGAATTGAGCGGCATAACCTGAATCTGAGGCAGCACCTGGCACGGCTGGGACGGAAGTCGCTGTCGTTCTCAAAATCGGTGGAGCTGCATGACAAAGTCATCGGGCATTATCTGAACATAAAACACTATCAATAAGTTGGAGTCATTACCGATTTTTACATCATATAAAAAAACCAGCGAACATTGTATTTCGATGTATCTATCAACAGAATGCAGCACCCCCATTTTCGATGTAATATATAAATCTAGACCGGTCCGCGCTAATGGGTTCGGAAAGATTATTTCTAAATTTTTCTATAGCGACCTTGAACGGGAAGCTTGCTATCCAGAACATTTGCTCTCATGTCTGAAAGCCTATGGTGAAGAAGATATTGGCAGAGTGAAGTATTCAGACTGGAAGTACGAGAAAGAACTTAGGGTACGACTGCCTGTCAATCGCGAACTTGCAGCACCATTACGTAGTATAAAAATTGACGCCAAACACATCAAGGGTGTGATTTTTGGTTCACGAACATCAAGTGACGATAGAGAGAAAGTCCTCTCCGCTTGCTATCATCTTAAGGCTACCCAAAATGAAAAACATCATATCTACGTTTATCAGACCAGAAGCACACCCGGTCATTATAAATTGGATGTAGTGACCTTGGGTATGGTATCAGACCTGCAATATGACAAACTTCCGTTTCTTACTAAATTTACTAAAGAAAGCGCCATTCAGAAAGAAGAGGCCGCCAAAATCCTTGAATCAATAAAATTGAGTTAGAACTAGTTAATGTGTGGATTACCTTTATTGTTAAAGGTAATCCATATTAATCACTGGTTATTTAAAAAACTTATAATAACAGCTTTAATGTTCTCTTCATCGCCCTGACTAAATCCGAGTAACTGGCGCTCTGCATACTGAACATCCTGAGCGTGCGCGTTTGGCCGGTCTTTGAGGCCGTACTGATGGACACGCGCGATACGCTGCACTTTTCCGGTAAATTCCACCACAGCACCGTTTTCACGGCCACTGGCTTTCATGTACCGGTTAGTGCGCAGTTTTTGAAACATCGCCCGTTTAATTCGACCTTGTTTGGTTCTCAGTGGCTGGCGCTTTCGCGCCTGATACGGTGAGCCATCCGGGGCTTTTTGCTGTTTAATACGTTGCTGTTGCGCCGTTCTGAGTTGCTTCGCAATCTCACCGGCAAGCTTCCGGCGCCCTGCGGGTGACAGGGCGGCAAGCAGCCCGGCGAGCTTGTTATCAAAGGGTTTAAAGTCACTCATCCCACTTGCTCACCAGTTCGCCGTTGATATAGAGCTCTTTTGGACGCGTGACGGGTTCAGGCGGTGGCGGCTCCGGGGCATAGCTCACATGCAGCGCGCCGTTTTCCTCCCTGATGATGGTGCGCTCGGTGAGCTGGAGGCTAATGCTGATATCAACCGTATCACCGTCGTTTAAATCCATCTGGAAGCGGTAGCCCTTTTTATGCCCCTCATCGAGCGTGCAGATATCCGGCTGGTTTTCCCTGAGCCACGCGGCCACCGGCACGAAAATCAAATCAGGGTCGCCCACAAAATCGCACACGATCACATTCAGGGTGTAAATTTTCTCGTGGGACAGGGAGGCCGCGAGCCGTGCATCGATATTCCCCTCGTCGGCAAAAATGCGCATCATCTCGGGGTTGGTTTTAAGCTGCGGGACGGCGTCAGTTAGCGCTTTTCGCAGGCTGATTGCTTTCTTCATCGAGTTTATCCTGACAGGCTTTGACGGTTTCAATCTGTAACGCGCAGGCGGCGAGCGCGTGCTCAAGCCTGCGGATATCTGCACTCAGGTCGCCATTAGTGGCCGGGTCGCTTCCCGGCATCGGGCAATAGCTCACTTTCGGGCAGGCGCTGTAAACAATGACCGGCGGAGGCGCAACCGGCGCGGGTGTGCAGCCTGCGCACAACATCAGGCAGCTCAGCGCTGTACCAGCGGCGTAACGTTTCATTTTCATTCATCAGTCTCGTAATGGTTTCTTCCCGGCGCACGGCCATCGCACCGGCAGCAATCAGTTCACCACGTAAACTGACCTGCGCGGTTTCATTTCGCCTGGCGATTCCCTGCGAAACGGAAAGCTGATTTTTCAGCATCCCGATCACGTTTTTCTGTTCGGTCGCGACCTTATTTGCCCGGTCAAAAGAGCGCCGTAGATTACCGTTCTCATGCCTTAACCAGAGCACAGCCGCCAGCGCCAGACTTGAGGCAATCAACATCACAATGAATCTGGACACAGCCCCGCCTCCTCAATACGCTGACGGTATGAGGTGCGCACCCCCGTAAAGGTCAGGACGCAAATCAGGTAAAGCAGCGCGGTAAAGATCCAGCCAGCACCGAGCAGACACCCAATGGTCACGACAAAATTAATAAGAGACCATGCGCGACGCGCCTTTGAGGGCTTGTTACAGAAAACAGCGCGGAAGATTTTCATAATCCCGGGTTTTACCGGAATACCTTTCCCCGCATTTCGTAGCCAGTGGTCAAAAACAGCCACACCGGCGAGGCTCGCCGTAATACAGACAACACAGCCAAACAGCGCCCACGCTGCAACAAAATTAAGTGCTGCACTTTGCGGCGAAGCCAGCCCCCATAGCAGGAATACAGCCAGCAGGGCATCTAAAATCAGTGAGCGTAAGTATTTTTTCATTGCGAAACTCCTTTCAGACAATAAGCACGCTCACGCGCGCGGCGATTTTCCAGCCCTTTATTGATTGAGCCATTCACATAAACCCAGCGGGTGAGCTGGTCGCACGCCTGCCACCATTGGTGTCGCTTTATATACGAGACCAGCGTCGACCGGCAGGCCGCGCCGGTTCCCACGTTGAATGAGAAGCTGACCAGCGCGTCGTAAATGTTCTGCGGCATTTCTACCGGCACGCAGACTGCGAGACGCTTCTCGACGTTCATCACATCCGCGACGAGGTTCGCCGCCGCCTGACGTTCTGTGATTTCCCCTTTCGGGACGACCCCGGCAGTGTGGCCGATGCCTGACGTCCACACTCCCGCGCTGCACTGGTAAGGCGTCAGGCGACAACCTTCGAGGTCGGCAATTAGCGCCAGCCCCTCGGGCGAGGTGTTAAGCAGACGAAAGTCAGGCATCAGCGCCGCCAGCGCCAGCACTGCGGCCACACTGCAACGTTTAACGATTGATTTCACGAATAGCCCCCTTGTCGAGTCCGAGTGACGTCAGATAGAGGTACGTTTTGCGCTTAAACCAGTAATTCGTCAGCGCGGTAAAAATGGCGCATCCGCCGCCCACGTAAAGCGCCATCTTTTCGGGCGACATTGCGCCGAGGTACGCCAGCGCGACTGCCAGCCAGTAGGCGATAAACGTGGTGATTTTCTCCATACTCAGTCCCATAGATTCACCGTTTCGGTTCTGGCCGCGCTGTCGGTGTCGGGCAGTTCAATTGCCGTGCCGTGCGGCAGGATGACGCCGAGCTCAGACAGACCGGGATTCGCTTCTAAGACGGTTTCGACCACGCCCTCGGTGCGCCCGTAGTACCGCACACAAATCGCGTCGAGGGTGTCGCCCTGTAGCGCATACGCTTTCATCAGATTTGCCCCACAATGCAGCGCGCTTTGTCCTGGATGCGCGCCACAGACCAGCGCATATCCCGCCACATTTCATCGATAGTGCTGTCGATGCTGTCGGCCTTTTTGTCACCTCTGGCTGTCGCATCCACGCCGCGAAAACGCTCGTAAAGCGTGGCGGTCGTCATGGCACACACGGCGTTGAAGTAATGGAATACGCGCACACTTTCGCCATCGAGCCTGTCGGTCGGGACATCAGCCAGCGTGGCGTAACCGGCATCGAGCTGACGCTCGCGCCATTCGCCCAGCTCCGCGTTCGTCTCTGCGATGGCGGTCTTAATTGCCCGGCGCAGGCGCACAGGGGAAACGGTCTGCTCTAAACGCATTTCCTCACGCACGCGCTTCGGGTCAACATCAGGAAAAAACGGGGTGTTTTTGATTACCGGCTCGCTCACGCCCGGCGGCGGTATCACCACGCCCGGCACATCCTGCGGCTCTTTGTTTTGCTCAATAATCAGCGTCGTCATGACAACCTCGGGTAATAGGTGGGCGGTGGACGCCGGTCGCAGTCAGGGCAATTGATACCCGCTTTGACCGGCGTGCCGCCCGGCTCGGGGAGCGCTCGGTTAACCTGCGGCTTTTGCCGCCTTTGGTGGTCGCCCGCGCCGTGCCGCCGGTTTAGCGGCAGGTTTGCGCGTGCGCGGTTTAGTCGTTTTGGTTTTCGGTGCCGGCTCGGGTTTTGGCCTGAGCTGGCGCTCTAACTGCTCGATATCCTTTTTCACACCGATGGTGCGTTCTAACTGGATCGCACGTTGCAGGTGCGCCAGCGCCTCGGGCAGTTGATTCGCATCACGCAGGACATAGCCGGTGATTTTGTGCAGCTTTGCGCGCACGATATCGGGCATATCAGCGCGTTCTGTCAGTGCAATAGTGTCGAGCAGGTTCGCCAGTTCGACCGGCTGTTTTGCAGCGAGCAGGCGCTGCGCGGCCAGTGCCACCTCTTCGGCCAGCAGGTAAGGCGTCGGACGTCGACCGGTCGGCATGGTCAGGCCATAGGTCATGGCGTAACGGGCAATTTCCAGCGCACCGGCGATATCGTCAGCATCGAGACGCCACAGCATGACCGTCATGACGATGTCATCCTGCGCGCCCTTGCCGTTTGCGAGGACGCCAGCCACCCATGGCAGATAGAACGGCAGCAGCTCACGCTTTTTATCTGCCTTGCGCTCATTGGATCGGATTTGTTTTAGCGTGCGGTTGTCTGCGGCCAGCTTAACGAGCATCTGCTCATAGGCAGTTGCATTGCGCAGCGGGACAGCAGCCCGCCGCGCTGTTTCAGAGGCCGAGACCCGCATCATGTGACGCGCTGCGGGACTCGTCATGGCTTACTCTCCGCTTTCCGGTGCAGCAGGTGCGGTGAAGTCACCGAGCTTGATATTTTCAATCAGGCAACCGGCAGCGTATGCCTCGACCACGTAGTCGGTATTCATTGACTCGTAGTTCTCGATGCGGTCTTTCTTCGGGTTTTCGATGATGCTGCGGCGATGCGCGTCATCCATGAAGTAGATAGACAGGTTATCGAGACGCGTCACCATCAGGGCATTCGCCGGGAAGTAAGGCACGCGCACGGCAGGCAGGTTGCCGATTCGCTTCTGGCTGATGATGATGTCAGCGGCCAGCGACTCGCTGTTTTCCTGGTCTTTATTGACGATAGGGAAGTATTTATCCGCCATCAGCTTGCGACCGGTGATGACAACCAGCTCCGGGTCATCCTGATAAATCTCATCAATCAGGTTGCCGGTGGCATCCATAACCAGCGCGTCGAGGTTCGCATAGTCGCCGTTTTTACCCACGCGGATCACATCGGAAATGACCGCGCCGTCCTCGTCGGTGATTTTTGACATCACGCGCGCTGGCGCTTCATTGCGGTACTTCTGCAACCAGCCAACGGCCACATCCTGAAGCATCGGATTTTTTTTGCGGTCAGATTTTGCGGCACGCTCGATGCCGTTGAAACCGGCCATGATGAAATCGAGCGCCTGACGCTTGATAATGGCGTTACGGATACGGGTCTGGAAGTCCTGGAATCGCGCCCACAGGTCGAGCTGTTTGTAGCGGATATGGAAGTCAAAGTTAATCTGCGCGCACTCGTATTTGTTGGACTCCAGCGCAGTAAAATCAGCGGTTTCACGCTCGCCATCGCCGTCAGTATCAGCGGTACTCGCGATTGTGCCGTTAACGCCCACACCGACCTTTTCGCCTTTCAGCTCGTCGACCGGCACGATGTTAATTTTGGTCAGGAATGAGGACGATTCCTGCACGGTGTCCATCATGGTTTGCGTGACTGACGGCTCGACGGTGAATTTCTTCGCCACGTCATCGGTGGAAATGTCGTTCAGCTCCGCGACGCGGGTCAGGTAGGCATTGAATTTAAAGCGGGTTTGTTTACGCATGGTTTTTCCTGTTCGGGTAATAGGTATCAGGCCGGGCAGCGCGCCCGGCGGGTTATCAGCAGTTGGTCAGCAGCTCGTCGCCCGTACCACCACGAGAAAGCTCGCGGCGCGGCTGGCGCTCGCTTTCGGTGTTATCGAGGGAGTTTTTGAGGTCGTTAAACGCCTGCGCGCTTTCTTCGGCCTTGCTGGTCACGTCCTGCTTAAGCTGAGCCAGTTCGGTCTCAAGCTCGGTGACGCGCTGGTCGGTGGCGGTGAGGTTGGTTTGCACCAGCTCGGTGACGGTCGTCACAGCCTCATGCACATCTGCAAGACGTGCGTCGTCGCTGGCCTGTTTACGGCTGAAAATGGCCTTTACCTTGTCGGTCAGGCTGTTGAGCATGGTGTCGGGAACGTCCTCAAATTCCAGCTCAGCCAGTGAGGCCACAGAGAAGAGATCGCCCGGCTGGTCTTTTTTACCGGCGAGCGGGTTTTGTGTGGCGCGGCTACAGAATTCGAGGTATTCGGTGCCGAGGCTTGCCGGGTCATCGGTGACGGCGAGCCCGATGAGATAGCATTTGCCGCTGTTGGAGAAATTAGGGCGGATCTCCATTGAGGTGTAAACCTTCTGCCCGGCACGTACCATGCTGACCAGCTCATCGAGCGGGGCAATTTTGGCAAACAGCGCCTTTTTGCCATTGAGCGCAGAGTCATCGCTGATAATCTCCGCTTTAAGCGCGGTCACATCGCCATAGCGCTTAAAGGGGCTGTCAGGGATGAGGCTTTTGATATGTTCGAGGTTAATGCGGCAACCGTAGACGCGCGGGTCGAACGTGTCGGCCATTTCCTGAATGTCATCAGCGCTGATGACGCGGCCATCGCAGGTGTCACCCTCGACGCCGATGCGAAACCATTTAGAAACTTTCTTTGCCATTGTTCAGGTGTCCTGATGTTGGGTTTTCGGGTCGGAGTTAGTTTCCCGACTCAGACCCTCATCAGCCACCTGTTGCGGAAGTGCAATCCCTGACACAACAGGGGTTTAGCGATTAAGCACGGTCATTTCCTTAGCCTTGCCTCGTAACATCAAAACGAGGTAAGCATGACCATTTCAACTGACCTTTCATTACTCAATGACCCACGACGACAGGCGCGGCTGTTGTACTGGCAGGGGTTCGCCGTGCCGCAAATCTGCGACATGCTGCAACTCAAACGCCCCACGGTGCAGAGCTGGAAACAGCGTGATGGATGGGAGGAAACCGCGCCGATTAACCGCGTTGAATCGACGTTAGAGGCGCGCCTCATCCAGCTTTACGCCAAGCCCGACCTGACGCCGCACGACTTTAAGGTCGCCGATTTTCTGTCGCGCCAGATGGAGCGCCTCGCGCGCGTGAACCGCTACGGCCAGACCGGAAACGAGGTGGATTTAAACCCCAACATTGCCAGCCGCAACAAAGGGGATCGCAAAAAGCCGAAACGTAATTTCTTCAGTGAAGAAGCGATTGAAAAGCTGGAAGAGATTTTCTTTGACCAGTCGTTTGAGTATCAGCTCAGGTGGCATAAAGCCGGGCTAGAGCACCGCATCCGCCACATCCTCAAATCGCGCCAGATTGGCGCAACGTTCTACTTCGCGCGTGAGGCGCTTCTGCGCGCCCTTAAGACCGGGCAAAACCAAATTTTTCTATCCGCCAGTAAAACGCAGGCTTACGTTTTCCGTAAGTACATCATCGCCTTTGCGCGTCTGGTCGACGTCGACCTGTCAGGCGACCCGATTGTCATCGGCAACAACGGCGCAGAGCTGATATTCCTCGGGACCAACTCCAACACCGCGCAGAGTCACAACGGCGACCTGTACGTCGATGAAATTTTCTGGATACCCAATTTCCAGAAGCTGCGAAAAGTCGCCTCCGGTATGGCCTCACAGTCGCACCTGCGCACCACCTATTTTTCGACGCCGTCGACGCTGGCGCACGGCGCTTATCCGTTCTGGTCAGGGGAGCTGTTTAACCGTGGCCGCAGTAACCGCGACGAACGTGTCGACATCGATATCAGTCATCAGGCGCTTGCCGGGGGCATGTTATGCGGGGACGGCCAGTGGCGGCAGATTGTCACCATTGAGGACGCGCTCGCCGGGGGCTGTACCCTGTTTAACCTCGACCAGCTCAGACAGGAAAACAGCGCGGATGACTTCCGTAACCTGTTTATGTGCGAGTTCGTCGACGATAAAGCGTCGGTATTCCCGTTCGAGGAGCTCCAGCGTTGCATGGTCGATGCGATGGAAGAATGGGAGGACTTCGAGCCATTCGCTGACCGTCCGTTTAACTGGCGTCCGGTCTGGATTGGCTACGACCCGTCACATACCGGCGACAGCGCAGGCTGTGCGGTGCTGGCTCCGCCGCTGGTTGCCGGTGGCAAGTTCCGCATCCTTGAGCGTCACCAGTGGAAAGGCATGGATTTTGCCGCGCAGGCCGAGGCCATCCGTGCGCTGACTGAGAAATACACGGTCGACTATATCGGCATCGATGCGACCGGCATCGGCCAGGGTGTTTACCAGCTCGTACGCTCATTCTTCCCGGCAGCGCGCGCCATCCGTTACACGCCGGAAATGAAAACCGCAATGGTGCTGAAAGCGAAAGACACCATCCGACGCGGGTGTCTGGAGTATGACGCCGGTGCGACCGACATCACGCAGTCATTCATGGCCATCCGCAAAACCATGACCAGCAGCGGTCGCAGTGCCACCTATGAAGCCAGCCGCAGTGAGGAAGCCAGCCACGCGGATATCGCATGGGCGACCATGCACGCCCTGTTAAACGAGCCACTTTCCGCCGGTAGCGGTATGCATTCAACCTCGATTCTGGATATCAACTAAGATGAAAAAACGCCAAAAGAAACAGCCAAAACAGACCAACATGACCGCCAGCGCACCGCAGAAAATGGAGGCGTTCACCTTTGGCGAGCCGTCACCCGTTCTGGATCGCCGCGATATCCTCGACTATGTCGAGTGCATCAATAACGGCAAATGGTACGAGCCGCCGGTCAACTTCTCCGGGCTGGCGAAAAGCCTGCGCGCCGCCGTGCATCACAGCTCACCGATTTACGTGAAGCGCAACATCCTGACGAGCACCTACATCCCGCATCCTTTGCTTTCACGGCAGGATTTCAGCCGCCTTGTGCTCGATTATCTGGTATTTGCTAATGGCTATCTTGAGAAGCGCATGAGCGTGACCGGTCAGCTCATGAAGCTTGAAACCTCCCCGGCCAAATACACCCGCCGGGGTGTCGAGGATGGGGTTTACTGGTACGTGTCGGACTTCACGCACCCGCACCAGTTCGCCCCCGGCTCAGTCTGTCATCTGCTTGAGCCCGACATCAATCAGGAGCTCTACGGGATGCCGGAATACCTTAGCGCGCTTAATTCAGCCTGGCTGAATGAGTCCGCCACGCTGTTTCGTCGCAAGTATTACCAGAACGGCGCGCACGCGGGTTACATCATGTACGTCACCGACGCGGCGCAGAGCAGCACCGACGTCGAGGCGTTGCGCTCCGCGATGCGTGATTCGAAAGGGCTCGGGAATTTCAAAAACCTGTTTTTCTATGCCCCGAACGGTAAACCGGACGGCATCAAGATTGTGCCGCTGAGTGAAGTCGCCACGAAGGATGATTTTTTCAACATCAAAAAGGTGAGCGCCGCCGACCTGCTCGATGCGCACCGCGTACCATTCCAGCTTATGGGCGGCAAGCCCGAAAATATCGGCTCAATGGGCGATATCGAGAAGGTGGCGCGGGTATTTGTGCGTAACGAGCTGACGCCATTGCAGGAGCGTTTCAAGGAAATCAATGAATGGCTCGGTTTAGAAGTGATCCGCTTTAAGGATTACAACATCGAAACTGAGTAACCCCCGCCAGAATGCCGCCTCCGGGCGGCATCCCCTCAGAGCGAGTCAGACGCCGCACACGCGGCGCAACCACGCCACCACCTTAACCGACCGCACTCAACAGCGCGCCATCACGACGCGCACAGACGCGTAAAAAAAATCCTGTCACCACCTCTGGCGCGCAGTGCTATCCCCGCCTCGCCTGCGCGCTTAACGGGTCGCTTTTAATGCAGGTGCATGAGTAGTCCTGAACCGCATCAGCACTAGCGCTAACTTATAAAATCTTAGATAAAAAACGAATGCAAATTGATGCAACTTAGTAATGCTTAACGACTATAAGGGAAGATCTGGAAGAAAAAATCCAGACCCTCCGTTATTCTAATCAATTAAGAAGAGCTTTAACCCTGCTCACTAAATCATCACAATAGCTTTCATTTTGTCGTGTCCAAAGACTTAAAAACGCGCCACGAATGATAATCTCAGATACAAAACCTAACCCCATGCCAATTTGATTAAAAATAAGATGAGGATCTCTATTCGTTCTGGAAACAGATTCGACTACTGCCCTCACTTTTTCTTGTGATTCTGGCGGCAATTGACAAGATACCGTTAGTATTGCCAATATGGGCTCGATATTATCCAATATATTGTCAAACACACTACGCTCTGGCTGAGTCCCAGGCAATCTAAGAATACCATCCTCATCACTATTTTTCTGAGATGAATCACCATCAATAATGCAAAGTGATTTAAATTTAATTGACGGATTCGCAGTATGAGACTTGTGGATTGACACTGCATTACCATCACCAGCAACAGCATGAACTTCTAGCTGATCATAATCGCCTTTTAATCTTTCCCGCAGAATCGTATCAACCCAACATTTAGCAAACTCATCTTCAACAAAAATTGCCAATTTTTTGTCAACCCTGCCTGATATAGCTCTCAATGACTCAACTGTTAACCTTCCTTTTCTGAGGCGACCGTCGATACATGCCCATATAGCCTCTTGCGGTAATGGCATCAGGGCATAGTCACTATGGGTGGTAAACACTGCTTGAATCGATTTACGTTTAGCGACATCAATCAAATACTCGACCATTCGTCTTGTTGCTACTGGATGCAGTCCATTTTCAATTTCTTCAATGAGTACCAAACTGTTATCAGATGCATTCTCAATTTCTGACACCATTCGTATAATTGATGATTCACCTGCTCCGAAATGGAATTCTGAATAACGGCTACCATTATTGTTGCCTACAAAAAACTTCTCATCATGACCGATATCAGTAACATTAAATGCAGAAACATCCTTTCCTAAGATATGTTCAATCTGCTTAGCAACTCCTGCACTCAGGGTGGATAAACTCCCTGTGTGTTGGTAAGAGGATCGAGTTAATTTTTTATATTTTGTTTTTTCACCAGCAGGAACAGTACGTTCGATACCAAAGAAATACACATCCCTTGATACAACTTCATCCCTCGCCCATTTGGCGCTCCTAAAACTACTGGTTCTACGGACTGTTTGTCTTGGATTTACACTTTTGTCTATAATTTCGTACTCAACCTTCCATCCTGCCATGCTTTCATCACCAATTGCACTTTTGGGGAAGAAAACACTAGGTTTAATTTCTTTATAAGCACACCCCGCAACACCGAGGACAGAAGATTTACCACTGCCATTAGGGCCGACTAAAGCTGTAACCGGAAATTCAAAAGAAATATCTTCCCCAGAAAATCCGCGGATCCGTCCAATTTTAGCTTTTAATAAATACTTCCCGTAATTGTTCTGCCTAACCTTGTCTAGCAACTCATTCACTGTTGAAGCTCTGATTTCACTCAAACTTTCTGACATCTACAATCTCCATGTCGCAATGCAATCAATTGACTAATAAAAACAGAATTATCTGATAGTACTACTCATTTGCAGTAAAATCACACCCCCAAATCTCATGATTGTGATATCTAAATACTTTGTTCCCAAAACATACTGTCGCCCCGCGAGCAAGCACCTCCATTTCCCATCGTTCTGGGACAATACCTTCCTGAGCCAAATCGAAACGAATTTTTCCGACGCGATCCCTTTCGGATTTCGTCATCCTAGCTGATGGCGCTTGCTCGCTGGTTTTGAGCGGCGCATTGCTTCTTTGCTGGCGATTTTTGCGCGGTGCGCCAGCTTTTAACGCACCGTTAAGCACCTTCACGACGTCTGGCTCATTCCAGCCGATAACCCCGCGATCAATCAGATTTAACACCGCTGCGGCTTGCTCAGACGGTGTAGGGGTCATAACTGGATCGTCACCGCCGGTGAGCTTTCCACAGTTATTGACAGGACTCCGAGGCGCGGCGAAGCCGCTTTTTAAGGTCAAAGGCTCAACGGCCAAAACCTTTGGAACGATGCGCCATTCGGCTGTACGGGTTACACGCACACGGTCAGCCCCAAGGTGAGGAGCGTAAATACCGACCACCCTCTCGATATTTTCCTCGTATTCGTTGACCTCATCCGTCACCTTACGGGCGACCCTGACGGCCTGAGCATCACGCTTAATGTTTGCTCCTCCCTGCGCGATGATATACAGGTCAAATTCACCTTCATCAGCAGCAGCCCGGACAGCCTCGACACGGTCGTCAAACTCACTGGCGATACTCACGCCTCGCGGCAGCTTGCGCAGTTCGCGGTAAGCGCCCATCGTAGGGAGACCAATCGGTTTAAACTGCGGGATGCGCCATGTAGACGCCCATGCGGTGACGGCGGCGGCCGTATCTTTCAGAGGCTTGCCGGTGTCGTGGTCGAGCTGGCCGTCGAGCGCGTAACCGTCGATATTTTTGGCAATGTATTTAGCGATATAACCCGCCGCGCCGCCCTGATTAAGATGACGTGACTCAAAGCGCTGTTTTGCCGCACCCTTTTCATGACCGTCCTCTTTGAGGGCATAACGACGCATAATTTCGTTAATGGCTTTACGCTGACCGGGTTTGCAAAACAGCATCATGTGCCAGTGCGGCGTGCCGTCGTGGTGCGGTTCGACAACTCGCATCCCGTAGACCTCTAAATCGTTATCTTTGAACGCGGTGCGCATCAGGCTCCAGATTCGACACAGATAGCGCTGCCCGTCTTTCGGGGTGAATGCGGTTTCGTTCCAGCCATGATTAAGCTGTACCGTTTTGCTTTCACCTTTGCCGACCTGACGCGTCGGGTGATACTTCGATGGCGTGGTCAGCGTGATAAACATCCCAACATCACCAACGCTGGCCGCATAGCGCTCAATGCCGGCGATAGTGTTCATCAGCTCCATGCGGCGGATTTCAGGGTTAGAAATACTCCCCATGACCTTACTGATGAGGTCGACACGCTCGCCAGTGACTTTGTTTTCGAGCTCGCAGGATTTCAGATATTCGAGATTAGCCAGGCGGCGCGCATGAACATCGCGGATCGCCATTTTGCTGGCGTAGGGGGAGCGGTCTTTGTTGACCTCACCGGCAGCGATGAGCAGCGCCTCGCGCCAGCGCATACGCTGCGCCTTGAGCTGGTTAACCCACCACTCATCCTTAATCAGACGTGAAATAGCGGAAAATGCCATGCGGATCGTCATCTGACCCTTACGGTATTTTTTCCAGTACATCGGGGTAAAGTTAAAAGCGCGCGCAACTCCGGCAACCTTCCCATATAAATGCGCCTGCGCCTCATCAGTGAAGAGGGTCTCTCTGCCGCCGTGAGCGTGCGCCCATGCATCGCTTAATTCTTCGTATCTGCTCCAGAGCTGCGAGGCTATTCTGGCCGCAAATTTCCTGAGCTCTTTGTCGTTCATATCCGGCAGGCGTGCATATTCATCACGCGCAGATAAAAAACCTATCGAGGCGGATTCATTCATCCCGCACAGCTCATTAACACGCTCAAGACGCGGTAACAGCTTGCGCTCAAACGTGTTTTTGAGGAAATACAACCCACCCAAAGGGCTCTTTGTGCGGCGGATGAAGTTATAACGCGAGGTAAACAGCGTTTGCAGAAAAAACGGCAGGCGGTCAATCCGGTTTAAAACACCTTGCACCTGACGGAGTTCGGCACGTGTAAGGGGTCTGTCGCGGCCAATGGCCTCGCGAGATTTGTTCCACGGATAAGCACCGACGAAAGTCTCACCGGTGCTTTTTGGTAGTGGCGGGGGTGGCGAGGGGGCAACGCGCCCCCGGGTCTCAACGGCCATTAGCAGTGAATGCTTCGAGACATTTTAGACCTAACTGCTCGACTTGCTTCTCTAATTCAGAAAACTGACGAGCTTCGCCGGTTAAAATGTTGTGCAGCACTAAAGCGGAAACCAGCTTGCTGATAGTTGGATAAAAGCCAATGGTATCGAGCCACTCTTTACCGGCATTTTTGCCAGACTTAGCGACTTTCTTTTCCTGCAAAATAAACTGGAATGGGTCGCTGGTAATTACAAATTTATTATCAATGACGATATTAATGCTCATACAGCCCCTTACTAATTTAACGTTGATTTAAAATAGAGTTATGAATCTTTTCGGATTCCTTCCCCAACAGCTCAATGATTTCCGTGCGGTTCATTTCAGACTTACAAATGTGCGCTATCAGAGAATCGAGCGCAGACGCAAAACGTGTCGCGGTGACTACCTGAGCCTCAAAGGTGGCCTGCGCTAACAGCTCTTTCATATGGCTGCGAGGAACTGATATTTCTTTTTCCATTTACCCGGCTCCAGACAAAAAGATGTCCCACGCATTCAAGCGCGTAAAAATTTCTTTTATTAAGTTAATGCAAATATTGCTCGGGCTTAACCGAGGTCAAAATAGTTGGGGCATATTCAAAGAGGCTGAATAACTCACGTAGAGCACGAAATAATTTCTCACGCCAATAACATGACTCTTCATTAACTCGCCAGTAAGGCTGATTAAATTCCTTTTCAGTTAAACCTGCGTGAAGGAATAAAGTGCGGCGCTGGCTTACTGTCAGAAAACTTATATACGCCGACTCACTGGCTCCGACCTGACGCCGTTTAGAAAACGCACCGCGCAGCTCGTCAATCGCGCAGGCCAGACGCTCACGGTCTACATCGTTCATTTCTTCAAAACGCATGGTCGCGTGACGCTGTTTAAGCTGAGCATGAAAACAGACCGTCAGGCGGTCGCGTTCCATCATCTGATTGTAAAAATCGCAAGAGTCCTGCCAGCGAGCTTCTGCAAGATGTTTGCCGATGACAACGCGCAGTGCGGCAGGTTGTTTTTGTACCAAATCAAGAGTCATCACAGCCATTTTGACACCTCTCTGATTTTCATAATGCGCTTAACAACAGCGGTCAAAATACCAGGCTTACGGGTACGGATAATGATGCCTTTACGTCCCCGGCCGTGGGTGATGGTGAAGTTAATCGGGGTCGGGCTCTCGTTACGGAGTAACTGAGCTATGCAACGTGGTTCATTCATAGTCATAACCCCATCCACAACAACCATGCATCACGTTGTTCAGCCGGGCGGTTATAAAACGCCTCACGCACGCCGCGATTGAACTCAGGAATGAAAACAAGCTTGTCACCGGCACGCGCTTTTGGTTTTGCCGGGTCGCGAAACTCAATGACCGGCAGTTTGTTTTTTTCAATCATTGCTACTACTGCGGTGCGAGGTTTTCCCAGCAATTCCGCGAATTTATCAGGGTGTACCGCGTCAAGCGGATACTGGATAACGTAGTCGTTTGCTTCCATAACACACTCCATTCTCATGTGGTTACATGCTAACCTTGTCAGATCCAGCGGGTTTAGAACGGTTCAGGATGCTTCCTGAGGCGCTGGACTCACGCCCAAAAAGGTAATCCATTTATTACCTCGATGGGGAATATAAGTCACCAATAGGTTACTGTCAAATGCAGACATTTGAAAAATTAAAAGCCATCAGGAAAGCCGAAGGGTTAACTCAGACAAAATTCAGTGAAATGAGCGGAATAGCTTTAGGTACGATCAAGAATTACGAAAGTGGACAAAAGGAGCCAGGGTTAAGTGTTGTGCTTCGAGTGACCAACGCTCCTCTTTTTCAGAAATACACCCTTTGGTTAATGACGGATAAAACCGCCCCGCAAGCTGGTCAGATCGCACCGGCTTTCGCGCACAATGGGCAAGAGCCAACAAAATCAGACCACTCCGAGAAAAAGATTGGTTAACTCTTTATAAGCATTACATTTTCACTATTTGTTACCAAGATAGTCTTAACCCCACCGGAGGGCTTTCTTATGTCAATTAAGAAGCTCGATGATGGACGTTACGAAGTGGACATTAGACCGCGCGGACGCGAAGGACGTCGCATTCGCCGGAAGTTTGACAGGAAAGCCGAAGCACTGGCTTTTGAGCGCTACACGCTGGCGAACGCACAGACCAAAGAATGGGCTGGGAAGCGAGCGGATCGTAGAACGCTTTCAGAATTGCTGGACGTATGGTGGAAGTATTACGGACAGAATCATGAGCGCGGAACGAAGGAGTTTAACCATTTGCTTAAAACCATTGGTGATATGGGAGACATGCCAGTTACAAGGTTAAGCAAAAGAACACTTATGGATTACCGTTCAAAGCGGCTTAGTGAGGGCGTCAGCGCATCGACGATAAACCGTGACATGTACCGCTTATCAGGCATGTTCACGAAGCTGATTCAGCTTGAAGAGTTTGCTGGGGTGCACCCCGTTCATGGTTTGCCACCATTGGCAGAGGCTAACCCTGAAATGGCTTTCCTTAACAAAGCAGAAATTGCGCTGCTGCTTAAGTCATTTACAGGTGATGATCTGCTGGTTGCCCTGCTGGGGATTAGTACCGGCGGGCGGTGGTCAGAGCTGGCAACACTCAAACCGGCACAGATAGTAAACGGACGTGTGACATTCCTGAAAACCAAAAACGGAAAAAAGCGCACTGTACCGATTTCTTCTGAGCTTGAATCGCTGATAAAGAAGAATGCCAGCGGGAATCTGTTCAACGTCGATTACGTGAGTTTTTGCAAGGTGCTGAAAATGGTTAAACCCGATATTCCTGCAAATCAGGCAACGCATATTTTGCGTCATACCTTCGCAAGTCATTTCATGATGAACGGGGGTAACATCATTGCATTACAGCAAATACTGGGTCATGCAAACATCCAGCAGACGATGACTTATGCGCATTTGTCACCGGAGTACCTGCAAAATGCCGTTGCATTGAATCCGCTTTCAGGAGGGATATCGCTGTAGATTCTGCTCCCCCCGGAGTGTCCACATTGCGTCCACACTTCGGGGTATTAGAAACGGTTCCAGATGGTTACAGCTTTTTTTAACTTATTGTTTTTATTAACGTATTAATGTAAGTGGTTGATAAACCATATCCACCCAATATATGGTAAAAGCCAGCATTGCTGGCTTTCAGTATATACATCATCGCATTACTGGCGACTGTCATTTGCCTGGCGCAACAGCGTGCGGCTTTCACTCTGGAATCGCGTGGCGTAATCACCGAACCAGTGCTCCACTTTACGGAAACTGTCGATAAAGGCTTGTTTATCGCCGTGTTCCAGCAAGGTGATCGCTTCGCCAAAACGCTGATAATAGCGCTTGATCAGCGCCAGATTATTTTCAGACGACATGATGATGTCGGCGTAAAGCTGCGGATCCTGGGCAAACAGTCGCCCGACCATCGCCAGCTCCAGACGATAGATTGGCGAGGAAAGCGCCAGCAATTGTTCAAGCTGAACGTTCTCTTCCGCCAGGTGCAGCCCATAGGCGAAGGTTGCAAAGTGGCGCAGCGCCTGAATAAACGCCATGTTCTGGTCATGCTCTACCGCGCTAATGCGGTGCAAACGTGCTCCCCAGACCTGGATCTGTTCCAGGAACCACTGGTAGGCTTCCGGCTGCCGTCCGTCACAGTAAACCACTACCTGCTTCGCCAGGCTTCCGCTGTCCGGGCCAAACATCGGGTGTAACCCAAGCACGGGGCCAGTGTGCGCCGCCAGCATTGCCTGTAGCGGACCATTTTTAACGGAGGCCAGGTCCACCAGTATGCAATCTTCCGGCAGCGGAGGAAGTTTCGCGATTATTTGCTCCGTCACATGGATCGGCACGCTGACGATAACCATTCCGGCGTCTTTCATCAGCTCCGGCGCGTGCGACCAGTCCTCTTTCTCCAGAATGCGCACCTGATAGCCAGAAAGCGTCAGCATTTTCTCAAACAGACGCCCCATCTGCCCGCCACCACCGACGATAACCACCGGGCGCAGCGACGGACAGAGGCTTTTGAAGCCCTTGTCGTTTTCGCTGGAATAGGACTCGCGCATCACGCGACGCAGGACGTCCTCAATCAAATCAGGTGAAACGCCCAAGGCCTGCGCCTCTTTACGGCGGGAGGCGAGCATAGAGGCCTCGCGCTCCGGAACGTAAATCGGCAGGCCGTATTTACTTTTAACCTCGCCGACCTCAGCAACCAGTGCCATGCGGCGCGCCAGAAGATCCAGCAACGCCTTATCCACTTCATCAATTTGATCGCGTAATGCGGTCAATTCAGCAACCATAACTACCCTCTTATGCCAGACGCGTCGCCAGCTGGCCGTTCAAATCTTTGTGGATCTCACGCAGCAGCGCATCGGTGGTTTCCCAGCTAATGCAGGCATCGGTGACCGAGACGCCGGGCTTCATCGCGCTACGCGGCTGTTCCGATGACTGATTGCCTTCATGAATATTACTTTCAATCATCAGGCCGATAATTGAACGGTTGCCATCTTTAATCTGAGCAATCACAGATTCTGCAACCGCAGGCTGGCGACGGTAATCTTTATTCGAATTACCATGACTGCAATCTACCATCAGCGCCGGACGCAGTCCCGCCTGTTCCATCTCTTTTTCACACTGCGCGACATCCGCCGGGCTGTAGTTTGGCGCTTTACCACCGCGCAGGATCACATGCCCGTCCGGGTTGCCCTGCGTTTGCAGCAGGCATACCTGGCCCGCCTGGTTGATCCCGACAAAACGATGGGGCATGGCGGCGGCGCGCATGGCGTTAATCGCCGTCGCCAGGCTGCCGTCGGTACCGTTTTTAAAACCAACCGGCATAGACAGGCCAGACGCCATCTCGCGGTGGGTTTGTGACTCGGTGGTGCGCGCCCCAATCGCAGACCAGCTAAACAGATCGCCGAGGTACTGCGGGCTGTTCGGATCCAGCGCCTCGGTTGCCAGCGGCAGCCCCATGCTGACCAGCTCTACCAGCAGGCGACGCGCAATCTTCAGGCCGGCTTCCACATCAAACGAGCCATCCATGTGCGGATCGTTGATCAACCCTTTCCAGCCAACGGTCGTACGTGGCTTCTCAAAATAGACGCGCATCACCAGATAGAGGCTATCGCTGACCTCCTCCGCTAATGCTTTAAATCGACGAGCGTACTCAATGGCGGTTTCAGGATCGTGAATAGAGCAAGGACCACATACCACCAGCAGGCGCGGATCGCGGCCAGCGATAATGTCAGAAATGGTCTGGCGCGAGTGCTCAATCTGAGCTTCCTGCGCGACGCTCAGCGGGAATTCCGCCTTCAGTTGATCCGGGGTGATTAACACCTGTTCGTCAGTGATATGTACGTTGTTCAGCGCGTCTTTTTGCATGATTGCGATCCTGTCAAACTCGTTTGCGATAGTGGTTTTCCTCGAAGAGGTGACACAACGATATCACATTAAGTAAAGATTTCAATCCAAAATACGTACACATTACTTTACATCAACCCTTTAATTGCAAAAGTCATGGCCTAAAATCGTAAAGTTAAAATTACACACGCATGCCTGTAAGCCAGGCTATGCTCACAAAAAGGAGAATAGCCATGCGTTCAATTGCTTTTATGTTGTTGTCGCTGATTTTGTCGGGTTGCCAGATCAATCCTTATACTTTTCAGCCTGACTGGACCAGCCCGGACTGGTTCACGGCCGGTAAAGAAGACGCTATGAATGGTGTTCCGGTTAAAGATAACCAGGCTCTGGCCGATAGTTTTAATGACCCTCAGGTTGATCGAGCGGAATATCTTCGTGGCTACGCTGACGGACAGAAAAAAATATGCGAAGAGGGCTTTATTCACGCCTGGGGATTAGCGGGCAAATCATTTCCTGCCAGCTGCGATGCAACTGAAAATGCAGTAAAACTGCATGAATCCTGGCAACAAGGATTGGATGAAAGTATGCGTTCCAGCAGGCTTAATTGAGCCTGCCTTAATTCCTCTGAATATAGCTCACTGTAAGATTTAGCTTAGGTCAAAACAGGGATATTTCTGACATAATGACGGCTTTGATAAACAATGGTATTCTGCCGACAATTCTTAAGGACATCTATTTCCGGGGCGGTTTGGCGGATTCTGATGAGAAATGCAATCTTGATCGCTTTGCTCCGACTCCCCCTGGTGCTAATACTGTTCATTTTAGTAGCCCCTGCAACGGCAGGCTCGTTCACGGAAACGGATAAATCAGTACGTTCGATTGTTTCTGGCATTGTGAGCTACACCCGATGGCCAGCACTGTCCGGCCAGCCTAAGCTCTGTATTTATGCCTCTTCCCATTACAGACAGGCGCTCAGCAGTGAAGATGAACACAACCCGTTGCCCTATAGTCCTGTCATTGTGCATAGCGATCGGGAAGCACTCGCAGCAAGGTGTGATGCCCTCTATTTCGGGAGCGAGTCGCCGGCAAAACAACAGGAAATAATAAATCAATATCAGGGCCAGGCGTTGCTATTAATGTCAGAACAAAATCCTGAATGCGTTATTGGCAGCGCATTTTGTCTGATAATAGAGCACAACCTCGTCAGGTTTTCCGTAAATCTGGATGCGCTGGCGCGCAGTGGCGTAAGAGTCAATCCGGATGTATTAATGCTCGCACGGAATAAGAAGCATGAATAAGGAAGTCGCACCAACACCGCGTCCGACGTTTAAAAGAACGTTGCGACGAATCAGCATGATAAGCGTCATTATAACGATGACGTTTATATGGTTGCTGCTGTGTTTCGCTTCCGTGGTGACATTAAAGCAATACGCGCAAAAAAACCTCGAACTTACCGGCGCCACCATGAGCCACAGCCTTGAAGCCTCTCTGGTGTTCAACGATGCCGTGGCGGCAAATGAAACGCTGGCGACCCTCGGCAAGCAGGGGCAGTTCGCCGTGGCGGAAGTGCTTAACGCACATCATAAACGGTTTGCCTGGTGGTCATGGAACCCGGCGGATAATACCGACACGCTGGGCGCGCTGGTCAACCGGTGGTTGTTCCCTGTTCCTGTCGCACAGCCCATCATACATAACGGCAATGTGATTGGCGAAATTCGTCTGACCGCGCGAGACAGCCTGATTAGCCACTTTATCTGGCTCTCATTTGCGGTCCTCACCGGCTGCATTCTTTTTGCCTCTGCCGTCGCATTGACCATCACTCGCTCGCTACATCATGGCATGGTTGTTGAAATGCAAAACATCACTGACGTTGTGCATGACGTTCGCACTAACCGCAACTTCTCTCGCCGGGTAACGGAAGGCCGCATTGAAGAGTTCCACCAGTTTGGTGAAGACTTCAACAGCCTGCTGGATGAAATGGAAGAGTGGCAGCTCAAGCTACAGGCGAAAAACGCTCAACTGTTGCGTACCGCCATGCACGATCCGCTCACGGGGCTTGCAAACCGCGCCGCGTTTCGCAACAACATTGCGGCATTAATGAACGACGCTTCAGCAAAAACCAATTCTGCCCTGCTCTTCCTGGACGGTGATAACTTTAAGGTTATCAATGACACCTGGGGTCATGCCGCGGGTGACTGCGTACTGATCGAAGCCGCCAAAAGGATGGTCGAGTTTGGCGAAAAACGTCATCAGTCTTACCGTCTTGGCGGCGATGAATTTGCCATGATCCTTTACGGCGTCCACACCGCACGTGAGGTCGAATTTATTTGCGCTGCTCTGTCGCAGCAATTTATCCGTCCGTTTGATCTGCATAACGGGCACACAGCATCAATGTCCCTCAGCATTGGCTTTGCTCTGGCGTGGGAAAATGCCTCCGTTGAAGCATTACTGGAGCAAGCCGATCGCAATATGTATCTGGTCAAAAACCAGCGTTCGAAAACAATATCCTGAAAGGAAGACGATATGTTAAAGCGATACTTTGCGCCGTTAATACTGGCATCACTGGTAATGTCCGGATGCCAGTCATCCCCTGAAGGGAAATTCACGCCAGAGCAAATTGCGGCCATGAAATCCTACGGCTTTAACGAACTGAATGGCGACTGGTCTCTGGGCCTGTCGGATAAGATCCTGTTTGATAAAAATGACGCCAGGCTGCGCCCGGAAAGTGAAACGCAGATCCAGACTATGGCCTCACGCCTGGCGGCAACCGGTCTGAACCACGCCAGGATGGATGGCCATACGGATAACTATGGCGAAGAGAGCTACAACGAAGCGCTTTCGTTAAAACGTGCCAATGTTGTGGCGGATGCCTGGGCGAAGGGCGCGAATATCCCGCGCAGCAATCTCACTACGCGGGGCTTAGGCAAAAAATACCCTGTCAGCAGCAACCGCACTGCGCAGGGGCGAGCTGAAAACCGCCGGGTTGCGGTAGTCATCAGCACGCCTTAAGGCTATTTAACGGCTGTTCCGGCGAGCGACACGCCTGAACCTGCTCGCCAGCGCAGCCAGTCAATCACAATAAAGACCGCCAGACTGACGCCCATTACCGGCAACGCCAGCCCCAGCAGGAGGCTTATCAGGAACGTCACTCCCCTTCCCCACAGCGGCAATGCCAGCCAGCTTTGACAGAGCGTCTGTACCGGGTTCGCGGCTGACGTTGCAGGGCGACGCATCCACCACATCCGGTATCCCCAGATAATTAACACACACAGCGCAACGCCAAACGCGATGAGCAGCAGCTGATTTGCCAGACCAAACAGGATCCCCATATGGAAATCCACGCCCCAGCGGGTGAGTTTAGCCATCAGCGGGAAATCCCCGAAGCGAGTGCTGTCCAGCACCTTCAGTGAGTGGGGATCCACGGCAACGGCATCAACCTGCGTAGGCCAGCGGCGATCGATTTCCGTCACCGTCCAGGCCTGGTCGACCCTGCTTGCCGGACGGATCTCAACGTTGTTCGCATCAATCCCTGACTGGCGGGCGACCTGCAATACGTTGTCAAAAAGCGACAGTTTGACTGGCATTTCAGGCATCGTCATTCCCCCGTGATGACCACGATGTTCGGCGTGTTCATCCCTCATTTCCGGCGCACCGGAAAGGGTGGTGCTTACCTGCGGCGTCAGCCAGTTCATCTCTGCACGCAGCTTATCGACGTTGCCACCGGCCCATTGTGACCAGGTTAACCCGGTGACTGAGAACAGCAGCATTCCCGCCAGTAACGTCCAGCCTAAGATCACATGCAGGCGACGACGATTCTGGAAACGATTGTTAATACGGCGCTTCGGTCGGGTGTAGAACCACAGCGCGATCCCGCCCAGGGCAGCAACCCACATCCACGAGGCGGCTAACTCGCTATAGAGGCGCCCGATGTTGCCCAGCATCAGCGAGGTATGCAGATAATCGATAGTCTGACGCAGCGGTAAAATCCCGCTGGTGCCGTACACGGTCATATCCCCTCGAATCTCAAGGCTGGTGGGATCAATAAAAATAGCCCGATGCTCGGAGGGACCCAGCGCCGGGTCGGCAAACATCACGCGGGTCGTTTCGCCCCCTTCCAGCCCCGGACGTACAGCATGTAAACGCAGCGCTGAACCCACGGCCTTTTCCGCCACGGCAATTTGTTCAGCAAGAGGCTGCGCCTCACCCACGGCATCCGTGTGGAGTGCATGATGGTACAGCGCCTTTTCAAGCTGCGGCGTGGCGACATACAGCGTTCCGGTCAGCGCTGCGAAGAAGATAAACGGACCGACAAACAGCCCGATATAGAAATGGAGGCGACGCAGCAGGTTTCCCCATGCCGCGCGCGGAGTGCAGGTAGTCATACTTTTCCTTTTTAAGGCAAAAAGTGAGTGATTTTGTTTTAAAGGGAGAAAGCAGACCGACGCGGCGGCGCGCGGGTATCGGGGTAAAGCCAGGGGAAAAAGTGCCAGTGGCTGACCGCCTGACGAGGCGGTTTCACGCGCAGCCGCTGCAACACCACGCTGAGCAGAACGATAAGCGCCAGCATCACGCCCGGCACATGCGCTAACAGCACGCAGTAGCCGCATGCTTCCGCATGGTCAACTGGCATAGAATGCGGCATATCACTATGATGCTCGTCCATCGACATCATGCTCATGTCATGGTGCATACCCGGCATGGCGCTCATGGGATCTTTTTGCAGCGAGACGGAGATCAGCGGCGCCACGACGATCAGCAGGATCGCAAACAGCGCGGTCAATGCCGCTGCGCGTTTCCAGTTACGCTGATGCAGTACGTTATCCACTTACCCTCCACCCAAGAGGCGAACATTGTAAATGATTTATGACGGAAGGGTTAACGCGAGAGGTGCGATGGGATAAAAAAAGGGCCAGCCTTTCGGCCAGCCCTTTCTAACAGGATGTCGCTTAAGCGAATCTTAGTTCAGACGCTCTTTAATACGAGCAGACTTACCAGTACGCTCACGCAGGTAGTACAGTTTAGCTTTACGTACAGCACCACGACGTTTAACAGCAATGCTGTCAACTACCGGAGAGTGAGTCTGGAAGACACGCTCAACGCCTTCGCCGTTGGAAATTTTACGAACAGTGAATGCAGAGTGCAGACCGCGGTTACGAATAGCGATAACCACGCCCTCGAATGCCTGCAGACGTTTTTTGGAACCTTCAACAACCCATACTTTCACTTCCACGGTGTCACCTGGACGGAAGGAAGGTACGTCCTGCTTCATCTGCTCTTGTTCAAGTTGCTTAATAATGTTGCTCATAATTTAATCTCTTATCCTGGGTAAACTGATATTCGGGAGCGTATTACGCATTCCCATCATGTTCATGCTGCTGGTGCGCGTGTTCAGTTTTGAACTCGGCCAGCAACTTTGCTTGCTCTTCAGTCAGAGCCAGGTTTTCCAGAAGTTCAGGTCTTCTAAGCCAGGTTCGGCCCAGCGACTGCTTCAAACGCCAGCGACGTATCTCGGCATGGTTTCCAGACAGTAATACTGCCGGGACTTCCATCCCTTCTAACACTTCAGGACGAGTATAGTGTGGACAGTCCAGCAATCCATCGGCAAACGAATCTTCCGTTGCCGAAGCTTCATGGCCCAGTACACCCGGAATGAACCGGGCAACGGAGTCAATCAGCGTCATTGCTGGTAACTCACCACCGCTGAGAACGTAATCGCCGATAGACCATTCTTCGTCAATCTCGGTTTGAATTACGCGCTCATCTATCCCTTCGTAGCGACCACAGACCAGAATCAGCTTTTGATTCGTCGCCAGTTCGCTCACGCCCGCTTGATCAAGCTTGCGTCCCTGAGGTGACAGATAAATCACCTTCGCGCCTTCACCTGCCGCGGCTTTTGCTGTGTGAATGGCGTCCCGTAAGGGTTGCACCATCATCAACATCCCCGGTCCGCCGCCGTAAGGACGATCGTCCACGGTACGGTGCCGGTCGTGCGTGAAGTCACGAGGACTCCAGCTCTGGATGCTCAGCAGGCCATTCTTTACTGCCCGGCCAGTTACCCCGTAATCGGTAATCGCGCGGAACATTTCAGGAAACAGGCTAATTATGCCAATCCACATAGCGCCGTCTTTTACCGTTTATCCGGAGAATTTAAAAACCAGGATCCCAATCTACTTCAATGGTTTGAGTAGTGAGATCGACTTTCTTGATAACCTGTCCATCGAGGAACGGAACCAACCGCTCCTTGATGCCAAATGCATCTTTCAGGTTTGCCTTAATGACGAGAACGTCATTTGACCCGGTTTCCATCATGTCGATGACTTTCCCCAGGCTGTAGCCTTCAGTGGTCACTACCTGGCAACCCATAAGGTCTTTCCAGTAGTAGTCACCCTCTTCCAGCTGTGGCAACTGCGACGAATCCACGACAATTTCACAATTAGTCAGCGCATTCGCGGCATCACGATCGTCAATGCCTTTCAGCTTGATGATGATGTCCTGATTGTGGTGACGCCAGCTTTCCAGCTCGACCTCTTCCCACTTACCGGCTTTCTGGATAAACCAGGGCTGGTAATTAAAAATGCTATCAGCGTCTTCAGTGGAGGAAAACACTCTGAGCCAACCACGGATACCGTAGCAAGAACCCATTTTTCCCAATACGATCGGTTCAACAGGTGCTTTATTGCTCATCATGACCACCGTGACAGATTAAGCTGCTTTGTTTGCTGCTTTGATCAGCGTAGCAACGCGATCGGAAACAGTAGCGCCCTGGCCAACCCAGTGAGCGATACGATCCAGATCCAGACGGGTTTCTTCTTCTGCGCCAGCGGCCAGTGGGTTGAAGAAACCAACGCGCTCGATGAAGCGACCGTTGCGTGCATTACGGCTGTCAGTCACAACAACCTGGTAGAACGGACGCTTTTTAGCGCCGTGACGAGCTAAACGAATAGTTACCATAACATCCTCTTGTGTGAATAAAACAACCGGGCCCCATCGAGGAACGGAGCCCGGGTGTCATATTAAAAGCCCGAAAATTTTACTCATTTTCGGGCAAAAAGCAATCTCAAAAGCGATTAACGCCCAGGAAAACCGGGAGGCATCATGCCTTTCATGCCGCGCATCATCTTCGCCATGCCGCCTTTCTTCATTTTCTTCATCATGCGCTGCATGTCGTCGAACTGTTTCAGAAGGCGGTTAACGTCCTGCACCTGCATGCCGCAACCGGCTGCGATACGGCGTTTACGGGAACCTTTGATGATTTCTGGCTTCGCGCGCTCTTTCAGCGTCATCGAGTTGATGATGGCCTCCATACGCACCAGCACTTTGTCATCCATCTGGGATTTGACGTTGTCCGGGATCTGGCCCATGCCTGGCAGTTTGCCCATCAGGCTTGCCATGCCGCCCATGTTTTTCATCTGACGCAGCTGCTCAAGGAAGTCGGTCAGATCGAAACCGTCGCCTTTTTTCAGCTTGCTGGCGAGTTTTTCCGCCTGCGCGCGGTCAACCTTGCTTTCAATATCTTCGATCAGCGACAGCACGTCGCCCATGCCGAGGATACGGGAGGCAATACGATCCGGATGGAACGGCTCCAGCGCTTCGGTTTTCTCGCCCACGCCGAGGAACTTGATTGGCTTACCGGTGATATGACGAATAGAGAGCGCCGCACCGCCGCGGGCATCGCCGTCGACTTTGGTCAGCACCACGCCGGTTAACGGCAGGGCTTCGTTAAACGCTTTTGCGGTGTTCGCTGCATCCTGACCGGTCATGGCGTCAACAACAAACAGGGTCTCTACCGGATTGATAGAGGCATGCACCTGCTTGATTTCGTCCATCATCGCTTCGTCAACGTGCAGACGACCGGCGGTATCCACCAGCAGCACGTCGTAGAATTTCAGCTTCGCCTCTTTCAGCGCCGCGTTAACGATATCGACAGGCTTCTGCGCCACGTCGGACGGGAAGAAGTCTACGCCAACCTGCTCGGCCAACGTTTCCAGCTGTTTGATCGCCGCCGGGCGATACACGTCCGCCGACACCACCAGCACCTTTTTCTTGTGCTTTTCGCGCAGGAATTTCCCCAGCTTACCGACGCTGGTAGTTTTACCCGCACCTTGCAGACCCGCCATCAGCACGACGGCCGGCGGCTGAGCCGCCAGGTTTAGCACCTGGTTCTCTTCACCCATCGCCGAAACCAGTTCGTTACGGACGATTTTGACGAACTCCTGACCCGGAGTCAGGCTCTTGTTCACTTCATGGCCAACCGCTTTCTCTTTCACGCGGTTGATAAAATCACGTACGACCGGCAACGCGACGTCTGCTTCCAGCAGCGCCATGCGCACTTCGCGCAGCGTTTCCTTGATGTTCTCTTCGGTGAGGCGTCCACGGCCGCTGATGTTGCGCAGCGTGCGCGACAAACGATCGGTTAAATTATCAAACATTGTCTCTCGCCTGGGGTAGAAACGTTAGGTCGCCTGGGCGACACATACACAGAATTTTGCCGGAGTATAACATGAAGGCGCCTTTGTTGTTATGCAACGGTTGGAGCAGGCGTCACGTAACGTTATACTGCTTCTCTTTCTTATTAAGACAACTGTCGACGCCTATATGCCTGTTTTCGCACTGATCGCCCTTGTTGCCTACTCTGTCAGCCTCGCGCTGATCATTCCTGGCCTGCTGCAAAAAAACAGCGGCTGGCGGCGCATGGCTATTCTTTCGGCAGTGATCGCACTGATTAGCCATGCGTTTGCGCTGGAATCACGCATCATTCCCGGCGACGGCAGCGTGCAGAATCTGAGCGTACTGAACGTCGGCTCGCTGGTCAGCCTGATGATCTGTACGGTCATGACCATTGTCGCGTCTAAAAACCGTGGCTGGCTGCTGCTGCCGATAGTCTACGCCTTTGCGCTGATCAACCTGGCGTTAGCCACGTTCATGCCCAATGAGTTTATTACTCACCTGGAAGCCACGCCGGGGATGCTGGTGCATATTGGCCTGTCGCTGTTCTCCTACGCGACGCTGATCATCGCCGCCCTTTACGCCATGCAACTCGCCTGGATTGACTACCAGCTGAAAAATAAAAAGCTGGCGTTTAACCACGAAATGCCGCCGCTGATGGTGATTGAGCGTAAGATGTTCCACATCACCCAGGTCGGTGTGGTTCTGCTGACGCTGACGCTGTGCACGGGCTTGTTTTATATGAAGAACCTGTTCAGCGTGGAGAATATCGATAAAGCGGTCCTCTCCATCATCGCGTGGTTTGTCTATATTGTCCTGTTATGGGGCCATTATCATGAAGGCTGGCGCGGTCGTCGCGTGGTCTGGTTCAACGTAGCGGGTGCGGGCATTCTCACGCTTGCCTATTTTGGTAGCCGCTTCATACAGCAATTTGCTGGCTAAGTAACAAAAGGAGTTCCCCCTGGAACACATCTCTACCACCACGCTGATCGTCATTCTGATCATCATGGTGGTCATCTCCGCTTATTTCTCTGGCTCTGAAACCGGCATGATGACGCTGAACCGCTACCGGTTACGTCATCGCGCCAAGCAGGGTAACCGTGCCGCGCGTCGTGTCGAAAAGCTTCTGCGTAAGCCGGACCGGCTGATTAGCCTGGTGCTTATCGGTAACAACCTGGTCAATATTCTCGCTTCTGCGTTGGGCACCATCGTCGGGATGCGTCTGTACGGCAACGCAGGCGTGGCGATTGCCACAGGTGTGCTCACGTTTGTGGTGCTGGTGTTTGCGGAAGTGCTGCCCAAAACCATCGCCGCGCTTTACCCGGAAAAAGTCGCCTACCCGAGCAGCTTCCTGTTAGCACCGCTGCTTATTCTGATGATGCCGCTGGTCTGGCTGCTGAATATGGTGACACGGGTGCTGATGCGCATGGTCGGTATAAAGGCAGACGTCACCATTAGTAGCGCGCTCAGCAAAGACGAACTGCGTACCATCGTGAATGAATCCCGCTCGCAGATCTCCCGCCGCAATCAGGACATGCTCCTGTCGGTGCTGGATCTGGAAAAGGTCAGCGTTGACGACATCATGGTGCCGCGCAATGAAATCGTCGGGATTGATATCAACGACGACTGGAAGGCCATTGTCCGCCAGCTGACACACTCCCCGCACGGGCGTATCGTCCTCTATCGCGATTCCCTCGACGATGCCATCAGCATGCTGCGCGTGCGCGAGGCCTATCGTCTGATGACTGAGAAAAACGAGTTCACCAAAGAGGTGATGCTGCGCGCCGCCGACGAAATTTACTACGTGCCGGAAGGCACCCCACTCAGCACGCAACTGGTGAAGTTCCAGCGAAACAAGAAGAAAGTCGGCCTGGTGGTGGATGAATACGGCGATATACAGGGGCTGGTGACGGTCGAAGATATTCTGGAAGAGATTGTCGGGGACTTTACCACGTCAATGTCGCCTTCCCTTGCGGAAGAAGTCACCCCGCAAAACGACGGGTCAGTGCTTATCGACGGCAGCGCCAACATTCGTGAAATCAATAAAGCGTTCAACTGGCATTTGCCGGAAGACGAAGCGCGGACGATGAACGGAATGATCCTGGAAGCGCTGGAAGAGATCCCGGCGGCAGGCACGCGCGTGCGCATTGAACAGTATGATATTGATATTCTGGACGTTCAGGACAACATGATTAAGCAGGTGAAGGTCCTGCCCGTTAAACCTTTACGCGAAAGTATCGCCGAATAAAATGTAGGCCGGGTAAGGCGAACGCCGCCACCCGGCACTACAGGCAGCACGTTATGCTTTCGCTTTCGCCACGGTCACCATCGCAGCGCGAATAGTACGACCGTTCAGGGTATACCCTTTCTGCATCACGCCCAGCACGTTACCCGCGGCAACGTCTTCGGATTCCACCATCGCAATGGCCTGGTGAACGTTTGGATCCAGCGGTACATCCGTATCGGCAATCACTTCAACACCGAACTTACGCACCACATCCAGCATGGATTTCAGCGTCAGCTCAATGCCTTCAATCATCGCCGCGTTATCCGGGTTAGCTTTATCCGCCACTTCTAGCGCGCGATCCAGGCTGTCGATCACCGGAAGCAGTTCGTTGACGAATTTCTCCAGCGCAAATTTGTGCGCCTTTTCAACGTCCAGCTCGGTACGACGGCGCAGGTTTTCCATTTCCGCTTTGATACGCAGTACGCCATCGCGTTCGCGATTCTGCGCTTCTACCAACTGAGCTTCCAGGTTGGCAATTTTTTCATCGCGCGGGTCCACCTGCTCAGCAGACGTGTCTGGCTCTACTGCCTCAACTTCATCGTGCTGTTCCGTGATAATTTCTTCAGGGGCTTGCCCCTCAGGCGTTTTCTGTTCTTTACTACTCATGAATTTCTCCGCGTTTTTCTGCATTCATCTCGCTAACTTCGCTTATTATGGGGATCAGTTTCCTGGATTCAAGGGAACAAGGCAGATTGTCATCATTCATCAGGCACAAGGACCTCCAGAAAATGAATAATCATTTCAGGTGTATTGGGATCGTCGGCCATCCGCGTCACCCTACCGCATTGACGACACATGAAATGTTGTATCGCTGGCTGTGTGGTAAAGGCTATGAAGTGATGGTCGAGCAGCAGATCGCCCAGGAGTTGCAGCTTAAAAGCGTCAGAACCGGCACGCTGGCGGAAATTGGCCAGCAGGCGGATCTCGCCGTGGTGGTCGGTGGCGACGGCAATATGCTGGGCGCGGCGCGAACGCTGGCTCGCTATGATATTAAGGTTATTGGTATTAACCGTGGCAATCTCGGTTTCCTGACCGACCTCGACCCGGACAATGCGCAGCAGCAGCTGGCGGACGTGCTGGAAGGCCACTATATCAGTGAAAAACGGTTTTTACTGGAAGCCCAGGTGTGTCAGCAGGACTGCCAGAAGCGCATCAGCACCGCCATTAACGAGGTGGTTCTCCATCCCGGTAAAGTGGCGCACATGATCGAGTTCGAAGTCTATATCGACGAAATATTCGCTTTCTCGCAGCGTTCTGACGGGCTGATTATTTCAACCCCGACGGGGTCAACTGCCTACTCGCTTTCAGCCGGAGGTCCAATCCTGACGCCATCGCTGGATGCCATTACCCTGGTGCCGATGTTCCCGCATACGCTCTCGGCGCGTCCGCTGGTGATCAACGGCGACAGCACCATCCGCCTGCGTTTTTCCCATCGCCGTAACGACCTGGAGATCAGCTGCGACAGTCAGATTGCGCTCCCCATTCAGGAAGGTGAAGATGTCCTCATTCGCCGCTGCGATTACCATCTGAACCTGATTCACCCGAAAGATTACAGCTATTTCAACACATTAAGCTCCAAGCTCGGCTGGTCAAAAAAATTGTTCTGATTTTGCATCCAGCACTTTACTGTATATAAAACCAGTTTATACTGTATACAAACACAGTTATGGTTTTTCATACAGGAAAACAATTATGCTGGCACAACTGACCATCAGCAACTTTGCCATTGTTCGTGAGCTTGAGATCGACTTCCATAGCGGAATGACGGCGATTACCGGTGAAACCGGTGCAGGTAAATCCATTGCCATTGATGCCCTCGGCTTGTGCCTCGGCGGTCGTGCTGAGGGGGATATGGTGCGCACAGGCGCCGCCCGTGCCGATCTCTGCGCCCGCTTCTCGTTGAAAGACACCCCTGCCGCCCTGCGCTGGCTGGAAGCGAACCAGCTCGAAGACGGACGTGAGTGTTTACTTCGCCGCGTCATCAGCAGCGATGGCCGCTCCCGCGGTTTTATCAATGGTACAGCGGTTCCCCTTTCCCAGCTTCGCGAGCTGGGCCAGCTGCTCATCCAGATCCATGGTCAGCATGCGCACCAGCAGTTAATCAAACCCGAACAACAGAAAGCCCTGCTTGATGGCTACGCAGGTGAGTACGCGCTTACTCAACTCATGGCGGAGCACTATCGTCAGTGGCATCAAAGCTGCCGCGAACTTGCGCAGCATCAGCAGCAAAGCCAGGAGCGTACCGCGCGCGCCGAGCTGCTGGAATATCAGCTGAAAGAGCTGAACGAATTTAACCCGCAGGCGGGTGAATTTGAGCAAATCGACGAAGAGTACAAGCGTCTGGCCAACAGCGGTCAGCTGCTTTCCATCAGCCAGACTGCCCTTAACATGCTGGCGGATGGCGAAGACGTGAATTTGCAGAGCCAGCTGTATAACGTGCGTCAGCTTGTGACCGAACTGACCGGCATGGACAATAAGCTTTCTGGCGTACTGGAAATGCTGGAAGAGGCCGCGATTCAGATTTCAGAAGCCGGGGATGAACTGCGCCACTACTGCGAACGTCTGGATCTCGACCCGAACCGTCTGTTCGAACTTGAGCAACGCATCTCCCGTCAGATTTCACTGGCGCGTAAGCATCACGTAACCCCGGAAGAGCTGCCGAATTACTATCAGTCTCTGCTGGAGGAACAGCAGCAGCTGGACGATCAGGCCGATTCCCTTGAAACCTTGTCTCTGGCGGTTAATCTGCATCATCAGCAGGCGCTGGAAACGGCGAAACGGCTGCATGACGTGCGGCAACACTATGCGCTGGAGCTTAGCCAGCACATTACCGACAGCATGCATACGCTGGCGATGCCGCATGGGGTGTTCACCATAGATGTTCGCTTTGAAGAGAATCACCTGACGGCGGAAGGCGCAGATCGCGTAGAATTCCGCGTCACCACCAACCCGGGCCAGCCTTTGCAGGCGATTTCGAAAGTGGCTTCCGGCGGTGAACTGTCGCGTATTGCCCTGGCCATTCAGGTGATTACCGCCCGTAAAATGGAAACCCCGGCGTTGATTTTCGATGAAGTGGATGTGGGTATCAGCGGCCCGACCGCGGCCGTTGTCGGCAAACTGCTGCGTCAGTTAGGTGAATCGACGCAGGTCATGTGCGTGACTCACCTGCCGCAGGTCGCCGGTTGTGGTCATCACCACTTTATCGTCAGCAAGGAAACCGATGGCGAAATGACGGAAACGCACATGAAGCCGCTGGATAAACGCTCACGCTTGCAGGAGCTGGCACGCCTGCTCGGCGGCAGTGAAGTCACCCGCAATACGCTTGCGAATGCGAAAGAACTGCTGGCGGCATAAACTTTTTCGGGATCTCAGGGTCATACAGAACAACAAAAACGCCGCCAGACCGGTTTCAAAGTGGGGCAAGGTCTATTATCATCGGCATATTACATATGAGCCGCGTACTGCTCGGGCCCGAAAAGGAATCAAATCACTATGCGCTGTAAAACGCTGACCGCTGCCGCAGCGGTTCTTCTGATGTTGACCGCAGGCTGTTCCACTCTGGAGAAAGTGGTTTACCGTCCTGACATCAACCAGGGGAACTACCTTACCCCTAACGATGTGTCCAAAATCCGCGTGGGTATGACACAACAGCAGGTCGCTTATGCCCTGGGAACCCCGATGATGTCCGATCCGTTCGGCACAAACACCTGGTTCTATGTATTCCGCCAGCAGCCTGGTCATGAAGATGTGACCCAGCAAACCCTGACGCTGACCTTCAGCAGTGCCGGCGTGCTGACCAACATCGACAACAAGCCTGCCCTGACCAAATAATCAGGCGTCAGCAACGCAAAAAGGTGCTCATTGAGCACCTTTTTTGTGAATGTTTTTTTTGGCTACTTACCGGATTTCTCTGCTCGCTGACGGCGCAGCTCTTTCGGGTCGGCAATCAGCGGACGATAGATTTCAACCCTGTCGCCCTCTTTCAGCACATCACCGAGCTTTACCGGACGGCTATAAATCCCGACTTTATTCTTCGCCAGGTCAATATCACGGCGAAGTTCAAGGATGCCGGAGGCCCGGATAGCCGCCTCAACGGTGGCGCCCTCTTCAAGCGTCACGCGCTGCAAATACTGCTTCTCCGGCAGCGCATACACCACCTCAACAGCAATCTTATGCGACACTGTAAACCTCTTTGGCGCGCGTGGTGAACGCCTGAACCATATTCGAGGCCAGCTCTTTAAAGATACGGCCAAACGCCAGTTCGATCAGCTTATTGGTAAATTCAAAATCCAGATGAAACTCAATGCGGCAGGCGTCAGCGCTCAGTGGCGTAAACTTCCACCCTCCCATCAGTTTTTTAAACGGACCATCCACCAGATGCATCAAAATACTCTGATTGCTCATCAGGGTATTGCGCGTGGTGAACGTTTTGCTGATCCCCGCTTTGGAGACATCCACGGCCGCAGTCATCTGCGTCGGGCCGGATTCCAGCACCCGGCTACCGGTGCATCCCGGAATAAATTCCGGATAGGACTGAACGTCGTTCACTAACTGATACATTTGTTCCGCGCTGTAGGGAACAAGCGCGGTACGGCTAATCTGAGGCATAGCATTTTCCATGGTCACACAACAGACAAATAATAACATTTATCACCTGTTAAAAAAACGCTAAGCCTTATCTCGTGCTAAGATAGCGCGTTAGACCTCACAGGACGCAATGAGGTGACTTTTTAAAATCAGATTACCGACGGCTTTACGACACTTATGACGAAGAAAAAAGCACATAAACCTGGTTCGGCGACCATTGCGCTTAACAAGCGTGCTCGCCACGAGTATTTCATCGAAGAAGAATTCGAGGCAGGCCTTGCGTTGCAGGGCTGGGAAGTAAAATCGCTGCGTGCCGGGAAAGCCAATATCGGCGACAGCTACGTGATCCTGAAAGACGGTGAGGCCTTCCTGTTCGGCGCGAATTTTACGCCGCTGACCGTCGCCTCTTCACATTACGTCTGCGATCCTACCCGCACCCGTAAGCTGCTGCTGAACAAGCGCGAACTGGAATCCCTCTACGGACGCATCAACCGCGAAGGCTTCACCGTGGTGGCGCTCTCTTTGTACTGGAAAAACGCCTGGTGCAAAGTGAAAATCGGCGTGGCGAAAGGTAAGAAACAGCACGACAAACGTACTGACCTGAAAGCACGCGAGTGGCAGCTCGACAAAGCACGTATCATGAAAAACGCAGGACGTTGATTCTGCGCACTTATTGTACTATTCAATAAGTTAGCGTTTCGGGCTGGTGTCGAGGAAGTAAAATCTGGTATACTGAGTTCAACACTATTGGGGCTGATTCTGGATTCGACGGGATTTGCGAAACCCAAGGTGCATGCCGAGGGGCGGTTTGCCTCGTTAAAAGCCGCAAAAAAATAGTCGCAAACGACGAAAACTACGCTTTAGCAGCTTAATAACCTGCTAAGAGCCCTCTCTCCCTAGCTTCCGCTCTTAAGACGGGGATCAAAGAGAGGTCAAACCCAAAAGAGATCGCGTGGAAATCCTGCCTGGGGTTGAAGCGTTAAAACTAATCAGGCTAGTTCGTTAGTGGCGTGTTTGTCCGCAGCTGGCGTGCGAATGTAAAGACAAACTAAGCATGTAGTACCGAGGATGTAGAAATTTCGGACGCGGGTTCAACTCCCGCCAGCTCCACCACTTTGATGGGACTGCAACCGGACAGCGGCAATAAAAACAGCCACTTACGGACACTGACCAGACAGTGCGCAGACCGAGAAAAGACAAAATATGCACGTGAAATGCACGTGCACTTTAAAAAAACCCCAGATCTCACGGTCTGGGGTTTTTCTATTTGTAACTAAGGGTAACAAAAACACCTACCCCCTTTCGCGCTCCGCTCGCCTTGACACTGTTTATTATCACATTAAAAATACTGTATACAACCACAGTGGTTTTCCGGAGGCTTTTATGTTCGTTGAACTGGTTTATGACAAACGTAATGTGGAGGGGCTCGAAGGGGCCAGAGAGATTATCCTGGCAGAGCTGACGAAGCGAGTGCACCAGATTTTCCCTGATGCCGAGGTGAAGGTGAAGCCGATGCAGGCAAACGCCCTGAATAGCGATGCCAGCAAAAGCGATCGGGAAAAACTGAACCGTATGCTGGAGGAAATGTTTGAAGAGGCCGATATGTGGCTTGTACAGGATTAAATCTAGAACACTCTCATACGCAATGCTAAACTTGTCATCTTTCAGAATTGACTGATTTTTCAAATGTTAAAGTTATTTAGTCGCTACATTTCAGTAGGCGTAATTAACACTGCTATGCACTGGGTATGCTTCGGCGCGCTTCTTCATTTCTTCGAAGCTACTCAGGCTGTTGCAAACGTCTCCGCATTCTTCATTGCGGTTACGTTTAGTTTCTTCGCTAACGCAAGATGGACGTTCAAATCACAGGCAACGTCAGGGCGTTATATCGCGTTCGTCGCATTCATGGGCATCATGGCTGGAATGACAGGGTACATCGCAGATGCGATTGGTGCGTCGCCTATTTTAACCCTCTTAGCGTTCTCAGGATTCAGTCTTGTTGCCGGGTTCATATACTCAAAATTCATTGTCTTTAGGGATGCGAAATGAAAATTTCTTTGGTCGTGCCGGTGTTCAATGAAGAGGAAGCCATTCCAATCTTCTATAAAACTGTACGGGAATTTGAAGGTCTGCAGCAGCATGATGTTGAAATCATCTTCATCAATGACGGCAGTAAAGACGCCACAGAATCAATCATAAACGCGCTTGCTGTAGCTGACCCTCTTGTAGTTCCGCTGTCATTCACTCGCAACTTCGGTAAAGAGCCAGCGCTGTTCGCCGGGCTTGACAATGCAACCGGTGACGCGATTATCCCGATTGATGTAGACCTGCAGGACCCAATTGAGGTCATTCCACACCTGATTGAGAAGTGGCAGGCTGGGGCAGATATGGTGCTGGCTAAACGCTCTGACCGATCCACCGATGGGCGACTCAAGCGTAAGACCGCAGAGTGGTTCTATAAGCTGCACAACAAAATCAGCAATCCGCAGATCGAGGAAAACGTTGGCGACTTCCGCCTGATGTCTCGAAATGTGGTTGAAAACATCAAGCTGATGCCAGAGCGCAACCTTTTCATGAAAGGAGTTTTGAGTTGGGTTGGCGGCCGCACTGATGTTGTTGAATATGCCCGCGCAGAACGTGTGGCCGGGGATTCTAAGTTCAATGGCTGGAAGCTGTGGAACCTTGCATTAGAGGGCATTACAAGTTTCTCAACTTTTCCACTGCGCATGTGGACGTATATCGGTTTGTTCGTTGCCGGCATGGCCTTTATGTACGGAGCGTGGATGATTATTGACACCATAGCATTCGGAAATCCAGTAAGAGGCTATCCTTCTATATTGGTATCAATTTTGTTCCTCGGCGGTGTGCAATTAATCGGTATTGGAGTTCTCGGCGAGTACATCGGCAGGATTTATATTGAGGTTAAAAACAGACCTCGTTATATTTTGAAGGGAAATTAAATGGTTAGCTTTCACAAAAAAGAATTTTCATTGTTCAGTGCGTGGATATTCTCGCTCATAATAATATCGATCGGATACTACCCACTGATCAATGACAGGCTCTATCTGGTTGATGATATCACTAGGTCAATTAAAGGATACTTTGGGTGGATTGAATTAGGCAGACCACTAACAGAATGGCTTGCTATGTTCTTGAGCACCAGTTCTGACCGCCTTGCCGACATTACACCTTTGCCTCAGTTATCGAGTATTGTTGCGTTATCTTATTTAACAATTCTTTTACTTAAAAATACATTCCATAAAATCACCATTGGGAATGTTCTAATATGTATAACTGTAGCAGTAAACCCACTGTTACTTGGTAATATGTTGTTCAGGTTTGATTCATTATCAATGATATTGTCCATGTTGTTACCTGTTCTAGCGTGGGATTTGCTAAACAAAAACAGGACTATATATGCGCTAGCATCACTTATTGCATGTCTTTCTTTTTACCAACCAGCCATTGCAATATTCCCGATATTGGTAATAACTACATTTATTCAATCCAAAAAACACAACAACAAAAACATAGAGTACATAATAAAATCTGCTGGGCTAACCGTAGTGTCTTGCGTTTTATACTATTTCGTTGTTGTACTTAATACCATTAAATCCACTGAAAAGAGGGCAGACTTAACTACTGGATTAGCAAGTAACATTTACATAGGAATTAAGACCTCTATTTCAACAGCATTGCAATCTTATGGTCACGTCGCTGCTATATTAATAGCAGTAGCAACGTTAGCTTTTATCATTGTATACGCAAAACATATTATTGTAGTAGTTAAAGAGGGCGCGGGGAATTCAAGGTTTTTAAACCTTTCACTAATGGTATTTGCTCCAGTTGTAATATTAATTTGTTCTGCTGGAGTAAATCTGATTCTTAGTAATGGGTACTATCCAACGCGAGTTTTATTTCCAATAGCGTTTATAGTTTTCCTAGCCCTTGCCATCCCCGCCACATTCAATGATTTCTTTAATCGTATCGCAGCATATTTATCTATCGCACTGATATTCTCATCAACATCAGTGATTTATGCCACTGCATCTTCACTTTATCATCAGCAACGCTACGATTCATATGTATTATTTTCCTTAAGCGAAAAGCTTTCACTTTTAAAATCAAAGAAAAATACATACATATTCGGCGCAACAGACTATTCAGAGGCGTCAAAAACTTCAAATAGAGTATTCCCAATACTAGATCACATAAAGAACAACTACTATGACATGACATTAAGTCAGTCATTAGTTAACAATGGGATTAGGAACATAAAGTTCTCTGGCAAGGACAGGCAGATTTCCTATGAATTAGAGAAAATGGCTTGCAATGGTGAGATGAATCTTATTTACTCCATGCCTCAATACTCCATTTTCGAGAATGATAAAAATTTACTAATTTATCTCGGCGGGAGCATCTGTAATAAATGAAGATCTTAGGATAGTTTAAACTATTAACAAGCACATGAAGACATCAAGGGCGTAAATTACCCTTGATGTCTTACTTTATATTGTAGGCCAGACTATTTCTGGTGCTTTTGATGGGTCTACCGATTCGAGCGCATCAAGATAATCAAGCCACTTATTAAATGAGGCCTTTTCATCATCTTTCAGGCGGCCGAGTGCCAGTTTCGACGGCCATTGCTTACTATCAATGTATTCATTCGCCTGGCTAATCAGGGTTTGCTTCTGGAGTTCGGCTTGCTGAGCCCCTCTCCAAAATGGAAGCAAACGCGCGCGGTGTGAAGTACGCCGAGCGCCTGCTCGGGAGATACAAAACCAGATCGTCAGTGGCACCTTTGAATATGCGAAATATTTCCCCAACTCCAAAAAGCTGGAACTGTTCGGGGTGGTGAAGAAAACCAAAAACATAAAGTCCTACCTGGACGAGTACCTGAAAATCTGCCAGAACCGCAACCTGTCCCCGTCGACTATCAACGGTTATGAAAAATGCCTGTCTGCGCTGTCAGCTCTGCATAAACTCCACGTGTCAGAACTGACGCCAGCGGTCCTTAAAAACTGGATAGCCAGCCGGAAAACAAAGCTGAAAACGACCAGGAATAACCTTTCGTTTCTGCGCAGCGCCATCGATGAAGCTGTTACGGATGGCCTGCTGAACATTAACCCGGTAACCCTAGTCAGCGCCAGCCGGTACCACGTGATCGACAGCAGCCCAAACGCCGACGATTACGAGGTTGACCCGTTCACGCCAGCGGAAACCCTCGCTATTTACCAGAGCTGCCGGTACCCGGAATGGGAAAACCTGTTCCGATTTGCTTTCAATACCGGTCTGCGGAGCTCCGAACTGTGCGCGCTGCGCTGGCCTGATCTCGACAACATCGCGAACACAGCCCACGTTCAAGCGGCCAGTGTCGTAGGGGTACTTAAAGGCACCAAGACAAAAGCCGGTACCCGTAAGGTGGAGCTGAACAGTGAGGCGCTGGCGGCCCTGCAGGCGCAGAAGCAATACACCTTTATGAAAAGTGAGTTTATATTCAGCGATCCGAAAACGGGAGAACCCTGGGCGAACGCCGACGCGATCCGTAAAAAAGCATGGGTGCCGACCCTGAAAAAAGCTGGCGTTCGCTATCGTAACCCGTACCAGACGCGGCACACCTTCGCCACCAAGCATATTAGCCAGGGCGTTAACCTCTTCTGGCTTGCCGGACAGATGGGCCACAAAGGGCCGGAAATGATATTCCGCAACTACGGTAAATACCTAGCTGAATATGACGGTAAAACCGCGATTTCAGCCGCTCTGTAGCGGGGTAAATATTTCAAAATGTTGGACAGAATCAGGACGTTAGACAGATCTCAATATGCACGTAAAATGCACTTGACGCCTGCCACAGCGACAGAATTGTTTATTTTCAATGAGTTAAATACACTTCGGACGCGAGTTCAACTCCCGCAGCTCCACCAAAATTCTCCATCGGTGATTACCAGAGTCATCCGATGAAGTCCTGAAAGCCCGCACGGCGCAAGCCCTGCGGGCTTTTTTGTGTCTGTCGTTGTCCGAGAAAGATCTAACGTTGCGTCATGGCCCGTGCCATCGTTGAAATCCCCGCACTGCATATCAAAGCCCACCCCCTTTCCCGCAATCAACATAAACCATTGATATTAAATATTTATCACCTCATTTATTTCCGTTTCCTTTTGTTTTGTCGAACGATCTGTGAACAACACCAAAACATTAACAACAAGGAAACAATAATATAACTACAGAGGTGACCTTATGCTCAATAAAGAACGGCATTATGCAATTTTGACCTGGCTTAACAGGTACGAACGGGCGACGGTGAATCAGCTTGCGAAAGTATTTAACGTCACCAGGGAAACGATTCGCAGCGACCTGAACTTATTAGCGCAGGAAGGCGGCATTGAGCGATGCCACGGTGGGGCAATTATCAAACGCCGTATTTTTCATACCCAATCAGTCAATAATTTAGATAGCAATATCATTCATTTTTTTGACTCCGCGCAGTCAAGAAAAACGATCAAATCCCGACATAAAGGGCGAAAGATGAAAGGTAAAGTCTGTATTCTGGGTTCATTCAACGTTGATATTATTGCTAATGTCGATCGTTTCCCGCAAAGCGGAGAATCTATTTTCTCCGAAAATACCATTATTGGACCCGGCGGCAAAGGCGCCAATCAGGCGCTGGCCGTAAGCAAATGCAATGTTAAAACCCATTTTGTCGGTAAGGTGGGTAACGATCAGTTTAGTCAGATGGCCTTTGAACATCTTTCATCTTCTGCTATCGACAGCTTCACGCTTTATCAGGATAAAGATCAGAAAACCGGCACCGCGCTTATTTATGTTTGTCAAAGTGATGGTGAAAATATGATTGCCATCAGCCCTGGGGCCAATCGGTCCATTACAGCCGATGAAGTTGAAGCGATTACCCCTGAAGTGAAAAACTCAGATATTTTTTTAACCCAGCTGGAAAATAATCTACCCGCTACCTTTCGGGCCATTGAAATTGCCCGCCGTAACGGGATTAAGGTGGTTTTGAACCCTGCCCCCTGGTCATCTGATGTGGTTAGCTGCCTGAAGAACGTGGACTTTCTGACCCCAAACGAGACTGAGGCCTCATTGCTGTCCGGCATTCATATCGTGGACCTTGCCAGCGCGAAGGAAGCCGCCAGAGCCATTAAAGCGAAAGGGGTAGGTCACGTCATCATCACCATGGGAGCGAAAGGCGCGCTTATTTATGACGGTGAGCAATTTATTCATATCCCGGCGCTGAAAGCCGTATGTGTGGATACCACCGGTGCTGGCGATGCCTTCAACGGCGCATTCGCCGCCGCGATGGCGAAAGGGGAATCCATTATTCAGGCAGCAAAATTTGCCTGTGCTTTCGCCTCTTTGGCCGTCGAAAAAGAAGGCGCATCAAATATGCCTGAATATAAAGATGTCCTGACCCGCCTCGCGCAATATAACGATAAAAACATTCTCACCGAGAAAATTTAACGCACGCATATTTCTGCAAACACAGATTATATTCACGACAACCATTTCAGTAATGGGAGTATGTCCGATGAAAGCCCTGACAGAATCTAAACCCGGCGGCGCGATACCGCAGGTAAATAACATGCCTCACCAGCAAACACTATCCCGCATGGCACGTTGCCGCCAGACGTTACGCCGGTGGTGGCCGTTCTACGTGATGGCCCTGCCTGGGGTTATCTATTTTTTTATCTGGCACTATTTACCCATTTGGGAAACCAAAATTGCGTTTGAGCAGTACCGTATTATCCCGCCGAATATCTGGGTCGGGATGCAGTATTTTGCCACGCTGATGTCATCCCCTGTTTTCTGGCAGGTGATACAGAACACCGTGATTATCGGCGCAATGAAGCTGATTTTTATTTTTCCGGTTCCCATTATCGTGGCGCTCTTGCTCAATGAAGTGCGCTCATCCGGTTACCGTAAATTTGTCCAGTCGGTGATTTATCTGCCGCATTATCTTTCCTGGGTGGTGATCGCCAGTATCGCGATTGCCACGCTCTCGCCGGTTGATGGCGCGGTTAACGACATCATTAAATCGATGGGCTATGACCCGATCCCCTTTATGACCGACAGCGGCTCTATCCGCTGGGTACTGGTGTTCACTGAAATGTGGCGCAGCGCGGGCTGGGATTCATTACTTTACATCGCGGCGATCCTCGCCATCGATCCACAGCTGTATGAAGCGGCGGAAATGGATGGTGCCGGGCGCTGGCGCAAAATCTGGCACATCACCCTGCCCGCTATCACCCCGACCATCGCCACGCTGTTTATCCTCAACGTCGGGCTGTTCCTGAGCCAGGGTTTTGATCAGGTCTTCAACATGACCAACGACGTGGTGAACGGTCAGATAGACATCATCGACACCTACGTCTACCGCATGGGCCTGCGCACCGGGGAGTTCTCGCTGGCGACCGCCGCAGGGTTATTCAAAGGCGTGATCGGCATGATCCTTATCGTGCTGGCACATAACGTTTCAAAACGCCTGACGGGTAAAGGAGTCTGGTAATGCGCATCTCATCACGAAGCACCCCTTTTGAGCGCATCGAATACGTGCTCATTCTCTCGGTACTGATGCTGCTGGTTGTCGTGACGCTACAACCGATCCTCAACCTGGTGGCGATATCCTTCTCCAGCCCGGCAAACGTGCCCGGTATGAGCGGCCTGGAGATTATTCCGCAGGGCTTTTCGCTGGACGTATGGAAGCTGCTGCTGACCAACGAAGCCGTGCTGCGCGGGTTTGGCAATGCGATGCTGATTACCGTGGTGGGCACCATCATCAACGTAGTTTTCACCGTGCTGCTGGCCTGGGCGCTGGCGCAAAAACGCCTGCCGGGACGCCGCTGGCTGTTTATGTTTGTCCTGTTCACCATCGTCTTTGAGCCGGGCATCATCCCCGATTTTCTGGTGATGAAAAAGCTGGGGCTACTGAACAGCTACTGGTCCGTCATCCTGTATCGCGCGGTCTTCGCCTGGTACCTGATTATTCTGGTTCGCCTGTTCGAAGAGATCCCGGAGGAGCTGCTGGAAGCCGCCGAACTCGATGGCGCGAACCCGTTCCAGACGCTGTGGTACGTCATTATGCCGGTCGCCAAATCGTCCATTGCCATGATCACGTTATTTTACATGGTGCTGCACTGGAACGAGTTTTTCCGCGCCATGGTGTACCTCAACGACCCGGACAAATGGCCGTTGCAGGTGGTGCTGCGTCAGTTTGTCGTCGAGGGCGATAAGCTGGCGATGGTAGGCGTCGAAAGCATGTCGAACTACACCGATGCCAGCCAGATCAGCATCAAGGCGCTGAAAGCCGGGATGATCACCTTAACCATCGCCCCGCTGATTGCCATCTACCCGATTATTTTGCGCTTCTTCACCAAAGGGACCATGTCCGGCGCGGTGAAGGGTTAACAGGAGCGATGACGATGAAATTATTCACAGCAATCGCCTGCGGCCTGCTGTTATGCCAGGCCGCCTGGGCCGAGCCGGTCACTATCCGGATTGTGGAAAAAGATCTGCTGACCACCAACCGCGAAGATGTCGCGCATATTCAGCGAATCGAGCAGGCGCTGGCACGCCAGGGACACGATATCCACATTGAGATCGTCAACCTGTCGTCTTCCGGCTACTCCGACGTGCTGAACGTGATGCTGCTCTCCGGCACCATCCCTGATCTGATCTATTTCAACGGCAGCGACCAGAAGATGGTCGAACAGGGCATTCTTGAAGACTGGCGTCCGTGGATTACGCAAACCCGCTATCTGAAAGAGGCGCTGTGGCCGCACAACCGGCTTCGCCTGCAAAACCATCCGACCCTGCTGTATGTCTTTCCCCTGCGCGCGCGCCAGCCGGTGATCCGTGAGGACTGGTTACAGAAGAGCGGATTCAGCGCATCACCCAAAACGCTGGCGGAGTACGTCACGCTGTTCAATGCGATCCACGCCGGTGACTACAACGGCGACGGTAAGACGGATAGCTGGGGGATCACCTCCGAGAAAGACCTGCGCGATCTCGACGGTTTTATGAACCCGGCGTTTGGCATTCACGCCACCTGGCTCAAGGACGATCAGGGCAATCTGATCAACGCCCAGATAAGCCCGCAGGAGCGGAGCAAGCTGGAGTTCTACCATTCGCTGTATCAGAAAGGATTGCTCTCCTCCCAGTACATCACCACCAACTGGGAGCTAAAAGAGGATGAGTTTTATACCGGCAAGGTTGGCGTGGTATCCGTCTCATCGCCAGGCAACGTCGGCGTGTACCAGGAAAAGATGCGTCAGATCCATCCTGACGCCACCCTCACCCTGCTCGACCCACCCGAAGGCCCGGCAGGTAAAGGGCTGGCGGCGACAGATGTTTCCATGGAAACGCGCGGCTTTGCCATGTCCTCGCTCTCGAAACATAAAAAGGAAGTGATGATCCTGCTCGATTTTCTGGCAAGCCCGGAAGGGCAAATGATGGAGCAGATGGGCTTCGAGAACACGCACTACGTTCGTAAGGGCAACACGATAAACGTGACGCCAAAAATTAATGCCTGGTATCCGCGGTTTATCCAGGCCGCCAACTGGAAGCCGCCGGTGGAGTGGCGGACGCCCGCGATGCTGCGCTATATCGACAATTCACAACGTTATTTTACGGCGGATAACGCCTTTATCTTCCCGGCGTCGTTTGCCGCCGCCATCGACTCAACCAGCAGTATTTATAACCAGTGGGCGTACCAGTTTGTCTCTGGCAAAGCGTCATTTGATCAGTGGGATCAGTATGTCAGCGCCTGGAAAGCCGCAGGTGGAAACGCCATGACCGAATATGCAGAGGAAAAATTAAAATGACCGTTACTCAAGCCGCTGATTTATCGTTCACGTCCCGCATTCTGGGCATGCTGTATGGCGTGGCGTTCGGTGATGTCTTAGGCGGACCGGTTGAGAAACTCTCCGCCCGGCAAATCGCGGAGAAATATGGCCGCGTCACCTCCATCCACCAGCGCTGGCACCGGATGGACGAGCCGTCCGCACGGCGCAACAACCGCGTACGCGGCAACGGTATCATCACCGACGATACGCTGATGACGCTCTGCCTGATGGAGGTTTACAGCGAGCTGGGCCGTCACGTTGATGCGTGGGATATGGGGGAGTCTTTTGTGCGGAAGATTGCCTGGGAACCGCGCTGGGTGCCGGAACTGGATCGGGAAGCGCTGGTTATTGAGCGCCTGTTTTATCCGGAAAAATGGATCTTCCATCGTCTGCAACTGGCCGCCTGCGATCCGCGCCAGGGCGGCGTGGGCAATATGGTGAACTGCGGCGCAGCCATGTATGCCGCCCCCATCGGAGCTATTAATGCCTGCAACCCTGAGGCAGCTTACCAGGAAGCCATTAATTTCACCCAGGGGCATCAGCAGAGCTATGGGCTGGAGGCCGCCGGGGTCTTCGCCGCCTGCGTTGCAGCGGCATTTATTCCTGGCATCACCATTGAGGCTATCACCAACATCGCATTGAAACTGGCTAAAGACGGCACCCACCAGGCCATCGCGGCAACGCTTGAGGTCGCGCATCGCTACCGTGGAACCGCATGGGATTATCAACAGGTCGTTGACGCCCTGCACGATGCGCTTTTGCCCTTCTCACCGATGGGTGATGACCTGATGCACGGCCCGGAAAAAGCGGGCGTCCCGACCATGGCCTACCAGCCCTCGCGTCTGATGTCGATTGAGGAACTGCCAATGGCGCTGGCCTTCTGCCTGCTGCGCGAAGGCGAGTTTCGCGGCGCGGTGGAAGACGCCATCAATTCAGGCCGTGATACCGACTCTATCGGGGTGATGAGCGGCGCGATTTTAGGCGCGCTGCACGGGGAAGCCATTGTCGAACCTGAGGTGCTGGCGGGTATTGATAGCGCCAACCACCTGGATCTGCGTACGGCCGCGCTGCGCTTCAGCGAATCAGCACAAAGCATTATCCAGCAGGATCTCGCTGCGGCGGCGCTTTACCGCCAGCACGTCATGCCATTATTGCAGCCAGGCCACACCGCCGGGCGAGGAGAGTAACATGAGCCAAATCGTTTTAAATAATCTCGGTAAATCCTACGGCAACGTCAGCATCATTAAAGGGATCTCGCTGAGCATTCACGAAGGCGAATTTATTGTGCTGGTCGGCCCGTCCGGGTGTGGGAAATCCACCCTGCTGCGCATGATTGCGGGTCTGGAAGACATCACCTCCGGTGAACTGCTGATGCACGGGGAGGTGGTCAACACTCTGCCCGCCAAAAAACGCGATATCGCCATGGTGTTCCAGAGCTATGCGCTCTATCCACACATGAAGGTGCGGGACAACATGAGTTTTGCCCTGAAGCTTGCCAGCGTCTCAAAAGCGGAACGGATGGCGCGCGTGGAAGAGGCAGCGGAAATCCTCGGCCTGACGCATCTGCTCGATCGCCTCCCGCGGGATCTTTCCGGCGGCCAGCGTCAGCGCGTGGCGATGGGACGCGCGCTGGTGCGTGACCCGAAGGCCTTTTTGTTTGATGAACCGCTCTCCAACCTGGACGCCAAACTGCGCCATAAAATGCGCGGAGAAATTCGTAAGATCCACCAGCGGATGGGTCGCACCACCATCTACGTGACGCACGATCAGACGGAAGCGATGACCATGGCGGACAGGATTGTGGTGCTGAATGCCGGACATATTGAGCAGGTCGGCACCCCGGAAGAGCTGTACCGTAACCCGGATAACCTGTTTGTCGCGGGCTTTATCGGCACGCCGGAAATTAACACCCTTAAAGGCGTGATTCAGCACGGCGAGATTGTGCTCAACAACGGCTACCGCTTCCCCTGCCCCCTCCGCTCACATATTGAAGGGATGGAGATCATCTGCGCCACCCGACCGCACTATATCCGGCTCGGCGAGTCAGGGATGCCAGCGGAAATCGTGCTGATAGAAATGACCGGGGAAGGACAGGAGATCCGGGTGCGTATCAACGATCAGGAGCTGATCGTGGTGTCCCATGAAAAGCTGGATATCAACGTGGGTCAGAAGGTCTTCCTCACCGTAGACGCGGAAAAAATGTTCTTGTTTGATGCCCAGACCGGTAAGCGCCTGCGGTCATAGAATGCTTAATCAATCCCTCCTGCAATCGCAGGGGGATTTTATAATGGCGGTGGGTATATATCAGGCTAGGCCAGGCTAGTTTCCAGCATTGAATCCACCATATCCATCTCTTCACGGCTGAGCAGCATTTCGATATTGACCAGGATGATCATTCTGTTTTCCATCACGCCAAGCCCAAGAAGATAGCGGCTTGATAGCATGGACGCGAAGTCCGGCGTCGGTTTAATCTGATCCATGTCCATCGACAGCACGTCAACCACACCGTCTACCACGATTCCTACAACGCGATTATTGAGGTTAAGGATGATCACTACCGTACTGTCATCCTGCTGAACGTCAGGAAGACTGAAGCGCACGCGAAGGTCAACTATTGGCACTATCACACCGCGCAGGTTGGTCACGCCGGTGATAAAACCTGGCGCGTTCGGGATACGAGTAACGCTATCGCATCCACGTATCTCTTGTACCTTCAGAATGTCGATCCCATATTCTTCGTTACCGAGACGAAAAACCAGATACTCCTGCGCAATGGCGTCCGCGCCCGCAGGCTTTGTCGTTGTTTGGGTCATGCTGTTACTCCTTGCTTACCGAACGTCGGCCTGACATGGTTTTCCTTTTGTCCGTTCATCGTCGACAGTTCAACCACGTCGAGGATTAGCGCAACGCTGCCATCACCGAGAATGGTCGCGGCTGAAACGCCCGGTACTTTGCGATAGTTCTGTTCGAGGTTTTTTACCACAACCTGTTGCTGACCAATGAGCTGATCGACCCACAGGGCGTAGCGGCATCCAGCGCTTTGGACGATCACCACAATGCCATCTTCAGGTGCGGTCTCGCCGGGCACCGATAGGCGCTGACGCAGCATCACCAGCGGAAGATATTCGCCACGAATTTGCAGCAGACGTTCCTCCCCGACGAAGCGGCAGAGCATATCCTCGCCGGGCCTCAGCGATTCCATTACCGCGCCGAGCGGCAGAACATAGATCTCCTGTCCAACTTTCACCAGCATGCCATCAAGGATTGCCAGCGTCAGCGGCAGAATAATGCGTATCGTCGTGCCTTCTCCCGGCTTTGAAAGGACTTCGACATGGCCGCCCATGGCCATAATGTTACGACGGACCACGTCCATACCCACGCCGCGCCCGGAAACATCTGTCACGCTTTCTGCGGTGGAAAATCCCGCGGCGAAAATCAGCATCCATACGTCCTCATCGCTGAGGGTGTCGCTGATATTCATTCCCTGGGAGCGGGCTTTCGCGAGGATTTTCTCCCGGTTCAGTCCGGCACCATCATCAGTCACCTCAATGATGATATTGCCGCCATGATGTTCCGCCGAGAGGATAAGATTGCCCACTACCGACTTCCCCTTACGGGCACGTTCTTCTTTCTGCTCAATGCCGTGATCGAGACTGTTACGCACCAGATGAGTCAGTGGGTCGATAATGCGTTCGATCAGGCTCTTATCCAGCTCGGCCGAGCCGCCACGAAGAGTTAGCTCTACCTCTTTGTTCAGGCGAGAACCCAGATCGTGCACCAGCCGCGGGAAGCGGCTAAACACATAATCCATTGGCATCATTCGAATCGACATGACTGATGACTGAAGCTCGCGTGTATTACGCTCCATTTGCGCCACGCAGCTGGAGAGCATGTCGTAGCTCGCTGGATCAAGTTTTTTGGAAAGCTGAGATAGCATCGCCTGGGTGATGATGAGCTCACCCACCTGGTTAATGATCTGATCGACTTTACTGACCGCCACGCGGATGCTGCCCGATTCCTGACTATTACTGCGGGCTGGCACCGGCGCGGCAGGTCGTGAAGGCGGTTCTGAATGGTCCGCGACTACAGAAGCCTTGTCCGTAACAGGAGAAGTCACTTCAACCGACGCTGGTTGAACGACATGCTCGATAAGGATTTGCGACTCTTCAAGCACAAAACACAGCACCGCGGAGATATCATCGGCAGAGGCGCTCGTGCGCAGCTGAACCACCATGCCATCATCAGCCTTCTCCGTAGCGACAATCTCTCCCATGTGGGATAACTCTTCCTGAAGCATTGCCCGCTCGCTTTCAGGAATTTTCTTCAACGTCACGCAGAGTAAAAGCTCATCATCAGCTGCCCCCTGCTGCGTCACGGCTTTGTCTTGCAACTCGACTGCCGTCTGGGCATGTTTGTCTTCCAGAGCAATCTTGCGCAGGGCTTCACAAATATAGCGATAACTCGCTTCATCAGGTTCCTGCGAAGACTGATAGGCTTCCAGTTGCGCTTGCATAATGTCTTTACATTCCAGAAATAGATTAACGGTCGTTCGGTTAAGCGAGCGTTCTCCGGCTCGCACCTGGTCAAACAGGTTCTCAAGTAGATGCGTGGTCTCTTGCAGGGCATTAAAGCCAAAAGTCCCTGCCCCGCCTTTCAAAGAATGCGCTGCGCGAAAAATGGCATTTACCTGTTCAGGATTCGGCGATGCGGCATCAATCTCCAGCAAATGCTTCTCCATCTCGGCCAGCAGTTCTTCCGCTTCGGTAAAAAAGATCTCGGTGAAATCATTCATGTCCATCGCTATACCCCCTTACCTCCTGCTGCGTAGTGTTGTTCAGGACGTTTTCTGGGCGATGCATGCGCGTGTCTTCCAGACGGATATCCTGTTCTTTGGTTTTACTTAATACCAAAATGCTAATACGGCGATTCGCCGGACTTGAGGGATCACTGTTTTCTAAAGGCATACGGCTTCCCGTGCCGATCACGCGAAGAAAACGCTCATCGTCAAGACCTGCTTTAACCAGCACGCGGCGCGCGGCGTTGGCGCGTCCGGAAGAAAGTTCCCAGTTACTGTATCCGGAGGTGCCGCCCGCATAGGGAAGCGAGTCGGTATGGCCGGTGAGACTGATTTTATTGGGCAACTCCTGCAACAGCGGCACAAGCGCCTGCAAAATGCCGTTCATATAGGATTCCGGCAGCTCGCTGCCTACTCTAAACATCGGGCGATCCTGGCTGTCGGTGATCTGAATGAGCAGGCCGTCGTTGGTAAGACGCAGCATAATGTTGGATTTAAAGTTATTGAGCCGGGGATCGGTTTCGATCATCTGCTGCAATTTATCTCTGGCCTGTTTCAGGCTCTCCATCCAGCGCTGCCGCTCGCTCTGTACCCGCTTATGATTCGCCACTTCTCCGTCCTGCTTCATCAGATCGTCACCGCCGCCGGGGATGATGCTGTCGCTCAGGCTGGTTTTGTCGCCATTGGCCATAGATGGCTTAAGCGGCATGCGGAAGTAATCGGCGATCATCTCCCGCTGCACCGTGCTGGACTGAGAAATCAGCCACATTACCAGGAAGAACGCCATCATCGCGGTCATAAAATCGGCGTAGGCGATTTTCCACGTACCACCGTGATGAGCATGCTTTTTCTTCTTTCGCTTGCGCGAAATGATTATCGGGGAATCGTTTTTCATGCCGTGGCATCCGCAGACTTAGACTTAAGGCTGGCGCTGGATTTCACTTCCCGCACATGCTCTTCAAGCTCCTCAAAGGAAGGCCGTTCGCTGGTAAAAATGGTTTTTCGGCCAAACTCCACGGCAATTTGTGGCGCATAGCCGTTTAGACTGGAGAGCAGCGTGACTTTTATACACTGAAGGATTTTGACCTGATCGGAACTCATCTGACGCAGCAGGGTTGCGAGCGGTAATACAAACCCGTAGGCAATCAAAATTCCGAGGAACGTGCCCACCAGCGCGTGGCCAATCAGCATTCCGAGCTCGGCTGCGGGTCGGTCCGCGGCACCGAGCGCGTTCACTACCCCCATGACGGCAGCCACAATACCAAAGGCCGGAAAGGCATCGCCGACGGTATTCAGACTGTGGGCCGGAACCTCAAGCTCCTCTTCGCAGGTTTCAATTTCTTCATCCATTAACGCTTCGATTTCATGCGAGTTCATACTTCCGCCAATCATCAGGCGGAAGTAATCGAGGATAAAGTTGCTTAACATCGGATCGCTCATCAGACGAGGATAAGCGCTGAAAATTTCGCTGCCCGCCGGATCTTCAATGTCTTTCTCAAGTGACATGAGTCCCTGAACACGACTTTTTGACAGCAGCAAAAACATAAGCGCCATCAGGTCCATATAAACCGTTTTGTTGTAGCGTTTCCCCACGAACAGCTTCACGATAGCTTTACCCGTCGCCTTAAGGGATTTCATGTTATTACCAACAATAAAAGCGCCGACCCCGGCACCGCCGATAATTAACAATTCCAAAGGCTGGAACAGCGCGAGCAGATTACCACCAGACAGTACGAACCCACCAAATACGGTAGCAATAACAACAAGATAGCCAAAGATAACTAACACACTCTCTCCTTTTTACTCGCTGACCGATGTCGAGTGCCGTGGCATCGAATAAAACGCCATCCTGTGCATTGCCATCGAACATCCGTCAGGCTGTCATAATTTCCGGCGTGGCATAATTGCCTGCGATTCCGCTGAGGTTGACCTGCGATTTCTTAAATGCCCGCGAAGGAGGGCTACACAAACTACAGGTGAACGGGTTTTTGATGAATTCCGTCGTGACCACAAAACCACCGGAACAAACGCTACAGGCCTTACGGGAAATAATACCGCAGTCGATAAAGCGTAATAATGTCCAGGCACGCGTTAGCCCCAGGACAGGTTTATCGTCGCAGCAAGAACCACACTGCTCCAGATAAAGACGGTAGGTTTTCATCAATATTTCAATAGGACGCCCGCCCCCAGTTTTCTGAAGATAAAGGTAAATGTTATAGAACATGGAAGAGTGAATATTCTGCTCCCATGACATGAACCAGTCTTCAGAAAAAGGGAGCATCCCTTTTGGAGGCGGACAGCCGCGTAACTCTTTATACAAGCGCAGTAAACGCCGACGACTTAAAGAAGTTTCAGATTCCAGAACCTGCATTCTTGCCCCAAGGTTAATTAACCCCATGGCAATATTTACCTCTTCAATTTCTTGCAATAAACTTTTCTCGCACATTTTATGCTTCTCCCGTCACAGCAGCATCGGACTCGCTTAATGAATTAAGTAAGTTTGTCGATAAAATGATGCCGGTATGAATTTGCTGAAGAGCTTCAATACGCGAATCTTTCGTCAAATTTTCGATGACCACTTCGTCATCGACGCGTAAACGACAAATCAACTGATTGGTCGCAGCCAGTTTCATCAACTGTGGTAAAGACAACTCTTTTAAATTATCAATCGTGCCTTCGGATAAGCCGAGACGAAAACTGGCAGCAAACTTGTCCTGTCTGATCAGCTGCTGCGCCAGTAATAAATAAGAAAGATTAATATCGTGAATGTTTTGCAGATACTCGTCAAAATTGGACACAAAAAGCTCCCACTGTTTTTCAACCACAAACAAGGCTAAATAGTTAAGGCAAAATGTTTACCCGGTCGATGCAGAGAGTCTTTTGGCATTGATAATCGCTGAATTCAGTCAAGCTGATTCAATAAATTATCGAAAAACTTTTCAATGCCAAAGGATGGCTACATCACAAATCTGACGAAATCATATTCATTAAGAATTTTCCTAGCAAGCTTTAAGAAAACAACGCGCACCAGAAAACTATCATAACTAAATGATTTATCTATAAAAATACACATTGTTAAACATTCTTAATTATCACGCAACGTAATTAACTTTACTTAGGAAATATTGTTAATCTTGTTAATGTTATCGCTATGTTATTCTTTCCTTAACCGATCCATTCTGCTTCGTAAGCGTTTTATCGCTAAACTGTGCAACTGGCTAACGCGCGTTTCGGTAACGCCCAAAATTAATCCAATCTCTTTCATGTTCAGATCCTGCTGATAATAAAACTGCAATATCTGCTGTTCACGCCTGGGGATCATTCGGATATGCTCAGCAATGTTGGCTATCAAGTTTTCCTGAATGGCCTCATTCAACGGATTAAGCTGTGCATTTTCGCCGTCATTACTCTCCCAACTGTCTGAATAGTTTTCCTGAAGTTCATCAATAGAGTACATCTGGCTGCTATTATTATCAGCCAGCATTTGCTGAAATTCCTTTAGCGAAACGCCCATACGTTCAGCAATATCAGCTTCGGTCGCTTCTCCCCCCTTTTCCTGTTCGATCTGATGAATAAGTGACACAATTTCCCGCGAATGCGATCGCACGCGCCGTGGAACCCAATCACTTTCCCGAAGCTCATCCATTAATGCCCATTTCACACGCTGTGAGATCCAGGCATTAAGGGCCACCCCTTTTTTAGGGTCAAAGCTATCAATGGCACTCAAAAAACCCATGGAGCCCGCCTGAATGAGATCGTCTAATTCGACATTGGCAGGCAGTCTCTTATGCAAACGCAGCGCTTCTTGCCTGACGATAAAATGGTATTTTGACCACAATGCCGTTTTATTCTCCAGCCCTTCAGCTGTGTATATACCGTCCACGCATTTCTTCCACCTAATCTTCACATTCTCAATTATCAGTTGAAACCACATAATCAAAAAGTGCGATAAGCTTTTATAAAAATGCGCATTCTGTTAATTTAATCATCGCGCTGCCTGACAGGAATAATTGGCGGCACTATTGACGCCAATTATTCTCTTTCCGCAGATGTCAGAACGTTTCCCACTGCGCATTATCATTTTCAACGTGACGCAACGTCATTTTTTCCGGCGCGGGCGTATGGCGTTTTTCAACTTTTTCATCTCGCAGGGTAAACTGGGCAACAAGCTGCTCAAGCTCGTCCGACTGAGATTCCAGTTTGCCTGCCGCCATGGCCGCTTCTTCCACCATCGCCGCGTTCTGCTGAGTCACCAGATCCATCTCGTTCACGGCCTGCGAAATCTGATTGATACCCGCACTTTGCTCGTCAGAGGCCGAACTGATTTCGCCCATAATCTGCGTCACCTCAGCAACCGAAGTCACGATGTCCTGCATGACGCCGCTCGCCTGGCTTACCTGGCGCGAACCTGTATCAATATTGTTAACGCTGGTATTAATCAGCTGATTAATCTCTTTCGCTGCATCGGCGCTGCGCTTGGCGAGGTTACGCACTTCTTCCGCAACTACCGCAAAGCCACGCCCCTGCTCTCCCGCTCGAGCGGCTTCAACCGCTGCGTTCAAGGCCAGAATGTTGGTCTGATTGGCGATACTGTCGATGACGCCGTTAATATCAGCAATCTGACGGGAGCTTTCGGTAATCTGCGCCATGATAGCTTCCAGGTTTACCATCACCTCGCCGCCATTTTGGGCATTCATGCTTGCCCCTTCTGCCAGACTGCGCGCCGCATGTGCGTTATCCGCATTCTGGCGTACGGTAGTTTTAATTTGCTCCATGCTGGCAGCCGTCTCCTGAAGGGCCGCAGCCTGTTCTTCGGTACGGGAGGAAAGGTCGCTGTTGCCCTGAGCAATCTCCTGGGCGTTAGAATGGATATTCACTACCCCTTCACGGATACCGGTAATGGTGTTGGTCAGGGAGACACGCATCTTCTCAAGCTCCCTGAGCATTTTGCCAATTTCGTTATCAGCGCCAGTCTCTATGGCATGACTCAGATCGCCTGCCGCTACGCGCTGAAGCATCTCAACGGTAGTTTCCATCCGGCGCACCAGCGCAATACGCAACCAGTAGCGAACGGCTAACAATACGCAAATCGCGATGGCCATCATCACCACGCTTACCCAAATCATCATCTTGTAGCTGCTTTCAGCTACTGATACATATTCGTACCCCCGGTCAGATGAGATTTCTGAATACTTCTCAATTTTTTGACGCAGCTCGGTACGCAGTTCCATATCACCGTTCATCGAGCCCGGGTATCCTTCCGGTCGCTCAAGATAGCCGAGCTTGGTTTGGACGGTGTTATAAACCAGGTCAAATTTGGCGCGAAGCTCCTCAGCAGCCCTTGTCTCTGCCAGGCTGTTGAATTTCACCTGCGCGAAAGCATCCATCTCCTTGCGCGCCTCTTTCAGCAGGTTGTGGGTGTGTTTGATCATCTCTGGCGACAGTGGTTTATGCAGCGACGTCTGAAGCATCATCCCGTTCGTATTCGCCACCACCGAGTTAATGTTATATGCGGCGTTAGTCATATAGGCGGGTAATGACTCCAACTTATTGATAGTGTTTTATGTTCAGATAATGCCCGATGACTTTGTCATGCAGCTCCACCGATTTTGAGAACGACAGCGACTTCCGTCCCAGCCGTGCCAGGTGCTGCCTCAGATTCAGGTTATGCCGCTCAATTCGCTGCGTATATCGCTTGCTGATTACGTGCAGCTTTCCCTTCAGGCGGGATTCATACAGCGGCCAGCCATCCGTCATCCATATCACCACGTCAAAGGGTGACAGCAGGCTCATAAGACGCCCCAGCGTCGCCATAGTGCGTTCACCGAATACGTGCGCAACAACCGTCTTCCGGAGCCTGTCATACGCGTAAAACAGCCAGCGCTGGCGCGATTTAGCCCCGACGTATCCCCACTGTTCGTCCATTTCCGCGCAGACGATGACGTCACTGCCCGGCTGTATGCGCGAGGTTACCGACTGCGGCCTGAGTTTTTTAAATGGCGGAAAATCGTGTTGAGGCCAACGCCCATAATGCGGGCGGTTGCCCGGCATCCAACGCCATTCATGGCCATATCAATGATTTTCTGGTGCGTACCGGGTTGAGAAGCGGTGTAAGTGAACTGCAGTTGCCATGTTTTACGGCAGTGAGAGCAGAGATAGCGCTGATGTCCGGCAGTGCTTTTGCCGTTACGCACCACCCCGTCAGTAGCTGAACAGGAGGGACAGCTGATAGAAACAGAAGCCACTGGAGCACCTCAAAAACACCATCATACACTAAATCAGTAAGTTGGCAGCATCACCTCCGTCGCCATCGCCACAAACGCCTGCTCGACGCCCGGCAATTTATTGGCTTTGGTGGAAACCGACATTAAGGAAACCGAATCGAAATACGTATTCTTTTTTATGACGATTTTGGTTGGCATTATTTTCACCTGTTTAAGATAAAAGGGGGCCGCCGTCGTGCTAAATGCACGTCGGTAACAATGCGTTTATTGATTAACGGCCAGCCAGGGGAAGGCTGACCGAATGCACTATGCGCCTGCCGCCAGCAGCAGGTCTGCGATCGCGTTGAAGCCTTTTTCCCGCGCCAGTTCGAGCGGGGTTTTGCCGTATTTATCGGTCATGTGCGGGTTCGCGCCGTGATCGAGCAGCAGCTTCACAATTTCCTGCTGCTTTGCGCCGCCGTCGTTTAATACGATGGCCTCCAGCAGCGGCGTCCAGCCGACAAAATTGGTGTGGTTGACGTTGATGTCGGTTTTTTCCAGCAGCTCACGCACGATTTCAACGTGCCCTTTTTCACTGGCAGGGGTAATGCCCACGCCGCCAAAGCGCGTCAGACGATCGAGATCCGGATTTGCCGGAAGGACAATGCGCAGCAGGGTTAAATCATTGGTCAGGCAGCCGATCAGGAAGGGGTTAAAACAGGTCTGGTCCTGTTTATCGATATCCGCCCCGGCGGCAATTAAAAACTCCACACAGGCGTAATGCTTTTTCAGGCTGGCAATAATAATGGCGGTTCTTTTCTGGCGGTTGGTCGCGTTAATATCCACGCCTTTCTCCAGGCAGGCTTTTAGCGCGTCGATATTGCCCTCTTCTGCCGCCAGCAGAAATTCTGTAACCAGTGCAGTTGCAGACATATTCAGACTCCCTATGTTTCACTTCTGATGACCTGAGAATAGCAACAGCCTGGTCATAAAAGAATCCGCTTAAAAATGATTCATCGACACGCAATTCATTGTTGAGTTAAATTCAACGGTCCGGGAGAAATGTGCGTCTGTGCAACCTTTTTCTTATGTTTTACCGCTTTTACGCGCTTCAGGGTGCATTATCCTTATGGCTGAAAAAGCCTTACACAGCGCGGTTCTACGTAAAAATCCAGAACTGTGATCGACATCAACTATGATGTAACGCCGCTGTTAAAATATGTTCAAAACTGATGGTCACCAGGAGCCATAATATGAATTCCATCTTTACCGAAGAGAATTTGCTGGCCTTCACCACCGCGGCACGTTTTGGCAGTTTTAGCAAAGCGGCTGCCGAGCTGGGCGTAACCACCTCCGCCATCAGTTACACCATCAAACGCATGGAGACCGGACTGGACGTGGTGCTGTTTGTACGCAACACGCGCAGCATTGAGCTGACCGAATCCGGTTTTTATTTTTATCGTAAAGCGACCGACCTGCTGAATGACTTTCATGCCATCAAGCGCGGGATTGATACCATTTCTCAGGGCATTGAGACGCGGGTGCGCATCTGCATAAACCAGCTTTTGTATACGCCACGCCATACCGCGCGTTTGCTCCAGGTGCTGAAAAAACAGTTTCCCACCTGCCAGATCACAGTGACGACCGAGGTGTATAACGGCGTCTGGGATTCCATCATTAATAATCAGGCCAATATCGCCATTGGCGCGCCGGATACGCTGCTGGACGGCGGCGGCATTGATTACACCGAGATAGGGGCGATCCGCTGGGTATTTGCCATCGCGCCCACGCATCCGCTGGCGTTCGCCCCGGAGCCCATTTCCGAAAGTCAGCTGCGTCTGTATCCCAATATCATGGTCGAGGACACCGCGCATACCATCAACAAGAAGGTGGGCTGGCTGCTTCACGGTCAGGAGGCGATTCTGGTGCCGGACTTCAACACGAAATGCCAGTGTCAGATCCTGGGGGAAGGTATTGGCTTTTTACCGGAATATATGACGCGTGAGGCGGTGGAGGAAGGGCTGCTGGTAACGCGGCGGATCAATAATCCACGTCAGGATTCGCGCATGCTGCTCGCCACGCAGCATGCGGCGACCGGTCAGGTCACGCGCTGGATCAAACAGCAGTTTGGCCCGGAAGGCGTGCTGACCCGGATCTACAGTGACTTACTGTGGCGTACCTAGCTCTTCGTCTGAACCCAAAACGCGTGGATAAGACCGGGGAAGTAGCCCAGGATGGTCAGAAGGATATTCAGAATAAACGCCCAGCCCAGCCCCTTGCCAAGCAGCACGCCCAGCGGCGGGAGAATAATCGTAAAAACAACGCGCCAAAAACCCATAAAAAACTCCGTGCAAGCTAACCAATTGAAAATTATAAAAGACACTTCTCTAAGCGTAGCCAGTTTACGGTTAACTGCCATGCGTCTCTCGCGCTTTTACCTGCCTTTACCCTCTTTACACTGGCTTAAACCCCCGCCTTAAATGCTCTACTGTTCTGAAATTGACCTTAAGGAAACGCAATGTCTCTTTCTCTTATTTCGCCGCAGCAGGCAAACGCGCTGATTGCTGAAAGTGATGCCGTGGAACCGACGTACCTGATAAGGAGTATCTGAAAGATTAGGCTGTACCCCGCCCCCGGACGTGGGCTATGGTGAAGATCATGACAATGATGAGGAGGTGCTATGTTTTCTGTCGGTGATTATGTCCAACCGCGTCAGGGCGGTCCGAAACTGAAAGTGCTCGAAGTGAATGGTGAAAACATTGTGGCTGTGCAGGCCAGCAATGAGCAGGGCGAGAAATATCACCTGAAAGCGGCGGACGTGGTTCTGTACTCCGAAGACGGTGACTTTGGCGTCTGCTAAGTCAATAATCGGGCGGAATACACCGCCCGAATAATCATCAGATTAGGAAATCGTCCAGCGATTTACCGTTTGCCAGTGCGGTTGCAATTGGCTTTGGCGTACGCCCCTGGCCGGTCCAGGTTTTTTCTTCACCGTTCGCGTCAGTAAAACGATATTTCGCCGCACGCGCTTTACGTTTTTTCGTCGGCTGACCCGCCTGCGCCAGATCACTGCCTAACAGATCGCTCGGAGAAATACCGTCAGCTTTCATCAGTTCCAGCAGAGCATTAATTTTATCCTGCTGTTCAGCGCGTTGACGCTCTAATTCAGCCTGCTCGCTGCGTTTTTCTTCAGTGACAATCCGGAATTTTTCCAGCACTTCTTCCAGAACATCCATGGATAATTCACGTGCCAGCGCCCGGAGGGTACGAATATTATTAAGATTCTGTAACGTTAAAGCCATAATAATGAAAAACCTTTCTTCGTGTGTATAACATAAATCAGGCAACAGAATAATTGATTTTTGTTCTGATATCTACCCACCCTGACGTTTTGACATTATTGTAAATGTTTTAGAATATCCCGTTAATATAACCCCGAAATATATGTCTGTTTTAATGCGTAATATACCGCCCTTCCCCAGGCCAAAAACCCCTGTTTAAAACAGTTCAAAAAACCGCCTCCACTCTCCCACACAACAGAGGTTTTACACGCGCACTGATAAGCTAATCCATTGATTTATTTTAATAAAATATAGACAGGGAGAGAAAATAACGAAGCGCGCAAAAAACGCACAACTTTAGAGAATTTTATGGCCAAAGCGCCTGCAAATAAAAATTAATCACTACTTGTTAGTTAAAAGCCAGAGAGATACGCTATACACTCATAGCAAACCAACCTAAAGCACTAAGGGCCGCAGGTAAAACGCCACTTTTTTGTCCTGTTCGAGGAGTTCAGACATGTTCTCACCGCAGTCTCGCCTGCGCCATGCGGTAGCGGATACGTTCGCGATGGTCGTTTACTGTTCCGTCGTGAATATGCTGATTGAAATTTTCCTGTCGGGAATGTCCTTTGAGCAATCCCTCTCGTCGCGCCTGGTGGCCATTCCGGTGAATATCATGATTGCCTGGCCGTACGGCCTGTATCGCGATGCAGTGATGCGTTTAGCCCGGCGTATTAGCCCGGCGGGTTGGGTAAAAAACCTGGCGGACGTGCTGGCTTACGTAACGTTCCAGTCCCCGGTGTATGTGGTTATTTTGCTGACGGTGGGCGCAGACTGGCATCAAATCGCCGCTGCGGTAAGTTCAAATATCGTGGTATCCATGCTGATGGGTGCGGTGTACGGTTACTTTCTTGACTACTGCCGCCGCCTGTTTAAAGTCAGCCCTTATAGCCAGGCAAAAGCGTAAGGTAAGGCGACTGGCTCAGGCCAGTCGCAGAGTTATTGTACGTCGCCAAACAGCCCTTTCAGGAACCGCTCCAGCGCCATACGCGAGCTGAAACCGTGCGGAATACCATAATGTTCATGCGTCTCGCCGCCTAAATAGAGCGGAAATTGCTGATAATGATCGCAGGTTTTAATATCCGAGGCGGGCTCAGCAAATGACAGGCTTCTGTCTTTGAGTGTCGGGTGAATAATGAGAGCAGTACGCCCCATTCTTGCTTCACGGTTGACGTAAACATAATTCTCACCACGGCGATATCCGTACGCTTTTGATGTTACCTCATCCATGGTGAACCCTTCTTTTTCAAGAACGCGCGCCACCTCATCGGGTCGTAAATACATATCTTTTCCTCATTATCATTCCTGCCCGGCAACCTTACAGTATTCAGCATTAGCAGGGCTTTCAGAATATTCCATAAACTGCCCGATAAGCCGTGACTCGCTTCAGATATTACATTTCTGGACTAAACTAAACGGGAACACAAATTATGGAGGATCGTATGTTTAACAGACCGAACCGAAACGATATTAATGACGACACACAGGATATTCGTAACGATGTCAGCCAATTAGCGGACACGCTGGAAGCCGTATTGAAATCCTGGGGCTCTGACGCGAAGGACGAAGCAGATGCCGCGAAACGTAAGGCTCAGTCTCTGCTGCGTGAAACGCGGGCAAGGATGAATGGCCGCTCACGTACCACTCAGGCGGCCTGCGACATGGCCAGCTGCGCCACCACCTTCGTACGTGAAAAACCACTTTGTACGCTGGGAACGGTCGCGGCGGTCGGGATTTTTGTCGGCGCCCTGCTTAGCTTGCGTAAGTAAGCGCGCGTTCTCAGCCCCGGTCGCCTCAGGCGCCGGGGCTTTTCTTTGCCTGACAGCCTGAAAAACCCGCACAGCCCGCCCTGCCCCGCCAGGCTCATCGTTGGGGCCTTATTAATCTGTATTTCCCATATCTTGTGTGGTTGAAACTTATCGCAACTACATCTAGTATTCCCTTTAGAAAGACACACACAACATGACGCGTTTACTCGCGCCGTTCTCTCATTCTAAATGGAAATACGAATCATGAGCATTATTATTTACACTCGTAACGATTGTGTTCAGTGCCACGCCACGAAACGGGCGATGGAGAGCCGCGGCGTGGCATTTGAGATGGTCAATATTGATCAGGTGCCCGACGCGGCAGACACCCTGCGGGCGCAGGGTTTCCGTCAGCTTCCGGTTGTCGTTGCCGGCGACACCAGCTGGTCTGGCTTCCGTCCGGACATGATCAACCGCCTTGCCGCTCAGGGCGTCAGTGCATGAGCACGCTGGTCTACTTTTCCAGCAGCTCGGAAAACACGCTTCGGTTTATGGAGCGTCTCGGGCTGCCCGCGATACGCATTCCGCTGAACGAGCGGGAGCGTATTCAGGTAGACGAACCCTACATTCTGGTGGTGCCCAGCTATGGAGGTGGCGGCACCGCAGGGGCTGTGCCTCGTCAGGTGATCCGCTTTCTGAACGATCCCCATAACCGGCAGCTGATTCGCGGCGTGATCGCCGCAGGCAATCGCAACTTCGGCGAGGCCTTTGCCCGCGCCGGGGATGTCATCTCTCAAAAATGCGGCGTGCCGTATCTCTATCGTTTTGAACTGATGGGGACACAGCAGGACGTAGAGAACGTGCGTAAAGGAGTGAACGAATTTTGGCAACGACAACCGCAGAACGCGTGATTCAGGCGACGCCGGATTACCACGCATTAAACGCCATGCTAAACCTCTATGACCGCGAGGGGCGCATTCAGTTTGGCAAAGATCATGAGGCGGTGGACGCCTTTTTTGCCGCTCATGTACGCCCGAACAGCGTCGTCTTTGGCAGCCAGCAGGAACGTCTCGACTGGCTGGTAAAAGAGGGTTATTACGAAGAGCGTGTCCTGACACGCTACGACCGCGCCTTCGTGGTGGCATTGTTTGAACGGGCGCACGCCAGCGGTTTTCGCTTCCAGACGTTTCTCGGCGCGTGGAAGTATTACACCAGCTACACCCTGAAAACCTTTGACGGCAAACGCTATTTAGAAAGCTTTGAAGATCGGGTGGTGATGGTGGCGCTGACGCTGGCGCAGGGCGATGAAGCGCTGGCCGAAAGACTCACGGAGGAGATCCTCTCCGGTCGCTTCCAGCCCGCCACGCCAACGTTCCTTAACTGTGGGAAAGCCCAGCGCGGCGAACTGGTCTCCTGCTTCCTGCTGCGTATTGAAGACAATATGGAGTCGATTGGCCGTGCGGTGAATTCGGCGCTACAGCTTTCGAAACGCGGCGGCGGCGTGGCGTTTCTGCTTTCGAACCTGCGGGAAGCGGGCGCGCCGATTAAGCGCATCGAAAACCAGTCTTCCGGCGTCATCCCGGTGATGAAGATGCTGGAAGATGCCTTCTCATACGCCAACCAGCTTGGCGCACGTCAGGGCGCGGGTGCGGTTTATCTGCACGCGCACCACCCGGACATTCTGCGTTTTCTGGATACCAAACGTGAAAACGCCGACGAAAAGATCCGCATCAAAACCCTGTCGCTTGGCGTGGTGATCCCGGATATCACGTTTAAGCTGGCTAAAGAGAATGCCGACATGGCGCTCTTCTCACCGTATGACGTTGAGCGGATTTACGGCAAAGCCTTTGGCGACGTGGCGATAAGCGAGCTGTACGACGAGCTGGTGGCCGACGATCGCATTCGCAAAAAAACCATCAACGCCCGCGATTTCTTCCAGACGCTGGCTGAAATTCAGTTTGAGTCCGGCTATCCGTACATCATGTACGAGGACACGGTGAACCGCGCTAACCCGATTGCCGGGCGCATCAACATGAGCAATCTGTGCTCGGAGATTTTGCAGGTCAACAGCGCGTCCACCTACGACGAAAACCTCGACTACGCGGACGTGGGCAAGGATATCTCCTGTAACCTCGGGTCGCTGAATATTGCCCATACCATGGATTCACCCGATTTTGGCCGCACGGTAGAGACCGCCATTCGCGGGCTGACGGCGGTATCGGACATGAGCCACATCCGCAGCGTACCGTCCATTGAGGCGGGCAACGCCGCGTCGCATGCCATCGGCCTTGGGCAGATGAACCTGCACGGCTATCTGGCGCGGGAGGGCATCGCCTACGGTAGCCCGGAAGGGCTGGATTTCACCAACCTTTATTTCTACACCATCACCTGGCATGCGCTGCATACCTCGATGATGCTGGCGCGCGAACGCCACCAGCGGTTCGCAGGCTTTGAGCAGTCCCGCTACGCCAGCGGAGAGTATTTCAGCCAGTATCTGGAAGGCGACTGGCAGCCGAAAACCGAAAAAGTACGCGCGCTGTTTGCCCGCGCTGGCATCACCCTGCCGACGCGTGAGATGTGGCAACAGCTGCGTGAAGAGGTGATGCGCTACGGCATTTATAACCAGAACCTTCAGGCGGTGCCGCCAACCGGCTCCATTTCCTATATCAATCACGCCACGTCGAGCATCCACCCCATCGTGTCGAAGATTGAAATCCGTAAGGAAGGCAAAACCGGGCGCGTCTACTACCCCGCCCCGTTTATGACCAACGAGAATCTGGCGCTGTACCAGGACGCCTATGAGATTGGCCCGGAAAAGATCATTGATACCTACGCCGAGGCGACTAAACATGTGGATCAGGGGCTGTCGCTGACGCTCTTCTTCCCGGACACCGCCACCACGCGGGATATCAACAAAGCGCAGATCTACGCCTGGAAGAAAGGCATCAAAACGCTGTACTACATTCGCCTGCGCCAGCTCGCGCTGGAAGGCACCGAAATTGAAGGCTGCGTGTCCTGCGCGCTGTAAGGAGAAAGGATGAAACTGTCACGCGTAAGTGCCGTTAACTGGAACAAAATTCAGGATGATAAAGACCTGGAGGTCTGGAACCGCCTGACCAGCAACTTCTGGCTGCCGGAAAAGGTCCCGCTCTCCAACGATATTCCGGCCTGGCAAACCCTGAGCCATGCCGAGCAGCAGCTGACAATCCGCGTCTTTACCGGCCTGACGCTGCTGGACACCATTCAGAATACCGTGGGTGCGCCCGCGCTGATGAGTGATGCGCTGACCCCGCACGAAGAGGCGGTAATGTCGAATATCAGCTTTATGGAGGCGGTCCATGCCCGCTCCTACAGCTCGATTTTCTCCACCCTGTGCCAGACCAGAGACGTGGACGCGGCCTACGCCTGGAGTGAAGAGAGCGCGTCATTGCAGCGCAAGGCAGATCTGGTGCTGGAATATTACCGGGCCGACGAGCCGCTGAAGAAGAAGATCGCCAGCGTGTTCCTGGAATCTTTCCTCTTCTATTCCGGCTTCTGGCTGCCTATGTACTGGTCGAGCCGGGGCAAGCTCACCAACACCGCCGATTTGATTCGCCTCATCATCCGCGATGAAGCGGTACACGGGTATTACATCGGCTATAAGTATCAGAAAGGGCTGGAGAAAGTCAGCGCGGAAAAACGCGAGGAACTCAAAGGTTTTGCCCTCGATTTACTGATGGATCTGTATGACAACGAGCTGAGCTATACCGAAGAGCTGTACGCCGGAACGGGCTGGGAAGAGGACGTAAAAGCCTTCCTCTGCTACAACGCCAACAAGGCGCTGATGAACCTGGGCTACGAAGCGTTATTCCCACCAGAAATGGCGGAGGTGAACCCGGCGATCCTCGCGGCGCTGTCGCCCAACGCCGATGAAAACCACGACTTCTTTTCCGGGTCCGGCTCGTCGTACGTGATGGGTAAAGCGGTGGAAACGCAAGACGAGGACTGGGATTTTTAATGAATGAATTAACGTTCATTAATTAACTCTGCATTTCATTATTTCCAGCCGAATATTCCACGACGTACTACACTGTAATTTCCCCGTCATATTCGCCTGAATCACACCGATTCAGGCGAAATTCTCCCATGCAACAGCAAAAAATTGAGAAAAATTCAAACCGCCCTCAGCCCTTTATTCATGGGAAATTCAGCCGTTTCGCTTGCGGCAAAATTCCGGCCTCAGGCCGGCCCAGGGTTGTCTCAGATTCTGAGTATGTTAGGGTAATGCCAGTTAACTATTTACCATGGTAATCATATCGACATAAACAAATAACAGGACACTCTCTATTGCATGGCAATTAAATTAGAAGTGAAAAATCTTTATAAAGTATTTGGCGAGCACCCGCAGCGTGCTTTCAAATATATTGAGAAAGGCCTTTCGAAAGAGCAAATTCTGGAAAAAACCGGGCTATCGCTTGGCGTTAAAGACGCCAGTCTGGCCATTGAAGAAGGCGAGATTTTTGTCATCATGGGATTATCCGGTTCGGGTAAATCCACTATGGTTCGCCTTCTCAATCGCCTGATTGAACCCACCCGCGGACAGGTGCTGATAGACGGCGTGGATATCGCCAGAATATCAGACGCAGATCTCCGTGAGGTGCGCAGAAAGAAAATTGCGATGGTGTTTCAGTCATTTGCACTGATGCCGCACATGACGGTACTCGATAATACCGCCTTTGGCATGGAGTTAGCCGGCACGCCCGCTCAGGAACGTCAGGAAAAAGCCCTTGATGCACTGCGTCAGGTCGGGCTGGAAAATTATGCTCATGCGTATCCGGATGAACTCTCCGGCGGTATGCGTCAGCGTGTGGGATTAGCGCGTGCATTAGCGATTAATCCGGACATTTTATTAATGGACGAAGCCTTCTCGGCGCTCGATCCCTTAATTCGCACCGAGATGCAGGATGAGCTGGTAAAATTACAGGCCAAACATCAGCGCACCATTGTTTTTATTTCTCACGATCTGGATGAAGCCATGCGTATTGGCGACCGTATCGCCATTATGCAAAATGGTGAAGTGGTGCAGGTCGGCACACCGGATGAAATTCTCAATAATCCGGCGAATGATTATGTGCGCACCTTCTTCCGCGGCGTGGATATTAGCCACGTATTCAGTGCGAAAGATATTGCCCGTCGAACACCAAACGGCATTATTCGTAAAACGCCAGGTTTTGGCCCGCGCTCCGCGCTGAAGCTGTTGCAGGACGAAGACCGTGAATACGGTTATCTGGTTGAACGCGGCAATAAATTTGTCGGCGTGGTCTCCATCGACTCTCTGAAAACCGCCCTGAGCGAAAACCAGGGAATCGATGCGGCGTTGATTGACGCTCCGCTTGCCGTGGACGCCGAAACGCCGCTCAGCGAGTTGCTCTCTCACGTGGGTCAGGCGCCGTGCGCCGTGCCGGTCGTCGGTGAAGAACAACAGTACGTTGGCATCATCTCAAAACGGATGCTGCTACAGGCTTTAGATCGCGAGGGGACAAACAATGGCTGATCAATCAAACCCATGGGGCACCACTGAAGCAGCGGACAGCGCGGCGCAATCTGCCGATGCGTGGGGGTCGACGCCTGCGCCTGCCGATGGCGGCGGCGCGGCAGACTGGCTCAACAGCGCACCAGCGCCTGCCCCAGAGCATTTCAATATTATGGATCCGTTCCACAAGACGCTGATCCCGCTGGATAGCTGGGTAACGGAGGGGATCGACTGGGTCGTTACCCACTTCCGTCCGGTGTTCCAGGGGATCCGCATCCCGGTGGATTACATCCTGAACGGCTTCCAGCAGCTGATGCTGGGCATGCCCGCGCCGGTGGCGATTATCCTGTTCTCGCTGATCGCATGGCAGTTCGGCAGCGCGGGTATGGGGATCGCCACGCTCATCTCCCTGATTGCCATCGGCGCGATTGGCGCGTGGTCTCAGGCGATGATCACCCTGGCGCTGGTGCTGACCGCCCTGCTGTTCTGCGTGGTGATCGGCCTGCCGATGGGGATCTGGCTGGCGCGCAGCCCCCGGGCCGCGAAGATTATCCGCCCGCTGCTGGATGCGATGCAGACCACGCCAGCGTTCGTTTACCTGGTGCCTATCGTGATGCTGTTCGGCATCGGTAACGTACCGGGGGTGGTCGTGACCATTATCTTCGCCCTGCCACCGATTATTCGCCTGACCATTCTGGGCATTAACCAGGTGCCTGCGGATCTGATAGAGGCATCGCGCTCGTTCGGCGCCAGCCCGCGTCAGATGCTGTTTAAGGTTCAGCTTCCGCTGGCGATGCCGACCATTATGGCAGGTGTTAACCAGACGCTGATGCTGGCGCTGTCCATGGTGGTGATCGCCTCGATGATTGCCGTTGGCGGGTTAGGTCAGATGGTACTGCGCGGCATTGGCCGTCTCGATATGGGGCTGGCGACCGTCGGCGGCGTCGGGATTGTGATCCTCGCCATCATTCTTGACCGCCTGACCCAGGCTGTCGGTCGTGATTCACGTAGTCGCGGCAACCGTCGCTGGTACACCACCGGCCCTGTCGGGTTACTCACCCGCCCATTTACAAAATAAGGAACAACGATGCGACATAACGTACTTTTTGCCACAGCGTTTGCGACCCTTGTCTCCACCAGCGCAGTTGCCGCTGACCTGCCGGGCAAAGGCATTACCGTGCAGCCGGTGCAGAGCACCATTTCGGAAGAGTCCTTCCAGACCCAGATTGTCAGCCGTGCGCTGGAGAAGCTGGGCTATACGGTGAATACCGCCAGCGAAGTGGATTACAACGTGGGCTATACCTCCATTGCCTCCGGTGATGCCACCTTTACCGCCGTGAACTGGCAGCCGCTGCACGACGACATGTATGCCGCCGCAGGCGGTGACAAGAAATTCTACCGCGAAGGCACCTTTGTGACCGGCGCTGCGCAGGGATATCTGATCGACAAGAAAACCGCCGATAAGTATCACATCACCAATATTGAACAGCTGAAAGATCCGAAGATTGCAAAACTGTTTGATACCAACGGTGACGGTAAAGCCGACATGATGGGCTGTTCGCCGGGCTGGGGCTGTGAAGCGGTGATTAACCACCAGAACAAAGCCTTCGATCTGGCGAAGACCGTCGACGTGAGCCACGGCAATTACTCTGCGATGATGGCCGACACCATCGCCCGCTTTAAAGAAGGCAAGCCGGTGATTTACTACACCTGGACGCCGTACTGGGTGAGCGACGTGCTGAAGCCGGGCAAAGACGTGGTGTGGTTGCAGGTGCCCTTCTCCTCCCTGCCAGGCGAGCAGAAAGATATCGATACCAAACTGCCAAACGGCATGAACTATGGCTTCCCGGTGAACACCATGCATATTGTGGCGAACAAAGCCTGGGCCGAGAAAAACCCGGCGGCGGCGAAGCTGTTCTCGGTGATGAAACTGCCGCTGGCAGACATTAACGCCCAGAACGCGATGATGCACGCGGGTAAATCATCCGAAGCTGATATCAAAGGCCACGTGGATGGCTGGATCAAAGCCCACCAGCAGCAGTTCGATGGCTGGGTGAAAGAGGCGCTTGAGGCGCAGAAGTAAAACATTTTCCCTCACCCTAACCCTCTCCCAGGGGAAGAGGGAACGATGACCACCCTCTCCCCCTGGGAGAGGGTCGGGGTGAGGGGATCAAACCGCACCCAACCTTAACCGCACAATCCACCACGTAACAATTCCCCAACATTCACCATCATTGGTTATTATGTTTCCGGAAAAATAATCACTTAACTCACGATTCCTGAAACTAATGACAAAAACAACTCAAGGGCTTAGCCCCGCACTCATCCTTTTAATGTCCGTGGCAACGGGTCTGGCCGTCGCCAGCAACTATTACGCACAACCACTGCTCGACACCATCGCACGCGCCTTCGATCTTTCAGCCAGCTCCGCCGGGTTTATTGTCACCGCCGCACAGCTCGGCTATGCGGCCGGGCTGCTGTTCCTGGTGCCATTAGGCGATATGTTTGAGCGCCGGATGCTTATCGTCTCCATGACGCTGCTGGCGGCGGGCGGGATGTTGATCACCGCCAGCAGCCAGTCGTTAACGATGATGATTATCGGCACCGCGCTGACGGGGCTGTTCTCGGTGGTGGCGCAAATTCTGGTTCCCCTCGCCGCGACGCTGGCTTCCCCGGAAAAACGCGGCAAAGTGGTCGGCACTATCATGAGCGGCCTGCTGCTGGGCATCCTGCTGGCGCGAACCGTTGCCGGGCTGCTGGCGAGCCTCGGCGGCTGGCGCACCGTTTACTGGGTGGCGAGCGTGCTGATGGTTATCATGGCGCTGGCCCTGTGGCGCGGCCTGCCAAAGGTGAAGCAGGAAAATCACCTGAACTATCCGCAGCTCCTCGCCTCCGTTTTCAGCCTCTTTACCCGGGATAAACTCCTGCGCACGCGCGCCATTCTGGGGTGTCTCACCTTCGCTAACTTCAGCATCTTATGGACGTCGATGGCGTTTCTGCTCGCCGCGCCGCCGTTTAACTACTCAGAAGGCGTGATTGGCCTGTTCGGGCTGGCAGGCGCGGCTGGCGCACTGGGCGCGCGCCCGGCGGGTGGGCTGGCCGACAAAGGCAAATCTCATATGACCACCTCCGCAGGGCTGGTTTTACTCCTGCTCTCCTGGGCGGCCATCTGGTACGGACACGTATCTGTGCTGGCGCTGATTGTCGGTATTCTGGTGCTCGACCTCACCATGCAGGGTGTACATATCACCAACCAGACCGTGATTTACCGCGTGAAGCCGGATGCCCGTAACCGTCTGACGGCCGGGTACATGACCAGCTACTTTATCGGCGGCGCGGCGGGCTCGCTCATCTCAGCCTCCGCCTGGCAGCATGCGGGCTGGACGGGCGTGTGCGCCATCGGCGCCATTGTCGCGGCGATAAATCTGCTGGTATGGTGGCGCGGCTATCACCGTCAGGAAGCAATTCACTAAGTTTTACATTGCTTTGGGCCCCCTGGGGTGTAAAGGGGGCCTGCATCTGTTAAGGTAACGGTAATCATTTATCCCAGAAATTTTACTGTGGGTGACATATTTACTACCGGCATGAATAGTTCAGACCCCTGTCCTCACATCCCCTCTTTCGCGGGTACACACCCCACGCTCTCTGTGTTCACCGGGTCACGGATTTACCCGGCGCTTTCTGATGGTGACATACGTTTGGCGGATATAACCGCACAAATAATTCATTTACATTATTTGTCACTGTCGTTACTATATCGGCTGTAATTAATGAGGTTATGCCCAAAATGGATAGTTCGTTTACGCCCATTGAACAAATGCTTAAGTTCCGCGCCAGTCGTCATGAGGATTTCCCGTATCAGGAAATTCTGCTGACCCGCCTGTGCATGCACATGCAGGGTAAGCTGCTGGAAAATCGTAACAAGATGCTGAAAGCGCAGGGGATTAACGAGACGTTGTTTATGGCGTTAATTACGCTGGAGTCTCAGGAAAATCACAGCATTCAGCCGTCGGAACTGAGCTGTGCGCTGGGGTCATCCCGTACCAATGCGACCCGTATCGCGGATGAACTGGAAAAGCGCGGCTGGATCGAACGCCGTGAAAGCGATAACGATCGCCGCTGCCTGCATCTGCAACTGACCGAGAAAGGTCACGAATTCTTGCGCGAAGTGCTGCCACCGCAGCACAACTGCCTGCACCAGCTCTGGTCTGCCCTCAGCACCGCCGAGCGCGACCAGCTTGAGCACATTACTCGCAAGCTGCTCACCCGTCTGGACCAGATGGATGAAGACGGCGTCATCCTTGAGGCGCTGCGCTAACGCGACGATCCGCTCAACATTCCAGATTGCTAAAAAGAAAAACTGACAGGCCAGCACGTGAAACTGCTGGCCTTTCTGACAACAGGTCGGCTCAGCCGATGTGAAAATAAAAAGATCGTGGAGAACAACAATGAGCGCAAATGCGGAGAACACCCTCCCGCAGCAACCGGCCAACAAAAAGGGCAAACGTAAGAGCGCCCTTATTCTGCTGACCTTGCTCTTTATTATTATTGCCGTGGCATATGGGATCTATTGGTTTTTAGTCTTGCGTCATGTTGAAGAGACAGACGATGCATACGTGGCAGGGAATCAGGTTCAAATCATGGCCCAGGTGTCAGGCAGCGTGACGAAAGTCTGGGCTGATAACACCGACTTTGTGAAAAAAGGCGATGTGCTGGTCACGCTCGACCCGACCGACGCCCAACAGGCGTTTGAAAAAGCACAGACGGCGCTGGCCTCCAGCGTTCGCCAGACCCGCCAGCTGATGATCAACAGCAAGCAGCTTCAGGCCAATATCGACGTGCAGAAAACGGCCCTGGCTCAGGCGCAGAGCGACCTCAATCGTCGTGTTCCTCTCGGCACCGCCAACCTGATTGGCCGTGAAGAGTTGCAGCACGCCCGCGACGCGGTGGCCAGCGCACAGGCGCAGCTGGACGTGGCGATCCAACAGTACAACGCTAATCAGGCGATGGTGCTGGGTACCTCTCTGGAAAACCAGCCAGCGGTGAAACAGGCGGCGACCGAAGTGCGTAACGCATGGCTTGCCCTGCAACGTACCAAAATCGTCAGCCCGATGACCGGCTACGTTTCCCGTCGTTCCGTACAGCCTGGGGCGCAGATTAGCACCACCACGCCGCTAATGGCGGTCGTTCCGGCGAACAATCTGTGGGTCGATGCGAACTTCAAAGAGACCCAGCTGGCGCATATGCGTATCGGCCAGACCGCGACCGTGGTCAGCGATATTTACGGCGATGACGTCAAGTACACCGGAAAAGTGGTCGGTCTGGACATGGGGACCGGCAGCGCGTTCAGCCTGCTGCCTGCACAGAACGCCACCGGCAACTGGATCAAAGTGGTACAGCGCTTGCCTGTGCGTATCGAGCTGGATCCTAAGCAGCTGGCAGACCATCCGCTGCGAATTGGCCTTTCCACGCTGGTGACGGTCGATACCGCCAACCGCGACGGTCAGATCCTCGCAAGCCAGGTGCGCAGTACGCCAGCTTATGAAAGTAACGCCCGTGAAATTAGCCTCGATCCGGTCAATAAGCTGATCGATGACATCGTGAAGGCAAACGCCGGTTAAGCCGAAGGTGAGCGTTATGCAACAGCAAAAGCCGCAAAAACCGCTGGAGGGGGCGCAGCTGGTCATTATGACCATTGCGCTGTCGCTGGCGACATTCATGCAGGTGCTGGACTCCACCATCGCAAACGTGGCGATCCCTACGATCGCCGGGAACCTTGGCTCATCGCTGAGCCAGGGGACCTGGGTCATTACCTCGTTCGGGGTGGCGAACGCCATCTCCATTCCCATCACCGGCTGGCTGGCGAAGCGCGTCGGTGAAGTGAAGCTGTTCCTCTGGTCGACGATCCTGTTCGTGCTGGCCTCCTGGGCCTGCGGCATGTCCAGCAGCCTGACGATGCTGATTTTCTTCCGCGTCATCCAGGGGATTGTCGCCGGGCCGTTGATTCCGCTGTCGCAGAGTTTGCTGCTGAACAACTATCCGCCCGCCAAGCGCTCCATCGCGCTCGCGCTGTGGTCGATGACGGTGATCGTCGCCCCAATTTGCGGGCCAATCCTCGGCGGCTATATCAGCGATAACTATCACTGGGGCTGGATCTTCTTCATCAACGTGCCCATCGGTGCGCTGGTGGTGCTGATGACGCTACAGTCTCTGCGTGGTCGCGAAACGCGGACCGAACAGCGGCGGATCGACGGCATCGGGCTGGCACTGCTGGTTGTCGGCATCGGCAGCCTGCAAATCATGCTCGACCGCGGCAAAGAGCTGGACTGGTTCGCCTCTACGGAAATCATTGTGCTGACGGTGGTCGCCGTGGTGGCCATCAGCTTCCTGATTGTCTGGGAGCTGACGGACGATAATCCGATAGTCGACCTCTCGCTGTTTAAATCGCGAAACTTCACCATCGGCTGCCTCTGTATCAGTCTCGCCTATATGCTCTACTTCGGCGCGATTGTTCTGCTGCCGCAGCTGTTGCAGGAGGTGTACGGCTATACCGCAACCTGGGCGGGGCTGGCCTCCGCGCCGGTGGGGTTAATTCCGGTTCTGCTGTCGCCGATTATTGGCCGTTTCGCCCATAAGCTCGACATGCGCAGGCTGGTGACGTTCAGCTTCATCATGTACGCCGTGTGCTTCTACTGGCGCGCGTATACGTTTGAACCGGGAATGGACTTTGGCGCCTCCGCGTGGCCGCAGTTTATTCAGGGCTTCGCCGTAGCGTGCTTCTTTATGCCGCTGACCACCATTACGCTTTCCGGCTTACCGCCTGAGCGGATGGCGGCGGCATCGAGCCTGTCGAACTTCACCCGTACGCTGGCGGGCTCCATCGGGACTTCGATCACCACCACGCTGTGGACCAACCGGGAATCGATGCACCATGCTCAACTCACCGAAGCGGTGAACCCGTTCAACCCTAACGCTCAGCAGATGTATAGCCAGCTTGAGGGGATGGGGATGACGGAGCAGCAGGCGTCCGGCTGGCTTGCCCAGCAGATCACCAACCAGGGGCTGATTATCTCGGCAAACGAGATTTTCTGGATATCGGCGGGGATCTTCATCGTCCTGCTGGGGCTGGTGTGGTTTGCCAAACCACCGTTTGGGGCCGGTAGCGGGGGCGGTGGGGCGCACTAGCCCTGTGCACGGGTTGCCGGGTGGCGGCTACGCCTTACCCGGCCTACGATCGTAGGCCCGGTAAGCGCAGCGCCACCGGGCAACAATCGCCCCCCTTGTCCAAAACGCGACAGCGATTGTCAGTTCCGATAAAGCAGCGCGCCTGAAATCGATTCACGATAGTGAAAAGACGACAGGAGCGCACCATGCTGAACACACCCGCCGACAAATACCAGCCTTACCCCACCCTTTCGTTGCCCGACCGCCGCTGGCCGGAGCAGATTATTACCCGCGCCCCGCGCTGGCTCTCGACCGACTTACGCGACGGTAACCAGGCGCTGGCCGAGCCGATGGACAGCGCGCGCAAGCTGCAATTCTGGGATCTGCTGCTGAGCTGCGGGTTTAAAGAAATCGAAGTCGCCTTCCCGTCCGCCTCGCAGACGGACTTCAATTTTGTGCGTCAGCTGATTGAGGAGAACCGCATCCCGGATGACGTCACCATTCAGGTGTTAACGCAGGCGCGGGACGATCTTATCCGCCGCACTTTCGACTCCCTGCGCGGCGCGAAGCAGGCCACCGTTCACCTGTATAACGCCACCGCCCCGCTGTTCCGCCGTCTGGTATTCGGCATGGAGAAAGCGCAAATCGTCGAGCTGGCGACGCGCGCGACGCGCCTGATTCGTCAGCTGTGTGAAGAGAACCCTGACACCCGCTGGCAGTACGAGTACTCCCCGGAAACCTTCTGCTTTACCGAACCGGAGTTTGCGCTGGAGATTTGTGAAGCCGTGGCGGAGATCTGGCAGCCGTGCGCGGCGCGTCCGATGATCCTCAACCTCCCCGCTACCGTCGAAGTGAGCACGCCGAACGTCTATGCCGACCAGATCGAGTATTTCTGCCGCCACTTCAGCCGCCGTAGTGACGTCTGTATCAGCGTGCACCCGCATAACGATCGCGGTACCGGCGTCGCCAGCGCAGAGCTGGCCGTCATGGCCGGGGCTGACCGCGTGGAGGGCTGCCTGTTTGGTAACGGTGAGCGCACGGGCAACGTCTGCCTGGTGACGCTGGCGATGAACCTCTACAGCCAGGGCATTAGCCCGAATCTGGATTTCAGTGATATGAATCGGGTGGTTGAAACGGTAGAAACCTGCAACCAGCTGCCCGTCGATCCGCGCCATCCATGGGCGGGTCGTCTGGCTTACACCGCCTTCTCCGGCTCGCACCAGGATGCCATCAAGAAAGGTTTCGATGCCCGTAAGCCTGGCGAACGCTGGGAGATGCCCTATCTGCCCGTCGACCCGCAGGATATTGGCTGTACCTATGAAGCGGTGATCCGCGTGAACAGCCAGTCAGGAAAAAGCGGAAGCGCCTGGCTTATTGAGCAAAACCACGGCCTGAAATTGCCTCGCGCCCTGCAACAGGATTTTAGCCAGCACGTGCAGCAGGAAACGGATAACCATGGAAAAGAGATGACGCAGAATGCGCTCTGGCAGCTGTTCCGCGCCCGCTACGGCCTGGTGGCGAGCCCGCCATTAGCGCTGCAATCGTACCGCAGCGACAGCCAGCAGGACGGCCAGCTGCGGCTGACGGCAAGCGTCGCCACGCAAGGGGGCACCCGCCAGCTGGAAGGCCAGGGAAACGGTTTGCTCTCCGCCGCCGCTCACGGCTTAAGCCGCTGGATCAACGCACCGTTTGTGATCAAGGATTATCACGAACATACGTTAGGCGAACGCAGCGACAGCCGCTCGGTGGCCTATATCCGCTGCCTGTTCCAGGATGGGACCAGCCGCTGGGGCGTGGGCATCGACAGCGACGTGGCACGCGCGTCGATTCAGGCGCTTTTAAACGCGGTTAGTCGTTCCTGAAGTAATCGCTGGGTGAGAGACCCATTACCCGGCGAAACATTGCCGTAAAGGCGCTGTGGCTGCCATACCCCAGATCCAGCGCCACGCGTAATACCGGCTGGCCCTGCGCCAGCCGCACTAAGGCTTCCAGCAGTCGCGCCCTTCTCACCCACTCGCCGTAGCTCAGGCCTGTCTGCTGCTGAAAATGGCGGTTCAGCGTGCGTTCGCTCATCCCCACAATACCTGCGGCCTGGGCGCTGCTCCAGCTTTCTCCCGGGGCCATTCGAATCTGCTGGCAGAGGTGGCGCAGCGCTTCGCTTTCCGGCTCGGGCAGGTGAAACGGCAGTACCGGCATGAGGCGAATTTCATCGAGGATCAGCTCATAAACACGTTCATCGCGGCTTCCGGGTGCGTAAGATTCAGGAAGCGTAAGGGAGGTCAGGATCAGCTCGCGCAGCAGGGGCGAGATCTGCACGATCTGGCAGGTCGCCGGAAGATCGGCGCGCGCCAGCGGGTCGATAAACAGCGTGCGGGCAGCAACGTTGCCGGTGATGCGCAAGGCGTGCTGCGTACCCGCAGGTAGCCAGACGCCGCGACCGGGCGGCACCACCCAGCAGCCGGATTCGGTATCGACCCGCACGACGCCGGTGAGGCTGTGCAGGAGCTGCGCGCAGTCGTGCTGATGCCACGGCTCGCTGTCGCCATGAGCATAATCATGCGAAAACGGCACAAGCGGGCGATGGGTAAAGGAGAAGGTGGTGGTTGTCGTCATCAGGATTGTAGGCCCGGTCAGCGAAGCGCCACCGGGCATCCACAGGCACGATACTAAATGTGCAGTTCCTGAAGTTTTTCTTTTGGCAGGGCCAGCTCGTCATTGCTGTTTACACGAACATCACGTTCGATGATATGACGGGCAATCTCCTGAGCTTCTTCCAGAGAGTGCATCTGGTAAGTGCCGCACTGGTAAACGTTCAGCTCAGGGATCTGGTTCTGCTCTTTCACCTTCAGCACGTCTTCCATCGCCGCTTTCCACGCATCCGCGACGCGTTTCTCATCAGGCTGACCAATCAGGCTCATGTAGAAACCGGTGCGGCAGCCCATCGGAGAGATATCGATGATCTCCACGCCGTTGCCGTTCAGGTGGTCGCGCATGAATCCGGCGAACAGGTGTTCCAGCGTGTGAATGCCTTTCTCTGGCATCACTTCTTTATTGGGCACGCAGAAGCGCAGGTCGAAAACGGTGATCGTGTCGCCGTGCGGCGTGTTCATGGTCTTCGCCACGCGGACTGCTGGTGCTTCCATACGGGTATGGTCGACAGTAAAGCTATCTAATAACGGCATACGTCACCTCCGATAGTGATTTTTTTAAAATAAACTGAACTCTTCTACAGAATGCGCGTCTGAGTATATGAAAGACGCGCATTTGTTATCATCATCCCTGAATTCAGAGATGTATATTTTGGCCACAGCGATGTGGCCTTTTTCTTTTTGGTTCAGGCCTGCTTCGCCAGAAACGCCTCAAACGACTCCGTATCCGCCGCTTCGACCTCTTTCTGACGCACAACGGACGCATCACGCTCTGTCACAAAATCCGCTTCGCTCAGGATCTCTAACGGCTCCTGCATCAGCATCTCACGGTACTCCGCTGAGAGTGAACGCCCTGTGCCACCAATTCCCTGCTCAATCATAGAACGCAGAATACGTGCTGAGAATGTCAGTTCCGGGTTATCAAAGCTTTCAACCAGTTCGTCGCAGACCTTCTGGTAAGCTTCGCCGCCGTACACGCTGTCCAGCGTCTGGGCTACGCGCTTCAGGTCATGGAACAGATCCTTCCCTACCTTAGACAGTGGGAACTGAGCCGTTTCACAGCCAATACCTAACGTCAGACCCGGCTTGCGCCCTTCCAGAATCACGCGATTCCAGTTGGCACGGGTACACAGCAGTTCGTCGGAACTCATTTCCGGCGCATCCGCCAGTACGCACCAGACCATAAACAGGTCAAGGAAGCGAACCTGCTGTTCGTCAACGCCAATCGGTGAGAACGGGTTGATATCCAGCGAGCGCACTTCAATGTATTCAATCCCGCCGCGCTGAAGCGCATCCGACGGCGTTTCACCGCTGCGCGTCACGCGCTTCGGACGAATCGGCGCATACAGTTCATTTTCAATCTGCAACACGTTGGTGTTAATTTGCAGGCGCTTACCGTCTTTTTCGAGGCCGATTTTTTCGTACTCTTCCGACGGGGTTTTTATCGCCCGCTTCAAGCCTGCCACATATTCGTGCAGATCGTTAAACGTAATTCCGAGATTACTTTGCGATTTATTGGTATAGCCAAGGTCGCTCAGGCGCAGGGAGGTCGCGTACGGCAGGTAATACATGCCACATTCGGTCTTCTCGAACGGCAGCGTGGTCGGTTTCCCTTGCAGGAACGAAGAACAGACGGCCGGTGACGCGCCGAACAGATACGGAATAACCCAGCCAAAACGGTAGTAGTTGCGGATCAGGCGGAAGTAACCCGCGGAGATCGCTTCTTTATCCGTTTCACCGCACTTCGCCTGCCAGAACGCCATCGGCAGAGAGAAATTGTAGTGCACGCCAGAGATCGTCTGCATCAGTGCGCCGTAGCGATTTTTCAGTCCTTCGCGATACAGCGTTTTCAGCCGACCAATATTCGAGGTGCCGTACTGCGCCAGCTCGATATCCTGCCCCTGATCGATATAGCACGGCATGCTGAGCGGCCACATACGCTCGTCGCCGAGGTTGCGGGCGGTGAAGCGATGCACGTCGCGCATGATCGTCAGCATATGATCAATATCACCGTCTACTGGCGTGATGAACTCCAGCAGCGCTTCGGCGAAATCGGTTGTGATCCATTTATGTGTCAGCGCCGAGCCTAACGCCTTCGGGTGTCCCGTAGTCGCTAAGCTACCATCCGCATTTACGCGCAGCGTTTCGCGCTCAAGCCCACGCTGAATACCCTTCAGTGCCTGAGGGTGATTTTCCAGCCAGGCCAGCGCCTGTGATACGTCCGGGATCAATTTGACCTCCCGCCTGTCAAAAAATTGTCACTCAGCATAATTGTAATGGTTGACGATTGAAGGTCGCGAATTCATTCCACCAATTAGTGCCACCACGTCATACCCTGTAGTGTTACCCATGCCAGTAAAACATAGCGTAACGCCTTGCCAAGGCACAAAAAAAAGAGCACCGGTCCCCAGGAGATGCGCATCCATCCCGCCAGCAGACACAGTAAATCGCCTATTACAGGCATCCAGCTTAATAACAGCGTGGCAGCGCCATAGCGTTTTAGCCAGCCGACTGCCTTTTCCTGCCAGCGAGATTTTTCGCGTAGCGGAAAGAAACGTCCAAGAATAACGTTAGTCAGCCCTCCAAGGCTATTACCCATTGTTGCTATTAAGACCAGCAACCAGGGCTGACTTACGCCGGACAACAGCATCGCCACCAGCACCACTTCCGAATTCCCCGGTAAGAGGGTGGAGCTTAAAAAACTGCTGGCGAATAATGAAGCGAGTGACAGCGCGTCACTCACAGTAAGCGAACGTCCACCGCCGCCATTCCGGCATCACGCGCGGCCTGAATGCCAAAATCAGCATCTTCAAACACCACGCATTTTGCAGGTGGAACACCCATTAATTCTGCACAGAGCAGGAAGGTATCCGGTGCGGGTTTGTGATGTTTAACATGATCGGCGGCAACGACGGCAGAAAAATAGTGGCGCAGGCCAAGGTGGTTGAGTAGCGCTTCAGCAATCGCGCTCTCGCTGCCCGTACCGACAGACATAGGACGACGCCCGTGCCACTCCTTGACGACGTCAATGAGTGGTAAAGGCTGCACGGTGTCTAACAGTATGGCTTTTACCGCGTCGGTTTTTTCACGCGCGAGCTGATGCGGGTCGAGATCGGCCTGATTCAGCTCAATCACGGCCTGTGCGATACGCCAGGTGGGCGATCCATTGAGGGCAATCATCGCCTGTAAATCGAAACGCATACCGTAACGGCCCAGGACTTCGGTCCAGGCCTGACGATGCGTGGGTTCGGTATCCAGGAGGGTGCCGTCCATGTCGAAGATCAAACCGTCATACTGTGCGTACATCGTGCTCTCGCTAAACGATTAACAAAGCATTACTTTATCGTAAAAGGGGATTTTTGTCGCTGATTGCGAAGTGATAACAATGAGAGTGATTAAGAACTAAACATCGAAGGGGATCACAAGAAGAGATGGTGCATCCGGGAGGATTCGAACCTCCGACCGCTCGGTTCGTAGCCGAGTACTCTATCCAGCTGAGCTACGGATGCATCGGGATTTACTGCTGTACTTCTCGATACTCATATCACTTCAAAAGCAATATGAAGTAAAAAATGGTGCATCCGGGAGGATTCGAACCTCCGACCGCTCGGTTCGTAGCCGAGTACTCTATCCAGCTGAGCTACGGATGCATCGGGATTTACT
>NZ_KI973178.1:4441727-4766330 GCF_000534415.1 Enterobacter sp. BIDMC 27
CAATATGAAGTAATAGATGGTGCATCCGGGAGGATTCGAACCTCCGACCGCTCGGTTCGTAGCCGAGTACTCTATCCAGCTGAGCTACGGATGCAAAATGGCGGTGAGGCGGGGATTCGAACCCCGGATGCAGCTTTTGACCGCATACTCCCTTAGCAGGGGAGCGCCTTCAGCCTCTCGGCCACCTCACCACACAACGCCTCTTTCGAGTGCTTCGAGCAACTCGTTAAGAGCTTCTCGTCGCTGCGTGGCGCATATATTACTTTCTGGGACTTATAAGTCAAACAATTTTCCACATGCTTTTTTCGTTTGCACAATTCGCACCCAATTCGCATGTAAAAGCCGCAAAGAGAGTGTTTTATAAGCGGATTTTGCAGGCATCTTCACAGAATTGTGTTGAGAGAAGCGCGTCTTTTGGATGAGATAAGATTATGAGAGTGGTCAAAAACGAAGCGTTTGAAATAGAACGGTAACTTTATGCAGGAAAAATAGCAGGAGGGTTGCGTCTCGCCCGACAGCGAGACGCGACAATATCAGTAACTGGACTGCTGGGATTTTTCAGCCTGGATACGCTGGTAGATCTCTTCACGGTGGACAGATACTTCTTTAGGAGCGTTAACACCAATACGTACCTGGTTACCCTTTACCCCTAAAACTGTCACGGTGACCTCATCCCCAATCATGAGGGTCTCACCAACTCGACGAGTCAGAATCAGCATTCTTTGCTCCTTGAAAGATTAAAAGAGTCGGGTCTCTTGTATCCCGGCATTATCCATCATATAACGCCAAAAAGTAAGCGATGACAAACACGTAAAGTGTAAGCAGTCACGGCATCACATTCTGTTAAACGTAAGTTTAGCCGATATACACAAACTCAACCTGACTTTATCGTTATCGATAGCGCAGTGAGCAAGACGCCATAACGTTACCGCTATGGCGTCTGCTTGTGCTTTGTAGTTATTACAGTTTCGCGCTTACCCAGCTTTCAACGCTGGCTAATGCCGCGGGAAGCGCCGCCGCATCCGTACCACCGGCTTGCGCCATGTCCGGACGACCGCCACCTTTGCCACCCACCTGCTGGGCGACCATGCCAATCAGTTCCCCTGCTTTAACACGATCCGTCACATCCTTAGAGACGCCCGCAATCAGAGAAACCTTACCCTCTGCGACCGTTGCCAGCACGATAACCGTCGAACCAAGCTGGTTCTTCAGATCGTCGACCATGGTACGCAGCATCTTAGGCTCAACGCCCGCCAGATCGCTGACCAGCAGTTTGACGCCCTTAATGTCTACCGCTTTGCTGGAGAGGTTTGCGCTCTCCTGCGCCGCAGCCTGTTCTTTCAGCTGCTGAAGTTCTTTTTCCAGCTGACGGGTACGATCCAGCGCGACACGCACTTTTTCGCCCAGGTTCTGACTATCGCCTTTCAGCAGCTGCGCGATCTCGTGCAGCTGGTCGCTCTGCGCATGCAGGCTGGCAATCGCGCCTTCCCCGGTCACCGCCTCAATACGACGCACGCCTGCCGCCGTCCCCGACTCGGAAACGATGCGGAACAAGCCGATGTCACCGGTGCGGGATGCGTGAGTACCGCCACACAGTTCGGTAGAGAAGTCGCCCATGCTCAGCACGCGAACGCGGTCGTCATATTTCTCGCCAAACAGCGCCATCGCACCTTTCTTCTTCGCTGCCTCGAGATCCATGATGTGGGTTTCGATTGGCAGGTTACGGCGGATCTGGGCATTCACCAGGTCTTCCACCGCACGAATTTCAGACGGCTTCATCGCTTCAAAATGCGAGAAGTCGAAACGCAGCACTTTGTCATTAACCAGAGAACCTTTCTGTGCAACGTGCGTACCCAGCACTTCGCGCAGGGCGGCGTGCATCAGGTGGGTTGCCGAGTGGTTCAGACGAATGCGCGCGCGGCGAGCTTCGTCAACGTTGGCCTGAACGCCCTCGCCCACTTTCAGAGAGCCGGAAACCAGTTTGCCCTGGTGACCAATTGCCTGACCGTATTTCTGGGTATCGCTTACGCTGAAGCTGAAGCCATTGCCTTTCAGTTCGCCTTTATCGCCAACCTGGCCGCCCGATTCCGCATAGAACGGCGTTTTATCCAGGATAACAACCGCTTCCTGGCCCACGCTAATGCTGTCTACGGCTTTACCGTCAACAAACAGCGCGGTTACGTTGCTGGTCAGGGCCAGCTCTTCGTAGCCTTTAAATTCAGACGCGCTATCAACGCGGATCATCGCGTTGTAGTCCGCGCCAAAACCGCTGGATTCACGCGCACGACGACGCTGCTCTTCCATTGCGGCTTCAAAGCCTGCTTCGTCAACTTTGATGTTGCGCTCGCGGCAAACGTCCGCGGTCAGGTCAACCGGGAAGCCGTAGGTGTCGTACAGGCGGAAAGCGGTTTCGCCATCCAGCGTGTCGCCCTTGAGTTTCGCCAGCTCGTCGTCCAGCAGCGCCAGACCGCGCTCCAGCGTACGGGCAAACTGCTCTTCTTCGGTTTTCAGAACCTGTTCAACCTGCGCCTGCTGGCGTTTCAGCTCATCGCCGGCAGAGCCCATCACGCCAATCAGTGGCCCAACGAGTTTATAGAAGAAGGTGTCCTTCGCGCCCAGCATGTTGCCATGGCGGATCGCACGACGAATGATACGACGCAGCACATAGCCACGGTTTTCATTCGACGGGATAACGCCGTCAGCAATCAGGAACGCACAGGAACGAATATGGTCTGCGATAACGCGCAGTGATTTGTTGCTCAGATCGGTTGCGCCCGTTACCTCAGCAACGGCTTTGATCAGGGTGCTGAACAGGTCAATCTCATAGTTGGAGTTAACGTGTTGCAGAACGGCCGCGATACGCTCAAGGCCCATACCGGTATCTACGGACGGTTTTGGCAGCGGCTCCATGGTGCCGTCGGCCTGACGGTTGAACTGCATGAAGACGATGTTCCAGATCTCAATGTAGCGATCGCCATCTTCTTCCGCGCTTCCCGGAGGGCCGCCCCAGATGTGGTCGCCATGATCGTAGAAGATCTCGGTGCACGGACCACAAGGGCCGGTGTCGCCCATCTGCCAGAAGTTATCAGACGCGTAAGGCGCGCCTTTGTTGTCACCGATACGGATGATACGTTCGCGCGGGATACCCACTTCTTTTTCCCAGATGTCGAACGCTTCGTCATCGGTCTCATACACGGTCACCCACAGACGCTCTTTCGGCAGATTGAACCAGTTTTCACCGGTCAGTAGTTCCCACGCGTATTGAATGGCGTCGTGTTTGAAATAGTCGCCGAAGCTGAAGTTACCCAGCATTTCGAAGAAGGTGTGGTGGCGCGCGGTGTAACCGACGTTTTCCAGATCGTTGTGTTTACCGCCCGCACGTACGCAACGCTGTGAGGTTGTGGCGCGGGAATAATTACGCTTGTCGAGACCAAGGAACACATCCTTGAACTGGTTCATCCCGGCGTTGGTAAACAGCAGAGTCGGGTCATTGTTCGGTACCAGGGAGCTGCTGGCAACAACCTGGTGTCCCTTACTATGGAAAAAATCGAGAAACGCCTGACGGATCTCAGCGGTGCTCTTGCTCATAATTATCCTGAAATCAAGCTAACGAAATGTCGCAGCAGATCTGTATCTGTAAACAGTTGGACGGACCAGCTACTGGAAAAAGTGGGAATAAGATAAGTTTTCTTTAGTGGGAAGTAAAATCCCGCATGCGTTCAATCGGTAAAATTACGCCAGATATCCTGAATATCTTCCATCAGGAAGCCGCGGTAGAGCAAAAAGCGCTGGATTTTAACTTTTTCTGAAAATTCACGCGGCAGCGGCTCACCGTACTTTCGTACCGCCTGCTCACGCGCCAGTTCGCACCAGTCAATTTCACTTTCGCGCATGGCTTTTTCAATCGATTCACGGGCTACGCCTTTCTGGTTCAGCTCCTGGCGGATACGCGCTGGCCCATAGCCTTTACGACCACGGCTGGCAAGAAAGCGAGCGGCAAAACGGCCGTCATCCAGATAGTGATGCTCGTAGCACCAGGCAACCACGCGGTCATAATCTTCCGCGGTGGCATCAATGTCTTCCGGACCGTTTTTGCTCATGACGGGCGCTGACAGTTTCCGCCGCAGCTCCTGTTCGCTATGGTCACGCACGGCAAGAATACGCACGGCCCGATCCAGCAAGCGTGAGTAGGCTGGTCGGCGTGATGTCGGTTCACTCATAAAAAACCTGTCGATTCAGAAATGCAAAAAGGGCCGCATCAGCAGCCCTTCATTTTTATCCGAGAGGATTAAAAGTCTTCGTTGGTTTCTTCAGCATCCGCGCCGTCGACCACGAAATCAGGTTTAGAGTCCTGGTTGTTCAGCAGGAGTTCACGCACCTTCTTCTCAATCTCTTTCGCCGCCGCCGGGTTCTCTTTCAGCCAGGAGATAGCATTCGCTTTACCCTGACCAATCTTGTCACCGTTGTAGCTGTACCATGCGCCCGCTTTTTCAATCAGCTTCTCTTTCACGCCCAGGTCAACCAGCTCGCCGAGGAAGTTGATACCTTCGCCGTAGAGGATCTGGAACTCAGCCTGTTTGAACGGTGCTGCGATTTTGTTCTTCACAACCTTCACGCGGGTTTCGCTACCGACTACGTTGTCCCCCTCTTTCACCGCGCCGATACGGCGGATATCCAGACGGACAGAAGCGTAGAATTTCAGAGCGTTACCGCCGGTGGTGGTTTCCGGGTTACCGAACATTACACCAATTTTCATACGGATCTGGTTGATGAAGATCAGCAGCGTATTGGACTGCTTCAGGTTACCCGCCAGCTTACGCATCGCCTGGCTCATCATACGTGCCGCGAGGCCCATGTGAGAGTCACCGATTTCACCTTCAATTTCCGCTTTTGGCGTCAGCGCCGCAACGGAGTCGACGATGATCACGTCAACCGCACCTGAGCGCGCCAGCGCGTCACAAATTTCCAGTGCCTGCTCGCCGGTGTCCGGCTGGGAGCACAGCAGGTTGTCGATATCAACGCCCAGTTTACGGGCATAGACCGGGTCCAGCGCGTGCTCGGCATCGATAAACGCACAGGTTTTACCTTCGCGCTGTGCCGCCGCAACAACCTGCAACGTCAGGGTAGTTTTACCCGAGGATTCCGGACCGTAGATTTCTACGATACGGCCCATCGGCAAACCGCCAGCGCCCAGTGCGATATCAAGAGAAAGCGAACCAGTGGAGATAGTTTCCACATCCATGGAACGGTCTTCACCCAGGCGCATGATGGAGCCTTTACCGAATTGCTTTTCGATCTGGCCCAGTGCTGCCGCCAACGCTTTCTGTTTGTTTTCGTCGATAGCCATTATTACTCCTGTCATGCCGGGAGAAGCAACTGCGCTTCACCATGGACTTCTGTTCTGTTGAGGCAATTATACTGTATAGTCATACAGTATCAAGTATTTTGTAGAAATTGTTGCCAGAGCGTTTTTAACGCGTATTCCGTTGCCTGACGACGCACGCTTTCGCGGTCGCCGCTGAAGCATTCCCGGCGGGTGATCCCTTCACCTTTTGAGGTGGCAAAGCCAAACCAGACGGTGCCGACAGGCTTCACGTCGCTGCCGCCGTCCGGCCCCGCGATACCGCTGATGGAGATAGCGTAATCTGCGCGCGCCTCTTTCAGCGCGCCAATCGCCATCTCGATCACCACCGGCTCGCTGACCGCGCCATGCTGCTCAAGCGTGGCTTCACGCACGCCGATCATCTGCGCTTTCGCCTCGTTACTGTAGGTCACAAAGCCGCGTTCAAACCAAGCGGAACTGCCAGCAATATCAGTAATTGCTTTCGCCACCCAGCCGCCGGTGCAGGATTCTGCGGTCGTGAGAGTCGCGCCGCGCTGTTTCAGCGCCAGCCCCACCACTTCGCTTAGCTGCATCAATTCATGGTCAGTCATTCTCGCTCCAGGCCTTAGAAAAACATGCAGCACAAGATAGCACTTTCTCATCAAATATGGGGATGCGCGTCGGGTTTTACGAGGGGGCTTCAGAAAAAAGCCGATGCGGACGCATCGGCCAGAGAGACGCTTATTTCATGCTGTTAGCGAGGGTGTCCACATTGTGGCGAAACGCCTTGACGTAGGTGTCCGCCACGCCGCCCTTCGCGGACAGCGCTTCCGGGTAAAGTTCACCACCCGGCTGGGCGCCCGTGGCGGTCGCAATCTGCTTCACCAGGCGTGGGTCAAGCTGGTTTTCCATAAACCAGGTTTTCACGCCGTCAGCTTTAATCTGATTGATGATCTCCGCTACCTGCGCCGCGCTGGCTTCACTCTCAGACGACAGCCCCTGCGGCGCCATAAACGTCACGCCGTAGGCGCGGCTGAAATAGCCGAAGGCGTCGTGGCTGGTCAGCACTTTGCGCTTCGCCTGTGGGATGTCGCTGAAACGCTTTTTAGCCCAACCGTCCAGTTGAGAGAGCTGCGCAATATAGGGTTTACCGGTAGCTTCAAGCGCCGCCGTATCTTCAGGATCGGCCTTCACCAGCCCTGAGAGAATATTTTGCGCATACAGCGCGCCGTTCGCCGCGCTGTTCCACGCGTGCGGATCGGTCACGGTTTTACCGTCCTCTTCCAGCGTGTGCGTTTTCACGCCGTCCGAAGCAACCACCAGTTGGCCTTTGAATCCGGAGGCTTTCACCAGACGGTCGAGCCAGCCCTCCAGCCCCAGCCCATTGACCACCACCACGTCAGCTTTACTCAGCGCCGCGCTGTCTTTGGGCGAAGGTTCGAAAGTATGGGGATCACCGTCCGGCCCCACCAGCGTCGTCACCTTCACACGATCGCCGCCAACCTGCTGCGTGATGTCTCCCAGGATGGAAAAGCTGGTCACCACATTAAGCGTTTTCGCCATTACGCCGTGCGTCATCATGCCGAGCGCGAGCGCCACGGCTAATCCTGTACGTTTCATCGTTTCCCCTTGCGTTAAAAAAGCGCCCGCAGGCTATCCGCCAGCCTGCTGCGCGTGCCAAATAAAACTGAAATAAAGAACAATGCGCTGGCGGTCAGCACAATGGAGGGCCCGGCGGGCAGACTCACTGCCCAGGAAAGGCTTAAGCCCAGCCACGCGCAAAAAATACCGCTGATACCCGCCATCAAAAGTAACCCTGGCAGTGTGCGCACCCAGCAGCGTGCCGCCACGGCGGGTAACATCATCAGCCCGACGGCCATCAGCGTGCCGAGCACCTGAAAACCGGCTACCAGGTTGAGCACCAGCAGCGCCAGAAACAGACCGTGTAACATCCCGGGCAGCCAGCGCGCGTTCACCTGCAACCACGCGGTATCAAACGCTTCGCTGACCAGCCCCCGATAAAAAATCGCCAGCGTGAGGAGCGTGAACATGCAAACGCCCGTCACGAACAGGGCTGACGCGCTATCCACGGCGAGAATGGAGCCAAACAGAAGATGAAGCAGATCGACATTTGAACCGCGCAGCGACACCAGCGTGACGCCCAGCGCCAGCGAGCCCAGGTAAAACCCCGCGAAGCTGGCATCCTCTTTAAGCGGCGTGCGGCGGCTGACCAGCCCGGCCACCAGCGCAACGGCGATCCCGGCAATAAACCCGCCGACAGTCATTGCCAGCAGCGACATCCCGCTGAGCAGATAGCCCACCGCGACACCCGGCAAAATGGCGTGAGAAAGGGCGTCCCCCATCAGGCTCATCCGACGCAGTTGAAGAAATACGCCCAGCGCAGTGGTGCTGACGGAGAGCGCCAGGCAAACCACCAGCGCGCGCCGCATAAAGCCGTACTCAATAAACGGCTGGAAGAAGAGATGCCAGATCATGCCACCCTCACCCGCTCGGTTTTCCAGTGCGGCGTATCAGCATCCAGCCGCAGCGTTTGTGGGAAGTGGCGCGAGACGCGTTCGCTGTCGTGCAGTACCGCCAGCAGGGTCTGCCCCTGCATATACATCTCCAGCATCAGATCCATCAGCACGTTGCAGGTCGCTTCATCGACGCCGGTGAAAGGCTCATCCAGCATCACCAGGGGCGCCTGCTGCACCAAAACGCGGGCAAACAGCATGCGCTGAAACTGGCCGCCGGAAAGTTCATCTATGGTAGAGAACGCCATGGACTCCAGCCCCACGCGCTCCAGCGCGCCGGCAATGCGCATGCGGGTATCCCGACGAAAACCGGCAAACAGTGAGATTGCTGGCCAGCAGCCCATACTCACCACGTCCTGCACGGTCAGAGGAAATTGCGCCTCCAGCGCGTGACGCTGCGCCAGCCAGCCCACCACCGGACGTCTCCCCTGCCAGCGAAACGTACCGCTGACGGGCGGAATAAAGCCGGCGAGCGTTTTCAGCAGCGTGGATTTGCCGCAGCCGTTGGCCCCGACGATAGCGGTCATGCTCCCGCGTTCAATCACGCCGGACAGCGCGCGCGTAACGGGCTGGCGATCGTAACCCGCCACCAGGTCATTCATCACGATCATGGCAACGCCACCGCCCAGCGCACGGCCAGGCCGAGAAACAGAATGAGCACCAGCGCCAGCAGCAGCCGAACCGGGGATGAGAGAGAAAACAGGGACATGGATATCTCAATTCAAAAATAATGTTATAACATAACAATAATGAAAGTCGATTAAGATGTAAACGGTGGGAGTGAAATGGGAGTGTGGCGAAATGTTTCTGCAAACTTCCCTCTCCCGTGGGAGAGGGTCAGGGTGCGGGCAGCCATGCCGGGTGGCGGCGTTGCCTTAACCGGCCTACCCGTCAGGGTAACTTACTGGCTAAACGGTGACGCTGCCGGCACACGCGCCTGAGACACCGCCAGCCCCAGCTGCCACACCGCCATCGCATAGTGCGTGCTGTGGTTGTAGCGGGTAATGGTGTAGAAGTTCGGCAGCCCGAACCAGTACTGATAACCGGTTCCGACATCCAGGCGCAGCAGGCTCACCTGGTCAACATTGCCCAGCGGCTGCGACGGCGTTAAGCCTGCCGCTGCCAGCTGCGCCACGCTGTATTTGGTTTTAAATCCGTTTTCCAGACCAAACGCCTCGCCGTTCGCCTGCACCGCCACCTGGCCGCCCGGCGTCCAGCCATGCGCTTTGAAGTAGTTGGCCACGCTGCCAATGGCGTCTTCGGGATCCCACAGGTTGATGTGACCATCCCCGTTAAAATCTACCGCGTACTGCTTATAGGAGGAGGGCATAAACTGGCCGTAGCCCATTGCCCCGGCGAACGACCCTTTCAGATCGAGCGGATCGTCCTGTTCGTCTCGCGCCATCAGCAGGAAGGTTTCCAGCTCGGAAGAGAAATACTCGGCGCGGCGCGGGTAGTTGAAGGAGAGCGTCGCCAGCGCATCAAGGATGCGGGTTTTACCCATAATGCGTCCCCAGCGGGTCTCGACCCCAATAATACCGACGATGATCTCCGGCGGCACGCCATAGACCTGCCACGCACGGTTCAGGGCGTCTTCATACTGATTCCAGAACACCACGCCATTCTGCACGTTGTCCGGGGTAATAAACTGTTTGCGATAGCGCAGCCACGCGCCGTTTGGCCCGGTCGGCACCTGGGCTGTCGGCGCCTGCCTGTCCATCAGGCGCAGCACGTAGTCCAGACGCTTCGCCTGAGACAAAATGGCATGCAGCTGCTGGCGGTCAAAACCGTGCTTGCTCACCATTTTATCGATGAACTGTTCGGCCGCAGGGTTATTCGCGAAGTCGCCGCCCATCTGCATCATATTGTGCTGCGGCTCCAGCAGGAATCCTCCGGAAGGCGCGCCCGCCGTTGGCTGAGCGGCTTCGGTCTTGGGTTTGCTACTACAGGCGGACAGGAGAATAAGCGCAGGCAACAGCGCTGCATAACGACGCTTGAACATGTGGCATCCATTTAACGAGTTCGGTAAGAACCCAGTATGGTAAAGCATCCCCAACTCCTCAAGGAAGCGGTACGCACCTCCCCGACGCAAATCCGCGCTTTTTTCCACCAAAAATTATTCACCTCACCAATAAACTTTCAAAATAATACATTTTTCTTTCATTGTGAGATCTGATTAACACTTTAAAACCTTTCAAAGTGATTATTATTAGCCGCAGATAGACAAAAACAAACGCCCTACAGGAGAGAAGAATGATAGAAACCATCACCCACGGCGCCGAGTGGTTCATCGGGCTGTTTCAGAAAGGCGGCGAGGTATTCACCGGCATGGTGACCGGGATCCTGCCCCTGCTGATCAGCCTGCTGGTGATCATGAACGCCCTGATTAACTTTATCGGCCAGCAGCGTATTGAACGCTTCGCCCAGCGCTGTGCCGGCAATCCGCTGTCCCGCTACCTGATCCTGCCCTTCATCGGCACCTTTGTGTTCTGCAACCCGATGACCTTAAGCCTCGGCCGCTTTATGCCAGAGAAGTACAAGCCGAGTTATTACGCCGCCGCCTCCTACAGCTGCCATTCAATGAACGGCCTGTTCCCGCACATTAACCCCGGCGAGCTGTTTGTTTACCTCGGGATTGCCAGCGGTCTCACTACGCTGGGACTGCCGCTCGGCCCGCTGGCGGTGAGCTATCTGCTGGTCGGCCTGGTGACCAACTTCTTCCGCGGCTGGGTAACGGACCTCACTACCGCCATTTTTGAGAAAAAAATGGGCATTCAGCTTGATGAGAAAGTCCAGCTTTCGGGAGCCACAGTATGAACCGGATCCGCATAGATAAAGGCACGGGCGGCTGGGGCGGCCCGCTGGAGTTCGACGCCACCGAAGGCAAAAAGATCGTCTACATCACCGCGGGCACGCGCCCGGCGATCGTCGACAGGCTGCGCGAGCTGACCGGCTGGGAAGCGGTCGACGGCTTCAAGGAAGGCGAGCCGCCGGAAGCGGAAATCGGCGTGGCGGTAATCGACTGCGGCGGCACCCTGCGCTGCGGCATCTACCCGAAGCGCCGCATTCCGACGGTGAATATTCACTCCACGGGCAAATCAGGCCCGCTGGCGCAGTACATCCTTGAGGACATTTATGTCTCGGGCGTGAAGGAGGACAACATCACGCTGGTGAATGGCACACCCGCGCCGCAAAAAGCATCCCCGCGCGACTACGACACCAGCAAAAAAATCACCGAGCAGAGCGACGGCCTGCTGGCGAAGGTCGGGATGGGGATGGGGTCCGCCGTGGCGGTGCTGTTTCAGTCCGGGCGCGACACCATCGACACGGTGCTGAAAACCATTCTGCCGTTTATGGCGTTCGTCTCGGCGCTGATCGGCATCATCATGGCCTCCGGCCTCGGCGACTGGATTGCCCACGGCCTCGCCCCGCTCGCCAGCCACCCGCTCGGCCTGGTGACGCTGGCGCTGATCTGCTCCTTCCCGCTGCTGTCGCCGTTTCTTGGCCCGGGCGCGGTGATTGCCCAGGTCATCGGCGTGCTGATTGGCGTGCAGATTGGTCTGGGGAATATTCCCCCGCACCTCGCCCTGCCCGCCCTGTTTGCCATTAACGCTCAGGCGGCGTGCGACTTCATCCCCGTCGGGCTGTCGCTGGCGGAAGCGCGCCAGGAGACCGTGCGCGTGGGCGTCCCCTCCGTGCTGGTGAGCCGCTTCCTGACGGGCGCGCCAACGGTGCTAATTGCCTGGTTTGTCTCCGGCTTTATTTATCAATAAGAGGTTCCTGCCATGACCGTGATTTACCAGACCACCATTACCCGCATCGGCCAGAGCGCGGCCGATGCGCTGAGCGACCAGATGCTGATCACCTTCCGCGAAGGCGCCCCGGCAGATATCGAAGAGTTTTGCTTTATCCACTGCCACGGCGAGTTAAACGGCGAGCTGAAGGCCGGTGGCCAGCTGGAGCTGGGCAAGGCGCGCTATGCCGTAACCGCCGTCGGTGACGTCGCCGAGCAAAACCTGCGCGAGCTGGGGCACATCACCTTGCGTTTCGACGGCCAGCCGCGGGCGGAGTATCCCGGCACGGTTCACGTTGAGGGGCCGGTTCCGCAGGCTGTCACCCCAGGCTGCACGTTAAAATTTATTTCGTAATAAAGGAGAGACACATGAGTCAGGTTGCCGTTGTCATTGGTGGGGGACAAACCTTAGGCGAGTTCCTCTGCCATGGGCTTGCCGCAGAGGGCTACCGCGTGGCGGTCGTGGATATTCAGAGTGAGAAAGCCGCCCGCGTAGCGGACGCCATCAACACCGAATTTGGCGAAGGGATGGCGTATGGATTTGGCGCCGACGCCACCAGCGAGCAGAGCGTGATGGCGCTGGCCCGCGGCGTGGATGAGATTTTTGGTCGCACCGATCTGCTGGTCTACAGCGCGGGGATTGCGAAAGCGGCCTTTATCAGCGATTTCGAACTGGGGGATTTTGATCGCTCGTTGCAGGTGAATCTGGTGGGCTATTTCCTCTGCGCCCGCGAATTTTCCCGTCTGATGATCCGCGACGGTATTCAGGGTCGCATCATTCAGATCAACTCAAAATCGGGGAAAGTGGGCAGCAAGCACAACTCCGGCTACAGCGCGGCGAAGTTTGGCGGCGTCGGGCTGACGCAGTCTCTGGCGCTGGATCTGGCCGAATACGGCATAACCGTGCACGCGCTGATGCTGGGTAATCTGCTGAAATCCCCGATGTTCCAGTCCCTGCTGCCGCAGTATGCCGCCAAACTTGGCATCAAAGCAGAGGACGTCGAACAGTACTACATCGACAAAGTGCCGCTGAAGCGCGGGTGCGATTATCAGGACGTGCTGAACATGCTGCTGTTTTACGCCAGCCCGAAAGCCTCGTACTGCACCGGGCAGTCGATTAACGTTACCGGTGGGCAGGTGATGTTCTGAGTTCATTCCCCGGTGGCGCTGCGCTTACCGGGGTTACAATCCCCGTAGGCCGGGTAAGACGCACCCGGCAGTTAAGGAGCCGATATGGTCACTGCACTCATCACCGTCGCCGCCCTCGCCTGGCTTTGCCAGATGGCGTTTGGCGGCTGGCAAATCCGTCAGTTTAACCGCGCCTTTGATGCCCTGTGTCAGAAGGGACGCGTGGGCGTCGGGCGTTCCGGGGGACGCTTCAAACCGCGGGTTGTCGTCGCTGTTGCGCTGGATGAAAACAATATGGTTTGCGATTCCCTCATCATGCGCGGCGTAACGGTGTTTGCCCGTCCGACCAAAATCCAGGCGATCGACGGCATTTCGCTGCATGAATTACAACCTGATGTGATCTTCCCCCATGATTCACTCTGTCAGAATGCACTATCATTAGCGCTTAATCTGAAACATGGATAATTTCGTTGTGAAAGTTATAAACTTGCGGAATTATCATTTCGCAACGTAAGGAACGAAGCGCCTATGAAACCACGTCAGCGGCAGGCGGCCATACTTGAGCATCTGCAAAAGCAGGGAAAGTGCTCGGTAGAGGATCTGGCCCACTACTTTGACACCACCGGCACGACAATACGCAAGGACCTGGTGTTGCTCGAAAACTCCGGCGCCGTCATTCGTACCTACGGCGGCGTGGTGCTCAATAAAGACGAAGCCGACCCGCCTATCGACCACAAAACGCTGATCAATACTCACCAGAAAGCGCTGATTGCCGAAGCCGCCGTCAAATTTATCCAGGACGGCGATTCCATTATCCTCGACGCAGGCAGTACCGTCCTACAGATGATCCCGCTGCTCAGCCGCTTTAATAACATCACCGTGATGACCAACAGCCTGCACATCGTCAATGCCCTGTCAGAGTTCGACAGCGAGCAGACCATCCTGATGCCCGGCGGCACCTTTCGTAAAAAATCGGCGTCGTTTCACGGGCAGCTGGCGGAGAATGCCTTCGACCACTTCAGCTTCGATAAGCTGTTTATGGGCACGGACGGCATCGACCTCAACGCGGGCGTGACCACCTTCAACGAGGTGTTCAGCGTCAGCAAAGCGATGTGCAACGCCGCGCGGGAAGTGATTTTGATGGCGGACTCGTCGAAGTTTGGCCGTAAAAGCCCCAACATTGTCTGTAGCCTTGAAAGCGTCGATAAGCTGATTACCGACGCAGGTATCGATCCGGCATTTAAAAAAGCGCTGGAAGCGAAGGGCATCGACGTGATCGTAACCGGAGAGAAAAATGAGTGATTTTCTGTTAAACGCAGGCCGTCAGACCCTGCTGCTGGAGCTACAGGAAGCCAGCCGCCTGCCGGAACGTCTGGGTGAGGATTTTGTTCGTGCAGCCAACACCATTATCCACTGCGAGGGCAAAGTGATCGTGGCGGGTATCGGTAAATCCGGTCATATCGGCAAGAAGATTGCCGCGACGCTTGCCAGCACCGGCACCCCGGCGTTCTTCGTGCATCCTGCCGAAGCGCTGCACGGCGATCTGGGGATGATCGAAAGCCGCGACGTGATGCTGTTTATCTCCTACTCCGGTTCAGCCAAAGAGCTGGATCTCATCATCCCTCGCCTGCAAGAAAAATCGGTGGCCCTGTTAGCGATGACCGGCAAATCCCGTTCGCCGCTGGCGCTGGCCGCGAAAGCAACGCTGGATATTTCCGTTGAGCGCGAAGCCTGTCCGATGCACCTGGCACCGACCTCCAGCACCGTCAACACGCTGATGATGGGTGACGCCCTGGCGATGGCGGTGATGCAGGCGCGCGGTTTTAATGAGGAAGATTTCGCCCGTTCCCATCCTGCGGGCGCGCTTGGGGCTCGTCTGCTCAACAAAGTTCACCACCTGATGCGCACGGACGATGCCATTCCTCAGGTCAAACTCGACACCAGCGTGATGGACGCCATGCTGGAGCTGAGCCGCACCGGGCTGGGGCTGGTTGCGGTATGCGACAATGACCGCCAGGTGAAGGGCGTCTTCACCGACGGCGACCTGCGCCGCTGGCTGGTGGGCGGCGGCAAGCTGGAGGCGCGGGTATCCGAAGCAATGACCCAGGGCGGGCTGACGCTGAATGCCGACAGCCGCGCGATTGAAGCCAAAGAGGTGCTGATGAAGCGCAAAATCACCGCCGCGCCGGTGGTGGACGAGCACGGCAGGCTGTGCGGCGCGATCAACCTGCAAGACTTCTACCAGGCGGGGATTATTTAACCCTTCAGCCCCAGACGTTTCGCCAGCCTGTGAAGGTTGGCGACGTCCATCTCCAGCGCCCGCGCGCACGCCGCCCAGCTGCGGTTATTCTGCTCCAGCGCGCGGGCGATCATCTGACGCTGGAACGCATCCGTCGCCTCGCGCAGGTTTTCGTTCACGCTCTCAGGTATCACCGGCTTCACGGGCGGCATCGTTTCCTCATGCAGCGCGAAATGGCGCGCATGAATAACCACTTCATCCCCCGAACGCGTTGCCCGCGCCAGCACCACCGCGCGGTGGATCGCATGTTCCAGTTCACGCACGTTACCCGGCCAGCCGTAGCTCAGCAGGTGCGTCCTCGCGCCGGGACTTAGCACCACGCGGGAAAGCCCCATTTTGAGCCGACACTGTTCGCAGAAAAAGCCCGCCAGCAGAACCACATCCTCGCCCCGCTCGCGCAGCGGCGGCACCGTGAGCGGGAACACGCTCAGACGGTGGAACAGATCGGCGCGGAAATTCCCCGCCAGCACCTCTTCGCGCAGATCGCGGTTCGTCGCCGCCAGCACGCGCACATCCACGCGTAAGCTGCGATCGTCTCCCACGCGTTGAATATCGCCATACTGCAACACCCGCAGCAGTTTGGCCTGAAGCGAAAGGGAGAGTTCGCCAATTTCATCGAGGAACAGCGTGCCGTTATCAGCCATTTCGAACTTGCCGCTGCGGTTGCTGATCGCCCCGGTAAAGGCCCCTTTGACGTGTCCGAACAGCTCGCTTTCCGCCACGCTTTCCGGCAACGCCGCGCAGTTGAGATAGACCAGCGGATTCACCGCACGGGGCGAGGCTTCGTGGATCGCTTTTGCCACCAGCTCTTTACCGGTGCCGGTCTCCCCGAAGATCAGCACGTTCAAATCAGACGCGGCGACAATCTCAATCTCTTTTTTGAGCTGCGCCATGCCCGGCGAAAGGCCGATCATTTCGGTGTGCGCCACCTGCTCAAACGCCGTCGGGCTACCCGGAAGAATATTCTGGCTCTCCAGCTGTTCTATCAGCAGGGCGTTGTTCAGCGCCCCGGCCGCCAGCGCGGCAATCAGCCGTAGCTCTTCATCGCTGAAGGTATCGAACTGATCAGGCGACATGCCGTCGAGGGTTAACGCGCCAATCAGGTTCTGCCCGGCAAACAGCGGCAGGCCGATACAGGCGTGCACCTTCAGGCTCTCCTGTCCGGGGATCAGGCCGTCGTAAGGATCGGGCAGATCGCTGTCTGCCGGGAAACGCACCACGTCACCCGCACGGGCGATGGTTTCCAGACGCGGGTGGCCCTCCAGGGTAAAGCGCCGCCCGAGTACGTCCTTCGCCAGACCGTCGATAGCCAGCGGAATAAACTGCCGCCCTTCGTAACGCAGCAGCGCCGACGCATCGCAATCCAGCACGTGGCGCAACGTGGAGATCAGCCGCTGAAAGCGGTCCTGATGACCAATACCGGTTTGCAGTTCTATGGCGATCTTCGCCAGCACATCTACGGAAAAGCTCATCTCTGCCTCACTGTCATTTTGACAATGCATAGTGTCATATTGACAATTTTTAAGATAGTCAAAATGACTACCCATTAGGGAGCATCAAAATATAAATACATTATTTTCAATGAGTTAAAAAGTTGGCACGCAACTTGATATATGACAGTCATCTTATTTGAAAACGCCGTATTAAGTTGAGGTTGCTATGTCTATTCTGGTTAAAAATAACATTCATTGGGTGGGTCAACGTGACTGGGAAGTACGTGATTTTCACGGGACGGAATACAAAACGCTGCGCGGCAGCAGCTACAACAGCTATCTCATTCGTGAAGGTAAAAACGTCCTGATCGATACCGTCGATCACAAATTCAGCCGCGAGTTCGTGCAGAACCTGCGCAGCGAAATCGATCTGAACGACATCGACTACATCATCATCAACCACGCGGAAGAGGATCATGCCGGGGCGCTGACCGAGCTGATGTCCCACATTCCGGATACCCCAATCTACTGCACCACCAACGCCATTGACTCCATCAACGGCCACCACCACCATCCGGAGTGGAACTTCCACACCGTGAAAACCGGCGACACGCTGGATATCGGCAATGGCAAACAGCTGATCTTCGTGGAAACCCCAATGCTGCACTGGCCGGACAGCATGATGACCTACATGACCGGTGACGCGGTGCTGTTCAGTAACGACGCCTTCGGCCAGCACTACTGTGACGAACGTCTGTTCAACGACGAAGTGGATCAGACCGAGCTGTTCGAACAGTGCCAGCGCTACTACGCCAACATCCTGACCCCGTTCAGCCGTCTGGTCACGCCAAAAATCACCGAGATCCTCGGCTTCAACCTGCCGGTGGATATGATTGCCACCTCCCACGGCGTGGTATGGCGTGAAAATCCAACCCAGATTGTCGAACTGTACCTGAAGTGGGCGGCGGACTATCAGGAAGATCGCATCACCATCTTCTACGACACCATGTCCAACAACACCCGCATGATGGCGGACGCCATTGCCCAGGGCATCAACGAAGTTGACCCGAACGTGGCGGTGAAAATCTTCAACGTGGCGCGCAGCGATAAGAATGAGGTATTGACCAACGTCTTCCGCTCCAAAGGCGTGCTGGTGGGTACCTCCACCATGAATAACGTGATGATGCCGAAAATTGCCGGACTGGTGGAAGAGATGACCGGCCTGCGCTTTCGTAACAAACGCGCCAGCGCCTTTGGTTCACACGGCTGGAGCGGCGGCGCGGTAGACCGTCTCTCCACCCGTTTACAGGATGCTGGTTTTGAGATGTCCCTGAGCCTGAAGGCGAAATGGCGTCCGGATCTCGACGCGCTGGAAATCTGTCGTCAGCACGGTCGCGACATTGCCCGCCAGTGGGCGCTTGCGCCGCTGCCGGAAACCGCACCCGCCGCGGCGGTTACGCCGAAAGCTGTAGCAGAAGCCGCTCCTGCCGCTGCCGACCTCGGCCCTTGCATGCAGTGCAGCGTCTGCCAGTGGATTTACGATCCTGAGCTGGGCGAGCCGTTGCAGGATGTCGCGCCGGGTACGCCGTGGAGCGAGGTGCCGGACAACTTCCTCTGCCCGGAATGTTCCCTCGGGAAAGACGTCTTTGATGAACTGGCAACGGAGGCAAAATGAGCCACGGCATCGTCATTATCGGCTCGGGCTTTGCCGCCCGCCAGCTGGTGAAAAATATCCGCAAACAGGATGCTAACGTGCCGTTGACGGTGATCGCCGCCGACAGCATGGATGAGTACAACAAGCCTGATTTAAGCCACGTCATTAGCCAGAATCAGCGCGCCGACGATCTCACCCGCCAGACGGCGGGGGAGTTCGCAGAACAGTTTAACCTGCGTCTGTTTCCGTACACCTGGGTCACCGATATCGACGCCGACGCCCACGTGGTGAACGCGAAAGATAAAACCTGGCAGTACGACAAGCTGGTGCTGGCGACGGGGGCATCGGCGTTTGTGCCGCCGGTTGAGGGCCGCGAGCTGATGGTCACGCTCAACAGCCAGCAGGAGTATCAGGCCAGCGAGACCCTGTTACGCGACGCCACGCGGGTGATGATTGTCGGCGGCGGACTGATTGGCACCGAGCTGGCGATGGACTTCTGCCGGGCGGGAAAATCCGTCACCCTGGTTGACCACGCGGCCAGCATTCTGTCAGCGCTGATGCCAGCAGAAGTAAGCAGTCGCTTACAGCATCGTCTGACCGACATGGGCGTGCATCTGCTGCTGAAATCGCAGTTACAGAGCCTGAGCAAAACCGAAACCGGCATTTGTGCGACGCTCGACCGCAACCGCAGCGTTGAAGTGGATGTGGTTATTGCGGCGACGGGGTTGCGCCCGGAAACCGCGCTGGCGCACCGCGCGGGCGCAGAGATCAATCGCGGCGTGAAGGTGGACAGCTACCTGCAAACCACCCAGCCGGACATTTATGCCCTGGGCGACTGCGCGGAAATTAACGGCCAGGTGCTGCCGTTCCTGCAACCGATTCAGTTAAGCGCCATGTTCCTGGCGAAAAATCTGCTCGGCGGCAACGCCCCGGTGAAATTACCCGCCATGCTGGTGAAGGTAAAAACGCCGGAACTACCGCTGCATCTCGCAGGTGAAACGCAGCGTCAGGATCTGGACTGGGAGATTGTCCTTTCGCCTCAGGGCATGGTGGCGCGCGGCACCGATACCGACGGTCAGATGCGCGCCTTTGTCGTCAGCGAAGACAGAATGAAGGAGGCCTTCGCGCTGCTGAAATCGCTACCAGCTTAACCCTCGTCATGCCGGGTGGCGCTCCGCTTACCCGGCCTACAGTACTGCCACGCTTACTTAACCTTTGGATTTTGTTGTCCACCGCCCCGATGTCCCGGGGCTTTTTTTATCGCTACACTTTCAGCGTCAGGAGCGCACCACCAGCGCGTCATAACCGCGCCAGCGATAGTTCGCCATCGAGATCAGCCAGCAGGCGACAAACAGCCCGACCACCACAAATCCGGCATCGCCCAGGTTATCGTTTACCGCGCCAATCAGATCCCACACGCCGCCGCTGAGGGCGAACTTGTCCATCAGCAGACCCAGCGCTTCCAGGCCGCCGATAAACAGCGCCACCACCACCGAAGTGCCGGTGATGGTCATGTTGTAGTAGAGCTTGCGCTGCGGCTTGTTAAACGCCCAGCCGTAGGCACCCACCATCAGCAGGTTATCGAGCGTATCCACCAGCGCCATGCCGCTGGCGAAGAGCGCCGGGAAGATCATGATCGACCACACCGACATCCCGCTGGAGGCGCTGGCGGCGGAGATCCCCAGCACGCCGATTTCGGTGGCGGTGTCGAACCCCAGGCCGAACAGGAAACCGACCAGGTACATCTGCCAGCTTTTATTGACGAGGCGGAAGGTTTTGCCGAACAGCCAGTTCATGACGCCGCCCTGTGCAGGCAGCGTGATGTCGCCCTGCACGGGATTGCCGTGTTTCAGCGCCTGAAAACTGCGCCAGACGCCGCGCAGGATCACCATATTCACCAGCGCCATCGCCAGCAGGAAGGTGGCGGAGACGGCGGTGCCAATCAGGCTGCCGGTTTCGTGGAACCATGCCATGTTTTTCTGAAACGCCGTGGCGGTAGCGGCGATAGCAATGGAGGCCAGCACCACGATGGTGGAGTGTCCGAGGGAAAACCATGCGCCCACGCCGGACGGGCGCTTGCCCTGCTGCATCATTTTACGCGTCACGGTATCAATCGCGGCGATATGGTCGGCATCCACCGCATGACGCAGTCCGTAACACCAGGCCAGCAGGCTGGCCGCCATCAGCACCGTACTGCCGCTAAAGGTGTGCCACGCCAGCCACCAGGCCAGCAGGTTAGCCATCCCGAGAGCCAGCAGCAGGCACGCTGCACGAGGTTCATTGCGTAAAAGTCGTAACATTTTAAATCCCTTGTGAACATGATCGGGCGGCAGCAACCACCGCCTGCCCGAAGGAGATCGCTCCGTCGCCTGCGGGCAGGCGCGAAGGAAAAAGAAGCGTGAAATCAGAAAGGTAATGACGAAGGCGCGCGCGCAGCAGGCGGTTGTGAAGGACGCCGCCGCTGAAGCACACCGTAGAGAGCGACCGTCGGCGGGCATGCGTTGCCGCCAGTTCGCTCAGCCCTTTTGCCAGCGCATCGTGAAAAGCCCAGGCACGCTCGCCGGGTTCCGCCCGCCAGGTAAGCCACTGTTGCCAGAACAGCGCAAGGTTATCCGTCTGGAGCGTCACCGGATGATCACCCCCTGCGCAGCGTTCGGCCAGCGCCTCCAGCCGGCACGCGGCTTCGCCCTCATAGCGTTGCGTTTCAATGCCCAGCGCACAGGCCACGGCGTCGAACAGACGACCACAGGAGGAGGCCCGCGGCGCATTGATACCGCGCGACACAGCCGTTGCCAGCAGCGGCCAGTTTTGACGCTGTACCACCTCTGTTTCCGGGTACTGCTGCCAGTCAGGTACGAACGCCAGACAGTGGGCGAGCAAATTGCGCCACGGCTGTTTTGCCGCCAGATCGCCCCCCGGCAGCGCAACGGCTGGCAGACCGCCCAGCCGTTCGCAGTCGCGATAGTTCACCCGCAGGCACTCGCCGCCCCACAGCGCGCCGTTCTCGCCCATGCCGATCCCGTCCAGCGTCAGGGCAATAACATCCCCGCCGTCGAGCGGCCAGCCATTCTCCGCCAGACACGCTGCCGCATGCGCATGATGATGCAGCACGGTCTCAACGGGCAGCGCCTGCGTCCGGGCCCACTGTCGGGCGTGATATCCCGGATGGGCATCGCACACCACGCGCTCAGGCTGAAAGGCGTAGATGTCCTGCATCGTCGAGAGCGCACTGCGCCACTGCGCCTCTACCCCCTCGTCGCTCAGATCGCCAAAATGCTGGCTCAGTACCGCCTGGTTGCCACGCACCAGGCAGAAGGTGTTTTTCATCTCCGCGCCGGTGCATAACATGGGCGGGATGTCGCGGAATCCGGCGGGCAATGTGATGGCATCCGGCACAAAACCGCGTGCGCGACGCAGCATCGTGCCCTCCTGGTCCATCACTGAATCATCCATCCGTTGCAGGATGTCGCGGTTGTGCAGCAGGAAGCCGTCAGCGATGTCACTGAGTTCTTCCAGCGCCTGCTGGTTGCTTATGGCGGGTGGATGGCCGCTGAGGTTGCCGGAGGTCATCACCAGCGGGCGCTGGCAGTCCAGCATCAGCAAATGCTGGAGCGGGTTCGCAGGCAGCATCACGCCAACCGTATTCAGCCCCGGCGCAATCTCCTCAGGAAACGCAGGAAGGCAGGCTTTTGGCGTCAGCACAATCGGCGCAGCGGGTGAACGTAACAGCGTCTGGATGGCCCCCGGCAGATCGTCCGCATGCGGGATCATCACCGCCAGCGGCCTGGTCGGGCGCTGCTTGCGTGCCCGTAATTTCCGAATCGCCTGCGGGTTAAGCGCGTCGCAGACCAGGTGAAAACCCCCCAGCCCTTTCACCGCCACAATCCCGCCGCCTTTCAGCATCGCCACCGCCGCGCTTAACGCCGATTCGCGGGTGGCAATAGTGTCTCCGGCTCGCCACTCCAGCTGCGGTCCACAGTCCGGGCAGGCCACCGGCTGGGCGTGAAAACGCCGGTCAGCCGGGTTGCGGTACTCCGTTTCACAGGGCACACAGAGCGGGAATGGCGCCATTGACGTGGCCGGGCGGTCATAGGGCATGGCGCGGATAATGGTAAACCGCGGCCCGCAGTGGGTGCAGTTGATAAAGGGGTAGCGGTAGCGACGTTCGCGGGGATCGCGCATCTCCGCCAGGCATGCGGGACAGGTGGCGGCATCCGGGACGATTTGCGTGTCCATCGCCCCGCTCTCGCTGTGGCGGATGACAAACTCGTCCGGCAGCGTCGTCCAGCTGAACGGCTGTGTTTCAACGCGATCGATGCGCGCCAGCGGTGGGCAGTCCTGGCGCAGTCTCGCGGTAAAGTCACCCCCACTGCCCGCGAGACGCACCAGGACACCCTCTCCGTCGTTGCAGACGTCGCCTGCCAGCCCCAGCTGCTGCGCAAGCTGCCAGACGAAAGGACGAAATCCTACCCCCTGCACCTTGCCGCGTACCCGAAGCTGTACGCCGTTAACGCTCATCGCAATTTAAAACAGCAGCGATGACGAAGTGTCGAACGCCGCGCGGCGGCGTTTTTCGGCGCTCATCTGTTCGAGCTTGTCGCGATCGACGCAGACCAGCGCATGTGTCGGACAGGCTTCCATACACGCCGGACCGGCGTCGCGGTGGTAGCAGAGGTCACATTTATTGGCTTCGGCTTTCTCCGCGCGCACGCTCAGCCCGATACCGCTGTTGCGCACCACCGGGCGAACCACCACCTCCATCGCGCCATACGGACACGCCACCACACAGGTTTTGCACCCGATGCAGCGCTCCTGCATCACATGCACGAAGCCTTTCTCGCGCTTAATCGCCCCGTTCGGACAGACGTTGGCGCACGGCGCATCTTCGCACTGGCGACAGATAGCGGCGGTAGAAATATTCACGCCTTTAATGACGTGGATGCGCGGCAGGAAGGTATCAGGGGTGAGAGAGGCGCAATCCTGCTCTGCCTGATGGGACACCACGCACGCCACTTCACAGGTACGGCAACCAATGCATTTGCTGGCATCGGCCATAATAAAACGGTTCATCTGCTTCTCCGGCATTACTGTTATGCGCGAAGCTATTCATAAACCGTGCCAATATTTAATGCATTGATTTTATAGGGAAATTTAAAAGAGAAGGATCTGTCATCGTCATTAGTGACGATGACAGATGTCGACGTCAGCGATGCGGGCCGTCAATGACGGAGTCGCGCAGGATAAGCTCGCCGGAGAAGGTTTGCTGAGGCTTAAACTCACCGCCGTCGAGCATGAAAATCATACGGCTGATGGTCTCCTGAATCATCTCCGTTACTGGAATACGCACGCTGGAGAGGGACGGCACGATATAGGGCGCGATTGCCACATCGTCAAAGCCGATGACGGACACTGCGCCCGGCGTGGCGACGCCGCTCTCGTGCAGCTGCCTGATGGCGCCAATCGCCATGTCGTCGTTACTCGCCACCAGCGCGGTAAACGTTTCGCCGCGGGTGAGCAACTGAGAGACCGCCGCCGCGCCGCTGGCCGGGTTCCACTTCCCTTCGGCGATCAGCGCGTCGCGAACTGCAATCCCGTGCTGCGCCAGCGCGTCCTTGTAGCCGGAAAGACGCTCCACCCCGGTGGGGGAATCCAGCGAACCGGTGATAAACGCAATCTCCCGGTGGCCTTTCGCAATCAGCTGCGATACTGCGTCCTGACACGACGCTTTATGATCGGACCAGACGCTGTGACTGCTGTTTTTCCGCAAACGGCGGTTGAGCACCATGATCGGCTGCTCGCATTTCTCAATGATCTCGTCCAGCGCTTCCACGCTCAGAAAACGCGGATAGATGATTACCGCGTCGCAGCGCATGTCGAGCAGGTACTGGATCGCCTCGCGCTCCTCTTCGGCGCTGTGCTTGCCGTCCGCCAGGATCAGCTGACGCCCCTTCTCTTCCGTCATCCGCGCGGCGTTAAACAGCAGCTCGCTAAAGTAGACCCCATGGTACAGGGTGTTCGTCACCACCAGCCCCAGGGTCTGGGTGCGTTTGGTCGCCAGGTTTCGCGCCAGCAGATTGGGGCGATACCCGCTCTCTTCGATGGCCTGAAACACGCGGTCTTTCGTCTCCTGGCTGACGTAACCGTTCCCCGACAGTACCCGGGAGACCGTCGCTTTTGATACGCCTGCCCGCTTCGCCACTTCCAGCATCGTGGTCATATTATTATTCCGTCTGAACCTGATGGGCGCAGTGTACTGCACCGCAGAAAAATTGTCGCAGCGGCGTTATCACGCTTTTTACGGCCACGAGTGATCGTCATCACGAAACGAAAAAATGCATAAAAAGTAGTCTTGTGTCATTAAAAGAAACTCATGATGATTGTGTGAAACCGGTTTCCTACACTTCTCACAACGATAACAGGATCACATCCGATGGCAAAAAATTACGCTGCGCTGGCGACCGACGTCGTTAGCGCGCTGGGCGGCAAAGAGAACATCGTCGCCGTCACCCACTGTATGACGCGACTGCGCTTCGTCCTGAAAGACGAAAGCCTCACCGACGCCGCACGCCTGAAAAGCATCAGCGGCGTGCTCGGCGTGGTGCGCAACGACAACCAGTGTCAGGTGATCATCGGCAACACCGTGTCCCAGGCATACCGTGAAGTGGTGAGCCTGCTGCCCGCTAACCTGCAACCTGCCGTAGCGGAAGGTCCACAAAAGCTCACGCTGCGCCGGATTGGCGCCGGGATCCTCGACGCGCTGATCGGCACCATGTCTCCGCTGATCCCGGCAATCATCGGCGGGTCGATGGTCAAGCTGCTGGCGATGATCCTTGAGATGACCGGCGTGCTGGGCAAAGGCGACCCGACGCTGACGATCCTGACCGTTATCGGCGATGGCGCGTTCTTCTTCCTGCCGCTGATGGTGGCGGCGTCCGCGGCGGTGAAGTTCAAAACCAACATGTCGCTGGCAATCGCCATCGCGGGCGTTCTGGTTCACCCGAGCTTTATCGAGCTGATGGCGAAAGCCGCGCAGGGCGAGCACGTTGAGTTCGCCTTCATTCCGGTGACGGCGGTGAAATACACCTACACGGTGATCCCCGCCCTGGTGATGACCTGGTGCCTGTCATACATCGAACGCTGGGTGGATCGCATTACCCCGGCGGTGACCAAAAACTTCCTCAAGCCGATGCTGATCGTGCTGATTGCCGCCCCGCTCGCCATCGTACTGATTGGCCCGCTCGGGATCTGGATCGGCAGCGCCATCTCCGCGCTGGTCTACACCATTCACGGCTATCTGGGCTGGCTCTCCGTTGCCATTATGGGCGCGCTGTGGCCGCTGCTGGTGATGACCGGGATGCACCGCGTGTTTACGCCGACCATCATCCAGACCATTGCCGAAACGGGCAAAGAAGGGATGGTGATGCCGTCGGAGATCGGCGCCAACCTGTCGCTCGGCGGTTCGTCGCTGGCGGTGGCGTGGAAAACCAAAAATCCGGAGCTGCGCCAGACGGCGCTGGCCGCGGCGGCCTCCGCCATCATGGCGGGGATCTCTGAACCGGCCCTGTACGGCGTAGCGGTACGCCTGAAGCGTCCGCTGATTGCGAGCCTGATCAGCGGCTTTATCTGCGGCGCGGTGGCAGGCATGGCAGGCCTTGCCAGCCATTCGATGGCGGCGCCGGGGCTGTTTACCAGCGTGCAGTTCTTCGACCCGGCCAACCCGATGACCATCGTCTGGGTGTTTGGCGTGATGGGTCTGGCGGTAGTGCTGTCGTTTGTGCTAACCCTGCTGTTAGGGTTTGAGGATATCCCGGTAGAAGACGAAGCCGAAAAAGCACGCGCCCTGCAAACCGCACCGGTACAGAACAAAGCAGCAGAAGCATAAACTGAAAGCGAGGTAAGAATGTCTGTTTTTCCACAAGGATTTTTATGGGGCGGCGCGCTTGCCGCCAACCAGAGTGAAGGGGCTTACCGTGAAGGCGGCAAAGGACTGACGACGGTCGACATGATCCCCCACGGCGCAAACCGTCTGGCGGTAAAAGTCGGCAAGGAAAAACGGTTTTCGTTGCGGGACGACGAATTCTACCCGAGCCACGAGGCGATTGATTTTTACCATCGCTACAAAGAAGACATCGCCCTGATGGCGGAGATGGGCTTTACGGTGTTCCGCACCTCGATTGCCTGGAGCCGCCTCTACCCGAACGGCGACGAACCGCTGCCGAATCAGGAAGGCATTGCCTTCTACCGCGCGGTGTTCGAGGAGTGTAAAAAGTACAACATCGAGCCGCTGGTGACGCTCTGCCACTTCGACGTGCCGATGCACCTGGTCACGGAGTACGGCTCCTGGCGCAACCGTAAGATGGTGGATTTCTTCGCCCGCTACGCCCGCACCTGCTTCGAGGCGTTTAACGGGCTGGTGAAATACTGGCTGACCTTCAACGAAATCAACATCATGCTGCACAGCCCGTTCTCCGGCGCGGGGCTGGTATTTGAAGAAGGTGAAAACGAGGACCAGGTGAAGTACCAGGCCGCGCACCACGAGCTGGTGGCGAGCGCGCTGGCGACCAAAATTGCCCACGAGGTGAACCCGGAAAACCAGGTCGGTTGTATGCTGGCGGGCGGCAATTTTTACCCGTACTCCTGCAAGCCGGAAGACGTGTGGATGGCGCTGGAGAAAGACCGCGAGAACCTGTTCTTTATCGACGTGCAGGCGCGCGGCAGCTATCCGGCTTACTCTGCCCGCGTGTTCCGCGAGAAAGGCGTGGTGATTGTGAAAGACCCGGGCGACGATGAACTGCTGAAAAACACCGTCGACTTTGTCTCGTTCAGCTATTACGCCTCGCGCTGCGCGTCGGCGGACATGAACGCGGGAAACACCAGCGCGGCGAACATCGTGAAGTCCCTGCGCAACCCGCATATTCAGGTGAGCGAATGGGGCTGGGGCATTGACCCGCTCGGCCTGCGCATCACCATGAACATGATGTACGACCGCTACCAGAAGCCGCTGTTCCTGGTGGAAAACGGCCTTGGAGCGAAGGACGTCATTGATGAAAACGGCGAGATCAACGACGACTACCGAATCAGCTACCTGCGCGAGCATATTCGCGCAATGGCTGATGCGATTGAGGACGGCGTACCGCTGCTGGGCTACACCACCTGGGGCTGCATTGACCTTGTCTCGGCCTCAACGGGGGAAATGAGCAAGCGCTACGGGTTTGTGTACGTCGACCGGGACGACGCCGGGAACGGCACGCTGGACCGCAAGCGCAAGAAATCATTCTGGTGGTATAAGAAGGTGATTGCGAGTAACGGGGGGGATCTGGAGTAGCCTGTTGCCCTCACCCCAGCCCTCTCCCACAGGGAGAGGGAGATGGGTTTGGTAGGCCGGGTAAGGCGAAGCCGCCACCCGGCACTGCTCAGAGCTGAGAAAATCCCCCATCCCCAACCCACCCGGCAAGCCGTGAATAGACCACGTCCACCGCCTCTTTCACCGGCTGCGTCATCGGGTAATAGAACCCGACAATGTCCGGCTGAATCCCCAGAAACAGCACCTCACCCACGTCGTCTTTAATCTGATCGACCAGGTAGTTCAGCGGCATATTGTGCGTCGTCATCATAAACATTTCGGCGATGTCGTCCGGGTCAATCAGGCGGATCTCACCGGGGTTGAGCCCCATATCGGTGGCATCAACGATTAACAGCCTGTCCGGGCGCAGTTCACGAATGGCCACCACGTCGTTTTCCGGCGCGCTGCCGCCGTCAATCACCACCCAACTGCCCGGCGGGTTCGCAGCGCACTTTTCCGCCAGCAGCGGGCCCGCGCCGTCGTCGCCCATCATGCTGTTGCCGACACACAGTAAAACGTCAGTCACGTAATCTCCTCACCATCAGGTAGATGGCGCTCTCCTGATGAATATCGTGCAGCATGCTAAGCAGCGTTTTGCTCCACGCCTGCTGCTCGGGGGTTTGCCTGCTCAGCGCCTCGTCAAAGGCGTTGGCGAGCATCGCAATGTGGTTGGCGTCGATCACGATCTCGCCGTACTTCGGCACGCCTTCCATTTTGCGCCGCGCCGTGCTGCCCTCCTCCAGCGTGGCGATCCACGCCAGGTAATCGGCCCACGGGCAGCTCAGCGCCGCCTCCAGGCAGTCGATCACCCCGAGGTGATGCCCAATCGCCAGGCTGTAATAGACCACCTGCTGCGCCGCAGCCGGCGTGGCATCGTTCTCATCAATAAACTTACGGCTCAGCTGGCTGAACACCACCGTTTCACTCATCGGATACGCGCCTCATCCACGATGCTGTTCAGGTTCGCCACGATCTCATTGAGTCGCGGATCGTTTTCCGCCTCCAGCCAGCGCGCCACCTGATGGTCGCCCTGGCTCAGCAGGCGCAGATAATCGTCGGCAATCTGGCGTCCGTAGCGGTAGCCCGCCAGCCTGCGCGCCGTGCGGTCGATCTTCACCCGCAGCGGCTGCACCATATCCGGGTGCAGGAGAGTGGCTGGCTGGTTGTCCAGCTCGCCCGGCTCACGAGCGTGGATCTTCTGCTCCAGCAGGCCGAGCGCCATGGCAAAACCGTACAGCGTGGCGGCGGGCGTCGGCGGGCAGCCCGGAATGTAGACGTCCACCGGCACGATTTTGTCGGTGCCGCCCCAGACGCAGTACAGGTCGTGGAAGATGCCGCCGCTGTTGCCGCAGGCACCGTACGAGATGCAGATTTTCGGGTCCGGCGCGGACTGCCAGGCGCGCAGCGCGGGGGATCGCATGGCGCGGGTGACGGCCCCGGTAAACAGCAGAATGTCCGCATGGCGCGGAGACGGCACCACTTTGATGCCGAAGCGCTCGGCGTCAAACAGCGGTGACAGCGTGGCGAAGATCTCGATCTCGCAGCCGTTGCAGCCGCCGCAGTCCACGCGGTAGACGTAGGCCGAGCGTTTGATTTTTTTCAGCAGCGACGCCTTCATGCTGGCGATGGATTCGTCCACCGTCATCGGCACCGGAATGCCGTTAGCGTCGCGCGGGCCGAGTAAGTTTTCCATCAGCTGGCCTCTCTCATATGGCGGGTTAAATCGATGCGGTCAGACGGCAGCAGGCATTTCTGACGCTTGCACTCCGGGCAGGTTTCGAAGCTTTCACGGTGATGCTCCGCGCGGACGTCGCCGTTGTGCTTCAGCAGCGCGATGGCGTAGTCGATCTCTTTTTGCACGGCGAACGGACGCTTGCAGACGCGGCAGTTGCACAGCGCGAAGCGCGACTGCTGGAGAAAATCCTCTTTTTTCCACACCGCCAGCTCGTACTCCTGAGACAGGCGAATGGCGACCGTCGGGCAGACCTCCTCGCAGCGGCCGCAGAAGATGCAGCGCCCGAGGTTAAACTGCCAGGCCAGCTCGCCGGTTTTCAGGTCCGTTTCCACCGTTAAGGCATTCGACGGGCAGGCGTTGACGCAGGCCGCGCAGCCGATGCACTGCTGCGGATTGTGCTCCGGCTTGCCGCGAAAGTTTTTATCCACCGGGATCGGCTCCAGCGGATAACTGCTGGTCTGCACGCCGGTTTTGATCACTTTTTTGATAAAGGTAAACATGGCGAGTCCTTATTTCAGCGGCGAGTTCTTACGCTCGATGCTGTAGCGCTCAAGCTCTTTGTACGGCACCACCTGGCTTTTCTTCTTGCGCACGTCCACGACGGTCATGCGGTCGGTGCAGGAGTAGCACGGGTCGAGGCTGCCGATGATCAGCGGCGCGTCAGAGACGGTGTTACCGCGCAGCATGTAGCGCAGGGTTGGCCAGTTGGCGTAGGTCGCCGCACGGCAGCGCCAGCGGTAGAGCTTCTGGTTGTCGCCGGTCATGCTCCAGTGGATGTCGTCCCCGCGCGGCGCTTCGGCAAAGCCGAGGGCAAAGCGGTTTGGAATGTAGGTGAAGCCTTCCACCATCAGCGGGCCGCCCGGCAGATTATCGAGGCCGTAGTCGATCATGTTCAGCGCGGTGAATACCTCGTTGATGCGCACCTTCAGACGGGAGATGACGTCGCAGCCCTGCTCGCTGTGCACGGTCATCGGCAGCAGGCCGTAGCCGACAAACGGGTGATCGGCGCGGGTATCACGGGCGTGGCCGCTGGCGCGCACCATCGGGCCGACGTTGCTGAAGTCGCGGGCGATTTCCGGGTCAAGACGACCAATCCCGACGGTGCGCTGCTCAATGTTTGGCGTGCTGAGCAGCATGTCCACCAGCTCCTGCACGTCCCGCCGCATCTGCTGCGCCAGCTGGCGGGTCTGGATCATGTCGTCTTTCAGCAGGTCGCGGCGGATCCCGCCGATCAGGTTCAGGCCGTAGGTTTTACGCGCCCCGGTAAGGATCTCCGCCATCTTCATCGACGCCTCGCGCACGCGGAAGAACTGCATAAACCCGGAGTCAAAGCCGACGAAGTGGCAGGCCAGGCCGAGGTTAAGCAGGTGCGAGTGCAGGCGCTCCACCTCCAGCAGAATGGCGCGGATCATCTGCGCGCGTTCCGGCACCACGATCCCCATGCCGTTTTCCACCGAGGTGGTGTAGGCGGTGCTGTGGGCAAAGCCGCAGATGCCGCACACGCGGTCAGAGAGGAACGTGACTTCGTTGTAGCCCATGCGGGTCTCCGCCAGCTTCTCCATGCCGCGGTGGACGTAGAACAGGCGGTAGTCGGCGTCGATAATGTTCTCGCCGTCGACGAACAGGCGGAAGTGGCCCGGTTCGTCGGAGGTAACGTGCAGCGGGCCAATCGGCACCACGTTATTCTTCTTGCTGCCCAGCTCGTTGATGAACTCGTAGGTTTCGCTGTCGGTGGTCGGGGCCGGGCGCTGGCGATAGTCCATGCTGTCCTTGCGCAGCGGATAGAGTTCATCCGGCCAGTCGTCCGGCAGCACCAGGCGACGCTCGTCAGGCAGGCCAACCGGCACCAGACCATACATGTCGCGCACTTCGCGCTCGCCCCAGACGGCGGCAGGCACGCGCGGCGTGACGGAGGGGTATTCCGGTTTAGCCGGATCGACCTCTACGCGCACGGTGAGCCAGCACTTCTCCCCCTGCTCCATCGACATCACGTAGTACACCGCATAGTTGCCACACAGCTGACGCTCGTCGTTGCCGAACAGCACTGACAGCCAGCCGCCCTGCTGGTAATAGAGAAACTCCACCACTTCCGGCAGATAGTTCACCTTAATGGTGACGGTGATCTGGTCTTTGGTTTGCCAGGACTCCTCCAGCACCACGCCCGGGAAAGCCTGATGCAACGCGGCGAGATACTGCTGACCTTTCTTTTCTTCAGACATAAACACTCTCTTTAATCACGCCACCAGCAAGGAGACGAACGCTAAAAATGCAAAACCAAAACCGGCCCAGGTGATGCGTGACGTTTCAACAAAACGCAGGCGCGCCATGCTGTTTTCAAACAGGGCAATCACCAGCACGCCGATAAGCAGCTTGAGCACAGCCACCACCACGGCCAGCAGCAGGCCGCCCGCAGAGAAGTGCGTCATCTGCCCCCACGGGAAGAAAACGCCGACGAACATCTGCAACACCACCAGCTGCTTGAGGCTGATGCCCCACTTCAGCACCGCAAAGCCGTAGCCGCTGTATTCGGTGAGCGGCCCCTCCTGTAATTCCTGCTCCGCTTCCGCGAGATCGAACGGCAACTTGCCCATCTCGATAAAGGTGGCGAACGCGCAGGCGCAGAGCGCCAGCACCAGCGGGAGAGAACGTGAAACCGGCCAGTGGTAAACGGTGTCGGTGATAAAACTGATATGGGTCGAGCCTGCAACCTGTGCGGCAACCCACAGCCCCAGCAGCAGAATTGGCTCAACCAGCACGCCGAGCATCGCCTCGCGGCTGGCGCCGATACCCGTAAACGGGCTGCCGGTATCCAGACCCGCAATCGCAAAGAAGAAACGCGCGATGGCGAAGAGGTAGATCAGCGTAATCAGATCGCCCAGCACCGGCAGCGGCGAGCCCACCGTCACTACCGGCAGCGCGGTGGCGATGGTCAGCATCACGCCCACCATCACAAACGGCGTCAGGCGGAACACCCAGCCTGCGGCATCCGGCGCGACGCTCTGACGGGAGAGCAGTTTGAAGAGATCGCGGTACTCCTGGAGCACGCCAGGTCCGCGACGATTGTGCAGCCGGGCGCGCGCCACGCGCGTGATGCCCGACAGCAGCGGCGCGACGGCGAACAGCACCAGCGCCTGAAGAATTGCCAGTAACAGACTCATGTCAGGCTCCTCGTGAAATGACAATCACCACCAGCACCGCCAGCTCGATCAGCGCCAGGCGGCGGAACAGCACGGGCACGGCGGCACCCTGCCAGCCCGGCACCCAGCCCACCGGGTTCAGCCAGTGGCGCAGCTTCAGCACGGCGGCAAAGTTTTCCTTCACCGGCATGGCGAAACCGTGGGCGGTGATGACCATCGACTGCTCGTGTTCGTAGCCGCAGGCCCACGCCGCGCCGCGCGAGCGGGAGGCGAGACGGTCGCGTCTGAAGAACAGCATCAGCACGAACGGCAGGAGCGGCGCGGCAATCAGCAGCAGCGCCATCATCGGCTGGGAAACGACGGTATGCGCCGTGACCAGCGGCAGCGGAATGGCGTGGCCCAGCAGCGGCAGCAGCCACGGCGCGGCAACCCCGCCCGCGATGCAGCACAGCGCCAGTGCGACCACGCTGGTGGCCATCAGTACCGGGGCGCAACAGGCGTTTTCCGCTTCGCGGGTGCGCGGCGCGCCCAGGAAGGTGACGCCGTAAACCTTCGCCATACACATCACCGCCAGCGCGCCGGTGATCGCCAGGCCCACCGCCAGCAGCGGGCCGAGTAAACGCCCGATAAACGCCTCGCTCTGGCCGAGGGCGAAGAAGGACTGATAAATCACCCACTCGCCGGCAAAGCCGTTCAGCGGCGGCAGCGCAGCCATCGCCATCAGCCCGACCAGCATCGCCAGCGAAATGACGGGCATTTTTTTGCCAATCCCGCCGAGCTTTTCAATATCGCGGTGCCCGGTGCGGAACCAGACGCTGCCCGCACCGAGGAACAGGGTGCTTTTAAACAGACTGTGGTTGATAAGGTGATACAGACCGCCAATAAACCCGGCGGCAATCAGCGCCGGCTGGTTGAGCGCCAGCCCGGTGACGCCCGCGCCCATGCCGAGCAGGATAATCCCGATGTTCTCCAGGGTGTGGTACGCCAGCAGACGCTGGATGTTGTGCTCCATCAGCGCGTAGAGCCCGCCGACGAACGCGGTGATCATCCCTGCAATCAGCAGCGCCACGCCCCACCACAGCGGCGGCTGACCGCCCGTCAGGGTTATCATCAGGATGCCGAACAGACCGACCTTCATCACCACGGTGGAGAACAGCGCAGCGGCCGGGGCTGAGGCATTGGCATGCGCCTGCGGCACCCAGCCGTGCAGCGGGATAATCCCGGCCAGCAGGCCAAAACCGACTACGCCCAACAGCCAGACGTCGTTGCCCAGCGGCTGACCGTTAAGCGCGGCAAAATCCAGCGTGCCGAAACGCTGCCACACCAGCCAGCAGGCCAGCGCCAGCAGCAGCGTACCGAGACGTCCGAGCGCAAACCACAGCTTGCCGGAGGCGCTGCATCCGGTCAGGAACACGCCGCACAGGGCCATGATTTCTGCCATCACCACCAGCGCGCCGAGGTTGCTGGCGATAACGGTACAGACCGCGGCGGCCATCAACAGGTTAACCAGCAGGCCGTTGGCTTTGGTGTGCTGATGTCGGTGCCAGTCGACATTAAACAGGCTGATAAACAGCCCGCACAGGCCAAAGGTTATCAGCCAGATGGCGTTCAGCGGCGTAAGCTCAACGGCGTGGTGAATCAGCGGGATGAGGGTGTCGACGGACTGGCCGTCGATCAGGACAACCCCGCCCGCCGCCAGCGTCATCAGGCTGCCGACCGCCCCACCGATACCGGCGATCGCCCCGCTCAGCGTTTTATGGAAGGAGAGGAGCAGCGCCAGGACAGCGGCGGCGGCAAACCAGGCCACACCGCTGGTCATCATAACTATCGCGTTCATTTCGCCCCCTCGTTAAGCGCCCGCAGCAGCGAAAGATCGCCGACGTCGGTATTGATGGTCAGCTCGCGCTTGCGTTTGCTGGTGCGAGCGATGTCGCGGATGTTGACCAGGACCAGCGCCCGGGTCGGGCAGGTCCGCACGCAGGCCGGACCCTGCTCATCGAAGCTGCACAGATCGCACTTCACCGCAACGGCGCGAATGCCCGGCACCCAGTCCAGCAGCGTACTCACGCGTGCCGGAGCTGGTGGCGCAGGCGGCGCTTTTGGGGTATTGGCATTCGCCGGAATATGCAGCGGACGGCTGCCGGAAAACTCAATAGCGCCGAACGGACAGGCGATGCCGCACAGCTTGCAGCTCACGCACAGGCTTTCGTTCAGCTGTACCGCGCCGTCAACGCGGGTGATGGCATTGACAGGACAGACGCCCGCGCACGGGGCGTCTTCACAGTGGTGACAGAGCTGCGGGGCAGACTCTTTCTCATTACGCATGACGCGCAGGCGCGGCATGGACTGTAGCCCGTGCAGGCGGTGCGTTTCCGAACACGCCGCCTCACAGGTCCGACAGCCAATACAGACCATCGAGTCAGCAATTACAAAACGGTTCACCGGGTCATCCTCTGGTGATGGTCATTTTTGACGAAAAAAAACTGTCTTATCGACACTTCTCGACACTCGTTTTTCAGGCCACGTTCGCGGAGGATTTTCCGTCGATCAGCTGTTTCAGGTTGACTGGCCTGTCATGCTCAACGGCGGCGTAGAGGCCGTTGTAAACCGGCGCGATTTTCTCCAGATAGTGCTCCAGCACCTGCTGGCGATCGCGGTTGCTGACGTGACCGTCCACCATGCCGTCCGCCATCAGCTGCGCCCGGGCGATGCAGTGCCTGTCGCCCTCTTTCGTCTCGACGTAGTACTCAATCGTGTGGCTGTTGAAGGTCTCCGCCAGGGTGACGTAAATCGTAAAGTGACCGAACAGTACAAAACGCATATCCCCCTGCGCCGCACAGCTCATGGCGTGATGCAGATGGGCCTTCGACAGCGTGATCCCCTGGATCAGTGAATTGCAGTACAGGTGCCATTGCTCCTGGAGCTGCTGATGACGTTGTGCGATGTAATCCGCTTTTTCGCTAATTTCCCAAATAGTCATAAAAGGTATCCGGTTAATGGAGTTAGCGGCTGTTAAGCAGATTTCGTGCCAGTTTTTAATTTGTTGATTTAAATGGATTTTAAAGAGATGCGCACTGTCACCGCCGCGGTGTCGACGTGTCATTTCGACAGTGTTGACATCGTCACGCCGTAACGCAAATCAAGCTGGCACCGTTATTGCATTGAAGGGGCAATTCATTAAGGAGGCGTCATGCACGAAATCACCCTCTGCCAGCGGGCACTGGAACTTATCGAACAGCAGGCAGTGCAAAACCACGCGAAACGCGTCACCGGCGTCTGGCTGAAGGTCGGGGCGTTTTCCTGCGTCGAGACCAGCGCCCTCACCTTCTGTTTTGAGCTGGTGTGCAGCGGCACGCTGGCGGAAGGCTGCGACCTGCATATTGAAGAGCAGCAGGCAGAGTGCTGGTGCGAGCAGTGTCAGGAGTACGTCACGCTGCTGTCATCGAAGGTACAGCGCTGTCCGCAGTGCCAGAGCAGCGGGCTGCGCATCGTGGCGGATGACGGTATGCAGATCCAACGCCTCGAAATCGAGAAGGAGTAATGTATGTGTAGTACCTGCGGTTGCGCTGAAGGCAACCTGTATATAGAAGGGGATGAACACCGTCCCCACTCCGCGTTTCGCTCCGCGCCCTTTTCTCCTGCCCCACGTCCCGCGGCGGCCCTGACCGGCATCACCTTTGCCCCGCAGCGTTCCGACGCGGGCGACCTCCATTACGGCCACGGCGAAGCGGGTACGCACGCGCCGGGCATCAGCCAGCGCCAGATGCTGGAGGTGGAGATCAACGTGCTGGACAAAAATAACCAGCTCGCCGCCCGCAATCGCGCCCGCTTTGCCGCGCGCGAACAGCTGGTGCTGAACCTGGTCTCCAGCCCCGGCTCCGGTAAAACCACGCTGCTGACCGAAACCCTCAAACGGCTGAACGAACACGTCTCCTGCGCCGTAATCGAAGGCGACCAGCAAACGGTAAACGACGCCGCGCGCATCCGCGAAACCGGTACGCCTGCGATTCAGGTCAACACCGGGAAAGGGTGCCACCTGGACGCGCAGATGATTGCCGACGCCGCCCCGCGCCTGCCGCTGGCGGATAACGGTATCCTGTTTATTGAAAACGTCGGCAACCTGGTTTGCCCGGCAAGCTTCGACCTCGGCGAGCGGCATAAAGTGGCGGTGCTCTCCGTGACCGAAGGGGAAGACAAGCCGCTTAAATATCCGCATATGTTTGCCGCCGCCTCCGTCATGCTGCTGAACAAGGTCGACCTGCTGCCGTACCTGAATTTCGACGTGGATAAGTGCCTGGCTTACGCCCGGGAAGTGAACCCGGACATTGAGATCCTGCTGGTTTCCGCCACGCGTGGCGACGGGATGGACGCCTGGCTGAACTGGCTGGAGAACGAACGATGTGCATAGGCGTCCCCGGACAAATTCATTCCCTCGACGGCAATCAGGCCAAAGTGGAGGTCTGCGGCATCCTGCGCGATGTCGACCTGACGCTGGTAGGCAGCCACGATGAGACCGGCGCATCGCGTCTCGGCCAGTGGGTGCTGGTCCACGTGGGTTTTGCCATGAGCGTGATTAATGAGGAAGAAGCCCGCGACACGCTGGACGCGCTACAGAATATGTTCGATGTCGAGCCGGACGTGGGCGCCCTGTTGTATGGGGAGGAACGTTAACACATGCGTTACGTTGATGAATATCGCGCGCCTGAGCAGGTGTTGCAGCTTATCGATCGCCTGAAGACCCGCGCCTCGCTGCTGGACTACACGAAAGAAAAACCGCTGCGGATCATGGAGGTGTGCGGCGGACACACCCACGCCATCTTTAAATTTGGCCTCGACCAGCTGCTGCCGGAGAACATCGAGTTTATCCACGGCCCCGGCTGCCCGGTGTGCGTGCTGCCGATGGGGCGCATCGACAGCTGTATCGACATCGCCAGCCGCCCCGGTGTGATTTTTTGCACCTTTGGCGACGCCATGCGTGTACCGGGAAAAAATGGCTCGCTGCTCCAGGCGAAGGCGCGCGGCGCAGACGTGCGGATCGTCTACTCACCGATGGATGCCCTGACGCTGGCGATGGCTAATCCTGAGCGTAAGGTCGTCTTTTTCGGGCTGGGTTTTGAAACCACCATGCCCGCCACCGCCATTACCCTCCAGCAGGCTAAAGCCCGCAACGTCACAAACTTTTACTTTTTCTGCCAGCACATCACGCTTATTCCCACGCTGCGCAGCCTGCTTGAAGCGCCGGATAACGGTATCGACGCGTTTCTGGCGCCGGGCCACGTCAGCATGGTGATCGGCACAGAAGCCTACGGTTTTATCGCTGAACAGTACAATCGTCCGTTAGTGGTGGCTGGTTTCGAGCCACTTGATCTACTGCAAGGCGTGACCATGCTGGTTGAGCAGAAAATAGCGGCCCTGAGTGCGGTGGAAAATCAGTATCGTCGCGTGGTGCCCGATGCAGGTAACAGACGGGCACAGCAGGCCATAGCCGACGTGTTTAGCGTCGAAGGCGACAGCGAGTGGCGCGGACTGGGGCTGATTGCCGAATCCGGCGTACACCTGACGCCCGCGTATCGCGCCTTCGACGCCGAAGCGCATTTCCGCCCGCAGCCGCAGCAGGTGTGCGACGATCCCCGCGCCCGCTGTGGCGACGTACTCACCGGCAAATGCAAACCTCATCACTGCCCGTTATTTGGCAACGCCTGTAACCCGCAAACCGCGTTTGGCGCGCTGATGGTCTCTTCCGAAGGGGCATGCGCCGCGTGGTATCACTATCGCAACCAGGAGTGTGAAGCATGAACACGGTGGAAATGGCGCACGGAAGCGGTGGACAGGCGATGCAGCAGCTGATTAACCGGCTGTTTATGGAAGCCTTTAATAACCCCTGGCTCGCCGAGCAGGAAGATCAGGCGCGTATTGACCTCGCGGCCCTGACCGCCCACGGTGACAGGCTGGCGTTCTCTACCGACAGCTACGTGATTGACCCGCTGTTCTTCCCGGGAGGCGATATCGGCAAGCTCGCCGTCTGCGGCACGGCAAACGACGTCGCCGTCAGCGGCGCGATCCCCCGCTACCTCTCCTGCGGGTTTATCCTCGAAGAAGGGTTACCGATGGAGACGCTCACGGCGGTGGTCAACAGCATGGCGCACACCGCACGCGAGGCGGGGATCGCCATCGTCACCGGGGATACCAAGGTGGTGCAGCGCGGCGCGGCGGATAAGCTCTTCATCAACACAGCCGGGATGGGCGCGATCCCTGCCGACATTCACTGGGGCGCGCAGCAGCTTTGCGCAGGCGACGTGCTGATTGTCAGCGGCACGCTGGGCTGCCACGGGGCAACCATCCTGAACCTGCGCGAAGGCCTGGGGCTGGATGGCGAGCTGCGCAGTGACTGCGCGGTACTCACGCCGCTGATCCAGACGCTGCGCGACATGCCGGGCGTAAAAGCCCTGCGCGACGCCACGCGGGGCGGCGTGAATGCCGTCGTGCACGAGTTCGCGGCAAGCTGCGGCTGCGGGATTGAGCTGACCGAGCGCGGCCTGCCCGTTAAGCCCGCCGTGCGCGGGCTGTGCGAGCTACTAGGTCTAAACCCGCTTAACTTTGCCAATGAGGGCAAGCTGGTGATCGGCGTGGAACGCGCGGCGGCGGAAGCCGTACTTGCACAGCTGCGCACGCATCCTTTAGGGAAAGACGCGGCCATCATCGGCGACGTGGTTGAGCGCAAAGGGGTGCGCCTGACCGGGCTTTACGGCGTGAAGCGCACGCTGGATCTGCCGCACGCTGAACCGTTACCCCGAATTTGCTAGACCGCGCCAAAAGCGGTCAGCGCTGAATTTCTCTTTTTGCCAGTTTCTATTGGAAAGCAACAATGCCGTATACACCGATGAGCGATCTTGGACAGCAGGGCCTGTTTGACATCACGCGCACACTTTTACAACAGCCCGATCTCGGCGCGCTGAGCGATGCCCTGACGCGGCTGGTCAGGCAATCAGCGCTGGCGGACAGCGCCGCCATTGTGCTCTGGCATAGCGCAACCCACCGCGCGAGCTATTTCTCAACGCGTGATAACGGCAAAATCTTCGAATATGAAGATGAAACGTTTCTGGCCCACGGCCCGGTGCGGCGTATCCTCTCCCGCCCGGAAGCGCTGCACTGCAATTTTGACCAGTTTCGCCAGGCCTGGCCGAAGCTGGCAGAGAGCAATCTTTACCACCCATTCGGCCACTACAGCATGCTGCCGCTGGCGGTGGAAGGGCAAATTTTTGGCGGCTGCGAGTTTATCCGCGATACCGACCAGCCCTGGAGCGAGGCGGAGTACGAACGCCTGCACACCTTTACCCAGATTGTGGCCGTTGTCGCGGAGCAGATCCAAAGCCGCGTCACCAATAATGTGGACTACGACCTGCTGAGCCGCGAGCGCGATAACTTCCGCATTCTGGTTGCCATCACCAACGCCGTGCTCTCCCGCCTGGACATGGATGAGTTGGTCAGCGAAGTGTCAAAAGAGATCCATCACTATTTTAAAATCGATGCCATCAGCATTGCGCTACGCGGCAACCGGAAAGGCAAGCTCAACATCTACTCCACCCACTACCTTGATGAAGCCAACCCGGCGCACGAGCAGAGCGAAGTGGACGAAGCGGGAACGCTGTCCGAGCGGGTATTTAAAAGCAAAGAGATCCTGCTGCTCAATCTCAATGAACAGGATCCGGTAGCCCCCTACGAGCGGATGTTGTTCAACACCTGGGGCAACAAGATCCAGACCCTGTGCCTGCTGCCGCTGATGTCCGGCAACACCATGCTCGGCGTGCTTAAACTGGCGCAGTGCGATGAAGCCGTATTTACCACCGCTAACCTGAAGCTGCTGCGCCAGATCGCCGAGCGTATCTCCATTGCGCTGGATAACGCCCTCGCCTATCAGGAGATCCACCGCCTGAAGGAGAGGCTGGTGGACGAAAACCTGGCGCTGACCGAGCAGCTCAACAACGTGGACAGCGAGTTTGGCGAAATCATCGGGCGCAGCGATGCCATGTACAGCGTCCTTAAGCAGGTGGAAATGGTGGCGCAGAGCGACAGCACGGTGCTGATCCTCGGTGAAACCGGTACCGGGAAAGAGCTGATTGCCCGGGCGATCCACAATCTGAGCAACCGCAATAGCCGCCGGATGGTGAAGATGAACTGCGCGGCGATGCCTGCGGGCTTACTGGAAAGCGACCTGTTCGGCCACGAGCGCGGCGCCTTTACCGGCGCCAGCAGCCAGCGGCTGGGCCGTTTTGAACTGGCGGATAAAAGCTCGTTGTTCCTCGACGAAGTGGGCGATATGCCGCTGGAGCTTCAGCCCAAGCTGCTGCGCGTTTTGCAGGAGCAGGAGTTCGAGCGCCTCGGCAGCAACAAGCTGATCCAGACCGACGTGCGTCTGATTGCCGCCACCAATCGCGATCTGAAAAAAATGGTCGCCGACCGCGAGTTTCGCAGCGATCTTTACTATCGCCTGAACGTCTTCCCGATCTGCCTGCCGCCGCTGCGCGAGCGCCCGGAAGATATTCCGCTGCTGGTGAAAGCCTTTACCGCGAAGATTGCCCGCCGGATGGGGCGAAATATCGACAGTATTCCTGCCGAAACGCTACGCACACTCTCGGCGATGGAGTGGCCGGGGAACGTGCGCGAGCTGGAAAACGTCATTGAACGCGCGGTCCTGCTGACCCGCGGGAACGTGCTCCAGCTCTCCCTGCCAGAGGTTACTCCTTCTGAAACGACCGTGACCGCAACCGAGCTTGCGAAAGAGGGAGAAGATGAATATCAGCTCATTATGCGAGTGCTGAAGGAGACCAACGGCGTGGTAGCCGGACCGAAAGGTGCGGCGCAACGGCTGGGTCTGAAGCGTACCACCCTGCTCTCGCGCATGAAGCGTCTGGGAATCGATAAAGAGAGCCTGAATTAACCCGTCATTCCGGCGACGTCGCCCTGCGCGTAATTTGTCGCCCACTGCGGCGCGGAGCCGGTTATTTTTTGGGCCGATACTTTTCGGGTAATTCCGGAACCGGACGGCGATCGTCGATCAGATGACGGATGGTCAGAATCGGATGGCGCCATAACATACGTGGCCCTGCCCAGCGCATCACCTGCTTCATCTCTTCCCGTCGGGCGGGCTGATAACAGTGCACAGGGCACTGTTTGCAGGCAGGTTTTTCCTCACCAAACACGCATTTATCCAGCCGCTTATCGGCATAAGCCTTGAGCGCCGAATAGTGCCCCTCTTCTTTTATGGCGTGCGGACACCTGTTTTCGTACAGGGCGATCATTCTGGCGATCGTCTTTTTTTCTCGTGAAATACGTTTACCGGACATAACGTCGTCCTCAACAATAAAGTGCATTTATAATACCCTTTTATCCGCACATTTTCAGTCATTGCATTCCATTTTCTGAAGCGCCCTTCCAGAATTACCCCGCCCCCCGCTGCGTTTTACTGGTATTTTATACAGGCATAAATAACCACCTTTGACCGCATTCACCGGAGAGCTTATGCAAGAGATCGCGATCGCCAAACCCTATCGTCACTTGAAAGTGGGTTACTTCAGAAAACGTCATGAAGACCGTAAAACGAAAATTCCAAAACGCTACAGCGTACACGCAGCGCTGAGCCTGAAAGGCGACTGGCTTGAGCAAGCGGGATTTACCACCAACTCGCAGGTTCGGGTGGGCGTCGAGCACGGGAAAATCATCATTGAATTAATGGTGGAAGATGCCTCGTAAAGTCGTGACTTTTTTCTGCGCCGCACCTTTTTTTCATGCGACAATAGAAGGAACAATCGGCCATTGAGCCGCTCAAAGCGTAATATTTTCAAAGAAATGGATATCATAACTCCATGAGCACAATCGACAATTTCGACGCGCATACGCCAATGATGCAGCAGTACCTGAAGCTGAAGGCACAGCATCCGGAAATTTTGCTGTTTTACCGTATGGGCGATTTTTACGAGCTTTTTTATGACGATGCGAAACGTGCGTCTCAGCTGCTCGACATTTCCCTGACGAAACGTGGCGCGTCAGCAGGCGAGCCCATCCCGATGGCAGGTATCCCGCATCACGCGGTTGAAAACTATCTGGCGAAGCTGGTGAACCAGGGTGAGTCTGTCGCTATCTGCGAACAAATTGGCGACCCGGCCACGTCGAAAGGCCCCGTTGAGCGCAAAGTCGTACGCATCGTGACGCCGGGAACCATCAGTGATGAGGCCCTGCTTCAGGAGCGCCAGGATAACCTGCTGGCGGCGATCTGGCAGGACGGTAAAGGGTTTGGCTACGCCACGCTGGATATCAGCTCCGGTCGTTTTCGCCTGAGTGAACCGGCTGACCGTGAAACCATGGCGGCTGAACTACAGCGCACCAATCCGGCAGAACTGCTTTATGCAGAGGATTTCGCCGAGACGGCGCTGATTGAAGGTCGCCGCGGCCTGCGTCGTCGTCCACTGTGGGAGTTCGAAATTGATACCGCGCGCCAGCAGCTGAACCTGCAATTTGGCACGCGAGATTTGATTGGCTTTGGCGTAGAAAACGCCCCGCGCGGGCTGTGTGCCGCAGGCTGCCTGTTGCAGTACGTTAAGGATACGCAGCGTACCGCCCTGCCCCATATCCGTTCCATTACCATGGAGCGTCAGCAGGACAGCATCATCATGGATGCCGCCACGCGCCGCAACCTGGAGATCACTCAGAACCTCGCTGGCGGCATGGAAAATACGCTGGCGTCGGTTCTCGACAGCACGGTTACCCCCATGGGCAGCCGTATGCTCAAACGCTGGCTGCATATGCCGATCCGCAATACCGACACGCTGATCGGCCGCCAGCAAACCATTGCCGCATTGCAGGATCGTTACACCGACTTGCAGCCGGTGCTGCGTCAGGTGGGTGATCTTGAGCGTATCCTGGCGCGCCTGGCACTGCGCACCGCGCGTCCACGCGATCTTGCCCGTATGCGTCACGCGTTCCAGCAGTTGCCGGAACTGCGTGCTCAGCTGGGAGAGATCGACAGCGCGCCAGTGCAGAAGCTGCGCGAAACCATGGGCGAATTTACCGAGCTTCGCGAACTGCTGGAACGCGCCATCATTGATGCGCCGCCTGTTCTGGTGCGGGATGGCGGGGTTATTGCTCCAGGTTATAACGAAGAGCTGGACGAATGGCGTGCGCTGGCCGATGGCGCGACGGATTATCTGGATAAGCTGGAAATCCGCGAGCGTGAACGTCTGGGGCTCGACACCCTGAAAGTCGGCTACAACGCGGTACACGGTTACTATATCCAGATCAGCCGTGGGCAGAGTCACCTGGCGCCGATTCACTACGTTCGCCGCCAGACGCTGAAAAATGCCGAGCGCTACATTATTCCTGAGCTGAAAGAGTACGAAGACAAAGTGCTCACGTCGAAAGGTAAAGCGCTGGCGCTGGAGAAACAGCTGTATGACGAGCTGTTTGACATCCTGATGCCGCACCTGGCTGACCTGCAACTGAGCGCCGCTGCGCTGGCCGAGCTGGATGTCCTGGTAAACCTGGCCGAGCGCGCCGATACGCTGAACTACACCTGTCCGACCTTTACTGACAAACCCGGCATTCGCATTACCGAAGGCCGCCACCCGGTGGTTGAGCAGGTGCTGAACGAGCCGTTTATTGCCAACCCGTTGAACCTGTCACCGCAGCGAAGAATGCTGATCATTACCGGTCCCAACATGGGCGGTAAAAGTACCTATATGCGCCAGACAGCCCTTATCGCGCTGCTCGCCTACATCGGCAGCTACGTTCCGGCGCAGAAGGTTGAGATTGGCCCTATCGACCGTATCTTCACCCGTGTGGGTGCTGCGGACGATCTGGCGAGCGGTCGCTCTACCTTTATGGTCGAGATGACCGAAACCGCCAACATTCTGCATAACGCGACAGAGAACAGTCTGGTGTTGATGGACGAAGTAGGACGCGGTACCTCCACCTATGACGGCCTGTCCCTGGCCTGGGCGTGCGCGGAAAGTCTGGCAAATAAAATCAAGGCGCTGACGCTGTTCGCAACGCACTATTTCGAACTGACACAGCTGCCAGAGAAAATGGAAGGCGTGGCTAACGTCCACCTTGATGCGCTTGAGCACGGCGACACCATCGCCTTTATGCACACGGTGCAGGACGGCGCGGCAAGCAAGAGTTATGGCCTGGCCGTCGCGGCGCTGGCGGGCGTGCCAAAAGAGGTGATCAAGCGCGCGCGTCAGAAACTGCGTGAACTGGAAAGTTTGTCACCGAATGCGGCGGCGACGCAGATAGATGGTACGCAGATGTCACTGCTGGCGGTCCCGGAAGAGACCTCTCCGGCCGTGGAAGCGCTGGAAAATCTCGACCCGGATACCCTGACGCCGCGACAGGCGCTGGAGTGGATTTATCGGTTGAAGAGTCTGGTTTAGTTCTCTGCGGTCTTTTTTGCCGGGTGGCGGCTTCGCCTTACCCGGCCTACAAAACCCGTAGGCCCGGTAAGCGTAGGGTATGAACCGGAAACATGGGTAACACTTTAGACCGGATACATGGGTAACAGTTATAACTGGCATAGAAGAGGAGACTCGCTATGCCCTGGACTGAGACCCGACCTATGCAACGCCTTGATTTTATCCGTGCCTGCCATGCAGGTACGGATTCTTTTTCAGCCCTCTGCCGTCTCTTCGGCATCAGCCGAAAAACCGGTTACAAATGGCTTCAGCGTTTTGACCCCTCTGACCTGTCATCTCTCTCTGACCGGTCGCGTGCTCCGCACTCCCACTCCCGTACAGTTCCTGATGATATCGCCGGGCAGCTTACGGCCCTGAGGCAGAAACACCCTGACTGGGGCCCCAAAAAACTGCGGATGTGGCTGCTCAATCATCACGTCGATTTTACCGTCCCCGCTGCCAGCACTATCGGCGATATCCTCAAGCGTGAAGGCCTGGTTCCGGATAAAAAGCGAAAACGCAGAACCCCGGGCAATCGCCAGCCCCTGACCATCATCAGTGAGAACAATCAGGTCTGGAGCGCTGATTTTAAAGGCAAGTTCAGGCTGCTGAGCCGGAAATACTGTCATCCCTTCACCCTGACCGACAATCACAGCCGGTATCTTCTGAGCTGCCGGGGAACGGACCGGGAGAGCGAGCCCTTCGTCAGGCAGTGCCTGACGGATGCGTTCCTGGAGTACGGTCTGCCGGAAGTCCTGAGAACGGATAATGGACAGCCTTTCGCAGGAACAGGTATCGCCGGGTTAAGTCGCCTTGCAGTCTGGCTGATAAAGCTGGGCATCAGACCGGAACGTATCAGAAAGGGGCATCCGGAAGAAAACGGCCGTCATGAGAGAATGCACCGTTCGCTGAAAAGTGCAGTAAAACAGGGCAACACCTTTATGACGATGGAAGAACAACAGCGGTGGTTCAGTGACTACCGGGAAGAGTTTAACTACGAAAGGCCGCATGAAGCCCTGGCGGGTGCAACGCCCGGAACGGTATGGCAGCCCTCAGGCCGACACTGGGATGGCAGGGTTCCTGAATATGCTTATCCGGAAGGAGGTACGGTCTACAGGGTGAAATCAAGGGGGACACTCTATATGGGGAAAAAGGGGACGGTGTTCCTGAGTGAAGCGCTGACTGATGAGTACATCATGCTGGAAGAACAGGATGATGGCCTTGAGGCCATCATCTTTAACGGAATAACGCTTGCGTACTACGACCGAAAAACCCAGAGTGTGCTCCGGATAGACTGAAAAGTGTTACCTATGTTCCCGGTCTGATCTGTCACCTATGTATCCGGTCATACAGTAGCGCCACCGGGCAAAGGACCGCACAATATTATCGCCCGGTAAGCGCAGCCGCCACCGGGCTTTTTTTACAGCAGCGGCGGGATCGTCGGCACCTGCGGCGCCTCATCAATATCCTTCTGCGTCATGCGGAACGCTTCCGGGTAATGCTCGCGGCTGGTACGGCGCAGCGGTTCGGTATCGCGCCAGGTATACAGACAGTGCTGACACTGGTATACCGTCCAGACACCTTTCACCGGTGATGTTGCCATCACTTCAATATGTTCATCGGCACAACGTGGACAAATCATTTTTTCCTCCTTATTGACGTGCCGCCAGCATCGCGGTCAGTTTTTCGGCCCAGGCTTTGGTTTCAGGGAGATCCTGTACCGGCTGGCTGTAGTGACCACGGTTGTCCGGGGCAACAGGGGTGGTGGCATCAATGATCAGCTTGTCAGTGATCCCCGCCGGGCTGGAGCCGGGGTCAAGCTCGAGCACAGACATATTCGGTAGCTGTACCAGATCGCCTGCCGGATTGACCTTCGATGACAGCGCCCACATCACCTGCGGCAGGTTAAACGGATCGACATCTTCATCCACCATAATCACCATCTTCACGTAACCCAGACCGTGTGGCATGGTCATGGCGCGGAGCCCGACCGCACGGGCAAAACCGCCGTAACGCTTTTTAGTGGAGATAATCGCCAGCAGACCGTGGGTGTACATGGCGTTCACCGCCTGCACTTCCGGGAATTCCGCCTTCAGCTGCTGATAGAGCGGTACGCAGGTGGCGGGCCCCATCAGATAATCAATTTCGGTCCACGGCATGCCCAGGTAGAGAGATTCGAAAATCGGTTTAGTGCGGTAAGAAACTTTGTCGATACGCACAACCGTCATGTTGCGCCCGCCGGAGTAGTGACCGGTAAACTCACCGAAGGGCCCTTCAATTTCACGTTTCCGGCCTTCAATCACCCCTTCCAGGATCACTTCCGACCCCCACGGCACATCGAAACCGGTCAGCGGAGCCGTCGCAATCGGATACGGGCTTTCACGTAGCGCACCGGCCATTTCATACTCGGATTGATCGTATTTCAGCGGCGTGGCGCCCATCAGGGTGATGATCGGATCGTTACCCAGCGTAATGGCAATTGGCAGGTCTTCGCCGCGCTCTTCTGCCTTATGCAGATGCAACGCAATATCGTGCATCGGCACCGGTTGCAGGCCGAGCTTACGCTTGCCCTTCACTTCCATACGATAGATCCCGACGTTCTGCTTGCCGAAGTGATCGGGGTCGAGCGGATCGCGGGAGACAACGCATGCTTTATCGAGATAAAAGCCCCCGTCACCGTCGTTCAGGCGGAACAGCGGCAGAATGTCGAACAGGTTAATGTCTTCCCCGTCCACCGTGTTCTGCGCCCAGGCCGGGTTTGCACGACGCTCTGGCGCGACGGGAAATTTGTCCCAGCGACGAATAAACTCGTCGATCTGTTTTTTCACCGGGGTATTCGCCGGCAGCCCCATCGAAATAGCGTGGTTTTGCCACGAGCCGATAGTGTTCATCACCACACGGGCATCGGTGAAACCGCGAATATTATCGAACCACAGCGCAGGCGCGCCATCGCCAATGCGCCCGGTAGCGTTGGCGGCCGCCGCTAAATCCGGCTCAGCGTTTACCTCTTCCTCAATTTTCAGCAGCTGCCCTTGCTCATCGAGCGCCTGCAAGAAGCTTCTCAAATCATCAAATGCCATCTTTATTCTCCTGTGAAAAATGTTTCGCTGCCTGCAAACCTTCCCAGCGTCGGGCTTTTTTATGCTCCAGACCGAACTGGTCGAGAACGCGGGTCACGATATGCTGGGTAATGTCATCGGCGGTTTGCGGGTGGTTGTAGTACGCAGGCATAGGCGGCACCATCGCCACGCCCATGCGGGAAAGGGCAAGCATGTTCTCGAGATGGATGGTGCTGAGCGGCGTCTCACGGGGAACCAGCACCAGCTTGCGTCCCTCTTTCAGCACCACGTCTGCCGCACGCCCTACCAGCCCTTCGGCGTAGCCCGCGCGGATACCCGCCAGCGTTTTCATGCTGCACGGGATGACGATCATGCCGTCGGTGCGAAACGAGCCGGAGGAGATGGTGGCAGCCTGATCGGCCGGGCTATGGACGACATCCGCCAGGGCAGCAACGTCATGCGCAGTGAAGGGCGTTTCCAGCTCAATCGTGGTTTTTGCCCACTTCGACATCACCAGATGCGTTTCCACCTCCGGCATTTCCCGCAGCGCCTGCAACAACGCCACGCCTAATGGCGCACCCGTTGCGCCCGTCATTCCCACAATCAATCTCATTCAGCACCTCAATAAGTTTGTTCGTATACGAACATATTAATTAAACTACGCCTTGATCCTGCTGCTGACAAGATCGTTCGTATACGATCACACTAATCGCTAAAAAACTCTCGCGTTAAAATTCAGCCCGAGAGCGGCTATCATAGAGGGAGTATTTTTCCGTCGGAGTGTCCATGGAGTTAAGACAAGAAGCTTTCCACCTGCTACGTCAGCTTTTTCAACAGCATACCGCCCAGTGGCAGCACGCATTGCCCGAACTGACAAAGCCACAGTATGCGGTGATGCGGTCAATTGCTGAAAATCCTGGCATTGAGCAGGTTGCCCTGACTGAAGTCGCGGTGAGCACCAAAGCGACGCTGGCAGAAATGCTGAGCCGCATGGAAGCACGCGGCCTGGTCAGGCGCGAGCACGATCCGGCGGACAAGCGCCGTCGGTTTGTCTTTCTGACGGCCGAAGGTGAGGCCCTGCTTGAGAGCAGTAAACCGATTGGAAATGAGGTGGATGAGGCGTTTTTAGGGCGCCTTAACGGCGCGGAACGAGAGCAATTTTCAGCGCTCATTAAAAAGATGATGCAGGATTAAGTAACCCTGACGCGCATAAAATCAATAAATGTTCGCACTTTCGCGGGCACATGCCGGGCATCAGGATAAACGGCATAGATGCCCTGCTGAGCGAACGTGTACGCCGGTAACAGCGAGACCAGTTCCCCTGCATCCAGTGCGTTTCGCACCAGCCACTCCGGCAGCAGCGCCACTCCACATCCCGCGAGGGCAAAAGCCATCAGCGCCTGGGCGCTGTCTGCATACAGGCGCGGCGCTTTCTTGATCTCAAAGGAAACCGGCTGCTCATCAACACCTCTCACCTGCCAGCGCAGCGGCGACGTTAAACGCTCATGAATGATCCAGTCCGCTTCCGCCAGCTGCTCCAGCGAGTTAACCGGATGGTTTGCCAGCCAGCCTGGCGTTGCCACGGGAAGGATGGTGAAGGAGGTCATCAACGCGGCGTGGTAGCGCGAATCTGCAAGCGTGCCGAGCCGGATAGCGACATCGAAGCGCTCGGCGATAAGATCGGCATGCAAAGAGGACGAGACATGCCGCACGCGGAGGTCCGGGTGCAGCTGGCTAAATTCAGCCAGCAAAGGCACCACCACCTGCGAGCCATATTCGGGCGTGGTGGTGATCCGCAGTTCTCCCGTCAGCCCGGCGTGGTTGGCGCGAACATCATCCTGCAATCGCTCTGCATCCCGTAACAGCATCACGCTTCGTTGATGAAAGAGCTTCCCCGCTTCGGTCAGCGTCAGGCGTCGGGTGGTTCGCAGCAACAGGGTGACGCCCAGCTCCTCTTCAAGCTGACGAATATGAAAGCTGACCACCGCTTTTGTCAGCCCCATCGCCTCCGCCGCGGCGGTGAAACTGCCGGTGTCCGCTACGGCGATAAACATCGCCGTACGCTGTAAATTAAGCATCGCTTGCCTGGTTAACTGTCAAAATAATGTTGACAGTATATCGTGCTTTGTCGCGTTTATCCGTAACGCGCGGGCCGATACGATACGCCACCTCACCGGAGGAACTTCCATGACGTATCGCAGCAAAATCGCCGTCGTCTTTCTGCTCGGCTTTTTCCTTGATTTGATAAACATGTTTATTGCCAGTATCGCCTTTCCGGCGATGGCTCGTGCTTTCAATACCACACCTTCCGCGCTTGCCTGGGTAAGTAACGGATACATTGCCGGGCTGACGCTAGTCATCCCTTTCAGCAGTATCCTGACGCGCCGCGTCGGGCCGAAGCGCGTTATCCTGCTCTCACTGCTTCTCTTTAGCGCGGCCTCCGTTGCGGCGGGTCTCTCATCTTCGCTGGAAAGTCTGATTGCCTGGCGAGTCGTACAGGGCGCCGGAGGGGGTTTACTGATCCCGGTTGGTCAGGCTCTGACCTGGCAACAATTTAAGCCTCATGAGCGGGCCAGACTCTCCTCGGCGGTGATGCTGGTCGCACTGCTTGCCCCCGCGTGCTCACCGGCTGTGGGCGGTATGCTGGTTCAGACATTCAGCTGGCGCTGGATATTTTTTGCCACCCTGCCCGTCGCCATTGTCACCTTTGCTTTGGCCTGCGCGTGGCTTAAAACAGAACCGTCGCCGATAAACACCACCAGGACAGTAAACCTGTCTTTGCTGACGGATCCGCTGTTGCGCTTATCCATGCTTATCTATGTGTGCGTACCCGGCATTTTTATCGGCGTGAACGTAACGGGCATGTATTACCTCCAGAGCGAGGCCAATATGACACCCGCCGCAACGGGCATGCTTATGCTGCCGTGGTCTGTGGCTTCGTTTTTGGCTATCACCGCGACAGGACGCTATTTCAACCGTATCGGCCCCCGGCCGCTGGTGGTCATCGGTTGCCTTTTGCAGGCGACGGGCATTCTGCTTTTAGTTAACGTCGGCCCGGCAATGCTGCTACCTGCCGTTGCGTTTGCGCTGATGGGCGCGGGGGGAAGCCTTTGCAGCAGTACGGCTCAGAGCAGCGCGTTTTTGACGATGCGACCGGAAGATATGCCCGATGCCAGCGCGCTATGGAATCTGAATCGTCAGTTGAGCTTTTTTGCGGGCGCTCTGCTGCTGGCGCAGGCGCTGAGCTTCATGCAGGATTATCTCGCGCCGCTGGCCGCCTGGCACGGGATGTTTGTTTTTGCCGCAGTCATCACCCTGCTGCCCGTACTGTACGTCTACCGTCTTAACAACACGCAGTTACTTGCGCAACTGCAACAGGAGCAACCATGACCCATTTCGAACAAGAGATCCTCGACATTCACGTCGCCCTTGAAAACTGGTTAGGTGCAGGCGAAGGCGATCGGGACGCCCTGCTCGCCCGTTTCCGTCCGGATTTTCTGATGGTTCCACCGAGTGGCAACCCTTTAGATCATCACGCGCTTGCCCAATTTTTATATGCGCAGCGGGGAACCCGACCCGGGCTCAGGATCGACATTGATGCGTTAACAACGCTTCAGACATGGGACAACGGCGCAGTGCTCCATTACCGGGAGACGCAAACCCGGCCAGGCCAGCCCGTCAACGTGCGCTGGTCAACCGCAGTGCTTAATCAGGAAGGGGATAACATCACCTGGCGTTTGCTGCACGAAACGGCGCAGCCGTAAGGCATAAAAAAGGCCCGTCTCACGACGGGCCTTTTCTGACGAATGGTTGCTTACTCGCGGAACAGCGCTTCGATATTCAGACCTTGCCCTTGCAGGATTTCACGCAGGCGGCGTAGTCCTTCAACCTGAATCTGACGAACACGTTCACGGGTCAGGCCAATCTCACGGCCGACGTCTTCCAGTGTCGCAGCTTCATACCCCAGTAAACCGAAACGACGTGCCAGCACTTCACGCTGTTTGGCGTTCAGTTCGAACAGCCATTTGACGATGCTCTGTTTCATGTCATCGTCCTGCGTGGTGTCTTCCGGGCCGTTGTCTTTTTCATCGGCCAGGATGTCCAGCAGCGCTTTTTCGGAGTCGCCACCCAGCGGGGTGTCAACCGAGGTAATGCGCTCGTTGAGACGCAGCATACGGCTTACGTCATCAACCGGTTTGTCGAGTTGCTCTGCAATCTCTTCCGCACTTGGCTCGTGGTCCAGTTTATGGGACAACTCGCGCGCGGTACGCAGATAAACATTCAACTCTTTGACGATGTGGATCGGCAGTCGAATCGTACGGGTCTGGTTCATAATAGCCCGTTCGATGGTCTGACGAATCCACCAGGTCGCGTAGGTTGAGAAACGGAACCCGCGTTCCGGGTCAAACTTCTCAACTGCGCGGATGAGACCTAAGTTGCCCTCTTCAATCAGATCCAGCAGAGCCAGACCACGATTGCCATAACGGCGGGCAATTTTCACGACCAGTCGCAGGTTACTTTCGATCATGCGACGACGCGAGGCAACATCACCACGCAAAGCACGACGTGCGAAATAGACTTCTTCTTCGGCCGTTAGCAGTGGGGAGTAACCAATCTCCCCAAGGTAAAGCTGAGTCGCGTCCAGCACACGCTGTGTGGCACCCTGCGATAACAGCTCTTCTTCAGCCAAATCGTTATCACTGGGTTCCTCTTCTACTAAGGCTTTTTCGTCAAAAGCCTCTGCTCCGTTCTCATCAAATTCCGCGTCTTCATTTAAATCATGAACTTTCAGCGTATTCTGACTCATAAGGTGGCTCCTACCCGTGATCCCTGGACGAGACACCCTGGCTGGCATGCCCCGTCAATTTATCGCTGCGGTAAATATTGCAGCGGGTTTACGGATTTCCCCTTGTAACGAATTTCAAAATGCAAGCGTGTAGAACTGGTTCCGGTGCTACCCATGGTAGCGATTTTTTGCCCCGCCTTAACTTCTTGTTGTTCCCGGACCAGCATAGTGTCGTTATGGGCGTAGGCACTCAGGTAATCATCATTATGTTTGATGATAATAAGATTACCGTAACCGCGCAGTGCGTTACCGGCATAGACAACGCGCCCGTCTGCGGTCGCGATGATTGCCTGTCCTTTACTGCCTGCGATATCGATCCCTTTGTTGCCCCCCTCAGAGGTAGCGAAGTTCTCGATAATCTTGCCGTCAGTTGGCCAGCGCCAGGTGGTGATTGACGAGCTGGCATTCTGACTGCTTGCAGTCGGTACAGTAGAGCTAACCACAGGTGCCGTAGTCGGTGCTGTGACAACAGTCGCAGTACCTTTATTATTCGGCAACATTTTGTTAGCACTCTGATCACCTGAATCCTCAGAATACGTAATTACAGGTTGTGAAGCAACCACCGTGGTGGTTTTTTGTGCAGGGGTGACGCTGTTATTTTGCGCAGTTACGTCGGCCGCTGAAACGGTGTTGCCTGGCGTAAGCGGTGTCCCCGTCGCGTTGCCAACCTGAAGCGTTTGCCCGACTTCCAGAGCGTACGGGGCCTGGACGTTGTTTCGCTGTGCCAGATCGCGGAAATCGTTCCCGGTGATCCAGGCAATATAGAACAGCGTATCGCCGCGCTTCACGGTATAGGTGCTGCCGCCGGTATAGCTACCTTTCGGAATGTTCCCATACTTGCGGTTATACACTATGCGGCCATTTTCGGTCTGAACAGGCTGATCCACTGGCTGAATCTGCGAAGGCTGCGTAACTGGACGCTGAACCGGCTGGATCTGCGGAGTTTGCTGCGCCGTGGACGTGCCCATTTTAGGCGGAGGGGTAATCAACATTCCGCTGGACGTGTTACCCGAGCCGCTGGTTCCATTGACGGAACTGACGGGCGCAGGTGCATTGTCAGAACTTGTACAGCCTGCCAGCCAGAGCGAAACCAGTGATAATGCCGCAACACGGCTGATGGTGAATTTTGGGCTTCCCGCGCTCATTTATCCCCCAGGAATGTGTTAACTACCAGTGACTTAAAAATAACCGTGATGGCACGAACCTATCGCGCCACACCATACGCTGAATTTGCCTCAATAACCCTGGAAAAATCCGAGTCTCAGGCCAGCTCGCCCTTAACCAGGGGCACAAAGCGCACGGCTTCCACGGTATCGATAATAAACTCGCCGCCGCGTCGACGAACGCGCTTTAAAAGCTGCTGCTCATCGCCGACGGGCAAAACTAGAATGCCGCCCTCGTCCAGCTGCGAGAGAAGTGCAGCGGGAATTTCAGGTGGCGCGGCCGTGACTATTATGGCGTCAAACGGGGCGCGAGCCTGCCAACCCTGCCATCCATCGCCGTGGCGTGTCGATACATTATGTAAATCAAGCTGTTTCAGGCGACGGCGCGCCTGCCACTGCAAGCCTTTAATCCGTTCCACGGAACAGACATGGTGCACAAGGTGGGCCAGGATCGCGGTCTGATACCCTGAACCGGTGCCAATTTCCAGCACCCGGGAGTCTGGCGTTAACTCCAGAAGCTCCGTCATACGCGCCACCATGTAAGGCTGCGAAATCGTCTGGCCTTGCCCGATGGGCAGCGCCACGTTTTCCCACGCTTTGTGTTCAAACGCCTCATCTACAAACTTCTCACGGGGAACCTGGGCAAGCGCATCCAGCACCTGCTCGTTGGCGATCCCCTGTGCGCGTAATTGTTCCAGAAGAGTTTGTACACGTTTACTTACCATTGCGCGTTCACTCCGACCCGATCTAACCAGTCCGACACCACATCATGCGCGCTATAAGCGGTTAAATCTACGTGCAACGGCGTAACGGAAACGTAACCCTCATCCACCGCAGCGAAGTCGGTGTCTGGCCCGGCATCGCATTTATCTCCCGGCGGGCCGATCCAGTACAGGGTATTGCCGCGCGGATCCTGCTGGGGAATAACCTGATCGGCCGGATGGCGACTGCCGCAGCGCGTCACGCGGATCCCTTTGATCTCGTCCAGCGGGAGATCCGGCACGTTAATATTGAGGATACGTCCGGTACGCAGCGGCTCGCGGCCAAGCGCACGGAGAATAGAGCAGGTTACCGCGGCGGCAGTGTCATAGTGGGTGTGGCCGTTTAACGAGACCGCCAGCGCCGGGAACCCCAGGTGACGCCCCTCCATCGCCGCGGCCACGGTGCCGGAGTAAATCACATCATCGCCAAGATTCGGCCCGGCATTGATGCCGGAGACCACAACATCCGGCCGCGGGCGCATCAGCGCATTTACGCCCAGAAACACGCAGTCGGTCGGCGTCCCCATCTGGACGGCAATATCGCCATTCTCAAAGGTAAAGGTTCGAAGTGAAGACTCCAGCGTCAATGAGTTAGACGCGCCACTGCGGTTACGATCGGGAGCCACGACCTGCACATCCGCAAATTCGCGGAGGTGTTTCGCCAGCGTCTGAATACCTGGCGCATGGATCCCGTCATCGTTACTCAGCAATATTCGCATAATCACCCGACGTGTTGATAAGTTCCCTGACAACACTGGTGGCAAAGCTACCTGCCGGCAGCCAGAAGCGTAACTCGACGGTTACGTCATCCCACCAGTTCCAGCTCAGCTGTTGCGGGTAGAGGAGCATCGCACGGCGCGCCGCCTCGACTTTTTCCCGCACCAGCAATGATTGTAATTCTGGCGCATCCGCCACCGCTGACTGCTCAGCGGCCAGCGCCTCGCCCTGAGTTCCCCAGTCGCCTGAGCCCGGCAAGGCGGCGGTAATCATCAGCGATTTAGCGTCCACGCGCGACTGGGCATCGGCCATCTCATCGGCCGTTGCCACAAACCAGCTTCCGCGTCCCGCTAATTGTAGCGCATCGCCGACAACAACTTGATTCGCGTCCGGTTTTTTCAGCCGTTCGCTCACAATCTGATTAAACAACGCACTGCGGGCTGCCGACAACCAAAAACTGCGTTTATTCCTGTCGCGCACCGGCGCGCTGCTTTGCGCCCAGCGCAGCGCGCCCAGCAGGTTGCTGCCACCAATGCCAAAGCGCTGTGCGCCAAAATAGTTTGGCACGCCGCGTTCGGTAATGGCCTTCAGGCGTTTTTCAACGTCATCGCGGTCGGTCACTTCACGCAGCACCAGCGTGAAATCGTTGCCTTTCAACGCTCCCGGACGCAATTTGCGTTTGTGGCGGGCATACTCCAGTACCTTACAGCCCTCAAGCTCAAATTTGCTTAAATCGGGCATGGCATTGCCGGGCACGCGGGCGCAAAGCCACTGTTCGGTCACGGCATGCTTATCCTTTTGACCGGCAAAGCTCACATCGCGGGCGTGAATTTTGAGGAATTTTGCCAGCGCGTCCGCCACGAAGCGGGTGTTGCAGCCGTTTTTCAGAATGCGCACCAGGATGTGCTCGCCTTCGCCATCCGGCTCAAAACCCAGATCTTCCACTACCACGAAATCTTCAGGGTTGGCTTTCAGCAGACCCTTGCCCTGCGGTTTACCGTGCAGATACGTCAGGTTGTCGAAATCCGTCATTTGACCGCCTTCACCAGCAGCGCCACGGCTTCACAGGCAATGCCTTCGCCACGACCGGTAAAGCCCAGCTTCTCCGTGGTGGTCGCTTTGACGTTGACGTCGTCCATATGGCAGCCCAGATCTTCAGCGATAAACACGCGCATCTGAGGGATGTGCGGCAGCATCTTCGGTGCCTGAGCAATGATCGTCACATCAACGTTGCCGAGGGTGTAGCCTTTGGCCTGAATACGACGCCAGGCTTCGCGCAGCAGTTCGCGGCTGTCTGCGCCTTTAAAAGCAGGATCGGTGTCCGGGAACAGTTTGCCAATGTCGCCCAACGCGGCGGCACCCAGCAGCGCGTCGGTCAGCGCATGCAGCGCCACGTCGCCATCAGAATGCGCCAGCAAACCTTTTTCGTATGGAATACGCACGCCGCCAATGATAATTGGGCCAACGCCGCCAAAGGCGTGTACATCAAAACCGTGTCCAATACGCATTATGCCTTCTCCTGAGGGGTCGTACGGGTAAGATAAAATTCCGCGAGCTGTAAGTCTTCCGGGCGCGTCACTTTAATATTATCAGCGCGCCCTTCAACAAGCGTTGGGTGGAAACCGCAATACTCCAGCGCCGAGGCTTCGTCCGTAATGGTCGCACCTTCTTTGAGCGCACGCGTTAAGCAGTCGTGGAGTAATTGGCGGGGAAAAAATTGTGGCGTCAGCGCGTGCCATAAATCCACGCGCTCGACGGTGTGGGCAATCGCCGGTTTACCCGGTTCGGCACGCTTCATGGTGTCACGCACAGGGGCGGCCAGAATGCCGCCCACGTTACTGGTTTCACTCAGGGCCAGCAGACGTGACAGATCGTCGTGATGCAGACAGGGACGCGCGGCATCGTGCACCAGCACCCACTGCGCGTTCCCGGCAGCCTGAATGCCCGCCAGAACAGAGTCGGCCCGCTCGGCGCCGCCGTCAACAACGGTAATCTGAGGATGATGTGCCAGCGGGAGTTGCGCAAAACGCGCATCGCCGGGGCTGATGGCAATAACCACGCGTTTCACCCGGGCATGCGCCAGCAGCGCTGCCACGGCGTGCTCGAGGATCGTTTTATCACCAATTGAGAGGTACTGCTTGGGACACTCTGTCTGCATGCGCCGGCCAAAACCTGCGGCCGGCACCACGGCACAGACGTCCGAAAAAGTTGCTGCCATGTCGTAATCCTGGGCCTGATTATCGATTGTTTTGTGCGGAGCCCTGATTGCGTTTAGACGCATCCGGAACCAGGCGATAAAACGTTTCGCCCGGCTTAGTCATACTGAGTTCATTGCGTGCGCGCTCCTCAATCGCCTCCTGGCCGCCATTGAGGTCATCAATTTCAGCAAAAAGTTGATCGTTACGCGCTTTAAGTTTGGCGTTTGTCGCCTGCTGTGCCGCGACGTCATCGCTCACCCGGCTGTAGTCGTGCAGTCCGTTTTTGCCGAACCACAGCGAATATTGCAGCCAGACCAGCAAAGCCAGCAACAGCAGCGTTAGTTTACCCATCCTGCCCCCTGAAAAAACGGCATCATCATCCCATAACTTTCCGCTGGACTCTACTGCGGGGTTTTAATTATGCCGTAAGTTAGCCCATCAGCCATAAAAACAGCAGGCCAAAGATGACCACAACGGTGGCGATAGTGATGAAAGTACTATACAGGAGCTTGCCGTTGAAAAGGGAGTGCAGCGCCACGCCCACAACCACCGCAACGGGCATCAGCGCCAGAAAGAAAGGCCAGGTATAGAGGAAGAAAAAGAGGGTGTTACCACCGTAGATCAAAAACGGGATACCCAGCGCCAGTAACCACGACACGAAGCCGACTATCGCCCCAGGGAAGGACCAGGTCGTCTCGTCGTCGGTCGTTAACGGTTCCGACCCGGTGGTAATCATGTAGTTTTCACTGTTGCGCATAGCTAATCCTGTGACCGTGACTCATCGCTCGGGAAGACAGCTCCCGAACGATACCGTCTCAGGATCTGATAATATCGTCCCGTCTGAGCAGGTCTAATAATTGGCTTACTAAATTTGTTACCAATTGTTGACCTTGCAGATGAATCTCAGGGGATTCAGGCGCTTCGTAAACCGAGTCAATGCCGGTGAAGTTTCGCAGCTCTCCCGCGCGGGCTTTTTTGTACAGCCCTTTTGGATCGCGCGCTTCGCAGATTGCCAGCGGGGTATCCACAAACACTTCAATAAAGCGATTCTGCCCCACGCGCTCACGCACCATCTGACGTTCGGCGCGGTGCGGTGAGATAAATGCCGTTAGCACCACCAGCCCGGCATCCGCCATCAGGCTGGCGACTTCCCCTACCCGACGAATGTTCTCTTTACGGTCTTCATCGCTGAACCCTAAATCGCTGCACAGGCCGTGACGCACGTTGTCGCCGTCCAGCAGGTAGGTGCTCACCCCCTGCTGATGCAGCGCCTCTTCCAGTGCGCCTGCCACCGTGGATTTACCGGAGCCAGACAGCCCGGTAAACCACAGCACAACCCCACGGTGACCGTGGAGCTGTTCGCGCTGGGCGACGGTGACCGGATGAGGATGCCAGACGACGTTCTCATCATGGGCGGCCATCACTTGCCTCCCAGCAGATCGCGTGCGCCCCAGTGCGGGAAGTGCTTACGCACCAGCGCGTTCAGTTCCAGCTCGAAGGCGCTGAACTCAGACGTCACGCTCGCCTGTGCGTCAGGCTCGCGGACCATGCCGGCACCGACGGTGACGTTGGTCAGGCGGTCAATGAAGATCAGCCCGCCCGTCACCGGATTCTGCTGATACGGATCCAGCACCAGCGGCTCGTCGAAGGTCATATCCACCAGACCGATGCCGTTCAGCGGCAGCTCGCTCACGTCACGGTGGGTCAGGTTGTTGATGTCCACCTGGAACTGAATGCCGTCCACGCGGGCGCGGGTTTTCTTGCCGGCGATTTTAATGTCATAGCTCTGGCCTGCGGTCAGCGGCTGTTCGGCCATCCACACTACATCCACGGATGCGCCCTGCACCGCCGCCAGCGTTTCCTGAGCGTCGACCAGCAGGTCGCCGCGGCTGATATCAATTTCGTCTTTCAGTACCAGGGTTACCGCTTCACCTGCCCCGGCTTCGTCCAGATCGCCATCAAAGGTGACGATACGGGCGATGGTCGATTCCACGCCGGATGGCAGCACCTTGACGCGCTGACCCACCTTCACGGAGCCTGAAGCGAGAGTACCGGAGAAGCCGCGGAAATCGAGGTTCGGACGGTTCACGTACTGCACCGGGAAGCGCATCGGCTGGGTATCGACCACGCGCTGAATTTCAACGGTTTCCAGCACTTCCAGCAGCGTCGGGCCGCTGTACCACGGCATGTTCGCGCTCTGAGAGGCGACGTTATCCCCTTCCAGCGCCGACAGCGGCACAAAGCGAATATCGAGGTTGCCCGGCAGTTGTTCAGCAAAGGTCAGGTAGCTCTGGCGGATCTCGTCGAAACGCGCTTCGCTGTAGTCCACCAGATCCATTTTGTTTACTGCCACCACCAGGTGTTTGATCCCCAGCAGCGTAGAGATAAAGCTGTGACGACGAGTCTGATCCAGCACACCTTTACGGGCGTCGATCAGCAGGATCGCCAGGTCACAGGTGGACGCGCCGGTCGCCATGTTACGGGTGTACTGCTCGTGCCCCGGGGTGTCGGCGATAATAAATTTGCGCTTTTCGGTAGAGAAGTAGCGATAGGCGACATCAATGGTAATGCCCTGCTCGCGCTCCGCCTGCAAGCCGTCCACCAGCAGCGCCAGGTCGAGTTTTTCGCCCTGGGTGCCGTGGCGTTTACTGTCATTGTGCAGGGAAGAGAGCTGATCTTCGTAGATCTGGCGCGTGTCATGCAGCAGACGACCAATCAGGGTACTTTTCCCGTCATCCACGCTGCCGCAGGTCAGGAAACGCAGCAGACTTTTGTACTGTTGGGCGTGCAGATAAGCTTCTACGCCGCCTTCATCGGCAATTTGTTGGGCAATAGTCGTATTCATGGCGGCTCCTTAGAAATAACCCTGACGTTTCTTCAGCTCCATGGAGCCTGCCTGGTCGCGGTCAATCACGCGGCCCTGTCGCTCACTGGTGGTCGACACCAGCATCTCTTCGATGATCTCGGGCAGCGTCTGCGCACTGGATTCCACCGCGCCGGTCAACGGCCAGCAGCCGAGGGTGCGGAAACGGACCATCTGTTTTTTGATCACTTCGCCCGGCTGTAAATCAATGCGATCGTCGTCGATCATCATCAGCATGCCGTCGCGCTCCAGTACCGGGCGCTCGGCCGCCAGATACAGCGGAACGATCTCAATATTTTCCAGATAGATGTACTGCCAGATATCCAGCTCGGTCCAGTTGGAGAGCGGGAAGACGCGAATGCTTTCGCCCTTGTTGATCTGGCCGTTGTAGTTGTGCCACAGCTCCGGACGCTGGTTTTTCGGGTCCCAGCGGTGGAAGCGGTCGCGGAAGGAGTAGATACGCTCTTTGGCGCGGGATTTCTCTTCGTCACGGCGCGCGCCGCCGAAGGCCGCATCAAAACCGTATTTATTCAGCGCCTGCTTCAGCCCTTCGGTTTTCATGATGTCGGTATGCTTGGCGCTGCCGTGCACGAACGGGTTGATGCCCATCGCCACCCCTTCCGGGTTTTTGTGCACCAGCAGCTCGCAGCCGTAGGCTTTGGCGGTACGGTCACGAAACTCGTACATCTCGCGGAATTTCCAGCCGGTATCCACGTGCAGCAGCGGGAACGGCAGCGTACCCGGATAAAACGCTTTACGCGCCAGGTGCAGCATGACGCTGGAATCTTTACCGATGGAGTACATCATCACCGGGTTAGAAAACTCGGCGGCCACTTCGCGGATAATGTGGATACTTTCCGCTTCGAGCTGCCGCAGGTGAGTAAGTCGTTTTTGGTCCATAACCGTTCCTTAAGCCAAATTTATAACAGAAGCGCCAAAGCCTTCTGTGTCGGTTGTGTGTTGGAACCAGGCGAGCGTGCTGTGCAGCTGCACCACTTCTCCCACCACGATCAGGGCGGGCATTGGGGCGTCTTTCGCCAGGGTTGCAAGGTCTTGTAAGGTGCCGATGGCGACATGCTGATCGACGCGTGTCCCGCGGGAGATCACCGCTACTGGCGTCGTCGCATCGCGACCGTGCTGAATAAGCTGTTCGCTGATGTCAGCCGCTTTCATCGTGCCCATATAAATCGCCAGCGTTTGTCGGCTCTGGGCGAGATGCGACCAGTCAAACGGCGTGCTGTCGGCTTTATAGTGCCCGGTCACAAAGGTCACGCTCTGGGCGTAATCGCGATGGGTCAGCGGAATACCGGCGTAGGCCGTGACGGCAGACGCCGCCGTAATGCCGGGAACCACCTGGAACGGGACGCCCGCTTCGGCTGCCGCCTGCAACTCCTCGCCACCACGACCGAAGATAAACGGGTCGCCCCCTTTCAGGCGCACCACGGTCTTGCCCGCTTTCGCAGCGGCAATCAGCATCTGGTTGGTGTCGTGCTGGGGCACGGAGTGCTCGCCGGCACGTTTGCCGACGCAAATTTGCTCCGCGTCACGGCGGATCAGCTCGCGAATACCGTCGGTGACCAGGTGGTCATAGAACACGATATCCGCATCCTGAAGAACCTGGAGGCCACGCAGCGTGAGCAGCCCGGCATCGCCCGGCCCGGCGCCCACCAGAATGATCTCTCCGCCCGTACTGCCGGGGTTATCCAGTTCGTCTTCGAGAATTTGTTGCGCCGCCGTCTCGTTACCGGCCTGCATCAGGCTGGCAAAGCGGCCGCGAAACACACGCTCCCAGAAGCGACGGCGTTCCGTCACGCTGGTCAGACGCGTTTTCAAATGGTTGCGCCAGTAGCTGGCCTTCTCCGCCATGCGTCCGAGGCTGGTCGGCAGCAGCGCTTCGATTTTTTCTCTCAGCACGCGCGCCAGCACCGGGGCGGTGCCGCCGGAGGAGATCGCCACCAGCAGCGGCGAGCGGTCGACAATCGACGGGAAGATAAATGAACATAACGGCTGGTCGTCTACCACGTTCACCAGACGGTGACGGGCCTGAGCTGCGTCGGAGATGCGGCGGTTGAGCGCCCGATCTTCGGTTGCCGCAATCACCAGCACCACGCTGTCGATCTGAGACTCTTCAAAACCCGCCTCTGCAACGATCTGCACCTGCGCCCCGGCGCGTTGCAGGAAGGCGATTTTGCGATCGGCAATTTCACCCGTCCCGACAACCAGTACCGGTCGGTCTTTTAAGGCAGCAAAAAGGGGGAGATAGTCCACAGGCAACAACTCACTAACAACCACGAATAAAGGGACTATAGGGGGCGGCTTAGATCGAATGAAATTACGAATTGGAATGAGTAGTTACTCAATGGAATAACGCCGTGGAAAAGCAAATATCAAAAAGTGCTTAACACGCGAAATTTCGGGCATTTAGGAGCAATTCAAATTGTGTCTACCCGATCACAGTTTCATACTATGCGGGTTAAAATTTTGCTCTGTTTTTAAGGACTCACTATGTTTTCCGCAATGCGCCACCGATTCGTTGCCCTGGCGCTCGGCGTTTGCTTTATCCTTCCGGCTCAGGCAAAAAATCAATCTTACGGTGAAATAGCCAGTATGCAGGCGCGGCATATTGCGACGGTCTTTCCGGGCCGTATGACCGGAACCCCAGCCGAGATGCTCTCAGCAGACTATATCCGTCAGCAATTTGCGGATATGGGCTATGAGAGCGACATTCGCGCTTTCCACAGCCGCTACATCTATACCACACGCAATAAAACGCAGAACTGGCATAACGTAACCGGCAGCACGGTCATTGCGGCGCACGAAGGAAAGGCGGCTGAGCAGATTATTATTATGGCGCACCTTGATACCTACACGCCGTTGAGCGACGCCGATGTCGATAATAACCTCGGCGGGCTGACGCTTCAGGGACTGGATGACAATGCGGCGGGTCTGGGCGTGATGCTTGAGCTGGCCGAACGCCTGAAGAATATTCCGACGAAATACAGCATTCGCTTTGTTGCGACCAGCGGCGAAGAAGAAGGAAAACTCGGCGCTGAGAATCTCCTTAAGCGCATGAGCGCTGAGGAGAAGAAAAATACGTTGCTGGTGATTAACCTCGATAATCTGATCGTGGGGGATAAGCTCTATTTTAATAGCGGACAGAGCACACCGAGCAGCGTACGTAAACTCACCCGCGACCGCGCGCTGGCGCTTGCCCGCACGCATGGCGTCTATGCCGCGACAAATCCGGGCGGTAACCCGCAGTATCCTAAAGGCACAGGCTGCTGTAATGACGGTGAAGTGTTTGATAAAGCGGGCATTCCGGTGCTGTACGTCGAGGCGACGAACTGGGCGCTGGGCAAAAAAGATGGCTATCAGCAGCGCAGCAAATCGAAAGCCTTTCCGGACGGGACCAGCTGGCATGATGTGCGGCTGGATAATCAGCAGCACATTGATAAAGCGCTGCCGCAGCGGATTGAGCACCGCAGCCGGGATGTCGTGAAAGTGATGCTGCCGCTGGTGAAGGAACTGGCGAAAGCAGGGAAAGCCTGATGTCGTTAAGCCCGGTGGCGGCTACGCCTTACCGGGCCTACGTTTTGTGCCGTTGTAGGCCCGGTAAGCGCAGCGCCACCGGGCGAAAAAACATTACCCTTCGTGCAGCCCGCACTCGCGCTTCAGCCCAAAGAATCGCGTCTCTTCTTCCGCCATTCCCGGTTCCCATTTACGCGTGGTGTGGGTGTCGCCTACCGACAGGTAGCCTTGATCCCACAGCGGATGGTACTTCAGCCCGTGCTTTTGCAGATACTGGTACACCGTGCGGTTATCCCAGTCGATGATCGGCAGCACTTTGAACACGCCGCGCTGCACCGCCAGCACCGGCAGCGTTGCCCGGCTCCCGGACTGCTCGCGGCGCAGGCCCGCGAACCAGGTCTGAGCGTTCAACTCTTTCAGCGCCCGGTTCATCGGCTCGACCTTGTTGATCTCATTGTATTTCTCAATGCCCTCAACGCCCTGTTCCCACAGCTTGCCGTAGCGCGCCTCCTGCCAGGCCGCGCTTTCCGTCGCGCGGTAAACTTTGAGGTTCAGCTTGAGCTTGTCCGTCAGCTCGTCAATAAACTGGTAGGTCTCCGGGAACAGATAGCCGGTATCGGTGAGGATCACCGGAATGTCCGGGCGGAGCCGATTCACCAGGTGCAGGCTGACCGCCGCCTGGATGCCAAAGCTTGACGACAGCACATAGTCACCCGGCAGGTTTTCCAGCGCCCACGCCACGCGCCCTTCGGCGTCGAGTTTTTCCAGCTGGGCGTTGGTTTCTGCCAGGGCCAGAATGCGTTCGACTTTTGGCAGGTCATTAAGGGCGTTTAGATCGAGTACGGACATAAGAACCTCGTTTGCCTGTTTTGCCGGGCTGCACTGCGTTTGCCCGGCCTACAAAACCCGTAGGCCCGGTAAGCGAAGCGCCACCGGGCAAAGGATGCGTTACTCCCAGAAATCCCGGGCGGGATCGAGCACCGGGCGAATGATGCCCGCACGCACCGTAAAGTCGCCGAAGCCTTCACCCGCTTCACGCTCTTTCGCCCAGCGCCCGACAAGCTCGTCGATGGAATCAAGAATTTCCGGTTCCGTAATATTTTCACGGTACATACGCGGAATGCGCGTCCCCATACGGTTGCCGCCAAGGTGCACGTTGTAACGACCCGGCGCTTTGCCCACCAGACCCAGCTCGGCCAGCATCGCGCGACCGCAGCCGTTCGGGCAGCCGGTGACGCGCATAACAATATGCTCGTCCGGAATACCGTGTTTTTCCAGAATCGCTTCCACTTTATCAGTGAAGGACGGCAGGAAACGTTCCGCTTCGGCCATCGCCAGCGGGCAGGTCGGGAACGACACGCAGGCCATCGAGTTTTCACGCTGCGGTTTAACCGCATTCATCAATCCATGATCGCGCGCCAGCTTCTCGATCTTCGCCTTCTGGCTTTCCGGCACGCCGGCAATAATCAGGTTCTGGTTGGCGGTAATGCGGAACTCGCCTTTATGGATCTTAGCAATTTCCAGCAGACCGGTTTTCAGCGGGCGGCCCGGATAATCCAGAATACGACCGTTTTCAATAAACAGCGTCAGGTGCCATTTATTATCGATACCTTTCACCCAGCCAATGCGATCGCCGCGACCGGTGAATTCGTAAGGGCGGATCGGCTCAAACTTGATCCCCGCGCGACGCTCCACTTCTTCTTTGAACGTCTCGACGCCCACGCGCTCCAGGGTGTATTTGGTTTTCGCGTTTTTACGGTCGGTACGGTTGCCCCAGTCGCGCTGGGTAGTAACCACCGCCTCAGCCACGGCCAGCGTGTGCTCCAGCGGCAGGAAGCCGAACTCGCTCGCGGTGCGGGCGTAGGTTTTCTTGTTCCCATGCTCGATGGACAAACCGCCGCCCACCAGCAGGTTAAAGCCGACCAGCTTGCCATTTTCGGCAATCGCCACGAAGTTCATGTCGTTGGCGTGCAGGTCGATATCGTTCTGCGGCGGGATAACCACCGTGGTCTTGAATTTGCGCGGCAGGTAGGTCTGACCGAGGATCGGCTCTTCGTCCGTGGTCGCGACTTTCTCCTGATCGAGCCAGATCTCCGCATAGGCACGCGTGCGTGGCAGCAGGTGCTCGGAGATCTTCTTCGCCCACTCGTACGCTTCGGCGTGCAGCTCGGACTCATACGGGTTCGAGGTGCAAAGCACGTTACGGTTCATGTCGTTGGCGGTCGCCAGCGCGTCCAGCCCCACGGAGTGCAGCATCTGGTGCACCGGCTTGACGTTTTTCTTCAGAATGCCGTGGAACTGGAAGGTCTGACGGTTAGTCAGACGGATGCTGCCGTAAATCGTGTTTTCACCGGCAAACTTGTCGATCGCCTGCCACTGTTTGGTGGTGATGATGCCACCCGGCAGGCGGCAGCGCAGCAGCATCGCATGACGCGGCTCCAGCTTCTGTTCGGCACGTTCGGCGCGGATATCGCGGTCGTCCTGCTGGTACATACCGTGGAAACGGATCAGCAGGAAGTTGTCGCCTTTGAAACCGCCGGTCAGGCCGTCATTTAAATCTTCGGCAATGGTACCGCGCAGGTAGTTGCTCTCTACCTTCATGCGCTCGGCATCAGACAGTTTGCCTTCGACCACCAGTGGGCCAGGATGTTTTTCGCTCATTAGTAGACATCTCGCTGATAACGGCGCTCTACGCGCAGCTCACTTAAAAATTCATCCGCCGTTTCGGCATCCATACCGCCGAATTCGGCAATCACTTCCAGCAGTGCCTGCTCAACGTCTTTCGCCATGCGATTGGCGTCGCCGCAGACATAAATGTGGGCGCCGTCATTGATCCAGCGCCACAGCTCTGCGCCCTGTTCGCGCAGTTTGTCTTGTACGTATACTTTTTCTTTCTGATCGCGGGACCAGGCCAGATCGATGCGGGTCAGCACGCCCTCTTTGACGTAGCGCTGCCATTCAACCTGGTAGAGGAAATCTTCAGTAAAATGCGGGTTGCCGAAGAACAGCCAGTTTTTACCCGGCGCCTCGTCCGCTGCACGCTGCTGCATAAAGGCGCGGAACGGTGCGATGCCGGTGCCCGGGCCAATCATGATCACCGGCGTTTCCGGGTTTGCCGGCAGGCGGAAGTTGTCGTTGTGTTCGATAAAGACGCGCACCTCGCCCTCTTCTTCCACGCGGTCGGCCAGGAAGCCCGACGCCCCGCCCGCGCGCGCGCGGCCTTCGATGTCGTAACGCACCACGCCAACGGTGATGTGGACTTCGTTTTCCACTTCCGCCTGTGAAGAGGCGATGGAGTAAAGACGCGGCGTCAGCGGACGCAGCAGGCCGATCAGCGCGTCGGCATCCAGCTGTGCCGGGGAGAAACGCACCATGTCGACAATCGGCGTCGTCGCGGCGTAATGCTGTAACTTCACTTTGTCCCCCACCAGCGGCAGAAGGGACTCGCTGCGCGTTAAGGTGGCGTAGTTTTCAACGATATTGGCGGTGTTCACCGTCAGCTCGAAATGCCACTGAAGCGCCTCAGAGAGCGGTAAGGTTTTACCTTCCACCTGGACCGGCTCCGTGCCTTTCAGCCACAGCAGCTCGACCAGCTCTTTCACCAGCGCCGGATCGTTCTGATACCAGACGCCCAGCGCATCGCCAGGCTGATAACGCAGGCCGGAGTCACCGAGATCGATTTCGATATGGCGCACGTCTTTTTCCGAATCACGGCCCGTGATTTTCTGGTTTACCGACAGGCTCGCCGTCAGCGGCGCCTCTTTCGTGTAAGGGCTGGTGTGGATTTCGTTGACGGTGCCCGCTGCGGTAACGGCGGCCTGCGCTGGCGTCTCTTTCGGGACGCGGGCCTTCAGCACCTCAACGATGCGCGTCCGCCATTCGGCGGCGGCGGCCTGGTATTCGACATCAGCGTCTACGCGATCCAGCAGGCGCTCTGCACCCAGCTCCGCCAGCTTGCTGTCGAAGTCTTTACCGGACTGGCAGAAAAATTCATAGGACGTATCACCGAGGCCGAAGACGGCAAAGGCGGTGCCCTCCAGCCTGGGCGCTTTTTTCGAGAACAGGAACTTATGCAGCGCGACGGCTTCTTCCGCAGGCTCGCCTTCCCCCTGCGTTGACGCCACCACCACCAGCAGTTTTTCTGACGCGATCTGTTTGAATTTATAATCCCCGGCGTTGACCAGGTTAACGTTCAGCTTCGCGGCGAGCAGGTCATCACGCAGCGCTTCGGCCACACGACGGGCATTACCCGTTTGCGAAGCGGAGATAAGCGTGATGGCAGGAATTTCAACGGCCGTTGGCGGGACGCCAGCCATAGCACCCGGCTGCTGGTTCAGCATTCCCCAGAAATAGCCGGAGACCCAGGCGAGCTGGGTGGGTGAAAAATCGGAAGTCGCGGCCTGGAGGCGCGCCAGTTGCTCCGGGTTAAGGGGAAGCAAATTTGAAGGTGGGGCCTGTGTTGTCATGCGTCGTTATGTTCCAGTAGCAAAGCGGACTTTAAGCGAATAAATCCAAACTGAAGATAAGGTTAACGGCGGGGATAATAACAATTAAAGAAGGGATGGAAATAATAAATAACCAAATGGACTAACCTGTTTTAGTTATCGTTCTTAACGATAAAAGCGATTAAATAACTATCTGAAATAAAACAATAAAAGCCGATAAACACCATGAATACGAGGCGGTGACCGTTCAGAGCCGTTTTAGTTAATGATAAAAATTGTGCTTTCCGGTACTATGCGGCGGTTTTTTCCGCATTCCTGAGAGCTATGATGTCCACCACACTGTTTAAAGATTTCACCTTCGAAGCCGCACACCACCTTCCACACGTTCCTGCCGGGCACAAATGTGGCCGCCTGCATGGACACTCGTTTATGGTGCGTCTTGAAATCACCGGTGAAGTCGATCCCCATACGGGCTGGATCATGGACTTTGCCGAACTGAAGGCCGCGTTTAAGCCGACCTACGATCGTCTCGATCACTACTATCTGAATGATATTCCCGGCCTTGAAAACCCGACCAGCGAAGTGCTGGCGAAATGGATTTGGGATCAGATGAAACCGCTGGTGCCGCTGCTGAGCGCGGTGATGATCAAAGAGACCTGCACGGCAGGCTGCGTCTACCGCGGGGAGTGAATCTCCTCCGTTGCGGCCTCACGAGGCACGAGCGGCGTAAACTCGTAGAGCACCAGCGCATTACTCTCCAGTGATTCACTCAGTTGCCAGCCGTCATAAAGGCGTTCATCGCGTACGGAAAGCGTTGGACGCGCTTTATGCGCTATCCAGCGCCACATCTCTTCATCAGGGCCGCTTTCGCTGCCAACCCCTTCAAGTAACGGATAGAGCGCGCCGTTGTGCTGATCAAACAGATGACATTTAATTCGCCATTTACCGCGCATTCCCTTCAGGTGCAAATGATACTGCTGGCGAAAACGCTGGATGAATGCTTCTTCACTGGAAAGGAGCGGATTAAAAACCACCACATTACGCAGCAACAGCTGATAACCATTGCGATGGCGCGTAAGCAGGACACGCTTATCATTGACCAGCACCTCGCCCCGCAGACGTTGCCAGAGCCAGAGTACCCAATAAACCGGACGCGGCAGACCATGGTTATACTGTAGCGCCAGGCTTGAGGTATCGATGGTGTTGTTCGCACGAGCTTCTCCCTGAAGGCCCGAATTGAGCCAGAATCCCGCCAGCCAGACCTGCTCCGAAAGCCCGAGCAGGTTCTGCATCAGCAGCGCCCCACGAAAAAACCAGCCGTTTGTCGCCCGCGTGTTGCCGGTGAGGGTATTCCAGGAGAGAAGCCAGACGGGAAGCGAACTTTTTCGCAGGCGAAGGGCGGCGAGGATCTGGCGGACCTTCAGTATCGGATAATTTTCCGTTGAGGAGAGAGGGGTTGCCTCCAGCTGCGCGGGATCGAGAAGTTCATTAGCATCGGCCGAACAGGCAAGAAAATCGGCCTGCATCAGGATGGCTGAACTGAACAGGGTATCGTCGCTTACGCCCGCGCTGACGGGGGCAAATCGGTGCCATAAACCAAACTTTGCCTGCGGAAGATAAGTTCGTATTGCCTTTTGCTGGGCCAGCCAGACCTGCTCCCGGGTCTCCTCACTTGCCTGTGTTGACCAGTGCATGACGAAGTGCCAGCCCGCGGTGATCTCTGGCGAAAAATGATTAACCGACTGTTGTAAAAAACGGGTCAGAAGATCGCGACGGGTCGTTACGCCGGTGTGCAGTAGCACCGTCCACTGCTTTTTTGCCAGCCAGGTGAAGAGCTGATGCAGATTGTACCAGCAGGCGTAGCCCGCCATCTGGGGGTCATCCCACCCGGTGGCAAACAGACGACTGCTGAGAAAAGGTTCGGCGATATCAATTCCCTCAATGGGAATGGCCTCATTTATCGCCTCCAGATTTTGTCGAACGTCCTCACGCAGCAAATCGTCGAGCTCACGCAGGGTAATGACCACCCGCATACGGCGCAGCGAGGCAGAAAGAGGATTGAGCTGCTCAAGATCCAGGCTCTGCTCCTGCTGCGGATGAACGATGAGCGGCGAGGCTCCCCAACCGCGCGCCACCGGTTCATTGAGCAGGCTAAACAGCTTGTCCACGGCGACCGGATAGCGCTGCTCACGCCTGTCCGTCCGAATACGTGCCGCCTCCGGGTGCTGGCGCCGGGCCTTACGAAACTCACCCGGAGACATATTGTGAACACGCCTGAACCGATCGCTCATCATACGCGTGCTGGCGAAACCCTGCTCAAGCGCAATCTGGTGCAGCGGTCGGTTCGTCAGCCTGAGAGCGTCGGCCGCCTTTTCCAGCCGCAGGTGGGTGATGTACTGCATGAAACTGATCCCCACCTCCTTGCGAAAGAGACGAGAGAGCCAGGCTTCAGAGACATATTCACTCGCGGCGATTTCCGCAAGCGTAATACGGCGGGAATAACTGGCATTGATCCGCTCTATCACCCGGGCGATGCGTTTGCTGTGCGCTGATGAAAGTTCCCGGGACAGCATACGGGCGGGCTGTTGAAAGCGGCTGGTCAGCAACAGCAATATCTCGCTCAGCCAGCGGTACGCCTCCAGCCGGTAGCGGTGCGGGTCGTTGATGAGGGTGACCACAAGAAGCTGGCGCAGCAGATCGCGAAGCGCATCGCATTGGGGCCAGACGCCTCCGGCTTCTGCCGGTACAGCATAATCATGGGCAAAAAAATCATTGCAGAGCTGGACGACCCAGCGCCCGGAAAGGGTTACGCGCAGGGTGACATTTGCCGTTTCGCTCGTGAACTGCCAGCGCCGATGACGGTTGATGATAGCAAGGGTATTGGCCTCCAGGATGTCACGTCCCACATCGGTGTTCAGCTCTGCCCGCCCTTCCAGCACCCAGAGCAACGTTAGCGTATCGCCTTCATCCTCCACGCAGTGGCGAATGTCCTGAATCTCTATCCAAAACTCATCTCCCCGTTGCGCCATCTTATCCCTCACCAAAGACAAAAAATGACCTGATCTTTTTTGTCATAACTGAATTGTATGAAAAACAATCAAAATAAAGCCGTCGCTTTACAACAAAAAAATGCATTTTCAGGCGGGACGATCGTCATAGACTCGAAATTATCATCGTTTGGCAGAAAAAGGATAACAAAAATGACACATCCAATTATCGAAGCTCTGCGTGGCAACGAAGCCCGGTTCACTGAATTACGTCACTATTTTCATCAGCATCCTGAAATTGGTTTTGAGGAGCACAACACGAGCGATCGCGTTGCAGCGCTGCTTCAGGAATGGGGATATGAGGTTCATCGCGGCCTGGCGAAAACCGGTGTGGTCGGCACACTGAAGGTGGGTAACGGGCATAAACGCCTGGGCCTGCGCGCCGATATGGATGCGCTGCCAATGCAGGAAAACAACGGCAAGGCGTGGAGCAGTACCGTTGAGGGTAAATTCCACGGCTGCGGTCATGACGGCCACACCACAACGCTCCTGTATGCAGCGGAGTACCTGGCACGCACCCGCAATTTTAACGGCACGCTGCACCTTATTTTTCAGCCCGCGGAAGAACTTCTGTATGGCGGACGCGTTATGGTAGAGGACGGTTTGTTTGACCTGTTCCCCTGCGACCACATCTTTGGCCTGCACAATATGCCGTCACAGCCCCTCGGAAAAATTGGTCTGCGCGATGGCGCCATGATGGCCTCTTCCGACACCCTTCATATTGAGGTTAACGGCGTGGGTGGTCACGGCGCGGTGCCAGAACATACCGTTGACGCCACCCTGGTTGCCTGTCATATCACTATCGCGTTGCAGTCCATTGTTTCGCGCAACATTACCCCCTTCCAGCCAGCCGTCGTTACCGTAGGCAGCATTCAGGCCGGGCACGCCCCTAACATTATCAACGACAAAGTATTGATGAAACTTACCGTGCGCACGCTGGATGAAAGCGTGCGGCAAACCGTGCTACAGCGTATCCATGATATCGCCGTTGCACAGGCGGAAAGTTTCAATGCGACGGCCACCATTCGACACATTAACGGCAGCCCGGTGCTGAAAAACAATCCGCAAGCCAACGAGATGGTGCGCAGCGTCGCCACCGATCTGTTCGGTCAGGATGCCGTCGCGGAGGTCAATGCGTTTATGGGCAGCGAGGACTTTGCTTTCATGCTCGAGAAAAATCCCAATGGATGCTATTTCACGCTTGGCGCCGGGGATGAGCCTGACCGCTGCATGGTACATAACCCGGGCTACGACTTTAACGACAACATTCTCCTCACCGGCGCGGCGCTGTGGGCCGCACTGACCGAACACTATCTGCGCTGATTCGCACCTTCCCGGGAGGGCTGCACTATGAGTACCGTTTCCCTGACAGGCGCATCCGCCTACGCCGGTAACGATCGGCTGCTGGCGGGTATCGTCATGAGCGTTCTGACATTCTGGCTGTTTGCCCAGTCGGTTATCAACGTGGTTCCGGCCATGCAGAATAGCCTCGATATTGCCCTCGAAACCCTTACGCTGGCCGTCAGCCTTAGCGCGTTGTTCAGCGGCTGTTTTGTCGTCGCCTGCGGTGGGTTTGCCGATAAGTTTGGGCGCATGCGCCTGACCATGATTGGCCTGATCCTGAGCATGATCGGGAGTGGTCTGCTGTTCATTTCATGGGAGCCCGTCCTGTTTCTGTTGGGAAGAGCGATACAGGGGCTATCAGCGGCCTGCATCATGCCCGCCACGCTGGCGCTGATTAAAACCTGGTATGAAGGTAAAGCACGCCAGCGCGCAATCAGTTTCTGGGTTATCGGTTCATGGGGCGGGAGTGGCCTGAGCTCGTTTGTGGGAGGCGCCATCGCCACCACGCTGGGCTGGCGCTGGATTTTTATTCTGTCGATGGTGGTGGCTCTGGTCGCGCTATTGCTTATCCGCGCCACGCCGGAAAGCCGCAGCCCTGATGCGTGTCGACACAAACTGGATATCAGCGGCCTGGTGAGTTTTGTCCTTATGCTGGTGCTGTTCAATCTGTTTATCAGCAAAGGACACAGCTGGGGCTGGAGCAGCAGTTTATCGCTTCTTGTACTGTGTGGAGCCGTGATTGCACTGATGTGCTTTGTCGTTACCGGGCGGCGGAAAGGCGATGCGGCGCTGATCGATTTCGCCCTGTTTAAAAACCGGGCCTACAGCGCCTCGGTATTCTCAAATTTCCTGCTCAACGGCTGCATTGGCACCATGATGATCGCCAGCATCTGGTTGCAGCAAGGCCATCATCTGTCACCGCTACAGACCGGCATGATGACGCTGGGATATCTGGTTACCGTACTGGCGATGATCCGGGTGGGTGAAAAACTGCTTCAGCGCTATGGCGCCAGGCTGCCGATGATGACCGGCCCGCTGCTGACCGCAACAGGTATTTCGCTGATTTCATGCACCTTCTTAAGCAAAGAGGTCTACATTGTTACCGTTTTTCTAAGCAATATTTTATTCGGGCTGGGGCTCGGATGTTACGCCACGCCCTCAACGGACACGGCGGTAATGAATGCCCCTGAAAACAAAGTGGGGGTGGCTTCAGGGATCTATAAGATGGGCAGTTCCCTGGGCGGCGCCATGGGGATCGCGGTCACCGCATCGCTGTACGCGCTATGGCTGCCGATGGGAACGGCCAGTGCCGCGCAGTATGCCTTGCTTTTCAACAGTGCGATTTGCCTTGGGTCGGCAGTCGTGACCTGGGCTTTACTGCCAACAACAAAAGCCCCGCGTTAAGCGGGGCCACAAAAGTATCAGGCAATGTTCAGATATTTGTGCGTCTGCATCGACAGCCGCCAGTTGCGGGCGATACAGGTTTCAATGCACAGACGGGTCGCATCGTCTTTCTGGCTGATAGGCTGTAGCGCGATCACGCGCTGCTTTTCGTCCGTCAGCGTCGCCAGCAGTTCATCCAGCGCTTCGATGTCACGCACGCGCCCCACCGGATGTTTGATCTCATCAGCACGCTCAAGCGCCTGCGACAGTACGTCATACCCGCCGCGCATATTCACTTTCGGTGAAACCGTGACCCACGTTGAATGGGAGCAGCGCACTTCATGGGTGCCGCTGGTTTCGATCTGACAGCTATAGCCGTTCTTCTCGAGCAGTTCGGTGAGCGGCATCAGATCGTGAATGCAGGGTTCCCCGCCGGTGATCACCACATGCCGCGCCGTCCAGCCCTGACGACCAATAATGGCAAGCAGATCTTCCGCGCTGCCCGCGCCCCATTTATCGCTCTCTTTGGTTTTCGCCAGAATGCTGAACAGCGACACTTCCCGATCTGCGAGCTTATCCCACGTATGTTTGGTATCACACCAGGCGCAGCCAACCGGGCATCCCTGTAAACGAATAAAGATAGCGGGAACGCCGGTAAAGTAACCCTCGCCTTGCAGGGTCTGGAACATCTCGTTAATCGGGTACTGCATAGTCAACTCTGTTAAGGGGATAAACGATAAGTATCGCAGATCCCCGTCAGATGATCATGCTCCATCGGTGCTTTGCGCGCCAATTGCCGCCATAAACCGTTCCGTAATTTGCTGTGGTCGGGTGATCGCCCCGCCGACGACAACCGTGTGCGCCCCCAGCGCCAGACACCTGGCCGCGCGTTCAGGCGTATCCACGTTACCTTCAGCAATCACGGGGATCGTGACGGCAGACAGCACCTCTTTCAAAAACGCGCAGTCATTTTCCGGTAGCGAATGGCCCGCAGTCTCCGCCGTATAACCGTAAAGGGTGGTTCCGACGCAATCAAACCCCAGCGCCTGCGCGGCCACGGCCTCCTGCACGGTGGCAATATCCGCCATCAGCAGCAGCGAAGGGTAACGGGTGCGGATCTGCGCGATCAGCATGTCCAGCGATCCGCCACCGGGCCGTTTCCGGGCGGTCGCATCCAGCGCAACGATCTCCGGGCCGACCGCCATCAACTCATCCACTTCTTTGAGCGTTGCGGTGATGAACACCTCGCTGTCCGGATAGTCTCGTTTGATGATGCCGATTACCGGCAGTGAGACCAGCCCTTTGATAGCCTCAATATCCACCACGCTATTGGCGCGGATCGCAGCGGCACCGCCCTGGGCCGCCGCCAGCGCCATTCGCGACATAATAAACGGGCTGTGCAGCGGTTCGTTTTCCAGCGCCTGGCAGGAGACGACCAGTTTTCCTTTCAGGTTATCCAGTACAGTTTTCATTACGATAAGATCTCTTCTACTTCGTTTTTGATAATGGTGACGTGCGGGCCATAGATGACCTGGACACCGTTGCCGCGGACGATTACGCCGCGGGCGCCGGTCGCTTTCAGTGCAGATTCATTTACTTTGCTACCGTCTTTCACCGTGACGCGAAGGCGCGTGGCGCAGCAGTCAACGTCATCCAGATTGTCTTTTCCTCCCAGCCCGGCGATCACCGCCGCGGCGCGCTCGCTTTGCGGCAGGGTAGCCTCGTCAGCCAACGCCTCCTTTTCACGGCCCGGCGTGGCAAAATCAAAACGTTTGATCAGATAGCGGAAGGTACAGTAGTAAAGGAAGAACCACGGTACGCCCACCAGCGGGACGAACATCCAGTTAGTTTTCGCTTCCCCCTGCAAAATGCCGAACAGCACGAAATCAATAAACCCGCCGGAGAATGTTTGTCCGATGGTGATGTGCAGCATGTGCGCGAGCATGAACGCCAGCCCGTCAAACAGCGCATGAATGACGTACAGCACCGGGGCAATAAACAGGAATGAGAACTCTATGGGCTCGGTAATTCCCGTCAGGAATGAGGTTAACGCCGCAGAGAGCAGCAGCCCGGCAACCCGCTTTTTGTTCTCCGGCCTGGCCGTGTGGTACATCGCAAGGCAGGCGCCGAGCAGACCAAACATCATGGTAATAAAGCGCCCGGACATGAAGCGCGACGTGCCCTCATAGAAATGCTGCGTGTTCGGGTCGGCGAGCTGGGCGAAGAAGATCCGCTGCGTGCCCTCAACCAGGTGACCGTTAACAATTTCACTGCCGCCAAGCGCGGTGGTCCAGAACGGAAGATAGAAGATGTGGTGCAAACCAAACGGGCCAAGCATGCGCAGGATGAAGCCGTACAGCAAAGTCCCCAGATAGCCGGTGGCATCCACCAGCCCGCCGAGGCCAAAGATCAGCTTCTGAAAATGCGGCCAGACCACGGTCATCAGCGCGCCGACGAGTATCGCCGCCAGTGAGCTGATAATGGGAACGAAGCGTGAGCCGCCAAAAAAGCCCAGGAATTGCGGAAGCGCGATTTTATTAAATCGATGATGCAGTGCGCAGGTCACCAGCCCAATAACTACCCCACCAAACACGCCCGTTTCAAGCGTCTGAATACCCAGCGTCATGCCCTGCCCTACGGCGCCCGGGTTCTCATGCGCCAGTTTTCCGGTCAGGATCAGCAGCGCATTGATAGTGGCATTCATCACCAGATAAGCGAGCAACGCCGCCAGCCCTGCCGTGCCTTTATCATTTTTCGCCAGCCCAACGGCGACCCCAACAGCAAACAGTACCGACAGGTTTGCAAACACAATCGAGCCTGCGCTGCTCATGATGGTAAAGATGGCCTGTAGCCAGCCAACGTCTAAAAATGGATACGCAGTAAGCGTATTTGGATTCGATAGCGCCCCGCCGATCCCCAGCAACAGACCTGCTGCGGGCAGTATGGCGATGGGTAACATAAAGGATTTGCCGAAGCGCTGCGCTTTTTCAAACCATCCGCCGGAAGACGCTCCGCTGAACATTTGCATCATTTTTTTATCCCCCTGGTTATTGATGAAAATTTTTACCACATATATTTTTAATTGTGAAAATTACCACCAAAAACCAGGACACCGATCATACTTTTTCGAAATGACTGGCATCTTTCCCCCGCTTTCCGCCACACTAGTTGGCAGAGAAACGCATTAAGGATCTAGCATGTCGGACCATGAAAACCTGCTGCTGAAGCTACGCCAGGAGGCTTCCGGGTACAGCCCAACGCAACAAAAACTGGGGGAGTTTGTCCTCAACGATCCTGCCAGGGTGCTCTACCTGACGATCACCGAGCTGGCGCGTGAAAGCGGCACCAGCGAGGCCAGCGTCACACGCCTTTGCCGCACGCTGGGCTGTAAGGGATATAACGAATTTAAAATGGCGCTTGCGCTGGATATTCAGCAGGGTTTGCCGGAGCGTCAGGCAGGAGATGCAATAGATAACGTGGTGGATGAGTCTGTCCAGGCGCTGCAAGATACCGCAAAACTCCTTGACCGGGCCCAGCTTGAACAGGCGACACTGGCCCTGCATCAGGCGCAGTCAGTGCAAATTTACGGAGTGGCGGCCAGCGCGATTCTGGGGGAGTATTTGCATTACAAGCTGCTGCGACTCGGCAAACCTGCACAGCTGTTTAGCGATATGCATCGCGCCGCCATGAACGCGACGACGCTCTCGAAAGAGACGCTGGTGGTGGCCATCTCAAGTTCCGGCTCTACACGGGATCTGCTTCACGTGGTGAAACTCGCCCGCAAGCGCGGCGTTAAGGTACTGGCGCTCAGCAATACGCCCCGCAGCCCGCTGGCCTCCCTGAGCGATTTACAGCTGGTTGCAGCCAAACCCGAGGGACCGCTGAGCGCGGGTGCGCTCAACGCCAAGGTTGGCGTGATGCTACTGGTTGAACTGCTAACCACGTCCCTTATTGCAGTAGACAGCCATTACGGTGACGTTAGCCAGCAAACGGCAAGCGCCACGTTGCCGCTTCTGCTATAGTAAACAAAAAACCCGCCGAAGCGGGTTTTTTCATAAGAACGAAGGTTCAGGCTTATGCCTGGCCTTTGATCTCTTTACGACCGTTGTAAGGTGCTTTTTCGCCCAGCGCTTCTTCGATACGAATCAGCTGGTTGTATTTAGCAACACGGTCAGAACGGCTCATAGAACCGGTTTTGATCTGGCCAGCAGCGGTACCAACAGCCAGGTCAGCGATGGTAGCATCTTCAGTTTCGCCAGAACGGTGAGAGATAACCGCGGTGTAGCCAGCGTCTTTCGCCATTTTGATCGCAGCCAGCGTTTCGGTCAGAGAACCGATCTGGTTGAATTTGATCAGGATGGAGTTAACGATGCCTTTCTCGATGCCTTCTTTCAGGATCTTGGTGTTGGTTACGAACAGATCGTCACCAACCAGCTGGATTTTGTCGCCCAGTACTTTGGTCTGGTATGCGAAACCATCCCAGTCAGACTCGTCCAGACCGTCTTCGATAGAAACGATTGGGTACTGTTTGGTCAGGTCTTCCAGGAAGTGGGTGAATTCTTCAGAGGTGAACGCTTTGTTGCCTTCGCCGGCCAGAACGTATTTACCGTCTTTGTAGAATTCAGATGCTGCGCAGTCCATCGCCAGGGTGATGTCTTTGCCCAGCTCGTAGCCTGCTGCTTTAACTGCTTCAGCGATAACAGCCAGTGCTTCTGCGTTAGAACCCAGGTTTGGCGCGTAGCCGCCTTCGTCACCAACAGCCGTGTTCATGCCTTTAGCTTTCAGAACTTTAGCCAGGTTGTGGAACACTTCAGAACCCATACGTACCGCTTCTTTCAGGGTTTTCGCGCCAACTGGCTGAATCATGAATTCCTGAATATCAACGTTGTTGTCTGCGTGCTCACCACCGTTGATGATGTTCATCATTGGTACAGGCATGGAGTATTTGCCTGGGGTGCCGTTCAGTTCAGCGATGTGCTCGAACAGTGGCATGCCTTTAGCTGCCGCTGCCGCTTTGGCGTTCGCCAGGGAAACGGCCAGGATTGCGTTCGCACCGAAGTTAGATTTGTTTTCAGTACCGTCCAGATCGATCATGATCTTGTCGATGCCAGCCTGATCTTTAGCATCTTTGCCAACGATAGCCTGAGCAATAGGACCGTTAACAGCGCCAACCGCTTTCAGTACGCCTTTGCCCATGAAACGGGATTTGTCGCCATCACGCAGTTCCAGCGCTTCGCGGGAACCTGTAGAAGCACCTGATGGAGCCGCTGCCATACCGACGAAACCACCTTCCAGATGAACTTCAGCTTCAACGGTCGGGTTACCACGGGAGTCGATGATTTCACGACCGATGACTTTAACGATTTTGGACATTAGATTTTCCTCAGTACAAGTTAAACTAAAACTCCAGACAAACAACGCGTACCAAAGGTACGCGTTGCCGTTCTAACTTTTTTTACTTCGCCTGACGCTTCTGGTACTCGCTGGCGGCTTTCACGAAGCCTGCAAACAGCGGATGCCCGTCACGCGGCGTTGAAGTAAATTCCGGGTGGAATTGGCAGGCCACGAACCACGGATGGTTAGGCACTTCGATGATCTCGACTAACTGATCATCCCCGGAACGGCCCGCAACACGCAGACCCGCAGCTTCAATTTGTTTCAACAACATGTTGTTGACTTCATAGCGGTGACGATGGCGCTCGGTGATGACCGGCTCGCCGTACAGCTTGCGTACCACGCTATCGTCGGACAGCTGGCAGGCCTGTGCGCCAAGACGCATGGTGCCACCCAGATCGCTCTTCTCGGTACGGACTTCGACGTTACCGTCTTCGTCGCGCCATTCCGTAATCAGCGCCACAACAGGGTACTTACAGTCTGGCACAAATTCCGTAGAGTTCGCGTTTTCCATTCCCGCTACGTTGCGCGCAAATTCAATCAGCGCAACCTGCATACCCAGGCAGATACCGAGGTATGGAATATTGTTTTCACGCGCATAGCGTGCAGTGGCGATCTTGCCTTCAACACCACGGTAGCCGAAGCCGCCAGGGATGAGGATAGCATCCAGATCTTTAAGAATTTCAACGCCGCGCGTCTCTACATCCTGTGAATCAATCAGCTTGATGTTCACAGAGACGCGATTCTTCAGACCACCGTGTTTCAGCGCTTCGATAACTGACTTGTAGGCATCCGGCAGTTCGATGTACTTGCCGACCATACCGATAGTCACTTCGCCGCCCGGATTGGCTTCTTCGTAAATCACCTGCTCCCATTCAGACAGGTTAGCTTCCGGACAGTTCAAGCTGAATCGTTTACAAATATAATCGTCCAGACCCTGTGATTTCAACAGGCCCGGGATTTTATAAATGGAATCGACATCTTTCATTGAAATAACGGCTTTTTCAGGCACGTTACAGAACAATGCAATTTTCGCGCGTTCGTTCGCCGGAATCGCGCGATCGGAACGGCAAACCAGGATGTCAGGCTGAATACCGATGGAGAGCAACTCTTTAACAGAGTGCTGAGTCGGTTTGGTTTTCACTTCACCTGCTGCTGCCATGTAAGGCACCAGCGTCAGGTGCATGAACAGCGCGTGCTCACGACCAATATCTACCGCCAGCTGACGAATCGCTTCGAGGAACGGCAGGGATTCGATATCCCCTACGGTACCGCCGATTTCAACCAGCACAACGTCATGCCCTTCGCCACCGGCAAGGACACGTTCTTTGATGGCGTTAGTGATGTGTGGGATGACCTGCACGGTCGCGCCCAGGTAGTCACCACGGCGCTCTTTACGCAGAACGTCAGAGTAGATACGGCCAGTCGTAAAGTTGTTACGACGGGTCATTTTGGTACGGATGAAACGCTCGTAGTGGCCAAGATCCAGATCGGTTTCAGCGCCGTCTTCAGTAACGAACACTTCCCCGTGTTGGGTTGGGCTCATGGTGCCAGGATCGACGTTGATGTACGGATCCAGTTTCATCATGGTCACATTGAGGCCACGGGCTTCAAGAATGGCTGCGAGGGAGGCTGCGGCAATGCCTTTACCCAGAGAGGATACGACCCCGCCGGTCACAAAAATATAGTTCGTTGTCATGCTGAACCTGAGAAGTTAGGGTGAAACGATGGAATAACCAGGACGGGAAAGTAGTATACCCGAACACGACGAGCGCCACAAACTTTCATTCTCCGTCTCCACTCCAGGCCATGACAAACATAAGGAGTGAGAAAATAGCCCCTTTTGGGTAAATGTTTTTGACGCAAATCAAGCGCTTGTCATTTAAAAAATCACACAAATTGCGCTTGATCGCAAAATCTCGTTAGAGATCATGTTCCTGGCGTTTTACTTCCTGCCAGACTTCTTCCATCGCGTCGAGGTCAATCCCGCTCATTTCCAGGCCGCGCGAGGCCACAATCCGCTCAACTTCGCGAAAGCGTCGCTCGAATTTAATGTTCGCTTTTTGCAGGGCGGTTTCCGCTTTTACACCGAGGTGGCGCGAAAGGTTGACGGTCGCAAACAGCAGATCGCCCATCTCCTCTTCCAGCTTTGCTTCATCCACAACGGCCTGCTGCGCTTCATGCATCACTTCGTCGATCTCTTCGTGCACTTTTTCCAGCACCGGGCCGAGAGAGTTCCAGTCAAACCCTACCGCCGAGCAGCGCTTTTGAATTTTGTGCGCGCGCATCAGCGCGGGAAGGTTCAGGGGAATGTCGTCCAGCGCCGAGTGCTGGGATTTTTCAGCGCGTTCGGCGCTTTTTATCTGCTCCCAGCGCGCCAGCACTTCCGCACTGTTGCCTGCGGAGGCATCGCCAAAAATATGCGGATGACGACGCTCCAGCTTGTCGCTGATAGCGGCGCAGATATCGTCAAAGTTAAAGCGCCCCTCTTCCTGCGCCATCTGCGCGTAGAACACCACCTGGAACAGCAGGTCGCCCAGCTCACCGCGCAGGTCGTCGAAATCTTCGCGCGAAATCGCGTCCAGCACTTCGTAGGTCTCTTCCAGCGTGTAAGGCGCAATGGTGGCGAAAGTCTGCTCTTTATCCCACGGGCAGCCGTTTTCCGGATCGCGCAGGCGTTTCATGATGCCAAGCAGGCGGTCGATTTGAGTCATAACAGATTCCATTAAATGCCTGAGCCGGGTGGCGGCGTTGCCTTACCCGGCCTACAGAAGAGGATGTTTAGCCGCCGTGCAGACGACGCGCGTCAATCACATCCGGCACCTGATTCAGTTTGCCGAGTACGCGGCCCAGCACCTGAAGGTTATAGATTTCGATAGTCATATCGATGGTGGCAAGCTGCTCGCGGGTATCGCTGCGGCTGGCAACGCCCAGCACGTTGACCTTCTCGTTGGCGAGAATGGTGGTGATGTCGCGCAGCAGGCCGCTGCGGTCGTTGGCAGTGACGCGCACCACCAGCGAGTAACCCGCCGAGTAGCTCTCCCCCCAGACGGCTTCCACGATACGTTCCGGCGCATGCGATTGCAGCTCTGCAAGCTGATCGCAGTCGGAGCGGTGAATCGAGATCCCACGCCCCTGGGTGATAAAGCCGACAATATCGTCTCCCGGGATCGGCTGGCAGCAGCGGGCAATATGGTGCATGAGGTTACCCACCCCTTCAACCACCACGCGGCCATTGTCCTTACTGCGCTGCTGCGGAGCGTAGGTTTTCTGCTGGAGTTGTTTCAGCGCTGCCGCATCCTGCTCCGCTGCGCTTGGCTTGTTGAACTGCGCTTGCAGGAAGTTCACCATCTGGTTCAGGCGGATATCGCCGCCACCAATCGCCGCTAACAGTTCGTCGAGCTCGTTGAAGTTGTAGCGCGGCAGCAGGAATTTCTCCGCCTCTTTCAGGCTTATCCCGATATGTTCCAGCTCGTCGTCCAGGATCTGACGACCGGCAAGGATGTTCTTGTCACGATCCTGCTTGCGGAACCAGGCGTGGATTTTAGAGCGCCCACGGCTGGTGGTAACGTAACCGAGGTTCGGATTCAGCCAGTCGCGGCTTGGGTTTGGCTGCTTCTGGGTGATGATTTCAATCTGATCGCCCATCTGGAGCTGGTAGGTAAACGGTACGATACGTCCGCCGATCTTCGCCCCGATGCAACGGTGTCCCACATCGCTGTGGATGTGGTAGGCAAAATCGAGCGGCGTGGAGCCTGCCGGCAAATCAACCACGTCCCCTTTCGGGGTAAAGACGTAGACGCGATCATCGAAGACCTGACTGCGCACTTCGTCGAGCATTTCGCCGGAGTCGGCCATCTCTTCCTGCCACGCAATCAGCTTACGCAGCCAGGCGATACGGTCCTCGTGACCGGAGCGACCGCCACCGGAGGTACCCTCTTTGTATTTCCAGTGCGCCGCCACGCCCAGCTCGGCGTCTTCGTGCATCTGTTTGGTACGGATCTGAATTTCCACCGTTTTGCCGCCAGGGCCGAGCACCACGGTATGAATAGACTGATAGCCGTTTGGTTTGGGGTTGGCGACGTAGTCATCGAACTCATCCGGCAGATGGCGGAAGTGAGTATGCACTATCCCCAGCGCGGCATAGCAGTCCTGGAGACGCTCCGCCACGATACGTACGGCGCGCACGTCAAACAGCTCGTCAAAGGCGAGATGTTTCTTCTGCATTTTGCGCCAGATGCTGTAGATGTGCTTTGGACGCCCGTAGACCTCGGCGCGCACATTCTCCTCTTTCATCGACTGGCGCAGCCCGCTGACAAATTCCTCGATATAGTGCTCGCGGTCAATGCGGCGTTCGTGCAGCAATTTTGCAATGCGTTTGTATTCCGCCGGATGCAGATAGCGGAAGCAGTAATCTTCCAGCTCCCACTTCAGTTGCCCGATACCGAGACGGTTCGCCAGCGGCGCATAGATATTCGTACACTCTTTAGCGGCCAGGACGCGCTCGTCTTCCGGCGCATCCTTCACTTCACGCAGATGGGCAACCCGTTCGGCCAGCTTGATAACCACGCAGCGGAAATCATCTACCATCGCCAGCAGCATGCGACGGACGTTATCCACCTGCTCGGAAGAGACAGAGTCCGTTTGCGCGGCTTTAAGCTGACGAATGGCTGCCATGTCACGCACGCCGTGGATAAGCGCCACGACGGACTGGCCGACGCTTTCACGCAGGACGTCTTCCGTCACCACGTCGGCGTCCGCCAGGGGGAACAGCAGTGCGGCCTGTAGCGTTTCGATATCCATGTTCAGCATGGAGAGAATTTCAACCATCTCCACGCCGCGCCACAACAGCAATTCAGCGTCCGGATGCCCCTGCGTTGTGCGTAAACAATAGGCCCAGGTTTCGGTTAAGCGTTCACACGACTGCTGGCTGGAAATCCCCAGACTTGCGATCCATTTTTGAGGGTCAAACTCACCAGCTTTATTTAAATGTGCACTTCTTACCGCAACCATCGTCCTCTCCTTTAGGGACAAGGGCCTGTCGAAGTCGACAAGCCAAACTCATTAGATGTGCTCGAACAACACCATCGATTCCAGATGACCAGTGTGCGGGAACATGTCCAGCATTGCCAGACGTCGAATCTGGTAACCCCCGCTCAATAATGCTTCGCTGTCACGGGCAAGCGTCGCCGGGTTACAGGAAACATAGACCACGCGTTCAGGCGCGAGTTTAATTATATGCTGCATCACGCCCGGCGCACCTGCGCGCGCCGGGTCGAGCAGGATCTTATCAAAGCCCTGCTTAGCCCACGGTTGCTGAGTAACATCATCCTCAAGATTTTGATGAAAGAATGTCACATTTTGCAAGCCGTTCTGTTGGGCGTTTTCCTGGCCTTTCACCACCAGCGCCTCAACGCCTTCCACCCCGACCACGCTTGCTGCTTTGCGGGCCAGCGGCAGGGTAAAGTTCCCCATACCGCAGAACAGATCGAGCACCCGATCGGTGGGCTGTACGTCCAGCCACGCCAGCGCGTTCGCTATCATCTGCTGGTTCACGCCGTCGTTAACCTGGATAAAATCCCGCGGGCTGAACGTTAAGCGTAGCCCGTCTGACGCATACCAGGGCGCTTCTCCGCTGACCTGCTCAAGTATCTCGCTTTGCGGCGCGAGGAAAAGCGCAAGCTCATGAGAATGCGAAAAGCGTTCCAGTTTTTCGCGATCTGCCTTTGACAGCGGCGCGGTGTGGCGCAGCACCATCAGCGGGCCACTGTTGGCCAGCACCAGTTCGACATGGCCCAGCGAACGCACGCCATCCAGCGATGCAAGACAGTGGTGCACGTCCGGAAGCAACGCCTCAAGATGGGGCACCAAAACAGGGCACTGCGTGACAGAGACGATATCGCTGGAGCCGGCTTTGCGAAAACCCATCTCCAGCCGCTCGGTTTTGGGCTGGTAGCTGAGGCTCAGGCGAGCGCGGCGACGGTAGCCCCAGGGCCGATCGGCAATGATGTCATTCACGTCGTGTCCGACCAGGCGAGCCAGCGCGCTGCTTTTACTTTTTTGCTGTAATTCTGTGCTGGCATGCTGTTGCTGGCAGCCACCACAGACGCCAAAATGGGGGCAGCGAGGCGTCACACGCTCCGGGCTATCATTAAGACGGCGCTTGACCTGACCGCGCGCATACTGACGTTTGTCTTCCGTCAGCGTAATATCTGCGCGTTCTCCTGGCAGCAAACCTGTGATAAACAGTGTCTTACCCTTGTGACGCGCCACCCCCTGTCCAAAAGGATCGAGGTCCGTGGCTTCAACAGTTATGATCTGACGCGTCGTCACGCGTCGTTTTGCAGAGTAGAATTGCGCCATCGCCGAGATTGTTCTCAAATAAACATAATTAGCCTGATTGTCCCATAACGGAACTCCATGACCAACTACAGCCTGCGCGCGCGCATGATGATTTTGATCCTCGCTCCTACCGTTCTCATCGGTTTGCTGCTGAGCATTTTCTTTGTGGTGCATCGCTATAACGATTTGCAGAGACAGCTTGAAGATGCCGGGGCCAGCATTATCGAACCGCTGGCCGTCTCCAGCGAGTACGGTATGAACCTGCAAAACCGTGAATCCATTGGTCAGTTAATCAGCGTGCTGCACCGCCGTCATTCAGAGATTGTGCGCGCTATTTCCGTTTACGATGAGCATAACCGTCTGTTCGTCACCTCGAATTTCCATCTGGATCCCACGTCGCTGAAAATCCCGGATGGTACCCCCTTCCCGCGTCATCTTACGGTGTTGCGGCGCGGCGATATCATGATCCTGCGCACGCCGATTATCTCCGAAAGCTATTCACCCGATGAATCCGCCCAGTCCGATGCGAAGTCCAGCAATAATATGCTGGGATATGTGGCGCTGGAGCTGGATCTTAAGTCGGTACGGCTCCAGCAGTACAAAGAAATATTCATCTCCGGCGTGATGATGCTGTTCTGCATCGGCATCGCGCTGATCTTCGGCTGGCGACTGATGCGCGACGTCACGGGGCCTATCCGCAACATGGTGAATACCGTTGACCGGATCCGCCGGGGTCAGCTCGACAGCCGCGTGGAAGGCTTTATGCTCGGCGAGCTGGATATGCTGAAAAATGGCATCAACTCAATGGCGATGTCGCTGGCGGCTTATCACGAAGAGATGCAGCACAACGTTGACCAGGCCACCTCTGACCTGCGCGAAACGCTGGAGCAGATGGAGATCCAGAACGTGGAGCTGGATCTGGCGAAAAAACGTGCGCAGGAGGCGGCACGTATTAAGTCTGAGTTCCTGGCGAACATGTCGCACGAGCTGCGCACGCCGCTGAACGGGGTGATTGGCTTCACCCGTCTGACGCTCAAAAGCGAGCTGAACCCGACCCAGCGTGACCATCTGCATACCATTGAACGCTCAGCCAACAACCTGCTGACCATTATTAACGACGTACTGGACTTCTCGAAGCTGGAAGCGGGCAAGCTGATTCTGGAGAGTATTCCCTTCCCGCTGCGCAGCACGCTGGATGACGTGGTCACGCTTCTTGCCCACTCATCGCATGATAAGGGTCTGGAACTGACGCTCAATATTAAAAATGACGTGCCGGATAACGTCATTGGCGACCCGCTGCGCCTGCAACAGGTCATTACCAATCTGGTGGGCAACGCGATTAAGTTCACCGAGAGCGGCAACATCGATATTCTGGTCGAAAAAAGGGCGCTCAGTAATAACAAAGTCCAGATTGAAGTGCAGATCCGGGATACCGGCATCGGTATTCCGGAGCGCGATCAGACGCGTCTGTTCCAGGCTTTCCGCCAGGCCGATGCGAGCATTTCCCGTCGTCACGGCGGAACGGGCCTGGGGCTGGTGATCACCCAAAAGCTGGTGAAAGAGATGGGAGGCGATATCTCCTTCCATAGCCAGCCTAACCGGGGCTCAACCTTCTGGTTCCATATCAACCTTGATCTTAACCCGAACGTGCAGACCGACGGCCCGGTCACCGGCTGCCTGAAGGGGATGCGTCTGGCCTATGTGGAACCGAACGCCGCGGCGGCGCAGTGTACGCTTGATGTATTAAGCAGCACGCCGCTGGAGGTCATCTACAGTCCGACCTTCTCCGCGCTGGCGAACGATCATTACGATATCCTGTTGTTGGGGATTCCGGTGACGTTTACCGGAGAACTGACCATGCAGCAGGAACGCCTGGCGAAGGCGGCCTCAATGACGGACTACCTGCTGCTGGCGCTGCCGTGCCACGCCCAAATCAACGCCGAAGAGCTGAAAAACGACGGAGCGGCGGCGTGTCTGCTGAAACCCCTCACCGCCACACGGCTGTTACCTGCGTTGACCGAATATTGCCGTCTGACGCATCAGTCCCTGCCGCTGGAAAACGACGAACATAAGCTGCCGATGACGGTGATGGCCGTGGACGATAACCCGGCGAACCTGAAGCTGATTGGCGTGCTGCTTGAGGATCAGGTTCAGCATGTTGAGCTGTGTACCAGCGGCGCCGAAGCCGTGGAACAAGCCAAACAGATGCAGTTCGACCTGATCCTGATGGATATTCAGATGCCGGGCATGGACGGCATCCGCGCCTGCGAGTTGATTCGCCAGCTTCCGCACCAGCAGCAGACGCCGGTGATTGCCGTGACGGCGCACGCGATGGCGGGGCAAAAGGAGAAACTGCTGGGTGCGGGCATGAACGATTATCTGGCGAAACCGATCGACGAAGAGAAGCTGCACAGCCTGCTGCTGCGCTACAAGCCGGGGCACATTGGCGGGACATACACCATTACAGCTGAATCGCCGGAGATCAGCGTTAACCAGAATGCCACGTTTGACTGGCAACTGGCGCTGCGCCAGGCGGCAGGCAAACCCGATCTGGCCCGCGATATGCTGCAAATGCTGGTGGACTTCCTGCCTGAGATCCGTAACAAGGTTGAAGAACAGCTGGTGGGTGAAAACCCCGAAGGACTGCTGGAAGCCATTCATAAACTGCATGGCAGCTGCGGCTACAGCGGCGTACCGCGGTTGAAAAATCTCTGCCAGTTGCTTGAACAGCAGCTCCGCGCGGGTACGCCAGAATCCGATCTCGAACCGGAGTTCCTGGAGCTGCTGGACGAGATGGACAACGTGACGCGGGAAGCAATGAAGGTGTTGGGGAGCTAAGACAAAAGCCCGGTGGCGCTTCGCTTACCGGGCTTACAGGAGCACGAACGTTAACGCGACATCCCCCGCCCCATCTTTATCACCGCTGCAATATTCCTTGCGGCCATCTGTACATTCTGTTGCGCATTTTCCAGCGCATCCTCCAGCGAGCAGATGGTGTAAATCACGCTGAATACGGCATCCAGTCCGTGCTCATGCACCACGCCAACATCCGCCGTCAGGCTGCCGGCAATGCCGATAACCGGCTTGTTATAGCGTTTCGCAACTCTCGCCACGCCAACGGGCACTTTGCCGTGGATCGTCTGGCTGTCAATACGCCCTTCGCCCGTGATCACCAGATCGGCGTCCGCGACCTGTTCATCAAGATGCAGGGCATCGGTGACAATCTCAATCCCCTGACGGAGCTGTGCGCCGCAAAATGCATACAGCGCCGCCCCCATTCCGCCAGCCGCACCGCCCCCCGCCAGGTTTAAGACGTCAATATCCAGATCCCGGGCGATAATTTTTGCGTAATGCGCCAGCGCGTTGTCCAGCGTCCTGATCATCTCCGGCGTCGCCCCTTTCTGCGGACCAAATACCGCAGAAGCGCCTGTCTCGCCGATCAGAGGGTTGGTTACATCGCAGGCCACTTCAATTCGACAGTCTGCCAGCCGCTTATCCAGCCCGCTAAGATCGATATGCGCAAGGCTTGCCAGTTCGCCGCCGCCCGGCCCTACGGGCTGCGCTTTCGCATCCAGCAGTTTTACGCCCAGCGCCTGCACCATGCCTGCGCCACCGTCATTGGTCGCGCTGCCTCCAATGCCAATAATGATATGCTTTACGCCCGCATCCAGCGCATGACGGATCAGTTCCCCGGTTCCCCAGGAGGTGGTGATTAACGGGTTACGCTTTGCGGGAGCAACAAGCTCCAGACCGCTCGCTGCCGCCATCTCGATAAAGGCGCTTTTCCCGTCTCCGGATAACCCGAAAAACCCTTCCACGCGTTCACCCAAAGGCCCGGTAACGGGAACATGGACAAGACGCCCATGCGTGGCTGCCACCATCGCTTCCACCGTCCCTTCGCCACCATCGGCAACCGGTAATTTGACATAGTCCGCTGACGGGAAAATGTCGCGAAAACCGACCTCTATCGCTGTCGCCACCTCCAGCGCGCTCAAGCTTTCCTTATACGAGTCCGGAGCGATAACAATTTTCATAAGCCATCCTTACGCATGTTAGTTACGTTAAGCATACACCACGTAAGGGACCACTCATGGGAGCGGTCCCAATGCGCTTATCGTACCATGCACGGACGTTTATTGTCGAATGTCCACTCTGGGATCAGGTATTGCATCGCCAGCGCGTCATCACGCGCCCCCAGGCCGTGTTTCTGGTACAGCTCATGCGCTTTCATGACCTGGTCCATATCCAGTTCTACGCCCAGACCCGGCGTAGCAGGAACCTGTACCATACCGCCTTTGATTTCAAACGGCTGTTTGGTCAGGCGCTGGTTGCCCTCCTGCCAGATCCAGTGGGTGTCGATGGCGGTAATGTTGCCCGGCGCGGCAGCCGCCACGTGGGTGAACATCGCCAGCGAGATGTCGAAGTGGTTGTTGGAGTGCGAGCCCCAGGTCAGGCCGAACTCATGGCACATCTGCGCCACGCGAACCGAGCCCTGCATCGTCCAGAAGTGCGGGTCTGCCAGCGGAATGTCCACCGATTGCAGCGAGAGCGTGTGCCCCATCTGACGCCAGTCGGTCGCGATCATGTTGGTGGCGGTTGGCAGCCCGGTGGCGCGACGGAACTCCGCCATCACTTCACGTCCGGAGAACCCCTGCTCTGCACCGCACGGATCTTCTGCATAGGCCAGCACGCCTTTAAGCTGCTTACCGATTTTTATCGCCTCATCAAGCGGCCAGGCACCGTTCGGATCCAGCGTGACGCGCGCCTGCGGGAAGCGCTTCGCCAGCGCGGCGATCGCCTCTGCTTCTTCTTCACCCGCCAGTACACCGCCTTTCAGCTTGAAGTCATTAAAGCCATATTTTTCATACGCGGCTTCCGCCAGGCGCACTACCGCATCCGGGGTCATCGCTTCATCGTGACGCACACGATACCAGTCGCATTTTTCGTCCGGCTGGCTCTGGTACGGCAGCGGGGTGAGTTTGCGGTTGCCGATAAAGAACAGGTAGCCGAGCATTTCCACTTCGCTGCGCTGTTGGCCGTCGCCCAGCAGGGAGGCGACATTGACGCCAAGATGCTGGCCCAGCAGATCCAGCATCGCGGCTTCAATGCCCGTGACCACATGGATAGTGGTGCGCAGATCAAACGTTTGCAGACCACGGCCACCCGCATCACGATCGGCAAAGGTCGTACGCACGCGAGTCAGCACATTTTTGTACTCGCCCAGCGTTTTACCCACCACCAGCGGAATGGCGTCCTCCAGCGTTTTACGGATCTTCTCCCCGCCCGGGATTTCACCGACACCGGTATGCCCTGAGTTGTCCTTGATCACCACAATATTACGGGTGAAGAACGGCGCATGAGCGCCGCTCAGGTTCATCAGCATGCTGTCATGTCCCGCGACAGGAATGATCTGCATGGAGGTGACTACAGGGGTAGAAAATGTGCTCATCGTTCGATCCTTTTATCAGTGACGTCCAAATACAGGGCGCTTACGGTCAAATGTCCAGCCGGGGATAAGGTACTGCATCGGGCCTGCGTCGTTGCGCGCGCCGCCCGGCAGTTTTTTATACGCTTCATGCGCCTTGTGGATCTGATCCCAGTCAAGCTCCACGCCTAGCCCCGGCGCATCCGGTACGGCAATTGTGCCGTTTTTGATTTCAAGTGGATTTTTGGTCAGGCGCGCTTCGCCTTCCTGCCAGATCCAGTGCGTATCGATGGCGGTCGGGTTGCCCGGCGCCGCCGCGCCAACGTGGGTAAACATCGCCAGCGAAATGTCGAAATGGTTATTGGAGTGGCAGCCCCAGGTGAGCCCCCAGTCATCGCACAGCTGCGCCACGCGCACCGCGCCGGAAAGGGTCCAGAAGTGCGGGTCCGCCAGCGGTATGTCCACCGCATTCAGCATCACCGCATGGCCCATTTCACGCCAGTTGGTGGCGATCATGTTGGTCGCAACCGGCAGCCCGGTAGCGCGGCGGAATTCGGCCATCACCTCGCGGCCAGAAAATCCCTGCTCGGCGCCGCACGGATCTTCCGCGTAGGTCAGCACGTCGCCCAGCCCTTTGCACAGCGTGATAGCTTCATCCAGCAGCCAGGCGCCGTTCGGATCGACGGTGATGCGTGCCTCCGGGAAGCGTTTTTTCAACGCGCGCACGCTGTCAATCTCCTGCTCGCCGGGCAGAACGCCGCCTTTCAGCTTGAAGTCTTTGAAGCCGTAGCGATCCTGCGCCGCCTCTGCAAGGCGTACCACCGCCTCGCCAGAGAGCGTCTCCTGATGACGCAGGTGATACCACTCGTGGCTGCCCGGCGAGCGTTCCAGATACGGCAGATCGGTTTTCGTCCGGTCGCCAACGTAGAACAGATAGCCCAGCACCGTTACCGCATTACGCTGTTTGCCTGGCCCCAGCAGTTCGCAGACCGGCACGTTCAGCGCCTTGCCCAGTAAATCGAGGAGGGCCGCCTCCAGCGCCGCCACCGCGTTAACGCGCAGTTCAAACGTCCAGGCGCCTTTGCCGAAGGTATCAAAATCCGCCGACTGGTTACCCTTATGCACCCGCTGAACCACCTTGTTCAGGCGGGCGACCTCCTGCCCAACCACCTGCGGGATGGCGTCGACCAGCGTCTGGTAAATCACCTCTCCGCCAGGCGCTTCCCCGACGCCAGTATTCCCTGCGCTGTCGGTCAGCACCACAATGTTGCGGGTGAACCAGGCGTTATGCGCGCCACCAATGTTGAGCAGCATGCTGTCCTGCCCCGCCACCGGAATGACCTTCATCTCCGTCACGATCGGGCTTGATTGCGTTGTCATCATCCGCGCTCCCCAACAGGTTTCAGTTCGATTCGTTTGATGTCACCCACCAGCACCAGATAACTGAGTACCGCCACCAGCGCATGGACGCCTACATAAATCAGCGCGCCGTTGAAGGAGCCAGTGGTGCCGACGATGTAACCGATAGCGATTGGGGTGACAATGCCGGAAATGTTGCCAAACATGTTGAACAGACCGCCGCTCAGGCCGCTGATCTCTTTCGGCGCGGTATCTGCCATCACCGCCCAGCCCAGTGCGCCAATGCCTTTACCGAAGAAGGCCATCGCCATAAAGCCGATAATCATCCACTCCGCGCTGACATAGTTACAGAACACCATGGTCATGGAGAGCAGCATGCCGAGCACGATTGGCGTTTTACGCGCAATATTCAGCGAACCGGTACGACGCATCAGCCAGTCGGAGATGACCCCGCCAAGCACCCCACCCACGAAGCCGCAGATGGCCGGCACGGAGGCGACAAACCCCGCCTTCAGAATCGACATCCCGCGTGCCTGCACCAGGTAAACCGGGAACCAGGTGATAAAGAAGTAGGTTAAGGCGTTAATGCAGTACTGGCCGAGATAGATACCGATCATCATTCGTGAGCCGACGAGCTGTTTGATCTGCCCCCATTTCTGGCTGAACGGAACTTTAGCTTTCTGGGTTTTCTGATCCATGTTGATCAGCGCCCCACCTTCAGCAATGTAGTCCAGCTCTTTCTTGTTAACGCCCGGATGCTGGTTTGGTTCGTGGATCACTTTCAGCCAGATGAAGCTGATGACGATCCCCAGCCCGCCCATGAAGAAGAAGACGTGCGACCAGCCCACTTCGTGCGTCAGCCAGCCCATGATTGGCGCGAAAATAACCGTCGCAAAGTATTGCGCCGAGTTAAAGATGGCTACCGCCGTTCCCCTCTCCTGCGCCGGGAACCAGGCGGCCACAATACGGCTGTTGCCAGGGAACGATGGCGCTTCCGCTAAGCCCACCAGGAAGCGGAGGGTAAAGAGCGCAATGATAATGCCGAAGCCGCTGAAGATATCCACGAAGCCCTGTAACAGGGTAAACATCGACCAGATGAAAATGGACCAGAAATAGACCCGTTTTGAACCAAAGCGGTCCAGCAGCCAGCCGCCAGGGATTTGGCCGATTACGTAGGCCCATGAAAATGCGGAGAAAACATAACCCATACCTACCGGATCAAGTCCGATGTCCTTTGCCATCTCAGAGCCGGCAATGGATAACGTGGCACGGTCGCCGTAGTTGAAAGAGGTGACGATAAACAGCATCACCACTATCCAGTAGCGGGCGTTGGTGCGCTTCTCAGCGCTGCTCGCCGCGTGGCTTAATGTACTCATTGTTGCACTCCTGAAACATAGCTTTCGCCTGGTTCATTCTGTACAGCACCTGTAGGGTAATCAGAATGAGAGATTTGTGTTTGGTTTTGGTACGGCCAGAAGCCGTTTTATAGTGACGGGAAAAGTATATGAAGGAGTGCCTCTTCACCTCACCGTGCAAAAACACAGTATTGAAGGGCGTGAGGGAGGTTGTTTAGGGCATAAGCCCAGAGGAGTGGAAGGTGGTTCACGGAAATGGCGTTTGGGGCGGGGTGTAATGCCGGGTGGCGGCTACGCCTGACCCGGCCTGGCGTTTGTATAGTACAGGGTTAGTTCAGGAGCGTTGCCCAGTGTTCAACCCAGGGATTTGACTCGCTTTCTGGCTCAGGGTGTTCACCCGCATCAATCAGCAACATCTCTCCGACGCGCTGAGCGCTCTGTTCCTGCAACAGCGCGTCGAACTGCTTACCGCCGCCGCAGAAATTAGCGTAAGAGCTATCGCCGAGGGCGATGATGCCATAGTGAACATCTGGCTGATAGCCAAGCTGGTCTTTAATGCCCTGGAAAAGCGGGACGATGCTGTCCGGCAGATCGCCCTGCCCGGTGGTGGAGGTCACCACCAGAATGTATTTATCTTTATACTTTTCCCAGTCCGCCAGCTCCGGATCTTCATAGACCGTTGCTTTATGGCCCTGGTTTACGAGGATTGCTTCCGCTTCCTCCGCCACCAGCAGCGAGTTGCCGTACATCGTGCCGACAAAAATGCCTACTTCAGCCATGCTTTGCTCCCGTAATTATTGCGCTTGCTGTTCATCCTGAACGTTGCCTGCGGCAAACTCAACCCTTTCATTTTCGGGGAGTTGTCCCAGCCAGCCAAACTGTGACAGCGCCTGCATCCAGACCTCGTCCAGCCCCGCGCGAATAGTCAGCGGTTCGCCGGTAAACGGGTGCGTCAGGCGTAGCTCGCTGGCGTGCAGCATCAGCCGGTTACAGCCAAAGTGCTCGGCCGCGCTGCGGTTCTGGCGCAGATCGCCGTGCTTGCTGTCGCCGATAATCGGGTGGCGCAGGTGCGCAAGGTGACGGCGAAGCTGGTGCTTGCGCCCGGTTTTGGGCAAAAGCTCAACCAGACTGTATCGCGTGGTCGGAAATTTGCTGGTCGCCACCGGCAGTTCTGTGGTCGCCATACCGCGATAGTCGGTCACCGCAGGCTGCGGGCCTTTATCTTCGCGGGCAAATTTATCGGCGATTTTATCCAGTTCCTCCACCAGCGGATAATCAAGCGTGGCGGAATCCGTCAGCCAGCCACGCACGATGGCGTGGTAGCGCTTTTGCATCTGGTGGTGCTCAAACTGCTGCGAAAGCAGTCGACCCGCCTCACTGGAAAGCCCCATCAGCAGAACGCCAGAGGTTGGCCGATCCAGACGATGGGCAGTAAAGACGTGCTGACCGATCTGATCGCGCACGGTTTGCATGACCACGACTTTCTCATCGCGATCGAGCCAGCTACGGTGCACCAGCCAGCCGGACGGTTTATTCACCGCCACTAACCACTCATCCTGATAAAGGATCTCAAGCGTCATGCATCGTCACCGGCGAAAAGCGCATCGAGCTTTTCCAGCTCCACCTGCATCATGGCACGCACCGGGTGGGTCGCTTCCAGCGCCATTTCGTAATAGGGAGAGACGGCAAAAGACGCGGGCAACGCGTGACCACCTTCCAGCAGCGCGTGCATACGCGGAATTAAGACCCACTGGAGCCACTCGAACGGGGCCAGCGTATCCAGACAAAACGGTTGGGTGCTGGCGAACGCGTCTGGCTGCGGCGCGTTATCCTGCCACAGCTGATGCTGGCGCATAAGGGCTTCGATGGCGTGCAACTGCGCACGAACGTTGTCATGATGCGACATATATACCTCAACTGAAAAACGGAATGGCGCGAAGCATAGCATTGCGGACGACAGAAATAAAAAAAGGGAGCACTGTAAAAACAGTGCTCCCGGTTCGTTTCGCAGCATTCCAGCTACAATACGTGCTCCCTGCTCATCCGTGACAACTTTTCCTGATGCCCGAAGGCCTGGTCATCCCTTTACCTTTTGCTTCCTGCTCACATCGTCCTGATGTGTAGGTTTCATCCTGAAACGTCCTGGCCATCCTGACCCACCGACCATCCTGACCGGCTCTCGTTCTCCTTCCTGGAGGTGTCCCTTACGCGTCCTGCGTGATCCACTTTGCTTCATCCTGAAGCCTTCCTGCGGCGTCATCCTGACGTGTTCCTGGTAAGAAACGCCATCATCCTGATGTTCGTTTCTCGTGTCGGCATCCTGTCGACACAGATAGAATCCGCTATTCTGCTTCGTCTTACAACCCACCTTGTGAGCAATGTAAGCCAGGCGAAACGGGGGATTTCCTTTCAGAAAACCACTAACTTGTTGAAAGAGAAGTTAATATTAATCTGAAATTCCTAAGACAATGCTAATTGTTTCGGCGATGTCTCACAGAGCGTGTAAGAGATCTCTCACACGCCCAGTAGCATCATGGATTACAGAAGCGGCTCAATTCGGGTAAGAAAATCCGCAAGTGAAGGCGCGAGAACGTCGCGATTGCGGGTGCCGAGCGTCTCTTTGATGACCTCGCCAGACAGATTGCAGACTGAAATGACGTCCAGTTCACTGTCGAGCGTCGCAATAAAGAGAGTCGGAGAGAGCTTAAGGCGTTTTTGCGTGACCAGGTGACCAATGAGGTTTTCCTGAACGCGTTGCAGATCGTCTTCGCTCCAGGTTTGCAGCAGCGTCAACGGCTGTCCTGCAAAACATGCAGTCATATCCCCGGCAAACTGCGTGGTATAAAATGCATGAAGCGCAGGTTGTATCACAATGTCCATCGCGCGTTCAACCGCATTTACATTCTGCTCGCCCGTGAACGGTTTCGGTTGCCAGATAACGTAATCATCCTGCGAAGCGATAATGCACGGTGACGGCACGCCATATAAGTCAGTACTTTGCGGCCACGTCCCCCGCTTTTCATGCCAGGCATCGCAATAGCGGGACGTGAAGGACGTCAGGGCATTTGCAGTTTCGATATCCACCGATTTCTCTCTTCTTGTAAGACAGGATAAACTCAGCCCATAAGTGTACCTGTAAAGTGGCTATGAAACATGTCTTACGAAAATCATCAGGCGTTAACGGGCTTAACGCTGGGTAAATCGACCGATTACCGCGACACCTACGATGCAAGCCTGTTGCAGGGCGTGCCGCGCAGTCTGAACCGCGATCCGCTCGGGCTGCACGCTGACGCGCTGCCGTTTGTCGGCGGCGACATCTGGACGCTGTACGAACTCTCCTGGCTGAATGCGCGCGGTCTGCCGCAGGTGGCCGTGGGCCACGTCGAGCTGGATTACGCCAGCGTAAACCTGGTCGAATCCAAGAGCTTTAAGCTCTATCTCAACAGCTTTAACCAGACCAAATTCAACAGCTGGGACGAGGTACAACAGACGCTTGAACGTGATTTAAGCGCGTGCGCGCAGGGGAACGTAACCGTCTCGTTATACCGTCTGCATGAGCTGGAAGGACAGCCTGTCGCCCATTTCCACGGCACCTGCATCGACGATCAGGAGATTGAGGTGGAAAGCTATGAATTTAGCACCGACTACCTGGAAAACGCGGCGGGCGGAAAAGTGGTCAACGAGACGCTGGTCAGCCATCTGCTGAAATCCAACTGCCTTATCACCCATCAGCCGGACTGGGGCTCGGTACAGATCCAGTACCGCGGCCCGCAGATTGATCGTGAAAAGCTGCTGCGTTACCTGGTGTCATTCCGTCATCACAACGAATTCCACGAGCAGTGCGTGGAGCGCATCTTCAACGACATCCAGCGTTTCTGCCAGCCCGAAAAGCTGAGCGTTTACGCCCGCTACACCCGTCGCGGCGGTCTGGATATCAATCCGTGGCGCACCAATACCGATTTTGTGCCTGCCACCGGACGGCTGGTGCGCCAGTAAGATAAATATTTTCACAATATGCGGGCGGTATTCCGCCCGAAGTGTTGTGAAACGTCATAAGCCAGGGCTATTGTAATCAACAGGGAAAGACGATAATCGTCCCATAAGGAGCTCACTTGATTACACATATTAGCCCGCTTGGCTCTATGGATATGTTGTCGCAGCTGGAAGTGGACATGCTTAAACGCACCGCCAGTAGCGACCTTTATCAACTGTTTCGTAACTGTTCACTTGCCGTACTGAACTCCGGAAGCCTGACCGACAACAGTAAAGAGCTGCTGTCCCGCTTCGAAAGTTTTGATATCAACGTGCTGCGCCGCGAGCGCGGGGTGAAGCTGGAAGTGATCAACCCGCCGGAAGACGCTTTTGTCGACGGGCGTATTATTCGCTCACTTCAGGCCAACCTGTTTGCCGTGCTGCGCGACATTCTGTTTGTTAACGGACAGATCAGCAACGCCGGACGTTTCCAGCATCTTGACCTGGAAAGTTCCGTTCATATCACCAACCTGGTCTTCTCCATTCTGCGTAACGCCCGCGCCCTGCACGTGGGCGAAGCGCCGAACATGGTCGTCTGCTGGGGTGGTCACTCTATTAACGAAACCGAATACCTGTATGCCCGCCGCGTGGGGACGCAGCTCGGCCTGCGCGAACTGAATATCTGTACCGGTTGCGGTCCTGGCGCGATGGAAGCACCAATGAAAGGCGCGGCAGTAGGTCACGCGCAGCAACGCTATAAAGAAGGCCGTTTTATCGGCATGACCGAGCCGTCGATCATCGCCGCTGAGCCGCCTAACCCGCTGGTTAACGAACTGATTATTATGCCGGATATCGAAAAACGTCTTGAGGCGTTTGTCCGTATCGCGCACGGCATTATTATCTTCCCGGGCGGCGTAGGTACGGCGGAAGAGCTGCTTTATCTGCTCGGGATCCTGATGAACCCGGCCAACAAAGATCAGGTTCTGCCGCTGATCCTGACCGGCCCGAAAGAGAGCGCCGACTACTTCCGCGTGCTGGACGAGTTTATCGTGCATACGCTGGGCGAAGACGCGCGCCGTCACTACCGCATTATTATTGACGATGCCGCAGAAGTGGCCCGTCAGATGAAAAAAGCAATGCCGCTGGTGAAAGAGAATCGTCGTGATACCGGGGATGCCTACAGCTTTAACTGGTCCATCCGTATCGCACCGGATCTTCAGATCCCCTTCGAGCCGTCGCATGAGAACATGGCGAACCTCAAACTCTATCCGGATCAGCCGGTGGAAGTGCTGGCTGCCGACCTGCGTCGCGCCTTCTCTGGCATCGTGGCGGGGAACGTGAAAGAGGTGGGGATACGCGCAATTGAAGAGTTTGGCCCGTATAAGATCCACGGTGATCCGGAGATGATGCGCCGCATGGATGATATGTTGCAGGGCTTTGTCGCTCAGCACCGCATGAAGCTTCCAGGCTCTGCCTATATTCCGTGTTACGAAATCATCAAGTAAAGCGACATTCCTCTCCTCTCAAGCCGGATCGTCATCCGGCTTTTTTATTCGTGTTGCAATTCATAGCGATCTTCAATGTTATTAACAAATCTGACGCCTGCGCAAACGATTACCTCGTTTTTGAAACCGTAAATAATCAGTCTTAATCGAAATTACCCGCCAGAAAATCCTAAAATCCCATTTCTTTACAGCGAAAGACACCTATCTCGCGGGTCGACCTTTTCGAAAACATGTCGTTAATGGTAGCCTTCGCGCCCGTAAATTCTCTTTGATGTTTTTTTAACAGATAAATGGTCTAAAGATACCCACATCACAAGTGGATTATTGCATTTGGGATCGCGATCACTGATAGATTCATAACTAGAATGTATCTTTCCGCCCGCCAATAGTTACGGGCAAAAATTATTAAAAAACCGTCACTGAACGAATTTCATATTACCGTCAGGCGCTTTTTCATCGGATTTGACTAAAAACCTGACAATTTGCTTCCTCCAGGAGATACAGATGGAAACCACTCAAACCAGCACCGTTGCTTCGATTGAATCCCGAAGCGGTTGGCGCAAAACGGATACCATGTGGATGCTTGGCCTGTACGGCACAGCAATCGGCGCTGGTGTACTGTTCCTTCCTATCAACGCAGGTGTCGGCGGTATGATCCCGCTGATCATCATGGCCCTCATCGCCTTCCCGATGACCTTCTTTGCGCACCGAGGCCTGACCCGCTTCGTGCTGTCCGGTAAAAACCCGGGCGAAGACATCACTGAAGTCGTCGAAGAACACTTCGGCGTCGGCGCAGGTAAGCTGATTACCCTGCTCTACTTCTTCGCGATTTACCCGATTCTGCTGGTGTACAGCGTTGCTATCACCAACACCGTAGAAAGCTTTATGATGCACCAGCTTCAGATGACCCCGCCGCCGCGTGCGATTCTGTCCCTGATCCTGATCGTTGGTATGATGACCATCGTGCGCTTCGGCGAGCAGATGATTGTGAAAGCGATGAGCGTGCTGGTGTTCCCGTTTGTTGCGGCTCTGATGGTGCTGGCTCTGTACCTGATCCCACAGTGGAACGGCGCTGCGCTGGAAACCCTGTCTCTGAGCAGCGCATCCACGACCGGCAACGGTCTGCTGCTGACCCTGTGGCTGGCGATCCCGGTTATGGTGTTCTCCTTCAACCACTCGCCAATCATCTCTTCCTTCGCAGTAGCGAAGCGTGAAGAGTACGGCAATGGCGCAGAGAAGAAGTGCTCCAGCATCCTGGCTCGCGCGCACATCATGATGGTACTGACCGTAATGTTCTTCGTGTTCAGCTGCGTGCTGAGCCTCTCCCCGGCGGATCTGGCGGCGGCGAAAGAGCAGAACATCTCTATTCTGTCTTACCTGGCAAACCACTTTAACGCACCGCTGATTGCGTGGATGGCGCCGATCATCGCAATTATAGCCATCACCAAATCCTTCCTGGGCCACTACCTGGGCGCACGTGAAGGCTTCAACGGCATGGTGATTAAATCTCTGCGTGGTAAAGGCAAGACCATTGAAATCAACCGTCTGAACAAAATCACTGCGCTGTTCATGCTGGTGACCACCTGGGCGGTAGCCACCCTGAACCCAAGCATTCTGGGCATGATTGAAACCCTGGGCGGCCCAATTATCGCGATGATCCTGTTCCTGATGCCGATGTACGCGATTCAGAAAGTGCCTGCGATGCGTAAATACAGCGGCCATATCAGCAACGTGTTCGTTGTTGTGATGGGCCTGATTGCCATCTCCGCTATTTTCTACTCGCTGTTCAGCTAATACCTCCTGCGCCGTCTGCGGACGGCGCACTTCTCCCCTCTGACTGAAGCAATGGACGCATCATGATTAGCGTATTCGATATCTTCAAAATCGGTATTGGTCCTTCTAGCTCTCACACCGTCGGACCAATGAAAGCCGGTAAACAATTCACGGATGACTTGATTGCACGCGGCATTTTGCACGACATCACCCGCGTGGTTGTCGATGTATATGGTTCCCTTTCCCTGACCGGTAAAGGCCACCATACCGATATTGCCATTATCATGGGGCTGGCGGGTAATCTGCCGGATACCGTTGATATTGATGCAATACCTGGCTTTATCCAGGACGTGAACACCCACGGTCGTTTGCTGCTGGCGAACGGCGAGCATGAGGTTGAATTCCCGGTTGATCACTGCATGAATTTCCATGCGGATAACCTGTCGCTGCACGAGAATGGCATGCGCATTACCGCGCTGGCCGGCGACAAAGCGGTTTACAGCCAGACGTATTACTCCATCGGCGGCGGGTTTATCGTCGACGAGGACCATTTTGGTCAAAGCACCAATTCTGCCGTTGATGTGCCGTACCCTTACAAAAACGCGGCCGACTTACAGCGTCACTGCCAGGAGACAGGGCTTTCTCTCTCCGGCCTGATGATGAAAAACGAGCTGGCCCTGCACAGCAAAGAGGAGCTGGAACAGCACTTCGCTAACGTCTGGGAAGTGATGCGCAGCGGCATTGAGCGCGGGATCACCACCGAAGGCGTGCTGCCGGGTAAACTGCGTGTTCCGCGTCGTGCGGCTGCGCTGCGCCGCATGCTGGTCAGCACCGACAAAACCACCACCGACCCGATGGCCGTCGTCGACTGGATCAACATGTTCGCGCTGGCGGTGAACGAAGAGAACGCCGCGGGTGGCCGCGTCGTCACCGCGCCAACCAACGGGGCGTGCGGAATTGTTCCGGCGGTTCTGGCGTATTACGACAAGTTTATCCGTGAAGTGAATGCAAACTCACTCGCGCGGTATATGCTGGTCGCCAGTGCGATTGGCTCACTGTACAAGATGAACGCCTCGATTTCCGGCGCGGAAGTGGGCTGTCAGGGTGAAGTGGGCGTCGCCTGCTCTATGGCGGCGGCGGGTCTGGCCGAATTACTGGGCGCAAGTCCTGCGCAGGTTTGTATTGCGGCGGAAATCGGCATGGAACATAACCTGGGGCTGACCTGCGATCCGGTCGGCGGACAGGTCCAGGTGCCATGCATCGAGCGTAACGCCATCGCCTCTGTGAAAGCGGTGAACGCGGCCCGTATGGCGCTGCGTCGTACCAGCGAACCGCGCGTCTGCCTCGACAAGGTTATCGAAACCATGTACGAAACCGGTAAAGATATGAACGCCAAATACCGCGAAACTTCCCGCGGTGGCCTGGCGATGAAGATCGTCACCTGCGATTAAGCCTCTCAGGAAGCCTCGTTTTGCGAGGCTTCTTCCTGTTTTCCCCACCATTCATAGTTTCATGCTGCGCTCAGTGTTACCCTTCACCTATCAGACAGAAGGGAGATTATCTGTGGCCGTTCATTTGCTTATCGTCGATGCACTTAACCTGATTCGCCGTATTCATGCGGTACAGGGCACCCCCTGCAAGGACACCTGTTTACACGCGCTGGAGCAGCTCATTCGCCATAGCGAACCCACCCACGCTGTTGCCGTATTCGACGATGAAGCACGCAATACCGGCTGGCGGCACCAGCGCCTGCCGGACTACAAAGCCGGACGTGCGCCGATGCCGGACGATCTGCACGCAGAAATGCCCGCTATCCGCGCGGCCTTTGAGCAGCGCGGCGTTCCGCGCTGGGGCGCCCACGGTAATGAGGCTGACGATTTAGCCGCAACGCTGGCGGTTAAAGTCGCGAGCGCCGGGCATCAGGCGACTATCGTTTCAACCGACAAAGGCTACTGCCAGCTGCTCTCTCCAACGATCCGCATCCGGGACTACTTTCAAAAACGCTGGCTGGACGCGCCATTCATTGCCAGCGAGTTTGGCGTATCGCCTGAGCAACTGCCGGATTACTGGGGGCTGGCGGGGATCAACAGCTCTAAAGTGCCGGGTGTCGCCGGTATTGGACCCAAAAGCGCCGCACAGCTGCTGACGGAGTTTCAGAGTCTGGAAGGAATTTACGCCAGGCTTGATGAAGTGCCGGAAAAATGGCGCAAAAAGCTGGAGGCGCATAAAGAGATGGCGTTTATCTGCCGGGAGGTGGCGACGCTACAGACGGATTTACAGCTGGACGGGAATTTACAGCAGTTAAGGTTAGAACGTTAAAACAACTACACGATTTTGTAGGCCCGGTAAGCGCAGCGCCACCGGGCGTTACAAACGTTATCGCTCGTCGCGACGCCCACCCACTGCCGCCCACCAGCGACGGATATGGACCGTCACTTCTTCGCGGTCGTGATAAAGCTGACGCGCCTGGATTTCCGCGTTAATCCCGTGTTCGTCCAGCTGCTGCTGAATATAGGCCAGGTTCTGCGACACCTCTTCGTAGCGCTTTTTCATCGGCAGCTTGAGGTTGAAAATCGTCTCACGACACCAGCCGTTCACCAGCCAGGAGGCCATCAGCGCCGCGACTTTCGCCGGTTTTTCTACCATGTCGCACACCATCCAGGAGATGTTGTTGCGGTTCGGGCGATAGCGGAAGCCGTCCTCACGCAGCCAGGTGACCTGCCCGGTATCCATCAGGCTTTGCGCCATCGGGCCGTTATCCACAGACGAAACCCACATATTGCGTTTCACCAGCTGATAGGTCCAGCCGCCCGGGCACGCGCCAAGGTCGACGGCATACATGCCGTTTGCCAGACGTTCGTCCCACTCGTCCGCCGGGATAAAGACGTGAAACGCCTCTTCCAGCTTCAGGGTTGAACGGCTCGGCGCATCTGCCGGGAAGCGCAGACGCGGGATCCCCATAAAGAACGGCGAATTATTGGTGGTATACGAGTAGCCGGCGTAGCAACATCCTGGCGCAATAAAGAAGATATGCACGACCGGGCGCTTTGGCGTTTCGTAGTTTGTCAGCACACCCGCATCACGCAGCGCCGCGCGCAGCGGCACGGTGAACTTACGGCAGAACTTCATCAGCTCTTTGCTTTCGTTGGTGTCGGCCACTTCCACGCGCAAATCGCCGCCCTTCTCCACCACACCCTGCAACAGGCCAACAATCGGCGTGATGCGATCTTCCGGCGGAAGATCTTTCAGCAGTTCGCCCGCGACAAACATCTGACGGGCGAAAATCAATGAGCTGAACGGCAGTTCGCGCGCCAGCTTGTCGGCATCATCAGGCTGATAGCATTCAAATACCACATAGCCCGCGTTCTCTTTGACGCGAGCGAATCCAAAGACTTCACGCTTCGCCGCTTTATCGGTGATTTCCGCGGCGCACTCTTTCTCAAACCCCGGGCGACAATATAAAACAACCTTATTCATGAACAACGCCCTTGCGTTTCAGACGGATAGCTCCGATAAACATTAACACCCAACCCGCCAGGAAGCTGACGCCGCCGACAGGTGTAACAAACGCCCACAGGCGTAAATGCGACAGCGCCAGACAGTAAAGACTGCCGCTGAACAGTACGGTACCCAGCGCCAGAAAGACGCTGCTCCAGTAAAACCAGATGCTGATGCGGCGCTGCATCGCCACCGCCAGCCCAAAAATTGCCAGCGTGTGGAACGCCTGATATTCAAGGCCGGTCTGGATCCAACCCATCTCCACAACGCCCAGAGATTTGCTTAAGACATGCGCGCCAAACGCGCCCAGAGCTACAAAAATAAAGCCACTCACCGCGGCGAAAATCAGCATGAATCGGCTGGTCATGTTTAAGTCCTGAATTGATGCGTGCCCGGCACACAAACGTTATTGTTCATACCTGAAGCGGAATTTTTCTTGCTCGCTTGCCGCTTTCGCCAGTATCCACTGCCGGAAAGCGGCTATTTTACCCAGTTCTGCCTGACTGTCATGACAAACCAGATAAAATGCATTCTTGCTGACCAGTACATCGTTAAATGGGCAAACCAGACGGCCTGCCTCAATTTCGGACTGCGCCATAACGTTGTTTGCCAACGCCACGCCCTGCCCGTGAATGGCAGCCTGTAGCACCATCGCGCTGTGGCTAAAAATGGGCCCCTGCTGCACGTTTATATGATTAAGACCTAACTGGCGGGTATAAGTTTGCCAGTCGCGACGCGAAGCATCGTGCAAAAGCGTATGTTGCGCCAGATCGGCGGGCGTTTTGAGCGCTTTATCCCCCGTCAGCAGCAGCGGTGAACAGACCGGCAACAGATATTCTGCGTATAATTTTTCCACACGCAAGCCCGGCCAGTTACCGCGACCGTAAAAAATCGCCACGTCCACATCATCTGCCAGCTTGTCTTCCTGACGGTCCACCGCCTGGATTCGGACATCGATTCCCGGATAAGTTGAGTTAAAGCTTGAGAGTCGCGGCACCAGCCACTGAATGGCAAAACTGGGCAATAAACTCACAGTCAGAGCGCCTTTTGCGCTCCGGGCCTGAAGCTTGCGAGTGGCTTCCGTCAGCTGGGAAAAAATCTCTTTAATATCCTGAAAATAGCTCTGCCCCTCTTCGGTCAACAGCAACGAACGGTTGCGTCGACGGAACAGCTTAAGCCCCAGAAAATCCTCCAGAGACTTGATTTGATGACTTACTGCGGCCTGTGTCACAAAAAGCTCATCGGCTGCGCGGGTGAAGCTGAGGTGGCGTGCTGCTGCATCAAAAACACGTAATGCATTTAGGGGTGGCAATCGCTTGGACATGGTTATCTGGCTTAGATGTTAACGAGATTTAACATATAGGAAACAACGTTTAACCTATTAGTTTTTTTTATCTGAGCCATTATAATTTGTCCGTTGAGGAACTACCAGCAAATACCTATAGTGGCGGCACTTCCTGAGCCGGAACGAAAAGCTTTTTTTGGAATGCGTGTTCTGAAGGGCTTTTGGCTTACGGTTGTGATGTTGTGTTGTTGTGTTTGCAATTGGTCTGCGATTCAGACCACGGTAGCAACGCTACCAATTTTTCACTTCCTGTACATTTACCCTGTCTGTCCATAGTGATTAATGTAGCACCGCCAACTTGCGGTGCTTTTTTTTCGCTTATCTAACTGTTAATGCTCGATTTCCTTCATCTCTTTCACGTCACTGCGGTTGATCTGCTGTTTGTTCCCGTTAGCATCTTTGTAAGAAATCATCCCGGTATCATTATCGGTTGTCGGTTTCCCTTCAGAGACGATAGATCGACCATCGTTGGTATGCATTACGTAGTTATTACCAGAACAGGCGCTCAGGGCAAAGGTCAACGCACAGGCAGAAATGATTGCAGCTGTCTTTTTCATGATTATCTCCTTTAGCAATTAATGCTATTCAAACCTCGATTTATAACAGGCTAAAACATCCGCCTAACACTATTTAGCATAACCTGCTTTTTCAGACTCGCCAGGATAAGCAGACAAATCTGATAGATATCAACTTCCTTGCCCTGCCGATGAATTTGCGCGACGATCGTAGAATCGATATGAGGAATTCCATGAACGCTTTCAGTCCTGCGCAGTTTCGCGCACAGTTTCCTGCGCTGGCCGATGCCGGCATTTATCTTGATAGCGCCGCCACGGCCCTTAAACCGCAGGCGGTGATTGAGGCAACCCGCCAGTTTTACAGCCTGAGCGCCGGGAACGTGCACCGCAGCCAGTATGCCGACGCGCAGCGCTTAACGGCGCAATACGAAGCCGCACGGGATCAGGTCGCGCGCCTGATCAATGCTGACAGCGGTAAGAACATCGTCTGGACGCGGGGCACCACAGAGGCCATTAACATGGTGGCGCAATGTTACGCGCGTCCGCTGTTGCAGCCCGGGGATGAGATCATCGTCAGCGAGGCGGAACACCACGCCAACCTGGTACCCTGGCTGATGGTGGCCGAACAAACCGGGGCACGGGTTGTAAAGCTCCCGTTGGGTGCGGACTTCCTGCCTGACGTGGCGCGTCTGCCTGAGCTGATTACTCCGCGCAGCCGTATTCTGGCGCTGGGGCAGATGTCCAACGTCACCGGCGGCTGCCCGGATCTGGCGCGTGCCATTGAGATTGCCCATGCCAGCGGCGTGGTGGTGATGGTCGACGGTGCGCAGGGTGTGGTGCATTTTCCGGCTGACGTTCAGGCGCTGGATATCGACTTCTATGCCTTCTCAGGACACAAATTGTACGGGCCAACCGGTATCGGCGCGCTGTACGGCAAAGCTGAACTGCTGGCCCGGATGACGCCGTGGCTCGGCGGCGGCAAGATGATTACCGAAGTCACCTTCGACGGTTTTAAAACGCAGGATGTACCCTACCGCCTGGAAGCCGGTACCCCAAACGTGGCCGGGGTTATCGGTCTGAGCGCAGCGCTCGAATGGCTGGCAGAAACGGACGTGGTTCAGGCTGAAAGCTGGAGCCGGGGTCTGGCGACGCTGGCGGAAGAAGAACTGAAAAAACGTCCGGGTTTTCGTTCGTTCCGCGTCCAGGACTCCAGCCTGCTCGCCTTTGATTTCGCGGGCGTGCACCATAGCGACATGGTGACGTTGCTTGCCGGATACGGCATTGCCCTGCGTGCCGGACAGCACTGCGCCCAGCCGCTGCTGGCGGCCATTGGCGTGAGCGGTACCCTGCGCGCCTCGTTTGCACCGTACAATACAAAAAGCGACGTCGATGCGCTGGTTTCCGCCGTCGACCGCGCCCTGGAATTACTGGTGGATTAATGACAAGTTCAGCTTTAGCCGGGCACCCGTTCGGCACCGTTATTACTGAAGAGACGTTAAAACAGACCTTCGTCCCGCTCACGCAGTGGGAAGATAAATATCGTCAGCTGATCCTGCTGGGTAAACAGTTGCCCACGCTGTCAGACGAGCTGAAATCACAGGCGAAGGAGATCGCAGGCTGCGAGAACCGCGTCTGGCTTGGGTTTAGCGTATCCGGAGAGAAACTGCATTTCTTCGGCGACAGCGAGGGACGCATTGTTCGCGGTCTGCTGGCGGTGCTGTTGACCGCAATCGAAGGGAAAAGCGCCGCAGAGCTGCTGGCGCATTCTCCGCTGGCGCTGTTTGATGAGCTGGGACTTCGCGCGCAGCTTAGCGCCTCGCGCGGTCAGGGACTGATTGCGCTAAACGACGCGGTACTGGATGCCGCCCATCAGGCTCAGGCCTGACGTTCCGCCTTCGCCATCATCTTCTTCAGGGCGTGAGAGACCGCCACAAAGCCGAAGGAGGCGGTCACCATGGTGGCCGCTCCAAACCCTGAGGCACAATCCATCCGCTTTGGCCCTTCCGCCGTGCTTTTCATTGCACAGACCGAACCATCCGCCTGCGGATAAACCAGCGCTTCTGTCGAGAACACACAGTCCACGCCCAGCTTGCCTTTGCTATTTTTCACCACGTTGAAGTCGCTTTTTAAGCGCTCGCGTAGCTTAGCGGCCAGCGGATCCTGAATGGTCTTCGCCAGATCCGCCACCTGGATCTGCGTCGGATCAATTTGTCCACCCGCGCCGCCCGTTGTCACCAGCGGCACCTTGTAACGACGACAGTAAGCGATCAGCGCCGCTTTTGGCCGCACGCTGTCGATGGCATCAATCACATAGCTGTAGCCTTTGCTCATGTACTCCGCGACGTTATCTGCCGTCACAAAGTCGTCGATCACCGTCACACTACACTCCGGGTTGATGAGACGAATACGCTCCGCCATCACCTCGGACTTCGCCAGACCGACGTTATCACGCAGGGCGTGGATCTGACGGTTAGTGTTAGTGACGCAGACGTCATCCATATCAATCAACGTAATTGCGCCAATGCCGGTTCTCGCCAGCGCTTCTGCCGCCCACGAACCCACACCACCAATGCCCACCACGCAGACATGCGCATCCGCGAACAGTTGCAGGGCTTTTTCACCATATAACCGTGCCGTGCCGCCGAAACGCTGGCGCCAGGCATCGCTGATTACCACAGACATAAAACCTCAGATGTAAAAAGGGTGAGGTATTCCTCACCCTGAACCGTAATCCGTCTTGCCCTCAGAATACCACAATCAGCCGCTGAATACGTTTCCGGTACCCGGCGCTGCCTTCAGCACCCACACGCGTCCGTAGTGGTTATACCAGCCTGCACGATGGCCGGCATCCGGGCCGATGCCCTGATAAATGTCGAAGTGCTGGCCTTTGATCGCCCCACCCACGTCCAGCGCCACCATCAGGCGTAATTCATACTTGCCGTTGAATTTGCCGTTGTTGTCGAGGAGTGGAACTTCCGCCAGCAGCGTAGTACCTGCCGGGATAATCGAACGATCCGATGCCACAGAAGCGCGGCCAATCAGCGGGACGGCGCTCGCCCCTTTCACCGGCGCAAAGTTCTGCGGTTTGAAGAAGACAAACGATGGGTTCTGCTCAAGCAGCTCACGCACTTCCGCTTCGCTGTGTTTTTCACCCCACTCGCGGATCGCCTGCATCGACATGTCTTCTCGTTTCACTTCGCCACGGTCGATGAGCACCTTACCGATGCTGCGATAGGCATGGCCGTTTTTCCCGGCGTAGCTAAAGAAGTTCAGCGGTGAGCCGTCGCCAAAATCAATATAGCCGCTGCCCTGCACGTCCATAATGAAGTTGTCCATCAGGGAGTTGCTGTAGGCCAGCACGTAATTTTCGCTCAGCGCGCCAGCGTAGATCTCGGCGCGGGACGGCAGACGACCGCGTTTCGGCGGCATACGGTAAATGGGATACTGGAACTCGCCCTGGCGTGTGTGTCGCGCCTGGACAACCGGGGTGTAGTAACCGGTGAACTGGACGTTACCGTAGTTATCCGCCCCCTCCATCTGCCAGGCATCGATACCAAACTGGCGCATATTGCGCGTATCACCGCCTGCACGCAGCCAGTCCTGGACGGCGCTATAGACGTTGTTCTGCGAACCGTATAAACGCGGAGAAGCAGTGCGGATCTGGTAGACCTGCTCGGAGAAGTCTCCGGCATTGATCGGAGCGCCCACGGCGTCTGGCTGGTTAACTAAAGAGAAAGGCTGGGATAACTTCCCGTCTTTATACTGTTGACCGCGATCGGTCGGTTTGGAAGAGCAGGCCGCAAGAATCGCCACCATTGCGCCTGTCATCAGATACTTCGCCCAACGTCCTTTCATTATATCTCGTCTTTTAGTTGCCCAATTCCGCGAGATGAAGATAACAAACCCACCGTGTTAATGAAATGCAATCGCCTTCCCTTTGGCAAATTCTGCACAAAAAATAGTCCAAAGTGGCTTTTGCCGTTCATTTTGCATACAAAATAATGAATTATGTGAAAAAGGGGTTGCATCACAAACCTATCCGAGTATAGTGCGCTTCCACGGACGCGGGGTGGAGCAGCCTGGTAGCTCGTCGGGCTCATAACCCGAAGGTCGTCGGTTCAAATCCGGCCCCCGCAACCAATTAAAATTTGATGAAGTATCTTCTACGACTGTAGAAAGACGGACGCGGGGTGGAGCAGCCTGGTAGCTCGTCGGGCTCATAACCCGAAGGTCGTCGGTTCAAATCCGGCCCCCGCAACCAATCAAATTTGAAGAAGTAAGTTTCTACAAGTGTAGAAAGACGGACGCGGGGTGGAGCAGCCTGGTAGCTCGTCGGGCTCATAACCCGAAGGTCGTCGGTTCAAATCCGGCCCCCGCAACCAACACTTCTTAAAACAATAAACACCCTGAAGGGTGTTTTTTTGTATCTGGCGTTTGTGAAAATGCCGGGCGTGATACCCGGCTTAATGCCCTACCCCCGCCGCGCCAGCGTTTCCCCGTCTGAGAAGTAGGCCCGGATCCCCGCCAGAATCGACTCCGCCACTTCCTGCTGGAATTTAGCCGTCTTGAGCTTACGTTCCTCTTCCACGTTACTGATAAACGCGGTTTCGACCAGAATGGATGGAATATCTGGCGCTTTCAGTACCGCAAATCCGGCCTGCTCGACGCTGTTTTTGTGCAGCTTGTTGACCCGGCCCAGCTTGCCCAGCACCGCTTTACCAAACTTCAGGCTGTCGGTAATGGTCAGCGACTGCACCATATCAAACATCGTATGGTCGACGTAACGGTCGCCACTTTTGCTCACGCCACCAATTAAATCCGAGGCGTTCTGCGTGTCCGCCAGGTATCTCGCGGCGGTACTGGTCGCCCCTTTCGTTGACAGGGCAAACACTGAAGATCCACTCGGCTGGCGGCTGGTGAAGGCATCCGCGTGAATAGAGACAAACAGATCCGCGCGCTGCTTTTGCGCTTTTGCCACGCGGACCTTCAGCGGGATAAAGACATCTTCGTTGCGCGTCATGTAGGCGCGCATATTGCCCTCTTTGTCGATCAACGCCTTCAGACGACGGGCAATTTGCAGCACCACATCTTTTTCGCGGGTGCGATATTTCCCGACGGCGCCGGAATCTTCTCCGCCGTGGCCAGGATCGAGCATGATCACAATCGGGCGATCGCGCCCCGCCTTACCCGGCTGTGGGCCACTTTGCGCTGGCGGAACCTGGCTGTCGAGATCGCCTTTGTTGTAATCCTCAAGTAATGCCAGGAGCGGATCCTGAATATCCGTCGCATTCGCCGGATAGAGATCCATCACCAGACGCTCCTTAAAGGCGGCTACAGGCGCAAGGGCAAAGAGCTGAGGTTTCACGTTCTGCTTCAGCTCAAACACCATGCGCACGGTTTGCGGATCGAACTGCCCGACGCGCGCCGATTTAATAAACGGATCGTCGCCACGGATCTGAGCTGCCATGCCTTTAAGCACGGAGTTGAGATTCACACCTTCGAGATCAACCACCACACGTTCAGGATTGCTGAGGGCAAATTGCTTGTATTTCAGCACGCGATTGGACTCGACCGTCACGCGCGTATAGGTCGACGACGGCCAGACGCGCACCGCGACTACCTGGCTTGTGGCGGCAAGACCCACCTGGCTGACGCTAAGCAACCACATCGCCCCGGCCCCTTTTAACAGGCGGCGGCGGCTTATTGCTGAATTGGATCCCGACATGCTTCTCCCGAGCAAGAAATCTGATTAATGAACAAAACGCCCAAATTGACCGAAAACTTTAACGAATGACGCATAAACTGTCATCTATAAAAGGGTAAACAATCATACGTTAACGCACGGATTACTTATTATTTTCTGTGGGTCGCAGAAAATTTAGGCTTGCACACGCGGCCACAATCGAATAAAAATACAGAAATTACGAATAAACATTCACTAAGGGTTGTGTCATGGTTAAGGAACGCAGAACCGAACTGGTCCAGGGATTCCGCCATTCTGTTCCCTATATCAACACCCATCGGGGAAAAACGTTTGTCATCATGCTTGGCGGCGAAGCCATTGAGCATGAAAACTTTTCCAGCATCGTCAATGATATCGGCCTGCTGCACAGCCTCGGCATCCGTCTGGTGGTGGTGTATGGCGCACGTCCGCAAATCGAAGCCAACCTGGCCGCCCATCACCATGAGCCGATCTACCACAAACACACGCGCGTGACGGATGCGAAAACCCTCGAGCTGGTCAAACAGGCGGCGGGTCTGTTGCAGCTCGATATCACCGCCCGCCTGTCGATGAGCCTGAATAATACGCCGTTGCAGGGCGCGCACATCAACGTGGTGAGCGGCAACTTTATCATCGCTCAGCCGCTCGGCGTGGACGATGGCGTGGATTACTGCCACAGCGGCCGCATCCGCCGTATTGATGAAGAAGCCATTCACCGCCAGTTAGATAATGGCGCGATCGTCCTGATGGGACCCGTTGCCGTCTCCGTAACGGGTGAAAGTTTTAATCTGACCTCAGAAGAGATTGCCACCCAGCTGGCCATCAAGCTGAAAGCGGAAAAAATGATCGGCTTTTGCTCCTCACAGGGTGTTGTGAACGATGAGGGCGTGATTGTGCCAGAACTTTTTCCGAATGAAGCCCAGGCGCGCGTCGAAGCGCTGGAAGCAGAAGGCGATTACTATTCCGGTACCGTGCGTTTTCTGCGCGGCGCCGTTAAAGCGTGCCGTAGCGGGGTGCGCCGCAGCCACCTGATCAGCTATCAGGAAGACGGCGCGCTGTTGCAGGAGCTGTTCTCCCGTGACGGGATCGGTACGCAGATCGTCATGGAGAGCGCCGAGCAGATCCGCCGTGCCACCATCAACGATATCGGCGGCATTCTGGAGCTGATCCGTCCGCTGGAACAACAGGGCATTCTGGTTCGCCGATCCCGTGAGCAGCTGGAGATGGAGATCGACAAGTTCACCATCATTCAGCGGGATAACCTGACCATTGCCTGTGCGGCGCTTTATCCGTTCCCGGAAGAGCAGATTGGCGAAATGGCGTGCGTCGCCGTGCATCCTGATTACCGTAGCTCCTCACGGGGGGAGCTGCTGCTTGAACGCGTGGCGGCACAGGCGCGCCAGATGGGTCTGAGCAAGCTGTTCGTGCTTACCACGCGCAGCATTCACTGGTTCCAGGAGCGCGGCTTCACGCCGGTGGATATTGATTCCCTGCCGGAAAGTAAGAAAGAGATGTACAACTACCAGCGCCGCTCGAAGGTGTTAATGGCGGACCTGGGATAACAGTCACCCTCTCCTGCTGGAGAGGGCGTTCACTCAACAGATTCAAATATCGCGCTTAATCCGCTTCTGCGCTCAGTACGGGTGGCAATCGCCTGACTCAACACGCGCTCATCCGCATACAGTGAAAGACGCTGGCGCGCACGGGTAATGGCGGTGTAGACCAGCTCGCGGGTCACAACCGGCGACAGCTGTGTCGGCAGGATCAGCGCCGCATGGTTGAACTCGGAGCCCTGAGATTTATGTACCGTCATCGCCCATGCCGTTTCATGCTCTGGCAGGCGGCTGGGCTGGACGGACTTCACGCTACCGTCCGGTAGCTGGAACCAGACGCGCAGACCGTTACCGCGATCGAGCGCAATGCCGATATCCCCGTTGAACAGCCCCAGCGCACTGTCGTTGCGGGAGATCATCACTGGCCGGCCCTCATACCATCGCGAATGCAGCTGACGGTTAATTTTGCGTTTCTGCACCAGCAGCTGCTCCAGCCTGTCGTTCAGGCCCGCGACGCCAAACGGCCCTTCCCGCAATGCGCACAGAAGCTGGTATTCGCCAAATGCGGCGATGACCTGCCCGGGCTGACTGCGCTGCTGCACGCAGCTCAGAAAATGCTGGTATCCCTGGAGAGCCTCCTCAAGCATAGCCTGATACTCTTCCCCGCTTTGCAGCGATTTCTTTTCAATGTCAGTGAAGGAACCGTCAAACACCGTGCGCGTGGCGTGCCTGTCGCCACGGTTGACCGCCGCAGCCAGTTGGCCGATGCCGGAGTCGCTACCGAAACGGTAGCTTTTTTGCAGCAGGCACAGGCTGTCACGCAGTGCGCCCGCGATCGGCGTGTGATCGGGTTCAAGCGAGCAACCGGTCAGACGGGCGAGCTCCTGCGCCCGCGCGGCGGTATAACCGTAACTGGCGTAGGTACAGATATCTCCCAGCACCGCCCCGGCTTCTACAGAGGCGAGCTGGTCGCGATCGCCCAGGAAAACCACGCGCGCATGGGGTGGTAGCGCATCGATCAGGCGCGACATCATGGTCAGGTCGATCATGGAGGCTTCATCCACCACCAGCACGTCCAGATGCAGCGGATTGCCCGCATGGTAGCGCAGCCGCTGGCTACCCGGCTGCGCGCCGAGCAGACGGTGCAGAGTACTTGCTTCACCCGGGAAAAGCGCAAGCTGCTCCTGGGTGAGCGGCAGCCGTTGCATCGCACCGCCCAGTGATTCGGTCAGACGCGCCGCGGCCTTCCCGGTGGGCGCCGCCAGACGAATACGGCATCGCTGCTCGCCTGAAAGCTGTATCAGGGCTGCCAGCAGCTTTGCGACGGTCGTTGTTTTCCCGGTTCCCGGGCCGCCGGATATCACCGAGATCCGCCGCGTCAGGGCGACGGCTGCCGCCACTTTCTGCCAGTCTGTGGCCTCACCGGAGTCAAACAGCCTGTCCAGCGTCTGGCGAAGCTGTGCTTCGTCGCAGGGAAGCGGCGCATTGGTCTCACTAAAGAAACGCGCTACCGTCAGTTCGTTTCGCCACAGGCGGTTCAGGTATAAGCGCTCCCCCGTCAGGATCAGCGGTGCCTGGTTGTCTCCCGGCCCGACGGCTGACGATTCACGCAAGATTTTCTGCCAGTCCACCTTATCTCCCAGCAGCGCAAAGCAGGACTGGAGGACAGGCGGCATTTTCTCGTCAACCACCAGACGCGAGAGCGGCAGACACACATGCCCCTCTCCGGCATCTTTACTCAACAGGGCAGCGGCAAGCATCACGGCGGGCTGGTCAGCGGCAATCATCATGGCAAACTGCACGTCCAGCTGACGCAGCACGCGTTGCTCTACCGCATCCAGCAATAAGTCCTGCATCGTCATGCCATCTCCTCCGTGTTTGCTGCAAACAGGTTATCCATTTTATTAATCAATTCCGCATCCGGACGAGTGCTGAAGATCCCGGAGCGCGGATCGGCAGCATCAACCCCGCGCAGGAACAGATAGATGACACCGCCAAAATGATCGTCGTAGCGATAATCCGCAATACGGTGGCGCAAATAGCGGTGCAGCGCCAGGGTATAGAGCTGATATTGCAGATCGTAGCGATGCATTTGCATGGCTGCCGCCATCGCCTGCTGGGTATAGGCTTCGCTGTTCTCGCCCAGCCAGTTCGATTTGTAATCCAGCAGGTAGTACCGTCCTTCGTGACGGAAGACCAGGTCGATAAACCCTTTCAGCATGCCCTGCACCTGACGGAAGTTCAGCGGCGGGCAACCGGCTGACAGCGGATCGTACTGACGGATGAGCGCATCGAGCGCGTCGGCCTTAAGCGGGCCTGCGACGGGCAGATAAAACTCCATCTCAACCTGCTTATTTTTAGCCGTTAACTGGCGAAGAGAGAAGCCCTGCGTCGTCAGCGGCGCCTGCAAAATGGCGTTGATCCAGTCAGTGAGAACGGGCTGCCAGTGCGCGTCATAGCCTCCGCTCTGCAACATCTTCAGCACCCACTCCTCACTGACAGGCTGGGTGAAATCAAGCTCTTCAAAGAGGCTGTGCAAAAAGGTGCCCGGCGACGCGCCGCGTGGGAACTGATGTGGAGTTAACGTCGGTTCAACCGGAACATCGCCCACCCCTGCGGCATCCACGTCCAGCTTCGGCATGAGATCCTGCGCAATACTTTGCCCGTGCTGTTGCAGGCCAGAATAGCTGGTGACGCGCCAGTCGTCGGCAAGCACCCGTGTGATCTGGCGCGCGTTAAGATCGGTCGCGGGCTCTTGCGCCATTTCCCAGCGGCTGTTGTCTGGCAGAGAAGGGATATGGAGGGCGATATCGTCTCCGCAAAGCGACTCAATACAGAGGCGCAACCCCGCCGCATCTTTCGGCTCACCACGCTGAATAAGCCGCCCTAAGGCGCTTAAATGGAAATCGCTCTCCCCTGTTTTCTCCCCGCGACGGCGGAAAACCGGCGCGACGCCCAGGCTGCAATGCCAGACAGAACGGGTCAGCGCCACGTAAAGCAGGCGCAAATCCTCCGCCAGACGCTCCGCTTCCGCCAGCTCAACGCTGGTTTCCGCCTTGCTGAGATCGAGCACCGCATCGAAAGTCTCGCGATCATGATAATAGGCCTGATCCTGAACGCGGTAGTTAGCGATAAAGGGCAGCCAGACCAGCGGATACTCGAGACCTTTCGATTTGTGAATGGTGACGATTTGCACCAGATGCTTATCGCTCTCAAGACGCATCTGCTGGCTTGAGGCGTTACTGTTTGGATCCGCGATTTGCTGCGCCAGCCAGCGCACGAGGGCATGTTCACTTTCAAGCTGGGTGCCGGCTTCCTGCAACAGTTCGCTGATGTGTAAAATATCGGTAAGACGCCTTTCACCGCCGGATGACGCCAGCATATTTTCGGCAATCTGACGCCGCGTCATCAATTCGCGCAGCATCGCCATGACGCCGCGTTTTTGCCAGCGTTCACGGTAATGGACAAACTCTTCCACCACCGTATCCCATGCGTTTTCGTCATGGTTGAGCTCATCAATATCGCGCGCGTTCAACCCCAGCATAGAGCTGGCCAGCGCGCTTCGAAGCGTATTTTCGCGCTCCGGGGCCAGCACCGCCTGAAGCAGCCAGAGCATTTCCTGGGCTTCCAGCGTGTCGAACACGCTGTCGCGGTTAGAGAGATACACTGACGGAATATCCAGCAACGTTAGCGCATCGCGGATTAGCGCCGCTTCCTGACGACTGCGCACCAGCACGGTAATATCAGAGGCTTTAACAGGATTTGCCTGTTCCCCCTGCCAAAGCAGCGCCTCGCCGCGCGCGCCTGCGCTCAGCCAGTCACGGATTTGCGCGGCGCAGTGCTGGGCCATCGCCGCCTGATAGTCGGCAACCCCATAGCCTTCCCCTTCCAGCAGCCAGAAGGTCATGGCGGGTTGCACCGCGCTACTGACTTCGAAGCGCAGGGATGCGTTTTTTGGGGCGGATTTCACCGGCAGGAAAGGGATTTCATTGAACATGAACGCCGTCTCCATACGGCTGAACAGCGCATTGACGCTCTCAACCATCCCCGGAGCGGAACGCCAGTTAGTGTCTAACGTGTAATGCGCGACAACTTCACTACGGGCTTTCATATAGGTGAAGATATCTGCCCCACGGAAGGCGTAAATCGCCTGTTTAGGGTCGCCTATCAACAACAGGGCAGTGTCGGGCTGCTGTCGCCAGATGCGGCGAAAAATGCGGTACTGCTGAGGGTCGGTGTCCTGAAATTCGTCAATCATCGCCACCGGAAAACGTGTACGGATCGCGCTGGCGAGCGCTTCACCATTCTCGCTGGACAGCGCCTCGTCCAGGCGGCTCAGCATGTCATCAAACCCCAGCTCGCCCCGGCGACGTTTTTCGCGCGCGACGGCCTGGCGGATCTCCGTCATGGCGCGTGTGATCATCAGGTCATTGAGCGTTAATGGCTCCGCAAGCAGCGCATCAATCGCCACAAACAGGGAATGCTCAGGCACAATGCCGTCGGCTTTGGTTCGCTCGGTCAAAAAGCGCTGCGAAAATTTTTCCAGTGCGTCCGGAAGCTGGTAGCCCCGCGTCTCCTCCTGGGCCCAGACGCTGATCTTTTCGATCCACTTCCCCTGGTTCCCACGGTTGAACTTGCGTCTGTCGATGCCTGAGTTTTCGATGATTGCATCAATTTCACCAACCGACTCATTCCACTTCTGCTTAAGCGCCGCAATTTTGGCGACGATCTTTTCATGGCGCGAGGCCAGCGTTTCATCGGCAGGCGGCGGAGATTTAATGACCGGCGCTTCGCCTTGCAGGTAACGGTCGATGGCGCGAAGAAGCTCTTCCGGACCTTTCCACAGGGCGTGAACCGCTTCGGCAATGTCGCGCTGCAATGGATAACAGTGACGACGCCAGAAATCCGCACAGGCCTGATAGCGAAGCTCGGATTCATCTTCAATAAGCTGCTGCTCAAAGAGCATGCCGGATTCAAACGCATTCAGGCTTAACATGCGCTGACAAAAACCGTGAATGGTGAAGACGGACGCTTCATCCATTTGCCGCTCGGCAAGCAGCAGCCATTGCGCAGCCTGTTGTTTATCCGCAATCTCGTCCAGCAGGCTCGCGTAGAGGGGGTTATCCGTCGTCTGACGCAGACAGGCGATGCGCAGCTCATGAATGTTGCTGCGAATACGGCCACGCAGCTCGGCAGTGGCCGCTTCGGTGAAGGTTACCACCAGCAGCTCTTCCACGCTTAACGGGCGCGAAAAAGCGGCATTGCCGCCGAGCCCCAACAGCAGACGCAGATAGAGCGCGGCGATGGTATAGGTTTTTCCCGTTCCCGCTGAGGCTTCAATCAGTCGCTCACCCTGTAGAGGTAAACTTAGGGGATCAAGCGGCTCAGCGGTATGGGTCATTCTTTCTTACTCCAGGGCATAGTTTGTTGCAGCGCGCTGACGCTCTTCCAGACGGTCCACTCTTTTGATTTTACGTAGTCCGTTTTCCCGTTCTGGCTGCCAGAAACCTGAGACAGGATGGCCATACCCTGCGGTTTTACTACCGCCTGATGGAAGAAATCGGCAACCTTTTGTGGCGTCAGCTGTTTTATTTCGGCCACTATTTTATCACGCGAATCAAATTTCATATTACCGCGATCAAAATCTTTGCTCAGCTGCGAGGCCTCTTCACCCAGCGTCTGCGGCGGCTGCATCACCTGGGCGATAACCGCCTGCTGGATCTGGGCAAACTCTTCCGGCTTCATGGCGCGCAGTTTTGCTTCCGCCTGCGGGAAGAACGCCTGATAACGCTGCCACAGGTAAGCGGGTTGCTTGTCGCTGCTTTGCAGAAGGAAGCCCAGCCCCCACTGACGGCCCACATTCATAGAGAAAGCGAATACCGCATAGCCCAGCTGCTCTTCGGTGCGCAGCTGGTTGTAAAACCACGGCTGAATAATTTGACCGAGCACCGCACTCTGGGCAGAGCTGGTAAATTCGTCATAACCGACAGGGACAAACACCGCGGCCAGCGCGGAATCCGTGCTGCTTCCCGCTTTTTCGAAGATCACGTTCTGCTTTTTCTCTACCAGCACATCCTGGTTACGGCACCACTCATCGCCTTTTGAACCCAGTTGCGCACGGACGTTTTGCGCCAGCGTTTTAGCCTGATGTTCGCTCATATTCCCTACAACCAGGAACTCCGGACGGGTATTGGTTTTCAGCGCATCACGGTAAGCCAGCACCTCTTTTAAGGTGACTGAGGGCAATAACGCGCGGCGATCTTCGCGCTGGAAGTACGGAATTTGCGACAGCATCTGTGCTGGCATAATCGCCTGATCGTAGGCTTTACCCTTCTCGGCAGAATCCATCATCTGGGCATACCAGGACTTAGCCTGCTCGAGCTGTTCTTCCGTAGGCGTATAGCTGAAATAACCGTCCAGCAGCGCCTGGAACAGCTGCGGCAAACGCTGGGTATAGCCGTTGGCATTCACCATCAGGCCGTTATTGGCGTTGGTGGAGAAACTGATACCACCAACGGCAGCCTGGTTGCTGAGCTGATCGAGAGCAATACCGGCCAGATAATCGTTAAGCGCAAACAGCACCTGGTTTCTGGCGCTGTCCATTGCTTTGGGGTTACGCAGCACCACGCTAACATCCGCTTTTGGCTCGTCGGCGAAATAGCGGCTTGGGGTGTAGACCACGCGCAGCGTCGGCTCATCAACAATCAGCTCCGGGTGCGGATACGCCTTTGCGGGTTTGATCAGCGAGAAATCGTCCGGGATGTAGGGGTTAAGTTCCGGTAACGTCAGCGCAATTTCCCCCGCCTTTTCCTGCCAGCCCGCGAAGGTCTGTTCGCTGATTTTTTCAACCTGATACGGGGCATCAACGAAGTAGGCCATTTTGTTATGCGGTTCGTTCGGGCTGATATACCAGACCCGAGCATTCTGCGGAGTCATCATCGCCAGACGCGCTTTGAGCGCTCCGGCGTCATACTGGTCGGCAATATTTACCGCATCCAGCGTATGTTCCACCGGCACGCGGATCATGGTATCTGCCAGCCACTCAACGTAGTCCATATCACGCGTGATAGAGGGATAGCGGAAATCGAGATCCAGCACGTGCGCCAGCTCGTCAAAGTAGCGTTTATCGACCCCTTTGTCGCGCAGCAGAGAGAGGTAACTGAAAATGGCCGCAACGACGTCGTCCCGGTGAGCCAGCCCTTTATCGGTCAGCGTCGCGGAGATGGCCAGCACGCCGCTATTCCCATTTACAACGGGATCGGAGTCAGCGCGAATACCTTCCACCAGCCCCTGCTTTTGCAGCCAGTCGGAGAGCGTACCCGGGCTGCGGTTGCCGATAAGATACGTCACCAGCTCGTCGGTTTTGCTGCGGAACTGCGCCGTGTTGTTATCAATACGGAATTCAACGCGTAACACCTTGCGCGGCAAGGCCGGCACATAGTGAATAACAATGCCTTTTTGCGCGTCCGTGACAACCGGCACGTTAATCTGCGGCAGATCGATATTTTTATTTGGCACCCTGCCGTAGGTCTGCGCGGCCATGTTTGCCAGCGTCGGCAACGGTTTATTGCTGTAGATAACCGCTTTCATCAGATTGGCGGAATAGTATTTTTCACGAAACGCATGCAGCGCATCGAGCACCGGGCTACCGGGCTTGTCGCTCAGTGTTTCAAGGTTGCCGCCTGAGAAGCGCGAACCCGGGTGCGCCGGATTGATGGTTTCAGCGCTAACCTGCGCCATGCGCATACCGTCTCGCGTGCGCGCCATCGTCAGTTCGTCGTTCACGGCATTACGTTCACGGTCAGCGTATTTTTTATCCAGCAGCGGTGCGGCGATGGCATCCGCCAGACGGTCCACCGCCCCATCAAGCGCATCATTTTCCACTTCCAGGTAAAACGCGGTGCGATACGGCGCGGTACTGGCGTTGTGGCTGCCGCCATGCATTTTCAGAAATTCGGACAGGCTGTCAGGCTGTGGGTATTTTTTAGAGCCCATCAGCGTCATGTGCTCAAGGTAGTGCGCCAGTCCAGGATGGGCGTCAGGATCTTCCAGCGAACCCACCGGCACAACCAGCGCGGAGAGCGATTTCACCGCCTGAGGATCGGAAACCAGCAGCACGGTCATCCCGTTATCAAGACGAATCGCCTGATACTCACGGGTGTCCTTATCGCTCTTACGGATTGTTTCCTTGACAGGTTGCCAACCGGAATCGGCCTGAGTGACGGGAGCCCAAAGGGCGATAAACAAAACAAACGCTTTGAACAAGGTGCTGCCTGGCATTACGACCTCTTTATCACGGCTACATCATTAACAACGTGCGTGCTGGACACGCCAGCATCTCTTTCTTTGGGTACATCAGTCCGTGATAAGAGGTGCATCATAAATGAACACCTCATACTGCGCAATTTTTATACAGCGCTCAGGACTGATTAAATTTGAACAACGGTAACAGGTAGCGTTGCGCCTCCTGGGTGATAATGTCGAAATATTCTGGCTCCAGCGTTCGCCATAAACGTTGATACCAGACATCGTCACCTTCGCCACGTACCATCATGTTCCCTTCGTAGGCCTGCAAAAACTTGCTGCGCGCTTTCTGGAGCGAAGCCTCATCCGTTAACATGGCATCATTCTGCGCGTCGTAACAGGCTTTTATCCACGCCCCCCCACTTTCAGGCAGCAAAAGCAGAGGTTTGTTCATGCCCTGACGGTAACCTTCAATATAAAGCGACAGATACGTCAACGCCTGCTCAGGCTCCATCGGCGGGAAACGCCATTCGCCGTCCTTACGTACAAACAACCGGCTTTCACCTTCGTGACCACTCGCACTGTAGACAAGATGTTCGAGCCAGAGTTGCAGGCCATGTGAAACGCTGAGCCTGGATGGCCGCCAGCGCAGCAGCCCGTCAGACTGCACGTGCGTGAGCCAGCCGCTGAGGTGCATACCGTTACAATCGAGATCGATTTCAATGCTGCTCGCCGGCTGCCGACACGCGATAACGCGGTCAGCAAGCGCTCGCATCTCCTCGCACTGGGCATCCCAGACGATTTCGCCGAATGCACCATACGGAAGTAATCCCGACGCCCTGTAACGTCGGAACAGTTTACTGGCGTCTTCTTCGTCAACCAGCGCATTCAGAAGCTGGGAATTAAGCTTAAAACGCTCCAGCCCATCAAGAATAAACGGTTCCGCATCGGGGATTTCGCTCTCTTCAGAGCGGAAATTCACCTGCAAGCGTTGCTGGAAAAAAGCCCGGACCGGGTGCGCCCAAAAACGCTGTAGCTGCTCAAACGAGAGGGTATCTATGACGCGCGGTTCGAGCGTCTGAATAAAATCGGTTTGCGGCGTCCCCGCTTTCTTCGCTGCGGGAAGCCACTCGCGGGCGTAGCTTTGCAGTTCATCAGGAACGTAATTGACAGGATCAAACGGCATACGGCTATGGTGACAGGTGATATGCGCTATCACCCGACGTTCGCTTTCGTCGCAGTTGCAGGCTTCATCCCCCGGCAGATAGTGGCTCTGTCCGATGTAATCCACCAGCTCCTGCACCAGCACAGACGGGAAACGCTCGCTGTTGTCCTGAATTGAACGACCGATATAGCTGATATACAGCCTGCTTTGCGCAGACATCAGCGCCTCAAGAAAGAGATAACGGTCATCATCGCGGCGGCTGCGGTCGCCCCGCTTCGGTTGTGCGCTCATGAGATCAAAACCCAGAGGTGGAAGCGCACGCGGATAAATACCGTCGTTCATGCCAAGCAGACAGACCACTTTGAACGGGATTGAACGCATTGGCATCAGGGTACAAATATTCACCGGCCCCGCAAGGAAGCGCTGGCTGATGCGCTCCTGATCGAGACGTTGCGTCAGCTCATCACGCAGAAGCGAAAGAGGAACCGCCTCGTGATAGTGCGAATTAACCCCCTCATCAACGATGGCCTGCCACTGCTTCTCGATAAGCGCCATGGCGGCTTCAGTTTCGCTGTCCGGCAGAAAGAAATCATTCAGCATTTCGCGGCAAATCGGCAGCCACTCTTCGAGCGGGCGGGGCTGCATCAACGCACGGCGCCAGCGGTTGAGCTGCATAAGCAGCGAGGCTAAGTGACCAACCAGTTCCGCGATCAACCCACTGGATTCATCGTACGGCAGCACGTCATTCCATTCGCCGTGGATGCTCTCCATCGCATACCCCAGCAGCATGCGCGTCAGGCCAAACTGCCAGGTATGCTGGCCGGTCGCAGGCAGTTCGAACTCCTGGACGTTATCATCGTCGATACCCCAGCGGACACCAGATTCGTTGACCCACTGGCGCAGATAGCGCAACCCCTCTTCGTTAATGTTGAAACGTGCGGCCAGAACTGGCACATCCAGCAGTGCCAGCACATCCTCAGAGATAAACCGGCTATCAGGCAGCAAAAGCAGGCTGAGAAAGGCCTGTAGCGCCGGGTGTGACTGACGAGCGCGACGGTCAGAGATTGCGTAGGGCAGATAGCGGTCGCCCGTTGCGCTGCCAAATACCGCCTGAATAAACGGGCTGTAGCTGTCGATATCCGCCACCATCACCACGATATCGCGCGGTGTCAGGGTTGGATCGTCCTGTAACATGGCCAGCAGGCGGTCATGAAGAATTTCAACTTCACGCTGTGGGCTGTGGCAAACGTGGATCGCGATACTGCGATCGTCAGGATCCAGTTTTCGCTTCTTGTCGCTTCGCGCAAACTCTTCGGCAGTGATCCCGGCAACGGCACGGTTTTCCAAATCCAGAATATCAAGCTGAATATTGTGCAGCAGGCTGTCCGGCGTAATATCCGCAAACGCATCCACATCCCCTTCTCCCGAAGAGGTGATATCTGAAAGCAGATAAATATAGTCGCGTCCGAGCTTGCCCCACGAGGCAAGCAGCGGGTTCGGCAGGTTCTGAATCCCTTCTTCATCAAAAAGCTGCGCCGCGTTTTCACTGTCTTTAAACAGCGGCACGGCGCGCTCTTCAAAGAGGCGCTTTCTCTGGCGGGTGACCAGCCGTGAAAGCCAGCGCGGATCCTGAATATCCCCCCAATAGTGTCGACACGGGTTGGTAAAGAGGATATGGATATCAGCGTGCTTACCGAGCGCTTTTAGCGCGTTCAGGTAGACAGGCGGCAGCGCGGAGATACCGCAAATGAACACGCGTGACGGCAAACGGGCTGGCCGTTCTGCGCTGTTCTCAAGTATTGAGATAAAGCGATCGTACAGGTTAGCACGGTGCCACTTAGGCTGACCGAGTTTCCCGGTATGCTCGACCAGCGCTTTCCAGAGCGGCGCCTGCCAGATTTGCGCTTCCGGTAACCCATCGACTAATTCTCCCGCTTCCCAGCGAATCAGCCATTCTGCACGGTAAACCAGATACTGGTCATAAAGGTCGGCAGTACGTGAGGCAAGCTGGAAAAGTTTACGCTTGTCGGTGTCGTCATTCAGGTAGTGGCGCAGCATGGCAAACTCATCATGCGCCAGCATGTCCGGCAGCAGCGTCATCAGTTTCCAGGCCATACTTTGTTTGTTGAAGGCGCTCTGCTCAGGAATATCCGGCAGGACGCGAACAAACATCTCCCAGATAAAGCTCGCGGGCAGCGGAAAATCGATGTTCGCCGCAATGCCAAATTTCTGCGAAAGGGACATTTGCAGCCACTGCGCCATACCGGTGCTCTGCACCAGCACCATTTCTGGCTCAAACGGATCGTCAAGACGCTCTTGCTCAACGATATACTCCATCAGTGCTTCCAGCACATCCAGACTATTTGAGTGGTAAACCCTTAGCATAAACGCTCCCGACTAGCGGCTAACCGGGCAATGCAGACGCGTCAACGCGCCCTGCCGCCCCATAGGAGAAATAAGTGTGACCGTGATGCTGACACATCCGGACTGTGTTGTCTGCCCCCGACTGACCTGCCAGCCCGGCGGGAGCGTTAATGTTGAGATCTGCGACTGATTCCACGCATGATGCCATAGCTGACGATACTGGCTAAGCGCCGCATACCGGGCTGCCAGCGCGCGATGATAGCCGGATAACGCCATCACAACCACAACCAGCAACATCATTGCCAGCAAAACCTCAACCATGCTAAATCCTTTTTGTCTGCTCAGGGTAACTGACATAGCGTACTTTCCTTAAGGGGGCAGAAATCACTCCAGCCGTGGGCGGAAAAGCGTATCTGCCCCTCCGAGATGTCCCCGCCTCGCCATAGCAATAGATTGTCATTGCCGGCAATAAGCAACACACGCGCCCCAAACAGCCTTATACAGACCCGCAAACGTTGTGTCTGTTTGCACTGAACCTCTGGCTGTAAAGCCCATTCCTGAACGCGCCCCCACTCCAGTGCAGATTGCACGGTAGCCTGCTGGCGAACAGACAAACTCTCGCCACTTACCAGCGTGCTAAAGGTTTGCAGCTGCTGATTTAATCCGGTGAGGATCAGCGTGCCGAGCACCAGTAATAGCAGGACCAGCGCCAGCGATGACATGCCCCGCTGACGATTCACAGATTAAACCCCGTTACGGTATGGCGAGCCGAAAAGGGTGCGGCCAGTTCACCTTTGCGGCGGGCACGCAGCTCGATACTGATGACCGGCGCAAAGCCATCATGATCGGTTTTAGTGACCATAAATTGCTCTATCAGGACCCGATCCGGGTCGGTGAGCTTATCCCATCCCTTACCGTCACAGGATGTGGCGCCCCGCAGCGTTTCAAGCGATCCGGACTCAAGCCGGAATCCCGTACTGTCGTTTTCTGATGCGGTGCTATCCCACTGGCCGTTGCTGTTCGCATCCCATAGCACAATCGCACATCGTCCTTGCCTGCCGATGATCATCCCCTGCCCCTGGCAATGCCCTGCACAATATCCTGCCCTCTGAAACTGTTTACCGATCGCGAACAGACGTTGCCAGACCTCATCCTCCAGCTCCTGCTGTCCAGATTGCAGTAAAACACCCCGCTGTAGCCCCGGTAAAAAACGTGACGTGCTGAGTAACAGAATGCTGCTTATCGTCATCGCAATAAGCACTTCCAGCAGGGAAAACCCTTTTCGATTTACTGGCATGCACCTTCTCCTGCGGCATTACACAGCCTGATACGTCCGCCATTTGAGACAATAACCCACCACCCACCAGCGCGGCTCTGCACGCGGATATGTCCGGCCCATGCGGTATCCCTTAAACCGTAAAATCCCAGCGCAGGGGTTATGTCGCTTATCGTGACCTCGGGCCACATCGGCTTCATCACGAACGGTCCGCCGCTGTCACAACCGGTCACCGCTGAACTGGCCAGACAGTTCTTTTCACCGTCGTTATACAGCGCGATCCTGTGCTCGCTGTTGTGACGGTTGGCGTCATTGCGCAAAAACACCAGGTAATCCCGCACCTGGCAGGCAGTTTGCCAAAGCCGCTGCCGCTGCTGCCAGCTGTCCCAGCCATAGAGCCCTGTGGCGCTGAGGATCACTGTCAGCGAAACGGCGATAAGGGTTTCGATAAGCGTAAAGCCTTGTTCGTTTTTCATGGCGGGAGTGTGGCGGAATAGCAGAAACGGTACGAGCGTCAAACCAGAACTTTACGAGCCGCTTTCCGGAGATTTTCACCCGTTGCAACGCGTTGCATCATCTCTGGAAACAGGCTCGAAAAACAAAACGGGCGTGAAAAAAAACCGGCGCTAAAGAGCACCGGTTGTGTCAGGATTTGCCGTATCAGATGGCGACAGGAGCTTTAATGCCGGGATGCGGGTCGTAACCCTCAATCTCGAAATCATCAAAACGGTAATCGAAGATCGATTCCGGTTTACGTTTGATCACCAGCTTCGGCAATGCACGCGGTTCGCGCGTCAGCTGGAGATGCGTCTGTTCCATATGATTGCTGTAGAGGTGGGTATCACCGCCCGTCCAGACAAAATCGCCCACTTCAAGATCGCACTGCTGCGCCATCATGTGCACCAACAGCGCGTAGCTGGCGATGTTAAACGGCAAGCCGAGGAACACGTCGCAGGAGCGTTGATAGAGCTGGCAGGAGAGCTTGCCGTCCGCCACATAGAACTGGAAAAACGCGTGGCAAGGCGCCAGCGCCATTTTATCCAGTTCCCCCACGTTCCAGGCAGAGACAATGATACGGCGCGAGTCCGGGTCATTTTTCAGCTGGTTCATGACGGTCGTGATCTGGTCAATATGGCGGCCGTCCGGGGTAGGCCAGGCGCGCCATTGCTTGCCGTAGACCGGCCCCAGGTCGCCGTTCTCATCTGCCCACTCGTCCCAGATGGAGACATTGTTTTCATGCAGATAAGCAACGTTGGTATCGCCTTGCAGGAACCAGAGCAGTTCATGAATGATCGAGCGCAGATGGCAGCGCTTCGTTGTCACCAGAGGAAAGCCTTCTTGCAGATTGAAGCGCATCTGGTGGCCAAAAATGGAGAGCGTACCGGTGCCGGTACGATCGTTTTTCGGCGTGCCCTCGTCGAGCACTTTTTTCATCAATTCAAGATACTGTTTCATGATTCCTCAGGAAAGTTGTTGCTGTGGACGACGACGATACGCCCAAATCATCATAATGGCACCCGCGACAATCATCGGGATGGAGAGGATCTGCCCCATGCTGATGTACTGTACCCATTCACCGGTAAACTGCGCATCCGGCTGGCGGAAGAACTCGACGATGATACGAAACGCGCCGTAGCCAATCAGGAACAGACCAGAGACAGCCCCCATTGGGCGCGGTTTGCGGATATACAGATTCAGGATGATGAACAGCACCACGCCTTCCAGCGCCAGCTCATAGAGCTGTGACATATGGCGCGGCAGAACGCCGTAGGTATCGAAAATAGACTGCCACTCAGGATGCGAAGGCAGCAGCGCGATGTCCTCCGCGCGGGAACCCGGGAACAGCATGGTAAACGGCACGCTCGGATCGACACGTCCCCACAGTTCACCGTTGATGAAGTTGCCCAAACGCCCTGCGCCCAGCCCAAACGGGATTAACGGCGCAATAAAATCAGCCACCTGGAAGAAGTTGCGTTTGGTGCGTCTGGCGAAGATCACCATGACCAGGATCACACCAATCAGCCCGCCGTGGAAAGACATGCCACCGTCCCAGACGCGGAACAGATAGAGCGGGTCGTTCAGGAATACCGGGAAATTATAGAACAGGACATAACCGATGCGACCGCCCAGGAACACGCCGAGGAAGCCGGCATAAAGCAGGTTTTCCACTTCGTTCTTCGTCCAGCCGCTGCCTGGACGACTGGCGCGACGGCCAGCAAGCCACATGGCAAAGACGAAGCCCACCAGGTACATCAGACCGTACCAGTGCAGCGCTACAGGTCCTATTGAGAAAATAACCGGATCGAATTCCGGAAAATGCAGATAACCACTGTTCATCTGTCACCACAAGATGTTGTTATTCCGCTGAAAGTGGACAGCGGGTGAATTGCATTCCCGCCGTTGGCAGGTGCTCCAAAGTTGCGAATCATAGCATAAGGCAGGCGTGGAGGATGCGCCTGAGATGTAAAAGATGTGTATAGGGTTTCATGCGCGCTGTTCCCCCTCACCCCATCCCTCTCCCTCAAGGGAGAGGGGGGCGTCCGAGCCGTCATTATTTTGTGGGGATCAGCGGCCGCCGCGGATCAAACCGCCCATGCCGCGTCGCTCCATAAACGCAGCCACCTGATGGCGCACTTCGGCTGCCAGCTGTGCTTCCAGGCTACGCGCGGCCAGTTCGCGCGCCTCATCTTGTTCGATGTGACGTAACAGGTATTTCACACGCGCAACGGAACGTCCGTTCATTGACAGGTGACGGAAACCGAGACCAATCAGGATCGCCACGCACATCGGATCGCCGGCCATTTCACCGCACAGGCGCAGGTCGATATTATGCTGCTCGGCTTCGCGGGCGATCATCGCCAGGGCACGAAGCATCGCCGGATGCAGGCTGTCGTAGATGCTGGCAACGCGCGTATTGTTGCGATCGACCGCCAGAATGTATTGCGTTAAGTCGTTGGTGCCAACGGAGATAAAATCAACGCGGGTCGCCAGCTGCGGCAACATAAAGACCATCGAAGGCACTTCAAGCATCACGCCAATACGGGGTTTAGGGATCGCATAGCCGATCATCTCTTCCACTTCGCGCCCTGCACGTTCTATCAACCGCCGCGCTTCGTCGATCTCGTCAATACTGGTGACCATCGGCAGCAAAATGCTGAGATTCCCCGTGGCCGCGTTGGCACGCAGCATCGCACGAACCTGGATAAGGAAGATTTCCGGCTGATCGAGGGTTATGCGGATCCCACGCCAGCCGAGGCAGGGATTCTCTTCACTGATGGGCATATAGGGCAGTTGCTTATCCGCGCCGACGTCCAGGGTGCGCAACGTGACGGGTTTATCGTTAAACATCTGCAACATGCCCTGATACTGCGCCACCTGCTCCTCTTCTGACGGGAAGCCGCTTTGCAGCATAAACGGTATTTCGGTGCGGTAGAGGCCGATGCCATCGATGCGGCTGCCGAGCTTCTCTTCATGCTCAGGGCTTAAGCCAGCATTGAGCATCACCTTCACCCGCTCACCGCTCTTGAGCTGCGCGGGCAGGTTGACGTCATCCTCCGCCAGCTTGCTTAATTCATTCTCTTCGCTGATAAGACGCTGGTACTCCTGAAGGAGAACCGGCTCAGGATCCACCAGCAACTCACCGCGGTATCCGTCCACCACCAGCGTACGGCGGTGCAGTACGGAGGGCTGAATATCCGCCCCCATCACGGTCGGAATACCGAGCGCGCGCACCATAATGGCGGCATGGGAGTTAGCTGCGCCATCGCGCACCACCACGCCCGCCAGCCTGTCCTGCGGTAATTCCGCCAGCGTCGTCGCCGAGAGTTCATCGGCCACCAGTACAAACCGGCTCGGCCAGGCATTCGCCCCCTGAATAGTATCATCAAGGTGGAACAGCAGACGTTGCCCAAGCGCGCGTAAATCGCCGGCGCGCTCTTTCAGATAACCGTCAGTCAGCACCGCAAACTGCTCGGCAAATTTTTCAATGACCTTTTTAACCGCCCACTCTGCCACCGAACCTTTATCGACCTCGGCAAATAACTCACGACGCAAACGCGCATCGGAAAGCAGGTGTGAGTAGAGGTCGAAAATGGCCGCCGTCTCTTTTTGCGCGCCAGCGGCAAAGCGTTTGCTGTAGCGACGAAACTCATTCGCCGCCTCTTCCAGCGCAGCGGTAAGCCGTTCGCGCTCAAGCGCTTCATCTAGCGTCGAGGCTTCATAGACCTGCTCCATCAGGGGGAGCGTGGCATCCATCCAGCCTTCGGCAATCGCGACGCCCGGCGAGGCCGGAAGCGCGCGGATGCGGGTATGACGATACTGCCCAAAAAGGGCTGCCAGCTGAGACTGGGAGAGGATCGCAGCCATCTGCGTTGCCAGCGTGACGAGGAAAGACTCCTCGCTTTCGTCGTACTGCCGCAACTCTCGTTGCTGGACAACAAGCACGCCAAGCAGTTGACGGCGCTGAATAATCGGCACGCCAAGGAAAGCGCGGAACCGCTCCTCTTTGACGGAAGGGATATATTTGAAGCTGGGATGTTTTTGCGCATCGGCAAGGTTGATTGGCTCCGCCAGTCGCCCGACCAGGCCAACAATACCTTCATCAAACGCGAGCGTGACGGTGCGTCCCCGTGGTTTTTTTAAACCGCGGGTTGCCATCAGGTAGTAGCAACGTCGGTCATGGTCGGCCAGGTAGACCGAACAGACCTCGGTTTCCATCGCAAGACAGATGTCCGTCACCAGAATATTCAGCGCCTCGTTGAGGCGAGGCGCACTGGCAACCTTTTCAACTATTTCTCGCAAGCGGGTGAGCATGATTTGCGTAGCTTAACCTCTTTTACGTCGCCAGGCAGGTGCGCTCTGTGGCTTCGGAGGCGTCTCCTGAAGCTGCATCACGACACTTGCGAACTCTTTCATCACCCTACGATATACATCGCGCTTAAATGACACGACCTGACGAACCGGATACCAGTAGCTTACCCAGCGCCAGCCATCAAACTCTGGCGTGCTGCTGGTTTGCATATTGATATCTGAATCGTTGCCCACCAACTGCAAAAGAAACCACTTCTGTTTCTGGCCGATACAAACCGGCTTTGTGTCCCAACGCACCAAACGTTTCGGTAACTTGTAACGCAACCAGTTGCGGGTCGAAGCCAGGATGCGAACATCTTTTCGGCTTAAACCAACCTCTTCAAACAGCTCCCGGTACATCGCTTGTTCTGGGGACTCTCCGGGATTGATCCCGCCTTGCGGGAACTGCCAGGAGTGCTGACCATATCGCCGGGCCCACATCACCTGGCCCTGACGATTACAAATTACTATTCCTACGTTTGGGCGGTAGCCATCGTCATCAATCACCGGACTACCCCAAACTAAATCTGATATATGAATGATTGTTTCACACTACAGGGAGGCGGTAAACCACTCTCTTACAGGCCTGCAACCTAATAACATTTGAATAACTCACAATTTAGTGCGGAGTTATAAACAGATGCGGGCGACAGAGACCATTTTTATTCACCTTTTCTGTGGATATAGTTGTGAAGAAGTGCGGAATTACCGATGAACAACCTTGTAGCCCGACGAGCCGCCAATTTACCCCACCTATAATAAATCATTTAAATTCATATTATTACATTGAAATTAAGGGTATCCAGGGCGATAAACGTGACAATCATCACATCAAAGATCCTCCTGCTGATGAAAGATCGAACAGCGTCGGTTTTATCCACAGTTTGTGCCAATAAGTTAGGCACAATTTGTGTGAAAATTCGATTTTAATCGCACGTCAAGGCTGTAAATTGAAACAGTAGTGGCAGTTATTCCCAGTTATCCCATTTTTCTGTGGATAACATGGTGTAAGATCCTGTTTATTGTCAGTGACCAGAATTGCACAACCTGTTTTTTAGCCGCCGCGGAACGGATTACATTCTAAAAAAGATGATATAAATCATCTAGATGGAATAGGTACGCAGAAAAAGGTAAACTCTGTCCACAAGGGATAAAATATCAGCTCATTTTTTAATCAAAAGGTCGTTAGCATGCAATCTCTCGCCCCACAGCTCTCTCCTCCCGTCAGTGAAGCCCAGTTGCTCCAGCAGGCGCAACGTCTGGCAGGCTATTCACTGGGCGAGCTGGCCGTGATGGCGGGGTTGACGATACCCAACGATCTAAAGCGTGATAAGGGCTGGATCGGCGTGTTGCTGGAACGCTGGCTGGGCGCAAGCGCGGGCAGTAAACCCGAGCAAGATTTTGCGGCGCTGGGGGTGGAACTGAAGACGATCCCCATCGATAGCCAGGGACGGCCGCTGGAAACCACCTTTGTCTGCGTTGCGCCGCTCACAGGTAACAGCGGAGTGACATGGGAAACCAGCCACGTCAGGCATAAGCTGAAGCGGGTGTTGTGGGTACCCGTTGAGGGCGACAGGCAGATCCCGCTGGCAGAACGTCGCGTTGGCGCTCCGCTACTCTGGAGCCCGAATGAAGAAGAGGAGAGACAGCTTTCCCAGGACTGGGAAGAGCTGATGGACATGATTGTGCTGGGACAGGTTGAGCGTATCACCGCCCGGCATGGCGAAGTGCTGCAACTTCGTCCCAAAGCCGCCAACAGCAAAGCGCTCACTGAAGCGGTAGGCGCACAGGGCGAACCGATCCTGACGCTGCCGCGCGGTTTCTATCTTAAAAAGAATTTCACCGGGGCGCTGCTGGCACGCCACTTCCTGTTGAAAACATAGTTTTTTACCAATTTTGCGCTCCGGCTAACATAATCTCCTCCTTTTTAAGATTTCCCCCCTTTCACCTGTCGTAATATCAGGTTATTACTACACTATGATTTGATACGAGCCAGGTGAGGATGAGAACGATGAAAAAATGGGCAGTAATTATCTCAGCAGTCGGTTTAGCGTTTGCGGTATCGGGTTGCAGCAGCGACTATGTCATGTCAACGAAAGATGGTCGTATGATCCTGACCGATGGCAAACCCGAAGTCGACGACGATACCGGTCTGGTGAGTTACCGCGATCGCGAAGGCAATCAAATGCAGATTAATCGCGACGAAGTCTCCCAGATCATCGAGCGTTAAACAGATAAAGGTCAGTAGCTTGCTGGCCTTTTTGATTTTTTCCTTCCCCTTTTGCCTTCCCTCTGCCATGTTTATATTCCTTTGTCGGGAGGTTCCTGACGCAGTCTGTATGTCTAAAAAAGGAAGCCGGCTATGCATTATCACCGTATCCCCCACAGCGCTCTGGAGATCAGCCAACTGGGGTTGGGCACCATGACATTTGGTGAACAAAACAGCGAAGCCGATGCCCATGCACAACTCGATTACGCCGTCAGCCAGGGCATTAACCTGATTGACGTGGCGGAGATGTACCCCGTTCCTCCCCGCCCGGAAACACAAGGTCTTACTGAAACGTATGTCGGCAACTGGCTGGCGAAACGCGGCAATCGCGAAAAGCTGGTCATCGCCTCCAAAGTCAGCGGCCCTTCCCGTAATAACGATGCCGGGATCCGCCCTAACCAGATCCTCGATCGCAAGAATATCCGTGCCGCGCTGGATGCCAGCCTTAAGCGCCTGCAAACCGACTATCTCGATCTTTATCAGGTGCACTGGCCGCAGCGTCCGACGAACTGCTTCGGTAAGCTTGGCTACACCTGGAAAGAAAGTGCTCCGGCCGTTACCCTGCTGGAAACGCTGGAAGCGCTCACGGAGTGCCAGCGGGCGGGTAAGATCCGCTACATCGGCGTTTCCAACGAGACGGCGTTTGGCGTGATGCGCTATCTGCATCTGGCTGATAAACACGACTTGCCGCGCATCGTGACCATTCAGAACCCGTACAGCCTGCTGAACCGCAGTTATGAAGTAGGTCTGGCGGAGGTGACGCAGTACGAAGAGGTGGAGCTGCTCGCCTACTCTTGCCTGGGCTTCGGTACCCTGACGGGCAAATACCTGAACGGCGCGAAACCGGCTGGCGCGCGTAACACCCTTTTCAGCCGCTTCACCCGCTATAGCGGCGAGCAGACGCAAAAAGCCGTTGCGGCCTACGTGGATATCGCGAAACGCTACGGACTCGATCCGGCGCAGATGGCGCTGGCCTTCGTGCGTCGTCAGCCGTTTGTGGCGAGTACCCTGCTCGGCGCAACGACGATGGATCAGTTGAAAACCAATATTGAGAGTTTCCATCTGAACCTGAGTGAAGAGGTATTAGCGGAGATTGAAGCGGTGCATCAGGTTTATACCTACCCGGCACCGTAATAAAAGCAAAACGGCAACGTGCGTTGCCGTTTTTAGGGTTTTCACCCTCTCCCCGTGGGAGAGGGCCGGGGTGAGGGCATCAGGCCGCACAATTCAACGACGACGCTGCCAGACCCACAGCCCGCTAATCGCCAGCGCGAACAGCGCGCCGAATCCTACCCCGATTGCCACGACCGGCGCACCTGCTTTTACCGCCAGCGAGTAAATTCCCAGCATCAGTAACATCGCCATGTTTTCACCAAAGTTTTGCACCGCAATGGCGTTACCCGCCCCAACGGTCTGCTTGCCGCGCTCCTGCAACAGCGCGTTTAGCGGCACCACAAAGAAACCGCCTAACATGCCGATCAGCAACAGCAGGACATAGGCCGGCAATAGGGCATGTTGCAGGGAGAAGAACAGAACGCCGACGCCAATCAGGATCCCCGCAGGCATGCAGCGGGCGACGGTTTCCAGCGTCACCAGTTTTGCCGCAGCCCCGGCCCCGACAACAATCCCGACGGCGACCATGGCATTCAGGTAAGTCGGCGTGGCGTTGTCAGTAATGCCCAGCGCCACCGGCACCCACAGCACCAGCAGGAAACGCAGCGTAACGCCGGCCCCCCAGAACATGCTGGTGCCCATCAGCGAGAAGCGTGTTTCACCGTTACGCCACAGTACGCGGCAGGCGTTGAAGAAGCTGCCGGTCATTGGCCCGAAGCGCCAGGATTGCCCCGGACGCGCCACGGCCAGTTTGGGGATAAACAGGTTGGCGATCACCGCGCCACCGTACATCAGGGCGCAGATGCCAAGTGCGGCGAGCACATGCCAGTCTGCCAGTACGCCTCCCGCCACCGAGCCCAGCAGAATAGCCGCAATGGTGGAGGACTCCATCAGGCCGTTGGCCTTCACCAGCTTATCACCGGTGGTGAGCTCACCCAGAATACCGTACTTCGCCGGGGAGTAGGCTGCCGCACCAATGCCCACCAGCGTGTAGCCGACAAACGGGTTGATACCAAAGCAGATACTTGCCGCGCCCAGAAGCTTAAGGCTGTTGGCAAACATCATGACACGACCTTTCGGGAAGCTGTCCGCCAACTGGCCGACAAACGGCGCAAATACGATGTAAGCACCCACAAACACCATCTGTAGGATCGGCTGGCTCCAGTCGGGATAAAACTCAGCTTTCAGCAATGCCAGCGTGGCAAACAGCAACGCGTTATCGCCGAACGCGGAAAGAAACTGGGCGGCGATAACCGCCATCATGCCTTTCGACCAGATTGAAGTGTTAGTGTGCACTGACTCACGCATTTTGCTGTTCCGCCTCTTCAACCATGCCCTTCAGGGTCACGAAATCGGGTTTACCGCTGCCCAACACCGGTAACTGTTTGAGGTAACGAATATCGCGGGGGACCGCCAGCTCGGGGATACCGTGTTCGCGCGCATACCTGAGCAGCGCGTCACGCTTCAGTTCACCGTCTGTCGTGAAGAGCACCAGCGCCTCGCCTTTACTGGCATCACTTTTCACCACGGTCGCATGCATTTTCTCCGCCGAGACGGCGGTCGCCAGCGTTTCGACCATTTCAAGAGAGACCATCTCCCCGGCGATTTTGGCGAAGCGTTTTGCACGTCCCTGGATCTGCACGAAGCCCTGATCGTCGAAGCGCACGATATCGCCCGTGTCGTACCAGCCCGTTTCAACCTCGCCATTGACGTTCTCGGCCGTCGGCGCCTCAAGCACGCCCGGGTTTTCCACACGCAGATAGCCGTTCATGACGTTCGGCCCTTTCAGCTGAAGACGTCCGCCATCTTCAATACCCGGCACCGCCAGCAGACGTGCGTCCAGCCCCGGCAGAATGCGGCCAACCGTTCCCGGTTTAGCCGCCATCGGAACGTTGATGGAGACCACCGGCGCGCACTCCGTCACGCCATAGCCTTCCAGAATGCGCAGGCCAAACTTGTCCTGCCAGATCTGGCGCGTGCTGTCCTGGAGTTTTTCCGCGCCCGCCACCACATAGCGTACGCGGAAGAAATCATACGGGTTGGCGAAGCGCGCGTAGTTACCGAGGAAGGTGGACGTCCCGAACAGCACCGTGCAGTTACGGTCATAAACCAGTTCCGGCACAATGCGGTAGTGCAGCGGGCTTGGGTAGAGGAACACCTCGGCACCGGTCAGCAGCGGCGTAAAGAGACCCACGGTCAGACCAAATGAGTGGAACAGCGGCAGCGCTGACATAAAGCGATCGTTGGCGGTAAAGTCAGCAATAGTTTTAATCTGTTCGACGTTCGCCAGAATGCTTTTGTGGCTGTGAACCACACCTTTCGGGTTACCTTCAGAGCCAGAGGTAAAGAGGATAATGGCATCATCTTCCGGCTGCTGCTTAACCTGCGCCAGACGCGGCATCAGCAGGTGCGCGAAAATCCACAGCTTGTCAGCGGTCGTGACGTCTGCTTTCAGATCTTCCAGGAACACCCAGCGCACCTGCGTCAGCTGTTCCGGCAGGTGCCACAGCTTGCCTTTATCCAGGAACTGGCGGGAGGTAAAGATTGTGTTGATTTGTGCTGCGGTAATCGCGCTGGAGAGCCCTTTCACGCCCGCCGTGTAGTTCATCATCGCCGGAATGCGGCCCCGGGACACGGCACCAAAGATTACCGCCGCGCTGATACCCGCGTTTGGCAGCATCAGGCCGATCTTTTCGCCCTGTTTACTGTACTTTTCCAGGATACGCCCGACAAACAGCGTTTTGGTCAACAGCTTACGGTAGGTATCCGGCGTAAAATTGATGTCTTCGATGCAGTTTTTCTTCGCACCGTAGCGATACTGCGCCGACAGCAACGATTCATACAGCGTTTCGCGCGGGCGAACGGCCATGCGCGCTTCCATCATAATCTGGTGCAGCATTTCCCCGGCGATTTTACGGCGGTCGCGCGCGCGCGGCGCCTCGGGCATCGGCAGTGACGTCGGCGGTAATATATGCAGCGTAATTTTCGGGAACAGACGCTGCTTCACCAGCCCTTTCAGACGGCTGAAAAAGGTCAGCTCAGCCCCGTCGATGCGTAGCGGCACGACGGTGGCCTGAGACTTCGCCGCGACAAAACCGGCCCCGTCGTAAATTTTCATCAGGGAGCCCGTCACTGAAATACGCCCTTCCGGGAAGATAACCACCGGGCGCCCCTGCCCAACCAGACGCACCAGATGTTTAATCATCATCGGTTTGGTTGGGTCGAGCGGGACAAAATCAATCAGCGGTTTGAGCCAGCGCATGTACCATTTTTCACTGATGGAGCTGTAAACCGCGAAGACGGGGCGCACGGGCAAAAACAGCGCCAGCAATACGCCATCAAGAAAAGAGACGTGATTCGGTGTGATAAGCACACGCTCGCCATAGAGTGCCTGCGTATCGCCAGTCACGCGGATGCGAAACAGGACACGAAACAGTGTGCGGAAGAACCCAAAAAGCATTTCAACTCCCTTTGCCAGCCAGTGTGAAAGGTATAAATGGTGGCAGATTACACGAGAAGTAGTGAGGGAGCGATAGCAAAAACAGAGGCGAAAAAAAACCTGCGCATCCGCGCAGGCTGGTGCAAGAGAAGAGTACGAAAACGTACCAGGAATTCTCACCAATCAATACCTCTGGGATCTTGATTGTGGCCTCCGGCGACAGGCTTCGCCAGCGGGAAAACGCAAGGGAATGAGCCGAAGTGCAACCAGGTGTGAATATTCTCTTTTGCTGTTACAGGTTGAACTTACAGGCAAAAAAAAACCTGCGTAAAACGCAGGTTGGTGTAAATCGTGTTAATCAACCGAAGTTGATTCCACCTATCAATACCTCTGGGATCTCGACTCTAGCAATTCACTACGCATCGTTGCTAACGGACAATCGCAACAGCCTGAGGCAAAGTGTAACTAAAGGTTCAGATTGACATTATTCAGACATGACTGGCCGTGTAACGATTACACCGCGAGGGATGTTCTGCTTCACGTTTGCAGAGGACGCTTACCCGCTCCCCTTGAATGCGCGCCGCTTTTCCGCAACACTAGTTAGTGTGTAAACGCTTACCCCTATAAGAAGGTATTGAATGGCGACAATTAAGGATGTGGCTCGTCTGGCCGGTGTTTCCGTCGCGACCGTCTCCCGCGTGATCAACAACTCCCCTAAAGCGAGTGATGCATCGCGCCAGGCCGTGCAGGACGCCATGGAAAACCTGAATTATCACCCTAACGCCAACGCGCGCGCCCTTGCCCAGCAGTCGACAGAAACCATCGGGCTGGTGGTCGGAGATGTATCCGATCCGTTTTTCGGTGCAATGGTCAAAGCCGTAGAACAAGTCTCTTATCACACCGGAAATTTCCTGCTGATTGGTAATGGCTACCACAATGAACAGAAAGAGCGCCAGGCCATTGAGCAGCTGATCCGTCATCGCTGTGCGGCGCTGGTGGTCCATGCAAAAATGATCCCCGACGCCGAACTGATCCATCTGATGAAACAGATGCCGGGGATGGTGATTATCAACCGTATTATTCCCGGTTTTGAAACCCGCTGCGTGGCGCTCGACGACCGTTACGGCGCATGGCTCGCAACCCGTCACCTGATCCAGCAGGGCCATACCCGCATTGGTTATCTGTGCTCCAACCACCCAATTTCCGATGCGGAAGATCGCCTTCAGGGCTATTACGACGCGCTGCGCGAAGCCGGTCTGCCGTGCAACGATCGTCTTGTGGCGTACGGAGAACCGGATGAGAGTGGCGGCGAGCAGGCGATGACGGAGCTGCTGGGCCGCGGGCGGAATTTCACCGCCGTGGCCAGCTATAACGACTCCATGGCCGCCGGCGCAATGGGCGTGCTGAATGATAACGGGATTGACGTCCCGGCAGAAATTTCGCTGATTGGCTTTGATGATGTGCTGGTATCGCGCTACGTGCGCCCTCGCCTGACCACCGTGCGCTACCCGATTGTGACCATGGCAACGCAGGCGGCAGAACTGGCATTAGCGCTGGCCGAGCATCGCCCGCCACCGGAAATTACCCACCTGTTCAGCCCAACCTTAGTGCGCCGTCACTCGGTGGTATCGCCCGCGGAAGCCGTGAGCGAACAGCGATAGAGATGGACGGTTTTATCCGGGTATTCCAGCGCATCGCCGATGTAGTGCCAGCCGTAACGTTCGTAGAAGTCGCGGCAGGCAGACCAGAGATGCAGCTCGTGATACCCGGCGCGTCGCGCGTAGCCGATAACATGCTGCTGAAGTTTTCCCGCCAGCCCGTTTCCCCGGGCGGCTTCATCGACATACAGCGCAGCCAGCCAGGGGTGGAGATCCTGCCGGGAAATTAAATCGCAACGCCATAACCCAACGGTGCCCAGCAGCTGGTCATCCTCAACGGCAATAAAGGTGAGCGGTAACTCGCCCGGCATGAGGCTGTGCTCGACAATGCTCTGGAAAAAGGCACGCGGCATACCTTCACCAAACGCGTTCCAGATCCAGTCGATCACCTGCTGTGTAAACTGCGGCGCAGCGTGAAGCGGCAGTATATTCACACCAGCTTCCCCTGGAAAAGGGGGACCGATTCAAAGAGATAGCCGTCAAAATCGGGCGCGTCTTCGTCTGACAGCTCAAGCAGGCTCTTTTTGACGTTTTCAAGATGCTGGAACATCGCCTGCCACGCCCCCATCACGTCGCGGCGGCGGAGCGCAGCGAGAATGGTTTGCCTGTCGCCGAGCCATTTCAGCCGCCAGGCGCGGCTGGCGATGTGGCCGTTGAACTGCTGCCACAGCGGGCTGCTGTCCATGTGATGCCAGACGCTTTCAACGGTCGCCAGCAGCATCTGGTTTTGTGTGGCCCCCGCCAGCACCAGGTGGAACATTTTGTTGTTGTCCTGGCTGCGATCGTCGGCGGCAATCGCCCGTTGCTCCTGCTCGATGATGCGGCGCAGGTTGTCGATATCCGCCCGCGTCGCCATTTTTGCGGCAAAGGCGGCAATGTTGCTTTCAAGCAGCTGACGCGCCTGGAGAATTTCAAACGGACCCACGTCACTGTTCAGAAAACGCTCTTCCTCGTTTTCATGCTCCTCCGGAATGCGCATCACGTACACGCCAGACCCCTGGCGAATATCCACCGTCCCCTGTAGCTCAAGCATCAGCAGCGCCTCGCGCACGATAGTGCGGCTCACGCCATACGTCTCGGCGATGTTGCGCTCCGGCGGCAGACGCGATCCCACGGGATAATGCCCCTGGATAATCTGCGCCCGTAAATCCTCGCCAATCTCCTGGTACTGTTTTTTTTCCGGCAGGATGACAGCCTTATCCACGTTTTCACCTGTGTTTTTCAGTTAATGCGCGGGCCGGACGTCCTCCCGGCCAGTTTGTGCGCTATTTTACCAGAAGGCTTACTTCCATTCATCGTCAACCCTGAGCGTCAGCACACGCTCATCGCGCAGCTGGCGAAACCAGGATGCCGATTTCTTTGCCCGCCGTGCGCGATGGTTTTCAAGGTCGATCTCAATAAGCCCGTAGCGGTTTTTAAACGCGTTCATCGGGGAGACGTTGTCGGTGAAGGCCCACAGCATATAGCCGTGGCAGTTAGCCCCCGCCTCCCGCGCCAGCAGCGTGTAATAAAGATGTTCGCTGAGAAACGCAATGCGGTACGCGTCATCGATAATGCCGTCGCGATTGCGAAATTGCGCTTCGTTCTCCACGCCCATCCCGCTTTCCGCTACAAACCAGTCAATGTTGCGATAGTCATTTTTAATCCGCATCGCCATGTCGTAAATAATGCGCGGGAAGATCTCCCAGCCGCGGGAGGTGTTCATCCTCCGCCCCGGCAGTTCGAACGGCTCGTAGTAGTACGCCGGGTGGAACGGCGTCTCCGGGTGCCAGGCGCGGGACGGGGCTTTGACGCGATGCGGGTAATAGAGGTTAATGCCCAGCTCGTCGACGGTGTTGTCGGCAATCAGCGCCAGCTCGTCAGCCGTGTATTCCCACTGCACCTGATGCTGCGCCAGCAGGGTAAAAAGCGCCTGCGGATAGCGCCCGTGCACCAGCGGGTCAAGAAAGACGCGGTTATAGAACAGATCGTACATCTCTGCCGCCCGCACGTCATGCGGCGCGCGCGAGCGCGGATAGGTCACTTCCGGGTTAAGAATACAGCCCACCGAGCCGTCATACCCTTTCTCGCGAAACAGCTTCACCACTTTCGCCGTCGCCAGCACCTTATGGTGGTTCCACTGCATCCAGGTGCTGGTGTTCTGCTCATAGGGCCAGCGCAGCGCGTCGAGGTAGACGCGCGTCTGGACCACAATCGGCTCGTTGAAGGTAAACCAGCGGGTGACTTTGCCGTGAAAGCGCTCAAACACCTTTTCCGCATAGCGAACGAACAGCTCGACGACGTGCTTCGACGCCCAGCCGCCGTAGGTCTCCAGCAGCACGCCCGGCAATTCGTAGTGTTCCAGGCAGATCATCGGCTCAATGCCCTGACGGTGCATTTCATCGAACAGCGCGTCGTAATAGGCGGCGTACTCTTCATCTACGGTGGCGTTTTCATAGTCGGTCAAAAAGCGCGACCAGTTGATCGAGGTGCGATAGTGCGTCAGTCCCGCCTGCTTCATCAGCGCCACGTCTTCGCGAAAGCGATTGATAAAGTCGGTTGCCACCGCCGGGCCGTAGCCGTTGTGCCAGACGTGACGATCGTTCTTGTACCAGAGATCGATCCACGAATCCTGCCCCGGCTTTTTGCCGCTCCAGCCCTCGGTCTGCCAGGCCGATGCCGCCGCGCCCAGCATAAAATCTGGCGGTATGGTTATCTGTTTTATGCTCATCCTGTCCTCATGCGTTATCGGTGGCTTGTTGCAGTGCGGCCTGATCTGCGCGGCGTGAGGCAATTTTCACAAACGGCAGATAGATGATCACCGCAGTCACGATGCAGATAAACTGGGTGATCACCGCCCCCATGGAGCCCGCGGTTGACAGCCAGGCGTTGATCAGCGGCGGCGTGGTCCAGGGCACCATCACCACGGCTTTCCCGGCAAATCCGGTCACGGTGGCAAAGTAGCCAATCGAGCCCGTCACCAGCGGCGTGATGATGAACGGGATAGCCAGGATCGGGTTGAGCATGACTGGCATCCCGAAGATCACCGGCTCGTTGATGTTAAACAGGCCAGGACCGATGGAGAGCTTGGCGATCTCCTTCATCTCTTTGCGTTTGGTGGCAATCATCACCGCGATCAGCAGACCGATAGTGAGCCCTGAGCCGCCAATGCTCATATACACATCCCAGAACGGCATGGTGATGATGTTTGGCACCTCTTTGCCCTGCTCGAACGCGCTCATGTTGACAGTGATTGCCCCCAGCAGCAGCGGCTCGCGGATCGGCTTGATCATCTGGTTGCCGTGAATACCAATCACCCAGAACAGCTGGGCGACAAACATCAGCAGCAGGATCCCCGGCAGGCTTTGCACCACGCGCTCCAGCGGCTGTTGCACCACCTGGTAAACCGCGTCGTAGAGATACATTCCGGTAACCCGATGAAACACGAAGCCAAAGGTGGCGATGGCGGTGGTGGTGATAATGGCCGGGATCAGCGCAGAGAACGACGCGGCGACATTCGGCGGCACCGTGTCCGGCATCCTGATTTTCAGCCCCTTGCGGTTTTCCAGCCAGCAGTAAATCTCCACTGACAGGATGGCGATAAACATGCCGAGGAACAGGCTGCGGGTATCCGAGAACTGGCGCAGCAGCACGTCTTTCACCACGTGCATCTCGCCGTCCACCAGCATTTCCACCGTGGTCGGCGTCACGCAGATAAAGCAGATCACCGCCAGCAGGCCGGGGAACAGGGACTTAATGCCGTTAATACGCCCCAGCTCAATGCCGATTAAAAACACCGCGCCGATGTTGAGAAAGTTGAGCGTGGCATAGTTCAGCGCACTGGTGATCGGCTTTAACGCCGCCAGAAACGACAGCGACTGAAAGCTCGCCAGGCCGTTTTTCGGATCCAGCACCATATTGGAGATCAGTACCGAGAACGCCCCCACAATGATGACCGGCATTAAGGTAATAAACGCAGACTTAATCGCCTGGATATAGCGATAGCTGTTGAAGGTGGTGGCAAAACTGCCCAGAGCGTCGATCAGTTTTTCCTGAAATGCCATAGGGTAATACCTCAGTAAAAGGGCTTTTATTGAATAAGATGGACAGCCGGATACTATTGGTATGCCAAAAATAGCGTCCACAGGCGCTTTGTTCTGTGATTAAGCTCTCAATGAGGTAAGAGGTATTCCAGATTGCGATTTATCACCATTTTGGCATGCCAATGACAGGCATTTATCCCGCGGGCGAGGATCGTTACCGAAAAGCGTGATCGTTATGGGGTTTTGCCCTTCCCACGTCGCTTATGCGCCGGATGGTCTGTGTTAAACTGCAAACCATTACGTGGAAACAGGAATTTCGAATGGCAACAATGCTGGATGTCTCACTGCGTGCGGGCGTGTCGAAGGCCACCGTTTCGCGCGTGCTGAACGGCACAGGTCAGGTTAAAGAGAGCACGCGTCAGCAGGTATTTCGCGCGATGGAGGAGCTGGGCTATCGTCCGAACTTTCTCGCGCGTTCGCTGGCTAACCAGACCAGCAACAGCATTGGTCTGGTCGTCTCGACGTTCGACGGTTTTTACTTTGGTCGTTTGCTACAGCAGGCGTCACGGCAGACCGAAAAGCACGGAAAACAGCTGATTGTTACCGACGGTCACGACGCCCCTGAGCAGGAAGAACAGGCGGTCCAGATGCTCGCCGATCGCAAGTGCGACGCCATCGTGCTGTATACGCGTTACATGAGCGAAAAGACGATCCTGAAGCTGATCAACAGCGTGCAGACGCCGCTGGTGATCATTAACCGTGAAGTGAGCCAGGCGGCGGATCGCTGCGTCTTCTTTGAACAGCAGGACGCAGCCTTCAAAGCGGTGGATTACCTGATAAGCCAGGGCCACCGGGAGATCGCCTGTATCACCGTCCCGATCCACACGCCAACGGGTAAAGCGCGACTGATGGGCTACCGTAAGGCGCTGGAGAAGCACGGTATTCGTCTCGACGAGCGGCGGATTAAATACGGCGATGCAGGCATGACGCGGGGTTACGAGCTGTGCAAGGAGCTGATTGCGGAAAAGACATCGTTCAGCGCCCTGTTTGCCTGTAACGATGATATGGCCCTGGGCGCCTCCAAAGCATTACACCAGGCCGGGCTGAAGATCCCGCAGGATATTTCGCTGTTTGGTTTTGACGATGCCCCCAGCGCAAAGTGGCTGGAGCCTGCCCTGTCGTCGGTGTATCTGCCGATCGACAACATGATCGTCACGGCGATCGACCAGGCGATCCGGCTGGCAAAAAACCAGCCGGTTGAAGCGATCCCGCCGTTCACCGGCACGCTGGTGTTACGCGATTCGGTGACGACGGGGCCCTGGTTTAATCAGACCAGCTCTAACGCCAGCAGCTCCTGAATGGTCTGGCGACGGCGAATCAGCCGCGCCACGCCGTTATCAAACAATACTTCCGGCAGCAGCGGGCGGCTATTGTAGTTGGAAGACATAGACGCCCCGTACGCACCGGTATCATGCAGCACCAGATAATCTCCCGGTTTTACCTCTGGCAGCGAACGGGTTTCGACTTTCCCGCCTTCCTGCTGAGTAAAGACGTCACCGGATTCACACAGCGGGCCGGCAACAACGGTCTCGATGCGCGGGGCGTTGACCAGATCGCGGCCATCGGCGGCAAGCGCGGTGATGTGATGATAACTGCCGTACATGGACGGGCGCATCAGGTCGTTGAAGCCAGCATCAATCAGCACAAAGTGACAGCTTCCCATCTCCTTCACGCTCCGCACCTGCGCCACCAGCACGCCGGCCTCGGCAACCAGGAAACGACCCGGCTCAATCTCCAGCTTCACCGCATGGCCCAGATGGGCGGCGATGCTGTCACGCGCGGCGCTCCACAGGCCGTAATAGTGATCCGTGTCGATCGCCTCTTCCCCTTCGCGGTAAGGAATCGAAAGCCCTCCCCCGGCGGAGATCGCCTCCAGATCCTGACCAAAATCGATAACCTGACGCACCATAGCGCCACAGACCTGCTCAAGATGGCCGTAATCCACGCCGGACCCGATATGCATGTGAATGCCCACCAGCTTGAGGTTGTAGCGTTGTAAAACCTCCAGCGCCGCAGGCATATCGGCATACCAGATCCCGTGCTTGCTGTTTTCGCCCCCGGTGTTGGTTTTCTGACTGTGACCGTGACCAAAGCCCGGGTTGATGCGCAGCCAGACGCGATGGCCAGGAGAGACCTGCCCAAGCTGTTCCAGCATATCCACCGAACCGGCATTGACCGGGATTTGCAGCTCGTGCACGCGCGCCAGCGTGGCGTCGTCAATCAGGTCAGCGGTGAAGACGATCGCGTCGCTGTCGGCTTTCGGATCAAACCCGGCCGCCAGCGCACGTTCGATTTCACCCAGCGATACGGAGTCAACCTTCACGCCCTGCTCGCGCATCAGGCGCAGAATATGAATATTGGAGCAGGCCTTCTGCGCAAAACGCACCACATCAAACTGATGCAGCGCGGCGATCTTCTCGCGCACAATCTGCGCATCGTAGACCCACACCGGGCAGCCGAATTCGGCAGGCAGGCGCAGCAGGTTATCGGCGTTTAAATCGGTCTCAGTCTGGTTGAGTGGGCGTGGCATGGTCGTCTCCGGAAATCTGTTTTTTATCATTACGCCATAGCCTGAAGAGAATAAAAAATATCGTTTTATCGTGAGTCTATGCAAAAATGATATGGACTACGCTCAGCCATCAGGTGCCCTATGCCCGCCGTTAACCTACGCCATATCGAGATTTTTCATGCGGTAATGACCACCGGCAATCTCACTGAAGCCGCGCACATGCTGCACACCTCGCAGCCGACGGTCAGCCGCGAGCTGGCGCGTTTTGAGAAAGTGCTGGGGCTGAAGCTGTTTGAACGCACCCGCGGCCGGCTACATCCAACGGTGCAGGGTTTACGCCTGTTTGAGGAGGTTCAGCGCTCCTGGTACGGGCTGGACAGGATCGTGAGCGCGGCAGAGAGCCTGAGGGAGTTCCGCCAGGGCGAGCTGTCCATCGTCTGCCTGCCAGTCTTTTCCCAGTCATTCCTGCCGGTACTGTTACAGCCGTTTCTGGCCCGCTATCCGGAGGTCAGCCTGACCATCGTGCCGCAGGAGTCGCCGCTGCTGGAGGAGTGGCTTTCGGCCCAGCGCCACGATCTGGGTCTGACCGAAACCCTCGTCACGCCAGCGGGAACGGAACGCACGGAGCTGCTGTCGCTGGATGAGGTCTGCGTGCTACCTGCCAGCCACCCGCTTGCCCACAAAGCGGAGCTGACGCCGGCGGATTTTCACGGTGAGAACTATATCAGCCTGTCGCAGACCGACAGCTACCGGCAGCTTCTGGATGGCCTGTTTGCCGAACATCAGGTGAAGCGGCGGATGGTGATGGAAACGCACAGTGCGGCGTCTATTTGCGCGATGGTGCGCGCGGGCGTGGGTATTTCGGTGGTGAACCCGCTCACGGCCATGGACTACGCCAGCAGCGGCGTGGTTCTGCGCCGTTTTAGCGTTTCCGTTCCCTTTACCGTGAGCCTGATCCGCCCGCTGCACCGGCCCGCCTCAGCGCTGGTTGATGCGTTTAGTGAACACCTGATTGCGCACGCGCGTCAGGTGGCGCTTCGCTTACCTGACCTGCAAAAACCACTATGACAGCATAAACTCCACCGCATCGGCGGCATGGATGGCGGCGGTATCGAAGACCGGTATCGGGCTTTGGTCTGCCGGCACCAGCAGGCCAATTTCGGTACAGCCGAAGATGACCCCTTCCGCCCCCTGCTGCGCCAGTTTCTCAATCACGCTGACATACCATGCGCGCGACGTTTCGCTGAAGGTGCCCAGACACAGCTCATCAAAAATAATCTGGTTAATGCGCGCCCGGTCGGCCTCTTCGGGGATCAGGCTTTCAATCCCGAACTGGCTGTTCAGCCGCCCGCGGTAAAAATCCTGCTCCATGGTGTAGCGCGTCCCCAGCAGCGCCACGCGCGTCATGCCGGCGGCACGTATGGCACGCCCGGTGGCATCCGCGATATGTAAGAACGGCAGCGAACAGCGGTCTTCAATGTGCGACGCCACCTTATGCATGGTGTTGGTACACAGCAGAATACCCTGCGCGCCCGCACGCTCCAGCCCGAGCGCGGCGTCCGCCAGCATCTGCCCGGCTTTGTCCCACTCCCCGCTCGACTGGCAGGCTTCTATTTCATGGAAATCCACGCTGTGCAGCAGCAGGCTGGCCGAATGCAGACCGCCCAGACGCTGTTTGACACCTTCATTAATCAGGCGGTAGTACGGGATCGTTGATTCCCAGCTCATGCCCCCTAACAGACCGATCGTTTTCATCTTTCCTCCTGTGCGTTTCACCCAGTGAAGCAAACTTGTGATCGCCTTTCCAGTTATTTGGCTAAACGTTTCCTTTTCGCCGCGGGTGAGATAAATTAATTGAAACAATGTTTCATTACATAACAGGGCGAAAATATGTTTATTTTCCATAAAGAGACCACGCTTGAGGATCTGGGCAACGGCGTGACGCGTCGTATTCTGGCGCACGACGGCAGGATGATGGCGGTGGAAGTGAATTTCGAGCAAGGCGCGATTGGCCCGATGCATAACCACCCGCATGAGCAGCTCACCTACGTTCTCTCGGGGGAGTTTGAGTTCACCATCGGCGAGGAGAAGCATGTGGTGATGGCGGGCGACACCCTTTATAAAGCGCCGCACGTGATGCACGGCTGCGTTTGCCTGAAACCCGGCACCCTGCTGGATACCTTTACGCCGGTTCGCGAAGATTTCCTGAAATAAAAAAAGGCGCTCAGTTGAGCGCCTTTTTTGAAGTTATTCCGTAACCGGCTCAGGAAGTTGTTCCGGCAGCGGGTTGCGGGTGCTCATTGCCTCGCGCAGCAGCACGCTGCCACAGGCGAACAGTCCACCCAGAATACACGCCAGCAGCACGATCAGGGCTTTGCCCGGGCCATCTTTTTTCACCGGCATAGAAGGTGAAAGCTGGTATTTGAACGGCTCCAGGCTCACATCTTCGAAGGAAAGTTTTTGCAGCTGTGCCAGATAGTATTCGCGGTTCTGGAAATCGGCGTTCAGCTCAGAAACATCCTTCAGATTTTTTTCAATCTGCAATTTCTGCGCAATCCCGTCCGCACCGAGGGCGACGGAATAATCCGGATCGTCTTTCACCGCCTGTCCATTGCTGTAGACCGGCTTTTTGATCCCTGCCGCGTTCGCCACTTCCAGCGAGTAGTTCAGGCGTTGCAGGTTGGTATTATGGATATTTGTCAGACGGACCCGATCCAGCTCCAGCTGCTGCTGAACCGTTTTGGTTCTCAGGATCAGCTGATCGCGAATGTTTTGCATGGTCTCCTGCTCGACGATGCGGGAGATGTACTGAATGTAACCATTCAACACTTTCTGCGCGTCCTCTGCCGTTGGGGCAGTGAAGCTTAACGTCCAGGAGAGGTACGGTGCTTTATCGGCATTTTTTTCCTGCGTGTTATCAACAGCCTTCATCTTTTCGGCAATATTGACCACCGCGCGGTGCAGCTCCAGCGGGTCAACCTGAGCGCCATCGAGCTGAGCCATCACGTAAGGTGAGCTCTTCATGTACTCTTCAAGCAGAGACTGGGACTGAAACTTTTTGATAAACAGATTAAACACATCCGCACGGGTAATTTTCACGTCGACATCAAGCACCTGGAGCGCCACCATCATCTGGCGCAGCGAACTCCACTGCGTCTGTTCCGCGGGCGTAATGACCGCTTTACTGGTCCATTTTTGCGGTATCAGAAAAGCGATTGCCAGGCCGACCAGTGCAAATGCAAAGACAATGGTGATGATGCGTTTTTTTGCTGCCAGCAGGACGTCCAGCAGACCCAGAAGATCTATTTCTTTAGCGCTGACCGCCGGGGGAGCATAGTGAGGAAAATTGAGATCCGTATGTTTTTTGAAATCCATCGCTGACATAACTGTTCTTCTTTTAAGGATGCAGTGAAATTCTGCCTGACTGGTTCCGGTGTAACAAATCATACAAGAATGTAAGAATTATCTGAATGACGAATTGGTACATCTGTAGACCTGCTATCAGATCTGGTAGTTAGCCACGCTGCGTGACTATTGTTATTCCTGCTCCCCTTTTGCTTCATTATCTCTTCCTCATGGGCCGCGGCGAACGTCCATGGAAAGTCAAAAATGCCACCTCCCTCACTATATTGAAACAGCGTTTCGACGCCGATCACATTTCCACCATTAAGCGAATGACGCAGAAATAAATCGCAATAATATAAAATAAAACGATGTTTTAGTATCCAAGAACACCGGTTCAGCTCTTTTGAAACCAGAAGCGCTTACAGCATGAAGAAAGACAAAAAAGCGTTAAAAAACAAACGTAGGTTTTGCCGTTGCCAGACGTTGCACCCTGAATTTCAGCTCCCATGCCGCGCATCGCAGGCCCGGGAAAATGTAACAAAGCAGATTTCGTATTAAACCATTGATTGCCAGGTAGGTATGTATGAATGAAAACAAGCTGCTGGGGCTCGCATGGATATCACCCTATATCATCGGGCTGATAATCTTTACGGCATTCCCCTTCGTCTCATCGTTTTTCCTCAGCTTTACGGATTACGATTTGATGAGTCCGCCGGTGTTTAACGGCATCGAAAACTATCGCTACATGTTTACCGAAGACACGCTCTTCTGGAAATCCATGGGCGTGACCTTTGCCTATGTATTTTTAACCATCCCGTTAAAGCTCGCCTTTGCATTAGGAATTGCCTTTGTCCTGAACTTTAAATTACGCGGCATCGGCTTTTTCCGAACGGCCTACTATATTCCGTCGATCCTCGGCAGCTCCGTCGCCATTGCCGTACTGTGGCGCGCCTTATTTGCCATTGATGGTCTGCTGAACAGCTTTATCGGTGTATTTGGCTTTGATCCGGTGAACTGGCTGGGCGAGCCGTCGCTGGCGCTGATGTCCGTTACCCTGCTGCGCGTCTGGCAGTTCGGTTCCGCGATGGTCATCTTCCTGGCCGCGCTGCAAAACGTACCGCAGTCCCAGTATGAAGCGGCAATGATCGATGGCGCATCGAAATGGCAGATGTTCATGAAGGTGACCGTGCCGCTGATTACGCCGGTGATCTTCTTCAACTTCATCATGCAGACCACGCAGGCGTTCCAGGAATTTACCGGGCCGTACGTCATTACCGGCGGCGGGCCAACCTATTCGACCTATCTGTTCTCGCTCTACATCTACGACACCGCGTTCAAGTATTTCGATATGGGCTATGGCGCGGCGCTGGCGTGGATCCTGTTCCTGGTGGTGGCCGTCTTCGCCGGTATCGCCTTTAAGTCGTCGAAATACTGGGTGTTCTACTCCGCCGATAAAGGAGGCAAAAATGGCTGATATTCAACAACTCTCCACGGCAAGAAGCGTCGCCGAACGCGAAGTGGCCCGCACGCTGCGCAGAGAGAAAATCAACGCCTCCGTTCGCTATGTGATCCTGCTGGTTGTCGGCCTGCTGATGCTTTACCCGCTGGTGTGGATGTTCTCCGCGTCGTTCAAACCGAACCACGAGATCTTCACCACACTGAGCCTGTGGCCAGCCCACGCCACCTGGGATGGTTTCGTGAACGGCTGGAAAACCGGCACCGAGTACAACTTCGGCCATTACATGCTGAATACCTTTAAGTATGTGATCCCGAAAGTGATCCTGACCATTATCTCCTCCACCATCGTGGCGTACGGCTTTGCCCGCTTCGAGATCCCGTGGAAGAAGTTCTGGTTCGCCACGCTCATCACCACCATGCTGCTGCCCAGCACCGTGCTGCTGATCCCGCAGTACCTCATGTTCCGTGAAATGGGCATGCTCAACAGCTATATGCCGCTGTACCTGCCGCTGGCCTTCGCCACTCAGGGGTTCTTCGTCTTCATGCTGATCCAGTTCCTGCGCGGCGTCCCGCGTGACATGGAAGAGGCGGCGCAGATTGACGGCTGTAACTCCTTCCAGGTGCTGTGGTACGTGGTGGTACCGATCCTGAAACCGGCCATTATCTCCGTCGCCCTGTTCCAGTTCATGTGGTCCATGAACGACTTTATCGGGCCGCTGATTTACGTCTACAGCGTGGATAAATACCCCATCGCACTGGCGCTGAAAATGTCCATCGACGTCACCGAAGGCGCGCCGTGGAACGAAATTCTGGCAATGGCGAGCATCTCCATTCTGCCATCCATCATTGTCTTCTTCCTGGCACAGCGCTACTTCGTACAGGGCGTCACCAGCAGCGGAATTAAAGGTTAAGAGGGAAATACCATGGCTGAAGTTATTTTCAACAAGCTGGAAAAGGTCTACTCCAACGGCTTTAAAGCGGTACACGCTATCGATCTTAAAATTGCTGAAGGGGAATTCATGGTGATCGTCGGCCCATCCGGCTGCGCCAAATCCACGACCCTGCGCATGCTGGCGGGGCTGGAAACCATCAGTGGCGGCGAGGTGCGCATCGGCGACAAGATCGTGAACAACCTCGCGCCGAAAGAGCGCGGTATTGCAATGGTGTTCCAGAACTACGCCCTCTATCCGCACATGACGGTGCGCGAGAATCTGGCCTTTGGTCTCAAGCTGAGCAAACTGCCGAAAGATCAGATTGAGTCTCAGGTGAATGAAGCCGCCAAAATTCTTGAGCTGGAAGAGCTGCTCGACCGCCTGCCGCGCCAGCTTTCCGGCGGCCAGGCGCAGCGCGTGGCGGTAGGCCGTGCGATTGTGAAAAAGCCGGATGTGTTCCTGTTCGATGAGCCGCTTTCAAACCTCGACGCCAAACTGCGCGCTTCGATGCGTATCCGTATTTCTGACCTGCACAAGCAGTTGAAGAAGTCAGGAAAACCGGCGACCACCGTTTACGTGACCCACGACCAGACCGAAGCGATGACCATGGGCGACCGCATCTGCGTGATGAAGCTCGGCCATATCATGCAGGTGGACACGCCGGACAACCTCTACCACAAGCCGAAGAACATGTTCGTGGCGGGCTTTATCGGCGCGCCGGAGATGAATATACGCAAAAGCGTGCTGGTCGAAAAAGCGGGCCAGCTGCACATCGCCATTGGCGATGAAACCATGCCGCTGAACGCGGAGAAGCAGGAGAAAGTCGCGGCTTACGCGGGTCAGGAGATCTTCTACGGCGTGCGCCCGGAATTTGTGTCGCTCTCTGATGAGCCCTTCCCGAATGGCGGCTGTAGCGGGGAGATGGTGCGCGTGGAGAACATGGGCCACGAATTCTTTGTGTACCTGAAGGTCGCGGACTACGAACTGACCGCCCGAATCCCGTCCGATGAAGCTAAGCCAATGATTGATAAAGGGCTTCATCGTAAGGTGTATTTCACGTTTGAGATGAACAAGTGTCATATTTTTGACGCAAAAACTGAACAGAACCTCTCTCTCTGATGGAGTGATAAAAATGAAAAAAGTGCTTTTAAGCGCAGCAATCTCCGCGACCCTGGGCCTTACCGCTTTGCCATCGATGGCGCAGAATGTGGATTTACGGATGTCCTGGTGGGGCGGCAATGGCCGTCACCAGGTCACTCTGAAAGCGCTGGAAGAGTTCCATAAGCAGAACCCGGACATCAACGTAAAAGCGGAATACACCGGCTGGGACGGTCACCTCTCCCGTCTGACCACCCAGATTGCGGGCGGCACCGAGCCGGACGTGATGCAGACCAACTGGAACTGGCTGCCGATCTTCTCCAAAACCGGTGACGGCTTCTACGATCTGAACAAGATGAAGGACGTGATCGACCTGTCGCAGTTCGATCCCAAAGAGCTGCAAACCACCACCGTGGACGGCAAGCTGAACGGCATTCCGATCTCGGTGACGGCGCGCGTGTTCTACTTCAATGACGAAACCTGGAAAAAAGCGGGTATTGCGTACCCGAAAACCTGGGACGAGCTGATGGCGGCCGGTAAAACCTTCGAGAGCAAGCTCGGCAAGCAATACTACCCGGTGATCCTGGAGCACCAGGATACGCTGGCGCTGCTGAATTCGTACATGATCCAGAAGTACAACATTCCTGCGGTGGATGAGAAAACCAAAAAGTTCAGCTACACAAAGGAACAGTGGGTGGAGTTTTTCCAGACCTACAAAAAGCTGATCGACAGCCACGTCATGCCGGACACCAAATACTATGCCTCGTTCGGTAAGAGCAACATGTATGAGATGAAGCCGTGGATCCAGGGTGAATGGGGCGGCACCTACATGTGGAACTCCACCATCAACAAATATTCCGACAACCTGAAGCCACCGGCGAAACTGGAGCTGGGCAGCTACCCAATGCTGCCGGGCGCCACCGACGCGGGTCTGTTCTTCAAACCGGCGCAGATGCTGTCGATTGGTAAGACGACCAAAAACCCGGAAGCGGCAGCGAAGCTGATTAACTTCCTGCTCAACAGCAAAGAAGGGGTTGATACGCTGGGTCTTGAGCGCGGCGTGCCGTTGAGCAAAGTGGCGGTGCAGTATCTGACCGAAGACGGCACCATTAAAGAGGACGATCCATCCGTGGCGGGCCTGCGCCTGGCGCAGTCGCTGCCGGCGAAACTCACCGTCTCGCCATACTTTGACGACCCACAGATTGTGGCGCAGTTCGGTACCTCTTTGCAGTATATCGACTACGGGCAGAAAACCGTGGAAGAGACGGCCGCTGACTTCCAGCGTCAGGCGGAGCGTATTTTGAGACGTGCGATGCGGTAAACACAAAGCCGGGTGGCGGCTACGCCTTACCCGGCCTACAGGCTATCGTAGGCCAGGTAAGGCGTAGCCGCCACCCGGCAATGACATTACACGCCGATATTACGTAGTTTCTCCCCTCTCATCAGCTTGCGTTCAATATGCTCCAGGGTCACGCCTTTGGTTTCCGGAATCAGCCAGAAGGTCACGCCGATAAATGCCACGTTCAGCACCGTATAGAGCCAGAAGGTGCCTGCCGCGCCAATCGCATCCAGCAGCGTCAGGAAGGTCGCGCCAATGATCATGTTCGACACCCAGTTGGTGGTGGTGGAACAGGTGATACCAAAGTCACGGCATTTCAGCGGCTGAATTTCAGAGCACAGGATCCACACCACCGGCGCGGCGCTCATCGCGTAACCGGCGATGCACATCATGGTCATGCCGACGGAGAGCCAGGAGAGGCCGCTTGACGCCGTGCCGTTATCGAACTGCATCAGGCAGTAGCCGAGTATTAAGGTGCCGAGCGCCATCACGCTAAAGCCAATTTTCAGGGCCGGTTTACGTCCGGCCTTATCAACGGTGAACACCGCGATAAAGGTGGCGAACATAAAGGTCAGCCCTACCACCAGCGTGGCGATCATCTGCTGTTCGGTGGTGGTAAAACCGGCCATTTTAAAGATGCGTGGGGCGTAATACATGATGATGTTCATCCCCGTGAACTGCTGCATCGCCTGTAACAGCATGCCGAGGAACACCGCGCGGCGCACGTTGCGGTTTGCCTTAAACAGCGACCAGCCGCCCTGCTTCAGCTTCAGGCTCTCGCGGATTTCGTTCAGCTCTTCACGCGCTTTTTCAGACGTGTCGCGCAGCATGCGCAGCACCTCTTCCGCCTCCACGTGACGCCCTTTTTGCGCCAGCCAGCGCGGGCTGTTCGGCAGGAAAATGACTAACACAATCAGCAGCACCGCAGGCAGCGCCAGCACGCCAAGCATTGCCCGCCAGTTGCCGCTGTAGCTGAAGTATGTATCCGACAGGAACGCCAGCACGATACCGAGCGTCACCATCAGCTGGTACATGCTGATCATCTTCCCGCGCACGTTTTCGCTCGCCATTTCGGAGAGGTAAAGCGGCGCGGTGTAGGACGCGATACCCACCGCCACGCCCAGCAGCACGCGGGAGAGCAGCAGCACCTCAACGTTGATGGCAAACGCCGAGCCAATGGAACCGGCAACAAACAGGATCGCCCCAACCATCAGGCTGTATTTGCGCCCGAGACGGAACGACAGCCAGCCGTTAAACAGTGCGCCGATGGCCGCACCCAGCATCATGCTGCTCACCACCCACTCTTGCAGGCGGTTGCTTAACGTAAAGTGGTCGGTAATAAAGGGCAGTGCGCCAGCGATAACGCCGATATCCAGACCAAACAGTAAACCGGCTACGGCGGCCGCAACAGAAACAAACTGGTTCATGCGTCGGGTATCGCGCAGCGCAGCGGGCATAAGGGTAGAGTCATTTACAGATGTCATAGTTTCCTGCCTCAACAGCGAAATTCGTTAAGTGAAATTACGAGATACCGGAAGAAAGTGTCAGGCCGGAACTGGTGAAGATATGGATTATTTCGCTACGACATACCGATCTGTGATGGACATTACAATTTCAAATCAGGGTGGTTTAACCTTATTTTTTATTAATTAGTTAATATTTAAGCAATAAATGTGTGATACCTGTCATTCATTCCTTTTCAGTATGGATTTTTCATCTTTAAGGATATGGATAAAGCCAATTTTGGCGCAAAAAAAACCTCCACCCGAGGGCAGAGGTTCTTTATTCGGGCTGAATTATCGTGCCAGCCAGCCGCCGTCAACGGCAACGGTGTAGCCGTTAATATAATCCGAAGCCGGGGACGCCAGGAACACAACCGGGCCCATCAGATCGCTCGGCAGACCCCAGCGACCCGCTGGAATACGCTCCAGGATTGCCGCGCTGCGCTCTTCATCCGCACGCAGCTGCTGGGTATTGTTGGTGGCCATGTAGCCCGGCGCAATCGCGTTGACGTTGATGTTGTGCTGCGCCCACTCGTTCGCCAGCAGACGGGTCACGCCCATCACGGCACTCTTCGATGCGGTGTAAGACGGCACGCGGATGCCGCCCTGGAAAGAGAGCATGGAGGCAATATTGATGATCTTGCCCCCTTTCCCCTGGGCGATGAAGTGCTTCGCAGCCGCCTGGGACATAAAGAACACGCTCTTGATGTTCAGATTCATCACGTCGTCCCAGTCCGTTTCGCTGAAGTTAATCGCGTCTTCACGACGGATCAGGCCGGCGTTGTTGACCAGAATATCGATATGCCCAAACTCCGCCACCGCGCGATCCAGCAGCTCAGGGATCGCATCGATTTTGCGCAGGTCCGCGGTCAGGCTCAGGAAACGGCGGCCCAGTGCGGTAACGCGCTCGATGGTTTCCGTTGGCTCAACGATGTTAATCCCGACGATATCGCAGCCCGCTTCAGCCAGACCTAACGCCATACCCTGCCCCAGCCCGGTGTCACAACCGGAAACCACAGCCACTTTACCTTGCAGAGAAAATGCATCCAGAATCATGTTTATTCCTTAATCGTTCAGCGCCTGTCAGCAACAGGCAGATATATACTTAACTGCCTGCGACTAGCGCAGATCCTTAACAGCGACGTGGTCCATGTCATCGAAGACCTGGTTTTCACCGACCATACCCCAGATAAAGGTATAGGCTTTCGTTCCCACGCCAGAGTGGATGGACCAGCTCGGCGAAATGACCGCCTGCTCGTTGTGCATAACGATATGGCGCGTCTCCTGCGGCTGTCCCATCATGTGGAACACGCAGGCGTCTTCATCCATGTTGAAATAGAAGTAGACCTCCATGCGGCGCTCGTGGGTATGGCACGGCATGGTGTTCCACAGGTTGCCCGGCGCAAGTTCGGTCAGCCCCATGCTGAGCTGACAGGTTTCCAGCACATCCGGAACAAAGTATTTGTTGATGGTGCGACGGTTGCTGGTGAGGTTATCGCCAAGGGTCACCGGGGCAACATCCGCTGGCGTGACTTTTTTGGTAGGGTAAGTCGTATGAGCCGGGGCGCAGTTGTAGTAAAACTTCGCCGGTTTGCTGCCATCAATGCTGGCGAACACCACTTCTTTCGCCCCTTTGCCGACGTACAGCGCGTCGCGGTGACCAATTTCGTAGCACTGGCCATCAACGGTAATGGTGCCCGGCCCGCCGATGTTAATCACGCCCAGTTCACGGCGTTCGAGGAAGTAGCTCACGCCCAGCTGTTTGCCCACTTCACCGCCCACGGAGACGGTTTTCGCCACCGGCATAATCCCGCCCACAATAATGCGGTCAATATGGCTGTAGAGCATGGTGTACTTGTCGGCTTCGAACACTTGCTCAACTAAAAACTCACTGCGCAGCCCCTGAGTATCCAGCGTTTTAGCGTGCGCACTGTGGATGCTTTGTCTGACGTCCACGTAAACCTCCAGAATTGATCGTGCCCGAAGGCAAAGATAATTAACGAAACAACGTTCCGTTTTCGTGATGAACACATATTATCCCCTGATCACGGGGTTTTCAATTGCATTTAAAACAACGTTTCATTTTTTCTGCTTGTTTATGCCAGAAATGGTGTTTCGATCACGATAAATCTTTAAGACCCTCAATCTGGTTAATGAAACTGAGAAAGTGCGCTGTCAGTCACACATAATGAAACAACGTTTTGATAATTTATCACCTAGTTTTCAACCTACATTACGCGTTCAAAGGAGTGCATTATGGCTAAAGGTATGCGGGTCAAGCTGAACTATGAGGTCAGCCGCGATCCGGATACAGGCGTGGAAGTCACCCGCCTGACCCCACCGGAAGTAACCTGTCATCGCAACTACTTTTACCAGAAGTGCTTCTTTAACGATGGCAGCCACCTGCTGTTCGCCGGGGAGTTCGACGGTCACTGGAACTATTACCTGTTGGATCTGAAAAAAGCCGAAGCGGTACAGTTGACCGAAGGCGCGGGCGATAACACCTTTGGCGGGTTCCTCTCTCCGGACGATAAATCCCTCTACTATGTGAAGAACGATCGCACCCTGCTGGAGGTGGATTTACAGACGCTGGCAGAGCGCGAAGTGTACCGCGTCCCGGAAGAGTGGGTCGGCTACGGCACCTGGGTCGCGAACAGCGACTGCACCAAACTGGTGGGTATTGAGATTGCCAGACGTGACTGGACGCCACTCAACGACTGGAAAATTTTCCACGACTTCTTCCACAAAGGGCCGCACTGCCGCCTGCTGCGCGTTGATCTGAAAACGGGTGAAAGCACCACCATTCATGACGAGAAGATCTGGCTGGGACATCCGATATATCGCCCGTTCGATGACAATACCGTGGCCTTCTGTCATGAAGGGCCGCACGACCTGGTCGACGCCCGCATGTGGCTGGTCAACGAAGATGGCAGCAACGTGCGGAAAGTGAAAACGCACGCGGAAGGTGAAAGCTGTACACATGAATTTTGGGTGCCGGACGGGTCCGCGCTGATCTACGTTTCTTACCTGAAAGGTCAGCAAGGGCGCACCATCTCCCGCTTCAACCCGGACACCGGCGTGAATGAAGCGGTAATGAATATGCCCGCCTGTTCGCACCTGATGAGCAACGTCGACGGCACCCTGCTGGTTGGCGACGGCTCCGGTACGCCTGTCGATGTGAAAGACACCGGCGGCTACACCATTGATAACGATCCTTATCTGTATGCCTTTGACGTGGCGAAGAAAGCCTGTTACCGCATCGCCCGTCATGACACCTCATGGGCTACGGTGGCGAACAGCCGCCAGGTAACCCACCCGCATCCGTCCTTCACGCCGGACGAAAAAGCGGTGCTGTACAGTTCCGATAAAGACGGCAAACCGGCCCTCTATATCGCGAAACTCCCTGAGCAACCTGAAATGTTGCATGCCTGACTTGAGTTAGTGTTTCTGTAACTGGCCTTGCCCTCCGATTCGGAGGGCTTTTTTTTGAGTGATTACGCGGCGCTTTTTGCCGGGTGGCGCTTTTAGCGAAGAAGATAAATTATCAGAAGGAGTACGCCACGCCTAAACGGAACCGGGTCTGGCGTTCGTCCGTGTCTTTAACCCCCACGTTGCCCACCTCCACATACGGCGCCCAGTTTTTATCCCATTTGTAGGCCAGCTTGGCATTATATTCGTTGGAATAATCTTTATTGTTATTTCGGGCCACGCCTTCAGAACTTTTCGCGTAAACATAGTTCAGCTCGGTACGCCAGTCACCTAATACCCAACCGACCCACGCATCGCCACGGTTAACTTTATCGTCGTCCTTATTTGAGCTTGACGGGTAGCGGGTATATTCGTAACGGTAACGCGCAGCCACGTAGAAGCCATTATCGAAGCTATATTGCACATGCAGATTCGGTTTATAAATGGTGCGACTGTCTGTGCTTTCAATCGTAAACGCAGGGGTCAGGGCGATATTGTCTGTCGCTTTCCAGCGCCAGCTAATCTGATCTTCGTGACCGTTCCCCACTACATCCGCGAATGGCTGATCTGCCTTGTCCCCGCCTGATTTCCACTTCGCCTCGACTGAAAAACCGAAGCCATTATCAAAGCGGTGCGAGACGGCAACACGGTCGGCATTCGAGCCGCTGTCAATATATTCGTGACGCAGATCGACGGTAACGGCGCTAGCCGCAAAAGAGGCACTAATAAGGGAAGCAAGGAGCAGAGATTTCTTAAACATGAAAAAACCCTCAATTAAAATAACGTTTCGTTTTTATGAAACTTGAGTTTATTTTTTATGCACCGTTATTTTAGTGACAAGGATCGAAATTATTTGTTTCATTTTTTTTGGCAAAGATTGACGTGAACCCCATCAACAAAAAAAGGGTATTAACCGTAAATTTCAGGCGTGAGATCACATTAAGCACTTCACAAAGCAAATAATTAACCGCGCAATAATTATTGCGGGCTTCAGAAAGAACGCATAAGTGTTAAAAAAGGATTCTGCGGACACAAAAAAACCTCCCGTGGGAGGTTTTCTGTGCGCAGAGGGAGAAATTACCGTTCGATAGCCAGGGCCACCCCCTGCCCCCCGCCAATACAGAGCGTTGCGATCCCTTTTCGGGCGTTACGCTTTTTCATTTCGTGGACCAGCGACACCAGAATGCGGCAGCCGGAGGCGCCAATGGGATGGCCCAGCGCGATGGCTCCGCCGTTGACGTTGACCCGCAGCGGATCCCATTCCAGCATTTTCCCGACCGAGATCGCCTGTGCAGCAAAAGCTTCGTTGACCTCAATCAGATCCACATCGTTCAACTCCCAGCCCGCCCGCTCCAGGCAGCGGCGCGTGGCATAGACCGGGGCGATCCCCATTAACGCGGGATCAACGCCCACGCTGGCAAACGCTTTAATCCGCGCCAGCACCGGCAGCGCCAGCTCCTGGGCTTTGCTTTCACTCATCATCATCACCGCCGCCGCACCGTCGTTAATGGATGAGGCGTTGCCTGCCGTTACGGAACCGAGCGTTTCAAAGGCCGGATCGAGTTTTGCCAGCCCTTCTGCGCTGGCATCGGTGCGCGGCTGCTCGTCGGTATCGACGATGAGCGCTTCACCGTTCTGGCGCTGGGTACTGACCGGGACAATTTCATCGCGAAAACGCCCGGAGTCGATCGCTGCACGCGCTTTTTGCTGTGAGCTGAGGGCATATGCATCCTGAAGCTCGCGGCTGATACCGTATTCCCGCGCCAGGTTTTCCGCCGTTACGCCCATATGGTAGTCGTTGAAGGCATCCCACAGCCCGTCGTGAACCAGGCTGTCAAGCAGCTGGCTGTTTCCGAGCTGCGCGCCGGTCCGGCTGTCGGTCAGGACATGCGGGGCGCGGCTCATATTCTCCTGCCCGCCGGCAATGACCACATCCGCTTCACCACACTGGATGGCCTGCGTTGCAAGATGGAGCGCTTTCAAACCTGAACCACAGACGTCGTTGATGGTAATTGCCGAAACGGTATTAGGCAGGCCGCCCTTCAGCGCCGCCTGGCGCGCGGGGTTTTGTCCCGCGCCAGCGGTCAGCACCTGGCCCAGGATCACCTCATCAATTTCATGTGCGGCAACCCCGCTGCGTTCCACCAGCGCTCTTACCACCACGCTGCCAAGATCAACCGCAGAGTGACGCGCAAGCGCTCCCTGAAAACAGCCGATAGCCGTACGTAACGCACCCACTATAACGACATCTTTCATCACGACCTCTGTGCAAAATGACATGACGATAGTAGAGGATTGTTATCAACAATTGACGCAAATGTTTAAAATTAGTGAGTTTAGTCACAGGATTATCGTGCGTCCTGTAAGTACTGGCGCAGCCAGCTTCCGGCGACGCCGGGCGGGGTTCGTTTGTTCCATACCAGATCGATGGCAATCGACCTCGGCCAGCCCGGCACGTTCAGCTGCACCAGCGATTTCGACGCGGCAAATTCGTCGACCAGCGCGCAGGGTAACGCGCACCAGCCAAAGCCCTGTACCGCCATGCTCAGCAGTAACAGGTAATTCGGCGCAGACCAGACCGGCCCGCGCGAAAGGGGCGCTTCCCGTTCAAGATAGGTGCTCAGCCGCAGCTCGCGCCAGCCATGCAGCTCGTCCGCCTGCGTCTCATGTTGCCCTGCCAGAGGATGTCCGGCAGAAACGTAGATGGCCATCCGCGTCTGCATAGGCAGACGGGTCGCGCCAATATCGGTCGGGTAGCTGTCGCGCGCTTCCGTCAGGCCAATTTGCGCCCGCTCCTTTTGCAGCAGATCGATCACGTCCTCCTCTTCTCCAATCAGGCACTCAAATTCCGTGTGCGGAAAACGCTGGTCGAACTGGCTCATCATCTCTTCCAGCACGGCCGGGTTAAGCGTATCGGAGAGAACAAAGGTAAAACGCGCCTCCGTTTGCGCGGTTAACGATACGGCCAGCTCATCCAGGCGCGCGCTGGCGGCGAGTATCGACTGGACATAGCCCAGCACCTGTTCACCCTGGGCGGTTAATACCGGGTGACGCGCCGAGCGATCGAACAGCTCAAAGCCAAGGTCAGCTTCAAGGTTGGCAATGGAGGTGCTGATGGTGGACTGGCTTTTACGCAGCCGCCGTGCCGCAGCAGAAAACGAACCTGCGGCGACAGTTTCAACAAACGCGGTCAGTGCTTCGGGAGAGTAACGCATGATGTATCTACTTTATCGATGGATACCATCTTTTATATATCACCTTAAACGATAAGAATAGGCGGCATCAACGCCCATACTGGCGTCTATATGAGGTAAATATGCAATATCAGGATGCACTCCAACGTAAATTGCCGGAGCGGATCTTCCATGCCGTCTGTTTTGAAGGCATTGCTACGGCGATCCTCGCCCCGACGGCCGCGTGGCTAATGCAGCGCTCGGTGGTTGAAATGGGGGGGCTCACCATTATTCTGGCGACCACGGCAATGCTCTGGAACATTATCTATAACTTTGGCTTCGACCGTTTCTGGCCCGTCCAGCGGGTGAAGCGCACGGCGAAAGTGCGCGCCCTGCATGCCCTGGGTTTTGAATGCGGCTTTATTGTGATTGGCGTAACCATCGTTGCCGCCGTGCTGGGCGTGACGCTGCTACAGGCTTTTACCCTGGAAATTGGTTTCTTCCTGTTCTTCCTGCCGTACACCATGCTCTACAACTGGGCGTACGACACCCTGCGGGAGAAAATCATCAAGCGCCGCCAGCAACGACGCGCCCTGGCAAGCGAATAACCTTCCGGCCGGAGACCTGCTCCGGCCCACCCCCTGCGAAGCAACGGCGACCTCAACGCATAATTATGGTAAATTGCACTCCTTTTTGTTCGTTTTATAGTTGATACGTTGCTCTAATGTCGAAAATTTGGTCAAAAGAAGAGACTCTCTGGAGTTTCGCCCTCTACGGCACTGCCGTGGGCGCAGGAACCCTGTTCTTGCCCATTCAGCTCGGCTCTGCTGGCGCGATTGTCCTGCTGATTACCGCCCTTGTGGCGTATCCCTTAACCTACTGGCCGCATAAAGCGCTGGCGCAATTTATTCTGTCGTCGAAGACGAAAGGCAACGAAGGGATCACCGGTGCCGTTTCGCATTACTACGGCAAAAAGATCGGCAACCTGATCACCACACTCTATTTTGTGGCCTTCTTTGTGGTAGTTCTGATTTACGCGGTGGCGATAACCAACTCACTCACTGAACAGCTGGCGAAACGGATGACGGTGGATACCGGCATGCGGATGCTGGTGAGCTTTGGCGTAGTGCTGATTTTGAATCTGATCTTCCTGATGGGGCGGCACATCACCATTAAGGTGATGGGTTTCCTTGTCTTTCCGCTGATCGCCTATTTCCTGTTTGTCTCGCTGTATCTGACGGGCAGCTGGCAGCCGTCGCTGCTGACCAGCCAGATGGCCTTCGACCAGCATACGCTGCACCAGGTGTGGATTTCGATCCCGGTGATGGTTTTCGCTTTTAGCCATACTCCGATCATCTCGACCTTCGCCGTAGACCGTCGCGAGAAATACGGTGAAGAGGCGATGGGTAAATGCAAAAAAATCATGAAAGTGGCGTACCTGATCATCTGCCTCAGCGTGCTGTTCTTTGTGTTCAGTTGCCTGCTTTCGATTCCACCGTCGTATATCGTGGCGGCAAAAGAGGAAGGGGTGACGATCCTGTCCGCGCTGTCGATGATGCCATCGTCCCCGGCATGGCTGGGCATCTCCGGCATTATCGTGGCGATTATTGCGATGTCGAAATCGTTCCTCGGCACCTATTTTGGCGTGATTGAAGGGGCAACGGAAATTGTGAAATCGTCGCTGAATCAGGTGGGTGTGAAGAAAAGTCGCGCCTTTAACCGCGCGGTTTCGATTCTCGGCGTGTCGCTGATTACCTTTGCGGTCTGCTGCATTAACCCGAATGCCATCTCGATGATTTACGCCATCAGCGGTCCGCTTATCGCCATGATCCTGTTCATCATGCCGACGCTGTCGACGTACCTGATCCCGTCATTAAAACCGTACCGCTCCATCGGTAACCTGCTGACGCTGATTGTGGGTGTGCTGTGTGTGTCGGTGATGTTTGTGGGTTGAGTATGCTGCCCGGCGCAATGCCGGGCATCTGTTTTACGCCCGAATATCGTCATACTCCCGCGTATTATCAAACTCATGCTTCGCAAACGGACACAGCGGGATAATTTTACGGTTCTCACCGCGCATCTTCTCTACCACCTTCGCCACCAGCTGTTTACCCACACCCTGCCCTTTCAGGCTCGGATCCACATCGGTGTGCTCAATGATGCTCAGATGCTCGCCGGTCGGGACAAAGACGATCTCCGCTACCTGATTGCCTTCGGCGTCGTTGACGTAAAACTTGTTATGGCCTTCAAGAATTTCCATGGTTCCTCGCTTATTTTTGGCGGTACTTCAGCGCACCGCTCGGGCAGGTATCAATTACGCGCATAACCGTTTCTGCATCTACTTCATCCGGCGCGATCCATGGTTTACGCTTCAGATCGAACAGCTTCGCGCTGCCGCGCACGCAGTTGCCCGAGTGTTTGCAGATCCCGGTGTTGAAGTAGACATCGATTTTCTCACCGGTATAGGCCCGGTACCCCGCATCCAGTAGCTCCTGATCCATGACATTGCCTCTGTAATTATTGTGGTGACAAAAGAAGCATACCCTCACCCGATCCGCCTGACCACGTCAAAAACGAGGTTTAGCCACACTCTTTTCAGCGCATGACTTCTTCACGTTCATAGGATTATTCCGAATACAAGAACACCCGTTGCGAAGATATATTTTTGCGCTGTGTCAATTCTTGTAATAATTCACGCCACGTTCACATTAGGATTATTAGCTAAGCGCAATCTTAACCTCCGGATTTATTTTCATCTAACTGATGGATTTCCCATCCGTTTTTAAAACTCGTAACGAAGCGGTATTTCTTCACTCCCTGCAAAATTACCGCAAAACAACCCAGACAAGAAATTTGACTCTTCTCACATAACGACTAATGTTAATTTCTGAACGACAACTGATACGAATTACTTATCGTATCTCCTGACATAAACGCAACATGAGGGTTGATATATGGCAGAGCAACATCGTGGTGGTTCCGGTAATTTCGCTGAAGACCGTGAAAAGGCATCAGAAGCTGGACGTAAAGGCGGCCAGCACAGCGGCGGTAATTTCAAAAACGATCCGCAACGCGCATCTGAAGCGGGTAAGAAAGGGGGACAGAGTAGTCACGGCGGAGGCCGTAAATCTGATAACTCCTGATCTTATTTAAAGCTCTTATAAATATACCGAGAGCATGCTGCGGGCCCGTCGGCTCGCAGTACCTTCCCTTTATTTCACTGGAGCGAAAATATGAATATGAAAACTGTTGAAGATGTATTTATTCACCTGTTATCCGACACCTACAGCGCTGAGAAGCAGCTGACCCGCGCGCTAAGCAAATTAGCTCGCGCCGCATCCAGCGAGAAGCTGAGTGCCGCGTTCACGGCTCACCTCGAAGAGACGCAGGGACAGATCGAACGTATCGATCAGATTATTGAGCAGGAATCCGGCCTCAAACTGAAGCGCATGAAATGCGTTGCGATGGAAGGCTTAATTGAAGAAGCCAACGAAGTTATTGAGAGCACTGAGAAAAATGAAGTGCGTGACGCTGCATTAATTGCCGCAGCTCAGAAAGTTGAACATTACGAAATTGCCAGCTACGGCACCCTGGCCACCCTGGCTGAACAATTAGGCTATAAAAAAGCCGTTAAACTTCTTGCCGAAACGCTGGAAGAAGAAAAAGAAACCGATCTCAAATTAACCGATCTGGCTGTCGGTAATATTAATCAAAAAGCCCAGAAAGGATAATTAATATCTGATGAGCATCAGCACCAAAAATTAACCAGAAAATAAATCACAGGAGTTAATTATGAATCATGTAGAACACTACCATGATTGGCTACGCGATGCCCATGCGATGGAAAAGCAAGCCGAATCCATGCTGGAATCAATGGCCAGCCGTATTGATAATTATCCCGACTTACGTGCACGAATTGAACAACACGTTAATGAAACTAAACACCAAATTACCGTGCTGGAAGAAATTCTCGACCGCAATGATATTTCCCGTTCGGTCATAAAAGATTCCATGAGCAAAATGGCGGCACTCGGCCAGTCCATTGGCGGCATGTTCCCTTCCGACGAAATTGTTAAAGGCTCTATCAGCGGCTACGTTTTTGAGCAGTTTGAAATTGCCTGCTACACCTCTCTGCTGGCTGCGGCCAAACAAGCAGGCGATACCGCCTCCATTCCAGCCCTTGAATCCATTCTGGAAGAAGAGCGCCAGATGGCAGACTGGCTGCTCCAGCATATTCCACAGACGACGGAACAGTTCCTGCTGCGCTCCGACGCGGATGGCGTTGAAGCTAAAAAATAACGAAATAGGGAGAATGTATGTTTCGACACGTAAAACAGCTGCAATACACGGTACGCGTAGCCGAACCGAATCCGGGCCTGGCCAATCTTCTGCTTGAGCAGTTTGGCGGGCCACAAGGCGAACTTGCCGCGGCATGTCGTTACTTTACGCAAGGATTGAGCGACGACGATCCCGGTCGTAAAGATATGCTGATGGATATCGCGACCGAGGAGTTAAGTCACCTGGAAATTATCGGCACCCTGGTGGGTATGCTCAATAAGGGTGCGAAAGGCGAACTGGCGGAAGGCGTTGAAAATGAAGCGGAACTGTACCGCTCCATGACCGAGAACGGCAACGACAGTCATATCACCTCCCTGCTCTACGGCGGCGGTACTCCGCTTACTAACTCCGCAGGCGTACCGTGGACGGCGGCGTACGTGGATACCATTGGCGAACCGACCGCGGATCTGCGCTCTAACATAGCGGCCGAGGCGCGCGCCAAAATTATCTACGAACGGCTTATTAACGTAACGGACGATCCGGGTGTTAAAGATGCGCTGGCGTTTTTAATGACGCGTGAGGCAGCACACCAGCTCTCGTTTGAGAAGGCACTCCAGTCGATCCGTAACAATTTCCCACCGGGTAAATTGCCGCCAATCGAAGAGTACACCAACAAGTACTACAATATGTCTGAGGGGGGAGAAGTTCGCGGCAGCTGGAACAGCGATAAGCACTTCGACTACGTGGAATCTCCTCAGCCAGCGGTCGATGGCGGTGACGGCGGCGCAAGCGTAACGCTCACTACAGAGCAGGAAACGCTGGTCAAAGCGATGTGCGCACGCACGAAATCCGACCCTAATGCCGATCCGCTTACCGGTGCCGAGCTTGGCGCAGGTAAGAAAAAACCGTAACCGGTTTTGCCAGGCAGCCTGAGGCTGTCTGGCAATGCCTTGTGCGCTATCAGTTCCAGAGGTACGGAGCATGTTCGAGCTTGATGCGTTTCATCTGGCCAGGATACAGTTCGCCTTTACCGTCTCTTTTCATATTCTCTTCCCGGCGATCACCATCGGGCTTGCGAGCTATCTGGTGGTTCTCGAAGGCATGTGGCTTCGCACCAAAAATGATGTCTGGCGCTCGCTATACCATTTCTGGCTGAAAATTTTCGCCGTCAATTTTGGTATGGGCGTGGTTTCCGGGCTGGTCATGGCTTACCAGTTTGGGACTAACTGGAGCGGCTTTTCCCAGTTCGCAGGCAGCATAACCGGCCCTCTGCTCACCTATGAAGTACTAACCGCCTTCTTCCTGGAAGCTGGTTTCTTAGGCGTGATGCTGTTCGGCTGGAACAAGGTCGGCCCCGGCCTGCACTTCTTTGCCACCTGCATGGTGGCGCTGGGCACGCTGATGTCCACTTTCTGGATCCTCGCCTCCAACAGCTGGATGCACACCCCGCAGGGCTTCAGTATTCAGAACGGTCAGGTCATTCCCGAAGACTGGCTGGCCATTATCTTTAACCCCTCATTCCCTTACCGCCTGATCCATATGTCCATCGCCGCCTTCCTGTGCAGCGCCTTGTTTGTGGGCGCATCCGGGGCATGGCATCTGCTGCGCGGTAACGATACGCCCGCTATTCGCACAATGTTCTCCATGGCCATGTGGATGGCGCTGCTGGTCGCGCCCATTCAGGCCGTGGTTGGGGATATGCACGGCCTGAATACGCTTGAGCACCAGCCTGCCAAAATCGCCGCGATTGAAGGCCACTGGGAAAACCCGCCCGGCGAGGCCACCCCGCTGCTGCTGTTTGGCGTACCGGATATGGAAGAGGAGCGCACCAAATACGGGCTTGAAATTCCCGCGCTCGGCAGCCTGATCCTGACGCACAGCCTGGATAAACAGGTCCCGGCGCTGAAGGATTTCCCGAAAGAGGACCGCCCTAACTCGCTCATCGTCTTCTGGTCCTTCCGCATTATGGTCGGCATGGGGCTGCTGATGATTACCCTTGGCGTGCTGAGTGTCTGGCTGCGCTATCGCCGTCGACTCTATCACTCGCGGCTATTCCACTGGTTTGCCCTCTGTATGGGGCCTGCCGGACTGCTCGCGCTGCTCGCCGGGTGGGTCACCACCGAAGTGGGCCGCCAGCCGTGGGTCGTTTACGGCTATCTGCGCACGATAGATGCGGTGTCTCTGCACAGCACGTTGCAGATGAGCATCAGCCTGCTGGCCTTTATCGTGGTCTACTGTTCGGTGTTTGGCGTGGGTTATGTGTATCTCGCCCGGTTGATTAAAAAAGGTCCGCAGCCTGTGGGCACGCTAACGTCTAATACGTCGGGCACTCCTGCCCGTCCGCTGTCCGCCGCCGAGTCCGTTCCGGAAGAGGAGAAGATCTGATGGGCGTCGATATCCCGGTCATCTGGTTTGCCATTATTGTCTTCGCCACGCTGATGTACATCATCATGGACGGTTTCGATCTCGGTATCGGCATGCTGTTCAGCTTTGTGGGCGATGCCAAAGAGCGCGACGTGATGGTGAACAGCGTCGCCCCGGTCTGGGACGGAAATGAAACCTGGCTGGTTCTCGGCGGTGCAGGGTTGTTCGGCGCGTTTCCGCTGGCCTACGCAGTGATTATCGATGCCCTGACCATCCCGCTGACGGCCATGCTGATCGGGCTTATTTTCCGCGGGGTGGCGTTTGAGTTTCGCTTTAAGGCGACCCCTTCACACCGCAAATTCTGGGACTACTCCTTTGCCGGCGGTTCCCTGCTGGCAACCTTCAGCCAGGGGATCGTGGTTGGCGCGATGATCAACGGCTTTGACGTGGAAGGGCGTCGCTTTGTGGGCTCCTCGCTGGACTGGTTCACCCCGTTTAATCTGTTCTGCGGGCTGGGCTTAATTGTCGCCTATACCCTGCTGGCTACCACGTGGCTGATCATGAAAAGCGAAGGCGCGCTGCAAAACCGGATGCGCGAGCTGACCCGCCATGTGCTGCTGGCGCTGATCGCCGTTATTGCGGTGGTAAGTATCTGGACCCCGCTCGGCTGGCAGTTTGTCGCCGAGCGCTGGTTTACTCTGCCTAACTTCTTCTGGTTCCTGCCAGTTCCGGTTCTGGTGGCGGTATTCAGCCTGTGGATCTGGCGGCTGACGCGCAATCCCGACAGCCATGCCCGTCCGTTCCTGTTAACGCTGGGCCTGATCTTCCTCGGCTTTAGCGGCCTGGGCATCAGCCTGTGGCCACACATTATTCCGCCGCACATCACCCTGTGGGAAGCCGCCGCGCCGCCTGCCAGCCAGCTGTTTATGCTGATTGGTACGCTGTTAATCATCCCGGTGATCCTGGTTTATACCGCCTGGAGCTACTACGTCTTCCGGGGCAAAGTGTCTGATACCGAAGGTTATCATTAAGGATTGCTATGGCAGGCTGGCATACACGCGCCATTATTTACCAGATTGATACCGCCCTGTTTTACGATCTTAACGGCGATGGCTGTGGCGACATCGCCGGAATCACCGCGAAGCTGCGCTACATCCGCCGGATGGGCGCGACGGTTATCTGGATCACCCCGTTTTACCTCACGCCTTTTCTCGATGAAGGCTATGACGTGAGCGACCATTTGCAGGTCGATCCCCGCTTCGGCAAGCTCAACGATATCATCGCCTTTATTGAACAGGCGCGGGAGCTGGGGATGCAGGTCATTATTGAGCTGCTGATCCAGCATACCTCGGATGCGCATCCCTGGTTTCAACAGGCCCGCCGCAACCCCCAGTCACCCTACCGTGACTATTACCTGTGGTCCGACACGGACGACGACGATACGCCACCGATGTTCCCCGGCGTGGAGAAGAGCATCTGGACATGGGACGACGAGGCGGGGCAATACTACCGGCATATGTTTTATCACCACGAGCCGGATCTCAATCTCGCCTCCCCTGCGGTGCTAAAGGAGATTGAGAACATCATCATCTTCTGGCTAAAGCTCGGGGTGTCGGGCTTTCGCCTGGATGCGGCATCGCACCTGACAAAACAGGCCGGACGTGGGGATGAAAAACGCGGCCTGTGGATCCTGGAGCATCTGCGCCGTCTTATCGGGCAGCGTAACCCGGACGCGATCCTGCTCGGCGAAGTCGACGTGGAGGTCGAGGCCTACAAAGATTATTTTGGTCAGAACGACCGGCTCAACCTGGTGCTGAATTTCTGGCTCAATAAGTACTTTTACGTCAGCCTGGCAGAGAAGAGCGCACGACCGCTGCGCAACGCGGTGAAGAAGATGATTGTGCCGCCGGACTCCTGCTGCTTCGCCAACTGGCTGCGCAATCATGATGAGCTGGATCTGGAAGGGATAGGAAAAAAAGCGAAGCAGACCGTCATCGATACCTTTGCCCCTGATAAAGAGATGAGTGTGTATCAGCGAGGTATCCGCCGCCGTCTGGCGCCGATGCTTAATGGCGATCGAAAGCGGCTGGCCTTTTGCCATGCGGTCTTGTTTTCGCTGCCGGGCGTACCGGTCATGCGCTACGGGGATGAGATTGGCATGGGGGATGATTTGGATCTGGAGGAGCGTTACGCCGTACGCACCCCGATGCAGTGGGCCGGATCGCAAGGCGGCGGTTTCTCAGATGCCGACCCGGAAACTTTTGTCGCCCCGATGATTGACCACGGCCCGTACCGCTATCAAAAAATCAACGTGGCGGATTCGCTGTTGCACCGCAACTCACTCCTGCACTGCATTATCGATATCGCCAATACGCGCTCGGAGTTCCCTGAGATCGGCGTCGCGCCGTTTCGTCTTATTAATATCGACAGCGATGCGGTACTGGGGATCTATTACGAAACCGACACGCGCAGCATTCTGACCTTCGTAAACTTCAGCGATAAGCCCGTTAATTTTACCGCCAGAGGGATCCGGCATGCGACCTGGACCGCCTGCCTGGCGGACAAACGCTACGACGACGCGCTGGTGTGCGGCAAAACCGTCGCGCTTAACCTCAGCGGCTATGGCTACCGCTGGTTCTGGACCGATCGTACCGCACTGCGCTGATTATCGTCTCCGCGAGAGCAGCAGACGGGCCACGATCGCGCCCGTGACGGCAAGGGAGCCGAGCAGCACTTTCCCCGGCATGCCGGAGGTGACGCTGATAGCGCGCTCTTTTGCTTCGTCGGTGAAGTGCCCGTGGATTTTATGCAGGTCGTTAACCGGCTGATCCAGATAGTCCTGACGGTCATCCGCATTTAACGTATCGGTCATCTGCCCTTCCCAGGCCTTTTTAACCATCAGCCGATCCAGAAAGCCGGGGAAAAGAAATTGCCCGACAATCGACTGGACGGTGCTGCTGCCCACCCACAGTTCCCGCACCGGTTTCTGCGCCGCCTTAAAAATAGCGCTGGCAGCTACTTCCGGCTGAAAAACGGGAGGAACCGGGCGCATCGCCCAGGCAAATTTATTCCTCGCCCACTCGAACTGCGGCGTATTGAGGCCCGGCATCTGTACCATTGCGATCTGCACCCGGCTGTTTTCATGCATCAGTTCGGTGCGCACAGCATCGGTAAATCCGCGGATTGCGGCTTTCGCCCCGCAGTAGGCTGACTGCAAGGGAATGGAACGGTAGGCCAGCGCGGAGCCAACCTGAATAATCGTTCCGCGATCGCGTGGGGTCATTAACTCCAGCGCGGCGCGGGTGCCGTTAACATAGCCCAGATAGGTCACCTCGGTGACGCGGCGAAACTCCTCCGGGGACATGGTGCGAAACGGCGCCAGCATCCCGCCCATAGCGTTATTCACCCACACATCGATGGCCCCAAGCCGGTATTCAATCTCGTTAGCAGCATCGGTCACCGCCTTGCTGTCGGCCACGTCGGCCTGAACGGCACGGGCGTTGATCCCAAAACGGCGCAACTCCTCTTCTGTGGAGCGCAGGCTCTGCTCGTCGCGGGCAATGATGCCCACATCGTAGCCCGCTTTGGCAAAGTGCAGCGCCGTGGCTTTCCCCACGCCCGCCGTACCGCCGGTAATAACGATCACAGCCATAGCCTTTCCCCTTGTTTCAGACGTTATCCCAGCCGGAGAGTATTTCGATCAGTTCAGACAGGGAATAACGCACCGCTTTATCCACCACATCCTGACATTCACCGGAAAACAGCACGGTGCGGGTTTCCGTCTTTCCGCGAATATTCCAGCCGAAGCAGACCGTACCGGCTGCGGTGCCATCGTCGCCGCCTTCCGGTCCCGCATAGCCGCTGATGGCAAGGCCGATATCCGCCTCGGCAATTTCGCGAATTTTAGCGGCCATCTCGGTCACCGTTTGTTCACTGACGGCGGTGAAGCGCTCAATGGTTTCGTGCCGCACGCCGAGGATCCTCTCCTTCGCCGCATCGCTGAACACCACCATGCCAACGTCATAAAATTCCGCCGTGTTCTCTTCGGCACAAAGCGCAACCGCGAGATTGCCGCCGGTACAGGACTCTGCGGTGGTTAACCGCAAACCTCTGTCCGTAAGCTGAGTGGCGAGCTTTTTCGTCAGCTCGCTGATGGTGCTGTTGCTGTCGTGAATAAGGTTGCTCATCGCATTGCCCCTTAATTTTCGTCAGGAATAATAGAAATATGACCATTACGCTCAAGAATAGCGTATTTAATCTCCTTCAATTCTGTAATACCGTGATTCTGGCGGGCTGATACCAATATATCATCACAGGACACATCGACCTTTTTCAGTTTATCGGCAAGGGGAACACCGTTCTCCACCAATATCACCGGCGTGCCATCAAGAATATTCTCAACAGTGGAAAAATATTTTTTCAGCAGGCCAAAAATAATATCCACAACCACCAGCGTCGTTATTGTAATCATTGCTCCGGTGACGGAGAAATCTTCGCCAAGCAGCGCCTGTTGTGTCGCCTCACTGATAATTAAGAGCAAAATAAGGTCAAAACTGGTCATTTGTAGCAGAGCGCGTCGCCCGGCAACTTTAAACACAATGACCAGAAACAGGTAAATTGCCAGGGCACGAAAAACCATGTCCATATTTGACTCCTAGGGGTAAATAAACTGCCAGAAATGGATATCTGGCTCGTTGTTTACGCGGATACTGTTTGTCCACTTCCCTGCTTTTGACGGCGTGATAAATAACAAAACGGTAAATTTATCGGTCTGTTGTAAACGATCGTAGACGAGAAACAGGGTATTCCCCCGGCTGTACATGCTGTCCGGCTGTGGCCAGACGCTGCCTGGCTCATACGCGTCGCTGCTTTCGCTGGTCATGCTGAGGGTATATTTCCCCTCAGACGTCACCGGAAACGTCAGTGCCATCCGCGATTCGGTCTGGCGGCGACCGAAGCGCTCATAGCTCAGGGTCAGGGATTTTGCTTCGTTTGTTTTCTCCACGTCGCTGACCGCGCCGCTGGAAAACAGGCCGGCTATCGCGGCCACGATAATAGCTAACAGCACAATAAAACCCACCTGGCGAAATGCATACTCAAACGTCAGTAAACGGCTACTCTCTTTTATCCCAGGCACTTTTTCATTTTTTGGTTCCATGGCTGTGGTCACCGTTTCGCTTAATTGCCGAAATTTATGATTTTTCTGTGCAAACGCTTTTAAGACTTATCACATTTGCCACATAAAGGAATAGCAACAATACTTAATAAGTCAAGACATCCAAAATGAAGGATATCAGATGAAATTATCAGTGATTTCAGCCTTGTTAATATTAATTATCCCTACTGCATGGGCAGATAATAACGGCGGGTTACAAAAGGGTGACGCGCCGCCACCGCCGCATGCGCTGGACAGCGGTTATCGTGGTACCGATGATGCGCGCATTATGACCATTACTCAGGCGAAAGAGATGCATGATGGCGCCTCTATTTCACTGCGCGGCAATCTTATTGACGGCAATGGCGATAAATACGTATTCCAGGATAAAACCGGGAAAATCGACGTTATTATCCCGAAAGCCGTATTTGACGACAGAACCGTGGAACCTGACAACATGATCAGTATTAGCGGCTCGCTCGATAAAAAATCATCCCCACCCGTAGTGCGGGTCAGCCACTTGCAAAAATAATTCAGCGAAGCGTTAACGCTGTAACTATCCATCAAATCTCACCCCTAACAAGGAGTTAGCTATGAGTGATAATGAACAACGTACGAACGCTTACCCAACGCCACCTTTCCCGGAGCAGCCTCAGACGCCACCGGGCCTGGCCTCTGAGATGGAACCCGTACCCGACCACGGCGAGAAGAGCTACAAAGGGCATGGTCGTCTTGCCGGTAAGAAGGCGCTAATTACCGGGGGCGATTCCGGCATAGGACGCGCGGTAGCCATTGCCTATGCCCGCGAAGGGGCAGATGTCGCGATTAACTATTTGCCGGAAGAGGAAGAAGACGCAGCGGAAGTCATCGCCCTGATTAAAGCGGAAGGACGGAATGCCGTCGCGCTTCCGGGCGATGTGCGGGACGAAACTTTTTGTCAGCGCCTTGTGGAGCAGGCCGTCTCAAAACTGGGCGGGCTGGATATCCTGGTGAATAACGCAGGCCGCCAGCAGTACCGTGAGTCGCTGGAAGAACTGACCACGGAAGATTTTGACGCGACCTTTAAGACCAACGTCTATGCGCCTTTCTGGATCACCAAGGCGGCGTTGCGCCACATGAAAGCCCCCGCCTCCATCATTAACACCTCATCTGTACAGGCGGTGAAACCGAGCGCCGTACTGCTTGACTATGCGCAGACCAAAGCCTGTCTCGCGGTGTTTACCAAAGCGCTGGCGAAACAGCTGGGACCGAAAGGGATACGCGTGAACGCGGTAGCGCCGGGACCTTACTGGACCGTGCTTCAGCCCAGCGGTGGGCAACCACAGGAAAAAGTGAAACATTTTGGCGAGAGTACCCCTCTGGGACGCCCGGGACAGCCCGTGGAGATCGCACCGCTGTATGTCACCCTGGCCTCGGATGAGTGTTCATACACCTCCGGGCAGGTGTGGTGTTCAGACGGCGGGGATGGCGTCATCTAGCGCTCAAGGCGCGCAGAGTGTAGGCCGGGTAAGGCGAAGCTGCCACCCGGCAAATTGTTGCAGGCGAAAGCTAAAGGGCTGCGAAAGCAGCCTTTTTTACGTTTAAGGGGTGACGACAGGAAACCAGAAGCTGAAGCTCTCCATGCAGCGCAGCATTTCGTTCACCTTCGCGGCATTGCCGACGATCGTCACCTCTCCTGCCTGTTGCGCCTTTTTCAACGTGGTCTCTTTGAGGATGATTTTATTCAGCGTTTCGCGGCTGAGCGTGATGGTTGCATCCGGATCTTGTGCCTGAGCGTTGGCGCTATGGTTCAGCACGCCATTCTCCAGCTCCAGCTTGTACCTGCCGCCCTCGCGGCCCAGATCAACGTTAAAAATCCCTCTGGCATTCGCGGCTCTGACGCCGTTAAGGTGAACGCCGAAGTAGTCAAAAATCATCTCAGTCGACATGGCACGGACCGCATCCGGGCTGGCGGTATTGGGCGTCGGCATCCTCTTCACGCCGTTACGCAACGCCTGCGCACCGGTGAGGTAGGCGTTACGCCAGGGTCCTGACTCAGCCTGGTATCCCAGCTGTTCAAACGCGTCCGCTTCCAGTTCGCGCGCCGCCTTATTATTGGGATCGGCAAAAACGACTTTATTCATCACCTGCGCCACCCAGCGGTAATTTCCCCGGGCATAATCAACCCGGGCTTTTTCAAGGATCGCGCGGGCTCCGCCCATGTAATCGACATATTTTTTCGCCGCCTCGACCGGAGGCAGTTCATTGAGCGTCGCCGGATTGCCGTCGAACCAGCCAAGATAGTAGACATAGGTGGCTTTGACATTGTTGCTTACCGAGCCGTAATAGCCACGGCCTGCCCAGGATTTTGCCAGCCCGTAAGGGAGGGCAAAATTAGCGGCTATCTCATCCCTCGTCAGCCCTTTATTCGCCAGCCTCAGCGTCTGGTCGTTGATATAGCGGTAGATATCACGCTGGCTTTTCATCAGCTTCACCACTTTCTTATTACCCCATGTGGGCCAGTGGTGCTGCGCGATAATAATTTCCGCTTTATCCCCCCAACGATCGAGAGCGTTATTGATGTATTTTGACCATGCCAGCGGATCGTGTATTTTCGCCCCGCGCAGCGAGTAAGTATTGTGCAGGGTGTGAGTGACGTTCTCTGCTGCTTCAATCAGCTTTTTCTCTTCCACATACCAGAGCATTTCAGACGGCGCTTCCGACCCCGGCGCCAGCATAAAATCATAGGTGAGACCGTCGATGATCTCTTTCTGCCCGTCTTTGGTAATGGCATGAGTGGGCGCGATAAGGGTGACCGTCCCGGCTGAGGTGGTCGTGCCCAGACCCGCCCCTACCTGACCTTTTACATTGGCCTTTAACAGGTTTCCGTAGATATAACTGGCACGGCGGCTCATGGCATTTCCGGCCATGATATTTTCCGATACCGCCTCTTCCATAAAACCTGCTGGAGCATAGACTTTCACTTTGCCGGTCATCACTCCCGCTTCATCGACTACGCCACGCACGCCGCCATAATGATCGACATGACTATGGGTATAAATAACGGCAACAACCGGGCGTTTGCCACGATGTTTAACGTAAAGATCCATGCCCGCTTTGGCCGTTTCCGCAGACACCAGCGGATCGATAACCGTGATCCCCTCTTTGCCCTCTATAATCGTCATATTCGACAGATCGAGGTTGCGGATCTGGTAGACGCCTTCCGTGACCTCAAACAGACCGCCAATAGTATTCAGCTGCGCCTGACGCCACAGGCTCGGGTTGACGGTATCCGGCGCTTTTTGCCCTTCTTTGATAAAAGCGTATTTCCGGGGGTTCCAGATAACGGCGCCTTTTTCGCCTTTAATCACCGTGGGTGGCAGCGGGGCAATAAAGCCTTTGTGCGCATTTCGGAAATCGGTCTTATCAAAGAAGGGCAGTTGACCATAAAGTGCATCATTCATCTCTTTCGTATGGGCAGTGGCTCCCTTCCCTTCCTTTTGTGCCAGGACAGGCAATGAGGTCAACGAGACTAATAGCAGACCAGCAACGGCCATCGCACTAACGAGCGTTTTAAATTTCATACTTCCTCGAGGAGTTATATTCACGCTGGCGGTACATGGGGGGAAAGGAGGCTATCACCAGGCTTATCTTTAACCTATGAAAATAACGTTTATAAATAAATAAGTTTATTCTTTCGTCGCTGCGTCCTTAAGGGATAATGCTGAGTCCAGTTATTTCCCCGGAGTAATTCGATGAAGAGCCTGCCGTTCTTTTTCACTGTATTAACCCTCAGCACATTAACAGCCTGTAGTTCTCCCCAACCAGACAATGTTGAAAAAATTAATCATCTGCAAATTCCACTGGTGTTGCCGGGGGAAAAACCGCCGCAGGCACAGATATCGCATATCGCGTCTCTTTATCAGGAAAATAAACAGCAGATCGAGACCTTAACGCGCAGCGTAAAATCACAGTATCTACAAGACACCACCGCAAAAGAAATTTTTGTTGCGGACAGTGACGTTCAACGCGTCTATGCCTCGCTGACCAAACTGGAACAGTTAGATATGGTTAATCAGCAATACCTGAAAGATAATAATGTCACGGGCCTGCAAAATATTCATATCATTCTTGAACCGTTATTCACCAGCTGAAAATAAAAAACCCGGCAACATAAGCAGCCGGGTTTTTATTAATGGGCATATCACGGGCATCAGTCGTACTGACCAAAGCGATAGCTAAGCCCTGCGGTGACGGAACTCAGGTCGCTGCTCACGCCGATCTGGTTAACATTTCCCACGTTGCTTACCCACTGATATTCCAGGCGGCCCGCCCAGTTTTTATTGAAAGCGTATTCAGTACCCACGGCTGCAAGCGGGCGCACACCGGTTTCAAAACGATTGTGACCACTTACATCGGATTCAGCGCGATAGCCCATTGCGCCGGCACGGCCGTAAATATCCCAGTCACTGGTCAGGGCATAACTGGCCTTCAGAGACATTTGCAGCCCCTGCGTCTTCATTTGCGCCCCGGCGCCATGCTGACCTTTAATCTGCATGTTACCTAAATAATCATAACCACCTTCTACCGCAAGCCATGGGGTAATCTGATAACCCGTATAAACACCCCCGCCGACATTATCATGGTTAAAATCGAAGTGATCGGAATGCGTGTTCTCAAACGCTTTTGAACCCATATTGGTATCAAAATAGTGAGACCAGCCGAATTTCGCCCCGCTATACCAGGTGCCCGCATCAGCGGCGGCGAACGCGGAAGTGGCGGTAAATGCATTAGCCATAATCAATGCGATAACTGTCTTTTTCATAAATATACCGTTTACTTGATAATGTTAAATCTGAGAAAGCAAACGATATAGAAAATTAACGGTAGCGTTAATTGCATTTCTGTTTAATTTTAAACTTCCGCTAGAATGACTCGGGTAAATGTCTGACCTCAAGCAGATATCCACCGCGCTTAAAGGCGATATATTCCCCCTGCTTAAGGGCAGATAATACATTGAGTATACTGCTGCGAGAGAGCAGCGTACGATCCTGGATATATTCCAGAATCGTGGTACGCAAACGCGTCTCTTCCGGGAGCAAAATCATTTCCTGAAGGTGGTTACGAATAACGGAATAGGTACGCTGCTGGAGTACCTGGGCATCACGGAATATTAAATAGGCCGTATGGTATGAGAGCAGCGCGGCGACATCCTCCCAGACGCCCTCGGCACGAAACAACTCAGCCGCCTTGTCCGCATCGAGACGTAAAATAGTCGACTCTCTTTCAGCACGGAGAAGGTGCCCCTGCGTAGGCTGGATCATCTCTGCAATACCAAACAAATGCGGCTCGTAAACGGTCACTACCACCAGTCCATCCGAAGCCCGCAGCAGGGACAGCTCTCCTTCCAGAAAGAGGTACATCTGCTGTTTCCCCTTCCGTAACCAGGTGAGTCGCTTACGCGGAACAACGTGCACTTTCTCCGCTATCGGCTCAAGGATGGCGGTCAGTCGTTCGATGGATCTTTCGGGTCGAACAGGCGGTAAAATATGCATGGTACAACCTTCTGACATTCAATATCTGCCATTATAGACCATATATTTTAAGCGGTTAGCCGATCAAAACTGATAGCTGTAGTTGACGCTGGCAAACCAAAGATAAGGATGATCGTAACTTCCGGCAAACGCCGTCGGGGATTTCACATGCGACGACTGCATATGAAGATACGACACGGCAATACCAATATTGCTGGCCGGGGTGATCTGATACTGGGCTCCCGTGCCAAATCGCCACTCATCCCCGGTGGGTAAAGTTAAGGCCACATCACTCTGACTCTCATACGGCGAGCTGTCGAACGCCACACCGGTATTCAGTCGCCACTGAGGTGTTGGACGATACTGCACGCCCACCGCGCCGTGCCACGTATCCTTCAGGCGGCTGACGTTGTTCAGTTGCCGATCCCCAACGACGATTTGCGGGGCACCGAACTGGCTCCAGTCCTGCCAGCCGAGATCGCCCATAACCGACCACCGAGGGTTAATATCATGCACAAGACTGAGCATGATTTGCTGCGGCGCGCTGATTTGTGCCGACACCGGGAGGTCGTAGGCACCATTCTGTACTCGAGCTTTGCCGTTAACAGAGTAGCGATAGTTCGTCTCGCTGTTCCATGTAATACCGGCTCGCGTCTGGTCGGTCAGTTGCATGAGTAGCCCAAGCCGATAGCTCATGGCCCAGTCCTCATCATGCTGCCGATAGTCATTATCATTAACGTTGCGGGTCAGCGAGAAATAACCGTAATTAACGTTGGCGGACGCCCCTATTGAGAGGTGGTCGTTGAGCTTGTATGCCAGTGACGGACTGAGCGTCATTGCAACCAGGGTACTCTTTTTAATCAGCCTGTCGCCCGCCCAGCTACCGTAATCGATCCCCAGACCGTAATTACCGTAAAGCCCGATCCCGGCATAAAGATCATCGTTTATCTTCTGGCTATAAAAGGCGCTGGCATTCGGGATGGTTTTCATCACGTCGCCGGGGCTTTGATGGGCATGGTTATCCAGCTGGTTGTCGATGGAGCCATCCATAACCTGTAACCCGCCAGTGACCATATGATCCGGCAGGCGCGTCATGCCAGCAGGGTTGGTCATGATTGTCGAGGCATCCTGCGCACGAGCCGCCTGCCCTGCTCCGGCAAGCGCGGTATCTTCGGTGCCGGCTTCATAAAAATAGAGGGCGCTGGCATGGGCACTGGAGGCGGCAAATAAGCCCGCGCACAGGAGGAGTCGTGTTTTCATCTGCGATCCGGGAAATAAAAAATTGGCCGACAGATATAACAGGGGCGCCTGATGACGTAAAAAGGAAGAGGGTTTAATTTTAAATTATGCGCGGTTCAGCCCCTCTTAATATCTCTGACAATTCAGCGACGTCCGGAATAAGGCGCCGCTACGTCCTGCACCTGTAATACGTTCAGGTACAGGACGATAAAATCCAGGAATTTTGTTCAGGTTTATCCGGCCTTACTTATAATGCTCCAGATTGGTTTCCGGGCCCGTTCTGGCAATTTCCTGAGCTTTGCCGAAACTTTCAATCAGGCACTTATATTCCGGACAGACATGCTCTGCCAGGATCTCAGCAAAGCGAGAACCTTCCGCGCGGTTCCAGGTTCTCATTAATTCAGCGACAATGGCAAACGTATCGGTAGGGATCGCCCCCGCCTGAGCCACGCGCGCGATGGTGGTATCGGTCGCGATTTTGGACCAGTTCCCCGAGGCATCCACAACACAGTAAACCTTATACCCCTCCTGGACAGCGCTAACCGCAGGGAACGCCATGCAGACGCTGGTGAGCGTGCCGGCAATAATCAGGGTCTTTCTGCCCGTCTTTTCCACTTCCTTCACAAACGCCGGATTATCCCAGGTATTAATCTGCCCGGTGCGTGGAACATACACGGCATGGGGTGCATATTTGTGAATTTCCGGGATGAGCGGGCCATTGGGACCGTCAGGAACAGAGGCCGTGGTGATCACCGGGATATTTAAAAGCGTGGCAACTTTGGCTATCGCTGTCACATAATTACGAAGGTCTGGTACAGGCACATCACGTACCGTGTTGAATAAGCCACTCTGATGGTCGATGAGTAAAATTACAGCGTCATCAGTATCAATCATACCGTTTGTAGCAGCCATATTTCTTTCCTCATGATTTCTTTTACATTGCCGTCAACTCTCCCGGCTCCGCGATTTTACATGCACATGGTCAGGGTATAATGCATTGATAAATCCTAATGAATAGTAGTCCGATCCGGTCTGAATACCGCATCATTTCAGGACAATTTCTGGCACGGTACGCTGAGCCATCGACGCTGACGGAAGCCCTCGTGAGGAGAAGAAATCTTTACAATGCCGTTACGCGGCCATTCGTATTCGTTCGGCTGAAGGCAAGCGTTATTCATTACTGGGATCGCCCTTATCCTCCCGCATGGATTCGATAAACTCCCGTTGCTCCTCTGTGAGTTCAAGCTCATCCAGCAAGCGATCTAACTCTTCTTCAGGTGATTCCTTTTGGTTCTTTCTCTTCCCGGTAGCCATACTCACCCTTGAGTTATTAGGATTAATCTCAGGGTATCCAGGGTACAGGAAATGTGCAACTTAGCGTGTTATGCCGACAACCGATCATAACAATGAACGAAAGGGGGAAGCAGGTACGCCAGTACAGGAAAGACTGATAGGGGTATTCCTGTTCCGGCGATGAAAGATAGCCAATTGAAAGCCTTGCCAGATTACATACGGGCTTTGCAATAATCGAGAGGGTGCAATGCCTACCTTCCCTTTAATTTAACTTAACTCAAATTTAATCACATTTAAATTAATGATTTTGTTAGATTTAATCGTTTATTGCTCTCTCACATATAGGTACACTTTCTCTATGGTTTTTTTTATAACAGCATGAGGAAAAAGTGAAAATGGCTATTCCAGCTTACCTATGGCTTAAAGATGACGGTGGCGCAGGATGGGCGCAAAGCCGCGCAGGAACAACGGATCCGGCTTTTGGTGATTGGTTTGGCTCAACGCCTTACGGTGATGATCCTAACGACCAGTACTGGATAAGAGCGGGTATCGACTATGCAAAACGCACAGGTTTTTAAGAAGCGGTATCTACTTCTGATCCTGTTGGCTGTTGTCGCCTATAGGATATACAACTTGCTGCACTTCTCACCACTTGAGCAAGTGATTATTAAGAAGGTGAAAGTTAACAATCTGGCTAATCTTTACATCACAGAAGCGAGTGCAGGAGCCACCACAGGCTTTTCCTACCGTTTCTATCTCTATGATGTAACCAAAGATGATAAAGCGTTTATGGCGAGTCTGGAGAACGATCACCAGCCTTTCATGATCACCACGGACAAAGATGCATTGAAGAAGGTCGAGAATAATGCGATCTACCTTTCCGTGAAGGGAACCATTTACACCTTTCACAGCCCTGCGGATTATCTGGCAGGTGGCTCGATCTACTCCGTCCCTGTCTATTTAACCGCATCACCATACTAAAAACATAGCCAGCTGCCACGCTGGCTCTTTCTCTTCTGGTTTTAGACAACAGAAACCATTAAGCCCCTTAGAGGTTAGAAGACAAGCGAAGCACAGCGATTTCATAAGACTGTCAGAGGGTTACCTGCATTTCGTGTGCAGGGAGGACGTCAATGCTCTACAGGACATAACGCCTAAACAAGTTAGTCAGCGCTACTGAGCAACCTACTGAAATAAAGAAAGTTTTTGAACGGTTCTACTTGGAGAAATTCTGGAGCGGGCGAAGGGAATCGAACCCTCGTATAGAGCTTGGGAAGCTCTCGTTCTACCATTGAACTACGCCCGCTTTGAGGTGCGTAAGGCATTATAGACCTTACGCCTCTTCATACAAGCCTTTACTCCACTAAGTGGCGATTAAATAATCACTTAGCACTTCGGCTTACTGCCCTGCGCCGGAAGATAACGCTGCGGATCGATGGCCGTGGCCTTATAGCGGATCTGGAAGTGCAGCTTAACCGTATCCGTCCCGGTACTGCCCATGGTCGCAATCTTCTGCCCCGCCTTCACGTTCTGGCCGTTATTGACCAGCATCGTGTCGTTATGCGCATACGCCGTAATGTAGTCCTCACCATGCTTAATCATGATCAGGTTACCGTATCCACGAAGCTGGTTACCGACATAGACCACCTTCCCGGCCCCTGAAGCGTAAACCGGTGTGCCGCGTGCGGCAGCGATATCAATACCTTTATTGCCACCTTCCGAGAGCGAGTACGGCGCAACCACTTTTCCGCTTGCAGGCCAGATCCAGCAGCGCTGACCGACCGGCGGCCAGGATGATTTAGGCACCTGATAGGATGGCGTGACTTTGGCTGTTTTACGCGTTGAGGACTTTTTCCCTGAGGAGGAACCGCCGTTAACCTTGAGCTTCTGCCCTACCTCAATAGTATACGGTGGAGAGATATTATTCAGGCGCGCCAGCTCCTTCACGCTGGTTCCCGTGGCGCGTGAGATGCGGTAGAGCGTGTCCCCGCGCTTAACGGTATAGACTGCACCGGAATAACTGCCCATATCCGAAGATTTACTCCCCGAGCATCCTGCTACAAGTAGCGTCAGCGTCAGGCAGAAAACGGCAATGATCGGGTTTCTCGTCAGGCTTCCTGCAAACAAAACAGCTCCTCGGTCAGCGTGAATGGCGCACTATGATAGCAGCCCAAACTGATGCGGGTCATGCCCTTTTCCGCTCTGTGGGCCAAACCGTTCGCATAAGAATGCAGTATAATAATTCCGCTGATGGTGCTGAACCATTAAGCATTTTGGCACTGGAGCATCAATGAGTATTCAAGAACACGTTATTTTGGTAAATGACCAGGGAAAGGTGATTGGCACTCAGGAGAAGTACGCCGCGCACACGTCACACACCCCGCTACACCTGGCCTTCTCTTCATGGCTGTTTAACGCTAATGGAGAATGTCTGATCACCCGGCGCGCATTAAGTAAAAAAGCCTGGCCCGGCGTATGGACCAACTCCGTTTGCGGTCATCCACAGGCCGACGAAGCGACAGAGCAGGCGATTATCCGCCGCTGTCGCTTTGAAGTCGGCGCCGAAATCACAGACATCACCCCCATTGCCCCGGAGTTCCGCTACCGTGAAGCCGACCCGTCAGGGATCGTTGAAAACGAAATCTGCCCGGTCTATGCCGCCCGCGTAACGAATACCCTCGCAATCAATGACGATGAAGTGATGGAGTATCAGTGGGTGGAGCTGGACGCGCTATTCCGCGCGCTGGACGCCACACCGTGGGCATTTAGCCCGTGGATGGTGCAGGAAGCGAACACCGCGCGTGAAAAACTCAGCGCCTTCGCGGCGCAATAAAAAAGCCCCGGCGATAAACGCACGGGGCTTTTTTTACGTCTTAACGGCTTATTTCACCGGACGCATCGCCGGGAACAGGATCACGTCGCGGATGGTGTGGCTGTTAGTGAACAGCATCACCATACGGTCGATACCAATACCCAGGCCAGCCGTCGGCGGCAGGCCGTGCTCCAGCGCGGTCACGTAGTCTTCGTCGAAGAACATCGCTTCGTCGTCGCCTGCCGCTTTCGCGTTAACCTGATCCTGGAAGCGCTGCGCCTGATCTTCTGCATCGTTCAGCTCGCTAAAGCCGTTACCGATTTCGCGGCCACCGATGAAGAATTCGAAGCGGTCAGTGATTTCCGGGTTCTCGTCATTACGACGCGCCAGAGGAGACACCTCCGCCGGGTATTCGGTGATGAAGGTCGGCTGAATCAGGTGCGCTTCGGCCACTTCTTCGAAGATCTCGGTCACGATACGACCCAGGCCCCAGCTCTTCTCAACCTTGATACCGATGCTTTCAGCGATCGCTTTCGCAGAGTCGAAGTTATCCAGATCCGCCATGTTGGTTTCCGGACGGTATTTCTTGATCGCTTCGCGCATGGTCAGTTTTTCGAACGGCTTGCCGAAGTCGAACACCTCTTCACCGTAAGGCACCTGGGTGGTGCCCAGAATGTCCTGCGCCAGGGTGCGGAACAGGGATTCAGTCAGCTCGATCAGATCTTTGTAATCCGCATACGCCATATAGAGTTCCATCATGGTGAACTCTGGGTTATGACGTACGGAGATACCTTCGTTACGGAAGTTACGGTTGATCTCAAACACACGGTCGAAACCGCCGACCACCAGACGCTTCAGATACAGTTCCGGCGCGATACGCAGGTACATGTCCAGGTCCAGGGCGTTGTGATGGGTGATGAACGGACGGGCTGAGGCACCGCCTGGGATCACCTGCATCATCGGGGTTTCTACTTCCATAAAGTCGCGGTTAACCATGAACTGGCGAATACCGGCCATGATCTGGGAGCGAATTTTGAAGGTCTTACGGGATTCATCGTTAGAGATGAGATCCAGGTAACGCTGACGATAGCGCGCTTCCTGATCCTGCAAACCGTGGAACTTGTCCGGCAGCGGGCGCAGGGCTTTGGTCAGCAGACGCAGTTCGGTGCAGTGGATAGACAGTTCACCGGTCTTGGTTTTGAACAGTTTACCTTTAGCGCCCAGGATATCGCCGAGGTCCCACTTTTTGAACTGCTCGTTGTAGATGCCTTCCGGCAGGTCGTCACGAGAGACGTACAGCTGAATGCGGCCGCCAACGTCCTGTAAGGTCACGAAGGACGCTTTACCCATGATACGACGGGTCATCATGCGGCCCGCCACGGACACTTCAACGTTCAGCGCTTCCAGCTCTTCGTTCTCTTTACCGTCGAAGTCTGCGTGCAGTTGGTCTGAGGTGTGGTCACGACGAAAATCGTTCGGGAACGGCACGCCCTGCTCGCGCAGCGCTGCCAGCTTCTCGCGGCGGGTTTTCAGTTCGTTGTTAAGATCGACTACCGCGTCAGCGCCCTGTGCTTGTTGTTCAGACATGTTGGTTCCTCATAACCCTGCTTTCAAACTTGCTTCGATAAATTGGTCCAGGCTGCCGTCCAGCACCGCCTGCGTGTTGCGGGTTTCAACCCCGGTACGCAGGTCTTTGATGCGGGAGTCATCAAGGACGTAAGAACGGATCTGGCTGCCCCAGCCGATATCGGACTTGTTGTCTTCCATCGCCTGCTTCTCAGCATTTTTCTTCTGCATCTCCAGCTCATAAAGCTTCGCTTTCATCTGCTTCATGGCCTGGTCTTTGTTCTTATGCTGGGAACGGTCGTTCTGGCACTGTGTTACCAGCCCGGTTGGAATGTGGGTAATACGCACCGCAGATTCCGTACGGTTAACGTGCTGACCACCCGCGCCGGATGCGCGGTAAACGTCGATACGCAGGTCCGCCGGGTTGATGTCGATATCAATATCTTCATCCACTTCCGGGTAGACAAACGCGGAGCTGAAGGAGGTGTGACGGCGGCCGCCGGAATCGAACGGGCTCTTACGCACCAGGCGGTGAACCCCGGTCTCGGTACGCAGCCAGCCGTAGGCGTAATCGCCAATAATCTTGATGGTGACGGATTTGATACCCGCCACTTCACCTTCGGACTCTTCGATAATCTCGGTTTTGAAACCGCGCGCTTCCGCCCAGCGCAGGTACATGCGCATCAGCATGCTCGCCCAGTCCTGCGCTTCAGTACCGCCAGAACCTGCCTGAATATCGAGATAGCAGTCAGCGCTATCGTATTCGCCGGAGAACATGCGACGGAATTCCAGCTGCGCCAGCTTCTCTTCCAGCACGTCGAGCTCTGCCACGGCTTCGTTAAAGGTTTCTTCGTCGTCGGCTTCGACAGCCAGCTCCAGCAGCCCAGAAACATCTTCCAGACCCTGCGCCATTTGATCCAGCGTATCTACGATGGCTTCGAGGGAGGAACGCTCTTTACCCAGCGCCTGAGCGCGCTCAGGTTCGTTCCAGACGTCCGGCTGTTCCAGCTCGGCGTTTACTTCTTCGAGACGCTCTTTCTTGGCATCGTAGTCAAAGATACCCCCTAAGAACGTCAGAGCGCTCCGTGAGGTCCTGAATGCGGTTTTTTACCGGATTAATTTCAAACATGGTCTGTTTTCTTTTATGAGCTTGTCAAAATGCGGTGATAAGAGCGGGATTGTACCGAATCCACGCCCTTTTTTATAGAGATTACTGACGCTAAATTGGCCAGATATTGTCGATGATGATCTGAAGGGAGCGGTTACCGCGGAACTCGTTAATATCCAGCTTATAGGCCAGCTCAACCTCGCGCACGCCGTTGTCCGGCCAGATGGAGGTATCAACGTTAAAGGCGATGCCGTCGAGCAGCGGTCCGCCGCCGACCGGTTCCACCATCACTTTGAGATGGCGTTCGCCCACGATGCGCTGTTGCAGCAAACGAAAACGTCCGTCGAAAAGCGGTTCCGGGAACATCTGCCCCCACGGGCCGGCATCGCGCAGCATCTGCGCCACCTCCATGGTCATTTCAGCCGGTGAAAGCTCACCGTCAGAAACCACTTCACCCTGCAACAGAGCCGGATCGATCCACTCGGTGACCAGTTCGCCAAACAGACGCTGGAATTCGTCGAACTTCGCCTCTTCCAGCGACAGGCCTGCCGCCATCGCGTGACCGCCGAACTTAATCATCAGGTTCGGATGCAGCGTATCCAGACGCTCCAGCGCATCGCGCATATGCAGACCCTGAATGGAACGACCGGAGCCTTTCAGCGTGCCGTCCCCGGCGGGGGCGAACGCGATCACCGGGCGGTGGAAACGCTCTTTAATGCGCGACGCCAGAATGCCCACCACGCCCTGGTGCCATTCGGGGTGATACATCGCCAGCCCGCCCGGCAGGGTATCGCCGCTGCGCTCCAGCTTTTCGCACAGGGTCAGCGCTTCGGCCTGCATGCCCTGCTCAATCTCTTTACGGGTCTGGTTGAGTGCGTCCAGCTCACTGGCCAGCACGCGCGCTTCGCCGATGTTGTCGCACAGCAGCAGCGCAACGCCAACCGACATATCATCCAGCCGCCCCGCCGCGTTCAGGCGCGGGCCGAGGGCAAAGCCTAAATCGCTTGCCGCAAGCTTCAGCGGATCGCGGTTGGCAATTTCCAGCAGCGCCTTAATCCCCGGACGGCATTTACCTGCCCGAATGCGGCTTAAGCCCTGCCAGGTGAGAATACGGTTATTGGTATCGAGCGGCACCACGTCCGCCACGGTTCCCAGCGCCACCAGATCGAGATACTCCGCGAGGTTCGGCACGGCAATCCCGCGCGATTCGAACCAGCCCTTATCTCGCAGCAACGTGCGTAACGCCAGCATCAGATAAAACGCCACCCCTACCCCGGCCAGCGATTTCGACGGGAAATCGCAGTCGCGCAGGTTCGGGTTAATGATGGCTTCGGCGGCAGGCAGAGTTTCGCCTGGCAGGTGGTGATCGGTGACCAGTACGGGGATCCCCAGCGCATGGGCATGATCGACCCCCGCATGAGAGGAGATCCCGTTATCCACGGTCATGATCATCTGTGCGCCACGGGCATGGGCCTGATCGACCACTTCCGGGCTGAGGCCGTAGCCGTCTTCAAACCGGTTCGGCACCAGGTAAGTCACGTTATCGCAGCCCAGCGCACGCAGGCTGAGCACGCTCAGCGCGGTACTGGTTGCGCCGTCGGCATCGAAATCGCCCACCACGACAATCCGCGTGCCTTCACGGAACGCGTCGTAGAGCATTTCAGTCGCTTTTTCGATGCCACTCAGCGCTTGCCAGGGCAGCATGCCTTTGACGCTGCGCTCAAGATCGCTTGCCGTACGCACGCCACGGCTGGCATACAGCCGCTTTAGCAGCAGCGGAAGCGTGTCTGGTAAATCCGCGGTTTCACCCGCATCGCGGCGGCGCAGTTTTATCGGGGCTTTCACGCGAATTATTTACCACCCATCTGTTTCTGGTGCTCGTCGAGGAACGCTTTCATCTCTTTTGGACCCTGGTAGCCCGGCACCACGTAGCCGTTACTCAGCACAATGGCTGGCGTACCGCTCACGCCAAACTGCACGCCCAGCGCGTAGTGGTTAGCGATGTCGATATCGCAGGACGCGGGCTTCACGCCTTTGCCGTTCATCGCGTCATCAAAGGCCTTGTTGCGGTCTTTCGCACACCAGATCGCTTTCATATCCTGCTCAGGCTGGCTCTGCACGCCGGCGCGTGGGAAAGCCAGGTAACGCACGGTAATGCCCAGCGCGTTGTAGTCTTTCATCTCTTCATGCAGCTTGTGGCAGTAGCCGCAGGTGATGTCGGTGAAGACGGTAATAACGTGCTTTTCCTGCGCCGCCTTGTAGACAATCATCTCTTTTTCGAGCGCGTTCAGGTTTTTCATCAGCAGCTGGTTGGTGACGTTCACCGGCTGCGCGCCGCTCACGTCGTACATAGGCCCCTGAATGATGTGCTTGCCGTCTTCGGTCACGTACAGCACGCCGCTGTTGGTCAGCACCGTTTTCATGCCAGCCACCGGCGCTGGCTGGATCTCGCTGCTGGCGACGCCGAGTTTCGTCAGAGACTGTTTAATGGCGGCATCGTCCGCATGGGCAAAACCGGAAACCGAAGCTGCCAGCAGGGTGAACAGCGCTAAAGACTTTTTCATATTTGTTCCTGTAACAATTCGTCGGCACTCACGCGCGAGGGTGGTGCTGTTGGTGTAGCTGCCGCAGGCGTTCCGTCGCGACATGGGTGTATATTTGCGTCGTTGAAAGATCGCTGTGTCCAAGCAACATCTGCACCACGCGTAAATCAGCGCCGTGGTTTAACAGATGCGTCGCGAAGGCGTGACGCAAAACGTGCGGCGACAGCTTCTCACTGTCAATACCCGCCAGTGTGGCGTAATGTTTAATGCGATGCCAGAACGTTTGTCGCGTCATCTGCTGCGCGCGCTGGCTCGGGAACAATACATCTATGGAGACGCCGTTCAGCAGCCACGGACGCCCGTGTTCCAGATACGTCTCCAGCCAGTAGACCGCCTCTTCACCCAGCGGCACCAGCCGTTCTTTGTTCCCTTTACCGATAACGCGCACCACGCCCTGACGCAGGCTGATATCGCTCATCGTCAGGCCCACCAGCTCGGAAACGCGCAAGCCCGTGGCATACAATAGTTCAAGCATGGCTTTATCGCGTAACTCCAGCGGAAGGTCAACTGCGGGCGACTGTAATAATCTCTCAACTTGTGCTTCGCTGAGATCTTTTGGCAGCCGCTGAGGCAGTTTAGGCGATGCCAGCAGTGCGCTGGGGTCATCCGCGCGGATCTTCTCGCGGTACAGGTGCTGGAACAGGCGGCGCATGGCGCTCAGCAGACGTGCAGAGCTGGTGGCTTTGTACCCCCCTTCCATCCGCTCAGCCAGTAACCCTTGCAGGTCATCGCTTTGCGCGCTTTCAAGCGTCAGCCCACGATGTGCCAGCCACTCGACCAGCAGCGTGAGATCCCGACGATAGGCGCTGAGCGTATTTTCAGCGAGGTTTTTCTCCAGCCACAGCGCGTCGAGAAACTGTTCGATGAGTGCGAGATCCTTTTCCACATCAGCCCCTTTGGTTCTGCAATCTGGCCATTATGCCTGATTGCCATCGGTTTCTGGTACACTACGCGCAAAGTCATAGCAAGAATTGAGATAGTTACGCGATGAATATTGGTCTGTTCTATGGTTCCAGCACCTGCTACACCGAAATGGCGGCGGAGAAAATTCGTGACATCATTGGCCCGGAACTGGTGACGCTGCATAACCTGAAAGATGACGCGGTTGCCTTGATGGAGCAGTACGATGTGCTCATTCTGGGTATCCCTACCTGGGACTTTGGTGAGATTCAGGAAGACTGGGAAGCCATCTGGGATCAGCTCGATTCAGTCAATTTTGAAGGCAAAATCATTGCGATGTACGGCATGGGCGACCAGTTGGGCTACGGGGAGTGGTTCCTTGACGCACTCGGCATGCTGCACGACAAACTGGCGCCAAAGGGCGCGACCTTTATCGGCTACTGGCCTACGGAAGGCTATGAGTTCACCAGTCAAAAACCGATTATTGCCGACGGTCAGCTGTTTGTCGGGCTCGCGCTGGATGAAACCAACCAGTACGATCTTAGCGACGAGCGCCTCCAGAGCTGGTGCGAGCAGATTCTGGGTGAGATGGCCGAGCAGTTCAGCTGATTTACTCCTGCGTCGGCTGTTGCACGATCAACCGGCGCAGATCTCGCCACTCCGCGGGATCCATACTGTCTGCGGCCAGCCACAGGTGCTGGCGACGGTTATCCTCGACCCGACGCAGCCGTAGCATCATCCCGGTATTAAGCATCCACGGCGTCCCCATCATCTCCCACTCTTTTCCCTGCCAGCGCAGGCGAGAATCCATCAGCAACTTAATTTCACCCTGACGGGCGTTGATTCGACGCTGGCTGCGCACGCTGTCAAACACCACAAACGACAGCAATAGCAACCACAGAGGGGTATAGCTAAGCGGCCACGGCACCAATAACACCAGTGCCGCCACCAGCCCGTGGAGCAGTAAGGACATCCACTGTGAGCGCCACGAGACGCGAAGATCAGATTGCCACAGGACCACGTTCCTGATTCCGTGTTTGAATTAATTGCACCATCCGTTGCAACTCGGTGTCGGCGGGCTTGCCGTGATTCATCAGCCAGTTGAATAAATCCGGATCGTCAGACTCAAGCAGACGGACAAACAGGCGCTTATCGTCATCGCTTAAGCTGTCGTACTCATACTCGAAGAAAGGCATGATGGAGATATCAAGTTCACGCATGCCGCGACGGCACGCCCAGTGAATACGGGCCTTGTTGTTAATATCCATGTTCTGTTTCCTGCATTACGTTTGGCACAGTCGGTATCCCGCTTGGTATTCATTATTGCTCTCCGGGAACACCTGCTAGTGTAACGTGTTTTTGACCGTTTCTTTACTGGAATATTGCGAACCTCGAGCAGGCTCCCTGAATAATCCTTATAAAGACAGCGGATTACTCTATTTTGCGTAGCGCCACGCATAACCGCGTAATGGCACGAATGGCCTGCTGAAAGCGCTTGCATTGAATACAGTCTCTTTTACCATTAGGTATTATCAAAGCGTTAAGCAATTCAGGACATCACTATGGCATTTACACCATTTTCTCCTCGCCAGCCCGCCGCCTCTGCGCGTCTGCCGCTGACGCTGATTACTCTTGATGACTGGGCACTGGCGACACTGACCGGTGCGGACAGTGAAAAATACCTGCAAGGCCAGGTCACGGCGGACGTGGCGCAGTTGACTGAGCACCAGCATCTGCTGGCCGCGCATTGCGATCCAAAAGGCAAAATGTGGAGCAACCTGCGTCTGTTCCGCCGTCAGGACGGATTCGCCTTTATTGAGCGCCGCAGCCTGCGTGACGCCCAGCTTAAAGAGCTGAAAAAATACGCGGTCTTTTCTAAAGTCACCATCGCCCCGGACGATGAACACGTTCTGCTGGGGGTCGCGGGTTTCCAGGCGCGTGCAGCGCTGAAAAACCTGTTTGCCGAGCTGCCGGATGCTGAAAAACAGCTGGTCAGCGAGGGAGCGACCTCCATTCTGTGGTTCGAACACCCGGCGGAGCGCTTCCTGCTGGTAACCGACGAAGCAACGGCGGAACGCGTCACTGACGCCCTGCGCGGTGAAGCACAGCTCAACAACAGCCAGCAGTGGCTGGCGCTGAACATCGAAGCGGGCCTGCCGGTGATTGACGCGGCAAACAGCGCGCAGTTTATCCCGCAGGCGACAAACATCCAGGCGCTGGGTGGTATCAGCTTTAAGAAGGGCTGCTACACCGGTCAGGAAATGGTGGCGCGTGCGAAATTCCGCGGCGCGAACAAACGCGCCCTGTGGACACTGGCTGGTCACGCCAGCCGTGTGCCGGAAGCGGGTGAAGATCTTGAGATGAAGATGGGCGAAAACTGGCGCCGTACCGGCACCGTGTTAGCCGCCGTCCAGCTCGATGATGGCCGCCTGCTGGTGCAGGTTGTCATGAATAATGATATGGAGCCCGACAGCGTGTTCCGCGTGCGGGATGATGCAAACACGCTCAGCATTGAGCCGCTACCGTATTCTCTGGAAGATTGATGCTGTATCGCCCGGTGGCGCTGCGCTTACCGGGCCTACGGTGTTGATATTCTCCCTCTCCCTGTGGGAGAGGGTCGGGGTGAGGGCATCAGACCGCACCTTACAAAAAAACTACACCTGCCCAACATACAGATAAATTGCCAGGAAGTGGCACACGCTGCCGCCCAGCACAAAGCCGTGCCAGATGGCATGGTTATACGGGATACGCTTGCAGACGTAGAAAATCACGCCCAGCGAGTAGACCACCCCGCCCACCGCCAGAAGCGTCACGCCCCCCACCGCCAGCTTAATGGCTAACTGATACACCACAATCAGCGACAGCCAGCCCATTGTCAGATAGGTAACCAGCGACAACACTTTAAACCGGTGCGCAATAGTCAGCTTAAACAGGATCCCCAGCAGCGCCAGGCTCCAGATCACAATCATCAGGCCACGCGACAGCGGTGAGTTGAGCCCCACCAGCAAAAACGGCGTATAGGTACCCGCAATAAGAAGATAGATAGCGCAGTGGTCAAATTTCTTGAGCCATATCTTCGCCCGTTGATGCGGAATAGCGTGATACAGCGTTGAGGCCAGGAAAAGCAGGATCATACTCCCGCCATACAGACTGTAGCTGGTAATGGCCATCGCGCTGGCGTTGGTATCCACTGCCTGTACCAGCAATAACACTAAGCCGACAATCCCAAAAACCAGGCCAATGCCGTGGCTTATACTGTTGGCTACTTCCTCAGCCAGCGAATATCCCTGTGCGATTAATGGTCTGCTCACCATACTTAACTCCGGGAAAACAAAAGATGATTATTCATCGCCAGTCTATGCTAACTGAGAATGATTCCAGTGAACACCTGTTAGCTAAAATAAATCCACATTCAAGATTTATCCTTATAAATCAGTATAATGTAAAAACAATCCACCGCACAGGTGTAAATGATTTCATTAACACCCGAGTAATCAAGGAGATAAATCCGTCTCCCGCCCTTCGTCATCATGGTATGCTTCAGGAATAGTGTCCGACAGCGAGTTTAGCCATTGTGAGTATGTTCAGCCATTCCGCCATTGCCAGCCTCAACAATCTGGAAATGATGGTCTACAACTATGTCATTAAGAACCGCGATAAAGTGATGTACATGACCATCCGCGAGCTGGCGGATGCGGCGGGCGTTTCCACTACTACCATCCTGCGCTTCTGCCGCAAGCTTAACTGCGATGGCTACACGGAATTTCGGGTGCGCTTTAAACTCTATCTGGAGCAGAACGAGCCGCAGCAGGCGAATTTTGGTGCCAGTGAAATCATCAGCTTCTTTAAAAGCGTAAATAACGAAGAGTTTGATGCGCTATTAGATAACGCCGTCGATATTATTTTATCATCTGAACGAATTATTTTTGTCGGTGCGGGCACCTCCGGATCGCTGGCAAAATATGGCGCACGTTTCTTTTCAAATATCGGGAAATTCAGCAACCATATCGACGATCCTTATTTCCCGGTCACTAACGATATGGCTAAAAATGCGCTGGCTATTGTACTCTCCGTCTCCGGCGAAACCGAGGAGATCCTGCGCTTCGCCAGCCAGTTCAGCCTGCACCACTGCAAGGTGCTCTCAGTCACCAGCCACGAACATTCACGTCTCGCAAAGCTGGCGGACTTTAACCTCTCCTGGCACGTACCGCAAACGCGCATTGGCGGCGTTTACGATATCACCACGCAAATTCCCGTCATCTATATTCTGGAATCATTAGGCCGGAAACTGGCGAAGAAATTAACAGAATAAAACATCCTGTTTTTTTGATGTGACAAATTACAATTTCCGCAAAATGTTATATCGTGACATTTAATTCCGCTTTGCTAGACTCGAAATCAATAAGTCCTGAATTGAGAATAGCAAAGATGAAAAAACTCACCTTACCGAAAGATTTTTTATGGGGCGGCGCGGTAGCGGCGCACCAGGTTGAAGGCGGCTGGAACAAAGGCGGCAAAGGGCCAAGCATCTGCGACGTGCTCACCGGCGGCGCACACGGCGTTCCGCGAGAAATCACGCAGGAAGTGATTGAAGGCAAATATTACCCGAACCACGAAGCCGTCGACTTCTACGGCCATTACAAAGAAGACATCAGGCTGTTTGCCGAGATGGGCTTCAAATGTTTCCGTACCTCCATCGCCTGGACGCGCATCTTCCCGAAAGGCGACGAAACTCAGCCAAACGAAGAGGGGCTGAAGTTTTACGACGACATGTTCGATGAACTGCTGAAGTACAACATCGAGCCGGTGATCACCCTCTCCCACTTTGAAATGCCGCTGCACCTCGTTCAGGAATATGGCGGATGGACCAACCGTAAAGTGGTCGATTTCTTTGTGCGCTTCTCGGAAGTGGTATTTGAGCGCTACAAAAATAAGGTCAAATACTGGATGACCTTCAACGAAATCAACAACCAGCGCAACTGGCGTGCGCCGCTGTTCGGCTACTGCTGCTCTGGCGTGGTCTATACCGAGCACGACAACCCGGAAGAGACCATGTACCAGGTGCTGCACCACCAGTTCGTGGCCAGCGCGCTGGCGGTGAAAGCCGCACGCCGCATTAACCCGGAAATGAAAGTCGGCTGCATGCTGGCGATGGTGGCGCTCTATCCGTACTCCTGCAAGCCAGAAGATGTCATGTTCGCTCAGGAATCCATGCGCGAGCGCTACGTCTTTACCGACGTACAGCTGCGCGGCTACTACCCGTCTTACGTGCTGAACGAGTGGGAGCGCCGTGGCTTCTCCATCAAAATGGAAGCGGGCGACGAGCAGATCCTGCGTGAAGGCACCTGCGATTACTTAGGTTTCAGCTACTACATGACCAACGCGGTCAAAGCGGAAGGCGGTACCGGTGACGCCATTTCCGGCTTCGAGGGCAGCGTGCCGAACCCACACGTCAAGGCGTCCGACTGGGGCTGGCAGATTGATCCGGTAGGCCTGCGCTATTCGCTGTGTGAACTGTACGAACGTTATCAGAAGCCGCTGTTTATCGTGGAAAATGGTTTCGGCGCCTACGACACCGTGGAAGAGGACGGCAGCATCAACGATGACTATCGCATCGACTACCTGCGCGCCCACGTGGAAGAGATGATGAAGGCGGTGACCTGGGATGGCGTGGATCTGATGGGCTACACGCCGTGGGGCTGCATCGACTGCGTCTCCTTCACCACCGGCCAGTACAGTAAGCGCTACGGCTTTATCTACGTCAACAAGCACGACGACGGTACCGGTGACATGTCCCGCTCCCGTAAGAAGAGCTTTGAGTGGTATAAAACCGTCATTGCCAGCAACGGCGAAACGCTGTAATGGCTCGCCCTCTCTGCAAGCGGAGAGGGCAAACCGCTTATCTTCCAGACACTTCTTTACAGCTTTTGCGTTGCCAAAATATGTTCGCCCGATAATATAGGCGTCCTGAATATTTGAGGCGAACATGATCAAGCGACAACGCAACGCTATCCTGCTTGTAGCCCTGGCTTGCCTGGTGGTGCTGATATGCACCGCCCAGCGGATGGCCGGGATGCACGCGCTTGTCATGAACGTCACCGCCACGAGCCAGTCTGTCCAGCAGGGGCAGGAGAGTACCGACGCACCGGTAACCCCGTGTGAGCTTAGCGCTAAGTCGCTGATGTCGGTCCCGCCTGTTTTGTTTGAAGGCGCCCTGATTGCCGTCACCCTGCTGCTGGCGTTGCTGGCAGCCAGTCCACCGCGCCGCGAACGGCAGTGGCCTCCCCGCGTTATCTCCCCGCCCCGGTTAAGGGTGCATCTGCGATTATGCGTCTTCCGTGAATGAGCCTTCGCCTGTTACTTCAGGTTAATTCATTATTTACGGAGAAAATTTATGTTTACTGTATTCAGGCGACTGCTGGTCTGCCTGCTTTGGCTATGGCTGCCCCTCAGCCAGGCTGCCGACAGCGGCTGGCTGCGCGCCGCCGATAATCAGCACGCCAGCGTCAGGCTGCGTGCGCAACCCGAAAGCACTGGCGAAACCCGCCTGCTGCTGGACGTCGCCCTGCAAAAAGGCTGGAAAACCTACTGGCGCTCGCCGGGCGAAGGCGGCGTCGCACCCGCGATTAAATGGCATCAGCCCGTCGAGGCGATCTGGCGCTGGCCTGTGCCGCAGCGTTTCGACGTCGCGGGCATCACCACGCAGGGCTACCACGGCGATGTCAGCTTTCCCATCACTCTGCGGGGCGACGTCCCGAAGATCCTGAGCGGCGTACTGACGCTCTCCACCTGTAGCAACGTCTGTATTCTTACCGACTACCCGTTTTCGCTGAACATGACCGCATCCGCAGGTGCCGGTTTTGATTACGATTTCAGTCGGGCCATGGGCACCCTTCCGCTCAGCGGCGGGTTGACCTCAACACTTAACGCCACCTATGCCCCCGGCAAGCTGACCGTAACGGCGCAGCGTGACGCAGGCTGGCAGGCGCCGTCCCTGTTTATCGACGGTATGGATGATGTTGATTTCGGCAAACCGGCCCTCACCGTGCGCGGTGACTCGCTGGTCGCCACCGTGCCCGTGACGGACAGCTGGGGCGAGGCCGCGCCCAGCCTCAGCGGGAAAACGCTGTCGCTGGTGCTCGCCGACAGCGGCCAGGCGCAGGAGTCCCGCGTGGAGATCCAGCCGGGCAGCGCCGCCCCCGCGTTCTCGCTAGGCTGGGTGCTGCTGATGGCGCTGGCTGGCGGCCTGATCCTCAACGTTATGCCCTGCGTGCTGCCGGTGCTGGCCATGAAGCTGGGCACGCTGATGCAAACCGAACGGCAGGCGCGCGGTCAGGTGCGCAGGCAGTTTCTTGCGTCGGTAGCCGGGATCGTGATGTCGTTCCTCGCGCTGGCGCTGATGATGACGGTTTTACGCTTAGGCAATCAGGCGCTTGGCTGGGGGATCCAGTTCCAGAATCCGTGGTTTATTGGCGCGATGGCGCTGGTGATGGTGCTTTTCAGCGCCAGCCTGCTGGGGTTGTTTGAAATCCGTCTCCCTTCCGGCGCCAGCACCTTCCTCGCCACGCGCGGCGGCAACGGGCTTGCGGGTCATTTCTGGCAAGGCGCGTTTGCCACGCTGCTGGCGACACCCTGCACCGCGCCGTTCCTGGGTACGGCGGTCTCGGTCGCGCTGGCGGCGCCGCTTCCCCTGCTGTGGGGGATCTTCCTGGCGATGGGTATCGGCATGAGCCTGCCGTGGCTGCTGGTGGCGGCCTGGCCGGGGCTGGCCCAGCGGTTGCCGCGTCCGGGACGCTGGATGAACGTCGTACGCGTAGCGCTGGGGATGATGATGCTCGGCTCATCGCTGTGGCTGCTGAGCCTGCTGACGGTGCACATTGGCAGCCTGCCCGTCATCACGCTGGGCGTGCTCCTGATCCTTACGCTGCTGCTGGTCACCGCCTGGCGCTACCGCTGGCAAACGGCACTGCGCGCCGGGGTATTAGCTGTAGTGGTGGCCGGGGCGGTCGCGTTTGTATCCGGTTCCGGCGGCGAGGGTTCCCGCCGCGATCGTATTCACTGGCAGCCGCTCAGCGAGCAGGCCATTGCCCGCGCGCTGGCGGAGAACAAACGGGTGTTCGTCGACGTGACCGCCGACTGGTGCGTGACCTGTAAAGCCAATAAATACAACGTGCTGCTGCGCGACGACGTGCAGGATGCGCTCTCCGCCCCGGACGTTGTCGCCCTGCGCGGCGACTGGAGCCGCCCCTCAGATACCATCAGCCAGTTCTTAACCACGCGCGGCAGCGCCGCCGTGCCGTTTAACCAGATCTACGGACCGGGATTACCGCAGGGCCACGTGCTGCCTGCGTTGTTAAGCCGCGAAGCGGTGCTGAGCAACCTGTCCGATGCAAAAGGAAAATAACATGAGAGCCTTCGTTGCCTTACTTCTGCTGTCGTTATCAACGTTCGGTTTCGCCGCACCTTCTGATGACGCTTCCAGCGACCAGCTGGCAAAACTGCTGTTTAACGACCCCAACAGCCCGCGAACCGGCGCGACATCGCCGAAGCTGACCATCGTCTCCTTCACTGACTACAACTGCCCGTATTGCAAGCAGTTCGACCCAATGCTTGAGAAAATCGTGCAGGAAAATCCCGACGTGCAGCTCATCGTCAAACTGCTGCCGTTCAAGGGACAAAGCTCGATAAATGCCGCGAAAGCGGCACTCTCAACGTGGCAGCAGGCGCCGGATAAATTCTGGGCGCTGCACCAGCGGCTGATGATGAAAAAGGGCTATCACGATGACGCCAGCATCGCCGCCGCGCAGGTCAAGACCGGAACGGACAGCATTAAAACGGATGATAAAACCATGGACAGCCTAAAGATGAACCTCATCCTGGCGCAGGTGCTGAATATTCAGGGTACCCCGGCGACCATTATCGGCGACCAGATGGTGGCGGGCGCAATTCCGTATGACGACCTGGAGGGGCTGGTCAAAGAACAGCTGGCAAACGCCCGTGGCAAGTAAGCTTCCGCGCCTGCTGCGCGAGCTGGGCGTATGGCTGCTGATTGGCGTAGCCGTGAGCCTGGCGGTGGACTATTTCCGCCAGCCCGCGCTGCCGCAGAATTTCTCCGCGACGGCACTGCACACCCTCGACGGCCAGCCCGTCGATCTTATCGCCATGAGTAAGGAGCGACCGCTGCTGGTCTACGTCTGGGCGACATGGTGCGGCGTCTGCCGCTACACCACGCCGTCGGTGGCGGCGCTTGCCGCGGACGGGGGTAACGTGATGTCGGTTGCGCTGCGCTCGGGCGATAACGCGACGCTCGAAACCTGGATGAGGAAGAAGAAGGCGACGATGCCCACGGTCAACGACGCCAGCGGAGAACTGGCGCGTGAGTGGGACGTTAAGGTTACGCCAACGCTGGTGGTGATCTCTCACGGTGAGGTGAAGTCGATCACCACCGGCTGGACCAGCGGCTGGGGAATGCGCCTGCGGCTGTGGCTGGCGTCGTAGCGTTACTTCCCGCCAGCCAGCTCCAGGAAGCTACCGGTGACATAGGAGGCTTTGTCGCTCAGCAGCCAGACAATGGCCTGGGCGACCTCCTCCGGCTGACCGCCACGCTGCATCGGTAACATCGACTTCACCCGATCCACACGCCCCGGCTCGCCGCCGGAGGCGTGAATATCGGTATAAATCAGGCCTGGCCGCACGCAGTTAACGCGAATGCCCTGCGCCGCCACCTCCAGCGCGAGGCCGGTGGTCAGGGAATCCACCGCCCCTTTTGAGGCGGCATAATCCACATATTCCCCCGGCGCGCCCAGCCGTGATGCCGCCGAGGAGACATTCACAATCGCGCCGCCCTTGCCGCCGTGTTTATGCGACATGCGCTTAACCGCTTCACGGCAGCAGAGAAAATAGCCGGTGACGTTGGTAGCCAGCACGCGGTTAATACGTTCAGCGGAGAGGTTTTCGATGGTGGATTGTTCAAACAAAATCCCGGCGTTGTTCACCAGCGCGGCGAGCGGCTCACCTTCGCGATCGATGCTGTCGAACATCGCCATCACCTGCGCTTCATCGCTGATGTCCGCGCGTACGGCAAAGGCTTTACCGCCCGCGTCCACGATCTGATTAATGACGTCCGTCGCGGCTTTGATGTTGTGATGAAAATTCACCGCAACGGTGTAGCCTTCGCTTGCCAGCTGTAGCGCGGTGGCTTTACCAATACCCCGGCTGGCGCCGGTGACCAGTGCAATTGCCATTCTTTTCTCCCAATAAAAAAGCCGGGTAGCGGCTTCGCCTTACCCGGCCTACGTTACTACAGGAACAACGTTACTGGTATTCGCTCATCGGTACGCAGGAGCAGAACAGGTTACGGTCGCCGTAAACATCATCAAGACGTTTCACGGTTGGCCAGTATTTGTTTGCCACACCTGCCGGGAAGACAGCCAGCTCGCGGGTATAACCGTGGTTCCACTCTGCCACCAGTTCGTTCTGTGTATGCGGCGCGTTCACCAGCGGGTTATCTTCCAGCGTCCACTCCCCGCCTTTCACGCGGTCGATTTCGCTGCGGATCGCCAGCATGGCGTCGATAAAGCGATCAAGCTCCACCTTGCTTTCAGATTCGGTCGGCTCAACCATCAGCGTACCCGCTACCGGGAAGGACATGGTTGGCGCGTGGAAGCCGTAGTCGATCAGGCGCTTGGCAATATCCAGCTCGCTGATGCCCGTCTCTTCTTTCAGAGGACGAATATCGAGGATGCATTCGTGCGCCACGCGACCGTCGCGGCCGGTATAGAGCACCGGATAGGCGTCCTTCAGACGCGTTGCGATGTAGTTGGCGTTGAGGATCGCCACCTGGCTGGCCTGCTTCAGCCCTTCCGCGCCCATCATGCGGATGTACATCCAGCTGATTGGCAGGATAGAGGCGCTGCCGAACGGTGCCGCGGAGACTGCGCCCTGACGGGTCAGCATGCCTTCAATCTGCACCACGCTGTGGCCCGGCACAAACGGTGCCAGGTGCGCCTTCACGCCGATAGGACCCATGCCCGGGCCGCCACCGCCGTGCGGAATGCAGAACGTTTTATGCAGGTTCAGGTGCGACACATCCGCGCCAATAAAGCCCGGAGAGGTGATGCCCACCTGGGCGTTCATGTTTGCGCCGTCGAGGTAAACCTGGCCGCCGAACTGATGCACCACATCACACACTTCACGGATAGTTTCTTCGTACACGCCGTGGGTGGATGGGTAGGTCACCATGATGCAGGAGAGTTTGTCGCCCGCCTGCTCGGCTTTGGCGCGCAGGTCGGCCAGATCGATGTTGCCGTTTTTGTCGCACGCCACAACCACCACTTCCATTCCTGCCATCTGGGCAGAAGCCGGGTTGGTACCGTGGGCAGAGCTTGGGATCAGGCAGATATCACGGTGGCCTTCATTGCGGCTTTCGTGATAGTGACGGATCGCCAGCAGACCAGCGTATTCACCCTGCGCACCGGAGTTCGGCTGCATGCAGAGCGCGTCGTACCCGGTCAGCTTCACCAGCCAGTCGGAGAGCTGGTTGATCATCATGTGATAACCTTCCGCCTGCTCAGCCGGGCAGAACGGGTGTAGCTCAGAGAATTCAGGCCAGGTAATTGGGATCATCTCAGCCGCGGCGTTCAGCTTCATGGTGCAGGAGCCCAGCGGGATCATCGCCTGGTTTAGCGCCAGATCTTTACGTTCCAGAGAGTGCATGTAACGCATCATCTCGGTTTCGCTGTGATAGCGGTTGAACACCGGGTGAGTCAGGATCGCGTCGTCGCGCAGCATGCTTTCCTGAATGGAGCGGCTGTCGAGCGCAACCTCTTTGTCGAGCGTATCAACGTTCAGACCGTGTGCGTCACCCAGCAATACGTTGAACAGGGTCAGGATATCGTCACGGGTGGTGCTTTCGTCCAGCGTAATGCCGACCGCATTGTGAATGTCGCTGCGCAGGTTGATTTGCGCTGCCTCGGCGCGCGCCAGCACGGCCGCTTTGTCTGCCACCTCGACGCACAGGGTATCGAAATAGTGTTCATGACGCAGCCTGAGACCTTTCTGTTGCAGACCGCAGGCCAGGATATCGGCCAGACGGTGGATGCGGCTGGCAATACGTTTCAGGCCAGCCGGACCGTGGAACACCGCGTACAGGCTGGCAATGTTAGCCAGCAGCACCTGCGAGGTACAGATGTTGGAGTTCGCTTTCTCGCGGCGGATATGCTGCTCGCGGGTCTGCATCGCCATGCGCAGCGCGGTGTTACCGGCGGCATCTTTCGATACGCCGATAATACGGCCTGGCATGGAACGTTTAAATTCATCTTTCGCGCCAAAGAACGCCGCGTGCGGGCCGCCGTAGCCCATCGGCACGCCGAAACGCTGGGCTGAGCCGAAGACAATATCCGCGCCCTGTTTGCCTGGCGCCGTCAGCAGCACCAGCGCCATAAAATCAGCGGCGACGCTAACAATAACCTTACGGGATTTCAGCTCGGCGATCAGTGCGCCGTAGTCGTGCACTTCCCCGGTGGTGCCCACCTGCTGCAACAGCACGCCGAAGACGTCCTGGTGATCCAGAACTTTTTCCGCGTCGTCGACAATCACCTCAAAGCCAAAGGTTTCCGCACGGGTGCGCACCACGTCCAGCGTCTGGGGATGCACGTCCGCCGCGACGAAGAAGCGGTTGGCGTTTTTCAGCTTGCTCACGCGCTTCGCCATCGCCATCGCTTCGGCGGCGGCAGTGGCTTCATCCAACAGCGAGGCAGAGGCGATATCCATACCGGTCAGATCCAGCGTCACCTGCTGGAAGTTCAGCAGCGCTTCCAGACGGCCCTGGGAGACTTCTGGCTGATATGGGGTGTAAGCGGTGTACCAGCCCGGGTTTTCCAGCATATTACGCAGGATCACCGGCGGTAACTGCACGTTGGTGTAGCCCATGCCGATATAAGACTTATAGCGCTTGTTAAGGCCGGCGATGGCCTTCAGCTCCGCCAGCGCGGCGAATTCCGTCGTGGACTCGCCTACCTGTGGCGGCGTGGCAAGCTGGATGTCTTTTGGCACGATCTGGCCGATCAGTGCGTTTAATGAATCCGCGCCAACTGTCTTCAGCATCTCCTGCTGTTGCTGAGCATCCGGCCCAATGTGACGTTCAATGAAAGCGCCACGGTTTTCAAGCTGGCTTAAAGTCTGTGTCATGAGCGATGGTTCCTGAAACGTGCAGTGAATTTAAGTTCCCTCTCCCTTTGGGAGAGGGTTAGGGTGAGGGGAAGATTGGCACCCTCACCCCTGCCCTCTCCCAAAGGGAGAGGGGGATTACTGATTACTCGTCTTCTAACAGTGCTTCGTACGCGGTCGCATCCAGCAGCGCGGCAACCTGCGCTTCGTCGCTGGCTTTGATCTTGAAGATCCAGCCGCCTTCATACGGTTCGCTGTTGACCAGCTCCGGGGAGTCGCTCAGCGCGTCGTTCACGGCAACAATTTCACCGCTTACCGGGGCGTAGATGTCAGAGGCCGCTTTAACGGATTCCGCCACCGCGCAGTCGTCGCCTGCGCTCACGGTTGCGCCCACTTCCGGCAGGTCAACAAACACCATGTCGCCCAGCAGCTCCTGCGCGTGCTCGGTGATCCCAACGGTGTAAGTGCCGTCCGCCTCTTTGCGCAGCCACTCGTGTTCTTTGCTGTATTTCAGTTCTGCTGGCACATTGCTCATTGAAGTTCTCCTGATAAAAATAGTTAGGCGACCGGCTTACCGGCGCGAACAAAAATCGGTTTGGTCACGTTGACCGGCATTTCGCGGTTGCGGATCTGCACCACCGCCGTTTCGCCAATCCCCGCCGGCACGCGTGCCAGGGCAATACTGTAGCCGAGCGTCGGGGAGAACGTTCCGCTGGTGATCACGCCTTCGCGATGATTGCCATCGGCATCGGTGAAGCGTACAGGCAGCTCGCCGCGCAGAACGCCTTTTTCTTTCATCACCAGGCCTACCAGCTGTTCAGTGCCCTTCTCGCGCTGCATCTCCAGCGCTTCACGGCCAATAAAATCACGGTCAGCCGGTTCCCACGCAATGGTCCAGCCCATGTTGGCCGCCAGCGGAGAGACGCCTTCGTCCATCTCCTGACCGTAGAGGTTCATCCCCGCTTCCAGACGCAGCGTATCGCGCGCGCCCAGGCCCGCAGGCTTCACGCCCGCCTCCACCAGCGCACGCCAGAAATCAGCGGCCTTCTCGTTTGGCATGGCAATTTCGTAGCCCGCTTCACCGGTGTAGCCGGTGGTGGCGATAAACAGATCGCCCGCCTGCACGCCGAAGAACGGCTTCATGCCTTCGGTGGCTTTGCGCTGCTCGTCGCTGAACAGAGAGGCGGCTTTCGCCTGCGCGTTCGGCCCCTGCACGGCGATCAGTGACAGATCGTCACGGACGGTGATGTCGATGGCGTAAGGTTCAGCGTGTTGGGAAATCCAGGAGAGGTCTTTTTCGCGGGTGGCGGAGTTTACAACGAGGCGGAAGAAATCTTCAGTGAAGTAATAGACGATAAGGTCATCAATCACGCCGCCCGAGGCATTCAGCATGCCGGTATAGAGCGCTTTGCCCGGCGTCTTCAGTTTGGCGACGTCATTTGCCAGCAGATAACGCAAAAACTCCCGGGTGCGGCTACCGCGCAGGTCGACAATCGTCATATGAGACACGTCGAACATACCGGCATCGGTGCGCACCGCGTGGTGCTCATCAATCTGCGAGCCGTAGTGCAGCGGCATCATCCAGCCGTGGAAGTCCACCATGCGGGCGCCGCACAACACGTGCTGTTCGTACAAAGGAGTCTGTTGAGCCATCTTTTCCTCGTTGAAAAATTCACCGTGAAACCCGGTGTCGGCCTCGCGATCGGGGGCCGACGCAAACGTTCTCTTTTACCTGAACTTACCACCGAAACCGGCGGTTAACCATAAGGTAAAACGGGTCATCACATTAGCTTATGACCAAAAATCGCTGAAAAGCCTACAGAGTTATTCACTGGGAAAATGCGATTAAACCCGCATAAAATTAACAATGATCTAACAGAATTTAGCAGATGGTGATATTTCGTGCGGAAAAACGGGCCGAATTTCCGTAACATAAAAATAGTAAGTTTAGATTTTCTAATGCGAAAAATGACGTGAAATTAGATTATTTCAAACGAGGAAATTTCCCCGGCGCGGAGGCCGGGAAAATAAAGTGTGACGGGGATCGAGATTAACGTAACCAGTCGGGAAGATCGTTGAGGCCCATTGCCTGACGAAGAAGCTGCGGTTTTACGCCGGGAAGAGTGTCGGCCAGCTTGAGGCCAATATCGCGCAGCAGTTTTTTCGCCGGATTCGCTCCGGCAAACAGCTCGCGGAAACCCTGCATCCCCGCCAGTATCATCGCCGCACTGTGTTTGCGGCTGCGCTCGTAGCGACGCAGATACAGATGCTGGCCAATATCTTTGCCTTCCCGATGCAGGCGACGCAGCTCTTCAACCAGCTCAGCCGCGTCCATAAAGCCGAGGTTCACCCCCTGCCCGGCCAGCGGATGAATGGTATGCGCCGCATCCCCCACCAGCGCCAGACGGTGCGCGGCAAACTGACGCGCGTAGCGACCGGTTAACGGAAACGTCTGGCGTTCGCTTTCAAGCATGCACAGGCCCAGACGGTTATCAAACGCCACGCATAGCGCCTGACTGAAGGCATCCGGCGTCGCCTCCTGCATCTGCTGCGCTTTCTCCGGCTCTAAGGACCAGACGATGGAGCAGAGATGCGGATCGGCAAGCGGCAGGAAGGCCAGAATGCCGTCATTATGGAAAATCTGGCGCGCCACGCCGCCGTGCGGCTCTTCGGTGCGGATTGTGGCCACCAACGCGTGATGGCGGTAATCCCAGAAGGTCAGCGGAATATCCGCTTTGTTACGCAGCCAGGAATTGGCGCCGTCGGCACCCACCACCAGACGCGCGGTCAGCATGTCGCCACTTTCAAGAGTGATAAACGCGTCGTTTTCGCCCCACGCCACCTGCTGGAGTTTCGCCGGTGCGATCAGCGTGACGTCGCTGCACTGCTGTGCTTTCTGCCACAGCGCGTGGTGGATCACCGCGTTTTCAACGATGTGTCCAAGGTGGCTATAGCCCATGCTTTCATCGTCAAACGCGATATGGCCGAAGCTGTCTTTGTCCCACACTTCCATGCCATGGTAACAGCTGGCACGCAGCGCCACGATTTCAGACCAGACGCCAAGGTGCGTCAGTAGCTTTTCGCTGGCGGCATTGATCGCCGAGACGCGCAGCTCCGGCGGTGCATCCTGCGCCACAGGCTGCGGCGCTTTTTGCTCAAGCACGGCCACGCGCAGGCCGCTGCCCTGTAAACCACAGGCCAGCGCCAGTCCTACCATTCCGCCACCCACAATGGCGACATCAACATTTTGCACGGTCAATACTCCTTAACGCGCGACCCAACCCAGGGTCCGCTGCGCCAGCACGTCACGTGCCGGAATGAACAGTTCCATCGCCATCAGCCCAAGGTTGCGACCCGCAACCAGCGGTGCCCAGCGATTGGCAAACAGGTGGACTAAACCGTCGGTGACGCCAATGGTCGCCGCTTTGTCCGCCTGGCGTCGTTTCTGGTAATGGCTTAGCACCGAGTATGCGCCACAATCCTGTTGTTCGCTCCACGTCCGGGCCAGTAGCTCTGCCAGGCTTATCACGTCACGGAGGCCAAGGTTGAAGCCTTGCCCGGCGATGGGGTGCAGCGTCTGCGCGGCGTTGCCGAGCAGGGCGACGCGATGGGAGACAGTCTGCGATGCGGTCGTCAGCGCGAGCGGATAGGCCACGCGTTTTCCGGCATGGGTGATGCGCCCAAGCCGCCAGCCGAAGGCTTTTTGCAGCTCGGAACAAAAACGTTCGTCGGACCAGGAGAGAACCTCATCGGCCCGATCCTGCGCATGGCACCATACCAGCGAGCAGCGCCCGTTCGACATCGGCAGCATGGCCAGCGGGCCGTGCTCCGTGAAGCGCTCAAATGCCCTGCCGTTATGCGCGCCAGCCGTAGAGACGTTAGCGATGACCGCCGCCTGCCCATAGGGTTCAGAGCGCCATTCGACGCCGCACTGCGTGGCGATCGCGGAGCGTGAACCATCTGCCGCCACCAGCAGTTGCCCCTCCAGCGTGGTGCCGTTGTCCAGCGTCACGCTGACGGCCTCGTCACGACGGCTAAAGCTGGCGACGCGCGCCGGACAGTGCAGCGTGACGCCAGGCGCGTCCTGTAACAGACGGAACAGCCGCAGCCCTACATCATGCAGCTCGACAACCTGCCCCAGCGCCTCGATCCGGTAATCGTGGGCATCCAGCGTCACAAACCCGGCATGCCCGCGATCGCTGACGTGAACGGTGCCGATCGCCGTTGCGCAATCCGCTATCGCCTGCCAGATCCCAATACGCGCAAGCTGCTGACAGGTCCCCTGCGCCAGCGCGATAGCGCGGGCGTCGAAACCGGGATGATCGGCAGCCTGCGGCGCGACCGCCTCAACGAGATGCACCGGAAGCTGGCCCTGGGTTAACTGCGAAATAGCCAGCGCCAGAGTAGCGCCGGTCATGCCTCCGCCAACAATGATTACGCTCATCCGCGTGCCGCCGCCATCAGCGCCTCGATGTCGTCGGCTTTTTTCACCACGGTCGCGGTCAGGTTTTCGTTACCGGTTTCCGTGATGACGATATCATCTTCAATACGAATGCCGATCCCGCGGTACTGTTCCGGCACGTCGGCATCCGGCGCGATGTACAGCCCCGGCTCAACGGTCAGCACCATGCCAGGCTCCAGCACGCGCGAACGTTCCGGACCGTATGCCCCGACGTCATGCACATCCAGCCCCAGCCAGTGGCTCAGGCCGTGCATAAAGTACGGACGATGGGCGTTTTCGGTTATAAGGGTGTCCACATCGCCTTTCAGAATGCCGAGCTTCACCAGCCCGGTAATCATGATGCGCACCACCTCGCCCGTAACCTCCTGGATGGAGGTGCCAGGGCGGAACAGCGTCAGCGCGGTCTCCAGAGACTCAAGCACGATGTCATAGATTTCACGCTGCGCGGTGGTGAATTTACCGTTCACCGGGAAGGTACGGGTGATGTCGCCCGCGTAACCCTGATATTCACAGCCAGCGTCAATCAGCACCAGATCGCCGTCGCGCAGTTCACTTTCGTTTTCGGTGTAGTGCAGAATGCAGCCATTTTCCCCGCCGCCTACGATGGTGTTATAGGACGGGAAGCGCGCGCCGTGACGGTTAAATTCATGGTGAATTTCCCCTTCAAGCTGGTACTCGAACATACCGGGACGGCACTTTTCCATGGCGCGGGTATGCGCCAGGGCGCTGATTTCGCCCGCGCGGCGCATCACGTTCAGCTCTTCTTCAGACTTGAACAGGCGCATCTCATGCACCATCGGTCGCCAGTCCGTCAGGGTGGCAGGTGCAGACAAATTCTGACGTGAGCCTTTACGCAGCTTATCCAGCGCGGTGAAAACAATGTCATCCGCATACGCGTATTCGCCCTGCGCGTGATAGAGCACGTCCAGACCGTTCAGCAGTTGGTAGAGCTGCTGGTTGATTTCGCTGTAGGCCAGCGCGCGGTCCACGCCCAGTTTTTCTGGCGCCGCCTCCTGCCCTAAGCGGCGGCCAAACCAGATTTCCGCGGTCAGATCGCGCACGCGGTTAAAAATCACGCTGTGGTTGTGGGTGTCATTGCTTTTAATCAGCACCAGTACCGCTTCCGGCTCGTTAAACCCGGTGAAGTACCAGAAATCACTGCTCTGGCGATAGGGGTATTCGCTGTCGGCGCTGCGCGTCACTTCCGGCGCGGCGAAAATCAGGGCAGCGCTTCCCGGCTGCATTTTTGCCAGCAGCGCCTGACGACGGCGAGAATACTCTTGACTGGAGATAACCATGACACCCTCCTGTGCGTTATTTTTCTTAGTGTAATGTTGGCTTGCGAACTTCCGGCGCGGTCGGCTGCGAGCGCGTAAAGTTGTCGTGGCACAGCAGAGACGCCACGCGTACGTACTCGATAATCTCTTCGAGAGACATCTCCAGCTCTTCCTGGTCTTCGTCTTCATCGTAGCCGAGCTGGGCGATGTTGCGCAGATCGTCGATCGCTTCACCCGCTTCGCCGGTCACTTTATCCAGTTTAGGCTGGGTTACGCCCAGGCCAAGAAGATAGTGGTTTACCCAACCCGCGAGCGCATCAGCGCGATCGAAGACGCTGACATCGTCGCCTTCAGGCAGATAAAGCTGAAAAAGAAAGCCATCGTCTTCCAGGGAATCGCTGGTTGCGGCGTGCATTTTACGCAGCGCTTCCGCCAGTTCGTGGCCAAACGCCAGCCCTTCGTTGGTGAGGTCGTGGATCAGCGGCTGCCATGAGCTGTCGCTGTTTCCGCCGCACAGTATGCCGCTGATCAGACCGTGCATTTCGGCAGGGGTCAGACCGACTCCCTGCTGGTTCAGTAACTGGTTTAAATCCTTGTAACCAGGCATTTCGTTCTGTATAGACATACGCATTCGTCATCAAAGGGAGGATATTCATGATATGCTACCACTTTGGACCCTGGTGATACCAGAAAAGGGCTTGTATCTTCACATCAGGGTAGCTATAGTGTCGCCCCTTCGCAGCCCCCGGGGCAGTATGCGAAGGCAGCGCAGTCAATCAGCAGGAAGGTGGCATGTCTGCACAACCCGTCGATCTCCAGATTTTTGGCCGTTCACTGCGAGTGAATTGTCCGCCTGAACAAAGGGATGCCTTGAATCAGGCTGCGGACGATTTGAATCAGCGGTTGCAAGATCTAAAAGAACGCACTAGAGTCACAAATACTGAGCAGCTGGTTTTCATCGCCGCGTTGAACATCAGCTATGAACTGACTCAGGAAAAAGCGAAGACCCGCGATTACGCGGCAAGCATGGAGCAGCGCATTAAAATGCTCCAGCAGACCATAGAACAGGCATTGCTTGATCAAGGTCGCAGTCCCGAAAGACCGGGACCAAAGTTTGAATAACACTTCTCAGTTGACTATGGTAGAGTAACTGTGAAGACAAAATTTCTCTGAGATGTTCGCAAGCGGGCCAGTCCCCTGAGCCGATATTTCATACCACAAGAATGTGGCGCTCCATGGTTGGTGAGCATGCTCGGTTCGTCCGAGAAGCCTTAAAACTATGACGACACATTCACCTTGAACCAAGGGTTCAAGGGTTACAGCCTGCGGCGGCATCTCGGAGATTCCCTCTCTTTTCTTCTACCGACTACCATGACTCAACTCCCTGAAGTTTCTGCTTCACGCCAGGACATCCGTCAGCTTATTCGCCAGCGTCGTCGCGCCCTAAGCGCCGAGCAACAGGCACAGTTTGCCCAGCAGGCCGCCGCCCGCATGATGGCCTATCCGCCTGTGGTGATGGCAAACACCGTCGCGCTGTTTCTCTCGTTTGATGGTGAGCTGGATACCCAACCGCTTATCGACCAGCTCTGGCGCGCCGGGAAAAAAGTTTACCTGCCGGTTCTGCATCCCTTTAGCCCGGGCAATCTGCTGTTTCTGCACTACCATCCGCACAGCGAGCTGGTGGTGAATCGTCTGAAAATCACCGAACCCAAACTCGACGTGCGCGACGTGCTCCCGCTTTCCGGGCTGGATGTGCTGATTACGCCGCTGGTGGCGTTTGACGAGCAGGGCCAGCGATTGGGCATGGGCGGGGGATTCTATGACAGGACGCTACAAAACTGGCAGCAGTACGGATTGCAGCCGGTGGGGTATGCGCATGATTGCCAGGGCGTGGAGGCATTACCCGTAGAGAAATGGGATGTGCCGTTGCCGGCGGTGGTGACGCCATCGAAGTTGTGGGAGTGGTGAACCAAGCGTGCGGCCAGATGCCCTCACCCCAGCCCTCTCCCACAGGGAGAGGGTGAAAACATAAAAAACGGTAACTATCGTTACCGTTTTGCATTTACCTCGCACCATCAGTACAACAGGCGCGCGCGAATCGTCCCCGGAATGGCCTTCATGCTCTGCAATGCTTTCTCGGCGATATCTTCATCCGCTTCAATATCAATCACCACATAACCCATCTGCGAGTTAGTTTGCAGATACTGCGCGGCAATGTTAACGCCCTGCTCGGCAAAAATCTGGTTGATGGCGGTCAGCACGCCAGGACGGTTTTCGTGGATGTGCAGCAGACGACGCCCACCGTGCAGCGGCAGAGACACCTCCGGGAAGTTCACCGCAGAGAGCGTTGAACCGTTGTCGGAATATTTGCTCAGTTTACCCGCCACTTCCAGGCCGATATTCTCCTGCGCTTCCTGAGTAGAACCGCCGATGTGCGGCGTCAGGATCACGTTGTCGAACTCGCACAGCGGAGAGGTGAACGGATCGCTGTTGGTGGCTGGTTCCGTCGGGAACACGTCAATCGCCGCACCCGCCAGATGCTTACGCTTCAGCGCGTCGCACAGCGCAGGAATGTCAACCACCGTACCACGCGCGGCGTTGATCAGCAGAGCGCCCGGCTTCATCAGCGCCAGCTCTTCCGCCCCCATCATGTTTTTGGTGGACGCATTTTCCGGCACGTGCAGGCTGACCACGTCGCTCATATTCAGCAGATCAGAGAGATGCTGCACCTGCGTCGCGTTACCCAGCGGCAGCTTGCTTTCGATATCGTAGAAAAACACGTGCATGCCGAGGGATTCCGCCAGAATACCGAGCTGCGTACCGATGTGGCCGTAACCGATAATCCCGAGCTTTTTACCACGCGCTTCGTAGGAGCCCGCGGCCAGCTTATTCCATACGCCACGGTGCGCTTTGGCGTTAGCTTCCGGAATGCCGCGAAGGAGCAGCAGCAGCTCGCCAATCACCAGCTCCGCCACGGAACGGGTGTTAGAGAACGGCGCGTTAAAGACCGGGATACCGCGTTTTGCGGCGGCATTCAGATCAACCTGGTTGGTGCCGATGCAGAAACAGCCAATCGCCACCAGCTTTTCCGCCGCAGCAATAACGTCTTCAGTCAGTTGGGTACGGGATCGCAGGCCAATGAAATGGGCATCACGGATGGACGCTTTCAGCTCTTCAGTGTCCAGCGCGCCTTTGTGAAATTCGATGTTGGTGTAGCCTGCTGCGCGAAGGCTATCGAGCGCTTTCTGGTGCACGCCTTCAACCAGCAGGAATTTAATCTTGTCTTTCTCCAGTGATACCTTTGCCATTTACCCGACCCTGTTTTTATCTGAACTGATGTTGTGCTGGATATAAATCCCGTGCAGCCAACATATCAAAAAAAACTATTGCAGCAATATGAACGTTTGCGTCGGCACTCTGAAGAAAAGTCATACAGAGCAAAATGGCAGAGGAAAATGCTGCGGATAATTACGAACGTGGCAGGATCGGCAAAAGAGGCGGAAAAACGTGACACAAGTCACCGAATTTAGCTTTTCAAAATTTTTTTAGCGGGGGGAGCGCTCCCCCCGTCAGATCATTTTACGATGGTTTTTACACCGTCAGCCGTGCCGATCAGCGCCACGTCCGCGCCACGGTTGGCAAATAACCCTACGGTAACGACGCCTGGAATGCCGTTGATCGCATTTTCCAGCGCAATGGCATCGAGGATCTCAAGGCCATGAACGTCGAGGATCACGTTGCCGTTGTCGGTCACCACACCCTGACGGTATTCCGGACGACCACCCAGCTTCACCAGTTGACGTGCCACGGCGCTGCGCGCCATCGGGATCACTTCGACCGGCAGCGGGAAATTCCCCAGAATGTCGACCTGCTTGGAGGCGTCCGCGATGCAGATGAACTTATCCGCCACGGAAGCGATGATTTTTTCGCGGGTCAGCGCCGCGCCACCGCCTTTGATCATCTGCATGTGGCCGTTGATTTCATCCGCGCCATCAACGTAAATGCCCAGACGGTCCACTTCGTTGAGGTCGAAAACGGTAATGCCGAGGCTTTTCAGCTTTTCCGTGGAAGCATCGGAGCTGGAAACCGCGCCCTCGATCTGCCCCTTCATCGTGCCCAGCGCATCGATAAAGTGCGCCGCCGTCGACCCCGTACCAACACCGACAATGGTACCCGGCTGTACGTACTGGAGAGCGGCCAATCCTACTGCTTTTTTCAGTTCATCCTGCGTCATGATCGTTTTGCCTGTGGTGTGAAAACTCAGGGCGCATTATAGAACACGTCGAATGGATTTCGTCTGCCACGAAGGGAAAATTGTGTCATAGTGCAGATTAAGCAAAATTAAGGAGTCAGCCAGAGCAATGAAACGTCCGGACTACAGAACACTACAGGCACTTGATGCAGTTATTCGTGAACGCGGTTTTGAGCGCGCGGCGCAAAAGCTGTGCATCACCCAGTCCGCCGTATCACAGCGTATCAAACAGCTTGAAAACATGTTCGGGCAGCCGCTGCTGGTGCGTACCGTACCGCCGCGTCCGACGGAGCAAGGACAAAAGCTCCTCGCCCTGCTGCGGCAGGTTGAACTGCTGGAAGATGAGTGGCTGGGCGATGAACAGACCGGCTCCACGCCGCTGCTGCTGTCGCTGGCGGTGAACGCCGACAGTCTGGCAACCTGGCTGCTGCCGGCCCTTGCGCCGGTGCTGGCCGACTCCCCTATCCGCCTGAATCTCCAGGTTGAAGACGAGACCCGCACCCAGGAGCGCCTGCGCCGTGGCGAAGTGGTTGGTGCGGTCAGTATTCAGCCTCAGGCGTTGCCAAGCTGTCTGGTGGATCAGCTGGGCGCGCTGGATTACCTGTTTGTCGGTTCAAAAGCCTTTGCCGAGCGCTACTTCCCGAACGGTGTGACCCGCGCCGCGCTGCTGAAAGCGCCTGCCGTCGCGTTCGACCATCTGGACGATATGCATCAGGCCTTCCTGCAACAAAACTTCGATCTGCCGCCGGGCAGCGTGCCGTGTCATATCGTTAACTCGTCCGAAGCCTTCGTACAGCTCGCGCGTCAGGGAACCACCTGCTGCATGATCCCGCATTTGCAGATTGAGAAAGAGTTGAAAAGCGGTGAGCTGATTGATTTAACCCCGGGGCTGTATCAGCGCCGGATGCTGTACTGGCACCGTTTTGCGCCGGAAAGCCGCATGATGCGCAACGTCACTGACGCACTGCTGGCGTTTGGGCATAAGGTTTTGAGGCAGGATTAAAAGAAAAGCCGGGTGGCCGCTACGCCTTACCCGGCCTACGGGTTACTGAGCGGGCTTTTCAGTCGGCTCCAGCTGGAACACCACATCAACCTGATCGTCGAACTGAATGGTTGGCTGCTCATAGGTTTCCTGAGCAGAAACCGGCGCGGCGTCCGCCTTCATCATCCGAACCATCGGGCTTGGCTGGTAGTTTGAAACGTGGTAGCGCACGCTGTAAACCGGACCGAGCTTGGTCTTGAAGCCGGATGCCAGCTGCTGCGCCTGATGAATGGCATCATCAATCGCCGCTTTACGCGCTTCGTCTTTATATTTCTCCGGTTGCGCAACGCCCAGCGAGACGGAACGAATTTCGTTCAGCCCAGCCTTCAGCGCACCATCCAGCAATCCGTTGAGCTTATCAAGCTGGCGTACAGTCACTTCCACAGTACGCACGGCGCGATAGCCTTTCAGGATGCTTTTGCCGTTCTGGTAGTCGTAATCCGGTTGGGTACGCAGGTTCGCAGAGCTGATGTCTTTTTTCGCGACACCGTTCTGTTCCAGGAAAGAGAGGTATTGCGCAACACGATCGTCTGCCTGTTTCTTGGCGGAAGCAGCATCTTTCGCCGCCACGTTCACTTCAATTGCCAGGGTTGCAACATCCGGTACCGCATCCACGCTTGCCGTGCCTGAAGTGACAATGTGCGGGCCGTTTGGCAGTTCATTCGCCTGCACCGACACCGCACCTAAACTTACTAATGCCGCCAGGGCCATCACCTTAAACTTCACTGTCATTCCTCCATGTTGCGAAGAGTGCCCCATCAACAGGGCTCATGCCAGCAAGCTTAGCGGGTCTTGTTCAGATGTCCATAAGACAACGCTTAGTTGAACAATCCCTGTACGTGATGAATGCCCTCTTTCGCCAGCTGGAAGGCAATAAACCACATCACCAGCCCAACCAGGGTATTGATAATGCGCTGCGCTTTAGCGGTGCGCAGACGGGGCGCCAGCCATGCCGCCAGGATCGCAAGACCAAAGAACCAGAGGAAGGAGGCGCTGACCGTACCGAGCGCAAACCAGCGCTTGGGCTCAACGTCCAGCTGTCCACCCAGGCTGCCGAGCACCACGAACGTATCAAGATAAACGTGCGGGTTAAGCCACGTCACGGCGAGCATGGTGACGATAATCTTCCAGCGCCCCTGCTTCATCACTTCGGCGCTCGCCAGCTCAAGATTGCTGCTCATGGCCGTTTTCAGGGCGCCAAACCCGTACCACAGCAGAAACGCTACGCCGCCCCAGGTAACCAGCGCCAGCAGCCACGGCGACTGCATCAGCAAGGCGCTGCCGCCAAAAATCCCGGCGCAAATCAGTAGCAAATCGCTCACCGCGCACAGCAGGGCAATCATCAGATGATACTGACGGCGAATGCCCTGGTTCATCACAAACGCATTTTGTGGACCAAGGGGAAGGATCATGGCCGCACCTAATGCAAGCCCTTGAAAATAATAAGATAACATGACGTAATTCTCGCAGAGTTGTCCTGGAGGCAGACTATACTGCGGGAACGGCATTAGAGGAAATTGATAATATTAATTGGGGATTAGCCGGGCTAATAAAAGAAAAGCCCGGTGTCGCTGACGCTTACCGGGCCTACGAGAGACGTTACTCTGCTTCTTTGATTTTTTTGACGTTTACGTCCATCTGCGGGTACGGGAAGCTGATGCCGTTGGCATCGAAATCACGCTTAATGCGCTCCAGCACGTCCCAGTAAACGTTTTGCAGATCGCCGCTTTTACTCCAGATGCGCACCACAAAATTAATGGATGACGCGCCCAACTCGTTCAGGCGAACGGTCATTTCGCGATCTTTAAGAATGCGGTCATCTGATTCGATGATATCGGTAATCAGCTTTTTCACCAACTCAGTATCTGAATCATAGCCAACCCCGATAATGAGTTCATTACGGCGAACCGGCTCACGAGAGAAGTTAGTAATGTTGCCATCAATCACTTTCTTGTTTGGCACAATGACGATTTTGCCGTCTGCCGAACGCAGCGTGGTAGAAAAAATCTGCACGTTCAGCACGGTGCCCGCAGTGCCACCGAGATCAACATACTCTCCGGCACGGAAAGGACGGAACGTCACTAACAGTACGCCAGCTGCAAGGTTAGCCAGCGAGCCCTGAAGAGCGAGACCTACGGCCAGACCAGCGGCACCAAGTACGGCAATGACCGAAGCGGTCTGTACACCGACCCGCCCCATTGCCGCAATGAGGGTAAACGCAATAATCCCGTAACGCACCAGCGCAGAAAGGAAATCAGCAACGGTTGCATCGATATGACGGGATAGCATTACGCGATTAACGCCCCGGGAAACCGTGCGGGCAACGATCATCCCCACAATAATAATGGCGATTGCCGCCGCAATATTCACAGCGTAACTAATCAGGAGCGCCTGGTTGCGCACCAGCCAGGAGCCAGCGTTATTGATGCTATCTACAACACCGAGATCTTCCATTTATCTTTCCTTATGCTCATAAAAACCACAAAATCTATCCCACACGGAGACAGGCAGGTCAGTAAAGGGTAAACAAAAAGCCATGATATTGCCAAACAGATCACAAAAACAGAGGCATCAGGCTATTGAAAAGGCATAAAAAAAGGCCCGCATATGCGGACCTTCTTGAGGCTATGAACAGCTCAAATTACAGAACGTCAACCGCGTTCAGTTCTTTGAATGCCTGCTCCAGACGAGTAATCATAGAAGTCTGGGCAGCGCGCAGCCATACGCGTGGATCGTAGTATTTCTTGTTCGGCTGGTCTTCGCCTTTCGGGTTGCCCAGCTGACCTTGCAGGTAAGCTTCGTTGGTTTTGTAGTATTGCAGGATACCGTCCCAGGTTGCCCACTGGGTGTCGGTATCGATGTTCATTTTCACTACGCCGTAGCTTACGGAGTCTTTGATTTCCTGAGCAGAAGAACCGGAACCGCCGTGGAAGACGAAGTTCAGGCTGTTGTGCGGCAGGTTGTGTTTCTTAGACACGTATTCCTGAGAATCACGCAGGATGGTCGGGGTCAGAACCACGTTACCTGGTTTGTATACGCCGTGTACGTTACCGAAGGACGCTGCGATGGTGAAGCGTGGGCTGATTTTGCTCAGCTCGGTGTAAGCGTAATCAACGTCTTCTGGCTGAGTGTACAGAGCAGAAGCGTCCATGTGGCTGTTGTCCACACCGTCTTCTTCACCGCCGGTGCAACCCAGTTCGATTTCCAGGGTCATGCCCATTTTGGACATACGCGCCAGGTACTTAGAGCAGATCTCGATGTTTTCTTCCAGAGACTCTTCGGACAGGTCGATCATGTGAGAAGAGAACAGTGGCTTACCGGTTGCTGCGAAGTGTTTTTCACCTGCGTCCAGCAGACCGTCGATCCACGGCAGCAGTTTTTTCGCGCAGTGGTCAGTGTGCAGGATAACCGGAACACCGTAGTGCTCAGCCATCTGGTGAACGTGATGTGCGCCAGAGATAGCACCCAAGATAGCAGCGCCCTGAGGAACGTCAGTTTTCACGCCTTTACCTGCGATGAACGCAGCGCCGCCGTTAGAGAACTGAACGATAACCGGTGCTTTAACTTTTGCAGCGGTTTCCAGTACGGCGTTGATGGAGTCGGTACCTACGCAGTTAACTGCTGGCAGAGCGAAGTTGTTTTCTTTAGCTACCTGGAACACTTTCTGTACGTCATCACCAGTGATAACGCCAGGTTTTACGAAATCAAAAATTTTAGACATGTTGCTTAGTCCTGTATCTTCGGCCGTTAGAAAAGGTGCGAGCTCTGATAAGCGCGCTGAAAATTGGGCAGGTTTCCCTGCCCCTGAATGGCTTACTTCTTAGCGCGCTCTTCGAGCATTGCTACTGCTGGCAGGACTTTACCTTCCACGAATTCGAGGAATGCGCCGCCACCAGTGGAGATGTAGGAGATCTTGTCAGCGATACCGAACAGATCGATAGCTGCCAGGGTGTCACCACCGCCTGCGATAGAGAACGCTTCGCTGTCTGCGATAGCATTAGCCACGATCTCAGTCCCTTTGCGGAAGTTCGGGAATTCGAACACGCCGACAGGACCGTTCCACAGGATAGTTTTTGCGTTTTTCAGGATTTCAGCCAGTTTCTGTGCAGAAACGTCGCCCAGGTCCAGAATCTGCTCTTCATCTTTGATGTCGTTAACAGATTTCAGGGTTGCGGTAGCGGTTTCGGAGAACTCGGTAGCTACACGAACGTCAGTTGGAACCGGGATATCACAGGTGCTCAGCAGACGTTTGGCTTCGTCAACCAGATCCGCTTCGTACAGGGATTTACCCACGTTGTGGCCTTGCGCAGCAACGAAGGTGTTCGCGATACCACCGCCAACGATCAGCTGGTCAGCGATTTTGGACAGGGAATCCAGTACGGTCAGTTTGGTAGAAACTTTAGAACCACCAACGATAGCGACCATTGGACGAGCAGGTTCTTTCAGTGCTTTACCCAGCGCTTCCAGTTCGTCAGCCAGCAGCGGACCTGCACAGGCGACGTCTGCGAATTTACCGATACCGTGGGTAGATGCCTGCGCACGGTGAGCCGTACCGAATGCATCCATCACGAATACGTCGCACAGCGCAGCGTATTTTTTGGACAGGGTTTCGTCGTCTTTCTTTTCGCCTTTGTTGAAGCGAACGTTTTCCAGAACAACCAGCTCACCTTCGGCAACGTCTACGCCGTCCAGGTAATCTTTCACCAGGCGAACCGGGCTGGACAGTTTGTCTTTCAGGTAATTAACAACCGGCAGCAGAGAGAACTCTTCGTTGTACTCGCCTTCAGTTGGACGGCCCAGGTGGGAGGTGACCATCACTTTAGCGCCCTGCTTCAGAGCCAGTTCAATGGTTGGCAGAGATGCACGGATACGCGCGTCGCTGGTCACTTTGCCATCTTTAACCGGTACGTTCAGATCGGCACGGATGAAAACGCGTTTACCTGCCAGATCCAGATCGGTCATCTTAATTACAGACATGGTGAATCCTCTCGTTGATTCTTAAAGTTTTGCAAGCGCAAGGTGCGCTCTACCTGAAACCTTTTGCGGCCATGGCTAACGTGGTGTCGAGCATTCGGTTAGCAAAGCCCCATTCGTTATCACACCAGACCAGCGTCTTGATAAGGTGCGCACCACTGACTCGCGTCTGCGTGCCATCCACGATGGCGCTGTGCGGGTCGTGGTTAAAATCTACTGAGACCAACGGTAATTCCGTATAGTCAACTATACCATGAAATGCTCCCTGTGCCGCTTTTTGCAGCAACAGGTTGACTTCACAGGCTTTTACCGGTTTTTTCACCGTCACGCTAAGATCGATTGCGGTGACGTTTATCGTCGGCACGCGCACGGCAATCGCTTCGAAACGGTCGTTAAACTGCGGGAAAATACGGGTGATCCCGGCAGCCAGTTTCGTATCCACCGGAATGATGGACTGGCTCGCCGCGCGAGTGCGCCGTAAATCCGGATGGTAGGCGTCGATGACCTGCTGATCGTGCATGGCGGAGTGAATCGTGGTCACGGTGCCGGATTCAATGCCATACGCATCGTCTAACAGTTTAATGACCGGAATAATGCAGTTGGTGGTGCAGGAGGCGTTGGAGACAATGCGGTGTTCAGCTTGCAGCTCGTGCTGGTTGACGCCAAACACGACGGTGGCGTCGAGGTCGTTACTGCCGGGATGGGAGAACAGCACTTTTTTCGCGCCAGCATTCAGATGCGCTTCGCCATGTTCACGGTTACCGTACACGCCGGTACAGTCCAGCACCACATCCACACCCAGTTCGCGCCAGGGCAGCCCTTCAATACTGTTCTCATGCAGCACGCGGATGGCATCGTCACCGACGAACAGCTGTTCCCTTTCCTGGCGAACGTCCCAGGCAAAGCGACCGTGGCTGGTGTCATATTTCAACAAATGCGCCATGCCCGCAGCATCCGCCAGTTCATTGATTGCCACCACGGTGATTTCCGCACGACGCCCGGATTCATATAAAGCACGAACCACGTTGCGTCCGATGCGACCGAAGCCATTAATCGCTACGCGTACGGTCATAGATCTCCTGCAAAGCTATCCCTGAGTTTGAGGTGGCTGAAAGAGTAATCCAGCGACGCCCGAAGGGGAATCCTTGCTGTCACAAACTGCGATTGATTGGTCAATTGTCGCACATTTAATCGACTGAAACGCTTCAGCAAGAATAAGCGAATCGGGGAATAAAAGGAATCTCTGTCCAGATGAATAAGCGAGCTATATGACTTGCATCACATTTTCGGTGGAATAATTTACAGAGCAGTTACATGTCTGAGGAATCGTGCATACAAAAAAGCCGGGTGGCGCTAACGCTTACCCGGCCTACATTTTATGCCATTTGTAGGCCCGGTAAGCGTTAGCGCCACCGGGCAAAACGGCAATTACAGCAGTTCTTTCGCCTTAGCGACAACGTTCTCAACGGTGAAGCCAAACTCTTCAAACAGCTGTTCAGCTGGCGCAGACTCACCAAACGTGGTCATACCGACGATAGCGCCGTTCAGGCCAACGTATTTGAACCAGTAGTCAGCGATACCCGCTTCCACTGCCACGCGAGCGGAGACCGCTTTAGGCAGTACGGATTCGCGGTACGCGGCATCCTGCTTGTCGAACGCATCGGTAGATGGCATAGAAACCACACGCGCTTTCACGCCTTCAGCAGTCAGTTTTTCCCATGCGGCAACGGCCAGTTCAACTTCAGAACCGGTCGCGATGAAGATCAGCTCAGGCTGGCCTGCGCAATCTTTCAGCACGTAACCACCGCGCGCGATGTTTGCCAGCTGCTCTGGGGTACGCTCCTGCTGCGCCAGGTTCTGACGGGAGAGGATCAGTGCGGTCGGGCCATCATGACGCTCAACGCCGTATTTCCACGCCACCGCAGATTCAACCTGGTCACATGGACGCCATGTGCTCATGTTCGGGGTCACGCGCAGGGAAGCCACCTGCTCTACTGGCTGGTGGGTAGGACCGTCTTCGCCCAGACCGATGGAGTCGTGGGTGTAGACCATCACCTGACGCTGTTTCATCAGCGCAGCCATACGCACGGCGTTACGTGCATATTCCACAAACATCAGGAAGGTAGAGGTGTACGGCAGGAAGCCACCGTGCAGAGCGATACCGTTGGCAATCGCGGTCATCCCGAATTCACGTACACCGTAATGGATGTAGTTACCGGCAGTGTCTTCGTTGATTGGCTTAGATCCGGACCACAGGGTCAGGTTTGATGGCGCCAGGTCAGCGGAGCCGCCGAGGAATTCTGGAAGCAGAGGGCCAAACGCTTCGATCGCATTCTGAGATGCTTTACGGCTGGCGATCTTGGCTGGGTTCGCCTGCAACTTCGCGATGAACTCGTTCGCTTTCGCGTCGAAGTCAGACGGCATGTCGCCTTTCATACGACGGGTGAATTCAGCCGCTTCCTGAGGGAAGGCTTTCGCGTATGCCGCGAACTTCTCGTTCCAGGCCGCTTCTTTCGCCTGGCCCACTTCTTTTGCATCCCACTGAGCGTAGATCTCAGATGGGATTTCGAATGCAGGGTGTTTCCAGCCCAGAGCTTCACGGGTCAGTGCGATTTCCGCGTCGCCCAGCGGCGCGCCGTGGGAGTCGTGCGTACCCGCTTTGTTCGGCGAACCGAAGCCGATGATGGTTTTGCACATCAGCAGAGACGGTTTGTCCGTCACAGCGCGCGCTTCTTCTACTGCACGTTTAATCGAGTCAGCATCGTGGCCATCAACGCCGCGCACAACGTGCCAGCCGTAGGCTTCGAAACGTGCGGCGGTGTCGTCAGTGAACCAGCCTTCAACATGACCGTCGATGGAGATGCCGTTGTCGTCGTAGAACGCAACCAGTTTACCCAGCTTCAGGGTGCCTGCCAGGGAGCACACTTCGTGAGAAATGCCCTCCATCATGCAGCCGTCGCCCAGGAAGGCGTAGGTGAAGTGGTCAACGATGTCGTGGCCAGGACGGTTAAACTGCGCCGCCAGGGTCTTCTCTGCAATCGCCATCCCTACGGCGTTAGCGATGCCCTGACCCAGCGGACCGGTAGTGGTTTCAACGCCAGCGGTGTAGCCCACTTCCGGGTGACCTGGAGTTTTGGAGTGCAGCTGACGGAAGTTTTTCAGCTCTTCGATTGGCAGATCGTAGCCAGTGAGGTGCAGCAGGCTGTAGATCAGCATAGAGCCGTGGCCGTTAGACAGCACGAAACGGTCGCGGTCTGCCCATGCCGGGTTCTGCGGGTTGTGGTTAAGGAAATCACGCCACAGGACTTCGGCGATGTCAGCCATGCCCATAGGGGCGCCCGGGTGGCCGGATTTGGCTTTCTGTACTGCGTCCATGCTCAGCGCACGAATAGCATTAGCAAGCTCTTTACGTGAGGACATTTTAACTCCAGATCGGACTGTTAAAGGCCATGCCCTTGACGACAGCGCGTTTTGGGCTACGCCGGAAAAAAGTGCCAACAATGTAACCCAAGCCGCAGGGCATGTACATGGACCATTCTTTTGCAGCTTAAGAAATCTCTGGATCATGCTCGCATGTTGCGCAATCTGCTCGCCCGCCTCTGTCGATATTCCTTATACTTAGCCCGACACCGGCTTCGTTGACGGTGCATTTTTCGGAATTAATTCAGATTAACGAGTACGGAAGCAACATCATGAAAATGCGTGCAATCGGGCTGGCTGTGGGAACAACGCTCCTGCTAAGCGGCTGTCAGAATATGGATTCTAACGGCCTGATGACCTCAGGCGCAGAAGCTTTTCAGGCCTACTCATTGAGCGATGCGCAGGTGAAAGCGTTGAGCGACGAGGCCTGTAAGGATATGGATGGAAAAGCTACGCTTGCCCCGGCAAACAGCACCTACACGCAGCGTCTGAACAAGATTGCTTCCGCGCTGGGCGACAACATTAACGGTCAGCCGGTGAACTACAAGGTGTATATGGCGAAAGACGTCAACGCCTTTGCGATGGCGAACGGCTGTATTCGCGTTTACAGCGGCCTGATGGACATGATGACCGACAACGAAGTGGAAGCGGTGATCGGCCATGAAATGGGTCACGTTGCACTGGGTCACGTGAAGAAAGGGATGCAGGTTGCGCTGGGCACCAATGCCGTGCGTGCAGCGGCGGCCTCTGCGGGCGGCATCGTCGGCAGCCTGTCCCAGTCGCAGCTGGGCGACGTGGGCGAAAAACTGGTGAACTCGCAGTTCTCCCAGCGTCAGGAGTCGGAAGCGGATGACTACTCTTACGATCTGTTGCGCAAACGCGGCATCAATCCATCGGGTTTAGCTACCAGCTTCGAAAAACTGGCGAAACTGGAGGAGGGCCGTCAAAGCTCCATGTTTGACGATCACCCGGCTTCGGAAGAGCGTGCACAGCATATTCGCGACCGTATGGCGGCAGACGGAATTAAATAATTTCAGAAGGAGGCAGTTTTGCCTCCTTTTTATTTCGCATGAATTGTTAACTTAAAAGCACGTATCGATAACCCCCCTGAAAGCCCCGCCAAATCTACCCTGCCACTCTGAAATGTCTGGTCACATAATTATTGCAAAGGTTACTTTTTCCGGTAATTATCTCTTCCGCAGTTATTCAAATTAATATATCCAGACAGAGACGTTCCCTCCGTGAAAAAAGAATTATCATTAATTGCTTTAAGTTTATTTGCCGCATTACCTGCCGCCGCAAGCCAGCAATCCGACAGCAAGGGTTTTATTGACGACAGCCATCTGGATCTGTTTTTACGCAATGCGTATATCAGCCGCGACTACCATCAGGGCCAGCAGGACAAAGCCGAATGGGGTCAGGGGATCATCGCCACGTTTGCATCCGGCTATACCGAAGGGCTGGTGGGCTTCGGCGTGGACGGTATCGCGCAGTATGGCGTGCGTCTGGACGGTGGCCGCGGCAAGAGCGGCGCGGACGGCATCGACTTCTTTAAGCAGGAAGACGACGGCCGGGCAAAATCCGATCTGGCAAAGTTTGGCGCGACGGCCAAAATGCGCATCTCCAATACCGTGCTGAGCTACGGGAACCAGCGTCCTGAACTGCCAATCATTACATCCGACAGCTCCCGCCTGCTGTTTGAAAGCTACACCGGCACCCTGCTGACCTCGAAAGAGATCGACGGTCTGGAAGTCAACGCCGGTTACTTCACCGACGAGCAGCGTAAAAGCGATGACCGCCACGACAGCGGACTGAAGAGCCTCTCCTTCGGCGGTGCGAGCTATCAGTTTAACGACCAGTTCAGCGGCGCGCTGTACGCCTCTCATAACGAAGAGGTGATGAACAAGCAGTACCTGGGCATGAACTTCAAACAGCCGTTCAGTACCGGGCAGCAGCTGGTGCTCGACTTCAACGGCTATAACTCCCGTCTCGACCAGCATTACGCGGACAGCCTCGACACGGGCCGCAGCAACACCATCTGGAGCCTGGCGGCGAGCTATATCTGGGACATTCACACGTTCAAAGTGGCGTACCAGCAGAGCAGCGGCAGTACCGGCTACAACTACGGCGGCTATCGCGACAAAGGCGGAGTGGGTGACGGCGGTAACACCATCTGGCTGGCGAACTCCTACTGGTCTGATTTCAATGGCGAAGATGAACGTTCCTGGCAGGCATCCTACGGTCTGGACTTTGGCGGCCTTGGTTTACCGGGCCTGAGCTGGACCACCGCCTACGTGCGCGGCGATAACATCAAAACCTCTGAAACCAGCAATGGCAAAGAGCACGAGTGGTTTAACCAGATCCAGTACCAGGTGCAGGATGGCCCGGCGAAAGATCTGAAGCTGAAGCTGCGCTACTCCGTACTGCGCGTCTCCAGCAACGCCAGCGAGTACAACGTGGGCGGGGACGAGATCCGCGCTTACGTGGAATACCCGTTTAACGTGTTCTGATTTACCCCCTCACCCTAACCCTCTCCCAAAGGGAGAGGGAACGCTGTCACCCTAACCCTCTCCCAAAGGGAGAGGGAACGCTGTCACCCTCTCCCTTTGGGAGAGGGCTGGGGTGAGGGCTTCAGACCGCACTGCACTTCTAGTAAAGCGTCTTCTGCGGCGGCCCCGCAAACTTAAGGGCGCCAATCTGCCCCATCCGCACTTCCACAACCGACGGCCCCGGCATCGCCAGCGCCTCCGTCATCACCGCATCAAAATCCTCTGCCCGCTCAACGCTCCACGCCTGTAGGCCAATCGCCTGCGCCAGCAGGGTAAAGTCCGGCGTATGCAGCGCGTTATAATACTGACGCCCGCCGAAATACTTATCCTGAATACCGCGCATCACCCCGTAGCCGCCGTCGTTCATGACCAGCAGCGTCACGTTGGCTTTCTCCTGCGCCAGCGTCGCCAGCTCGCCTAAATTGAGGCTCAGGCCGCCGTCGCCCACCAGCCCCACCACCTTGCGCTGCGGGTTGGCAATCGCGGTGCCGATGGCCATCGGCAGCCCCATACCAATCGCCCCGGCGAGGGAGTGAATGTTCATCAGCGGACCGTTAGCCCTGAACAGGCGGCTACCCCACAGGCTGCCGGACACGGTGATATCGCGCACAAGCAGGCCGTCTTTCGGCAGGGCTTTTGCTATGGCGTCGTTAAGCTTCGCATAGGCGCCGCACTGCTCGCGCAGCCCCTGCTCAGCTTGCCCGACCGCCTGCTGCACCTGCATATCCCACTGGGGACTGCCCCACTCGCGGCCCTGTACTTTTTCAGCCAGCGCGCCAAGCACCGCTGAACAATCGGCTATCAACGTGCTATCCATCAGGTAGTTACGGCTTGCCGCCGCCGGGTCGATATCGATCTGCACCCGCGGGGAAGGCAGCTCAAGCGTCCAGGATCGGGTTTCGTTGCTGCGCAGGCGAGAACCGGCCACCAGCGTAAAATCACACTGCGCAATCAGGGCCTCAACCGACGGCGAGTTGTGGAACGCGCGAAGGCTGGCGCGGTGGCTGTCCGGCAGCACGCCGCGCGCGTGGGTGCTGGAAATCACGGTGATGCCCGCATCCGCCAGCGTTTTAACCGCGTCTGCGCTGCCCAGCGCCCCGCCCCCCAGCCACAGCAGCGGCTGTTTCGCCTGTTTTAGCTGCGCCCACAGCGCGTCAACCATTCCGGTATCCACGGCTGGAACCGATGCCGGTTTAACCGGTTTAGTCACCAGCGATAGCGGAATCTTGGCGCCCTGAATATCAATCGGGATTTCCACCGAGACCGGTCCGCACGGCGGGGTCTGCGCGTCCTGGAAAGCTTTATGCAGAATCGCTATCGCCTGATTCGCATTGCTGATGCGGTACGCCCGTTTTGAGCTGGCCTTCAGGAAGGTCAGCTGGTCACGGGTTTCATGGATAAACCCGGTGTCGGCGTCCAGCCAGGCTTTCTCTACCTGCCCGGTTAAATGCAGCAGCGGCGTGCAGGCATTCATGGCTTCCACCAGCGCGCCTACCGCATTGCCCGCCCCCGCGCCGGTGCTGGTCAGCGCCACGCCGAGGCCGGAAAAGCGCCCGTGGGCGTCGGCCATGGTGACGGAACCGGCTTCACCGCGCGCGGGCACAAAGCGGATATTGCCCCGCTGCCCAACCGCATCCGCGATCGGCAGGTTGTGAATGGAGATGACGCCATAGATGGCCTCAACCTGATACTGCTCCAGCGTTCTGGCGATGGCGTCGCCGACGGTTATCATTTCGCTCATTGCTCACCCTTTCTCAGTCGCACCAGTGGTTGACGCTGTTACCCGTCGCCAGATAAATGCTCTTTTGTTGCATCCAGGCTTTCAGCCCCTGGATACCCTTCTCGCGGCCCAGACCGCTCTCTTTAAAGCCCCCGAACGGGGTCGAAATCGCAAAGACTTTGTAGGTGTTGATCCACACCGTGCCTGCCTCCAGCTGCTCGCTGAGACGCAGGGCGCGACCGGTATCGCGTGTCCAGATCCCCGCTGCCAGGCCGTAAACCGAGTCGTTCGCCTCGCGGATAAGCGTGGCTTCATCGGCAAACGGCATCGCCACCAGCACCGGGCCGAAGATCTCTTCCTGACAGGCGCGGGCGCTGTTGCTCAACCCTTCGATAATCGTGGGCAGGAAAAAGCTGCCGTTTGCCAGAGCGGGATCGGCGGGGATCTCGCCGCCGCACAGCACGCGGCCCCCTTCACGCTTCGCCAGTTCGACGTACTCGATCACGCTCTGGCGATGTTTTTCGCCGATCAACGGTCCGACATGCACGCCTTCGGTAAACGGGTGTCCGACGCGCAGCCCGCGAGTTAATTCCAGCAGCCTCGCCATCAGCGGGGCGTAAATGCTCTCGTGGATAAACAGCCGCGATCCGGCGATACACGCCTGCCCCGCCGAGCTGAAAATGCCATAGCAGATCCCGCGCGCGGCCTGTTCGATATCAGCATCCTCCAGCACAATGGTCGGCGATTTGCCGCCCAGCTCCAGCGAGGCCGGGATCAGTTTTTCCGCCGCCACGTGCGCCAGATGACGGCCCGTGGTGGTACCGCCGGTAAAGGAAATTTTGCGCACGCGAGGATGACGCGCCAGCGCATCGCCAATCACCGAGCCTTTGCCCGGCAGCACGCTCAGCAGCCCGGCGGGCAGCCCGGCCTGTTCAAAAATCCGCGCCAGCTCCAGCGCCATCAGCGGCGTGGCTTCGGCGGGCTTGAGGATCACCGCGTTCCCGGCGGCAATCGCCGGTGCGACCTTCTGCATTTCGCTGGCAATCGGCGAGTTCCACGGCGTGATGGCCGCCACCACGCCGAGCGGCTCATAGCGGCTCAGCGTCAGCAGATCCGGCTGGCGCGGCGTCGGAAGTTCCCCTTCCAGCAGCTCGCAGGCAGCGGCAAAGTAGCGCGCCGTTCCCGCCGCGCTCATCACCAGTCCGCGCGCTTCCGCCAGCGGCTTGCCGTTATCACGGCTCTGCATCTGCGCCAGCGCGTCGACGCGGGATTCAATGAGATCGGCAACCTTATGCAGGATCTTCGCGCGCATATGCGGCAGGCTGTTACGCCAGGCGGGATCGCACCAGGCGCGCTCTCCGGCGTCTACCGCCTCCTCCAGGTCATCCAGACTGGCGGCATTCAGCGTCGCGTTGATCGACCCGTCTGCCGGGAAGTGGCTCTGCATCGGGTTGCCGCCGCCGTGTCGCCACTGGCCGCCGATAAAAATCTTCAGATCGTCCATCGTCACTCCTCAGCTCAGGGCCAGCTCGCGGCAGGCGCGCACCGCGCTCAGTGCCGCCAGGGTGGAGGTTTTAGGATTCGATGCCAGCGGCAGTCCGCTCAGCTCCAGATGAAACTCGCCGAATAATCCTTCGACGTGCAGCGTGTGGGTGTTGCGTTTCGTTGCCGGGTCAACCATCAGCTGCACGCGGGTGTCGTCCATCCCGACGCCGCCGAGCGCCACGGTCGCCGCCACGTTGGCGTTCGCCGGGAACAGGCGCGCCGCCTCGCGGGCGCTGCCTTCAAAAAAGACCTTTGCCTCTGACACCGCATTCAGATCGATAAGCTGCTCGGCATAGCTGCCGCGCCAGCTGGCCGGGCTTTTGCGCGACTGATAGGTAACGCGCTCAAGGCCGCCCTCTTTCGCCGCCGCCAGCCCGTCGATACCGGCCACCGCACCGGAAAGCAGGGTCATTTTTCCGCCCGCAGCGAGCAGACGCTGCTCCAGCGAGCTGTCCGCCAGCGCGCCGGTGGAAATGACGGCCAGATGCCAGCCGCGACGCAGGATCTCTTCCCCGTACTGGGCCACCGCCTGCTGGCTGGCGCATTCCAGCACCAGATCCGGCGTTTGTGCGCACGCCATCGGCGACGTCAGCGCCTCAACCGCATCGCCAAACTGGTCGTGAATGGCGGCATGGTGAGACGCGCGCGCCACGATCCAGCCGATAGCCACGCCGGCGGGCAGGCGCTCAATCACCGCCTGCGCCATGGCGCCAAAACCAATCAACATTACCTTTTTCATGATGTGTCCTTACAAATGGCGGCAGAAGCCGCCGGAAACGTCCAGCGCCGCGCCGGTGGTAAACGAGGCCAGCGGCGAAGCGAGGAACAGCAGCGCCTGCGCGGGCTCCTGCGGCTTGCCGAGGCGCGCCATCGGAATGCCGCGCTTGCGCGCGATATCCGCCGTCCACTCCGGCCAGCTCTGGCTTTTGTCCGCCCGGTTTTCAAAGCGGCGCTGCCACTGGCCGGATTCCACCATGCCGAGCAGAATGGAATTGACGCGAATACCTTTGCCCACCAGCTCTTTCGACAGCGTCAGCGTCATGTTCAGCAGCGCGGCACGAGCGGCAGAGGTGGCGATCATGTGCTCCTCCGGCTGTAGCGCCAGCAGGGAGTTGACGCAGGTAACAGAGGCAATGTCGGACTGCTCCAGCAGAGGCTGAAACGCCTGCACCGGGTTAATCACCCCGAACAGTTTGAGTTCGGCTTCGTGCAGCCACGCCTCGCGCGGGGTGTCATGGAAGTGCGCCACGTAGCCCTGCCCGGCGTTGTTGATCAGCATATCCGCCGCGCCAAAACGCGCCTGCACCGCATCCGCGAAGGCCTGAACTTCGTCGGCGTTCAGCACGTCGCAGCGGTAAGCGAAAATCTCCCCGTGGGGAAATTCGTTTTGCAGCGTCGCATGGGCGCTGGCGAGCCGATCCGGGTCACGGCCGCAGAAGGCGACTTTCGCCCCTTCACCCAGCAGCAGGCGCAGCGTTTCAAAGCCAATGCCGGAAGAACCGCCGGTAACGACCGCTACGCGCCCGTCAATTTGTGCATTCATCGCGCACCTCTTCGTTAATGCGTAAAAGCTGTTGGTTGAAAAACGCGTCGTTATCGAGATAGCTGGCGTGCCCGGCCTGCGGAATGGCGATAAACGGCATGCCGTAGCGCAGCGCCAGACCCTGAACCAGTTCCGGCTGGGTGATGGCATCCTGCTCGCCGCACCAGACTTCAAACGTGCCGGAGTAGCGTTTAAGCCAGCCGTGGATATCGTCATGCGCCAGCATCCACGCGGCGGCAAGGTAGCCTTCCGGGCGCAGCGCCCGCATGCCCGCCGCGACGGTGGCGATATCTTCCGCGCGCGCGCCGGGGCGCAGCAGCTTCGCGGCGCGGGTCTGGGCGAGGATGTCGCCCCCCAGCGCCATCTGCTGCTCGCGGTTGCGCCAGACCTGCTCCCGCTGCTCCGGCGCGGCATTGCCGTACCCCTGCGCGGCGTCGGCCAGCACCAGATGAATGACGCGATCCGGGAACTTTGCCGCAAAGGCGCTGGCCACCAGCGCCCCCAGGGAATGGCCGACCAGCACTGCCTGCCAGACACCGGCGCGATCCAGCATCGCCGCCAGCGCGTCGGCGTAATCCCCCGCGTCTGCCCGCGCTACGGCCAGCATCGGGCTTTCGCCGTAACCGGGCATGTCCCACGCCAGCACGCGAAAACCGTTCAGCGCCATCTGCTTGTGCCAGGAAGCGGCGCCGGAGCTGATCCCGTGCAGCAGCATCAGCGGAATGCCGCTTCCCTGTTCACGAAAACCCGTCATGGTGCCCCCTTAGTTCCGCTTCACTTTTGAAAGCGGATGGTCGGACGGATAGGTCGGGATTTCCGGCTTGTTGGTCCCCAGCATCACGCACATCAGCGCTTCTTCTTCGCCGTGGTTAAACAGGCCGCGATAGATGCCCGGCGGAACGGAGATCAGGTCACGCTCACGCAGCACGGTTTCTGTGTAGTTGTCGCCGTCCTGGATCATCAGCGTGATCTGCCCCTTGAGCATGAAGAACACCTCTTCCACGTCGTCGTGCAGGTGCAGCGGTCCTTCGCACTTCGACGGCAGCACCATGGTGGAGAAGGTAAAATGGTCCGCCTGCACGGTGTTGGTGTCGTTCGCGACGCCCGTTGCGCCGGTGCCGATGTAGCGCATCTGCGCCCGGCGGTATTTCGGGTCAAAATCGGCCTGGAACTTCAGCGCGTTCCAGTCGTATTTACGGCCTTCGAAGCGCGCGATGCGCGACTCGACCCACTCTTCCATCGTCAGATGGTCAGGTTTGATGCCTGTTGTGTTGGTTACGGTTGAATCAGTCATGACACTCTCCTCAGTAACGTCTCAGCAGCGGCAGTAACAGGACGCAGCCCACCGCCGCCATCACCGCCAGAAAAATCAGCCCGGAATCCATGCTGTGGGTGAAGGCGATAAGCGCGCCCATCACCGCCGGCGACAGCGCGCCCGCAAAGTTTCCCAGCCCGTTGAAGATACCGCCCGCCGTGGCGCTCACCCGGGGATGGGTGGCCTTCGCCAGCAGGGCGAAAATGTTGGGTGCGCCGGTGCCCCACATAAAGGTGCTGAAGCTCATCGCCGCGATGACGGCCAGCGGGGTATCAAGGTGCATCACCGCCGCCAGCCCGACGGCCGCCCCCGCCATGGAGATAAAGCATGCCGCCGCGCGCTTATCGACCCTGTCCGAGAGCCACGCGCCAATCACTTCCCCTGCCAGCATGGCGATGAACGGCATCGACGACAGCCAGCCCGCGTGCTCCAGATGAATGCCTTTGCCTTTGATCAGGTAGCCCGGCAGCCAGCCGTTGATGCCCCACAGATAGGTCAGGAAAGCGATGTTAAAGATGCAGATGATCCAGAAGTGCGGGCTGACGAACAGCTCACGCCGCGCCGCGCGCCGCTCGTCCCGGGACGCCTGCGAGGTGCCGGGTTTTGCCTCCAGGCGGATCCCGCGCAGACCAATGCGCACAAAGATAAGCACCGGCACGGTAAGCATAGCCATCACAAAGAAAGTGCTCTGCCAGCCAAAGGTGTTCAGCAGCCAGAGGGAGAGCGGGAAACCAATCGCCGCGCCCACCGGGGTACCCAGCAGCCACAGCATGGTGGCGCGTGCCTGTAAATGCTGCGGGAAGTTGTGACGTACGATGGCAAAGGCCAGCGGGAACAGCGGTCCTTCCGCCACGCCCAGCAGAATACGCAGGACGATCATCAGCGTGTAGTTATGGGTAAAGCCCATCGCCACCATCAGCACGCACCACACCGCCATCATCCCGGTGAGCAGGCGCAGCGGCGCGATTTTGTCGCCTAAACCGCTTAAAAACACCGATGAGAAGCCATAGCTCAGCAGGAAAGCGCTCATCAAAATGCCGAGACGCGTGGTGTCGAAATCAATGCCCATCGCCTGCTGGAAATGGGTATCCGAAAAGAGCGCCGCGATGCTGATTTTGTCGAAAAACGCCAGCAGCACGCAGGCCAGCAGCGACAGCGGGATGGCCCAGCGCACCGCTTTTTCGGGCGTGCGGGTCCCCTCACCGCTCGCCTCAACCGGTGCGGTGTTAGTCTCGAGTGTGGTCATCTCTCCCCCTACGGGTGCGGGTTAGCTATCGCAGTGACATCAGTGAAAAGGTCGGGTCGGCGAGCGGCACGTCGGACAGATCCCGCCCCGCCGCCATCCAGCGCTTCGCCAGCTTGACGGTACGCGCATCGTCGAACGCCACCAGCTGCGTCAGCCTCCCGTTGTCGTCCAGCGAGAAGTACAGCGTCTCTTCACGCACTACCGTTCTGCTGCCTGGCTGCGGAATGCCGAGGATCTGAATGTTGTGCTGGTATTGATCCGACCACAGCCACGGCGCGTCGTCGTAGCCTGGCGCATCGGGGTTGAGCATCGCTTTCGCCGTCGCCGCAGCCTGATTCTGGGCGAAGGCCCAGGACTGGATGCACAGCCCGTAGTGATGGTGCTGGGCGACATCTCCTGCGGCAAAGATGAACGGATCCGACGTGCGTCCCTGGGCATCCACCACGATCCCGCGCCCGGTTTTCAGCCCCGCATCGCGCGCCAGCTCCAGATTGAGATCGACGCCGATCCCAACCACGACCGCATCAAAGGTTTCACGCTGGCCGTCGCAGTGGATAACCGGCAGGCCGTTATCGTCCTCCAGCTCCAGCGCGCCGCAGCCGGTACGGATATCCACGCCCTGCTCGCGGTGAAGGGCCTCTAAGCGCTGCGACACCTCGCCGCTCACCGAGCGCATGCACAGCGCGGGCTGCTGCTCGAACAGGGTGACCGCCACGCCGCTTTTGCGCGCGGACGCGGCAATTTCCAGGCCGATCCAGCCGCCGCCGACAATCGCCAGGGTTTGGCTTTCCGCCAGCCGCCCTTTCAGACGCTGCGCGTCCTGCCAGTGGCGCAGGGTGTAGACCTGCGGATGGCTGGCCCACGCCTGCGAAGGCAGGCGCGCCCGACCGCCGGTAGCGATTAAAAGGATGTTGTAACTAAGATGCTCGCCATTGCTAAGAACAACTTTTTTCTCATCGCGATCGACAGATTCAGCGCGCAGCGGCCGGTACCAGGCCAGGTTCAGCGCCTGCTGCACCTCGTCGCTAAACAGCCTTGGGAGCGCCGCGTCCGGCTCCAGCAAAGACGCTTTTGACAGCGGCGGGCGCTCGTAGAAATCCCACTCTTCTTCCGCTACCACGCAAATCTCGCCGTCGAAACCCTCATCGCGCAGGGTTTTCGCCGCCCAGCCGCCCGCCTGACCGCCGCCGATAATGACAATGCGCGATGTCATACCGCCTCCGGCTTTTTCTGCTGGCGGCGTGTGTCATGGTCAATCCCGCCTTCCACCGCCCACTCGGTAAAGGAGACCAGGGAATGCTCCAGCTCACGCGGCTGCCAGTTTTCCGTCAGGTAATCATCGTTGGTGTAATACTCAAACGCCCCGCCGGTCGGGCTGTTGACGTACCAGAAGTACGCCGACGACACCGGATGACGGCCCGGCCCGATAAAGGTGCTCCAGTCATGTTTATTCATCGCGATACCGCCGCCGATCACCTCGTGGATGTCGCGCACGGTGAAGGCCACGTGGTTGAGGCCGCGCTTGCGGTTCGGCAGTTGCAGCAGGAACAGGTTGTGATGGCCGCCGCGCACGCCGCAGCGCAGGAACACGGCGCGGTTGATATAGCGGTCCGAGACCTGGAAGCCGAGCACCTCGCGGTAGAATTTCTCCACTGCCGCCAGCTCTTCCACGAAGAACACCACATGCCCCACGTTGATCGGCTGGGCGCGATCGTAAACCGGGCTGGGGGTGTCGATACGGCGGGCATCGCCCCACTGGTTAATCGGCTCGACGTTCAGTTCCACGTCAGTTTGCTGGGTCACCTGCACGCGCAGCGTCATGCCGTTCGGGTCCAGGCACTCCAGCGCGTCGCCCACTTCACGAAAACCTGGCTGTTGCGCCAGCTTCGGGCGCAGCGCATCCAGATCTGACTGGCTGGCAACCGCCCAGGTCATGCGGCGCAGGGTGTTACCCGCTTCAAACGCGGGCGGCAGGTCGGGGCTGTCGATCGGGTTAAGCTCCACGCGCGCGCCGCTCAGGGTGGTGAAACGCTGGCCGCTGGCATCGCCCGTCAGGCCAAAATCACGCATAAATTTGGCGCAGTGCGTCAGGTCTTCCACACCAAATTCCAGCTTTTCAATTCCGGTTACACTCATCGTTCGTTGCCTCATCTGGCCCAGATTGGGCGTAAAACATGCCCGACGCAGTCAAGCGCCTGACGTTAACTCACTGATTTAACTGGCCTGTGACAAATACCCTAAGAAGCCAGAAATTTTATCCGCCGCGAGGCGAACCTCGTTTTGCAGGCGCTCGCGGTCGCTCTGCGGGATCTCCTCCGACGGCACCAGAATGCTGACCACCGCCGCCACGCGGCCGCTTCGGTCATACACCGGGTAGACGATGGAGGAGATGCCGTGGCGGAAGAAGGATTCGCCGATGACATACCCGCAGGCTTTGTCCTGCTGCACCATCTGCCACAGGGCTTCACGGTCGTAAAGCTGCCCCGGCGTGTTGCCCGGCAGACGCTCATGCGGGAACAGCTGTTCGAAATCAGCGCGGGAAATATCGGTCAACAGCATGCGGCCGAGCGAGGTGCAGTGCACCGGCAGGCGGGTACCAATGCTGACCTGGTTGATGCGCGACCCGGCGGCGCTGACGCGGGCGATGTAGATAATGTCGCGCCCGTCGCGGATCGCCAGATGGCTGCTGCACTGGCTCACGTCGCGCAATTGCTCGATCACCGGCTGGCCGACCTGCGCCACGTCCAGCGAGGCGATGTACTCAAAGCCAAGACGCAGCACGTTCATGCCCAGCGAAAAGGTATTGGTGCGCGTGTTGCGCTCCAGAAATCCCATGTACTCCAGCGTCTGGACCACGCGATAGGCGGTAGCCTTCGGCATATCCACCAGCCGGTGCAGTTCGGCAAAGGTCAGATCGCGATGCTGCTCGCCAAAGGCCAACAGCAGCTGTAAACCGCGCTCCAGCCCCGGCACCAGATACTTCACTTCCTGATCGTTTGCCATCATCGCCCTACCTTAGTTAAAGACAAAACCGCCGTTGACCGGGATCAGCTGTCCGGTGATAAACCTCGACAGATCGCTTAACAGCCAGACCACGCTGCCGGTGACATCTTCCGGCTGCTGCGCGCCGGTTAACGCGCGTCCGTTTTCGTAGAGCTGATGCCGTTCGGCGGGGACATATTCCGTCGCCTCGACGCGGGTTAGCCCCGGTGCGATGGCGTTGATCCGGATACGTTTTTCCCCCAGTTCGCGCGCCATTGAACGGGTCATGGCAATCACGGCCCCCTTGCTGGCGACGTAGGCCATCAGGCGCGGCGCGCCCCACAGCGCGGTGTCGGACGCGACGTTCACAATGCCTGCCCCTTCGCGCAGCAGCGGCACGGCGGCGCGCGTCACCAGCCAGGTGCCTTTGACATTGACGCTCATCACCCGATCCCAGAGATCCGGATCGTAATCAAGCATGTTTTTGCCGCCCACGCCCGTTGCCATCGCCGCGTTGTTGACCAGGCCGTCAATCTGCCCTTGCTCGCCAATGGCGCTGAACACCTGGTCGATAGAGTGCTGATCGGCCAGATCGATAACGTGCGATTCGATCGCATAGCCCTGCTCGCGCAGCCGGTGGGCACTCTCGGCCAGCTCGCCTTTGAGGATGTCGCACATCACCACCGCCGCGCCCTGCTCCGCGCAGGCCTGGGCAAAGTGGTAGCCCAGCCCGCGCGCGGCGCCGGTCACCACGATGCGCTTGCCGCTTAGCAGCCCATTCATCAGGCGGCTCCCTGCTGTGCTTCACGCATCGCCAGCTGCTCTTTGGCGGCCTTTTGCATCATGCGGCGCAGGCGCGAGAGGCCAACGTCGTGCTGATACAGGTATTCATGATCGCGCGCGTTTGGCGCCAGGCTTTCCAGCACCACACGGTCCTGCTCCAGCACTTCCCAGTGCAGTTTTTCCAGACGGTTGCGGTACATGAAGCGCCACATATCGCGCTGCCAGCCCTGCACGCGGCGGATGCGCCAGAAGAAGACGCGGCAGTTGTCGTTATCTTCCGGCACCACCATGCCGACGATAAAGAAGTGGCCGCCCGGTCCGAAGCGCTTCTTGTAAGGAATAGAGAGGCGCATCCAGCAGGTGCCGCTGTTGCCCAGCTCCACCCAGTCAAAATTGACGCCGCTCTGCCCTTTCTTCTCGAAAATAAAACCGGTTTTGGTCGGCTGGAGCACCATGTCGGCCTTGCGATCCCCTTCCGCCATCGAGTGCGACGAGGAGTGCAGATAGGTGCCGTGCATCGGGTCCATCACGTTTTCCAGCGCGTACTGGTAATTGCATTTCCACGCGGCGGTGCAGAGGAAGTTGCTGAAGTTTTCCGTGTCGGCGAGTTCATCCGGGAAGGTCAGTTCGTCCGGCTGCTGGTCCGCGGTGACGCCAAACCAGAGGAAGATGGCGCCGTGCGCCTCCTGCACGTTATAGCTGCGCACGCACTGCTGGCCGACCAGCGGGCATTTGTCCACGGCGGGCACGTCTTTCACCTCGCCGTTGCCCGCCACCTCAACGCCGTGATACCAGCAGGCAATGCGGTCCCCGAGGTTCCAGCCCATCGACAGGCGCGCACCGCGATGCGGACAGCGGTCCTCCAGCGCCTGAACCTGGCCATCTTTATTGCGCCAGACCACAATCTGCTCGCCCAGGCGGGTGATGCCCACCGGCGCAGACTGCACTTCCCAGCTCGCCAGCACCGGATACCAGAGGCCGCGCAGGCCTTTATCCAGATAATGTTGTACGGTCGTCGTCATCGCGTTGCCCTCAGTAGCCGTTAACCTGTAAGAATGCCTGGAAGCTGGCGTCGCTCCACGGCTCGCCCTGCTGGTCGTGCATACGCACCGCGTTCAGCCCGCTTACCAGCTCCGGCAAAGTTTCAACGCCCTGCTCGAAGAGATCTTCCAGCGTCGCAATCAGCTTCACTTCCCAGCTTTCCGGCTCGCGGCTGCGGGTCTGCCAGATCAGGTTGGTGTAATCACCCGGCTTATGAATGGCGCCATTACCGCCCTCTGCCGGCGGGGTAAACTGGCGGCTTTCCGGCAGCGCCGGGTTGTAGTTCAGCGTGTCGCTCATGCCACGGTCTCCTCAACGAAGGTAATCTGAATCTGGTTTTCAAAAACCCGAACCGGGTAACGATTGAGGTTGCGACCACCGGGGCCGTGCAGACACTGGCCGGTTTTGACGTCGAACACCGCCTCGTGCAGCGGGCATTCCACCTTGCCGTCTTCCACGAAGCCCTGACTCAGCAGGGCATAGGCGTGCGGGCATACGTCCTCCAGCGCGTAATATTCACCGTCGATCAGGTAAACGCCGATCTCTTTACCGTCGACGTTGCCGCTAAAAGGGAAATCTTCCTGTACTTGCTCTGCGTCACATACGCCTATCCAGCTCATCACGATCCTCCAGGCTTTTGTTTCATATATGAAACTCTGTTTCTTATTTAATACGGTCAATATAAAAGCGATGAATGTTTCGTCAAGCGACAATGTGACGAATTTGTTAATCGATCGGCAATTAATTAACTAAGTGTGCAAGGGATCACGAAAAAATGCAGCGATATGAAATTTTCATTATTGCAGCGTGAGAAATACGTTTTTTTAATGGTCTCTTATTTTCAATAAAAGATATTGACTTCTTTTCTTTTTACTCTCTAAAAATAAATGAACGTCACCTCTTTCGCGTTTCACCTGTGAAACGAATTTTTAATTTATCTTTAATAAACAAAGAGTTTCACAGGTGAATCATTTTAGCCCCGTGACAATCACATTGATGAAAAATATAAGTTACAAAAAACGTAAGGCGGACATGATGACGGCAAGATGGCAAGGCACGATTGCGCTTTTATTACTCATTATTATTTCCTACGTCGATCGGGTAAATATCTCGGTAATGATTTTAAACCCGGAATTTGCCGAACATTTTCAGTTAAATGAAAACAGAATGTTACAGGGCCTGCTCATGACCTGCTTTCTTCTGGGTTATGGATTTTCCGCTTTATTATTAACGCCGGTTATTGAAAGCAAACTTCATTATCGGCAGGGATTATTAAGCAGCATTGCGATTTGGGCCGCGGTCTGCGCGGCTTCACCTTTGCTCGGCTCGCTGACGGGAATGCTCTTCGCCCGCGTGATTCTGGGGATCGCGGAGGGACCGCTTTTTTCACTGAAAACGCGCTTTATCAGCGATAACTTTAGCGCGCAAGAGATCGGCAAACCCAACGCCGTGACCGCGCTGGGCGTCTCGCTCGGGCTGGCCGTGGGCTTTCCGCTGGTGACCTGGCTGATGTCGCATCTGGGCTGGGCCGGATCGTTTTATGCACTGGCGGCAATCAACCTTCTCCTCGGCGGCGGCTTAATCTGGCGTTTTCTGCCCGCGCCGCGCAAGCTCCCGACCGCGAAAAAGCCGGGGTTTGTTCACACCTTCACGTTGGCCTGGCAGACGCCGCTGCTGGGCTGGATCATGGTGGTTGAAATCGCCACCCTGAGCTATCTCTGGGGGAGCAGCGCCTGGTTACCCGCGTGGCTGCGTGACGAGCACCACTTCTCGCTGCATGCCACGGGCTGGCTTGCGGCGATCCCCTTCCTGCTCAGTCTGGGGTCAAAGTTTCTGGGTGGCGTGCTGCTCGATAAAATGCGTCCGGAACAGGCACCGGTACTGTTTGTGGTGGGCGGTACGTTGACGGCACTCTCCGTGATCGCACTGATGCTCAGCCATCAGCCCGCATGGCTGGCGCTCTTTATGCTGTCTGCCAACGTGTTCTGGGGGCTTCAGGGAGCGGCTATTCCTGCGGTAATCCAGCATCACGCCGCCCGGGACGCCGTGGGCAGCGCTTACGGCATAATCAATGGGATCGGCAATATCTGCGCGGCGTTTATTCCGCTGCTGATGGGGATGGTGATGAGATCGGTGGGGTCGGTCAGTTCAGGCTTTTCGGTGCTGGTCGTCTCGCAGGTTGTCACCCTGCTTGCCGGGGGAATGTTGCTGCTGCGCATGCGGCGCGCAGCAGCAATCAGCGCGTAAGGCTTATTCGCCTTTTTTCGCCGCCTGGATGTAGAGCATTTCCAGCGCCAGGGTCGCCGCGGCCAGCGCGGTGATCTCGGACTGGTCATAGGCCGGAGCCACTTCCACCACGTCCATCCCGACGATGTTCAGATCCTTCAGGCCGCGCACCAGCTTGATGGCGCGGTCTGATGTCAGGCCGCCGATCACCGGCGTACCGGTACCCGGTGCGAATGCCGGATCCAGGCAGTCGATATCGAAGGTCAGATAGACAGGCATGTCGCCGACGATCTGCTTAACCTGAGCCAGAATATCGTCCACGCCGCGATCGTTCACCTGGCCCGCGTCGAGTACGGTGAAGCCGTTGTCTTTGTCGAACTCGGTGCGGATGCCGATCTGCACGGAGTGGTTTGGATCGATCAGGCCTTCTTTCGGCGCGGTATAGAACATGGTGCCGTGGTCGAATTCACAGCCGTTCGCGTAGGTGTCGGTGTGCGCATCGAAGTGCACCAGCGCCATTTTGCCGAAGTGCTTCGCGTGGGCGCGCAGCAGCGGCAGGGTCACGAAGTGGTCACCGCCGAAGGAGAGCATGCGTTTACCGGCCGCCAGCAGCTTCTCGGCGTGCGCCTGCAATTTTTCGCTCATCTCACGCGCGTCGCCGAAGGCGTACACCAGATCGCCGCAGTCCACCACGTTCAGGCGCTCGCGCATGTCGAAGTTCCACGGGAAGCGGTTGTGCTCCCAGGCCAGGTTGGTGGAAACCTGACGGATCGCCGCCGGGCCATGACGTCCCCCCGCGCGACCGGACGTTGCCATGTCGAACGGTACGCCGGTGATCACCCAGTCCGCATCGCTGTCGTACGGCTGGAAGTTCATCGGAAGGCGTAAAAAACCAAACGCGTTAGATACCAGAGAGTTATCGTACTGATGACCTAAAGTGCTCATGTCCTGACCTCTTATAAAGTCGATACATTAAAAACAGATGAAAAAAAATCCCCTCCGCGTCGTTAAACCCGACGAGGAAGGGATTGATTCGTAAATCGCATATTGGGGCGAATTATCGCCGTTAATTCATACGGGTTCAAGTGAGTATAGCATTCTGCCGGATGGCGGCTTCGCCTTCTCCGGCGTACATTCGTAGGCCCGGTAAGCGCAGCGCCACCGGGCATCGGCGGCACAGCGGCCTGATGCCCTCACCCCGCCCCTCTCCCACAGGGAGAGGGGGGTTTTCTTACTCGTCTTCCAGATACGTATACCCGTACAGACCCGCTTCAAACTCTTCCAGGAACTGCTGCTGCAAGGCATCGTCCAGACCGGTGTTTTTCACCTGATCGCGGAACTGGGTGAGCAGTTTTTTCGGATCCAGTTGAACGTATTCGAGCATGTCCGCCACGGTGTCCCCTTCGTCGGACAGCTCAACCTCCACGCTGCCGTCAGGGAAGACAAACACGTCAACCGCTTCGGTATCACCGAACAGGTTGTGCATGTTGCCGAGGATCTCCTGATACGCCCCCACCATAAAGAAGCCCAGCATTGGCGGGTTCTCCGGATCGTACTCCGGCATTGGCATCGTCGTTGCGATACCGTCGCCATCGACGTAGTGGTCAATTGCGCCGTCGGAGTCACAGGTGATGTCCAGCAGCACGGCGCGGCGTTCCGGGGCGTGGTTCAGCCCTTCCAGCGGCAGAACCGGGAACAGCTGGTCGATACCCCAGGCATCCGGCATCGACTGGAACAGGGAGAAGTTGACGTACATTTTGTCCGCCATACGCTCCTGCAACTCGTCGATAATTGGACGGTGCGCGCGGTTGCTCGGATCGAGCTGTTTCTGCACTTCGTGGCACATATTCAGATAGAGCTGCTCCGCCCACGCGCGCTCTTGCAGGCTGAAGGTGCCTGACGAGTAGCCGACGTGAATATCGTGCAGGTCCATCTGGCTGTCGTGCAGCCATTCGCGCAGGGAACGACGCGTGCCCGGCTCGTGCATCTCCTGCCAGGTTTCCCACATGCTTTGCAGGGAACGTGGAGCATCGTCTGCCGGAGGCGTGGCTTCGGTGATTTCGCTACGCTCAACGCCGATGATGTTAGAGACCAGCACCGTATGGTGTGCAGTGACCGCGCGGCCGGATTCGGTGATTACCGTCGGGTGCGGCAGGCCGTGCTCTTCGCAGGCATCGCCAATCGCCCAGATGATGTTGTTGGCATATTCGTTCAGGCCATAGTTTACCGAGCAGTCAGACTGCGAGCGGGTCCCTTCGTAGTCCACGCCCAGGCCGCCGCCCACGTCAAAGCACTGAATATTCACGCCGAGCTTATGCAGCTCAACGTAGAAACGCGCGGATTCACGCACACCAGTGGCGATGTCGCGAATATTGGCCATCTGCGAGCCGAGGTGGAAGTGCAGCAACTGAATGCTGTCCAGACGACCGCGCTCGCGCAGAATTTCCACCAGCTGAAGCACCTGGTTCGCCGCGAGGCCAAACTTGGATTTTTCACCGCCGGAAGACTGCCATTTACCGGAACCCTGCGACGCCAGTCGCGCACGCACGCCAAGGCGTGGGATCACGTTCAGACGCTCGGCCTCTTCCAGCACGATCGCGATTTCGGTCATCTTCTCGATCACCAGATAGACCTTGTGGCCCATCTTCTCGCCAATCAGCGCCAGACGAATGTATTCGCGGTCTTTATAGCCGTTACAGACGATCACCGACCGGGTCATGCCCGCGTGCGCCAGAACCGCCATCAGCTCCGCTTTAGAGCCTGCTTCCAGGCCCAGCGGCTCGCCGGAGTGGATCAGGGACTCAATCACGCGACGGTGCTGATTGACCTTGATCGGGTAAACGAGGAAATAGTCGCCGTTATAACCATACGATTCCCGCGCGCGTTTGAACGCGGCATTAATAGAACGCAGGCGATGTTGCAGGATCTGCGGGAAGCAGAACAGTGCAGGCAAGCGCTGACCCTGCGCTTCACGGGTTTTCACCAGTTTAGCGAGATCCACGCGCGCTTCCGGGACGTCCGGATCCGGGCAGACACTGATGTGGCCCAGCTCGTTAACGTCGTAGTAGTTATTGCCCCACCAGGCAATATTGTAAGTGCGCAGCATCTTGCTGGCTTCCTGGGAGCTCATCGCAACCTCCTGCATAGAACGTAGTACACCCTGTTCGCCTGCTGACGAAGGCGAAAGCGAAGACATGTCGTCAGACATAGCGAACCTCAACTCTTTGTATTAAGTGTAAAACAGTTGACTACTATCGCAGCGTTATACGGCGATAACAACCCATTAACGGCTCCATTTCCCAGCAGAGTATGCTGAAATCCAGACCGTGCGACCGGTTTCTTATTCATATCATTGTAAAACACGTATCCGAACTCTGTATGACAAGGTTCGGCGAAACCACGAGAAAACTCCTGTATTAACAAGAGCGCCCTTGTTCAGTTTTCACAAAGCGTGACCGGCTCTGGAATCCTGAGAAGCACCGAGATGGGTATAACATCGGCAGGTGTTTAGACCAGAAGTGCGGGTGGGAATCAAATGCGCGCCAGAACGGCTGCGCTGAATGAGCGGAAAACGATGGTTCATTATCTCGTATCACCTCCACGGCCGCCTCTGCTGAAACGGACCACAAGCCAAAGCTAAAAGTTCACTGCTTAACCCGGCTGGAAGTGGCGACACGATGTGTTCATCGAGCGCTTATTTTATATGAGCCGCGCGCCGCGTTTTATACCGAGAAGGTCGCTAAAAAGCAAAACAAAAATGCGCATGTTGCCAGCGTCGTCAGGAAAAATTTCCAGCAGCGTTTTCAACACAGTGAGAGGTGAGTCAAAAAAAACTGGAAATCAGGTGAAGAAGTGACCTAAAATAGACGTCCAGATGTTAATCCATCCATACCGATTAACACTCAGACTGCCAGTGTCAAAATCCTGTAGGCCTTGGTAGAATTATCTCCTATGGCTATTCCACACAGCAGCTTGAGCTAACCAAATTCCTCTTAGGTGAAATAAAACATGGCAAAACACCTGTTTACGTCCGAGTCCGTATCAGAAGGACATCCTGATAAAATTGCTGACCAAATCTCCGATGCGGTGCTGGATGCGATCCTCGCGCAGGATCCAAAGGCGCGCGTAGCGTGTGAAACCTATGTCAAAACCGGCATGGTTCTGGTTGGCGGTGAGATCACCACCAGCGCATGGGTTGATATCGAAGAGATCACCCGTAACACGGTGCGTGAGATTGGCTATGTACATTCTGATATGGGCTTTGATGCCAACTCCTGCGCCGTACTGAGCGCGATTGGCAAACAGTCTCCGGATATCAACCAGGGCGTTGACCGTGCCGATCCGCTGGAACAGGGCGCGGGTGACCAGGGCCTGATGTTCGGCTACGCAACCAACGAAACCGACGTGCTGATGCCAGCGCCGGTAACCTACGCCCATCGTCTGGTGCAGCGTCAGGCTGAAGTGCGTAAAAACGGCACCCTGCCGTGGCTGCGTCCGGATGCGAAAAGCCAGGTGACCTTCCAGTATGACGACGGGAAAATCGTCGGTATCGATGCAGTGGTTCTTTCCACGCAGCATGCGGAAGAGATTGACCAGAAATCCCTGCAAGAAGCGGTGATGGAAGAGATCATCAAGCCGGTTCTGCCAACTGAATGGCTGAGCTCTGCGACCAAATTCTTCATCAACCCAACCGGACGCTTTGTTATCGGCGGCCCAATGGGTGACTGCGGTCTGACCGGTCGTAAAATCATCGTAGATACCTACGGCGGCATGGCACGTCACGGCGGCGGCGCATTCTCCGGTAAAGATCCGTCTAAAGTTGACCGTTCTGCGGCGTACGCTGCACGTTATGTGGCGAAAAACATCGTTGCTGCCGGTCTGGCTGACCGCTGTGAGATCCAGGTTTCCTACGCCATCGGCGTGGCTGAGCCAACCTCCATCATGGTGGAAACCTTCGGTACTGAAAAAGTGCCTTCTGAACAGCTGACCCTGCTGGTGCGTGAGTTCTTCGACCTGCGTCCATACGGTCTGATTCAGATGCTGGATCTGCTGCACCCAATCTACCAGGAAACCGCAGCGTACGGTCACTTTGGCCGCGAACATTTCCCATGGGAAAAAACCGACAAAGCCGCCCTGCTGCGTGATGCTGCCGGTCTGAAGTAATCGACTGCCAGTAGCTTAAACAGGCCAGCCGTTGTGCTGGCCTTTTTTATGTCGGGTGGCGGCTATGCCTTACCCGACTAACGAGTAGTGAGTTTTTGTAGGCCGGGTAAGGCGCAGCCGCCACCCGGCAATGTTTGGAACCGTTTACACCTCACTCTCTATACCCCGCTTTCAGAATATTCTCTTTGCATGATCGCATTTCTTCTGCTGTTACATTCCCTTTCAGTTAAGTCTGAAATTTGTGCAAACGCGATGCACATCAATTAATTTACCTCTATATTTTCAAAGCTTTAATTATTTTTACGGTTACAAGCCAGTGTAACCGATTACACCGTTGTGATTTGACTCACATATTTTTATGAGCCGCTCACCTACTCTTAATATCGTAAAAACTGATAACCCAACTGGAGGGCATAATGCCTGACAATAATAAACAGGGGCGTACGTCCAATAAGGCAATGACGTTCTTCGTCTGCTTCCTCGCCGCTCTGGCAGGATTACTCTTTGGCCTGGATATTGGCGTAATTGCCGGTGCATTACCTTTCATCACCGATGAGTTCCAGATTAGCGCACACACTCAGGAATGGGTGGTTAGCTCCATGATGTTCGGTGCCGCCGTCGGCGCGGTCGGCAGCGGCTGGCTCTCCTTTAAGCTCGGGCGTAAAAAAAGCCTGATGATCGGCGCGATCCTGTTCGTTGCCGGCTCACTGTTCTCTGCCGCTGCGCCTAACGTTGAAGTGCTGATCATCTCCCGCGTGCTGCTCGGTCTGGCAGTGGGCGTGGCGTCTTATACTGCCCCGCTGTACCTGTCTGAAATCGCGCCGGAAAAAATCCGCGGCAGCATGATTTCCATGTATCAGCTGATGATCACCATCGGTATTCTGGGGGCTTATCTCTCGGATACCGCATTCAGCTACAGCGGCGCATGGCGCTGGATGCTGGGCGTAATCATCATTCCTGCCATCCTGCTGCTGATTGGCGTTTTCTTCCTGCCAGACAGCCCGCGCTGGTTTGCCGCCAAACGCCGCTTCCATGATGCCGAACGCGTGCTCTTACGCCTGCGTGATACCAGCGCCGAAGCCAAAAACGAGCTGGAAGAGATCCGCGAAAGCCTGAAGGTCAAACAGTCCGGCTGGGCGCTGTTCAAAGAGAACAGCAACTTCCGCCGCGCGGTGTTCCTCGGTGTGCTGTTACAGATCATGCAACAGTTCACCGGGATGAACGTCATCATGTATTACGCGCCGAAAATCTTCGAACTGGCGGGCTACACCAACACCACCGAGCAGATGTGGGGCACCGTGATCGTCGGCCTGACCAACGTGCTGGCGACCTTTATCGCTATCGGTCTGGTGGACCGCTGGGGACGTAAGCCAACCCTGACGCTGGGCTTCCTGGTGATGGCCGTCGGGATGGGCGTGCTGGGTACCATGATGCACATGGGCATTCATTCCCCAACGGCACAGTACTTCGCCGTGGCGATGCTGCTGATGTTTATCATTGGGTTTGCGATGAGCGCCGGTCCGCTGATTTGGGTGCTGTGCTCTGAGATCCAGCCGCTGAAAGGGCGTGATTTTGGTATCACCTGTTCTACCGCAACCAACTGGATTGCCAACATGATCGTCGGCGCAACGTTCCTGACCATGCTCAATACCCTGGGTAACGCCAATACCTTCTGGGTCTACGCCGGTCTGAACCTGTTCTTTATCGTTCTCACTATCTGGCTGGTTCCTGAAACCAAACATGTTTCACTGGAACACATTGAACGTAACCTGATGAAAGGTCGTCCTCTGCGCGAAATCGGCGCACACGACTGATCCTCCTGCGGGAGGCGCCTCTTGCGCCTCCCCGCTTCCCGCTTTATGCTCTGCCCCTATGAAAGCTCCCCGTCTCCCCATCGCCATTCAGCAAGCCGTCATGCGCAGCCTGCGGGAAAAACTCGCCCAGGCCAACCTGAAGCTCGGCCGCAATTATCCTGAACCGAAGCTGGTCTATCAGCAGCGTGGTACCGCGGCAGGCACCGCCTGGCTGGAATCGTATGAGATCCGCCTGAATCCGGTGCTGATGATGGAAAACCAGCAGGCGTTTATCGACGAAGTCGTCCCGCACGAACTGGCGCACCTGCTGGTGTGGAAACACTTTGGCCGCGTCGCGCCGCACGGCAAAGAGTGGAAATGGATGATGGAGGCGGTGCTCGGGGTTCCGGCTCGCCGCACCCATCAGTTCGAGCTGGAATCGGTACGCCGCAATACCTTCCCCTACCGCTGCCAGTGTCAGCAGCACCAGCTTACCGTCCGCCGCCATAACCGCGTGGTGCGCGGCGAGGCGACCTATCGCTGCGTTAAATGCGGCGAACCGCTGGTTGCGGAATAATCAACTGAACTTTCAGGAACTTTCCTGATCTGACTGATTGCATACGGGAACAACATTCGTTACGTTGCGGGCTCGTTTTGACACGGAGTGTAAGATGTCCCGTAATGTTTCTCTCGCGGTCGCTTTTCTGGCGACAGCGCTCTCCGGCCATGCTCTGGCCGACGGTATTCACAGTTTCTCTCAGGCAAAAACCGCGGGCGTAAAGATTAACGCCGACGTACCGGGTGATTTCTACTGCGGCTGTAAAATTAACTGGCAGGGTAAGAAAGGGGTCGTGGATCTGGGATCCTGCGGCTATAAGGTGCGCAAGAACGAGAATCGCGCCAGCCGAATCGAATGGGAACACGTTGTTCCGGCCTGGCAGTTTGGCCACCAGCGCCAGTGCTGGCAGGACGGTGGACGTAAAAATTGCGCCAAAGATCCGGTCTACCGCCAGATGGAAAGCGATATGCACAACCTGCAACCCGCCGTGGGTGAGGTCAATGGCGACCGCGGAAACTTCATGTACAGCCAGTGGAACGGTGGCGAAGGCCAGTACGGTCAGTGCGCCATGAAGGTCGATTTCAAAGAGAAAGTCGCCGAACCGCCTGCCCGCGCGCGCGGCAGCATCGCCCGCACTTATTTCTATATGCGCGACCGCTACGATCTCAATCTTTCCCGCCAGCAGACGCAGCTCTTCAATGCCTGGGACAAGCTCTACCCGGTAACGGACTGGGAATGCCAGCGCGACGAACGTATCGCCAAAGTCCAGGGGAATCATAACCCTTACGTCCAGCGGGCTTGCCAGGCGCAAAAGAGCTAACCTACACTACGGCAATTCGCTTATATCGCATGACACATGGAATTTCTGACTATGCGCATCCCTCGCATCTATCACCCTGAACTGATTACCCCAGGCGGCGAAATCGCCCTGTCTGATGATGCCGCAAACCATGTAGGTCGCGTGCTGCGCATGGGGGCAGGCCAGGCGATTCAGCTCTTTGACGGCTCTAATCAGGTTTTCGACGCTGAAATTACGCGCGCCGATAAAAAAAGCGTGCACGTGAAGGTGCTGCGTGGCGACGTGGACGACCGGGAATCCCCGCTGCACATTCACCTGGGCCAGGTGATGTCGCGTGGGGAAAAGATGGAGTTCACCATTCAGAAATCCATTGAACTGGGTGTAAGCCTCATTACGCCACTTTTTTCTGAGCGCTGCGGCGTTAAACTGGATGCGGAACGTCTGAACAAAAAGATCCAGCAGTGGCAAAAAATTGCCATTGCGGCCTGCGAACAGAGCGGCCGCAACCGTATCCCTGAGATCCGCCCGGCGATGGATCTGGAGGACTGGTGTGCAGAAGAGGAAAGCGGGCTTAAGCTCAATCTTCATCCGCGCGCCAGCGCCAGCATCAATACGCTGCCGCTGCCCGTTGAGCGTGTACGCCTGCTGATTGGCCCGGAAGGCGGCCTGTCGGCTGACGAAATTGCCATGACGGCGCGTTACCAGTTTACTGATATTCTGTTGGGACCTCGCGTTCTGCGCACTGAGACAACGGCACTCACCGCCATTACCGCGCTACAGGTGCGATTTGGCGATCTGGGTTGAAGCAAAGCCTGACCCATAACCGGAGAAGAAGATGATTAAGCTCGGCATCGTGATGGACCCCATCGCAAACATTAACATCAAGAAAGACTCCAGCTTCGCTATGCTGCTGGAAGCGCAGCGTCGCGGCTATGAACTCCACTATATGGAGATGAACGATCTTTACCTGATCAACGGTGAAGCCCGCGCACGCACCCGCATCGTTAACGTCGAGCAGAACTACGAAAAATGGTACGAATTCGGTACCGAGCAGGATATTGCCCTGGCCGACCTTAACGTGATCCTGATGCGTAAAGATCCGCCGTTCGACACCGAATACATTTACGCCACCTATATCCTTGAGCGTGCCGAAGAGAAAGGAACGCTAATCGTCAACAAGCCGCAGAGCCTGCGCGACTGCAACGAGAAGCTCTATACCGCATGGTTCTCTGACCTGACGCCGGAAACGCTCGTCACCCGCAGCAAAACGCAGCTGAAAGCATTCTGGCAGAAGCACGGCGACATCATCATGAAGCCGCTGGACGGCATGGGTGGCGCGTCGATCTTCCGCGTGAAAGAGGGCGATCCGAACATTGGCGTGATTGCCGAAACGCTGACCGAGCTGGGAACCCGCTACTGCATGGCGCAGAACTATCTGCCGGCCATTAAAGACGGCGACAAGCGTGTGCTGGTCGTAGACGGCGAGCCGGTGCCTTACTGCCTGGCGCGTATCCCGCAGGGAGGGGAAACCCGTGGCAACCTGGCGGCTGGCGGCCGTGGCGAACCGCGTCCGTTAAGCGAAAGCGACTGGGAAATTGCCCGCCGCGTCGGCCCTACGCTGAAAGCCAAAGGCCTGATCTTCGTCGGCCTCGATATCATCGGCGATCGCCTGACCGAAGTGAACGTCACCAGCCCGACCTGCATTCGTGAAATCGAAGCGGAATTCCCGATCTCGATCACCGGAATGCTGATGGACGCTATCGAAAAACGTTTACAGAAATAACCTGTGACAGCGCCTGTGTTTATCCCCATACTGGGCGCTGTCGCTTTTTAAACCAGGAAACAGTACCTCTGACAATGAATTTACAGCATCACTTTCTTATTGCCATGCCTGCTCTCCAGGATCCGATTTTCCGCCGCTCCGTGGTCTATATTTGCGAATACAACGAAGACGGCGCGATGGGGATTATCATCAATAAGCCGCTGGAAAACCTCCAGGTGGAAGGCATTCTGGACAAGTTGAAAATCCCTGCTGAAGCGCGGCTGCCGGAAATCCGTCTCGATAAACCGGTGATGCTCGGCGGCCCGCTTGCAGAAGATCGTGGCTTTATCCTGCATACCCCGCCGGTTTTCTCGTCCAGCATTCGTATCTCCGATAACACCGTCGTCACCACCTCTCGCGACGTGCTTGAAACGTTGGGCACTGCCAGTCAGCCTTCTGAGGTGCTGGTTGCGCTCGGCTACGCCTCCTGGGAAAAAGGGCAGCTGGAACAAGAAATTCTGGACAACGCCTGGCTGACAGCCCCTGCGGATATGAATATCCTGTTTAAAACCCCTATCGCCGATCGCTGGCGTGACGCGGCAAAACTGATTGGCATTGATATTCTGACCATGCCTGGCGTTGCGGGGCACGCGTAATGAGCGGCACCCTTCTCGCCTTCGACTTCGGCACCAAAAGCATCGGCGTCGCTGTGGGTCAACGGATCACCGGCACCGCCCGCCCGCTCACGGCGCTGAAAGCTAACGACGGCACGCCGGACTGGAACCTTATTGAGCGCTTGCTCAAAGAGTGGCAGCCGGACGACGTGATTGTCGGCCTGCCGCTAAACATGGACGGCACCGAGCAACCGCTTACCGCCCGCGCGCGCAAGTTCGCGAACAAAATCCATGGCCGCTTTGGCGTCTCCGTTAAGCTGCACGATGAACGTTTGAGCACCGTCGAGGCACGCGCTGGCCTGTTCGAGCACGGTGGCTTCCGGGCGTTGAACAAAGGCAGCGTGGATTCAGCTTCAGCCGTCATTATTCTCGAAAGCTATTTCGAACAGGGTTACTGAGCGCCGGGGCTACAGCCGCCCCTGCGCCCGTCGCTCCGCCAGACTCTGCTCAAAGTTCTGCATTCCCGCCTGCTGCCCCGTTTGAATAATGCCCGGCAGTTGCCAGGTTTTGCCTTCGCGGATCAGGTTTGCCGCCGCCGAGGTATTCACCAGTAGCTCATACAGCGCCACGCGCCCGCCCTGGACATCCTGACGTAGCTTCTGCGCCAGGACCGCACGCAGGCTTCCCGCCAGCTGATTACGCACCGGATCTTTCTCCTGCGCTGGAAAGGTGTCGACCAGGCGCTCGATCGCCTGCGCCGCGCCGCGCGTATGCAGCGTGGCTAACACCAGATGGCCGGTTTCCGCCGCCGTCAGCGCCAGGCGTATCGTCTCGCTGTCGCGCAGCTCACCAAGCAGAATCACATCCGGATCTTCACGCAGCGCGCTGCGCAGCGCCTCGGCAAAGGACGGGCTGTGCTGGCCTATCTCCCGCTGCTGGATCAGGCAACGTTCGCTCTGGAACATAAACTCCACCGGATCTTCCAGGGTCAGAATATGCCCGTCCGTCTGGTGATTGAGGAAATCGACCATCGCGGCCAGGGTGGTCGATTTCCCGCTGCCGGTGGCGCCGGTGACCAGAATCAGGCCATTGTCATTGGACAGCAGCTCCGGGATCGCTCGCGGCACACCTAACGCAGAGAGCTGCGGGCACGTCAGCGGCAACAGCCGCAGCGCAATCGAAACGCCGTGCATATGGTTAAACGCACTGCCGCGCAGCCGCTGACGGCCTGCGAGGGTAACGGCAAAATCCACCTGCCCGTTTGCCCACCATGCGCCCTGCTGTTCGTCGTTGAGCCACGCTTTTAATAACGCCTCCACATCCGGGGGCGGAAACGGCGCAGGTTCAAGACGGCCTGACCTGCGCCAGCGCGGTGGCGAATCACTGCACAGGTGTAGATCGGAGACGTTATGCTTTACACTAAGGGCCACAATTTCTTCCACATCCATAGACTACTCCTCGGAAAATGAACGACATTGCGCATAACCTGGCACAGGTCCGGGACAAAATCTCAGCCGCGGCAACGCGTTGCGGCCGTGCTCCAGAAGAAATTACGTTGCTTGCAGTCAGCAAAACTAAGCCTGCGAGCGCCATCGCAGAAGCGATAGCCGCCGGTCATCGTGCCTTTGGTGAAAACTATGTGCAGGAAGGCGTGGATAAAATTCGTGCTTTCCGGGAACGGGGAAATACAGACCTGCAATGGCACTTTATCGGTCCGCTACAGTCGAACAAAAGCCGTCTGGTAGCAGAGCACTTTGACTGGTGCCACACCATCGATCGTCTGCGCATCGCTACCCGTCTTAGCGACCAGCGCCCGGCGGAGATGCCAGCGCTTAACGTGCTGATTCAAATCAACATCAGCGATGAAAACAGCAAGTCCGGCATTACGCTGGGCGAACTGGATGCGCTGGCGGCGGACGTGGCGGCGCTGCCGCGCTTAACCCTGCGCGGGCTGATGGCTATCCCGGCGCCAGAGTCAAGTTATGAAAGGCAGTTTGCCGTGGCACAGCAAATGGCTGTAGCATTTGAGGCGCTTAAGGCGCGCTATGACACGGTAGACACGCTTTCTCTGGGCATGTCGGACGATATGGAAGCCGCCATCGCGGCAGGCAGCACCATGGTGCGCATCGGCACGGCAATTTTCGGTGCGCGCGATTACCCCCAATAATAAGGAAACCTGAGGAACGCCATGAAGACGTTGACTTTCCTGCTTTCAACGGTCATTGAACTGTATACGATGGCGCTGCTGTTGCGCGTCTGGATGCAGTGGGCCCGTTGTGATTTTTACAATCCATTCTCACAATTTATCGTGAAAATCACGCAGCCCGTTGTGGGGCCGCTTCGCCGCGTCATTCCGGCAATGGGGCCAATTGACAGTTCATCTCTGCTGATGGCGTTTATTCTGAGCGTTATCAAAGCGATCGTGCTGTTTATGGTCATCACTTTCCAGCCGATTATCTGGATTTCAGCCGTTCTGATCCTGGTTAAAACCGTCGGCTCGCTGATCTTCTGGGTCCTGCTGGTGATGGCGATCATGAGCTGGGTAAGCCGGGGCCGTAGCCCGGTGGAGTACGCGTTGATTCAGCTGACTGAACCGTTGCTGCGTCCGATTCGTAGCCTGCTGCCTGCAATGGGCGGAATCGACTTCTCCCCGATGCTTCTCGTTCTGCTGCTGTACGTGCTGAATATGGGTATCGCGGAACTGTTACAGGCGACGGGTAATATGCTGCTGCCGGGGCTGTGGATGGCGTTATGAGTGCAGTTAGCCCCTGCGCCGACGGGCTGGTTTTACGGCTGTACATTCAGCCGAAAGCCAGCCGCGACAGTATTGTTGGGCTGCATGGCGACGAGCTAAAAGTCGCCATCACTGCCCCGCCGGTTGACGGCCAGGCGAATGCGCATCTGACCAAATATCTGGCTAAACAGTTTCGCGTCGCTAAAAGCCAGGTCATCATTGAGAAAGGTGAACTTGGCCGGCATAAACAGGTAAAAATCCTTAACCCGCAATCTATCCCGACGGAAGTCGCGGCTCTGACAGAACAGGACTAAACCATGCAGAAAGTTGTTCTCGCCACCGGTAACGCCGGTAAAGTGCGCGAGCTGGCCTCGCTATTAAATGATTTTGGGCTGGACGTGGTCGCTCAGACCGAGCTGGGCGTGGACTCCGCCGAAGAGACCGGCCTGACGTTTATCGAAAACGCCATTCTGAAAGCGCGCCATGCGGCGCAGATCACCGGCCTGCCCGCGATTGCTGATGACTCCGGTCTGGCCGTGGATTTTCTGGGCGGTGCGCCGGGGATTTACTCCGCCCGCTATTCCGGGGTGGACGCCACCGACCAGCAGAATCTGGAAAAGCTGCTTGTGGCCCTGAAAGACGTCCCTGACGAACAGCGTACCGCGCAGTTCCACTGCGTGCTGGTCTACATGCGTCACGCGGAAGATCCCACGCCGATTGTCTGTCACGGCAGCTGGCCGGGCGTGATCACCCTTGAAGCGGCGGGCAACGGCGGCTTTGGTTACGACCCAATTTTCTTTGTCCCGACCGAGGGAAAAACCGCTGCGGAACTCACCCGCGAAGAGAAAAGCGCGATCTCCCACCGTGGACGCGCCCTGAAACTGTTACTGGAAGCACTGCGTAATGGCTAATTTGCCGCCTCTGAGTCTTTATATTCACATCCCATGGTGCGTGCAGAAATGCCCGTACTGCGATTTCAACTCGCACGCGCTGAAGGGCGAAGTGCCGCACGATGATTACGTCGCGCATCTGCTGGCCGATCTGGATGCCGATGTATCGTACGCACAGGGACGTGAAGTGAAGACCATTTTTATTGGTGGCGGTACACCGAGCCTGCTTTCAGGCCCGGCGATGCAGACGCTGCTGGATGGCGTGCGCGCACGCCTGAACCTGGCAGTGGATGCTGAAATTACGATGGAAGCCAACCCCGGTACCGTTGAGGCCGACCGTTTTGTCGAGTATCAGCGTGCGGGCGTGAACCGTATCTCTATCGGCGTGCAGAGCTTTAGCGAGCCAAAGCTGAAGCGTCTGGGGCGTATCCACGGCCCGGAAGAGGCAAAGCGCGCGGCAAACCTGGCAACGGGGCTTGGGCTGCGCAGCTTTAACCTCGACCTGATGCATGGCCTGCCGGATCAGTCGCTCGAAGAAGCGCTGGACGATTTGCGTCAGGCGATTGAACTGAATCCGCCGCATCTGTCGTGGTATCAGCTGACCATTGAGCCTAACACCCTGTTTGGTTCCCGTCCTCCGGTGCTGCCGGACGATGACGCGCTGTGGGATATCTTCGAGCAGGGCCACCAGCTTTTGACCGCGGCGGGGTATCAGCAATACGAAACGTCGGCGTATGCGAAGCCGGGCTATCAGTGTCAGCACAATCTGAACTACTGGCGTTTTGGTGATTATCTGGGAATTGGCTGCGGCGCACATGGCAAAGTGACCTTCCCGGACGGACGCATTCTGCGTACCGCCAAAACGCGTCACCCGCGCGGGTATATGGAAGGCCGCTACCTGGAGCGTCAGCACGACGTCGAGGCGGCGGATAAGCCGTTTGAGTTCTTTATGAACCGCTTCCGTCTGCTGGAAGCCGCACCGCGCGCGGAATTTACGCGTTATACCGGGCTGCCGGAGTCAGTGATTCGTCCGCAGATTGACGAGGCGCTGGCGCAGGGGTATCTGACCGAGTGTGATGAGTCCTGGCAGATCACCGAGCACGGCAAGCTGTTCTTAAACTCCCTTCTTGAGCTGTTCCTCGCTGAAAATCCTGAAGGCTGATTCAGAATTTTACATCCCGTTCTGCTGGCTGAGGGAAAGGCTGGCAGAGTGTGGGGATGGAAATTACTCGTTCTTATGCAAAACAGCTCAGACGCGAGCTGACACAGGAAGAAAGGCGGCTTTGGTATTTACTGCGCAGCCGCCGTTTCGAAAATTATAAATTTCGCCGACAGCACCCGGTAGGTCACTACATTCTGGATTTCGCCTGTTGCGCGGCTCGGCTGGCCGTTGAGCTAGATGGCGGACAACATGATGAAAAGCTGGAATACGATCGACAAAGGACATTGTGGTTAAACCATAAGGGCTGGCACGTTATTCGATTCTGGAACAACGAACTCTGGAATAACGAAGAGGCGGTGTTAGAAAGGATCCTTGAAACGCTGCAAGCGCTGCAACCCTCACCCCGGCCCTCTCCCTGAAAGGGAGAGGGGGCAAACCATCCCCTCGCCCCTTTAGGAAAAGGGTTAATGTGAGGGCGCAAACTATTCCCTCGCCCCTTTAGGGAAAGGGTTAAAGTGAGGGAGCAAACTATTCCCTCGCCCCTTTGGGGAGAGGGTTAGGGTGAGGGGCTAAGTGAATTACTTCAGCGTCCCCACCAGCGCCTTCCGGCTGTCTTCCAGCGACACCACGCGTTTACACACGTCTTTGCCGAACTGCTGGAAATCGGCTTCCTGATTCTTCCACTCGTTCTGAATCGAGGTTTGCAGTCCGCCCAGGCTACCCAGTACACCCTGCAACGGATTACCGCCACCCTTCAGCACCGCTTTGGCGCCCATCTCGTTGATGCTGTCCTGGAGAATGCCGCCCATCGCCTGGTTCACCAGCTGCTGACCGTCGGCACGCACCTGATCGATCGCCTTATAGTGGAACGTCAGGCCATCAGAGCGCGTCTCGATAATACGGTTCATCTGCTCTTTCAGCTGTTTATCCAGCTTCGTCAGGCGGGTGCGCATATTGCTGCTCTCCCCCACCTCTTTGGTGATGATTTTATCCAGCGCCACGCGGCTCTTTTCAACGCGGGTCAGCGCGCCATCGTTGATCCAGGGCAGCGCGGTACGCAACTCGGCCTGGTAGTCCATCGCCTGCTCGCGCTGGGCGGCCGTCAGGTTTTGCGGTTTGCCGTTAAAGGTCACGTTGCCATCCGGCGTAATCACCAGATTGCCATTCTCGCCCTTAACCTGCACGGTTTGCGGACTCAGCACCACGTCATCACGCGGGGTGACGCTACATTTATACTCCGCATGGGCGGTGGTTCCGATTGCCAGTAAAGCAACAGCCAGCAACGTTTTGCGCATCTTTAACACTCCCTCAGACAAAATGGGCCAGCTAATGCTGGCCCCGTTCTTGCTTTATTAGTCCCACCAAACGTCGAAAAGTTCGCTAACGCGGACATCTTCCAGTTTGTGGTCTTCAAGCCATTTGCGTACCAGCGCCTGATGCTCTTCGGTGCATTTCCCCACTTCCTGGGTGCAAATCAGACCTTCCCACGCCAGATAGCCGCTACCGTCGAAGGCCAGCTTGTTTGGCTCGATCACCTCGTTGATGAACGCATCAACGTCCTGATCGATCTGCTCAACGCTGGTGCCTTCCGGGAAGCGCCAGGCAACGGAGAAGCCCACTTCCTGGAATTCTTCGATGTGCATCTTTTTACGCAGACGACGGCTACGATTCTTTGCCATTATTTCACCCTCTCGAACATTAAGTCCCATACGCCGTGACCAAGACGATGGCCACGTTGTTCAAATTTTGTCACCGGACGTGAATCCGGACGCGGTACGTAGTCGTTGCTTTCAGACTGATTTTTATACCCGTCCAGGGACGACATCACTTCCAGCATATGTTCCGCATAAGGTTCCCAGTCGGTCGCCATGTGGAAGACGCCGCCCAGCTTAAGCTTGCTTTTCACCAGCTCGGCAAACGGTGCCTGAACGATACGGCGTTTATTATGACGCGCTTTGTGCCATGGGTCAGGGAAAAAGAGCTGAACCATGTTCAAAGAATTGTCAGGAATCATTTTGTGCAGCACTTCCACCGCGTCGTGACACATGACGCGCAGGTTCTCAACGCCCTCTTCGTGGGCCGTTGCCAGGCACGCGCCGACGCCCGGCGAGTGTACTTCGATACCGAGGAAGTTCTGCTCCGGGCGCGCTTTTGCCATGGTCACCAGCGAGGTGCCCATGCCAAAACCAATCTCCAGCGTCACTGGCGCGTCGCGGCCAAACAGGTCGGTGAAGTCGAGCGGTTGCTCGCTGAACTCAACGCCCATCACCGGCCAGTAGTTGTCCAGCGCGTGTTGCTGCCCTTTTGTCAGGCGCCCCTGACGGCGGACAAAGCTGCGAATACGGCGCAGCGGGCGACCGTTTTCATCAAATTCCGGTGAAATGACGTCGTTTTTCATAAAAGAGTTGTCTGCTTGTGAGAATGTTCGGGAAACGGGCATTATCCAAAGTTAAGGCTTCTATGCAAGCATGGGAAAGATCCGGTTTACAGCAGATTGACGCTGTGCTGCAATCTGCGTCCCTGATTAAGCGAATCGATGACCATGCAAGCCTCTCAATTTTCAGCCCAGGTGCTGGACTGGTACGACAAATACGGGCGTAAAACCCTGCCCTGGCAAATTGAAAAAACGCCGTACAAAGTATGGCTCTCCGAGGTGATGTTGCAACAAACGCAGGTCGCGACGGTCATTCCTTACTTCGAGCGTTTTATGGCGCGCTTCCCGACAATCACCGATCTGGCCAACGCGCCGCTGGACGAGGTACTGCACCTGTGGACAGGCCTCGGCTATTACGCCCGCGCGCGCAACCTGCACAAAGCCGCACAGCAGGTCGCCACCCGCCACAACGGTAAATTCCCGGAGACCTTTGACGAGGTGGCGGATTTGCCCGGCGTCGGGCGTTCAACCGCAGGCGCAATCCTCTCCCTCTCTTTAGGCAAACATTTCCCTATTCTCGACGGCAACGTCAAGCGCGTGCTCGCACGCTGCTACGCCATAGATGGCTGGCCGGGCAAGAAAGAGGTTGAGAAACGCCTGTGGGAGATCAGTGAAGCGGTCACTCCGGCGAAAGGGGTGGAGCGTTTTAACCAGGCGATGATGGATCTGGGCGCGATGGTCTGCACCCGTTCAAAACCGAAGTGCGAACTTTGCCCGGTAAACAACCTCTGCGTGGCGTATGCGAACCACACCTGGGCGCAGTATCCGGGGAAAAAACCGAAGCAGACGCTGCCTGAACGCACCGGGTACATGCTGCTGATGCAGCATGGCGACGAGGTGTTTCTCGCTCAGCGCCCGCCGAGTGGCCTGTGGGGTGGTCTATACTGCTTCCCACAGTTTGAGGATGAAGCCTCGCTTCGGGCATGGCTTGAACAGCGCGGCATTGCGGCCGATACCCTGACGCAACTCAACGCGTTCCGTCATACCTTCAGCCATTTCCATCTGGATATTGTGCCGATGTGGCTTCCCGTGTCCTCATTCACGTCGTGCATGGATGAAGGCAACGCTCTCTGGTATAACTTAGCGCAACCGCCATCAGTCGGGCTGGCGGCTCCCGTGGAGCGCCTGTTACAGCAATTACGTGTCGGTGCAATGGTTTAGCATCGGCAAGACAAAGAGGAATGAGTATGGCCAGAACCATTTTTTGTACTTTCCTACAGCGCGACGCTGAAGGCCAGGATTTCCAGCTCTACCCGGGCGACCTGGGTAAGCGCATTTACAACGAGATCTCCAAAGAAGCCTGGGGACAGTGGCAGAAGAAGCAGACCATGCTGATCAACGAGAAAAAGCTCAGCATGATGAACCCGGAACACCGCAAACTGCTGGAGCAGGAGATGGTGAACTTCCTGTTCGAGGGTAAAGACGTCCATATCGAAGGCTATACGCCACCGGAAAAATAATACTCTGCGGCTGCTGCCCGGCGGCGCTGCGCTTGCACGGGCCTACGGTTTTGTAGGCCGGGTAAGCGCAGCGCCACCCGGCAACAGCAACCCCAAAGCAAACACAACACGCACTCCCGGAATGATGAAAAAACTTTTAGCGCTAGCCCTTGTTGCGCCGTTGCTTGTGTCTTGTTCTTCCAAAAAAGGCGATGAATACAACGAAGCCTGGGTAAAGGACACCAACGGTTTTGACATTTTGATGGGGCAGTTTGCCCACAACATCGAGAACATATGGGGATTTAACGAAGTTCTTATTGCCGGACCGAAGGACTACGTTAAGTACACTGACGCCTATCAGACCCGTAGCCACATCAACTTCGATGACGGTACGATTACGGTTGAAACCATCGCAGGGACTGAACCTGCGGCGCATTTACGTCAGGCCATCATCAAAACCCTGCTGATGGGCGACGATCCGGGGTCTATCGACCTCTACTCTGATGCCGATGACATCACCATCTCCAAAGAGCCGTTTCTGTATGGCCAGGTCGTTGACCAGACCGGTCAGCCGATCCGCTGGGAAGGCCGCGCCACGAAATTTGCCGACTACCTGCTGCAAACGCGCCTGAAAAGCCGCACCAACGGCCTGAAAGTGATCTACAGCGTCACGATCAACCTGGTGCCGAACCACCTCGACAAGCGTGCGCATAAGTATCTGGGCATGGTGCGTCAGGCGTCGCGTAAGTATGGCGTGGATGAGTCGCTGATCCTGGCGATTATGCAGACCGAGTCCTCGTTCAACCCCTACGCGGTAAGCCGTTCCGACGCGCTGGGGCTGATGCAGGTTGTACAGCACAGCGCCGGTAAAGACGTGTTCCGCGCACAGGGGAAATCCGGCACACCGAGCCGCAGCTACCTGTTCGATCCGCAAAGCAACATTGATACCGGTACGGCCTATCTGGCGATGCTGAACAATGTCTACCTGGGCGGGATTGATAACCCAACCTCACGCCGCTATGCGGTGATCACCGCCTATAACGGTGGCGCGGGCAGCGTGCTGCGCGTCTTCTCAAATGACAAAGTGCAGGCCGCGAACATCATCAACAGCATGGCGCCGGGGGATGTCTACTCAACCCTCACCACCCGCCACCCGTCTGCGGAATCACGCCGCTATCTGTATAAGGTGAATACGGCGCAGAAGAACTACCGTCGCCGCTAGAAAACTACCCCTCACCCTGCCCTCTCCCAGAGGGAGAGGGTATTCAAGTTCCCTCTCCCTCTGGGAGAGGGTTAGGGTGAGGGGACATCAGACCGCACCCATCTCATCCCACCCATACGAAAATGCTATTTGCATCACAATCCAGACTGCAAATTAATGTGGATTGCATTTTTTTGCGGGAGGTAACAAAACATATCGTTGCCAACTGATAGAATTGCATCAAATAACAACCCTGAATGTTCCCAAAACAACATATCTCCCGCTCACTTGTGAGGAAAGTAACATGAACCTTAAGCTGCAGCTTAAAATCTTGTCGTTTCTGCAGTTCTGCCTGTGGGGTAGCTGGCTGACTACACTCGGCTCCTATATGTTTGTGACGCTCAAGTTCGATGGTGCGTCGATCGGTGCCGTTTACAGCTCGCTGGGTATTGCGGCTGTCTTCATGCCAACGCTGCTCGGTATCGTGGCGGATAAATGGCTAAGCGCGAAATGGCTGTATATGCTTTGCCACCTGGTGGGTGCGGGGACGCTGTTTATGGCGGCCGAAGTGACCACGCCGGGGGCGATGTTCATGGTGATCCTGCTTAACTCGCTGGCCTATATGCCAACGCTTGGCCTGATCAACACCATCTCCTACTATCGCCTGAAATCTGCCGGTCTGGATATCGTCACCGACTTCCCGCCAATCCGTATCTGGGGCACCATCGGCTTTATCATGGCGATGTGGGGCGTGAGCTTCGCGGGCTTCGAGCTGAGCCATATGCAGCTCTACATCGGCGCGGCGCTCTCCGTACTGCTGGCGCTGTTCACCCTGACACTGCCCACCATTCCGGTATCTAATCAGCAGAAAAACCAGAGCTGGAGCACCATGCTTGGCCTGGACGCCTTCGCACTGTTTAAAAACAAGCGCATGGCGATCTTCTTTATCTTCTCCATGCTGCTGGGCGCGGAACTGCAAATCACCAACATGTTCGGTAATACCTTCCTGCACAGCTTCGATAACGATCCGCTGTTTGCCGGGAGCTTTATCGTCGAACACGCGTCGGTGATGATGTCCATCTCGCAGATCTCCGAGACGCTGTTCATCCTGACTATCCCGTTCTTCCTGAGCCGCTACGGTATCAAGAACGTCATGCTGATCAGTATCGCCGCCTGGATGTTGCGCTTCGGTCTGTTCGCCTATGGCGACCCAAGCGCGTTCGGCACCGTGCTGCTGGTTCTGTCGATGATTGTTTACGGCTGTGCCTTCGACTTCTTCAACATCTCCGGCTCGGTGTTTGTGGAAAAAGAGGTGAAACCTGAAATCCGCGCCAGTGCGCAGGGCATGTTCCTGATGATGACCAACGGCTTCGGCTGTATTCTGGGCGGCGTGGTGAGCGGCAAAGTGGTTGAGATGTATACCACTAACGGCATCACCAACTGGCAACCAGTGTGGCTGATCTTCGCCGGGTACTCGCTGGTGCTGTTCTTCGCGTTCATCGCGCTGTTCAAGTACAAGCACGTGCGCGAGCCGCACGGTGCACAGCCGATCGCGCATTGATTGTTGTGCCCGGTGGCGCTGCGCTTACCGGGCCTGGAAAACCAGACCGTAGGCCGGGTAAGGCGTAGCCGCCACCCGGCTATTTTATTCCAGAAAGCACCCACCCCACCGACAGCAAATCCGCGCTGCCGCCCGGGCTCAGGTTGCGTTCAATCAATGCCTTATCCATCTTCAGCAACGCCTCGCAGTCCCAGCCGTTAGCCAGCAGTTCCCGCGCATAGCCCTGAACGTAGCGCAGCCCCTCAATGCCGCCGCGCGAAACGAGATTGCTGTCCTGATTTACCGCCATCAGGCGCAACAGCAGGCCGTGAAGCGACTGACCGTTCCACGCATCCAAAGCCTTACGCACCGTGGCAAAGCCGCTTTCTGCCTCGCCACGCGCGCCGGTTAAACCGTACAGCTGAAACTGCCGCTCCCCCGCCGTTGCCTGCCCGCTGCGCCCGGCCAGCTCCCTCGCCACCAGCCCACGACAGATGTTACTTACCTCACAACAGAGGCTATCCGCAGAGATATTTTTCACACGCCCGGCGGCGAAGCAGAGCAAACCGAGGGCAAAAATACCGCCCTTGTGGGTATTTACCCCGCCCGTGGCGGCGTACATTGCCTGCTCGCAGGCCATTCCCATTGGGCGAAGAATCCGCAACTGCCGATCGGCAGGTTTGGCCGCATGTGCTTCACCCAGTTCCGCAAACCGGGCAAACCACGGCGTAATCGCCATAATGCTGCGGACAAACAAGGCATGGTCCATATCGCGATGGGAGCCGTTATTGAGCCTGTCCACCAGCCCCGGTTTTGGCGTCAGCTCCAGCTCCTGCCACAGCGCATCTGCGGCAAGCGCAGGGAGATCAACCGGGCGCGGTTCAGTCGCGAGCAAACCAGTCATCGATCATCTTCTCCACGCGGGAAACCACCTGCTCAGCGGGGTGATTGCGCGAACGGGAACAGGCATGAGCGGGCTCGTCACAGATCAGGCAGCGTCTGAGATTCGCCCCCAGCGACTGACGCCCGACGTGGCCGTTTTCAGGGCAGATCACATCCAGATCCCACAGCCTGCCGAGTGGGTGCGTCTGCTCCAGTTCTGCACAGTGCGCCTTAATTTCCGCCGCCGGATGCGCGATGCACCACAAGGCTTCAGGTCCGGTGGGTAGCCACAGCACCTTACGGTCCAGCACCTGCCAGCGGTTTTCCCACAGCAGCTGGTCGCACATTTGCAGCGCCACGCCCATGGTGTTGCGATAGCGAAGGCTGTCTTTGATTTCCCCGGGCGTAACCAGCGTGAGGGAGATCACCGGTTGTTGATAGTGCGCAAGCATGTCAGCCTGGCGCGCTGCGCGGCGCTCTTTCGCCGCCAGCAGTTCGTCCAGGCTGACACCCGTCCGCACGGGTGTCGCAATAGTCACACTTCCTCCTTTACCTGTCGAACGGTGTCGATCACGCTGCCGTCGCGGTAGCGGATCACCCCGACGATTTTGTCGGTGAACTCAATCGGTTTCGGTACGCCTGTCAACGAAATCGCTCGCTCATACAGCGCGTTGATATCTACAACCTTCAGCCCTGCTTCCATAAGTCGTTCGCGGATCTCCGGGCGCGCCGGGTTGACCGCAATACCGTGGTCGGTGACCAGCACGTCAATGCTCTCCCCCGGCGTGAGGCGGGTGGTAACGCGCTTCACGACGGTCGGGATGCGGCTTCGCAGCAGCGGCGCGACCACAATGGTCAGGTTGGCTGCCGCCGCCACGTCGCAGTGTCCGCCGGATGCGCCACGCATCACGCCATCGGAGCCGGTGATGACATTGACGTTAAAGTCGACGTCGATTTCCAGGGCGCTGAGGATCACCACGTCGAGCTGGTCGCAGCTTGCCGCCTTGCTGCCGGGGTTGGCGTAGACGTTGGTGGAGATCTCCACGTGGTTCGGGTTGCGCGCCAGCGAGGCCGCTGCCTGGCCGTCAAAGCACTGGGTGTCGAGCAGCTTTTCGATGAGCCCCTTCTCGTGCAGATCCACCAGGCTGCCGGTGATGCCGCCAAGGGCGAAGCGCGCCTTCACGCCGCCGCGCTCCATCTTCTCTTCCATAAAACGGGTGCAGGCGGTGGCCGCTGCACCGGAGCCGGTCTGCATCGAGAAGCCTGGTTTGAAATAGCCAGAGTGTTCAATCACGTCCGCCGCATAGCGGGCGATCATCAGCTCGCGCGGGTTGCTGGTGACGCGCGCCGCGCCGACGCTGATTTTCGCCGGGTCGCCCACGCTCTCCACCTGCACGATGTAGTCCACCTGATCCTGCACCAGGCTGGCGGGCATATTGGGGAATGGCACCAGCGCTTCGGTCAGCAGCACCACCTTACGGGCAAAGTGCGCATCCACCATGGCGTAGCCCAGCGAACCGCAGCACGATTTTCCGTGCGTGCCGTTGGCGTTGCCAAACTCATCGCTGCACGGCACGCCAAGAAATGCCACGTCGATGCTCAGTTCGCCGTCCTGGAGCAGCTTCACGCGCCCGCCGTGGGAGTGAATTTGTACCGGCTCGTCCATTAGCCCGTGGGAGATGGCATCCGCCAGCCTGCCGCGCATGCCGGAGGTGTAAATCCGGGTGATGACGCCACTCTCGATATGCTCGATCAGCGCGTCATTGCAGGTCATCAGCGAGCTGGAAGCCAGGGTCAGATTTTTGAAGCCCATCCGCGCCAGCAGCGCCACGACGGTGTTGATCACCCGGTCGCCTTCGCGAAAGGCATGGTGGAAGGAGATGGTCATCCCGTCCTGCAAGCCGCTGCGCTTAACCGCCTCTTCAATAGAGGCGCAGAGCTTGCGGCTGTGCTTCGCCTCGCTGTCCGCCAGCCACGGCGTCGCGCTGTGGGCGGTATCAAAGGGTTTCAGATCCCGCAGATGGGGGAAATTTACATGGAGAAGTTCTGTCTGATTCATTATGTCATCCTTACCGACGCACGCCAGAGGCCGCCGCGCGCTCCAGCACCACCTGCGCGTGGTTAATAATCGGTGCATCCACCATTTTGCCGTTGAGCGACACCACGCCCAGGCCGTTACGCTCTCCCTCTTCTGCCGCCTCAATCACCCTTTTGGCATGATCCACCTCTTCCTGAGTCGGGGCGTAGGCGTTGTGCAGCAGGTCTATCTGGCGCGGGTTAATCAGCGATTTGCCGTTGAAGCCCATCTTGCGGATCAGGTCGACCTCGCGCAGGAACCCGGCTTCGTCGTTAACGTCGGACCACACCACGTCGAAGGCGTCGATACCGGCGGCGCGTGCGGCGTGCAGCACGGCGCAGCGGGCATAGAACAGCTCGGTGCCGTCGCCGCGCTCGGTCTGCATGTCCATCACGTAGTCAAAGGCGGCCAGCGCAATGCCGATCAGGCGCGGGGAGCTGCGGGCAATCGCCACGGCGTTGATAACGCCAATGGCCGATTCAATCGCCGCCATCACGCGGGTGGAACCCACTTCGCGCCCGCACTCCTGCTCAATGCGATCGAGGTGGCCTTCCAGCTCGTAGATGTCGTCCGGCGTGTCGGTTTTCGGCAGACGAATAACGTCCACGCCCGCGCGCACGGCGGCCTCCAGATCCAGCAGGCCAAACGGCGTGTTCAGCGGGTTAATGCGCACCACGGTTTCGATATCCTGATACATCGGATGCTGCAACGCGTGGAACACCAGCATGCGTGCGGTGTCTTTCTCGCGCAGGGCCACGGCGTCCTCAAGGTCAAACATGATGGAGTCGGGGCGGTAGATAAAGGCGGTAGAGAGCATGGCGGCATTGGCGCCTGGCAGGAACAGCATACTGCGGCGGAGTTTGCTCATTTCAGCGCCCCCCAGTTGATGACCTGTTCATCGGCGGCACGCAGAAGCGCGCTTTGCAGGCGAGCGCGGATCACACAGTCCAGCGCCCCTTTGTCTTCAATAATGATTAATCCCTGGTGCACGTTCATGGCGCGCAATGTGTCGTTGACCACCTGGCGTATTTGCTCGCCAAACTGCTTAATCACTTCACTGTGGATGACAATCTCCAGCTCACCGTGAGCGGGGGCGATTTTCACCATCAGGTCGCTGGACTCCTGCGTTCCGGCCAGCGCCTCCCTTACAATATTCATGATAAATTCCTGATAGTTATGCGACTTCCGCACTCGCACGATAATGTGCTTCGAGGTGCGCGAAGGTGGAGTCCGGGACAATCTCCCGGATCCGGGAAAACTGCTGTGTCTTGAGTAAACGGCGCACTTCCGAGGCCGAAATGGCGTTGCCGGTGGCTTTGATGCGCGGCATCTCCACCACGTCGATGTGCGAGGCCAGCAGGTCGTGCAGCGTCTGGTTGTATTGCCGCGTGATGTCGCAGAACGGCTCCGAGCCGATGAAGCGGTGCGTGATGCCCAGCGCCGGGGCGATATAGTCCCGGAAGATCAGCACGTCGATCTCGCTCCACGCCTGCTGCACTTTGCCGGTCTCCTTCAGGAAGTAGGCCGGGAAGGTGGCGCGGGAGATGATGTACTGCGAGCCTTCATGCACCACCACGTTCGGCAGATGCGCCACGCCCGCACGCACCATCTCAATGCGCGCGCTGAACGGGAAGAACGAGGCGTCTTCACGCACCACAAACAGATGCAGGGCATCGCACTGCGTCGCCGCCTGCTCCACCAGATGACGATGGCCGAGGGTGAAGGGATTGGCGTTCATCACGATCGCGCCCGTTTTTTCCCCACACCGGCGCTTCGCGCGCAGGGATCGGCAGTAGCGCGCGATCCCCTGCGGAGTGTTCTCCATTAGCACCGCGTTGTTCCCGCTCTGGGCAATCGGCCAGAAACCGCTGCGGCCAAAGCGCTCCTTATTGCACGGACGGGTGCAGAGGAAGAGGTGAAAATGGCCGCGCTCCAGCGCCGCGTTTTCCACCTCTGCCAGCAGACGCGCGCTGAGGTTTTCCCCACGAAGCTGCTCGTTGACCGCCACGCATTTGATGACGTTGGCAGCCAGCCCGGCGCAACCCACCAGCTGCGCGCCGGACCAGGCTTCGACAAACAGCGTGATGTCGTTGTCCAGGCCAAGGCCGCTGTCTGCCAGCAGGTAGCGGATCTGGCTTAAGCGTTCCGGGTGTTTCGCCACAACGGTGTGCCGAAAATCAATGGGTTGCGATTGCATGCTGCCGCCTTACTCAGTGCGCTGCCGCGAGCCCGACGGCTGGCGCTTCCACGATCACGTTGCTCAGATGACCGATATGCTCGATCTCCACCTCAATGCGATCCCCCTCCTTCATAAACAGCGGCGGGTTGCGCTTTTTACCCACGCCACCAGGCGAGCCGGTGATGATCACGTCGCCCGGGCTGAGACGGGTGAAGGTGCTGATATACTCGATCAGTTCCGCCACCTTGTGGATCATGCTGCTGGTGTTGTCCTCCTGCACCATGCGGCCGTTCAGCCAGGTGCGGATCGCCAGGCTGTGCGGGTCCGGGATCTCATCCGCCGTCGCCATCCACGGGCCGAACGCCCCGGTCTGCCGCCAGTTTTTCCCGGCGGTGAACCAGGTGTGCTGCCAGTCGCGGGCGGAGCCGTCCATGTAACAGCTGTAGCCCGCCACGTGGCGCAGGGCGTCGTCGCGGCTGATGTTCTCCCCGCCTTTGCCGATGATCACAGCCAGCTCGCCTTCGTAGTCGAACTCGCTGGAGTGGCGCGGTTTCAGCACCGGCTCGTTGTGGCCGGTCTGTGAGTCCGGGAAGCGGACAAACAGCGTCGGGGCCGGGTTGTGCTGGTCAAACTCCTTGCGCTTGTCGGCATAGTTCATGCCCACGCAGAGGATTTTTTCCGGCTGGACAATCACCGGTAAGAAGGTGATGGCGTTCAGCGGTACATCCACCGCGTCGTTCAGAAAACGGGTGGCCTGCGCCAGCCCGTTCCCCTGCAACAGCGCTTTAAGGTCGCCATAGCGGTCGCCCAGGCGGCGGCCCAAATCAATCACGCCTTCGGCCTGTACGATGCCGTAGCTGCGTTTTCCCTGGTATAAAAAGCTTGCGAGTTTCATTGTTCTTTCCTGAAAACTTAAACGAGGAAGTTGCCCAGAATCAGCAGTGAGACAGAGACGTTAATCGCGCCGCCGATACGGGTAGCAATCTGGGCGAATGGCATCAGGCTCATGCGGTTGCCTGCGGTCAGGATCGCCACGTCACCGGTGCCGCCCTGCCCGCTCTGACAGCAGGAGACGATGGCGACATCAATCGGGTGCATACCAATCTTTTTGCCAACGAAGAATCCGGTCGCCACCAGCGCGGAAACGGTGCTGACAATCACCAGCAGGTTGCTGACGGTGAACGCCGCCACCAGTTCATGCCATGGGGTAATCGCCACGCCGACAGCGAAGAGGATTGGGTAGGTCACGGAGGTCTGGAAGAATTTGTACACCACCTGGGAACCCTCCAGCAGACGCGGAGAGGCGCCGTTGCAGAGCTTCACCAGCACCGCCATAAACAACATGCCCACCGGCGCTGGCAGACCAATCAGCTTGTGACCGAGCATGCCCAGCATGTACAGCAGCACCGCCAGCAGCGCGCCCGAGGCGATGGTCGTCACGTCCGCTTTGCCGGAGAACGCAGGTTGGGAAACAGTGGCATCAGCGTTGGCGCGATTCGGCATCAGCTGGCCTTCACCGGTCAGGTGCGGGTAGCGTTTCCCGAGCTGGTTGAGGCAGCCGGAGATAATGATCGCCGTCAGGCCGCCGAGCATCACCATCGGCAGCACGCGGCCGAGCGCCACGCCCTGATCCATATGCAGCAGGGTGGCATAGCCGATAGAGAGCGGGATCGCCCCTTCCCCGACGCCGCCCGCCATGATCGGCAGAATGATAAAGAAGAAGATCTGGAACGGCTCGAGGCCCAGCGCCAGCCCAACACCCATGCCGACAATCATGCCGACGATTTCACCGCACAGCATCGGGAAGAAGATGCGCAGGAAGCCCTGGATCAGCACGGTGCGGTTCATACTCATGATGCTGCCGACGATAATGCAGCAGATATAGAGGTAGAGAATATTGGTGGATTTATAGAATTTGGTCGTGGACTCAACCACCACGTCCGGCAGCAGGCCGTAATAGACCAGCGCGGAAGGGATAAAGGTGGCGCAAATTGCCGCCGCACCGAGCTTGCCGACAATCGGCAGGCGTTTGCCGAACTCACCGCAGGCAAAGCCGAAGAAGGCCAGCGTGGCCACCATGACCACAATGTCGCTCGGCAGTTTTCCGCCCAGGCAATCAATCGCAATCAGCGCGCCCGCCAGAACGAACAGCGGCAGAGGAATAATGCCGATTTTCCAGGTATCCATAATATGCCACCAGCGCTCTTTGAGCGATGGCCGCTGAATATCAATCGGGTCGTGGGTAACAGAGAATGAATCGTCAGTTGTGCTCATAATAAGCCCCTTAGTTATTTTGTGCGTTCAGCTTAGAGTCACAAAGGCTTACTTTATGTGAGGGATGGCATATTAAAAGCGAAGTTTTAATGGACGCTATGGTTTTAATGGTTTCTTTTATTTAATGTGATTTACGCCTTATTTATTGCCGTGGTTTTTATGGTTTCTTTTCTTAACTGAACAAAGAAATAACATTTATTCATTTAACCTTAAGAGGATGAGACTTTCGGAAAAATCTTTTACAGGCTGCGCTGTGCAAGGGATCACAAGTTTTCGGCAAAGCGGGCATCCTGGCTTTAAAAGATGATATATTCAGCCGACCTGTTGATATCTCGCGTGATAGTTATGAAAGTATCGTTTCAGATCAAGCTGTTTATTTCGCTGGTCGCCTTTTTCTCAGTGCTGTTCGCATTACTGGGCGGATATTATTATGTCGATGTCGGCAGGCAGCTTTATCAGGAAATGAGCGCGCGCGCAAAAATACAGGCCGAAGAAATTGCGCTTATTCCTACCCTGCGAAAAGAAGTCGAACAAAAGGATATCCTGGGTATCCATGACTTTATGCAGAAAATAGCCGCCCGCAGCGACGCCAGTTTTATTGTGATTGGTGACAATAAGGGGCTGCATCTTTTCCACTCCGTGTTTGCCGACCGGGTAGGCAAAACGCTGGTTGGCGGAGATAACGACGAGGTATTACACGGCAAAAGCACCATCACCATCCGCAAGGGCGGGTTAGGCATTTCGCTGCGCAGCAAAGCGCCCATTTTTAATGATGCCGGGCAGGTGGTGGGGATTGTTTCGGTAGGCTATCTCACGAGCTATCTGGACACCATCACCGTCAACAAGGTGGTTAATATCCTGATTGCCGCCGTGCTGCTGCTTATCGCCCTGTTTATTTTCTCCTGGTTCTTCACCCGCAGCATCAAGAAGCAGATATTCTCTCTGGAGCCGCGCGAAATCGGCCTGCTGGTGCGCCAGCAAAAGGCGATGATGGAATCCATTTATGAAGGGGTGATTGCCATCGACGACGATCTCCGCATTGAGGTGATCAACCAGGCGGCGCGTAAATTATTAGGCTTACGCCAGCCCGCCCGCGAACTGCGGGGTCAGCTCATCAGCCAGGTGATCGCGCCCGTCCCGTTCTTCAACGCGCAAACCATGCTTGCGAAAGACACCCACGATGAGATCTGTCGCTTTAACGATCTCACAGTTATTGCCAGCCGGGTGCGGATCATGCTGGAAGATGCGTTGCAGGGCTGGGTGATCACCTTTCGCGATCGCAACGAGATCGACTCGCTCAGCGCCCAGCTCAGCCAGGTGAAGCGCTACGTTGATAACCTGCGCATCATGCGCCATGAACAGCTGAACCGCATGACTACGCTGTCCGGCCTGCTGCATATGGGCCGTTATGACGAAGCGATTCGCTACATACAGGCGCAGTCGGAACACGCTCAGGAGCTGCTGGACTTTATCTCGTCCCGCTTTAGCTCTCCGACGCTGTGTGGTTTGCTGCTTGGAAAGGCCGCCCGCGCGCGTGAAAAAGGCGTTGAGCTGAGTTTCGACCCGGCCTGCCGGGTGGATAAACCGTTCCTGCCGCTGCTCGAATCGGAACTTATCTCGATCATCGGGAACTTGCTGGATAACGCCATTGAAGCGACCCAGCGTGCACCGCTCCCGCATGCCCCGGTGGACGTGCTGATAAAGCTGAACGAGCAGGAACTGATTATTGAAGTCGCCGACCAGGGCGTCGGCATCACACCGGAGATCCGCGACCGGATCTTTGAGCGCGGCATCACCACCAAAACGCGCGGCGATCATGGTATTGGCCTGTATCTGATTGAAAGCTATGTCACACAGGCTGGCGGTGCAATTGAAGTTGCCGATAACACCCCACGCGGTGCCATTTTCTCACTGTTTATTCCCGCCACGGGAACGGCCCGGCACCCCGTACAGGAACTGGAAGATACCGACTATGCAACATGAACTTATCGACGTACTGATTGTTGAAGACGAGAACGAACTGGCGCAACTGCACGCGGAGCTTATCGGTAAACATCCGCGCCTGAGGCTGGTGGGGATTGCCGCGTCGCTGGCCGACGCGCAGGTACAACTGGAGAGCAAACAGCCGAAGCTGATGCTGCTGGATAACTACCTGCCGGACGGCAAAGGCATCACCCTTATCAGCAACCCGATGCTCACCCGCGCCAACTGCTCGGTGATTTTCATCACCGCCGCCAGCGATATGGACACCTGTAGCCAGGCAATTCGTAACGGCGCGTTCGACTACATCCTCAAGCCGGTTTCCTGGAAGCGCCTGAGCCAGTCGCTGGAACGTTTTGTGCAGTTTGCCGAACAGCAGCGCGTCTGGAAGATTGTCGACCAGCAGAACGTAGATTCACTCTATCAATTGCAGGCGAAAAACTATCGCCTGGACAACGGCAGCAAAGGGATAGAGGAGAACACGCTGGCGCGGGTGCAAATGCTGTTTAACAACAAGGCGGCGCACTGTTTTACGGTGGATGAGGTGGTGAGCGAGACGGGCCTGAGTAAAACCACCACCCGGCGCTATCTGGAACACTGCGTGGAGGTGGGTTTTCTGACAGTGGAGATGCTGTACGGGAAGATTGGGCATCCGAGAAGGATGTACCGCCGCGCAGAAGCCTGACGCAGTATTGTAGGCCCGGTAAGCTTGCGCCACCGGGCAACTCGCCGGGTGGCGCTAACGCTTACCCGGCCTACGTTCAGACATTCAATACGTATCCATACAGCCGCTTAATCCCGTCCGCATCTTTCTCGCTGTAAACGCCCTGCAACTCTGGCGAGAAACCCGGCAGCATATTAATGCCCTCTTCCAGCGCCAGGAAATAGCGCTGTACTGCTCCACCCCAGACTTCCCCGGGCACCACACACAGCACGCCCGGCGGGTATGGCAGCGCACCTTCGGCGGCAATGCGTCCTTCGGCGTCACGAATACGCACCAGTTCGACGTTCCCGCGAATATACTCCTGGTTGGCATCCTGCGGGTTCATCACCACGGCCGGCAGGCTCTCCTGACGGAACATCGCCTTCTGTAAATCCTTCACGTTAAAGCTGACGTAGAGATCGTGCATCTCCTGGCACAGCTGACGGATCGTGTAGTCGCGGTAACGCACCGGGTATTTCTGATAGATAGTCGGAAGCACATCCGCGAGCGGTGTGTCGTCTTCAATATGCTGTTCAAACTGCCCCAGCATCGCCACCAGCTGCATCAGCTTCTCCGCGCTCTCGGCTGGCGTCAGCAGGAACAGGATGGAGTTGAGATCGCACTTCTCCGGCACAATGCCGTTTTCGCGCAGGTAGTGGGCGAGAATGGTCGCCGGAATGCCGAAATCGGTATAGTGACCTGTTTCAGCATCAATGCCCGGCGTGGTCAGCAGCAGCTTGCACGGATCGACGAAATACTGTTCGTGGGCATAGCCTTCAAAACCGTGCCATTTTGCACCCGGTTCAAAACTAAAGAAGCGACGCTCGCTGGCGATGGCCTGCGTGGGGTGATCCTGCCATGGCCGCCCCGCCACCACCGGTGGGATAAACGGTTTGATCATATGACAGTTGGCGATGATGGCCTTGCGCGCTTCAATGCCCAGCTCGACGCACTCCGCCCACAGCCTGCGTCCGCTCTCGCCCTCGTGGATCTTGGCGTTCACGTCCAGCGCAGCAAACAGCGGGTAAAACGGGCTGGTGGAGGCATGCAGCATGAACGCGTTGTTCAGCCGCTTGTGCGGGCAGAAGCGCGACTGACCGCGAATATGGTTATCCTTTTTATGGATCTGCGACGTTTGCGAGAACCCGGCCTGCTGCTTGTGCACCGACTGGGTCACGAAAATTCCCGGATCGTTCTCGTTCAGTTCCAGCAGAAGCGGAGACGTTTCCGCCATCATCGGGATAAACTGCTCGTAGCCGACCCAGGCGGAGTCAAAGAGGATGTAGTCGCAAAGGTGACCGATCTTGTCGATCACCTGACGGGCGTTGTAGATCGTGCCATCGTAGGTGCCGAGCTGAATGATCGCCAGACGGAACGGGCGCGCCTCGGCGGCTTTCTGCGGCGCGACGTCACGGATCAGTTCCCGCAGCCAGGCCTCATCAAAGCAGTGCTCATCAATCCCGCCGATAAAACCAAACGGATTACGGGCTGCCTCAAGATAGACAGGCGTTGCCCCGGCCTGGATCAGCGCCCCATGATGGTTGGACTTGTGGTTGTTGCGGTCGAACAGTACCAGGTCGCCGCGGGTCAGCAGCGCGTTGGTCACCACCTTGTTGGCCGCCGACGTGCCGTTCAGCACAAAGTAGGTTTTGTCCGCGTTGAATACTTTCGCCGCGAACTTTTGCGCGTGCTTGGCGGAGCCTTCGTGGATCAGCAGATCGCCCAGCTTAACGTCGGCGTTGCACATGTCGGCGCGAAAAACGTTCTCACCGAAGAAATCATAGAACTGCCGCCCCGCCGGGTGTTTTTTGAAAAAGGCACCGTGCTGGTGACCCGGACAGGCAAAGGTGCTGTTTCCCATCGCCACATACTGGCTCAGGGTGTCAAAAAAGGGTGGCAGCAGGTTCTCTTCATACCGGCAGGCGGCAGATTCCAGTTCCAGCAATTCCTGTGCTTTACCCGAGATGATCGCCGTGACACCCTCTGGCACCTCTCCTGGCTCTGTTGAGAACAAAAATACCGGTAACTGAAAGCCCGTACGCTTCAGCAATGCGAGAATGCCGCTGTAGCTTTCAACAACCGTAATGACGACTGCCGCCACATCGGTGAAATCAGTGTTATCCAGCATAACTTTTTCGCGATGCGTAGAAACTTTGGATACCAGCTCACGGCTGACGGCAATTTTCATGGTTTTCATAGGCGCAAATACCCTCACCGAACGGCGAGACAGGAAGGAGAAAATTCGCGCAATCATGTCACCTTTTATTTTCAGGTGCAAGAAGGAATCAGTATGCGTTACGCCTCCCAAAGCTAAGCGTAATCAGGGACGGACGTGTCATAATCATGCAATGCCAGTGCTTAAATAACAGGAGTTAAACGTGGTAATTGGACCCTTTATCAATGCGGGAGCCGTATTGCTGGGCGGTGTACTTGGGGCAGTATTAAGTCAGCGCCTGCCGGAGCGTATTCGCGTCTCCATGCCTTCTATTTTTGGCCTGGCGTCGTTAGGGATTGGTATCCTTTTAGTGGTGAAATGCGCCAACCTGCCGGTGATGGTACTGGCGACGCTGCTCGGCGCGCTCATCGGCGAGTTTTGCTATCTGGAAAAAGGTATTAATCACGCAGTAGGCAAAGCCAAAAATCTGATTGCCCGACCAGGCAAGGCAAAGCACGGCACGCACGAGTCGTTTATTCAGAACTACGTTGCGATCATTATTCTGTTCTGCGCCAGCGGCACGGGGATATTCGGTTCGATGCAGGAAGGGATGACCGGCGATCCCAGCATATTGATTGCGAAAGCGTTTCTGGATTTCTTTACTGCCACCATTTTTGCCACCACCCTAGGCATCGCCGTCGCCGCGATTTGTGTGCCGATGTTGCTTATTCAGCTGGCGCTGGCCACCTGCGCCACGCTGATCCTACCGCTGACAACGCCAGCGATGATGGCAGACTTTACCGCCGTCGGCGGCCTGTTGCTGCTGGCGACAGGGCTGCGCATCTGTGGCATTAAGATGTTTGCAGTGGTGAACATGCTCCCTGCCCTGCTGCTCGCGATGCCGCTTTCCGCGCTCTGGACGCGCTTTTTCGCTTAAGTTTGCGACGAAATGGTGAGAGAGTGTGCAGTCTGCACCGAAAGCAACAAATTTCGTTGACGCCGGAGGGAGGATCGGGTTTAATGCGCCCCGTTGCCCGGATAGCTCAGTCGGTAGAGCAGGGGATTGAAAATCCCCGTGTCCTTGGTTCGATTCCGAGTCCGGGCACCAAATTTATATTAACGGACCTCCACGGAGGTCCGTTTTTGCATTCTGAACCCGCCAGAATCGACACTTCTGCATTCCCTTAATGACATCCCGACCACTGCGTCAGCAGCGCATGCAGTTTAGCTGGCTCAAGAGGCTTGCGGAGCACCAGGTACCCCTCCTGCTCCGCCTCCAGCAGAACCGGTGAATTAAATTCGCCGCTGACTATCGCGCCGCTCATATCCGGCAGACGTTCAAAAAGCGCCTTCAGGATATCGAAGCCGCTTTCGCCGGATCGCAGGCGCTGGTCGCACAGCACGGCGAACGGCGTAAAGCCGTCGTCGATGATGGCAAACGCTTCTTCAGCCGAGGCCGCACAGCGTACGTCGATTCCCCAGACGCTCATCAGGCTCTCCCAGGCAGACGTCACCAGCGGGTCGTCATCGACGACCAGGCAGGAACCGTGCAGCGGCGCATAGCGTACCGGCGTGGCGGTGTTGTCAGCGGCGGGCGGGATGTCCGGCGCGATGTCTTCGCCAGCATATTGGGTAAAGCGCATCCAGAAGCGGGAGCCTTTCCCTTCAATGGATTGCATTCCGTATTTCACCTTCATCAGCTTGGCACAACGGGCAACGACGGCCAGTCCCAGCCCGTGTCCGGCGCTGTCGATCTTCCATGCCAGCTCGGGGCGGTAGTAAGGTGAGAAGATTTTGCCCTTCTCTTCATCGGCGATACCGACTCCCGTGTCCCACACCTCCACCATACACTCGTCACCGCGCGGTCGGATGGCGACCAGCACCCCGCCCTGGAGCGTGTAGCGAAGGGCGTTTTGAATCAGGTTAATCAGGGACTGTCGCACCAGCAGCGGATCGCCCATCACGTCGATACGGCGTTTAGGCCGCCGGATACACAGCCTAAGCGCGCGGCTGTTGGCCTCTTCACGAAACAGCGTGATGACCGAGTCGAGCAGAGCACCGATATCCACTTTGGTCGGGGCAGAGAGGGCATTCCCGGATTCTATTTTGCTCAGATCGAGCAGAGAATTGAGCATTAAATGCACCGAGCGAACGCTCTGCTGAAGGTCAAGGAGTTGCGGCGTCAGGCTGTCGTCCCGGTTTCGGTGGAGGATGGCTTCGATCAGAAAGCCCATTGCGTGTACGGGCTGGCGCAGATCGTGACTGGCGGTGGTCAGAAACTGATTTTTATCCAGCAGTGCCTGCTCCGCGTCCTCTTTGGCCTGACGAAACTGTTCCGCAAGGCGTGAGCTTTTTTCCTCAAGCAGCGCTTGCTGAATAAAGAACGCATGGGAAGTTAACGCATGGCGGTAAATCGCGAAGCCGTAAAGCAGATTCAGCATGAGCACGATGAACATCAACTCATCCAGCCGCCAGATAATACCGAGGTTCAGCACCCCCCAGGAGGCGAAGAAAAAACGCGTAAAGGTACTGATGACAGGCGTCAGATGCGTCGCATTGGCGGCGACGATGGCGGCAATGCTGATATTAAGTAACAGGAAAAAGTCAAAATTCTGCGTCTGTGGCGTAATTAAATAGAGTGATGAAATTCCCAGCCCGTGAATAAAGGCAATATTATTAATACGCGGAAGCCAGCGTCGCAGAACGTCCCTTTCACCGTTTTCTTTCGCTTCACGCTGATAGCGTCGGTGCAATATTCGTATCGCCACGGCACATAGCAGATAAATAATTATCCAGATAATCGTTGGGCCGAGTTCATCCCCAAGCATATAAATCCAGATGGCGAAAGGAATACCAACAAAGGGCACCGCACTAAAGCTAAATACCAGCCGCAGAAAGGTGTTGTTTAGCAAACGGATCTGCGCCGGAGCAGAGATACCATCATTTTGTAAGCTCTGGAAAAACCTCATTCCGACGGTTCCTGCTTGCCATGCAGAAGCGTGATGGCTTCGACCCGGCTGTTAACGCCTATCTTTTTCAATATATTGCTGATGTGTTCTTTGACCGTGGGCTCAGAAATTGAAAGCTGGGCGGCGATGCGTTTATTTGGCAGGCCGCGCATAATCATATTTAACACGTCTATTTGTCGCGGTGTTAAGTTAAATTTACTTAACTTCTCATTATTCGTCTTAACGGAAATTTCGTTTCCCTCAGGAAACCAGGTCTGATTATCAGTGAGTGCGAAAACGGCCCGCGAGAACATCTCAGGTGGCTCGCTTTTCAATACAAAACCGTGTCCCCCGGCGGCATTAACTTTGCGCCAGATATCATTATTGTCATCCCCGCTGACCACCAGGAGTCGTACCTGTGGGTAAAGTTGCTTTACTTCTTTGAGTAATTTCAGGGCCGTTCCGGAAGAGAGCCAAAAATCGATTACCAGCAAACGTGGCGGGCCATGATCCCTAATTTGGCGGTAGCAATCATCTTCATTCGTCACCACACACGCCTGCTTAAACTGGCAATGTGTAATCAGAAAATTGGCGATGCCGCTTGCTACCAATGGATGGTCATCAACGACTAACGCATAATTCTGTCCCAAAGGAGCCTCCTTTTACCTTCGCATATCTTAGAGTACAGATGAATTATTATCTACCCACCCTACTTTAGGAGGGTTTTTTCGATTAGGAAAGAGAAATATATTATTCGCTGATTTGGGTAAAAGAAAACATAAATACAATCAGTGAAATTAACTGGTTGGATATCAAGGATAATTTATGAAAAAACCACTCATCGTTTTAACCGTTACGTTGATGCTAGCCGGTTGTTCCACGTTGAAAACCGATCAGGCTATTCCACTCCTACAGGCGGAGACCGCTAAAATGCTGGGACTGGGCTCATCGGATGAAATAACCGTATCCAACGTTAATGGCGCCCAGCCGGACGCACTGGGAGGACAAAAACTCTCTTATCGCGCCACGACAGAAAAAGGGCGTATTTTCGATTGTTCATCGATGATGATGCCGGGAATTTTAGGATCTGCACCGACGCTGAGCGCGCCAACCTGTACACCAGTTGTCACACATAAATAATTAGCACCGCATTAAAAGGCGTACTGAAATAACGCCTTTTACGTTATCTGACGTATCTGAGTTTTCATATAAAAACGATGTTCCTGACATCATGCTAATGAGTACGGAGATAGCCCGTGAATAACTCTACATCACATTCTTTAGCGGTTAAGACACCGCTTTCCAGACTTTACCTCGCTCTATTTTCCGCGCCGCTGTTACTTTTTTTACCTGCCGATGTCGCGCGTGCAGCCGATGCCTTTTTTGATGGCGAGTCGCGTATTACCGAAACGCTGGGTTACACCGGAGATGTTTATGTTGGACGTAACCAACGCGGAAACCTGCTGATCGATAATGGCAAAATCACCGCCTATAACATCAATATCGGTCGGCTGTTCGACGGCAAAATTTATGAAAGCGTGGTCACGGTCCGTGGGCCAGACGCTGAGCTTAACGCGGTGAACGATCGGTACGTCCTTCGCGGCGACCTGAATCTTGGCCTCGGCACCCTGCGAGTCGAAGAGGGCGCGCTGGCGAGCGCAAAGGAGATCGTTGTCGGCACCACCCGCGGCTACGACAGCCACCTAATCGCCACGGGTGCCGGCTCTCGTGTGACCAGTAATTTTCTCAGTGTAGGCACCGATCTGGGCGCACGCTCCACGCTTGCGATTGAAGACGGCGCGTCGCTCAGCACCGCTTACGATGCGCGCATCGGCAACGGTACCGGGCCGGGTGAAACCGACACGCTGAGCCCGAAAGCCACCGTCACGGGGAGCGGGTCACAGTGGAACGTTGGCCGTACGTTGACGCTATATGGCGACCTGGATGTGGTGAACGGCGGAACGGTTAACGTTGGCGGCGTGCAGGTGGCGGGCGTCTCCGGCGCAGGGAAAACTGCCGAACTGGTTATTGCAGGCAAGGACTCGCGCTTTACCAGCGGCAGCAGCGTGAGCGTGGGCGATTACGGCAATGGCGTGCTGTCTGTGATTGACGGCGGTTCATTTTCCGCTGGCAGCAATGCGCTGATCGTGGGGACATCGGGTTCCGGCTCGAACCGGGGTGCGCTCATCATCGGCAGCCGCGGCAATATGGACACCGGCACGGGTTTAACTGAGCCAACGCTTGGCACGGCGGGCGGCGCAGGTACCCTCGATGCGAAGACGGCAATCAGCCTTCGTGGCGGACTGTTCGGCAGCTATGTCTACTTCAACCATACCGACGGAAATTACCTCTTCAGCAACACGATGAGCGGTGAAGGTGATGTGATCAACACCTCCGGGCAGACGACGCTGAACGGCGATCTTTCCGCACTCAAGGCGAACGTAACCGCGCGGGGCGGTAAAGTCATCATTGCCAGCAATATTAATACCCAGCCAGAAGACGATATCTTTGACGTCCAGACCCTTAGCGCGGAGAACGGCGGCACGTTGATCCTCAACGCGACGGCGGGTTCAGACGTCAGCAACGGGGTGGGTTATAGCAGCGCCGCGTCAATCAAGTCCGGCGGCACGCTGGGCGGCAACGGGACGCTGGGCCAGACCGAGATCCTGTCCGGCGGACATATCTCGCCCGGCGACGGCAATATCGGTACGTTGACGCTGAAACGCTATCTGAACTTTATCGGCGAATCCTTCTATGACGTGGATATCGCAGGAGATGGCCGCAGCGACCAGCTACTGGTATCGGGTAAAACCACCATCAGCAATCAGGCTAAGGTACAGGTCACCGCGCTGGATCCGCAAACCAGCTATAAAACGGGCCAAAGCTACCGCATTTTGACCTCCGACGGGGGAATCGACGGTGAGTTCGCCGGAGCGATCTCCAAATCCGCATTCCTCGACGTGGCGCTTAAGCAAAGCACCAACGCCGTCGATCTGACCATCGCGCAGAAAGAAACCGGTGGCGAGAATCCTGGAGGAGAAAACCCCGGAGGCGAAAATCCTGGTGGTGAGAATCCTGGCGGTGAAAACCCCGGAGGCGAAAATCCTGGCGGTGAAAACCCCGGAGGTGAAAACCCGGGCGGTGAGAATCCTGGCGGTGAAAACCCGGGAAGCGGCAAGCCGGGCATTTTCCAGACCGTGGCCCAAAGCAGCAACCAGTGGAATACCGCTGGCGCGCTCTCCACGCTGACGCAAAGCGGCCCGTCGCTGGCGCTGTATAACTCGCTGCTTCTGCTAAGCGCACCGGAAGCGCGCGAGGCGTTCAACCAGCTTTCTGGTGAAGTTTATCCGTCAATGCAGTCCAACCTGATCGCTGGCAGCACGCAGGTGTTTAACGTGTTAAACCAGCGGATGCAGCGCGCGTTTGATAACGACAGCCTGCCGATACCACCGTTAGCCATGTCGCTGGTGCAGCAGCCGGAGCCGCAAAACAATGGCGTCTGGGGCCAGACCTTCAGCGCCTGGAGCCGAAACAGCGGCGACGGTAACGTGGGCAAGCTGGACGGCAACACCACCGGCTTCCTGCTGGGGGCAGATCGCAAACTGGCGGACCATAACGTGCGTGTCGGCGGCTACTTCGGCTACAGCCGGGGTGATTATGACGTCGACAGCCGTCGCTCCTCAACGGATACCGACAACTATCACCTTGGTCTGTATGCGGCGGGTCAACAGGATGCGTTCTCCCTTCGCGGCGCGCTGGGTTACACCTGGCACAAGATCGAAGGCGAGCGCAATGTTGATTTCAGCGGCTTCTCGGATCGGCTGAAGTCAGATTACGACGCGAACTCCCTGCTGGCGTTCACCGAAGCGGGCTACCGTTTCGGCCAGCCAGACAGGAATATTGAGCCGTTCGTCAATTTATCGTACATCCGGCTGCATACCGACAGCTTCAGGGAAGACGGCGGTGCCGCTGCGCTGAGCGTCCGTAACGAAACGATGAACACCTTCTATACGACACTCGGGTTGCGCGGTGTGACCGAGTTGCCGAAGCACGTTAACCTCTACGGTTCGTTGGGCTGGCAGCACGCCTATGGCGATAAGAATACCTCTTCGCGCATGGCGTTTGCGGGCAGCGACGCGTTCATTACTCAGGGACAGGCCGTGGATGAGGATGTGATGGTCGGTGATATCGGCGTGAGCGTACAGCTGTCGCGTGCTGCGACGCTGGATGTGGGTTACCAGGGACAATATGGTGCGGATACCCGCGTCAACTCTGTTAACGCCAATCTGCGCTGGTCGTTCTGAATTATTTCCATTAAAAGAACCCGCCCTCGTGGCGGGTTTCTGCTTTTGGCTTCTGACGAAGCTAGGGATCGTTCCCAACCACGTCCAGCAGTTTGTTTTTAAAGATAAACAAACACGCCTCGTTGAAGTTACCTGCTCCTAACCGCTCCGACAGCACCGTTCGCTTGCGATAGAGGCTTTTAACCGACATATTCAGCTTATCTGCAATCTCTTCCATTGACCTCCCTGCCTTCAGCAACCTGATCATTATCGCTTCGTGTCGACTCAGCCGTAAGTTAAGCAGCCATTTGGTTGTCAGACGCCTGCCTTTCATATCAAGCACCAGATTGAATAACGACGCCATATCCGGAGCCGTAAGCGACGTGTTCATAAACAGCTTCATACTGAGAAGATCCTCCTCTCGAGGACGCATATCCAGCATAACGCAGCAGATCGTTTTTCTCGTTCTGGCCGGATGGCGTATCAGGTAATCATATAAACGGAGCGGCGTACGGCTATCAATCAGTACAGTATATTCATTTGCGTCGGTATCAAATATGTTTCTGTCTATCGAACTGAGGCAAATTATATCCGGGAAAAATAGCCGCATCCCCCTGACAAGGAAACAATCCTGAGTCACTAACACTATTGAAGTCGCCACTAACCATCCCTTTTAGATTAAAGCAAGCCCGCCTCTTAAGAAACAAGAACGCTTTCGTTTATAGCGCTTTACATTTACGGCAAATGTTTTCTGGCTTTGATCATCCCTCAATATGACATTGGTGAGCTAGACTTTTTGCAGACTATCACTCAATGTCTGTCGTTAATTATAAATAAAAAAGAATTTCAGAAAAGTCACTTCTCTGAACATTAAGAATTTTTGTCATGAAACTTCCCAAACATGTACCAGAAAGTACTTTAATTAACTCAGCAGAACTTCATTTCGAATATAACAAAACAGGAAGCAGAGAAAGAAAAATCATTTAACATCAATCAGTTAAAAAGAACAATCCTGCACTGAATTATCTAAAAAACTTACTTCTTCCAGAATTATCCCAAAACCTCTCAGCCGCTTTTCAACTTATTTATCCCCCAACATATCGGGTGTACATTAAGCCCAATCAGACCACTGAGATGAGGGCTCATAATTACCTTTAAGTAAGTACCCCATAACGTAGCATCATTCAGATTTAATGTTCTCCTTTATGCCCTTTAACACAGAGTTAAAAGGCGGCCGTGTTATGCAATGGATTCACGATAAACAAATGGCAAATAGATATGGAAAGATCGCTTAGCTTCACTACGTTATTCTTTTATCGCACCACAATATTATTGCTCCTGCTTTTACTCTTTCCTGTTCTGGTTCAGGCTGATGAATCCGTTTATGAGCATCAGATACAACAGGCACGTAACGGTAATTACGCTCTGTTTCTTGATTACCTACAGCGCTATGAGCAACAGCATGCTTTAACACCCGGACAGGTTGCGGACTGGTTACAGGTAGCCTCCTGGGCAGGACGCGATGATGAGGTTATCCGGGTCTGGCAGCGTTATGGTATTTATATGCCGCTGCCCGCTCGCGCCATCGCTGCCGTCGCCCAGTCCAGAAGAAACCAAAAAGCCTGGCCATCCGCCTTATCGCTGTGGAAAGAGGCGCTCAGCCTTGCGCCGGATAACGACGATTACCGCATCGGCTATGTTAAGACCCTGGCCGATGCCCGCAGAGATCGCCTCGCGCTTTCGGAAGCCCGGCAGCTGGTTAAGGACGCTCCTTCTCCCGCGCACCTTGAGACGCTCTCCTATGTCTGGATGCGCCAGGGAAAAAACGGGGACCGGCTGCTGGCGGACATGCGCGCGCTGAACGCCGCACCCGGGAATAATGCCCTTCTTCGCGAGACGATCGATGCGTTAACGGAAAACCGGGTAAGCACGCCCGCACTCTGGCTGTCGCAAAGTGTGGCGATGTCTCCCGCGGAGCGCCGCCGCCTTGAGCGTAACGCCGCGGCTGAAAGGGTACGCCTGGCGGATGTGCCTGGCAGAACGGAGAAAGAGCGCCTGCGGCTGGCACAAAACGCATTAGATCGTTACCAGGCCCTGCTTTCTCGCTGGCAAAACGACCCGCAGGCGGCTGAAGACGTCATCCTTGCCCGTATCGATCGGCTTGGCGCCCTGTATGCGCAGGGTAATTACCGGCAGGTCATTAGCGAATATGAGGCGCTGACGGCCGCACAGCATCCGATACCGGACTGGGCCATCGGCTGGGTGATCTCGGCATATTTGCAGGAGAAAAACACCGTCGCCGCCTTCTCGCTTGTGCAACGCTATCCACACTACGCCTCCGATCCGCAGGATGAGGAGCATGCGCTTTTCTACGCCTGGCTGGATACGGGGCAGTATCAGACCGCCCGCCGCTACGTTGAGCGCGAGACCCGCAGCGTTCCCTGGACCCGCTACGATTTCGGATCCCCGACCGCTCAGCCGAACGATCGGTGGCTCACCGGACAGTCTCTCAAACTTAACTATTTGCTGGCGACCAACGCCCTGCCGGAGGCCGAAAAGCTGTCGTATCGTCTGGCATCAACGGCGCCGGGAAATCAGGGGTTACAGATTGATTATGCCGCCCTGCTTCAGGCCAGAGGCCTGCCGCGCGCGGCCGAGCAAAAGCTTAAACGAGCAGAGGCGCTTGAACCTGCGAATCTGGAGCTTGAAAAACAGCAGGCTTACGTCGCAATGGACCTTCAGGAGTGGCGCCAGATGGATTTACTGGCTGATGACGTAATTGCTCGCGCCCCCGCCGATCGCAGCGCCCGTCGCCTGGACAGACTCAGAGCGGTCCACCATATGTCTGAGCTGCGTCTGAACGCGGGTAAAGGATTGCACTCAGATAACCCCGTTAGCGGTAGCCACGACATGAACTGGGACGCCACGCTCTATGGCCCGCCCGTGGCGGATAACTGGCGGCTGTTTGCCGGCGCCCGCTATGCCCAGGGGAATTTCGACGAAGGTAAAGGCATCAGCCGCCACCTGTTGGGCGGCGTTGAGTGGCGCCCCCGTGACCTCACGCTCGAAGCCGAGCTCTCCAGCAACCGCTATCACGGTACAAACAGGCCGGGCGCACGGCTCTCAACAACCTACAGCCTGAGTGATAACTGGCAGGTCAGCGGTAACCTCGAACGCTTGTCACGCGCCACACCCTTACGGGCATTACGCAATGGGATCAGCGCCAACCGGGGTGAAGGTGGGGTTCGCTGGTATCAAAACGAGCGACGTGAATACCAGTTCAACGCTGCCGTCAGCCGCTTCTCAGACCACAACCGCCGTCAGGAATACACCCTCTCCGGGAAAGAGCGTCTCTGGCAGACCCCGACCCTGACGCTGGATCTCGAACCGGGGATCGCCGCCAGTAAAAACAGCCTGCGGAATACGCTCTATTACAACCCGGCACGGGATCTGTCCGTGACGGCTGCCCTGTCCGTTGACCATGAGATGTACCGCCACTACGACACCCTCTGGAGCCAGCAGTTCGTGGCAGGAGGGGGCAGCTACTGGCAGAAAAATCAGTCCGCGGGTGCCGTTACCCTGCTGGGTTACGGGCAACGCATCCAGTGGAACAACGTTGTCGATACTGGCGTGATGCTGAACTGGGATAAGCGCCCTTACGACGGCAAACGCGAGAGCAATCTCTCCGTCACGTTAGATGCGACTTTACGCTTTTAAGGATGAATATGCTGAACACACGTTTTTCTGTAAGCCTGATCGTCATCGGCTGGCTCTACCTCAGCGCGAGCCTCTGCGCGCAGCCGCTCTCCTTTATGGCCCCTGAAAAGAGGCCGCAGCTGGAGGCCAGCAAACCCTGGCCGGAGAATCAGTTTCTGGTCCTGGCCTACCACGACGTTGAAGATGATGCCGCCGATCAGCGCTACCTCTCCGTTCGCACCAGCGCGTTAAACGAGCAGATAAGCTGGCTTTTGCACAACGGCTATCACGCCATCAGCGTGCAGGACATTCTGGATGCGCATGAAGGGAAAAAAGCGCTGCCGCCGAAAGCCGTTTTGCTCAGCTTTGACGACGGCTACAGCAGCTTTTACACCCGGGTCTGGCCTCTGCTTCAGGCCTGGAACGTTCCTGCGCTGTGGGCGCCGGTGGGCAGTTGGGTGGATACGCCGGCAAATCAAAAAGTTAACTTCGGCGGTCTGATGACGCCCCGCGATCGCTTTGCCACCTGGGATATGGTTCGCGAGCTCAGCCAGTCCCCGCTGATTGAGATTGGCTCGCATACCTGGGCCTCGCATTACGGCATTCCGGCCAACCCGCAGGGAAGCCGTGAACCCGCCATCGCCAGCCGTTTTTATGATAACGCGACGGGGCATTACGAAACCGATGAACACTTCAACCAGCGGATCGCCGCAGACGTACGCAAAGTCACCGATAAAATCACCCAGGTGACGGGAAAAGCGCCGCGTGCCTGGGTGTGGCCCTATGGGGCTGCCAACGGTACGTCGCTCGCTATCGCCCAAAAACAGGGCTATCAGTTGGCCTTTACCCTGGAGGACGGGCTGGGAAACGTGCGCGACCTCGGCAACATCCCGCGCCTGCTGATCGCCGGAAATCCGTCGATAAAAACCTTTGCCAACACGGTTAGCCGCGTTCAGGAGTTTGACCCGGTGCGCGTCATGCATGTCGATCTCGATTACGTCTACGATCCCGATCCGGCCCAGCAGACGAAAAACATCAACAAACTCGTCCAGCGGGTCTACGACATGAAAATCAGCCATGTGTTTCTCCAGGCGTTTTCGGATCCGCGGGGCGACGGCAGGATCGATGCGCTCTATTTCCCCAACCGCCGGCTTCCGGTCCGGGCCGATCTCTTTAATTTTGTCGCCTGGCAGCTACAAACCCGCGCGGGAGTGAAAGTCTTCGCGTGGATGCCGGTTCTCTCTTTCGATCTCAGTCCAGCCTTGCCGCGCGTGCAGCGCCGGGATCGTCAAACGGGAGAGTTGACCGTGGCCGCCGAGCCCTATATCAGGCTCTCCCCCTGGAGTCCGCAGGTTCGCCAGCAGGTGACGGAGATCTATGAAGATCTGGCCCGCTATGCCAGCTTCAATGGCATCTTATTTCATGACGACGCGGTGCTGACGGACGTTGACGATGCCGGACAGGACACGACCCGACAGAAGAGTCAGCGACTTATCGGCTTTACCCGCACCCTGAGCCAGGCGGTGAAAAACATCCGTGGCCCGCAGATCAAAACCGCGCGGAACATGTTCGCGTTGCCCATTCTCGAGCCGGAAAGCGAGGCATGGTTTGCGCAAAATCTCGATGATTTTCTGGCGGCCTACGACTGGACGGTGCCGATGGCAATGCCGCTGATGGAGTCCGTCCCGGCAGAAGAGAGCAATGCCTGGCTGACGCGTTTAGTCAAAGCCGTCGCCGCACGCCCCGGCGCGCTGAATAAAACGATTTTTGAGCTACAGGCCAGGGACTGGGCACAGAAACCGCAGCGTGCCGTAGCCGATGAACGTCTGATGGAGTGGATGCGGGTGCTCCAGCTGAATGGCATCAAAAATTACGGTTATTACCCCGACGACTTCCTCAACAACCAACCTGATATTTCACGTATCAGACCTGAATTTTCTTCGTACTGGTATCCTGACAATGACTGATCGCATTATCGCCTTCTCTATTTTGTGTCTGGTATTCGGGTTGCCGTTAGGCGTAGCCGCGCTATTTACCGGCGAACTGATTCTGGACTTTGTCTTTTTCTGGCCGCTTTTTATGTCCGTGCTCTGGGTAACCGGCGGCCTCTATTTCTGGTTTCAGCTTGAACGGCACTGGTCGTGGGATAACGCAACACCCGCCCCCGCCTTAGCCGGTGAGCCGTTAATCTCGATTCTTATTCCCTGCTTCAATGAGGAACGCAACGCACGGGAGACCATTAGCGCCGCGCTGGGTCAGCGGTACTGGAATGTGGAAGTTATCGCCATCAATGACGGTTCTTCTGATAACACGGCGGAGGTACTGCAACAGCTGGCGCGAGAGCAACCGCGCCTGCGGGTGATTAATCTCGCGGAGAACCAGGGGAAAGCCGTGGCGCTCAAGGCCGGCGCTGCGGCGGCCCGGGGCGATTTGCTGGTCTGCATTGACGGCGACGCCCTGCTCGACCGCGACACCGCGGCGTATCTGGTGGCACCGCTGATTCAGTATCCCCACGTTGGGGCCGTCACCGGGAATCCGCGTATTCGCACGCGCTCAACGCTGATTGGCCGCATTCAGGTGGGCGAGTTTTCTTCCATTATTGGCCTTATCAAGCGAACGCAGCGGATCTATGGCCGGGTCTTTACCGTCTCCGGCGTCATCGCCGCCTTTCGCCGACAGGCGCTGGCGGATGTCGGGTACTGGAGCCCGGACATGATCACAGAGGATATCGACATAAGCTGGAAGCTTCAGCTTCGCCACTGGGATATCTTTTTCGAGCCGCGGGCACTGTGCTGGATCCTGATGCCGGAGACGCTAAAGGGGCTGTGGAAACAGCGTCTGCGCTGGGCGCAGGGGGGGGCAGAGGTGTTTCTGGTTAACCTGCGCAAGATGGTCCGCTGGGAGCATCATCGCATGTGGCCCCTGTTTCTTGAGTACGCGCTATCAACGCTGTGGGCGTTTGCCTATGGGGCAACCGTGGTGTTGTTCATTCTCAGCCATATTATCCCTCTTCCCGCGAACCTGGCCGTTGCGAGCCTGTTTCCCCCGGCGTTTACCGGGCTGCTGCTGGGCGTGATGTGCCTGCTGCAATTCCTCGTCAGTTTGTATATCGAGCGGCGCTACGAGCGGAAAGTGGCAGGCTCGCTGTTCTGGGTAATCTGGTTCCCGATGGTGTACTGGATGATTGGCCTGTTTACCACCCTCGTGGCATTTCCGAAAGTCATGCTTAAACGTAAACGCGCCCGCGCGCGCTGGATCAGTCCGGACCGGGGTAAAGGGAGCATTCAATGAACGAGAATACGTTAATTTTGACTGAACATCGGCTGGCACCGCGTCTTTTCGATGCCGCATTAACGCTGATAGCCTGGGGAGGATTCCTGTTTTTCCTTTACGCCAGGCTGTGGATGCAGTTAACCGAGGAGGGCGATCACCGCTGGAGCGTGATTATCGCCTCTTTTAATACGGTGCTGGTCTATCTGCTGATTGCGGCGTTCAACGGCTGGCTGCTGATCCTGTGGTATCAGTACAATCGCCGCCGCGCGCATGTGAGGCGGCGTCATCCGGAAATGTTGCGCCATGACGAGCTTGCCCAAAGTTTTAACGTCACGCCGCAAATTATGTCCGAGATGAGCCAGTACAACCTGCTGACGGTTTACCATGACCAGATTGGCCGGATCATTGATTTGAAGATCAGCGAGCAGCAGGAAGAGGAAGAGCAGTAATGAAACGCCCCCGCAACATGCCCTGCGGGGGCGTTTTTATAACAGGGAGACGTTATTTATCTTTCACCACAATCAGCGGTTCAATATCGCTCTCTTTCTTCACCACCAGCGAGTCATCCCCGCGCAGACAGGTTCCGCCATAGTTCCCGCCCACGGTAAAAGTGCAGACCTGAATGTATCTGCCGTCAACTTTCGGCAGGCACCATAGCTGCTGGTAGATATTTTTGCGGTCAACAAACTTGCCGCTGGACTGGTCCAGCAGTTCGTCCTGGGCGCCGATCAGATCGATATTGCTCCCGCAGCGTCCGGCGATCGGTTTAACGGCATAACCGGTCCGTTTGAGCAGATCGTTGACCTCAAAATCGGTATCCAGCAGGTAACGGTGGTTCGGGAACAGCTGCCACAGCACCGGCAGGATCGCCTTGTTACCTGGGATCACCGTCCACAGCGGTTCAAAGACCAGCACTTCCGGGCGCAGCAGGACGTCAATCAGGCGCACTTCACCTTGCGGGTGACCGGTGCGGATAGGCACGGCGGCGTACTCGGTTTCGCTCACCTCGCGGATCTGCTCAATCGCCGTTTCCCACGCCCAGGTTTTCCATACGCAGTTGACGTGACGGCCTTCATCATCAATCAATTGCCCGGCGGCATCCCAGCTCAGCGCCCCCAGTCCATGCAGGATTTTGGTTTCAAACCCGGCCTGGATCAGCGAGCGCTGAATAAAGAGCGCGTGGTAATCCTCTTCGATATCGTTGTCCTGCATGATATGGACGAACGGCCGCGCGTGGCTGTGCTTCCATGCGCCGGTCAGCTCCTCCAGCAAGCCTTCCGCCGGATTGTGGCCGGTGCCGCGATAGCCGTTTTTCACCCACTCTTCAAGAATGAGCCCGCCCTCGGTATGGCAGGAGGCGGAATCCGCGTTGTACTCGTAAACCTTGATGCCGCGTTCATCCATGCAGAAATCCATACGACCGGTGATCATATGGTGACGACGCCACTGCCAGGAAAGGCGCAGACGCGGCCAGAGAATTTTCGGGATGTCGAAAAGCGCGAGTAAGCTGTCGTCTTTCAGCACCTTGTCGGTGGCATGAAGGTACATCAGATGCAGTTCGTTGGTGGCTTTGATCAGCTCCTGCTCGGCGCTTTCGGTAATGGTGAAGTACTGGCAGGGATCGTTGTTGATAACGTGGCCGTTGGCGCGAACGTACGCCTGTTGCAGGGCGTCGTTTTCATTGAGCCATTTTCCGTCGAACTGACGGTTGTTCTTCAATCGCGCGCCGCTGATTTTCAGCAGTTCACCGTCGATCTCCGGCTGAGGAATACTGTGTTCCGTCTCCTCCGTCTGGATCATCCAGCCGAGGATCTCGGTATCGTTGAACGTGTCATGAAGCGTATAGCAACCGTCCTCCACGCTCAGACGCAGCTCGCGCGTCCACTGCTGCCCCATCGGCAGCGGGGAGTGAATAACGTTCTGCTCGGCAATGCGCACTCTGTCATCCAGCAGCTGGGTAATGACGGCGACGTGGCCGGTTTCATGAAACTCACCGCCCTTTTGCCAGATGAGCAGCGCACCGGCCTGCGGCGCGCGTTTTGAGCCATTAGCAAAGGCCTGTAGCGGCAAAATATTGTCGTTTACCACCTGGCGCAAAAAACGCAGGGAGAAGATCTCCCACGCCATCCCGACGTCGGTAAAAACAAACCCGTGATTGAGAAACAGGAAACGGCGCGCAAACTCAACGCACTGCCATTTATGGCCCATGTATTCGTTGCCGATATAGCTGCGGAATTCCGCGTCTTCCGGGTAGTGACGCGGATCGAGACTGCCGTAATTTGAAGAGTAAATCGCCACGCCACCCGGCGCATAACCTAATAACGTCCCGAAGGGTGCGTCACTGCTTAACGTTCCTTTACGCATGTGTCCAACCTAAAACAGGCAGGCGGCAATTTTTTTGTTGGGTTGTCGTCGTCTGCACGTTGTAATTAACTGACAGAGGTGGCGTTATCATACACCCGCCCTGCCCATTACGCTCGCATCGTTAAACGGTTCCTGCATCTCCTGCTACACTGCCTCAACACAACACCAAAAAGGCAGGCCAACATGTCAGATAACACCTATCAGCCACCGAAAGTGTGGGAATGGAAACAGAATAACGGCGGCGCGTTCGCCAATATCAACCGTCCCGTCTCGGGCGCGACGCACGAGAAAGAGCTACCTGTGGGCGCGCACCCGCTCCAGCTGTACTCTCTCGGTACGCCGAATGGACAGAAAGTTACCATCATGCTGGAAGAGCTGCTGGCGCTGGGCGTGACGGGCGCGGAATACGACGCATGGTTGATCCGCATTGGTGAGGGCGATCAGTTCTCCAGCGGTTTTGTCGACGTGAACCCGAACTCGAAGATCCCGGCCCTGCGTGACCACTCCACCACCCCGCCGACGCGCGTCTTTGAATCCGGCAATATCCTGCTCTACCTGGCCGAGAAATTTGGTCACTTCCTGCCAAAAGATCCGGCAGGACGAACGGAAACCCTGAACTGGCTGTTCTGGTTACAGGGCGCGGCCCCGTTCCTCGGCGGCGGTTTTGGCCACTTCTATAACTACGCACCGGTGAAGATTGAGTACGCTATCGATCGCTTCACCATGGAAGCTAAACGCCTGTTCGACGTGCTGGACAAACAGCTGGCGCGCGGTCGTTACGTAGCGGGTGAGGAATATACCATTGCGGATATGGCAGTCTGGCCATGGTTTGGCTGCGTGGCGCTGGGCAGCGTGTATAACGCCGCCGAGTTCCTGGATGCCGGGAAGTACACCAACGTGCAGCGCTGGGCAAAAGATGTGGCGAATCGTCCGGCTGTTAAACGCGGGCGCATTGTTAACCGTACCAACGGCGAGCTGAACGAGCAGTTACATGAGCGTCATTCAGCAAGCGACTTCGATACCCAGACGGAAGATAAACGTCAGGGTTGATCCATGACCGGGCGGTTCGCCGCCCTTCTTCCGCGATGAGAAAAATGCGTCAGCACGCGTGCGCAAGGAGCCTCGTATGTCAGACCAGACGCTAAAAGCGACCCGACAGCAGAGTCTTATCACCTTGCTGAGTAAAAGCGACTGGCTGACTACCGATGTGCTGGCTGAAAAGCTCTCCGTCAGCAAAGAGACGATCCGCCGGGATCTGAAGTCGTTGCAGCAGCAGGGGAAGCTTCTGCGCCAGCACGGGCGCGCGCGTCTGATTCACCCGGACAGCCGCGACAGCGGTGAACCCTTTGGCGCACGCCTGAAAAGCCATTATGCCGACAAAGCCGATATTGCCCGCCACGCGCTGGGCTGGATCAGCGAAGGGATGACCATCGCCCTCGACGCCAGCTCAACCTGCTTTCATCTGGCGCGCCAGTTGCCGGACATCGACCTCACCGTATTTACCAATAGTCTGCCTATCTGCCACGAGATGGCAAAGCGCGAGCGGATCACGCTTATCTGCTCCGGCGGAACGCTTGAGCGTAAGTATCGCTGCTATGTTAATCCGGCGCTGGTGACGCAGCTAAAAGGGCTGGAGATCGATCTGTTCATCTTCTCGTGTGAAGGGGTCGATGAGCATGGCGTCCTTTGGGATCCGTCCGAGCACAACGCGGGCTTTAAGGCGCTGCTGTTAAACCGCGCCAGCCAGTCGCTGCTGCTGATCGACAAAAGTAAATTTATGCGGGCAAGTGAAGTGAAAATTGGTCAGCTGTCGCAGGTGACACAGATTATTCAGAGCGATAAACGTCAGGCCGCCAGAGACGGCCTGACACGAGAGGTTACGCGGTGAGACGGAATTTCTGCACTGAGCGCTGGAGTTCTTCGGTCTGCCGTTCAAGTGCGGCGGCGGCGGCGGAAACCTGCTCCACCAGCGAGGCGTTCTGCTGGGTCACGCCGTCCATCTGCGTGATGGCAACGCCGACCTGAGAAATACCTTTGCTCTGCTCCTCTGACGCGGTGGCGATCTGCTTCATAATGACGGTCACTTCCGTCACGTCGCGCAGGATCGCTTCCATCGTGGTGCCGGTATCGTTCACCAGCTGCGCCCCCTGCTCCACGCGGGCAACGGAATCTGCAATCAACCCTTCGATCTCTTTTGCCGCATTCGCGCTGCGGCTGGCCAGATTACGCACCTCACCCGCCACGACCGCAAAGCCCCGCCCCTGCTCCCCGGCCCGGGCCGCTTCCACCGCGGCGTTCAGCGCCAGAATATTGGTCTGGAAGGCGATGCTGTTGATGACGGTAGTGATTTCAGCGATTTTTTTCGAGCTGTCCGAAATGCCGCTCATGGTTGTGACCACATCTTCCACCAGCGAGCCGCCGCGGCTGGCCGTACTGGAGGCGACATCCGCAAGCTGGCTGGCCTGGCGCGCGCTTTCGGCGTTCAGCTTCACCGTTGCGGTTAGCTGCTCCATGCTGGCCGCGGTCTCTTCCAGCGCGGCGGCCTGCTCTTCGGTACGCGAAGAGAGATCGTTATTCCCGCTGGAGATCTCCGTTGCCCCGCGCCAGATATTCTCACTGCCGGAACGAATCGTGCTGACCGCTTCCCGCAGGCTGTCCTGCATGGCGCTCAGCAGCGGCACCAGTTGCCCCACGCAGTTGCGGCCAAAGGATTCAATCGGCTGGCTGAGATCGCCCTGCGCAATCTGGCGGAACTGCTGACGGATACGATCCAGCGGTTTTACCAGTATCGCCACCAGGTAGCGGTCGGTGAACAGCAGGATCAACAGACCCACGATCGTGGCGGTGATAATCACCGTCCGGGTCATGCTGGTGAGGCCGTCGACCACCACGCGCGTGCTGTCGAGCGCCTTCGCCGCGGTGTTGTTAAAGTTCTCAGCCGCTGCCCCGAATGCACGGCTTAGCGGCGGCGTGACGTTGTTGGCATGCTGACGATAGCCTTCGAGCGTCGCCTGCTTCGCCTGCGCCATCTGCGGCGTCACGCCCCGATCGAGCAGCGCCTGCCAGGTGGAAATCACCTGCGCAGACACCTTTTCATCCATCGGGCCCGGAGAGATAGCTTTCATCTCTGCCAGCTTTTTACTCATGTTATCCAGCGCCTGCTGAGCAGGAGCCAGGTCCGGCGTGCCGCCCGCCGCTTTAACTTCCATCGCCCGGCTCAGGCGGGTGACGAAACGGAAATACTGATCGTTGCCCTGGCTCAGCACCGTCATTTGCCGGACCAGCTGGCGGTCAACATCATTACCATCAGAAACACGAGACAGAGACCAGGTGCTGTAAAGCCCCACGCCTGCCCACATGACACAAAAGATCCCCAGTATCGTCAGCATGACGAAACGGATGGTGAAATTACGAAGCATCTTCATTGAGTATTCCTTGCCGTGAGGGTGAATTCGCCCAGAGGCGAGTACTACCCTCTTTATCGGCAGATACCGCAGAAAATATACTTTTTTGTTATCGAGTCGGCATAGAATGAAAACGTTGTTTCGAAAATTCACCGACAAGAAAGGAGACATCATGTCCTGGCACCCTTACACCGGCCGATACGAAAACATGCAGTACCGATACTGCGGCAAAAGCGGCCTGCGCTTACCGGCACTGTCGCTAGGCCTGTGGCACAGCTTCGGTCACGTTCAGCCGCTCGATTCCCAGCGCGCGCTGCTGCGTAAGGCCTTCGATCTCGGGATTACCCATTTTGACCTTGCCAACAACTACGGCCCCCCACCAGGCAGCGCTGAAGAGAATTTTGGCCGTCTGCTGCGGGAGGATTTTGCCGGGTATCGTGACGAGCTGATCATCTCCACCAAAGCGGGCTACGACATGTGGCCAGGGCCGTATGGTTCGGGCGGTTCACGTAAATACCTGCTCGCCAGCCTCGACCAGAGCCTGAAACGCATGGGTGTGGAGTATGTGGATATTTTCTATTCTCACCGCGTAGACGAAAACACGCCGATGGAAGAGACCGCCGCCGCGCTGGCGCACGCGGTGCAGAGCGGAAAAGCGCTGTACGTCGGCATTTCGTCCTACTCCACGGAACGCACGGCGGTAATGGCCGAATTGCTGCGCGAGTGGAAGATCCCGCTTTTGATCCACCAGCCGTCTTACAACCTGCTTAACCGCTGGGTCGACAAGACCGGCCTGCTGGACGCGCTGGAGAAAAACGGAACGGGCTGTATCGCCTTTACCCCGCTGGCGCAGGGCCTGCTCACCGGAAAATACCTGAACGGTATTCCGGACGGTTCACGTATGCAACGCGAAGGGAAAAAAGTGCGCGGCCTGACGGAGAAAATGCTGACGGAAGCCAACCTGAGCAGCCTTCGTTTGCTGAACGAGATGGCGCACGCGCGCGGGCAGACGATGGCGCAGATGGCGCTAAGCTGGCTGTTGAAAGATGAGCGTGTAACCTCAGTGCTGATTGGCGCGAGCCGCCCGGAGCAGCTGGAAGAGAACGTTCAGGCGCTGAATAACCTGCGCTTTAGCGAAGATGAACTGACGCGGATTGACCAGCACGTTGCGGATGGTGAGCTGAATTTGTGGCAGGCGTCGTCGGATAAATAAATAGTGCGGTCCGATGCTTTCGCCCCTCACCCTAACCCTCTCCCCAGAGGGGAGAGGGAACTTGAACACCCTCTCCCCTCTGGGGAGAGGGCAGGGTGAGGGGCATGGTGAATTTATTTCTTACTGATCTTATCCAGATACCCCATCACAAACGCCGACAGCACAAACGTCAGGTGGATAATCACATACCACATCAGCTTATTATCCGGGACGTTTTTCGCGTCCATAAAGACGCGTAACAGGTGTATAGACGAAATCGCCACAATCGACGCCGCGACTTTATTCTTCAGCGATGAGGCATCCATTTTTCCCAGCCAGTTGAGCTTTTCTTTGTGCTCGGCGATATCAAGCTGAGAGACGAAATTCTCATAACCGGAGAACATCACCATCACCAGTAACCCCCCCACCAGCGTCATATCCACCAGCGACAGCAGAACCAGAATCAAATCGGCTTCTGCCACGGAGAAAATGTTTGGCAGGACGTGAAATATCTCCTGGAAGAACTTGATCGTCAGGGCGACCAGCGCCAGGGAGAGACCAAAATAGACGGGTGCGAGCAGCCAGCGAGAGGCATACATTGCGTTTTCAAAGAAGCGTTCCATAAAATCCTGTCTGCAAACGAAACCAGCGCTCAGTATATCTCAACTATACCTCGTTGGGATCCACATCCGGACGCGCATACTCCGGCCAGACCAGCGCGACCAGTTCCGGGTAGGCTTCCAGGCTAAACTCGCGAAAACACTGGCGCAGATTTAATACGTCTAAATCGGAGTACGACACCTTCTCGCCATTCAGACAGCGCTTTTTGATATTGTCGTAATATTTATAAACCGCCGAATTAAGGTCGCTACAACGGCGCTGCGCGTCGAACAGGCCGGGCGTATCATTAATTTCAGCCATTTTCATTCGCTTAATTGTCGCATGGAGAAAATCGATATATTCGTGATTTACCCGCCAGTACCAGACCGGCGTCACGGCGTTCATCAATACGGAGAAATGATCTTCCCCCTCCTCTTTCGACATCAATTCAGGCTGCGGCGGTTCACTGGCGTCTTTTGACGCTTTCGTTTTATTGAACTCTTGCATCAATAAAAGCACGCCAGCGGTCAGTAATAGTAACGTTATGACCGTAAAGAAAATGCTGTTCATGGGTAGGCTCCATTTTTTTTGATTTTAAAATTGCCTCATGTTATTGTCAACGAATCTCACCCTTTTTCCACCCCCACCTTTTTTGAAATTAAAGGAAATTAAAATGCTGCCCGACAATCTTGTCCCGGCAAAGTACCACATTACGCCTGTGGAACAGCCTTCGACGGAAGCAGATAAAGAGGCGAATTTCACTCAAGGAAAAAGAAAACTCTCCGACTATGAAGCCGACATATTAATTGGTGTTTCACGCACCGGCAAATCCCGTAATATGGTGCTGGAAGAGCACGATCGCCATTTAAAAGAGCGTTTATTTCGCGCCATCAAGATTGAAGCCTTAGTTCATCTACTAAATGATTTACAGGCCGAAGGGGAAATAGACGCCCAGAGGCTCAGTCAAATAATGACCGAGAAAACGCAGCAAATAAATGAGGCCGGCAATGAAATTTGGCTTAATTTAATTACGCGTGAAAAAAACAATCCCATTTTTTATAACCTGGGGGAAGATTAACGTGAATGATGACAGCGGTAATAACGTTTATTTGACTTTAGATGATAAGAAAAGCGATGAATTTATCTTAAAGCAGAATCTCGACGCCCTGAAAAAGATAAAAAATGACGAGATGACGCGAATTACGCAGGATTTGGTTTCGATTCCGGCCACGCTGGTGCGCCTGAAATGGCAGAATCGTCGGGAGATTTACGCCTTGCAGGCCAAGGAGGAGATTTACGGCGCGGTGATGAACGCCATTATTGAACAGCGCCCTGAGCTTAAAGAGAAGATCCTCGGGCGACTGGAGGCGAACTATCAGTACCTGCTGGCACGCGAGACAGCCACCCTGCGCCTGACCCGTAAACTCTCGGAAGGTCATTACCGAACTTCAAACGTGACCTGTGTAGCGCTTGATGAAGAGGCGCCGACGGCGCCTTCAGTGTGAGTCAACAATGATTGTTGCGGAATGCAGGCCGGGTAAGGCGACGCCGCCACCCGGCAGGGAAGGCTGCAAAAGCCTTCGTTTTACTTCGCGGCCGCTTTCTCTTCGCCGACCAGACCAATCTTCAGGTATCCCGCCTGATGCAGCGTGTCCATTACCTTCATCATGGTTTCATAATCGACGGTTTTATCCGCGCGGAAGAAGACGGTGGTGTCTTTCTTGCCGCCGGTCAGCTGGTCCAGCGCCGGAATAACCGAGGCATCCGTTACCGGATCGTTGCCCAGGAACATGGACTTATCGGCCTTCACGGACAGGTAGATAGGTTTTTCCGGACGCGGCTGCGGCTGGCTGGAGGACGCAGGCAGATTCACCTTCACGTCCACCGTCGCCAGCGGTGCGGCAACCATAAAGATAATCAGCAGAACCAGCATGACGTCGATAAACGGCGTCACGTTGATCTCATGCATTTCACCGTTATCGTCCAGATTTTCATTAAGACGCATTGCCATACAATCAACCTACGCGCAGTTTGGACGCCGCATGTACCGGTTTAACGGCGCTGGCGTTCAGGTCCAGATCGCGGCTTTGCAGCAGCAGAACCTGCGCGGCAACGTCACCCAGTGTGGCTTTGTAACTACCAATCATGCGCGCGAAGATGTTATAGATAACAACCGCCGGGATAGCGGCAACCAGACCGATAGCCGTGGCCAGCAGCGCTTCTGCGATACCCGGCGCGACGACCGCAAGGTTAGTGGTCTGCGTCTGGGCGATACCGATAAAGCTGTTCATGATGCCCCAGACGGTACCGAACAGGCCGACGAACGGGGAGATGGCGCCGATAGTCGCCAGGTAGCCGTTACCGCGGCCCATATGACGACCCACGGCCGCAACGCGACGCTCCAGACGGAAGCCGGTACGCTCTTTAATGCCTTCGTTATCTTCACTGCCTGCGGAGAGTTCCAGCTCGTTCTGCGCTTCGTTCACTAACAGGGTAGTCAGGCTTTTCGCATGGAAGGATGAGGTGATATCAGAAGCCTGATCCAGAGAGCGGGCTTCCGCCAGCTGCTTCTGCTCACGCTTGAGGCGGCGTTTTTGTGAAAGAAGTTCGGCGCTCTTGCTGAAGAAGATAGCCCAGGTGATCACGGACGCCAGAATCAGGCCGATCATCACAATCTTAACTACGATGTCAGCATGTTGATACATGCCCCAAACGGAGAGATCCGTCTGCATCAAATTATTACCCACTCTGTATCTCCAGGACGCAAATCACAAAATCTGAACGTAATAATATCAAAACGTCGTCGAATTGATAGTAGTTCTCATTAGTATTTACATAGTGCCGTAATTTTCGCTCACTTTCCTTGCGCTTACGCAGTAAAAATTTCTTATGCGAATTTTTGATAATATTTTCTGCTTATTCGATAAGCATCCGGATGCACATTCTGACAATCGTGGTAGTCTGGACGTCCAGACGTATAAAAATAGGGTTAGCGAACATGACTAAAAAGCAGCTTGAGACCACGCTGGTGCAGGCAGGACGCAGTAAGAAATACACGCAGGGCTCGGTCAACAGCGTGATCCAGCGCGCCTCCTCGCTGGTGTTTGATACCGTTGAAGATAAAAAAATCGCTACGCGTAATCGCGCGAAGGGCGGGCTGTTTTACGGTCGTCGTGGCACGTTAACCCATTTCTCGTTGCAGGAAGCCATGTGTGAACTGGAGGGCGGCGCGGGCTGCGCGCTGTTCCCGTGCGGCGCGGCGGCGGTCGCCAATACCATTCTGGCGTTTGTGGAACAGGGTGACCACGTCCTGATGACCAATACCGCCTACGAGCCAAGCCAGGACTTCTGCACCAAAATACTCAGCAAGCTCGGCGTCACCACCAGCTGGTTCGATCCGCTGATTGGGGCCGGTATTGCCGCGCTTATTCAGCCCAACACGCGCGTTGTGTTCCTGGAATCTCCCGGCTCCATCACCATGGAAGTGCATGACGTCCCGGCCATCGTGAAGGCGGTGCGCAGCATAGCGCCGGAAGCGATCATCATGATCGACAACACCTGGGCGGCAGGTGTGCTGTTTAAAGCCCTGGAATTTGACATCGATATCTCCATTCAGGCGGCGACCAAATACCTGATTGGCCATTCCGACGGCATGATCGGTACGGCGGTATCTAACGCCCGCTGCTGGGATCAATTGCGTGAAAACGCCTACCTGATGGGCCAGATGGTGGATGCCGATACCGCCTACATGACCAGCCGGGGCATCCGTACGCTCGGTGTGCGTTTGCGTCAGCATCACGAAAGCAGCCTGCAAATTGCACAGTGGCTGGCGCTGCATCCGCAGGTGGAGCGCGTTAACCATCCGGCGCTGCCGGGCAGCAAGGGCCACGAATACTGGCAACGTGACTTTACGGGCAGCAGCGGGTTGTTCTCATTTGTTCTTAAAAAGCGCCTGAATGACGCCGAACTGGCAAGCTATCTGGATAACTTTACCCTCTTCAGCATGGCCTATTCATGGGGTGGGTTTGAATCGCTGATCCTGCCCAACCAGCCGGAGCAGATTGCGGCCCTGCGCCCGGGCGGCGAGGTGGACTTCGAGGGGACCTTAATCCGCCTGCATATCGGGCTGGAAAATGTGGACGATTTAATTGCGGATTTATCGGCAGGATTTGAGCGCATCGTGTAAAGTGCTGGCTGAAATGTACTCCCCGGACGCTATTCTGAACACCGCAAGCAGAAAAGTCTGTATGAGATGCGCCTGCGATCAACCCCGACAGGCAAAATTGGGAGTACAATAGCGTTATATCTGCTGTTCCACAGGAAAGTCCATGGCTGTTATTCAAAATATCATCACGGCGCTCTGGCAACACGATTTTGCCGCGCTGGCGGACCCGCATGTCGTCGGGATTGTCTATTTCGTGATGTTCGCGACGCTGTTTCTGGAAAATGGATTACTGCCAGCCTCATTTTTACCCGGTGACAGCCTGCTCCTGCTCGCAGGGGCGTTAATCGGCAAGGGCGTGATGGACTTCGCACCGACAATGGTGATCCTCACCTCTGCGGCCAGTCTCGGCTGTTGGCTGAGCTACCTGCAAGGGCGCTGGCTTGGAAACACTCGCGTGGTGAAAGGCTGGCTGGCGCAGCTGCCGCATAAATATCACCAGCGCGCGACCTGCATGTTTGACCGTCACGGCCTGCTGGCGTTACTTGCCGGGCGTTTTCTGGCGTTTGTTCGTACCCTGTTGCCTACCATGGCGGGTATTTCAGGCCTCTCTAACCGCCGCTTCCAGTTCTTCAACTGGCTGAGCGCCCTGCTCTGGGTAGGCGTGGTCACCACGCTCGGCTACGCGCTGAATATGATCCCCTTTGTTAAGCGCCATGAAGACCAGGTGATGACCTTCCTGATGATCCTGCCGATTTTCCTGCTGGTTGCAGGGCTGGTGGGTACCATTGCGGTGGTGATTAAGAAAAAGTATTGCAGCGCATAAATAAAAGCCGGGTGGCGCTACCGCTTACCCGGCCTCCGTTTCCCCTCAGGCTCCCTGCATTGTTCTTATACGTGACGCATCTTCCCCCGGCGTGACGCCGAAGTAACGCTTAAACTCCCGACTAAACTGCGACGCGCTTTCATACCCGACCCGCATCGCCGCGGCGCTGGCCTTCATGCCATCGTGGATCATCAGCATCCGCGCCTTATGCAGACGGTAGGTTTTGAGGTACTGCAACGGCGACGTGCTGGTGACGGATTTAAAGTTATGGTGAAACGCCGAGACGCTCATATTGGCTTCCGCTGCCAGCTGGTCAACGCTGAGGTTTTCCGTGTACTGGCTCTCGATGCGCTTCAGCACGCGGCTAATCAGGCTGAAGTGCGTTTGTCGGCTTACCAGCGCCAGCAGCGCCCCGCCGCCCGGTCCCAGCAGCACATGGTAAAGAATTTCGCGGATAATCTGTTTTCCGAGAATACGCGCATCCAGCGGCCTTTCCATCACGTCTAACAGGCGTTCAATCGCGCAGAGAATTTCCTCCGACAGGGTCGCGGAGTTGATACCGCTTGCCGCCATTGACGGCCGGAAAAGTTCGTCCTCCCCAATCTCCATCAGCAGCTCCTGCAACTGGAGGATGTCGACGTTGACGCGGATCCCGGCCAGCGGTACCTCCTCTGTCGCGAAAGTTTCACATTCGAAGGGTAAAGGTACTGTCAGAAGCAGATATTCATTGGTGTCGTAACGGAACACGCGCTCATTGATATAGCCAATCTTATGGCCAGAAAAGAGAAACACGATGCCGGGCTGATACATCACCGGGGTGCGCGTCCCGGGCTGGGTACCGTACAGCAATCGGATATCCGGCAGCAGCTCAGCCGAATCATTTCCGTTATCTATCAGTCTTTTAATCTGCGACGTTAGCTGGCGGCAGATGGCATCACGGTTCATTTTCAGTTACTCCGGGTACGGTTTCCGACGCTGACAGTGTGCGCATTTTCTTACCGTTTCTCCAGCGCGCTGTAGAAATGGGCAAGACATCGGCAGGAATGTGCATTGAGAGGATAGCGCCTGCCCGCCACAATGAGCAGCATCAGGTTGCCTTCTGCGCCACCACGATTTTTTACCCACTACAGGGAACAAGCCATGAACAACTTTAATCTTCATACCCCAACCCGCATTCTGTTTGGTAAAGACGCCATCGCCGACCTGCGCGCGCAAATCCCCGCTGACGCCCGCGTCCTGATTACCTACGGCGGCGGCAGCGTGAAAAAAACCGGCGTACTGGATCAGGTGTACAGCGCTCTGGAAGGTCTGGACGTGCGCGAGTTCGGCGGTATCGAGCCTAACCCGTCTTATGAAACGCTGATGAACGCGGTAAAAATCGCCCGTGAGGAGCAAATTACCTTCCTGCTGGCGGTCGGCGGCGGTTCCGTGCTGGACGGCACCAAATTCATCGCGGCGGCGGCCCATTACGCTGACGACATCGACCCGTGGCATATTCTGGAAACGGGCGGCAGCGACATCAGCAGTGCGATCCCGATGGGCTCCGTGCTGACGCTGCCGGCCACCGGATCAGAGTCCAACAAAGGCGCTGTCATCTCCCGTAAAACCACCGGTGACAAGCAGGCCTTTATGAACGAACACGTTCAGCCCGTGTTCGCGATCCTCGATCCGGTTTACACCTATACCCTGCCTGCGCGTCAGGTGGCGAACGGCGTGGTCGACGCCTTTGTTCACACCGTTGAGCAGTACGTTACTTACCCGGTAAACGCCAAAATTCAGGATCGTTTCGCGGAAGGCATTCTGCTGACGCTGATTGAAGAAGGTCCAAAAGCGCTGAAAGAGCCTGAAAATTACGACGTGCGTGCCAACGTGATGTGGGCTGCCACCCAGGCGCTGAACGGCCTGATCGGCGCAGGCGTGCCGCAGGACTGGGCTACCCATATGCTCGGCCACGAGCTGACGGCGATGCACGGCCTGGATCACGCCCAGACGCTGGCGGTGGTTCTGCCTGCGCTGTGGAACGAAAAACGTGACGCTAAACGCGCCAAACTGCTCCAGTACGCCGAACGCGTGTGGAACATCACCGACGGTTCCGACGATGCGCGTATCGATGCCGCGATTGAAGCCACCCGTCACTTCTTTGAAAGCCTGGGCGTGCCAACGCGTCTCTCTGGCTACGGCCTGGACGGCAGCTCCATCCCTGCCCTGCTGGCGAAACTGGAAGCACACGGCATGACGCAGATCGGCGAGCATGGCGACATCACCCTGGACGTCAGCCGTCGTATTTACGAAGCGGCACGCTAAGCGTTTTTAGGATCCTGACTTTCGTTTTTTGACATTTCGTCCAGACTTAATGCACATCACATCGTCGGAGGTTCCCTCCGGCGATGAGCACCTGAAGGAGGAAAAATGGCAAACCAAACCGTAATCAAGCTACAGGACGGCAACGTGATGCCCCAGCTGGGGCTAGGTGTATGGAAAGCCGGTAACGACGAGGTCGTCTCCGCCATTCATAAAGCCCTGGAAGTCGGCTATCGGTCCATCGATACCGCCGCCGCCTATAAAAACGAGGACGGCGTGGGGAAAGCGCTTGCCAGCGCCGGCGTTCCCCGGGATGAGCTTTTCATCACCACCAAGCTGTGGAACGACGATCAAAAGCGTCCCCGCGAAGCGTTGCAGGAGAGTCTGGAGAAACTCCAGCTCGATTTCGTCGATCTTTATCTCATGCACTGGCCGGTACCGGCTATCGACCATTACGTTGATGCCTGGAAAGGGATGATTGAACTGCAAAAAGAGGGGCTGATAAAAAGCATCGGCGTCTGTAATTTCCAGGTTCATCATCTGCAACGCCTGATTGATGAAACGGGCGTCGCGCCGGTGATTAACCAGATTGAGCTGCATCCGCTGATGCAGCAGCGCCAGCTTCATTCATGGAACGCCACGCACAAGATCCAGACCGAATCCTGGAGCCCGTTGGCTCAGGGCGGCGAAGGGGTGTTTGACCAGAAAATCATCCGTGAACTGGCGGATAAGTACGGTAAAACCCCGGCGCAGATCGTCATTCGCTGGCATCTGGATAGCGGTCTGGTGGTGATCCCGAAATCGGTCACGCCATCGCGTATCGCCGAGAACTTCGACGTCTGGGATTTCCGCCTGGATAAAGACGAGCTGGGTGAAATTGCGAAGCTGGATCAGGGCAAACGGCTTGGGCCGGACCCGGATCAGTTTGGCGGGTAATCCCCTCACCCTGCCCTCTCCCCGGAGGGGAGAGGGTTAGACCTGTAGGCCCGGTAAGCGCAGCGCCACCGGGCATTGTTACAGGTTTAACCGGTCTTACGTTTTACGTTCTTCTTCGTTCCCGCAACACCGTTCGAACGCTGATGCGCAATAGGCGTGTGCTTGGTCAGCGCCGGGCGCGTGTTGCGGTTCTGGCGGCGCGCTTCGCGCATCTCTTCCAGCGTTGGCGCTGGCACCAGGCAATCACGACGCGAGCCGATCAGGTGCTTTTTCCCCATCTCTTCCAGCGCCTGACGGATCAGCGGCCAGTTCTTCGGATCGTGATAACGCAGCAGCGCTTTATGCAGACGGCGCTGTTTATCCCCTTTCGGCACCACCACGTCTTCGCTCTTATAACCAATCTTACTCAGCGGGTTTTTGCCGGTGTAATACATGGTCGTCGAGTTGGCGAGCGGCGACGGATAGAAGTTCTGCACCTGATCCAGACGGAATCGACGCTGCTTCAGCCACAGCGCCAGGTTCACCATGTCTTCATCACGGGTGCCGGGGTGTGCGGAGATGAAATATGGGATCAGATACTGCTCTTTTCCCGCCTGTTTTGAATAGGTATCAAACAGCTGTTTAAAGCGGTCATAGCTGCCCATGCCCGGCTTCATCATTTTGGACAGCGGGCCTTCTTCGGTGTGCTCCGGGGCGATCTTCAGATAACCGCCAACGTGGTGCGTCGCCAGCTCTTTGATGTAGCGCGGATCTTCCACCGCAATGTCGTAACGCACGCCGGAGGCGATCAGGATCTTCTTGATGCCTTTCAGGTCACGGGCGCGACGGTAAAGATTGATAGTCGGCTCGTGGTTGGTGTCCATATGCTCGCAAATGCTCGGATAGACGCAGGAGAGACGACGGCAGGTCTGCTCGGCGCGCGGCGATTTACAGCGCAGCATGTACATGTTGGCCGTTGGACCACCCAGATCGGAGATCACGCCGGTAAAGCCCGGCACCGTGTCGCGAATCGCTTCGATCTCGTTAACAATCGACTCTTCGGAACGGCTCTGAATAATACGGCCTTCGTGTTCGGTGATCGAACAGAGCGAGCACCCTATAATTCTGATCATTTAGAAATTTTTTTGCGTTTAAAATCAATGAATTGAAAGATTTCATTTTTCTAAGTCTGATAAAACAGATGAAAACCCAACTGACTATACTCATAAAACTCAATCTTTGCGCTGCTGTACGATACCAGTAATTACAGGTGCCGAGTTTAACATCATGAAAAGTAGCCCAATAATGAATGACGCAACGCCAGCTGCGGTGCCTAACTTCTGACTGAACACCATTGAAACAAAGTACATATTTGGGATAAAAACGGACATAGCAATCACGAAAAGTAACTTATTCAGATAATTATTTATTCGGGTCTTAACCTCAACTCTATCATAAAAAGCCATCGAAACGTAAGCAGTTATCAGTGAATAAAAAGACCATGTCATATAGTTAACCGATTCATTAAATGCCTCTCGCAAAAGCAAAGCACTTTCTGTCATTCCCTACCTCATTAAATCAATAGAAAATAAATCTGAATAATTTATTTTTAAAAGAAAAGAACACAACATAACTTCAGTAGTTATGATTAATCCCTGAATGATTATTTCTTAGCAAGATATAACATGCTTAATGTATATCAGGCAATAAAAAAACTCCCAAAGACCACCGCTGTGGTCTTCAGGTATAGGATTTAAAGAACGAACTCAGTCCGGAAACGTATCACTATCTTCTGTAACGTCCGCTTTCTCTGGGAACATTCTGTTTTTAATATACTGTGAATTCCTGCAGATGAGAGGAAAAATCTCCGAGTTATTCATTATACAACTCGTTGCCGTACGGGCGTCCTCCGGAGACCATGATGAAAATGAAAACGTCTGACGGTCAAGCCATTGAGACAATAATACATTATCAACAGAAGCGCTAAACAGCGCCGCAATAGCCCTGCGTTCAACGGCCTTCTCAGGTTCAATAAACGACAACTCATTATGAAAACGGGTAATAATCGCAATACGGCTGTCAATACGAATATGTCTTTCAAGTAAGACATCGTGCAACTCATCAAGTACAGTCTCTCTCTGGGTATCGTCGAGGCAAGACCACAGAAAATGAATGTTCTCGGCATTTGTGACAACGTCTGGCTCTGCATCACGGAACCATGATGCAAAGATACCCACACTACCTTCCATCCGGATATGCTGCCCCTGAAGTTGCATTTGTTCAAGGATAAAGCGCATGTTCACAGGAAGAACCGTAAAACACTCAATAAGCCTTTCAGAAGAACTAAATACTCCACATGCCAGGGCGTTCAGCTTTTTCTTCAAAATATCAAACTGCTCACCTGACTGATATACGTCATGGAGAAATACTGGACCCATAGCATTCACATCAGACTCAATTATTTTCTCTGACAGTGCTTTTTGACGCTCTCGCACAAATATTAAAAGAGAGGTTGCATTTGTAGCTTCTTTGATGACGTCATACTGACCTTTAACAAAGCTCAGGACAGGTATATTCACCAGAAGACCTAAATCAACAATCCTGCCAACAGCATTTTTGATGTACGGCAGAACATTTTTATCCTTAAGTGCTATAAAGATACTCTCGGCAGTACGTAGATAACGAAGATATGCAGCCAAAGCCAGGTCAAACCGTTCCTCACCAATATGTTCACTGTACGACTCGATACCGGCATAGTTACCATGGAGCACCATGTGAGCAACAGCCTGTGCAGCAAATTCCGCAGGGAAGATATTCCTCGTCGCCGTATTATTAAGATAATATTGATTTAAAACATTATTATTCCAGTCCGGGCTCAGAACAATTTTTCTGAAATGGATAACGTCCTCAACAACCTGACGATTTTTAAGCGTCATTATTGCAGAGCTAACCTGAGCCCCACCTGTACCATCATTCTTTCCAATTACGTTCTGTACCGCCTTCGATGCAATATTGATATGCCGGATAATTCCCGGATTAAAAAGGTCTATCTGAGGTTGCTCAGCTCCATAGCGTAACATCTCCTCCCGACCGTGATTTCCGATATCTAGTGTGCCAATTTTCAGGTTTGACAAGGTCTCTTCATTATTGACAAGGTATTCCACATAAAATACGCCATCTACAAAATTCTCCATTTTATTCAGTAGTGATTCACCGGCCAGAACAGAGTATGAATCAGCTTCCTGCAGCAACGTCTTCGTGGATTCAGCCTCCAATTTTTCTGAATCCTGAATTTCATCAAGTTTACTCACAATAAACGATATTTGCCTTTCGACGAAAGGCTCTAGGCTTATCCGCCCGTCAGCCATCAGTTTCTGCAGACTCAATACGAAACCTTCATCATTCTTTTCTCTGAGTGAAACAGCATAACTCTGATTCAGCATTTGCACTGCGACTTTGAGTTGCGGTTCGGCGAGAGCCTGACACTTCTCATCCATCCGGCTATAAGAAACCAGCCAGTCTCGCATCTGAATATGTGGTGCCACTCGCTGCCATGCTTCAGCGAAACCCCACAAGGCCGTCAGTTCTTCAAGCCGTGGGATATTTATAGCACCAATCGCGTCTTTAAGAGGCGTATCAAGCAACTCGCTCCTGGCAAGCTCCACCGTGGACTGATAGTGGATGCTCATCAGAAATTCGCTCCATCTTTCTGTATCGTTATTAAAAATTCGGGATATTTGTTGATAAGTTAGCGAGAGCATCTCGTCAAAATCATCCGGAGCAATACCGGGTTCGGTCTGACTAGCTTTGGGATCGCGAAGTAATACTTTAATATCTCGCTCCCCGTATCTGACCACCAGTAAGTAGAGAGCAATAAGAATATGGCGATGATCTTCTGTTGCAGGAACGGTAAGGTTCAGAATATGAATATCATTAACAAACTTCTTCATTAATCGCGGTGTGATACGAGGATACTCAGAGGGTTTCCAGCGCTCAAGCAACACCGTTGCTTCCCGGCACGCTATCCCTGCATCCTCATTTACTGTTTCTTTCCAGTACTGCCTTAACGCTTCCTGCCATCCTGCCGAAATAAGAGGAGGAACCTGAAAACTTACAGGAATCCGCTTTGCAATAAACTCACGCCCGCTGAAACCCGCCACAGAAAGTGAGGCTGAAACCTGTCTTGCCGAATAGGGCACCACTATCCTGAAGTGTTCATGAGTGGCTCCGGCAATAAGCTCCATATCACTCCAGAGCTCTTTCACTTTGTCTGCACTGATTCGGTCCAGATTATCAATGATAAGGATGAAGCGATCTCCATGGGAAATGACCTCTTTGGAGGTAAATCCCTGCAGAGCTTCAGCCAGCTCAATAGCTCCGACCTCCTTATTAACTAGCCAAGTCTCTTCAATCCTGTCAGTACTGTTGCGTTTGAACAAATCACCAATACTCGAATACCCTTTCTTTCTGTACCATTCCATGTTCTGCAGGCATGCCAGTCCTGCGACCATAATGGCAGGAGAAAGAAACGCGGCCACCTCAACATAAAAAAGCCACCCTAATAATGACTCCTTGTTAGTAAAATATTGATTAAGGTCTGTTAGCACATAACGAAGCATCTGCACGGAAAGCAATGACAGTAAAATAAAAACGACGGTCAACCAGCTTAGCCTGCTGCTGACCCTCTTGTCGTATTCAACGATGTTACCCAGAGCCAGATTTTTATACTTATCCAACACATCCCGGGAGCCCGGACATTGTAGGCTGACCCCGTGGTGGATGACATCGATAAGCGCTTTTTTAGTTGAGCCATGATGGTAACGTTCTGCATCAAAGTTAATGAACGTAAAATCATCTTTAAGCTTTTTCTGCAGGAACTTCAATATTGTTGACTTACCTGAACCCAGCTCACCTTCCAGACCAATAATATTGACATCAGGTGTCCTGATGATCTGAGCCACATTCTCTGCAACTTTTTCATGACTGCTGCCTCTAAACATATCCTGGTCAGCGGGTGATTCCGTCTGCAATCGTAGAGTCATTCAGCAATTTCCTTCGTTATAACGTAAGATTCTTTCACTATTAGACACAGTACAGAGCCCACAGCAACCAAATGACTGCAGCCGGGGCAGTTTAGTTTTAAGCATGCATAAGCCGATTTCGATGGAATCCCTTTCACACAATAATATTGAATTGAAGCAATGAAAACATTAATGTGTTTGTTGTGACTAGCTGCAGGGGCCTGGAAGAAATTCCAAAGCCTGACAAACCGGAACAGGGCTTGCTCTGCTCCGGTTTTATCCAGTTCATCTTGAAGCCCTTGTTTTTGTTACATATCCCTGCTCACTCTTTCAGCCATTGTTAAGCTTCTTGTGTGTAATCTGCGAATAATACGGATGCAAAATTGATGCAATGGATTATACATACCTACAGCGCACGTTACGCTGAGCTGAATCGAATTTCAGAGAACGTTCTTCGCTATTACCCTGCCCAGCCAGTTGAACACATTTTATCATCCGGCCCCGAGAGTGACATGTTCTCTGCCTGGTACAGCCTTCATCAGAGTCAAACTAGACGTTATTTACAGGCAAAAGAAGACAGCTACAGAGCTTAAGTCTGACATTATTCGTGGCTGTGTCTGCCTTCGGAGTTTTCAGCTTATCCCGATAACAGCGGTTTTGAAAAATTGACGTTTTTTACACCGGTACATTGCCCGAACGCAATCTCCCCCGTAGCGAAATACCGCCCCGCAGAAAATCGTCCATGCTCGGCATGCCCCTGGAACATCAGCATCTTTTCAATAAAGGTTTTACAGCCTATAGTCTGTATAACACAAAATACACCTTACCTGCTGTATTACAGGGCGGTACTCCCTACTCAGTCTGCGAGGCAGGTCACTTATGAATAATCAGTTCCCGATAAAAACGCTGAACCAGCTCAGACCTGTGCTAATCGGGTTTCGCAAAATCAAGGGCTTCACGCAAAAAGATGTGTCTGAGAGGCTTGGCGTAACGCAGCAAACCTATGCCCGCCTGGAAGCAAACCCTGCTAGCGCCAGTATTGATCGTCTGTACAAGGTATTCAGTATTCTGGGCGTAGAAATAACGCTGTCATCTATTTCCCCTTCACCCTTCATTTCCCACACAGAGATGAGGGGGGCATTTGACAGCACTCCCGCCAGACGGGAGAAATGGTGACTATTAGAAGTTTGCTAGTTTTGTCGAATGACGCCAACTACATGTCCGCATCCATCGAGTAGTGGCTTCAAGCCACGATTGTCACTGCCTCCGCTGCCTTTTTCCAGTAACTCTCTCCTTTTAATTCTAATATTTAGGGGTGTCAACGCAAAGCAGAAACGGCACCTTCTTTGCGAGACAGAAATGACCTGTGATTGCCTGGCCGATTTATGGCAGCTAAGTGCGAGAAGCGGATATAGCGAATTCGCCATTGTACGGGATTAGCAGGTTTACTGAAGCAACCTGCGATGGCGTTATGGCAATAGTCAGTCCCCTGTCCAGTCGGCATAGGTGGCCACCTCGTCACCGCCGGGGATAAACTGATTGAAGCCTCCGCGCAAAATCACTTATTCTTTTCCGTTAATAAAATGCAGGAGCAAAGTCATGACTGGCGAAATTCGTGGGCGAGGCAGGCCACGAAAAACAGAGAGTACCTATACAGGGTAAGGGTGCCAACTTACTGATTTAGTGTATGATGGTGTTTTTGAGGTGCTCCAGTGGCTTCTGTTTCTATCAGCTGTCCCTCCTGTTCAGCTACTGAAGGCGTGGTGCGTAACGGTAAAAGTACTGCCGGACATCAGCGCTATCTCTGCTCTCACTGCCGTAAAACATGGCAGCTACAGTTCACTTACATCGCCTCTCAGCCCGGTACACACCAGAAAATTATTGATATGGCCATGAATGGCGTCGGATGTCGCGCCAGTGCACGCATTATGGGCGTTGGCCTCAACACGATTTTACGACACTTAAAAAACTCAGGCCGCAGTCGGTAAACTCACGCATACAACCGGGCAGTGACGTTATTGTTTGCGCGGAAATGGACGAACAGTGGGGTTACGTCGGCGCTAAATCACGCCAGCGCTGGTTGTTTTACGCGTATGACAGGATACGGAGGACGGTTGTGGCGCACGTATTCGGTGAACGCACGTTGGTCACGCTGGAGCGTCTTCTGGGCCTGCTGTCGGCCTTTGAGGTCGTGGTATGGATGACGGATGGCTGGCCGCTTTATGAATCACGCCTGAAGGGAGAACTGCACGTTATCAGCAAGCGATATACGCAGCGCATTGAGCGGCATAACCTGAATCTGAGGCAGCATCTGGCAAGGCTGGGCAGGAAGTCACTGTCTTTCTCAAAATCGGTGGAGCTGCATGACAAAGTCATCGGGCATTATCTGAACATAAAACACTATCAGTAAGTTGGAGTCATTACCGGTGCTCTGATATATTTATTATACTATAGTGGGGTATGTGTTGATCTTAATGTAATACTCCCCTATAGTATAAGAAATACAGAGCAGTGAGGTAAGCAATGCCCAGTACTCCTGAAGAGAAAAAAAAGGTCCTAACCCGGGTTCGCCGTATCCGGGGTCAGATTGATGCTCTGGAAAGAGCACTTGAAAGTGGCGCTGAATGCCGTTCCGTTCTCCAGCAAATCGCCGCCGTCCGGGGCGCCGCTAACGGACTGATGGCAGAGGTGCTGGAGAGCCACATACGGGAAACCTTTGACCAGAATGACAGCTACAGTCATGAAGTCAGTAAATCAGTTGACGATACGATTGAGCTGGTTCGTGCCTATCTTAAATAGGTGAGGCCATTATTACATTGAGGATATATTACGTATGAAATCACGTGCCGCTGTTGCATTTGCACCAGGGAAGCCCCTGGAGATTGTTGAAATTGATGTTGCTCCGCCTAAAAAAGGCGAGGTGCTGATTAAAAACACCCACACAGGTGTCTGCCATACCGATGCCTTTACCCTCTCAGGGAATGACCCTGAGGGCGTTTTCCCGGTGGTTCTCGGCCACGAGGGAGCCGGTATCGTCGTTGAAGTTGGTGAAGGCGTCACCAGTGTGAAGCCGGGTGACCATGTTATTCCGCTCTACACCGCTGAATGCGGGGAGTGTGAATTCTGCCAGTCCGGTAAAACGAACCTCTGTGTATCGGTTCGCGAGACTCAGGGCAAAGGACTGATGCCTGACGGGACCACTCGCTTTTCATACAACGGTCAGCCTCTTTACCACTACATGGGATGTTCCACATTCAGTGAATACACCGTTGTGGCCGAGGTTTCTCTGGCAAAAATTAACCCGGAGGCGAACCATGAACACGTCTGCCTGTTGGGTTGTGGCGTGACTACCGGTATTGGCGCCGTCCATAACACGGCTAAAGTGCAGCCGGGCGATTCAGTTGCCATTTTTGGTCTGGGGGCAATTGGTCTGGCTGCGGTACAGGGGGCCCGTCAGGCAAAAGCGGGACGTATTATCGCTATCGATACTAATCCGACAAAATTTGACCTGGCCCGTCAGTTCGGGGCCACTGACTGCATTAACCCGAATGATTATGACAAACCGATTAAAGATGTTCTGCTGGATATCAACAAGTGGGGTATTGACCATACCTTTGAATGTATCGGTAACGTTAACGTCATGCGTGCAGCGCTGGAAAGTGCTCACCGTGGGTGGGGGCAGTCCGTTGTCATTGGTGTCGCAGGGGCCGGACAGGAGATTTCCACCCGTCCTTTCCAGCTGGTCACCGGGCGCGTATGGAAAGGTTCCGCGTTTGGCGGAGTAAAAGGCCGCACTCAGCTCCCCGGTATGGTCGAGGATGCCATGAAGGGGGATATTGACCTTGAGCCATTTGTAACCCATACGATGACACTGGATGAAATCAATGACGCCTTCGAGCTTATGCATGAAGGCAAATCTATCCGGACAGTGATTCATTACTGATCCCATCAGAATTTTAATCAACTCAAACTGAAGGAAGTGGAAAATGACAACTCCGGTAATTTCTGGTGACGGCATCTTTTCTCATGTGTTCATTGGCGCAGCCGATGTCGAGAAATCCTCCGCATTTTACGATGTCGTCCTGGGCACGCTTGGTATCAATAACCTCGGCCCGTTTGGCAACGGCTGGGTACTCTATGGCCGCGAAAAGCCGGCATTTATCATTGCCCGTCCGGGCAACGGTGAAGCACCTTCCGCTAACGGGGTGACTGTCGGCTTCGCTGCTGCCACCCCGGAAGAGGTTGATGCTTTCCATGCTGCCGGCCTTGCCGCCGGTGGAGCTGATGAAGGTCAACCTGGCCCGCGTGGTCACCTTCCCGGGGCCTATGCTGCCTACCTGCGGGATCCGGCGGGTAACAAAATCACGGCGTATACGTTTATCTGACGTCCGGATTTAAAGATACTTCCCCTGGCTTCGGTCAGGGGAAATAACCATGAGATAACGGCTGATGGAACTCATTGAGCAGCATGCCAGCTCTGGCGGCTGGCAAAACGTGTACCGGCATTATTCACAATCCCTTAATTGTGAAATGAATTTCGGTGTGTATCTTCCTCCCAAAGCAGTAACAGAAAAACTGCCGGTACTATACTGGTTGTCGGGCCTGACCTGTACTGAGCAGAATTTCATCACCAAATCAGGTATGCAGCATTATGCAGCCCGGCATAACGTCATCGTTGTTGTCCCGGATACCAGTCCCCGGGGTAATAATGTCCCGGATGCCGACAGTTACGATCTTGGCCAGGGGGCCGGTTTTTATCTGAACGCGACGGAACAGCCGTGGAATGTTCATTACAGGATGTATGACTATATTCTCAGAGAGCTTCCGGATGTCGTCATGAATCATTTTCCTGCAACGGCAAGAAAATCTATATCCGGTCATTCTATGGGAGGGCTGGGTGCTCTGGTGCTGGCTCTGCGAAATCCTGGTGAATATGTGAGCGTATCAGCATTTTCCCCGATAGTATCGCCTTCTCAGGTGCCATGGGGGCAACAGGCATTTAGCGCTTACCTGGGTGAAAACAGAAAAACGTGGGAAGCCTACGATCCAGTCAGCCTCATTTTACAGGGTGAAAAATTACCAGAAATCTTCATTGATCAGGGGCTGAGTGACGCCTTTTATGAAGAGCAACTGCGCACCAAAATCCTTGAGAGAGTATGCAATGAGATGAACCTCAATGCGTCGTTCCGATATCATACTGGATACGACCACAGCTATTATTTCATTTCCAGCTTTATTGGTGAGCACATTGCTTACCATGCCAACAGGCTCAGGCTGTCAGCATGAGTTGATTTCCAGCCTCAGAAAATGTGCTTAATTTTCAGGCCTGAACAGGGCCTGAACCCTGCAGACCTGAGATGTACTGTAACTGGTGGCTTCAGCAGTTTCTCTTATGCTCAGTTTCTTGACCTGTCGGTAATACAGAACTTTCTTATGTCGTTCCTGATCGGCCTGTTTGCCCCGGTGAATAGCCACGGATAATCTAGACACTTCCGAGCCGTTGATGGACTGACCCCGCCCCGGTAGACGATCCTGCCCTATAGTTTGGACTGACCCCACGCCTGTAGACAAATCCTGTCCTCACGACGAGGCCTGTTCGAAGGCCTCCGGACTGACGCCGCCGAGGTGGCTGTGGCGCCGGGACCGGTTATAGAAGACTTCAATGTAATCGAAGATCCGCCCGGGCCAGATCCCTGGTTTTATATATGCGTTTTCTGATCCGTTCTTTTTTCAGCGAACTGAAGAACGATTCGGCCACCGCATTATCCCAGCAGTTGCCACGCCGGCTCATGCTCGGCGCCAGGTTATTGGCCCGGTAGAAGCGCTGCCAGTCGTCACTGCCGTACTGGCTGCCCTGGACGCCCTTCTAAGAGTCAAGCTGTTATCGGGATACTGTTGATCCGCCTGTTTTGATTGCGCAGTAACGTGTAAACTTCGCGGGAGATATATCGCTTTAGACAGCGTATCGCTTCCATTTTTGTATGTCCTTCGGCTACACGCCTGGCGACATATTCCTTTGTTTTTGCGTCAGTTCGTAAGCGTCCGATGGCGATGATGTGAAGTGCACTATTTGCAGCACGATCTCCACCACGATTAAGTCGGTAACGGTTCGTTTTTCCAGAAGAAACGGGGACCGGGCTGACACCACACAGTGCCGCAAATCCTGATTCTGATCTTAACCGTTGAGGATTGTCTCCGGCAGTGATCAGCAACTGTGAAGCGCTTTCGTATCCGATAGCATTACGTTTAATCAGCTCAGGTGCCAACTCGTCGACAATTGCCGCAATCATGACATCCAGATCAGCGATTTCGTCATGTAACTCGAGATAGCGTCGGGCAAGGGACTTTAATGAAATGCGATAAACGTTGGTTACATTGCGGTATTCACTGGCATCAGGTCTCCAGGAACCCAGGGTCCTGATGAGCTGCATGCGCGTCATATTTCTGAGCTGTTCACGTAATTCATCCGGGGCAGAGATAATATTTGAATGGATAATCTGGAGAGCGACTCTGCGGGCTGATATTGCTGTTTTTCGGCAAGTTTTTAATACCCGCAGGGACTCAATCATGCCATCACGCGTTTTGGGAGTAACTGTCCTGATGCCTGAGAATGCTGCATGAGCGGCACATTCAGCATCAATTGTGTCACTTTTACCCCGTTTGCGTCGCTCCATCCGGTCTGGAGCAGTCACCTCAAGAACTTCTAACCCGGCGTTCTGAAAATAACGAAGCAAACCGGAACCATAGGTACCTGTGCACTCAACACCAATTCGCTTTAATGTCCCAAACGAGGTCATCCATGCCAGCATCTGCCGGTAACCTTGTCGTGTTGTGGAGAAATACTGAGTCCCAAGGACTTTATTGTTCTGATCTACGACAGCGGCAACGTGCAAATCTTTATGTGTATCCACGCCACCCACAACGGCAGCTTCGGTAACTTTATCAACCATGACAGAGCTCCTGTGAGGAAACAGAGTTGAATCTCCAGACAGATAACCTGGACAGGACAGTAACGAGACAAGCCGTCAGGCCCTTCTTGAGTCACGCGCATCGGTGAGGAGATGCCTCGCATGAAGGCGCTTCCGGCAACCGACGGGTCCAGGGCAGGACACAAAAGGTCGATCGCTGTGTGAGTCAGGATGCGGGAAGGTCTTCACTGCATCAGTAATCACACCAATCTGGTTAAACGGCAAACTAAGTGGTGGTAAAGACTGACATCGGCATTATTACTATCGCTGTGGAACATCACCCCGACGGGCTTACCACGGGTTTCCCATGCCATTTCCAGTGCTTTCATGGTGAGCCTGCTGTCCGGCGAGAACGACATGGCCCAGCCCACTGGTTTTCTTGCGAACAGGTCGAGAACAACGGCGAGGTACGCCCAGCGCTTACCCGTCCAGATATAGGTCACATCACCGCACCACACCTGATTTGGTTCCGTTACGGCGAACTGTCGCTCAAGATGATTCGGGATAGCAACGTGCTCATGACCGCCACGCTTATACCGGTGAGTCGGCTGCTGGCAACTGACCAGCCCCAGCTCTTTCATGAGTCTGCCAGCAAGCCAGCGCCCCATCTGGTAACCTCTCTGGGTTGCCATTGTGGCGATGCTTCTTGCTCCGGCAGAGCCGTGGCTGATGCCATGCAGTTCAAGTACCTGACTGCGTAATACAGCCCGTCTGCCGTCTGGCTTTTCAGGACGGTTTTTCCAGTATTTGTAGCTGCTGCGATGAACCCCGAACACATGGCAGAGAGTGGCCACAGGATAACGCGCCCTGAGTTTCCCGATTATCGAGAACTGTTCAGGGAGTCTGACATCAAGAGCGCGGTAGCCTTTTTTAATATTTCATTTTCCATTTCAATACGTTGTAGCTTTTTCCTGAGCTCACGGATTTCAATTTGTTCCGGGGTAATGGGGGAGGCTTTTGGTGTTTTGCCCTGCCGTTCATCACGTAATTGTTTCACCCATCGCGTCATTGTGGAAAGGCCGACATCCATAGCGCTGGCTGCATCTGCCACGGTGTAGTTCTGGTCAACGACCAGTTGAGCGGATTCGCGTTTAAACTCTGCGCTGAAATTTCTTTTTTTCATTATGACACCTGTGTTGTTCTGAGGTGAGCATATCACCTCTGTTCAGGTGGCCAAATTCAGTAAACCACTTCATATCAGCCTGGAGCCTGTGTTGCCCGGTTGGCGCGGGATAATGGAATTAATGACAATCTGCTGTTTACCTGGCGCCAGCGTTACAGACATCTTCTGCCCGATGAAATACAACGGTCAATCAGAGAGCAAGACTCTGTTATCCCCGTTGTCCTGCCTGATATGGTCCTGTCACACCATGCTGAGCCGCACTATGAACCCGCCGCTCCAGCCTGCCGCGAGGCCATGACATGCGAGGTGACTGTCGGCGGTGCCAGCCTGCGTCTGTCCGGGGATTTATCACCTGCACTTCTGAAAACGCTGATCCGCGAGCTGAGCGGGAGGAGCCGATGATACCCTTACCGTCAGGCACTCGTATCTGGCTGGTTGCCGGGGTCACCGATATGCGTAAGTCCTTCAATGGTCTGGGCGAACTGGTCCAGCATGTTCTTGATGACAATCCGTTCTCCGGCCACCTGTTTATCTTCCGTGGTCGTAAAGGTGACACCGTGAGGATCCTCTGGGCTGATGCTGACGGTCTGTGTCTGTTTACCAAACGTCTGGAAGAGGGACAGTTCGTCTGGCCTGCTGTACGCGACGGCAAAATCGCCATCACCCGCTCACAACTCGCCATGCTCCTCGATAAGCTGGACTGGCGGAAACCTAAAACTGCACGCCTTAACTCACTGACGATGTTGTAAAAAGCGCATGACCGCATTATAAATGGGGTCATGAGTCAGGACTATCTCGCCCGTATCGCTGCGCTGGAAGACGCGCTTCGCCAGAAAGACAGCCAGCTCAGTCTCGTTGCTGAGACTGAGTCGTTCCTGCGTTCAGCGCTGGCCCGCGCAGAAGAGAAAATAGAGAACGAAGAGCGTGAAATAGAACATCTGCGGGCTCAGATAGAAAAACTGCGCCGAATGCTGTTCGGTACCCGTTCAGAAAAGCTACGCCGGCAGGTCGAAGAAGCCGAAGCCCTGCTGAAACAGCAGGAGCAGCAAAGCGATCGTTACAACGGCCGGGACAATGATCAGCAGGTTCCGCGTCAGTTGCGCCAGTCCCGTCATCGTCGCCCGTTACCGGAACATCTTCCCCGCGAAATAAACAGACTGGAGCCAGCTGAAACCAGCTGTCCTGGTTGCGGTAGTGATATGGCCTATCTCAGCGAAGTCAGCGCGGAGCAACTGGAGCTGGTCTCCAGCGCCCTGAAAGTGATCCGCACGGTCAGGGTGAAAAAGGCCTGTACCCGATGCGACTGCGTCGTTGAAGCGCCAGCGCCCTCACGTCCTATCGACCGGGGCATCGCCGGGCCGGGTCTGCTGGCCCGCGTGTTAACGGCCAAATACTGTGAACACCTGCCGCTGTATCGCCAGTGCGAAATCTTTGCCCGTCAGGGTGTGGATCTGAGTCGTGCGCTGCTCTCCAACTGGGTGGATGCGTGCTGCCGGTTAATGGCCCCGCTGGATGAAGCCCTCTACCACTACGTGATGGACTGCCGCAAACTGCATACGGATGACACTCCGGTGCCCGTGCTGGCGCCGGGCAGAAAGAAGACGAAAACCGGGCGTATCTGGACATATGTCCGTGATAACAGAAGCGCGGGTTCATCAGATCCGCCAGCGGCATGGTTCGCCTTCTCACCGGACCGACAGGGGAAACACCCTCAGCAACATCTTCGGCACTATCATGGCGTGCTGCAGGCAGATGCCTTCGCAGGGTACGACAGGTTGTTCAGCGCAGAGCGTGAAGGTGGCCCGTTGACAGAAGCGGCATGCTGGGCTCATGCGCGGCGCAAAATCCATGACGTCTATATCAGCACCCGGACGGCCACAGCAGAGGAGGCTCTGAAGCGCATCAGTGAGTTATACGCGATAGAAGAGGAAATACGCGGCCTTCCGGCATCTCAGCGGCTGGCCGCCAGACGGTCCCGAAGTTAACCGTTGCTGATATCCCTGCATGACTGGTTGGTGGAGAAAAGTGCCACTCTGTCGAAAAAATCCCGGTTAGGCGAGGCGTTCGCTTATGCACTGAACCAGTGGGATGCCCTGTGTTACTACTGCGATGATGGTCTGGCAGAGCCGGATAATAACGCTGCTGAGCGCGCGCTACGAGCGGTCTGTCTGGGCAAGAAAAACTACATCTTCTTCGGCAGTGATCATGGTGGTGAACGTGGTGCCCTGCTGTATGGTCTGATCGGAACGTGCAGGCTGAACGGTATCGATCCAGAGGGTTACCTTCGCCATATCCTGAGCGTATTGCCGGAGTGGCCCATCAACAAAGTGGCCGAACTGCTGCCATGGAACGTAGATCTCACCAATAAATAGCCGTCAATACGGCGCTCACTTAACGCTTACGTTCACCTGAGGTGTTTTTGTAGTTATCTGGCGTTACGTGACAGTGTTGGTCAGATACTTCCACCTCTTCAGAGTTAAAGTTTGATATATGGGAAAAAAACGCTCCCGGACGGGAGCGTAAGCCAGTGACTTCGGCGTCAAATGAGGGTCTGACAAGTGGAGCTGCGGGTTAATTCTGGGTGATCTGGCTGCGATGCTTTTCAGCCTGCTGCTGATGAATAACGGAAGATAGACCATTATTCGCCTTCTCATGCACAACAGCGGCTTTCTCATGCTCGTTCATTTCGGAAAATGGCTTAGCAGTTTCTTGGGTGTTCTCAGGTTTGGATTTCATCATTTTTTTATGCATTTCAGCCATGTCCTGATGGGCAGCAGAATTGCCGTTTTGCATCATTTCATGGGACATTGCGGCCTGATCGTGACCGCTCATATCCATCATTTTCATGCTCTCCCCGGCTTTGTTGAATAAATCAGATTTCGGGTAAGTCTCCCCCGTAGCGGGTTGTGTTTTCAGGCAATACGCACGCTTTCAGGCATACCTGCTTTCGTCATTTTGTTCAGCGCTCGTACCAGGGCCATAGCCTCTGCAACCTGACCATCGTAGTCACGCAGTGTCAGTGAACCTCCGAACAGCTGTTTTACCCGGTACATCGCCGTTTCCGCTATCGAGCGACGGTTATAATCTGTTGTCCATTTCCACCGCGCATTACTCCCGGTCAGCCGCTGATTCGCAACAGCACGGTTACGGTCTGCATATTCACCGGGCCAGTAACCCGCGCCTTTTCGGGGCGGGATAAGCGCGCTGATTTTCTTACGCCGCAGTTCATCGTGACAGAGCCGGGTGTCGTAAGCGCCGTCTGCCGATGCTGCCCTGATTTTTCTGTGAGTCTGCCGGATAAGACCCGGGAAGGCTTCTGAGTCCGTCACATTGTTCAGCGACAGGTCTGCACAGATGATTTCATGTGTGTTGCTGTCAACTGCCAGATGCAACTTTCGCCAGATACGGCGGCGTTCCTGGCCATGTTTTTTGACTTTCCATTCGCCTTCACCAAAGACCTTCAGCCCGGTGGAATCAATCACCAGATGCGCGATTTCACCCCGGGTGGGCGTTTTGAAACTGACATTAACCGACTTTGCGCGCTTGCTGACACTGGTGTAATCCGGGCAGCGCAACGGAACATTCATCAGTGTAAAAATGGAATCAATAAAACCCTGTGCAGCCCGCAGGGTCAACCTGAACACGCGTTTAATGACCAGAACGGTGGTGATGGCGAGATCAGAATAGCGCTGAGGTCTTCCCCGTGATGAAGGCGTTGCCGACTCATACCAGGCCTGAATAGCTTCATCATCCAGCCAGAAAGTTATGGAGCCACGGTTGATGAGGGCTTTATTGTAGGTGGGCCAGTTGGTGATTTTGAACTTTTGCTTTGCCACGGAACGGTCTGCGTTGTCGGGAAGATGCGTGATCTGATCCTTCAACTCAGCAAAAGTTCGATTTATTCAACAAAGCCAAACAGAAGCCACTGGAGCACCTCAAAAACACCATCATACACTAAATCAGTAAGTTGGCAGCATCACCTTTTGCGTCTATAGTCATGATGTCAAATGAACGCGTTTCGACAGGAAATCATCATGAATAAATATCAGGCAGTTATTATTGGTTTTGGCAAGGCTGGAAAAACATTAGCCGTCACGCTGGCAAAAGCAGGTTGGCGTGTGGCTCTCATCGAACAATCAAATGCAATGTATGGCGGGACCTGTATTAATATCGGCTGTATCCCAACCAAAACATTGGTTCATGACGCACAGCAGCACACAGATTTTGTCCGTGCCATACAGCGTAAAAATGAAGTGGTTAATTTTTTACGTAATAAGAATTTTCATAATCTTGCGGATATGCCCAATATCGACGTGATCGACGGCCAGGCGGAGTTTATCAATAATCATAGCCTGCGTGTTCATCGGCCTGAGGGAAATTTGGAGATTCATGGCGAGAAAATTTTTATTAATACCGGTGCACAAGCCGTGGTTCCGCCAATTCCTGGAATTACCACCACGCCTGGTGTATATGACAGCACCGGATTACTTAATCTAAAAGAATTGCCTGGGCATTTAGGTATTTTGGGCGGCGGATATATTGGCGTTGAGTTCGCCTCTATGTTCGCTAATTTTGGCAGCAAAGTAACCATTTTAGAGGCAGCTTCGCTGTTTTTGCCTCGGGAAGATCGGGATATTGCTGATAATATCGCGACGATTTTACGCGATCAGGGCGTCGATATTATCCTCAATGCCCATGTGGAGCGAATCAGTCACCATGAAAATCAAGTGCAAGTGCATAGCGAGCACGCCCAACTGGCGGTGGATGCACTGTTAATAGCTTCCGGTCGTCAACCGGCTACCGCTTCGTTACATCCAGAAAATGCCGGTATCGCAGTAAACGAGCGCGGGGCAATTGTCGTTGACAAGCGATTACATACCACCGCAGACAATATTTGGGCGATGGGAGATGTTACCGGCGGGCTGCAATTTACTTACATATCACTGGATGATTACCGCATTGTACGTGATGAGTTACTGGGTGAAGGCAAACGTAGTACTGATGATCGGAAAAATGTGCCTTATTCCGTATTTATGACACCGCCCCTGTCCAGGGTTGGTATGACAGAAGAACAAGCCAGAGAGAGTGGTGCTGATATTCAGGTGGTGACATTGCCTGTAGCTGCAATTCCGCGCGCCAGAGTGATGAACGATACCCGTGGGGTATTAAAAGCGATTGTTGATAATAAAACCCAACGTATATTAGGAGCATCACTGCTGTGTATTGACTCCCACGAGATGATCAATATAGTGAAAATGGTGATGGATGCCGGGCTGCCTTATAGCATATTACGCGATCAGATATTTACTCATCCGTCGATGAGCGAATCACTCAATGATCTATTTTCATTAGTCAAATAAACTCAAAATCAGACGCCAGAACAAATATTCTGGCGTCTCAGAGAAAAGAATCTTATTAATTCTCTGTTACTCTATAACTTCTTAATCACTTCATTGATGGTATTTTATATGTTTAAAAAATCGGTGATGCTGCCAACTTAATGATTTAGTGTATGATGGTGTTTTTGAGGTGCTCCAGTGGCTTCTGTTTCTATCAGCTGTCCCTCCTGTTCAGCTACTGACGGGGTGGTGCGTAA
>NZ_KI973179.1:0-49078 GCF_000534415.1 Enterobacter sp. BIDMC 27
GGGGTTTGAAGCCCAATGGAGCGGAAATGTACGCTAAGAACCTAACTGCATGATTTTAGGTCTATGAAGTCGTGGCGTTGTTCGTCAGGTTTACGTTGATTTGATTACCGGGTTTATTAACACTGAAAGTACCTGAAACCGCATGGCTACTGGCATCAACGAAAAGAGTAAACAAAATCCTCGTTTTCTTTACTCGTCTGACCGCTCAAAAAATGTACTTCGCGTACGTTCTCGTCCGGTTGGCCTTCAACCCCCGCTAACGGCCAGTACCATTTCAACTGAGGTTGGTGACGGGAAGCAGTACGGTAGTAGTCGTGATTTTACTGCGGCAACAGGGCTGGTACCCGTCAGTACAGCACTGGTGGCCGGACAACATTGCTGGGCATCAGCAAACGAGGTAACAAAAAGATTCGAACATTGCTTTTAGTCAAAAAAATGCAGACTCAGCTGCATTTTGCGCATGCGCAAAACATTTAGTTCCTGTGCTGATATCGCGTACCTGGATTATCCGTTCCCCTTAATTGCCGTGAGTAGAAGTTATCGAGGTTGTTAACCGCCTTTCGCGGATCTAAATCAGGTACATTATTCCAGTCAACGGAATGGCTAACGCCAGCCACATCATCATCATTGAGGTTTTTTTTAGCATTAGTTTCAGCAATATCCCGCCTGAACTCCCGCCAGATATGCTTCATGTCATCAATAAAGTTTCTGGTCCAGTTTTTCATTGCGACCTCCCGTACACAATGGTTTGTCTCTCAGATTTTAATTCTCCAATCATAAAATATCCCTACACTTCGTATATCACTTAACTGTTACATACCTGATGGTGGCATTCAGCGCTTATAGAGCCTAATCCAATCGATGGTCTCGATAAACTGGTCGTTATCCAGTTCCGCGCAGTTCGCAAAAATTGCTTCAGCTACGCGTCCCTGACACTTTTCAGCTGTTCAGCCGATACCTGCTACGCAACCCATACCTTGCTGGCCGTTGTCGGTAAGCACCTGTCGTCCCGTTGATGTGACAAACTGTTGAGCCTTGATTTCCTTCGTTGTATCCCTGTATTAACGCCTGGCGGTTGTCTCAATATACCAGGTCATATCCCGTGCAGCCAGCAGAGCTGGACCGCAACTGCGATATCGCAAGGGCGTTAACTTAAAAGCGATAGCCTCTGACGCAAAATCATTCCGTTACGCCTCGCGATCGGTTAAATAATACGTTTAACGTAAAAAAACTCCGGTCTCCAAACTGCCCCCTGTATCTTCAGATAAATTTAAGTCCCATAACGGGACAAAAAACTTGAAGTAGTCCTAAAATGGGACTATCATCATGACATGAAGATAATCGCTATCAAGACACTGAGGGATTTCTGGACGGCGAATCCCGATGCAGAGCAGCCGCTAAAAGCCTGGGTAGATGAGGCCAGTAAAGCTGAATGGAAAACTCCGGCAGAAATCAAAGAACAATACCGCAGTGCCAGTATTCTTAAAAACAGGCGAGTGGTTTTTAATATTAAGGGAAATGACTATCGATTAATTGTTGCGATTGCATACCAGCGAGGATGGATGTTTATCAAATTCATTGGTACGCATAAAGAATATGACAAAATAGATGCTGAAACTGTCAGCCTGGAGTAAACCCTATGCAGATTAAACCAATTAAAACTGAACAGGACTATGAAGATGCGTTACGCGCTGTAGAGCCTATGTTTGATGACGAGCCTCCTGCTGATACCCCGGAGGGAGACTTTTTCGAAATCATGTGTGTGCTGATTAATGAATACGAAAACAAACACTTTCCTATCGAAGCCCCGGACCCGATTGAAGCTATTAAATTCAGGATGGAACAGCAGGGGCTGACGGTAAAAGATCTTGAGCCGGCAATTGGAAAATCTAACCGGGTCTATGAAGTGCTTAACCGCAAACGTAATCTGACGCTGCCCATGATCAGGAAATTACATTCAATGTTTGGCATACCTTTAAAAAGCCTCGTTGGAGGATAAGCCGAGTTGAAATTTACGAGCTTAATACCCGCAGGGTATGCAACCGGGGATAATAAATAATGAAACGGAAGTTCTGCTCACTGGTCCTGTTCGTTGTGGCGTTTTCGGCCAGTGCAGATATCAGCGGCCGGATTGTGCGCGTGCTGGACGGGGATACCGTTGAGATACTTGATCCAGGAAACCGACTGACGCGCGTTCGCCTGGCTGGCATCGATGCGCCGGAAAAGAGCCAGCCCTATGGTCAGCGTTCACGTCAGGAACTCTCATCGATGGTGGCTCAGCGGCCCGTAACCGTCACGGGAAGTGAAATGGATCGCTATGGACGCCTGCTGGGTACCATATGGCTTGGTATGACGGATGTAAATGCCGCACAGGTACGCAAAGGCCTGGCCTGGGCATACCGGTACCACGGAAAACCCGTCCGGCCAGACTACGCTGTTCTGGAGGCCGAAGCCCGCCGTCAGTCAGTCGGACTCTGGTCAGAACCGGGTCAGACAGAGCCCTGGCGCTGGCGTAGTCTGCATCAGGATGGGCTAAAAAAGAATAATGATTAAGGAGATTTCTGAATGACATTAAAATTGACAGAAAGCAAGCTGGAAAACCTTGTAGATACTTTAAATGCCATTATATGCGGTGAAGTAAATATTACACGTGAGCAGCGTGAAAATATGGTCAGGACGGTTGCAATTCTGGGAGGGTTAACGGAGCGGCAGCGCCTAATCACTGCGGAAAAAGAAGCTAAAAAGCAGGTAAAAGAAGAAAAGGAAAAAAAACACGCCTTCCGGATGAAGTATTTCCGCGATCAGGAAAACCGTGGGCACCGGAGGACCTGGACCTTATTCATTCGATTATTGCTGATATTCCGGATGATAGAATCGACGATCATATACTCTGGCTGTCGAAGAAACTGCAGCGCACCCCTTATGCCATCACCCTCAAAATTGTCAATGAAGGCCGTATGAACGAGGAATGGGCTAAAGGGTGGAAGCCTGCCGCAAAATCTATTCGTGAAGATTTCGCTCTGGTCAGGGAAAAAATTTCAGCAAATAATACAGATAATTCATGAGCGATCGCCACATATATAAAAGGGTCGATAAATTGGCCCAGATTTTGGGCGCTAATATGAATTTTTATTAGGAATTTTCCTACTCCGCTAAATATAATATTCATGCAGCCGATAATAAGAGTGTAAGAAAGGGGGCGGTGTGAACGATTTTCATAATTTAAGTATTTGTATTCAGAATAAGGATGTGGCAGGCGCAATGCGCGTGCTGCGTGATAAATCAGAATTTGCAGTGCGCAAGATTCTGGAGAAACTAAAGATCAGGGTCACTACGCAAACCGGCAGGGCATTCTGGCATTATGTTCAGGGCTGGCTGTTAACCGTGTGTCGCCAGGGGAATCTACAGCATGAATCATTCAGTACCCGACGTTCTTCCCAGTATCCGGGACGCCAGCCAGCTCAGTCCCGCAGCTCTCGATATGGTCAAACTTCTCGCACTTCTGGCCATGATTATCGACCACATCAATACGGTGTTTCTGTCGCCAGCATTGCCGGTGATGTATGCGCTTGGCCGGATGGCCTTCCCCCTGTTCACGCTTATATGGGCGATGAACGTACAGCGTACCCCGGAACGACTGCAGAAGAGAGCCAATCGTCTGTGGATCTGGGCAGTCATCACGCAGCCGGTGTTCAGCCTGGCCTTCTGGCATCACCAGCCCTGGTGGGCCCTGAACATTCTGTTCGTGTTTGCCGGCGTCACGCAGCTGATTGCCCTGCAGTACCAGCACGGCCTGAAAGGAATGTTTGTGGGATATCTGCTCCTGGCCATCATGATTTGGCCATTGCAGCCGGCAAGCTACGGGCTGGCAGGAATAACGCTGGCCATCAGTATGGCAACCGTTTCTGGCAACGAAAAACCCGAAGTGCAGCGTCTGGCGGCCATCACTGCCGTGCTGTCACTGATTTGTTTAAACGGGTTATCGCATCTCCTGGATATGCCCGCAGAAACATTATTACTGGCCACGCTGCCTACTCTGGCATTCCCCCTGGCAGTGGTTTCATTCTGCAGGCAAATCTGTCCGGAGGGCCGCAGGCGTTTCATGCCGCGTAATTTCTTTTATTATGCTTACGCCGGTCACCTGGGGATTATTGGTCTGGTACAGTATACTTTCGCCTGATTAGGGAGGACGTGATGGCTATCAGTGAGAAAGAGCTGCTTGAGGCAGGTTTTAGCAAGAACGAAGTGGACAATTTACAGGGCCGGCTTGCAGCAGGCGGAGGCACCATGCAGCATCTCATCGATGCGCTCTCACGGCGCTTCCGGGTGTCGGTATGGATCACTGTCGCGCTGGTTCTGGTTATGCTGGTCACCCTCATTGCCGGCAGCCGGACACACATTCTTTCCGGGGGCATGAGTTCCCTTGTAGGGGTCGGTTCCGGCTGAGGGCGAAATGACACCCTAAGCTTTCGGTTCCTTGGGCCAAAGATATTCGCCAGTCAGTAGAATGTGCGCCCAGCCCAATGGGGATATGTGGGGAAGAAATTCAGGGGGAACATCCAACCCTTCGTTCCGCCGCTCCGTGACGGCATGACCAAGATGGACGGTATTCCAGTAAATGATCACCGCAGTCAATAAATTGAGCCCAGCGATTCGGTAGTGCTGCCCCTCTGTCGTGCGATCGCGAATTTCCCCCTGCCTCCCGATACGGAGCGCATTTTTGAGCGCATGGTGGGCCTCTCCCTTGTTAAGACCGATCTGAGCACGCCGCTGCATGTCCGTATCCAGGATCCACTCAATAATGAAAAGGGTCCGTTCAATACGACCAACTTCACGAAGCGCAACTGCAAGGTTGTTTTGTCGTGGGTAAGAAGCGAGCTTGCGCAGGAGTTGGCTGGGCCTGATTTTGCCAGCGGTCATCGTCGCGGCACAACGGAAAATATCAGGCCAGTTCGCAACGATAAGATCCTCCCGGGCTTTTCCACCTACCAACTTGCGTAACTCCCTGGGGGTCGTATCGGGATTAAATACGTACAACCGCTTCGATGGCAGATCCCTGATTCGCAGAACGAGATTGTAGCCGAGCAGGCTACTGGCTCCGAACAAATGGTCGGTGAATCCTGCTGTATCGGCATACTGTTCGCGAACATGGCGACCGACCTCGTTCATCAGTAGTCCATCGAGAATATACGGTGCCTCGCTCACGGTCGCCGGGATCGACTGACAAGCGAATGGCGCGAACTGGTCGCTTACGTGAGTATACGCTTTGAGGCCGGGAACAGAACCATATTTGGCATTGACCATGTTCATGGCTTCGCCATGCCGCGCTGTCGGGAAAAACTGACCATCGCTCGATGCTGACGTGCCCATCCCCCAGACGCGTGACATCGGCAGTTTACCCTGCGCGGCCACCACAATTGCCAATGCCTGGTTCATGGCTTCGCTTTCAACATGCCAGCGGGCAAGGCGTGAGAGCTGCCAGTAATCATGCGTGTTTGTAGCTTCCGCCATCTTACGCAGGCCCAGATTGAGCCCTTCAGCGAGCAGGACGTTGAGCAGACCGATCCGGTCGCGACATGGAGCCCCGGTTCTCAGATGGGTAAACGCATCTGTGAAACCAAGGGCTGCATCAACTTCAAGCAGCATGTCGGTAATCCGAACGGACGGCATTCGGCGATACAGATCCAGTATGAGTGCCTCGGCACCATCCGGCACGTCTGCTGTCAACCTGTCGATCCGCAACGTTCCATCTTCTATGCTACCGTGCGGAATAGTGCCGTTACGGGCAGCCCGGGCCAGCCGCTTAAGAGCGATCGTGAGTCGCGCCTTTCTGTCTGCCAGCCAATCCTGTGGGTTGGAAGGCACGGCCAGTTTTGCATTTTCCTGCGCCGCGATCATCGGCACCAGTACCTGCTTGAGGTCACCATAGCGGCGCGAATGAGCGAGCCAGACATCTCCGGAACGAAAAGCATCCCGGAGGTGAAAGAGTACCGCCACTTCCCAAAGACGGGTATCTCCTTTTTCCTGAGCTCGTAAATGACGGTTCCATTTGGAGCTGGGCCGCAGGAAACGCCTTTCTGGCGATGCAACACCTTTCATCTCTCCGATCGACAAAGCTGCTGCTACCAATGGTCCGGCGACCGGCGCGGCTTCGAGCTTCAGACAGCGCAACATGCGGGGCGCATAACGACGAAAGCGATGGTATCCCTGCCCGACATATGCAAGAGGCTCATCGGCTAGCGTGTTGCTGAGTTGAGTCCCTGTCGCTACCAGTTGAGCGAGCCGGTCCCATGCAACCGAACTGGCGACAGCCATCTCCAGCGGGGTTCCGTCACTGCGGGCCTCAAGCAACGAAGCTCCCAGCGCGGTGAAGGTACGGATCGTATCCGTGAGTGTGGCTTTAGAGCCGGAAATTGTTTCGTCATGCTGGCGCTTCGCTTCCCGCCAGGTTTTTCCTACGATCCTGTCATGGGTTTCGACTATGGCATCAGCAATCGCCGCTTCCCACTCCACAACACAGACGGCAAGGATCGCCCAGCGGCGGTCCGAAGTGATGTCACGCAAACCGTCGGTGAAGTAGCGTTCACCCTGCCGACGCAGCCGGGCAATGCGATGGGCAGGTATGCTGGCCAAAGCACTATGATTGATATTCAGGGTACGCAGAAATTCGAGCCTGTCGAGCAAACGGTTAGCAGCAGCCGAGTTGTTACCAACCTCGAAGTTGCGAAGCCAGATGAAACGACTGATATTGCCGGCGAGCATTTCACTCAGAAGTTTGTCCAGGTGATCGCGAACATCCGCTGTTAAATTTTCCGCAATCCGCGTTTCAATCCGCCGCTCAGCGGCGACCAGAGCATCCGCGCACAAGCGCTCGATTGTCGATACTGCGGGCAGAATGGTGGAAGTTTCCCGACACCGCACAATAAAACGATGAGCAAGATCCTCGTTTGATCTGGCATCTTCGGCCTGGCCGAAAGTCCACTCCCGCAGATCACGGGCACCACGGCCCGTGAAGGTCTTGTAGCCGTAAATTTCGCGCAGCGTGTCCATGTGCTGCTGACGGGTTTGGCGCCGTGTGGCATAAGTGAGAAGCGCATCAGCCGGAACTCCAAGCTGAGCACCGACGAAGGAAAGGACTTCACGCGGGATCATCTCACCAGGAGCCAGTGCACGGCCCGGATATCGTAAGGCACAAAGTTGCAGGGCAAAGCCAATCCTGTTTTCCGGTCTGCGGCGCTGCCTAATGTTTTCCAGGTCATCATCGCCCAGCGTGTAGAACTTCAGTAGCGACAGTTCGTCCGTGGGCAGATCGAACAGCGCTGCTCGCTGCCGTTCGGTGAAAATATGGCGTCGTGACATACAAATTCGTCCCTTTTGAAGTATAGTCTGTTTTGGACAACAGCCAGCCCATATAAATCAGGGCGTTCCGATACAAAAATCCAGGAGGGTTCAATTGGGACATCGTGCCGCCATTTACTGCCGGGTTTCAACAGCGGATCAGTCTTGTGAACGCCAGGAATTTGATCTGCGAGCCTTCGCCGGCCGTGCCGGCTACGACGTGGTGGGAATATTTAAGGAAACAGGTTCAGGAACTAAACTCGACCGGGCCGAGCGAAAGAAAGTCCTGGCGCTTGCCCAGTCCAGACAAATTGATGCAATCCTGGTCACTGAGCTTTCCCGGTGGGGGCGCTCGACGCTCGATCTGCTCAATACGCTACGTGAACTGGAGAACTGGAAGGTTTCCGTGATAGCCATGAATGGAATGGCGTTCGATCTTTCGTCGCCGTATGGACGAATGCTGGCGACGTTTCTTTCCGGCATTGCGGAGTTTGAGCGGGATCTCATCAGCGAGCGGGTCAAGTCAGGCCTTGCTGTTGCGAAGGCACGTGGTAAGAGGCTTGGTCGTCAGGCCGGAGTGCGACCAAAATCAGACCGACTTTTGCCTAAGGTGGTTGCGATGAGGGCCGAGGGACGCAGCTATCGCTGGATCGCACGCGAGCTCGGTATCAGCAAGAATACCGTCGCTGACATCGTGCAACGACACAGAGCTAACGCTTAGGGTGTCATTTCGCCCTCAGCCGGAACCGACCCCTTGTAAAGGAATGGCAACAAAAGTGATCTGCAGCAGAAAATGAAAGCGGGAGAGCAGATCGGAATTGAAGGAACTTTATGCCATCAATCTACTTGGTGTTGCGTTCCATTGTCCCTCCCCCCATGACGACTGAAGTGGCTGCAAACGCAGTACCTAACAATCTCAATAGGGGTCGTCTCAGAAAACGGAATCTATGGTCACTCCCGTTTTTGCAACACCGATTTTGACGACAAGTTGGCTTGCTTGAATCTATCCGGCGTCTGAATGGGATTTTATTCCCGCGCCTTGATGAGTTCCGCGCCTGATGAACCTCCAGAAAATATACGGCTTCAATGAGCCTTTCCGTTTTACAGGTTCCTCAACAGGCCGGTGGGCCGTTAGTATCATCAATATCAGTATTCGCAAAACCAGATCAGTAATTCTTTAAACCGGTGTATTTCTGCCGTTATGCTACATAAGTTTGCTGTCGTGCCGTTAGGGCCCAGGCTATTCTGGCCAGCTTGTTTGCCAGAGCACAAGTGACGACAAAGTTGCTTTTCCGGCACAGTAAATCCCTGACCCAATCGGCCAATTTGCCAGACTGGTGTTCCAGTTTTTGTATGAATACCCTGGCACATTGAACCAACAAAGTTCGGATCTTTTTATTACCTCGCTTACTAATTCCCAGCAATGTCGTCCTACCTCCCGTGCTGTACTGCCGAGGTACAAGCCCTGTTGCCGCCGCAAAGTCACGGCTGCTGGCGTACTGCTTCCCGTCGCCAATCTCAGTTGAAATAGTACTCGCTGTCAGTGTTCCGACGCAGGGAATGCTCAGCAAGCGCTGTCCAACCTCATCTTCGTCCAACTTTCGTTTCAACTGGGATTCCAAATCTTTAATCTGCTCAACAAGATAGTGATAATGCTGTTGTAATTTCAGCAATAACTGGCTGAGGTAAAGAGGCAAACTATTATCCTCAAGAATGGTACTCAGTCGGCTAATAACGGCAGCTCCTCGGGGAACGCTAATGCCAAATTCCAGCAGAAAAGCATGCATTTGATTGGTTGTTTTTACCTTATCCTGAACCAGGGATTCACGGACACGATGCAGAGCCCGCATTGCCTGCTGAGATTCCGTTCTGGGCTGCACAAAACGCATAGACGGACGCGATGCAGCTTCACAAATAGCTTCGGCGTCGACAAAGTCGTTTTTATTGCTTTTAACGAACGGGCGGACAAATTGTGGTGATATCAGCTTTGGGGAATGCCCCAACTCTTCCAACTTGCGTGCCATAAAGTGAGAACCGCCACAGGCTTCCATTGCGATGGTTGTAGCGGGGCATGTCGCCAAAAATTCGATCAACTTTGGCCGGGTAAATTTTTTACGGTAAACAGCCTTCCCGCGACGATCCTGGCAATGAATATGGAAAGAGTTTTTACCCAGATCGATACCAATGAGCGCAATGTTTTCCATGATAGTTCTCCGAATGAAAGCCTGTCCTCAGCATAGTACCGGGAAGGAGGGAGTGACCATCTCATTAAAAATCGTACGCTAAGCCGGTTGCAGCGGTCGTAGCGGCCTGAACTTGCCCGCGCCGATCTTGGCGCTGCTGCGCCACAGGTAATCGCCGGTCAGGTTGATGTGCTCCCAACCTAGCGGAGACAGGTACTGCAACAGGGTGCCATCGACGGTATGCCCGTTGCCACGCAGCGCGTTCGCCGCTCGCTCCAGATAGACCGTGTTCCACAGCACGATGGCCGCTGTCACCAAGTTGAGGCCGCTGGCCCGGTAGCGTTGCTGCTCGAAACTGCGGTCGCGGATTTCACCCAGGCGGTTGAAGAACACGGCGCGGGCCAGCGCGTTGCGGGCTTCGCCCTTGTTCAGCCCGGCATGCACGCGGCGGCGCAGCTCGACGCTTTGCAGCCAGTCCAGGATGAACAGCGTGCGCTCGATGCGCCCCAGCTCGCGCAGGGCCACGGCCAGGCCGTTCTGGCGTGGGTAGCTGCCGAGTTTCCGGAGCATCAGCGAAGCCGTCACCGTGCCCTGCTTGATCGAGGTGGCCAGCCGTAGGATTTCGTCCCAATGGGCGCGGACGTGCTTGATATTGAGCGTGCCGCCGATCATCGGTTTCAGCCCGTCATAGGTGGCGTCGCCCTTCGGGATGTAGAGCTTGGTGTCGCCCAAGTCGCGGATGCGCGGCGCGAAGCGGAAGCCCAGCAGGTGCATCAGACCAAAGACGTGATCGGTGAAGCCTGCCGTATCGGTGTAGTGCTCCTCGATGCGCAGATCGGATTCGTGGTACAGCAGGCCGTCGAGCACGTAGGTCGAGTCGCGCACGCCGACGTTCACGACCTTGGTGTGGAACGGCGCGTACTGGTCGGAGATGTGGGTGTAGAACGTCCGCCCAGGGCTGCTGCCGTATTTCGGGTTGATGTGGCCCGTGCTCTCGGCCTTGCTGCCGGTACGGAAGTTCTGGCCATCCGACGATGACGTGGTGCCGTCGCCCCAGTGCTCGGCGAAGGGATGCCGGAATTGTGCGTTGACCAGCTCGGCCAGCGCCGTCCCGTAGGTTTCGTCGCGGATGTGCCAGGCTTGCAGCCAGGCCAGCTTGGCATAGGTCGTGCCGGGGCACGACTCGGCCATCTTGGTCAGGCCCAGGTTGATCGCGTCGGCCAGGATCGTGGTCAGCAGCAGGTTCTTGTCCTTGGCCAGGTCGCCCGATTTCAGGTGCGCGAAGTGCCGGGTAAAGCCCGTCCACTCATCCACCTCCAGCAGCAGTTCGGTGATCTTGACGTGCGGCAGGATCATCGCCGTCTGGTCGATCAGCGCTTGCGCGGTGTCGGGCACCGCCGCATCGAGCGGCGTGATCTTCAGGCCGGATTCCGTGATGATGGCGTCTGGCAGCTCGTTGGCCTGCGCCATGCGGTTTGCGGTGGCGAGCTGCGTTTCCAGCAGCGTCAGCCGCTCGTGCAGGTACTGGTCACAGTCGGTGGTCACGGCCAGCGGCAATTCGCTGGTCTGCTTGAGGCTGGCGAACTTCGCGGGCGGCACCAGGTAGTCCTCGAAGTCCTTGAACTGCCGCGAACCCTGCACCCAGATGTCGCCCGAGCGCAGCGAGTTCTTGAGTTCCGACAGTGCGCACAGCTCGTAGTAACGCCGGTCGATACCGGCGTCGGTCATCACCAACTTCTGCCAGCGCGGCTTGATGAAGTTGGTCGGTGCATCGGCGGGCACCTTGCGGGCGTTGTCGCTGTTCATGCCGCGCAGCACCTCGATGGCATCGAGCACGTCCTTGGCGGCAGGCGCGGCCCGCAGCTTGAGCACGTCGAGAAATTCCGGCGCGTAGCGGCGCAGCGTGGCGTAGCTCTCGCCGATGCGGTGCAGGAAATCGAAGTCATCGGGCTGCGCGAGCGTCTGCGCCTCGGTGACGCTCTCGGCGAAAGCGTCCCAGGACATGACAGCCTCAATGGCGGCGAACGGATCGCCGCCATTCTGCTTGGCCTCGATCAGCGCCTGCCCGATGCGGCCGAACAGCCGCACCTTGGCATTGATCGCCTTGCCGGACGCCTGGAATTGCTGCTGATGCTTGTTCTTGGCGGCATTGAACAGCTTGCCCAGGATGCGGTCGTGCAGGTCGATGATTTCGTCGGTGACGGTGGCCATGCCCTCGATTGCCAGCGCCACGAGCGTGGCGTAGCGCCGCTGAGGCTCGAACTTGGCCAGGTCGGCGGGCGTCATCTGGCCACCCTCGCGGGCGATCTTGAGCAGCCGGTTCTGGTGAATAAGCCGATCGATGCCGGAAGGCAGGTCGAGCGCCTGCCAGGCTTTGAGGCGTTCGATGTGTTCGAGCATGTGCCGCGAGTTCGGCTTGGCCGGGGACTGGCGCAGCCAGGCCAGCCAAGTGGTCTTGCCGTTGTCGCGGCGTTTGAGCAGATCGTCGAGGCGGCGGCGATGTGCGTCCGACAGCGGTTCGGCCAAGGAGTCGTAGATGCGCCGGTTGGCGCGGGTGATCGCTTCGGCACAGACGCGCTCGACAACATCCAGCGTCGGCAAGATGATGTGTTGGTGTCGCAGAGCGTCGAGGACGCTGCTGGCCAACACGATGCCCTTGTCGGTCTGCAAGGCCAAGTCGGTCGTGGCATGGACAGCCTGCCGATAGTGCGCCAGGCCGAACGGCTCCATGCCCAGGTACGTCCGCAGTTCGAGCAGGTGTTCGCGCCGGGTTTCCTCCCGCTCGGCATACTGCGGCCAACACGTCGCGTCGAGTCGCAGTTGCCGTCCGATCCATTGCAGCAGAGGAACCGGCACGACGGCATCGGGCAGTAGGCCCTGACCGGGGAAGCGCAGTAAGCACAACTGCACCGCGACACCCAGGCGGTTGGCGTCGCCACGCCGCTGGCGGATCAGTGACAGGTCGGGCTCGCTGAACGTGTAGTGCCGGATGAGTTCGTCTTGGGTATCTGGCAACGCCAACAGACTGTCGCGCTCGGCGGCGGAGAGGATCGAACGGCGGGGCATGCGGTTTCCTTCTTGAAAACGTAGGTTTGTGACAAGCCCGCCAAGGCAACCGGCGCGGCACGGGAATCAAGGCATTGCGATTCTCGAAAATAGTTCTTGAAATTCTATTCTTGATTGCATATCATCTCAACGAGTTTCGATAAGAAAGGATGCGCATGCGACCGTCTGTTGTGCTTGACATGAAGCGAAGCGCAGTGCGTGAAGCGGTAGGCCGCTTTCGCGCCGCGAACCCGCGCGTCTTCGGCTCGGTGCTGCATGGCACCGACCGGGATGGCAGCGACCTCGACCTGTTGGTCGATGCGCTGCCCGGTGCCACGTTGTTGGACTTGGGCGATTTGGAAGAAGAACTGAAATCGCTGCTCGGCGTTGACGTCGATCTGCTGACTCCCGGCGACCTGCCGCCGAAGTTCCGGGCCAAGGTGCTCGCGGAGGCGCAACCGATATGAGCGAGAACCGCCTGCCCGATTACCTCGACCACATTCAGCAGGCCGCAACCGATGCGCGCAGCTTCGTGGAAGGGATGGCCAAGGACGACTTCTTGGCCGACAAGCGCACCCAGCAGGCCGTCATCATGAGCCTGATCGTCATCGGCGAGGCGGCCACAAAGGTGATGGATGGCTACGTCGAGTTCACCCAGGCGCATGCCGACGTGCCGTGGCGCAGCATGCGCAATATGCGTAATCGCATGGCTCACGGCTATTTCGACATCAACCTCGATGTGGTGTGGGAGACGGTACAGGAATGGCTGCCGGCGTTGCTCCAGCAATTGCCCGCCGTGCGTCAGGATGCCGACGATGAAGACCGTAACGACAACTGTGAAAGAGGGATCTCCGATGACTGTTGAATCGAGAATATTTTCTGTAGCCGAGTATGTTCAGCCGTCCGAAGGCGAGCCTATTCGTTCCGTTGTGCTTGAAACCCGAGACTCAATTATCGTGGTTTGGCATGTCCATCCCGGGCAGGAAATTGCGGCTCACATTCATCCTCACGGCCAAGACACGTGGACTGTTTTGTCGGGAATGGCTGATTACTTTCAGGGCAATGGGATTGTTCGTGCCCTCAGGGAAGGTGAGATAGCCGTGGCAAGACCGGGCCAAGTGCACGGGGCGCGAAATACAGGTACCGAGCCATTTGTGTTAGTCTCGGTTGTGGCATCAGCCAATGCCGGTTTCGTATTGGCTGAGCGATAGAGCCCAATCTCTGGAGTTGGTCCAATGAGCGGTCGGGGAGATAGGTAACAGACATGCAGCGGACACGGCTGCTAAACCAGGTCGCAAACCTCCTTGCGTCGCAGCGTGCCGCAAGCGACGCGATCAATCGAATGGGGTCGGCATGAGACTGAACACCATCCAGTTCCCGACCGCGTAGCCGCCTGTCCTGCCGATCAGGTCTTGACCATCGACGCCTGGGATCAGTCCTGAATGTTCTTGGAGACCACTACGTTATGAGCCGCAGCCGCCGCAAAACACCCATCGTCGGGCACACGACCTGCGGCAGCGAGCGCGAGGACAAGAAGCTCTGGCATCAGCGCTGGCGCACCCGTGAGCGCACGGCGCTGACCAGCGCGTCGCCCGAAGCCCTGAGCGCCCATCTGCCCCTGCTGGAAAACCAGGCCAGCAGCGTCTGGTCGATGGGCAAGGATGGCCGCTCCTACTGGCCCGTCAAGCGCCAGGCCGCCACGGCGGATCGCATCGCCAATCACAAGGGACGCAACCCGCAAGAACGCGCCTCCCTGAAAAAGCGCCTGCTGCGCAAGTGGATGAGCAAATGAAGCTCTCCTTCCATCAGCACATTGCGCTGTTCTGGATGATCGGTGCTCCGGGCGTCTTCGCGCCCGTGATCGAGAACGCCAAGCGGCCCGATGCCGGCGCCGTCATGGCGTGGGGTGTCGCGATCGTGGCGGTGATGATCCTCTTCACCCCTTTGCTGCTGCGCTGTCCACCATTCCGGCGCTGGTATGGCCGGACGGATGCGCTGTCGGAGCGGCAGCGCCAGGCGCTTGCCGAGCGCGGCCTGCGCCGCTACTACCAGACCGCTTTCGATGACGGCTACGTGCCCCGCGTGATGCCCTACGTGTGGCGCATCATCTGGACGGTCGGCGGGTTGATGGCTGTGACCGCCGTACTGCCTACCAACACCGGACGGCCAGCCTTCGATGCCTTGGTGGTCTTCTCGACCTGGTATCCGATAGGCGTGATGCTGCTGGTTTTCGCGTCGAGGCCCCTTGGCCGGTTGATTCGCCAAAGAGCACAGGAGCGGCGGAAATGAGCACGTCAACCATCGAGGCGCTGGCCAGCGCCTGGGCAAGGATTGCCGAGGAAGCGGAATTCCCCGCTGACTACGAGGGGACTGCCACACCACAAGCGCATCGGGCTAGCGAAGCTATTCAGGAGCAGATTCGGGAGCGCATCGTCGCCACCAACGACATGCGGCTGTTCAGCCTGCTGCACCTGCTGGGTCAGGCGTCGCTGCGCATGGAGCAAGCGCTGTGGCCGGAGGATTACGAGCGGATGACGCGCGAGGTTGAGGAAGCCCTGCGGCAAGCCACCGACGCCAACGCCAGATCGTACACCCACGAAGAAGTGATGCAGGCGATGCAGGAACGCATCGACCGGGCGCGAGACAAGCCATGTTGATTGGCTATGCGCGCGTCTCGACGCAGGATCAGAACCTGGAGCTGCAACGCGAAGCCTTGAGCAAGGCCGGATGTAAAAAGGTCTTCGAGGACAAGGTGAGTGGCACGCGGGCAGACCGGCCTGGCTTGGCCAAGACGCTCGAAATGCTGCGCGAAGGCGATACTTTGGTCGTCTGGAAGCTCGACCGGCTGGGCCGGTCGGTCAAGCAACTGGTCGATCTGGTCGGCGATCTGCACAAGCACGGTGTCCAGTTCAGGAGCCTCACCGACTCCATCGACACCGGCACACCATCCGGGCGGTTCTTCTTCCACGTCATGGCGAGCCTTGCCGAAATGGAGCGCGAGCTGACCGTCGAGCGCACCCGCGCCGGGCTGGAAGTCGCCAAGCAGCTCGGCCGCAAAGGCGGCCGCAAGCCGAAGATGACCGACAGCAAGATCGAGTCGGCCAAGAAGCTGCTGGCCAGCGGGGTGCCGCCCAAGGACGTGGCCAAGAACCTCGGCGTGTCCATTCCGACGCTGTACCGCTGGGTGCCAGCCTCCACGCACGCTTAGCGTGCTTTATTTTCCGTTTTCTGAGACGACCCCAAAAAGGCCATTGGTGCAGCGGCCGGGGTGTTAACGTTCATCTTCATGCTCCTGTCTGATGAGATTCCGTGCGGCGGCTGCCGCACGGGGTGAGCCGGATTTAAATGTCGATACCTGCGCGCTCGATCAGGCGCACAAACTGTTTGAAGTGGTCAGCTTCAGCCACATGGATATGGCGGAACTGTTTATCGACGCCGCTGCTGAGGGCGTAGAAATAGGTGCAGCGCATTGTTTCGGGGCAACGTCTGCGCAGTTTCTTCAGCTCAGCAAGGCTGCTGAACTCCAGAACGTCCGATTCCTCCTCAGAGTTTTTTTTCGTCTCAGCGACGAGGATCGTGTACGACACGGTTTTTCCCCCCATCTTTCTGGAAGATTCTTGAGCGGCGGTTTTGACGTTGACGTTTCGTGTGTGCATCCTGGTTTTCTCCTGTGGTGATGGTTGTCCATCTCCCTGGTGAGTTCTCTCGCGGCAAAGGGCAAAGGAGCAACGGCAGGGCGGCAGGAGAAGGGCGGAGACGAAAGTTTTGGCGGCACGCAAAAAGTTTTGGCGGAGTGCATTTCACCCTTCGGATGACGAACTGACGGTGCTACAAGCAGCCCTCCGCGTGAGGACACACGGGGGATGGCTTCACCGGGGGGAACAGGATGCACACACCCGACACGTCGGAACGGCGTGGCGCCATTAAAGCGACGGCATCAGCCGGCGCGGTGAAGGCGTTCCGGACGGCACGGCCGGAGAAGCCGCAGCCCTTGACCTTAGCCATCAGACCCTAGCGTCAGCCCGAAACCCGAAGGGGTTCGGCGGAGCCCGGCGGGTGCGCAGCAGCCGCCCTGGCGGAGTGGGGCTCGACGACCGGACAGCAGCGCTGGCCGGGAGCCGAAGGGGGCCATCGCCCTGCCCTGTTTTCGGGTTATGGCCACGGAGCTGCAGCGGAGAAAGATAACCAGCAGGACGACGGATATGACGCCCGGGATGAAGAACACAGGGAAAACCAGGCTGAAGCCAGGTACAGGCAGGTAACTCATGGCGCTCTGACTTCAGCAAAATCAGGCAGGAAGGGCAGGCGTTTTGACAAGACGGAGGGAGCCGAGGGGCAGCGCCGGAGGCGCGTCCCCCTTCCCCCGTTCCCCGCAGGGGAACAGACCTTCCGGGTTGTTCATGCATGCGACTGCACCCTTCGGGATGGAAAAAGGGGCTACCGGTAAACCGGCAACCCCTTCATAAAGGCGCTTCAGGCATGTCCACACAGTCTCAGCCCCTGAATGGCGGGGGTTTCCCCCCGCCGGGGTTAGCTACTTAGCGGATTCGTAAGCCATAAAAGCCGCCACCTCCCTGTCCGTGTCCCTGTACCGGATTTCGCAGAGCGATTTCCGTGTCAGGTAAGTGAATATCAGCAGTGTGAGACACACTATTAATACGCACCAGAGCAGGGTGTTTCGCGGCAGTTTCATGGCCTTCTTCCTGTCAACGCAAAGCAGAAGTGTCACCATCGGTGCGAAACAGAGATGTCATGCTTTGGTTCAGAGAATGCGTTTGACCGCCTCGCTATATACTTCCGAGCGTTCTCTTTTCCCAACAGAAATCACGAAAACGACAACTTTCTCGTCTATAACCTGGTATACAAGGCGATAGCCTGAAGACCGGAGCTTAATCTTGTAACAATCAGGCATACCACGGAGCTTGTTTGCTTCAATCCGGGGTGACTCAAGTACTTCAACCAGCTTCTTTTTCAACTGTTCACGTACCGTCGAGCCCAGCTTTCGCCATTCCTTTAGTGCCCGCTCGTCAAAATCCAGAAAATACGCCATCAGAGTTCATCCAGCGTCACACGTACTGGCTTAGGATTACAAAGTCGTTCTTTCACTATCTCCACAAGTTCAGCATCTTCATCACTCAGGAGTGTCTGTTTGAACGGCAAGCGTTCATTGTCAGCGATATACTCGAGCATGAGACGAAGCGCTTCAGAAGGAGTTACGCCCATTTTTTCAAGCGCGGCGTAAGAACGCGCTTTAAGTTCATCGTCAATACGTAGGTTAATGCTACCCATGTCTTACACCCCTTGTAATTACAAATGTCATTACAAGTATCGCACTACAACATGCTTAGGGCAAGTCACGAAGTAAGTCAGAAAGTAGTCGTAAGAACGGTGATCACTGTCCGCTTTGTGCCAGAAGTGGACGGCAGGATTTGTTGAACATTTCAGACAAAACCAAACTCAAAACAACTATTGAAATCAAGCCAGCATAGCGGATACATTACGCACGTTGTTACTTTGTATCATCAGGATGCCGTTAACTGTGTTTATCAGCCGTGAAGTCATTTCCAGAATCGTGCTTATCATCATGGCTGTTGCCGTGCTGAGCAGTTCGTTTATGGCAAAGCCACAGGCTGCATACAGCGTTCAGGAAACAACGTCCATCAGTGACCATCAACACGACAGCGATGAACCACTGAATGAGCACGATCCATTGTTGTTTCACTCCCACGGTAGCGTGCATCACCTCAATGCCGATCATTCCCACGATCTGAATAAACTCTTTGCTCTGCCTACTCTGCACGCATGGAATCCGGGCATGCGGGTGATATATGCGTTGAGTTCAGAACAAATACTGCAAATGCCGCAGTCCACCCCCGAACGCCCTCCGAGAATCCTGTCTGCGTAATAACTTCTGCTAATTCGTTATTATTCAACATGTAAGGATTTTTATGTATACCAGCCTTGATACACAGGGCCGGTTGAGCGCTCGCCTGCTTTCAGCTCAGGCGCGTTCGGCTTGTCTGTTTTTCCTGTTGTTACTGCTTTTCTACAGCCAGGGCGCGTATGCGCACGGCGTGGCGGAAGGCGACAAAGGGTACATCCAGGAAATCACCGGGGTGAACATCATCCCGTTTATCTACCTTGGCGCGAAGCACATGGTGACCGGTTACGATCATCTGCTGTTTCTGTTCGGGGTGATTTTCTTTCTCTACAAAATGCGTGATATCGGGCTGTACGTTAGCCTGTTCGCTATCGGGCATTCAACGACGCTGCTCATCGGCACCTTCTTTGATATCAGCGTCAGTGCTTACCTTATTGACGCCATTATCGGGCTGTCCGTGGTCTATAAAGCGCTTGATAACCTCGGGGCATTCCAGCGCTGGTTTGGCGTTCAGCCCAACACGAAGCTTGCGACGCTCATCTTTGGATTCTTCCACGGTTTTGGTCTGGCAACCAAAATCCAGGAATTCGAAATCTCTCCCGATGGCCTGTTTGTCAACCTGATTGCCTTCAACATTGGCGTTGAGATCGGCCAGCTGCTCGCGCTGAGCGCCATCCTGATCGTTATGAGCTACTGGCGGCAAACGGCGAGCTTTTTCCGACACGCTTATACCGCCAATGTGGTGATGATGAGCGCGGGATTTCTGTTAATGAGTTACCAGCTTTGTGGCTACATTTTAGCCTGAGGGAGACAAAACAATGTACAACACTGATTTACCAACACGCGCAGAATTACCTTCTGCCATCAAACTGATGCAGTCCACTATCCTCGCCGCCATCGTGGCGCTGACGCTGCTGATCACCGTCGTCATGCCTTCGGAATACGGCATTGATCCTACTGGCGTGGGTCGTTTACTGGGGCTTAAGCAGATGGGAGAAATCAAAACGCAGCTTGCCGAAGAAGCTGATGCCGATAATCAGGCCAGCGCTGTTCAGCAAGGACAGCTGGCTGCGCCAGTTAATGAGCGACCGATCCCGGATAATCCTCCGGCAATAACGCAGAACACCTACCCGGAGCTGAGCGTTCCGGCGACCACGCGCGCGCCGGAAGTACCATCGGCTGGCTCGCAACGTCATCAGATGCTCATCACCCTGAAGCCTAACGAAGCTGCTGAAGTTAAACTGGAAATGCGCAAAGATGCCCGCGTGACCTATCAGTGGACAAGTTCCGGACCGGTAAACGTGGATGCGCACGGCGATCCGGTCAACGCCCCGAAAGGCTTCTACCATGGCTATGGTAAAGCCCGGCAGATCACATCCGGAGACGGCGTTTTACAGGCCGCGTTCGAGGGTAAACATGGCTGGTTCTGGCGAAATCGTGGTTCTGAGACCATCACGATCCAGCTTGATACAACCGGCGACTACCTGAACATCAAACGGGTTATCTGATAAATCAGGGGCAGGATAACCTGCCCCTTTTCACACAGCTGACAGCCCGGTCAGGCGGAGTATCAGCCCGGCGAGAGCCGCCATGGCAATAACGTGCGTAACCTTCCATTTTAATCTGAAAAGCGCAAACGCAGCGGCGACGGCAATCAGGGCGGCAGGGATATCGATCCCTCCCTTTGCGCCTTCCGGCCATACGGTATGCCAGATAAAAAACAGCCCCAGATTAACAATGACGCCCACTACGGCCGCTGTGATGGCGGTTAAAGGTGCCGTGAAACCCGCCTTGTTGTGGGTCGTTTCGATAAACGGCCCGCCTGCCAGCACGAAAATGAAGGACGGGAGAAAGGTAAACCAGGTCACCATGCAGGCGGCAACGGCGCCGCCGACAAACAGCATATCCGCGCCAAAAACGGCATGGGTATACCCGCCCACAAATCCGACAAACGTGACCACCATAATCAGCGGGCCGGGCGTGGTTTCTCCCAGCGCCAGCCCGTCCATCATCTGCCCGGCAGTCAGCCAGCCAAAATTGACGACAGCACCCTGATAAACGTATGGCAGGACGGCGTAGGCCCCACCGAAGGTAAGGAGCGCAGCCTTGGTAAAGAACCAGCCCATCTGCGTCACCGGATGCGCCCAGCCCAGCCCCAGCGTCAGCACCGTCATGGGAATAAGCCAGAGCAGTGCACCCGCTGCCACAATCCTTAACAGTTTCGCCCAGCTGAACAGGGCATGCGCCGGTACGGGCGTATGATCGTCAATAACCGCAGCATCAACGGCGGCTTTCTCCTGTTTGTTATGCCCGCTGCCGCTGTGAAATTTTTCCGGCGCGATGCGTCCGCCGATAAAGCCAGTTATCGCTGCTGAAATAACGATGACGGGAAAAGGAACGTTCAGGGCGAAAACGGCCACAAAAGCCGCAGCAGCTATGGCCCAGTGGGCACCGTGTTTCAGCGCACGGGAGCCGATGCGATGCGCCGCCTGCAGCACGATTGCCGCCACGGCGGGTTTAATGCCGTAAAAGATACCGGCAATAATGGCAACGTCTCCCCAGGCGATATAGATCCACGACAACGCGATAAGAATAAAAAGTGAGGGAAGGATAAATAACAAACCCGCTATCACTCCGCCCAAGGTCCTGTGCATCAGCCAGCCAATGTAGGTGGCAAGTTGCTGAGCTTCCGGACCGGGCAGCACCATACAGAAATTGAGTGCGTGGAGAAAACGGGACTCGGAAATCCAGCGCCGGTTCTCGACCAGTTCCTGATGCATGATCGCAATCTGTCCGGCAGGACCGCCAAAGCTGATAAAACCCAGCTTCATCCAGAACCAGAACGCCTCCTTCAGGGGGACCGGCTTGGGCTTAACGTTTTCCTCTGCCAGCGTCAGCAACTCCGTTTTGTTCATCATGGCCGGACCTCATTTCAAACGTCGTTAACAGACCGTCAAACAGCGAACAGGCCGCTGTGAGTAATGTGTCATCATCCGTAATGCTTTCACGCAATCCTGCCAGTACACTTTCAACGCCAGCGGCTTCGGGGGGCTGAACCCCGCCAACATCAAGGTAATGCACAAGCATCCCCAGACCATTCAGGGCATCCCCCGTCAGCCCGAAGCGGACCATCAGCACTTCAAAGGTCACACGATTGTCGATGTGGCTGAAGGTCGCGCCATCAAAATCAAACCCCACCGCCTCTTCCGGGCAATCGTTGCCATCCTTAAGCCAGAGAAACTGCGCATCCTGGTCGATAAAACGCCGTATAAGCCAGGCGCTGGCAAGCCTGTCAATCCATGGCCGGCGACGCGTAGCCCAGATCCTGTTATGAAAATCCTCAGGCTTCAGCCGTGTCAGCAAGCCACTGACGGCATGAGGCTCTCCGGGAGAGATGAACCTGTTAATGCCAGCTTCCAGTTCTGACAAGGCAAAAATGGCCTGCGCCTGCGCTTCACCAGGAAAGAAATCAATCGCCACAATCCGATCCAGCTCGCGACGAAGTTTTCTTACCATCTTCAGTTGGCTGACCGCGGTTTCCTCATTAAGGTCGTTTTTACAAACCTGAAGGCTCTCCATCAGGATCAGGTACTGCTGAGAGCGATCGAATAACGGGCGAATTTTCTCTTCGTCGGAAGTCTCTGCGTCAAAAACAAAGGCCGTTCCTCCCTCACCGCTGATTTCACGACTCATCTCGTTAAAAATCTCATGGCTCTGTTGCGCTTCAGGCAACAGATAAACGCCGTCGCGCAGCATGGCGGCACCGGTATTTTTTAATGCCCGCCAGACACGCATACGTAATGTGGCCTGCTCAGTGGGCAGTGTCAGAATAAGGATATGTAGTTTCATAGTGTAGAGATTAATACATATGGTAGAGATTGCTACATATTTTCAGTCTTTCTAACCGTACATATCGCTATCTTTTTATGGTGCTCATAATTGCTCTTATCGGTACCGGTCTTGCTACCGTTGCACTGGGCCTGCTGGCGGGCGACAGGGCAGGGGGAGTCGGGAACGGCGCTGGCAATGAAGATGCTTGCTTATATTCTGGTCGCCCCGGTCGCTGATGCATTATGCGGGCCTTTTTATTCATATCGCCAATACAAGACTTTACATTCCAGCCCTTACATCCTCCCCGGGGGGATGCTAATCTTTTTATACCGTTGTCATTGTCTATTGAGGAAAGCAATCAGCGATGTACCCGATGTTTAAACGTTCGCCCCGTTATGTTCTGATGATCGTCATCATGGCCATTGGCATGATGATGTCGTCGATGGTGACGTTTGCGTCGCACGGTACAAACGGCCTGACAGGCTACGAGATGAATCTGCATGACGCAGAAGTCACCATGTCAATGCAGGATCACTCTCACGATTCGGATATCCCTCAGTCTGGCCACGCAGGCCATCATCAGACAGACCATTTCCATGAAACCCCTGAGCAGCCGCCCTCTGTAGAGATTTCCCTCTCTCCTGTAACAGACAGATGGTTGCCGCTTGCCGATCTTCGTAGCCCGGTTAAGGCCACGGACATCATTTACCGTCCTCCCAGCATCCGCCAGATCTGATCGCTGTTACCGGCAGTTTTTGCTGCCCGGCTTTAATCAACTTCAGATTTAGCGGAGAGGCTATGTATAAAGACTCTATCCAGGCGCGTCGAGAGATTGCGCGTAATTTCACTGCACTCAATTATCGTGTTGATCCCCTGCACTGGCAGACGCTCTGCATGGGCGTTAATCGCGACCTTCAGGCCAAAAAAATGCGTCCGAATGTCCCGGTTCCTTCACGGCGTAAAGTCATTCCGTTCCTGAAAATGATGCATCAGGAAACGGGCTCGATGCTCAAAGCGATCCTTGCCTTTGGCTTTGATGGCCCCTGGACATCCAGCGGCGGTTCATTTCGCCTGGCGCGAGAAATTGGGTTCGACATCGCCCACTATGCGAAAAACATTCACCACAAAAACGGGAAAGTCACCTTCCTGGAAATTGGTGCCGCCTGGGCGGGTTTTCGCGCTGAGGAATGTGCCGGCCATCAGGCGACGATTTCCGGGCTTTCCGGGGAGTTCAGGGAGCAACTTGGGGAAAGCGTATTCCTGCACTTCACTAATCTCACACCGTGGCATGCATCGCTGCCAAAAGGCGTGACTGAGCATCCTTACGTGACAGCAGCCGGGCTGGGAGCGCTGGAAAACAGAGGTGTTCAGGCAGGTGAGGTCGATATTATCTACTCCCAGGCAGCGGCCTATTTCGAACAGGATTACACGGCTTTCCTTCGCAGCGCTGCACGCCTGCTGAAAGAGGATGGCGTCCTGATCTTCAACCATGACCCTGTTCTGGCGAGCGCGATGGATGAAGTCGCCTGGGAGCACGGACTGCGGCTGGTCAGACGTAAGCAAATGGGAGGAATGAATGGCGCGATTGCCCGTTATCACCGGCTTCGTTCGTCCCCGGTAAGTCAGATGGTCTTCCCCGGCGTAAAGCGGGCAGAGGATGAAGAAGTGGTCTGTGAATCACTGGTTATGTCGGCGCTTCGTCGCAACGTAGAGGTGTAACGCCCGATATGTTGACGCGCAGACATTTTCTCACCACCACAGGAGCGTTGCTGATGACAACATTACTGCCGGGGGAAACCCTGGCAGCCTCTCTGGCTGAAAAAGTCAGTGAAACATGGCAAAAAATAAACACCCGCCGCAATCAACAAGAGGCGATAACGCCGGGCTGGGTTTTGCAGTCGCTCGGGCTTAAACCTGGCTCAACTGAACTGCGAAGAGCCATTTTTGAGCTGGTCAGGCGGATACCCTATCAGCTCGGTGCATGGAATGGCGAAAGCATGAGTCTGTTTCAGCAGGGCTTTGGCGACTGCCGTCATAAAGCCGCTGCTGCCGAACGACTGCTGACCGATGGTGGCATTACGGCAAAGCGAAAGCTGGTGCGGTTTGACTGGGCTGATTTGCCTGTACCTGCGGATATTCTGGCAATTTTGCCGCAAACACAGGGATTTCATGACACTGTGGCTTTTGAGCTACAGGGCAAAACATACCTGTTTGATGCCACCTGGGATATGGCCTTGCGCGGAGCGGGTTTCCCGGTGATGCCTTCCTGGGATGGCAACTCTGATACCTGGCCGGTGACTTCCCGGATGTCGACGCAGCAAACCGTACTAATGCCGCAGCCAGGGCAGGACATTTACAGCACTAACCAGATGAGCTGGCCGCAGCGCGAGAAAACCATGGCGTTTAATCAGGCACTGAATAACTGGCTGGAGGTCATTCGGGCTAACCGTGATGACTGGTGCACCATTATCCATAGTGATATTGAAGCCACCCGGTTGAGCCTGAAAACCTGTCTGGGACAACTGAGTTAATTCCCTTCTCGTCAGGAGGGGCTGCGCAGGGAAGCGGCGATAACACCTTCGACACTTTTTATGCTGCTTCAGGTATAACGCTGGGATACCTGAAGCTTTTTTATTTAACATCCAAGATAACAGACGAATCAGTATCCTCCTCACCCGGATAAAGCTTGTCATTTTTTTCAGGTCCCTCTATGCTTTGAATATCCCCCTGGGGGGGATGTGATTTCAAACCAAGAGATTTCCTGATGCTCAACATTCTTTCTAATCGTACCTATCGCCACCTGTTTATGGCACAGGTTATCGCCCTTATTGGCACCGGTCTGGCGACCGTTGCGTTAGGGTTACTGGCCTACGATCTCGCAGGTGACAGAGCCGGGGCAGTGCTGGGTACCGCGCTGGCTATCAAAATGAGCGCCTATATTCTTGTTGCGCCCGTGGCGGCGGCTTTTGCCGATAAATTCCCGCGTCGCACCATGCTGGTAACACTGGACCTGGTTCGCGCTCTCGTGGCTATCACGCTGCCTTTTGTCACCCAGATATGGGAAATCTACATCCTGATCTTCATTCTTCAGGCTGCCTCGGCGGCGTTTACGCCTACTTTCCAGGCAACTATCCCGGATATTCTTCCTGACGAACGTGAATATACCCGGGCGCTGTCTCTGTCACGTCTGGCCTACGATCTTGAAAGCGTCATCAGCCCTATGCTGGCGGCTGCACTGCTGACGGTCATGAGTTTCCACAACCTGTTTGCCGGTACGGCAGTCGGGTTCCTTGCTTCAGCAGCTCTGGTTGTTTCCGTGACACTGCCGAAGATGAAAGCGTTAACGGTCAAACGCAGCATCTATGACAAAACTACACGAGGTATGCGCATCTTCCTGAAAACGCCCAGACTGCGCGGCCTGCTGGCACTCAACATGGCCGTAGCGGCAGCGAGTGCAATGGTTATCGTCAACACCGTCGTTCTGGTTCAGGCGGACTTTGGTTTCTCACAGCGGTCTACCGCTATTGCGCTGGCCTTCTTCGGCGTGGGGTCCATGGTATCGGCCCTGGTTCTCCCCAGACTCCTCGACAACATGAGCGACCGTATGCCGATGCTTGCAGGTACGGCGCTTTTAGTCATTGGCCTGGGGTCAGGCATTTTCCTGAAGGATTACATCACGCTGGTTGTGCTCTGGGCACTGCTGGGGGTGGGCTATTCACTTTCTCAGACACCGGGTGGTCGCCTGCTGCGCCGTTCGTCAACAGCGGAAGACAGACCGGCGCTGTTTGCCGCCCAGTTTGCACTGTCACATTCATGCTGGCTGGTGACTTATCCGCTGGCCGGATGGGTTGGTGCGGCATGGGGGACACAGGCTTCATTCATCGCCCTGACTGTTGTGGCAACATTGTCGCTGGTCACCGCCGTACTTATCTGGCGTCCTGAGCATGAAGTGTACGCTCAGGTTCACAGCCACAAAGACCCGGAAACAAACAACGAATCGACCCATGAGCATGATTTCGTCATTGACGATGAACATCCGTCCTGGCCGAAGAAAGAGAAGTAATTTCCCAAAAAAAGACAACGTATCAGGAGAGGATAAGCCGATAAAAAGTGTGACCATGGCGTTGATACACATTATCTTATCCCTTCCACCTGGAGAGGATAAACCATGACCGTTCATGCATCACACCCTGACATTATTAAAAGACTTAAACGTGCCGCAGGGCACCTGAAAAGTACCATCCAGATGCTCGAAGATGAGAAAGCATGTCTGGATATCGCCCAGCAACTGCACGCTGTGGAAAAGGCGATAACGAATGCGAAGCGTACCTTAATTCATGACCATCTGGATCACTGCCTGGAGGATGCCCTTCATGCTGACCACACGGAGTCTGATAAGACGCTTAGCGAATTTAAAGAGATAACTAAATATCTTTAAGGCAAGCGAAACATGACTGATTTTTCCACTCTTTTACAGCAAGGCGTGGCCAATGCCTGGCTGTTCATCCCCAGCGCTATTTTGCTCGGTGCGCTTCACGGACTGGAGCCAGGGCATTCCAAAACGATGATGGCCGCCTTTATTGTGGCCATCCGGGGAACGGTCAAGCAAGCGGTATTACTGGGGCTTGCCGCGACAATTTCTCATACGTCTGTTGTCTGGCTCATTGCGTTCGGCGGAATGTATATCAGTCAGAAATTCACTGCTGAATCAGCCGAACCCTGGTTTCAGCTGATTTCCGCCGTCATCATTCTCGGTACGGCGGCATGGATGTTCTGGCGAACCTGGCGCGGCGAAAAGCTGTGGAAGATGGAGCAGGAAGAGGAACACAGCCACGGTCATCACGATCATGACGAAACCCGCATCATCGATACGGGCCATGGCAGCGTTGAACTCTCGATTTTCGAAGAAGGACAACCCCCTCACTGGCGTTTACGCTCGCTCAGCGGCAAGAAATGGGAAGCTCGCGACATTTCTCTGGTGACCAACCGTGGTCCAGGGACATTTTCACAGGTATTTGATTTCGTCGAAAAAGACGGGTTTATGGAATCGGCCCTGGCGATCCCGGAGCCACACAGCTTTGATGTTCGCCTGTCTTTAGGCCATCGCGGCCATGTGCATGATTATGATGTGGAATTCCGTGAACATGAACACGACCACGATCATTCCTCGCTGGAAGGTCTGGATGTTAATTCTCGCGAATATCAGGATGCTCACGAAAAAGCGCATGCGAACGACATCAAAAAACGTTTTGCGAATCGCAGCGTAACCACCGGACAAATAATCCTGTTCGGCCTGACCGGCGGCCTTATTCCTTGCCCGGCAGCCATTACCGTTTTGCTGCTCTGCATCCAGGTGAAGGAATTTACGCTCGGTGCCGCGCTGGTACTGTGTTTCAGCATCGGTTTAGCGATCACGCTGGTTTCAGTGGGCGCAGCGGCGGCTTTCAGCGTTCGTCAGGCAACCAAACGCTGGAGTGGCCTGGATACGCTGGCGCGGCGGGCTCCATACTTCTCAAGCGTACTGATTGCACTTGTCGGCATTTACATGGGCTATCACGGCTGGATCGGCGTAACGAGCTGATTTTCTCCTGTATGAATCTCACGCCTGAACCCACCAACCGGTGGGTTTTATATTTCTGAAGCCCATCATATTTTTATCCCCCTGCCGGGGATAGGAATTGAGCTTTTATAGCCGCTCATTTATCATCGACAATATCCCCCATGGGGGATGTAAAATTATAAATGGAATCTGCTATGCAAAAACAATATTTCAGTCAGTTCGTCACCGGAGTGTTACTCACTTCGTTCATCGCCATTCCTGCTCTGGCAGCGCAAGGTGGCTTCTCCGCAGAGAAAGAGCCTGTCGTCACTGAGCACATGTATGCCGGTCATAAAGTTCAGCAGGAGAATAGTCAAAGCCGGATTCAGATCGTATCGTCAATGCACGAAGGGGCGTGGATCACACTGGAAGGCAATGTTGTCAGCCAGCAGCAGGACGAGTGGTATACGTTCCGCGACCCAACCGGTACCATCAAAGTCCGCATCCCGCAGAAAGTCTGGAACGGGCAGCACTTCGATGCTCAGGACCTGGTACGGGTCAGTGGACCGGTAAGCCATGAAAATGATGGTTCAATTTTATATGTTGCAGTTATCAGCAAACCCTAAAACACAATTCTGACGGGCTATGTTTTTTTATATATATAGTTCGTCAACCAAACGTCCGCTTCTCGCTCTTAGCGGACATTAGCATAGGCTATTTACCATAACGCCGCATTACGCGCACCGCCCAGACTGACTCAGCGCGTTTCTGGCATATCCCCGGTAAAACAAGTAACAAACCACCCGAAAATGAACACCAGAAACGCGACTTAAGAATCTACCCTATGAATGGATATGCACTCAACCGAATCGATCTTGGTTTCAATCTTTTTTATCGGGATCAGGCTTCTTTTTAGGTAACTTCGGGGGCTTAACTTGCTGATGACTTTGCGTTCGGCGCGTAAGCCAGGGATGGTCAGCTTTAGGTTTAACATAGTATTTTGAGCGTAAATCAATACGGGCATTATCCACTCGTTCATGGACACTCTTTTCATCATCCAGTGGTATAGGCTCCGGGCCATCAACATACTTTTCCCAGCCCAGCGCTTTCCCGTCATACAGAACGTTAATTTCACCGTCAAAGTTCTCGCATACAGTAACAACCGAATGCCTAAGTCGATATCCCCGGCCCTCACTGCGTACCTGAAACGCACTGCTTTTGTACTGGAAAGTGAGATTTTTAGACAGAACGCGCTTCGCCTGTAGGCTGAAGATATAACCCAGTTCCTCTTCAGAATGGTGCACATCAAGATGAGCATTATCAGTAGTACGAGGCGACGTAGCGAACCGGTTGTTATAGGCTTCAATAAAGGTCGGCAACCATGCATTTGCTGTTTCAATATCACTGATATTCTGAAGCCGCATTTCTTTGACCAGCCTGTCCTGTAGTGTCTGATTGGCGCGCTCTACCCGCCCTTTTGCCTGCGGGCTGTTGGCATGGATTGGCTCGATGCCCAGTGTCTTTATCGCACGAGTGAACTGGGTCAGCTCACCTTCCCGCTCTGGGTTATTTACCCTGAATATACTGTGTCTATCAGAGTAGAGAGCGAGCGGTACGCCATGATCATTAAGGTAACCCCGGAGGGTTTCCATGTAAGCCCGGGTTGTTTCAGCAGGCACAAAACGCAACGCCATCAACGCACTGGTGGCATCATCAATGAAAACGATCAGTGTACATCTGGGGCCTCGATTTTCAAACCAGTCATGAGGTGAGCCATCAATCTGGATCAGTTCACCGTAAGATGGTCGTCGCATGCGGCGTTGATATATACGGGCAATTTTACGACGGCGTTCACGCCATAACCCCTCTTCTATCATCCACTTTCTGAGAGTTTCAACGGATAAAGATAAACCGTGTATCTCGCGCAATTTTTCGCACGCAAACGTAGGTCCAAAATCAGCGTAACGGCCTTTGAGGAGTGAAATTACTGTTGCTCTGAATTCAGTAGAAAAGGAATTATTAGGACGCTTTCCACGTCGGTGGGAAACCAGACCAGAAGGCCCTTCATTTCTATACCGTTGCACCAGACGTTTAACCTGCCGAATAGAAATGCCAATGCGTGCCGCAGCTTGTTCCTGAGTAATATGTCGATTAATTGACTCCTGAATAATCTGAAGTCGGTGGAGTTCCTTATGACTCATCGTAACAGTCTCTTTGATCATGAAAAATCCCCCAGAGAATTGTCTGGGGACATTTTAGAATGGTTCAAAGGGGACATTACAGCTTGGTGTTAACAATGGCCTTCTTCTCCTTGCCTTGCGGCATCTAAGAGGCTATCCTGATGTTGTCTAGGCATACAGGTGGCCTCGTGGGTTAATGAAAATTAACTACGGGGCTTTCTGCTTTCTGCCACACAACAACGGCAACAAACCACCTTCACGTCATGAGGCAAAAAGCCTCAAGCGCCACGTCGATTATACCGGGCAAGTGCTATTTCTGACCAGGTATATCCACGCTTTATTCTGCTTAGCGCCTGAAATATCTCATGTATCCCCATCCCGCGATCACTACGCCCGTGACAAGCGCAAGATTAGGCAGAATCACGTCCCCGGCACTTACAAATACGGCATCAGAATTACTTTGCCCCCAGAATGCCAGCTTGTACCCGACGCCCCAGATAAAGAAGATAATCCCGGCACTCAGAACGCCGTATTTCATTACACCGAGCAGGACTTTATCGAACCAGCCTGGCGTATCACGCCATGTGATAACCATCGCTATCAGACTGCAAATGAACAGGCCAGCATAATAACCTGTCGTGCCTTCCCATTCTGGCGCAGCATGCCTGACGATTAAAAAGAACAGCGCATACAGTAATATAACAATTAAAAAGTACCTCATATTCCCGCTTTCCTTGTATTTGGCCATCTGAGCAGTCAGACAGCATTGTATCTGATTCACCGGCCGGACTTGCCATTGAAATACGCCGGGCGTGCAGCCAGCTCACGCTCGATTAACTCATCGGCAAACAAAGGGGCAACACGATTAATCCGTGCCTGCATGTTGCGCCTTCTCACCGCTGCTTTTCGTTCATCGCTCCAGCGTTGGATCTGTTTCTGGCCGAGAAAATCCACGCATACAGCGTAACCTGAGCCAGCAACCCAGCGTGACATCACCTCTTCAGGTGCCGCCTGCCCTGCTTCCACGACAACTGAAACCAGCTCCAGTGGGCCAGGGCAGGGCTTGTGTGGCAATTTCCAGCGCAGGGAATAGCGCCACTTCATACACCGCTCCGATCAGCCAGCTTATTTGGCACCTGCCAGCGTTCAGCAACACGAACATGCCCAGGTGTTTCCCGCACGATAAACGGGATTTCGTACATCACTGTATACAGCGGCTCACCGCTGATGCGAAGCCAGTCAAGTTCCTTCAGCGACGCGAACCGCGACTGCCAGCGCCAGAACGGTCCGGCAAGCTCTGCCGCGTCAAACTCGTCGCTCCACCGGGTGTACCAGGCGCAGACGGTTTCCGGTGACTGAAAATTCAGGTCGATTTTCGCCTGCTCCAGCAGGTTCTGGCGCAGTTTCCAGCGCTGTTCGTACTCGCGGGACTGGCGGCGCAGCTGGCGCGTGGTCTTAATGCCGGACCTGTGCAGCCGTCGACCCGTGCGGGTGTGCATGACTTCAGGAAACAGTTCGGCCTGTACGTCAATCGTGAGCGGCAGCGGGCAGGCTTCGCCACTGGTGGCGATCATCGTGTTAAGTGCCTCCTCGACCTGTTTCAGGTTTGAATGACGGTTATTTGGCACCCAGTGCAGGCCGGGTATTTTATTGGCCACCGTGGCGTTGAGACGTCCGCTACCCGTGAGAAGGCGCAGAAAGGTACGGACATACGGCATGGCGGGCAGCCGTGCGCCGCGTTCGCGGGCAGACTCAACATGGCTGATAGCCTGTATTGCAGCCTGACGGGCGGGCTTCAGGGAAACGAGCGCGTGTGAGGACGGGATCATGCTGTCACCTCCACATTCATCAGCTTCACCACGGTGCTGGCAGTGCAGTTAAAGCGGCGCATACCTGCCAGCTGCGCGACCATCTGGTTTATCCGGTCAGGCTGGAGCGTGTCGCTCTGGTAAAGGGTACGCACCACGTCACCGCCGGAGGAGAGCAGCACCAGAAGCCAGTACGGCGAGACTTCGCCGGGGCTGCACACGCACAGATGCCAGTCATCACTGCCGTCCTCGCTGAAGCGGCACTGGACGGGGAAGAAGCCGCCGAACTCGCTGCGGAACTCGGCGCAGACGCGCCATCCTTCAGGTGTCGACAGGAGGCCGGTCACGGCATCGCTGAGGGCGCGGCGCGCGTCCTCGCCCTGATGACGGATAAACTCCAGGTCGGATGCGGTCAGGGTGTTGATTCGGTTCAGGTCATATTGCATGGTCATGTCTGTTCCCGCCGCCCGAAGGCGGCGGCCTCCGGTATTAAGCAGCGTGGTCAGTAGTGTTAGCGTCGGTTTCGGTGGCTTCTTCAGCCCCAGCGGCTGGCGCTGTGCGCACCATCCAGTCAGGCAGCCAGCCCTGAGCATTCAGATCCTGTTCGGCGGCCTTCGCCGCATCGCGGCGCTTGAGCTTCACAACTTCACCTGCACGGGCGCTGAGTCCGGCTTCTTCATAGGCTTTGCCAATCTGGGAGATCGTGAGCTTACCGAAGTAGCTCTCAGCATCCGGCTGCCACCATTTGCGCAGGTCAAAGTCCAGCGCCGCTTCCAGCCCGTCCAGTTCGCTTTTCTGCGTATGGTTGTACATACGCTCCTGAATACCGTTGATACCGTGTGCCGCACAGAATCCCAGCAGGGTGTTTATCTGCTCTGCTGACCATGACAGCAGCCAGGTGAAATCGAGATGCCAGTTTTCTGGCAGCGTTGCCTGAAGCGCCTTTTTCTGTGCATTGAGCGCCGTCAGCGCCTTCCCTTCGTCACCGGATGGAGCCAGTGATGCAAGGTGATACTGATTCGAGGACACGGAGGCTTTCAGCGGTTGGCTGCGCTTGCCGTGGGTGCGTTCAAAGAGCGCAAGACACAGCGTCCACGTCAGGAGCGCCACCGATACGTCAGGACGACCCGCCAGTTCGGCCTGAACAGCCAGAGTACGTTCGGCTGACATGGCCTTAACCAGCGTTGCCGGATAGGCGTCTGCGGGAATGTCAGGCGTGGTGTATCTGATCACGTTCTTTTCACGTTCCTGACGCGCCTGTTCTTCAGCTGCCCGGTCTTCGTCGGTCAGCTTGCGGATACCTGGCTGAACCCGAAAATTGTTACCATCCCATGACACCCAGATACCGTGGGCGGCGCGAAATTCCGGCGTGGCTTCGCGATACTCTGCCTCGCAGTAAATGTCATCGATCTGCTGCTGAAGCTCGTATTCGTCATCGCAGGTTTCAGTGGCGTCCCTTTGTTCTTCCAGCTCGCTGACGCGCTTCTGTTCTTCTTCCGTCAGGACAGCTTTCGGCATGGCAAAACGGTAAAGTTCACCGTCCTCACCGCTGAAGCTGAGTTCCGTCATACGATACTCAGCCCAGCCCCAGCCCTGCTCCTGCTTAACGCGGGCGGCGAGCACGGTGAGCTTGCCAGCCAGCAGAGATTTCACCAGCGCCGCATCGGCAAAGGTGCTGTCCTTGTCGCTGAACAGGTCGGCGGTAAGCGTACCGCCAGCGGCGGTATAAGCTTCCTCGCCCACATACTCAAACATAGGGTGACTGATGGCCATCTTGTCGTCAGTCACCATTTTGCGCAGAGTCTGTACGGCAGGATCGCGCCACTTTTCAACAGCCTCTTTCCAGACCTGCTCCTGACGCTCATGGGTATCAGCAAGTGTCAGGACTTCACACTGTTCAAGGGAGATTTCATCCCGCGCCAGCGCGTCCAGCAGGGAGGGGGCAAGATTCGCCAGCTTCAGGCAGCGCTGAACGTGGCGCGGGTGGTAGCCCATCAGGGCGCCAATCTGTGAGGCGGTTTTACCTTCCTGCTCAAGGGTGCGAAAACCTATAATCTGCTCGGCAGGGTGCATGTTCTTGCGTCTGCCGTTCTCAATCAGCGAGGCCGCCACAGCCATCTCCACGGGCAGGACTTTCACCGGAACAAACGGCGTGTCTGCATCGAGCACACCGCGCATCACCAGAATGCCTGTGCCTCTGCGGCGACCTTCCCCGCCGACAATGCCGATCGTACCGTCCGGCAGTTCTGCACCGATCAGGTTCTGGAGGATGCCCATTGCCTGAATGCTGTCTGCCATCTCTTCCACTTCCCGATCGGTATGCGGGATGATGCGCGTGTTTAAGCCCGTGTGTGACAGGCGGGAGTACGGGAAGATTTGCACGGGCGTATCAGCGAGCAGCTGGACGAGCTTCTGCTCGGTAGACTGCGCTTTTTTTTCCGCAGATTTTGTCTGACGGGTGGTCTTAGCTGGTTTTTTTGCCGTAGTATTGGTGGCGACCATGATTTTTACCTCTCAGTGATAGTTGTGGTTAGCCGTGGCCGGATTGCCCTCCGGTCACGGCACTCGGTTAATCAGTAATGCGTTTCGGGTGTGCTGCCAGTGCTGCAAAGGACGGATAGCCATCAAGAACCTGCATCATGACTTTTGCCCCTTCCAGCATCGCTTTATCCGTTACGCTGCCGCTGTTTTCACACACGTTGATCGTTGCCACGATCCCCGATTTCACATCTGAAAAACGCTCATACATGCGGTTGCTGAACAGGACACGTTTCCCTCCTGCCATCACCTGCCAGTTGTTGCAGTCATTAAATCGGGTGTCCACGTTGTCAAACTCGACCACGTGGGTGTCGCTGGCCTGAATGCGCAGCAGCTTCACGATTTCGGTGCTCTGCCCGACCTTACGGGTCGCCGGACGGGTGTTAAGGTTCTGCATGTTTCCTCCTTCTCTGGGTTAAGGCCGGACATCCGGCCTCCGGTTAAAGCTGCACGTACTGCAGATTGCGTTTCAGTTCCAAAAGAAAATCCGGGTCAAATGACCAGGCGCGCCAGTTAAGCGTTCCGTAGGTTCTGATCTCCACCTGCACGTCGCCGTATCGGGACACGTCGGACAGGGTGACGGTGACCCCCGCCTTCAGCGAAGTGGCCTGAGCCACCCATTCCCGTGCGACAGAAACAGGGCTTTGTTCTTCCCCCATCTTGCTGGAAGATTCTTGAGCGGCGGTTTTGACGTTGACGTTTCGTGTGTGCATCCTGGTTTTCTCCTGTGGTGATGGTTGTCCATCTCCCTGGTGAGTTCTCTCGCGGCAAAGGGCAAAGGAGCAACGGCAGGGCGGCAGGAGAAGGGCGGAGACGAAAGTTTTGGCGGCACGCAAAAAGTTTTGGCGGAGTGCATTTCACCCTTCGGATGACGAACTGACGGTGCTACGACAAGCCCTCCGCGTGAGGACGCACGGGGGATGGCTTCACCGGGGGAACAGGATGCACACACCCGACACGACGGAACGGCGTGGCGCCATTAAAGCGACGGCATCAGCCGGCGCGGTGAAGGCGTTCCGGACGGCACGGCCGGAGAAGCCGCAGCCTTTGACCTTCGCCATCAGACCCTAGCGTCAGCCCGAAACCGCTTGCGGGTTCGGCGGAGCCCGGCGGGTGCGCAGCAGCCGCCCTGGCGGAGTGGGGCTCGACGACCGGACAGCAACGCTGGCCGGGAGCCGAAGGGGGCCAGAAGTGGGATTCAGGTGTTTTCAGAGGATTTGCTGATCGGGTTTCAGAGCCGCCACGCCACGCCACGCCACGCCACGCCACGCCACGCCACGCCACGCAGGACCGTATCCGTGACAATTTGCTCTCACAATGGCATTCCTCTGCATTTATCCTGACTTACACCAGGACGGGAGGGGGCAGCGCCGCAGGCGCTGGCCTTGCCGCCCCGTCAGCCCGAAGGGATGACAGTGTTTTCGCGCGCAAACAGGCGGCGCATATGCCCCGCACGGATTATTTACTGTGCATCCCCCTCACCGCCCTGGAGAATGAAGTGGCCGCAAAGATAGACGGCACACTGGCGGGTAGCCGATTCGCAGATCTCGTCCAGCACTTTCGCTGTGGTTACGGGGCTGAGTCCGGATTCGCGACGTCGCTCGTTGATGAGCGTTTTATACTGGCGCAGGATGCTGCGGGTTTCCGGTGACAGTTGCATGGTGTTCTCCTTTTTTCAGTTTCCGGAGGCAACGCCTCCGGTTTCTCTGTCAGGCATCGAGCGCAGCGCGCAGGCTCAACATGACGTCGTTTTCTTCTTTCAGGGTTTCTTCTGCCGATCCGCCGCCATCCTCAGCGCATACGGCGATACGCTCCATTTCCTTCCCTGCAAGCTGCATCACCACCGCAAGCGCCGCTGCCGGAATGGTGACATTACGGTGTTTCCGTTTTTCTTCCACCATCACCTCAACAATGTTGTAGATGAGAGGGACACATCCGGAGGGATACAACTCTGCCTCCAGTCTTTCCATCACCACGTCGATCTCTTCATCACTGAGATCCCAGTCAATGCAGAGACCGCGAATATCGTTCCGGCTCCAGCTGGCGAATACAAATTTCTCGCCGTCATTATCGTCATCACGCAGCATTTCGATGGCGATCTCTTTTGCTGTACCAATCATGTTTTCTCCTTTAGTCGGGCGGCATCGCCGCCCGTTGTCAGTCAGTCAAGGGCACGCCAGATCGTGGCGCTTTCAGGATGGGTATCAGCAAATGCCATAAGCTGCTCATAACGGCGGCAGAAGTGGCGGCACAGCTCCTCATGGTCATGGTTACTGTGGTGCCAGCTCCGGTGATTCAGTACCAGCGCCGTGAGGATGATCCCCGCCACTTCCCCGCTGACAGTCTGCTCAAACCAGTTTTCCCGATTGCACAGGGTCAGGCTCTCCACGTCAGGCGCCATATATCCGCCGCCTTCCGGCAGCCGGTAAAACTGCCAGAATCCCCCCTGATACTCAGGGCAATAACGCTGGGCGTAGGCGTACACGGATGCCTCGGACGTCATAAAATCGCCCCCAAACAAATCAGGCAGGAAAGTCAGGCGCTGCGCACCCTCAAGACGAACAGCATCACAGGTCACGGTCTGGTTCATAGATCCTCCACGGTTAACATATTCTCGGTTCCGGCATCGCCGTGACGACACGACAGACCGGCGAAAAGCGGAGGACACAGGGGCGATGCCGCAAGCCGCAGCGCAAAGCCTTCACGGGCTGAATGCACCGTGAAGGGTGCGAACGGGTGAGGACGGAGGCGTCAGCGAACCCTTGTGGCCGATGCGGCCGGGCTACAGTGAAGTCACGGCGCATGCCGTCACCGCACGGAGCTTCAGGGGAGTTTCATTGTCCCGACGTAGCCCGGAGGGCGGCGGCGGATAAAAGCGGAAGGCACTGACATCCTTGTATTATCAGCTATACAGAATGAGTTAATTCTCTACGTTAACGACGATGTTCAGGGCAAAGCAGGCCGGTGACATCCTGTGGCTAACAAGCCAGTGAATAAGATAACTACCGCTTTGCCTTTCATTCAGTGAATGACCGAAGGGTATCTAAGGCCCCGCACACCGGTGAGCCTGTATTTGCAAGGTAGGTCAGTGCTGAACTCAATGAGGAAAGGTTATGACTGTTTATCTTGGTATCGATATCGCCAGCAAGAAATTTGATGTTGCAGAACTCTGTGACGGAAATTACCGATGCAGAGCTTTTGCAAACACTTCTGCCGGTTTCTTGGCTTTTTACAAGTGGCTCAATACAGAGAACAAGCAGGACATTCACGCATGCCTGGAGGCAACTGGTGACTACGGCACGGGGCTCGCAACCTTTCTGTATGAAAGGAACTTAAAGGTCAGTGTTGTGAATCCTGCTCGTATTAAGGGATACGGCGCATCCGAGCTTTCGCGCACTAAAACTGACAGGGCAGACTCAAAACTGATTGCCCGTTTCTGCAAAGCAGCCAATCCTGAGAGATGGAAACCGATGCCTGCACCAGTGAGAAAGTTGCAGGCCCTCGTTCGTCGTATCAGCGCGCTCAATGGCATGTTAAGAATGGAGTGCAACCGTCGTGAGAATGCTGACGCAAATATTCAGGCTTCTCTCGATCGCATCATTAACCAATTGAAAAAGGAAATCGAGTCCGTCCGTCAGGAGTTACACGCTCATGTAAGGAGCCATGACGAGCTGAAAAAACAGGACGAGCTAATACAGTCAGTTCCAGGTATAGGAGCTATATCGAGCCACCTCATCCTATCGTTCATATCTGGTAAAGAATTCAGGAAAGCTAAGGAAGTAACTGCTTATTTAGGTCTAAATCCTCGTCATCATCAATCAGGTAGCTCTGTCAGAGGTAAGACGCGCATGTCAAAAATGGGGGACGCGCGACTAAGAAGTGCCCTATATATGCCAGCTCTGACTGCATTGAAGCATAACCCCGACATTAAGGCATTCGGGCAACGTTTGTTGCTTGCAGGCAAACCGAGAATGCTCGTCGTCGGAGCCGTCATGCGGAAACTAATCCATATAGTCTTCGGGGTACTAAAGTCAAATATAGCGTTCAGTTCACGTATAGCTCTAGATTCTGTTACTACAAGCTGACTTAAAGAACTGACTGATGCAGGACAGGTTCAAATGTGCCTACTTCCATTTGGCCAACGGGCAGCTTTGTGCCAAATGCGGACATTGCTGTTAATGGTTTGGCCCTCAACTGTTGAGCAACACCATGACATTCGCTTTGTGTGTTAATGTGTGGCGATTTAGTGACGCTTTTGGGTGGTACCGTAATGTCTCAAATGAATCTCCACATTCTGAATGCGCAGAAGAAACTCACCGCTCACTGTGAATGGCTTCAAATAAACCTGACTGATACCTACGAACATGAATCGCCACGGATAATCTAGACACTTCCTAGCCGTTGATAATACTGGTTTTCATATTCTGTCGGTGACATCTGATCGCTGGAACCATGCCGACGCTTACTGTTATAAAACATTTCGATGTAATCAAAAATATCGCTGCGGGCTTCTTCCCGCGTTCCGTAGCTCTTTTTCTTTATCCGTTCGCGTTTCAACAACTGGAAAAAGCTTTCTGCAACCGCATTATCATGGCAGTTACCGCGACGGCTCATGCTGCCCTCCAGGCCGTGTGATTTCAGGAACGACTGCCACTCATGGCTTGTGTACTGACTGCCCTGATCCGAATGAACCAGCACCTGTTTTTGGGGATTACGGCGCCATACAGCCATCAGCAGTGCGTTCAGGACAATGTCCTTTGTCATCCGGGATTGCATGGACCAGCCGATAATTTTGCGTGAGAACAGATCAACAACCACGGCAAGATACAGCCAGCCTTCGTGGGTCCTGATGTAGGTTATGTCCGTTACCCAACGCTTATCCGGAGCATCCGGATTGAACTGTCGCTGGAGCCTGTTGGGCGACACGATACTGGCCTCGCCTTTACGTGCCCGCGGGCTCCGGTATCCGACCTGAGCCTTTATCCCGACACGTTTCATCAGTCGCCAGACTCTGTTCACTCCGCACTGTTGCCCGCTGTCCCGCAGATCCAGATGGATTTTGCGATAACCATAGACGCATCCCGATTCCAGCCAGAACTGTTTAATCTGTCCTGTCAGTCTCAGGTCTGCCTGATGGCGTTGTGAATGCGGCTGCTGAAGCCAGGCGTAAAAACCACTGGGATGAACATCCAGCACCCGACAGAGCAGGCGAACAGGCCAGCAACAGGTGTTGTCACGGATAAAGGCGTACCTCAGTCGGACAGCTTTGCGAAGTACGCCGCGGCTTTTTTTAATATGTCCCGTTCGTCGGTAACCCGCTTCAGCTCTTTCTGGAGACGGCGGATCTCGGCCTGAGCATCTGACTGTTCTTTATTAGCGGAAGAATCCGGACCGTACTTCTTTATCCAGGCGTAAAGGCTGTGGGTGGTGATATCGAGACGTGTTGCAACGCTGGCAACAGAATAACCGCGATCAACAACCTGTTTGACTGCTTCAGTTTTAAACTCTTCGGGATAACGCTTACCGCTCATGGGCACCTCTCTTTAAGCCATCTTAAATGACTCTGAGGTGTCTGTTAAACCCGTGGCGATTCAACAAGCCAAAAGGTTAATGCCGATTCATTCACTGGATGTGGTGGTTAAAGCTGGGAAGTTTGTCATCCCGGAAAAAGGGCATCTTGGTTTTTGCCCTGAAGCTGGCGTTATCTATATAACTGTTGATCCTGAAAATTCTGCATTTTGCAAAAATGATGCGCACTCTATTGAACGAATGTTTGTGCATGAACTGCACCATGCAGTTAGGTGGACAGGGCCGGGATATGGCTCAACGTTGGGAGAGGTGTTAGTCTCAGAAGGGCTTGCCGGGCATTTTTCTATTGAGCTTTTTGGTGGTGAACCTGAGCCTTGGGAAAGCCTCCAATCCGATACTATTCAGCCCTACTATCCACAAATGCTTGAAAACTGGCATCGCACTGATTACGACCATAATGCCTGGTTTTTCGGAACAGGAGATTTGCCCAGGTGGCTAGGATATACCGCAGGATTCAACCTGATCTCGAGGTATCTCGCATCATCCCCACACTTGAAAGCTTCAATGCTGGCGAACATTAATGCTGAGGAGTTAAAGGGTTTTATATAAAGTTCAGATTCCTCATTTCTCTAAAGCCATTATTCTACTCATAAGCGGAAGCTGAATGTCAGCTATTCGCTCAAAGCTGACCTTCACATGCACTCCCAACTAGATTGAATCCTTTTGGCCCCAATAGAAGGTTGCTAATTAAGAGGGTATCTTATTCGCAGTGGATGGCCACCGGTTGCCGGGGCGTTACCCCGGCGTTCTCTCAGGCGGCCAGCGTCTCCTGTAGGGCGCGAACGTTATTCAGCTCATCCCTGACGGATTCAGGCTCCTGCCGCCCGGCTTCCCAGGCTATACCGATCCGGTTTTCCAGCTCGCATTCATAGTTACGCAGGACGCGGGACAGGAGTACCGCCGGAACACTCACCTGACGGTTTGCCGCTTCGCGCTGACGGGTCAGAAGGTCGCTAATGGTCAGATTATTTACCCCCTGCTGACGGTATTGCGTCATTTTCATTTCGCCGAGCGCCTTCATCACCTCCCGGATTTCAGCCCCGTCCGGTTCTGGCTGGGCTTCACGGCAGGCCACGCTTATCCCCTCTTCCGTCCAGACCAGGAGGACCAGGGGCTCGTCAGACGTGAACATGTTTTCAAGCTGTACACAAAGTTCTTCGCGGGTTCCGTACATCGTTTTTACTCTCTTGTAAGGGGTTACAGGCCGGGCATCAGCCCGGCAGGGTCAGTCAGTCCTGAAAGGTTTCGTCCAGCACCAGGGCTTCGCGGTAGGCTTCAAGAAGCAGGGTGTTGATCCGGCGCAGAGTCTGCGCAGCCATACGTTCGGTAAGCGTTGCCGCGTCGTGCCGGTGCTGCGATTCGAGGCGGTTCAGCAGCATCCGCACGTCACACATGGCATTGCTGAGCGCGGCCACGTCCGCGCGCAGGTGTTCAAGTCCCGGGTAATTCATGCTGCCTCCGGATAGTCAGGGTAAAACGCGCCGTCATTGGCCGCCGGCATCCTTCTCGCCCGCTCAACCTGTGCCAGACGGCGAACGCCAGCGGCGTGGTACTCCTCAAGCATCTCGATCCCGATATAGCGTCGGCTGGCTTCGGCGGCGGCCACGCAGGTGGAGCCGCTGCCGGCGAACGGGTCAAGGACAATGGCCCCGGGACACGTGAGCGATTCAATCAGCGGTCGCAGGCTCTGCACCGGCTTCTCCGTCGGGTGGTGTCGGTTGCCCGTGTATTTCCAGGGGATCACGTCCGGAATGGGACGGTCCGGGGTTTGCGGCCTCCCCTTCGCCAGCAGGTAGGCGCTCTCATGGGTGTAACCCACGAACGTCGATTTTGAGGCGTAGGACTTGGCGAAGACGATATGGCCAACCACCCGGAAACCGGCCGATTTCCACGCATTCAGAAACAGATCCGCGCGGTTCCAGGCATAGAAGCTCACCATAAGGCTGTCGTTTTTCAGCACGCGGTACATTTCATGACAGGCGGGCTGGAGCCATTCGGCAGAGTTGTCCCCGGCCAAGGTGCGCCCGTTACGGTCCTTATAGCCAACCAGATACGGCGGATCGGTAAGAATAAAATCGACGGCACGCGCCGGAAAACGGGACATCACCTGCACGCAGTCACCCAGAATAAAACGGGACATAGACACACTCCTCTCTGATATGCGGCACCCTCTTGCGCCGTGCCGCCACAAAAACCCGGCTCTGAGCGGAGGACGCAGGGGCGTTCCCGCAGGCCGCAGCGCAAGCCCTTCACGGGCTGAATGCACCGTGAAGGGTGCGAACGGGTGAGGAGAACGGCGATGAGCTTCCCTTGCGGCCGCAGCGGCCGGGTTAGCGTGAAGGCACGGCGTTGAACACGCCGCCGGCTGGCGGCAATAAGGCGGAGGGGACCGACATCCTTTGTTACCGGTTCTGGTAGCTGATGAGTCAGGCAGGGTATGGCAGAATGTACACTGATAATGGATTCGCGCCGTTATCTTACATGTATGCCTTTGATTTCAGGACGTCCCCGACCGGAGACGTCCTTTTTTTGCTGGTCTGATGTTATATTTAGTTGATGAAACGATTCGCCAGGTGTGTGATTATCACGGATGAAAACAGTAAAGGGTTTTCACTTAAAACAAATATGACACATTTGAGGACGCTCTTTTCCCGGAAAGCGTCCTGCTTTTTTTCGTCAGCGCCCCTTCACTCCGTCAATGGCAATCTGCAGCGTGTCCCAGTTAAATCCGATTCCGGCATCATGGCTTCGGTCGCAGATACGCATTGCTTCTGCAATTTTCTCTTCAGACAGACTGTCATCAAGTGAAAGAAAATCATCTGCCAGCCAGAATGTCCCCAGACACAGTGCATCCGGTGGGTACTGCTTCAGCCTGGCCATGAGTCCTGCCACCGTCACATCATCCCGGCAGGCTGAAACAGGCGGCAGCACGCGATCGGCGATGTCATTCCAGCACCAGTCATCCTCCTCCGGCACCGCTTCATGCAGGGTCTGTAATTCCACGCCCGGGAGCTGGGAAAGCTGCTCCCGGATTTCACCCAGGCACAGTCGTTCACTGCTGGCATCCTCGCTCCCCAGGTAGTGGTTGTTGATATACACGGCAAATTCGCCGTTATTCAGTTCAATACAGGTCAGTCTGAACATGGTTTTGTCCTCAGCATCCGGCACCCTCTTGCGCCGTGCCGCCACAAAAACCCGGCGAAAAGCGGAAGACGCCAGGGCGACGCCGAAGCCGCAGCGCAAGCCCTTCACGGGCTGAATGCACCGTGCAGGGCGCGAACGGGTGAGGACGGAGGCGACAGCTTCCCTGGAGGCAGAAGCGGCCGGGTTAGCGTGAAGGCACGGCGGGTAATTTTTACGTGTTAAGTAAAGCGGAGGAAAATTTCACATTAAATTAAAATGTGATTTACATCACAAAAAAACACATTATAATCGCCTAATAATTAAGCACCTATATTTGACGGCAGGGATGCGATGTCACCCTGCCGTTTTTTTTGAAGTGTACGGGGGCCGGATTTAACGCGCAGGAGCGGCACCCATACGTCTCAGCGCATCCTGTACTTCACGCAACCCAAAAATATCTTCCGGCGGCTGCTCCTTTCCGGCCAGACTACAGACCGTAAAGACGGCATTTGATGCGGCTAATCTCTCACGGTGCAGCGCCTGCAGTGCCATAACTACCAGCGTGCGTTCGTCTCCTGACAGTTCTTCAGGCTTCATACCGTTTCCTTCAGGCTAATGCTCCTATTCATCCCCGTCCCTTTGGTTTTTTCTCGTCAAACGCCAGGAGAACCCCGAGGCCGATCAGTGAAGCGTAGCAGACCTGCATCGCGATTGTCACCGGCAGGGAGATGTTATCAGCCAGAACGCCGGGAACCACAACGGCCACGCCTGCCAGTATCATTCCCCTGCCGGTCTTTTTGACCAGATCCGGCCACTGAGATTCAGGCACGTTCCGGGCACGCAGAAAGTTATGAATGCACTGCTCTGCCTTTTGTTTAATCACTGACATGTTCTAGTCTCCGAATGCCCGTCGCATATTTTTCTTTATCTTGGTCGCATCACCGGTTGCCGGTGCGGCAGGTTCTGCTGGTTTCTCCGGTACTGCAGCCTTAATCGCGACAGCTGTACCGGCCATCTGCTGAACCAGATCCTGCAGCTCGCTGACCGTGCCGGGCGGTACCGGCATGCTGGCCAGCAGACGCGGCAGCTCCGGTGCGGTCGTGTGCAGGGCCAGACCGGTGATAATCAGGTTTCTCAGCAGCTCTCCACGCAGGCGCGATGACACCCCCGTCAGCACACGCTCAACCCGTTCACTGCTACGGTCATCCTGAAGCGTCAGGGTGTAACGACGGCGCTGATATTTCGTCTCCGGTGACATGACCAGCGCGGCCACGCCGCCATCCGGCTCATCAGGAAGTCCGGAAAGTGAAGACCAGGTGCCGGAGACCAGGGCCATCACGGCACAAAGCCGGATGGCGCTCAGCTGCCCGTCAAAGAACACCGGGATCAGCGCCGGTAAACGGGCATCCGTCTGGTACATCACCGCCCCGGCGGTGGCGGCGGTCCGGATGAAGTCACCGCGCAGGGGCTGTGAGATGGTGCTGATGGTCGCCATCGCCGCGATGTCGGTGCGATCGTCGCTGTGCAGATAGAAAGAATACTGGCCGTCCGGCACGTTTAATCCTCTTTATTGTAAAGGGCAATCTCTCTGGCCAGCGCCAGCTGCGGATCGCCTATAACCTCGATACGGTCAGGAGCCAGAGGCCAGGCCTGACGGACAGCCTCTTCAATGAGGGATGCCCCTCCCCCGACCAGGAATACCCGGTTAACGTTCCTGAAGGCCGTCAGCTCACTGGTGACACGCGCGCCCAGGGAAGTGATGGCCTCTGTAATTTTGTTCAGAACATCGTCTATTTTTCCGGCATCGTTGATCACACGCTGCAGATACTGACGATCATTGCGGTTGCGGATGACCGTGTCAGCAATAAGCGCGCTGGTTTCGCTGTCTGCCGCCCGCAGCGCGCCTGCAGCTGCGCGGGTGACCTGTGACACGCCGACAGACGGATTGCCGTGTACCGCACTGATATCGTCAAACTGTCCGACAATCACGCCGGCATCGAGCGTGGTTCCGCCGAGATCGATAATCAGGGTGGTCTCTGCGGGTCCGGGCTTCAGCTCCGCGAGACGGGAGAACGCCGCCGGCAGTGATTCCGGCATCACCTTCACGTCCGTTACGGTAAATGCCCTGCCCTTATTCAAAACCAGCTCACGCATCAGGTTTTCCCGTTTGCGTCGGATATTCTCCTCGTTCCGCTGGCAGTCCCCGTCATAATACTCGCTCAGGGGCAGCGTCACGGTCAGGCTCACCGGCTGCGGCTCAAGTCCGCTGTTCAGCAGCGCATGATGCACGGCCAGCAGGTTGAGATCACCGTACTGATATTCCACGTTTGTTGTCGGGATGGCATCCCGGCTGACGCTGTCCCAGGTGTATTTCAGCGTGCCCACCTGATAGTTGAACGTTGCAGCACTGAATTCCGCCACTTTCCAGCCATGCCGGAAGGAGTTAGCAGAAACCCGGGTCTGCAGCTCGTTTCCTTCAAACCATGCCAGCTTAACATTAGTTGAACCATCATCGCAGTAAATATTCACCATTATGCTCCGTCAATTACACTCAATTTGATACACATTATAAGAGCAAAATGGAAAAATAAAAGCCTTATTTCTCATCATGAGCAATATAAAATAATCAAAATGATATCAATGAACATTTTGAGTAGCTTAGATTACTCACTCTGTTCATTTCGCAGGCGATCTGGATTATCCTCACGCTGTTAAATATACTGTATGCATAACCAGTATATTTAGACGTCAGGAGGAAAGATGAAACTGCAGCTTTTCAGCACCGGGAAAGAACTCCCGCCACAGGCCCATCCGTTGTTTGCAGACCTGGCCAGCTGCGGTTTTCCCAGCCCTGCAGCTGACTATGTCGAATCTGATCTGGATCTCCATGATTACTGCATACGGCATCCGAGCGCGACTTACTACCTTCGCGCCAGCGGTGACAGCATGGCCGACGGCAGCCTTTACAATGGCGATCTGCTGGTTGTGGACTGTGCCGAGAAGCCCCGGCACGGCGATATTGTTGTGGCCAGCGTGCAGGGGGAGTTTACGGTTAAACGGCTTCTGCTGACGCCACGACTCACGCTGCAACCCATGAACGCGGCCTGGTCGCCGATTTACCCCGACCCGGACGATCTGGATATCTTTGGCGTCGTCACGCACATCATCCACCGCCCGAGGGAGATGTACTGATGTTTGCCCTGGCCGATGTGAACAGCTTTTATGCCAGCTGCGAACGTGTTTTCCGCCCGGATTTGAAAGGAAAGCCGGTTGTGGTGCTCAGTAATAACGATGGCTGCGTAATCGCAAGAAGTGCCGAGGCGAAGCCCTGGATCAAAATGGGCACGCCGTGGTTTCAGATGAAAAACGAAAGATACCCGGAAAAAATATACGCGTTCTCAAGCAACTATGAACTTTATGCCTCGATGTCAGCGCGCGTGATGAGCTGCCTGGAGGAACTGGCCCCCAGGGTGGAACAGTATTCGATTGACGAGATGTTCCTCGACCTGACCGGCGTGGAGTACTGCATGGACCTGGAGGATTTTGGCAGACAGCTGCGCCAGCACGTGTATGACTGTACCCGTCTGACCATCGGAGTGGGTGCCGGGCCGACGAAAACCCTTGCAAAATCAGCCCAGTGGGCCTCAAAGGAGTGGAAACAGTTTCGTGGCGTGCTCGCCCTGACCCGGGGGAATCCTCAGCGAACGCGGAAACTGCTTTCACTGCAGCCGGTCGAAGAGATCTGGGGCGTGGGAAACCGTATTGCACGCAAGCTCAATGTTCTGGGCATTAAGACCGCACTCGATCTGGCCCTGACGAACCCGGCCTTCATCCGCAAAAATTTCTCCGTCGTTCTCGAGCGAACAGTGCGGGAACTGAACGGGGAAAGCTGCATGTCGCTTGAGGAAGCGCCGCCAACAAAGCAGCAGATTGTCTGCAGCCGCAGCTTTGGTGAGAAGGTCACTGAATACGATTCGCTCCGCCAGGCTGTCTGTCAGTACGCAGAGCGGGCCTCAGAAAAGCTGCGTAAAGAGCGCCAGTATTGCCGGCATATTTCCGTATTCATCAAAACGTCTCCGTTCGCCGTTAAAGAGCCTTACTATGGCAACGTGGCCACGGAGAAACTGCTTACCCCCACTCAGGACACCCGGGACATCATTGCGGCCGCCACAACGGCTCTGGAGCGTATCTGGAAGGACGGACACCGGTATGCCAAAGCCGGTGTGATGCTGAATGACTTCACCGGCTCCGGCGTTTCGCAGCTGCAGCTGTTCGACGAACGTCCTCCACGTCCTCACAGCGCTGAGCTGATGAAGGTTCTCGATGGCATTAATCATTCCGGGCTGGGACAGCTCTGGTTTGCCGGACGAGGGATAGCGCCATCATGGCAAATGAAACGCGACATGCTCTCCCCTGCGTACACCACTCGCTGGAAAGATATCCCCATAGCGAGGATCAGTTAAATTTCGCTTTTCAGAGAGAGCCAGTAGTGCTCGCCGCAGCCGAACGACAGGGCGAAGCCCGCGAGTGAGCGAGGAAGCACCAGGGAACTGCACGGATAAATTCTGCTTACGCTCGGTGTTAAATGGATACCCCACCCTGCTTTATCCACTTATCCACGGGCATATTTTTATAAAGTCTTTTTTAACTCTTTTTTCTTTATTTTACTCCTTTTAGGGAGCCTGAAAGCCGCATGCAGCGCGCCCTGAGAGGAGTTCATTATGGGCAACTGGTTAACATATTATGGGTAATTAATCACGTATCTGTGGGTTCCATAGCAACAAGCTATGGGATACGCATCAACAAGCTATGGGAAACAGGTCAAGTTTAGATCTCAATTATCCACTTGTGGATAAATTGCATATTTTCCCGGTGGATAAGTAACGCGATAGCTTGCAATTTCTGTTTTCACTGCCATTATGGGTGGATAATAATTTACCCATAGGCCTTGGAATGGATACTCAAGCACTCTTGCCAGCTACTAAAACGTTTAAAAAACGCGCCAGTATAAAGCAATCTAACGAATTGACCGAAGCCGCATATTACTTGCCTCTTCAGGCAAAACGTGTGCTGTGGTTATGCCTTATGCAGGCCTATTTCAACGACAGTCAGGATGATGATTCTGACGTATTACCTCTTTTCAAAATTAGCGTTTCCGATTACGTCAAATACTTCAATGTCGCTACGTCTGTCGCCAGTCGTGATGTAAAGGCTGGAGTAAATGCTTTGGGCGAATCAACGGTTACCTTCTATCCAAAAGAAGGTGAGTTTGAAGAGGTTAAACGTCCGTGGCTGGCTGAAGCAGGAATGAAGAGAGGCCGGGGTTCCTGGCAGATTGAGTTTAACTACAAGGTCATGCCATTCCTTGTTGGCTTGACGTCCCAGTTCACGACCTATTCTCTGTATGACTGTGGTCAGCTTAATAGTGTTCGTGTCATCCGCCTTTATGAGAGCCTGTGCCAGTTCCGGAGCACTGGTGTCTGGATCACCACACATGACTGGTTATGTGAAAGGTTTATGCTTCCAACCTCGCAGAAGAACAATATTGCGGAAATGAAACGTACCTTCCTGGAACCTGCGCTGAAGAAAATTAATGAGAAGACGCCCTTAAAGGTAAGTTATACAACCGAAGAAGATGGTCGCTTATTGTTTAATTTTCTTGATAAAAAACAATAATCTGAAATTTATCCTATATCCCCCCTTGGTCTGTTTCTTACATTTGGGGGGATACTAAACTTGCTGTATTTCCCACATCACATGCCGAACTTGACCTGTTTCCTACAGTTCGGGCTGCCCTCTAAGTTGACTTCTTTCCCACAGTCCCGGCCGGCAATTAAGTTGACCTGTTTCCCACAGTCATGACTGTCCGCGAAGTTGACGTGTTTCCCACACTCCCTGCTGGCCATTAAAGTTGACCTGCTTCCCACAGTCCCGGTCGGCCGCGAAGTTGACTTGTTTCCCACAGTTCAGGCCGTCTGCGAAGTTGACGTGTTTCCCACAGTCCGGGCCGTCTGCGAAGTTGA
>NZ_KI973179.1:49178-68854 GCF_000534415.1 Enterobacter sp. BIDMC 27
TTCCCACAGTCCGGGCCGTCTGCGAAGTTGACGTGTTTCCCACAGTCCGGGCCGTCTGCTAAGTTGACCTATTTCCCACATTCCGGGATGTCTGTGAAGTTGACGTGTTTCCCACAGTTCCGGGGGGCTACAAAGTTGACCTGTTTCCCACAGGACACCGATTCTATGGGCAGAATGATCTGCGGCCGGAGTCTGCAAAGATTAATCTTGAGTCGCAACTGTGCGCCAAAGAGATATGACTAGATAAATAATCTGGAGCCGCCATAATAAGCATGAAGTCATGATTTCATGCAATCATTAAATAGCTTTGTACTCTTTAGTAAGCGAGGTGACAGGCGATTGGAGTGCATATACTTAGATGAAAGGATGAAATCATGATTTCATCCTTTCATGAAGGCGGGGAGGGGCTGAGTGGTTAACCCAGAAATGAAATCATGATTTCATTATTTCATTTTATTGCGATACATTTCATATCCTGCAAGGAGCATATCTGTCATCGATATTCCCTGTTCTGCCGCGTAAGCTTTCATCTCTTTATGCTTAGATACCGGCACTTTGATTTGGATAGGTTTAACCGACGAATCAGGCGCAGCTCCCTTTCCGGTAACATCCAGAGTTGGCTCATCCTCCTTAGGAGGCGCTAGTTTTATTGACTTTCCTGGGGCTTTCATAGAACTCCTCATGTCCAAAATAATGAAATCTTTAAATCATGCTATCATGAGTTAATGATATCATGAATCTCTTCAATCATTTGTTTTGCCGTTTCGTTTAAGGATTTGAAAGGAGTTTCATGGAGGGCACGCCCCGCATCCAGAGCCTCGCCGTAACTGGTTTTGAATGGAATGATTGTATTGAGAACTTTGAAGCCCCACGCTTTGATTGTTTCCTGAGCTTTTTCGCCCTGCGACTGAGATGGTGACTTAGCGACAATGAATACGATTTTGTTTTTCTCAATGCCCTTTTTAATCAATTCGCGGGCAAGTTCCAGAGAAGGTTCCAGATCATCAATTGTGGTCCCAGTGGTTATGATCACGAGATCAGATTCATCAGCCACATCCAGTGATGTTGTCTCTGCTGCAGGACGACCATCAATGATAAGCAAATGGCAGCTATCTTTCATTTTGACAGCTGTATCTACCCGGCGGTAAAGAGCGCAGTCAATTTGACTTAGACCATTGTTCTCGCGTCGTTCTGTCCACTTCAGAGAGGTTTGTTGCTTCGTGTCTATATCCGCCAGATGAGTCTTCCATCCAGCTTCAGTAAACCCAACAGCAAGTGTTCTGGCTTTGGTACTTTTTGAACCTCCGCCTTTCTGACCAACGATCGATATAACCTTTCCCATATTAACCACCTTCATTAAATCATGATTTCATTAAACACATACATCCCACTTCTCATATTGCCCAAAATCGAACAACTTAACAAGATGAAATCATGATTTAATGATATAATTATAGCATGATTAATGTAACTGACTGATAGTAATACATTGCAAAACAATGAAAGCATGATGTAATGATTTCATGATTAAGTGCGCGAGGATAGTTTATGAAACAGTACACATTGAAAATCTACTTTGGAGATAAATCTGAGCCTGCTTTTTTTGGTGGCGATTGAATCGCCACGGATAATCTAGACACTTCCTAGCCGTTGATAATACTGGTTTTCATATTCTGTCGGTGACATCTGATCGCTGGAACCATGCCGACGCTTACTGTTATAAAACATTTCGATGTAATCAAAAATATCGCTGCGGGCTTCTTCCCGCGTTCCGTAGCTCTTTTTCTTTATCCGTTCGCGTTTCAACAACTGGAAAAAGCTTTCTGCAACCGCATTATCATGGCAGTTACCGCGACGGCTCATGCTGCCCTCCAGGCCGTGTGATTTCAGGAACGACTGCCACTCATGGCTTGTGTACTGACTGCCCTGATCCGAATGAACCAGCACCTGTTTTTGGGGATTACGGCGCCATACAGCCATCAGCAGTGCGTTCAGGACAATGTCCTTTGTCATCCGGGATTGCATGGACCAGCCGATAATTTTGCGTGAGAACAGATCAACAACCACGGCAAGATACAGCCAGCCTTCGTGGGTCCTGATGTAGGTTATGTCCGTTACCCAACGCTTATCCGGAGCATCCGGATTGAACTGTCGCTGGAGCCTGTTGGGCGACACGATACTGGCCTCGCCTTTACGTGCCCGCGGGCTCCGGTATCCGACCTGAGCCTTTATCCCGACACGTTTCATCAGTCGCCAGACTCTGTTCACTCCGCACTGTTGCCCGCTGTCCCGCAGATCCAGATGGATTTTGCGATAACCATAGACGCATCCCGATTCCAGCCAGAACTGTTTAATCTGTCCTGTCAGTCTCAGGTCTGCCTGATGGCGTTGTGAATGCGGCTGCTGAAGCCAGGCGTAAAAACCACTGGGATGAACATCCAGCACCCGACAGAGCAGGCGAACAGGCCAGCAACAGGTGTTGTCACGGATAAAGGCGTACCTCAGTCGGACAGCTTTGCGAAGTACGCCGCGGCTTTTTTTAATATGTCCCGTTCGTCGGTAACCCGCTTCAGCTCTTTCTGGAGACGGCGGATCTCGGCCTGAGCATCTGACTGTTCTTTATTAGCGGAAGAATCCGGACCGTACTTCTTTATCCAGGCGTAAAGGCTGTGGGTGGTGATATCGAGACGTGTTGCAACGCTGGCAACAGAATAACCGCGATCAACAACCTGTTTGACTGCTTCAGTTTTAAACTCTTCGGGATAACGCTTACCGCTCATGGGCACCTCTCTTTAAGCCATCTTAAATGACTCTGAGGTGTCTGTTAAACCCGTGGCGATTCAGACAGGCAGGATGATTCATCGAATACGACACCGTTCCAGGTGGCTCTTAAAAAGTCGCGAGACTGTAATTCATATGCCGCTTGCTTATGTACGGGTAAAGAATTGCCACTCTCTGTGAGGCTCCGAGTGGAGAAACATCATTTAGCTCGCTTCCCACTCACGGGTATAAAACACAGAGAGGACTGCAGATTCTATAGTAGCCTCAGTCCTGAAGGGCCGCAGGGGTGTTATACACAGGACGCATTGAAAGAGAAGCCAGATGGAACAATCAATATTAAGCTTGATTACCCATTGCAGGTAACCGGTCCGTCAACTCCCATAGATAGTTCTCTGCGTTCTGGTGATGCTTCACGGAACAATAAACGCGACACAGTTTCTATTCTTGGTCTTCTGCATTTTATCTGGGAGACAACCAGCTATAACACATGGGTACCTAAAATGAACGGTATGCGTTCATCCACCAAACTGGGTTATCACTTGTTTAAGCAGGCAGAAAAGATAGAAGCAGGCAAAACAAAATTATCTGACGTTCTGCTCACTCCGGCCTACACGAACTCCAGCGATAGCAGAAGAAACAGCATGACTGTCGAACGTGCGAAAGTTAATAAACAACGTCTTGTAGTTATTGCTGAGCTTGCTAAGTTCTCTGAAAATTACATGGATGGATTAAATCGACTTCCTGTACGTGACTTTTCCGGCATGCCTTTTCTGGGGCTTGATGATGACAGATGGAAGTCTGCGTTAAGCAGATTCCCAAATGCTGTGAATGGCTGGATGAAAGGGATGAAGGTATTTGTAATCGCTGTTACGGATGTTCCTGGTGCAAAATCAGCCCAGGTGAGACAGCTGGCCCTGATGATGGTAAGTGATCGCTACATACCACTTGATTCATTGAATGAAGGGGCGTTTGAACAAAAGCTATTCGAGCTGGAGCGATCGTTTTACAAACCCCTACGTTATGATTCATCCACTCATGAATACCTCGCGGATTTTTGCCTCACTGATGTTTCTACAGATAACCATTTACCAATTCCTGTGGAAATATGGGGGATGAACACTCCTGATTATCAAGAACATCGGATGGTAAAGGAAAGATGGTACAACGCAAATTATGGCGCAACTGGTTGGTTAGCATGGGATGCAACTCGAACATCTGTAGACAGTATAGAATCGCTTTTGCCAAAGAAAATGAAATCATTATATCATGATATCATCAAATAATGATTTGCGCGTTGCCGCTATCTAAAGGGATCACCTTCCTGCAAAACTGCTTTAGCGGGAAGGTGATTCTGTCCAGCGGCCACAAAAAAGCCGCCCAGAAGGACGGCTATAAACTTTTATGTTTTACCAGTTGGTACTGGCTGAGCACCTTAACGGAAACTCTTGATTAGTTGGGCAATTGCCGCAACTAGGTTGATTATAGCAATAGCATGTTCAATCATCCCGCACCTCCATCTCTGTGGTGCGTTGGTTACTAAGCAGTCCCCATCCCTATAAAACGCCCATCCGGTTATGCCCTTCATCTGCTAAGAGGAAGTTCACCACGCCACCGCCGAGGCTATCCGGCACCACCCGCTGATAGAGGGCTTGCATTCTTGCTACCTGCTTGCCGATAGGGAGAACACTGGTTGGTATAACAAATTCATAAAATTAATAGGAGAATTAAATGAACTGATCTTTAACTTAAAAGTACTACTTACCTTCATTTGAAGGATACAACTAACAACTAGCGGTACTATTGCATGACTTTGTTTCTCTTAGCGATGGAATTATAAGGATAAATCCTATAGCTGCCAATATGTTTGATCGAATATTAAGGTTGTATTATAGTGAAGTTGCTAAGAGGAAGTTCACCATCCTGCCGAGGCTGATCACCAGTCAGCAACGACAAAATCAAAACCCCGGCCTACCATCCGGGGTTTTGTGCTATCTGGATTCCGTCAATTTATTCGTTGTCTCACTTGGACGCACAGGATCTTCTGTCCAGTCAAAGAAGACGTCATCGGATTACCATCTGCACTAAACAACAGATACACAAAAAATGCCATTCTCCTTGGACATTTCGGCACTATCGGAATAAATGACCATAAAATATTTTGCTTGGTCGTATTTATTTTTCTTGCAGAAATACGCCAGCCTGTGCCGGGCGGTGACTGCACTGACCGAAGTCACCTGCCATTTCCCTTCAGCAGCGCCACCGCTTCATCGCCTGGCATCTGGAACTGCACCCGGTGCCGTGCCGCGACATCGAGCGCAAACACTTTCGTGTAGACCTCCGTAGAGCTGACTGACTTGTGTCCCATCAGGCTCTGCAGCACCTTCAGCGGAATGCCGGCATACAGCATGTGCATCCCGTAGCTGTGACGGAACGTGTGCGGGGTAACCGGTACCGAAAACGTTACCCCGTCGGCGGCAGCCGCATCAACAGCTTCATTTATCCAGGTCCGAACCGTCCTGTCGGTGATTTCCCAGATGCGTGCCTTCTCGGTTCTGCCGGTGCGTTTATTACGGCGCTCCAGCGGAATTTTCAGGGTGGCCACCATCATTTCCAGCTGGCGGGCATACTGCGGATCGGAAAGTGGAACGATACGATGGGGCAGACTACCGGCCGGAGCGCGGCCGGCCGTTCTGGTGGCTTTTTCGGTCCGCTGTTTGAGCGTGGCCAGCTGCACGAACGGCCAGGGCGGTGCCAGCGAAAAATCACTCCGTGTCAGGGCCAGCGCTTCGTTAATACGGGCGCCGGTGTTCCACAGGGTGGCCAGCAGCATCTTACGGTGAAGATCGGGGACGTAGTGGAGCAGGGCGCTCACTTCCGGCGCCAGCAGGTATTTCGGTAGTTCGTCCTGAACGAGTGCCATCTGGCGCAGGGCCAGCGCGGCGGGGTAGTCGATGGCCACCGGCAGCTGCGCGGCAGAAAAGGAAACGCCCTGGCCAGGTATTGCCGGCATCATTGCTTGTTGTCCCCGCTGGACAGGTATTTCAGTGTAAGTCGTGCCAGTGCTTTCTGCGCGTAATCCTCACCCGCAAGCACACTGATGTCATGGTTCATTCCGGCTTATCCTCGTTCGCTAAACAGCTTAGGCATTTCATCAAAAATCATCAGGTGACGGGTGCGCTTTCCGCGAAAAATGCGCCTCATCACTGGCGTGAAATCCGCAGGCTCCCAGCCATAGGGCCACGTATAGTAAATCCCTTCCTGCAGCGTGCTGTCGCGTCGTTCTGGTCCGGCAACGATACGTCTGACCTCCCTGCTCAGCGCCTCACCGCGCAGGCCGTACTGGCCCAGGTAGCGGCGCAGCCGCGTTCTCGGCATCCGCGGATCGGATTTCACGTAAGCATTAATATTCATATGCTGGGTGGCGGTGAGGATATTCATGCCGTACTTGCGCATGGTGCTGAAAGCGGTGGCCATCACGTCCGTTTCTGTCTGTGGGTCATCATCGGTTCTGTTCATCTGGTTTTCTGTTTACTGGCTAAAGGGTTGTTGTGTGGACCGCTCGGTTAAGCTGACGCGGTGTCATCCTGCAAAGACCGGAAGGCAAGCAGGGCGTCCGCCCTGGAGGCCAGCTCGATACAGTCACCGTGCTGTGGGTTAATTTCTTCGTCAATGGCTTCGTTGTAACGCATGCGAAGCCGCCACCCCTTCATCGGTGGTGCGTTCTGTATGGCCAGTACCATCCCTTCCGGCGACAGCAGTTCACGGAGGGTGTAGCAGGCGCCGATCCGGGTCGAGTCCCGCAGCCACATCACGGGATACTCACTGACCAGCTGGTCATACACACATTCCGGCGTATGGAAGTAATTTCCCTCCGCCCTGCATAAATCACACATTCGCGTTCCTTTTATCGAGAAACCCTGTCAGACCGGGTCCGGTATAAAACGGCCAGGCTCAAACGGCCAGCGCTTGTCGCCTTGGGAATACACCTCGATCCACGCCAGTGTCCCCTGCTCAAAATACAGGTGATAACCGTCACCGGCACTGAGGGTCAGCATCCCGTCAAAACAGGTATCGGTTCGCGTACCGTCACCCATCCAGCGAAGCAGGCGGCCTTCAGCGGAAATCTCGTAAAATTCACACTCGCAGTCCAGATCGTCGGTCTGAAAGTCCGTCCCGGTGACTCCGTCCGGCATCCGGTACCGGAATCTGACCGTATCAAACATTCCCATGTGTTTGCTTCCTTAAATTGATGAGAAATCCCGCCTTGCTGAAAGTGTCTTCCTAAATGCGTCGGATTATTTTCCGGGTCGCATTAACATCGTGCTTAACCTTGAAAGGGTTGTCTTCAATACCCGGTTCATCACTGACGCAGTCATCGCTTTCACGTCGGCGCCATCCTCCCATAGGTTCAACGAAGATCCCGACGACGTATCCTTCCTGAGTGAGTAAATGTTTTGCCGGTGGGATCTGGGCGACCCCTTTCAGAACCGGATATTCAGTAGTTCGCTCATAGATGACATCGTGTCCTTCATCATGGAGTTCCTGAATTAACGCGTCAGCTGTTCTGTATTTCGATACCTGCATTCAAAGATCCTCCTGAAGCATTTGAAGAGATACTCATGGAAATAATCACCATGCGCAATCATTCCCTGCTCACACGCCTGAATGTCACGCTTGAGGATTTTCCCCTGCCGTCATCATTTTCAGGCTGATAATAAGCAGCCATATAGCCACGTCGTTAAATTACCGGATGGCCGTTTCGGTGTGATCCGATTTTTTGCGTATTCAACAGTTTCCGGAAGTGTACCACGCACACGAAATAAGCAAAGCGGCAATATCTGCCCCTGCGCGACGGGTCACGGGGAAGGGGGTAAACACAACATATAGAAGAAACAGCAGCTGACAGAGTGGCACATCTTGTGTTTCTGCGCCGCAGCGCGCCCGTGCGCCTGAGGCAGATCCGGAACAATGAGTTTTCGGATCCCGGGAGAAGAAGAGAGAGATTGTTGCAGAATAAGCACAAAAAACGGTGAATTGTTGTGATGTGGAGATTATTGCTTAGTAAGCAAAACTAATGGAATGGTGGTGACAATATCGCAACAAAAGGTCTGGGAAAACTTTTTTTCATTTTTTTTTGGAAGGCGGCCTTAAAGGCCGCGTCGGATTTCCTAAATACAGTTTTACATAAGGAACATCGTATGACTGTATTTCTCATCCTCACCGCCATCGCATATGGCATCTTTCAAACCGGCTGCATCATTCAGTTAGTAGTGAAGGGGTATCAGGGCTGGACATTATTCTGGAAAAACTATGACCGTCTCCCCCATATTTACCGTTCTCACTGGCGATATCAGAGACGCTTCATTTTCAGACGCATCTGGAAACGTATCTTCAGCCATTGATAATCTTATCGAGCGGCATCCCCAGCCCGGCCAGCCAGCACAGACAGCACCAGGTCGTGTACACCATACTGGTCTGGCCTGATTTCCACTTCCGGATTGTCCGCTCGTTCACAGCCAGCCGGTTGGCCAGCTGGCTGTCAGTAAGGGAGATAAGTCCCCTGACCAGCTGGATTTCGTCGACTGTGGGCTTCTGCCAGTCTTCTCCGCTGACCAGCGTATAGCCATTAAACTTTTTGGCCTCGATAAGATCGCTGAAATACCTTTCGGCATCCGCATTCATAATTCATCCTCCTGAGCAGATTGCCAAAGCACAGGGTTTTCCGGCGTATAATAATAGGCATGATCCAAATCCTGCTTATCCAGATATTCATTAAGCTTGCTTAGCTCATAGGCTGAATAAAAAGTACTGGAAGAGCCAACATTATACATATCGATTGTTGTCATTACATTGTCAATGTAATCAAACGAGACCTTGAAAAAGTTTAGGCTCCGGTCTTGGCTGCATTTTAGTTGCTCGGGACGAGGAGAAAAAACGTCTATTCGCGGATTGAAATATGATGCAACGCCAGTAATAAAGCTGAGAGTAAAGTTATGGGATAAAGGAAGATAAATTCTGTTTTCATCTTTATAAAGACAAAAGATATTGGGTGCTATTGCGAATGCCGGTCTGGGTTCAGTGCTGTCGAAATCATGACCTGTATGAATAACCTCAATGGTATGGATACCAGCAAAAATCTTGTTTCTTAATATATTGATTTTGTCATATAGAGTTGGTTTATTCAGAATTGATAAAAGTCCAAACAAAACAAACAGCGCTCTGCTTTTATCTTCTTCGGAAGAAACTGAATTAGCAACGCGCAAAATTTTGAGATAGAAATGATCGTCCATTAACTCAGGATTTGTGTGAGGCAACTGATTTATCGAATGGATGTATTCTGATAAGTGATCCTGTATATCTGCATGGAACTGTTCGAGCATTTCATGCTTGTACGGATTTTTATTTTGTGGATTGTGCAGATTGAGCATTAACTGCATCACCGCAAAACTGGCGAGTTTCTCTACCGGAAAATCTTCCGGCTGCGTGTGACGAAGGCGTGAGAAATTGTGCTCATGAATGATATCGTTCACGATCCCGGCGGTCAGGCGTTCGTAGACACCCAGTTCGTCTTCAATATCGAAAGGCTGCCCTGTCTCAGCATCAATAAGACGAAAGCAGTTTTTCGATACTGCCACACTGGATATTGGCAGAGGTTGCGTGTGAAGAACGTTTTCTTTATCAGGCGTCATATACACGGTGTGACACCATACTCGCTGCTTTTCTTTTGCAGACAGGGCTGTGTCGTCGCTGCGAAAGTTGCGTAGCACCCACTGAGAAAGTACATGCTGATTTTTTGTGTAGTCCATAAAATTTCTCACTGATTAAACAGGTATACCGCATCAGAAGTCGAATTCTGTTGCCTCATCGTGACCTGCAAGTCTGACGGGTTCGGGAACATGTTTACGGCGAACGATTTTTTCCGGATAGCTGAGGAAATGCTTTTCAAAAACCCGGATAAGAGCGTCATTCCAGGTTGCCTTTATTCTTATCCGGACCTCATGCGGCTCTATGACGGTTATATTATAACGCTGGTTAGTTGAGTTATTTTCTTGAAACTTACGAAGAGACTCTCTAGAATCATCGCCGAGTTTACCAGTAGTCCATAACTCAACATTAATTTCAGCATTGGGGTATTCCCTTTTGGCATAATCGAAGAATACCGGCACCTGTTTACCAATCCATCTTTTCACATCTTCATGTTTCACTGTCGAATAGGGCTTATAACCCTTGCATTCAATAAAGGTGATTTTTGCATTTCCCTGTCGGCTCAGGACATCGCATTCTGCAGTCCCCTTCCTCTCTGACTTACATATTTTACCAACCTCAACATCATTACTGTTTATGCGCACGGTCTCAGCGACAATATATTCAAATAAATCCCCCTGAAGCTGACTGGTTACTCCGGCAATACTCTCAAGCTTGGACATGATGTCATCTATTGCGGCTATATTATCTCTTAAGCTGAGCGTTATTGAACCAACCAGATCCCGTAACTGAAAGAGTGCATCAGCAAAGTCTTTTCCGAACAGATTCTCCGGTGTCGCGGGTATTATCCCGGCACGCTTCATTTCCAGAAAAGCTTCTTCGCTGTATTCGTCGGCAACAAACATAAACAGGCATCTTGGGCTGTTCCTGAGGCTGTTTATTGAACGACATTTTGTAATAAAGGGCTGGAGGTGCACAAGACTGAGCTTACAGCCCAGAAGCATATCGCAGACAAAGAAACCAGGCCGAATTTCCCCTGACCGGGAGAACTGCAGAAGAGGATTAAGATAGGATGCAGCAGTGACGTCAAAATCAAAATTTGCCACACAGGGCGCCTGATCTGAATCGAGTTCTTCCCGTGTGCGCAGCGTGTCGTAACTGATGATACCGTTATGTCGGACCCACTGACTCAGGGATTTCATCAGAACGGACTCTGTAAGCAGCCTCGCTTTGAGGGGATGGAGCGCGCGCTGATACCCGTTATCATTTTTTTCTGTCAGGGCCACACACTCCCCCAGACCGGGTAACGTAACGAACCTGACCATTTTGTACTGAAGCAGACCGTCCAGAACTGACTTCCATGATAATCTGTTTTTCATTGCTACCGGTGAACCGCAGGCAGAAGGAAAATGCCTGACCGGCAGGATCCCCCCGCGAGCCCGGAGGCAACTCAGGGCAAGACCGTAGGCCGATCCGGTATCAAGGAGGGCTGTATTGAGACTGGACCAGAAGCGCCCGGTACCATACTGCTGCTTCAGATAAATAAATCGTTCGCGCTTGGGGAAAAGCTTGTCAACACAGTGGATCTGCCCTGCAGAAGCCGCCCGGGAAATCTGTTTGCGCGCGGTATCACGATTAACTCCCTGGGTTTTCTGCATTTCCTCTACAAGTACAGAGCTAAGGCAAGGACCGGTTTTGCGTAACGAAGTAACTATAAGTGATGTCATCTTTTGCTCGCTTGTCACACTGCGTATTTAATAATAACAATACACTTGAGCTGCTAAACAACAAAGCCTGTGTTTTAGTTAAATAATTACAGTAACTTAAAAGACATATATAAGGCTGTTTAGATTATCTGTCACAAACCAGTTTATCCTGAAGGAAACACTGTTACTTACAAACGTAGTATGGATGACAGGTACAACCTAAAAGATTCAGCCATCAAGCTCATGCAACTTCGTGAATTCAACGTTCACAATTTCATCGAGACAAACAGATATACCATGTCGATCAATACCGAACACTGCACCGCTATCCGGCGGCAATTCTCTAACGGACGTGTATGCGTAACTCAGCGCGGCTTCAAATGCACCTTTTTCATACTCAATATCTGCCCTGAAACAGACTATGCAGGGTTTCAGTACCTTAAGATAATGTTCTGTAAGATCCTGCCCATACTTTTTCTGGTAAGCATTGCAGACATCCTCTACCAGCTCCGGTAGCCGCAGATAATCGTGCTGCCAGAGTTTGCGGGCATGAAAATGAACCTCCTGTACAAGGTGCCCGTATGGCCCCCAGTGCATTTCGTTTCTGGTGCGCGTCCGGAAGAGAGTATCAGGTACGCCAGCATGAAAATTCCACGCCTGCAATCTCTCTTTGACCACAACGTCTGGTGCGAGATTTACCAGCATATCCATCACCAGTGACTCAGTCTGGTTCAGCGGAAGTAAACCACTGTCAAAAGTATTGTCAGCTGAAGTGCGGGTACCGTGAAACCAGTATGCGGTGGTGAACTTGCCCGGAGAACCCAGCTCCCTACATGCGTACTCTCTCAGATATTGTTGCGAGTCGATCATGATGGAATGATCCGTCTCGTAAATCTGTTCAAGATCGAGAGATAACAAAACCTTTTTTAGCTCCATTACACTGCAACCAAAACCGGAGGAAAGTGAAAGCAGCGCCTGAGATCGTGAGGAGCAATCGAGAATCAACATTGTGTAAATCCCTCACAAACCCAAGACGTTAACAGCTGGGGCTCCACGGCGGGCCATATTGTCGAGCAGCAGGGTCGCATAATATTTCAGAAAGGGTAAAAGCTCCGGAGCGCTGAAGCTGGCGTAGACGTCCCCATCTCCATGGGATTCTCTGAAAACAATCCAGTCTACAAGGTGTGCATCGCTGACTGACTTTACCTGGACACAAAAATGAGCCACTGAATTCCGCATCTTATGGATCAACTCCCGCAGGTTCATTTCCGGTCCGGGCAACTGTGACTCATGTAATCCCATTTCAGCTTTAAGCTGCAGCGTTAAACGGTCGGCAGGCAGGAAAGATAGCGCCCTCTCTTTCGGTAAAACAATAAGACCCAGAAGGCAATTCAGGGTCAACGTGTAGTTGTACTGCTCCCTGAATGGCTTGCCCTGCACCTCAATCATTTCGTTATATTGATCGATAAGCGCCAGTGTTCGCTGAACAAAATCGGTCTCAAAATCTGAATAATTTCCCATCTAACCCTCCCGTTCCGGTTCGAGAATCCACTATACCATCCGGTCAGCCTGACGGCTCTGGTACGACATTTCCGATTAAGCCAGAAATCGGATCTCAGGAGTAGGAGATACACGATTAATGGAAAAGGTATAAGGAGACATAAGAAACATAAAAAAAAGAATATATATGGTTATCAGAAATGCTTGTTGCTGTTAGAAATTTTCCAGGTTATTTTGTTTAAAACCGTTCGCAAACGGTTTTTTAAAAAGAAGATAATCCATGTAGCAGGACTTACATAAATGAACGCAAAATCATCACCTGAACGCGGCAGGATAAATCGCGAAACTGCCCAGAACAGTGGGTTCACTGAAATTAAACTGATCGCGCGCTCAGATCAGGACCGCCTGGAGATTGAGAAAATGAAATATGACCAGTTAGTACGATTCATCCATCAACAGCCGGCGAATGCCGAGCTTGCACCACCGGTACGCAAAGCTGTACTGGAGGCTCTGGGGTTAAAGGGTTCCCCCCTGTATGCCACCACTCATGGTGCCATGAGCCATATCATTACCACCATGATGGACTATGGCATGACGGCCCAGGTGGTACCGGCCGTCCAGATCTACAGCGCCTGTTTCCCGACCAGCCTCAACTACGTACTGAAATCCTTCCCGGGTAAGGTGCATAACTACCTGTGCCGGCATGGCGATGCCTCTTCGGTGGTGACCTGGACTGAGCGGAACCCGGACTGGGGCGATCGCATCATTGCCAGCGTCCTTGACGGTACATTCGATGCCGTTCTTTACCAGATGCGCACCGCCGTCGGGGCCATGACGCTTAATCAGCCAGTCCTGACCATGCTTCGCCGTCTGAAGGAAGATGCCAGCGGGATTAATGCCGGCGCGCAGGAACAGGCACAGCAGATCCTCGACAAGGCCCCGGAGACGCTTATCCAGTCACCCCGCCAGTGGGATACCGACTGCAATGCCCTGCGCGCGTTTATCCTGTATTTCCTGCTCGTTGATCTTGAAAAACGCTACGGCGATATGGCGTGTGGTGAACGCACCTTTGAGATCCCGTTCTACGAGTGGCAACGTGAAGTCGCTGAAATGCCGGCGACCGGTGTTGTGTCGTTTAAGGAAGACTCCGAACTGGCTGAAGAGTATGACTACGGGCTGTGCATTGGCTGGCGTTACGATAAGTGGGAGCAGTTTTTCTACCAGGCCGCACTCGGGGCCGTTTATCTACTGAACCCCCGCGTCGCCCCCAGGGGTACGCTGAAAACCTCGGCTCTTGAGCCGGGTATGGCCATCCGTTACGCAGAGGACATGCTGGAAAAATACCTGCCGTATACCGGACGTGCTTTAGTGGACAGTCCGGTCGGGACGGGCAATATGTTTGATCGTGCCTGCCGTGCTGCACGCAAGCTTCCGGATAGTCTTCTGCGCCAGATCCGCGAAGAGTTTGGCAGCTTCGGTACCATCACAGATCCGGTGCGGTTTGCAGACATGACATCTGACTTCCTCACTCCGGATGAGGCCCGCCTGCTCAGCAGTGATTTTCTTCACGACTAATATGTACCCCTTCAAAAAAGGTCCCTCCGGGGGCCTTTTTTTATACCATTCAGTCAATCAGCGTCCTGCGAATGGCGGCCATAACAAGTTCGTAGTGAACAACCGGGCTGGCGGCCAGACGCAAACCGCCTGCCCAGCATTCATCCGAGAAGATCAGCGCCTCATTACCGGTGCGCTGTTCCGGTGCACGGCTGGCCAGCCAGCGTGCCACAACTTCCTGACGGGTTCTCTTCATTGCTTTGTCCTCACGGAGTTAATTACCCCCTGATCCTGCCGTCACGACTCCGTTATTGCATCGTCTCATTTCGTTCTCCGCCCTCTGACTCCGCTCCGGGAATCTTTTGCCTCACACGCTGCTGCCAGTCTTCCCCGGGGAAATCGTAGCAGGAGTCGCCCAGGCCCCCGGATAACCCGCATCATACAGTCTGTTACGCAGCATCTTGACACTGTCCACGGAGACAGGCTCTGCGAGATCGAGTGAAACGGTGGCCAGTGTCGCCAGACTTGAGTCAGTCAGCCGGAAATCTGCCGGCAAATAAATGTGTGCAGTGCGCAGATCCCCTTTCATTACCCGGATATCATGAAAATTACTGAACAGCCGACGCAGGAAATCCGGAACAGCCACTCCCCTTGCATGCACGACAGCTTCATCGCTCCGGTCCATGAACTCTGCCACGGGATTTTCTTTCGCCACCACCTCCAGGAGTTGCTGCAGCGACGGCCAGTATTTGCCATCAAATTGGCTGCGAAGGCCATCAAGTTTTTCACGCAAAAAAGAGGAGTAATGTCCGTTCTGGCCAGAAGCTGCGTCAATCAGATCGACGATATGGGCTGTATGTTCTATGTAAAAAGCATTGCGGTTAAGTATATCTTCCCGTTCCGTCAGCATTCTGCCGAGTTCTGCGGCCTTAGTTGCAATCCCCTCATTCAGGAAAGCCAGTCTTGAGTGATCAGCCTTCAGGCGCCTGTGGTGCTCAGCAGTTCCGTATACACCGGCCAGGAATATCTGTGCCAGCAAATTCCAGCACTGCTCACCGGTGAGCGCATGTCGCGCAATGTCATGCCATACCGGATTCATCTCTGTATCACGTGAAATGAGCCTTTCCAGCACAGACCAGGATGGTTCATACAATGTCTTTTCACGTAGATCGTCACGGTATGATTTCATTATCTCCAGCACATCGGCGGCAGTTCGGGCAGGGATGAATTTCATTTCTTTTCCTCATCAGTTTTGCTGTCACGGTCATTATGTCCACGCCTGAGGGGAATGTCGGTAACACAGGAGAGGAATATTTTGGGCTGCTGTGTTACCCGGTTCCGGTTCTGCCTTTTTTCGGATCCCGGCATAAGAAGAGATGAATTATTGCATCAAAGTCAATAAAGAAGACAGATTATTGTATATTGAAGATTATTGCTTTTTAAGCAAAAAAACATTTCATTTAATACATTTATGATAGTAATGATGAATCTTTTCGGTAAGCACGAATGATATGAAAACCACAATGATGTTATTTAAAAATCCGTTTAAAATACAGACTCACATATCGTAGAAGGACATGGTCTTCCCGATAAGCTTTCGTAAATAGTGTTCGTAGCTTTTAAGGATAAATATGATATTTGCACGGCAATCAAATGAACCTGCTCATAACGAGCCCTCTTTTGTCAGAGATTTCCACTATCTGACAGCGTTGATACAGCATCTGGGTGCGCATGAACGCTGGAACAGCAGAACTCCAAGAAATATTGCTGATAGCCTAGGTATGGATATGCAGGAGGTGGAACGAGTACTTGCTTCCTATCCGGCGTTTTTCAGACGCTCTTCCAACCTCAGTTCTCAGGGCGAGCCTCTGTATATGATCCATCTCCGCTATGCCAGAAGAAGGAAGAATAATGAAACTGACGCCCGTGAATCTCCTCCTGTCAGTGCGGCTGAGATGGGTATTATGCTGGATCTCGTGACAAAGATGATTGCCGTGGAAGAACAGAACAAAAGGCTCAGCTTCGAGATTAAAACCAATAATCTTAAAATATGGTCTGCTCTGGGGCTGGCCTTTCTTTCTTCCGCAACGGCGATTGCCACAGCATTACTGAAATAGGAGAATATGGATGAAACTGGAATCTTTTCGTGTTCGAAACTTCCGCTCTGTGTTTGACAGTGGGGTGATAACCACTGAGAAACTGACAGCAATTCTGGGGCGGAATGAAAGCGGCAAAACAAATTTGTTACTTGCTCTTAAAAGCCTTAATCCGGCAGAAGGTTTCGACAAACTCAATGATATAAAAGATTTCCCAAGGCATAGAAAACTGAGTGAATGTACTCCTGACACACCCGTTGTAGATACCACCTGGACATTAACCGAGACAGAACTGGCGGAACTCAGTGCAATTTATCCACGTGCACGAAATATTACTTATGTTGACATCAGTAGACGATACAATGGAAAACTCAGGTACATCAGTTTTAGTGGGCTTGAAAAATTCGCATATGATGTACAAAAAATAAAAAAAGAAGTCCGTAAAATAACGGCTCAAATTGATTTGTTTTTCGATAACCCCGAAAATAAAACAGAACAAACCCAGCCTGATATACAGGCTATAAGAGATATATGCAATGCCTTACTTCCAATTCCGGACGATCCAATTGGCTGGTCAGAACAGGCCAAGGGTAAACCTCAGGAGCTGAGAAAATTTCTGGTTAAGTATGACATCGAGCTTAAGTCGGAATCTGATGATGCTCTAGATGAACTGGAGGATACTCTTAACGAGATAAGCAATGATTCTACCCGAGCTCAACGGGCACGAGAATGGATTCTTACAAAAATCCCTGTCTTTGTGATGGTAGATGAATATCCTGAACTGAACGGTCACCATCAAATGGCTGAATATAATAATCGTAAACAGCAGGGCAAATTAACTAATGCCGATATCAATTTTGAGAAACTTTGCAAGGTGGCAGGGATTGACCCTGCCGAGCTGACGGCAAACAGAAATAATTCAGATGTTCGAAATCAGCTTGTAAACAGAGCGGGAGCTGTCGTTACGACAGAAATCCGAAGGCTATGGCAGGATAAACCTCTTAAAATCCGTTTTAATGTTGACAGTGATTATTTTGATACATATGTTTCGGATTCAAATAATGCCTACGATGTTGAGGTGAACCTGGACGAAAGAAGCCGGGGATTTAAGTGGTTCTTCTCATTCTATATAACATTTTTTGCTGATACCAAGGGCGGCTCAGCAGAAAATGCTATTATTTTACTGGATGAGCCAGGGCTTTACTTGCATGCTAAATCTCAAGCTGATCTTCTTAATCACCTTACCAATGATTTTGATAACCAGATTATCTATACCACTCACTCTCCATTCCTTGTACCAATTAAAAACATATCCGATATAAAAACTGTGTCAATTGCAGAGGATAAGGGTACGACGGTGACCAACGATCCCAGCGGGGATTCCACAACTTTATTCCCGTTGCAGGCCGCGCTGGGTTATGACATCGCACAGTCGTTATTTATTGGTTCCCATAATTTGATTGTTGAGGGCGTTACTGATTTCTGGTACCTCAGTACAATTTCAGATGTGCTGACGTCTGTCGGCAGAAAAGGCTTGAACAGCAAAATCACCATAACCCCTGCAGGCGGGGCACAGCGCGTATCCTACATGGTTTCTCTTCTGTCCTCTCAGAATCTTAATGTTGTTGTGCTTCTGGATGATGAGAAGCAAAGCCGGGAGACTTCAACTGAGCTTCAGCAGCAGGGCATGCTTACTAGAAAGAACGTAATATTTGTTTCTGATGCGTTGGAGTCTAAGCGTGACGAGTGCGATATCGAAGATCTCTTCAATCGTGAGACTTTCCTTCAGATGGTTGATGAAAGCTATGATCTGAAACCAGCTACTCTTAAACTGAATGATAAAATACCGCGGATTGTCAAACAGATTGAAAGCGCCTTCTCGGCAGACAAGAAACATTTTGTGAAAGCCAAACCCGCCCGCGCATTCATGAATCGTATGAAAGATGGCGATAATCAGATATTGTCCAAAGAAGAACTGGACCGTTTTGAAAAGCTGTTTGATCTGATAAACAAAAGAATGAATGCCCGCAATTAAATTTTAATCCTTAAGCAGTAAGTAAAAGGCCCGATAAATCGGGCCTATATACTTTCAACTCTTGAATGAATTCATTAAGGTTGTTATCGTGATAAATCTGAATGTTTATGTATGCGCCTAAGATGTAATTTTTACTTCTATCTTTCAAGTTGTTTAAATTTCTGTTCCTACGTCATCAGGAACTAACAACCCATTATGGTCTTTGTACCGCTTAATCTCAGAGAAAGTTGCATCGGAAATTGATTTATCAGGTAAACAGTACCCGTTATGGTAATCTTCGATATAGTCATAGTAGTCATCAATATCGCGCTGATCTATACCTAAAAACTCAGGGCCTTTTATCCGATCTTCAAGAAACTCACGTTGTAGTGAAGTGATACTTCCATCTCGCACGCCAAAATTAATCCAGCGCAAACAAACTGTTCGTGTAGGTGTTCCATAGTAATCCCTCAGAAGTGTTATGACGTGAGAATATTGCCCACGTAATAAAGGATCAATAATTTGGCTTTTTAAGTTTCCTTTTATAGCCTTAACCTGAATTCCAGCAATGTTGTGTGTGCCATGTATTAATGCTGTTTCTATTACCCCACTTTGGGGGTTTTTTCTAACAAAACGGATATCAGAACTACTGTGAGGCGCATATAAATGGGGATGCAGTTGATGAGTGCTAATAAATCCAGTCCCTATGGCTTTGTATTGATCGTATACACTCGATAAAGCCAACCTTGACCTTTGTGTACACCATGTAAATGCGGCTTGCCCCATTTTTTTATTATCATTGAGTTTACTTACCAAGTAAGCTTCAAAGACAAAACCAGCAAAGGATGGTAGTGTTAACTTAGACCTGAAAGTAACTTTTCCATTTACCTCCTCAAGATGTCCAGTTTCGATGCCATCAGCATATAGCTGGTTTCTGAATCGTTGCGCTAAAATTTTTCTACGCATTTCTGGAGTAATACTCCGATGATTAGGATCAATAATATCAAGTGGTACTTCAACTAAGGTAACTAACTCTTTCTCATCAATAATTATATTATCTGCCACAAAAGAAATCCTTAATATTTATTTTTAAGATGACATTCAAGTTGTTGAAGAAAGCAATAGTGAATTTTTTTTTATTCTAGGTCAAGTTCAGCATTAACCCCCCTTAAGCTTGCAAAGCTAGATTCGAACGGAAGGGCTGCTTAACCAGCTTCTTATATAAGGGGTTTGAAGCCCAATGGAGCGGAAATGTACGCTAAGAACCTAACTGCATGATTTTAGGTCTATGAAGTCGTGGCGTTGTTCGTCAGGTTTACG
>NZ_KI973180.1:0-2356 GCF_000534415.1 Enterobacter sp. BIDMC 27
TGTCTTACCGGGTTGGACTCAAGACGATAGTTACCGGATAAGGCGCAGCAGTCGGACTGAACGGGGGGTTCGTGCATACAGTCCAGCTTGGAGCGAACTGCCTACCCGGAACTGAGTGTCAGGCGTGGAATGAGATAAACGCGGCCATAACAGCGGAATGACACCGGTAAACCGAAAGGCAGGAACAGGAGAGCGCACGAGGGAGCCACCAGGGGGAAACGCCTGGGATCTTTAAGTCCTGTCGGGTTTCGCCGCCACTGATTTGAGCGTCAGATTTTGTGATGCTTGTCAGGGGGGCGGAGCCTATGGAAAAACGGCAGCGCCGCATCCTTTTTCGGGCCCTTCTTGACCTCAGCTTCATTTCGTTACCTCGTCATTCGTGAGCAGGTAACGCCCGCCGCAGTCTCACGGCAGGAGCGTAGCGACCGAGTGAGCGAGGAGGCGTCATTTCACCATCATCAGCATTTTGCACTTACGCACCGCAGCCGCATTTTTCCCCTGCCACATGAAGCACTTCCCTGAGCCACCACGCCCAACTAACATATTAAGCCAGTATACACTCCGCTAGCGCTACGTGACTGGTCCGGCGCTGCGCCCGGAACCCGCAAATTCAGAAACTGAAAGCGGGACAAGATGTGTTTTTGGAGTACCGCCATCATGATGCCGGCACCAAAACGATATCTCAGGGCTGCGCCCCGATACCCCGCCAACGCTTCACGGCACCGGATTAAAATCCGTTCCCGTTCACCGTTTCTCAGGGCCGTTCCCGGCTGCAGGTTCTTCATGAGGTTCGCCGTGTCTGGCAGACTGTGCAGAGTTATTCTGACCGGAGAACGCCATGAAACGACTGATAAACCTGACGCCTGCCGAGAAAAGATTTCTCGACGATGCTGTTGCCGCCGCTGAGAGAGCGTCAGGCAAGAAGCTGAATCAGCCCAACAGGCACATTGTCCTTAACAGGGCTCGTGCACAGATCGAATCGCAGCGCCAGGCAGAACGGCAGCGATCTGCGCGTGAGGAGGAGCGGCAGCAGGCGGAATTTACCTGGTCGCGTCCGCGGGCGCCGCGTCGCTGATTGCCACTTTCGTCGGTTTTGTGGGGAGTTCAGGGCGAAACAGCGTGGTATTCACTCCGGTGCATAGTCATTCGCCACCGTAAAACTCACCAGAGCGATTCCGGGCGGTTTTCTGGGGGTAAGACGTGCTCTTTTGTGGCTGAAGGCGCAGAAACGCCCTGAGGCCGTTTTCGCGGTGCGCGTAAGAAGACGTTATGGTAAATCGATGCTTAATTCCTTGCTAACTTATGGCACCTTAGCTTAAAAATCTCAGGGTAAACTTTAGAGCAGTTGAGATGGATTATAGAAATGAAAAAAGTATATACAGCAATCATATTAATAGTACTCTTATGTGGTGGTGTTTTATCTGCCAACTACATTTTTCTTCAAAGGCACATGAATGAGGTTCTGAAAGAAGATCCAAGGAATGATGGTATTAGCGTTTGGGTTTATTATAAGTGGTTTGTAAACTCTTCCGAGATTAATTATGACCTTCGTTCTGTTTCTGCAGAAAATAGTTCACTGGATGTTAGTAGGGTGATGCTGCAATTTGCTGAAAAAGTGAAAGATTATGATTTTAGTAAGGTTTATCTTAGTTACAGAGGGAAAGATAAGTTTTACTTAAAAGGAGAGTATTTTAAAACTCTTGGGCAGGAATATGGTATTCAAAACCCCGTATATACATTAAGAACAATTCCGGAAAACGTGTATATGTTAAATGGAGAGAGAGCTTATAGTGTTTGGGAGGGTGGGCTTCTGGGTGTAATGGGAAAACAGATGGAAGATCTTAGTGATTTCTCTAAGGCTTGGTACTTAGATGATTTCATTAAAAGCATGAGCGATTAATTTGAAGCGATCAGTATACATTGACGATTAGCTCACGCAAATCGCTCATTGGTCACTGGGGTGTTTTTACTCGTAGATGCTTTAGATGTGTGACCTGCTCCCCGTGGATTACAAGGCCGTCATCTGATAATGCCCCTAATGGGTCAGATCTCTAGGATAGTAGCAATACAGCAAGGAACTTCTTGAGATCCTTTCTGTTGCGTCGTAATCTCTTGCTCTGTAAACGAAAAAACCGCCCAGCAAGGCGGTTTTCTCGAAGGTTCTCAGAGCAGCAACTCTTTGAACCGAGGTAACTGGCTAGTTAGAGGAGCGCAGTCACCAAAACTGTTCGTTTAGTTTAGCCTTAACTGGCGCATGACTTCAAGACTATCTCCTCTAAATCAGTTACCAGTGGCTGCTGCCAGTGGCGCTTTTGCATGTCTTACCGGGTTGGACTCAAGACGATAGTTACCGGAT
>NZ_KI973181.1:0-1194 GCF_000534415.1 Enterobacter sp. BIDMC 27
AAAAAAAGGATCTCAAGAAGATCCTTTATAAATTAGACATCCAACCTCACAAAGAGGAATACTTAAATCATCTTGGTATATGTATCTGCTGGATTACATCTCATATAAGCCTCCTCCCCGCTTGACACCACACTTTGACCATAGCACCTCGCGCCTAACTCGATATACAGCCCACCATCAAGCCTCTTTTCACATAAAAAATAACCTATAGTTAGATGGTTAGTGACCAAAACTGATATGGATAAAAGGAGCTGGCTTTGAAAAAGATTTTTGTTTCAGTGTTCGCAGCGGCAGTTGCGCTTTCAGCCCTCACCGGCTGCACGCGCACAAGCTATGCCATACACACCAATGACGGTCGCACTATTGTCAGCGACGGCAAACCTAAAGAATCAGACTCAGGCCTGCTTGGCTATACAGACGCGAATGGTGTCAAACAGCAGATCAATAAAACCGACGTTAAAGAAGTCTCCGAAATTCCGCACTGAGCATATTCTCCGAAAAAGGCCGCTAATGTGGCCTTTTTCTTTACCTGTGGTTCTCCGCCAAAATCCCAGCAAATTGCATCACCAAAGCTAAAAGCTTTCAGGGTTGTCTAAAAAGCACAAGACATAAGAGGAAGTGCGGTATTTTATAATCAAGCCCCCAAGAATTTACCATAACATCCGTTGCCCGCACCGCCTCAGACGCGCTCAGCGCGTTTCTGACGGAACCATGACAAAAACCACAACAAACCACCCCGGAACCCGTCAGAAACGCGCCTGTTAAATTTTAACGGCATGCATGACTATGCACCAGAATGACGGCATGCTCTTTTCACGCAAAAATCATCACCAGACGGGGAAAATCACCAGTGACCAGACAGGAATCCGCCGCCCTCAACATGGCCAAATTTATCCGCTCACAGACACTCCTCCTCCTCGAACGGCTCGAACAGATGGATCTGGATGAGGCAGCCGGCTGCTGTGAGCATCTGCACGATCAGGCTGAAGCGCTTTACGCCATGCTGAACGCACAGATAGGCGAGAAAGATGCGTGAAAATCGGTGAACGGGTGCGCAATTCAGTGCGCGGCCGTGAGGCGATGGCGGGGTGTCGGGGCGCAGCCCTGAACGGGGTATTTGTGATGCCGCCGCGTGCGCGGTATTACAAATGCACATCCTGTCCGGGAGCGGACACCGGGAAACAGCAAAAAAAA